>NC_008209.1:705000-3105000 GCF_000014045.1 Roseobacter denitrificans OCh 114
CGGGATATTATGGGGCCTTAGCTCAGCTGGGAGAGCGCCTGATTTGCATTCAGGAGGTCAGCGGTTCGATCCCGCTAGGCTCCACCATAACACTCGATTAGATCGCTAAGCACTTCAGAGTGTTTAGCCGTCCAATCGGACGTCTCCGTGACAATCCACCGGATTGAACGGAATTGACATCGTAAAGAGAGATACAGTTACTTTAAGAGTAATCTTGAAGTAACAAACAACACAGTTTGTTCTTGCCGAGTATGGCTAAGAACTCAGTTGGTTCCACTCCGGTGGAAGGTTTGTGACCCGGTGCTTCCTCGCTGCGTTACGGATATCCCTGCTGAAACGAACGTGTTGTCCAAGTCAAGTACACTAACCCGAGTAACGATGCTTACCTCCTGCACGGATGGTTTGCTATATACGTTACTCTTTGTCTGGTTCGAATGAACCAGGCGGGAAAAAGTATGCTTTTGGTTCAGAATAAAGGCCATCTTTTAGTTACCAGCTGAGACGGCCGCGATAGACGACAGTCTTTCTTTTTCTGGATCAAATCAAGCGCGAAAAGGGCGTTTGGTGAATGCCTTGGCAGTAAGAGGCGATGAAAGACGTGATACTCTGCGATAAGCCATGGGGAGGTGAGAATAACCTTTGATCCATGGATTTCTGAATGGGGCAACCCACCTGATACTTTGTTATTATTGGACTTCGGTGCAGCTAATAATGAGGTAAAACAGGTATTTGTAACCTGAATACATAGGGTTATAAAGGCAAACCCGGGGAACTGAAACATCTAAGTACCCGGAGGAAAGGAAATCAATTGATACTCCCCTAGTAGCGGCGAGCGAACGGGGACCAGCCGAGCCATGAGTGTGGTTAGAATGCGTTGGAATGCGCAACCAGAGTGGGTGATAGTCCCGTATAAGAAGCATGATTGGACGTATTAAGTAGGGCGGAACACGTGAAATTCTGTCTGAAGATCGGAGGACCACCTTCGAAGGCTAAGTACTCCTTACTGACCGATAGTGAACCAGTACCGTGAGGGAAAGGTGAAAAGCACCCCGACGAGGGGAGTGAAACAGTACCTGAAACCGAACGCCTACAATCAGTTGGAGGGGCTTTACGCCCTGACAGCGTACCTTTTGTATAATGGGTCATCGACTTGGTCTCACGAGCAAGCTTAAGCCGTTAGGTGTAGGCGCAGCGAAAGCGAGTCTTAATAGGGCGTCGAGTTCGTGGGATCAGACCCGAAACCGAGTGATCTAGGCATGGCCAGGTTGAAGGTAAGGTAACACTTACTGGAGGACCGAACCCACATCCGTTGAAAAGGATCGGGATGAGCTGTGCCTAGGGGTGAAAGGCCAATCAAACTCGGAGATAGCTGGTTCTCTGCGAAATCTATTTAGGTAGAGCGTCATCCGAATACCCTCGGGGGTAGAGCACTGGATGGGTAATGGGGCCCCACAGGCTTACTGATCCTAACCAAACTCCGAATACCGAGGAGTACTAGATGGCAGACACACGGCGAATGCTAACGTCCGTCGTGGAGAGGGAAACAACCCTGACCTACAGCTAAGGCCCCTAATTCATGGCTAAGTGGGAAAGCAGGTGGGACGACCAAAACAACCAGGAGGTTGGCTTAGAAGCAGCCATCCTTTAAAGATAGCGTAACAGCTCACTGGTCTAAATAAGTTGTCCTGCGGCGAAGATGTAACGGGGCTCAAGCCATGAGCCGAAGCTTAGGATGCATTTATTGCATGGTAGCAGAGCGTAGTGTGACATAATTCCATGTCTCCTTGATCCCCTCGGGGAAATTGGAGACGTGGAGTTTTCTGTGAAGCCGGCGCGTGAGCGATCCGGTGGAGAGATCACTAGTGAGAATGATGACATGAGTAGCGACAAAGAGTGTGAGAGACACTCTCGCCGAAAGTCCAAGGGTTCCTGCTTAAAGCTAATCTGAGCAGGGTAAGCCGACCCCTAAGGCGAGGCCGAAAGGCGTAGTCGATGGGAACCAGGTTAATATTCCTGGGCCAGATGGAAGTGACGGATCCCGAAGGTCGTTCATCCTTATCGGATTGAATGGGCGGCTAAGGGGTTCCTGGAAATAGCTCCATCGCTAGATCGTACCCTAAACCGACACAGGTGGACTGGTAGAGAATACCAAGGCGCTTGAGAGAACTATGTTGAAGGAACTCGGCAAAATACCTCCGTAAGTTCGCGAGAAGGAGGCCCAGTTTCTACGCAAGTATTGGCTGGGGGCACAAACCAGGGGGTGGCGACTGTTTATTAAAAACACAGGGCTCTGCGAAGTCGCAAGACGACGTATAGGGTCTGACGCCTGCCCGGTGCCTGAAGGTTAAAAGGAGGGGTGAGAGCTCTGAATTGAAGCCCAGGTAAACGGCGGCCGTAACTATAACGGTCCTAAGGTAGCGAAATTCCTTGTCGGGTAAGTTCCGACCTGCACGAATGGCGTAACGACTTCCCCGCTGTCTCCAACATAGACTCAGCGAAATTGAATTACCTGTCAAGATGCAGGTTTCCCGCGGTTAGACGGAAAGACCCCGTGCACCTTTACTACAACTTCACACTGGCATTAGGCCGAACATGTGCAGGATAGGTGGTGGGCTTTGAAGCGTGGACGCCAGTCTGCGTGGAGCCTCCCTTGAGATACCACCCTTGTTCTGCTTGATGTCTAACCGCGGTCCGTTATCCGGATCCGGGACCTTGTGTGGTGGGTAGTTTGACTGGGGCGGTCGCCTCCTAAAGCGTAACGGAGGCGCGCGAAGGTTGGCTCAGAGCGGTCGGAAATCGCTCGTTGAGTGCAATGGCAGAAGCCAGCCTGACTGCAAGACTGACAAGTCGAGCAGAGTCGAAAGACGGCCATAGTGATCCGGTGGTCCCAAGTGGGAGGGCCATCGCTCAACGGATAAAAGGTACGCCGGGGATAACAGGCTGATACTGCCCAAGAGTCCATATCGACGGCAGTGTTTGGCACCTCGATGTCGGCTCATCTCATCCTGGGGCTGGAGCAGGTCCCAAGGGTACGGCTGTTCGCCGTTTAAAGAGGTACGTGAGCTGGGTTTAGAACGTCGTGAGACAGTTCGGTCCCTATCTTCCGTGGGTGTAGGATACTTGAGAGGAGTTGCCCCTAGTACGAGAGGACCGGGGTGAACGATCCACTGGTGGACCAGTTGTTATGCCAATAGCAGTGCTGGGTAGCTATGATCGGAAAGGATAACCGCTGAAGGCATCTAAGCGGGAAGCCCCCCTCAAAACAAGGTATCCCTGAGAGCCGAGGTAGACCACCTCGTCGATAGGCCAGAGATGTAAGCGCAGCAATGCGTTCAGTTGACTGGTACTAATTGCTCGATAGGCTTGATTTGATCCAGTAGAAGTAAGACTTCTATTCGGTTCGAAAGCATACACATACATTGTTGTACGTGACTTGGACACAGAGGTTTTATATGGTTTGGTGGTTATAGCGAGAGCAAAGCACCTGGTCCCATCCCGAACCCAGCCGTTAAGTGCCTTAGCGCCGATGGTACTGCGTCTTAAGACGTGGGAGAGTAGGTCACCGCCAAACCTAATAAAACCTCTGTTATGTATCTCTCGACGATGCAAGCAAATTCCCCCGAAAAATACATGATGTGCATAGGGCACGCTTTTGCACATATGTTCATGCAAATGGTCGAAGCGCGTGCGCCCATTGAAAAACGATACGTATGACCCGCCAACTTACTCGTGATCTTGGCAGTTTACTATGTCCAAGGAGGATACAGCCATAACGAACTTTCAAAGTTCAAGTGACCTGGCCAGTGACCCAGAGCATCTGACGAAATACCTGAAACATCATGCACCACGTAACGCTTTGAAATCTTTGATTTCAGGCAGCGTTACATAATTCAGATGTTTGCATGGCGCTTTAAGATTCCCAAACGCCTTCCACGCTTTCGGTGATTTCATCCCTATTGGTAAAGACGGTAACACAGCTCCCTGATCCGGCCCCTTCAGATGTAGAATCCGATCGCATTTTTTTCTGTTAATTTGGTTGCGGTCATCCTCGTTACATGGCGTTGGGGTGGAAATTGCAGAAAAGACCCGCATTGCGTCAGAAAGCCAAGCACTGAAAGAGATGCAGCGCTTTCAGGAAAGCGGACCACCGAACGAACCTCTTTCCGCTGATACCGCACCTCAACCAGCCCTTCATGACCTGAATAGGCACGAACCTGGCGTGGTCTTCAGGACACTGACCACCTCCTCGCATCATCTGGCGGCTTGGACACCCACTCACCTCTATTTGGCATTGCCCGCGCTGGAGAAGGGCTGGGCCGGTGACTGCCAAACAAGGAACTTCCACACACCGCTCGGGGCAGCGCAGCTTTTGGCAAGTCTTCGAGAGCAAGGTCCACTCGTCACTCAGCCATATCCATCTCCGGACTTTTGGATCGAGAACCGTAAAGGCGGAGCCGCATAGGTGGAGGCTGTAACCGCCAACCCAACCGTTCCTTACGCTCATGTCAATGCACGCCCGAGCGTCCAGCCCGAAAAGCACAAAGAGACGACAGTTTTTCATCCGTGAGATCAAGGTTGCGTCGAACAGCACTTCGGTTAACGCATATGATCCCGTATCGGCCGAGCACAAAGGTTGCGCATACCGCTTAAGACTCCGACTGTTTTCGCTCCATGTTCGCCAACAATTCCGCGTTGATCAATTGCGAAAAAATACTGCCCCGAACATGTATTTTAGGAGCTGTAGTCCGTGAGCTTTCAGCCAATCGACGAAGTCGTGCAGTTAACTAAAAACAAATCTTACCGTATTTGTTTAAAGTTTTTCGAAATATGAAGAGAAAGTAATGAACGTGTTTTGAAGCAAGGATGGCAGCGACGTCAAATCATGTTGCGCGGACTGTACCTCAGATGTCGAGAGACGCTCGAAGGCATGTGGCGCGCTGGCGCACCGGTGTTTTGAAAATCAGTTCACCGTTTCGAAAAGAAGCAGCCTGAATTGCGGGAAAAAGGTTCATAAGCTCGACCGATATCGGGCGCGCAAAAAGCGACACTTAAGCGGAACTAACCAGCGATTACAAGGTTAATGGCCAATCAGAGAAGAGAGAGAGTCAGTCTGATGCAGATGTTACCGAGTAAACTATTTGAACTGATAACGAACCTACGTGGAATCTTCAGCGATCTGGAACAGATGGGAATCCGTGTGGAAATTGGGGATGATTTCGCCAAATTCCGCAGTCTGAGGAGCCAACTGTCAAATCGCGGCCCGATTTATCCCATGTTCGATGTCGCCAGTTCGTATATCGACCAAGGCAATGGCTTCTGGGTCTGCGGTTTCAACCCGGATGGGGAGTTGATCCATACACAGGCCGTGCGCCTTCTCGATCTTGAAGGTATTTCACTCGATCAGCACCTGAAAACACACCGCCACAAGTATATCACACCCGGCTCCACGCCTGACCCGGATTGCACGTTCTATTCAGGTCCGGAAGCACTGCAGACGATCACTGGAAAAGTCTGTTATCATGGCGAATTCTGGCTTCGTGCCAGCGGCCTCGGCGGTCCGCGAAGCCAAGGTGCGACGTCCATGCTGTCGCGCATTTTGCTTGAGATCATGGTTGGCGCATGGAACCCGGCATTTGTCTTTGCGCTTGTTCCCCAAAGATTGGCCGCGAAAGGGGCCCATTTGCGCTACGGGTACAATCATTGTGACCACGGAAGTTGGTTGGACGCGGATCAACAGGTGACCGAGGAAGACCATTTAATCTGGATGGGTGCCAATGATCTGACCAATCTGATCGCGCGCGCACCGCAACGTATCCAATCGGCAAACAATGTTTCGATTGCCCAATTCACGAGGCCTTGCGGCATGCCAAAAACGTTGGTGTCCTGAAACAGGAAGCGATCTTTCGACCTGACTGCATCTCATATCAGACAGCCGCCTGTCCCAAAGTCCCTGATGGCGAAAATTCATCCCTGGTTTCCAAGGAAGTGGCAATTCGCGGTGCGGACTTGCCTCGCCATGTACATAGAGGATCATTTGACGCGGTATGGTGATAAATCTGATCCTGCGGTTTGAGAGCCTTGCGGGCCAATTGTGCACGCTCGATTGCAATGTATCGACAGGCAATACGCTTCAGTGCGCGTGACCCCTTCGGCACCTTCAAATTGCATTGGCTCGCATCAGAAGCGCTCCACGATTTGGGTCTGGTCCGAGGTCGGATACGTTCAATCACCCGGCGGTGTTGGGGAAAGACAGGGCGCAAGCCGGAGTGTTAGATTTATATTCCGAGCCCTGAAAGCCAAATCTCCACCAACCTGACATCTTGTAACTTGCTATTGTGAGCCACGTCGGGTTGAGCGGCCATTCGCTGTGCGCTCTGCCCTGCAGCCAAACCCACCTCGAAATTCAGGACCCACATCGCTACACCGAACCCGGAAGCAGCGACACTACCACACCTGCCATTACGATATGTGCAAGCGTCAGCAGTACAGACAGCCCATGAAGCCACTTGAACGATGACTTTGCGCCGGTATCGGTCGCACGGTTGATCGCGGGCATCAGGATCTGGCGCGCGGGCACAGTCGTGAGCGCAATCCCACCCAGAACCAACGCCAAAGGCAGGCTGACAAAATACGTCAGAACGGCGGCGGACGTGGCCCCTGCAATTACAAAGAGGTAAAAATGCGGAAAGGCCTTGCGCAGCGTTGGGCCTGCCACTTCTGCGGGTAAGGCCGAGAAGAGAAAAGCCGCAAAGCCAAAGGAATAGAGTATCATGCCCCCGAAGAGCAGCGCCGTCATCAAAAGTGCCGCAGTCATCATCTATGTGCCCCCCCGTTCTGTGCCGTTCCCATGTAAATGATTGTCGTCAGCGGCAAACGTCCGAACCGCAGATCCCCCCGCAGGCTCACCCCGCGCGGACCAAGGCCTGTCATCGCCCTGGCACAAAACCCGCCCTGCCTAGCGCCGCGTGCAACTCGCCCGGTTTGATGAACATATCCGGATCGTGGGTGCCCTTTGGCAACAGCCGCAGAATGTCCTCGGCCATTGTGATGGTGGCAAACCGTGCCAGCGGGTTGCGATTGATTGTGTCGAAAAAAAACATACCACCCGGCACCAGTGTCCGGGCGACCTCGCTGAGTACCAGATCAAGGTCTTCCACGTGCTCCAGAACGTCAACGCAAACCACTGCGTCAAAGCTATCGTCGGCGTAGGGCAATGTCTCACCTTTGCCGACATCATAGCGTATGTCGTGACCGTCAAGTTCAGCGTGCTCGCGCGCGGCATCAATGGCCTGTGCTGCCGGGTCGATCCCGGTCACGATTGCGCCGCGCTCGCACAGGGCCTCGGCCATGAACCCGCCGGCACATCCCAGATCCAGAACGCGCTTGTCGCGCCAGTCAATCTTGCGGTCAAAAAATGCCAGCCGACCGGGCACCATTGCCTTGAGGGTGCGTACCCAGCGGATGTCGTCCGACCACCACTGCGCCGCGACGTCGTCATAAATCGTCAGATCATTGCGGGTCATGGCGGGCAATCCTCGGTAAGACATATGGGGTGTTGTCACGGTAATGTACAAATCGCGCCCCGTAGCGCGCGGCAAAGCGGCGCTCCTTCAAGAGCGGTGCCAGCAGACAATAAGCCGTGAGGCAGGCTGCCAGGAGCAGTTGATCGGGCGTCCAGACCGGCACCGTCCAGAGCGTCAGGGTGAATGCGACGTAGATCGGTTGGCGGATCACCCGGAACAGTCCGCGCGTCGGCATGTCGGGAAAGCGCAGCTTGATTTTTCCCAGCAAGGTCATCCATCCCAGCGCGCCCGATTGAACTTCGGCTCCGGCGTCAAAGCTGGCCTTGAGCAACAGCAGCCACGACGCCCCATAGGCGGCGCAACTCACGCCAAAGATCCAGCCTTCAGCACGCCACCAGACAACCCCCGATGGTGTCCAGAGGGTGAACAGCATCAGCAGCTGAGCAGACGCGATCAGCGCGTAGGTCGAGGTCGCGAGTGTCACGCCGTGGGCCCCGGGGATCATACGCGACAAAACCCGCATACCGCGCTTTGTAAGCAGCAGAGAATGCAGCAGCGGAAACTGCAGGATCAGGGCCATATTTGCGATCCAGCTCCACGGGTGTGGTACTTGCCCAAGGCTCGTGCTCAGGCCAAAGAACATCGAAACGATCATCGCCAGTACCGCCGCCGCAAAACTCAGATGTGTGGCGAGCCCCATGGCCAGCGCCGTCGCAATACGTGCGCGCCCCGGGGGTGGGCTGAACGCTGCGCGCAGCAGTCGCTCAAGGCCTTCTGCGCGCGGGTCGTGCCGCCATGCTTCGAGATGGGTTTCAAGCTTACGTTTTCTCATAATTGTTCAAGCTAAGTCCCTGCGCGTCAGGATCAATCGCTGCGGCGCATCTGTCACGCTACCCTCGCGCGAACCAAGCCATCCATTGTCTAGCGGCGCGCCTTCATCATTCGGAAGGCGCCGCATGGCACCCATCGCGGGGCATGGCGACAGCGGGATGGGCAAGGCCATCATCATGCAACGCTTCCGTGATCAGCATCCGCCACATCTTGATCGCCGGTCCGGGGTTCTGGAGGCGTCGGTCTTGGCCACGGAAATGGTAAGCCGCCCCGGAGAACGGCGGTTTTATGGTGAATTGTTTTGTCTCTTTGGCACGTCCCGGGCATCGCGATCGAAAGCGGGACCGAACAGATCACCGACAGCTTGGCTGAGGTCCGGATGCCTGTATTTGGCACCGACATTGGTTTGCTGCCAATCCCGTGGAGTGAATTGCAAGGATGGCGGATCACTTGCCCGCACTGTGCGGAACCCCGCACGAGCGTGTTGCACCGTTTTCAGGCTGGGTATCCAAAGAGGCGCGGCAACCACAGGACGACGCCGGGGGCCAGTGCCAACCACAAAAGAGCGGCCAGTAGCACCAGCAGGAAAGGCCAGACGGCACCGATGATCTCTGACAGAGGGATTTGTGTTACTGCGTTGATCACGAAGAGTAATATTCCGTAGGGTGGGGTTATCATGCCGATCATGCAGTTGATGACGGCCACCACGCCGAAGTGTACCAGATCGATGCCCAGCTCTCGGCAGGTGGGCAAGAACAGCGGGATGATGACCAGAATGATCGTGGTCGCATCCAGCACGCAGCCCAGGAGCAACAAGAGCAACATCACCCCGAGCATGAAGGCTTGTGGTGAAATGTTCAGCCCCGTGAGGTGCGCAGCAAGAAGGCTTGGAATGTTCTCTGACGCGACCACGTAATTGAGAATCAACGCGCCGCCGATGACGAGGCCCACCGCCGCTGAGGACCGTGCGCTTTCCACCAGAATACGGAACAAGGCGGACGGGCTGAGCGCGCGGTAAAACAGTGCCGACAAGACCAAAGCATAAAACGCGGCCACTGCGGCGGCCTCTGTGGGCGTCGTTACACCTCCGTAGATGCCGTAAAGCAGGATCGCGGGCATCAACAACGCCGGAAAGGCGTTGATGGTCCGGCCAGGTAGTTCGGATAAAGGCACCGGTGTTTCCAGTGCAAGCCCCCGTCGATGTGCCAACCAGGTGTTCATACCCATCAGCACCAACCCCATCAGAACACCCGGCAGAATCCCCCCAAGAAAGAGGTAGCCGATGGATGTATTCGAGACCAATGCGTAAAGCACCATCGGGATACTGGGTGGTATGACTGGCCCGATGGTCGCTGAGGCGGCCGTGATCGCGGCGGCATACCCCCGCGGGTACTGGCCTGACTTGGTCATCATTTGAATGATAATCTTGCCGATTCCGGCTGCATCCGCCACGGCAGAGCCGGACATCCCCGAAAAAATCAGGGACGCCACAACGTTCACATGACCCAAGCCGCCGCGAAACCGACCCACGACTGCCACGCAGAAGCCAAGCAGGCGGTCCGAAATCGTGCCCGCGTTCATGATATTGGCCGCCACGATGAAAAGCGGTACCGCCAGCAAAATGAAGCTGTTGTAAAGCCCGTCCATCAGCACTTTGCCGGAAATGCCGATGCCCTGTCCCGCCACGGCCAGATAGGCAAAGGACGAGATAAGGATGGCATAGGCGATGGGTGCGCCGATCCCGGCCAGCCCGAATAGAACGATCAGGCAGATTGCGAACTCCAGGCTCATTCGGGATGCCTTGGTTCATCGACGCCATAGCGCACGGCGCGGTAGACGACGTATCCATAGCGCGCTCCAACCGCGACAAGAAAGACGATATAGATTGAATAGATGTCGCGCATGCGCACCCAATCCCCTAGCAAATTCGAGAGCGTCGCTGTTTTCTTGAGCCGGAGAATGTGGAACTTCTCCATCGTGGGTCCGATGGAAGCCAGCAAACCGATGCAAATGGCCAGTCCTGCGACTATGGTGAACCCGCGCCGCACGGGTGGTGGGGCGTTCAGGTAAAGGATGTCAAAGGTTACATGGTCGCGGTTTTGTACCACAAAAGCATTACCCCAGAAGATCAGCCATACCCAGAGCAAAAGGCAGAATTCCAGTGTCCAGCCATAAAGCGAAGGGTCCAGCAGTGGAAAGGTCGCAGCGATCCCCTCCACCCGTGCAGAATAGCGAACGGCGATCTGAAGTATGAACGTCAGGAACATCAGCGCCATCATGGCTGCTGCAACCGCATTGGCAAAGCTGCGCAAAAAAGGAAGGGGCGTCATGGGCAAGGTCCGCAGGGAAAGGGGAAAGGCAGCCGCACTGCCTCTCCCCGCTGTTTCAAATCAGTTGCCCAAGGCGTTGATTTTATCCAACACGCCTTCGGGCCAGGATGCTGCAAACTCGGAGCCTACATATTGCTCCTGCACATGGGTGCGGAAGGCGTCGAGATCGGGGGCATAAATTTCCATGCCCTGTTCCTCAAGGAAGGACACAAGCTCCTGTTCCTTGGCCAACTGCTTTTCCCGCCCGCTTTGCGCGGCAGCATCAGCAGCGGTCTGCACGATTTCTTGCTGCTCGGGCGACAAACCGTCCCAAACAGCCTTGGAAAATGCGATGTAGTTGAGGTCAACCAGATGCCCGGTCAACGCCACCTGATTTGTCACTTCGTAGAACTTGGCATCGACGACCGTGGGCAGTGGATTATCCTGACCGTCAACACTGCCGGTTTGCAGTGCGGTATAGATTTCAGTGAAGGCCATTGGCGTAGGGTTAGCCCCAAGCGCCTTGCCGAGGAACTGCCAGGCATCGGTGCCGGGCATGCGCAGGTTCACGCCAGCCAGATCGGCCGGTGTGGTGACCGTCAGTTCTTCTTTGGTCTGGCGCAGGTTCACATGGCGCTGGCCCAGATACATTACGGAAAGCAGCTTTATGCCCAGTTCATCCTCGACGGTTTTCTTGAACGGATCCATCAGTGGATCGTTGAACACTGCTACCTGATGTTCTGCGCTTTGGTGCACGTAACCGGTGGCAAAGATCGAGAATTCGGGGAAGAACTGCGCCAGTTCCTGCGCCGATGCGATCGACATCTCGAGATCCCCTGATGCGATTGCCTCAAGCTCTGAATTCTGGGCAATCAGCGATGCGTTATAATGGGGCTGGTAGGTCGCAAAGCCGGCCACGGCAGGCGCGAAAACCTCTGCCAATGCAACGCTGCGCTGGTCAGTCTCGGATGCCGGCGTGGACATGCGTAGAGTGATCTTATCCTGCGCAAAGGCAGGTGTGGCCAGTGCCGCTACGCTTAGCGCCATCAAGGTGCGGCGGGTCAATTTCAGGGTCATGTAGTTTCCTCCTCTGGTGTGCGGTGGTTTCCGCGTACTCCGCAGGTTAGCCCTGCGAGAATTCGGTCATACGCCAAGTGCCCGGCGTTTGGCGCTGTCGATATGGGCGTGCATGGCAGTCACGGCGGCTTCAGTGTCCCGCGCCAAAAGCGCGTCGACCACAGCAAGATGTTCATCCATGACCGACACGGCCAGTTCGGGCAACATTCGCGTATCAGAATTGCGGATCAAGCGGATTTTGATCGCATTGACCCGGTAGATGTCAGAAATAATCTGGTTGCCCATGGCATCGACCACCAGATCGTGGAACGCCCAATCCATCTTTTGCGCTTCTGCCAGTAGATCCTCGGGCAAGCCGCCCACCGCTTGTGCGCGAATGGTGCGGTGATCTGTGGCGATTTGGGCGATTTGCGCCGTGCTGGCTTGCGCACAGAAAAGCGCGATTGCCTCCCCTTCTATCATGCGGCGCAGTTGAAAAGCGTTACGCACCAGATCAAGGTCGATGTTCAACACCTGGAGCCCGCGCTTGGGCACAGTCTTGATCAACCCGTCCGCCTCCAGCCGTGGTATCATCTCTCGGATCGCACCCAAGGGCATGCCTGTCAGTTCCACCAACTCGCGCTGGGAAACGATCTGACCGGGTGCGATGTCCTGCGACAGAAGTTTTTGGGTAAAGCTGGAATAGGCGTGATCGCGCGCCCGGTTTTCTGAGCTGTTACTCATCAGTTTGCGCCGTTTTACAGCGGGACAAAAGAGTGGCGCGGTCCGGATCGGGCAGCGGCGACAAAGGAGCGCGCAAATTGCCCCACGCGGCATTGCCCGAATGCGCAGCCATCAGTGTCTTTAGCGCAGGAACGACCGGCCCGGCCACCACTGCATTCACCTCGCGCGACAATGCTGCGTCCTCCTGTCCTGTCGCAAACAGAGTGTTCAACCGGGCGGGGTAAAGGTTGGACATACCGCAGATCGACCCCGCTGCCCCAAGCGCAACAGCCCGGTGCAACAGGCGTTCATCCCCGACTAACACCGGCACGTTTCCGTGTTTCAACAAGCGTTCGGTGTTGTCCCAGTCACCAGAGCTGTCCTTTATTGCGATCACCCGGTCGGGATGCGCGGTGCGCAACCCGATGACCAGATCAAAAGACAACGGAACGTGGGTCAGTTGCGGAATATGATACAGAATGAACTTGGCCCGTGGATCGGCCTGCGCGAAAACATGTGCATGCCACTCGCGCAGACCTGCATCGCCGGGCGCGGGAAAGTAAAACGGTGGCAGAAGCAGAAATGTATTGATTCCATACGCGGCGGCCTGATCAATTTGCGCTAGGGCGTCGCCGGTCGATGTTGCGCAAATGCCAGCAAAAATCTGCTCTGCCGGGATGCCTGCGTTGGTCATGGCGCCAAACACAGCCGGACGTTCGGATAGCGCAATGGATGCGCCTTCGCCAGTGGTGCCGAACAGGGTGACGCCGCGCGCGCCGGCGGCCATCACATCCGCAGCATGGCGCGCCATAAGAGCAGTATCAATTGGACCGGCAGCAGTGAACGGCGTCAAAAGTGCCACTGAAATCCCGATGTCGGCCATTTTTCCCCCGTGTAAATACTGATAAGTTCACCAGCTGCGCGTTGACTGTCAAGCTAACATGTTAGACTGTTGTTGAAAATAGTCACTTAGGTCTTGCAGTGCCCCATATCCTCTGCGCCGGTCTGATTACCGTTGATTTTACATTTGAGACAGATGGTTTCCCAGTCGAGGGAAACAAGCACCAGGCGCGGATGTCGCGTATGATGCCCGGCGGTGGTGCGTTGCTGGCAGCCTCTGCGATTGCAAAGCTTGGTGGACGTGTGGATCTAAAAGGCTGCGTCGGCGATGACGCGTTAGGCGCGCATGTGCGGGAAACCCTTTGCGCACGGGGCATTGGCACGGACCACCTACAAACGATAGCGGGCACGGGTACAGCGCGATCCGCCGTGATCGTCAGCGATGCCGGTGAGCGCACAATCATCAACCACCGCGCGCAAGCACTGTTTCCTGAAACGCCTGACATCCAATTTGATCATGATGCCGCCCTGGTCGATACCCGCTGGCCCGGCGCTGCCGTTCGTATCTTGCGAGCGGCGCGGATGGCCGGAAAATTGGGTGTGATTGATGCCGAAAGCCCGGTGCGCCTGTGTCACGAAGCTCTGCCATTGGCGAGCCACATCATTTTTTCCGAACAGGGCTTGAGCGATTATGCCGGGGCCTGCGACGCGGCAGCCCTGTCAGATGTCGCCCATGAACTGGGTGTCTGGGTTGCAGTTACCCGCGGGGCGCGCCCGGTCTTGTGCCATGATGGTGTAACCTTGACGCAGGTCTTGCCTTGTAAGGTGGATGCTGTGGATACTCTGGGCGCGGGTGACGTGTGGCATGGGGCTTTCACGCTCGCCCTTGCGCGCGGCGAAACTGCGGTTGCGGCGGCAAAATTTGGTAACGCAGCGGCGGCTGCAAAAGTGACGATGCCCGGGGGTCGTATGCCAGATCAGACAGACGTGGCGGCTTTCCTTGACTGTTGATCTGAGGTGTCGGCGGCTGTGCTCACGCCAACTTGGTGCCGCATCGCGTTCATAGCGGTGCGGATGATTTTTAAATCGCATGCGGACAGGATGACGGCGGTCCTCGATCCTGATGGCATTGTCTATCTGCAAGGCAGTGATCCGCGTGTTCAGAACCGGCATATAACTTTCCGACAGGGTGCTAAGGTCAAACCCACAGCTGGCTGGCCCGCCGCCTCACAAAGCTACACGGGCGCCATGAGTGATGTCTTGCCATCTGTCGTAATCTGCCAGAGCGGTATTGCCAAGTTGCGAGCGTTTCGAAGACGGCTACAGGTGGCAAGTTAACATTCCATCCCGCCCGCCGCGCCTGAAGGGTTTTTGCTCCCTTCGTGAGGTCATTGCCTACGCGGTCTGGGCATACCATCGGTTTGCTTTGAGTAGTGCAGTCAAAGACATTTGCGCGGAACGGCATATCATCGTGAGCCGGAAACCATTCCACTCTGCGTCAATTGATTTGGCGCAGATTTTACCGCCTGCATCCGGCGCGTCCGCCCCAAGCCGAACGACAAATGGCACGTGGACGCGACTTACATCCGGGTCGGCGGGAAATGGCGATATCCATGGCGGGTGGGCGTCGCGTGGTAGAAAATTCATAGTCGTGACCAATTTTCTTTTCCGAAGCCCAATTTCGTAAACATTCAGAACAATCCTCGCGAGGTCATTTATCCGTTTGACGCTTCTGCGCGATCAATTTAGAGGTGCACTCATATCTGTTGGGGTGCCCATAACCGGGCTGAGATGCACAAGCTGCAAACCCATTGAACCTGAACCGGTTAGGACCGGCGGAGGGAACAGCTTGCGGAACTCGCATCCGTTTTGTCCTGCTCCCTTCAGCTTCCTGACCCCTAAACCGAGGGCTACGACATGGTAGCAAGGGCGTTAACGATTGCTGGTTCCGACTCTGGTGGCGGGGCTGGTATTCAGGCCGACCTCAAGGCTTTTTCGGCTATGGGGGTTTATGCCGCCTCCGTTGTGACGGCGGTTACCGCACAGAACACCACAGCCGTTACAGCCATTCATCCTATCCCGGACGGGGTCGTCGCTGCGCAGATCAAAGCCGTTCTGAATGATATCGATATAGACGCGATCAAGATCGGGATGCTGGGCACACCGTCGCTGATCGCAGCCGTAGCGGATGCGCTGGCCGGCTATGATGGGCCGGTTGTGCTTGATCCTGTGATGGTTGCTAAATCAGGTGATACGCTGCTGGCCGATCATGCGATAAATGCGCTGAAATCTTCACTTTTCGGACGCGCGACCCTGCTGACACCTAACCTGCCTGAAGCGGCGAAACTGGTTGGCGCGGGCAGCACGCAGTCGCAGGCGGCCGCCCTTCTGGAGCATGGCGTCGGTGCAGTTCTGATGAAAGGCGGACATGCAGACGGAGAGACCTGCACCGACCATCTTGTCTCGCAAACAGGAACGCAAGAGTTTTCGGCCCCACGGGTGAATACACCTAACACCCACGGCACGGGATGTTCCTATTCCTCTGCGATCGCGGCGGGTCTCGCGCAGGGTATGGCGTTGAGCGATGCGGTATCGCGTGCGCACAGGTGGCTACATCAAGCGATTTTGCATGCCGATGACTTGCACGTCGGGCAGGGCCATGGGCCCGTTCATCACTTTCACGCGTTTTGGAAATGAGCGGCCCATTCACCATTCTGGGTGGCGGCGTTTGCGGGTTGGCAGTGGCGGCAGAATTGTCGTCACGCGGCGCGCAGGTCACACTCATTGATCCCAAGGGCGCGCCCGGCGATCATGCCTGTTCTTGGTGGGCCGGCGGCATGCTGGCGCCCGATTGTGAAGGCGTGAGTGCTGAGCCCGAGATCATGCGTCAAGGCCGCAAAGCGGCAGGGTGGTGGGAAAGCCAAGGCGGGATTGTAAATCACAAGGGCACGCTCGTTGTTGCGCTTAATCGCGATCAAAGCGATCTGGCAACTTTTGCGCGCCGTGCGCCGACCGCGACATCGCTGACAAAAACGCAGATCGCCGAGTACGAGCCGCTTTTGGCGGAACGTTTTTCCAAGGCGCTGTTCTTGGCAGATGAGGGACATCTTGACCCTCGTGCAACACTGACCGGATTGCATGCGCGGCTGGAGCAAAGAGGCGTGGGCTTTGGCGGCAATACCAACGGTCAGGTAATCGACTGCCGCGGGTTTGCTGCGCGCGATACCCTCACGGATTTGCGCGGCGTGAAGGGCGAGATGCTTGTGGTCCGCTGCCCCGATGCGACGCTGTCGCGCCCCGTGCGGCTGCTTCACCCGCGATTTCCACTGTATATCGTGCCGCGTGGCGACAATGTCTTCATGTTGGGTGCGACCCAGATCGAAACCGGCGAACGCGGGCGCGCGACGCTGCGGTCTGTTATGGAATTGATGAATGCGGCCTACGCCCTGCACCCCGCTTTTGGTGAGGCAGAGCTGTTGGAAATTGGCGTGGATGCACGCCCTGCCTTTCCAGACAACCAACCGCGCATCCGGCGGATTGGTGATGTGATTTATGTAAACGGTCTGTTTCGGCACGGATTTCTGCTTGCACCTGCACTAGCGCAGATGACGGCGGACCTGTTGCAAAAGGGCAAGATACCGGAGGTTTGGTATGAAGATCATCGTGAACGGTGAAGCACTTGAGACAGGCGCGCCCACACTGGCCGCGCTCTTGGAAGAGCTTGGGAAGGCTGAGGCCAAGGTGGCCACCTCGCTGAACGAGACATTCGTGTCCAGGCATCAGCGCGCCGAGAATTCTTTGCAAGAGGGGGATCGCGTCGAAATCGTGGCCCCGCGACAAGGAGGATAGAATGCCCATTTTTTACGGCACAGAAGTGACATCCCGGCTGATGCTGGGCACCGCGCAATACCCGTCGCCCGCAATTTTGGCGGATGCTTTTCGCCGCTCGGACGCAGGGATTGCCACGGTTTCAGTGCGGCGCGAGGCGGGTGGTGATCAGGCGGGGCAGGATTTCTGGGGGTTGATCCGGGATCTGGGTGTCGCCGTGCTTCCCAACACCGCAGGCTGTTATTCGGTGCGCGAGGCCGTGACCACTGCCCAGATGGCGCGCGAGTTGTTCGACACCAACTGGATCAAGCTCGAGGTCATCGGCCACACCGATACATTGCAACCTGATCCCTTCGGGCTCGTCGAAGCAGCCGCACAACTGGCCGAGGACGGGTTTGAGGTGTTCCCTTATTGCACCGAAGACTTGGTGCTGTGCGAGCGGCTGGTCGAGGTCGGTTGCAAGGTTTTGATGCCATGGGGCGCACCCATCGGCACCGGCTTGGGGCTGAACAACATCTACGGTCTGCGCAGCTTGCGTGCGCATTTTCCCGATACGCCACTGGTCGTGGATGCAGGTCTTGGATTGCCCTCCCATGCGACGCAAGCGATGGAGTTGGGGTATGACGCGGTTCTGTTGAACACAGCCGTTTCAAAAGCGGGCGATCCGGCGGCGATGGCGCACGCCTTTGCTTTGGCGGTCGAAGCCGGCGCGCTGGCCGCCGGTGCCGATCCCATGGATGCACGCGACATGGCGGCGCCTTCCACGCCCGTCTTCGGAAAGGCCATGCTATGACGCTGCCCCGCTTTTACCCGATCTTTGACGATGTGGCCTGGCTGCGGCGCATGCTGCCCTTGGGGGTGAAGTTCGTGCAGCTGCGCATCAAAGACCAGCCGCAAGATGTGCTGCGCGCCCAACTGACCGAAGGCCGCGATTTGTGCCGTGCCCATGGCGCACTGCTGGTGGTCAATGACCATTGGCAACTGGCCATTGATCTGGGCTGTGACTGGGTGCATTTGGGTCAGGAAGACCTTGATGCGGCGGATGTGGCGGCGATCCGTTCCGCCGGACTGAAGCTTGGGATTTCGACCCATGACAAAGCCGAACTGGTACGCGCGCTGGCGTTGAAACCAGACTATGTTGCATTGGGGCCGATCTATCCAACGATCCTGAAAAAGATGAAATGGCACCAGCAGGGCGTTGAGAAGCTCAGCGAATGGAAAGACCGTGTGGGCGACATCCCTCTTGTCGCCATCGGCGGGATGAGCACGGACCGCGCAGCGGCGGCATTTGATGCCGGCGCGGATGTTGTCTCGGCCGTTACGGACATTGCGCTGCACGACGATCCGGAGAGCCGCGTCAGGGAATGGCTGGAGGTCTGCGGATGAGCCGCTATGCCCGCCAGACTGCGGTATTGGGACAGGCCGCGCAGGATAAGCTGGCCGGGTCCTCTGTCCTTGTGATCGGTGGCGGCGGTTTGGCCGCCCCCGTGATGCAATACCTCGTCGGTGCCGGTGTCGGCCAAATCCGAATTGCGGATGCAGATGTCATAAGCCTGTCCAACCTGCACCGCCAAACGCTGTTTCGCGAGGCTGATATCGGCTTGCCAAAAGTCGATGTGATCGCAAAGGCGATGGCTGCGTTAAATCCTGACACGCGCATTGAACCCATTCGCCAGCGCGTCGACCCGGCCAATATTGCAGCCCTTTGCGAGGGCATGACACTGACCCTGGACTGTGCAGACAGTTTCGCGGTCAGCTATATCGCGTCTGATTATTGTCTTGGGGCAGGTCAGCCCCTTGTCAGCGCCAGCGTAGTGGGGCGCGACGGTTATGTCGGCGGCTTTTGTGGCGGCAAACCGGGGTTGCGTGCGGTTTTTCCCGATCTGCCGGATCAGCTTGGCTCTTGTGATACAGACGGTGTACTGGGGCCAAGTGTCGGTGTGATCGGCAGCCTTCAGGCGCAGATGGCGATCGCAGTCCTGACGGGCGATCTGCACGTCTTGGGGCAGCTTGTAACCTTTGACGCGGGCGGGATGCGGTTTGGGGGCTTCCGCTTTGACACGGCATCAGACCCTGCGCCCAATCCCGCCTTTATCGCCCCGCGCGACATCGCCGCGACTGATTTTCTGATCGACCTGCGCGCGAAAGATGAAAAGGGGCCAATCCTACCGCAGGCAACGCGCCATGCCGTGTCCGATCTTGGGCCACATGGCCCCACACCTGACGCAAACCAACGTGCCGTTCTGGCCTGCCGTTCTGGCCTGCGTGCCTGGCAGGCGGCGGACCGGCTTTCACAACACTGGCAGGGCGAGATCAAACTTCTCGCTCTCGGAGAATAAGGAAACCCCCATGAAATACATCATCACCGCAGCGGCGCTATGTGTCGCGACACCAGCCTTCGCTCAAGACAAGATGACCCTGCTGCTGGATTGGTTCATAAACCCCGATCACGGTCCGATCATCGTGGCCGAAGAACTGGGCTATTTCGCTGATCAAGGCCTTGAGGTCGAGATCATACCCCCCGCTGATCCATCTGCCCCGCCGAAACTCGTGGCGGCTGGCCAAGGCGACATCGCCGTCAGCTATCAACCGAGCCAACATCTGCACGTTGCCGAAGGTCTGCCGCTGATCCGTGTGGGCACCTTGGTGGCAACGCCGCTCAACTGCTTGTTGGTTCTGAAAGACGGCCCCATCACAGAGATCAGCCAGCTCAAGGGCCGCAGGATCGGCTTTTCCGTGGCGGGCGTCGAAGAGGCGGTTCTAAGCGCGATGCTGGGTCGCCATGGTGTCGCGCTGGACGATGTCGAGATGGTCAATGTGAACTTCTCGCTCAGCCCGTCGTTGATGTCGGGTCAGGTTGATGCAGTCATCGGAGCCTACCGCAATTTTGAGCTGAATCAGATGGAAATCGAGGGCGTTGAGGGACGCTGTTTTTACGTCGAGGAAGAGGGCGTGCCGACCTATGACGAATTGATCTACGTGGCGAATCCCGACCGGATGGATACCGATCAGGTCCGCCGCTTTTTGCGTGCGACGGAACTGGCAACACAATATATCGTCAACAACCCGCAGGCATCATGGGAGCTGTTCAAAGGCTACGCGCCCGAGCTGGACGACGAACTGAACGCAAGGGCGTGGGTTGATACGCTGCCCCGTTTTGCCTTGCGCCCTGAAGCGCTGGATGAAGGGCGCTACACACGGTTCGAAGCGTTTCTTGCCGAGAGTGGTCTGGTTGAAGGCACGCGCCCTGTCTCGGCCCTTGCCGTCGATCTGGGGGCAGAATGACCTACGGTAAAACCTTCGCGGCCTTGCGGGATAACACGCCTGTCTGGCCCGCCTATACCCGTCATGCATTTGTGCAGGGCTTGGGCGACGGTACGCTGCCTCACGCCGCCTTCCTGCATTATCTGAAACAGGATTACGTCTTTCTGATCCACTTTTCGCGCGCTTGGGCTCTGGCGGTGACCAAGGCGGATACGGTCGCGGAAATGCGTTTGGCCGCTGGTACGGTGAACGGGTTGATCAATGAGGAACTCGCCCTGCATATCAAAATCTGCGCAGAGGCCGGGATTGATGAGGAGACGCTGTTTGCCACGCAGGAACGGCAGGAAAATCTGGCATACACCCGCTATGTGTTGGATGCGGGCCATTCCGGCGATCTGTTGGACTTGCTGGCGGCCTTGGCCCCTTGTGTCATGGGCTACGGTGAAATCGGCACGCATTTGGCCGCCACCAAGACGTCGGACACCTACGCCGACTGGATCAACACCTATGCCAGTGCCGAGTATCAGCAGGTTTGCCACGATGTGGGCGAGCTGATGGATGGGGCAGTCGCGCAACGCATCGGAAATGATCCGGCAACCAGCCCCCGTTGGGCAAGTCTTCAGGCGCGGTTCGCGATGGCGACACAGCTGGAGGTCGGGTTTTGGGATATGGGACTTGATCCGTGAACCAACCCTTGCGAATGACAGGATCCGCGACAATCGACGGCATGCCGATTTTTTCGCAGCTCGATTTGGTTCTGACACCGCAGAGCTGGACCTGCCTATTGGGAGCAAGTGGCGTTGGCAAATCCACGGTACTGCGCCTCTTTGCGGGGCTGGCCGAGGGCGTTACCTTTGACGGGAGCCTCAGCGATCCCGGTCGTGTTGCCATGATGGCGCAGCAGGATTTGTTGATGCCCTGGCTGAGCGTGTTGGACAATGTCATGCTTGGCGCGCGATTGCGGGGGGAGCGTCCGGACAAGGACCGAGCCCGCGACAGGCTTGTTCAAGTGGGCTTGGCGGATCATGCTGACAAACTGCCCCGGGCTTTGTCAGGCGGCCAACGTCAACGGGTGGCGTTGGCCCGTACCTTGATGGAGGACCGCGCGGTTGTGTTGCTGGACGAACCGTTTTCAGCGCTCGACGCGCTAAACCGTGCGCAGATGCAGGAACTCACAGCAGAGCTTTTGACGGGCCGCACAGTGTTGCTGGTCACACATGACCCGAACGAAGCCGCGCGATTGGGCCAGAAAATCCTCATCATGACCCCATCAGGTCTTGTCGAGGTCGCTGCCCCGCGCACCACCATTCCGCGCGACATCTACGCACCGGATGTCGTGCGCACGCAAACAGATCTGTTTGATCAACTTCGGAGGCCGACATGAGCGCAACAAAATATCTGCAATCACTTGTGGCGCAGGACTGGCACGCCGCCACGTATCATCCGTTCACCAATGCCTTGGCCGATGGGAGCCTGAGCCGTGAAAAGATGTCGGGATACTTGCAACAGGACTACCAATTCATCGAGGGGTTTGTGCGGCTTTTGGCATCCGCCGTGGCTCATGCGCCCACACTGCAAGACGCCGTGCCCGGCGCGCAGTTTCTGGGTGTGATCTGTGGCCCGGAAAACACCTATTTCCTGCGATCTGCACAGGCCTTGGAGATTTCGATGAGTGCGCCGGCAGCACCTGAGACGATCGCGTTTCAAAACCTGATGGATCAAGCCCGCCGCTCGGGCCGCTATGAGATTATGCTGTCGGTTCTCGTGGTTGCCGAATGGATTTATCTCGATTGGGCCACCCCGGTTGAAGGCCGCGCAGACGATCTGCCGTTTTGGCTGGGGGAGTGGATATCCCTGCATTCGGGCGATGGATTTGCGCAGGTCGTCGCCTATTTGCGCGATCAGCTGGATGTAATTTGGGAGACGCTTGACGATGACGCCCGCGAAGATGTCACTGCGACCTTCACTGAAGCGGTGCGTTTGGAGCGTGCGTTCTTTGACGCCTCATGGGCCGGCTTTGCGGTCGCAAAATGACCGGATGGCGGGCAGGCCTGGCGGCGACATGTCTGGTTTTGGTGCTCTGGCAGACGGTGATCTGGGCCACGGGTGTCGCCCGTTTCATCCTGCCGCCCCCTGCGCTGGTCGGGCAGACAATCTGGGAAAGCCGTGCCCTTCTGACGGAGCATGCGTTGGTCACGATGGCCGAAGTGCTCATCGGCCTCGTGCTGGGTGCCGCACTTGGGTTCGTGTCCGCCATCGGGCTGGTCGCGTCCCCAACGGCACGCGCGCTGGTACGTCCTATCCTGGTGTTCAGCCAAGCGGTGCCGGTGTTTGCACTGGCACCGATCTTGACCCTTTGGCTGGGCTTCGGCCTTTGGTCCAAAGTCACGATGGCCATAATCATCATTTACTTTCCCGTCACGTCGTCCTTTTTTGACGCCCTGATGCGCACGAACCGCGACTGGATCGGTTTGGCCAAGGTGATGGGCGCAAGTCCTGCGCGCATTATGTGGCACATCAGGATTCCCGCAGCCTTACCGGGATTTGCATCCGGCTTGAGGCTCGCGGCGGTTTACGCCCCCATCGGTGCTATCATTGGTGAATGGGTCGGTGCGTCAAAGGGCTTGGGGTATCTTATGCTTTTGGCCAATGGCCGGGCCAAAACAGACCTTATGTTCGCCGCTCTGATCGTGCTTGCAGTTCTGACGATCCTGCTACATGGCGCCGTGAATAAACTGTGCGAAAAGACATTGGACCGCCCGGAAGGGTCTTGATCGGCGCGAATTGAAAGCCGCATCACATGTCATGTCCGCTTGTGCACGCAGCATTGGCGACGATGGAAAAGTCAGAGGCAACTCTGTCCCGTTCTTCGAAAAAATATTTTGGCTGCCGCAAAAAAATGGTTTGAGTTTCGCGCTTTTAACGAGTTTGAACGGCCCTGTTGCATGGGTCCGCTTTGTACCGGAATGTTGCGCCGACCACCTATCAGGCTGCCGGCTCAACTTTCTTGATTGCGCGATGGGTTGCGATGCTTTTAAGCGTGTTCCTTGCGGCTGCGAGTTATCTAAAGCTCCGCTTCGACCTCTGAAACAGTTTCAGCACGGCACCATCAGCTCCGATCCGGTTGTTGAGGTATTTCCGATCTCCTTAGTTGGAGAACAGGCCAACCCCAAATGCCGGACGTCTCAGGGGAGCAGGTCAAAAGCGTCAAAGGTCATACACGAGCCCGCATCCTGAAGGCAGTCGTCCTTCTTGATACAACAGCTTATTGGCGAAGTGCGACAAGGATCGGTTGGCATGCTAGGGTGTTCATCTTACCGAACCATTGCTGTGTTCACGGAGTGATAGCACCCGAAAAAAGGCCATAGACGCCGATAGCGGCCACTAGAAGAACGATGCCGAAAACGATCAATTCCACTTTTGTGAAGTAAGGCAGGTTTTGTTCCTTACGTGCCCAAAAGTAGAGAACGGTCAGAGGCGCATAGATGACCGCCACCAGGATGATGTATTTCAACCCTGCAGCGACGAACATGAACACCACATAGACCGCGGCGACCCATGCGAAAATACTGTCGCGTTTCTGTTTGCCCTGTTCATCGCCATAAATCTCGTTGGAACGGGTGAGAAGGATGCCGTAGCCAGCGACCAGCGAGTATGGGAGTAGAGATGCGACGGTCGCCATGTCCAGCATGAAGTTGAACGCATCAGCGGACCAATAGGTCGAGATCAGAAAAACTGATATGATACTGTTCGAGAGCCACAGTGAATTCGCCGGCACATTTTGCGCGTTCTCGCGTCCGAACACGCTTGGCATATCCTTTGATTTCGCGGCGGCGTAAGGCACTTCGGCAACCAGCAGCGACCAGGTAAGATAAGCGCCCAGAACCGAAATCAGAACTCCGATTGAGATGAACAGGGTTTCCAACGCGCCCACAGTGGCCTCTAAAGCGCCTGCAAGGGAGGGCTTGCGCAGATCAGCCACCGCGGACTGGGGCATGATTCCATAGGGCAAAAGCGTGATGGCGACCATGATGCCCAACACGCCGACAAAACCCAAGATGGTCGCGCTGCCGACGTCCCGACGTGTTTTGGCATACCGTGAATAGACACTTGCGCCTTCAATGCCGATGAAAACGAAGACCGTGATCAGCATCGTATCCCGCACCTGAAGGAGCAGTGACTTCTCGGGCATGTCGGCCCCGCCCCAGAAATTTGCGCTGAATGTGTCCCAGTTGAACACAAAAACCATCGCGGTTATCGCCACGAAAAGCGGGACAAGTTTGGCGATTGAAACAACAGTGTTGATGAAAGCCGCTTCTTGGATGCCCCGCAGAATGATAAAGTGGAACGTCCATATGCCGATGAGCGAAACGACAATCCCGAGAATTGTACCGCCGTCACCAAAGGCGGGGAAGAAAAGGCTTAACGTCGCACTGATCAACACCCAGTAAAACACGTTGCCGAGCATCGCGCTGGCCCCATAGCCAGATGCAGATAAAAAGCCCACATAGCTGCCAAAACCCGCCTTGGCGTAGCAAAAACGCCCGAATCCAGATTGGGACGTCGCTGCGCCAGAAACTGAAACACACGCGCCAGCATGTACATTCCGGTTCCGGCAATCATCCATGCGATGATTGCGCCGAAAGGACCTGTCGCAGACCCGAAACGGGCGGGCAGATTGAAAATACCCGCCCCGACCATTGAACCAACGACCATAGCCGTGAGCGCCGGAAGCGATATTTTGCGCGCAGACGGAGTCGACTGTGCGTTTGCTCTCGTGGTGTCTGTCATGGTCTGCTTCCTGGTGTTCCCAAAGCGCCGCAGCCTGGCCGCGCGCGTGTCACAAAAAATCTGAACACGCGCGTTTTAGTAAGCGGGGTCGCGTTCAATAGGACAGGTCATACAATGTCCGCCGCCACGACCTCGTCCCGGTTCCTGCCCGGAAATTTCGATCACTTCGACGCCGGCATCGCGCATCAGCTTGTTCGTGTAGGTGTTTCGGCGGTACCCGATGACCACGCCTGGCTCCATCGCGACCACGTTGTTACCGTCGTCCCATTGCTCGCGTTCCGCCTGAAACGCGTCTCCACCCGTGGGAATGACCAATAGGTCTTTCAAATTCAAGGCGTCTTTGTAAACATCGAAGAGATGCCCTTCTTCTACACGCGCATCCAGACCGCCTTTGTCGTCCGGGCGTAGCGAAATGCATGTCACCTGGTCCGCAACTTCGGAGAATGCCGTGACTTTGTCGTAAGCAAGGCACGAAAAAAACAGTATCGAGATACATTGCTGCGCGGCTTTTTGGCATGGCACAGGCGACAACCCTTTGTGCGCCGCCCTTGGCTAACAGAGATTTTGCGACAAGCGTCACCGCTTTATGGGTTGTGCGTTCCCCCATGCCGATGAAAACAGTACCGTTTCCGACAGGCTGCACGTCACCCCCCTCAATCGACGCGTTGGCGTAGTCTTTGTCTTCGTCACCCCACCAGACCTCGAATTCGGCGTCTTTGAACATAGGGTGAAACCTGTACACCGTCCGCATGATGAGCGTTTCAGGCTTTCGCGCAGGCCAGAACATCGGGTTCATGGTAACGCCATTAAACATCCAGCATGATGGATCCCTTTGAAACAGGGCATTTGGCACGGCGGGTAGGACAAAGTCATTATTCGGGATCATGTGCCTGAATTGAGAGGGAATAATCTGCTCAGGCAGATCGGCAAAGACGATGCCCCCCAACATGTGGCTCGCCAGATCCGCCGCCTCCATCTCGTCCAGCCACGGGCGCATGCGCTTGGCAAAGCCAATACCGACAGTCTCTGGCGCAATGATCCGGTCGAGCATGAAGGACCGGGCTTTCGCGTCGTTCAGCGCCTCAGCCAAGAGATCTTGTATATCGAGAACTTCAACGCCGCGTTGCTGCATATTGGAAACAAACTCGGCATGGTCCCTGCGCGCCTGCTCTACCCACAGAACATCGTCGAACAGCAAATCTTTGCAGTTTCAGGGGGTCAAGCGATCATGCGCGAGAGAAGGCCTCGATACGATTACCCTCCTCAGCTTGCCAATAACCTACGCCAACGTTGCCACTTTGCACTGCTGTGTTACCTGCCACCCTGAGAATTCACGTGCTTTTGGACGCCAAGACAGACCTGTGGTGGACCGAACGCCCGTTGACCGCATTAACAGAGTTAGTGACCGCAGGAGCGGCCAACTGGAGGTTGACCAAAAATGGTCCGCAATATTTTTTTGGCCATCGTATCGTTCGCTCTTTCGGGCTGCAAAGAGGAAAACGAAACCGAGGTCACCCAAGAACGTGTGCGCGCCATCAAGACTTACACCGTGACCGAACCTGCGAGCGGTGACATGCGCAGTTACTCTGCCACACTCGTCGCCTCCGACACATCTGCGTTGAGTTTCTCTCTTACGGGCACCGTTGAAAGTGTGAACGTCACAGCCGGTGAAAAGGTATTGCGCGGCGACGTCCTTGCGACACTGGATAATCGTCCATTCGAGTTTGATCGCGACGCTGCCATGGCTGAACTCGTGAGTGCACAAGCGCGTCGGGCAGAGAAACAGGCGGAGTTGGACCGTCAAAGCACACTTTTCGAAAGGGGCTGGGTTGCGCAGGCGGCCCTGGATCAGGCGATTGCCGCCGCAGAAGGCGCGGATGCACAGCTGGATCTCGCAAGATCACGGCTGAGTACGGCAGAACGCAATTTGAATAATGCGGTTCTGACCGCGCCCTTTGACGGTGTGGTCGCAAGCCGCGATGTCGATCCATTTCAGGATGTGCCAGCGGGGCAGGCGTTGTTTCAGCTAAACGCACAAGGCGCGCTTGAGATCGTCGCATCTGTGCCGGACGCCATGGTCAGTCGCATTTTTCTTGGAACGACGGCTGACGTCAGTGTTCCAACCGTGGCGGGATGCGGATGCACTGCAAGGGCCATTGAGATCGGACAGGCATCTGGGTCTGCAAACGCGGTGGAAATCCGCGCCGCCCTTTTGGATGGGCCCGCCGGGCTCATCCCCGGTATGTCCGCAGAAATACAGATCACAGTGGAGAGCGCCTCAAGTGAAACCGGCTATCTGGTGCCCCTGACGGCCATCGCGCCGGGTGACGAAAACGCCCCCGGTTATGTGTTCATTTTTGATCCTGCCGCACGCGTAGTTCGCAAAACACCGGTAAGGGGCGCGGACACCGCGTTAAACAATCTGGTGAGCATCGTGTAGGGTGTTTCAGCCGGGGACGTCGTTGCGTCCGCCGGTGTCAGTTTTTTGCACGACGGGCAATCTGTGAAGCTATTGGGTGAATGAGGCCATGAACTTTGCACGTATCGCGATCGAGAACTCGCGCATCACCATCATTGGTATTTTCCTGCTTGTGGCCATGGGGATCACGATGTTCCTAAACTATCCCAGCTCTGAGGACCCGAGCATCGCTATCCGCACGGCCAGTATTGACGCATCTTTCCCGGGCATGTCGGCAACGCGAGCCGAAGAGCTTATCGCCGTTCCAATTGAGAATGCGATGCGCGAAATCGCGGAGATTGACGAAATCCGGTCCACGTCAAAATCCGGAGCGGTCAAGGTTTTTGTCGATATTCATGACGAGGTAAACGATCTGGAGCCTGTGTTTCAGGACATCCGCAACAAGATCGATGATCTGCGCCCGAATCTGCCCGAAGGCACGCGTGGCCCAACGGTCAACGACGAAGAGGGCCTGAACTGACAGCCCTGCTTGATGAAGCAGAGCAAGAATTGCCCATCGGTCTTGTCCTTGATTACGCAACCTTCCAGCCAGACCTGATCGAGGCGGCGGTGCAATCGGCGGTGTCGAACGTCTATCAGACGCTTGCAATCGTTCTGGCCGTTGTCATGGTTTTTCTGGGGCTGCGCACCGGGCTGATCGTCGGCTCATTCGTGCCGCTCACGATGCTTTTGGGCGTGGTTGTCATGAGCTTTGCCGGCGTCGAATTGCAACGCATGTCGATTGCCGCGATGATCGTTGCCCTCGGCCTGCTGGTGGACAATGGGATCGTTGTTGCCGAGGATATCCGCGTGCGGCTGGAACAGGGTGTTGACCGGGTCAAGGCCGTCTCCGAATCCGTCGCGGCGCTTGCCGTACCGCTTTTGACGTCCTCTCTTACAACGATCTTTGCCTTTCTGCCCATGTTGTTGACACCGGGCGGGACAGGCGACTTTGTAAGGTCGCTGGCACAGGTCGTCGCGATCCTTCCGCTGGGGTCCTGGTTTTTATCAATGACCGTGACACCCGCGATGTGTGCCTGGTTTCTCAGGGTGGAACCAAAACAGAACCAGACGGATGACGGCCGTTTTGATGGGGCGATCTACAAGATTTATCGCCGCCTGTTAGAGCTGACGCTTAATGCACGCCTTGCGGTGGTCGAGGTAACGATTGCCGCCTTCGTGGGTTCGATCCAGTTGCTTGGAACAGTGAAGACCGAGTTCTTCCCCTTGGGCGACCGGAACCAGATCCTAGTCTACCTCGACTTCGAGGCGGGGACAGACCAGCGCGAAACCGAACGCGAGTTGAGGAAACTCACCCGCTGGCTGGCCGACCCGGCGGAGAACCCGGAAATCACCTCACATGTTGCCTACGTCGGTTACGACGGTCCGCGGTTCTTTTTGGCCATCAGCCCCGTCGATCCAGACCCGCAGCGGGCGTTTGCGCTGATCAATACAGAAAGCGTAGAGGACGTTGGACCCGTTCGTGACCGTGTGAACGCTTTCATGGATGCAAGCATTCCCGGCGCTGTCGGTGACGCCAAACGGATGTGGTTCGGCTCGACCGAACCGGGCATCATTGAAATCGAAGTGATCGGTCCAAACGCCGAAGCTCTCACATCGGCAGCCGAGACCATCGTGAACGGCCTATACGACATCCCTCGCACGGTTGGCATCAAGCAGGATTGGGAAAACGAAGTTCTGTCTTTGTCGGTCAATGTAGATCAGGCCCGTGCAAGGCGTGCAGGCGTGACATCCAGTGATGTGGCCAGTGCGCTTGAAACCATATTCTCGGGCACGGTTGTCAGCACCTACCGCGAAGGGGATCGTGTTATTCCAATCGTCTTGCGCGGCGTTGATGATATGCGGTTTTCTATTGCGGCCTTGCAGCGGGCGCAGGTCTACGCGCCTGCAACGGGCGACTTCGTGAGCCTTGGTCAGGTCGCGACCTTCGAAGGGGAGTGGCTGCCCAACCGAATCAAACGGCTTGACCAGCAGCGGACGCTCACCGTCGAAGCGCGCCACTAAACGCTGACGGCTCCAGAATTGTTAGAGGCGTTGCAACCCACGCTGGAAGCGCTCAACCTGCCTGCCGGGCACAGGTGGAAAGTGGGAGGTGAAATCCGGGATCAGGCCGAGGCCAACGAAAACCTGTTCGGCTTATTGCCGATCGCACTCGCGGGGATCGTGATCCTTCTCGTGGGGCAGTTCAATTCGTTCCGACGCGGCGGGATCATCATTGCGACGATTCCGCTTGTCATGATCGGCGGGACGCTGGGCCTTGTCATCATGGGAGCACCTTACGGTTTCATGGTGCTGTTGGGCTTTTTCAGTCTCGCCGGCATTCTGATCAATAACGGCAGTGTTCTGATCGACCGGATCGAGATTGAGAACGCAGCAGGTCATCCCCCGCGCGAAGCAGTGGTAAGGGCCTGCCTTGCACGTCTGCGGCCTATTCTGATGACCACGCTTACGACGGTGCTGGGGCTGGTGTCTCTGATCCTGTTCGGGGGCGCCCTCTTCTACGGGATGGCGAGCGTCATTGCTTTTGGACTGATTGTCGGGACGATCTTTACCCTTGGTTTCGTGCCGGTGCTCTATACGTTGCTGATGCATACGCCGATGTCCAAGGAGGTGCCAACCAGCCGCCAGGAAAAGAGCGCCTGATCTGTTCTTGTCCAAAACACAACGGACGGCATGGCATGACACACAAAAGCCGGCGTCGACTGCGCGGATTTATCCGCGCGCGCCCGATGGTTTTGCACGGAAAATTCCGTCTACCCCAAGCGTAAACTGAGACAGGTCAGGACGCCCGCGTTCCCCGGATTGCACGAGATTACGCAGAACCGAAATCGCCGCGGGCGAGGTGAAGGGTACCAGATGATCGCGGTTTGATCCGTCAGCCAGCGCAGTAAAATCAAAGATGGTGATGTCAAACGCCTCGATATCTTCGGCCCGGCTGAGGTCTCCGACCTTTTGGCGACCAATGTTGATAAAGGCCGAGGCATTCAGCGCACGATCATTCTGTGTCGTCATGATAACGAAAGGATCAGGCAGTGGCATCGTAGCCTGCGCTTGCGCGCGAAAGATGTCAGGGTCACTGTCTGGTGCCAATAGTGCAAGCGAACTGATTTTGTTGAGCACATCGCGCCGCCCCGAAATCGCAAGTTGACGCAGGACCTCCATCGTCAGATGTGCGCCCATGGAATGCGCAATCAGTCGGACTTCTTTATTTGTTTCGCGACTGAGCGCGGTGAGCAGGTCGGCCAGTGCGTCGCGCGAGAACAAGACGCTATCGCGGTCGTAGACATACCCCGTGGCAATGCCGGCGGAGGGCCATGCGAACAACAGCTTTGGGATCGAAATCTGCAAGTCATGGCTGACCTGAGCAAAACGGTGAAGTGCCTCTGAGGGGGTCGTGTTGTAGCCGTGTATGAACAAGACTACTTCCCGACCGGGCTTTTGCGCGATTGTCCTAATAAAGGTCTGTGTCGAGGAGAAATCCTGTTGCGCCACAACCGCGAAATCGGTCGCCGTATCAGCCGTCCCGTCAGGCCACTCGATCTGCCCCAGTTAATGCGTTGGTGGAATCGACACATCGAAACGCGCAGAGCGCGGCTCCGCACTACGGTCTTGCCTTAGGTCAGGTTCTATCGCGCTCGGTACACGTCCACCCGTCACAAAGATTTGCTCGATCCGTGCATTCACATAAGGCGCACCAAAAGCCACATGGTCCGGGATATCGGTGCAGCCGGCGCAGGTAAGAGCGGTCGCCAAAAGGGCTTTTCTCAACACGATACGATTACCTGTTGTAGCCGCATGCCCGTCGACATGCCATGTGCTGGAACAGATTTTCCTATAGTTTGTCGCCACATGCAACAACAGCCCAAGAGGGCCGTCGTTTGCTCATTCGCGCAAGCTCGCGATCGTGGATATTCGCGCATCCAGACGTGACAGTTCACGGTCGAGGAAATAGGCGAGCAGAATTCTGATGACTACGATCGCGCCAAGAACGATGAGATCTTCCAACGTTCGATGTGCAATGCTGTGCAAAATATCCGAGACGATAAGGATTTCAAGCGCAAGCAAAATCAGTTGGCCGAGATTGATCCTGAACCTTATGAACACGACTGCCGGGCTTTCTCCGGCCATCTTTAGCCTGACGGTTCGCACAACAAGATTAAACAGACCTACGGTGAGAAGCAGTATCACGCCCGCGTCGACAATGTCGGCGACAAGTTCGGCAAGGCTGGCAAGGTTCGTTATTGGCGGATCATTCTCTGTTTGCCCGTGTCAAATTCCACCTAAGAATGTCGCCAGCAAGATTACTGCCACGAGGGCAAGCATAGGGACAATCACGGCCACGACAAAGATGTCGCCATACGCCTCCTTGTGGGACAGACCGCAAATGCCCAGGACGGTAATGACTGCACCGTTGTGAGGCAGGGCGTCAAGCGCCCCCGACGCCACGGATGTCACGCGGTGAATCGCTTCAAGTGACGTGTTGGTGGCCGCGGCCAGAGAGACAAACTGAGACCCTAAAGCATCAAGCGCGATGCTCATGCCGCCCGAGGCCGAACCAGTGATCGCCGACAGCGTTGTGACCGAAACAGCGACAGCCACGAGGGGATTGCCTTCGCCAAACCCCAGCATCGCATCGGTGAGGGACTGAAAAACGGGCAAAGCGGCAATGACCGCTCCGAACCCCACAAGGCTTGCAGTATTGAAGATCGGAAGAACGGCTGCATCCGCGCCTTTGTTCAGGCTCGTTTTAATGCTCTTCAGGCGCCGCCAGTTCACAGCAAGCAGAAACAGAATCGACATGGTGAGGGCAAAGACAATCGACCATATGCCGCGTACGGCTTCGATCGTGATCTGACCAAAGAGGGGTTCGGCCAGATAGCCTGTCTCCATCTGCGGTACGACAACTTGTAAGAACAGAAAATTCGTCACCACAACCAATATGACCGGTGCGATGGCTGTGGCGAAACCGGGCGAATCCGTTTTCTCATCCATTGCGAAATCAATCTCGTTGATATCGAAACCCTCGCCTTGGGACCGCGCGTGTGTTTCGGTGTCAACCGGCTTCGGCGCATCATCATGGTCACCGTATCCTTCACCGGCCCGTGCTGCTTGCGATGCACGACGGTTGAGCCATGCCATACCCAATCCAGCCATCACGATGCCAGCTACGATCCCTAGAACCGGTGCAGCAAAGGCGGTCGTTCCAAAGAAGGGCATCGGGATCGCGTTTTGGATTGCCGGTGTGCCGGGCAGGGCCGACATCGTAAATGTAAATGCACCAAGCGCCAATGTCCCTGGTATCAACAGTTTGGGGATGTCTGCATCCCGAAAAAGGGCCGCAGCAATAGGAAAGATTGCAAAGGCCACAACGAAAAGCGACACGCCACCATAGGTCAGGACCGCGCAGCAAAGCACAACGGCGAGGATTGCCTTGTCCGTCCCAAGTCTTGCGATCACCCACTGTGCAATCGACCGGGCCGACCCGCTGTCATCCATCAATTTCCCGAAGATCGCGCCGAGGAAGAAAAGAGGGAAAAACGATACGATGAAGTCGCCGGTGCTGGTCATGAAAACTTGCGTGAACGTGGCAAGCAGGGGCAATGCCCCAGTCAGCGCCGCTGCCAAGACTGCGAGCGCGGGTGCCAGGATCAAGAGCGTTACGCCTCGAAACGCGAGGAACATCAATAGGCCGAGGCAGAAAAGAACAGCGAAAATATCCATTATGGGTCGGGCCTTTGTCTGACCCCACCGCGCAAATGGGCGGGCCTTACACTTTCCTCGAATATCTCCTTTGCACGCCATGTCGTTTTTTTGCCGACATCTGACCAGGTCGTTTTGATCCATTCTTCTGTTGTGTCGCGGCCCAACTCGAAAAGGCACTCGAGAAATTCCATCTCAGTGTTCATTTTACTGGACACGCGAAGCTCACTCATCGCTTGGGTTGCGTGAATGCGATGCATGTGACCATCGTTGTAGGCGGCGCGGTCAAGACCCTCATGCTGGATGACTTCCCAGAGATACCCAAGCGCGCGCAATTCCCGCATCAGGCTTGCGTTGAACGTGATCTCATTAAGTCGGTTTTCGATTTCATACGGGGTTGTCGGGATATCTGAGCGCTCAAACGGGTTGACCTGCACGAAGATCGTATCGAGCGCATCTGTCTCGTCGACCAGCGGAAAGAGTGGTGGATTGCCCATGTATCCGCCGTCCCAATAGGCTTCCCCATCAATTTCAACCGCTTTGAAAACATGCGGAAGACAGGCGGACGCCATAACCGTATCGGCGCTTAGATCGGGTTGGCGGAAAATTTTTGACCGACCCGTTCTGACATTTGTTGCCGACAGAAACACACGGGGGCCTGCATCTGAGTTGATCACGTCGAAATCAAAACAGCCCCGGACGATGTCGCGCAGCGGATTTATGTTCATCAGGTTGAACTGATAGGGCGACGCGAGTTGTCGCGCGAACTGCGACATGATGAAACCGGGAGAATTTTCGAAGCTCCAGGTGCCCCGCAATCGATCCCAGATTGTCCTTTTGTAGGGGCTCACCCGACTGGCTCGTCTCACATTCGTCCAATACCGTCGCAGCAGGTCGCGCGCGCCCTGTGGCCCGTTCTGCGTCAGGCCTTGTGCCAGTGCGACAGCATTCATTGCGCCTGCGCTGGTTCCCGTAATTCCCACGATCTCGATATCTTCAAGCTCAAGTAGGCGGTCAATAACACCCCAAGAGAAGCCACCATGAGAGCCTCCCCCTTGCAGTGCGATATCAACTTTCTTGCTTGGCAAAGACGACGACCCGATTGTTTGGCAGTATAGAAAATTTTTAACCTATGCTGCATTGCGGCATAGAAAAGGCTCTTGCAACTTTTTATCTGCATTTTTCTGCTTGTGGAAAGCCAGTCTTTGTTCAGGGATTTGGTAGCGCAAGAACGAAATTATCGTAGGGCAAGCCTAGCTCGAAACCAAATGTGTCGGCTTGGCTGTTTGGTCAAAGTCATTTTAGCTGCGCCAGCATCGGGCGGTTTTGTCCCGCAGTCTGTGAGTTCGCGCTTTTTCATTTTTCGCGGTCGCAGCGAACGGTTGGTTTGACGGGCAGCGGCGGCATGGTGCGCTCAATGGCGGGCATGGGCCGGTCACGAAAGATCGTGAGCGGACCTAAGGTTTAGCGGCTTTGCTCGCGTGTTTTCGGGAGCTTTTCGTAGAAATTGGAATACGAGCAAGAGCGAACCGAGGCGTGTTTGGCTTTTGACTGGTGAAGTCAATGAATCTCGCGCAGGCTCAAGACCCCGGCGAGAGCTGGGGTCTTGAATGTTCCCTTCACACCGCAATAACGCCGCCATTCTGTTTGGTTACCACAACGACAGATGGGCGCGGCGGCATGGCATCATCAAAGTCGGGCCACCGGGTTGCTGGGTCTTCGAAAGTCGAGTCGCGCTCAAAGCCCTTCAGGTCCCTCGTGCCATCTGTGCCGGGGTGTTGCACAGCGAGAAACAGCGTCCGGCTCTCATCCGCAAAATATGGCCCGCACAGCTCCCCGCCCACCGGGCAGCGGAAGAACAGCTTTGAGTGCCCCCGCAGGTCGCCCTCGGTTTCCAGCGCGTACAGACCATCGGACTTGCCGGTGCGGCCCCAGCCCGACCCCTGATCGGTAGAGATCCAGAGACGCCCGGATGCATCAAATGCGCAATTGTCAGGCGAACTGAACCAACCGTTTTCGGAGGTTTCCGGGTTCCACATCGCCCCGACCTCTTCAATCGTGGGATCGCCACACAGTACCAGAATGGACCAAGTGCCACGGGTCGCGGAATGGTTCTGGCCCTCTTCCTTGATTTCTATGATATGGCCAAAGTTGCTCTCGGGGCGCGGGTTGGCCGCGTCTACCTGATCCAGCTTGCGGCGCGAGTTGTTGGTCAGCATCAGGTAGGCCGTCCCATCCGGGCCGGGTTGCGCGTCTTCGGGACGGTCCATCGGGGTGGCGCCAAGAGCATCTGCAGCAAGCCGTGTATCAATGGCGATATCAGCTTGGCTATCAAACCCGTTCTCGGCCGTCAGCGGGCCCTCGCCGTGGACGAGTGGCAACCAATCAATCGTACCATCATCGTTGAACCGGGCCACGAAGAGCGTGCCTTCGGACAACAGGCTTGACCCGAAATGGCTGTTGGCCTCGGTGACTGGCTCCGCTGACACCCATTTGTATTGATAGTCAAAACGGTTGTCGTCGCCCGAGTAGATCACCAGACGACCATCAGACGCTACCGTCGTCTCAGCCCCTTCGTGACGGAAGCGCCCCAAGGCCGTATGTTTGATCGGCATTGCGTTGGGGTTCATTGGGTCGACCTCGACAATGTAACCAAAACGGTTGGGCTCGTTCGGCTCTTTATCGATGTTGAAGCGGTCATGGTACTGACCCCAGGCATACCAGCGCCCGGGCACGCCGTAGCGCGCCATCTTTTCGCCTTCTGGCTGTTCCGAGACATCGACTTTGCCGTCAGCGTCCAGCTTGTCGGACCAGAAGTACCCGTGAAAGTTCTCTTCGGCCATCAGGTAAGTCCCCCAGGGCGTCATGCCGCCTGCGCAGTTGTTGATGGTGCCCAGAACGGTCATGCCCGCCGGATCAGCCGAGGTGCGCAGGCGCGGGTGGCCTGCGGCCGGGCCGTCAAATGTCATGGGGGTGTTGGCCGTGATGCGGCGGTTCGCCGGGTTGTTGCGGTTGATCGACCATTTTCCAGTTGCGTCTTTCTGGATCTCGAAAACAGAGCCGCCGTGTGCAGCCATTTCGATGTTCACAAGGTCTTCGGTCATCCCCTCGAACCCCGCGCGGTCCTGCCGTCCCAGACCCGGGAACATGACCTCTTCGTTCGTGTATTCGTGATTGACACAGAGCATGCCACGGCCCGGCTCAATTTCGGCAAATCCGACATAATCGTTGTTGTAGCCAAACTGCTGGGACTGAGCCTCAGGCGTTTGGTTCATCACGTCAAATTCAGGCGCATCTGCCGTGATCGGATCACCCCAGCGGACGAGGATATCAGCGTTATAGCCGTCTGCGATATGGTGCGAGGCGTCATTACCCCACTGGAGTTCGTCAAACCTGTATCGGCTATCCGCGGCCGTCGCTGCCTGTGCGGTCTTGGGCGCGACCAGGGCAGAGGTCCCAAACAGCGCCGTTGTTGCGGTGACGCCAAGGGCTCCACGCAGAACATCGCGGCGGCCGTAGCGACGGTGGATGACATCACCGATCGTGTTCCCGAGGTGTGGGTTGGTCGGGATGTCGTCAAAGGCTTCAAAGGCTTCGGCTTTATTGCCGTATGCCGGATCTTGAATGATGTCTTTCTTTTGCATGGCAGCGCACCTTTTGTCAGTTGAACGAGAACTTAAATGATACAGGTTCAAGTTAACCGTGTTTCAGTTTTGTGAACTTTTTGTAAAAGCAACGCTGCGAACAGTGGCGTCGGGATGCACAACGCGTCTGGGAGTACAGGCATAAAATATGGCCGTTTTCTTTCGCTGGCGTCAAAGAGCCCATTGCTGCGCAAGAGACCTTTTTCATAAGCTCATGGAGAACCTCGTTTATCTTTTGGTGGCTTCCACCTTGGGTGCCAGCGCGGTCATTGCTGCTCGGTCCAGCATCGGTCAGTTAGGGTTCAATGCAGACTTGAGAAGGCGCAGCACTCTAAAGCCCGGTGAGGCTCAAGGCGCGACCCTCGTTCGCTTCGCCTGAACTGCTACCCATCAGCGCGAGGGACACTGATGCTTGGCGCTCCTCCAGCGCCCTTGGTTCGAATGGGATCGTCAACCAGTTTCTGATAGCGCGCGACATGCGTGGTCCGGACGCTGCTCAGTGTGCAACTCTGAAATTCAGACATTGAGCCGCAGCCAAGTCGTTTGGCTGCGGCTTTCCAATCAGCTGGCGGTTTCCTCGGTCAGATCCTCCAAAGTCCAGCTAAGGACTTCGGCGTCGGATGACGACATCGAAAACTCAAATCCGGCGGTTGTCGCGGCGAGTTCTTCGGAGATCTCGGTGCCGCCGCTTGCGTCGATGCGGAACCAGCGTGTTTCATCCTCACCCTCGGACCCGCTGACTTGAGATAGAGTGATTGTTGTTCCGTCCTCAAGGCTGGCTTGCAGGGACGGCCCCGCCGCTTCGCTATCGCTCGCCATGCCCGTGCGGACATCCGCAAAGTCGAGCGTCTCGAAGAGCCGGACGATCCGGTTCAACTGATTCTCTGCGGGAACCCGCCCTGTCATCAGCAGCGGGTCGATGGTCAGCGTGCCGTCTTCGCCCGACATGGCAATCACGCTGCCATCTTCTGTGGTGAGGGTCGCGCCACTGAGCTCGACAGCGTCCACTTCCATCAAGCGCGTGTCGAACCAGCCCGCGCGTGAGCTTGGCGGGTCAAGCCGCGCGTGGACGAGCCACGTCGCGTCTTCATCGCCACGCCGGACGTATTGACCGCCGGTGACACCGCCGAGGGTGAAATCCCTTTGGCCGGCGATCACATGGGCAAGGGTGTCGCCATCCCCGTCCAGCAGGATGATTTCGTTTCCGGCACCTTCGTTAGCCCCGACGGAGGCAAGTTGCAGATCAGCATGACGTGCCGGATCGGCGGTCTTGGCCTCTGCAATGGTGGCCATGGTCATGCCGCTGACAAGGTCGCGCAAGGGTTCAGGATCAACTGGGAAACCGGAGGCTGCGTCGACGAATACGCCGTCCCGGGACTCGATGGTGATGGCGAAATCACCTTCCCGGATTTCCAAGCTCGCCACATCGGCGCTGGCGTCGGCAAGTCCCGGGAAGAGGGGCTCGCCAGCTTCGGCAAAGGCGGGGGCGTTGCCACCCCCAAAGAGCGTTGCGCCTGCGGCGACCAGCGACAGGGCTGTGGCGCCGCCAAGCATCAGAAAAGACTTCTGGTTCATGAGATGTCTCCTTTGAATGTCTGTTTATGCCGCAGAACGGGTCGGCAGTGTCCGCTTTGGACGCCGCAGGGCGAAGAACAGCGCAATGACGGCTGCCAGGAAGGGCACGAGGCCCACGTTCAGCGTCGTCACACTGGCCTGAAGCGCCTCCACATCGCTGCGCAGGTCGTATTGAACCTGACGCAGTTCTGCGCGGGCGGCGAGCAGGTCGGCACGCAGGTTTTCCGCCTCAGCCACCATCTCGGCGCTGAAGAGACCGTTCCCTTCACCCTCCTGCGGCGCAAGGTCACGCAGCGCGGCTTCGGTCTCGGAAATGCGGTCGAGCAGGGCTTGCTCGGTTGCGCGGTACTCGGCCTCCGCGGCGCGTTCCATCGCCTCGATCCGGGTGAGCGGACGCCAATCCACGGCCCGGCCGCGCAGGTCGGCCAATGCTGCCCCACCGGCCATCTGCTCAACGGCGTTCAGGAAGAAATCACCGTTGTTGGCAAAGGCCTGCGGGATCTGCGCGCCGAAGATGCTGCGCTGTTGGATCCAGTTGCGGTCCATCAGCATGTCAGCGTCGCCCGAGAGCAGCACATTGGCGGCCTCGGTGCTGGCAATATGATCGGCCTCCCATTCGGAGCCTTCGGGTTTGCCATCCGGGAAAGCCGATGACACCGCACCGCTGAGGCGGGCGATCACGACAGGGGCCGAATCAACCGTCTCACCACTGGTGAGCAGATCGCGGGGATCGCCGAAGCGGTTCGATGCATCCGCCGCACTCGCCAGCACAGCCGCATCGGACATGGTGGCCAGAGGGGTGAGGGTCGGACCATCCTCGTCAGTCGTGAAGCTACCGGCCGTTGTCATGACCATGGCCGAGAGCCGCGCAAGGGCAGGGCTGTCCTGATCGAGCGCGCTTGCATCAAGCCGCAGCCAGGCCGGGTTGCCGACATTCACGTCCCGCCCCTGAACGCGCCGGTTCGTGGCAAGCGCGTAGGTCGGATCGGCGACAGCTTGCGTGGCATCAAAACCGACGCCCCAGCCTTCAAAAAGCGCCGCGAAGTCCGACGCTGCATCCGGCGCGGGCATGCCTTGCGGGCCCATCTGCGTCTCGGCATGGGGGTCCACGAAGGCCATCAGGGCGCCGCCACCCATCACCCACTGATCGAGCGCATAGAGCGTCGGCTCGGTCAGCCCCTGCGGATGCACGACCGCGACGACTTCGGTGCCTTCGGGGAAGCTGTTCACATCTCCCGACAGTATCTCGACGTCATAAAGCTCGCGCAGCATCGCAAGGCTCTGCTGCTCGGCCCCGCCCATCATCGGATTGCCAGAGAGGCCAATACCATCGAGCAGCGCGACCTTGGGCTTCTTGGGCTGGCCCAACTCGGCCACGAGCCGGGTCAGATCGTATTCCAGCCAAGCCTCGCGATCCGGCGAGAAGACCGGGATCGTGGAGCGCCCGTCAGTGGAATTCGTGGCAGCAAGCCCGAAGAACATTGGCTCAGGCGCGCCCGCCAGTGCGATGCGGTTGATGCCAAAGCCCACGGCGCGGTCCTCTGCATCCGAGAAGGGCTCAGGGTCAATCACTTCGAGCGTGATCTGCCCCTCCGCTTGATCGGCGTAGGATTGCAGCATGCCCCGCACGCGGTCGGCGTAGCTGGCCAGTTGCGGTGCAGCCTCCGTCAAACCGTCAGACAGATAGAGCCGCAGGTGCAGGGGCTCAGCGAGATCGGAGAGCAAAGTCTCCGTCCCTTCGGACAGCGTCCAGACTTGGGTTTCGGTGACATCCGCGCGCCATCCATCAAGGGCGCGGGCGGCGAAGATGTTGATCGAGACAAACAGCACGGCGCAAAGCGCGATGGAGGTCCCGACCCTCTGGCGGCGCGACAGGCCGCCGATCCAATTTGTGAGTTTTGTAAAACGGTCCATTGTCATTGAGCCTTCTTCAGGTCCACGAGGAACGTGTTGATCATGAGTGCAAGGACGATGAGCGAGCCGAAGAAGATCAGCGTCGGCGCCTCGATCAGCCCTTGGGTGATGCGCTGGAAGTGTTCGAGCACCGACAGGGCCGCGACCGCTTCCGTCAGCCAGTAGGGTGCCCAGCCGCGGATCGCGCCCAGCACAAGCTCAAGCCCTGCGGTGACCAGAAGGAAGGTCACGATGGCGGCCGAGATGAAGGCGATCACCTGGTTCTTCGTCAGTGTCGAGATGCAGGCGGCAATGGCCAGAAAGGCCCCAGCCATCAGGAAGGTGCCCAGATAGCCCGCCGCGATGACGCCGTTATCGGGGCTCCCCAGCCAATTGACCGTGACCCAAAGCGGCGTGGTCAGCACGAGAGCAACGCCGGTAAAGGCCCAGCCTGCCAGGAACTTGCCCAGCACGATGGTCCATGGCGCAACCGGCATGGTCATCAAGAGCTCGATGGTGCCAGAGCGGCGTTCCTCCGCCCAAAGGCGCATGCCAATGGCTGGAAGCAGCACGAGAAAAAGCCATGGCATCCATGTGAAGAAGGCCGCCATATCGGCGCTGCCCCGGGCAAAGAAGCCGGAGACAAAGAAGGTCATGGCCCCGGCAAGCGCGAGGAACACAACAAGGAAAATCGCAGCAAGCGGCGTCGCAAAATAGGCGCGGAACTCACGGCCAAAGACGACGCTCACCGAAGAAAGCGAAGCAGTCATGGGTCAAGTCCTCTCTTAGTGAATACGGGTGGTCACATCGCGGAACACGTCTTCTAGGCGCGGGCGATAGATGCCAACATCCTCAACGGGCAGATCCGCCGATTTCAGGCGTGTCTCGATCGCGTGCGTGTCCTCTGGCTTGTCATTGTAGCGCAGCAGTACGCGGGTCGAGCCATTCATTCGCTCCATTACCTCAAGCTCTGCGCCCTCGGCCAGTGGCTTGATCTTCTCGATGACCGAGGCCTCTTCCGGCGAGCCAATGCGGATCTGGATGGCGCGCCCATCGTCTTTCGAGCCGACAAGATCGCGTGGTGTGGCGTCGGCGACGATTTTGCCGCTCGCGATGATGACGGCGCGGGAGCACACGGCCTCAACCTCTTCGAGGATGTGGGTCGAGACGATGATGGATTTGTTGGGCGCGATCTCACGGATGAGGTTGCGCATTTCGTGCTTCTGGTTCGGGTCAAGGCCGTCTGTCGGCTCGTCGAGGATCAGCACGTCCGGATCGTGGATCAACGCCTGCGCGATGCCGACGCGTCGGCGGTAGCCCTTTGACAGCGCCTCGATGGGGCGCGACCAGACCTCCGTCAGGCGCACGCGCTCGGCCATTTCGGCAAGGCGGTTGGTCAGCTCGGCTTTGCGCAGGCCCCGCATCTTACCGACAAAGCTCAGAAAATCGGCAACAGGCATGTCGCCATAGGCGGGCGCGCCTTCCGGCAGGTAGCCCAGCTTGGCCTTTGCCGCCGCCGGATCGCGCCAGACATCGTGGCCGCCGACCTCAGCCGTGCCGGTGTCGGGCTCGAGAAACCCGGTGATCATTTTCATCGTGGTGGATTTACCCGCCCCGTTCGGACCTAGAAACCCGACAACCTCTCCCCGTGAAACGGACAGAGAAACATCGTCGACGGCGGTCATATCCCCGAAGCGCTTTTTCAGCCCGCGGGCTGCAACAAGCGTCGTCATTGGTCTTTGCCTCCAGTTCGGGCCGGCGTGCCCGGAACCGGCCACGCCAGCGGTTGAGATCAGACCGAACTTGGAGGTGCTCCCTGAAACACGGGGCCGCCTCTTCTGGACGGTCTCGTGAGGTGGCGCAGGCAGGGCCCGCGTCACCCGTTTTTATCTGGTTGTGGCTATGCCCTCTCACCGTTTTTGGATCGAAAACGACTGGCGGGCTGGCCAGATATCGCGATGCGAACTCGACCTACATCATGCCGCCCATGTCAGGCATGGCGGGGGATGCAGCGCCTTTCCCGGCAGGTTTGACCGCTACCATCGCCTCGGTGGTGATGAGCAGGCCCGCAACGGATGACGCGTCTTCAAGTGCCGTGCGCACAACTTTTGCCGGATCGATCACACCGAAGGAAAACAGATCGCCATACTCTTCGGTCTGCGCGTTGAAGCCGAAGGTGGCATCATCGCTTTCCCGGATCTTGCCAGCAACCACGGAACCATCGACGCCCGCGTTCTCGGCAATCTGGCGCAACGGTGCTTCCAGCGCGCGGCGCACGATGGCGATGCCTGCGTTCTGGTCGGGGTTTGCGCCTTGCAAGCCATCGAGTGCCTTGGCACCTTGAACCAAGGCGACACCACCACCGACGACAATGCCTTCCTGCACAGCGGCGCGGGTTGCGTTGAGCGCGTCGTCGACACGATCCTTGCGTTCCTTCACCTCGACCTCAGTCATACCGCCGACACGGATCACGGCGACGCCTCCTGCGAGTTTGGCCACACGCTCCTGCAGCTTCTCGCGGTCGTAGTCGGAGGTGGTCTCTTCGATCTGCGTGCGGATTTGGCTGACACGCGCGTCGATCTCGGCCTTCTCACCGGCACCATTTACAACAGTGGTTTCATCCTTGGTTATCGCGACTTTCTTCGCGGTCCCGAGCATGTCGATGGTAACACTCTCTAGCTTCATGCCGAGGTCTTCGGAGATCACCTGGCCGCCTGTCAGGATCGCGATGTCCTGCAGCATGGCTTTGCGACGATCACCGAAGCCCGGTGCTTTCACGGCTGCGATCTTCAGGCCGCCGCGCAGCTTGTTGACTACCAGCGTCGCCAACGCTTCGCCTTCCACGTCCTCGGCAATGACCAGAAGCGGCTTGCCTGCCTGAATGATGGACTCAAGCAGTGGCACAAGCGGCTGGAGCGAAGACAGTTTCTTCTCGTGGATCAGGATGAACGGATCCTCGAGCTCTGCTGTCATCTTGTCGGGGTTGGTCACGAAGTAAGGCGACAGGTAGCCGCGGTCGAACTGCATGCCTTCGACGACCTCGGTCTCGGTCTCAAGGCCCTTGTTTTCTTCGACGGTGATCACGCCGTCATTGCCCACTTTCTGCATGGCGTCGGCGATCTGACGCCCGATCTCCGCTTCGCCATTGGCCGAGATGGTGCCGACTTGCGCAACTTCATCGCTGTCTTTGACGTCACGGGCAGCAGCCTTGATGGCTTCGACGACCTTCGATGTGGCCAGATCGATGCCGCGCTTGAGGTCCATCGGGTTCATGCCCGCGGCCACGGCCTTCATGCCTTCGTTGACAATGGCCTGCGCCAGAACGGTCGACGTCGTGGTGCCGTCACCGGCCTGATCGTTGGTGCGGCTGGCCACTTCCTTGACCATTTGCGCGCCCATGTTTTCGAACTTGTCCTCAAGCTCGATCTCCTTGGCGACGGTCACGCCGTCCTTGGTGATGCGGGGTGCGCCGAAGCTCTTGTCGATGACCACATTGCGGCCTTTGGGGCCGAGCGTCACTTTCACCGCATCGGCCAAAGTGTTCACGCCGCGCAGCATCCGGGAGCGGGCGGCGGTATCGAATTTGACGTCCTTTGCAGACATCTTCGTATCTCTCCTGTGTCTCTTGTTGAATTATGCGGCTTTTGCGATTTCCGTGTCTTCGATGATGCCGAGGATGTCGCTCTCTTTCATGATCAGCATCTCCTCACCATCGAGGGTAATCTCGGTGCCCGACCACTTGCCGAACAGGATGTGGTCGCCTGCTTTCACCGCCATGTCGATTTGGTTGCCATGCGCGTCACGCGCACCTGGGCCAACCGCGATGACTTCACCGCGACCGGGCTTTTCCTTGGCAGTATCGGGGATAATCAACCCGCCGGCGGTCTTTTCGTCGCTGTCAACGCGGCGCACCAGAACGCGGTCGTGCAGAGGGGTAAACGTCATGTACAAAGGTCCTCCGTTAAAGTGTCAATGCCTTTGGCACTCACGTCGACAGAGTGCCAACCAGACGTAGATCGTAAGCAGGCTTTGTGATTTCAAGACGCTTTGGAAAAATTTTTAGTACATTAAAATCAATATTTTGCACATAATTGGCGCAGTGATGTCATGGCAGCGCTCAGTCAAGCTGCCTCGATACGCAGCGCCGCGTTCGTACGTGTCGCACATGTCAAGCCGCAGGGATGGCGTCGAAGGAGCCGTGTCTTTCGGCTCACATCGTGGCCTATGGGGCGGCCAATTGCGCGGCCACTTCACGGGTTTCACCGTCTCGCCAAACGGTCAGCGTGATCCGGTCTCCGGGTTCATAGCGATCTAGGATCGCGCCAAGGTCTGTGCCCGAAGTGATGCGTCGGCCATCCACGCGTTGAATGACATCTCCCGGCACGATGCCGCCATTCGGGCTGCGTTCGGCCGGTCTGAGCCCCGCCACATCAGCGGGGCCACCACGATCGACGGATAATATGACGGCCCCTTCGATGCCATTCCGGCGCGCCAACGTGTCAATGCGAGGGTCGAACCGGATACCAAGCACGGGCGGGCGATACACACCGGTCGCGATCAGCTGCGGCACAACCCGTTTTACCAGATCCACGGGAACGGCAAATCCAATCCCGGAGCTTGCGCCGGACGGGCTGAAGATCGCGGTATTCACGCCGATCAACCGGCCTGAACTGTCAAGAAGCGGCCCGCCGGAATTCCCGGGATTGATCGCCGCATCAGTCTGGATCAGCCCCTCGATCACCCCGTTCCCAATCGGGATATCGCGATCAAGCGCGGATACGATCCCCGTCGTCAGCGTCCAGTCGAGCCCAAAGGGGTTGCCGATCGCCAGAACGCTTTGACCGACGCGCAGATCAGCGCTGTTGCCGTTTTCCAACGGTTGCGCAGACGTGCCATCAAGATCGACCCGGAGCACGGCGAGATCGAACTGCGGTGCTGTCCCGACAAGTTGTGCAGGCAAGACGCGCCCGTCAGACAGGTGGATATCGGCACGCACGGCCCCTCGGATGACATGTGCGTTTGTTTGTAGAACTGGGCGTACTGGTCCTCGGTGATGTCTTTTGGTGCCTTCGTCCAAAGCGCTTGCGCCGGGTTGAGGGTCTCAACCGTGAGTATACCCGGAAAGCTGATATGTTCCGAACAGGTTTTGATCATCTGGCGGATGCGGGCGGTGTCAGCGAATTCCTTGCCGTCAGAGGACCCGACCCAGGCCTCGTCCTCACCGGCCTTGCGGGTCAGCACGTCAACCTGTGAAGCCACCATGAACGCCGAATGGAAGCTCAAGCCAAACTGGCCGATAAGGCCGCGGCTTGAATCGGTCAGCGCCGCATCGCGGAGCCTGTGACAGGCGCCAGATGCGTTAGAGACAATCTCGCGTAAGAACACCTCGCGGTTGGAATAAAGCGACCCCGCGACAATCTGCAGAATCTGGCCTACTTCGGTCTGGAAAGAAAAGGTCTCTTTCTCAAGAACTTCGGTCATGCTTTCTCCTCCGGTTTCGTGCGTGGCGGTGATTTGGGGACCACGTGCGGGGCCTTCAACGGGCGTCGCTCACCCCCACGGACCGCCGCTTGACTGTGCCCGCGGTGCACGACGCACGGATGCACCGTTGAGTTTGCGCAGTTCCGCGATCCGCTTCTCTATGGGCGGATGCGTGGCAAAGAGGCTGTCGACGGCCTGCATGTGCAGCGGGTTGACGATGAACATATGTGCAGTGGCCGGGTTTCTTTCGGCGGCGATGTTGTCGATCCGGCCTGAAAGAACCCCTAGTTTGTTCAGTGCAGAGGCCAGCCATTCCGGGTTTCCGCAGATCGCGGCACCCTCCGCGTCCGCCTCGTATTCGCGCACCCGGCTGATCGCCATTTGCACCATCGCAGCCGCGAGGGGTGCCAGGATCATCATGGCGATCGTGCCGATCATCCCGAGCGGGCGGTCCCGCCCGCCGCCGAAGAAAACGGCGAAGTTGGCGAGCAGCGACACCGCGCCCGCCAGCGTAGCGGTGATCGTCATTGTGAGCGTGTCGCGGTTCTTGATATGCGCCAGCTCATGGGCCACGACGCCCGCGACCTCCTCCCGGCTCATATTGCGCAGGAGTCCGCGTGTGACGGCGACAGCAGCGTTTTCGGGGTTTCGCCCCGTGGCAAAAGCGTTGGGTTGCTCCGTCTCGATGATGTAGAGCGCCGGCATGGGCATCCCCGCCCGCCGTGCCATGCTTGACGTCATCTTCCAAAGCTCGGGTGCCGATCTTTGATCCACGCGCCGTGCGCCATGCATCCGCAGCACAGCTTGGTCGGAATTCCAGTAGGCAAAAAAGTTCATGCCCGCCGCGATGACGAGCGCAATGATGAGCCCCGCCTCACCGCCAAGCATAAGCCCGGCAACCCCCACAAAGGCGGTCATAGCAGCCATAAGCATGAAGGTGCGAACCATCCGTTTTCCTCCGCGTGTTTACGCCCCGAATATAGGCGTGGCCGATATCACCGACAATAAGCGTCCGAACTGCAATGAGTTTCTTCAATCGCATCCAATTTCAGTGAAACGTTGGCGAGATGAGATCGAAAAGATGGAACAAATGGGATAACTGTTCAGCTTGCCTTATTACGGGGCGCGCCAAAGGCAACGTACCTGTAGGAAAAAAACTCAAGAGAAATCAGTCCGGGCACTACCGCCATAACCAAGAAACAAAAGAGCCCGACGGTTTTGTCCGCCGGGCCCTCGACATCGGCGGCATGGCGTTTATTCGCCAGCCGGTGCCGCCTCTTCAACGGCTGGAGCCACGGCTTCTGTCGCGCCGGAGCCAAACCAGTCGAAATAGTATCCCGCGCCACCAAGAATGATCATCGCGGCGACGGCAACTGCGCCCCAGATATTCCAGTTGATCTGCTTTGGGAGCTTTTCAGTCAAAGCCATGTGCAGTGTCCTCCTGCTTCAGATTGACGTTTGTACAACGCCGGTTACTCAGCGGGTTTTTCGATCAGACCAGCCTCAAGTGCGGCCGTCAGTTCGCCTTCATCGACGAATTCATCACCGCCCGTGTCGACCTCGGCAAAGGTCTCTTCAGTCAGATCGGGGTAAAGCTCCGCCATCTCGGTGAAAGAAATGAGGCTGTCGCCATCCGTGTCGACATCTGACACCGAAAAAGCGAAAGCGGGTGCCGCCAACAGAGCGGCAACGGTTGCTCCTACTGCTAAACGACGCATTTGCGTATCTCCTGTTTGAGTTATGGGAGGCCCATCCTCCCGCGCGCTGCAGAGATTTGTTGGGCCAAAAACGATTTCAAGAGGGCTGCCTGGCAATTTTTTTCTCTCCTGCGTTCCCGTGCTTATGCAACTCTGTCGCCATGTGGCCCGTGGCATTTGCGGGCATTGCAACAAAGCCCTGCTTGTCGCCCTCTGGCTGGCGGCTGTCGGTCAGCGGGCGCCAAATGACATTGACGGCGAAACCTAATTGAAGGGCAGCCGTGGCCGCAAAAAAGGTCTTGGGACCGAATGCCTCAATGAGCATGCCGCTCGCAACTGGACCAAGCGCCAAGCCGACATGACGAGGCCGATGTCTCCCGCCGACATGCCTTCACGACCACCACAGATGCCAAGCAAGGTACCTTGTCGTCCGTGTCCCAAGGTCAAAAGCGCAACTGCGGCAAGGGCTGGCGCGATGGCGACACTCACCGATGTCGAAACGGTTTCTCTTTGCATCTCATAAGTTTTCGCAGTTGGTCGTTTTGCTATTTTCGCGAGCGAAATGGGAAATGGCTGTTCGTTGGTCAAGAGATTGAAATGTCCGCCGCGCCTCCCCAAATCGCCACCGCTCAAGCCGGAGATAATCCCGATCGGGCCATTTGTACTGAACACGTGATGGAGGACATGGATAGCACAATCCGCAAAACGGCGTCCCGACCTTGACGTTGATGCTGAGGGCATCCCGATTTTCTCGGGACGCTTAAGTGAGTTGACACAATCACATTTGCATTTTGCAGCGCCCATCAAGTTGAACACAAAGCATCGAGTTTTTTTCGAGTGGCACAAGGACTATGTTTTTCAGCATTGAGTGATTAGCCCCCGGGATGATCTCAATTTGCATGGTCCGGGCTTTTGTCTTCTGGGGTCGGAACTGTCCTCGAAAGAACAAAGACCTGTCGTAACGACCAGGCGTCAGTTTTCTGTGATGAGTCACTCAATTTGGCCTCTCAAATAGCCTAAGTTATTGATTTTCTATTAAAGTGAATCGCCAATATGGCCACTAGAATTAGTTTTACTGTCCATTCACGTCGGATAAAAAGAAACCGGCCAAAAAATGGGCCGGTTTCAGGTTTGGGGCTTGCCATAAAGGGCTATGCTTCAATATCTGATCGCAAATAAAGTTTGCTAAATTTTGAAGGCATCGGAATGGGGTGAATGTTGTCCCTTGCGAGCTTTGCTGCAACCCAGTTGGCCTGAATACCTTGCTTTTTTGGCAAGTTCACCGAGAGATACATAGATGTCGAGAAAGCTGTAAACTTCTGCTTCTTCGACGACTTTCATAGGACGGCGACTTCGATGATGTTTAACGTCTCGTGCTTTTAATTTTTGCGTATCGATGAGCATCTTCACTGTTGGTCCATTCACACACAGCGTCGCCGGAAGCATCTCTTTGGTAAAACCAGCCGCCGGTGCATCTTCTAAAGCGTCACGGGCATCTTCCAGATCGAAACGAAGTGCACGAAGCCCAGTTTCTGAGCTCACCCATTCTGTCTTTTTGAGCGCGCCCGATAGCAGTTTCGGTAGTAACTCTTCAAAGTTGCATATCGCGGCGTTGCATGTCGATCGTAATGTCAACATGCCGGCCGAAGCGGTGACAACCGGCCGGGATTTTTTCTGTAGTTGTGACATAAAGAGGTTGATCTCATCGGGATTAAAAAGTGGTGCAACCTTTGGTGTTTTATAAGCGGGTCTGATGAAATTACTTGCAACAAGCTTATCGAACATGTCGTGATGGATACTGTGTCTTCGGATGCATTCAATTCGACGAATGCACCTCAGGATGTCCGGAAGGACTGTATCGCCATCTTCAACGCGAAGTACCCTATTTTTTCCATTTCTTTTAACACCTAGGTCCAATGCTTCGAGCAATCGAAACATCCGCGAGGGAGATGCGCCATACTCTATTGAGGCAGAACTACAATTATGCCATTTCCGCTCTGGACAAAGACGACCACACAGCTCTTCATCTTTCCGCATGGCGTAATTTTGAAAGGCAAATTGGGTAATTTCGTCAATGACTACCGTGAACCGGCTATCTTCGGATACTCTCACACACCATCTCGCAAACATTCCAAAGTCTGTGTAGAAGCCAGGATTGGGGCTTGCAGATCTCGCTTGTATCTCCGCCAACTCCATCCAAAGACCTTTCTTACCTCTGGATATGGCTCTGAAACCACGTTCACATGCATCGGAAAGTTGAGAAAAACTGAGCTCAGCTTCTCGTTCGCCGGGACCAAACGAGAGGATGATGCCAAGGTTTTGGACGATTTGCATCGCTGCTTTCCGCGCTCTCAGCAGGCGAAACGGCGGCATAATGTTCGATCACGGCGGCGGCGTAGCGAAGCGACCACCCCATGTGATTTGCGATTTGATTTAGGCCCAAACCTGCCCGGAGAAGCCTTGTGGCTGCCGTGCCGCATGTATCTTGGAGCCTTAGAGTCGGATCGCTCAGCTTGTCGGCTATGCGGTCCCGGTATCGTGTGATGGCTCGGCTGGCTGATGTTGGCCGGAGCGGCTTCCCTCTGTCATTGACCAACAAAAAAAGCCGATCCGTAGGCGTTTCATCGATCAACTCCCGAAGCTCGGGCATCACTGGAATATGCGCCACACGCCCACGTTTCTGAGTTCGGACGCGAAACCGATCAATGGTCTGCTGCCGGTTTCGTGGACACCGAGATAAGGTGTTTATGAAACTGGAGGATATATATGACGAGAAGGATGTTCAGCCGCGAGTTCAAGCAGGAAGCGTTGGAATTGGTGACGAAGCGTGGCGTGAGTGCGGCGCCCGACCATGCGGTTCGTCGAGATCAAGTCCGAAGATCAACAGGCAGTCCTTGCTATTCACCGGGCGCGGGATCTGGTCGTCCGACAACGCACTCAGATCGCAAACATGATCCGCAGCATTCTCCGAGAGTTTGGACATATCCTGCCAACGGGCATCGAGGCTGTGTCCAAGTTTGCCAGAGAGTACGGCACCGAAGACCAATTGGAGATGCCCGAGATTGCAGACGGCATTCTCGGCGTGATGCGCCACCAACTAAGTGGACTAAATACGCGGATCGATGGTCTGACCAAATTGATCGAACAGCACGCGTGGCTGGACAATGATGCAAGACGCCTGATGCGTATGCCCGGAATTGGACCGATCACGGCCTCTGCTGTTGTTGCCACTATCGGTGATGCTCAGCAGTTCAAAACGGGTCGTGATCTGGCCGCCTGGCTGATACCGCTCAACAAGTCCAGTGGCGGTAAAGAACGCCTCGGAAGGATCACCAAGAAGGGTGACCGATACATCCGAAAGCTACTGATTGTCTGAATGACATCACGAGCGCTGATGGCGAAGAATAAGCCTGAGAAAGCCGACACCTGGACTGCTAAACTACTGGACGAGAAACCCTTCCGGCTGGCGACTGTGGCAATGGCCAACAAATCCGCCCGGATCATCTGGGCGCTATTGACCAAACAAGAGGAATACCGGCAGCCGATCGTCTGATCCTGCTACGAGATGCAAGACGCATGAAGTGATGATGCGAAACGAAGTCAACCAAGAGTAAGGACACTCCGTCGAACGGCATGGCCTAAGAGGTCGTTTAGCCGATAGGAACCTCACTTGCGGAACTCATCAAGGCCAGTGGCAACTGCCGCGCAAACAGGCCGGACACACGACTGTACTGACAGACCATCGCAATCACAGAAATCTCTTGCAATGCAGGAGCCATCCACACATGCCGTTCAGCCTGAGACTCTCATCCTACGGTGCGGCCCGTCGGACCGGTCATTCGCTGCGCATGCAAAATTCCGTTGCAAGCGAGCTCACAGTATGCGGGACGAAGCGGACGCGTGCAAGCGCGGCTATTGCTGACGCAGCCTTTCTTCGCGACTGAGGCAACCAAATCGCTGCTGTGCAGCGCATGTCACCAGACCTGCCGTTCGAGTAGGGCTTTCTCACCCAAACCGAACCTAAGTTTTCGCCGCAACCAGTTTAATCAAGAAAGACGCGGACTGAGGGGCCAATCAACCTTATATGCACACAGCCTTGCTTCTTGCAAAGTGCCACTCTCTCGCCCTCTATCACGCACCTGACGTTACAACGAACCGATGCAGGATACGTCGTACTATAGGTGCGATAACGAGGACTGTAGGAAATGCAATGGCCCAGGATGATAGCCATGCGGATAGCCAACTCATTACAAAACCTGGTGCGAAGCCGACTGCCAGAAATGTTGCCACGCCAGAAATCAGAAGCGACATGAAGCAGGACAAAAGAAAGCCGAAGGCGATATGCTCAAGTTTGCGTGGGATGAAAGGGCGCATAAATAGGCCTCCGTATGATTTTGTCATGTGCTGAGATCTACTCTGCTGCGGCGCGCGGGTGATCTGCCAGGGTGGTCCATGCGTCGTTCTGTGACAGGAATATCTGGCCGTTTAGATCATCGATCAGGTGCGACCGCTTCAAACGATCCATCACGGGGCCTTTGACCTCGGAGAGATGCAAGCCGACATCCATATCCTTAAGGCGCGCGTTCACTGCCTCCAGGCTTTCTAGGGCGGAATAATCCACCTCATTAACCGCAGAGAACATCAGGACGACATGTGCAATGCTGCAGCCTTCGATCACGCGGGACTGGATCAGATCTTCTAGAAAACGCGCATTGACGAAATAGAGGCTCTCGTCCACCCGCAGGCAAAGCACGCGCGGATCGGTCTCGACCTCGTGGCGCAAAATGTTGCGAAAGTGCTCACTGCCGGGGACACGACCGACCTCGGCCACATGGGGGCGTGACGTCTTGTAAAGGTGCAGCAGGACGGATGTAATCACCCCCGCCGCGACGCCGACCTCCACGCCAAGCGTGAGGGTCAGCACGATGGTCGCGGCCACGGCCGTAAAATCGGCGCGGCTGTAGGCCCATGTTTTCTTGAGGATCGACAGGTCAACCAACGATAGCACCGCCACGATGATTGTCGCGGCCAGTGTGGCGTTCGGCAGGAAGAAGACCAAGGGTGTGAGCGAGACAGCTGCAATCGCAAGACCAATAGCAGTGAAGGCCCCGGCGGCTGGTGTTTCTGCGCCTGCGTCGAAGTTGACAACAGATCGTGCGAACCCACCGGTCACTGGGTAACCGCCTGTGAACGCCGCCCCAAGGTTCGCCGCACCCAAACCGATCAACTCCTGATCGGGATTGATGCATTGGCGTTTCTTCGCAGCAAGGGTTTGGGCAACCGACACAGATTCAACAAACCCGATGATCGAGATCAGGATCGCAGGCACCAAGAGCGCTTGCAAGAGGTCCAGAGAGAACCCAGGCAAAGTCAGTGGGGGCAAGCTTTGTGGGACTTCGCCCACGATCTTCACCCCTTGCCCCGCCAGATCGAATGCCCAGACTGCGACAGTCGTGCCAACGACGGCGACAACAGGCCCCGCCTTCGTCGCGATATCAGCCATCGTTGCAGAGGCTCCAAGCCGCGTTAAAAATGGTTTCAGGCCCTTACGAACCCAAAACAAGAAAGCCGTCGCCGTTGCGCCAATAATCACCGTGATCCAGTTCACCTCGTTCAGATGAGCCCCGATGGCTAACAGTATCTCAGGCAGCGTATGCCCATGAGCTGAGACGCCAAGAATGTGTTTCAACTGGCTGGTCGCAATCAGAATGCCCGAGGCTGTGATAAACCCCGCAATCACCGGATGGCTAAGGAAATTCGCCAGAAACCCCAGCCGGAACACGCCCATCAACACCAGAAAACCGCCCGACAGAAAGGCGAGCGTGAGGGCTGCAATCGCATAACCCGCCGTACCTTGTTCTGCGACCTGACCGATGGCTGAAGCCGTCAGAAGCGAGACGACGGCAACAGGCCCCACTGCCAACGCCCTGCTGGTCCCGAACAGCGCATAGAGCACGATGGGCGCGATGGAGGCGTAGATCCCAGCCTCGGGCGGCAGACCTGCCAAGAGTGCATAGGCGAGGCTTTGCGGAATCAGCATGATCGTGACGATCACCGCCGCGATCATATCGTTGGAAAACGCTTTGCGGTCGTAGGTCCGGCCCCAGTCGAAAACGGGCATATATCGGCGCAGAGGGTGGGTCATCGTTCTATCCAAATTTGGCAGGTGGGCTCATCTGTTCGCATAAGGACCCACCCGCCAGAGGCGCGCTGCAGGTCGGGAACGAGCACGCGCCATATCCTCGCAGCCTACTCTGCCGCAACTTTGAGTTTTTCAGGCTTGGCCATCCATTCCTTGCCCTTCAGCATCGCCTTCCAATAGATCGGCGGCAGCATTTTTTCCTTCAGGAACCAGGCCAATCGTGTCGGCTTTGTTCCGTCCAGAAGGAAGGATGGGAAGCTGGGCTTAAGCACACCGCCATAGCCAAACTCCGCAAGCACAATTTTACCTCGCTCGACTGTTAGCGGGCACGACCCGTATCCGTCATAGGCTGCCGTAGGGGAGCGGCCCGCGATATCAGCCACGATGTTGTCTGCGACCGTGGGTGCCTGCTTGCGCGCCGCAGCAGCCGTTTTGGCATTGGGTGCATTCATCACATCGCCAAGCGACCAGATGTTGTCGAAGCTTTTATGGCGCAGCGTGGCCTGATCGACATCAACCCAGCCTGCCGCATCTGCAAGGGGCGACACGCGGATGAAGTCTGGGGCGACCTGCGGCGGGCAGACATGCATCATGTCGAAATCAACCGTGACGGTCTCGGGGTCCGTGTCTGGCTTGGCGATCTTGAACGTCGCCGTCTTGGCAGGGCCATCTACGGCCACCAGATTATGGAAAAAGTTCAAGGTGGCGTCATATTTCTCGACGTATTTCTCCAAGGCTGGCACGTAGTCTTTCACCCCAAACAGCACACCGCCTGCATTCATGAACTGAATGTCGATATTCTTGAGTGCCCCGTTGCGGAACCATGCATCACCGGACAAATACATCGCCTTTTGCGGCGCACCGGCGCATTTGATCGGCATCGGCGGCTGGGTGAACAGCGCGCGGCCCTCTTTCAACTCCCGAACCAACTGCCAGGTGTAAGGCGCAAGGTCGTAGCGGTAATTCGAGGTCACGCCATTGCGGCCGAGAGTTTCCTCCAAGCCCTCAACCGCCTCCCAATCCAGCTTCAGACCGGGACAGACGACGAGCCGGTCGTATTTCACGACCCGGCACCCGTCGAGGATGACCGCGTTGTTCTCAGGCTCAAACGCAGCCACCGCTGACTTGATCCATTTCACGCCACGCGGAATGAGCGAGCCCATTGTTTTCGCGGTCTCAGACGCCTCAAAGATGCCGCCGCCAACCATCGTCCAGCCGGGCTGGTAATAGTGAATGTCCGCTGGGTCGATGATGGCAATAGAAAGGTTCGATTTACGGGACTGAAGGCTCGCTGCTATAGAGACACCGCCCGCACCGCCGCCAACGATCACCACGTCATACTGGGCGTCGCCAGTATCAGTTGGGGTTTTGCCCCCATTCGCAATGCGCCTCGCGACACCGTTCATGTCGTAGCCTGCAGCTTTGGTCGCCGCGAGGATTTCGGGCATGGGCCGCTTCTTGCTTTCATGAAAGGACCAAAGCGTGGCCGAGCGCGTGCCGGTCCGGCAATAGGCCAGGACGGGACGCGGCAGAACCGAAAGCGCTGTGCCAAAGGCTTCTACATCGGCATCCTGCACCATACCCGATTGCACAGGAACGTATGCCGCTTTGATTCCGGCGGCGTTCGCAGCTGCCTCAATTTCTTCGAAACTTGGCTGATCCGCGCCTTCGCCATCCGGGCGGTTGCAAATAATGGCGCGGAATCCTGCAGCCTTGATCTCGGCCATATCGTCGGCGGTGATCTGCGGGGTGACTGACGTCTTGTTTGTGAGGGTTTTGAAATCCATCTGTTTGCTCCTCACAGTCCGTTTACGGGCACTTTGAGCATCGGGTTGCCGTCCTTGTCGGTCGGCACCTCGCCCGCGCGCATGTTCACTTGCAAGGACGGGATGATCAGCTTTGGCATATCCAGCTGCGCATCGCGTTCGGTGCGGAACTTAACGAACTCTTCCTTCGTCTTGCCGCCGCCTACGTGGATGTTGTGCGCTTTTTCTTCGCCGACCGTGGTTTCCCACTGAATGTCGCGCCCGTTCGGGCCGTAGTCGTGGCACATGAACAGTCTCGTCTCGTCAGGCAGGGCGAGCACTTTCTGGATGCTGTCGTAAAGCTCACCCGCGTCACCTCCGGGAAAGTCAGCGCGGGCAGAACCGCCATCAGGCATAAACAGCGTATCGCCGACAAAGGCCGCATCCCCCATCACATGAACCATGCAGGCGGGCGTGTGGCCCGGTGTGTACATCGCGAAGGCTTGCATATTGCCGATCTGGTAGGTGTCGCCATCTTCAAATAGCGCATCAAACTGCGACCCGTCACGCTGGAACTCGGTGCCCTCGTTGAAGACTTTGCCGAAGGTATCCTGAACCATCATAATCTTTGATCCGATGCCGATCCTGCCGCCCAATTTGTCTTGGATGTAAGGGGCAGCACTCAGGTGGTCGGCATGGACATGGGTCTCGATAATCCATTCCAGTTTAAGACCTTGCGCTTTAATCTGTCCGATCAATTCGTCCGCATGGTCATAGGTAATCCGTCCAGCCGCATAATCGATGTCCATGACGCTATCGACGATGGCGCAGGCGTTCGATGATGGGTCCTTCACGATGTAGCTGATCGTGTTCGTGGCCTCGTCGAAAAAGGCCTGAACCTGAGGTTTGATGCTCATATTGACGGGGTACGTCATGCTGTTTCCTCCAAAAGCAAAGTCTAGTGTCTAGGTAGCGGCCTTTTCTGGCGCGGCGGGAAGCAGACGGCGGACGTAGAAACCTGCTGTCACGGCAATCAGAAAAAGGGCGACTTCCCATCGGCCTGTCCCGAGTGCGGGGATGGCAGCGCCTGGGCAAAAGCCCGCGATGCCCCATCCGATGCCAAACAGGGCCGATCCGCCGATGAGTTTGGTGTCGATGAGCGTCGAAGTTGGCACTTGAAAGCGCTGTTCGAACAGCGGTTTGGACCGACGCCACACCAGCCGGTACCCGAAGAATGTCACAACCAACGCGCCGCCCATGACAAACATCAGGCTGGGGTCCCATGTCCCGGCAATATCAAAGAAGTTCAGAACCTTGGCCGGATCCATCATGCCAGAGATCGCAATACCTGTGCCAAAGACAAGGCCGGTCAGAAGTGAAAAAAGGTGCTTCATCTCAGGCTCCGAACACGTGACGGATCAGGAAAACGGTAATGGTGGCGGTCGCCATGAAAGTCGGTACAGCCACGAGCGAACGAAGCGACAGCCGCGATAGGCCGCAGACCCCATGACCGGAGGTGCAGCCGGATCCCTGGCTTGCGCCAAGGCCGACAATAACGCCGCCGACAATGATCATCGCGGGGCTAACCGGGACCGTCAGCGCGGGCATCGCGCCCGTGACCGCAAAGATCAGCCCGGGGGCGAAGATCATGCCGAGGATCAAGGCGAGGCGCCACGTCAACTCGTCCCGGTTTTCGACGAATACCGCGCCGGAGAGGATTCCGGTGGCACCAAAGATCCGGCCAAGGCCAAGCATCAGCAGAACCGCCCCGAGGCCGATGAGCAGACCGCCCCCAAGGGACGCGAAAGGTGTGAACGCCGTTTCCATGTTTTTAGGTCCGGCAGGTCTTGATGCCCAAGATGGAATAGATCGGGCACATTCGGGTCGCGGCGACGATCAACATCACTGCCCCGACAATCGCTGCGCCATACTTCAGAAGCGCCCCGTCAAAAGCGGGCAGCCCGCTGAAAAAGGCAAGGTAGAGCAACCCAACGCCAAGGGCTGCGCGAAGGATGCGGTCAATGGTTCCGACATTGCTGGTCATCGTGTTCTCCAATCTGATAACTTGGAGAACAGATATAACTTTGATTTACCTGCTTCAGTGACATTGTCACTTAACCTGCAAAAAGCTGAATATCAGGCTGAGGCGGCGAGTGCTTTCAGCGCCGGTTTGTCCAGCAACGCAATGCGGCCACGCGATTGTGCGATCATCTCACGCTTCTGGAAATCCTGCAGGATTCGGCTGATGACTTCGCGCGCGGTGCCCAACTCGCTGGCCAGTTGCTGGTGCGTGGCCGCGACTTCCTTGAAATCACCCGCCAAGGTCAGGAGCCGCTCTGCCAGACGCACATCCATATGTCCGAAGGCGACGTCATCCACAACGCGCAGCAGGTCGATCAACCGCCTGGAATAAGCGGCAAAGACGAACTTTCGAAATGCTTCCTCTTCGGCCACCAGCCTGTCAAAAGCCAGCTTCGGCAGAACGATGGCGGTGATATCAGTCTCCGCGATGCCTTCCGCATTGTAGGCCTCTTCGGCCAACATGCAGGCGGTCGTCAAAACGCAACTTTCACCCGCATCCACGCGATAGAGCACGATATCCCGGCCCGTATCCGAGCTTTGCGATACACGGATGCGGCCATCGTACAAAAAGAAAAGGCTGTCGGGAATGTTCGTCGGTCCAAAGACTTGCGCGCCTGCGGGCAATTCGATTTTGCGCGCAACCTTCGACAGACGGTCTCGCACAGCACGTGGCAAGGCCGCCGTGCCCTGGAACCGCTCGGTCCAATCAGCGATCATCGCGCATTTCGCATCGGTGCGACGATGCCCTCCTCAAGCGGGGCAATGCGCGCCAGCAGATCATCCCGGTTCGCCGCAATATCGGCAAGCGTCAGATCATCCAGAACATCCATGAATGCACGCGTCGCTTTTTGCAGGGCGCGGGACAGCTTGCAGATACCGATCAACGGGCAGGTGTTTTTTTCGGGGTTGAAACACTCGACAAGGTCCAGCGGACCTTCTGTCAAACGCACGACGTCGCCGATCACGATCTCTTTTGCGGGCTTGCCCAAGCGGAAGCCGCCATTACGGCCCCGTTGCGTGACGACATAGCCTGCAACACCCAGTTCATGCACGATCTTGACGATATGCGGCCGGGCCAACCCGTGGACGCGGACGACATCATCAACCCGGATCAATTCCGGAGATTTGAGTGCGGCCAGCTGCAAGGACCGCAGGGCGAAATTCGTATAAGACGTCAGTTTCATAGCATCTACTTACCACAAACTTATATTGTAAGTATATCTTTTTGCAAGTTGAGTGACATTGTCACTGAACTCCGGCGGAGCGGCTCCTAGTTCAGGCTCAGACAATCAAAGGAGAGCAAGATGACACTTCTGCTTGGCGACATTGTTCCTAACTTCAAGGCAGACACCACAACCGGCCCCATCTAGTTTCACGACTGGATCGGGGATGACTGGGCATTCTTTTTCAGCCACCCGGCAGATTTTACGCCCGTTTGCACCACCGAAATGGGGCGCACAGCACAACTGGCCGAAGACTTTGCCAAACGCGGTGTAAAACCGATTGGCATCAGCACCGATGGCGTGAGTGAGCACCTTAAATGGATCGAGGATGTGAACGACACCCAGAACACAACATTGCGGTTCCCCATTGTTGCAGACCCGGATTGTGAGATCGCAAAGCTTTATGAAATGCTCCATCCCGGTGAATCTGAAACTGCCGCCGTTCGGTCCGTCTTCATCATCGACCCTGACAAAAAGCTGCGTTTGTCGATGACCTACCCGATGAGTGTCGGGCGCAACTTTGATGAAATCCTGCGTGTGATCGATGCGTTGCAGACGGGTGATGCGAAGGGCGTCGCGCTTCCTGCCGATTGGCGGCCCGGAGGCCGCGCGATCATCCCGCCATCTGTGTCGAATGCAGAGGCGACAGCCAAGTTTCCGCAAGGCTTCGAGGAAATCCGCCCGTATCTGCGCACTGTGGACCTGAACGCCGAAGCCTAATCGGTTTTGACCCTCAACATATCGGAGAGAACACCCATGAAGACGTTTCTACTCGCACTAACAACTGCACTTGGCCTCAGCTCTGTCGCGCAGGCCGAAGATACCCCGAACCTCGTGACGATACTGGCTTCTGGGGAGCCTCAAACGCAATTGATGAGTATGGTGCTCACCATGCAGTCCATGCAGCAGGGATCAAACGCGCATATCTTACTTTGCGGACCAGCTGGTGACCTTGCGCTGAAGGAGGCACCGGCCTCTGCCACGGCACCACAAGCGCCGCGCGATATGAGCCCACAGAGATTGATGCAAAACATCATGCAAAGTGGGGCCACAGTCGAAGTATGTGCGATCTACCTGCCAAACAAAGGCGTTGAACCGACAGCGTTGCTGGATGGGATAACAGCCGCCGCGCCACCCGAGATGGCCGCGCGGATGCTGGCACCCAACACACGGATCATGTCGTTCTGAACAATATGAAAAACACGGGCTATGGCGGGGCACTGCCATAGTCCGTCACTTTGCAGGATTGAGAGTTTACCATGCTTGACGTCTTTAGCGCAGAGATGCTCGCACGTATCCAATTCGCGTTTACGGTGTCGTTCCATATCATCTTCCCCGCCTTTTCGATCGGTCTGGCCAGCTACCTCGCTGTGCTGAAAGCATTGTGGATGCGGACACGGGACGAGACGTATCTGACGCTCTTCAACTACTGGAAAAAGATCTTCGCCGTGGCTTTTGGCATGGGCGTCGTGTCGGGCATCGTGATGTCGTATCAGTTTGGCACCAACTGGTCGGTGTTCTCGGATTTGGCCGGACCCGTTGTTGGTCCACTGATGGCTTATGAAGTTCTGTCCGCCTTCTTTCTTGAAGCAGGGTTCCTCGGGATCATGCTCTTTGGGCGCGAACGGGTGGGCGAGAAACTGCATATGTTTGCCACGGCCATGGTGGCTTTTGGCACGCTGATGTCAGCGACTTGGATCTTGTCGGTGAACAGCTGGATGCAGACGCCTGCAGGATTTTCGATCAACGAGGTCGGTCAATTCGTGCCGGAAGACTGGTGGCAGATCGTTTTCAACCCGTCTTTCCCCTATCGCCTGGCCCACATGGTCCTTGCGGCCTTCCTGACCACTGCGCTTGTTGTCGGCGCTGTCGGAGCCGTGCATCTGCTCCGCGATAAGACCGATCAGCACGCGCGGCGCATGTTCTCCATGGCGATGTGGATGGCCTTCATTGTTACGCCGATCCAGATCTTTGCTGGCCATGAGCACGGGCTCAATACGCTTGAGCTTCAACCGGTCAAGATCATGGCGATGGAGGGCCACTACGAAAGCCACCCCGAAGGTTGGGCACCGCTCTACCTGTTTGGCATTCCAAATGATGCGGAACAACGCCTTGACTACACGCTTAGCATTCCCGGTCTCGGCAACCTCATCTTTGAAAAACCGCTTGATAAGCCTGTGATGGGGCTCGACACGGTCCCCGACGAAGACCAGCCGCCCGTGGGCATTGTATTCTGGTCTTTCCGTGTGATGGTCGGGCTTGGGTTCGTGATGCTGGGTCTTGGGGTTTGGTCGGCATGGTCGCGCTGGCGTGGCACGCTGTTTGACGCACCCTGGTTACTTCGTGCCAGCATTCTCATGGGGCCAACCGGATTTGTGGCCGTTCTTGCAGGGTGGATCACCACGGAGGTGGGGCGTCAGCCCTATACGGTCTACGGCTTCTTGCGGACCTCAGACAGCCTCGCGCCCGTCGATGCGCCCGCAGTCGCTACATCGCTTGTGGCCTTTATCATCGTGTATTTTGCCGTCTTTGGCGCGGGCACCGTCTACATCCTGCGGATGATGAACAAGCCGCCCGCGACGCCAAAACTTGGCCTGCGCGATGGACCGATCCGCACTGCAGGGATCACCCCGGCCCCACAAGTCGACCCCGACTTTATCCCCGGCGAATAAGGAGCATACGCAATGGTTTTTGATCTTGCATTCATCTGGGCTGGGCTGATTGCCTTCGCCGTCTTGACCTATGTGGTCCTTGACGGTTTCGATCTTGGTATCGGTATCCTGTTCCCGTTCGGAAAATCTGAACGGGACAGAGATCTGATGATGAATTCTGTCGCCCCCGTTTGGGACGGCAACGAAACTTGGCTGGTGCTGGGGGGCGGTGGCCTCTTTGCGGTCTTCCCTCTGGCCTACGCCATCGTCATGCCTGCGCTTTACATGCCGATTACTTTGATGCTGCTGGCTTTGGTATTTCGAGGTGTGTCTTTTGAATACCGCTGGCGGACTGAAAGGAAGGGGCTGTGGGATGCGGCCTTCTTCGGTGGATCACTCGTCGCCGCATTTTGTCAAGGGATCGCCCTCGGTGCATTGGTGCAGGGCATTGAGATTGAGGGCCGTAACTATTCAGGGGGATGGTTCGACTGGCTTACACCGTTTTCGGTGCTCACTGGTCTTGCGGTTGTTGTTGGTTACGCGCTGCTCGGTGCAACTTGGCTGGTGCTGAAAACCGAAGGCGATCTGCGGGTTCAAATGCGCGGTTATGCCTGGTGGCTTGGAGCCGCAACGCTCGGGGTGATCGGTGTCGTCAGCATCCTCACGCCATTTCAGGACCCAGTGTATTTCGAGCGCTGGTTCAATCTTCCTGGAAGCCTCTGGTCCATGATTGTGCCTGTGCTGATGGCTGCCCTCTCGTGGTCATTCTTTACAGGCCTCAACGACCAAAATGATGTGCGCCCATTCCTGTCCGCGCTTGGCTTCTTTGTTGTCAGCTTCATCGGAATTGGGATCAGCTTCTTTCCAATGATGGTGCCGCCATCTCTGACGATCTGGCAGGCCGCAGCCCCTGACAGCAGCCTTGCGTTTGCATTGGTCGGTGCTGTCATCTTGATCCCGATCATCCTCGCCTACACGGCTTACGCCTACTGGGTGTTTCGGGGCAAAATGGACCCGTCAGAGGGGTATCACTGATGACACGTCCTCTGCTTCGCAAATGGGTCTGGTTTATTGGATTGTGGATCGCCAGCGTCGTGGCGCTGGCGACGGTGGCAATGCTTATTCGGACCGTCATACTTTGAATTGCAGGTATCTAAGGCAATTACTGCTATCGTGCAGTCCGTTGATCCTACAAACGATACCGAGACTGTGACCGGCGTATCAAAAATGTATCAAAAACGCGAAAACCGCTAAGCCATTGCTCAGTGGTTTTTCGTTTCCGATCAATCTGTGGGGAGTCATGCAGGTTTTCCACAATGGATAGCCTAACCCACTGTTCCCAAATAGCTTTGGCTACTAAAAGAGTCACTAGTGTCGCCACAATCGTCAATAGGACTTTCCTCAACGCTGAGCCAGCCAGTACACATGAATTAAGAAACGTAATACTGCCAAAGTCCTTGCAGTGGGGTCCAATGACCGATCACGATCGCTTGGTAGTCAGAGTTTTGCGGGTCTTGCCGTCAGCTCACAGTTTTGCGTACGCGTCAAGATAATGCTCGGCTTCCGAGCGGACGTAGATGCAGCTTACACCCGTCGGAAGACTGATGGGCTGAACCTTGTATCTTCTAAGATCGTGCAAAACACGCAACGGGTGCGTTCCAGTTTGCGCAGCGATGCATCCCAGAGTCAAAAAACTTGACTCAAAACGGTCGACCTCCTCAAAGGAAACGATCTTCATTGGCCTTCTATTACGAGGGTGTTTCACATGTGTGACTTCAATAATGCCCTCTCGCACGAGACAGGCCATCGTACTGGTATTGATACGCCATCTTTTGAAAGCTTCTGCTTGAGTTAAGCCTTCCAATGGTGGGCCCTCAAGAGCGTCCAGGACGTCTCGCTGGCGAGCAATCAGAGCAGACAATCCTGGTTTCTTGGGATGGCGACCGACAAATGGCAACTTGCGGTCCAATGCTGCAAGTATGATGTCGACAGTAGTACAAGCGCATCGATTGGGAAGCTCAGAAATCAAGAACTGCTCTTTCGAAGGATGATCAACGCGGACGGAATTTTCAAAGACACGTTCAGTCAGTTGTACCACAGCTCCGCGTTCAAACCTTCGCGCCATGCCCGGAAGCTCGAAAAACACTTGGAGAAGGTCAGCTTCAACGAGTTCATCAAGCCTATACCACTTCATGCCAAGGACTGCCCCAGCCTGCTTCTCATTCCATGATTCTGCGTACCTTGCCAACCAGGGACCGTAGAGTTTCGCGGACACGCAATTGTTTTGATCCGGTGGTGGTAGGCGTTGCAGACCATTCTGTTCTCTGATGGTGTTGAAGAGCCGGCGAACGCGAATGTGATCAATGCCGTACTGGTGAGACACAGACATTACGGAATGAAGCTTGCGTTGTTTGCAACGTCGCCCGAGCACAACTTGACCGGTCGCGACCGGATAGGCCTCCTCGATAAAATCCCTAACGCATTTCAGCAGCGAGGTTACGCCTTGCCTATCAACCAGAGTACCAACCCAAACTGCAAACCGTCCAAACTCTCTTCGGAATCCCTCCCCTCCACGCTTCGGTCTTTGCCGGATGTCGTGCAACACACTCTTTAAAGAACGCGGGTTGTCTCGGATTGCTAAGAACAACCGCGCCTCATGTCGCCATTGAAGGTTTGCAGGTTCGGCACATTGCATTTCGCTCGGCCCGCTGCCGCCAAATGCTATTGGTCCGAGGTGCTCGCAGGTCTTCGCTATGACTGCTAGATCCAAGTCATCAAGCCAGGTAGGGGCATTGCGCTGATCTCCACAAAGGCGACTGATGATGTAGTGTTCATATTCGCTAGCTTTTCGTTTGGTAGGCGAGGCGTCGACCGCTAGACTGCATCGGTGATCTCGAACGCGTCCTGCAACATCGAACTTGCATCGGGATTTGACTGGCGCTGGTATCGTCACCAGAGCGCAGTTATGGATTTCACATGTTTTAATCGGGGCAAGTTGCCAGTAGATGGGCGGGCCTTGAAGCATGTACCCATCGCTAGAATGAAAATTCAGAATACACACGGGGCAAACCTTCATGATTTCGAAGGACAACAACCGTGATAAGATTGGCTCGGAGCCTATTATCCGGGTTTTGCCGTACCCTCTCCGTAAAGCGAAACGCAGAAGCTCGTCGCTGTCTTGATCGGTCAAGTATGCGAGCTCGGAGATCTGATCGTAGTTGCCTCTTGTCATTGGTCTCCAACGGAAGCCTAAATCCTTCAGGAAGTTATTGGCGTGCAACGAACCGTTCAGATGGGCCAACCGTGACAACCACGACGTCGGGGTTTCAGCTCTTGAAATTGGTAAAGTAAGAGCGAGACGCATCAAGCTGGACCGGCTAGTTTTTCTGTTGGAAGGAGCACCAACGGGTCAATTGCTTTCCAGTTGTCTGTCACAAACGGATTGAGGCCGTCGACGCAGCCGGACTTCCTCTGGAACGCCAAACGAAAATCCAGCCAGTCCAGATCCTTGCCGCCACGAAACAGAGCTTCTTCAATCGCCCCAATGATCAGTTTGATCACAAGTCCCAACTCGTGCGAGGCTGAATGAATCAAGCGTCGAACAAAAGTTGGTTCGCAAATTTGTCCTGCGGGTTGCAGACCTGCTGCAGCCGAATAGCCCTTCAAGATATCGCGGACATCTCGCCCATGACTCGTCCATGAAATCTGTTGGAACTCGATTGGATACAGTCGGCGTGAGAGCTGTTTATCAACGTTCACCAATTCTTTCAGCTCTTCGGTTCCACTCAGGATCACACCAACTGGCCATGAGCTGTTCTGCATGACCGATTTCAGAGTGTTGATCACGGCCTGCATTTCATTCCCACCCCTACGGACAAAGAGGTCCTGGGCCTCATCAAGATGGATAAACAACACGCGTCGCGCTTGAAGATGGTGTTGCACCAACTGCCAAACTATCATCGCAGTCCGATCTCGCGATAATGGGTATCCAAGAGCATGCAGGCAACTCATGCCGACCGATTTCAAAGTCGCCGGCGATGGTACTTGCAAGCTCACCACATGTGCCTCGACCACCCGTTCCTGAAGCTGCATAAGATCCGGATGGTGGCCGAATAGCCTCAAAAAGGCAGTGGACTTTCCAGACCCAGCGTTGCCCGTAACGACAATGCCATAGCTGTCGGATTGATAGCCTGCCTCGATGTCAGCGCGCCTGCGGTACAATAGTCTGTCGAATTGCATTCGAAGATCGTGAAAACGGTCATGAGAGACAAACCTAGCCTCCAGATCTGAGATGATTCTTGAGACTGCGGCAAAATCTACAGCGGGATTTTCAGTACTATTCATCCTCAAGGTTCCAGCCACTGCTTGATGGTCCATCCGGCCAATCGATTGCGTCATCCTCCGAAGTTTTCGACTCATCTTCGATCGTTAGTTCTGTAGTCTGTTCGGCGGCGGGGACAGTGCTTGGATCAGGAGAAATGGGCGTTCCAAAGGGACCACCAGCACCGTTGAAGCTGACCGTTTCAGGCAATGGTTCATAAGACCTGCCGTGAAATAATTGGTTCTGAACGGCGTCGATCCCGGCAGTATTGTCTGTGGTGGAACCTGGAATTAGCCGCTTCGCGATAGCTTGATCGCACCGGGCTTTGATTGCCGCAATTGCGCTTCGGCGGGTCTTGCGATTCAGAAGCTCAACGTCCTTGTAGCGCTGAAGAATGAGCTCATGTTCGGCTTTCCACTCTTCAAGCGACACACCATCAAGATCACCGTGCTCGCAACGAGCCTCAAACCACCTATTGTTAATTTCGACTGATACGGCCCCAATGTCGTCAGGATCCAATCGGATATTCAACGTTGGGCTGAGTGTTTCCTTGAAATGACAGACTGTCTCATCTGATCGATAAAAGTTGCCGCAGATTTCTAGGCCACGCTTCTGCAAAGTCCTTTCAAGTGGGACTCCAAGTGCCGTTCTCTTTTCAAAGGCATCTGGGCATTCTGGCACAAATCGTTCTTTGGTGAGTTTTTCCCAGCGGCCTGCCGGGCAATCACCGCCCAAGCCTCTATGTGGCGCATAGTGATAGTGATCGACGACCCAGTGGATGAGGATGTAAAGAAGATCATTGTCGTCGAGGACGGCATGTTTGTCGCTGTCATAATCTCCACGGTCCTGCGGGTTTGATCCTGTTCGCCCAGGTAGGAAAGGAATAACACCCGTTACCATCGAGCCGAAGACGCGCTCAATTGAACTACGAAGTTCGGACTTACCCAATGGAAGCGTAAGTTTTGTTCCATGTAGAGTGGAGATGGCGGCACGAAAGACGTCTGACTGAAAGCCGCTATGAGAATCCGTTGCGATATCGCAGATTCCGCCATGTTGCGGCCAGTTCTTTTCGCAACCGAGCTGCCGGGCAATGTCCGATTTGTCAGAGACCACCATCGATAGCAATCGGAGTGCTTCAGCAGCGGATGGTGCCTTTGCAATACGTAGACCGAGAATACATCTAGTTGCGGTGTCTATAGCACAGCAAACCCATCGATTACCTTTGGGAATTTGTTCCAGGAGGTTTGCGGGTATTGCCGTGGTCATCGACAGATCGGCCAGCAAGCTTCGCACGTCGCAGTACCAATCGTCGATTTCAATGCGTTCCATCGGCGCTAGCGTTTGCAGGCCGCCACTCGAACTAGAGAATTGTCGTCTGGCCGCCTCTGCGCCCTCTCTCTGGAATGTCACATAAAACGGATCCATGGCTTGAATCCGTCTGACGATTGTGCTTCTGCTGACGGTTCCCAACGGTCGAAGGCCGAGGCTTTCTCTACGCTCATTTTCTTCGTCAAATTTTTCGAATGTATGCTCTATCGTACGCGCCATCGGCAGGCGTTTGCCTGCGGATGCATGATGTGCCACGCACTTTCGAAGGAACTCCTCCTTTTCGATGTCGATGTACTTCCGATCTACCTTGCCGGTTGAAGTTTTTGGGATTAGCGCTTCGATGGAATACCCGGCATCGCGCCACTCTCGATAGTGCTCCAGTATTGTCCGACTGCATGGTAGCTTTCGGTTTGGGAGCTCGTCCCCTCCTCGAAGTTTTTTACCTATAGTCTGTCGTGCGGTTTCGCGCTCATTCACTTCGATCTGGATCATGGGTCGGTTTGGCTCGAGGCTATCTTCGCGGAGTTTCAGCACTCCCGCAGAGTGTAATTCTCGGACGACCTGGCAGTAATTTTCGCGAAAGGTGACCTTGGCTAATACGCTCGTTTTGAGGGATGCAAGCCGCGACAGGGTTCTACCTGCTTCAGAGGAGGTGTTTGGATTGCGAAAGTAGTCTCTTTGGTAGCTCCAAGAGCGACTGGACTTTAGCGTCAGAATCTGGTCGTAGCTAAAGCTCTCGATAGCTCCTGAAACATCAAGCCTTTCGAACAGTACAGAGTCGTGGTTTTGCGAATGAAACCGGTACTCTTGATCGTCGATCGCGATCAGATCGAAACGGGTGAAGCGCGGCTTTTGCATTAAGCACCTCCACGCATGACTGTGGATTTTGGTCCAATGCGACCAGCAGTCATTTGGGCGAGCACGCCTGAAAATATTCCACGTATTGCAGCCTTGTAGCCACGCCCGCCCAAACCGGTCATTACCACCAAGTCGCCAAGCGATACTGCCCCGTGAAGTTGTTCGACTGTACGGGCTAATATGCAATCGGCGTGCGGGTCGGCTGTCTTGCGGCACGCGTGAAGATGATGTGCGTTCCATGCCTGCCACGGCTCGTAATGCTCGTCGGTAAAGAGGCTGACTTGATCTGCGAGTTCGTCGGGAACTTGCTTGGCAATGATACTCAGGTCTTCAACTAGGCCGATTTTTCGGGCGCGCTCTGCCGGTTTTACCGCGACTGCGATGCGGGTGCCGTCGGAAGTCTCTACCAAGTAGTCGAATACATGATGCCGGGGTTTGCCTTGCCGATTCTCGTAGCCGACCCTGAACGGCTGCTCTACGAGGTCGACGACTTTAGGGTGGGCGAGAAACAGCAAGGCAGCATCCCACTCCAATCGACTTTCAAATCCGATGAGCCTTGTGGCTCCCTTTAGGGTGGCTACGAGATGACCGCGAACGCTCGTATAGGAGCGTAGCGTTATTGGGCGGCATCCACGTGGTGGGCTTGGTAGTTCCAAACCCTGTGTCGTGCAGACTGACAACGTCGTTTGACTAATGCGCATGCTTTCTCCGCTTGCAATGGTGCAGTGAAGCACCCCACCAGCTACGAAGCTTGCAGGATGCTTGACTTTTGTTGCTGAAAGCGGGATCAAGATGGTGATCTAAGGGTTTTATGGCCCGCTTTTTGGGAAGGCCCGGCGCTCCAACGCTGGGTCTTTCTGCTTTGAGTGGTTGTTAAGTCATTTATGCACTCCTCTGGTATCGGTCGGGAAATAGATCTTCAGGGCGAGTGCCTAGCTTGTTCGCTATCGCCTCCTGGATACGGTGGGAACGTCTATGGCCTTGCGACACTGTGACGACTGAGGTTTTGCTCACATCAAGCTCCCGAGCTAAAGCGCCGAAAGAGATCCCTAGTTCTCGAAGCCCTCTCTTTATGGCTTCGTGGCGAAGAGAATCTGTTGGGTGCAATGGCACTTATGAAGCCCCCCGGTAGACTACCGTTATCGATCACTTTTGGAGAAGAACGTCCTCCAAGCACATCTCAGCACGACCAAGCGAATCAGTCAAGCGTCTGATTCGTAACGGTAAAATCCCTCTCCTAGATTAGACGGATCATGGCATTGAGCCGTCGATCGGTGTTCAAGCGACTATGTTCGGCGTGACTGCATGGCATCCGCGAGCCGGACAGTGCCAATCGTCATCCCCCTTGCTAACGCTGCCAAGAGCATGATCAGCACAACGGCGTGGATGGACCGAAGAGAAGTCACTGATGGATGTATCGAAGGTGCTCGTTCTCAGTGTCGAATTCTGTTAGATTCTTGTGGAGAGCAATTCGACAGTACAAAGCCGCTCAAATCGCGCCGCAGGCGTTGACTTCCATCTAGACTTCCATAGACTTCCCGCTCAATGGCAGGGGTTTTATGAGCGGTAACTTCTATAATTTTGCAGCCATACGCGGCGTCCAGGCTGGAACCGAGTATTATGTGATCATGGTCCCTCTTAAGATGGTTCCAAAGATTTTCGAATTCGACAGTCAGGAATTGCCAGCAGACCTGCGCGCTCAACGCGTATTGTCAAATGTCCGCGTTCCGCAAATCGCATCCTACCTCTCGGAAAACTTCGAAGAATATACGCTCTCATCTCTCTGCGCATCTGTGGATGGTGATCTTGAGTTTTCCCCAGCCAGCGACGGTCTTCAGTTCCGTAATGTAGGCGAGCTACGGCTTTCGATGACAGCCCGCATCATCCTAAACGACGGTCAGCATCGTCGCGCCGCAATCGAAGAAGCCCTCAAGACGCGACCCAAGCTCGAAAACGAAACCATCTCGGTTGTGCTTTTCCTCGATGAGGGGCTGGAGCGCTGCCAGCAAATGTTCGCAGACCTCAACAAGAATGCCGTACGCCCATCCGGGTCGTTGAACGTCCTCTATGACCGCAGAAATCCTTTGGCACGTCTGAGCACGCGCGTGTTAGAGGACATTCCGTTTTTCCAAGAATTCACCGAGCTCGAAAAAACATCTCTTTCGAACCGGGCCAAAAACCTCTTTACCTTGTCCAGCCTGAATCAAGCCAACAAGTGGCTCGCTGGGCAAGATGCGGATCGGTTCGGTGAAAACACTGAAAGCACCGTGATCGCATATTGGCGTCAGGTTTCTGAGGTCATCCCAGACTGGCAGAAACTGATGCGTGGCGCGACGACAGCAGGCGACCTGCGAAAAGAAACGGTTCATGCGCATGGCGTGATGCTGCAGGCTTTTGGAGTCTTAGGGGCAAGACTGATTACAGCAAAGCCGGATGGATGGGCCGAAACCCTGGCTCCGCTCGCGGAGATCAATTGGAGCAAGCGCAATGCCCAGCTCTGGCGTCCTCGCGTCATGGGCGCGCGCGGAATGGATGGCAGTGTGAAATCTGTACATCTGGCGGCCAACGTCCTAGTTGCGGCTGTAGGCTTGCCGCTCAATGAAAAAGAACAAGCGAATGAAGACGACTACCTGGCGTCATTGGCTGAGGAGAAAGTCGTCGCATGACATCAAAGAATGAAACCGACCAAACAAAGCGGGCAGGGCTCGATCTTGTCGCTCTGCAGGAAAATATCCGCGCGGTTTACGCGGCAGACGACCGGCCATGGGTGATCGGGTATAGCGGCGGAAAGGATTCAACCTGTGCCTTGCAGCTAATCTGGAGTGCCATTCGTGCGCTTCCGGAAGACGCGAGACGCAAGCCAATCTTCGTCCTCAGTTCCGACACGCTTGTCGAAACGCCCGTGATCGTAAACTACATCGACGATACCTTGGCAGCCATCAACGCGGCAGCGGCAGACCAGAACATGCCCATCACCGCACAAAAGGTGGTTCCGGAGATTTCAGATAGCTTCTGGGTGAACCTGATTGGCCGCGGATATCCTGCACCGTCAAAGCGCTTTCGCTGGTGCACGGAGCGGCTGAAGATCGATCCGGCCAATGCCTTCATCAAGAACCGCGTTGCCGAATATGGCGAGGTGGTCATGGTTCTGGGCGTACGGTCCTCGGAAAGCGCGACACGCGCGCAGGTGATGTCGCTGCACAAGATCGATGGTACGGCTTTGTCTCGCCATTCGACCTTACCCGGCGCTTTCGTCTTCACGCCGATCGAGACCTTCAGTGTGGATGATGTTTGGGCTTTCTTGCTGCAAAATCAGTCACCTTGGGGATCGGACAACCGCGATTTGCTTGCGATGTATCGAAACGCGCAAGCTGGCGAGTGCCCACTTGTAGTCGATAAGCAAACTGAAAGCTGCGGGAATTCCCGCTTTGGCTGCTGGGTGTGCACGGTTGTGACAAAGGACAAGGCCATGGAAGCGCTTGTTGAGAATGGCGAGGAATGGCTTGAGCCTTTGCTTGATCTCCGTGACGAGCTGGCTGAAACACAAAACCCCGAGCGGAAACGAGAGTTTCGAGATTTTCGCAGACGGGACGGCTCTGTGACCTTTGTGGGCGATGCAGAGACATCCATTCCGGGGCCCTATCTTTTCGAATACCGCAAAGAGCTCTTGAGAAAACTTCTGGAGGCGCAAGAGCGGGTAAATGCCAATGCGCCACCCGGCGAGAAGACCGACCTTATTCAGGTCGAAGAACTCCGGGAAATCCGTCGGATCTGGCGGAGCGAACAGGGTGACTGGGGCGACGCTGTTTCAGAGACCCTCAAAGCTGTGACGGGCAAGGAACTCCCAGCCGATGCGACCGACGGATTTGAATTCCAAGCCGATGACGCCAAGGTCTTGGCGGATGTCTGCGCCGCGCATGACTTGCCGTCACGTCTCTTGGCCCAGCTCCTGGAAGCAGAGCGTTCTGTGCGGGGTCTGAAGCGGAGGACCCTTATTCACCGAAAGATCGCTTCGATCCTTGAGCAAGAGTGGCGAGACGAAGGAACAGTCCTGAACGAGCGCAAAGCGCGATTGAAAGAGCGCAAGGCATCTTCGTCTGACCCTCTGTTTGAGACTGAGTCATGATTTTACAGTCTCTTTGTCTCACTAATTTTGGTCTTTATGGCGGTGAACACCGCTTTGATCTTGCACCCGAGCCAGACGGGCAAAAACCTGTGGTTTTGGTTGTTGGCCATAATGGTGCCGGGAAGACAACGTTCCTGGAATCTGTACGTTTGGCGCTCTACGGCAAACGCGCCCTCGGCGCGCGTGTTGGGCAGGCCGAGTATGAGCGGCATCTCCTTAAACGGATCAACAACTTCGCCAAGGACCGCATCGCCTCTGTCGAACTGGCCTTCACGAGCCAACACCTTGGTAACGAGGACCTCTACACCGTGCGTCGATCTTGGGCGGCCCGCGGTGCCAGCGTCATTGAAAGCCTTGAGTTTGAACGCAATGGCGCTCCGGTGGAGGATATCCCAAGCGAGGATTGGAACCACTATCTTGAAGACATCATTCCAGCTGGGGTGTCGCAGCTTTTCTTTTTCGATGGAGAGAAGATCCAAGATATTGCTGACGATCAGGAAAGCACTGGGCTGACAGATGCAATCAAATCCTTGCTAGGAATCGATATTCTCGATCAGCTTCGGGGCGATCTCGCCCTCTACAAATCACGCAGCATGGACCGGGATGGTGACACCGGCCTAGAAGGTCTCCGGCGCGACCTAGAGGTCGCAAAGTCTGATCTGGTCTTGGCTGAAGAGGAGATTGGATCGCTATCAGCAAAGCGCACCCAGCTTGCGCGCCGAAGCGAGGTTTCACAAAAAGTCTTTGAACAAGAGGGGGGCAGCATCGCGCTCAGCCGTGACACCCTGTCAGAGGAGCTAAAGCGGGTCGAAGCCGAACTGACCAAACAAACCAACGCGTTAAAGACGCGTGTAAACGGCGTCGCGCCATTTGCCCTGGCTCCAAATCTTCTTGAACGATTTTCAGCAGACCTGGAGAAAGCGCGCGGACAGCAAAGCGCGACAGCAATCGAAGCCTTTGTCTCGAGTTTTCAGGCGGCCGTAGGCAAAAGCGACGAGACCTGGACGAAGGCGCATTTTGCGCAGCTCAAAGACTTCGCCCGGAACCGCCAAAGCACCGGGCCCAGAATGGCTCTGAGCACGGAACCAGACTGGGTTTTGGCGAAACTTTCTCAGATTGCGGACGAACGGGTAAAGGTCGCCACATTGGCTGCGCAACTGGCCGAGCTGCAAAAGCAACGTACGACCTTGAAGGATCAGTTGAAGAACTTCCGCCCCGGTGCTGCCTCCGGTGCATTTGAGGAGTTGAAGAAAGCAGAGTTCGAACTCGGCGCCATCGAAACTGAGCTTAATCGCAAGCAAGGTGAGGCGACACAGGCTCGTGCACTGATCGAACGCCTAGAGCGCGAGTTGCGCAAGTCCCAGGACGCCGTCTTCGCGCTTGCAAAGGCCGAAGAGAAACGTGACCTGGCGACGCGAGCGCAGGCCGCGCTCAATGAGTATGAGGAGCGGATTGTTCAGCTGCGCCTCGCCTCGCTTTCCAAGCATTTCATTGAGGCTTTCAGCGGTCTCGTCACGCGGAAGTCGCTGGTGCATGACGTGATCGTCGACCCCAACAGTTTTCAGCTTAAACTTATGGGCAGAGATGGCAGAGAGATTACCCCATCCGAACTCTCCGCTGGCGAGCGGCAACTCTTTGCGATCTCAATGCTTTGGGCGCTCGGCCGAACAAGTGGGCGCGAATTACCGATGATCATCGACACGCCGTTGTCGCGTTTGGACCGGAAACACCGGACAAACTTGATGGCAAATTACGTACCGCGCAGCTCGGCGCAGGTCGTCATGCTGTGCACCGATACCGAGTTGACCCCGGATTTGTCGAAAATCATCAAACCTTATGTGAGCCGACGTTTTGAGATTGGAACTGTGGGTGGTGGACAACGCACGAAGATCACGGTGTTGAGTACCGAAGCGGAAGCACAGGTTCTGGAGACAACCGATGCACATTAATAAGTTTCGGATCTCATCGACGGCGACCGGCCAGGTGCGGATCATTTCACAAAGATCTGGGCTGACACCCAACCTCGTTTGCCGCATGGCCATGTTGTCATCCTTTGAAGCCGGGCCCATATCCGGCGCCGCCGATGACGCTGGCGAGGGTCAAGAATTCAATGCCTATACGCTCTTTGGGGACTTCCAGCCTCTCTTCATCGACCTTCTGAAATATGTCGAGTTTGGAGCTGAGGAGATCGAAACCGACGACAGTGATTTGCTGGCGCGCTTGCGATTGCACATTGATCGTGGTGTGCGGCAACTCTCGGTCCGGCTTAAATCCCCGGCGGATGCGGCCGAACTGATCGCGGGGAGTGCGTGAAGCGATGTCGGCACCGATTTACCTTGACCACAACGCTTCTACTCCGATTGATCCGGAAGTTTTGGAGACGGTCATACGTGTCAGTCGGGACGTATATGCGAACCCATCAAGTGTTGAGCATAGCCAAGGTTCAGGGGCTGCTCGGGTTGTCGATACTGCGCGCGCGCAGATTGCGGGCCATCTCAATTGCAAGGAAACCGAGCTCGTCTTTACAGCCGGGTCCACGGAAGCCAACAATCTTGCGATCCTTGGAGCGTTCCCTCGGCTCAAGGAGGCGGGGCGCACACATCTGATCACCAGCAAGATCGAGCACCCATCTGTTCTGGCCTGTTTCGACCATCTCGAATCCCAAGGCGCACGGGTAACGCGATTGGGGGTAGATGAAGGTGGCCAGATTTCCCTCGATGAGCTGGCCCTGTCTTTGACGGATGAGACCGGATTCTTGTCCATCATGGCTGCCAACAATGAGACGGGCGTTTTGCAACCCATCTTGGAAGCAGGCCAGCTTGCCGAAGAGGCTGGGGCGCTATTTCACACGGACTTCTCGCAAGCTTCGGCTTTTGTGCCACTTGATCTCAAGAACGCGCCCATCCATCTGGCGAGTTTCTCTGGCCACAAGGCCTATGGCCCGAAAGGGGTTGGGGCCCTTTACCGGTCGATCCGAAAACCGCGGGTCAACCTAGCCCCAGTGATGTTTGGTGGCGGGCAGGAGAAGGGTTTGAGGGCAGGGACCCTGAACACGCCTGGCATTGCCGGCCTTGGACATGCATTTGAGCTCATCTCAAAAAACATAGACCATGACCGGGATCGGATTGGGGCCCTGCGAGATCAGCTTGAAATCGAACTCAAAGAGACCTTAGCGGCGCAGGTCAATGGAAACACTGCAGCGAGGTTGCCAAACACGATGTCCCTCACGATCGACGGAGTTGTCCCACAAGCGCTGATGCAAAAGCTAAGAAACGACGTCTGCTTTTCTGCATCGAGCGCCTGCGCCACAGAACATGTCGAAACCTCTCACGTTCTGCTCGCCATGTTCGGCGACACTCCAAGGGCGCGAAATGCTTTCCGACTAGGTCTAGGCCGGCAAACCAGCAAAAAAGACATATCCAAAGTCATCAGACTCTTTTTACAAGCCTCATCAGAACTCCTGCTTCTAAAAACAGCTTAGAAACCAGCCGATCCGCCACAATTTCGAGAGGTACAGGTAGGATAGCAATAAAGGCTACGAACTTCCATGGATGCTGAGCGAAAGCAGACTTACAAGACAGTCAAACAACTGCGCTCAGCACTTGCTGAGGGTGACAGTCAACGCTTCCAACGCACGTTGGCAACGCAACCGACACTTAGCCTCCTTAAGGCAATTCGCGAACAAAAACTGCTTGTTAAAAACTACGCAGTAGAACATGAACTTGTAGTCGAAATTGTAAGGACGGTGGCTTCCACAGTTCTCAGCCCGGGAGAACTCGAAGAGTACTCCAACTATTTGTCATTCATTGGACCATGGCAAAAATCTAAGGAATACTCAGAGGCGCGGCTCAAAAGCTGTTTCAACAACTTTCCGAAGGTCTCGATCGAAGAACTTCTGCAAATATTCGACAAAGCACTAGACCGCTTTTTCTCTAAGCTCACTATCAGTGCTCCCAAAGAAAACCAAACCGTAGCGGATTACGAGAAGAGCATTCACGACCGGAACGGTATCGCAAATGACGTACTTTTCGCGGCACTCAGAGCACTCAACGACGCTTCCAGAAAAGTCGTCGACCCTAGCGCCCGGAATCTCTCACCGAGTACGCGCTTGTCCTCAATACGACGGTTCTACAAGGCTGTTCAACTCGCCTCTGAAGTGAATAGCTTGGATTGGATTATGGACTCTGTTTCATATGGTGATCTTGTAGTTTCGAAACTTCAGACCGGCTCACCAATAGATGCACACCTAGAATACGCCGATAAAAAGCGAAGCTTGATGCTGAACCTCGCTATTCGACGCAATCTCATTGGCGTTATGTATCTACCGCGCAATGAGCGGTATGTGCGTGAAATGTTGAAGGCCTCCGAAACCTCGGTACTAACAGAAGCCTTAGAATTCTACGCTGGTTTTGTGAACGAAAATCCTAGCCAGATCGACATGGAATCCCTGCTACGTCAAAGCTCTTCCAGACTTGCTCAAGTGGAAGAAGAAGATGATCTTCTGGTGGTTGCATCGGCACGCGCCGGAAAGCAGGATCATGCAACATACTATCTTACTTCGATGTGTCTGACTTGGTTTAGCATGGCGGCTGATGCCGTACAGAAGGCCTTTCCCAGATCTTTCCGTCGACGATCATCCGTTCCAATTCCCTCAAGTCTGATTGAGTCGGCTGTTTCGAGTGCTGGTGGAAAACAGGTAGCTGAAACTATCAAAGCGCTCTCAAGCACTCTTCCTACAAAGAGCCACCACGACCTTGTACGTCGGCCATTCCTGAGCGTCCGAGAAGATGACACACTTTGGCTACTCAATGGCGATCCAGGATTATGGAATCTCAAGGTTAGAGAGGCATTGCTTTCGGGCGGAAAAGTTGGGGATGCCTATGGCCATGTTTGGGAGGAGTTCTTAGCAAAAACGTTCGAAGACTCAGATTGGCAGTTGATTGGTCGGAACAAGCGACTGCGCTTGGGAGGTCAGACTGCGACAGAGGTCGACCTCCTACTAAAGAAGAATGACCTACTTCTTGTAGTTGAAGTAAAGGCACTGATCGGCTCCAATATAACTTGCTACGATCATTGGCGCAGCCGCCAAACAATCGAATGGGGCTGCCGCCAAGCGACTGCCGCTGCAGAGTTCATAAAGTCCAACAAAAACTGGTTGGTCTCAGTTGCAGGAAAACAGTTAGCGGAGGAAGTCCATCATATTCAACCGCTGGTTCTCACCAATAACGACTTACTTGATGGGTGGCAATTTGAGGGAGTACCAGTGATGGGCGAGGTCGGCCGCAAGGCAATCACGATTGGAGCAAAAGTCGACTACACGGATCAGAGTGGCCGTGTCGTTTCCACGCGTTGGATCACAAAAAAAGAAGAGCTGACGACCGATCGAATTCTGTGGTCGCTCCAGAATCCTGTTGAGCTATTGATTGCGCCCGAAAGCTTAGAGATCTCACATCGTGTGTTGAAATTGGGTGGCCTCGCAGTGTTGGCTCCGGAATTTGATCTTAGAGATGACCTGGAGAGCGTTCCCGCGATTGCAGTCAGTAGTTGAGAAGCGCGCAATAACCCAACGCACACAAAAGAGCTCGGTGAACTGCGGAACAAGTGGCATTTGACCACGGCACTTGATAGATTGGACGAGCATCAAAGGGATATTTTACCTTGTTCTTAGTACGTTAGGGGGCGCCAAGTAGGCAACATGCTGTCAAGACTGGGCAAGAAACTCAAAGCTCTTGTGAGCAGGGAAACAGTGTCGACTGTGCCAGAGGCGCCCGCCGCCGCAACTGGCACACAAAACCCCTTCGCTGTTTCCGATGCCAATCACGTCTCAAGCCCTGCATCATCCGAACCTGCAACCATTATTGTCGGAGCAGAAAAAGGAGGCGGTCCCAAGCCACCAACCGTACTTGTGTTGGAAAGTCCTTCCCCGACACTAGATCGATCTGAAACTACCGAGCTTGAAGCGGCACATAAAGCTATTGACCTAGACCACGGTGCTTCAACCGGTGCGACTTCGGATGACGACTTGACGGTCATCAAGCTGGGCTTGGCAGTCGATGAGCCGCATAAGGACATACCTTCGAAAGAACAAACGACCTACGCCTATCATAATCGACCAACTCCGTCGGATCGGCCCACTTCTCAAAATGCTCCTGAAGAAGAACTGCTGTTGGACTTGGCCGTACGGAGTTTCGCATCGACGCGTCTCGTCAATGTGCTTCGCAATGCAGAACGTGACCTGCCTGCAAAAACGGTCACAGCCTACATGCGAGCGCCTGACGCAGCGCGAGAAGCGTTTCGGCAGCTCGAAAACTTTGGCGAAAAGACCGCAACGGAACTTGATGACCTTGTCAGGAAGTTCGCGCGCAAAGTTGATCAGGACCGGCAGGACGCTGCTGACAGCATCGTCGATGTCGTACGTGAAGCCGATTGCTCCGTTCGCCTCTTGAATGCGATCTCTGCACACTCGCATCGTCTGCCGGTCACCACCGTAAGCGAGTACATGAAAGCGCCAGCACACGCCCGGCAAGCTTTCTTGAAACTGCCAAACCTCGGGCGCAAGTCGGCAGATGAACTTGACCTAATCATGCGCAGTTTTGTACCGAGCAAAACTAATCCTCAAGGTGAGCAGCACCGGGTCTCAAGCGAAGACGGCGACTTCCAACGAGCACTTACGGCCGCTGAAGTCTTCCTCTCTGGAATGGTGTATCCTGATGAACTTTTTGAGTGGTCACCGCCTACAAGACTCACAAACCTTCTTAAAGTGGACCAAGTAGAGCAGCGGAAGAGTTTTGCGGATTTCTTGAAGACATATAATGAAACCGCATCGCGCATTCGTTCGCTGCCAGGTTGCGGACGAAAAAGCATCGAACAGCTGGACGAGATCGTAACCAAGATAATTGAAGCGCGTCTCTCTCATTGCGGTATGCGTAGCGAGATTGCACTCGACATTAGACGTTTGCTGCTAGGCGAATTTGTTTCGCAAGCATCCCTCACGAGCATAACTGAACTTGGAAGTATCAAGCCTGAAGACATCAAAGCCTCTGAAAGTGCTTCGATCGAGGAATTGACAGTAACCGAAATCATTGAGGGATGTATCTCGACCCTCAACGATCGGCAGCAAGACATCCTTCAGCGGCGATACGGCATAAATAGAGGGCAAACCGAAACTCTCGAACAAGTCGCTTCCGACTATGACGTGACGCGCGAGCGTATTCGCCAGATTGAGAAGAAAGCAAAGCAAAAGCTCGAGACGAAACGCACAAAGAAAGTCTTGATCGGCGCGCTGGAGCAAGAAGGGTCGTTGGAAAAGCTCTTCAAGAACCGGAAAATTGTCTCTGACGAACAGATAAGTGCTGTAAGTAAGCTGCTCACTGCGCAAGAGCTTCTTGCCGTCGATCTGGCTTACGGCGACATGAGATCGTTCCTCGACGCTGAAAGCGTTAGAACTGAGGCAGGTTGGATCCAAGAACAAGACCTGCTCTTAACGAGCCATGAGCCGGAAGACTTATCTGGCTCATTGCGGCAGCGGATCGTATCCGCGATACGCGAGCAAAAACTGCCGATCCGTTTGACAGAAATTGCCGCAGCGCTGCCCGACTACCCACTTTCGGAGATCATGGGTGAGTTGTCAGCACGCTTCGAGGCTTCAATCGAGGGTGACTTCGTTAGAGCTGCTTCCCGTTTGCCTGGCACGGTACGGTGTATTCTGATACTTCGCGAAGCGGGCCGCGCGATGCATTGCGACGAAATCCGAGCCCGAATGCACGAAGTCTTCGCAAAAGATGAGAGCATTCATCATATCGGAAGTACACTCTCTGGAATGGAAGAAGCCCTGATCGTTGAACGAGGAACATACGACCTCTACGAGAACTTGAGCCTGACAGATGGTGATCTTGAAGAAGTCCGAGACCGCACGCTTTCCCACCTGAAAAGAGTGGGTGGCTTCATAAGCGCCAAAGTTTTGTTCTCCGACTTGTTTCAAGGCGAGACAGAGCGCTTTGGGATAGCATTCGGACCATACATGCTCCTCGGTATAGTACAGGATGACGAGCGTTTCGTGACTAAGCGAGGCCTGATGATCGGGCTCGCAACTGATGAAAACAAGTCGGAGTTCCGCGGCCTGGGCGAAGAAGTCTTGGCCGTACTCATAGAAGCGCAGCGATCAATGACGTTGGTAGAGATCGTCCAGGAGCTCGAAGGCCGAAGAGATGTTCTTACAACGTCGATATCAGTTGGTTTGGAGAATTCACCCGAGGCGGTTTCGGTCGGCCGTGGTCGCTTTGATTTAGTAGGCAGAGCCATCGGTCCAGACGAACGCCAAACAGACCTAATTTTGGCTTGCGCTATCGCTTTGGCGAATGGCCCCAGAACCGCATTTGCTTTATCAGAGCTCTTGAGCCCCATTTGGGGTGAGATTCAGACGAGACCGCTACTGAGCTTCTTGAAAAACCGCGCAATCTTCGATGTGGATGAAAAGATCGTTTCAGTGACTGAGCTGCCCGAAGCGGTGGCAAAATACGTAGCCATTCGTGATCGTGTTATTGAGGTTGGAGAAATGGGGGTGCCGGGCGTTGAAGCGGTGCGAGATGCTCTCGTATCGCGTGATGCGCCTGACCTGACCCGGCTCGACCACCTGTTTGCAAATAAGCAAGAAGAGCCGGACGAAGGTGAAGAAATGCTCGGGATGATACTCGGGGACTTTGGTATAAATTGATGTCCTTTGAGACCCTGAAACTCCCTTTTTATGTCACCACCAGCGAGCATGAACCGGTGGCAGATTTTTTCAATCCGGTTCTTGAGCATGCGCAGCAATATGACATTGCTGTCGGATACTTTAGCAGCGCGTGGATGCGCGATGCAGCCCATGGAATGGCAACTTTTGCACTCAACGGTGGCAAAGCCAGATGGGTGATTTCTCCCGAAATCTCTTTGGAAGACTTCGAGAGCCTACAGGTTGACGGTCAGTTTTCAAATGAGCGTATCCGAGAACTCATTTCTCGGTCATATGAAGACCTCTACGAGCACCTTTCGCAGTATACGCGTGAGGCACTCGGATGGCTTCTTCATGATGGCGTATTGACCTTCAAAGTAGGCATTCCGAAGAACAGGCTGTCCGGAATCCTGCATGCGAAACAGGGCATCTTCACGGATGAGTTTGGAAACCGAGTCGGCTTCCAAGGATCTTATAATTTGACCGGTGGAGCCGGCACCAATTGGGAAGCTTTCAGCGTCTTTTGTGATTGGAAATCAAGCGAAAGCCAGGAACGGAACAACCACATCGCTGCGTCCTTCGACAGAATGTGGAGAGGACTGGATCCAAACCTAGCACTGTTTGACCCTTCTTCAGCAGATCTTGAGCGGTTTGTCAGCGCGGCCAGGGATAGCTCCCGACACTACGATTTGTTCCCGCCTGAAAAACCAAGCTCTCCCCGTGTGCCCGAACACTTTCTGACTAACGGGCGTCTGCGGGGCTACCAAGAAGAGGGAATCCGTAAATGGTTCAAGAACAATGGCCGCGGAGTTCTCCACATGGCAACGGGAACCGGCAAGACCGTGACTGCGTTAACTGCTGTGACGCGGCTGAATGATTTTGTCGCTCAAAAGAACGGCCAGCTTTGCATCGTCGTTACGGTTCCATATCAACATCTCGCAGAACAGTGGGCCGGGGAAGCCGAAGAGTTCGGCTTCGAACCCATTTTGTGCTACGGCGGCGTCAACCGCTGGATGGAGGAGTGCCAGAGGCGCCTGAATGAACTGCGATCAAAGGCAACGCAGCACGTGATGCTCATCGCGGTCAATGCGTCTATGGCAGATAAACCGTTCCAGTCGGTCCTGGGTTCCTTTGATGGAAACATCCTATTCGTTGGCGATGAGGCGCATAATTTGGGTGCGCCGTCCAACCTACAGGCCCTTCCGGAGCGTGCAGCCTTTAGACTTGGACTGACGGCGACGCCTGATCGCTACGGGGATGAGGAAGGCACCGACGCTCTCAAAAGGTATTTCGGAGAGATCGTTTTGGACTACGGCTTGGACAAGGCGATCAGCGGCGGTCACCTTTGCCGATATCTTTACTATCCGATCCTCGTGCACTTGGATGAAGACGAACAAGACGAGTATGCGGAGCTCTCCGTACGAATCGGCAGACTTTTTGGCCAAGCAGCCAAGCTGGAAAGCGACAAAGGCGAACAGCTAAACCGTTTGTTGATCAAACGGGCACGCCTGATCGGAAAAGCGCGAAACAAGCTGCCGGAGCTGATCAAGCTTCTCAAGCAGCAGGGAGAGGTCTCTCATACTCTGATATATTGCGGCGACAGCAAAGAAGATGGGCATCGATACATCGACACTGCACTTGCCAGGGTAGGCGGTGAACTCGGACTAAGAGCGAGCCCGTTCACTTCGGAAGAGAACAACGACGAAAGGTCCAGATTATTGAAGCAGTTCGCGGCGGGTGACATACAGGCACTGCTGGCTATCCGATGCCTGGACGAAGGTGTTGACGTACCAATGACACGGACTGCGTACATCTTGGCTTCGTCTGCAAACCCAAAAGAATTTGTCCAACGACGGGGCAGAGTACTTCGGCGGTCCAAAGGGAAAAACCGTGCTTACATCTATGATTTCATCGTTGTGCCAGATCTTGAACAATTATCAGACCAGGCTCCATCTAACGTAGAGCGGTCCCTGATGAAACGCGAACTGTCTAGGTTCAATGAATTTGCGACGCTTGCAGAAAACCACGGTGAAGCGCTCTCGACGATCACAGAAATCAAGAAGTGCCTTAACCTCCTTGACCACTAGCGCATATGATTCAGAAGTTACTAGAAAAGGCGTTACGAATGAGTGAGAACAACAAGTCTCCAAAACAAGTTCTTGAAGCTGCGTCTCCGAAGGCCCGTAAAGTCGTCAATGAGATTCTATCCATTGAGCATGAGTATCAGAGTTATCGAAACCTTGGGGCCGTCAGCAGTGTTGAGAAAGAGATTGCTGCGCGGATCAAGCAACTCATCGAGCGTGAGGTAAAACGGTGAGAATACTTCGCCTCAAGATAAAGAACTTCCGCCAGTTTTATGGTGATTGTGAGTTAGAGTTCCTCTCAGACGATACATCGAGAATTACCGTCATTCATGGTGAAAACGGATCTGGTAAAACTTCTCTTTTAAACGCATTCAAATGGGTTCTATACGGTAAGACAGATTTCGATACTGGCGAGCAGACAATCCTCAACGAACTTGCTTTGTCTGAAATCTCTCCTGGAGCGGTGACTGAGCTAAGCCTAGAACTTGAGTTTGAGCACGAAGGCTCCACCTACACTGTGCACCGAAAGCAGGAGTTCAAGCGTACAGGAGAAGCGCTGGAAGCCGAACCAATTGGGAAATCTGTTCCAACCCTGTCCTGGATCGATGAACGGGGGAAGTATGAGACAGCAAAGAACCCTGCCAACCGGATCAACCAATTGATACCTGAGCAGATGCACTCGTATTTCTTCTTCAACGGCGAGCGCATCGAAAAACTGGCTAACGTGTCTGCTTCTGGCGAAATCCGAGATGCTATCAAGACCTTGATGGGCTTGGAGATCATAGACCGGGCAAGCGATCATCTTGGTCGTTTGGTGATCAAGGATCTTCGGAAGGAAGCAAGTGAGACGGCTTCAGCTGACTATCGCGATCTACTTGAAAAAGAGTCGAGGATTAGCTCAGAGATAGATCAACGGAAACTAGAGCGGGATACGGCGGCAAAATCCAGCAAGGGCTTCCAAACAGAACTAGACGCCATCAATGCCTCTTATGAGCGAATAGCCGATGTAAAGGCAAAGGCCGAGCAAAGGCGAAGTCTGGAAGCCGAGAGAGGTAGAATCGAAGGCGTCCTTGAAAAGCTGAGCCAAGAGAGGATGGATCTGGTATCGCAATCGGGCGCACTGGCCTTTCTGAGCGATACTGTAGCATCTGTCTCAACTGTTCTAGAAGACTGTCGCAAGAGGGGTGAGTTGCCTTATAAGATTAGGCGGACGTTCATTGACGACCTATTACACGACGCGAAGTGCATTTGTGGAACTGAACTTCAAGAGGGCACGAAAGCACGAGCCGCGATTGAAGGATACCGTGACCAAGCGACTGGAGAGGATCTTGAGGCCGCGTTCACAGACGTCGTGAGCAACCTAAGAGCAATGCCTCGTGAGAGGACCAGACTGTATGCACAGCTGTCAACTTGGTCGGCAGAAGAGAGCGACTACAACAAGCGACTAAAAGCGATCACTGAAGAGCTCGACGAGATCAGCAGCAGTTTAGGGTCTTCTGACATTGAAGACGTTAAACGTCTGGAAGAGCGCCGGAATGAGCTGACAAAACTCCAAGCGGAAGAACGCCTTAAAATCGCCAAAGCAAAAGATGCGATTGAACTTCTGAATGACGACCTAGCCAAGGTTAAAAAAGAGATTGAGAAGGTCCAATCGAAGTCCCAAAAAGAAGACTTGGCAAGGCAGAAACTTGAGTTCGCCGAAGCTTGTAAGAGTCTGGTGGACAACCTGCATGAGGCCTTGGCCGAGGAGACACGCCATCATTTGTCTACAAAGGTAAATGACACTTTCCAGAGCATCCTCCGTAAAGATTTCTACGCAGAGATTGATCGCGACTACACCTTGAGAATCTTCAAAGACGTCCCGGGGGTCGGAAAGCAACCCGTTTCTGAGAAGTCGACGGGGGAGAACCAGGTTATCAGCCTGAGCTTCATTGCGAGTTTGGTTAATCTCGCAAAGGAACGCAACAAGGCAAAAACAACCTTTTTCAAGGGCGGTGTTTATCCCTTGATTATGGACTCGCCGTTCGGCGCTTTGGACCGCGAATATCGGGAAAAGATTGCGCAGCACATTCCTGATCTCGCAGACCAAGTGATTGTCTTTGCTTCAAACTCTCAGTGGAGCAAGGAAGTCGATGAAAAGTGTCGACCGTTCATCGGCAAGGAGTATAGCTTGGTCTACCACGCGCCGAAGTCCAAAGGGCGCGAAGAAGACACCGACTACGTGAAACGCACTGATGGTCCTGAGTTCACAAAAATCGAGGAGGGCTATCTTGGCCACTAGAGTAAGACGCCCCGCCGAGTTCGAAGAAATGCTCAGCGAGCTTCGGGACGAAGGCATTTTTCCGACCTTCAAGGACACTCTTGTTTTTGCGGCTGCATTAGGATTCCGGCGCGGAAACCGAAAGCCGTTTCAAAAGAGTTCAGAACCCATCGATCTTGAGGTGTTCAGGGGTGATTTTGACAGAACCATAATGAGCATGATTGCAATCGAGGAAAACAGCGATCCAAAGATGCTGGCTCCTTCGAACGAAGCCGAACGTGTCTTGTGCTTTGAAGAGTATGCCAATGGTGGCCTTGAGATCATGAAGCGAGAAATTTCCGACGGCAAACAAGACTGGCGGGAAGGTCTTCTTTCCCTAATCCACAGGGAAGAAGGAGATCAGACAATACTTGATGACATCACAGAGCTTGCGAATTTTTGAAAGAAAAAACGGAATGCATGGATCGGGAAGGTGTCGAAGTCGTGAATAAGGAGCACTTCGAGATTTTGTCGCATCTAATGCTAGCTTGATCCCAAGCCGCAATATTTAACGAGGGGAAGCCATTGAGTAGCGAAAAAATGACAAACAAACCCCTAGGTGATTGGCAGTACCTAGGTCGTGAGATTTGGCGTCGTACCTGGCAACCGTTCAAGAACGTGCCGTTTGTTTTCTACGTCGTACTAGCGATCATATGCCTAGGGGGCCTTGGCATCTGGGTCGAAGTTATCAAGAGTCAGCTTGGACAATCAGCGGACAGGTCAGGACTTCTCACCGCGTTGTCCACGTTTTTTCCAGCTTTAATTGGTTCAGCATCGCTGCAGCTCATTTTGACTTCGACTGGAAACTCAGACAAAGTTCTCGTTTCCTTCTCTTTGCTTGCATGTTTTCTTTCGTTTTTCGGCGTCGTTTTAATCACGGTGTTTTTCCCGGTTCATCCTGGCTGGTCATTAGGGGCTGCGATCTGGTTCGGGATTTTTGCGGTTTGGTTTTGGTGGTTCACAAACGGCGACGAGCTTACCTATCAAAACGCCCCGATTGACGCTGCCGCGGGCGGCAGCACAACACGATCTGTCAAAGGCAACCTGAACGATTTTAAGGTAGACTGATGAATATTGAGTTCCCTTTCACGGTACCCACTCTTCGGGTCGATCAGCGACTAGGAAGTTTTTATGTTGCCGTACTTCCAGCTGAATTGCTGTTACGTGTTTGCGCCAGCGACAGGATGAGTGCGTCACTTAATCCAGATGGTGTAGGTTACACACTCGAAGGTACTCAGCGGGTGATACAAGACAAACGATTATCAGAAATTGCTGCTTACATTAATCGTGTTGATTCGGCATTTCCAAACTCAATCATCGTAGCAGCGAACTATGACCGAGAGACTGGTTTCGACCAAACTGAGAATGAAGACATTGCGAAGGAAGAAGGCGAGACTAACGATGGAATTTCAAGCGCCTGGACCGTGCAGACAACAGACAACGGATGCCACAAGCTAACGATTCCATCTGAAGCCAAACTTGCAGCGGTAATTGATGGACAGCACCGACTGTTCTCGTTCGCGAAGGCTAGTCAAGAAGCCTTGCAGAGCATGAACTTGATTTGCTCGATATTTATCGATCTCCCCAAAGCTTTACAGGCGCAAATCTTTGCCACCATTAACTCAACTCAAAAACGAGTGGACCGCAGTCTTACCTACGAACTTTTTGGTTACAACGTTTCTGACGAACCAGAAGAGTATTGGACACCGGACAAGCTCGCCGTTTTCTTTGCTCGAAAGCTGGCTACAGACTCAGGTTCACCGCTTCGAGGCCGTATAACAGTTGCGCCGAAAAGGGACACAAGGCTTGAGCAGATTGCAGCTGACGCAGCGTGGAAGATATCTACCGCCGTCGCTGTGGACGGAATCCTGAGGTTGTACTCAAGTAATCCGAAGCGAGATGCCAATCTGATGCGTGAAGGAGATGCTCATACCAGAGAAGTACTTTTGAAAGGCCCAAAGGACAAATCGCCACTTCGAAGCGCTTACATTGAGGGCAACGACGCAGTAATATTTAAGATGGTGCTGAACTATCTCAAAGCCGCTGAGGAGGTCTTTTGGAAAAACGCACAAGAAGGCTCCTATATCTTTCGCACGGTGGGTGTGCAGGCTATTTTTGATATACTTAGAAAACTTGCATCTGAGGCATTTGATAAGAGAGACATCAGTTCTGGATACTTCCAAGCTGTTTTGGACCCGGCCAAAGACATTGATTTTTCTTCTACCGAATTCCAGAATGCTTCAGGGTCGGGCCGGACTTTCATTCGCAAAACAATTGAGGAAGCTGTGGGAGTCTCCTAAAGATCGAAATTCACGGAGTTTCAATAGCCATTTAATCATATAAGCGGAACCGGCCTGCTCTATTAACAGTTGTTCTTTTGAAGCCTCTTGCATAGCTTTGTCCCTTCAAGGTCTTTCTCACTAAACATAGACAGAGACGTAGTGGGTTGTAGGAGCTATTAATTCATTGGGAGTGGCGTGTGATTAGGATAATTTTCTGCTCGGCCTCTTCCAGAAGCGTTTCCGGGTTGGGACACAGCTCAGTGACGTTGGTCTTTTGCATTTCTTCGATCATCTCAAAGCTCCACGCCGCGTTCGACGTCCTGCCAGTGCCTGTTCTGTGGCAGGCTTTTCGCACGCTGCGCGATGTCTCGGATCGTAACGGGCACATAGCCCCAGACGTCGGTTCCAACGTTCACCGCATTTTTGCTTCCCATCCACTGGTTATGAACGTGGCCGAAAAGGTGGAGCGCGCCGCGTCTGGCGCGGTGCCAGGTGATCATCGGATAGTGGTTGAGGACGGAAGGCGCGCCGTTACCATCGGCGACCTCGGCCGTGTGAGAGACTGACGTCCAGGGCAGGCTTTGGGTCGCCTGGCCATCGTGGTTTCCGACGACCAGGTGCCGTTCCCTTCCGGGCAGCCGGTTGAAGAGGTTGTTGAGCCATTTCGCGTCCTTTGCCCTCGGTCCAAAGGCGAAGTCGCCGACGACCCATAGCGTATCCTCCGGCCCCACCCTTGCCGAGAGATTAGCAAGCAGCATCGTGTCCATGTGCGAGGCGGACTCGAATGGACGGTTGCAATGCTTTATGATGTTATCATGTCCGAAGTGTAAGTCCGCCGTGTACCAATTGGTCATGTCAGTCTCAGATCGTCGTGCGTTCGCCGGGCCAGGTGGGTCGGCTTTAGATTTCTGTTCAGGTGCGGGTGGCAGAAGCTATCTCGCTCGCGAGCAAGCGGTCGATCTCGTCCCGCAATGCTTTTGTTCGCTTGCCGTAGCTCTTAGACCAGATCCTTAAACCTACGTAGACGCACCCAATGAGAACGATCGCGTAGACTTGGAATCCAGTGGCAGTGAGGGCTTGATCCCCGAGGCCGATGGTGTCGAGGAGCGCTGCCCAGACCAACGCGCCGGGCAGGGCGAGCAGAACGCTGAGGCCAAGTGTGCTGATGATAGTCGAGCCGACAGATGTGCTGATCGTCAGCGCGTCGCCATCGTGGACCACGCCGGTCGTGAAGTTGGCGAAGGCGAGGGGTTTCCCGGAACCTGGTCGTGATATGACTGCTACCTCATGTCCCGGCCGGGCGGTTTCGAACATGTCGCCTTGAAACCGGTGCTCTTTGCCCTCCTCATCGCGGAGCCACAGTTCTGGCGTCACATTGATCCGCCCGTAGCCGCTTTGGCGGTCGATGCGGAAAGATTGCATCTGTTGCCTTGCGGTTGTGACCACACCGCGAAGAACTAGAAGCCGACCACAGCTGCCGTTCATGTCGCCATTAGCCCGAGATTGGGCCGGGTGGAACATTCATTCCTTCGCTCTACAAGCTCGACAGCTTCGCGTGCTAAGCTCAAGCAACCGGTATGCCATTCTTCATTTGATATTGGTGCAGCTGCGGGAGTGCTTGACGATATCACTGATGCACAAAGATCGGGTTGGTACGGTAGTTCTGTTTTCAGCACAGGCAGGGGCGCAAACGCCTGGCGAACCGAACTCGGGTTACTTGAGCCCGCGACGAGGCATCGCAACGTATGGTAGCCATCCAAAAATTCTTCTGGCAGGTCTCTACTTACCGCGCATGCGTCTGCTGCGTCACGAGCTGGTACAAGCAACAGTGATGATTGGCCCATTGCTTGGAATACCGAAGGTGTCTGGTGGGCGGGTGTGTCGACAACTGCAAAGTGCCATGCCTCTCGCCGTAACTGTCCTAGTACGGATTCAAGATATGCGGCTGTTGAAGTACGGATGTACTGAACCTGAGAGCCAGACTGGCACCCGCTCGCCAGCCTGGTCGCCCATCTTTGAAGAAGGGTCTCGTCTGGCGAAGACCCGCGGCCCCGGTTCTTCGACAACACTTCTTCTTGCAAAGGCACAGCGTGACCGGCGTCAATCAGCGCAACACTATGCCCAATTGCAGCCAGCCCATGAGCGAGCGCGGCAGCACCGGTTGTACGACCGACACCGCCTTTGAACCCTGTCAGCGTAACCGTATGCAGTCTTGCCCCCATATGGCCTCACCCTGCTGGCGACGGCCTCTGTTGCCGTGCCTGAATGATGACGCTCCCGACAAGTTCGCTGCGCATCATCTGCCTGAAATCCCTCGTTTCCGCTATGACTATAGTAAATTGTTACTATAGTCATTAGAGATATTTTCTCCGTTCCCCGACAGAGTTGGGATGGAACGGAAAAACCAAGCCTTGATGGAGGCTTACGCGCGGGTTCTCCGCGAGAGACGTAAGGCCGCGAACCTCTCGCAGGAGGAACTCGCGTTCCGAACGGATCTATCTATGAGCTACATCTCGTTCCTGGAAACGTGTCGGCGACAACCCACCCTGACTGTGATGGATGCAATCTGTCGGGAACTTGGCGTATCGCTGACGGAATTTATTGGTGAGGTTGAAGGGGACGTCGAGAATAATAGGTAGGCACTGATCGCCTGGATGTTAGAGGGCGGAGGGTAGATGGGGTGGGCGGCTTCCGCTTCCAGGCGTCGCAATGCGCCTTTGTCCGGGTGTCATGATCTGCGATCGAGGCGAGCTACCCTATGTAACCCATCGCTGTCGGCCTGTATTTGGCCAAGACAGTCTTTCACGTGCACGGCAACGCGGAGGCTGAGCGGGTTATGTTCAAAGGCTCTTCTGGCGATCTCTGGTCATTCAGTTTTTCGAACGCCTCGCGCCTTGTCTAATTGGTGTCTAGGCTTGCGCATTGGGCCACCATTTGGCGCGCTAACTGTCGAAACTGGAACATATGCCGATCAGTTCCTGACAAGTGTTGCTTCGGCTTCATCACAACCAACTGCACCGGAAAGCCCCAAAAGGTTGTTGTGGAAGATTTCCTTGACGTTTGTGGCAAAAAATCTGGCAATTGTGGAAGACTCGCGTGAGTGCTCACACAATCGGTTGAAGTGGTGAGCCGTGCAGGATTCGAACCTGCGACCCACTGATTAAAAGTCAGTTGCTCTACCAACTGAGCTAACGGCCCACTAGGCGGTGTTCTTAGAAAGGTGGGGCGGGCGGGTCAAGCCCTTAAATCAGTGTTTTTCAAAGGTTCTACTGGATAGTTCGGGAGCGTCGGCTTATATGGCCGCAATGTATGAGAAAGACGATAGCGGTCTGCCCTTCATGAAGATGCACGGGCTGGGAAACGACTTTGTCGTTTTGGATGCGCGCAGGCGTTCGATGGACATCACACCTCGTTTTGCGCAGGCTCTCGGACACAGGCACACCGGTGTTGGATTTGACCAACTTGCCTTGATAACAAACACAAAAACCGGGGTGCACCTCGCGTTCTTCAATGCGGATGGCTCTGTTTCGTCGGCCTGTGGGAATGCGACGCGCTGCATTGCCGATTACATCATGGCGCAAACCGGGGCTTCGGATATGACCTTATCGACGGACCGGGGGGTGCTTGCCGCATGCCGTGCGGCAAATGGTCAGACCTCGGTCAATATGGGTGCGCCGCAGCTTGATTGGACCGAGGTGCCTCTTGCGCGCGAGATGGACACGCTTGAGCTTCCGATAGAGGGCACTCCCACCGCAACTGGCATGGGCAATCCGCATTGCACCTTTTTCGTCGATGACGTCATGCAGACAGACGTCGCAAAGCTTGGTGCCGAATTGGAACACCATGAGTTGTTCCCGCAGCGGACAAATGTCCAGTTTGCCTCAATCACAGGGCCTGACACCATACGTATGCGGGTTTGGGAGCGTGGTGTGGGGATGACGCTGGCATCGGGGTCTTCCAGTTGCGCGGTGGCCGTCGCTGCCGCCCGGCGCGGGCTCACCGGGCGCAAGGTTCAGGTCGATCTCGATGGCGGGCGGTTGGAGATTGACTGGCGCGAGGATGGTGTTTGGATGACCGGCCCGACGCAGCATGTGTTTTCCGGAACGCTCACGCGGTCCTTTCTGGAGAGCATCGCATGAGCGCACCCAAATTCACGACCCTTGGCTGCCGTTTGAACGCCTATGAGACCGAAGCAATGAAAGAACTCGCCGCTGAGGCCGGTCTGTCGGATGCTGTGGTGGTAAACACCTGTGCGGTGACGGGCGAAGCCGTGCGCAAAGCCCGCAGTACGATCCGTAAACTGCGGCGTGAAAACCCGACAGCACGCCTGATCGTTACCGGATGCGCCGCCCAGACAGAGCCGCAAACCTTTGCCGCGATGCCCGAAGTTAATGCGGTCATTGGTAACACCGAAAAGATGCAGGGCGATACCTGGGGCGCGCTCGCCGCCGATTTCATCGGCGAAAGCGAAGCGGTGCAAGTTGATGACATCATGTCCGTGACCGAGACCGCAGGTCATCTGATTGACGGCTTTGGCACCCGGAGCCGGGCTTATGTGCAGGTGCAGAACGGGTGCGACCATCGCTGTACTTTTTGCATCATCCCCTATGGCCGCGGCAATTCGCGGTCGGTTCCGGCTGGCGTTGTTGTCGACCAGATCAAGCGTTTGGTCGATAAGGGGTTCAACGAGGTCGTGCTCACGGGCGTGGACCTGACCAGTTGGGGGGCGGATTTACCGGCCCAGCCAAAGCTTGGTGATCTGGTCATGCGAATTCTCAGGCTTGTCCCGGATTTGCCGCGTTTGCGGATTAGTTCAATCGACAGCATCGAGGTTGACGAAAACCTGATGCAGGCGATTGCCACCGAGCATCGGTTGATGCCGCATTTGCACCTGTCATTGCAGCACGGCGATGACATGATCCTCAAGCGGATGAAAAGGCGGCACTTGCGGGATGACGCCATTCGCTTTGCGCAGGATGCCCGGCGTTTGCGGCCGGATATGACGTTTGGCGCTGATATCATCGTGGGTTTTCCGACCGAAACGGAGGCGATGTTCGATAACTCCCTGGCGCTGGTTGAGGAGTGCGATCTGACGTGGCTGCATGTTTTTCCCTACTCCGCGCGACCAGGCACACCTGCGGCGCGCATGCCTGCTGTCCATGGTCAGATCATCAAGGAACGGGCATCGCGCTTGCGCGCCGCCGGAGACGCGCAAGTCCAGCGACATCTTTCCGCGCAGGTTGGTAAGGTGCACAACGTGCTGATGGAAAGTGCGTCCAGGGGGCGTACCGAGCAGTTTACCGAAGTTCAGGTTTCGACACCGCGACAAGAAGGCAGGATCATCCCGTTGCCCATCACAGGGACCGTTGGTGCCGCTTTGCAGGGGTGAAGGGGTTCTTTTGCAGGCCCTGTCGCACGTATCTTTTCAATGCCGTAAGGTCGCCCGTCAGAGATGCAGGCCCGAATGGTCATCGCGGTCTGTGGGGCCGCCGCCTGTGCAGCAGTTCAAAAAGGAATCGCTTCAGAGGGAAAATTCACAGGTTGCGCGAAAACCCCGTGACAATCCCGTGTTTTGGACATTAACATTTGTGCTACTTGCGGGAGAATTTTGATGACGAGACATATCCAGTGGCTTCTGGAAATGAATGTACGCGATGACGATATCGAAGCGGTCGAACAACTTGTGGATGAAATGGTTGAGGCGACGCGGGCAAATGAACCCGGAGCGCTGATTTATGAATATTATCTGTCCGAGGACAGACGCCGGTGTTCGGTTGTTGAACGCTACGCGGATAGTGCGGCGGTGATGGAGCATCTGAAGAACTTTGAGGAGCATTTCGCCGAACGGTTCTTTGCCCTGTTTGAACCCAGCGTGTTTCGTGTCTATGGTCCAGCGAATGAAGATGTCAGAAACGCCCTTGGCAGCCTTGGCGCGACTTTCGACATCGGTGTTGGCGGTTTCATACGTTAAACAGGACGCCTGATCACACAGGTAAAAGATACGTCTATGTAAAGACGCAGCAATCAAGGATTGGAGTACGATGGACAGCCCGGAGTTGCCGAAAACCGGATTTTTGGCCCATGCCTCGCAGAAACTGTCTGATCTGTTGAATTCCGTTTCGACTGAAGTCGACCTGAGCGAAGGTGAAGTGCTGTTCGAGCAGGGCGACACCGGTGACGCGCTTTACGCCATTGTGTCGGGAAGTCTGGAATTCAGCATAATATCACGGGAAGGGCGCAAGCTGTCCTTGGATGTGATGCGCCCCGGGGCGCTGTTTGGTGAGATTGCGCTGTTTGACCCCGGTACGCGTACAGCTACGGTCACCGCGCTTGAGCACAGCCGCGTGCGGGGAGTGAAAAACGCGGATGTTCTGGCTGCCATTCGCAAGTCGCCAGAGTTGGGGATAGATCTTATTCAACTGGCTGGGGTGCGGCTGCGTTGGATGAGCAGCCAGTTGAACGAGCAGGTATTCCTGCCCATGCCCGCCCGGCTCGCGCGTAAAATTCTCTACCTTACGATAGATGGATCAGATGACCTTGGCCTTTTGAACCTGTCTCAGGCTGAACTGGCAGAATTCGTCGGCGCGACGCGGGAGGCGGTATCCAAAACACTGTCCCTTTGGAAACGTGCCGGTGTCATTGACGCGTCGCGGGGGGGGGCTGCGGGTTATTGACCGCAATGCCCTGCAGGTCATGGCGGATCTGCATCATATTTGATGTGCCCATGTGATGAGGGTCACAGACGAACCGTTACATTTACGCAATATTGAACTGGCAGGGATATTTCCGCCTGCGATGAGGTTCACGCATGAGGAGCCTCGTTTTTAGAAGGAGCCAGATTATGGATCGCAATCCTGAAAATTCATTTGAAAATCAGAAAACACCGATAAAACCCTCGCCTGTCAAAGCCATGATCGCATGGTTGATAGAGACCGACCGTGAGGTGCGCGCCACGCAGTCGATCGTGGATGAGACGCATGACAAGTACCAAAAGTAAATTGGGGGGAAACCATCGGTTGGTTTCCCTCTTACCAATCGAAGGCGTTCGTAAGCCAACCGAATCAATGGGGACGCAATGCGAAAAACCGGGATCACGCAGTGGTGCCTGAAATGAACAACTGCAACGCCTCGGGGCGTCATCAAGCCTTGCACTTATCTCGTGCGCCGCGCTTCTCTTGCCAAAGCATTACTGACATGGCCGCGTAGCCAGTCGTCGAGGTGCGCCGCCAGTGCGGTTCCCTCGGGTTCTCGGCGCGCGACGATGGTGCCCGCCAGATACCAGTTTTGTTCCAGCCGAACCGCAATTGCACCACCCGAGTTCCCCCTGATCACCGGGCAATCAGACGTGAAAAGCCGCTGGGACGACCGCGAAAACAGGGCGCACCCAAAGCGGCCATGCAGGCGCGGCGCAGTCGGATTCTGATACCCAAGAAAAGCGCCGCTTTCTGGCAAAGGTGTCTTGTGGGGCATCAGCAGCATCGGGCTTACCACATTGCGCGGGATCGGACGGCTCAGTCGGACAACCGCCACATCGAACTGATATCTGGCCGCACCCGTGGCCGCCGCCCATTCCGGATGCCGGATAACGTCGATTGACCCGCTGCTCGCGACAAACCGGGTCCCATCTTGACCGGCAAAGAAACGCAGGCTGCCGAGAAGCCCTTCTTTCTGGGTGGTGCAATGCGCTGCCGTGACGATCAGATCCGGCGCAACGAGGGTTCCGCTGCAACTTGATCCACCGTCATTTCCTTGCGCAATCACCACGCCTACCGCGGTCCAGTCTTTCCGCGCCGACGCATCAAGCATTGGTAGGCTGCCGCCAAGTCCAACAGACGTAAAGCATAGCAAAACGGCGACTGTGCAAAACAGTGATTTGAAAATTGGCGCAGCGCCGATCATTCCGAACAGTCCCGATACTGGCAACCGGATTGGTTAAAACAAGATGGATTAAAAACGATATTCCAGACGTATTGAAGAGTAGACGAACTGTGGTTTCAAAACTGTTGCCTGTGCCCTGAAAAACATGCCAGTTCGGCGACGGGGAAGAAAATGTTTGCAGTCCCTGTCGATCAGGCCGGTGATTTGGTGCGAACACCTGAAAAGCTGACAATCTCTGACACAAGCACGTCCAGCGTATCGAGAATGGGGACCGGGCAGCGAATACGCTCACTCACCAGCGAGAATTCGGAGCATCCAATGATCACCCGTTCCGCCCCGCGCCGGACAAGGGAGGCCGCTTCGCGCTCCAACAGGGTAATGTCCGTTTGCGTCGGGCCGGATTTCTTGATCCTGCGGATTGATGCAAGAATGCCGTCCTCATTTTCAGGAAAGGCCGACTGGACCTCGTGCCTGGCCAAAAAATTCCCGAAAAGACCGCTGCTGTTGGTCGCCGGCGAAGCAAGAATACCCACGATTCCGCCGCGTTTCATACCCTGCGCGGCCTGCGCACATGCCAGTTTCGGCATGTTCAGCAATGAGATCCCGACGGCATCTTCGATCTGCGTCGCGTAAAGATGGGCCGTGTTGCAGGGCATCGCGAGCACCTGTGCCCCGGCCAGTTCCAGCCGCGCGGCCATTTGCGCCAGAACCGGACCCGGGTCGGGACCGGTCTTTTCAATGACATGACGGATGCGGGACGGAACCTGAGGGTTCATGTCCACAAACATCGGCACATGGTCCTGATCATCTTCAGCCGGGGTTGCCGCGTGCACTCGTTTCATCAATTCGAGCGTCGCCTCGACTCCCATCCCACCAAGAATGCCTATCCTGCGAAGTCCGGGCATCTGTCTGCGCAATCAGGACCAGCGATCGGAAAAATCAAAGGCAGAATCGTATCCGAACAGCGCTACGGATCCGCCGGTATGCAGGAAGACAACGCGTTCGCCCTTCTTGAAATGTCCCTTGCGGATCAAATCGATGAACCCGGCGGCACCCTTGGCCGAGTAGACCGGATCCAGAAGGATCGCCTCAAGTTCGGCAAACATCCGGATCGCCTCAAGCCCGCTCTCGGTCGGGATGCCGTAACCTTCGCCGACATAATCCGTGTTGGCCACGACGTCGTGCCGCTCGACTACACCGGGGCACCCCAGCTTGTCCGCGGTCTTGCACGCAAGGTTGAAGACGTTCTCTTCCTGCTTGGCTTTGGGCGCGCGCACGCCGATGCCCAAAAGGGGAATCTGCGCATTCATTGCCTTTAGCCCGACAATCAGACCCGCCTGCGTTCCGGCACTGCCTGTCGCCGTGACGATATGATCGATCTTCATCCCGCTGCTGTTGACCTGATTCAGCAGTTCGAAGGCGCAGTTCACATAGCCCAATGCCCCCGTCGGGTTCGATCCGCCGCCGGGGATGGCGTAAACCTTTTTGCCATCCGCGCGCATCTGCTCAGCCATGTCTTCGATCAACGCGTTGAAATCCCCACCGCCCGGGCGTTTTTCGGTCGTGGCACCGTGCAGATGGTCCAGCAAGACGTTGCCATTGTTGTTGTAGTTGGTGTTGTTCGACGCGGTGCGGTCTTCCAGAACGATGTGACACTGCATGCCCATCTTGGCGGCGAAAGCTGCGGTTTGACGGGCATGGTTGGATTGCGTGGCCCCTTGCGTGATGATCATATCAGCGCCTTGCAATTCAGCTTCGGCCATCAGGAATTCCAGCTTGCGGGTCTTGTTGCCGCCCGTGGACATGCCTGTGCAGTCATCTCGTTTGATCCATATTTCCGGCCCGCCCAGTTCTTTGGTCAGGCGGTCAAGACGCTCAAGCGGTGTTGGCAAGTGCGCAAGAAATCGGCGGGGGAAACGGGCCAGATGCATTCTATCGAATCCTTAATTTGCTTTTTCCGAGGTTTATACTTTGATTGGCGGAATTGATAATGCAAATTACCCCCTGTAACTTGCGAAATTCGCAAGTTTGGGGCGGGAGGCAGAAGATGCGTCTGGAATGGATCGACGACATCCTCGCGGTGCTTGACACCGGGTCGTTGGCGCGCGCGGCTCAAAAGCGACTGGTCACGCAATCCGCTTTCACAAGGCGTGTGCGATTGATTGAGGAGAGCATCGGCGCGGAATTGTTTGACCGGCGGCGCAGGCCCGTCATGCTTTTGGCCGGTGTTGAAGCGCTTGCACCGGAACTGCGCGACCTGAGCACGCGGCTGCGTCAGGTCAGGCAGAAACTTCATGCTGCAAACAGCCAGACGGGCAGCGCGCTGAGCTTTGCGTGTCAGCATGCGATCACAACGACCGTGTCGCCCTACATCGTGCGCGCCCTTACCGCACGAGGCGATGCGCCGGTCAGAGTGCGGTCGTGCAATCAGGAAGAGTGCCTTGTCCTTCTGCTTTCTGGTGAGGTTGATTTTGTTCTGACATATACGGTGCCTGAGACGCCAACCCCATTCTTGGAAGGTGCGTTTGAATCGCTGAAACTCGGAGACGATGTTCTTATTCCTGTATGCGCCCCCGGGCTGCGTGACGATATCTCCTCAGACCGGCTGCCGGTCATAAGCTATCCGTCGGATGTGTTTCTGGGGCAGGTTTTTGACCGACATATCGTGCCGCGTCTGGACAATGAGGTACAAGTCGTAACCAAGACCGAAACAGCACTTACGCTTGCGGCCTATGAATTCGCCGTCGGCGGCATCGGCGTGGCGTGGTTGCCGCAGTCAATGGTTGTTACGGCTCTGGCACAGGGATCGTTGATCTCGCTGGATCGGGACCTGCCGGTGCAACCGCTCCATATCAAGGCGTTTCGACTGTGCGATGACGGTGGGTTGCAATCAGACTCGGCATGGCGGAACACCCTGTCCCAGATTGCCTTGCCCGACCATCTGCAGTCGCACGCCCCGCGGGGCGCGGACGGATACCCGTTCGCCGGGGGCTCTTATCCGTCTTGTCCTTCCGCTCAATCCTGAGGCTTTCTGACTGAAGCGTCATGCGAAAAACCTGCATCACGTCGCGCTGCCTGAAATCAAGGGTTTCAATGCGTTACGTGATACTTGGTGTTTCAGGTGTTTCGTCAGACGCTGTCGCCGACAGTCCAGCCGAAGACCGCCTTGCGGGACGCTGGGGCCTTTGTTCAGCCGCTACTGCCGGGCGTGGCGGGGCCAGAGCACGGCACCGTATCTGCGCATCCATGCGGTCGATCCTCGGATCGGCAGCGTTTATCGCGGCTGCTGGGATGTATAGCCGCGATTGGCCCGCGCATCAGAACGGCTTGCGTGCAGGCAGTGCCTACGCGCCACCTTGCACGGCCGTGACGGCAATCATATCCACGATATCTTCGGCAGTGCAGCCCCGGGACAGGTCATTCGCAGGTTGAGCAAGACCCTGCAAGATCGGTCCAAGCGCGCGCGCGCGTCCGATCCGCTGCGCAACTTTGTAGGCTATATTCCCGGCATCCAGATTCGGGAAGATGAAGACATTCGCATCGCCCTTCAATTCGGAGTCCGGGGCCTTGGTCGCCGCAACATCCGGCACAAAGGCAGCATCGAACTGTAATTCTCCATCCACGATCAGATCAGGATCCATTGATCGCAGCAGCGCGGTCGCCTCAACGACCTTCGATACCTTTTCGCCGCCGGCACTGCCTTTGGTCGAGAATGACAACATTGCGACCTTGGGAGTTTCGCCTGTCAGTTGTCCGTAGGAGTTGGCCGACGCGACAGCAATCTGGGCCATTTCCTCTGCGTTTGGCTCGATCACCAGACCGGCATCGGAAAAGACGACAATCCCCTGTTTGGGATGATGATCCTCGCTCAGCAGCATCAGAAAGAAGCTCGAAATCATCTTGGCATTTGGTGCGGTGCCGATGACCTGAATGGCCGTGCGCACAATTTCGGCTGTTGCCGTGCTGGCACCCCCAAGCGTTCCGTGCGCATGCCCTAGTTTGACCATCAGAGCGGCAAAGACATGCGGGTTCAGAACCGCCTGAGATGCGGTTTCCTGTGTGACGCCCTTGTGTTGGCGGAGTTTGAAGTAGGTCTCCGTCATCTCGGGCAGATGTGGGCTTGTTGCCGGTTCATGGATCTCGATCCCGTCCAGATCACTGCCCCCCGCCTGATTCAGTAGAGAGGCGATGCGGTCGCGGTTTCCGATCAAGGCCACCTGTGCAATTCGACGTCTGCGTGCTTGGATGGCCGCAGTGATCACGCGCGGATCCTCTCCTTCGCTCAGAACAATTTTGCGGTTTAGCCGGACAGCCTTGTCCATCATCTGCTCAAGTGGGGTCATCTGGTGCTCCAACAAATTGGGGGTTCTGTGCGTTTCGGGCGGGCTTCAATCAGCGGTGTAGTCTCGGATCACAAAGTGCTTCGTTGTCGTTTCAAGGACATGCCAGTAGCCGCGAAATCCGTTGGGGATCAGGAAACTGTCACCTGCGCGGAACTCCTGTTCCACGCCGTCCTCACCGATCAGCTTGATGTGCCCCGACAGCAGCACACAAAACTCATCGCGATCCGCAAAGGCGATCCATTTGCCGGGCGTGCTTGTCCATGTTCCGGCAAGCATGGTCCCGTCGGGGCTTTTGAAACGCATTTGCGTTTCATGATGCGGATCGCCCTCAACCACGCGGTCGGGCAGGTCCGCAAGGCGGCGTTTGGCGATTGTGACGTCGTCTTTGAAATCAATTACGCGCATGTTTGTTTCCTTTTCCGGGTCAGCTGGCGAAATGGGTAATGCCATAGAGGATGAAGGCGGCGATGAAGATGGTTTGCGCCACAATGAGAATGATCGCCTGCCCGCCCACATCGAAGATCGTTTTCAGCGAGGTTTTCATACCAACGGCTGCGATGGAAACCAAAAGCGCCCATTTTGACAGATCAGCGAGGAATCCCTGCACAAAAGCAGGGATGAGGCCAAATGAGTTTATCGCGGCCAGAACCAGAAACATGATCACGAAGAATGGCATCAACGGTGGGCGCTTTCCGCCCTCTTGTGGATCATCCTCGGCATAGGCGCGGATGATGAGCGCGAAGACCAGCACGACAGGCGCGAGCATGGTCACGCGGATCAGTTTGACAAGGGTCGCTGTTTCGCCGGTTTCATTGCTGACGGAGAACCCCGCACCGACCACCTGAGCGACGTCGTGGATTGTGCCACCGAGGAAAACCCCTGCAGCCAAATCATCAAGCTCAAGCCATGCGGTGATGATGGGATAGGCAATCATTGCGACGGTGGACAGGATGGTCACACTGAGAACCGTGAAGATCAGATTGCGTTCCGAGTGCTCGTTCTTGGGCAGAACGGCCGCAATCGCCATCGCTGCGGATGCGCCACAGATCGCCACCGATCCTCCGGTCAGGAGCGCAAAGCGCCACCCGCGGCCGAGCAATTTTGCACCCAGCAGGCCGAAGAGAATTGTCAGGATGACGCCGCCGACCACCAGCCCGATGAGTTTCGGACCAAGCCCGATCAGCAGTTCAACGCTGATCCGCGCGCCGAGCAGGGCGACGCCGATGCGCAGCACGGTTTTTGATGTAAAGGCGATGCCCTGAACGCAGCGCCCTTCTTCTGCGAGAAAGTGAAAGGCGATCCCAAGCAGCAGGGCCATGAGCATTGCCGGTGCGCCGTAATGCTCCGACAGGAATTGCGCGCATACGGCAATGACCACCGAGACAGAAAACCCCGGGCCGTTATCTGCAAAGAACCCCGGAATCCGGCTGATGAAAGTCGGGGTGGAAGCCGAAGTGGTAGTCATCAGACGAGAACTCCTTGAGCGCGCGGGTCACAAGCTGGCGCGGAAGTGAAGGGAACAGTGTTGGATATCAGGTTGAGAGAGGCAACACGGCACTGCCTCTCTCCGGTTCTTGGCACTCAGACGAACTGCTGTTCGCGCATGTCGTCGCGGTTGATCCCGGCAACGGAGACGGGCTTTTTCATCGCGTCACGACGGAAAGGCTCGCCCAGTTCCTGGTTCAGGACGACTTCGATGAAGGTGGTCACGCCATCTTTCATCTGTTCCCGGACAGCGGTGTTCAGCGCGTCGGTCAGTTCTTCCATGCCGGTGCACTGAACGCCCTTCAGGCCGCAACCGTTGGCGATCTCGGCGTAGTTCACACCTTCGTTCAGTTCGGTTCCAACGAAGTTGTCTTCGAACCAAAGCGTGGTGTTACGTTTTTCCGCACCCCATTGGTAGTTGCGGAAGATCACCATGGTGATTGCAGGCCAGTCGCCACGGCCACAGGCGGTCATCTCGTTCATCGAGATCCCGAAGGCACCGTCACCCGCAAAGCCGACCACAGGCACGTCGGGGCAACCGATCTTGGCGCCGAGGATCGCAGGCAGACCGTAACCGCAGGGGCCAAACAGACCCGGTGCAAGATACTTGCGGCCCTTCTCGAACGATGGATAGGCGTTGCCGATCGCGCAGTTGTTGCCGATGTCGGAAGAGATGATCGCGTCTTTCGGCAGGGCCGACATGATTGCGCGCCACGCCTGACGGGGGGACATGTGACCGGGCTTGGCCTTGCGGGCCCGCTCGTTCCAGTCAATGCCTTCGTCCGCATCGTCTTCGTGATCCATCGACGACAGTTCCTGCGCCCAGCGGGATTTGGTCAGTGCAACCAGTTCCTTACGCTCTTTGCGGCCTTTGTCGCCCGCACCATCGGAGAGGTTCTCCAGAAGCTGCTCGGCGACGCGCTTGGCGTCACCCTGAATGGCCACGTCGACCTTCTTGGTCAGACCGATGCGGTCAGAGTTGATGTCCACCTGAATGATCTTGGCCTCTTTGGGCCAGTAATCAATGCCGTATCCGGGCAGTGTGGAGAACGGGTTCAGACGGTTGCCGAGGGCCAGAACAACATCGGCCTTCTGGATGATTTCCATCGCCGCTTTGGAGCCGTTGTAGCCCAGCGGGCCAACGCCCAGCGGGTGCGAGCCGGGGAAGGCGTCGTTGTGCTGGTAGTTGCAGGCCACCGGTGCATCCAGCGCTTCGGCCAGTTTGGCGGAGGCGTCGATACCGCCGGACAGGACAACGCCCGCGCCGTTGAGGATCACAGGGAACTCGGCCTCGGACAGCAGTTTGGCCGCATCCTTGACCGCTTGCTCGCCACCTTGCGGGCGCTCCAGACGGATGATCTGGGGCAGCTCGATGTCGATCACTTGCGTCCAGTAGTCACGTGGAATGTTGATCTGCGCCGGAGCGGAACCGCGCCATGCTTTTTCGATCACACGGTTCAGAACTTCGGCCATCCGGGACGGATCGCGGACTTCTTCCTGATAGCAGACCATGTCTTCGAACAGTTTCATCTGCTCGATTTCCTGGAAACCGCCCTGACCGATGGTCTTGTTGGCCGCCTGTGGCGTGACCAGCAGCAGCGGTGTGTGGTTCCAGTAGGCCGTTTTGATCGGCGTTACGAAGTTGGTGATGCCGGGGCCGTTTTGTGCAATGGCCATGGACATCTTGCCGGAGGCGCGCGTGTAGCCATCTGCGATCATGCCGCCGGATGTTTCGTGCGCACAATCCCAGAACTTGATCCCTGCAGCAGGGAACAGATCGGAGATCGGCATCATGGCGGAACCGATAATGCCAAAGGCATTGTCGATACCGTGCATTTGCAGAACCTTAACAAAGGCCTCTTCGGTTGTCATTTTCATCGGTTTAGTCCTTTCGTTGGGAGATCAGAGAATTTCATCGCGAAGGTAGTAGTAGGGGTAGGCCATGCGCTGGCCCAACCTGCGGAAGGGTGTCAGAACACCGTGGCTTGGCAGTTGCGAGGTGAAGATCGGAAGTTTGAGGTCCTTGCCTTCGCCCGCAACCATTTGCGCCATGCGCTTGCCGGCCTGTGCGGAATACATCACCCCGTTGCCGCCGTAGCCCATCGCATAAAAGATTGTTTGCTTCGGGTTTGGCTGGAAAATGCGTGGCATCATGTCATGGCTGACATCCACCCATCCCCACCAGGAGTAATCCAGTTCAATGCCTTCGAGCACGGGGAACTTGCGATAGAGACCTTTCTGCAGAAGCTCCAGATGTCTGGGGTTCTCTGCGTCTCGACCTGTAATCGCACTGCGGCTGCCGATCTGGACCCGTCCGTCGGGCAGATAGCGGTAGTAGTGCCGCAAGGTGCGCGTGTCAGTCAGCGGAGATTTCACCTGAAAACCGCATCCCGCCTTTTCCTCATCGCTCAGCGGACGCGTCACGATGGAGTTTGACAGGATCGGCATGAGCCGGTGCTTGGTCTTTTCGTTCAGCCCCGGCGGTGTGTAGCCCGCTGTCGCCAAGGCCACGGCACGTGCGCGCACCGTGCCACCGGGCGTGGTGAGGTGATGCACACCGTTCACGGTCTTCCACCCCATGACCGGGCTGGCCGTGTGGATCTTGGCGCCGAGTTTGCGCGCAAGACGCACGTAGCTGAAGGCCAGTTTTGCCGCGTGGATCGAGGTCCCGTCCGGTTCCCAAAGGGCACCGTGTGCTTCCTGATCCCGCACGTATTTTTCGTGTAGTTCGTCGCGCGACAGAATGCGAGAGCCATAGCCAAACGTGTCGTTCAGGACGGCACATTCCTTTTCCAGCTTCGCCATGACCTTTTCGCGGTGGGCAATATAGAAATGGCCCCCGGTTTGCGGGTCGCAATCAATGTCATCTGACCCGATCAGATCATTGAACAGTTCGAAGGCTTCACAGACCTCGGCGTGCATGCCTTTGGCGACATCCACGCCCCACCGCTTGATCCACTCCGACCGCTTGAGACGACCGGAAGAAATCTGTGCCTGCCCGCCATTGCGGGTGGAACAGCCCCAGGCGACTGTGTTGGCTTCAAGGACATGCGCCTTGATGCCGTGGTCCTTCGCCAGGTGGATTGCGGTAGACAGACCTGTATAGCCAGAGCCGACAACGACGACATCCGCATCGATGTCACCCGACACCGGCCCGTCATCTTCAGGTGGCGTCCCCGCCGTACCAATCCAATAGGTCGGTGCGTGGTCCCGGTTGTGACCGGGACCCGCGTCGACGATAGGATCGTATTTGGGATCGTAGCTGGCCTTGGGCCAGTGCTTTGGTCTATGTGGCATTTTAGTGCTCCATCAAAGAGATGAACGTTAAGCCTTGAAGGGCGGGCGGGATTTGCGCAGGGCCTGTTTCACGATGATCTTGCCGTCGCGCAGGGTAAAGAGGTCAGCGCCCTGTGCTTCGATGCGCATGCCGTCCGCGCCAGTTCCGGAGAACGTCCATTCGGATACGGCGCGATCCCCATGCACAAAGTGGCTGTGATGATCCCAATGGGCGTCCTTCATGCCCGCCCAGACGGCAGAGAATGCTTTGGCAATCGCTTCTGCGCCTTCGACTTTGGCGCCATAGGCTTCATCCCCGCCCACGGTGTAGAACACGCAATCATCGGCGAAATGTGTCATGACGCCATCAACGTCATGGCGATTGAAGGCGTCAAAGGTGTCGGACAAGTCCTGAGCTGTCAGTGTTTTGGTCATGGTAGTCTCCAGATTTTGAGTTAACTAGTTATGCGCAGCGGTGCCCCGGTAGGGGACCACAAGTGTTGGTATGTTGGACCGTCGCAAAACCCGTTTCGCGACGGTGCCCAGGAAAGTGTGCGAGAAGCCGTGTTCATGCGCACCCAGGACGATGAGATCGCAATTGAGCTCACTTGCCCGGCGCAAAATCACCTCTGCGGGGTATCCGTCGATAAGCTCGATTGAGGCGACCTGGGCACGGATACCCTTGTCCTCTTCGCTCACATGGTCCCAGAAGGCCCTTTGACGTTCCGCCATGATCGCCTTGGCATGATCGTGGCGGGCCTTTTCGGCCGTTTCGCTTGAACCGGTGGTTTGCATGTACATCTGCAAGGCGGTTCTGGTCTCATCACTCAAGGGTTGTACTGCATGGACAAGGTGCAGCTTGGCTCCGGTCGATGCAGCAATGCTTGCCGCATGACACATGGTATAGGCCGAATGCTTGGACAGGTCCGTCGCGCACAGGATATGTGTGATTGTCTGTTTCATGGGATGCTCCAACCTTACGCGTTTCTAGTAGCCAAGCAGCCGAGGCAGCCAGAGCGAGATTTCGGGGACAAAGGCGATGATGAAGATCGCGATTGTGTTGACGAAGGCGAAGGGCAATGCTGCCACGGAGATTTTCTCGATCGAGATGTTCGAGATACCCGAGGCGATGAAGAGGTTTTCGCCCAGTGGCGGGGTCTGGAACCCGATGCCGAGGCAGCACACCATCACGACGCCGAAGTGGATCGGATCAATCCCCACACTGTAGGCTACAGGCAGCATGACCGGCACCAGGATCAGGATGGTGGCCAGCGTTTCCATGAACATGCCGACAAACAGCAGGAAGAGGATGACCAATGCCCAGATGATATAGATATTATCCGTCACCGAAAGCATACCGTCAGCAATCACGGCTGGGATCTGGTTCTCCACCAGCAGTCGACCGAAGACTGTGGCTGTGAACATGATCAGCAACACGCGCCCCGTCAGCCATGTGGTTGTTTCCAGCGCCGTGAACAGCTTCTGCCAGCTCAGCTCGCGATAGATGAACGTACCCACGGCCAGTGTGTAGAAGATGGCCACGATGGCAGCTTCGGTTGGCGTGAAGAACCCGGAGTAAATGCCGCCGAGGATGACAACCGGAGCCATGAGCGCCCAGAAGCCGCGATACATCTCGCACCAGATCTGACGCGCGGACCAGCCTTCGGCGGAGCCTTTGTAGCCGTGCTTTTTCGCAAGGATATAGTTCATCAGCAGCAGGCTGCCGGCGATCAGGAAGGCAGGCATGAACCCCGCGATAAACAGTTTCGGGATCGAAACCGTCTGGAAGTTGCCGAATTTCTCAACCGCTTCGGGTGGTGCGGGCATGCCAAGGGCCGCGATGCCGAAAATGATCAGCGGGATCGAGGGCGGGATCACGATGCCCAGACCGCCAGAGGAGGCGGTGATCGCTGAAGAATAGCTGCGCCCGTATCCGCGCTGGATCATCGCCGGGATCATCAACATGCCAACAGCGGCGGTCGTTGCAGGACCCGAACCGGAGATCGCGCCAAAGAACAGGCAGGCGAAAACCGTGGCTGCAGACATGCCGCCGGTGAACGGACCGGCAAAGCTCTCGGCCACGTTGATCAGTCGTCGTGACAGACCAGAGGCCTCCATCAGTGCCCCGGCCAGAATGAAGGCGGGCAGGGCCATCAGCGGGAAGGAGCCCACGGAGGTAAAGGCGATCTGCACGAATTTGATCGGGTTCTCGTCGAGATAGAGGAACGAGATGAGTGTGGAGACACCGAGTGCCACCGTGATCGGCGCACCGAGGACGAGCAGCAGCAGGAAGCCGCCGAAGAGGATCAAGATGATTTGGCTTTCCATTATTTTTTCTCCCCGTCTGGGCTGGGTTTTTCTGCGGCATCACCGAGTTCGGCGCGCACTTCCTCAAGATCGATGGCGTCAGGATCACGCAGGTCCTCGCCCAGAACGATCTTTTTGTAATTCACCTGAATGACCCGGATGGTCATCAGCGAGAAGGCGATCGGCAGCACGATGTAGACCCAGCTGAGATGGAACCCCATGGTCTGCGATGACTGGAAACGGTTCATCTTGTTGAAGATGAAGTCGATCGCCAGATAGACGAAATAGACGTTGAAGAAGATCCAGAAGAGATCGGCAAAGGCCTCGATATATTTGATCGCGCGAGGCGGCAGGAACCTGAACTGGAACGTGACGCGGTTATGCGCGCCCATCTTGGCGGCGTAGCTTGCGCCGAAGAAGACGAACCAGACGAACATGTAGATCGACAGTTCTTCGACCCAGGAGAATGAAAAATCGAACAGTGTGCGTACGATCACCTGCAAGAACAACAGGCAGACGAATATCGCCAGCAAGGTTCGGCAGATGTAGCTTTCGATGTTGTCGATGATGTACCAGAATTTGGTCATTTGCCCCTCCCACCCGGGTGAGACAAGCGCCCGAAAGCGCTTGTCGTTCGTTTGCGGTTCGACTTATTCGGAGACCGGCTCGCGGCCGATTTCAGCCAGAACAGCGTTCATCTTTTCGATGCCGCCGATGCTGTCGTAGAACTTCGGCCAGACAGCTGCTGTCGCCAGATCAATGAACTCCTGCTCATTGTTGACCGGGTCGTCGATCTGCATGCCTTTTTCGACCAGCAGTTCCTTGATCTCTGCTTCCTTGTCGCGCAGGAACTGTGCAGACGCGGCCGTCGCGCGCTTGCCTGCTTCCAGAATGATTTCCTGATCTTCAGCGGAAAGCTCCTGAAACACCTGCTCGGACACGATCAGAGGTTCGATGGAGAAGATGTAGCGGATGTTCGTGACGTACTTTTGTACTTCGTAGAACTTCATCGCGTTGATGGTGGTGTAGGGGTTGTCCTGACCGTCGACAACGCCGGTTTGCAGGCCCGCAAAGGTTTCCGACCATGCCATCGGCGTTGGGCTGATGCCCCAGGCCTTGTAGGTGTCGATCATGATTTCGTTCTTGGGAACGCGAATGACGAGACCTTGCAGATCGGCAACGGATGTGACCGGCTTTTTGGAATTGGTCAGGCGGCGGAAACCCGTGTAGGTCCAGGCCACGATACGAACGCCTGCGTCTTCGATTGTGTTTTCTGTCAGTTCCTGACCGATCGGGCCCTGGGTCAGCTTTTCAGCATCTTCGAGGCTCAGGATCACGTATGGAAGCGAGAAGACGCCAACAGTTGGCGAGAACGGTGTCACGTTGTTGATCGCCAGGATCGACATGTCGAGCGAGCCGATGGCCGCGTCGTTGACTGTGTCTTGCTCGGACCCCAACTGTCCGTTCAGAAACAGCGTTGCAGTGTGCTCGCCGCCCGAAAGCTCCTCAAGGGCTTCGATGAAAGCCAAACCGGTGGCTTCCTGGCTGCTGCCGCCGCTGTCGCCCACGGCGATCTTGAAGTTTTTGGCATCAGCCGCGCCGATGCTCATGATGGTCGCCGTCAGGGCAATCGCTGTGCCGGACGTGATCCGTGAAAGAAATGTCATAGAGTCCTCCAAAGTTGCTTGCGCAGTCGCGCTCTGCTTGCAGCAAATGCTCGCATCCACCCCCAAGCTGACGGCTCACTAGAAGGATTCGTTAACCTTGCGTTAGGGCCAGTATTTCTATTGACTTAGACCAGTTTGGTAAGCACTTTGAATCATGGCTAAACCGAGGATCGCAGCTGAGGTTTTCTTTTTGGACCGCGCTTCAAAAAGGCCTCTGCAGACCCAGATAAGAGAGGCCGTCGTCGCCTCGATCCTGTCGAAACGGGCAATGCCGGGGTCATTGATGCCGTCATCGCGCAAACTTGCACATCACCTTGGCGTTGCGCGCATGACCGTCACACTGGCTTTTCAGGAACTGGTCGATCAGGGATATCTGGAGGCCCGCAGCCGCAGCGGGTATTCGGTCGCCGATACCGATGCGATACCGCGTCTGCCGGTTGGTGATGCAACGGCGCATATCGAAAACAGTACACTTTGGCAGAAAGTCCTGTCTGAAAACCTGCGAACGCGCCGCCGGGTGATCAAGCCGAAGGATTGGCGGAACATGCCTTACCCTTTTGTCTTCGGAGAAATGGATGGCAAGATTTTCAGACATACGGCGTGGCGCGAATGCGTCAGGCAGGCCATAGGAACGCGCGATTTTGATCTGATGGCCAGCAATGAGGCGACGGACGACCCTTTGCTGGTCGACTACATCCTGTCCAGGATGCTGCCCCGGCGGGGAATAACCGCAAAAAAAGAGCAGGTTCTGATCACCGTTGGCGCTCAGAATGCCATCTGGCTGGCGATAGAACTGTTGACCCGTGCCCCCCTGAAAGCGGTTTGCGAAGACCCCTGTTATCCGGACACACGGCAGGCTCTGAGTTGGTGCGGAGCCGACGTTACCACCGTCGAAGTGGATCAGGAGGGCCTGCCACCGGACAATATACCGATGGGCGTCCAAGCGGTCTTTGTGACACCCAGTCACCATGCGCCCACAGGTGCAACCATGCCCTTGGCGCGGCGTGAACGGCTGCTTGAATTGGCTCAAGCCCGCGATTTCATAATCGTGGAGGATGATTACGAGTTCGAGATGAGCTTTATCGAACCGCCCAGCCCTGCGCTCAAAGCCATAGATAAGAACCAGCGCGTTCTTTATGCGGGCAGTTTTTCCAAAGCCCTGTTTCCGGGTCTTCGGTTGGGGTATCTTGTGGGGCCTGAACAGGTGATCGCCGAGGCGCGCGAGCTGCGCTCGATGATGCTGCGGCATCCGCCCGGACATCTTCAACGCACAGCCGCCTACTTCCTTGCACAAGGCTACTACGACTTGCTGATCCGCGACATGCGACGGGAGTTTGCCAAACGCCGCAAAGCGGTTGTCGAAGCCCTGGCCAGGACAGACCTCGAAGTGGCGGGCTCCGCGCAGTTTGGCGGGACAAGCCTCTGGGTCAAAGCGCCTGACGGCACCGATACCCAAACGCTTGCTCAAGATTTGCTGGCAGACGGTGTTGTGATAGAGCCCGGCGCGCCGTTTTTTCAGGGTGACAACCAACCGTCCGAGTATTTCAGACTTGGCTATTCCTCGATTCCGCTTGAGAAAATCGCGAAAGGTGTTCAGTTGATTGCGCAGCGGGTATAATGCGCCCTGCTTTTCGGCGGGCAACCTGCCTGCACACGCATCACAAGGATGAGAAGATTTGGAACTGACGCAGCCGCTCTCATCGCTTTTGGTTGCCAATGGCGTTGTCGTCCTTGCATCGCTCGTTCAGACGTCAACCGGCATGGGGTTTGGCATGATCGCGGCCCCGCTGCTGGCGTTGATCAGTCTGGAGTTTGTGCCCGGCCCGATGCTGTTCGTGAATGTGTTTCTGTCATTGTTGATGTTGAGCGACGGCAGAAACCACGTCGTGCGCAAAGAGGTGACATTGCTGCTTCCGACTATTTTCGTCGGCACTTTGATTGGCGCAGCCGTCATCATGCTATTGCCGGTCGATATTCTGGGCATCGTTTTTGCCCTGATGATCCTCGTGGCCGTCGCAATCACCGTCTTTGCAAAAGCACTTCCGATGACATCTGGCAATCTCGTGATCTGTGGTGTGGCCGTTGGGGTGATGGGGACGGCCACCGGCATTCCCGGGGGGCCTTTGGTGGTCCTTTATCAAAACGAACCGATTGAAAAGACACGCCCGACAATGGCGCTGGTCTTTACCTTTTCCTACATCGCATCTTTGATCGCGCTGAGCATTGCAGGGGTTTTTTCGGTGTATCTGGCACTTCTTGGGCTGCTGATGCTGCCCGGATTGATCGTCGGCTATGTCATTGGAAAACGTCTGCGCGGTTACATGAGTCGTGAAATCGGGCGTTTCCTGATGCTGTCCATTGCGACTGGCGGGGCAGTGCTGCTTTTGCTGAAATCAGTTTGAGGGATGCGCAGGATAACATCACGACCGCTTGGATCACCGATGCTATCGACAAGATCGAACCAAGCGGATGCGCCAAACACTCTGTTGGATGGAGCCGCCGTTGGTTGAAGCCAACCTGACAACGGACGCAGCGCAGTTTTTCGTTTTCAGGCACCAACGAGCGGTCCGGTCTGGACGCCAAAGCGGTGAGTTATCGTGACACTCTCCGCTAAAGCGTCATGCGCAAAACCTAAATCACGCAACGCTGCCTGAAATCAATGATTTCAACGCGTCGCGTGATATTTGATGTTTCAGGTATGTCGTCAGAGGCTCTACGTCGGACCGGGCTGGTTGCATCACAGGTAGGGCGGCGTGCAGGCCGACACCACGATCGCCTGCCTGTCGCTGATATTGCGAAACCGGTGCGGCTCACGCGAATTGAAAAGGTATGAATCGCCGGCCTTCAATACGGTTTTTCTGCCGCCGACAGTAACCTCGATTTCACCGGCAATCACGATCCCGCCCTCACTCGCCGGATGCTCCAGCATATCCGACCCGGTATCCGCGCCCGGTTCATAGGTTTCATGCAGGATCTGAAGGCCGTGCAGGCGCGCGTTTCCCACCTGTTTCAGGGTGATCGTGCCCTCAAACCCGTTGGCTTCTGAATAGAGGCGCGATGTCAGGTCGCGCAACTCGCTCGGCGTGTAGAACGGTTTATCGTCCTCCACGACATCCGGCTCGAAGAACTCCGACATCCCGAGGCTCAGTCCGCCCAGTATCTTGCGCAGGGATGCAACGGAAGGGCTGCTTTTGTTGGTCTCTATCATGGAAATCTGACCATGCGGCACGCCTGAAGCTTCGGCTAGTTGCCGTTGGGACATGCCGTTTTGCTGCCGAATGGCCTTTAAACGCGCACCAACATCAAAATCCTGCATATCAGCCTCCCAATGTCGAGTTTAGCTTGAACCATGCCTTTCGCTCAACAGGAAAGAAATACTTGCTCGATATATTGAGCAATGATACCGCTGAATCATGAGCCAAGGAGAGAATCATGTCGTACACTGCAGACCTTAAAACCCGTCGTGAAAACGCTGTTGCTACCGGTGTCGGCACGCGGGGAATCTATGCCGAACGCGCGCAGAATTCTGAGCTTTGGGACGTGGATGGCAAGCGGTTTATTGATTTTGCAGCGGGCATAGCCGTGAATAATGCAGGTCACCGCCACCCGAAATTGATGGAGGCCGTGGCCAAGCAATGCGAAGTCTTTACGCATACCTGTTTCCACGTCGCCCCATATGAAAGCTACATCCGCCTGGCCGAACGGCTGAACAGTCTGACCCCCGGTGATTTCAAGAAAAAGACGATGCTGGTTACGACCGGCGCCGAAGCCGTCGAGAACGCCATCAAAATGGCCCGCGCGTTTACCGGTCGGTCGGGCGTCATCGCGTTTTCCGGTGCGTTTCATGGCCGGACCCTTTTGGGGATGGCATTGTGCGGCAAGGTCGCCCCTTACAAGAAATCCTTCGGTGCAATGCCGCCCGAAATCTACCATGCCGCTTTCCCGAATGAATATCACGGCATCACGCCCGAAATGAGCCTTGCCCAGTTGGACCTGCTGTTCAAGTCGAGCATTGATCCCGAGCGCGTGGCCGCGATTGTTATCGAGGCGGTACAGGGTGAGGGTGGTTTCAACATCGCTGATTTCGACTTCCTGCGCAAACTGCGCCAGATCGCGGATGATCACGGTATCCTGCTGATCGCGGATGAGGTGCAGGCCGGTATGGCGCGGACAGGCAAGATGTTTGCCTTTGAACATGCAGGTGTTGCGGCAGACCTCGTGACGATGGCCAAGGGTCTCGCGGGGGGGTTCCCACTTTCGGCCGTGACCGGTCGTGCCGAGGTGGTGGACGCGCCGCCCGTTGGCGGGATCGGCGGCACCTATGCCGGTAATCCGCTCGCCGTTGCGGCGGCGAATGCCATGCTGGACATCATCGAAGACGAGGGTCTGTGTGCCAATGCGGCAAAGATCGGCGCGACCATCAAGGATCGGCTGACGGCAATTGCCAAACGTCAGGGCATGGAGCCGATTGGCGATGTGCGCGGCTTGGGTGCTATGATCGCCTTCGAACTAGTCAAAAACCGCGAAACCCGTGAACCGGATACCGCTTTAACCGCTGCGATTGTAACACAGGCCGAACACCGTGGGCTTATCATTTTGCCATGCGGGACCCGTGGCAATGTCATTCGCCTGCTGCCGCCGCTGAATACGTCGGATGCCATCGTGCACGAAGCACTCGATGTTCTGGAGACATCCATCGAAGCCGCGATGACACAGATACAAATCTGATTGCAGGCTGTCGGACAGCCGACTGATGCCCTGAAAACTCTACGGGAGAAACCCATGTCACAACATAAGAACCTGATTGCTGGAGCGTGGGTTTCCGGCACAGATCAGTCGGACAACATCAACCCGTCTGACCTGTCGGATACGATCGGGCAGTATGCGCGTGCGGATGCGGCGCAGGTGGGTGATGCGGTTGACGCCGCGCGGGACGCCTTGCCAAAATGGGCGCATGCCAGCCCGCAGGTGCGTGCCGATCTCTTGGATGCCATCGGGATCGCCATCCTCGCGCAGAAGGATGACATCGGGCGCATGCTGGCCCGCGAAGAGGGCAAGACCCTGGCCGAGGCTGTGGGCGAAACCGTCCGCGCGGCGCAGATTTTCCGGTTCTTCGCAGGTGAGGCCATTCGGCTGGCAGGCGATGCGATTGCATCCGTGCGCCCCGGGATTGACGTGAATGTGACCCGCGAACCGGTTGGCGTGGTGGGGCTGATCACACCGTGGAATTTCCCGATTGCTATCCCCGCATGGAAAATCGCGCCAGCTCTGGCCTACGGCAATACGGTGGTGTTCAAGCCTGCGGACCTGACCCCCGGCAGCGCGCATATGCTCGCGCAGATCATAGATGCGGCGGGTGCACCTGCGGGTGTGTTCAACCTTGTGATGGGGCGCGGTTCGGTTGTCGGGAATGCTCTGGTGGCGCACCCGGATGTAAATGCCATCTCGTTTACCGGGTCGGTTCCTGTCGGGCGTCAGCTTTTGGTCGATGCGGCCAAGGGGATGAAGAAAGTTCAACTCGAAATGGGTGGCAAAAACCCCATGGTGGTGATGGATGATGCCGATCTGGACATCGCCGTTCCTGCCTGTGTGAATGGTGCGTTCTTTTCAACCGGTCAGCGCTGCACAGCGTCATCGCGGCTGATCGTGCAAGCAGGGATCTATGACGAGTTTGTCGACAAACTGTCCAAGGCAGCGGGCGCGCTCACGGTGGGTGATGCCCTTGATCCGGCAACGCAGATGGGCCCCGTGGCATCGGCCAATCAGTTGAAAAACAACCTCTCCTATGTCGATATCGCCCGCGCCGAAGGCGCAACCGTTCTGGGGGGCGAAACGCTGGAGGGATCCAAGGACGGGTATTACCAGAAACCGGCAATATTCGCGGATGCCACGAACGATATGCGATCAAGCCGCGAAGAGATCTTCGGTCCCTGTGCCAGCGTGATCAAGGCCACGGATTTCGACGAAGCGCTGGCCTTGGCCAATGACACGGAATTCGGGCTGGCCTCTGGCATCTGCACCTCAAGCCTGAAGCACGCGCGCGCGTTCCGAGCGCACTCACAGGCGGGTATGGTGATGGTCAATCTGCCGACGGCAGGCGTGGATTATCATGTGCCGTTCGGCGGACGCAAAGGCTCGTCCTATGGATCACGTGAGCAGGGCCGCTACGCCGCTGAATTCTACACGTCGGTCAAAACCGCCTATTCTTTTGCAGGGTAACAGACGTGGCCCGGAACTTAATTCTCGCCATCAACCCCGGCACCACCACGACGCGATGCGCGCTATATGCGGTGTCATCGTCACAGATCCGTCCGGTGGCAGAACAGAACCTTGACCATGACGAAGCGATGATGGCGCAGTTCGCGAATATCGCGTCACAACTGGAATATCGGGCGACATGCGTGGGGGATTTCATCGCAAGCGAGATGCAAGAGGGCGACCAGTTGGTTGCAGCCGCGGGACGTGGGGGCATGCTGACACCGGTGCCTGCGGGTGTGATTGCGGTCAATCAGGCCTTGGTTGATTTTGCCTTGCACACGCCCGTTTATCACCATGCGAGCAATCTTGGCGCGCCGCTGGCTCATGCCATCGCGCAGACGCATGATGTACCCGCGTTCATCGTGGACCCGGTGAGCGTCGATGAACTGCCGCCCGTGGCACGCGTGACCGGGGATCCTGATTTGCCGCGCTTCAGCTTTGTGCATGCGCTGAATATCCGCGCCTGTGGCCGGCGGCTGGCAGCCGACATCGGCAAGGAGTTCAAAGACGTTCGCGCGGTTATTGCGCATCTGGGTGCGGGGTTTTCAATCGCGACGCTCATGGGTGGTAAATTGGTCGACAGTTCCAACCGGATGGAGATTTCACCATTTACGCCGGAACGGGCCGGGGGGCTGCCGCCTTTGCCGTTGATCGAACTTTGCTACTCGCAGCGCTACAGCAAGGCAGAGCTTCTTTCGCGTCTGTACGGAAAAGGCGGTGTCTTTGCCCATTTGGGGACCAAAGACATCCGCAAGGTCGAAGCCATGGTAAAGGCAGGCGATGAGAAAGCAGCACTTGTCTATCATGCGATGCTCTACCAGATTGCAAAGGCAATTGGCGCGATGGCATCCGTGGCAGATTTCGATCTTGATGCGATCATTCTGACGGGGGGGCTGTCCAACAGTGATGATGTCGTCGACTATCTGCGCCGCAAGTTGCACCGTATTGCCGACATCGTTGTTTATCCCGGCAGCAACGAATGTCTGGCGCTGGCCGAAGGTGCCGCCCGCGTGCTGAACAAAACCGAAGAGCCGATGACATGGCCCGTGCGCGCGGTGGCCACATGAGCGAGATACGCAGTTTTGCCGACCTGCGCGCGGCGGTGGTCGATCAAGGCGCCCATCGGCTGAGCGTTGCGGGCGGTGATGATCCGGAAGTGATGAAGGCCATCGTTGCGGCCTTGCGTGACAAGTTGATCGCGCGCGTGATTGTCACCGGTTGCGCGGATAGTATCAAGGCAAGTCTGCCGAGTGATCTGCTGGCACAGGTCGAGATCATCGCGGCAGCGGATGCCGCAGAATGTGCTAACCGTGCGGTCGCTGTGGTGCGCGCAGGGGATGCCGACATCCTTATGAAGGGGCACGTTGACAGCACCTCTTATCTGCGGGCCATCGTGAACCGTGACACCGGCATTCGCGCGGGCGGGGTTTTGTCCAATGTCACCGTCGCTGAAATGCCGTCCTACCCGAAATTTCTGGTCGCGACCGATAACGGAATCATCCCTCAGCCGACATTGGCGCAAAAACAACAGATCATCCGCAACACCGCACCCTTGTTCCGGGGGCTTGGGCTGGATTGTGTAAAAGTCGCCGCCTTGGCCGCAACGGAAAAGGTAACAGCCGGCAACGCGCCAACGGAAGATGCGGCACATCTGGCGGCCGACAGTCGGGCAGGGGGTTTCCCCGGTTTCATCGTTGAGGGGCCATTCGGATATGATGTGGCCGTGAGCAAAGCCGCCGCCAAGGCCAAGAAACTTGATGCGTCGCGGGTTGCCGGGGACGCTGATCTGTTGCTGTTTCCGACGATCGAGGCGGCGAATGCCGTTGCAAAATCATGGAAGTTTCATGGGCAGGCGCAGACCGGATCCATCGTTCTGGGCGCGCAGGTTCCGGTCCTGCTGAACTCCAGATCGGATAAAGTGGACCGCCGTATAAATGCGCTTTTGCTCGCCTTGGCTGTCAGGACCGGCGAGCGCGCCTGACCGCAAGAGAGCGTCCAAATATCACGTAACGCGTTGAAACCCCTAAATTCAGACAGCATTGCGTGATTGAGGTTTTTCGCATGACGCTTTAGCGGATGTGTCACATGTGGTGGGGCAGATAGGTCAGGGGATCGCCCGCGTGGCCGGGCACCGCGTAGGAACCGCTTGCGGTGAACCGTATTTTGCGCAGTCTTGGTTCCATCGCGACAAGGGAGAAATCTTCGCGGCTGCCATCCATCCAGAAGAGTGAAACTGCGCGCTGACGGGGGCGGTAAAGCGACGTGTAAATGGTTCCGAACCCTTTGTCATAGCCTGTGTTTGCCAGCGGGGCCGTCAAAAAGGCGTGGCGCAAGGCTTCGGGTGACAGTGTTGGATCGCTGAACAACTGTTCCAGATGCTCGGCACGTTCCTTGGTCCGCGAAAACCTTCCGTGGCGCGGCCATTCCACACCAAGCTGATGATTGGTGGTATAGGGTGTTCTGGTCACAATGGCGGGGCGGTCGGGGGCCAGATAAACGGTGGCAAAGGCACCCGTGCCATCCAATACGGTTACATTATAGGACATATGCGACGGGATGCGGCGCAAGGCTTCAAGCGCTTGCGGGACATCTGCGCATGTTTCCAATATGTAGCGGATGATCAGCGGGATACCAAATCCTGGCGCGCTGACCGTGCGCCCGCCGAAAGTGAGCGACGCCGCAAGCCCTGCGTCATTCATCCCGTCTGCGAGGCCGACGATACCCTCGACCATGCCCGCAACCCTGCGCCCGCGCCATTTTGTGGCAAGCAGCGTGGATTCGTTCAGGTGCGGATCAAGATCGTAATTGCGGATCAGCATTGGCCCATCCGGGCCGTCAATCACCGCTTGGGAACAATGCACCAGATAGCGCGGCGGCGACCAGAAACTCAGAAACAGGGCCGCGTCTTCTTCGTCACCGCATTGCGCGACCCAAGTCTCCCAAAGGGTCTCGAATTCGGGCATATGGCGACGGATCGCCAGTCTCGCGTCGCGCAAATCATCGGGCTTGGGCTTGTGACGCTTGCGCATCCACTCGGACCACCCGGGCCATCCATGCGCAAAAGCCTGCTTGAACGCCCGACCGGGCGCGTCTTCGACAAGGCTTCTGAAGGTCAGATACATGGTGTCCCCGAGATATAGCGCATCTGGCCTCCCGACAACGTCGCATTTCCAATCCGTGCGCGCGCGTTGCTAAATGCGTTCGGGACATTGACTTTCGCGCGGGCCTTGTCACATTCCAGCCCATGCTTCCATCCCCATTGCCGACCGGCACCATTCGTCAATCCGACATCCCGATCCTGATGGCCGCGCATAGGATCACCCAATACCCGACAGTTGTTCGGGTCCGTCGATCTGTTCTGGGCGGCGGTTTTGGTGATCAACAAAGTAATCCCTACACGTGGACGGTTTATTTTCTGGTGGATGGCCACTGGGTCGCCTTGCAGAGCGCGCGCGGCATGCAGCGTGAATGGGGCAGTCTGGACAAGCTCGAAATCTGGCTGCGGCGCAATGGATTTGCGTTTTTCTGGGTCAGAAACGATATTGATATTCTGGGAGAGCCGAGCGACGAAAGCGACGGACCCTCCCAATAAGCTGAACCGTCAGAACCATTTACCGGCGGTCATGTCTGCGGGCATGGGGACTTCCGTATTGACGGTCAGCGGAATACTCTTGAATTCAGCCTTGATCGCCTTGTTCCACAGTTTGGCGCGTTCGAGCAATTCGCGATCATCAGACTGCATGCGCCCGCGCGCCAGAACGCAGCCTAGGTCGGCCCCGTGATAGCAGTACTCGCCCACGCCAAAGACACGCAGGTAGAAGCCTTCCTGCTCTCCGCCAAGGGCATTGATGTTGTGACCGGCGCGTTTGAATGTGATCTCGCCTGCGTCATCCATCTCCCAGATTCCCGATTGCGGGGCCTGGGTGATCAATTCCACCTTATCCTCGGTCTGCTTGAGGATCAGCTGTGTCCAGTAATCATAGTGGTTCCAGCGGCTTTGGATTTCTTCGACGTCTATTTCGTAATCCACATCCAGATATTCCAGCAGGTGGAACAGGAACAGCGGGCAGCCGCCATAGGTCGAGGTGATCAGGTTGGTCGGCGGTGTCGCGCCGGAAATGCGCGGGTTGATTTCGCCGAGGTAAACCTCGTTGGTGTCCGTATCGAGCAGGAAGTCGACGCAGAAGACGCCTTTGTATCCCTCTTCATAAAGCCGGTCACCCAGTTTGCGCGTCATCTCGCGTACCTTTTCCGGTACACCATCCGGCAGGATCGCTGGTGAAATATCGTTGCCACACCAACCACCCTTATAGGGGGTTATTTCCTCAAACCCGGTGATGTCTGTCATCACGGGCCCGGCCAATGTGCCGTGGCGCGTGGCGCAGCCTTCAATCGTGCCGGGCAGGTGATTAAGGCGCTTCATCACCTTGAGGTCCTCGCCCATGATCTTGCTGGCATATTTGTCCCAATCCGCCTCGGACTTGATAAAGAACGTCGTGCGTCCGCTGTCGCCATATGGGGTCTGGACGACCAGATCATTCCCGATCCCCGCGGCTTCGGTCAGTGCGCAAAGCTCTTCGTAGCTGTCAGCGGTGCCCATGGTGTTGGGCGCGCTTGCGACACCAGCCTCATTGCCCAGACGGGTGGTTTCGATCTTGCTGTCCAGCCTGTGGCGCAATTCGTTCGGAGGCAAAGCGATTCGCAGGCCAAGGTCGTTGCACAGATCTTCGGTCTTTTCGTCAAACATCACGAACAACGCGAGGCCCGGCTCGCGCTCTTTCACGCGGTCGCGGAACTCCGGGTGATCCACCAGATAGTTCCCCACATCCTCCATCGTCTGGAACACCGGTGCGCCGATCTGGGTCGGTTTGAACACGCGGGGGTGCTGGCCATCAAAGACGTCGAAGTAGTTGACGAACTCAAGCCCGCCGACCCATTGATCCAGCCCCATCAGGTTGAACGGTGTGGGCATGACCACGTAAATCGGCTTCTTGTTGCGTCGCAGATACCTGTAAATGTCTGTCAGGCCGGTCAATTTTTCTGTAGCGTCAGCCATAGCGTGTCCTCTCGTATCGGTCGGTTTTTCAACCAGCTGTGTGTCGGGCGCGATGTTGATTTCATGCGCTGGATTGTCGGGCGGGCTTTGTTCAGGCCGTGCGCTGCGCAGCCGGTGCCAAAATCCCTTGAGGGCGGATAGGTTCAATCTCAGATCACTTTATTCTATCGTGGCATTCGCGGCGCTGGCTGCACTTGCCGAGCTGCGATTTACAATTATTACCAGCCATTAACTTTTTTGTTTCCTACACCATTGTTCATGTTGTATGTAGCGCGTCAAGCCCTGCCGAAAGGGCGCGGGAGGATGGCGCAAGCCCTGAACAAACACTCGTGAGCGCACCGCGTCTCACTCTGGAGGAAGCAAGAAATGAACACAAAATCAATTACCCGGCGCGCGGCAATTGCTGCGGTGTCCGGTGTCATCGCGCTGACGTCTTATGCTGCGGCTGCCGCTGCGGATACCACACGTCTGCGTATGCACACCTTTTACGGTACTGAAATCGATCCCATCATCAAGGCATTCCGTGACCGCGTCCGCGACGAGTCCGACGGCAGCCTGCGCATCAACGTGTTCCATGGTGGTGAATTGGTCGCCAGTGACCAGTTGCTGAGCGCTGTGCAAAGCGGCTCGATTGACATCGCCCATGGCCATGGCGGCTACTGGTCGGGTCAGGTGGACATCGGCAATATCGAAGCGGGTCTGCCCGGTGGCTGGACCAGCCTTGAAGAGGCCAACGCGTTCTTCGCAAGCGAGCCTGTCGCGTCCATCCTGAACGAAGCATATAGTGAAGCAGGGGTCGTGTTCCTCGGCAAAGGCTATGGTCATGATTACGACTTGCTGACAAAAGAGCCGATCGCATCGCTCGAAGACCTCAAATCCCTGCGCATCCGTGCGACGTCGAACGTTGCCAAAGTGCTTGAGAGCCTCGAAATTCCGACTGTGTTCCTGCCCGCCGGTGAACTTTACATCGGCATGTCCACAGGTGTTATCGACGGCGCGATCTATGGTGGGCCTATCGAGTATGAGCAACTCAAACTCAACGAAACCGCTCAGTATTACACCCGGCTGAACATGTTGATGCCCGGTTGGACAGAGACCTTCCTCGCCAATGAGGACAAATGGGCGTCGCTGTCCGATGAGCACAAGGCGATCCTTGAAACTGCGCTCGCGCAGTTCGCTCAGGACATCACGGATTGGCTTGCCGAAGGCAACCAGTCGGTTGTCGACAAGGGCGATGTCTTTGAATTCTTCGTACTGCCGGAAAGCGATTCAAAGCAGTTGACCGTTGCCGCACAGCAGGTCTGGCAGGAAGAGGCCGCGCGCTCCGAGCGTAACGCAAAGCTGATCGAACTTCTGATCGAGAATGCCAAGGCCCAAGGGCGTCTCTGATGTCCCTCGTGACACGATACCTTCGGGTTCAAGATGGCCTGTCCGAGTTTGTCGGGCAGGTCATCTGCTGGCTCACCCTGGTGATGATCGGGGTGCTGATGTTCGAAATCGTGGCACGTTACTTTTTGAATGCGCCCACGCTCTGGGCGCATGAATCCAGCACCATGCTTTATGGTGCGTTTTGCATGCTGGCCGGTGCCTACACTTTAAAGCATCGCGGTCACGTCCGCAGCGAGGTGATCTGGGGTGCTTTGCCCAAGCGAGGTCAGGCCTTTTGTGATGTGCTGATTTTTGGCGCCGGAGCCGTGGTTCTGGTCATCTTTCTGAAACTGGCGATTGATTTTGCGACGGCCAGTTGGGCCGTGCTGGAATACTCCAACAAAAGCATGTGGCAACCACCGCTTTATCCGATCAAGACGGTGATCCCCGTGGCGGTGGCGCTGATCCTGCTGCAGAACATGGCCGAACTGCTGCGCGCGCTCCTGACCTTGTTCAACGTCGATTTTGAGGATCCCCGCGGCGAAGAAGTCGATACCAGTATCGCGCAAGAGCTACTTGGGGCTGACAGCAATAAATCCTAGGCGCGGCAGGCGCTGATCCAGCATTTTTCAAGCGCCACGTCCTTTCAAGGAACACCACTATGGAAAACCTAGACCCGCTTGCGATTACCGGCATCATGTTTGCCTCGATGCTCGCGCTCATGGCGCTGGGCGCGCCACTCGCCTGGGCACTGACGATCTGCGGGATTGGCAGTGCATACGCGATTTACGGCGATGGGGGGCTCGACCTTCTGATCACCTCTACCTTCAGCGCCATGGACAACTTTTTGCTGGTGGCCCTGCCGCTATTCATCTTCATGGGGCTGGTGCTGCAGCGGTCCGGTATCACCGACGATCTGTTTGACATGATGCACAAGCTGATGGGGCGACTGCCCGGTGGCCTCGGCATCGGCACGGTGATCATCTGTGCCCTGATCGCCGCAATGGCGGGTGTTTCTGGCGCCGCGACGGTCAGTCTTGGGATCATCGCCCTGCCCGCGATGTTGAGCCGTGGATATGACAAGCGCCTTGTAACCGGGACCATCATGGCGGGTGGCGCGCTCGGTTTCCTGATCCCGCCCAGCGTGCTGATGATCATCTATGCGTTTTTGAGCCGCGACTCCGTGGGCAAGCTCTTTGCCGCAGGGTTGATGCCGGGCCTGATGCTGGCTGGTATCTACATCGCCTACATCCTGATCCGGTGTCGTCTGAACCCGCAGCTTGGCCCCCCCGCCGAAGAGCAGTTCACCACCGCCGAAAAGGTCAAATCACTACGCTTTCTTATCGCGCCGGGTTTGCTCATTGTGAGTGTTCTGGGCTGTATCATCGGAGGCATTACGTCACCCTCCGAAGCTTCGGCCATTGGGGCTTTCGGCGCGCTTGTCATCGCGGCAATTCAGCGTCGTCTGAGTTGGGATTTGATGCGCTATGTCATGCTCTCCACCACCAAGCTGATGGGCATGCTGATGTGGATCACCATCGCTGCCGTGTTCTTTTCCAAGATCTACGTCGGCGTGGGTGCGGGGGTCGTTGTGGGCGAGTTGATCGAAGATTACGAGTTGTCGCCGAACTATGTGATCCTTGCGATGCTGCTGGCCTATTTTGTCCTCGGCATGTTTCTCGACGATTTCGCGATCGTCTTCATTACCGTGCCGTTGTTTGTGCCAATCGTGCGGGATCTTGGGTTTGATACGACGTGGTTCGCGGTTCTCTTTATCCTGAGCATGCAGTCGGCCTATCTGACGCCGCCGTTTGGCTACAACCTCTTTTACATGAGGTCGGTGGCCCCCAAGAGCATTACGATCATAGATATCTATTGGGCGGCGATCCCGTTTGTCGCATTACAGATCCTTGGACTTGCGCTGGTGTTCACCTTCCCGCAGATTGCGCTCTGGTTGCCAAGCCTGCTGTTCTGACGGCCTGTCCTTGGCGCCCTATTTGAACGAGGCCCCGTCGACCGGATCGGTTTCCAGCGCGCTGACAGCATCGATGTCATTTCGCACCCAGAAAAAGCGGAATGACATCGATCTCAACCAGTTCTCCAACCGGTCGAGGCTGGTCCATTCACGGCGCAGGCCCCGCGCGCTGAGCAGTTGCGCCCATTCTCCCTCTACCAAAAAATACACCGTCCATGTGTTGGGGTGACGGGTCTGATCCGCGAACCCGCCGGCGGTGACCTCGCGCGGTGTGCGCACCGCGACAGGATACTCCCCCAGAAGGCCGGCCGATGCATACTGAGGCAGGTCCGTCTGACGGATGGTGCGGCTCGGGATCTCGGTTTCTAATTCCATTGTCTGAATAACTTTGCGCCTTTCAGGGCAATAGGGCTTGATACACTATGGTCCATAATGTACATCATGAATCATAGTGATGTCTAGGCTTGTTCGAAAGTCACTTTCTGCGCGCCCCGTACCGTGTCGCGGCAAGTCAAGACGTCATGCCCTAAGCAAAGGTTGCCCATGACCCACTTCAACGTAGCCGGCATTCAGATGCATATCGGCATGAAAAGCAATCTCGAGGAGATGAACCGTCGTCTCGATCTTTTGATGCACCTCTATCCATGGGTAGAGATGGTGGTCTTTAGCGAACTGGCCGCCAATGGACCCAACCCCGCATCGGCCCAGCCCATGGGTGGCGAGAACGAGCAGGCCTTTGCGAAAATGGCGCAGAAACACAACATCTGGCTCATCCCCGGGGGTATGTTCGAAAAGAAAGACGGCCGCATCTATAACATGACGCCGGTGCTCAATCCCGAAGGCGAGATCGTCACGCGCTATCGCAAGATGTTTCCGTTCACACCTTATGAGGACGCAACGGAGCCGGGTGACGAATTCTGCGTATTCGACGTGCCCGGCGTTGGCCGGTTCGGTGTCGCGATCTGCTATGATCTGTGGTTCCCCGAAGTCATGCGGACCCTGACATCTATGGGAGCCGAGGTGATCATCAACCCCGTTCTGGCGCATTTCGTCGACCGCCCTGCAGACCTGGCCATCGCGCAGGCCTCCGCTGCGATGTTCCAGAGCTATGTTTTTCATATCAACGGCTTGCTGGCAGGTGGGAACGGGTATTCCCGCGTCGTCGATCCGGCGGGCCAGTTGCTGCATGATGGCAACGTCCAGGAGGAACTCATCCCGATTGAGGTCGATTTCGACCTTGTACGCCGCCAGCGTGAACGCGGGTTGCTCGGTATGGGACAGGTCCTCAAGAGTTTCCGTGATCGCAAGGTGAACTTCGATGTCTATTCGGAACACTTCGATCACAGCTACCTGAACAGTCTGGGCGTTCTCGTCAAACCGGAGCGACCGCAACGCGCGGCGCCTCAGGGGAATACCCAGCCTAAGACTTAAAAAGATCGGTCACAGACCGGCAAGCGAAACAGGGAAAGCCCATAAATTGTTTAACGGCTGTCCAAGATGGCCAGATCATAAGGGAAAGACCAAATGACCAATATCAAGAAAGTTGCCCCCATCCCGCGCGGATATCGTTCACTGACACCGCATATCACAACCGCTGACGTGCAATACACCATTGACCTGTACACAGCAGCGCTTGGCGCTGAGGTTGTGGAAACGGAAACGGTTCCTGACAGTGACGTACTGGTCGGTGCTGTTGTCAAGATTGGCAACTCGACGCTGAGCATATCCTTGGGGACTGCCTACGGGGCGGGGGTTCTGAGCTTGCATCACTATGTCGAAGACATCGACGCGAGCTGGGATGCTGCCATCGCTACCGGATTTGTTCCCCTGCGCGCCATCGAAGAGACCTATTGGGGCGACCGCAGCGGTCTTCTTGTTGACCCGATGGGAATCCAGTGGAGCCTTGGCCAGCGCGTATTGCGTCTGACCGCCGAGGAGCGTGACGCCCGTGCACGCGCGGCCTATGGAATCGCGCCTGAAGTGTCATACGATGCCGCAGAAGCAGAGCATGGTGCGCAGGACTTCGCAACTGCCGAGGTTATCCCCGCAGCGGAACCTGCGGCACAGGGTGGCGAGGCGTTGCACTAAGCTTGTACGCCTGACCCGCAGCGTTTCGCGTTTCCCCTTGGGCAACTCGCAGTCGGGCGTGTCAATCGCCCAACTCATCGAGGCGTGTTGTCAGGAAACGCGAAACCTGCCATCCGGTATTGGTCCAAAACACTTGAACCGTGTTTTGGGCCTTCGCTTTTGCAAGGGATGTTTGTTCGCCCACGCCTGAGCGGGATGACATGGATTGCTGATCTGGAATGTCGCGCTGGCTTTTTTCAGCCCTGACCAAGAATAACTGTCAAGTCATCCTGAGGCTCCTTGAGCGTCTCCATATCGAGACCACTTTGAATGTGGTTGAGATGAGATTTGAGCAACTCTTCGGCCAGTTCCGGGTTCTGTGCTTGAATCGCCTCAAGTATCTTCCTGTGCTCGTCGTCCGGGCAATTGGTATCTTCGGATGAGCCGAAAAGACCGACGATGAGGGAAGTCCGGGTGACCAACTCACGCATCATACGGAAGATGAACTTGTTGCCAGTCGCCTGGGCGAGTTTTGTGTGAAACTCGCCGGACAGCCGGATGAGTTCCGTGCGCTCCTTGTTTCTGCGGGCCGCATCTTCCAGCGTTATATGGTCGGTGAGCAGGACCATATCAACGTCAGCCGGATTTTGTGCCAGTTGACGTACCAAGGGCGGTTCGATGAGCATCCGCGCGGCAAAGACATCGTTCGCCTGAGACTTGTCCGGACAGGCGACATAGGCACCGCGATTGGACTGAAGATCAACGATTCCCTGACTGGAAAGCAGTAAAAGCGCGCGGCGCGCATGCATTCTGCCCACACCAAAGGTCGCGCAAAGGCGCGATTCACTCAGCTTGGTCCGGGGGGCAAGCCGTTGTTCCATGACAGCGTTAAAAATTCTCTCGACAATCGTATTCTCATCGAATTCCTTCGCGATAGTCGTTTCATTCTGGTCGTTTAGCTGAATTTTACTGCTCAAAACATGACCTTTCAGAGAGTCGGAGATTAGCGCTCGGTAAGAAGACGCTATTGCTAAGCCTACAGCAACGATAAGTCCAATCCGCAAATATTGTCGACAATTTATTTTCAAAAGTGTTGACAAAAATTGTTAACAATCGTGAAGTGACGCCGCGGCACGTGGGCTCATGTGACTCACCGCCACGCAACGAATAGCACACCTAATTCGAAGACGAATCCAACGGGAGTTAAGACATGAAACGTAGAACACTTATGAAGGCCACGCTGACAGCCGCGTCGCTGATCGCGCTGCAGGCAACCATGGCTGTTGCAGAAAACCCGGTTCTGAAAATCGGCTTTGTGGGCGTGACCAGCGGCCCTGCTGCTGCATGGGGCATTTCCAACCAGCGTTCGATGGAAACACGCGCAGCCTGGATCAACGAAACCGGTGGTTACGAGATCGGCGGTGTTACATATGACATCGAAATCGTATCGTTTGACGACCAGAAAGACCCCAAGCGCGCCATCGCGGGCATGGAAAAGATGGCCCAGGAAGGTATCCACTACGTTGTCGGCCCAAATGTTGACGATGGCGCGGCCGCGGTACGTCCGGTGGCAGAAGCCAACGACATCATGTATTTCCCCTATGCTTTCCCAAGAGAGCTCTATTCCGCGCCTGCATCAAACGCCGTGCTGAGCATGATCGCCAACTACCAGTCGGGTCCTGCGATTTATAAGCACCTGATGGAAAACGAAGGTGTCAAAACAGTTGCCTTCATCGCCGCAAACGAATCTGACCCCCTCAGCCAGCGCGACAGTGGTGTCGCCGCAGCAAAAGAACTGGGTCTTGAGGTTGTATCCGACAACGTCACCTATCAGGTCGACACGACAGACTTCACCCCTGTGCTGACACCAATTCTGCGCACGCGCCCTGATCTGCTGGTGCTTTCCGGTGTGTCACCTGCCAATGCCCCGCAGCTTATCCGCTCCGCACGTGAGCTGGGTTTCGAGGGTCTGATCTCCACTGAAACCGCACAGGACGCTGGCGTTCTGGCCGAAGGTGCCGGTGATCTGGCCAATGGTTTCATCTCGGTAGGTGGCGCATCCACACCAGAATTGGCGTCCCCGATGATGAATGAATTCGTCGAGCGTTACACAGCCATGTTTGGTGAGTACAACGATGAATCCAACACCAAGGTCTACGCGCTCGAGTATATCCTCGAGACACTCAAGGCCACGCCCGAAGCTATTGAGGATGTGGCTGCCTTCCAGGCGTCCATGGACGATTTCTCAGCGCCAAACCCCTATATGAACGGCGATGAGCAGCTGACCTATGTGGGCATGACCTCCTTCGGTCAAAAGCGTCAGATCGCAGTGCCGCTGGTTGTCAACGTCTATCAGGACGGTGCCTTCGAGACGATGTTCATCGCGCGCGTCGACTAAACCACTACACACGACATGCTGCTTCCGGCATCGCTCGGAAGCAGCTCCTGCCCGACGGATAGGTCGGGGTTAACCATAGAAAGAAAGTGCTCATGGAACAGGTAATGGCCAACGGGGTCTATCTGGGATCTCAGTATGCGATGATCGCACTCGGATTGACCCTGATTTTCGCCTTGATGAATGTTCTCAACTTTGCCCATGGGCAAATGTATGTCATTGGCGGCTTCGTCACCTATACATTTTACGGACAATGGGGCGTGCCCTTTGTGCTCGCGCTGTTCATGTCCTGCATGACATTGGCCATTATCGGCGCGCTGATCGAACGATACCTGTTCGCCCCGGTGATCAAGGGCTCTGCCCGCGAAGAAAGCACGATGCTGCTCGCGGCGGGTATCGCGTTTCTGCTCGATGCGCTGATCCTGTTGATCTTTGGCGAAAAACAGCGCGGCGTTCCCAAGATCGTGGACGGTGTCTTCAACTGGGATTTCCGCCTGATCATGCCCTATGACCGCATATTGATCTGTGTGCTCGCCATTCTATCCATCGTCGCCTTCATCGCCCTGATGCAATATTCCAAGACGGGCCGCGCGCTGCGGGCGCTGGCGCAAGACCGCACCGCCGCCCAGTTGATGGGTGTCAACGTGGACCGCTATTCGATGATCGGTTTCGCGCTTGGTGCGATGCTGGCGGGTCTGGTTGGTGGCTTGCTGGTCACGATCACCGGCGTCAACCTTGGCATGGGCGGTCCGACTTCGATCAAGGCCTTCATGATGGTGATGATCGGCGGTGCTGGTGTGATTTCGGGTGCGATCTGGGGCGGGTTCATCCTCGGCTTCATGGAAGCCTTCGGCCTCGCTTACCTGTCGCAATACGGTGACATCACATATCTGCTGATCTTTGTATCGCTGATGATTTTCCTCGCGATCCGGCCTCAGGGCCTGATGGGCAAACCCTGGGGGTGATGGCGTCATGAACTTTTCAAAAATCCAAATCCTCGGCGTTCTGGTCTTTCTGGCCGTGGTCTTTGTGGGTGTGCCTGTCTTCATCGCGGCAACGGGCCGGTGGGACTTTTACTTCACGCTGACCTCTGTGGCGCTGCTGGCGATTGCAAGTGCGGGCGTCTGGCTGACCTTCTACATCGGCCGGATCAACATAGGACAGGGCGCATTCGCGCTGGTCGGGGCCTATGTCTCTGCGATCCTGGTGGTCAAGGCGGGCTGGTCCTTCTGGATTTCGCTGCCAGCGGCCGGATTGTTCGCAGCCCTCGTTGCGGTTCTGATCGGCCTACCGATCCTGCGCCTGCGAGGGGTCTATTTTGCGATGATCACTCTGGTGTTGACCCAGGTGGCGACGTTGACCGCACTGGCCCTACCCATCACGAACGGGGCCAAGGGCATCACCAATATCCCTCTGCCCGGCGGCATTTCTATCTTTGGCATCACGCTCATTCCGGATTTCTCCACCTTGGAGAACGCACGTATGGCGTTCTATTTCACGGCGATCATCCTGATGATCATCACCTACGCGGCGCTTTACCGTTTGGTGAATTCGCGTCTGGGCCACCTGTGCCGCTCCATGCAACAGAACGAAGAACTGGCCAGCTCCATCGGGGTGAACATCACCTATATCCGCATCCTGATCTTTGCGATCTCCAGCTTCTTCGGGGGCGTTGGCGGTGCCATGTTCGGCTCGATCTCGCAGTCGGTCTATCCCGCGACCTTCGTGGTCAAGGACTCAGTTGATTTCATGCTGAACTGCTTCCTAGGGGGCCTCGGCTATGTCTTTGGCCCCATGCTCGGCACGCTGGTTCTCTATTTCGGTTGGGACCTGCTGTTTGAATTTGGGAAATATCAGATGTTGATCTACGCAACGCTGCTGATCCTCATCATCCGCTTCCTGCCAAACGGGTTGCTGAGCCTTCGCTTCGGTAAAGGAGGTGGCAAATGAGCGCGCTTCTTCAGGTCAAGGATGTGACCAAGAAATACGGCGGGCTGATCGCCAACAATGCGATCAGTTTCGATGTGGCGGAAAACGAAATCCTGTCGGTCATCGGGCCAAACGGGGCTGGGAAATCGACTCTGTTCAAGATGATTTCCTCGTTCACGCCGACTTCGTCTGGCGAGGTGCTCTATCGGGGCGAGCGTATCTCTAACCTCAAACCCCATATCGTCGCTCGTAAGGGCGTGGTGCGGACCTTTCAGGAAACCACGATTTTCAAAAGCATGACGGTGCGCGAAAGCGTTGTCGTGGCCCAGCATCTGCGTGCCAAGGCGTCCCTTGCGGGGTATTTCTGGGGCTCCAAAGTCGCCCATGACGACATCACGGCCTTTGAGAAATACGCCGACGAACTCCTCGAATTTCTGGGGATGAGCGAGATCAGCGCCGAACAGGCCAGCAACCTGCCGCAGGGTAGTTTGCGCGCGCTTGGCATTGCAATCGGGCTTGCGACGGACCCCAAGGTCTTGCTGCTTGACGAGCCTTTTGCGGGCATGAACCACGATGAGACCATGCGCATGGTCGATCTGGTGCGCTCCGTGCGCGATGAACGCGGCGTGACGGTCATGCTGGTCGAACACGACATGCCAGCGGTCATGACGATCTCCGACCGGATTGTCGTGTTGAACTTCGGCGAAAAGATTGCCGAGGGCACACCGTCCGAAATCCAGAACAATGAAAAAGTCATCGAGGCCTATCTGGGCAGCGCCGACGACGAAATCGGGATGTAGACCATGACAGCCATGTTGGATTTCAAAGACGTCGAACTTTACTATGACCATGTCTATGCGCTGAAAGGCGTATCGCTGACCGTTAATAAGGGGGAAACCATCGCGTTGATCGGCGCCAATGGGGCGGGCAAATCCTCGATCCTGCGCGCCATCACGGGGCTTGCCAAACCGGCCAAAGGTTCGGTGAGTTTCGAGGGCGAGCGTGTCGATGGCACCGACCCCTCCGATATCGTGAAACGCGGCATCGCGATGGTTCCCGAAGGACGCCGTGTCTTTCCCTATATGTCGGTCAAGGACAACCTGATGATGGGGGCCTTTACGCGCAGCGATAAATCAGAAATTCAGGATACGCTCGACAGTATCCTGACCCGTTTTCCCCGCCTCAAAGAGCGGTACTCACAAGCCTCGGGCACGCTGTCCGGCGGCGAGCAGCAGATGATGGTGATCGGGCGCGCCCTCATGGCCAAACCCAAGCTGTTACTGCTGGATGAACCCAGCCTCGGGATCGCGCCCAAACTCGTGCAGGACATTGCGCGCTCGATCGTGGCGATCAACCGGGATGAAGGTGTCTCCGTGTTGCTGGTCGAACAGAACTCGCGCATGGCGCTGAGCATCTCGCACCGGGCCTATGCGATGGCCACCGGCAACGTAGTCATCGAAGGCAATTCCAAAGATTTGCTGCATGATGACCGGATCAAGGCTGCCTACCTCGGCGGTGAGGTGTAAACTGACATGAAAATCCTGATGATCAACCCGAACACAACCAGTTCCATGACGGATAAAATCGCGATTGCGGCAAGGTCAGTCGCGCGCCCTGACACGGACATCATCGCCACGAATTCCCAGGATGGACCAGCCAGCATTCAGGGTTTTCTCGATGTGGCCAATTGCATCCCCGGCCTGCTGGCCGAGGTGGCGCTGCATAAGGACGTTGATGCCATCGTTGTCGCCTGTTTTGACGACACCGGGGTTGATGCCGTGCGCACGCTGGTTGACGTGCCGGTCCTCGGCATCGGCGAGGCTGCCTATCATGCCGCCAGTATGATCGCCAACAAGTTCAGCGTCATAACAACACTCTCGCGTTCCGTGCCGGGACTGGAAAATAATCTGATGCGCTACGGGTTGGCGCAAAAATGCGCACGCGTTCGCGCGACAGATATTCCCGTTTTGAAGCTCGAAGAGGGGGATCCGGCGACATTGTTCAAGATAAAGTCCGAAATTCGCGAAGCGATAGCAGCAGATAATGCCGAGGCAATCGTCTTGGGATGTGCTGGCATGGCGGACCTTATGGCGCAGCTCAGTGATGAATTTGGGCTTCCGGTTATTGATGGTGTTGCAGCAGGTGTCACCTTTGCCGAAGCGCTTGTGAACAACAAATTGCGCACGTCCAAAATCGGAGCCTACTCGGGCCAATAACCTTTCGGCCCCTATGTGTGCCGCGTCCCGTTTGCAAAAGATGCGCGGCTCAATCCAAGGTGACCGACTGGACCGTTCGTAGTTGGGAGCATCACGCACTGGCGCATGGTTTGCGTATTGCGGTGCGACGACCTGACAAGCCAAAGTCCCTGGTCGTGGACCTTGCCGCTTGACGCGTAAAAATGGCTGGCTGCCGTTTTCTGGTTGAGGGAAGTCAGTTCAAAACCAGCGTCAGTGAGGGATTGACCTGCTGGAATCGCGGCGCAAAGGACGCAGCCTCAATTTTCAAGCGCAGACATGCCACCCTAGTTGAGCAAGCCAAGGGGTGCCGTACAGTCTGAAAAGGCATGACTTGGGATCTGACCAGCGAAATTCCCAAGCTGAAACCGTCGTTTCGGTCACTTGCTCTGACGCGCTGGGGCGGGCCACATCAGACGCTGCGCCTGAAGGCTGCCGAGGTCGAATAGACCGGCTTGCGCAATCGGTTGATCCCCCCGAGCGGTTCGAAATCGACGACCGCATGCCAGGGGGTAAACAACAGCGGCTTGCAGGTATCGACAAGCTCTGCCGACGGGCAGGGCGGGTTAATCGTAATCTGCGCGACTTCGGTATGGCTGAACTGATCCTCATCCCAGGTTTTTGCGGCGTTTTCGATCATCCCATCAATGTCATTCACGATGTCTTCTTCGTGGGCGATCTGAATTCGGAAGCTCAGCTTAATGGGTTCATTCGTGGCGACCGATAAAGCCAGCGCTTGTGACAGATAATCATCGCTGAAATCCTCAAAGGCGTCGCTTGCCATGTCCGCTGCCATCTCCTCGGATTGCAGGGGGACAACTGAAAACCGCATGACGCGATCCTTCCCAAAACGAAAGGAGGCGGCGCTGAAATAGGGCGCAAAAAGCGGGTTTCGCACCGGAGTCGACTGGATTTTGCCCACTACGCCAGCGGCACTGATCACGCCTTGCATATCCTCCGCATCAAAATCGTCGAAAAACGCGCGATTGGCTTCAAAAAGCGCGCGCAACCCGGCGTTCTGCGGTGGTTCGCCTGCGGGGGCCGGTAGCAGAGAACCAGACATATCCATCATACCCCTCTTCAGCAATTCGCCGGGCAGGAAGAAAAGCAACGGGTCGGCACCATCAGCAGAGGCGCAGAGCGCTTTCGTCAGACGCAGGTAGTCCCGCACATTTCGAAATGCAAATTCCGGTGTGTTGACCATCAGAAAGTCCTGATTGCGCGCACAACCGTCTTCCAACAAAACGGGCGCACCGACATCAAGAACCTTGATGGCCATGCCACGACTGCCGTGGTTCAGAAACCTGGCGCCGGTGGCGTCTTGACCCTTTTCAAGATCTGCGCGTTTCAGGACATCCGCATTTGAATAGCGAATCCTGGCTCGGAAACACTTGCCCGGTTGAGCGAAAAGCCCCACCTGAAACTGAGGTGCAATATCGCGGTTGACGGTAAACTCCGCATCAAGGCAACCATGCGATTTCGGGTGAACACCACGCAGGATTTCGTCGTTTTGAATGGCTTTTCGTTTGTCCTGAAGGGTGACGGTCATGGCGGTGATTTCTTTGCGCCATTTGTCTTCCATCTCGGGAATACGTTCAAAATCAATTGCTTGTGAGGAGCGTACATCGTGACTCTCCATGATCCTATCCTCCGGTGAAAATATCTTGGGGCTTAAAAAATGATCGCGTAACCCATCAATTGTATCATACGCCTTCGTATTCACCAAATGATCGCAAACTGCGCACCAGCTACTTTGGTCGCGATCATCTCTGCGCAAGCCCTTTGGTTTTATGAAAATACGCACCTGCCACCATGCTGGGCCGTAGGGGCCGCACCGACAAGAGCATTGATCGCTTCCGGTTTAGGTGTACCATTTATTTGAATAGACACGATTCTTTTGGCGAGTATGAGTGATGATCGACGATATTACGCCGAAACCGCAAGTGCACGGCGACGGGCGATTAAAAAGGCCTGCACCGTGATTGCTAACGAAAAGAAAGTTAAAAGCTACATCCTGGGAGGATACCAACATGACGATGAACCACTGCAAAAAGATGCTTGGCGCGGTGAGCCTTGCCGGCGGTCTGATGCTGTCAACTGCGGCCTTCGCGGGGCCGGAATTCGTATCTGGCCCGGGCCATGATCCGGTGTGTTTCACACCTTGGAGCGATGACATCAAATTCATGCAGTGGGAACCGCGCGAAGGGCCGCATAAAGTTGCCGTGGTCAACGGCTTTGTCGGGAACACATGGCGCATTCAGATGATCCAGACCGCGAAAGCCTTTGCCGAGCAGCCTGACATCGCGGCGCAGTTGGAAGACTTCAAGGTTGTGTCTACCGGCACCGATGTTGCAGCGCAGCTTGGCGCGATCGAAGACTTTATCAACCAGGGCTATGACGCCATCGTAACCATCGCTGTGTCCCCGGAAGGGTTCGATCGGGTGATCCGTCTGGCGGATCGTAACGACGTTGTCGTCGTGCCCTTTGACAATGTGCTCGACACGGACAAGGTGATGCAGGTCAATCAGGACCAGCTTGAAATGGGGCGCATGTACGCGCGCTGGCTCATAGAACAACTGGGCGATCAGAAATCCGGCAAGATCCTTGAGGTGCGCGGTCTGCAAGGCAACTCCGTTGATCGGGACCGCCACATCGGTTTCCGTGAGATCATGGAACCATCCGGGGATTGGGACATCGTTGAAGTTGTCGGCAATTGGGATGATGGCACCGCGCAAAAGGTGACGGCAGACGCCATCGCGGTGCACAAGGAATTTGACGCGGTTGTGGTTCAGGGCGGTACGACCGGGGCCGTGCGTGCGATGCTGGATGCGGGTCATCCGCTGGTGCCAATTGCCGGGGAAAGCGAAAACGGATTCAGAAAGCTGTTGGCGGAATACGGCCCACAGGGGCTGAAGGGGAAATCCATCGGCCAGTCCCCCGGTATGGTGTCAATCGCCATGAAGGCAGCGCTTGCAGCACTGGATGGCAAAGTGATGCCGCAACTTGTCTCTGTACCCATTCCTTTCGCGAATTACGACGAACTGGAGGCGGGCAAAAACTACTGGCCGGACCTCACCGACAACTTCTTTACCGTCAATGAGTTTCCACCCTGCGGCGTGAACATCACCGCGCGGGAAATCATGGCAAAGACTGCCGACAACGACTGACTGACCCTGCAAAGGTGATCCGCTGCATCGCGATTTGACGTCGCGGTGCAGCTTGAAACGACGATGACAGGGTTGAGGGCACGCATGACATCTAAAGGGCACGCGGAACTGGGGGCGCATGCCGAACCCCATATGTCCTTGAGCGGGATCACCAAACGATATGGTGGTGTTACGGCGCTGGAAGACGTCAATTTTTCCTGTGACCTCGGCTCCATTCACGCGGTGCTCGGTGAAAACGGGGCCGGAAAATCCACGCTGATCAAGATCATGTCCGGTGTCGTCGCGCCCAACGAGGGGGTGATCACCCTTGCGGGCAACCCGGTTTCCTTTCCCGGCCCATCGGCGGCAAATGCTGCGGGCATCGTGTGTATTTTTCAGGAACTTTCGTTGCTGCCTGACCTGAGCGTTTCGGATAATATCTCCATCGCTGACCCGCCGCGCCGCTTTGGCCTCATCGACCGGCGTGCCCAACGCCGCCGTGCCGAAGAGCTTTTGGCGCGGATCGGCTGCGAAGATGTGAATCCTCTGAGCCGAGTGCGCGACCTTGCCCTGTCGCGCCGCCAGATGGTCGAGATTGCCAAGGCGCTGGCCAAGGACCCGACGGTCTTGATCCTTGATGAGGCGACCTCCGCTCTGACCGCATCGGATGTGGACCGTGTCTTCGATATTCTGCGCAAGCTGCGCGATGACGGGATTTCAATTCTCAGCATCTCGCATCGCATGCACGAAATCGAAGCGGTCGCCGACATGTGCTCCGTGTTCCGCAATGGCAAAAATGTCGAAACGTTCAAGCAGGGCACGCGATCTGCCGATGAAATCGTGCAAATGATGATTGGTCGCGAAATCTCCGCGCATTTTCCACCGAAGCCCGTGAAGGAACCAGTGCAGGCAGACGCCGGGCCGCCGGTTCTGCAAATCCGGGACTACGGCTGGGAAAACACATTGCGCGGCATCAGCCTGTCGGTGCGCAAGGGCGAGATCGTGGGTCTGGGGGGCCTTGACGGACAGGGCCAGAAAGAGCTGCTGCTCGGCCTGTTCGGGGTTCTGAAAAACACCACCGGCAGTGTGGAGATTGACGGCAAGCCGGTGGATATCCGCTCGCCCAGAGATGCGAAGAAAGCGGGCATCAAAATCGCGCTTGTGCCAGAGGATCGCAAAACCGAGGGGTTGATGTTACCGATGTCGATCTCGGATAACCTTGCCATTGCATCGCTTGATCGCGTGTCTCAGGGCGGACGCCTTGATCAAAAGGCGCTCGATACGGCGGTCGGCAAGGCGGTTGAGCGGATGCAGATCAAGATCGGCGCTGAGGGGGATCCGGTGTCCACGCTTTCCGGGGGCAACCAGCAAAAGGTCGTGATCGCCAAGTGGCTCATGACCGAGCCGCGTATCATCCTGCTGAACGATCCGACCCGCGGGATCGACGTCGGCACCAAACAGGAAATCTATCTGCTGCTGCGCGAACTGGCCGCCGAGGGGGCCGCGATCATCCTCTATTCGACCGACTATGAAGAGTTGATCGGCTGCTGTGATCGCGTGGATGTCATGTACGACGGGCAAATCGTGCGCGAACTGGCGGGCGATGACATTACCGAACACAACATCATTTCCAGCGCCCTGAACATCAAGGAAGCCGCCCAATGACGCCAACCCGCACGTCCGATCTGGCCATCATCCTGCGACAGCGTGCGCCTTTGCTCACGGTGATCGCGATTTTCCTTCTGTTTTACACCTTTTACAACGCCAACCATCCGCGCGGGTTTTCAACGGCGGTCTATATCCAGAACTCGAACGAAGTCTTTGCCCTTGTGATGGTTGCGATGGCCCAGACCGTGCCGGTGCTGCTGGGGGGGCTGGATTTATCCGTCGGCGCGGTCATGACGCTGGTCAACACGCTTGCCAGTCATCTGCTGTCCGGCAGTCCGCTGCAAATCGCATTCGGGTTTCTCATCTGCCTCGCCACTGGGGCGCTGTGCGGTTTTGTGAACGGGTGCGTTGTGGTTTATGGCCGTATTCAGCCGATCATCGCGACACTGGCGACCGGTGCTATTTTCATGGGGCTGGCGCTGTTTCTGCGCCCCTCTCCCGGTGGCGATGTGGATGGAGACCTGGCTTGGGCGATGACCAATGATCTATACGAAATCGCTGCGACATATGGATTTTTTGATGGGGGGGAGGCCGCGTGGTTCGCGCCCATATCGTGGATACCGGTGCCTGCCATCCTCATGGTCGCGGTGACGGTTTTCGTCTGGCTGCCCTTTGCGCGCTCGGTGACGGGGCGGACGGTCTATGCCATAGGGTCGGGCGAAAGTGCGGCCTATATGTCGGGTCTCAACATTGATCGCGCCAAGATTGCGGCCTTCACCTTGGGTGGTTTCTTTGCGGGGATCGGGGGGATTTACCTGACGCTGCAAACCTCCTCCGGGAACGCGGATATCCCGCAGGCGGGGGCCTATACGCTGAATTCCATTGCTGCCGTGGTGATCGGTGGGACATCGCTGTTGGGCGGTGTTGGCACTGCGATTGGCTCTATTTTTGGTGCATTGGTTCTACGCACCATCTCGTTCAACTTTCGCATCTTTGAAATAGACCCTCTTTTGCAGCCTTTGTTCGAGGGCGTGGTCCTGCTGGGGGCCGTCAGTATCGGGGCCCTTGGGGTCTTGCGCATCAAGAACAAGTTAGAGCTTTTCCGGTAGGTCCCCATGGCAATCACTGACAACACTTCACAAGAAAAGAGCCGCTGGCTCTCGCCTGAAAACAAACCGATTGCGATTGCTTCGGGCTTCATTGTTGTGATCCTCGCCATCGGGACAAGCTACACGCTTGTAACACAAGGCACCGCGACGCTGTTGTCGCCGACCTATCTACTGCAACAGTTGCAGGTGGGTTCGTTTCTGGGGATCGTGGCGGCTGGTATGATGCTGGTCATTCTGCTGGGGCACATTGACCTCTCCGTCCCTTGGACGGTGGCGGCCGCTGCCATGATGGCCACGGCGGTGGGCGGGCCGGCCGCCTTGCCCGTGGGGTTAAGCGTCGGGCTGGCCGTCGGGCTGGTCAATGGCCTCGGGGTTGCCTACCTGCGCATTCCATCGATGATATTCACCCTTGGCGTCAACGCGGTGATGCGGGGCCTGATGGTGGCCTATACCGGTGGTTTTGCCCCCCAGACAGCAGCGACACCGCTTATGCAGTATCTTGCCGTGGGCAAATTCCTTGGCATACCGGTTGCGTTGTTCGTCTGGGCGGTGGTGTCTGTGGGTATCGTCTTTATCCTGCGCAAGACAGCGACCGGGCGTTACATCTTTGCCATCGGCAACCGTGAATCCGCGGCCTATCTGGCGGGCGCACCGACGCGCGGTGTGATCGTGATCGCGTTTGCTCTGTGCGGTATGATGTCGGGCCTCGCAGGCACCTTGCTCGCGGGATATTCCACCAAGGCGTATCAGGGGATGGGGGATGCGTTCTTGCTGCCCGCCATCGCGGCGGTCGTGATCGGTGGAACGCATATTCTGGGGGGCAAGGGGCGCTATCTGGGCACGCTTGTTGGTGTCATCCTGATCGTGCTGCTCAATTCCGTTCTGTCGATCATGCAGATGCCCGAAGCGGGGCGGCAGGTGATCTACGGCGCGGTCATTATCCTGATGCTTCTGTTTTACGACCGCGGCGCGCAGGAAAGACAATAAGAAGGAACACATCATGCTGATGCCAGAATTCGAGGTGATCGATCCACGTTTCAAACGCTATGTGATGCCAAATGTGCATATGGAAACGCTCTATACCGGGACCCGGTGGGCCGAAGGGCCGGTGTATTTCCCAGCTGCGAAATACCTGTTGTGGTCGGACATCCCGAATGACCGGATCATGCGGTTTGACGAAATCACCGGTAACGTGTCCGAATTTGCCAAGGGGTGCGGTTTTCACAATGGCCACACGATGGATCCGCAAGGGCGGCTGGTCTCTTGCGAGCATCAGGGCCGCCGGGTCAGCCGCGTGGAAGTCAACGGCTCCGTGACGACACTGGCGTCAGAATATCAGGGCAAGAGGCTCAATTCGCCCAACGATGTGGTGGTCAAATCAGATGGCAGCATCTGGTTCACCGATCCCACCTATGGCATCGACAGCGAATACGAAGGGGATCGCGCCGAAAGCGAAATCGGGGCATCCAATGTGTACCGCATCGACCCTCAATCCGGTGAGGTGGCGGCGGTGGCGACAGACTTTGTAAAGCCGAACGGGCTTGCGTTTTCGCCCGATGAAAGCCTGCTCTATATTGCGGATACCGGGGCCACACATGTGGAAAACGGGCCCAGACACATTCGGGTTTTCGACGTTGCCGCCGACGGCAGCCTGTCGGGTGGCGCTGTTTTTGCGGAATCGACCAACGGGCTGTTTGACGGGTTTCGCGTTGATCTGGATGGTAATATCTGGACGTCCGCCGGGGATGGCGTGCATTGCTATGCGCCGGATGGTGATCTGATCGGTAAAATCCTGACGGGCGAAGTCGTGGCCAATGTGGAATTCGGCGGGATCAAACGAAACCGCCTGTTCATCTGCGCGACGACATCCCTCAGGGCCGTGTATCTGAACACGCAAGGGTGCAGTAATATCCGGTAGAGGCTGTTCAGAGGATGAAGTCGCTGGCGAGGTAGTCATCGACGTCAAACCTGTCGCCATCGGCAATCCAAAGCGCGAAATCAACTGCGCCATCATTGTCGTCCAGCCCGAACACCCGCGTCTGGCCGCCGAAGTCTTCCAGCCAGAGCGCCCCCGCGCCGAATGCAAGTCCCTCTTCGCGCGTCTTCACCCCGAGGAAGGTAAAGCTGTCATTAACATAGTTCAGCCCGGTGACATTCGCATCAATAACTGAGAGGTCGATGACGTCACCACCGGCTGAGCCGACGCCTTCGATGTCCTTTATGACATCCGCGGCCAGGCGTGTGGAATCGGAAACTTCATTGAATTCAAATGTGTCATCCCCCAGACCGCCGCGCAGGATATCGCTGCCTGATCCGCCATAGAGGATATCATTTCCCGCGCCACCCCAGAGCATATCGGCACCGCTATTGCCTGACAGTCTATCGTCCCCATCCCCGCCAAACAGGATATCGTCGCCTTCTTCGCCTCTTAAACTGTCTATGCCTTGCTGGCCATAAAGCGTATCTTTTCCATCCCCGCCATAGAGCAGATCGTTGTCGTCATTTCCGAAAATGAAATCATCACCTTCCCCTCCGTAGATGATGTCCAAATTCTGGCCGCCATAGAGCCGGTCGTTTCCCTCGTTACCATAGAGATAGTCGCGCCCATCCCCCCCAAATATCGCGTCATCACCCGCGCCGCCACTCAGCCGGTCCTGTTTGAAGTTCCCCAGGATGATATCGTTGCCAGCGCCGCCATCGACGGTGTCATTGCCCTCTCTGCCGACAATGACGTCGTCCCCGGCACCTCCGAAAATCTCATCTGCACCGGTTCCGCCAAAAATGCGGTCGTTGCCCAACCCGCCAGCGAGGGTGTCGTCCCCGTTCCCGCCCTTGAGCACATCGTCGCCGCCATAGGCTGCGAGAAAGTCGTCGCCATCCCCGCCATAAAGCAGATCGTTGCCCTCGCCTGCGTCGAGATTGTCGCTATCCACCCCGCCGTAAAGTTCATCATCGTCGTCGCCACCGGTCAGAAAATCGCGGCCTGCGCCGCCGATGAGAATGTCGCTTCCCAGCCCGCCGACCAAGCTGTCACCGCCAGCTTTGCCGATCATCAGATCATCGCCGGTCTGGCCATACATTTCGTCATGCCCGTCGCCCCCGTAGAGTCGATCATTGCCACTGCCACCCCTGAGGATGTCATTTCCGTCCTCACCAAAGAGGATATCATCGCCGTCGCCACCGATAAGACCATCATCGCCACCGCGCCCGAAAACCCGGTCGTCGCCGGCACCACTGTCAATCAGATTTGTGTCATCCGTTCCTATGATCACATCATCCCCGGCGCCGGTCATAAGGTTTTCGAAATTCACGAACCTCATTCCTTCTACGCCAGTCGCGAAGGTCCCGAGGTTGATGCGGAAACTTGCGGTGCTGACGGAGGCGTCCATCCTATCCACTCCCGAACCGCCGTCGGCGAAAAGCTCCGTGCTATCGCCGAGAATGACCGTGTCGTTGCCAGCCTCGGCATGGACCGCATCAGGGCCGGATGTCGTGATCGTGTCATTGCCTTCCCCCGCGAAAATGAGATCACCACCGGGGCTTGCAAGGATCGTGTCATTGCCAGAGCGCGCAAAGATGGTGTCATCACCGCCGCCTGCGTCGATTGTGTCACTGCCCGGCCCGGAATCAATGGTATTGTCCACGTCGGTGCCGGTGATCGTGTCATCCCCCCTTCCGCTGACGATGTTCTCGAAGTTGATGAAGGATTCTACGGGTGTCTCAGGTCGACCCCTGTAATTCGTCTCTCCCGTCGCAAGGTTTACCGTGTAGTTCCCGCCAAATTTGGCGGTGTTAAGGGTGTCGGTACCAGCACCGCCATTCAGCAATTCAAAATTGTCTGAACCTGTGAATTGTCCGGCAATGACCGTATCATCTCCTGCACCACCAAAATAGGATCCGTGGCCCGTCGAAGAAATTGTGTCATCACCATCCTGGCCCAGCACGGTGAGCCTCGGTAAATCGAACCTGTCTGGCGTACCGACATCAACGGTTGACCCAACGTCGCGACTGGTCGTGATCAGGTTGCTTTTCAGAGAGTTCGGCGATCTGTCGATAAATTCTTCTGCGAAAATCACGCGGTCACGTGGGTCCCAGATCGAGGCAAAAACCTCGTCATTTGCACCAACCCAGGCAATTAGAACGCGCCCGTCGCCTGTGACGCTGATGTCAGTTTGGCGCGTATTCGTATCTTCTACCGTAAAGATATCCGCAACGGCCGTACCATCTGACAGAAATTTGCGGGCCAACAGAGTGCCATTTGTTTCGTCGTTCCATGCGACGACAAAGCCGCCACCGGGCAGGGTTACCACCACCGGCTCCGTCTGGTCAGCCGATCCCGTTGCGACGTCTATCGTGCGTATGAGTTGACCTGACGGTTGAAAGAGCTTGGCAAAGACATTGCCATTCGACTCATAGGTGACGACAAAACCGTTTCTGTCATCAAAGCTCGCCACTGAAGGATTCGACCCGTCGTTCGCAACAGCCCCGGCCCGCAGGACGCTGCCGCCGGCTGGGGTTCTGATCGAAAACTCAAGGCTTACGAGCGCAGCGTCACCTTCTTCATAAACAGTGACGAAGTTGCCGTTGCTCAAAATTGCCGAATCGCCCAGCCGGTCGGAATCAAGGCTATTCTGCGCCGCGTCGAATTTCGCACCGAGATGGCCATCCTGATTGATGACGCGCGCGTTGATGTCAATGTCAGCGCCGATCCTTTCATCAAAGCCAATGAAAACATCGTCATTGACCGGCTTCAGGTTGGCTGCGATCTGCGGGTTGCGCAGGAAATCTGAGGCGGTCCTTTCCTGTGCAATCTGGAATGCGCTGCCCGCATCCACTTTACGATCCCCATCACTGTCAAAGCGCTCAAAGACAACGGATGTCGCATCCGGATTCGTGGTGTCATTGTCCAGATATGTGACGACAAAGCCATCATGGGTCGCTGCCAGATCAAAATCACGCTCATCGTCTGTAGTCCGAAACTGGTTGAGCTGAAACGCGTCACGGAGGACATTGCCCTCTGCGTTATAGATCTTTGCCACGATGTCAGTGCCGGACGCCGTACCAATGAGGCCGTCGGTGCTTTCCTCCCACGCGACGACGAAATTACCGTTCGCCAGCCCAATGATTTTAGGTTTCGATTGGGTGCCCGTCGCGGCGGTTCCCGTGTTGACCTGAAATTCGTTTAACCACTCTGTTGGCGTCGGCATATAACAATTCCTTAATTGGTTAACGCACTGTGGTCTGATCGCATCTTTTGAGTCAACAAAGTCGTTTCCTGAGCTGTCAGATCGAAAACGATTGCCCAGAGTCACGGTTGATATGCCAGATCGGCCGGGATGAGATTGCCAAGGCCACGACACGCCCGCTCCGACAAATACGTTCAAAAAATTGGACGATGGGGGTATCGCGCCTTAGTTTGCACCGAAACGAAGGAGGGATTGTTTGCGTTTTTGGGTCATCAGCATTTTTCTGGCGCTTTTTGCGGTGACGCCGGGTACGCCGGTGGCGGCGGATAAGGCCACCTATGTAGACCTTGCCCGGCTCGGTTGGAATTACCAATTGCGTACCACGATGATCGGCAGGGACATGTCCATCCCGATCCGTATCCATGGCCGCGATCTGGCAGGGGCCAGCCTGTGTATCGTGGGGGAGCAGCCGCATCCCCATTCGCTTGCAACGATAAATGCGTTTCGTGATCTGTCCGAACATGTGTTTGGCAAACCGCTGACCATGCGCCATGCAGGGAATGACGCCAGTGGCTGCGGGTCTGGTCGCACGGTCGTCTTGCGGCTTTACTCCGGGCATCCGCCCCACCGCGCTCTGTCGTCTGACCTCAGTTGGATGAACCAGATTTATGAACTCGGCCTGCCGGAACGCAGGCAGTATTCGGTGAGTTCCCCGGCCATGGCGCAAACATTCTTTGGCAGGCGGGGTCAGGGGACGCATATCATGGTAAAGCAACCCGCCCGCGCCCGGCCCGGCACATTGGAGGCCGCATTCTACAAATCCATTCTGGTGGAGGAGCTGTTTCAATCCTTCACCTTCGGGATGGACATCCTGCTTTTTGATCCCAACGCGGGATTTCAGTCGAAGCTGCAGGAAACGCCTTTGCGCATGGACCGGCTGTCATGGGAATCGTCTGATTTCATGCGCGCCATGTTGCGCTCAAACCCCGCAGGCCTATGCGCGTTCGATGTTTTCATGATGCACGCGGTGGCCCAGACATCGGTTGATCAAACGGTTGACCCGCTTTTCATCGACTTCATCGACCGAGAATATGAGGCGCTGTTGGCGCAGGCTGAAGTGACCATGGCAGATGACAGGTTTGCCGCTGTTCTGGCACCGGGCTGTCAGCGCAGCCCGATCTGAGGTTAATACCTTCGGGGGTATTTGCGCGCAGGGTCTATGCCGCTACCGTGATGATCTGAGGACCGCGCACAGCGGTCGGGAGACGACATGGACAAAAGACCAGACCCTTCACAACCGGGCGTGGCGGCGCTGTCGTCCTATCTGGCGAATGGTCTGGTGGGCCATGAAATCCTGATTGAACGGCTCTTGGTGGCGCTGCTGGCGGGGGGGCATCTGCTGGTTGAGGGGCCACCGGGCCTCGCCAAGACCCGCGCGGTCAAATGGCTGTCGGACGCGGTCGAGGGCAGTTTCGCGCGCATCCAATGCACGCCCGACCTGATGCCGTCGGATCTCACCGGCACACCGGTTTACAAGCCGCAGGACGGCAGTTTCGAATTTGTGCAGGGGCCGGTGTTCAATAACCTCGTGCTGGTGGATGAGATCAACCGCGCACCGCCCAAGGTGCAATCCGCCCTGTTGGAGGCGATGGCCGAACATCAGGTAACCGCGGGTAATGAAACGCACGCTTTGCCTGATCCGTTTCTCGTGGTGGCCACGCAAAACCCGATTGAACATGACGGCACCTTCCCTCTGCCCGAAGCGCAGCTTGACCGGTTCCTGCTGCATGTGGTGCTGGAACTGCCGGGGCTGGAGACCGAACGTCAGATCCTTGATCTGGTCGAAGCCGAAGCGCAAAGCGGCGCGCCAAAAATACAGGCGCTGACGCTGGACGCACTCGCCGATGCCCGCGCCAGTGTGAACGCCGTGCATCTGGCGCCTGAGTTGCGCGATTACATCGTGCGGCTGGTGATGGCCACGCGGGAAGGGCCGCAGGCACAGGATATCGAACATGCGGTTTCGCCGCGCGGCTCGCTGGCGCTGGCGGCCGCTGCCAAGGCGCGCGCGTTTCTCAAGGGGCGCGATTATGCCATGCCTGAAGACGTGGCGGCACTGGCCGGGGATGCGCTGGCGCACCGCATGGTGCTCAGCTGGCGCGCGGTGGCGGATGGGCGCAAGGCCCGCGACGTCGTGGCGGATGTTCTGAACGCTGTTGAGCCGTTGTGAACGCGGCGCTGGAAGCTCCCGGCGTTGCTCTGGGCACTGAAGCCCTGATTGCGCTCAGGCGCGTTGCCCTCAGTTCTGACGCGGCCCCGGTGCTGGCCGCCTTGCCCGGTGGTTTTGCCACGCGCCGCAAAGGTCACGGGCTGGAGGTCGCCGATATGCGCGAATACGTGGCGGGGGATGACATTCGCCACCTTGATCGTGGCACAACAGCGCGCTCGGGTCGTTTGCATGTGCGCCAGTTTCAGGAGGAACGCGACCGCGTCACCCTGCTGGTCGCCGATTTCCGGCCTGCGATGTTCTGGGGGTTGCGGCGGGCGTTTCGCTCCGTCGCAGCGGCGGAGGCGCTGGCCCTGATCGGCTGGAACGTCGTGGAAAGCGGGGGGCGCGTCGGTCTGCTGGCGGTGACGGTGGATGAAACGGTGATCGTGCCACCGCGCGGGCGCACGCGCGGCATGCTGGATGTGATCGGCGGCATGGTGCAGGCGCATAGCACCGGCCTGTCTGCGATGGCGGCGGGGCAAGGCACCGACCCGCCACTTGATCTGGCCTTGTCGCGCGCCGACAGGCTGGTTCCCTCCGGTGCGGAACTGGTCATTGCCTCGGGCTTTGACACACCGGGCGAAGGCTTGGCGGATCGGCTGGATGCTTTGGCGCGCCGTCGCACCCCGCGTCTGGTCTGGATCACCGATGATGCTGCGTCCCGCATGCCGCAGGGTCGCTATCCTGTCAGGCTGGCAGATGGGCGGCGCATCCGGCTTTTCCTGGGGGCGAAACAGGCAGAACCCATGGGCCATATTCGCCAGATCATGGGCCGGCCCGCGCTTGTGCTGGATGCGGGCGATACGGTGGAACAAACCGCGCGCCGCATCGTTGCGGCCTTTCCGGCGGAGCGCGCGGCATGACAGACCGGGCGCTGAGCGAAGCGGCGATGCTGACCAGCCTGCGCGACATTCGCCTGCCTGCCGAGGCGGCGGGGGGCATGGCCGCAGATCTGGCCGCAACCGTGGCGCTGGCAGGCTGCGCGGCCCTGATGATCGCGGCTGCCCTGCGACTGCTGAGCTTGCGAAAACGCTCTGACACTTCCGACACGCTGGCCGATCAACTCGCCCGGCTCAGCGCATTGCCCGAGGCGGAAAAACGGGTGGCATTGCTGCATGTGTTGCGCGCGCATGCGCCGGATCGGTATCATGCGGTGCGCGGCGCGCTCTACAAGCCGACGGGCGGTGTGGCGACTGCAACGCTGGAGGCGGAGGTCAAACGCCTTGTTTGAACTGGCCGACCCGTGGATTTTGCTCTTGTTGCCGCTGCCCTATCTGGCGGCGCGGTTCCTCGGGCCCGCGCAGATGGCAGGCGGTGCGATCAAGGTGCCGGACCGGGTGGGCGATGGCTTGCTGGCAGCCGGGCGGCACCGGGCGGCGCGCTCCGATCTGCGTCTGCAGCAAGGACTCCTGTGGGCGATCTGGGTGCTGCTCTTGCTGGCCGCAGCGGGGCCGCGCGATCTGGCACCGGTCTCGGCGCTCAAGGTCACGGGGCGTGATCTGGCCATCGTACTGGATCTGTCCGGTTCCATGGTGCGCGATGATTTTGATCTTGATGGCCGTCAAGTCACGCGGCGCGATGCGGTCGCGACGGTTGGCGCGGATTTCGCGCGCCGTCGCGGCGGGGATCGCGTGGCATTGGTCGTCTTTGGCTCTGAGGCATATTTTGCCGCGCCTTTTTCGTTCGATGTCGAAGCGATTGCGCGCCAGATAGAGGGTGCGCAGATCGGCATATCGGGACGCGCGACCAGCATATCCGACGGGCTTGGCCTCGCGCTCAAACGCATGGAGAACAGCGAGGCTGCGTCGCGGGTTGTGATACTGCTGTCGGACGGAGTCAATAATGCGGGGGCCACCAATCCGCGCGGTGTGGCGGAACTGGCCGCGCAGATGGGCGTGCGGGTTCATACCATTGCGCTGGGTCCCAAGGATTTGAGCACTGCCGATCCCGGTGAACGCGGGGTGGTGGATGCGGCAACCCTGCGCGCGATTTCCGAGATTTCGGGGGGGGAGAGTTTTCGCGTCAGAACAACCGAAGATCTGGTCGCCGTGGGCGAAGCACTGGATGCACTGGAAGCCACCGACAGCGACGGCTTGGCCGCCGAAGTGTTCCACGACTACTGGATGTGGCCTGCGGGTCTTGCGGCCTTGCTTGGCCTCGGCTACGGCTGGAGGGAGCTGACATGAGCGACCTTGCGCTGACCCTGCTACGCCCCTGGTGGCTTCTGGGGCTGCCTGTCTTGATCGGCGTCGGCTGGTGGATGTATACGCGGCGCGGCGGGCTGGGTGATTGGCAAAAGGCGACTGATCCGGCACTGCTGCGGGCCATGATGGCGCTGGACCGGGTGGACAACAGCGCCAGCCGCGCGCCGCTTCTGGCGATGCTGTCCGCGGTTGGTGTGACGCTGCTGGCGCTGTCCGGACCGGCGGTGGAACGGCGCGACGCGCTGTCCTTTCGCAATCTTGATGGGGTGCTTTTTGTCGTCGATACCTCGGCCAGCGTGACCGAAAATGCGCGCTGGCCCCAGATGCTGACCATGGGGCGGTTTGGTATCGCGGCATTGGGCACACGTCCCGGCGGGTTGATCGTTTTTGGCGGTGACGCCTATGTCGCATCCGACATGACGCTCGATCATCTGCAATTGGGTCAGACGTTGTCGCTGCTGGATGCGCAGACGGTGCCGGACCCCGGCTCGCGCCCGGAACGCGGTCTTGCGATGGCGCTGGATGTGCTGCGCGAGGCTGACGTGATCGCGGGGGATGTGGTTTTGTTGACCGATGGCGCTGGTCTGGGGTCTGAAACACTGCAAGTGGCAGCGCAGATCGCCGCGCAGGGCGCGCGCCTGTCGCTGGTGTCGCTGGACGCACCGTCGCCTGCCTTTGCGACCCATGCGACGGCGGGAAAGGGCACGGTCTTTACCCTCGCAGAGACGGATGCGTTCTCGGCGTGGATGGCCGAAAGCGCCCGCACCCGGCTGGAAGCGCAGAATTTTCCGCTGCTGTTCTGGAAAGACATGGGCCGCTATTTGCTGGTTCTGGCGCTGTTGCCACTGCTGTTGCTGTTTCGCAGGCAGGTCGCATGAGGGTGCTTGCGCTCCTCACGGTCGCGGCGGTTGCGCTTGCGCTGCTGCTTGGGGGGGCGGCCCCTTTCGGGCGCGTGTTGATGGCGGCAGGGATGCCGGGGCTGGCGGCCGGTTTTTTCGATGATCCCGAATGGCAGGGTGCAGCCCTCTACCGGGCGGGGGATTACGATGCGGCGGCAGATCGCTTTGCGCAGGCATCGGCCCTGTTCAACCTCGGCAATGCCGAGGCGCATCGCGGCAATCACGCAGCCGCTCTCGAAGCATTCGACATGGCGCATGCGCGTGGACATCCGGATGCTTTGGCAAATTTCGACGTGGTGGCGGCCTATTTTGCGGGGCTCGGCATAGGCCCTGAAATGCTCGCGCTGTTTGGCAAGCGCAAGGATGGACCCACAGCCGAGAGTTTCGTGGCGCGCGGGGATGCGCGCGCTGCCGGCACCGGTAGTGAGGTGACCAACAACAACACCATGCTGGGCCTGACGGAGCTGGAAAGCCGCGGGCAACTTGGCGTGCGCCGTGTTTTTGATGATAAATTCATGCGGGCCGATGCGCGCTGGCTCAAGCAGCTATCGGATGTGCCGGGGGAATATCTGGCCGCGCGGATCGCGATGGAACACAAACGGCGCGTCAAGCTGGGCCTGTCGCCCGCCGCGCCGGAGGATCCGCGATGAGGTGGCTGTTGTGGATCATCCTCACCCTTTGCCCGGCGGCCCTGCACGCGCAGTCCAAAACTGTGCTGCCGCATGAACTGGTCCTGAGCATCGAGGTCGAAGCACGCGATCACGTCCCGAAAGTCAGCGAGATGATCCTGATCACAATAAACGGGATCTACCGGCGTCACATTACACGTGAACAGATCATTCAGCCGGATTTTGACGGTTTCAACTGGTCGCAACTCGGTGTCGATACATGGGGCGAAGAACGTCTGGACGGCGAATTGGTCAAGACGTTCAAGCGGCGCATGGCCATCTATCCCAACCGTGCGGGACCGCTGACCATCGGTGCCTTTACCCATAATCTGACGTTGACGGACGAAAATGACGAATGGTTCGAACATCCGATCACATCCGAACCCGTCACGATTGAAGTCGCGCCCGCCCCTGAGGATCGCGACTGGTGGTTCCCGGTCAAATCACTGAAAATCTCGGATCAGTGGTCGAATGCGCCGGATCAATTGGCACCGGGCGAGGGCGTTCTGCGCATCATTCGCATCGAAGCACTGGGCGTCACGCCGGAGATGATCCCGCCGATGCCTGAACTGACGTCACCCTCTGCTGCCATTTTCCCGCATCCGGAAAAACGCTTTGTCGAATTGTCACCCCAAGGCCCTCTGTCCTATGCCTTCTGGCGCTGGACCATCCGGCCGAGCAATGACACCTCAACCATTGTCGAGCCGCTGAGTTTCGATTTCTTTGACACCGAGGCGCGGGTGGACCGAACGGTCACCATATCGGCGCAACGTCTGGCCTATGGCACCGTTGTGCCCGATGCCGCGCCGCTGCGCGCGCAGGATGCTTACCCGACGCCTGTGCAACTGCCTGGCTGGCCCTTTGCGGTGCTGGCGGGCGTCATCTGCCTGCTGGGAGCGATCTTCGCCTTGACGGGGCGGCGTTTGTCCGGGGTTGCAGCCCTGAGCCGTTTTCGTCTGCTCGATCCGTTGGCGCATCAATTGAGCCGTGCAGCGCGTGCCGGCGATCTTGCGCTGTCGCGTCGTACTGCCGCCGCGATCCTGCGCCGCGAGGGTCCATCTGTGCCACGCGAGCGTCTTTTGTCCGAACTCGACAGCAGCATTTTCAGCGCCGCACAGGATCGCACACCGTTGCGAGACTTTGCCAAGGCGTTTCTTCGCAACCGCTGAATGCTGATCCCGAAAGGCCGTGCAGTAAAAATAACCATGGCTTTCCAGCATGTTGTAAGATTTCGGCCTAAGGGTGGGCTGTCTTTGTGGTCAGTGTCTCATCCTCCTTTTGCGAAGCAGTTGAAAATGCAAGCGTTACGGGTAAGATCGCGGGTGGGAGGACTAAATCTATGAAACACGCGCGTGCGCCACTCAGTCAGGAGGAAGTGTCAAATATACTCATCGTTGATGATCACCCTTTGTACAGCGATGCATTGGAATCGGCCCTTGAACTGGTACTGACGGATGTGGACATCAGAAAGGCGCAAAATCTCGGGGATGCGATTGCCGCCGTAAAGGGCGGGTTCAAACCCGAGCTTGTGATGTTTGATCTGAAACTTCCGGATGTCACCGGGATTTCCGGCTTTGTGAGCCTGCGGCAACATCTTCCCAAGGCGCGCATACTGGTGATTTCGTCGCTGGCGTCTTTTGATCTTGTGCAGTCATTGCTGCGGGAAGGGGCCGCTGGCTTTTTGCCAAAAGACACCTCTGCGCGGGGGCTGAAATCGGTGCTGTCGGATATCATCGCCGGTCAGACCTATGTGCCGAAAGACTATCAGCAACCCAATTCCTGCGAGCGTGACGCGCTGGCAGACGAGTTTCAACACCCCAAGCTGGCAGAACTGACCCCCCAGCAACAGCGGATCATGCGCCTGATCTGCTGTGGCAAGCCGAACAAGCAGATCGCCTATGAACTGGACCTCGCAGAGGCGACCGTAAAGGCACATATCACCGCCTTGCTGCGGCGGCTTGGTGTGCGCAACCGGACCCAAGCGGTGGTTCTGGTCGAAGGGGCGCTGGCGGCACAACGGGGTGACGAACCTGAAGCCCGCGCCTTTCTCAAGCATTAGGAGGTCGGGCCATGGACCGCGCGCGCGCTGAGCCGTCCTTTGTGCGGGTGGCCTTGTCACGCGCCGTTGATGCAGCAGCGGCGGCGCGGCTTGCAGCGCAACAGATCAGCGCGCGCGATACCTGTTTCGTGCTGGCCTTTGTGCCGGGCAACCGGAACGGCGCGGTGATTGCCCATTCCCTTGAAGAGGCTTTGGGCGGCGTGCCGGTTTTCGGCTGCTCAACGGCGGGTCAGATCACAACCGAGGGCTATGAAACCGATGCGCTGCTGCTGCTGGCCTTTCCCAAGGCGCATTTTCGCTGCGCCTCGGTTTTGATGGAGCCGCTCAACCCCCTGTCAACGACGCAGGCAGCGACCCATGCGCAGCGTCATGTTCAAAAGTTTTCCCATACCGCCGGGTGGAACCGGCTGGGACTTATCTTTACCGATGGTCTGTCCAAGCAGGAAGATATGCTGATTTCGGCGCTGGAAACCGCATTGGGTGATTTGCCGATATTTGGCGGCTCCGCCGGGGACGGGCTGCGGTTTGAACAAACCTATGTGCTGCACAACGGCGAGGTGCATCACAACGCCGCCGTATTGCTATTGCTTGAGACGGATCTGCCCTTTCAGGGTATCGGGTTTGATCACTTCCTGCCCGGCGATAGCCAGGTGGTGATCACGGATGCCGACCCTGATGATCGCAAGGTATTCGAGATCAATGGCGCACCGGCGGCGCAGGAATACGCCCGCCTGGTTGGCTGCGCGGTGGAGGATTTGTCGCCCCAGATCTTCGCCGAAAATCCGTTGCTGATCGAGTACAAAGACACGCACTACGTGCGCGCGATATCGGATGCGGGCGAAGATGGCGCGCTGTCTTTTCTGGCGGCGATTGATGACGGTCTGATCATGACCCTCGGGCAGGGACAGGAGATCATCGAGACCTTGCAAGCCGGATTGGATATCCGTGATGCAGAAGGGCGCAGCCCGGATTTCATCCTTGGTTTTGACTGCGTGCTGCGCAAGCTTGAGATCGAGCAAAAACAACTGGGGCATGCGGTGTCGAACGTGCTGGGGGCGGCGCATGTCTTTGGGTTCAACACTTACGGCGAGCAACATTGCGGCGTGCATATGAACCAGACGCTGGTGGGTGTGGCCTTTTTTGCACCTGAGCCGAGGGTTTTGTTTTGAGTATGATCAACCCTGATGACCCGCTTGAGGTAAGGGTCGAAAAGCAGGCCAAGATCATCGAGGCGCTGATGCGCCGCGCGGGTCGGCAAAAAGACGTCGGCCCGTCTGCCTACCGTGCCTTTCAGTCTGCCATTGAATTGCAGCAAAAGATGGCCGCGCAGTCGCTCGAACTTGAAAGTGTCCGCTATGAACGGGAACGCACGCGCAAGACCCTCGCGGAGGCGCTGGGGTCGATGGAAGGGGGCCTTGCGCTTTTCTCCGACGGGACGCTGAACATCTGCAACGACCTGTTCAAAGGCCTGCTGCCGGATATTTCGGATCAGATCGTGCCGGGGCTGAGCCTTGCGCGGTACTTTGATCTGATGAGCAGCAGCGAATATCTGATCTCGACGGATCGCAAGCTGTTCACCATGCGCGGCGCGTTGGAGAGTGATCAGAACGAAGGGTCGGTCGTATCCTTGGTGGCAGAGGTTGCCAAGGACCGCTGGTATCAGATGAGCACGCAGCAGACATCGCCGGAGAACACGGTTCTGCTGCTGACGGAAATCACCGCGCTGGTGCGCCACAACCGGCGCGAAAAAGAGCATTTGATCGACCGTCAGGCGGATTACCTGCAAGCGGTATTCCAGAACATGAGTTCGGGTGTTTGTACGTTTTCGGCCACCGGCGAGTTGATGATGCAAAACGGCCAGTTCCGCAGTATTCTGGGTGTGCCACTCAGCGTGTTGCAGCCGGGCACGCCGTTGCAGGAATTGCTGGATTTCATGCGGTCCAAATCGCTGATCACGGATAACGCCCTGTTGCAGATGGACGCCTGGCGGGACGAACTGAACAGGAAGGGGGCCGTGAGCACGCGGGTGTCGCATGGTGCCGCGCGGGTGCTTGATGTTCAGGCCAACCTTTTGCCGGATGGCGGTTTTCTGGTGGAGTTGAAAGACGTGACGCTGGAGGTCCGCTCTACCGAGATGCTGGAAAACCGTGTGATGGAGCGTACCGCAGAGCTGACCCGCGCGAATGCGAATCTGACCGAACAATATGAGGAAAAAGCCCGCGTTGAAGAAGAACTGCGCGTGGCAAAAGAACGCGCGGAGGCCGCCGTGTCATCAAAAACACGGTTCCTGGCGGCGGCCAGCCACGATCTTCTGCAGCCGATCAATGCCGCGAAACTGCTGATTTCCTCCTTGCAGGAAACCACCCGCGAAACGCGCTTTCGCCCGATGGTCGAACGGCTGGAAGGCGCCTTTGCCTCGGCGGAATACCTGCTGCATTCGCTGCTGGATATTTCACGACTGGAAAGCGCGGACCTTGACACGGTGACGACGACAAACGTCAGCCTTGAGGGGTTCATGCTTGGCATCAAGGCCGATCAGATGATGCTGGCGGCGCAGAAATCGGTTCAGTTTCATGTTGTGCCCTGCAGTCTGGTGGTGCGCTCTGATCCGGTTTATCTGCTGCGCTCCATTCAGAACCTAGTGGTGAATGCCATTCAATATACCGATCCGGGGGGGCGGGTGCTGCTGGGGTGCAGGCGCACCGGAGACACGGTCGTGCTGGAGGTCTGGGACACCGGCATCGGGATCAATATCAAGGACCAGTCGCGTATCTTTGACGCCTTCACACGCGCAGAAAACGTGCCGATAGGTTCCGGGGTTGGTCTGGGTCTGTCGGTGGTCGACAGAGCGTGCCGTCTGTTGGGTCACAAGCTTTCGGTGCGTTCAAAACCCGGTGTCGGCTCCGTTTTCAGCATTGAGATGGAGGTGGTCAAGGGCGCGCCCAGCATGCCTATTCTGCAAGGTCCCATTGAGGACACGGCGGATGCGGCCCTAGATTACATCGTGATGGTCATCGAAAATGACGCTGATGTGCTTTACGGCGTGACGCAGCGGCTGGAGCTTTGGGGCGCGAGCGTGCTGGCGGCACGTACCACTGCTGAAGCGCTCGATTTCATTGATGATCTGGGAATGCCACCCGATATCATTCTGGCCGATTATCAATTGGACGCCGGTGAAACCGGTGTACAGGCGACCCTTGATCTGCGCGCCAAGACCGGCACTGCGATCCCTGCGATCCTGATCACGGCGGACCGTAGCGAAACAGTGCGTCGCCTCGGTGCGCAGCATGATATGTCTGTGATGACCAAACCTGCGGAGTTGTCGCGCCTGCGACGGCTGGTGGATTGGAAGGTGCGTGGCCGTGCCGCCCGCGCCGATACGTCTCATAAAAGGGTACATACAAAAGTCGAAGGTGACAGTCCCGCATGAGGCCCGCACACTCATATTCAGGAGGAAGCCCATATGTTTAGATTCCCAGCCATCCTATTTGCGATGTTTCTGGCCACAGGAATGGCGGTTGCCGCCCCCGTGGACGGCGAAAAAACCTATGACATGCTGTTCAAGAACGGCACCTTGGACGAGATTGATCGCGCATCTGCCCTTGTCTATCGCCGCGAAGTCACGAATGCGCTCAAACCCGAAGCCGGCGCGCGCGACACAGGCGATGTGACCCTGTCATTCCGTGAGGGGGACAAGGACGTCGCGATGCTGAAATTCTGGCAGGACGACAAACATCGTGCTTTGGGTATCTTTCCGGCCAGTGTCGGGAACCCGATGATCATGTATTTTTATGAAACCGTCGTGCGGGACATGGCCGAGGCGGCAGGCGGCAGCCCGTATTACATCCGCAACAGGGTGAAGGAAGCGTTGATCCAACCATCCGATATCATCGAAGGCGAAGCGGTTGTTGATGGTGCAACGGTGCCGACCCGGACGATCCGGCTCTATCCTTTTGCGGACGATCCCAATGTTGACCGGATGCGCGGATTTGGTGATCTGGAGTTACGGGTCACCATGTCTGATGCCGTGCCCGGCTGGTACATGACCCTCGTCGCCGAAGCGTCGGAAGGGGCGGTCTATCGCTCTGAATTGTCGTTCCTGCGGCTGGACGAAGCGCAATGAAGGGTTGGGTGCTGGCACTTGCGCTGAGCGTGCCGACGGCAGCAATATCGCAGACCGTGGCCGAACAGTTGAACGATTATCCGACGGCTGCACGCGCGGATTATGTCTTTGCCTGTATGGTGACGAACGGGCAGACCCGTGAAATGCTGGACCGCTGTGCCTGTTCAATCGACGAGATCGCTTCCATTCTGTCCTACGAACAGTATCTGGAGGCTGAAACGGTCCTGTCCATGCGGCGTGTCGGGGGGGAGCGTATGTCGTTTTTCCGCAGCGCTGCCATGGCCGAGAATATGGTCGCCGATCTACGCCGCGCACAGGCAGAAGCAGAAGTGATCTGCTTTTAAGCCTGAACCCGGTTTCTCATGAAAAAGCGCCGCAGGGATCAAACCTGCGGCGCTTTTTTGTGTGTATCACGGGGGCTGTTCAGCCGCTCACGGATTTCGGCAGGATCTTTTCAAATTCATTACCATCCGTATCCGTGGCTTTCACGGTCAGGGCAGTGGAGCCGTTGTCATTATAGGCAAAGCGGAACACCGGGTTCTCCGAAATCGAAATACCCCCGTCCATGGTGAACAACAATTCGTCGTCCTGCCACACTTCGATATGATCAATGAAATGGGCGGGAATGAATAGCTGTGTGATCTGATCGCGCTGCAGACCGGAGTAGTTCGGATGGCGGATCATGATCTGCGCCTCGCGACGGGGTGTCGACATTTGCGCGCCACTGTCAAAGGTCCGCAGTTTCATCTTGCCCATGCCAGCCAGCGCAATCTCGGGGTCCTTGGTGGCAGGGGCCGAGCATCCGCCGGAGGCTTTGACAAAGCGGCCTGCCATATGCAACCCGTCAGGCGTCTGCGCGATCACACGCACGTTGGAGTATTGATTGACGCGCACACGCATCTCGAAATCCAGCAAGCCCATGGCAGGTGTAAACCCGAACACTGCAGCGATGGGGGCCGGGTTTTCGTCAATCACAACGGTGGCGGTGCTGATCGGGGCGCTGCCCTCAACCTGGCGCAGAATGATTGGCACGGTTGCGGCATCATGCGCGCGGAAGGGTGCTTCGATTGTCAAAACGTCGTCGGCAGAGGCCAGCGGCGCATCCCCCACAACGTCGTATCGCAGTTCCTCCCAGGTCTCGCCCGGTAACAGTGGATTGCGCACTGTGTCCGAGGCCCATGCCGTGCTTGATACCAATGCGGCAACAGCGGCCAGTGTGATGAATTTAGAAGCCATACCATTCTCCTCCAGCATGGGAATTTGCAGTTTATGGCACGAATCGCCCAAAAAAGACACATATACCTAAGGGGGCGTGGGTAACGGTGTCGTGTTTGGCTACACCTGTGTCGGGAGGATGCCATGTTTGAAGCGATCATAACCCTGTGTTTGAGCCTGAGCGACGGGCCGTGTCGTGACCATCTGTTACCGGGTTATGAGGCGCAAACGCAGGCGGCCTGTCAGGTGGCCCTGTCCGACAATCCGCCCGATCTACGCGTTTTCACGGGCTTGCAAGCGCAGGGCATCGCAACCTGTCAGCCGATGGGCGAAACGCTGAGCATGACAGAGGTCGCGCCCGGCGTTTTTGTCCATGTCGGCCGCATAGAAGAGCCAAACGCATCGAACCGGGGTGACGTCAGCAACATGGGGTTCATCATCGGTGAAACGAGCGTCGCGGTCATTGATGCCGGCAGCGCGCGCTGGATCGGCGAGGCACTTTGGCGCGCCATTCGCACGCGCACAGACAAACCCGTGAGCCATGCGATCGTCACGCATATGCATCCGGATCATGCTCTGGGTGTCGCGTTGTTTTCCGAGGCGGGCGCGGCAGTGGTCGGTCACACCGGGTTGCCGCGCGCGCTGGCAGACCGGCAGGCCAACTATCTGGAGAGCCTGACGTCTCTGATTGGGGCGGAGGCGCTGCTGGGCACGCGGGCACCCGAAGTCGACATCGCGGTAACAGATCAGTTGCAGATTGATCTGGGCGCGCGGCCCCTGACCATGCAGGCCTGGCCGGTGGCGCACACCGGGAATGACCTCACGGTCTGGGACACCGAGACGGGAACGTTTTTTGCCGGCGATCTGATATTCGACCGGCACTTGCCTGCTCTGGATGGCCGATTGACGGGGTGGCGTGCGGTGCTGCGCGCGTTGCAGGGCTTGGATATTGAACGTGTCGTGCCGGGGCATGGTGCCGCCGCGCTGGACTGGCCTCTGGGGTCAGAGCCGATGGCGCGGTATCTGTCGGTCTTGGAAAAGGACACCCGCGCCGCGGTCGAGGCGGGTACGCGGCTGGGCACGGCAGTTGAGGAAATAGCGCAGAGCGAACGCAGCCTGTGGCAGCTTTTTGACGCCTATAATCCGCGCAATGCCACCGTGGCCTTCACGGAACTGGAATGGGAATGACCCGCTTTGTCTAACCCTGATCAACCACGGCAGCACTGAGCATCTGGCCGATTGAAAACAGACGCCGTTCCAGCAGGGTGGGCGTCTCACACAGATAGGCGATGTTGCGTTGGCGGTCGGTGTAGATGATCTGATCCCAATCGAGCCTCTCTTCCAGCATGTCCACCCTGTCGAAATCTGGGTTGTCCGCGACAAGTATTGAATCCATCTCCGCGCGGTTGGCATCAATTTGTTCGGCAAGCGCAATCTGGCTGAGGGAAAAATCCTCGATGCCAGTGATGATTCGCGCGCGGCGCTTCGACAGCGTATTGAATACCGATTCGAAAACGAGCCCAAGCGCTTCGGCATCCCCGTCATAGGTGGCTGCGAATGCATCCACGCGCGGCTGAAGTGTTTCAAGTTCAACGCGTCGCAGCGACAGATACCCGGCCAATTCGGTCACATCCGCGCGCAGCGCGTCATTGTCGTCAGCCAGTTCTGAATTGACCGGGTGAGGCCACATCAAGCCCAAAGACAGCGTTGCTACCTTGCGTTGTACGCAGGGCCATGTTGGATCAGAAAAGTCTGCCGCCTGCGCAGGTGCGCCCACCGCGACCAGCGCCAGCGTCAGGCAAAGAGGTTTGATCATCGACATGCGGTATCTCCGTAACGAGGTTTGTACTATGGCCAAGCATCCCTTGGCTGTCCAGCGCCCCCAATACCCACCATTGTCTTAGTTGTTCTGAAGCTTGCTCGGCCCGCATACTCTGGTGGAGTACGGTAGCATGCCAATGTGCTGCACCTTTGGGAGACGATTATGATGAGAACGCGAGCGGCGGTTGCGGTTGCGGCTGGGCAGCCTCTTGAGGTGATGGAGGTCAATCTTGATGGCCCGCGCGCCGGAGAGGTTCTGGTCGAGATCAAGGCGACGGGTCTGTGTCATACGGATGAGTTCACGCGCTCGGGCGATGACCCCGAAGGTATCTTCCCGGCAATCCTCGGCCATGAGGGCGCGGGCGTTGTCATCGAGGTGGGCGAGGGGGTGACCAGCCTTGAAGTGGGCGATCACGTGATCCCGCTTTACACGCCGGAGTGTCGCGAATGCGACTACTGCCTGAACCCCAAGACCAACCTCTGCCAGAAGGTGCGTGCCACGCAGGGCGCGGGGCTGTTGCCTGATGGCTCAACCCGGTTTTCGATGCTGGATGGCACGCCCATTCACCATTACATGGGCTGTTCGACCTTTGCCAACCACACGGTTGTGCCCGAAATCGCGCTGGCCAAGGTGCGCAAGGACGCGCCCTTCGACAAGATCTGCTACATCGGGTGCGGCGTGACCACCGGCATCGGTGCCGTCATTAACACGGCAAAGGTTGAGATTGGGTCAACGGCCGCCGTGTTTGGCCTCGGTGGCATCGGTCTCAATGTGATCCAGGGGCTGCGCATGGCGGGCGCGGATCAGATCATCGGCGTCGATCTCAACGACGACAAGGAAAAAATGGCGCGCCATTTCGGCATGACGGATTTCGTCAACCCCAGCAAGGTCGAGGGCGACATGGTCGCGCATCTGGTCGAACTGTCGGGTGGGGGCTGTGACTACACCTTTGACGCCACGGGCAATGTGAACGTGATGCGCACCGCTCTGGAGGCTGCGCACAAGGGCTGGGGCGAGAGCATCATCATCGGCGTGGCCCCCGCGGGTGCGGAGATTGCGACGCGGCCCTTCCAACTGGTGACGGGCCGGGTCTGGCGCGGCACGGCCTTCGGCGGGGCCAAGGGGCGCACGGATGTGCCGAAAATCGTGGACTGGTACATGGACGGCAAGATCGAGATCGACCCCATGATCACCCACAAACTCAGCCTGGACGAAATCAACCACGGCTTCGACCTCATGCACCAGGGAAAATCAATCAGAGCCGTCGTGGAGTTTTGAGAGCAGAGATGGAGCTGATATCAGAAAACCGGAGTTTTGGCGGCAGCCAGCAGGTCTTCAAGCACCCGTCGAACACGTGCGGCTGCGAGATGACATTCGCGGCCTACCTGCCGCCTCAGGCGCAGGATGGACCTGTCCCGGTTTTGTGGTATCTCAGCGGTCTGACCTGCACCCATGAAAACGCGATGACCAAGGGCGGTTTTCAGGAACACGCGGCCAAAAACGGTTTGGCGGTCATCTTTCCGGATACGTCGCCGCGCGGTGCGGGTGTCAGTGATGACGAGGCCTATGACCTTGGCCAGGGGGCCGGGTTTTATGTCAATGCGACGCGGGACCCCTGGAAGACCAACTATCGCATGTATGATTACATCGTGAGCGAATTGCGCTCGATCATCGTGGATAATCTGCCGGTGCAGGACAAACACGGCATCACCGGCCATTCCATGGGCGGGCATGGTGCGATCACGATCGCCATTCGCAACGCAGGCCTGTTTGATTCCCTGTCTGCATTTGCGCCCATCGCCAATCCGACGCAGTCTGACTGGGGCCGCAAACAACTCAGCGCCTATCTGGGGGACGACGAAAGCAACTGGGCGGATCATGATGCCACGCTCTTGCTGGAAGAACACGGCTGGAAGGGTGATTTGCTGGTGGATCAGGGGGCTGCCGATCAGTTCCTCGACCTGCTCAAACCCGAAGCGCTGGCAGACATGATGGCGCGTCGGCGTCAACCCGGACAGCTCCGGATGCAAAGCGGCTATGATCATTCGTATTTCTTCGTGAACAGTTTTGCGCGGGATCATGTATCATGGCACGCGGAGCGACTACACTGACTGTTCGACCAAGGTGAAACCAAGGAAGGTACTATATGCTAAAGAAATTTCTATCCGTCGCCTGCCTCATGGCACTGCCTGCCGCTGGCTTTGCGGATGGGCATATCACGGGCGATGCAGCGGCTGGTGAAAAGGTATTTCGCAAGTGCAAAGCCTGTCATGCCGTTGGTGAGGGCGCCGAGAACAAGATTGGCCCCGCCCTGAATGGCATCGTTGACGCCGCTGTCGCTGGCAATCCCGATTTCAAATATTCGGATGTGCTGATGGCGATGGCAGCCGAGGGCAAGACATGGACACCTGAGGAGCTGTCCGGCTTCCTTGAAAAACCACGCAACTACGCGAAGGGCACCAAGATGGCCTTTGCCGGATTGCGCAAGGAAGAAGACCGCATGAACGTAATCGCATATCTTGCGTCTTTCCCGGCAGGGGGGTCGTAAGACAACGAATTTCCTGTGGCGTGGGACAGACCTACTCCACAGGAATAACCCGGTACCCTGTCCGTTCCTTGGTCAGGTGTATCATTCCAGCGGCAATCCTGCCGCATTCTAGGGAGGTAATTTAGATGAGAAAGCTATCGCTTTTGACTTCTGGGATCGCTCTTTGCGCGGCCAGTATGGCTTTTGCAAATGACGACCTGGTCACGCAAATGAGTGATTCCAAGCAATGGGCCATTCAGACGGGTGACTACAAAAACCAACGCTACTCTGCACTTGACCAGATCAACGAAGAAAACGTCGGCGATCTGCAGGTTGCATGGACATTCTCGACGGGTGTTCTGCGGGGCCATGAGGGTTCGCCTCTGGTGATTGGTGATGTGATGTACGTGCACACGCCATTTCCAAACATCGTCTACGCGCTGGACCTTGCCAACGAGGGCAAGATCATCTGGAAGTATGAGCCAAAGCAGGACCCGGACGTCATTCCGGTGATGTGCTGTGACACCGTTTATCGCGGTGTGGCTTATGCCGATAACAAGATCTTCCTGCATCAGGCGGATACAACCGTTGTCGCGCTCAACGCTGAAACCGGCGCTGTTGAATGGTCCGTCGTAAATGGTGATCCTGCCATCGGCGAGACGAACACCGCAACCGTTCTGCCCGTCAAGGACAAGGTCATCGTCGGGATTTCCGGTGGTGAATTCGGTGTGCGCGGCCATGTGACAGCGTACAACATGGAAACGGGTGAAAAGGAATGGCGTGCCTATTCCGTCGGTCCGGATGATGAGATGCTGGTTGATCCGGTGAACACGACGCATCTGGGCAAACCCGTTGGTGAAAACTCCAGCCTCAACAGCTGGGAAGGCGACCAGTGGATGATCGGTGGCGGCACCACATGGGGCTGGTATGCGGCTGATCTTGAAGAGAACCTGATGTACTACGGTACAGGGAACCCTTCGACATGGAACCCGGCCCAGCGTCCGGGCGACAACCGCTGGACCATGACGGTCATGGCGCGTGACATCGACACCGGTGTTGCAAGGTGGCTCTACCAGATGACCCCGCACGACGAGTGGGATTATGACGGCGTCAACGAGAACATTCTCACCGAGCAGGAAATCGACGGTGTAGAGCGCAAGCTGTTGACCCGGTTCGACCGCAACGGTCTGGCCTATACGATGGACCGTGTGACGGGCGAATTGCTCGTGGCTGAAAAGTTCGACCCGGTCGTGAACTGGACCTCCGGTGTTGACATGGATCCCGAAAGCGAAACCTACGGTCGTCCGCAGGTTGTGGCTCAGTACTCAACGGCGCAAAACGGTGAAGACGTGAACTCCACCGGTATCTGCCCTGCGGCTCTGGGCACCAAAGACCAGCAGCCAGCGGCCTATTCGCCGCGCACCGAAGTGTTCTACGTGCCGACAAACCACGTCTGCATGGACTATGAGCCCTTCCGCGTGTCCTACACCGCTGGTCAGCCCTACGTCGGTGCAACCCTGTCGATGTACCCGGCACCTGACAGCCATGGCGGCATGGGTAACTTCATCGCCTGGGACAACATCAACGGTGAGATCCTGTGGTCCATCCCCGAGAAGTTCTCGGTCTGGTCCGGTGCTCTCGCAACTGCCGGTGACGTTGTGTTCTACGGAACGCTTGAAGGTCACCTGAAAGCGGTGAGCGCCAATACTGGTGAAGAGTTGTACCGCTTCAAGACACCATCGGGCATCATCGGTAACGTCATGACCTATGAGCATGATGGCCGTCAGTACGTCGGTATCCTCTCCGGTGTCGGTGGTTGGGCCGGTATTGGTCTGGCGGCTGGTCTGACAAACCCGAACGACGGTCTGGGTGCTGTGGGCGGTTATGCAGCCCTGAGCGACTATACCGCGCTGGGTGGACAGCTGACTGTCTTCGCTCTGCCGAACTAAGCGGTGGCTTGATCCAGCATGAACGAATGGCGCGGCCGAACGGTCGCGCCACTTCAAAAACAAACGGGCGACAGTCAGTGGCTGGCCCAGTGATCACGGGTAAATCTTATGAAAACCACACACCGTATTTTTGCACTCTGCCTTGCCGCAGGTCTGCCAATGACCGCCCTGGCTGAGGAGCCAGTGGATCCGGCACTTTACGAAGCGGCCTACAGTGAGGATGGCCGCTACTTCAACGCTGATGATATCCCGACCTACAATATCACCGAGGATGGCACAGTCGACTGGCTGACGTTTTCGGGCTTTCGCCGCTACCACGCGGAATGCCACGTCTGTCATGGCCCGGATGGCGAAGGATCGACCTATGCGCCCGCTGTCAAGAATGCAGCCGTGACCCTCGGATATGAAGGGTTTTTCGATGTGGTCGTGAATGGTCGCCAGAACGGAAATTCGGTAATGCCGCATTTCGGGGAAAACCGGAATGTCATGTGTTATCTGGACGACATATATGTCTATCTGAAGGCACGTGGAACCGACGCGCTGCCGCGCGGACGTCCGGCCAAGAAAGAAGCCAAATCGGATGCTATTCGTGAGGACGAAAATGCCTGCATGGGCTGAAAAATACCAGCGCCTGGTTGTGACCCTTCTCCTTGGGTTCTGCCTTGCGGGGTCTGCAGGCGCACAAACGTCTGATTTGGTTTCAAGCAAAGCCTTACGCGTTTGTGCGGACCCCGCAAACTACCCGATGTCTACCCGTGATGAAGACGGCTATGAAAACAAGCTGGCTGAACTTGTCGGCGCCAAGCTCGAACTTCCCGTGCAGTATACCTGGTTTCCGATGGCAACCGGGTTTGTGCGCAACACATTGAACGCCAAACGCTGCGATCTGATCATCGGCTATGCGCAGGGCCATGAGCTGGTGTTGAACACCAACCACTATTTCACCTCCGTATATACCATCATCGTGCCACAGGACAGCGATCTGGCTGATGTGAAATCGCTTGCTGATCCAGCCCTCAAAGGGCGTAAACTGGGCATTATCGCAGGCACACCGCCGTCGGCGCATCTTGCGCGGCACGGGCTGATTGCAAAGGCGAAAGCTTACAATCTCGTGGTGGACCGACGTGTCGAGAACCCGGCGATTGACATGCTTGACGACCTCAGCGCAGGCGAAATTGACGCCGCCGTTTTGTGGGGCCCATTGGGCGGGCCGCTGGTCAAATCCAGCTATCCCGGTTTCAAAGTGATCCCGCTGATCAGCGAGCAATCACCGCCGCGTCTTTTCTTTCGGATCACGATGGGCGTTCGTCTGGGCGAAAAGGTCTGGCAGCGTAACCTCAATTCGCTGATCCGCCGCAATCAGGACGAAATCAACAGCTTGCTCGTGGATGCTGGTGTGCCGCTTGTGACCGATCTTGGCACTGAGGTGTTGGAGATCTCGAATTGATCAAAATCCTGCTGGCAGCGGCATTTCTCACGGTGGCGCAGCACGCAGGGGCACAAACCGTGCCCGAGCCTTCAGATTACCGAATGGATCACTACCGCAGCCCCGTTCCTGCGACCCTGCAGGGCGGTACGGTTGTCGGTCCGGAAGAGGCGCATGCCTTATGGGCGTCGGGGCAGGCCGCCTTTATTGATGTCATGCCGCAACCGCCCAAACCGGCAAACCTGCCGGAGGGAACCATCTGGCGGGACAAGCCGCGCATCTCGATCCCCGGTGCGATCTGGGTGCCGAATGTGGGCTATGGCGCGATCGCCGATGTGACGGCTGCCTATTTTCGCGATGCGCTCAACGCAGCCACGCAAGGGCGTGCGGATCACCCCATCGTGCTGTTTTGTCTTGAAGACTGCTGGATGAGCTGGAACGCCGCCCGTCGTGCGCTGGAGTGGGGGTATACATCGGTTTACTGGTTCCCTGAAGGCACCGACGGCTGGGGGCTTTGGGACTATCCGCTGGAGCGGATCGAGCCGCACCACGGCCAACCCCAGACGCAGTGATCAAAAGCCAGGCAGGTCCTTGCGCATATGCGCGACAGTGCCGTCCGTGTCGGTCATCGTGACATCCACAGAACGCGTGCTTTGCGGTACGGCAAGACCGAGGCGGGGATTTTCGGACAGGGATATCGACCCTGTCACATCAACATAGCCCGCACCGTCAAGGTCGATTTCGACGTTTTCCACATAGCGCATCGGGATGAACAGCAGTGAAATCTGATCCCGCTGCATGCCGGAATGTGAGGGGTGCGATATATCCACGTCCATCCGCCCAAGACGCGCAGACAGGTTTTCAAGCTTGCCGCCGCCCACGCCGGGCAGGGTGCCTGCCATCTCGATGCTCATCTCGCCAAGTGTTGCGAGCGCCAGTTCCGGGTCGGTCCCAGGCGGTGCGGCACAGGCACCCGTACCCGAGGTTTTGACGAAGGTTTCTGAAACGAACAGCCGCCCGTCCGTCGTTTCTGCGATCACATGCAGGGGGGTTGGACCGTTCACGCGCATCGTGATGTCGAAGAAAAAGCCCGGTTGCGGCGTCTCAAGGTCGAACACTGCAGAGACAGGCATCGGGTTTTCGTCCAGCACGACCGTCACCTTTGTCAACTGCGTGCCGACCGGTGCCTTGATCTGTGCGGCGAGGTCCGTGCGCGCGTCGTCCGGGGTTCTGTAAGGAGCGTCGATGGCGATGACGCCTGTCCCATCAAGCATGAAGCGTTCGCCATAAAGCTGGGCCTTCACGGCTTCCCATGCTTCGTTGCTGGCCAGCGCAGGCAGCGCCACACAGCACATCAGCGCTGCTGTCAATCCAATACGTTTCATTCAATCCCTCCCAGAATAAATGTCCCGAAGGCCCGTGGGCCGTCACAGGTTTCGATGTGTTGTACCACAGAAAGTGCATCCGCGTCGAATACTGTCACAGTATTCTCAAACCAGTTGGCGACGACGATGCGCTGACCATCGGGGGTGGTGTCGATCCCCTCGGGATATTCGCCGGTCTCAAGTGTCGCGATCTTACGCAGCGTACCGAGGTCAATGACGCTGAGCGTGTCGGCGTATTGATTTGTCACAAAGGCACGACCCTGCGCAAAAGCCACGCCGTAGGGGCGCGCGCCGACCGCGACCGTTGCCAATGCTGCGCCATTCTCAGGGTCAATCACGCTGACGTCATTACTGCCCACATTGCCCACAAACAGGCGACCATCAGGTGCAAAGCGCAGGCCAAAAGGGCGGGTGCCCACATCCACGCGGTGCAAAAGATCAAGCGTTGCGGCATCGAAAACAGAAACCTGATCGGCGTCCCTGTCCGCCGAGGCCAGCCAACGCCCGTCATCTGACAGGGCCAACCCGGCGGGGGCCGCGCCGACCGTCAACTGTGCCTGTTCCGACAGGTCCATCGCATCCAGCACCCAGATGCGGGCGTTGTACCAATCGGAGACGAACAGCCGATTACGCCGGGGGTCATGGGCAACACCCATCGGACCCCCATCCTGAACGACTTGCGCAAGGACTTTGCCCGTCAGCCGATCATGTCGCCTGACCGTTTTGCTGTCCGCGGCAACCGTAAAGGCGGCGTCCGTGTCCACCGCCACTCCGGCTGGTTTGCCCGGCACGGCCCACAGGTGGTGCTGCACGCCTTTCGACAGGTCGAGAACGCTCAGCGCGTCCCCGTTCTGGCATGTGACATAGGCGAGATCACTTGCCGCCACCGGGGTCGCGACAAGCATTAACGCGAGGATCAGTTTACGAGTCAGGCGCACCGAAGGCCGTCGTCAAAGCATCCAGACCCGCCTGATAAACGGCGGAGACAGCGGCAATTGCCGCCTCATCGTTCAGGTCCTCGGGCGGATCGTTGTTGGGATAGCCTCGGTAAAATGCGCCGCGCCATTCAATCACCGACCCGCCTCCATCGCGGGCTTTGACCGTCAGGTGGGACGAATAATTGGTGACAGGCAGCACCTCGACCAGAACATCGGTGATGCGGTAGGAATAGCTCATCTTTTCATCGCTGTACTTGTACAGGATTTCAGAAATCGTAGGCCCGTCGGCGGCCCCCAGAGACAGCACGCGGGTGGCGTCTATTTCGTTGCCATTCTCGCCCGTGCTGCTGTGCACTGCCGGATGCCACGACATGTCCTGAAAATCACCGATCCGTGCCCAGACCTCTGCCGGTTCAGCCGCCACCTCGGTGGTCAATGTGATCTTCTGGCGCGTCGGGCCATGGGCAAGCGCCACACCCGGCACGAGCGTGACCGCCAGAGCCATTGACATAAAACTGCGTTTTTTCATCATTCCTCCGCTACAAAAAATCGGTTTTTCAGGATGTACCGCATCCCGCGCTGCCAGCTGTCGTCGGTGTTGCCCCTGATATCCACCACACCGCCTTTCACCATCTCGCCGGTGTCTGCCGCGCGTAGTTGCAGGTTCATGGCCAGGATGAGATCCGAGACTTTCTGAACCTCCCCGACCAGCGAATAATCCGCGCCAAGGTCCGCCGCGATGCGGGTGTCGCACCCATAGCATTTGGCCACATTGGCGACCCGGTCGATCTGATCACGCGCCGGTTCGATATCGACGAGCACGTAGCCCTCTTGGGTAAATCGGTCGGCCACCATTGCTTCGAGTGTGGCAATCCGTGCCAGTTCGGCAGGATCCGTCCCGTCGTTCGTTGTTTGCAAGGATGTATCCAGCAGGGTCAGCCCAAAGAACGCCACTTTTTCCTGTGCCTGAGCACCGGTGGCCGCCAGAAGAGCAAGAATTATCAGTCGCATAGGCACATTCTTAAAAAATAAGAGTCGTGCTTTATGGTGCGACTGCTAGGCTCTTTATCACAACCCGGCCAAAAGTATCGGTTCACGCCGCGCGATAGGTCAGGAACAAAGGGAGGCCCGGATAACAAGCGGGCAAGGGAGGTTAAGGTGCCACGATTGCACATGTCGCTTTTGGCGGCTCTTGCGTTTTTCATGTCGGTCAGCACGGCGCAGGCGATTGATGTCAAAGCAGCTGTTTTGCGCATCGACTATCCGACGCTGTTGCCGATCAGTCGTTATGACCTGCAGCCGGATGATCTGGGGTTTGCCGGGGCTGCGCTGGCGGATGAGGACAATGGTACGACCGGCGGATTTCTGGGGCATACCTATGAAACCACGCAGGTCGCGGTCCCGCCGGAAGAGGCGGATGCAGCACTTGATGCGATCCTCGCTGACGGTATCCGGCTGATCGTGGTGCAGGCGCGCATGGATGATTTGCTGCGCCTCACGGACAAGGCTGCCGAGGCGGGAGCGTTGGTGTTCAACGCGCGTGCGCCAGACACGGCGCTGCGCGATACCGAATGCCGGGGCAACCTGCTGCACACGGCACCGTCTTATGCGATGATGGCCGATGCGGTCGCGCAATTCGCGGTCTGGAAACAGTGGACGGATTGGTTCCTGATCGCCGGGTCCAATGCACCGGATGTGCAGTTTGCCGATGCCTTCCGCGCGTCGGCCCGCAAATTTGGCGCGGAGATCGTCGAGGACCGCACCTTTGAAGACACCGGCGGGTCACGGCGCACGGATTCAGGCCATGTGATGGTGCAGCGGCAATTGCCAACCTTCACGCAGGAAGCCGAGGATCATGATGTGGTCATCGCTGCCGATGTCACGGATTATTTTGCGCGTTTCCTGAGCTACCACCTCTGGACGCCGCGCCCCGTCATGGGGTCAGGCGGGCTTGTGCCGACAACATTCCACGGCGCGCATGAAGCCTATGGCGCAACGCAGTTTCAAACCCGTTTCGAGGAATTGACCGGGCGCTATGTCAAACCCGAAGACTATAACGTCTGGCTGGCACTGCGTGTCGTCGGCGAGGCAGTGACCCGCGCCAATACGGCCGAACCCGATGGTGTGCGCGACTATGCCAAATCCGACGAATTCGAACTGGCGGCGTTCAAGGGGCAGCGGGTCACGTTTCGCGACTGGAACGGGCAGTTGCGCCAACCCATGCTGTTATATGACGGCACCATCACGGTCAGCGTCAGCCCACAAGAAGGGTTTTTGCACCAAAGCTCACCGCTCGACACGATGGGCCTTGATCGCCCTGAATCCCAATGCACCGCTTTTGAATAACAGGAGACACCCATGAAATCTCTGGTCCTATCCACGGCCTTTCTGGCCCTGATGGCAGCCCCGGCCCTCGCGGGCAAAGCGTTCATCTCCAACGAGCGGGGGAACACGATCACTGTCCTCAATACCGACACCTGGGAGGTTGAGACCGAGTTCTTTGCAGGCAACCGTCCGCGTGGCATCACCGTCAGCCCGGATGGCAAGATCATCTATGTCTGCGCTTCTGATGACAACCTCGTGCGGGTTTTCGATTCAACGACCTACGAGGAACTGCCCAGCCTGCCGTCCGGTCCCGACCCGGAATTGTTCATCCTTGAACCCAATGGTGAGCGGCTCTTCATCGCCAATGAAGATGACAATCTGGTCACTGTCACGGATACAACGACACGCACCATTCTGGCCGAAGTCCCCGTCGGGGTGGAACCCGAAGGCATGGGGATGAGCCCGGATGCGAAATTCGTGGTCAATACCTCCGAGACGACCAACATGGCGCATTTCATTTCGACCGAAGACTACAAGATCAAGCACAACGTGCTGGTCGATCAGCGCCCACGCTATGCGACCTATACCGCAGATGGCACGCGGCTTTTCGTGACCTCAGAAATCGGTGGCACAGTGACGGCGATGGATATCGCAGAGGACGGCGCGCCAACGGTCATCGGCAAGATCACGTTTGAGGTGGCAGGGGTTCAGCCGGAATGGTTGCAGCCCGTCGGCGCCAAGGTCACATCCGACGGCAAGCGTCTCTTCGTGGCCCTTGGGCCTGCCAACCGTGTGGCCGTTGTCGATGCGCAAAGTCTTGAGGTGCTCGATTACATCCTTGTGGGTCAGCGCGTCTGGCAGCTGTCTTTCACACCGGATGAAAAGTACCTCATCAGCACCAATGGCAATTCCAACGACGTCACGGTGATCGATGTGGCCGCCGAAAAAGCGATTAAGTCCATTCAGGTGGGCCAACAGCCATGGGGCGTCGTGACCATCGAGTGATGGTCAACAGAAATTTCGAGGGAGAGAAACGATGAAGAAACTACTTTGTGCTGCAGCCGTGGCAATGATGAGCAGCCCGGTGGTCGCAGCACCGCTCTGTGATGATCTTGGGTTTGCGGGGCTGCTTGCAGCCTGTAACCGGGGCGAAACGATCGAGCTGACGCTGGCCTCCGGTCAGCCGCTCGGTGAGGATGTCACGCTGGAGTCAGGCGCTTACTACAAGCTGCAGATCACGGCGGATGGCTCTGCCGAACTGGCCATCGAGGGGGCGTCGTTCTTTCGCGCCATCTGGATGAACGAGATCGTCATCAACAGCATCGAAATCCGGCCCATGGCCATCGACAGCATCGAGTTTGACAAGGCGGGGGTTGTGGAACTGTCCTTTATCGCCATCAAACCGGGTCGTCATGTCGTGCGTATCCCCGGCTCGACCGGTGATGCGCAATCCGTCACATTTTCGATTCAATAACCCTGAGGAGACCTGACATGAAAAAGCTTTTTGCAGTGACCGCCGCAGTCCTGATAAGCGCACCGGCATTCGCCAGTGAGGGGCCGGATGCCGCGACCGTCGAGAAAATCGAAGCGATGCTGGCGGCCATGGAATGCCAGATGGACCCGGCTGACATCGAAGTCGAAGACGATGGCTATGAGCTTGACGATGTGATCTGCAAGGGGGGTGATCAGTTCGACATTACGTTGGACAAGGACCTCAACGAAACCGGTCGCCGTGCGGAATAGGTTTCGCCTGATCGGGGCGCTTGTCTGCGCCCTTTTCGGTTTTGCAGGGCAGGTTCTCGCCGAGGACCTGCCCACTATACGTGCGGCGGTACTGAAAATCGGGACGGTCAATTGGGAGTTGGCGACTATCACCGACAACCAGCTCGACCGTGAGAACGGCTTTGTGCTGGAGGTTCAGCCCTTTGCGGATAACGGGGCCACGCGTATCGCGGTTGAAGGCGGCGAAGCGGATATGGCTGTCGCCGATTGGATATGGGTGGCGCGGCAGCGGGCAGCGGGCAAGGACTATGTCTTTATCCCCTATTCCAAGGCCGTGGGCGGCCTGATTGTGACTGACACCAGCACCGCCGAAACATTGCAGGACCTGCAGGGCGGCAAGATCGGCATTGCCGGGGGGCCGTTGGATAAATCATGGCTGATCCTGCAGGCCTATGCGCAACAGCAATATGGCTTTGATCTGAAGGCCGGCACAGAACAGGTTTTTGGCGCGCCGCCCCTGATTTTTAAATCCGCGCTTAATGATGACTACGCCGGGGCGATCAATTTCTGGCACTTTCTGGCCAAGGGCAAATCGGCGGGCATGAGGGAACTGATCTCCGTTCAGGAGGCGGGAGCGGCATTGGGGTTGGATACCGACACGCCCCTGTTGGGATATTACGTCAAGGAAAGTTTCCTCGCAGAGAACCCCGATATTGCGCAGTCCTTCTTTGAAGCGACGCGCGCGGCAAAGGATATGCTGGCCACGTCTGATGCCGCATGGGAGGCTGTGCGTCCCCGGATGAACGCCAGCACGGATGCGGAATTCGAACAACTCAAGGCCGATTGGATCGCGGGCATTCCGGAACGCGGTCCGGTCGACGGGCAGGCTGCCGAAAAGATGCTGGCGCTGATGAAAGAGCTTGGCGGTCCGGAGCTTGTCGGCCCGATGACCGCGATGCCACCCGGCCTGTTTGCAGACGTTAAATAGCGCGGTGATGCACAGCGCGCGGCTCACTCCTTTTCTGTCACTGGCCGGGTTACTGGGCATGTGGGTGGTCGCTGCGATGCTGACACAGGATGCGCAAATCCTGCCAACGCCGTGGCAACTTCTGCCACCTCTGCGTCAGGAATTGGCCTCGGGCGAGTTGTGGACGCATCTGAGCGCGACGATCGTGCGGGTCATCTGGGCCTTTGCGCTGGCGATGTCGCTGGGCACCATTCTGGGTCTGATCATGGGGCGGTCGGCTGCGGTCAACCGCTGGCTTGATCCGTGGCTTGTCGTCTTCCTGAATCTGCCCGCGCTTGTTCTGATTGTGCTGTGTTATCTTTGGATCGGCCTGACAGAGGCGGCGGCCATCACTGCCGTCACATTGAACAAGGTGCCCAATGTGGCCGTTGTCATCCGCGAAGGTGCGCGCGCGCTCGACCCGGATCTTGACGCGCTCGGCAAAGTCTATCGGATGTCGTGGTGGACCCGCATGCGCCACATCGTCTTTCCGCAGCTTGCCCCCTTTGTCGCTGCTGCCTCGCGCTCGGGTCTTGCGGTGATCTGGAAGATCGTTCTGGTGGTCGAGTTTCTGGGCCGCTCGTCGGGGATCGGGTTTCAGATCCACCTCTATTTCCAGCTCTTCGATGTTGCGATGGTGCTGGTTTACGCGTTCTCCTTCATCACTGTGATGCTGCTGGTGGAGTGGATTTTCCTGCAACCGTTCGAGCGTCATGTGGCGCGCTGGCGCAGCGCATGATCAGCGTCAGTATCAGATCCAAGGTCTATGGGGACAAACCCGTTCTGGGTCAGATAGACTTTGATGTTGCCCGTGGTGAAACACTGGCGCTGGTCGGGCCCTCCGGGATCGGCAAATCGACCTTGCTGCGCATTTTGGCGGGGATTGATCAGAAATTCGACGGGACGATCAAAAGCTCTGTGTCGCAGGCCATTGTATTTCAGGAACCGACCTTGCTGCTGTGGCGTTCGGTTCTGGATAACCTTTTGATCCCGCATCCGGACCTCAGCGTTGAGGACGCCCGCGCCAGTCTCGAACGGGTCGGCCTTGCGGGCAAAGACACGCTGTTCCCCGGGCAACTGTCGCTGGGCCAACAGCGCCGATTGTCGCTGGCCCGTGCCTTTGCCGGTGCGCCGGATGTGCTGATCATGGATGAACCCTTCGTCTCGCTTGATCAGAAAACCGCCGAGAGCATGTTGCGCCTGACCGAATCGCTGATTGCGACGCATAAACCGGCGACGGTTTTTGTCACCCACGACGCCCGCGAGGCAGAGCGTCTGGCGGATCGGGTTCTGACGCTTGAGGCGTCACCGAGCGGGGCGCAGCTTTTGCAATAACGTCCCGTGCCAAAGCGTTTCGAGTTGATGTTGGATCACGTGTTCGCTGCCTCTTCCTGCGGTCGAACGCGAAAAGTGATATGCCATGCTTCAGGTTGAACTCGAAAAGCCATGTGAAAGCGAAACAAGGTGGTTGTCAAAGGCCAGTCCGTGGGCGCGCTTGAGCCGCATGTCTTGCCACGCAAGGTCGAACACATTCCCGAACCCATCGGTGGCAAGGCTGCCCCCTTGTGCAAAACTGGTCAGCCCACAGACATCTGTTGCGCGGTGCGTGCCGGTTTGCGTCCCCGTTTCATCAAAGATCAGAACGCGCCCACCGCGTGGGGCGGATGCTGCAAAACCTGTGTGGCCAAGCGTGCAAACGCTCCCGATATAGCCATCAAGACCGTGCGTCGCGCCATCGCTGAACTGCGCAGGCACAAGCTCTCCTGACCCTTTGTAGAAGGCGACAAGAGGGGGTGCTGCAAATGGATCACCTTGCCATTGAAACCCGCAAACGATTGTTCCATCCATCGTCGCTGCGATGTGGCGCAGGGAATTGTGATGGGTGTCGGCGGGCACCGGCGCGACGTCGATCAGCTTACCCGTCGGCGACAGTATGGATAGATTTGGCCGCATTGTGTCTAGGTTGAGCTTTGCACGACCTGTTTCCGGATGCGTGCGAATGCCGCCATTGGCAACGGCCAGATCGCCGGACGCCAATGTCAGGATTTCATGCGGCCCGATCCCGCCGGACGGGAATTCATCAACGCGTTTGTACCCATCAGAACGCGCCCAGACGCCGATGCGTCCCTGACCGGAAACGATGTCCTGTTCGGTGGTGTAAAGCAGCCTGCCATCCAGCGAAAACGTCGCATGCCCATAGAAATGTCGGTTGTTGGGTGTTGCGATGGTCTGGCGTATCGCGCCCGTTGCACAATCGACAACCTTCGCGAAGGTGCCGGGCCTGCGGGCGATTGCGACGGCTTCGGCAAGATGCGGATGTGCGGCGGCGGCATGCCCGCGCGCGGGCAGCGGTTGTCTGAATGCAATTTCGCCCGCAGCGGTCAAGCCGACGATCAGGAAAGCGCCATCCCTGTCCATGGCGGCGGTCAGGGCCACGGGATTGCCGACCGCTGCCCATGTCAGTGACGGCGCGACGGAGGCAAGCGCCATGCCGGCCATGAATTGGCGGCGCGACGTCACGTTCAATCCCCGTCCAGCGCGTTGAAGCCAGCCGATATACCAAGGGGCGTCCCGATTTCGTCGATCACGGCGACCTGTAGCGTGCGCACCGATTGCTGAAGCGCCTCGATCCGGAACCGTGATGCAGGGTCTGCGACGCCGGCAAGGGCCGGATCATCGAGCCGATCGGCGCGGCTGTGCGCCTCGGCGAACGCGCTGCGGGTTTGCACAAGGTCCGCAGCACCCACATGCGGGGCGAGGTCCTCCAGCGCGGTCAGCGACAGGATGATGTGGCGCAGGGCGCGTTCGGACCGGCGCGCTTCCGCGCGCAAGGGGCGGGGGCGGTCGTAACTTCCGAGGGGCCGCCCAAGCCGTTGATCATGCAGAAATTCCAGCCCGGTTGAAAGGGCTGTATATAGTGCGCGCTGTGTTTCCTGAACGGATTGATAGCGCGTATTTCCCTCGGTACCGGCGGATTGCATCAGCTCTGCGTAGGCGGGCCATGCCTGATCAAGGGCAGTCGATTTCTGCGCAAGCCCCGTGGCGATTGCCCGCGTCAGACGGCAGGCATAGGCCGGATCATCCTGTGGTTCAAAAAGCAGGCGTTCAAGAGCCGTGAACCCCTGTGCGGCGACGGAAACTTCGCCAAAACGCGCCGCATCATCAACGATGGGGTCCTGTGCCGCGAACAACCGGGCCAGCGCTTTGCCTGTGCGGTCTTTCGGGTCGGGCCAGAACGCCATGGCGAGCCATGTGCCCTGATCCTCAACCGGACCGAACTGGATATGGGAAATGGACACCCAGGCATCATAGGCTGTCGCAAACGCGGGCCGCACCGCATCCGGGGTGCAATCTGCCAATGCGGTGGCCGACAAATCCTCTGTCGCTTCGACAAGCCGGGCGTGACCGGGCAGAATATGGTCAGTGATCGCGCTGCTCACATCCGCAACGGCGGGCACGGCAATACAGGCTAAAACGAGGGCGAGCCGCATATTGCTAAAGACTCTCGAGGAATTTGATCAGGGCGGCGCGGTCGGCTGACGGCATGTCGATGACCCGCTGTTTGTGCGGTTCCGCTTCGCCGCCATGCCAGAGCACGGCCTCCAGCAGGGAGCGCGCGCGACCGTCATGCAGGAAATAGGTATGGCCGGAAACGGTTTCGGTCAGGCCAATCCCCCAAAGCGGCGGGGTGCGCCATTCACGCCCGGTTGCGCGTGCTTCGGGGCGGTTGTCTGCAAGGTCCGGACCCATGTCATGCAGCAACATATCCGTATAGGGCCAGATCAGCTGAAAGCTCTGTTCGGGCTGGCCTTCGATGCGATGCGTGACGAATTTCGGCGTATGGCAGGCGATGCACCCGGTCTCGTAGAACACTTGTTTGCCGCGCAGAACCTCGGGGTCATCCACATTCCGGCGTGCGGGTACGCCGAGGTTCGAGGCGTAAAAAGCAACAAGCGCCAAGCCTTCATCGCTGATCTCGGCATTGTCATGTGCTGGCGTATTGCCATCGGGGGCTGCGCGACACGCCTCTTGCGCATCCGTGCATTCGCCGTGACCGTCCGGAAACAGCGTTGAGGAAATACCGATATCCCCGAGGAAGGCCGCCGCAGATTGTTCAAGCACTGAGGGTTGACCCGCTTTGAGCCCGAACCGGCCCAGCATCGGCACGCCGTGCGCGCGTGACATGACGATTTGTGCACGCCCGGAAATACCATCACCATCCGCGTCATCCGGATCGGCAAGGGCCAGAATATCGGCGGCCGGTATCGCATCCAGAAGCCCCAACCCGATCATCTGTGGGGCAATGCGGGGAGACACCATGATATCCGGATGCAACGGGCCATAGCCCGGTTCCGTGATCGCATATCTCGGCGCCCGCAGGCGCGCGGTTTCTCCATCGGACAGGGCAATCTCAGTCTCGGTATAGGTGATGGCGATCTGGCCTTCGCTGGCGTGCCCGGCGACGGAAAAATCCTGTATCTGCTCGCCATAGTTCGGATCCGGCTGGGTGGCCAGATAATCCGAAATCGCCTTTGGTGGTGTGCCACCGGGGATCGAAACGCGCAGCAACATCGACACGGCGCTGTCGCCGGGGCCTTTGGGTGGGTGGCCACGCCCGTCCTTCAGGTGGCAGCGCTGGCAGGAGCGCGCGTTGTAGAGCGGCCCCAATCCGTCCGATGCCAATGTCGAGGAGGGCGAAGACACCCAGAGCTTTTTGAACAGCCCGTTGCCAACCTTGAAATCAAGTTCCTTTTCGAAACTGATGTTACCGGACGGCTGACTGAAGGCATGTGTCGTATCGCGGGGGCGCACGGTGGCTGCACCCGCTTGATTCGTTTCGAATTGCTCGGGGGCCGTGAAATGGGTTGTGGGTTGCGTGATTACGGCAATTCTGGCCGTTTCGTCTGCCGTTCGCGGCGTGATCGGCAGGTGTAAATCATGCAGAACTTGATCTGCATCAACCTGATGCGACGCAAAGCAAAGTAAAAGAGTCAGAGTTAGGCTTGTATAAAGATGCATTCCCTATCATTATACTCAGGAATTATGAAATGCGAGTAGATTCTCATGCCGACCCAAGGAGTTTCCCGCGAAGTGTTGCCTTTAAGTTGTGACAAATGGGCGACTGCCGCCCCTGAACAAAAACTGGAGCCCGAGGCGCTGGGGTTTCTCAATTACCTGCGATTTGTCGCAATGAACTGTCGGGCAAAGCCGCATACGGATTTGTTCGAGGCCTGCGCGCTGCTACATACGGAGCATGACAAGACGCAGCAGGCTCATGCCGAAGCGTTGATGCGCTGCCTCAACCAGGCGCTCGGCAAGCCTGCGCGGCTTTATGCCCCCGGCGTCACGGAGATGACATTTGACGAAAGCTGGTTGATACAACTTTGCCTCGCCAGTGCGCGTGAAGATCGCGCCAGCGTTCATTTCCTGGTTCAATCACGAATCGCGCGGGAGCACCGCAGGTTGATCACCTTTCTGGTTCATTGGATCACGGAACGGTTTTAACGCTTTTAGAATAATTCTAAAAAACCCTTGCCTTTGTGTTAAGCTTGCCTAAGTTAAGGCCCTGCAAGCTACGCGAAATGCCAGCCAGCACATTGAAAAATCAAAAAAGGAGCAAGGGATGACTCAGACAGCCGTTGCGCTTGCGACCGATGCGCGTTCCGCCATCGCCGAAGCGTTGAACCAATCCGTGGCGGAGACCGCCGTCGCGACGATGCTCGCGCAGAATTTTCACTGGAACGTGACAGGTATGGCCTTTGGCCCGCTGCACGATCTGTTTCAGAAGATCTACGAAGACCATTTCGTTGCGCAGGACGACCTTGCGGAGCGTATCAAGGCGCTCGACGCCCATGCGGAAGGCACTCTGGCGGGTATGATCAAACGCTCGAAGATCAAAGAGCATGACGGCAAAGCCTCTGACAAAGAGATGATCAAGGTGATGCAGGAGGCGCAGGAAACGCTTGCCGCCACGCTTGCCGGTGCCGGGGCGATTGCGGCGGAACACGGCGACACGCTGACCGAAGACCTGTGCATTGCCCGTGGTCAGGAGCATGAAAAATTCGCGTGGTTCCTGCGCTCGCATCTGGCATAACGACCCGGGCGCAGATTTCATAACGCGTATCGCCCTGACGGGCGATGGCACCCAAAAAGGTCAGGCCACGTCCCGTACTGCGGCGATCGGCTTGACCTTTTTCTTGAGGCACTTGCGCAGGTACTTCGGCTTCCAGTGCCTGTATTTCCCCATAAGTGACTGCTGACCGACAAGCATCTCGACAAATGCCTCGCGGTGTTTGTCTTTCTTGAGTTGCTTGAACAGCGATTTCTGCGTCTTGGTCATCGAACAGCCGATACAATGACCTTCGCGCTTGAATTTACAGACGTCAATGCAGGGGCTTGGTGTTTTGCTCATGATATACCTCGCGAAGTTGACCGGGCATCGTCGGCCCGGTCGTGGCTGGGGTCAAGGGGTGGTTTACTGAAAAACAGCGTTCGGATTATCGAGGCTGTCAGAGCCTTTCGAATTCGATCTGATCAACGCCAAGGGCGGCCACCGCACGTTCAATGGACCGGGTTTGCTCCACCAATGCGTCAACCGCGCCCATGATCAGGGCCTCGCCAGCGGCATTTCCGCGTTCCAGCATCATGTCATAGGCGAACCCAGCCTCGGCAGCGGTTTTCATTTCCGACATCTCAAGCATCGTCGTGTTGAGTTTCGCTGTCAGTTCCGCGTCCACACCTGCGTCTGCGGCGGCAACCAGTGACGACAGGGACGGGCCGGAAACGATGGTGCCATCAATGCGCGTGTAGCTGCCGAGATAAACGTTGCGAATGCCCATCGCATCGTAGAAATGGCTGTTGTGGGTGTTGTCCGCAAAGCAATCATGCTCTTCTTCGGGGTCGTTGAGCATCAGGCCCAGTTTCATCCGCTCTCCGGCCTGCTCGCCATAGGAAAGCGACCCCATTCCTGTCAGGATTGCGGAAATCCCTGCGTTTTCGTCTGCGATGAGTTGGGTGCGGGCTGCCCCGCCGTCCTGCCATTGCGCGACCATCCACTCCAGATCGGACACCAGCAGCTCGGTCGCTGCCGACAGATAGTCGCCGCGGCGGTCGCAGTTCCCGCCCGTGCAGGCCTCCCCGACCGCGTAATCGGTCCATGGACGATTGCCTGCACCGGGGCCATGGCCATTCAGGTCCTGACCCCACAAAAGAAATTCAATGGCGTGATAACCGGTCGCCACATTTGATTCGACCGCGTCGGCCTCATGCAACGCCCCTTCCAGCAGGGCCGGTGTGATCTGCGTCGCATCCAGTGTCTCGCCGGACAGCGTGAAGGACGGATTGGCAATCACGTTCAAGACTGCATATTCATTTGCATCCGTGGCACCGCCATAGGACGCATCGACGTAATCAATCAGTCCTTCATCGAGCGGCCAGGCATTTACCTTGCCTTCCCAGTCATCGACGATGGCATTGCCGAAACGATAGACTTCGCTCTGCTGATAGGGGACACGCGCCCTGATCCATGCCTCTTTCGCGGCCTGCAAGGCTTCGGCAGACGGCGTGGCGATCAGCGTATCGACGGCGGATTGCAGGGCCTGCGCGGTTGTCAGGCTATCCTCGTATTTCGCGAGCGCGATGTCCGCGTAGTTGTCGAGGACTGCGGCTTTATCCGCAAGCGCAGGGGTGGCCGCCAATAGCGCGCTGCCCAGCGTTGTCGTTAGTATACGTTTCATTGTTGGCTTTATCCCTTGTTCAGTCAGATTAATGCAGGCGGACAACGTTTTGCGCCGTCTGCGGTATGGGTTGTATGGATTGACGGCTCATCTTGCGGGCACAGGCGCCGACCTGTCCGGCAAGCAGCGCCACATGTTCGGCCCGCGCCGGCCCCATCAAGAGGGTCGCCACAAGCGCTGCATCGTTCAGATGCCCCTCTGATGCCATCCGGACCAGGTTGACAAAGACCGCTTCATCCGCGCCAACGCAGGAACACCCTACCTGATGGCGCACCAACGGGCGATGCGCCGAAGAGACAATGGTGTGCACCAGCGTCTCGAACGCATGGCATTCATGGGTTGCATGTTCACCGGGCAGGGCCTTGCGGTATTCATTCCAGACCTGCGATTGTCCGGATGATCCCTCGCACCAGAGTCGCAGGTTCAGAACCAGGTTGGCTTCCCAGGGATCCATGTTGCTCAGCACGGCAACGGCGGCTGCGCCGCGTTCACTGTGTTGCGGCATCATTTGGTCAAAATCAATTTGCCGGCGCGCGTGATGCGCATGTAATAGGTTTGACCATCCAGCACGACACAGGCCTGCACGCCGTTCTTGATCAGCTCGCGCGCATCATAGGTGTCCATTTGCGGTGTGATGGTGGTTGAGGACGGGTTCGGCACATCGGTCATGGCATTCATGACGCACGCTCCAGCCGATCAAAAACGAATTCGATGTTTTGATCGGTCGGGAAAATATCTGTCAGCACGGTGGCCAACACTTCGTTCCAGCACGGTTTGTCTGAAGGCTGTTTCGTGTCCATTGGTCGATCCAAGCGGTTCTTGCCCATGAGGTCTCTCCTGCGATGTGAGGATGTCCGGGCTGCCCGAAACGGGGTGGCTGAGACTCAATGACCTATTGTTGATAGAATTAGTCAGAATTGTCAATCCCGACAAAAACAATCAGGCCTATAATCTGGCAATCTTCCGCGATACACAGGCGTGAAACGAAACACTCTGCGGTCGGGCTTCGAAAAATGGACAAGCATATTATCACTGGCATCGCCTTGTTTGTGGCGGCAATTTGCCTGTTGCCGATCATCGGGGTCATCGCGGCTGCGGCATTCAGCTCTTTCGACACGCTGGGGCAACTCGCGGACACGGTCCTTTGGCGGTACACATGGACGACGCTCGTGCTGGTCGTTCTTGTGGCCGTCGGCAGCATTGTCATCGGGGCGACAACCGCATGGCTGGTTGTGACATCCGAATTCCGGGGCAGGCGATTCTTTGAGATCGCGCTGGTCGTGCCGCTCGCCTTTCCCGCCTATGTGCTGGCCTATGCCTATACCGATATCCTTGATCATCCGGGCATCGTGCAAACCACGCTGCGCAACCTGATGGGGTGGGGGCCGCGAGACTATTGGTTCCCCGAGATCAGATCACTGGGCGGTGCCGCGCTGATGCTGACGCTCGTGCTTTATCCTTACGTGTATCTGCTGACGCGCGCAGCGTTCCGGATGCAGGCGGCGACCCCCTTTTACGCAGCGCGCTCGCTGGGGTCCTCTCCGCTCAAGGCCTTTTTACGGGTGTCTCTGCCCATGGCGCGCCCCGCCATCGCGGCGGGCACGCTTCTGGTGGTGATGGAGACGATTGCGGATTTTGGCACCGTGGCGCATTTCAGCGTCCAGACATTTGCGACCGGTATCTACACCAGTTGGTTCGGGCTGGGTGATCGGGGGGCTGCTGCGCAACTGGCGCTTGGCCTTTTGGCCTTCGCGCTGCTTGTTGCGATTCTGGAGTATATGAACCGGGGGTCTGCGGCCTTTGCATCCAAGGGGCGACAGGAACCATTTGTGCGCTTCACCCTGACGGGGCATCGCGCTTTTGCGGCACAATGCGCCTGTGCGGTGCCGGTATTGCTGGGGGTCATCGTACCTGTCATCACCCTGATCCTGATGGGTTTGCGCTCTGAGCAGGATATTTTCAGCCCCCGGTACATGCGCTTTATCCAAAGCACGCTGACGCTGGCCAGTATCGCCGCCGTCGTGACGGTTTTCGCAGCGATCCTGCTGGGCACGTTCAACCGGGTGTCGCCGGGGCGCAGCGCGCTGGCCTCGCTGTTTATTGGTCGGCTTGGATATGCCGTGCCGGGCGGAGTCATCGCCATTGGCCTTCTGGTGCCTTTCGCGAACTTCGACAATTGGCTCGATGCGCAGATGGAGGCGTCCTTTGGCATCTCGACCGGCCTTTTGATCTCGGGCTCGATCTGGCTGATGATCGCGGCCTATATGATCCGTTTTCTCGCGGCAGCCATCGGGGCTTATGACAGCGGCCTTGCAACTGTCACGCCGAATGTGGATGCGGCCTCGCGGGTTTTGGGGCGTACCGCCTGGGGCACCGTGCGCGACATCCACCTGTCAGTTCTGCGCCCAAGTATCCTGACCGCGATGTTGATTGTCTTCGTTGATACGGTAAAGGAACTGCCTGCCACGTTGATCTTGCGCCCATTCAATTATGACACCCTTGCGGTACATGCCTTTCGATTGGCCTCGGATGAGCGTCTGGAAGGTGCAGCGGTGCCCAGCCTGATGATCGCAGGCATAGGTCTGATCCCGGTCATCATCCTATGTGCGCAGATCAGTGAGTGGCGGCAGGCGCGGGCCTGAAACGCGAAAAGGCGCGCCACGAGGGGCGCGCCTTGATGCTCGATGGGGCTGGCTTTATTCCCAGCCGGCTTCTGCCAGGATCCGCTGTGCGGCGTCGATGTTTTCCGCAATATCCGACAGGGCAATCGCATCGGGACGGAAGATGCCCAAAGCTGCGACCGATGGCGCAAGGCTGACGCCGGGAACGGCGGGATACTCATCGTTGCCAGCTGAGAAATACTGCTGCGCCTGCTCGGATGCGAGGTATTCAAGGAACTTGACGGCATTGTCCTTGTTGGGTGCATTCACAGCAACACCGCCACCGGAAATGTTCATGTGTGCGCCGATATCGTTCTGGTTCGGGAAGACCCAGCCGATCATATCCGTGCTGTCCGACAGACCGGAAACGTCTTTGCGCAGCGCGCGCGAGAAGTAATAGGTGTTGGACATCGCAATGTCGCATTCGCCTGATACGATACCGCGCAGCTGGTCAGTGTCACCCCCCTGCGGAGCGCGCGCGAAGTTGCCCACAACCGCCTTGGCCCATTCGCCTGTGGCCTCTTCACCAAGGTGTGCCACGAGGGCGGCGACGATGTTCTGTGTGTATACGTTTGACGAAGAACGGATGCAGATCTGACCCTCGTATTCGGGCTTTGCCAGATCCTGGTAGGTTGCAGGCGGGTTCGTGACGTCGTTCTTGTCGTAAAACAGGATGCGCGCGCGCTGCGAGAAGGCAAACCACTGATTGTCATCATCCTGCAAATAGGCGGGCACTTTTGCTTCGAGAACCTCGCTGTCCACAGACTGCAGCAGGCCCATGTCTTTCGCGCGTGTGATGCGCACGGTGTCTACGGTGAGAAACACATCGACCGGCGAATTCGACCCCTCGGCCTCCATTCTGGCGATAAGCTCGTCCGCTTTGCCCTCAATGCGGTTGACGGTGATGCCCGTTGCCTCGGTGAACTCCGAATAGAGGCGTTCGTCGGTATCATAGTGCCGCGACGAATACAGATTGAGCTCGCCCTCAGCGATCGCGCTCGTTGCAGTCATGGCGATTGCCAAGGCAAAGAGTGAAGTCTTGGTGGTCATTGGAAACTCCCAGTTTAATCCCTACTGTTTTACTCAATTACAGCACCCCGACAGAAAGGCAACCCATTCTGATAAAATTAGTCAGGAATGATTCCGGAAAATAATCTGTCATGTCTGAACGTCCTCATGAGGGAAGGGAGGGCTAGTGTCGCATCAGCTATTGAGACGGTGATGCGACCGCCTGACAGTTCCGGTTCAACCCGCCGTGTTGAGCGCCCAGCCGATCAGCAGCACCTGCGGTACGGTGAGCAGAGGCAACAGCAGCGCCGCCCTGAGGCGCCCGGTGACTTCGCGCAGGATCAGGACCTCGGTGTAATCGGTCGCGACACCCGCCATCAGAAAGGTGAACGCGTTGCCCGGTGCGGCGGCGCGGGTCATCAGGTCTGCGGCGATGGGAACGGACCCTTCGGAGCAGACCTCAATGATCGTGGCGGCGAGCAGGGTGGTAAAGAGGCCCAGCAGGGTCGCGCCGAACCATGTCTGGAACGTCTCGGTCGGGACAGTTGCCTGTATCAATGCGGCCAGCACGATCCCAAAGAACAACCACCGCAGCACCATCTTGCTGGCGCTGACGGACCGCTGCGCCACATCGCGCACAAAAGCCATGTCATAGCGGGTCGCCTTCAGGCCCGCTTTTGCCTCGCGCCAGACATGGAAATCAGCCGGTAGGTCGATGCGGTTGGGGTTGGGTCTGACGCGGCCTGCGCGCTCCAGCGCTTCGACGGCCAGTCCCGTCAGCAAAGCGATGACCAGCGAGGCCCCGAGGAACAGGAACATCCAACCCCAGCCCATCAGCGCGCCGATGATGATCGTCAGCGACAGGGAATTCCACGGGCTTGCGATCAGAAAGGCAAAGACCTGTCCGAGGCTGGCACCGCGCTCATAAAGCTTGGCCCCCACCATCAGCACATCGTGGTTGCACAGATCAAGCAGCACCCCGCCCAGCACCGCGCGCACAAGACTTTTGGCGCCCTGATCGCGCCCGATGATCCCGATCACGAACTGGCGCGGCACCCGGTCAATCAACCCGACAGCGACCATCCCCACAAGGATGCCCCACCACATCAGGTTCATCATGTCCTGCACGCCATGGGTGAAAACGCCCAGGCCAAAGGGCGCTTCATGGGACAGGAAAAACCCCGCCACATAGGCCGCAAGGATCAGCCCGCCCGACCCCCAGAGCATCCAGTCGATGCGCCGCCACAGCGGGGCGTGCGCTGCGGCAACCGCACCGCCGCAGCACTTGGTCGTGGCCGCAGACCCGCAGCCGGTTGCGTCACCGCTTGCAGTGTCGACGGGCAGGATGAACCCGGTGGGGTCGCCGCTGGATCGGGTATGTGGTGCCGGATCGGACATGGGGCCTCCGTTTCTTGACCCTGATATACGACCTCTAGTAACTATAGCTTCAAGAGGTATTTTCCCGGAACCGCAAATTTGTTTTCTGCTCAGGAGAAAGCATCCATGTACCCCATCGGCACCCTGTCCAAACGCACCGGTACAAAGGTGCAGACGATCCGCTATTACGAACAGATCGGCCTGATGCAGGCACCGGAGCGCTCAAGTGGTGGGCGACGGCGCTATAACGATGCGGCGCTTGATCGCCTGTCTTTCATCCGTCACGCGCGCCAGCTTGGCTTTACCCTTGATGCGATCCGCGAGTTGCTCGATCTGTCGGATAACCCGGCGCGCCCCTGTGCGCAGGTCGATGAAATCGCGCATCGCCAGCTGCAAGAGGTGGAGCAGCGGATCGCGCGGCTTGAGGCCCTGCGCGTTGAACTGGAACGCATGTTGGATCAGTGTCGCAGGAATACTGTGGCGGAGTGCCGTGTGCTACAGGTGTTGGGGGATCATTCTGCCTGTCTGTCCGATCACGGTGCGCCCCTGAGCCGCGAGGCGTGACTTGTGGGGCTTGCCCCCTGTCATCTGCCTGACCGAAGAAACACCCAAGACGCTGCACCGCTTGGGACAAGAGGTATTTGCGCAGTTGGCAACTCAGGGCGGCACACGGGATCGAATATGGACCGGGGGTCAGGTCGCAGCGTCTTCGCGCCCCACGCCCAAGCGGGCGCGGTGCGGGCCATAAAGACAGGCCAGCCCAAGGATCACACCGGAGACGGTGGCGATCATGCCCGCGGCACTGACCGCGTTCTGGCTGCCGAACCAAAGCGGGCCATAGCCTGCAAAGACATAGCCCAGCACCGCCGAGAGGACGGCAAAGAGTACGGACCACCAGACCTGACGCTCCAGCCGGTTGGTCATCAGGCGCGCGGCGGCGGGTGGGCAGATGAACATCGCGATCACGATAATTGAGCCGACCGCATCAAAGGCCGCAACCGCCGCGATGGCCGCCGTGATCACAAGGCCCAGACCGAGCGCGGTTGCAGGAATGCCAAGCGCTTCTGCGAAACCCTCGTCGAATGTTGCGATCTTCAGCCAGCGCCAGAACACCAGCATCAGCACGATCACAAAGGCGCAAGCCACGGCCATGCGGGGCAGTTCCGGGGGCAGGCTGGCAAGGGCGACGGGGTCCAGCAGGCTTTCCCAGCCCGTGGCGCGGAACCAGATCAGCGATTCCAGATTGCCCATCAACGCGTGTTCGACGTCCAGATGCACGCTCGAGGTGTCGGATTGCTCCAGCAGCAGCACACCGCCTGCAAAAAGCGTTGTGAAAACGACCCCCATGGCGGCTCCCGGTTCGATATTGCCCAGCCGCTTGACCGCCTCGATCAGGATCACCGAAACGACGGCTGCGCCCGCCGCGCCCAGTAACATGGGCACCGCGCCAAGCGTGCCGGTGATGAGAAATGCAACAACGATACCCGGCAGCACAACATGGCTGATCGCATCACCAATCAGGGCCTGTCGGCGCAGGATCAGGAAGTTCCCCGGCAGCGCACAGGCGATGGCGGCAAGCGTACCGATCAGGATCGGGGTAAGGGAAAACTGGACAAATTCGGCGCCCATCAGCCCAGACCTCCCACGGCGACCGGTGGGCCGAGCCTGCGGTCGAACTCCTGTATCTCGTCGGGGGTGAAGACCTCTTCGATCGGGGTCAGCCCGTCGTAGCGCCCGGTCAGCCCCGCATCCTGATGTACCTCGCGCGCCACGTCCCAGCGGCGTTCATCACGGGCCACTTTGGCGGCTTGCGCGCGGCCCGTGTCCGTGGGCACGCCGTCGGCGCGGATCAGCCCATCCTTGGCCAGCAGGCGCAGGGTATAGGGTTCGCGGATCGGTTCCTGCCGGGACAGCGACAAAAGCCCCTGACGGCGGTGCACGCGGCGCTGGAAGCGGCGATGCCGGATGACGGCGGCGGCCACCCCGCGCACGGGCGCAAAAATCAGGGAAAAGACGAAAACGCTGGCCGCCGTCAGCACGATCAGCGGGCCTGTGGGCATCGCCGGGGCTGACGCAGACAATGCCGCGCCCACATAGCCCGATACCCCGCCCACGGCCCCTGCGATCCAGATGACACGGCCACTGCGTTCGGTCCAGAACCGCGCGGTGACAGGGGGGATGATCAGCATTGCCACGATCAGGATAAGACCGACCAGTTTCAGCCCGATCACCGTCACGGCCATGACCAGACCCATCATCAGAAGGTCGATCCGGCGCACGTCATAACCCATGGCAGCCGCGTATTCCGCATCAAAAGCCACCAGCGTCATGGGGCGGCGCATGAGCCATGTGGCGAAGACCGCGAGCGAGCCACCGAGCGCGATGATTACCGCATCCTGATAAAGCATGCCCGCAGTGGACCCCAGCAGGAACCCTTCCAGCCCGGCCTGTCGTCCGGCACTCATGGTCTGAACAATGGTGAGCAACACGATGCCAAACCCAAAGAACACGCCCAGAACGGCGCCGATGGCGGCATCCTCCGCCAGCCGGGTGCGCCGCACGATCCACTCGATCAAAACTAGGCCGATGGTCGCCGTGATGGCGGAACCGATCAGAAGGCCAATCAGGCTGCGCCCGTCACCGCCCAAGGCAACCATGACGATAAAGGCCAGTGCGACACCGGGCAGGGTCGCATGGGCCGTGGCATCCGAGACCAACGCGCGCTTGCGCAGAAAAAGGAATGTGCCAGACGCCCCGGCGGCGAACCCCAAAAGGGTCGCGCCAATTGCAACCAGGGCAGCATTATACCCCGCGTTCAGCAGCAGGGCATCGAGCAGGGGTGTCACGACGCGACCCCTGCCAGTTCCGCCATATGCGTGGCTGCCAGACGCCCGCCATAGGCGGCGCTGAGGTTCTCCGGAGTGAAGGTCGTCGCCACGGGCCCCTCGGCGATGCGGCGCACATTGATCAGAAACACATGGTCGAAATAGTCGGCCACGGTGGAGAGATCGTGATGCACAGCGACCACGGCTTTACCTTCGGCCTTAAGCAGTTTCAGCACGTCGATGATGGCGCGTTCGGTGGCGGCATCCACGCCTGCAAAGGGTTCATCCAGCAGGTAGAGGTCGGCATCCTGCGCCAAAGCGCGCGCAAGGAACACGCGTTGTTGCTGGCCGCCGGACAATTGGCCGATCTGGCGGTGGGCGAAATCAGCCATGCCGACCCGATCAAGGCACTCGCGTGCCTGCGCTGTCATCGCGCCGGACAAGCGACCAAGGAGCCCGACCTTGCGATAAAGGCCCATCTGCACAACGTCGATCACCGTGGTGGGAAAATCCCAATCCACGCTGGCGCGTTGTGGAACATAGGCAATGCGGTCACGGGCTTGTTCGACAGGTGTGCCAAAGATCGATACCTCGCCTGACAGGCGCGGGATGACGCCAAGCGCGGCCTTGAGCAACGTGGATTTACCCGCGCCGTTGGGACCGATGATCGCGGTCATCGCTTGAGCCGGGAAGTCGGCATCCACCGAGAAGATCGCTGGTTTTTCACCGTAAGAGACGGTCAGCCCCCGCACGGCAAGGGGGCTTTCCGGTGCACGTGTGGATGCGGGTGCGGCCCGGCCGCCCGTTGTTGCCAGTGTTGCAGCAGTATGCATCGTCAAGGGGGCCCTCAATTCAACAGTTCCGACATGCCGCGTTCGGGTGCGTCGCCGCCCAAGGCGCGGGAAATCACGGTCGCATTGTGGTCGATCATGCCGAGGTACGTGCCCTCATATGTGCCTGCCGCGCCCATGGCGTCGGAAAACAGCGTGCCGCCAATGGTTACTTCGTGGCCTTCAGCGGCAGCGCCTTCGATCAGGGCGCGAATGTTGCGATCCGAGACGGAGCTTTCAACAAAGACCGCCCGAATGTCGCGGCGCACGATGGTGTCGACCATTTCCGCGATGCGCTGCAATCCGGCCTCGCTCTCGGTGGAGATGCCCTGAATGCCCATGACCTCGAAACCGTAGGCGTTGCCAAAGTAGTTGAACGCATCATGGGCTGAAATCAGAACGCGGCTTTCTGCGGGCACCGATGAGAGCACCTCGGTGGTGTATCGCGCCAGTTCACGCAGTTCTTCCAGATGCGCATCGGCATTGGCACGGAACGTGGCCTCACTCTCGGGCTGCACCTCAATCAGCGCATCGCGCACGTTAAGCACCACGCGGGACCACAGGTTCGGGTTCATCCAGACGTGCGGATCGAATTTGCCTTCATAATCCTCATGTCCGATCAGCAGATTGCGTGGCAGGCTTTCCGCCACGGCAACGACATTCCCGCTCTCGGAGAGTTCGTTCAGGAAGTCTTCCATCTGCGCCTCAAGGTAGAGACCGTGCCACAGCACCAGATCGGCCTTGGCCATGCCCACGATGTCGGAACGCGTCTGACGATAGGCGTGAGGGTCAACCCCCGGCCCCATCAGGGCGCGCACCTTGACCAGATCACCGCCAACCTCGCGTGCGGCATCCCCGATCATGCCGGTTGTCGCCACCACATCCAGCTGCTCCTTTGCAATGGCCCAACCGGCGGGCAAAACCAGCGCAAAGGCGGTCGCGGTGGCCAAAAGACTTCTTTTACTCAAAATCATCATTGGTCTCCTCTGAAGGTGATGTCCGGTGCACCGACAGTTCGTGATTTTAGATTGATATTGAGAATCGTTCGCAAGGTCAATGCAGTTGCGAAGCATTCGCAATAAAAGTTCTGTGATCTCTTTTGGTGCTGCGCCAACGTTTTAGTAGCGAAGTTCTTCGGGCAACCTGCATCGGTCCGTGTTTCAGGTAAAACCGGACTGTTGCACAGACAGTTTCCGTCATCGGCGGGCTGCTTATCTGGCCAAGCGTGTCCAGACCAGTTTTGTTGAGTTCGCAGCCGGTTACCCGCGCACCGCCATCGGCGCGCACCAGAACGCAAAATCCTCAGTCCGCTCGCCCATGTTCCATGGCGGCGCTCATTGTTTGTTGTGCCGCTAGGGGCCTACGCGAACCGTTTGATCGACTCTGCCTTCAGTCAAACATGTGCTCAGCATGAACAATTGTTTCCCTTTGGGAATAATTAGCTTGCAATGAGCTTCGTCATCTGTACCAATTGCGGATACCAATCTGAAGTTTAACAATGGATTGGTCTTGCGGTGGTTGGCGGTGGTTGACAGTGCCTCCATCGTATTGCTGACGGACCGGGGCAAAACCCCGGCGATCAAACGCCAATAGGGATGGATATAATGACTCTAGATATCAACGCGATATACGCGGAACAGGTGACGCTGAACTCGCTTGTTCAAAACCTGCTTTACGGGTCTGGCACGGTCGGTGCGATCCTCGTGGTAGTGGGATTGCTGCTGATTGATGCCGGTACGGCGCGGCGAAAAAACCTGTTCAACTCGACCATTGAGAAAACACTTGGCTTTTTTATCGGCTTTGCCACCTACTATGTCATCGGCTTCGGTTTCTGGGCCGCACAATACTATGTGATGGTGGACGCCACGATCGGGGATTCACTCAAAGACTGGTGGATCGGCGGGGCGATGACCAACGTACTTGCCCATAACGTAGACCCGGCCGTGTTTCCCGGCCTGAATACCTTCCAGATCTTCATCTTCTTCCTCGCTGTTTTCGCAGGTATCATCAACATTCTGCTGCATTTCGCGGTTTCCGAACGGATGAAACCGGCGGCCTTCTACATCACTTGTGTCGTGGCGACGATCGTGTCCTCGATCCTGAGTTTCGCGACATGGGGCTCGGTTGGCCCGCTGACGAATGCGGGTTTCCACGACTTCTTTGGCGTCGGCTTCGTTTACATGTTCCCCGCGGGCATGGCGCTTGCTCTGACGCCGATGCTGGGCAAACGCCCCGGCATGATGGAGCCGCATGAGCGTGTGTCCGCATACCTCGCCCCAAGCATCGGTCTTGCGGCACCGGGGCTTTTGCTGATCTTTGCCGGTCTGCCGATGGTGATCCTGTCCTGCCTCTTCTTCTTCGATCCCGAAGCGTTGGCCGTCAGCGTTACCATGGCCGAAACCAGCGTGGGTGTCGCGCTCAACAACTATGCGCTGGTCTGGGCGGGTGGCGCGATCACCGGGATGTTGATCGCCTATAAGTCCGGAAACTACGCCTATACCTTGCTTGGACCGCTTGCGGGCTATGTCGCTGGCGCATCGGGCTTTGACGTATACATGCCCTGGCAGGCGTTCATTCTGGGCCTCGTCGCACCGTTTGGAGCCTATATCGTCTATGAATTCACGCTCAAGCGTGGGATCGACGAACACAAGCTGTTTCCGCTCTTCATTGGCGCGGGGTCGGTCGGCATGATTGCACTTGGTCTGTTCAAATCGGGCACGCCACGCGGCGGTTATCTTGGCATCGAGGAAGGCGCCTATGCATTTCAGCATGGCGAAATCTCCTTGGTCATGCAGCTGGTCGGAACGGCCGTTTGCATCGGCACTGGTTTTGTCACCGCGCTGGTCCTTGGGTTGATCTTCAAAGCGACCATTGGCCTTCGTGTAGATCATGACGATCAAATCGACGGGCTGGACAACAAATACTGGGGTCTGGAGCCTGACGTAATTACACACGCGGACAATACTCCACGCGCCTGAAGCCGCCACGAAGTGATAGGAAGGGGCCCCGGCGTTTTGTCGGGGCCCTTTGTCATTCAGGGTCATGCTATGTTCATGGCCGACAAAATAGGGTATCGCGCAGCAACGATTGTTACAGGATGTCCATGTCATGACCCGGATCAGCACCGTCAGATTCACGACCGATCAGCCGATTGGGGAAACCGTGCGGATCATTGTCGAAAAGCTTTCCGTCAGGATCGAATCCGGTCAGTACCCCCCGGAATCCCGACTGCCCAGTGAGCGTGCGCTGGCGGCGGAGCTTGGCGTGTCACGCAATACGGTGCGCGATGCGCTGGATGTCCTCGAAGCCAACGGTATGTTGCGGCGCAGGCAGGGATCCGGGAGTTTTGTGCTGCCCCAGGGCCAGGATGCCCCCGCACCGGGATCAATCGGTGAGCGAACCGGCCCCTTGGATCATCTGATCGTGCGCTCCATTCTGGAGCCTGAAATGATGCGGCTTGCGGTGATGAATATGTCACCCAACGACCTCGATCAGCTGTCGCAGGTTGTGGCGCAGATCGAGGCGGTGCGCACGGATCTCAACGAATTCATCCGCCGGGAAGAGGAATTCTATCGCCTGATCGCCAAGGCGACGCGCAATCCCTTGCTGGAGGCGTGCTACGAGTTGACGATTGAAGTCTGCCGGCAGAGTTTTCGCACGGCGATCATGCGCAAACACCTTACACCGGGACGCATTCAGAGCTATCAGACGCGGTTCAACTCACTGTTCAATGCCATTGCCACGCGGGATGTGGAGGCGGCGGTCGAGATCACCAAACTGCATCTGGTGGAGGAGCAAAAACTGTTCCTGCACGAGGGCTAAAACGCGAAAACGTCTGCCGAATGTGTCAGGGCGACTGGCCTCCTTTTCAAAGGCAAGCCCGACCCGTGAAAAACCGCCCCGTCGTATCAGGCCAAGGGTAAGGGATGCGATTGACGCACCACGGAACGCACATTGGGGGCGGTTTCTGTTGAAAAGGGCATTTTGAGCGTCGTGCGAAAAACCTCGATCACGTGGCGCTGCCTGAAATCAAGCGTTTCACCGCGCCACGTGATACCCGATGTTTCAGGTGCTTCGTCAGACGTTCCAAACCATCGAAAATGCCCTTTTGGGCGCTGGGTTACACGCTCATGCAGATGTATTTCATTTCGAGGAAATCCTCGATGCCATGGTGTGATCCTTCGCGGCCAAGACCGGATTGTTTGACCCCGCCAAAGGGCCCGAGTTCGGTCGAGATGATCCCTGTGTTCACACCAACGATGCCGTATTCCAGCGCCTCTGACACTTTGTAAACGCGGCTGAGGTCCTTGGCGTAAAAATACGAGGCAAGACCAAAGATCGTATCATTGGCCATTGCGATCACATCATCCTCATCCTCGAATTTGAACAGAGGAGCGAGCGGGCCGAATGTTTCTTCCTGCGCGACTTTCATGTCCTGGGTCACGCCGGTCACAATCGTCGGCTCAAAGAACGAGCCACCCAGCGCATGCGGTTTGCCGCCCGTCAGCACAGCCCCCCCGTTCGAGACCACGTCGTTCATGTGGTCCTGCACTTTTTCAACGGCCTCCGTGTTAATCAGCGGGCCGGTTGTCACGCCGTCCTCAAGACCATCGCCAACGCGCAACCCTTCGACGGCGGTTTTCAGCTTTTCGGCAAAGGCGTCATAGACCCCGGCCTGAACGTAGATTCGGTTTGCACAGACACAGGTCTGACCGTTGTTGCGGAACTTGCACATCATCGCGCCCTCAACGGCGGCATCAAGATCTGCGTCGTCAAACACGATAAACGGGGCATTCCCGCCCAGCTCCATAGAGCACTTCATGACCTGATCGGCGGCCTGTCTCAAAAGAATGCGACCGACTTCGGTTGAGCCGGTGAACGTCAGCTTGCGCACACCGGGGTTTTCGCAGAACTCCTTGCCGATCTCCGAAGACGACGACGAAGGCACAACGTTGAAGACACCTGCGGGGATGCCCGCACGCTCGGCCAGAACACCCATTGCGATCGCGGACAACGGCGTCTCAGCCGCCGGGCGGGCCACAAAGGCACACCCGACCGCAAGGGCAGGGGCCGCCTTGCGGGTGATCATCGCGTTGGGGAAATTCCACGGTGTGATTGAGGCGGCAACGCCGATGGGCTGCTTGAGCACGATGATACGTTTGTCGCGCTGGTGCCCGGGAATGGTCTCTCCGTAAACGCGTTTTGCCTGTTCGCCCATAAACTCGATAAAGCTCGCTCCATAGGCGATTTCGCCCTTGGCCTCGGCGTGGGGTTTGCCCTGTTCTGCGGTCAGGATGGTCGCAAGATCGTCGGCGTTTTCCATCATCAGATCAAACCACCGGCGCATGACACCTGCGCGTTCTTTCCCGGTTTGGGCCGCCCAGTCCTTCTGCGCCACTTCAGCGCGCGCGATGGCCTGCGCCACCTGCGTGCGGCTCAGATCCGCGACCTGCGCGATGACGTCACCGCGTGCGGGGTTGGTCACATCAAAAGTGCCGTTGTCCCCGTCAACCCATGCGCCGTCCACATAGGCGCGCGTTTCCAGCAGGCTGGGGTCCTTGAGCAGTGATTTCAGATTGGTTGCAGGCAAGTCTTTCATTTGTCGTTCTCCCGAAAATGGCTGTCGTCTGCATTTCAAGTCTGACAATGATTGTCCAGTTCCACAAAAAAGGAGGCGTGGATGAAACTCGATGATGCCTATGCCAATGCAGCCTATATTCCGCAGGCGGCGCAGTATCCACCGCGCTGGTCAGAGGCGGCCGCCGCCTTTCGTGAGGCGATGGGGGCGCGCGCCGACCTTGGTGTGTCCTACGGGCCAAGTGCGCGGCAGGCCTATGATCTGTTTTACGCCGAGGGTCCGGCTCATGGGACGATGGTTTTCGTGCATGGGGGCTACTGGCTGAAATTCGGACGGTCCATGTGGTCGCATTTCGCCAAGGGCGCATTGGCGCGCAATTGGAATGTGGCGATGGTCGAATATGATCTGTGCCCCGATGTGACGATTGCGCAGATCACCCGACAGGTCGCACTGGCGGTCACGTCGCTTGCGGCGCGGCTCGACGGCCCGATGACCCTGAGCGGTCATTCGGCGGGCGGGCATCTGGTGGCGCGTATGCTGGCACCGGGGATGCTTTCCCCGGATGTGGCAGCGCGCATTCAAAAGGTCGCACCGATTTCCCCGGTGGCGGACCTGCGGCCTTTGCTTGAAACCTCCATGAACGCGGATTTCAAAATGGACCTCGCCAGTGCTGCTGCCGAAAGCCCCGTTTTGCAACCGCCCCCCGACACGCCGCTGTGCATCTGGGTGGGGGCACAGGAGCGTCCGGTTTTTCTGCTGCAAGCCGCAGCGCTTGCCGCTGCGTGGTCCGTGCCGCAGGTGATCGTTCCGTCAAAACACCATTTCGATGTGATCGATGCGTTGTGTGATCCCGAAAGTGATATTGTCCGCTATCTGACGCCGTAAAAAGGCTTGATCGGTGCGCGTGTTTCGGCCAAGAGGCTGTCAGGCTGTGGGCGATGGCGTCGCCCGAGAACCTTCGCCTTGATTGTCCTGAACGCCGGGACAGTTCAGACAAAGGAGATGCGTCTATGACCACTCAATCCAAAACCGCACGTCCCGACATGTATCGCTATCACAACGGTGAAAAATCGCCGCTACCCTTTGCCGCCGCGGAATACGAAGCGCGCCTGTCAGAGCTGCGCGAACGCATGCAGGCCGTTGGCGCACAAGCCGCAGTTTTCACCTCGATGCACAACATCGCCTATTACTCCGGGTTTCTCTATTGCGCCTTTGGCCGCCCCTATGGGCTCGTCGTCACCGACTCCGACTGCGTGACCATCAGCGCTGGCATTGACGCCGGCCAGCCATGGCGGCGCAGTTTTGCCGATAACATCACCTACACCGATTGGCAGCGCGACAATTTCTGGCGCGCCGTTGCGTCGGTGACGGGCAAGAACAAGGTTGTCGGATATGAGGGCGATCACCTGACCCTGATCCAGCGGGACAAGATGGAGGATTTTCTCTCCCCGATGTCCATGGTGGATGTCTATGAAACAACCATGCAGCAGCGGATGCACAAATCCGAAGCGGAAATCGCCCTGATCCGCCATGGCGCGCAGGTCGCTGATGTGGGCGGCTATGCCATTCGTGATGCGATCAAGGCCGGTGTGCGCGAGATCGACGTCGCCATGGCTGGCCGCGATGCGATGGAGCAGGAGATCGCCAAACGCTTCCCGGATGCGGAATATCGCGACACATGGGTGTGGTTCCAGTCGGGCCTGAACACCGATGGCGCGCATAACCCGGTGACATCCCGTGTTCTGGAACGCGGCGACATCCTCAGCTTGAACACTTTCCCGATGATTTCGGGCTATTACACCGCGCTGGAGCGTACGCTCTTCGTTCAGGAAGTGGACAAAGCCAGCCTCGCCATCTGGGAGGCGAACGTGGCTGCGCATGAATACGGCATGAGCCTGCTCAAGCCCGGTGCGTCCTGTGCCAAAATCACCCACAAGATCAACGATTTCTTCGAAGAGCGGGATCTGTTGCAGTACCGGACCTTTGGTTATGGCCACTCCTTTGGGGTGCTGAGCCACTACTACGGCCGTGAAGCCGGTCTGGAACTGCGCGAGGACATCGACACGGTTCTTGAGCCGGGAATGGTGATCTCGATGGAGCCGATGCTGACCATCGAAGATGGAAAACCGGGCGCGGGCGGATACCGTGAGCACGACATTCTCGTCATCACCGAAGACGGCAATGAGAATATCACAGGATACCCCTACGGCCCCGGCTTCAACGTCGTCGGCTAGGATCACCGCGATCTGCCAATTGACGCCCGGTCCGCCGGGCGTCTTTTGTTTTTGGGCCGCCAAAAAGGCGCACCTATTGCCGCTCTTGGGCTGCAACAGGCAAAACCGGCCCTATATGAAAGAAAGACTAGGGAAAAAGGACCAGATCTGTGGTATTTGCGCGTTTGATGGGAATGGCACTCGTTGCTCTGACGGTTGTATTCATTTGCCTGTGGTTTTACGCGCGTGCTGTCCGGCGCGAAAAACTCGAAGCGCAGTGGGATGAAAATCAGGGCCCGGGTCGGCGGGAAAGCTTTGTAAAGGCCGAGATGTCCACGTATGAGGACACGTTAAAGCGCAAGCTGATCTGGGGTGTTTACATCATCCCCGGCTGCTTGCTTGCCGTTCTGATATATGTGACCAATATGGGCTGAGGTGACGGATATGATGTTTTACGTGAAATGGGTCTTCATTCTGGTCTTTTGGGGCCTGATTGGTTCTGTGCTGCACTACACCCTGCCTCAGGTGGATATCGTGCGCATCACGGACACCTATGAAAAGCGCGAAACACCCGGCGCGAACAGCATATTCTGGTCTCGCGGCGGCGCGGGCACCGGCGAGGATGCAGGCGGGCGCGATGTGTTTTTCATCCAGTCGCGAAAGGTCAATGACCGGGTCATGATCTACCGCAATGAAGATACCGGATGGGGCTGGCCGCCCTACTTCAAATTCGACACCTCCAATCTGCAAGCCGAAGCCGCCGATCTGCGTTCAACTGCGGCCGATCCGCAATATGCAGCCATACGCCACTATGGATGGCGCATCGAGTTCTTCTCGGTCTTTCCCAACGCGGTGTCTATCTGGCCTGTGGATGGGCCGGATGCCAGCAAACCCCTGCCATGGGTGAATGGGATCATTCTGGCCGTCCTTGGCTTTTTCGGTATCGCCATCTGGCGGCGCTGGCGGCGTTTCAAAGAGGCACGCATCGACCCAAAGCTCGAAGAGCTTCAGGACAGTTGGGAAGCCACCGAAGATGCCGTGGCCGAGAAACGCAGCAGATTGCGGCGCTGGTGGGCGATGCGGACGTACCGGTAAACCGGTTCGCTTATTCCGCCTTGGCGACCATCCGACCCATGTGACGCGCGCCCAGAATATGAACATGCAGGTGCGGAACCTCTTGCACACCATGCGCGCCCGCGTTTGAAATCAGGCGGTATCCATCGCCTGCGTTCAGGCTGACACCCTCCATTTCACAAACCTTGCCGATGGTCCTTGTGTAGTCGATGATCTCCGCATCCGACGCTGCGCTGGCAAAATGATCGTAGCTGACATAAGGCCCTTTCGGAATGATCAGCACATGCGTGGGCGCTTGTGGATAGAGGTCGCGAAAGGCGAGGCTGTGCTCGGTTTCAAGCACCGTCGTGTTGGGAATTTCGCCGCGCAGGATTTTGGCAAAGATGTTCTGGTCGTCGTAAGAATAGCTCATGGGTCCCTTTCGAACTGCAAACTGTTTTGATCATGTGCACTATCGCAGGCAATTGCGCGAGGAACAGAGGGAAACTGCGCAAACATGCCTACATGTATGCGCCGATCCGCCAATGCGACCGTCCGGGCGACACAGGCTGGCGGGTTCAAACCCGGGATGCACCAACGCGGGCATGCTATCAAAACACCTGATCGAGGTGCCTCAGCCGACAGGTGTCATGTGCTTGCACCATCGCAGCAAACTGCCTACATCACGGGCATGGCACAGGTGAAATCATCCTCCAAATCCGATCCGAACTACAAGGTTGTCGCAGAGAATCGCCGCGCGCGGTTTGACTACGCCATTGAAAGCGATGTGGAATGCGGCATCATTCTGGAAGGCTCCGAAGTGAAATCCCTGCGCGAGGGTGGTGCCAATATCGCGGAAAGCTATGCGGCAGTGGAGGACGGTGAACTGTGGCTCGTCAACAGCTATATCGCCCCCTACAAACAGGCCAAAACATTTCAGCATGAGGAACGCCGCCGCCGCAAGCTGCTGATCAGCCGCAAGCAATTGTCGGATTTCTGGAATGCGACACAGCGCAAAGGCATGACGCTGGTGCCGCTGGTGCTTTACTTCAACCACCGGGGCATGGCCAAGATCAAGATCGGCGTGGCCAAGGGTAAAAAGCTGCATGACAAACGCGAAACGGCTGCCAAACGCGACTGGTCGCGGCAAAAGTCCCGGTTGATGAAAGATCACGGCTGAACCATGCGCTGACTTGGGGTACGGGCTTGCCAGTCCAGCCCTGTGACGTTACCCAGAACCGGTCCTAGAGCGCAGGGGTAAGCTGATGATTGATGATCCGAAAACACTCGTTTCGACCGAATGGCTGGCAGAGCATATGAAAGACCCTGACCTGCGTATTCTGGATGCGTCCTGGTATCTGCCAGAGGCCGGGCGGCACGCCAAACAGGAATATGACGAAGGCCACATCCCCGGCGCGCGCTTCTTTGATATCGACGAAATATCGGACAGCCGTTCTGATCTGCCACATATGGCGCCGCGCAGCGAGAAATTCACCTCCCGGATGCGTGCGCTTGGTGTGGGTGATGGCCATCAGGTGGTTGTCTATGACGGGGCGGGCTTGCTCTCCGCGCCGCGGGTGTGGTGGCTTTTCCGCCTGATGGGGCAACAGAGTGTTGCTGTTCTGGACGGCGGTTTGCCGAAATGGAAAGCGGAAGGGCGCGAGATCGAGGATATGCCGCCCATCGTGCGGGACCGCCACATCACTGTCCGTTTCCAGAACCATCTGGTGCGCGATGTCACGCAGGTGTCGGCTGCGTCCAAGATCAAGGATCACGTCATTGTCGATGCGCGCGCAGGCAACCGGTTTCGTGGCGAAGCACCTGAGCCGCGTGAAGGCTTGCGGGCGGGCCATATCCCCGGCTCTCGCTCTGTTCCATATTCCACGCTGTTGAATGAGGACCAGACGATGAAGTCGCCTGACGACTGCAGACAGATATTCGAGGCGGCAGGGGTGGATCTGGATAAACCGATCATCACCTCCTGCGGGTCCGGGATCACGGCGGCGGTCCTCGCGCTGGCGCTGGAACGCATGGGACACCGCCATTGGTCCTTGTACGATGGGTCCTGGGCCGAATGGGGGATGTTTCCCACCGTGCCCGTCGCGACAGGAGACGCATGATGTTCGAGACCCTCAAGGCGCGCCCTGCCGACGGAATCCTCGCATTGATGCAGATGTTCAAAGACGATCCGCGCGACAACAAGATCGACCTTGGCGTCGGTGTCTACAAAGACGCGACGGGCCTCACGCCGATCATGCGCGCGGTCAAGGCTGCCGAACACACCCTTTGGGAAACGCAGGACAGCAAGGTTTACACGGGCCTCGCGGGCGATCCGGCGTTTTCGGATGCAATGGTCGCCCTCGTGCTGGGCAGTGCCGTGCCGCGTGACGCTGTGGCATCCGTGGCGACACCGGGCGGGACCGGGGCGGTGCGACAGGCCTTTGAGCTTATCCGCATGGCGCGCCCGGATGCGCGGGTGTTTGTGTCAGATCCGACATGGCCCAACCATGTTTCGATCCTGAACTATCTCGGGATGGAGGTGGTGCGCTATCGGTATTTCGACAGTGAGACCCGCGGTGTCGATTTCGATGGTATGATGGCCGACCTCAAGACGGCGCGCGCGGGGGATGTGATCTTGCTGCATGGATGCTGTCACAATCCGACCGGCGCCAACCTGAACCTGACCGAATGGCAGGCCGTGGTTGAAACGCTGCTTGAAACGGGCGCGGTGCCGATGATCGACATCGCCTATCAGGGCTTTGGTGACGGGCTTGAAGAAGACGCGGCCGGTACTCGGCTTGTCGCCTCGTCTGTACCGGAATGTCTGATCGCGGCGAGTTGTTCCAAGAATTTCGGCATTTACCGGGAGCGGACGGGGATATTGATGGCGGTCAGTGCGAATAAGGGCGCACGCAAACTGCATCAGGACACGCTGGCGTTCCTGAACCGGCAGAACTACAGCTTTCCGCCCGATCACGGCGCGCGGTTGGTCACGATGATCCTGACGGACGAGTCCCTGCGCGCCGACTGGCAGGCGGAACTGGAAGACGTGCGGCTGAGCATGTTGACCCTGCGCCAGCACCTGGCGGATGAGTTGCAGCAACTCTCTGGTTCGGACCGGTTCGGGTTCCTGGCGCAGCACCGTGGCATGTTTTCCCTGCTCGGTACAACGCCGGACAGAGTGCAGGCCCTGCGCGAGCAAAACGGGATTTATATGGTGGGGGACAGCCGGATGAACATTGCCGGTTTGAACGCGCAAACGGTTCCGATCCTGGCGCGCGCGATCGTGGATGTAGGGGTCTGACCTCGGCAAAACCCGGACCAGACCCCTTTGTTAGTGGCGTTTTGCGGCCCGTGGCACAGGGTGCCCGGTCTGCATCACGCGGGTGGCCCCACTGTGTCTCAGTGCGGCAGCCCTATCGGCGATCTTCAGGAAAAGGTAACGTCCGCAGATGGTGTTCCCGCAGGAAAGACAGCATCGGATGCGGTGCCGGTGGATCCACCTTTGGTAAGGTCTTCTACTTTGCCGTGGACACGTAGAATCGGTGTTTCATACTCTTTTTTAGTCAAATCACGTACTCCCATAGTGCAACTTGAATGTTGCAGCGCCTTTGGGTAGCACGACGCGCCTTTGCGTGAAATGCAAAAGGTTAACGGATGGGTGTTTTCGGCGGAATTTGGCGGTTTTTGTCCGGGGCGCGCCCACCAATGGTTGTCTGCCGCCCCTCTTGTCATCCAGAAGGTTGCACGTCCCGGCCAACCCCGCGTTGCAGGTGTCGGTACAGGCACGAAAAAACCCGGGCGTTCGCACGCCCGGGTCATTGCTAACCCTCTGGGGAGGAAGGGGTCAGCCTTTCGAAAAGTCCGGATAGGCTTCCATGCCCAGTTCCGTTGTGTCGAGACCGGTGATCTCGTCCTCTTCACTGACGCGGATGCCCATGGTCGCCTTGAGAATGAACCAGACGATCAGGGACAGAACGAAGGTTGCGCCAATGATCGCAATAATCCCGAGAAGCTGTGCACCGACGGTCGCGTCGCCGTCATAGCTGCCGGTGAACAGGACCGCTATGGTGCCCCAGATCCCGGCGAAACCATGTACCGGAATTGCGCCGACAACATCGTCGATCTTGAACTTGTCGAGCATTGGCACAGCGAAGACGACGATCACACCACCGACAGCACCGATCAGCAATGCCAGACCCAGCGACGGGGCCAGTGGTTCTGCGGTGATCGACACAAGGCCCGCCAGCGCGCCGTTCAGCACCATGGTCAAATCAACCTTCTTGTAGAGGACCTGCGTGAGGATCAGCGCAGCGACCGCCCCGGCTGCTGCCGCCATATTGGTGTTGGCAAAGATGCGGCTGACGTCGGCGATGTCGCCCACGGAGCCCATGGCCAGTTGCGAACCACCGTTGAAGCCGAACCAGCCCAGCCACAGGATGAACATACCCAGCGTCGCCATTGGCAGGTTCGACCCCGGCATTGGCACCACGCGCCCATCCTTGTACTTGCCGATGCGCGGGCCGAGTACGATGGCACCAGCCAGCGCGGCAGCAGCACCACAGGCGTGCACGATTGTCGAGCCGGCAAAGTCGTTGAACGGCGTGTCACCAGACATCAACCATCCCCCACCCCACGTCCAGGATGCGGTCAGCGGATAGATCAGGCCGGTCAGAATCGCCGAGAAAATCAGGAAGGGCCAGAGCTTGATACGCTCGGCCAGCGCGCCCGAAACAATCGACGCCGTCGCAGCGCAGAACATCAGCTGGAATATGTAGTCAGACCCGGTCGAGGCGTAAGACGCATCATCCGCATCGGCGAGGGTGATGCCCATGGCTTCCATGACAGCAACCGATGGGAACAGGCCCGAAAGGTAACCCTCGATTGCCCAGTCACCCAGCGGGTACATCAGGTTGTAGCCCACAAGCCAGTACATGATTGCCGCGATGGAAAACAGCGCAACGTTCTTGGTCATCTGTGTGCTGGCGTTCTTTGAACGTACCAAGCCGCCTTCCAGCATCGCAAAACCTGCGGCCATGAAGAACACGAGGAAACCGCCGACCAAGAAAAGCAAGCTGTTCATTATCCAGACGAATTCATCTGCGGCGACGGTCGCTACCTCGTCCTGCGCGAACGCCAGCGACGGTAGCGCGATCAATGCGGCGGCCGACGCAAGTGTCTTAAAGTGTGTCATAATACTTATCCCTAAGTTGTCGCAGCTTCAGAGCGCGTCTTCGTTTGTTTCACCGGTCCGCACGCGAACGGCCTGATCGACCGTGAGCACAAAGATCTTTCCGTCACCGATCTTGCCGGTGTGTGCCGTCTTGGTGATTGTTTCGACGATCTGATCGACTGCCGGCTCCGGCACGACGATCTCGATCTTTACCTTCGGCACGAAATTCACGGCGTACTCTGCGCCGCGATAAATTTCTGTGTGGCCGGATTGTGAGCCGAAGCCCTTGATCTCAGTGACCATCATGCCACGCACGCCAGCATCGGTGAGCGCTTCGCGCACCTCTTCCAGCTTGAACGGCTTGATTGTTGCAATGATGAGTTTCACCTCGTGTCCCCTTGACTGGTGCAGGAGTCCCTGCAGTGGTTGTGCGCTAAACAAACGACGGGGACGCTGGGCATTGGAAGTTTTCGGCACCAAATTGAAGGGCTGAATCTGGGAAAGAGTCTAAAAATTATGCAAAAATGGAAATATGCCTAATAATTAATCACACAAATGATCAAAGTGACGTACCGGAGCGGGTCACAATCGGGCAAAAGCCGGTTAGAGTGTCGAAAACAACAATGGGCCGGGCAGGTTCTTTATGAGTGGTAAACCCAAAGGTAAAAAGCCCTTGGTCGCGGACAAACGCTATGTGTCCCGCAAGGCAAAGACGGCAAAACCGCAGCCACGGCGCGCGAAGAAAAAGCCGCGCCGTGTCGCAAAGCAACGCGGTGGCATCATCGGTTTCTTTCAGCGGATCATCCGGTGGGTACTGCGGCTGATCTGGCGCATAACGTGGCGCGTGGGTCTGGTCGCTACGCTCATGCTGGCTCTGGCGGTCGGATACTATTACACAACCTTGCCGCCGGTGGATCAACTGCTGGACGCGCGGGCCCGCGGTTCGGTCACATTGCTGGATCAGGACGGACAGGTCTTTGCCTGGCGCGGCGATCAATTCGGGGGCGTGGTGACTGCGCAAACCGTGTCGCCGCATCTGAAAAACGCGATTATCGCCACCGAGGACCGCCGCTTTTATCGCCATTTCGGGCTTAGCCCGCGCGGTATCGCAAGTGCAGTGCGCATCAACCTGAGCGAAGGACGTGGCCCGCTGCAAGGACATGGCGGGTCAACGATTACACAGCAGGTGGCGAAACTCTTGTGCCTTGGTGTGGCTTTTGATCCGGAGAAGCAGACCGAAGCGGAATATGAGCGCGAGTGCCGCCGCGGCACGGTAAAGCGCAAGGCCAGCGAGGCGATCTACGCGCTGGCGATGGAGGCCAAGTATTCCAAAGATGAAATCCTGACCATCTACATGAACCGGGTTTTTCTGGGCGCCGGGGCGCGCGGTTTTGAGGCGGCCAGCGAACGCTATTTCGGCAAATCCGCTGCCAACGTAGAACCGGCGGAAGCTGCGATGCTGGCTGGTCTGTTGGTGGCGCCCACGCGTTTCGCGCCGACCAATGATCTGACCCGCTCGCAACGCCGGGCGGCAACCATTGTCCGGCTGATGAATGAGCAAGGATATCTGACCGACGCCCAGGCGCGGGACGCCCAAGAGAATCCCGCGCAGCTTTCGCAGGCGGCGGAGGCGCGTTCGGGGGGGTATTTTGCGGATTGGGTCATGTCGTCGGGGCCGGAGTTCTTTACCCGCAAGACCACTGAGGATGTGATCATCAAGACGACTTTGGATCAGCGCATTCAGCGCAGCGCCGAAGAGGCGTTGCAATGGGTCTTTGACAACAAGGTGCGCGCAGGCAGTGAGGCACAGGCCGCCATCGTCGTCATGTCCGCCGATGGTGCGGTGCGCGCAATGGTCGGCGGACGCAACACGAGAGTATCCGGTGCCTTCAATCGCGCGGTCCAGGCCAAGCGGCAAACCGGATCGGCGTTCAAGCCATTCGTCTACGCCGCGGCACTGGATCTGGGCTATTCCCCCAATGATACCGTCACGGATGAACCGCTCACGATTGATATCCCAGGGTCGGGCCCGTGGTCGCCGCGCAACTATACCAACAAGTATTATGGCAAGGTCACGCTGACCCACGCGCTGCGCGACAGTCTGAACATCCCTGCGGTCAAAGTGTCCGAGTTTGTAGGACGCGACCTTGTGCGGCAGGTTGCGAATGGCTTCGGATTGGAGAGCGACCTCGCCGCCGGGCCCGCGCTGGCGCTGGGTGCATCGGAAAGCACGTTGATCGAGATGACCGGGGCGTATGCCGGTATCCTCAACGGTGGCTCATCCGTGCAGCCCTACGGGTTGGTTGAGCTGCGGCTCTTGGGCGATCAGGAGCCGTTGATGGGCACGGGCGGCGGTATCGGCGAACGGATCATCCAGGAAAAGGCCGCCCGTCAGTTGGTCTATATGATGGAAAAGGTTGTCTCTGAAGGCACCGGGCAGCGCGCGGCCTTTGGCGATCGGCAGGTGGCAGGTAAAACAGGCACAACGCAGGCCGCACGGGACGCTTGGTTTGTCGGGTTCTCGGCCGACTACGTGGCCGGTGTCTGGATGGGATATGATGACAACACCCCATTGACCGGCGTCACTGGCGGAGGCTTGCCCGCGGAGATATGGCGCGAAACCATGGCGCGCGTGCATGAGGGAATACCCGCGCGACCGCTTCCCCTTGAAACGCCCGGCAATGATGGGCGCACGCGCGAGGATGAGCGTGATGACAACCGGAACAGCGGTGGTGCGGTGGGTCTGCTGGAGGGTCTGTTGCGCGATATTCTCGGCGGCACCGGCGAGGGCAGGCAGCCCCCGCAGAATGTCAGCGGCTCAGATCGTTGATCCTGAACAGATTACCCGGCGTTCTTGAGGTCATTCACCACGGCATTGATATCGCCACCACGCTTGTCCAGCATGGCACCAATTTCTGTCCGCTCTGTCAGGAGCAGGTTGACGCCTTCAATATAAATATTGAAGAACTTGTCGCTGCCGGAACGGTCAGAGACGTGGAAAGCGACGTCAAACGGGCTTTCCCCGCGCAGGTATGCCTTGGTTCTGACTTCATATCCCGAGCGGATTGCCTTGACGGACTGCACTTCGACGCGGCCACCGATGAAATCGCGGAAACGCTTGCCATATTTGCGGGCGATATACCCTTTGAAGGCGTCGGCAAAAGCGCGCTTTTGAGCATTGCTGGCGCTGCGCCCGTCATTACCCAGAGCATATTGCGCCATGATGTTGACATCGGCGTATTTCACAAACAGCCGTTCGAGATCGCCAAGGATGGCCGCGTCTGACTTGCCTGAATTGATGACTGTCTGCAACTGCGCGACGACGTCATCTACGAGGGTGCGGGCCTGTTGTTCGCTCAGTGCGAAGGCAGGCGCTCCGAGCAAGCTCAAAAAGCCTGCTGTTGCTGCAAGGAAACTGCGTCGGGATGGTTCAAACCGCATGTCTGCTCTCTTTCTTATTCCGCGTAAGGATCAAGATAGGGATCTTCTTCTGCACCGCCACCGCCATCAAGCTCAAATCGGCGGTTTTGCAGGTAAACTGATCGCGATTGGGCGTAGCTGTCGGCGCTGTCGTAGAGGATGGAATCAATTGTGCCGCTGATCTTGTCGCGTGTATTGAGCCACGACCCCGCGCGCGCCGTCGGCGGGATGTATTGTTCCGGGCTGGTGTCAATGGTCGCAAAGGTCAGCGGGTTTGTAAAGAAGTCAGTGACAAACCCCACCGCGTCACGCTGCGTTGACGGCCCGAAAATCGGCAGTTCGATATACGCCCCCTCGCCGACGCCCCAAACCGCCAAGGTCTCGCCGAAATCGGTGTCATGTTCCGGGATGTTCAATTCGCTGGCCGCGTCGATGAAGCCTGCAAGCCCAATGGTCGTGTTCATCAGAAACCGCGTGGTCGCAAGGCCAGCGCCGCGCAGATCCCCCTGCAACAGGCTGTTCACCGCCACACCGGGCATCGACAGGTTTTCGGAAAAATCATTTACCCTGTCGCGTATTTCCACCGGCAAAACCGCTGCATAGCCCTTCGAAACCGGTCGGACGAGGTTTTTATCAAGACCCTTGTTGAATCGATGGATGGCCCTGTTCTGCGACTCGTAGGGATCGTTTATGCCATCGGTGCGCGTTGCCGGATCCTGAGACGTGGCGCAGGCCGACAGGGCGAGCGCCATCAGGAGAAACGATGCGGGTTTTAAAAGTCTTTGGATGCGGGCAAAATCAAACAATTGCAGTACCTTATGGCTGTGATCCGTTTTTGCGGAACTATGGTCTGTGCGATCCGAAAGAAACGGTCGTAAATCTGGCGTTTTCGAACGTGCGCACCATACACGGGGCACATGTATACGCCCAAGCTCCCTACTAAACCGTAAGTGACGGCTCGTCATTCAAAAAACACCCGAGCAAATTGCATGTGTCACCCATGCACGTCAACAAGTGCAGCGGGATATTGCCGGACCGCAGTGACCTGTGTCTTTTGGGCGGCGCTTTCGGCTGGGCAAAGCGCTTGCACGTCGCGCGTTTCGTTGGATGCGCGCAGTCGATCAGAACTCTTGTCGGATTTTAATCGCGGGGCGCCACAATTGGGTTGGACGTGCCACATCTGCACCGTAAAAGATGGAATCGGTACGTTTCGCCGGGTCGCGTCGCCATGCGCCAACCTCACATGATCAGGCCCGGTCACAGGAGTTGAAAATGAGCTTTACATCCCGCCTTGCACACCTCGGCGTCTCACTGCCGGATGCGCCCGCGCCCGCGGCGAACTACGTACCTTACGTCAGAATCGGCAATACGGTTTATGTTTCGGGTCAAATCTCAAGCGATTCGGATGGTATGATCATCGGGAAACTTGGCGAAACCATGGATATCGACGCAGGTGCAGCAGCGGCGCGCTGCTGCGCGATCAGCCTCTTGGCGCAGGTTCAGGCGGCTTGTGACGGAGATATCGAGCGGTTGGTCCGTGTGGTGAAACTGACCGGATTCGTAAACTCCACCGCCGATTTTGTGGATCAGCCCAAAGTGATCAACGGCGCATCCGACTTTCTGGTCGAAGCGCTGGGGGATGCGGGGCGTCATTCGCGTTCAGCGGTGTCGGCGGCGTCCCTGCCGTTTGGCGTTGCGGTGGAAATAGAAGGTATTTTCGAAGTTCAATGATACCCCATCTCCCTGAGGCGTTTCTGACGCGCCCTCTTGCTCACCGTGCGCTACATGACATTGCGCAGGGCCGTCCGGAGAATAGCCGGGCGGCAATAAAAGCCGCAATCGCAGCCGGTTATGGGATAGAGATCGACATCCAGTTGAGCGCGGACGATCAGGCCATGGTGTTCCACGATTACAATCTGGCGCGTTTGACCACCGCCGAAGGACGTGTGCGCGATACCTCTGCGGCGGATTTGCAAAAGACACAGTTGCGCGCGGGCGCAGAAGGCATTCCCGGCTTGCCCGAAATCCTTGATCTGGTTGCGGGGCAGGTGCCCCTGCTGATTGAGATCAAGGATCAGGATGGGGCAATGGGGCTGGAAATCGGCCCGCTGGAAGCCAGTGTGGCGCGGGCTTTGCAAGGCTATGTGGGGCCTGTCGCGCTGATGTCTTTCAACCCTCATTCGGTGCTGCGGCTGGCCGAACTTGTGCCGGATGTTCCCCGGGGGCTGGTGACATGCGCCTATGAACCCTCTGTTCATCTGGGTGCGTCGGTCTGTGATGTTTTGCGTGGTATTCCGGATTACGACCGGGCGGCCTGTTCCTTTATCAGCCACCAGAAAGAGGACCTCAGGCGCGCGCGGGTGGCCGACCTGAAAGCGGATGGCGCACGTATCCTGTGCTGGACAGTGCGCTCACCTCAAGAAGAAGCACACGCGCGCCAGATTGCGGACAATATCACCTTCGAGAAATATCTCGCGCCAATTGCCGCTTGATCCCATGGGCTTGTGCCACACATAAGCCTTGTGAGATTGGGGCGCGATCATGCCAGAGCAAGCAGTTGAAATTCGGCTGATATCTTCCCTGCGGGAGATTGACCCGAAAGAGTGGGACGCCTGCGCCTGCCCTGAAGAAACCGGTGGCGCGCGCGCGATTGATCCTTTCACGACCCACCGGTTTCTCGATGCGTTGGAACAAAGCCGGTCCGTTGGTGCGGGCACGGGCTGGCAGCCGCAGTATCTGACCGCGTGGATATCGGGCAAGCTGATTGCCGTGGCCCCGATGTATGCCAAATCGCACAGTCAGGGCGAATATATTTTCGATCACAACTGGGCCCATGCCTACGAGCGCGCAGGGGGCAGATATTATCCCAAACTTCAGATCGCGGTGCCGCATACGCCTGCGACGGGGCGACGTTTCCTGATTCGCCCCGGATTTGAGGAGACCGGTTTCGCAGCACTCACCCAAGGGGCGGTCGAGTTGGCCACAAACAACCGTGTGTCGTCGCTCCACGTGACGTTTTGCACGCAGCAAGAGGCAGAACGCGGCGCAGAATTGGGGCTGATGCGGCGCAAAACGCAGCAATTTCACTGGCTCAACGACAAATACGCGAATTTTGACGCGTTTCTGGACTCGCTCAGCTCGCGCAAACGCAAGAACATCCGCAAGGAACGCGCAAAGGCGCAGGGCTTTGGCGGCACAATCCAAATCTTCACAGGTGATGAATTGCAGCCAGAGCATTGGGATGCGTTCTGGGCGTTCTATCAGGATACCGGCGCGCGCAAATGGGGCACCCCCTATCTGACCCGCGCGTTTTTCGACGTGGCGCAGGAGACATTACGCAACGACATGGCGCTCGTTCTGGCAGAACGGAACGGGCGCTGGGTTGCCGGCGCGCTGAATTTCATTGGCGCCAAGACCCTGTTTGGGCGCTATTGGGGCTGCACCGAACACCATCCGTTTTTGCATTTTGAACTGTGCTATTATCAGGCGATGGATCTTGCCATTTCGCTCGGTCTTGACCGTGTTGAGGCGGGTGCTCAGGGCGAGCATAAATTGGCCCGCGGTTACTTGCCGACGCCAACTTGGTCATTGCATTGGGTTGCCGATCCGGGTTTTAGAGACGCGATTGATCAATATCTGACGGCTGAACGCGAGGCCGTGGATCAGGAAATCAGCGTGCTGACCACCTATGGTCCCTTCAAGCGCGCCAAAGTTGAGGAACAGGAATGACAGAAAAGCTAAGCACCGAAACACGCGGCCCATTGCTGGAGCCGCTTTTCGCCTCAGGCTGGGAGATGGTCGAGGGGCGGGACGCGATCAAAAAGACGTTTGTGTTCGACAATTTCGTCGATGCCTTTGGCTGGATGACACGCGTTGCGATCTGGGCTGAAAAATGGAACCACCACCCAGAGTGGGACAATGTTTACAAAACGGTGAATGTGGTGCTGACCACGCATGATGTGGGTGGGCTGAGCACATTGGATGCGAAACTGGCCCGTAAAATGGACAGTTTGGCAGGATAACATAATATGCAGGCACTATTGCAAACAGAAGTATGGCAGGGAAAGACGGTCGCGGATTTGCTGTCGGTCGAATTCCTGATGTCTGCGGTCGGGTCCGTCGTGGCGGCCATTGCGATACTGATCCTCGGCTGGATTGTTTCGGCATGGCTTCAGGCACGGGTGCGCGCGCTCGGGCGCAAACACAAGAATCTTGATGACATGCTATTCGACTTCTTGTCGGCCATCGTCCGCTATGTGGTGCTTGGCTTTGCCATCCTGTTTGTCCTGAATACATTTGGCGTGCAGACCACATCGGTGGTTGCGGTTATCGGTGCGGCCGGTCTTGCGGTTGGTCTGGCCTTGCAGGGCACTTTGTCCAATATCGCGGCGGGCGTCATGCTGATCCTGTTCAGGCCGATCAAACTGGGCGATTTTGTCGATGTCGGCGGGACAATGGGCACGGTTCAATCCCTGACACTGAATTTTACCGAACTTGCAGATATCAGCAACGCGCAGGTTATCATCCCGAACGCGCAGGTCTGGGGCAATGTGATCACGAATTACTCTGCCAACGACACGCGCCGCGCCGAATGGACCTTTGGTGTGGGCTATGGCGTGAACCTCGCAGAGGCCGAGCGTATCATCCGCGAGACGATCATGGCCGATCCGCGGTCCAAAACAGACCCGGAACCCTTTATTCAGGTCAATAACCTCGGCGAAAGCTCGGTCGATTTTCTGGTGCGGGTCTGGTGTGATGCGGGTGAATTGTTCGGCTATCAGGCCGATATGAAGCGCAAGGTCAAAGAGGCCTTGGATGCCGGTGGTGTGGACATCCCGTTCCCCACAACAACCATCGTTCAGGCGGCCGGTTAAACCCGGATGCAGCAAAGCCCGGGCACAGGGGGTGCCCGGGCTTTTTTCGTTTACATATTCGCCAAAAGGGCTTCACCGGCGGAAACTTCGCAGGTGCCGGGGCTCTCTTCTTCCTGCAGCAAGGTCACCTTGCCGTCCTCAACCAGCATCGCGTAGCGTTTGGACCGATCCGTCAGCCCTGCGGGTGGCGCGCTGAAGTCCATGCCAAGCGCTTTGGTAAATGAACTGTCCGCATCTCCCAACATGGTGATACCTGCTGCTGTGGCCCCGGTCGCTTCACCCCACGCTTGCATGACAAAAGGGTCGTTTACCGAAACACAGATGATCTCCTCCACGCCCTTGGCATCAAACTGTGCCTTGGTGCGCACGAAGCTTGGAACATGCGCGGAATGGCATGTGGGCGTAAACGCGCCCGGTACGGCAAAGATCACTACCTTGCGGTTCTTGGTTTTCTCGGCCATCGAGACAGGCGCTGGTCCCTCCGCGCCCATCTGCACCAGAGTTGCGTCGGGAAGTTGATCGCCTTGCGAAATTGTCATGTGCTACGCCTTTCAGGTATTTGCGTTTGGTCCTCGCAAAGATATAGGGTGCTGCGTCTCAGGCGACCAGTAGTTTCCGAAAGAGGGGGGATAAGATGAGCCATGTCGTGGTGATCGGAGCGGGTCAGGCGGGGTCGTCCTGCGTGGCCAAGCTGCGCAACGCCGGGTTCGATGGTCAGGTGACCCTGATCGGCGCGGAACCCGTGGCACCCTATCAACGCCCGCCCTTGTCCAAGGCCTATCTGATGGGCGAGATGGCGCTTGAGCGTCTGTTCCTGCGGCCGGAGCGGTTTTATGCGGATAATGACATTGACCTGCGTCTGAACACGGTTGTCGAAGCGGTTGAGTGCGGTGCGCGCAAGGTCCATCTGGCGGGTGAAACGCTGGACTTCGACGATCTGGTGTTCACGACAGGCTCCACCCCGCGCCGTCTGCCTGCTGCGATTGGCGGCGATCTTGGCCATGTCTTTGTGATGCGCGATCTGGCGGATGCGGATGCGATGACCTCGCATTTTCGCGCAGGCGCCCGGGTCTTGATCGTTGGTGGCGGCTACATCGGGCTGGAGGCCGCAGCGGTGGCGGCCAAACTGGGGCTGTGCGTGACGCTGGTGGAGATGTCCGAACGCATCTTGCAACGCGTCGCAGCCCCGGAGACAAGCGCGTATTTTCGCAGTTTGCACAGCGCGCATGGCGTCGATCTGCGCGAAGGTGTCGGGCTGGAACGCCTGATCGGGGATGAAACGGTGACTGGGGCACGGCTGTCGGACGGCTCCGAAATCGCGGTGGATTACGTGATCGTCGGGGTTGGTATCGCGCCGAATACGGGCTTGGCCGAAGCCGCCGGACTTAAGATCGACAATGGCATTGCAACCGATGTGCATGGCCGCACGTCTGTGCCGCATGTCTGGGCGGCGGGGGATTGCGCGTCTTTTCCCTATCAGCAAGCGCGTATCCGGCTCGAAAGCGTGCCGCATGCCATTGATCAGGCGGAAACCGTAGCTGAAAACATCATGGGCGCTGAAAAGGAATATACCGCCAAACCATGGTTCTGGTCGGATCAGTACGATGTAAAGTTACAGATTGCTGGGCTGAATACTGGATATACAGATGTTGTGCCGCGCATTGGTGAGGGGCAAACGGCGTCGTTCTGGTATTACAGTGGCGACAGGCTTTTGGCCGTGGATGCGATGAACGACCCGCGTGCCTATATGATCGGGAAGCGATTGATCGAGGCGGGGAAAACGGCGGATCGCGCCATCGTTGCGGACTCATCGGCAGACCTAAAGCCGCTGTTGCAGGGGTGAGAATTATCGCCGGCCAGTTTCGCAGCGTCACGCTTGCCAGTGTGGGCAAGGGCGACGCCGCTGCACACCTGCGCCCAACGACGGACCGCGTGCGCGAAAGCCTGTTTAACGTTCTTTCCCATCACGATGTGATCGACGGCGCGCGTGTGCTGGACCTGTTCGCGGGCACTGGCGCTTTGGGGCTTGAGGCCCTGTCGCGTGGGGCGGCGCATGTGAGTTTCGTGGATGACGGGCGCGTTGCGGGGCGTTTGCTGCGGGAAAACATCCGTAAACTGCGGGTTGAAGGCCTGACACAGATACACCGCTGTGATCTGCGCCAACTGCCTCAGTGCAAATCGGAGCCCTTTGATCTGGTGTTTCTGGACCCCCCCTACGGCAAGGGCCTCGGCGCGGCGGCCCTTGCGCGTGCCGAGGCGGGAAACTGGCTGTCACCGGATGCGTTCGTGGTCTGGGAAGAGGCCAGCGCGATGCCGCCGCCCTCGGGTTATACCGAGGTCGATTACAGAAGATACGGCGACACACATATCACCTTGTTGTCGAAAATCTCCACATGACGTGCTAGGCTGCGCTATGTTCGCAACTTCCCTGTCGCATTTTTGGTCCATGCCCGCGCGCACAACCGCTGCGCCTGAGCCGCCGCGCAAAAGGTCCGGGCCGGTGTTTATCGGCGATGCGGTGCAGCCCTGGGGCGGTGAAACGCTGTTGCTGGCCTTGCTGCGCAAAGAGGTCTCAAAGCGCGCGGATGACCCCTAGCCCGACGTCGGATGGAACCTGCCGGCAGGTGACAGCGTAAAGATCTCCGCACCATCCGCCGTCACACCGATGGAATGTTCGAACTGCGCAGAGAGTGTTTTGTCCCGTGTCACGGCGGTCCAGTCGTCGGCCAGCGTTTTCGTTTCGGGCCGCCCCAGATTGACCATCGGCTCGATGGTAAAGAACATGCCTTCTTCCAGAACCGCGCCGGTGCCGGGTCGGCCATAGTGCAACACATTGGGCGGTGCATGAAACACACGCCCCAACCCATGACCGCAGAAATCGCGCACGACTGACATGCGGTTGCTTTCCACGAAACTCTGGATGGCATATCCGATATCACCAAAGGTGTTGCCGGGTTTGACCGCTTCGATGCCGCGCATCAGCGCGTCATGTGTCACCTGAATGAGCTTTTGTGCCTTTTTCGGCGCGGTGCCTGCCACATACATCCGGCTGGAATCACCAAACCAGCCATCCACGATCGCAGTGACGTCGATGTTCAGGATGTCGCCATCGCGCAGCACATCGTCATCGCGGCGCTTTTCGGGATCCTTGGAGATCGTCTCGCTGCCGCTTTTCGGGATCGGCGCGCCGGGAATGCCATGGCAGACGACACTGTTGACCGAAATGCAGCTGGCGTGTTTGTAACCCTTGTAATTGATCGTGGCCGAGGTGGCGCCCGCCTCTTCGACCATCTCTTCGATCCTTTTGTCGATGGCACCCGTTGTCTGCCCGACGAAAACAAGATCGGCAATGTCATCCAATATACGCGCCGTCAGCGCACCGGCCTTGCGCATGCCGGCGAAATCTGCGGCGTCGTATATCCTGATGCCGTCCTTGGTCTGGCGGCCTTTGAGGTCTTGGTTCACCTGCGTCTCCATCGTGCGTCTTTAGCGGCCTTCTAACGCGCCTTGGGTGCGAGAACCAGACCGCATCACAGGCGAATGGGGATCGCGCCCGCGACCTCAATGCCCTGTGGCGTGATATTGGTGCCCAGACAAAGAGTTTCAACGCCTCTGTCCCGTGCGCTGCGAAATGCCGCGGCATAGGTCGGGTCGATATCTCCGGCCAGCGTGAAACTTGTGCAATCTGTGCGTTGCACAAGGTAAAGCATGATCGCGCGGTGACCCGCCTGCGCCATATCGGCCAGTTCCTGCAGGTGTTTGGCACCGCGCGCGGTCACGCTGTCGGGGAATTCGGCCTGCCCGGTCTGACGGCTCAGGGTGACGCTTTTCACTTCGACATAGGCATCCGGCAGGCCGTCTTCGCTCAAAAGAAAGTCGATCCGGCTGTTTTGACCGTATTTGACCTCGGGTCTGACGGTGCCATAGCCCGACAGGGTCTCCACATGTCTGGCCACGAGCGCCTCTTTCAGTACGCGGTTGGGCAGGGACGTATCCACACCGGTGAAATGCCCGTTTTCGTGGTCCACCAGACGCCAGCCGAATTTGAGCTTTTTCTTGGGATCATCGTTGGGTTCAAGCCAGATACGGGTGCCGGGTGCGGCCAGGCCCATCATGGAACCGGGATTGGCGCAATGGGCCGTGATCTCTGCACCGTCGGCATCAAGCACGCAATCCGCCAGAAAGCGTTTATAGCGGCGTGTCAGGCGTGCGGGGACAAGTTCGGTTTGAAAGCGCATGATCCGAGGTCTATACCTGCCGCCAAGACAGACGCAAGGACGCTAAAGACATGCCAAACCCCAGTGCCGCCATGTTGGTGATCGGAGACGAAATCCTGTCCGGCAGGACGCGCGACGCGAATATGTATCATCTGGCAGGCGAATTGACCGAAGCCGGGATAGATCTGCGCGAGGTGCGCGTTGTGCCCGATGAAAAGGACACAATAATCGCGGCGGTGCGCGCCCTATCGCAAGCCCATGCATATGTGTTCACCAGCGGGGGGATCGGCCCGACCCATGACGATATTACCGCCGATTGCATTGCCGAAGCCTTCGATCGCACGATTGATGTCCGCGCCGATGCGCGCGCGCTGCTTGAGGCGCATTACGCCAAGTCGGGCACCGAGTTGAACGCCGCGCGGCTGCGGATGGCCCGTATTCCCGAAGGCGGCGTGCTGATCGACAACCCTGTCTCTGTGGCACCGGGGTTCATTGTCGAAAATGTCTATGTGATGGCCGGTGTGCCATCGGTTTTCCGGGCCATGGTCGCGGCAGTCCTGCCGACCCTGACCAGCGGCGCGCGGATCATCTCTGAAACGCTGCAGGTTGACCGGGGCGAAGGGGACATTGCGGGGCCTTTGGGAGAGTTGGCGCGGCAATACCCGGACCTCAGCATGGGGTCCTATCCGTTTCAAAAGACGACCGGCAGCTATGGTGCAAACATCGTAATCCGGGGCACGGATGCCTCTGTTGTGCAGGAAGCGATGTCGAAACTTGCACTGGCGCTGCAACGGTGAGCCTGACGCGGGCGCAACTCTTTGCCGCGGTGGATGCCACCTGGCCCGCGGCGCGCTACGTCGAAACCGCGCATTGGGTGCTGCGGGACGGGCAGGGGGGCGGCAAGCGTGTTTCGGCAGCCACGCCACGTGCAGGCGTGTCCGACCCGGATATCGAAGCCGCCGAAGGCGCAATGAAACAGCTGGGTCAGGATGCGCTGTTTATGGTGCGGGACGCGGATGATACGCTCGACGCGGCCCTTGATGCGCGCGGCTACGATCTGGTCGATCCGGTTGTGATCCTGACGTCTCCGGTAGCTGCGTTGACGGACAAGCCGGTGCCGAGGTTGGCGGCCTTCACAATCTGGGAGCCCTTGGCGATCATGGCCGAAATCTGGGCCAAGGGCGGGATCGGTCCGGCCCGTCTGGAGGTTATGGCGCGCGCCAAGGTGAAAACGGCCATTCTGGCGCGCAACAATCAGCGCCCGGCGGGAACAGCTTTTGTGGCCGCACATGGTTCGGTGGCGATGGTGCACGCCGTTGAGGTCCTGCCCGAACACCGCCGTCAGGGCGTGGCGGAGTGGATCATGCGCGAGGCTGCGTTTTGGGCGCACGCGCAGCAGGCGGACACCATGGCTGTTCTGTGCACCAAAGAAAATACCGCAGCGCTGGCGCTTTATTCCGGTCTGGGCTTCGAGGCGGCGGCGCAGTACCATTATCGTTACAAAACCCTTACCGGAGACCCGCGCCATGGCTGATCACTCCCTTCCAACGGCATTGAACCTGCCGATGCAGGACCCACTTCCGGCCCATACGCAAAAGTATTTTGATGTCTGTATGGAAAAGCTGGGAATGATCCCGAATGTCCTGAAGGCCTATGCGTTTGACACCGAAAAACTGGACGCGTTCACCGGCATGTACAACAATCTGATGCTCGCGCCGTCGGGGCTGAGCAAGCTGGAACGTGAAATGATTGCGGTCGTTGTGTCCTCTATCAACAAGTGCTTTTACTGCCTTGTCGCCCATGGTGCGGCGGTGCGCGCAATGTCTGGTGATCCGGCTTTGGGCGAAGCGCTGGTGATGAACTACCGGGTGGCTGATCTTGATCCGCGGCACCGGGCCATGCTGGATTTTGCCACGAAAATGACGCAGGCCAGCGCGACCATAGAAGAACCCGACAGGCAAGCTTTGCGCGACGCGGGCTTCAGCGATGCCGATATCTGGGACATTGCCAACGTGGCGGGCTTTTTCAACATGACCAACCGGGTGGCAAGCGCGACGGATATGCGCCCGAATGTCGAATATCATGCACAGGCCAGATGATCAGATGTCATGCATCTTGCGTCGCGGTTGTGCTCGCGTTGATGGGATTTGCCGCCCCGCTTGCGGCACTTGAACTGGACTTGCCCGCCAGTGCCAGGCTGACGCTGGAACGTGCATCCCCTCTGGACAGCTATGATCTGCCCATCGCGCCGTTTGACGGCGTTTCGGTCCCTTCCAAAACCATGGAAGGACGGGTTTTGCGCCGCAGCTGGCGGATATCTGCGCCCGGTTTGACCCCGTTGCAGGTGATCACCCCGTTGCGCGACCAGTTACAGGCGCAGGGGTTTGATCTGGCTTTTGAATGTGATGCGCGGGTCTGCGGGGGGTTTGACTTTCGCTTCAACATCGAGGTGCTGCCGGGCCCGAATATGTATGTCAACATTTCGCAGTACCGCTATCTGACAGCGTTTTCCACAAGGACGAACGGCCCCGGAAAAGCTGTTGGTGTTTTGGTCAGTACAACAGCATCGTCATCCTATGTGCAGGTCGTTTTGGTTGATGAGGACATGGATGTGTCAGCAATCGTGCCTAAAGAGCGTCCGATAGAGCGTGAGACGATGCCCAAAGTGCAAGACGCGGAACAAGGCGTGCAGCTGCTGCGCCGGGACGGTCGCTATGTGTTGCCGGGGCTTGAGTTCTCTGTCGGGACGTCGGATCTCGGACCGGGTCCGTTTTCGGCCTTGAAGGAGCTTTCTGATTTCCTGACGCGTTCGCAAGATATGCGCGTTGCCTTGGTTGGGCATACCGATGCGACCGGCACGCTGGCGGCGAATATTTCCCTGTCACGCGCGCGCGCCCGATCGGTGCGCAGCCGGTTGATTGAAACATATGGCGTGTCACCGGATCAGGTTGATGCGGAGGGCATGGGCTATCTGGCACCGATTGCCTCAAACCTGACCGAAGAGGGGCGCAGGTTGAACCGCCGGGTTGAGGTCGTTCTGCTCAACACGCAATGAAACTGCGCCGTCCGCTCTGGGACGCCCCGCGTTGGTCAGGCTGTCACCTTACCATTCTGTCGGTCCTTTTTCGGCAAAGGCATTGACCAGAAAATCGATGAAGGCGCGGACCTTGGGTTGGGTGAAGCGACCTGGAGGATAGACCGCATAGATGCCCTGCATCTCCATCGGGAGGTCGGGAATGGCATCTTCGACGAGACCTTTTTCCATCGCTTCTGCGTATAGAAAACTGGGAAGATAGGCGATCCCCAGCCCTGAAATGGCTGCGTTCAGCAAGGATTGACCGTCATTGACGCTGAGCCAGCCAGCGGTGCGGACCTGACGCTTTTCACCCGATGGCGCAGTGATTTTCCAGACGTTACCTGATGACTGATTGGAGTAATGCAGCAGTTTATGCGCGTTCAGGTCGTCGATTTTTTCCGGGCGGCCATATTTTTCAAAGTACCCCGGGCTGGCGATCATCCGTTTGGTCGTCTCGGTCAGTTTGCGCGCGCGCAATGTGCTGTCCTCAAGCTCGCCTATCCGCACGGCCATGTCGAACCCTTCCGAGATCAGTTCGACGTAGCGATTGTTGAGCACCATGTTCACCGTGATATCCGGGAAATCCGATAAAAATTCGCTGAGAACGGGCGACAGATGGTTCACACCAAAATCAGTTGCGACAGAAATCCGCAGCAGTCCCGAAGGCGCGCTCTGCATGGATGTCACCAGCGCGTCTGCTTCGCCCGCGTCGTTCAAAACGCGGCGGGCCCGGTCATAATAGGCAAGACCGATTTCGGTCGGGCTGACCCGGCGCGTCGTTCTGTTCAAAAGCCGTGCGCCGAGCCGCGCCTCAAGCGAGGACACATGTTTCGAGACGGCGGATTTCGAGATGCCCAGTTTCTTGGCGGCATCGGTAAAGCCACCCTGATCCACCACCATCGCAAAGGCTTCCATTTCCGTGAGCCGGTCCATCACTCTTCCCTTCGAATTGCTTCGGACTCTTTTATGCGGGGCAATTCTGGCAGGAACGCGGCAGCTCTGGGACAGTATCACGTTTTTTGGGTGGATCGTTCGCTATGTGGAAACCATCATGTCGAAAACCAAGGCGATAGCCTTTGTTTCAAGGCGGTTTCGTTGCACCGGTGATTGGATTTGGCATGTTTCACTGTGTTTCAACGCATGCTGGAACTGGATGGTTTTAAGTATAAATCCTCTAAAATTTGTCGAAAATGTGGCGATCAATGCCTCAAAATGAGGCGCGTTGATACCGGGACCAAGAATCATTCCAGGGTTGTTTCCGGGATCGAAAATGCCGCGGTTCATGTGAAGCTACACGATGTGTTGACCAACCGATCCGCCCGGATCGCTGGACGAGTGAACGCCTCAGGCTATCGTTTAAGGTCACAATCAAAGGGAGGATTATGAAATGAGACGTATTGCAGGCTTCATCGCGGCATTTGTTCTGACCGCGTCATTTGCGTGGGCTGGCGGCGAAACCCCCGCGAACCCGGATGCCGAAGTGTATTTTATCAACCTTGAAGACGGCCAAACCGTATCTTCGCCCGTGCGGGTAAAGTTCGGTTTGCGCGGGATGGGCGTCGCCCCGGCGGGCACGGAAAAAGAGATGACGGGGCATCATCACCTGTTCGTTAACCGTGCGCCGTTTGGTGAGGGCGAAGACGGTGCTGACGAGTTGGCAAATGGTATTCCGGCTGATGAAAACCACATCCATTTCGGTGGTGGTCAGACCGAAACGGAAATCGAGTTGCCCGCTGGTCAGCACACGCTCCAGCTTGTTTTGGGAGACTCGGGGCATGTACCACATGCAACGCCCATCGTGTCCGAGGTAATTACCATTACCGTCGAGTGAGTTTCTAAAGTACTGCCGCCAAACGCGTGCCCTGATCAATTGCGCGTTTGGCATCCAGTTCTGCGGCCACATCTGCACCGCCGATGATGTGATAGGGCGTGCCAGCAGCATCAAGTGCATCCGCAAGCGATCTTTCGGGCAGTTGCCCCGCGCATAACACGATTGTGTCGGCCTCGATCAGAGTGGGATTTTCGCGGGCCTCACCGAAGGACACCAAAAGCCCGCCGTCCTTAACGCTCTCGTAATTGACGCCGCCCTTCATTTTGACGTTTTTCATGGCAAGCGCCGCCCGGTGAATCCAGCCTGTGGTCTTGCCCAGCCGTTTCCCGGGCTTCTCCGCCTTGCGCTGCAGCAAGGTGACATCGCGCGCGGGCGGGGCGGGCTGCGGACCTTCCGGTGCAAGGCCCGACCGGTTTTCGCCCGGGTCAGAAACACCCCATTCGCGCATCCATTCGGGCAGATTTACCGTGGGGCTTTCACCTTCGTGCACAAGGTATTCAGCCACATCGAACCCGATGCCGCCCGCGCCCACGATCACGACGCGTTTTCCGACCTGAGCCGTACCGCGCAGAACTTCGATGTAGCTGACAACATTCGGCGCATTCTGCCCCTCGATGCCGGGGTCGCGCGGGACCACGCCTGTCGCAACAACTACCTCATCAAAGGTTTTTAAATCATCCGCACCTACGGGCTGCCCCAGTGATACCGTGACGCCGGTGGTGTCCAGCATGATGCGGTACCAATCCACAAGGCCCCAGAACTCTTCCTTCCCCGGCACTTGTTTCGCCATGTTGAGCTGGCCGCCGATTTCATCCGCCTGATCGAACAGGGTGACATTATGGCCCCGCTGCGCTGCTGTGATTGCGGTGGAAAGGCCCGCAGGGCCTGCGCCGACGATGGCAATTGCCTTTGGTCGTGTGACGGGTTCGATTTTCAATTCGGTCTCATAACAGGCGCGCGGGTTCACAAGGCAACTGGATATTTTCCCGCTGAACGTATGGTCCAGACAGGCCTGATTACAGGCGATGCAGGGTGCGATTTCGCCCGATTTACCGCGCATGGCTTTGAGCACAAAATCCGCATCTGCCAGCATCGGGCGCGCCATCGACACCATATCGGCGCAGCCGGTGGCAAGTACCTCCTCGGCAACGTCTGGCGTGTTGATGCGGTTGGAGGTAATGACCGGAATCCCGACCTTGCCCATCAGCTTTTTGGTGACCCATGCAAAGGCCGCGCGGGGAACGGATGTGGCGATTGTCGGAATGCGCGCTTCGTGCCAGCCGATGCCGGTGTTGATGATCGTGGCGCCTGCCGCCTCGACCGCCTGTGCAAGCTGAACGACCTCGTCATGGGTGGAGCCGTTCGGAATCAGGTCAATCATCGACAGCCGGTAGATGATGATGAAATCGGTGCCCACAGCCGCGCGCACGCGGCGCACGACCTCAACAGGCAGGCGCATGCGGTTTTCATATGACCCGCCCCATTCGTCCGTGCGCTTGTTGGTATGGGTGACCAGAAACTGGTTCAGGAAATATCCCTCAGATCCCATGATCTCGACGCCGTCATATCCGGCCTCCTGCGCGCGGGCGGCGCAGGCAACGATATCGCTGATCTGTTTTTCGATCCCGTCGGCGTCCAACTCGGCCGGTGCGAAAGGCGAGATCGGGGATTTGATGGCCGAGGGTGCGACGCATTTGGGCCCATAGGCGTAGCGGCCCGCATGCAGGATTTGCATGGCGATTTTGCCGCCCGCCTCATGCACCCGATCCGTAATGACCTTGTGGTTTGCCACATCCTGATCGCTGACCATCATGGCCGCACCCGGCAGGACAGAGCCTTCGAGGTTGGGGCCAATCCCGCCTGTGACCATCAGGGCGACCTCGCCTCTGGCGCGTTCGGCATAAAACTCAGCGACCCGGTTCCAGTCCTTGGTTTCTTCAAGGCCAGTGTGCATCGACCCCATCAACACGCGGTTTTTCAGCGTCGTAAAGCCAAGATCCAGCGGCGCCAGTAGATTTGGATAGTTGGCCATTCGAAACCCTCCCCGGTCATTATTGTCGTGACATGGCATTATCCGGCAAAGCCTGTCACGCGCAACGCCGCGTCACAATCGCAAATGCGCATGCCGGGATGTTCCTCGTCCCCTTTGGCCCGACCGGGCTTTTGTGCGATGGGTTTTTTGCGTATGCCTGACAAATCATTAAGCACACGAAAAAACAAAATGCGACCCAGCGGAAAAGGACCCGTCATGACCCCAGAAGAGATCGCCAGACTGCCCTATCGTCCTTGCGTGGGTGTGATGTTGATGAACGGACAGGGCGAGGTTTTCGTAGGGCAGCGGCGCGATAACAACGTCGCCGCATGGCAGATGCCTCAGGGTGGGGTTGAAAAAGGTGAAGACCCGCGCGCCGCCGCCTTGCGTGAATTATGGGAAGAAACAGGTGTGAACCCTGAATTGGCCGAGGTGGTGGCGGAGACGGAAGACTGGCTGCCTTATGATCTGCCTTATGATCTGGTGCCAAAGCTGTGGAAAGGGCGATACCGTGGGCAAGAGCAGAAGTGGTTTCTGATGCGCTTTCACGGGGCAGACAGCGATATCAACATCGCAACCGAACATCCGGAGTTCTCACAGTGGCGCTGGCTGCCTGCGGCGGATTTGGTTGAGAATATCGTTCCCTTCAAGCGGGACGTTTACGTGGCCGTACTCGATGCTTTTGAGGCGCATCTTTAGGGGTCAAAGATTGGAATATTCGCGCCTGCGGTTCTGGGCAGAATGCCAAGGATGCGCGGATCATCGTCTATTTCGACTTCCTGGCGGACAGGGGTAAAACCGCTGCGGCGGTAAAAATCGAGCGCTTGCGGGCTGTCGAGCGTACAGGTGTGCACGTGCAACAGCGAAATAGGCCTCGCCCAGGCGCGCATGATCGCTTCGTTCATCAGGCAGCGCCCGGCACCCATGCCGATCAGCGCAGGCGTCAGGCCAAAATACGCCAGTTCACAAACGCCATCCTCCCGAAAATCCAGTTCCAGCAGGGCTTCGTCCTTACCGTCTTTAGTCAGCGTGTAGTGCTCGACCTTCGGGTCTTGCAAGATCGCGGCCAAATCTGTGTCGTTCAGTTTTAGCCGCCCGTACCAGAGCCAGTTCAGCGACCCCACGCGCGTGAAGATGTCGCGAAACCAGATCGGGTCGGCTGCCACCTCACGCAACGCGAGACCTTCGGGCAGAGGGCGGGGTGTTACCGCCGCGCGTTCGCGCATTTCCAGATAGGTGACGATCATCGCCAGTTTGCCTGCGGGAATGCCGTGGAAGCCATTGCCGAGCATTGTCAGACCAGTCCCGCCTTACGGAATTCCGCCATCATGTCGATCAGGGGCCGGGGGCCAACGTGGCTTATGACTTCGGCTGCGCAAAGATTGCCCATCCGCGCGCAGGTCGTCAGATCGCGCCCCGTTGCCATGCCATAGAGGAACCCGGCGGCGAATTGATCGCCCGCCCCGGTTGCGTCCACGGGTGTGACCGTCTGCACGGGGACATCAATGCGTTCATCCCCTGAAACCACGGTGACGCCATCGCCTGATCGCGTGCATATCACCAGGGGGCAGATCGCCGCCGTTTTCGCGAGCGCGGTTTCAAGATCGGTTTCAAAGAGCGATTCAATCTCGTGCTGATTGCCGATCACGTAATCCAGTTCGTTCTCGATCAGGGTCAGGAAATCAGAGCGGTGCCGCTCGACACAAAAGGGGTCGGAGATGGCGATCCCTGCTTTACCACCTGCCGCACAAGCCAGACGGGAGGCTTGCAAAAACGCCTCTTTGCCGTGGTCCTTGTCAAACAAATACCCCTCAAGAAAGATGATCTTGGCATTGGATGCGACTGTTTCGGGCACGTCCGCCGGGCCAAGGTCCGTTGAAATACCAAGGTATGTGTTCATCGACCGCTCACCATCGGGGGAGACGAAAATCATGGAACGTGAGGTTGGCAAATCCCCACCCTGCACCGGCGCATTCACGAAATCGGTGCCACCATCGCGCATGGATTCTGCATAAAACCGGCCCAAAGCATCGTCGTGCACCCGCCCGATAAAGGCTGTCGGCAAGCCCAGAGCGCCGACACCTGCAATGGCATTGGCAACCGAGCCGCCCGGTGTTTGCAGGCGATCCTGCATCGCGCCATAAAGCACCTCGGCCCGGTCGCGTTCGATCAGCTGCATGATGCCTTTTTCGATGCCCATATGGGCGAGAAAACTGTCATCGGCATGGCTGATCACGTCGACAACGGCGTTTCCGATGCCGACCACTTCGTATTGTGTCATTCGGTTTTGTCCTCAAATGGGCAGAGATCGTTTATGATGCAGGTCCCGCACAGGGGCTTGCGCGCTTTGCAGTGGTAGCGCCCATGCAGGATCATCCAATGATGCGCATGAAGCTGGAAATCTGCCGGAATGTTATCCTCGATGGCGCGCTCGACGATGTCGACCGTCTTGCCGGGGGCGATCCCGGTGCGGTTTCCGAGCCGAAAGATATGCGTGTCCACGGCCTGTGCAGGCTGCTGCCACCACATGTTCAACACCACGTTGGCCGTCTTGCGACCCACACCCGGAAGGCTTTGCAGTGCGGCGCGGCTGTTGGGTACAACGCCGCCATATTGATCAACAAGAATCTGGCTCAGCTTGATGACATTCTTGGCCTTTTGACGAAAAAGACCGATTGTCTTGATGTGCTCCGTGACACCTTCAAGCCCCAGATCCAACATCTTTTGCGGGGTATCCGCGATCTTGAACAGCGCACGTGTGGCTTTGTTGACGCCCGCGTCCGTGGCCTGCGCGCTGAGGGCGACAGCCACAACCAGCGTATAGACGTTCACATGCTCAAGCTCGCCCTTGGGTTCTGGATCAGCCGCCTGAAAGCGTGTAAAAATTTCCCGGATCGTATGATAATCGAGTTGTTTTGCCATGGTGGTGGTATGCGTCCTTTCCCGCGCACGGGCAAGAGCATGATCCGCTGATTTGAATGTCCGGCGTGCACCGTTGCTGCGAACCTGCATGGCGTGCCGCAATTTTCAGTGAACAGGGGCAGGGTGTAACCGCATGAAACGGGTCGCGTGGCCCTCGATAACGGCGTAAACATGCGCCATGACACAGCACCAGACCCTGCCACAAACCACCGAAGGCGCCTATCATTACCAAGTGATACGTCGGGCGATCGAACTGATTGATCAAACGGATCAGCCCATCTCCCTTGATGAGATTGCCGCAAACATGGGGATGTCCCCTGCGCATTTTCAGCGTGTATTCTCGCGGTGGGTGGGCGTTTCCCCGAAACGGTATCAGCAGTATCTGACCCTTGGACATGCAAAAACCCTGCTGAGTGAACGGTTTTCGACGCTTGCGGCATCTCATGCTGTGGGTTTGTCCGGCAGCGGGCGTTTGCATGATCTGTTCCTGCGGTGGGAAGCGATGAGCCCGGGTGAATTCGCGCGCAAGGGGGCGGGATTGACCATTTACTGGGGCTGGTTCGAAAGCCCCTTTGGCCCCGCGATTGTCATGGGCACGGAAAAAGGCATCTGCGGCATGGGATTTGCGGCGGAAATGGGCGCTGAAACTGCATTTGAGGATCTTGCCGCGCGCTGGCCGCAGGCGTCCTATGTCGAAGACCCGATGATGCTGCGCCCATGGGTGTTGCAGGCGTTCGGTGCCAAGGATGGCGCGCTGGATACCACACCGTTGTTTTTGATTGGTGCGCCGTTCCAGATAAAAGTCTGGGAAGCGCTTTTGTCCATTCCGACGGGCCATGTCACGACCTACTCCGAAATCGCGCAAGCTGTTGGTGCGCCGCGTGCGGTGCGCGCGGTTGGTACGGCTGTGGGCAGAAATCCGATCAGTTGGATCATTCCCTGTCACCGTGCCCTGCGTAAATCCGGCGGTCTGGGGGGGTATCACTGGGGCATCCCCATGAAACGCGCGATGCTTGCCTATGAGGCGGTCGAACTGGAAACATAAAGTTTACCGGCGGGATGTCGCCTGTCGATTTTTCCCCTTTGTTTGCCGGGCCGCGTATCCCATATATGCTGACGGACCATAACGCCGCCCCGCCCGAACGGGGCGGCAACCGAGAAGGCAGTAAATATGAAATTATTCAGTAAACCAGTCGCTTTGGCGATGGCAGGCGTTGTGAGTTTGGCCGCCTGCACAGATCCCGCGCAATTGAACCAAAACCCTAACTTATCCAAGACGCAGCAAGGCGCGTTGATCGGGGCAGGAGCGGGTGCGCTGGCGGGCGCGTTGTCCCGCGGGGATGGCAACCGGGACAGGGGCGCGGTGATCGGCGCGGTCGTCGGCGGCGCGATTGGCGCAGGCATCGGGTACAATCTTGACCAGCAGGAAGCGGAGTTGCGCCGCGATCTTGGCAATGATGATGTGCAGATAACCAACACCGGGGATCGTCTGATCGTGAGCCTGCCGCAGGATTTGCTTTTCGCGACGGACAGTTTTTCGGTACGTCCGGATTTGCAGAACGACCTTTATACCGTTGCGGGCAGCCTGCAAAACTATCCGGCCTCGACCATTCAGGTCATCGGTCACACGGATAGCGATGGAGACGCCGCTTACAATCAACGGCTCTCTGAGCGGCGCGCGGGGTCGGTTGCTGGCATCCTGATGGATGCTGGCGTCACACCATCACGGCTGCAGACCATTGGACGCGGAGAGAGCCAGCCTGTTGCGAGCAACCTCAACGAAGCAGGCAAGGCGCAAAACCGTCGGGTCGAGATCATCATTTTGCCAACCGCATAACCCATCACCAAAGTGAAAAAGGCCTCGCCCTGAGGGTGGGGCCTCTTGTCTTTTGCGATGGGCGCATCACTGTAAGTAAAAATAATCAAGAGGTTCTAAACGATGGCTCAACTTACACTGCTCGGACTGTCCGGGGCATTGCGGCAGGATTCGACAAACAGCAAGTTGCTGCGTGAAGCCGCGCGGCTCTTTGGCGAATGCACCTATGTCGAAGCCAGCCTTCGGCTGCCGCTCTATGATGGTGACGCAGAATCGGCGCAGGGCATTCCGAGTGAAGTTGCCGTTCTGGCAGAACAGATTGCCTCAGCCGATGCGGTTGTCATTTCGACCCCGGAATACAACAAGGGACCATCAGGTGTCCTGAAAAATGCTTTGGATTGGGTGTCGCGTACGAAGGACGCGCCGTGGAAATCCAAACCTGTTGCCGTGATGTCTGCCGCTGCGGGACGCGCGGGCGGGGAACGCGCGCAGATGGTGCTGCGCGGGTTTATGGTGCCCTTCCAGCCGCGCATCCTGCAAGGCCCCGAAATGCACCTGGCCGATAGCAGCAACCAGTTTGATGACAACGGGCAGTTGGTATCTGAGTTCTATCAAAAGACACTTACCCAACTGATGCAAAACCTGCGTGACGAAATCGCGCGATAGGCCGGGCTTGTCGCGGTTCAGAAGGATGCGCTGACTTCAAAGCCTTCGGGAATGGTATCTTTGCCCTCCAAAAGCAAATCGGCCATCACATGGGCGATCTTTGGGGCCATGCCAAAGCCGATTTTAAAGCCGCCGTTCGCGATGAAATGCCCGTCCCGGCCCGGCCATGCGCCGAGCATCGGGGCGCGGCTGCGGCTGCGAGGGCGCACGCCGGCCCATCTCTCGATCACTCTGGCAGTTTTCAGAGTTGGAAAAACCGCGCGTGCCTTTTCGATCAAGGCATCAAGCTGCGTGTCGGTTTGATCAGGGGTGGTATACTCCCTTTCGGAGGTCGATCCGATGGCAACGGTGCCGTTTGCATGGGGCACGATATGCAATCCGTCGATAAACAGTTGTGGCTGACCCGCCGCGTCATGATCAAAAACGGCGGCTTGGCCTTTCACCCCATTGCCAACGGAACGGTGGTGGGCCGCAGAGAGCATTTGCAGGCCATGAACGCCGGTAGCCCAGACAGTTTGCCCGTGGTCTGCGGCATCTGTTTCAATGCTGACCCCTCGGCTTTTGAGCGCGGCTGCAAGCGCGTTTGTGGCCAGCCTCGGGTGTATCAAGGCGCTCAGGTTGTCTCTTATCAGCCAACCTGTCGGGCTTGGGGGTGACCATTCGGTAGGTGTTGCAGGCTCGACGCGCCACTTTGCATGCGCGCCCCAAAGCTCTTTGGCGGTATCGCATCTGCGGTGTGCAAGCGTGAGGGCATGTTCATCCGCAATCGGTTGCAGGCGGCCACTTCTGATGTAGCCGGGGTTCTTGCCGCTTGCATCGGCCACGTCAGACCAAAACCCCTGCGCCATAAGCAGGCTGTCCAACTGAAACGCTTTCTTGGGGTTCCAGTTTTCTGGCACATGGGGGGCAAGCGCGCCGACCACGCCGCCACTGCTGCCTGCACCTGCGCCAAACGGATCAACAATTCGGACCTGTGCGCCGCGCTGCACGCATACCCAAGCGATTGATAATCCAAGAATACCCGCCCCGCGAATGGTGATATCAATCATTGCCAATTTGTGCTTCCTGCCTCGGCGTTGTATTTGTCTTGGACCCCTTTACAAGGCGCGCGCATGCAGAACCAGACCGCAGATGTAACCTGGCAGTCGGAAGATGTTCCGGTATCGACCAGATTTGATGATCCCTACTACAGCCTGGAAAATGGCTTGGCTGAAACACGTCATGTTTTCCTTGCCGGAAACCGTTTGCCTGAACGGTTTGGTGGGTCGTTTCGTATCGCTGAGCTTGGGTTTGGCACGGGGATGAATTTTCTGGCCGCAGCTCAGATGTGGCAGGCGCAGGGGGTGTGTGGGCAGATGCGGTTCACCAGCTTTGAAGCCTATCCGATGGCACGGGCAGATATGTTCAGGGCATTGAGCGTTTATAGGGAAACGGATCTGCCTGTTGATCGCCTTATTGACATGTGGTCGCCGGAGGGGGGTGTTTTTGAGTTTGCGCCCGACATCCAGCTTGAGGTCATAATCGGGGATGCGCGAAACACTGTGGCTCAGTGGCAGGGGCACGCGGATGCATGGTTTCTGGATGGTTTTTCGCCCGCGAAAAACCCTGAATTATGGAGTGAGGCGCTTTTGCATGATGTCGCTTCTCATACCGCGCCCGGTGGCACTTTCGCGACCTATACAGCCGCCGGTTTTGTTCGCCGCGCGCTGGGTGCGGCGGGTTTTGATGTGCAGCGCATCGCGGGATATGGCCGGAAAAGGCACATGAGTTGCGGGGTTTTGCGCGATCCCGCTCAACGGGCCACCGGTTGGTGAGTCACTCTCCTTTCGGTGCGTAGTCTAATAGGGTCGACCCCGTCAGTTCCTTGCTGAAGGGAATGGGAAGCGGATTTTTTCCTAGCTGGGCGCGGTAGATCGGTAAGCTTTCCGAGACACGCATGACATAGTTGCGCGTTTCGCGAAACGGAATGTGTTCGATCCAATCCACGATATCCACATCACCGCGACGCGGATCACCGTAAACGTCCATCCATTGGTCCGGTCGGCTGGGACCAGCGTTGTACCCCGCCGACATCATGATCACATTGCCCGAGAACCGTCGCGCCAGCGTTGCCAGATAGGCCGCACCCAACTCGGCATTATAGACCGGGTCCGAGATCAGACGTTCCGTGCTATGTTCTGCGGCGCGTCCGAGTTTGCGGGCAACTTCAGTGCCGGTGCGGGGCATGATTTGCATCAGTCCCCTTGCGCCTACGCCGCTTTGGACGCGGGGGTCGAACTCGCTTTCCCGGCGGGCAATTGCCAGCAACATTTCGGGTGCCATCGGCAGAGCGCGCTCTGCCAGCGGGTGCAAGGCGTAGTAACCGTAGGGTATGACGATGGCCCGCTGGGCAAGGCGTTTGCCAATCATGACGGCCAGGTGCGGCTGCCCGGCATCAACGGCGGCCTTGGCCAGTAACGCGCCGTTTTGCGCATCGAGGCTCTCCGCAAGATGTGTCCAGAACCGTTCAGCGAGATTGAGCTCCCCTGAGGCTTGCAAGAGCAAACCGGCTTCGAACAAGGGTGTTCTTGCAAGATCCGAACTGCGCCAATCCGTTTCCGGTTCGGAAACGGCGAGTTCAATGTCGAAGGGAAGCCCTGCCCGCTCTGCCGCGAGCAAACCATAGAAAGATGTTTGGTATTGCGCAGCAGACGCGTAGGCCTGATCAGCTGCTGCGACATTGCCCATGGCTTCATAGGCGCGACCACGCCAATACCCCGCGCGTCCCTTCGATATTGGTGAGCGCACAGCCGCATCATGGTTTTCAAAGTGTTTCAGGGCGGTCTGCGGTTCCTTCAGCTTTTGCAAGGCGATGTAGCCCGCCAACCACTCCAGATCGGAATAGGCAGACCCGCCTGTCAGAAAATGCCGCGACGCCAGTTCATATGCCCGTTCGGCGCTGCCGTTTCGCATTTCAAACCGCGCCAGTGCACGTCTGCGATTCGACCATGCTTCGGGGCGGCCCAAACGGTCGGCACTGACCGAGGTGGCCAGCATCAACTCCTTGGCATCATCGCGGCGACCTTTGCGGATGCGCCACATGAACCGCTCATACTGCAGGCCACCATCCTTTGCGTTGCTGGCCGGCACAGCCGCGATCAGGGTATCGACGCCGGGGGTCTCTTCGCGCAGGGCCAGCCGCGCCTTGGCTGCTGCAATCGCCCCTTTCGAGGCCAGATCAAACATCCTGCGCGCATTTCCGACAGCGCCTTGCCAGAGCATCGAATCAAGGCGTGCGTCGTGATGCGCCGTCAAAATGCGCCCGTGAGCGGCAATGTATTCCGCCTGATCCGAAGCACCCATCGGCATGTTGCGCCACGCGCCTGTGATGATGGCCTCCGCCTCTTCGGTGCGTTGGCGCGCTTTGAGGGCCTTTGCGAAACGCAACGCGCTTTGAGGCGATTGCGGAGGTGTTTCCTCGAAAAATGCGATCACCCGGTCATCGCTTTGCGCCATCAGCGTGGTTTCGGATTGCCGCCTCAAATACCGCTCGCCCGGCCAGTCAGGACGACGTTCAAGGAATGCCGCCACCTCATCATAGGTGCCAAGCCCATCGCGCAGGCGCATCCATTCAATGACATCAGCGGCCACTTGCCCATCGCGTGCCGCGATCTGCGCTGCAGCCTGCCAATTCCCGTTGCGCGCCGCATCCAATGCCCACCCCAGTGGGCGCGGTCTGTCGGCGGACACAGGTAAAGCGGTGAGCAAAACCAGTAAAAGACTGATGAATAAACGCCTGATCACTTGCATTTCCTAGGGTTTGAAGGCTAGAGGCTCTCATACTTATTGCGTCGATGATAGGGATCAAATCACGATCCTGCTTACATCGGGTTAACCCAGGCCATTTGCCGGCCATAATGCTAAAGGAGCGTGAATATGTTCAAAGGTTCTATGCCTGCCCTCGTCACGCCGTTTCGGAACGGCGAGCTGGATCTGGAAACGCTTAAAAAGCTGGTGGAATGGCACATCGGTGAGGGCAGCAACGGTCTGGTACCGGTCGGTACAACCGGTGAAAGCCCGACACTGACGCACAAGGAACATGAGGTCGTCGTCGAAGAAGTGGTCAAGGCTGCGGCAGGCCGTGTTCCCGTGATTGCCGGTGCCGGGTCCAACAACACGCTTGAGGCGATCCGCCTTGTGCGCCATGCGGAGGCCGTCGGTGCGGATGCCGCGCTCGTGGTGACGCCCTATTACAACAAGCCCACGCAATCAGGATTGATTGCGCATTTCACGGCGCTGCATGACTGCGCGGATCTGCCGATCATTATCTATAATATTCCGGGCCGCTCAGTCGTGGATATGAGCCCGGAAACCATGGGTAAACTGGCCGAACTGCCGCGCATCATCGGCGTCAAGGACGCGACAGGTGATCTGGCGCGTGTCTGCGATCAGCGCAGCACCTGTGGCCCGGATTTCATGCAGCTCTCCGGTGAAGACGCAACAGCGCACGGGTTTAATGCACAAGGCGGCGTTGGTTGCATTTCGGTGACGGCGAATGTTGCGCCCAAACTGTTGAGTCAGATGCAGGCGGCGTGTCTGGCCGGTGATTATGCAACCGCGCTGAGCATTCAGGACCGGTTGATGCCCCTGCACAAGGCGATCTTTATCGAACCCGGCCTTGTGGGGGTCAAATATGCGATGTCACAGCTTGATCTGTGTTCGGAAGAGGTACGCCTGCCGCTGACGGCCTTGTCCGATGAAACCCGCGCACTGGTCGATGCGGGGCTGAGGCATGCCGGTCTGATGAACTAGGGCGTCTGACCAGATACCTGACATATCAATATCACGTAACGCATTGAAACCTTTGATTTCAGTCAGCGTTACGTGAGCCAGGGTTTTCAGCGCTTGCCGTAGTAGAGACCGACGACGTGTTCCGCCTCGGCAAAGAACAGCCAGCGGGCCGTCAAAACGCCTGCAACATGCGAGACAAGTGCGAGAACGCCGAGGATGTGCGAAAACGGCAGCATCAGCAGGATGACCGGCACGACGACCATCAAGAGCAGCGAAATGATGCGCAGCTTGGCCGCGTGTTTGCGCCCGACCACATGCACGAATTCGCGCAGCAGGTAGTTGGTGCCGGTGTGCGGCGGTTCAAACGCGCGCACGCTTCCTGTTGCGCCGAGGCCCGTTGCGGTGGCCATTGTCGTGCCTGAGGCGGCGAAGGCCTTGTCGCCTTGCATCCATGTCAAAAGCTGGATGGCACCTGCGAGGAGGAGCAGAACGATTGCAATGCTGACCTGCCCGGCGAGCAATGCGCCCCCGGCGATGGAAAACGAAATGAACTTGACCGGTGTCAGCGGCATGTTCCAGCGCGGTATGGTTTTGAGCTGGGTATAGATCATTGAAGTGGTAAAGACGGTTGCCAGCGACAAGGCGGCCCCGATCAGCCCGAGCAGGGCGAAACGGGTTTCCAGAAAGACGAGACCGGCACCGTAGAGCCCCATCAAGACCAGCGCGCCGACAGCGCACCATGCCTCACGACTGAGCCAGCTGGAACGCCATTGGCTGAAGGCTTTGATCGCGCGTTCCGGCCGCCCGAGGTGGAAGGTCGAGGCCAGTAGTCCGCCAACCGCCATGACGTAAGCGATTGCAAAGAAAGCAAAAGCTGTCCAGCCTGTGACAGCGGGCATGCCAATGCCCAGCCAGATCAGAAGGCCAAAGCCAAGGCCGCTGAACGTCGTGAAGAAGATAACAGAAGGGGCGGGGTGCATCAGAACTTCTCCAGCGTTTTGTCGAGCCAGCTGAGAAAGCCCTTCGGCTCCGTGGCGATGGGTTCGAGGAAGGGCGCGAGGACATCGAATTCATGGCCTGCGTCGGGCAATGTATCCTTCGGGCGCGGTGGCAGGTATTGGTTGACGGGCTTGGTGCCCTGTTCGGGCATCAGATCCATGCCGCCGCGTTCTGCCACCAGTTGGCTGACGGCACTGTCCGGGTCGCCCAGATCGCCGAAGTGGCGGGCGTTTGACGGGCAGGTGCGCACGCAGGCAGGTTCGCGGTCTTCCTCGGGCAGGTTTTCGTTATAGATACGGTCCACGCAGAGGGTGCATTTCTTCATCACACCTTCGGCCTGATCCAGCTCGCGCGCGCCGTAGGGACAGGCCCAGGCGCATAAGCCACAACCGATGCAGTCGCTTTCATTGACCAGCACGATGCCATCCTCGACGCGCTTGTAGCTGGCCCCGGTTGGGCAGACCGTCACGCAGGGCGCGTCCTCGCAATGCAGACAGGATTTCGGGAAATGGATCAGCTGCGCGGCACCGACGTCCGGTTGCACCTCGTAAGAATGCACGCGGTTGAGGAAGGTGCCGCTGTTGTCCGCGCCATAGGCGTTCTGATCCGACAGGGGCGCACCATAGTTTTCCGTGTTCCACCCTTTGCAGGAAATCACACAGGCATGGCAGCCGACGCAGGTATCAAGGTCGATGACGAGGCCGAGTTTCTTGTCGGTTTTGGCTGGCAGAGTGGTCATGCGTGGCCCTCATTCCGGAGTGGTTTTTCGACGTCGGTTCGGCGTCGGTATTGCGTCGGTATCACGTCGGTGGCAGGCGCGCGCATCATTTACCTACCTTCCACGTTACATTCTTGGGACCTGTGCCAACCGGAGACTTGATCGGATCAAGGGCGGGTTGTGCCTCAACCGGTGCGGCGGCTTTTTCGATCCGGACCTTGAGGTCAAACCACGCGGCCTGCCCCGTGATCGGATCGGAGTTGGCCCAGCGAAGGCCATCGCCCCTGGGTGGCAGCAATTCGTGGATCAGGTGGTTCAGCAGGAATCCACGGGTGGCCTCGGGCGCGTTTTCCTCAAGCGCCCATGCGCCCTTGCGCTTGCCGATCGCGTTCCATGTCCAGATCGTGTTTTCATTCAGCGCGGCCATTTCCAGCACCGGCACGGTGATCTCTCCGTGAGGGGAGGTCACTTTGGCCCAGTCACCATCGGACAGACCGTTTTCGCGCATCAGTTTGGTGGGGACATAGAGCGGGTTATGCCCGTGCAACTGCCGCAGCCACGCGTTTTGCGAGCCCCAGGAATGATACATGGCCATCGGGCGCTGCGTGAGGGCCGTAACCGGGAAGTCATCCGCCTTGTTCTCTGCCGCGCAGGAATACCAGATCGGCAGCGGTGACATTTTTTCCGCATATTGGGCGCGCAGGTGATCGGGCGGCTGACGCGCGCCATGACCTTCGGCGGCCAGTTGGAATTTGCGCATCGGTTCCGAGTAGAGCGAGAAGAGGTAGGGTTGAGGGCTGTCATAAAGGCCCATGCCCACGGCCCAGTCCTGATAGGCGGTATTCCACGGTTTGTAGTAATTGGCCCCGGCGGGGATGTGTTCGACAAAAAAGCCGCCGTTTTCGATATAGCGGTCGAGCTGGTTGGGGTTGGACTCGCCCCGTCCTACGGACGTGCCATCGCCCCCCCGCCAACCCGCAAGAGGCCCGATCCCCGGTTTGCGTTCATGGTTGACGATATAGTCGCCATAATCGGCGTATTTCTGGCTGCCGTCTTCGTTCACAAAACCGGGCAGTCCCAGTTTGGCACCAAGGGTGCAGAGCATGGATTGAAACCCGATCACGTCGCGGTCAGGTTCGATCACGGGCCAGCGGATCGCATCGGCCGCCGCATCCGCTTCGCAGATCGGGCGATCCAGCAGCGAGATACAGTCGTGACGTTCCAGATAGGTGGTGTCGGGCAGGATCAGATCGGCATAGGCGACCATTTCCGAAGAATAGGCATCGGAATAGATGATCCTGGGGATCACATAGTCGCCGTTTTCGTCCTTGTCGGTCAGCATGTCGATCACGCCGCGCGTGTTCATCGAGGAGTTCCACGACATGTTCGCCATATACATGAAGAGCACGTCGATCTTGTAAGGATCCCCCGCGTGGGCGTTGGAGATGACCATATGCATCAACCCGTGCGAGGACATTGGGTTTTCCCAGGTGAAGGCCTTGTCGATGCGGGCCGGGGTGCCATCGTCTTTCAGCGCCAGATCTTCGGGGCCGTGCACAAACCCCAGATGCGGGCCATCGAGCGGTGCGTCCGGTGTCACCTTGCAGTGGGGCTTGGGGTGTGCGGTGGCCGGTTTCGGATAGGGCGGCTTGAAGCGGAAACCGCCGGGCACTTCGACGGTGCCGAGGATAATCTGCAGGGTGTGGAGCGCGCGGCAGGTCTGAAAGCCATTGGCATGGGCGGAGATGCCGCGCATGGAGTGAAAGGACACAGGCCGCCCGATCATCTTGTCGTGTTTCTCGCCCCGGAAATCGGTCCATGGGTGGTCAAGCTCGAAGGCTTCGTCAAAGGCGACACGGGCCAGTTCGGCGGCGATGGTGCGAATGCGCCCGGCTGGAATGCCACAGCACTCGGCGACATTTTCAGGGGCGTATTGTTCATCGAGATACATCTCCGCCATCTGGTGAAAGACGGGGCGGTGGGTTTGGCCATTGGCCTCGTAGGTCGCGGCGAGGTCGGGTTTGACGCCGGGTTGATCGAAAGGCGTCGGCTTGCCGGTGGCGCGGTCGATCACCAGTTCCTTGCCGTTCTCGTCGCGCATCAGCAGGCCGTGGTCAGCCCCGCCGGGGTTGTTGTTCACGAGCACCGGCGCATTGGTGTATTGCGCAAGGTAGTGCAGATCCATCCGGCCCGCTTTCATCAGGCAGTGGATCATCGAGAGGATGAACAGGCCATCCGTGCCCGGCGTGATGCCCACCCAATCGTCGGCAACGGCATTATAGCCCGTGCGGATCGGGTTGACGCCAATGACGCGCGCGCCGCGTTTCTTGATCTTGCCGATCCCCATCTTGATCGGGTTGCTGTCGTGATCCTCGGCCACGCCAAAGAGCATGAAGAGTTTGGTGTGGTCCCAGTCCGGCTGGCCGAATTCCCAGAAGGCACCGCCCATGGTATAGATGCCCGCCGCGGCCATATTGACCGAGCAAAAGCCGCCGTGGGCTGCGTAATTGCAGGTGCCGAAGTTTTGCGCCCAGAAGCTGGTGAAGGACTGCGACTGGTCACGCCCGGTGAAAAACGCAAGCTTTTCGGGGTTGTCGCGGCGCAGCGGTGCCAGCCAGTCGGTGGCGATTTGCAGCGCCTCGTCCCATTCGATTTCCTGAAAGTCGCCCGCACCGCGTTCGCCGACCCGTTTCAGTGGTTTGCGCAGCCGGGACGGCGCGTTGACCTGCATGATCCCTGCCGAGCCTTTGGCACACAGGACGCCCTGATTGACCGGGTGGTCCTTGTTGCCTTCGATATAGGCGACCTTGCCGTCTTTCATGTGGACGTTGATGCCGCAGCGGCAGGCGCACATGTAGCAGGTGGTCTTGCGGACCTCGTCAGAGACGTGGGGTGATGTATCGACCTTGGGTTGCTGAAATGTCATCTGGTCTCCCGTTGGCCTGTTGGATCAGGCTAAGTCATTCATTCGCGCAAAGACAAGTCCTGCGGTGAATGGTGTTTTGGTTGTTTGCAGGGCGGCGCGGACGGTGTCGGATATCATGTGCAAAGCGGCGCCGAGCGGGGCTTTGGAAGGGGCTGAGCGCACTGTCAGGGCGGAGGATTTGATTGTGGTGGGCGCGGCGCTGGGGAGCCCGGTGCGCATGGGTGCGGCCTGCGCCGCGTTTTTAGGGCCGGTTGGGGTGGTGCGCGTGAGTGCTGCGACCACCCGCCCGACAACGCGGGGGGCAGTGCCCGCGCTCGTCACGATGTGGGCAGGCCGTGGGGCGGCGCGATTTTTCAAATCACGCAAGACACTCACGGCCTGTTCCCTTTTATGCGGATGCTTTGATGCACCCGATATCAGACAGTCTGTGGACGCATGTCGGATTTGCTGATCCCAGCAACCTGAACAGGCTTTTTCATCGCGTCGCGGCGGAAGGGATCGCCGAGTTCCTGATTGATCATGGCCTCGATCAGCGTGGTGATGCCGTTTTCCATCTGGTCCTTGATCGCCTCGTTGAGGGCATCTGTCAGTTCCTCCTGCGTGCGGGCGACGACGCCTTTGAGGCCGCACGCATTGGCGATGCCAGCGTAGGAGACTTCCTCGTCAAGCTCGGTGCCGACGAAGTTGTCTTCGAACCACAGGGTCGAGTTGCGCTTTTCAGCGCCCCACTGGTAGTTGCGGAACACGATCTGCGTGATCGCGGGCCACTCACCACGGCCGATGGCGGTCAATTCGTTGACGGCGATGCCAAAGGCCCCGTCACCTGCGAAACCCACAACCGGCACATGGGGCTGACCGATCTTGGCGCCGACAATGGCGGGCAGGCCGTAGCCGCAGGGACCGAAGAGACCCGGCGCGAGATACTTGCGCCCCTCTTCGAAGGCCGGGTAGGCGTTGCCGATGGCGCAGTTGTTGCCGATGTCGGATGAAATGATCGCCTCCACCGGCAGCGCGCTCTGGATTGCGCGCCACGCCATGCGGGGGCTCATCCAGTCAGGCTTGGCCGCGCGTGCGCGCACGTTCCAGTCGGTGCCCGGATCGTCCTGCTCGTGGGTGAGCGAGGTCAACTCCTGCGCCCATGCGGATTTTGTCTGGGCGATATGGGCTTTGCGCGCCTCGCGGCCCTCGTCGCCTGCGGTGTCCGAGAGCTGCGACAGGATCCCCTTGGCCACCTTTGCTGCATCGCCGACGATCCCGACCGAGACCTTCTTGGTCAGGCCGATCCGGTCGGGGTTGATGTCCACCTGAATGATTTTCGCATCTGCGGGCCAATAGTCGATGCCATAGCCGGGCAGGGTCGAAAACGGGTTGAGACGCGTGCCGAGGCACAGAACCACGTCGGCTTCCTTGATCAGCTGCATGCCCGCTTTGGAACCGTTGTATCCAAGTGGTCCGGCAAAGAGCGGATGGTTGCCGGGAAAGGCGTCATTGTGCTGATAGCCCACGCAGACGGGGGCATCCAGACGTTCTGCCAGAAGGCGGGAGGCGTCGATGCCGCCTTTTGACAGGACCACGCCCGCCCCGTTCAGGATCACCGGATTCTTGGCGTTGGAGAGCATCTCGGCGGCTTGCGCAACGGAGTTTTCACCGCCCGGGGAGGCTTCGAATTCAATCGGGTCGGGGATTTCGATGTCGACCACCTGCGTCCAGAAATCACGCGGGATGTTGATCTGCGCCGGGCCGCTGAGGCGTTTTGCCTTGGCAATCACGCGGGTCAGGACCTCGGCCACACGGGTCGGGTCGCGCACCTCTTCCTGATAAGCGACCATGTCCTCGAAGAGTTTCATCTGTTCGACTTCCTGAAAACCGCCCTGACCGATGGTCTTGTTCGCGGCTTGCGGCGTCACGAGCAGAAGCGGCGTGTGGTTCCAGTAGGCGGTTTTGACGGCGGTCACGAAATTGGTGATGCCGGGGCCGTTCTGCGCGATCATCATCGACACTTTGCCGGTGGCGCGGGTGTAACCGTCAGACATCATGCCTGCGGAACCTTCATGCGCGCAGTCCCAGAATTTGATGCCCGCATCGGGGAAAATGTCGGAGATCGGCATCATGGCCGAGCCGATAATCCCGAAGGCGTGTTCGATACCATGCGCTTGCAGGGTTTTTACAAAGGCTTCTTCAGTGGTCATTTTCATGGCGGGTGTTCCTCCGGGGGTGAAATCCATGCGCGAATCTAGGGTTGCTTGTTATCTAATGTATGCGCTTACATTGTGTTAGGGCCAGATTGATCAGCCATTTAATGCCAGATTTGACAAGGTGTTGATTTCTTCGGCAACCCGGCTGACGCCCTGCAGTATTCGGCTTGCGGGAATGGACGAATAGGCCAGCCGGTAAAAGTTTCGGGGCTGCGCCGCCCCGGCGAAAAACGAATGCCCCGGTTCGATCAGCACATCGCGGGCGCGCAGCCTGCGGGCAAGGTCCTGCGTGTCGATGTTTTCGGGCGCGCGCATCCAGAAAGAGGAGCCGCCATGCGCGCCTTGCCCTGCGATCTGAAGCCTGTTCTGTGCGATCGCGTCGCTCATCACCTGCCGGCGTTCGTGCAGCGTGGCGCCCATGCGCCGGATCAGCGCATCATGATGGCCGAGCGACAGGAAATAGGCGGCGGTGCGCTGTATATGGCCGGGCGGGTGGCGCAGCACGGAAGCCCTGAGCGCGCGCGCTTCGCGGATAAAGGGTTCGGAGCCAACGAGATATCCCAGACGCAGGCCGGGAAACAGGGATTTCGAAAAGCTGCCGACATAGATGACGCGCCCGTCTGCATCCAGGCTCTTGAGCGCGGGCGAGGGGCTTTTCAGGAAGGACATTTCGAATTCGTAGTCATCCTCGACGATGATCGCATCCATCTCTGCGGCGCGTTTCAGCAGGTCATGGCGGCGCGCCATGGGCATCGTGCCGGTGGTCGGACACTGGTGGCTGGGGGTTGTGAAGATCACATCCGCATCCGGCGGAATGGCATCGGGGGGCAAGCCGTCGGCATCAAGGCGCACAGGAGTCACATGGCAGCGCGACTGTGACAGGATATCCCTAAGGGCATGATAACAAGGGTCTTCCAGGGCGGCGCGCCGCCGCTGTGTCAGCAACACCTGCGTGGTGAGCCAGAGCGCGTTCTGCGCGCCAAGCGTGATCAGCACCTGTTCGGGGCGGGCGGCAATCCCGCGCCGGGGCAGGGTGTGGCGGGCGATGAATTCGATCAGCTGCGGATCGTCCTGGTCATAGTAATCGGTGGTCAGGGCGGTGAAATCCTTTTGCCCCAGCGCCTTGAGGGCGCATAGCCGCCAGTTTGCATGATCAAAGAGCGCGGGATCCGCCTGCCCGTAGATGAAGGGGAAGCGATAGGATTCCCAGTCCGGGGGCTTGCGCACGGTGTCCCCGCCGGAAAACCGCTGGCCGATTGCGCGGGTCCAGTCCACCGCATCGGTTCTGGTGGGCCCGGGGGCAAAGGCGGGCGGGACCGGCGCGTTGTCCGAGACGTAGTAGCCCGAGCGACCGCGCGAGACCAGGTAATCATTGGCCAGAAGTTCGGTATAGGCGATTGTCACGGTAATCCGGCTGACGCCCAGATGCGCGGCCAGCCTGCGCGTTGAGGGCAGTTTTTCAGCCCTCTGGAACCGCCCGGACAGGATTCCCTGCGCGATCATCTGCTGGATCTGCGATTGCAGCGTGCCCTGTGCGTCAGGGTGCAGAAAGAACGTTTCGACGGGAAGCGCCATGGGGATAGCCTACACTGGACTTATAAGCGATGCAATCTGGTATTATAGCAGGTCCAAAATCCCCGATGTCGGAACAGGTGTCTAAGGCCGCCGCGCCGCGCTGTTCGATTATTGAAACCAGAAGTATCAATAATAGCCGTAAAATCAAGTGAAAAGCGCGTTGATTTGATCTGAGTCAGGGCGCGCGGGCCGCAGAGTGGCGATAATTGGGGCAGATATAGTCAAGGAGTCCATGATGAAAGATGCCCCACAGGACGCATTGCCCGAAGATGTCGCAGTCGCCGACGGTCAGAAAGCCGTTTTTGAGCAATCCGAATACCCCTACCCGGAGAAAATGAACCGGGCGGCGTATGAAAAGCAAAAGGCAGAGTTGCAGGTCGAGTTGCTGAAGGCGCAGCTTTGGATTCAGCAGACAGGGCAAAAGGCGGTTATTCTGTTCGAGGGGCGGGATGCGGCGGGCAAGGGGGGCACGATCAAGCGCTTTACCGAGCATATGAACCCGCGGGCGGCGCGCGTCGTGGCGTTGAACAAGCCGTCGGACGAGGAACGCGGTCAGTGGTATTTCCAGCGCTACGTCAAACATCTGCCCACGGCGGGGGAGATCACGCTCTATGACCGCAGCTGGTACAACCGTGCCGGCGTGGAGCGGGTCATGAATTTCTGCGAGCCCGGAGAATACCTCGAATTCATGCGCCAGACGCCGGAATTCGAACGGATGCTGACCCGCAGCGGCATCCATCTGCGCAAATACTGGTTCTCTGTCACGCAGGATGAGCAGCGCGCGCGGTTCAAATCGCGCGAAACGGACCCTTTGAAGCGCTGGAAGCTGTCGCCGATCGACCGCGCCAGCCTGGACAAATGGAATGACTATACCGAAGCAAAGGAGGCGATGTTCTTTTACACGGACACCAAGGATGCGCCCTGGACGGTGGTGCGCTCAAACGACAAGAAACGCGCGCGGCTGAATTGCATGCGGCACTTTTTGTCGACCTTTGAGTATCCGGACAAGGACACATCCGTGGCCTGCGCGCCGGACCCATTGATCGTGCGTTCGGCCAGTCATGTGGTCACGGATGCCGATCATATTCTTGCATCCTCATTGCATCCTGACACCCGCAGGACCTGACATCCCAACACATGGAGAAAAGAATGACACATGTCCCACACGAGCTGGCCGAGGAATTTCCGCATATGCAGCAGGAAATCAGCGATCTGAAAGCCAGAGATGGCCATTTCGCGAAGCTGTTTGATGAGTATCACACGCTGAACCGTGCGATCCACAGGGCGGAAACAAACGTCGAGCCGACAGATGATTTTCACATGCTGGAGATGCGCAAGAAACGCTTGCAGCTCAAGGATGAGATCGCGGCCTGTCTGACGCTGGCCTGAAATACTGTCCCGTCATCGGTAAAAGGAAAGCCCCGGCAGTGCCGGGGCTTTTTCATGTAACGTTGCGCAAATTGTCCGGCAGAGTGCGATTTAGCCGAAAACGCGCGACAGCGCACCGTCCACCGCGTCGCAGATGTGGTCAATGTCATCCTTGCTGGCGATCAGGGCGGGCGAGAAACACAGCGTGTTGTTCTTGCCCGGCAGAGAGCGGTTGGTCACGCCGATGATCACACCCTGTTGCATGCAGTCCGCGACCACCGCTTGCGCGAGCCTTTCGTCAACCGGTTTGCGCGTGTCGCGATCCTCGACCAGTTCGGCACCGAGGAACAGCCCCTTGCCGCGCACCTGGCCGATGATCTTGTGCTTGTCCATCAAGCCGCCCAGACAGTCGAGCATATAGGCCCCCTGTTCCGTGGTGTTGTCCAGCAGGCCTTCTTCTTCGATGATCGACAGGTTTTCCAGCGCAGCTGCCGGACCCGCCGTGCAGCCCCCAAAGGTCGAGATGTCGCGGAAGTAGTTCAGCGGATCCGAGGCGTCATCCTTGAACATGTCGAAGACTTTTTCATTGGTCACAAGGCAGGCGATCGCCGCGTAACCGGACGCGACACCCTTGGCCATCGTGACCATATCCGGCTGGATGCCGTAGTGCTGATAGCCGAACCATGTGCCGGTCCGACCGACGCCGCATACGACCTCGTCGATATGCAGCAGGATGTCGTATTTGTGGCAGATTTCCTGCACACGCTCCCAGTAGCCATCGGGGGGCGTGATCACCCCGCCACCTGCAGTGACCGGTTCAAGGCACAGGCCGCCCACGGTATCGGGCCCTTCGGCGAGGATTACCTTTTCGATCTGATCCGCCGCCCAGACACCGTAGTTTTCCTGTGGCGCCCCTTCCTGTTCAAAGGCGCGGTATTCAAGGCAATGGGGCACGCGCACGAAACCGGGCGTGAAGGGGCCATATTGTGCGTTCCGTTCGTCCTGCCCGCCTGCGGAAAGGGCGGAAATGGTGGTGCCGTGATAGTCACGCTCGCGATAAAGCACCTTGTGCTTTTTGCCGCCATAGCGTTTGTGCGCGATCTGGCGGACCATCTTGAAGGCTTTTTCATTCGCCTCGGAGCCGGAATTGCAGTAATAAACGCGGCTCAGCCCCGGCATCTTCTCGATCAGACGCTCGGCGAACATGGCACCGGGGATGGAGCCTGCGGAGCCGGCGAAATAGTTCAACTTGACCAACTGGTCCCGCACGGCGTTGGCGATGCGTTCGCGGCCATAGCCGACATTGACGGTCCAGACCCCACCGGAGACGGCATCAAGATGCTCTTTGCCCTTCTGGTCCCAAACCTTCATGCCCTTGCCTTCGACAATGATGCGCGGGTCTGTTGTCTCGTAAGGTTTGTGCTGGCTCAGATGGTGCCAGATATGCGCGCGGTCTGCTTCGACGACGCGGGAGATATCATTTTCATTGAAATTGCCGTCCATGATTAAGACCTCTCGTATGGTGCTTCGGTGTCGTGGGATTCGGTCACGCTGCCACAGGTTAGCAGAAGGTGACAGAATTTTAACATCTGTCAGTAGGTCCAGTTTGGCCGTGAGTATAGTGCCAAATTAAAGGTGTATTTCTGCATAGTATCACAACTTAGGGTGTGATCCTGATGAAATCATCCTGTGCTGTGACAGGGCGTGCATGGTCCCGTGGGTGAACCGCACCTTGCGGATGCTGTATTTTTGCGGGTCTGCACTGAGAAGACGCACAGAATGCGGGGGTTTCACATCTCAAGGGCAGGGCGCGCAAACAGCGGTGTATTCTCGGCAACTGGACTCATGGAGAGTGCGAAAGTGGTCATTCCACTCGCGTGATCCTGCGCCTCACAGTGCGCGGGCCGACTGCGGCGTTGAGCCTGCGCAGTCAAACACGTTCGTGCCGGATCAGGCCACAGGATCAGAGGAGTTCAAATTCCGCGCAGTTTCGTCCCAATTGAGTTCTGGCCGCAATAATTGCCTTGCAGGAGCAGACATTCTGACATTGGATACTGCTGTGTTCGAAAAACAAGACCGGTGGAAAACCGGGACGCACGACAAAAAACGCCGATCAAACAGGATCGGGCAACGATCAACGGGAGAAATACGAATGATCAAAAGAACAGCATGTGCATTTGTAGCAGGGGCCGTCATGGCCCTGGGCGCGCAAACTGCGGCAGCAGACGGCCATGGCGAAATCACCGTCGGCTATTTCCTTGAATGGCCCATGCCATTCCTCGCCGCCAAGGCATCGGGCGCATATGACGAGGCGCTGGGCATGAAGGTGAACTGGGTGTCTTTCGAAACCGGCACGGCGATGTCTGCGGCGATGGCGTCGGGTGATGTGCAGATTTCCGTGTCGCAAGGTGTGCCGCCCTTCGTGGTTGCGACCTCGGGCGGGCAGGATATTCAGGTGATCGACGTCGCCGTGTCCTATTCGGAAAACGACAACTGCGTGGTTGCCGAAGCGCTGGAGATCGACAAGGACAGCGCGGGCGAGTTGGCGGGCAAGAAAGTGGCCGTGCCACTGGGGACTGCCGCGCATTATGGTTTCCTGCGTCAGATGGACCATTTCGGTGTCGATCTGGCCTCTTTGCAGATTGTCGATATGGCCCCGCCAGAAGGGGCTGCGGCACTGAGCCAGGGCGCGGTTGATTTCGCCTGCGGCTGGGGCGGTGGTCTTGCGCGTATGAAGGAATACGGCAACGTGCTGTTGACCGGTGCGGAAAAGCAGGAACTGGGCATTCTGGTATTCGATGTGACATCCGCGCCTGCGTCCTACATCGCGGAAAACAGTGAAACCGTGGCGAAATTCGCCGCCGTCACCGCCGCGGCCAACGCGGAGTGGAAAGCAAATGGCAGCGATGAGATGCTCGCCGTGATCGCGGAGCAGTCCGGTATGGACATCGAGGCTGCGCGCAGTTCGATTTCCACCTTTGAGTTCCCATCGGTCGAAGAGCAGCTTTCCGAGGCGTGGCTTGGTGGCAATGCGGCCAGCTTCATGAAGGGTGTTGCGGATGTCTTTGTCGAGGCGGGCTCCATCGATTCCGCGCTGGACAGCTACGAGGATGCCGTGAACACCGGTCCATTGACTGCCGCGAGCAGCATGTAAGACGGTTGGAAACGGCGCAGGACCAACCTGCGCCGTTTCTTTTTCGGGGGCCGCAGACAGGTCCAGGCCTGTCCGGCCGGCCGCTCTGACCAAGGGAACAGGTAGGGACACGATGACCGGACTTTCCATTAATAATCTGTCGATGCGTTTTGAATTGCCAAACGGTGATCACGTACAGGCATTGCAGGACGTATCGCTGGACCTCAAGGCGGGTGAATTGCTCAGCGTGCTCGGGCCGTCGGGCTGCGGCAAGACCACATTGCTGAACATCGTTGCGGGCTTTCTGGCCCCGACCTCGGGTGAGTTGATCCTGAACGGCCACCGCATTACCGGGCCGGATGCCGAACGCGGTATGGTGTTCCAGCAAGGCGCGCTGTTCGAGTGGATGTCGGTGCGCGAGAATGTAGCCTTTGGCCCGTCGATGAAGGGCACGCCAAAGGTCGACAAGGACAAGACGGTGGATCACCTGCTGGACGTTGTCGGTTTGCAGGATTTCAAGGAAAAGGCGGTTTACGAATTGTCAGGCGGGATGCAGCAGCGCGTGGCCCTTGCCCGCTGTCTGGCGAATGACCCGGATGTGATCCTGATGGATGAACCGCTGGGCGCGCTCGATGCCTTGACGCGCGAAAAGATGCAGAGCCTTGTGCTGAAGCTGTGGAAAGAGACGGGCAAGACGATCATCCTGATCACCCATTCGGTCGAAGAAGCCTTGCTGCTGGGCGAGCGTTTGATCGTGATGGCCCCGCGCCCGGGGCGCATTCACAAGGAATACCGCCTGCCATTTGCCGATCTTGGCGTTGATTCCGATCTGCGCGAGGTCAAGAAGCACCCGGAATTCGGGCCGCGTCGTGAGGAAATCCTGAACATGATCTGGGACATGGAAGAAGAAATCATGGGCGGAAAGGAGGACGCGGCATGATCCCTCTCCTTATCTATATCTGTATTTTCACGGCCGCCTTTTTCATCGTCACCAAAGTCGTGCATCGCGCGGCGGCCAAGGATTACACCTCGCTCAAGACCGTGACCTTCGGGGATGAAAGTGCGGTGCGGCCCAACCGGGCGGCGGGCGTCATTTCGATCCTTACGATTTTTCTGTTGTGGGGGATTTTCACCGGGTCCAGCCTCTTGCCGGGTTTTCTGCATGCGCCGGGGCCTTTCGTGGGCACATCGACCTTCACCTATACCGCACAGGTCGAAGGGCAGGCCCCGGATGATGCAACGGTCACGGTCGTGGTTCACCCGCGCGAGGTTGATACCGATGCGCCGGAGGTTGAACCGGGGGATGGCTTTGCCAAGAACGATTCTGCCGCGATTGCGCAGTGGCGCACGGGCCTGATCAATGTTGCCCGTAACGATGATCTGACCAAACAGGACGGCGCGCGGGTCATTGCCATCAACGGGGAGAAGATCGCGCCGGGGGAAACTGTGGATGTGGAGGGTGGTTCGGTCACGCTGACGGATAAGGGCACGCCGAATTTTGCGCCGACCAGGGGCTGGCAGATGGAGCCGCTTTATCTGCCGTCGCCGGAGGCCGTCTGGACCCGCTCCATCGAGATTGTTCAGGACGGTTTTCGCAACTTCACGCTGGTGGAGCACCTTGGATATTCGCTGTTTCGCGTGGTTGTCGGCTTCATGCTGGGCGCTTTGGTGGGCATTCCGCTGGGCTATGCCATGGGCCTGTCGGACTGGTTCCGTGGCTGGTTTGACCCAATCGTTGAATTCATGCGACCGGTGCCGCCCCTGGCGCTGATCCCGCTGGTCATCATCTGGGCGGGCATCGGGGAGTCGGGCAAGATCATACTGCTTTTCCTTGCTGCCTTATGGATCATGGCGATTGCGGCGCGCTCAGGCGTGTCGGGGGTCAAGATATCAAAGGTGCACGCGGCCTATAGCCTGGGGGCCAGCAAATGGCAGATCATGCGATATGTCATCGTACCCAACTCCCTGCCCGAAATTTTCACCGGCGCGCGTGTTGCGATGGGGGTTTGTTGGGGCACGGTTGTGGCCGCCGAACTTGTCGCGGCCGAACAAGGGGCGGGGATGATGATCATGACCGCGTCCAAATTCCAGAATACGGATATCGTGATCATGGGGATTATCCTGATCGGCGTGATCGGCTTTGGCATTGATATGCTGATGCGTTGGGCCGAACGCATCCTTGTGCCGTGGAAGGGCAAAGGCTGACCCGGTCGGTGTCAGACAAGAAAAAACGGGGCCTTTTGGGCCCTGTTTTCGCAAAAGTGAATGTGTCACGCCGGTTTGATGCGAAAAACGGGTGACTTGAGGGGCTTTTTCGGGGCATAGGTATCGGGGCATCGAAAACGCGGCTGTGTTGGGAGATGGTCAGGACCCTTGTGTGATCATCCCACTCAAGACAGATGTAAGAAACGATCGCGAAGAGGCAGACACCAATGACATCCGAAACTCCGTTTAGGGAGGCCACGCCGGTGTCGCCTTCGCCGGGCACTTCTGCGGGCTGGGTGCGTATCCTCGCGCAATACAGAGAACCTAAGCTGGGCAGGTCGATTTTCGAAGTCATTGTGACGCTTGCACCCTTTATCGCCATATGGGCCGTGGCATGGCTGCTGATCCCTGTCAGCTATCTGGCCAGTTTTGCGCTGGCCTGTCTGAACGGTCTCTTCCTTGTCAGGCTGTTTTGCATTCAGCACGATTGCGGGCATGGGTCTTTCTTTGCGCATCGAGGCCTGAGCGACTGGCTGGGCCGGGGCTTGGGCGTTCTGACGCTGACGCCCTATGATGTCTGGCGCAAGTCGCATTCCATGCATCATTCCGGTGCCGGCAATCTGGAACGGCGCGGCATTGGCGATGTCATGACCCTGACCGTTGATGAATACCATGCCCGTTCTGTTTTTGGCCGCCTGCGGTATCGGGCCTATCGCAACCCGATTGTGCTTTTCCTGCTGGGGCCGGCCTATGTGTTTTACGTGGAAAACCGCCTGCCCCTGGGGCAGATGGATGGGGGCTGGCGCGTCTGGGTCAGTTCTTTGGGCACGACGCTGCTGGCGGTTTTGCTGCTGGCGGCTATTGTCTGGTTTGGTGGCTTGCTGCCTGTGTTGTTGATTTTTGTGCCGACCACCATGGTTGCGGCGACCTTGGGCGTGTGGCTGTTTTACGTGCAGCACCAGTTTGAAGAGACACATTGGGATCAGCACGACGACTGGGACATGTACGATTCAGCGCTGCACGGATCGTCCCATTACGTGATGCCCACATGGCTGCAGTGGTTTACCGCCAATATCGGCATCCACCATGTGCATCACCTTTATAGCCGGATCCCGTTTTACCGCCTGACCGAAGTGCTGCGCGATCATCGCGAGTTGGCGCAGGCGCAACGCCTGAGTATTTCGGAAAGCCTGGCGAGCGCGCGCCTGCATCTGTGGGACGAAAAGCAGCGCCGTCTGCTGTCATTCGCCGAGGCGCAGCGGGTCTACCGGGCCGCCTAGCGCGTCTGAGGAAATATCTGAAACATCACGTATCACGCAGCGCGTTGAAATCTTTGATTCCAGTCAGCGTTGCGTGATTCATGTTTTTCGCATGACGCTTCAGGCGTCTGACGAAATACCTCGAACATCAAGTATCGCGCAGCGCGTTGAAATCCTGGATTTCAGGCAGCGTTGCGTGATTCATGTTTTTCGCATGACGCTTCAGGTGCGCCTCAGCCTTTGCGCTGAGGGCGCGCATTCGGGCCCTTGCCGGTTGATTTGCCGCGTTTATGCGGGGGCACGAAGCGTTTTGATGTATCTGCGGCGCGCTTTTTCGATGCGCTTGGGTCTTTTCTGGGGCCACCTTTTGCTGTGGGGCGCCCGGCACCGCTGTCTTCGCGGTGAGCCTTGTCGCGGGTGACTTTTTCCGCTCTGGCGGTGTCGCGGGCGTCCTTTGTCCAGACCGCTTTGGCCTTGCCGGGTTTGCGATCCGGGTTTTCGCCTCTGGTGCTTTTGGGTTTGGGCGCGGCCCCCGGTTTCATGGGGGAGCGTTCGGTCTTGTGTGATTTGGGTGGCTTTTTGCCTTTGGCGGCGGCCGCCGGTTTGTGCGGTTTGTCCTTGCGTGCGTCCTGCGCGGGGCTTGCAGCGCGGGCAGGTCTTGCGGCGCGTTCAGGACGGGCATCGCGGTCCTCGGGCCGTTTTTTGCGGTGTGGTTTGGCACCGGGCTTGCTGGTGCCGGGACGGTCCTGCCCCAGATCGGGTGCTTGGGCCAGACGGGTCAGCACAACCCCGGCTTCGAGCGTCATGTCGCTGCCGAGCGCGGCAACCAGCCCATCCGCCCGTGACGCCAGCACTTCGACAAAACTCTGGTCCTGCCGGATGCGGATGGCGCCGATGTCATCCTTTGTCATATCGCCCTTGTTGCAGATCATCGGCAGGAGTGTGCGGGGTTCGGCACCCGCGTCGCGCCCGACTGAAACCGAGAACCAGACCGAGGGGCCAAAGGTCTTGCGAGGCCGGTCATCCGGGGTTGTGGGATCGGTCAATTCCTCGGGTGCGGAGCGTTGCGCCTGATAAAAGCTCACCACCGCCTGCGCCAATTGCGTGGCGGAGAAATCCTGCGCGAGTTGCGCGACAAGCTCTTCGGCCTCCTCGCTGACGGTGGCATTCCACAGCGGATCCGACAGCAAGCGCGCGGTATCCTGCGCGTTGACCTCAGCCGCAGAAGGCGGTGTGCCCCATTCCGCTTTGAGTTTCGCCCAGCCCAGCAGACGGTTCGCCTTTGTGCGCAGTTTCGGGGGCACGATCAGCGCCGAGACCCCTTTGCGCCCGGCCCGCCCCGTGCGCCCGGAGCGGTGCAACAGCGTGTCGGAATTGCTCGGCAGATCGGCGTGGATCACCAGTTCGAGGTTGGGCAGATCAATGCCGCGCGCGGCCACATCGGTGGCAACGCAGACGCGCGCGCGCCCATCGCGCAGCGCTTGCAAGGCGTTGCTGCGTTCGGATTGGGTCAACTCACCCGAGAGTGCGACGACCGAAAATCCGCGATTGGTAAAGCGCGTCGTAAGCCGCGCAACAGCGGCGCGCGTGTTGCAAAAGACGATCGCGTTCTTGGCCTCGTAAAAGCGCAGGACATTGATGATCGCGTTTTCCACGTCGCGCGGATGTGTGTTGAGGGCGCGGTATTCGATATCTGCGTGCTGGCGGGTTTCGGAGACGGTTTCGATGCGCTGCGCATCGCGCTGATAGCTTTCGGCCAGCTTGGCGATGGCCTTTGGCACGGTTGCGGAAAACAGCAGGGTGCGGCGGTCCGTGGGCGCTTCATCGAGGATGAATTCAAGCTCTTCGCGAAACCCGAGGTCGAGCATTTCATCCGCTTCGTCCAGAACCACGGCGCGCAGGCCGGACAGTTCGATATTGCCACGCTTGATGTGATCGCACAGCCGCCCCGGCGTGGCCACAACCACATGAGCCCCGCGATCAAGGGCACGCCGTTCGGTGCGCGTGTCCATGCCGCCGACACAGGAGATCACGACCGCCCCCGCCTTGGCATAGAGCCAGGACAGTTCGCGCGCGACCTGCTGTGCCAACTCGCGTGTCGGGGCGATGATCAGCGCCAGCGGGGTGCCTGCGGGGCCAAAATGTTCCTGCTCCCCCAGCAGTGTGGGCGCAATCGCCAGCCCGAAGCCGACCGTTTTGCCGGACCCGGTCTGTGCCGAGACCAGCAAATCGGCCTTTGCCAGTTCGGGTGCGGTGACGGCTTCCTGAACCGGGGTGAGGGTGTCATAGCCTTGTTCGGCCAGCGCATCTGAAAGGGTCTTGAGCACGAAATATCCTATCGGTAGAGCCACGGGAGGTGGCTTCAGTCGGTCGCTTGCGACCTGTTGAGGCGTCGTTATGCCTTTGACGGTCGAGAGTCGATCACCTTTTCGGATCACGCCCGCAGGTGTCGCAGGGCAACGACACTCTGGTGGCGCGCCGGGCTGGGCTTGCGCAACCCTTTGCATTCTGATTGCGTGCGCAAAAATGAGCCGAGGACACCGATATGGATACAGAGACCCTGACCACCCATGATGCCGATGATGACCCGCGCAACCGCGACATCAAGATCTACATCAATGGGCAGCTTTTGCACCGTGATGCCGCCAAGGTGTCGGTCTATGATGCGGGCTTCATGCTGGGCGACGGGATGTGGGAAGGCATGCGGCTCTATGACGGGGTCTGGAGCTTTTTCGACGCGCATATGGATCGGTTTTTTGACAGCTGCAAGGCGGTCTCTCTGGATGTGGGGATGGACCGCAACGGGATCATGGAGGCGCTCAAACAGACGGCCAGGGCCAACAATATGGTCACGGATGTTCATTGCCGTTTGATGCTGACGCGGGGCCTCAAGGCGAAACCCTTTCAGCACCCGTCCCTGAGCCGCACCGGCCCAACGCTGGTCATCATCATGGAACATTCCAAGCCCGCGACCGCCTTGCAGGATCGCGGCATTCGTCTGGCCACCGTGCCGCAGGTGCGCGGTTTGCCGATGTCGCAGGATGCCAAGTACAACAGTCATTCCAAGCTGAACTGCGTCATCGCCTGTTTGCAGGCGGAGCAGGCGGGGGCGGATGAGGGGCTGATGCTGGACCCGCATGGGTTTGTGAACACCACCAATGCCTGCAATTTCTTTATCGTGCGGCGGGGCGAGGTGTGGACCTCCACCGGTGATTACTGCATGAACGGCGTTACCCGGCAGACGGTGATTGATATCTGCCGCGCCGAGGGCATCCCGGTTTTCGAAAAGAACTATTCGCTTTATGAGGCATATGGCGCGCAGGAGGCGTTTCTGACCGGGACATTCGGGGCGCAGACCCCGGTTGCGGAAATTGACGGCAAGCCGATCGGGGATGGCACGCGGCCCGTTACGCAGCGCATTCGCGAAGTCTACAAGCAATGGATCGCCAAGGACGTGGCCGAACAGGCCCATCGCTGGACCTGAGCGCGCCTATTCGGGCGTTGTGGCCGATTGCAGAAAGCTGATCAGGTCGGCGCGGTCCTGCGCGCCCGTGATCCGTTGCATCGGCATCTTGGAGCCGGGGATGTAGTGATCCGGCCCAAGGTCAAACAGCAGATCAACGGTTTCTTCGGTCCAGACCAGGTCTGATGTGGCCAGTGTGGGGGAGTAGGGATAATCCTTGATCGCGCCCGCGGCGCGGCCAAACAGCCCATAAAGGGAGGGCCCTGCGCGCCGTTTCCCATCCGGTTCCAGCGTGTGACAGATGGAGCATTTGCGTTTGAACTGGCGCTCGCCGTTGGTCATCTGATCTGGGTCGGTCATGAAGGCGCGGGTGGTGCCGGTCATTTGCGTGGCACTGTCAAGGCTGCCTACGGGCCAACTGTGTACCACGTCAGAAATCCCACCGGCATGGATGTTCTGGCCGTCCGGTGAAAATGCCAGCGCCCAGACCGGCCCGGCGGGGGTGGCCTGAAAATCATCGGTGATGCGCAGGGCGCTGCTGTCGATCATCATGATGTAGCCCTGCGCGTCGCCAATCGCGATCCGGTCCGTCTTGTCGCTATGGGCCATGGCCAGAATAGGGCGGCGATCAGCGGTGAAGTCGCCGATGTCAACGCCCTCGGGCAGGGAGACCAGCCGCGTTCCCCCGTCGACGGCACCATAGGCCAGCCAGCTTTCATCAGGCGCGACCAGCAGGGTGTTGATGCCAAAGCCATGTTCCACCAGACGTTTCAGGAAGGCCCCGGTTTGCGCGTCCCAGACCCGGATCGTGCCATCGGCTGAGCTGGTATAGACGCGCGTTCCATCGGGGGAAAAGGCCACATCGCTGACCGTGTTGTCATGCCCTTCGATCAGCAGCGAGGCTGCGCCGTCGATCGGCCAGATACGCACGGTCCGGTCCCAACTGGCGGAGGCGACGCTTTGCCCGTCCGGGGCGGCGGCAAGGCGGATGACCTTGGCATTATGTCTGCCAAGTTCGCGCACCGTGCCGTTTTGCGGCGACCAGAGCCGGACTGAATAGTCATCCCCTGCGGATACGATCTGATCATTGGCCACGGGGACGACCGCATTCACCGCCGCTTCATGCCCCTCCAGCCACTGCGGTGTGCCGTCTGTCCAGATGCCGACCGAGTTGTCGAAACTTGCGGTCAGGATCGTGCCATCGGTCTGCGTGCTGATCCCCTTGACCGGCCCGCCGTGGCCGTTGAGGGTAAAAGCCTCCTGCGCTTGCGTCGGTGATGACAGGAAAAGGCCGCAGGTAACAAGGCCGAAGAGCAACCCATGGCGGGCAGCAAAGAGGGTGTGTTGCTTCTTCATTCGACGTGTCGGCTTCCTGACTGGCGCATTTACAAAAGGTGGCACCGATGTTGTGACACCATATCAGAGAAACCGTGAATGCGTCTATTCCCATGCGCTGCATGGATTGGGAGGCAAACACGGGTTCTCATGTCAGTTCGTTTTCGCGACTGCGCGGGGGGGCGGGCACGGGTGTTGACTTTCGCCTTTATATCGAGATATCTCGATTTATGGACATCGAGAGATCAATATCAGCGCTGAACAACCCGCTGCGTCGCCAGATTCTGGAATGGCTGAAAGACCGGTCAAACTTTCCGCCCGCCCTGCCGGAGCATGAAGACCTTGAGGGCGTCTGTGTCGCGCATATTCAGGAGAAGGCAAAGCTGTCTCAATCCACGATATCAAATTACATGGGGGTGTTGAAACAGGCCGGTTTCGTGCGCGCAGAACGCCATGGGCAATGGACGTTTTACCGGCGTGAGGAAGCGAACATTCGCGCGTTTCTCGCGGCGGTTCAGGATGAACTGTTGAATCCACGGAAGTAGAGGTGCAGCATATCACATCGAAACACGCGCCTATAAAGTGATATATCGAAATATGCCGATAGAAAGATAATGATATGAAGAACCCATTGGCCCAACCGCTTTTTCTGCCCTGCGGCGTTCGGCTCAAGAATCGCATTATCAAATCCGCCATGTCTGATTCCCTTGGTGATGGTGCGGGCAATCCGACCGGGGCGCAGATGCGTCTTTACGAACGATGGGCCGAGGGAGGGGCTGCGCTGTCGCTGATTGGTGAAGTGCAGGTTGTCCCGGATTTCCCCGAGAAGCCCGGCAATCTGGTTTTCGGATCGGATGCGGACCTTCCGGCCCTGCGGGAACTGGCACGGCGCGGCTCCGTCAACGGCGCGCATATCTGGCCGCAGCTGGGCCACGCGGGGGCGCTGTCACATGCGCCGATCAGCAGGCCCAGAGGCCCCTCGGCACTGGATGTTGCGGGTCTGAAATGCGACGCAATGTCCGTGGATGACATTCACAACCTGCCCCACGCCTATGCGCAGGCCGCGATGCTGGCACAGAGCGCGGGCTTTGGCGGCGTGCTGATCCATGCAGGTCACGGATTCCTCCTGAGCCAGTTCCTGTCACCCTTGTTCAATCACCGCACGGATTCCTATGGCGGCTCGATTAGCGGGCGTTTCCGCATAATACGAGAGGTGCTCAGCGCCGTTCGGCAAGCGGTCGGGGCGGCTTATCCGGTCGGGATCAGGATCAACGCCACCGACAAACTGGCAGGCGGGCTGACACATCACGACGCGCTGGACGTCGTGCGTTTGTTGGATGACACATCCGTGGATTTGATCGACATCAGTGGTGGTACGTATTTCCCCGGCGCCGCATCAAGTTCGGATGAATTAGCGACCTCCGGCCCCTATTTCAGCGAGTTTGGCAAGAAAGCCAAATCAGTGACGTCTGTTCCGATCGTTCTGTCGGGTGGGTTTGAAACGCGCGATCAGGCGCTGAAAGCGCTGCAAGGCGGCGCGGCAGATGCCATCAGCCTCGGTCGTGCCATGGTGCTGAACCCTGCGATTGCGAATGTGTGGCAAAGCGCTGCGGGGGGTGATCCGGTCTTTCCGACATTCGTTTTGCCGCCACGTGGTGGTGTTACCGCATGGTATTCCATGCGCCTGACAGCGCTCGGCACGGACAGTGAGCACCTGTTTGATGCAAGTCCGCTGGCGGCCCTTGATGCCTATGAGCAACGCGATGCGCAGCGCTGTGACATCTGGCGCAAGTGTTTCGGTGCCCGCCCGCCCGACAGGTGATCATTGACTTTGCGCGGGATTAAGTCGTGCGCCGTTTCGCGCCCGAAAGCGCAAACGCTTCAGCATCGCACGAATTCGCGCGGCCGCATCATCGCAAATTTGAGAAGGATGGTGGAGCCTAGCGGGATCGAACCGCTGACCTCCTGCATGCCATGCAGGCGCTCTCCCAGCTGAGCTAAGGCCCCATTGCGCCGCTGGATAGCGGCAGTGCGAAGCGGGATCAAGAGTAAAAGCGAACCCGCTGCGCAATTGGGTCAGTTATCGTCGTCGTCCGCCGCAACGTCAGCGATTTCCTCAAGCGGAACGCTGTCCGTGTCATCGTCGTCATCATCCAGCAGATCATCGTCGAGATCCACATCCACGTCATCATCGTCCAGTACCGCTTCTTCTTCGGTATCGGCTTCTTTCGCTTTGGCGGATGCAGCGTCTTCGGCGTCTGCTGCGATCATGCGTGACTTGCTCAGGTCCACTTCGACCACTTCACCAGTATAGGGGCTGATGATCGGACTGGCGTTCAGATCGTAGAAACGTTTGCCGGTGGTCGGGCAGAGGCGTTTCGTTCCCCATTCTTCCTTGGGCATGAAAACCCCCTTTGAATTTGCGGTTAAGGTGTAGATGATTGGAGCGCAAGTGCCATATGAGGCGGGGTCTGTAAAGACCTGCCGCGTGTGGCACAGCCCGTGACCCGTGATTATCGTAATTAGAGCAAGCATATGAACGATCCGTTTCTGCCCGGCGACCCGCCTGTCCCGCTGATCCTGCGCCGCTCTGGGCGGGCGCGGCGAATCTCCCTGCGCATTTCGCAACTGGACGGTCGTGTGACGCTGACGCTGCCAAATCATGTTCCGGAACGCGAGGCCATCGGATTCGCGCAGGAAAAAGAGACATGGATTCGCAAGCATCTGGCCAACCGGGCGGAAAATGTCGACGTGGGCCATGGTGTCGTGCTGCCGATCGGTGGTGTGCCGCATGAGGTGACTGAAGGCGCGGGGCGCAGGATCAGTTTTGCGGCGGGTAAAGTGCATGTGCCCGGCGCGTCTGATCGTGTGGGCCGGCGTCTTGGCGGCCATCTCAAGGCGCTTGCCAGAACTCGCCTCGCGCAAGCGTCGGATCACTATGCTGCGCGGCTGGGAAAACCCTATGCCGCGATCACGCTGCGGGACACACGGTCGCGCTGGGGTTCCTGCACGGCGCAGGGGCGGTTGATGTATTCATGGCGTCTGATTCTGGCCCCGCCGGAGGTTCTGGAGTATGTGGCCGCCCATGAAGTGGCGCATCTTGCACAGATGAACCACTCGCCTGCCTTTTGGGCGGAGGTCGAGCGGATTTACGGCGATTACGCTGCTGCAAGGACCTGGCTGCGCCGCGAAGGGGGCGCGCTGCATCGCTACCGGTTCGGGTGATTTTCAGGCCGGGACTTGACGGCCCGGGTCACGTGATCACAAATGCAGCATGATCTTGAATCCACGCCCCGCAGATGCGACGCCCGTTGCCCATGACCGTGTCTATCGTTCCTTGCGGGGGCGTATCATGCAGGGTGCCATCGCCCCGGGGGAGGCCCTGACGCTGCGCGGGATCGGCAAGGACTATGATGTCTCGATGACCCCGGCGCGCGAAGCGGTGCGCAGGCTGGTGGCTGAGGGGGCGTTGACCCTGTCGTCATCCGGGCGCGTCTCGACACCGGAACTCAGCAACGAACGTATCGAGGAGCTTGCTTCCTTGCGCGCCCTGATCGAGGTCGAATTGGCCAGCCGGGCCCTGCCGCGCGCACATATGGCGCTGATCGAACGGTTGCAGACCATAAATTCCACCGTGGCCGAGGCGGTCGCCCACCGGGACGCGGTCAGCTATATCCGCACAAATCTGGAGTTTCACCGCACCCTCTATTTGCGCGCGCAAGCCCCGGCGATGCTGGCCATGGCGGAAACGGTCTGGTTGCAGATGGGTCCGACCATGCGCGCGCTTTACGGTCGTTTGCGGCGCAAGGAACCGCCGCAGTATCACCGTCTGATCATCGCGGCCCTGCGCGCGGGTGATGAGCCGGGTTTGCGCCTTGCGGTGCGCTCGGATGTCACGCAAGGCCTCAGGATGCTGGCAAGCTGAGGATTCAAGCCTTGTCCCTGACGGTGCCGGTATCAGGCGGCGAGGCCTTTTGAACCCAGTTCAAGGAATTTGTTGCGCCGCTCGGTGATGAGCGCCGCGCGGTCCATGGCGGACAGCTCCGCGATCATCTCGCCAAGCGCGGCGCCCACGGATGCGATGGTGGTTTCTTTGTGACGGTGCGCACCGCCCAATGGTTCGGGAATGATGCGGTCTATCACGCCAAGCTGCTTAAGGTCCTGCGCGGTCAGGCGCAGCGCTTCGGCGGCTTCGCGCATCTTTTCGGCGTCTTTCCATAGGATCGACGCACAGCCCTCGGGGCTGATCACCGAATAGACCGAATGTTCGAGCATGGCGACACGGTTTGCCGTGGCAAATGCGACCGCACCGCCCGAGCCACCTTCGCCAATGACGACGGAGACGAGCGGTACGCCAATCTGAAGACATTTCTCGGTGGAACGGGCGATGGCCTCGGACTGGCCGCGTTCTTCGGCCCCTTTGCCGGGATAGGCGCCGGGGGTGTCCACCAGCGTCACCACCGGCAGGTTGAAACGGTCCGCCATTTCCATCAAACGGATCGCCTTGCGGTATCCTTCGGGCCGGGCCATGCCGAAATTCCGTTCAATTCGGGATTTCGTATCATTGCCCTTTTCATGTCCGATCACCATGACCGGGCGGTCCTGCAGGCGGGCCAAGCCGCCGAGGATGGCGTGGTCATCGGCAAAGTTCCGGTCGCCTGCCAGCGGCGTATAATCGGTGAACAGCGCGTTGATGTAATCTTGGCAATGGGGGCGTTCCGGGTGGCGCGCCACCTGACATTTGCGCCACGGCGTCAGCGCACCATAAAGCTCTTCGAGCATTTTGCGCGCCTTGGCATCCAGTGCGGAGGCTTCATCGGTGACGTCCATTTCCTCATTGGCCCGTGCAAGGGCGCGCAACTCTTCGGCCTTGCCTTCAATCTCGGCAAGAGGTTTTTCGAAATCCATATATTGCGTCATGAGCCACTCCGATTGAACGGGTCCTATATGGCGGGCATTGCGGGGCTTTGCAACGGGATCACGCGGGCCAGAGCATCGGAATGAGAGAGGCCATCAGCAGGGCGGCCATGGTGCAGTTGAAAACGCGCAAGCGCAGCGGGTTCGTCAGGATGCGCGCCATTTGCTGGCCCAGAACCGCCCAGAGCGTGATCGACGGCAGGTTCACCAGTCCGAACACCAAGGCCACAAGGCTGAACGCAACCAGCGTGGCATCCGTTGCATAGACCGACAGGGCGGTCAGGGCCATGGCCCATGCCTTTGGGTTGACCCACTGAAAGGCGGCGGCCTGCAGGAATGTCATCGGCCTGCCCTGCGCCTCGCCCGATTTGGCCGGGCCTGCGCGCGCGATTTTCCATGCCAGCCATGTCATATAGGCGACGGAGCAGACTTTCAGCACCGTATAGCTGGGCGGCCAGGCGTCAAAAAGCCTGATCAGCCCGGCACCCACGGCGACGATCATCAGCGTAAAGCCGATGGCGATACCCAGCATATGCGGCACGGACCGGGAAAAACCGAAGTTGGCACCAGAGGCCATCAGCATCAGGTTATTTGGCCCGGGCGTTACCGAACTGACAAAGGCGAAAACCACGAGGGCGGAGAGTGTTTCATAAGGCATGCGCAAAGAATGGCGCATTCGAAATATATGTGGATTGCAAAATTTTCGGATTTTGCGGAATAATCACAATTAATGACCAGCCTTGACCAGAAAACCGAACATATATTGCGTGAACTGACCGCCAACGGACGCATCAGCAATATCGAACTCGCCGACCGTGTGGGGCTGTCACCCTCTGCCTGTCTGCGTCGCGTGCAGGAACTGGAGCGCGCGGGTCTGATCAAAGGGTATCGCGCCGTGCTTGACCGGACCGCATTGGGGCGCGGGTTTGTCGCCTATATCGGTGTCGGCCTGCGAGAACATTCCAAGGCCAGCCAGGAAGCGTTCGAGCGCGCCATCGCACGCGCGCCCGAAGTGCGCGAATGTCACAACACCACCGGCACGATCGAGTATCTGCTGCGGGTGGAATGCGCCGACCTGCCGGAATACAAATCGTTCCACACCGATACTTTGGGCGCCATTCCGCAGGTGAGCGCCATCACCTCTTATGTTGTGATGGGCTCCCCCAAGGACGAACGCGCCTGAGGGTGATCGCCCCGCTCAGGAGGCGATCATCTCCGACTGGCGCACGATCACTTCGGCCTGTTTGATCGAGGCGATATCAACCAGCCGCCCCTTGTAAACGGTCGCCCCTTCGCCATTGGCTTTGGCCTGTTCCATGGCCGCCAGAATTTCACGCGCCTCGCGCACAGCGTCCTCGGAGGGGGTAAAGACCTCATTGGCGATGGCGATCTGCTTGGGGTGGATCGCCCATTTGCCCACCATGCCCAGCGTGGCAGACCGCCGTGCCTGCGCCCGGAACCCTTCGTCGTCCGAGAAATCGCCGAAGGGGCCATCCACCGGCAGAACGCCATGCGTCCGGCAGGCGGCCACGATGGCCGTTTGCGCCCAATGCCAGGGGTCTGACCAGTATTTCTGGCCCTCGCGCAGCATGTAGTAATTCTCCTGCGTGCCGCCGATGCCTGTGGTTTGCATGCCCATGGAGGCGGCAAAATCGGCAGCCCCGAGGCTCATCGCGGCCATGCGGGGGGAGGCGGAGGCGATTTCTTCCACATGGGCGATGCCGGCCGCAGATTCGATGATGACCTCAAAGGTGATCTTCTTGTTGCGGCCCTTGGCGGCCTCAATCGCTGTGACCAGCGCATCCACGGCATAAATGTCGCCCGCGCAGCCGACCTTGGGGATCATGATCTGATCCAGCCGCTCGCCCGCCTGTTCCAGCAGGTCCACCACGTCCTTGTACCAATAGGGCGTGTCCAGCCCGTTGATGCGGACCGAAAGCGTCTTGGTGCCCCAGTCGATGTCGGAGATCGCCTGAATGATATTGGCACGCGCGGTGTCCTTGTCGCTGGGCGCGACACTGTCTTCGAGGTCAAGATTGATGACATCCGCCGCGGAAGTTGCCATTTTCTCGAAAATGGCGGGACGTGACCCGGGGCCAAAAAGCTGACAGCGGTTCGGGCGTGCAGGGGCAGTGGGCTGAAGGCGAAAGCTCATTTGGGACCTCATGGGTAATTTTATGTCAAATACTATCGCGGTTCTGATATTAAATTGCGCAAGATGCTGCAAGTGCATTTCGCAGTTGCAGCAAAACAAATCAGATGTGCGGATCCAAGCGGATGCATGAAACTTCGAAATTTCCGTGCAAATGTCGAAGAATCTTGCACAATAAATCGCTGCATACCCAATTATGCGATGCCTTTGCAGCCCAAACCGGGGAAATTGCAGTGAATCAGGATCACAGGGGGCCATCGCGATGATCGAGACACCATATCTTCTATTTCTGGGCGATGCGCAGGACCAGCTTGCGGCCAAAGTCGCGCAGGGCATCAAGGACTGGCGTCCTGAAAACGCCGTAGGCCAGTTGCGGCTGCCGGGCTGCAAGGCGGACGTCGGCTTGCAGGACATGACGCTGCAACAGGCGCGGGAGGCGGGCGCACAAACGGTTGTGATCGGGGTGGCGAACCGGGGTGGCGTGATCTCCAAGGAATGGCGCGCGGTTTTGGTCGAGGCGATCGAGGCCGGGTTCGATCTGGCCAGCGGGCTGCACAACCTGCTGCGCGATGAGGGCGACCTCGTTGCTGCGGCGCAGGTGCATGGCCGGACCTTGCATGACGTGCGCGTGCCCACGGATGCCTATCCGATTGCCAGCGGCGTCAAACGCTCCGGCAAGCGTGTTCTGGCCGTCGGAACCGATTGTTCGGTCGGCAAGATGTACACGGCACTGGCCCTTGATGCCGCGATGCGCGCGCGCGGCATGAAAAGCACGTTCCGGGCCACCGGGCAGACGGGTATTCTGATCACTGGTTCAGGTGTGCCACTGGATGCGGTCATTGCTGACTTCATGGCCGGGTCCGTCGAATATCTGACGCCAGACAATGACGCGGACCATTGGGACATCATCGAAGGGCAGGGCAGCATTTTCCATGTGTCCTATTCGGGGGTGACGCTGGCCTTGATCCATGGCGGGCAGCCAGATGCGCTGATCCTGTGCCACGAGCCGACGCGCAAACACATGCGTGGCTTGCCGGATTTCGCGGTTCCCACGATCGAGTCGGTGCGCGACATCACGTTGCAACTGGCCCATGTGGCCAACCCGGCTTGCAAGGTTGTCGGGGTTTCCATCAATACCCAGCATCTCGGTGACGCGGAGGCGACCGCCTATTGTAAGGAGGTCGAAGCGCGTTTGGGATTGCCCACGGTTGATCCTTTCCGCCATGGGGCAGATCGTCTGGCGGAAGCGCTGGCCGCCCTGTAGGTATTGCCAGCGGTTTCTCAGCCCCGGAAGGGAATACAATGAAGATTGACGTCTCGCGTGACGTGTTCAGGCTGGCTCAGGTGTTCACCATCAGTCGTGGATCGCGCAGCGAAGCGCATGTCCTGACCGTGCGTGTGAGCGATGGCACCCACAGCGGCTGGGGCGAATGCGTACCCTATGCGCGCTACGGCGAAACACTGGACAGTGTGACAGACGAAATCCTCGGCCTTCCGCCGCAGATTAACCGCGCGACCTTGCAAGACATGTTACCGGCAGGGGCTGCGCGCAATGCGGTGGATTGCGCCCTTTGGGATCTGGAAGCGAAACGCGCGGGCAAACGGGTTTGGGCGCTTGCCGGTCTGGCGGCGCCGGTGCCGCAGATCACGGCCTATACGCTGTCGCTGGACAGCCCCGAAGCCATGCGTCAGCAGGCGGTCAAAAATGCGCATCGACCTGTGTTGAAAATCAAGCTGGGGACGCCTGATGACATGCCACGGCTCAAGGCTGTGCGGGCCGGTGCGCCGAAGTCAAAGATCATCGTGGATGCAAACGAAGGGTGGTCTGCCGAGGTTTACGCGGAACTGGCCCCGCATCTGGTGGCATTGGGGGTCGCATTGGTTGAACAGCCCTTGCCTGCGGGCGAGGATTCGGCGTTGATCGGCATGGACCGCCCGGTGCCGGTCTGTGCGGACGAAAGCTGTCACGACCGGGCCAGCCTCGCCGGATTGAAAGGCAAATATGATGTCATCAACATCAAGCTCGACAAGACCGGCGGCTTGACCGAGGCGCTTGCCTTGCGTAGCGAAGGGGAAGCAATGGGCTACGGCGTGATGGTCGGGTGCATGGTCGGCTCCAGCCTTGCCATGGCCCCGGCAACGCTTGTGGCGCAGGGTGCGTCAGTAGTGGACCTTGATGGGCCGCTGCTTTTGGCCGAGGATCGGGACCACCCGTTGGAATTTGATGACAAGGGCGTTCACCCGCCTGAAAAGGAGCTTTGGGGATGACATTGCGGACTGTCTATGTGAACGGCGAATACGTGCCAGAGAATGAAGCACGGGTTTCGATCTTTGATCGCGGATTCCTGATGGCGGACGGTGTCTATGAGGTGACGTCGGTTCTGGATGGCAAGCTGATTGATTTTGACGGCCATGCGGTGCGCCTGCAACGCTCACTGGATGCGTTGGATATGGTGAACCCGATCTCGACCGAAGATCTGCTGGAAGTGCACCGCGAACTGGTTCGCGTGAACGAGGTCGAGGAGGGCATGATTTATCTGCAGATCACACGCGGCGCGCCCGGCGATCGCGATTTCGTCTTTCCGGACCCTGAAACAACCGAGCCGACGATCGTGCTGTTCACGCAGAACAAGCCCGGTCTGGCAGACAGCCCGGCGGCCAGGAAGGGCATCAAGGTGATCAGCATCGAAGACATCCGCTGGGGCCGTCGCGACATCAAGACGGTGCAGTTGTTGTACCCCTCCATGGGCAAGATGATGGCCAAGAAAGCCGGTGCTGACGACGCATGGATGATCGAAGACGGTTACGTGACCGAAGGGACATCCAACAACGCCTATATCGTCAAGGGCAGCAAGATCATCACGCGCGCCCTGTCCAATGACATTTTGCACGGAATCACGCGCGCCTCTGTACTGCGCTTTGCGCGTGAGGCGCAGATGGAAGTCGAAGAGCGCAACTTCACCATCGACGAGGCAAAGGAGGCGGATGAAGCCTTTATCACCTCGGCGAGCACTTTCGTGATGCCCGTGGTTGAGATCGACGGCGTAGCCTTGGGCGATGGCGTGCCGGGACGCGTGGCGCAGCGGTTGCGCGAAATCTATCTCGAAGAGAGCCTGAAGAAGGCGATCTGACGCTTGGCCCTGCGCCTTTGCGGCCCCGGTCGCGCAACGCGGCCCTGGTCCATCAGATGGAGCGCATGATGCTGACACGCGAGACTCTACCGCAGGCTGTCGGCAAGCCCTTGGGCACATCGAAATGGGTTCAGATTTCGCAGGCGCGCATTGACGCCTTTGCCGATCTGACCGAAGACTGGCAGCCCATCCACCTTGACCCCGACGCCGCGCAATCAGCGGGGTTCGCGGGCACCGTGGCGCATGGCTTTCTGACCCTCTCGATGCTTTCGGCGATGAGCTACGACGTGTTGCCCAGGATCAAAGGGGAGAGTGCTTCGATCAACTATGGCTTCGACCGCGTTCGGTTTATTGCGCCGGTGCCCGCTGGTGCGCGTATCCGGACGCATTTTGACCTTGTCGAGGCCGGGCCACGGGGTGAGGGCTGGATGCTGCGACTGGCTGCCAACGTCGAAATCGAGGGCGCGGATAAACCGGCGCTGACGGCGGATTGGCTGGCCTATTACCTGTTTTGATGGCGCGCGTGGGGCAGCGCTCCGCGTCATGTATGGTTTCGGCCCGACCTCCGGCCCCAAGCGTGAGGTCGCGCAGGTCAACCCTTGCCGACGTTCTCGGCAAAGGCGGTCTTGAAGGCTTCCTGTTTGGCGGGCGATGCCTCTGTCTGGTGGTTGGTTTTCCACTCATCCATCGTCATGCCATAAAACAGTTCGCGGGCTTCGTCCTTGCTCATTTCGATGCCCTTTTCGCCCGCCGCTTCCTGATACCAGCGGCTCAGGCAGTTGCGGCAGAAACCCGCAAGGTTCATCATGTCAATGTTCTGCACGTCGATGCGGTCTTCCATCAGGTGCTTTTGCAGGCGACGAAAAGCGGCGGCTTGCAGTTCGATCTCGGTCTGGGTCGGCATGGGGGTACTCCTTGACATCAACGCTGATCTTACAGATTGGTTCTGACGGACCTGCTGTCAACCATTGCAGTTGTGCGGAATGTCATGTCATCAAGATGTTATTTGGTGCACTTACAGGGTGTCATGGTTGCCCTTGGGTGCGGCATGACCCATAAAGCCCAAAAGCCGTTAGCGATAACTCAAGCGGATTGATGAATTGAAAAGAAGAGGGACCGGACCTTTATGAGACGCCATCGCAATGTAAAAATCGTTGCCACTCTGGGGCCTGCGTCCAGTGATTACGACATGATCCGGGCTTTGCATGACGCGGGTGCGGATGTGTTTCGCCTGAACATGAGCCACGGCACCCACGACGAACTGCGCGAGCGGCACCGGATTATCCGCCAGATAGAAGAGGACACGGGCGGCAGCATCTGTATTCTGGCGGACCTGCAAGGGCCAAAGCTGCGCGTGGGTGTCTTTGCCAATGAAGAGGGCGAAATGCTGGAGGAAGGCGCGGCTTTCCGCATGGATCTGGACGAAGCGCCCGGGGACAAGACGCGTGTGAACCTGCCCCATCCGGAGATTTTCGAAGCGCTCGAACCCGGTGCCAGCCTGCTGGTCAATGATGGTAAAATTCGCCTCAAGGTGGAGGATTGCAGCAAAACCCACGCCAATTGCACCGTGATTGCGGGCGGCGTGATTTCGAACCGCAAGGGAGTCAATGTGCCTGATGTGGTGTTGCCCCTCGCCGCGCTTTCGGACAAGGACCGCAAGGACCTGGAGTTCGCCTGCGAGCTGGGCGTTGACTGGCTTGCGCTGTCCTTCGTGCAGCGTGCGGATGATGTGCTGGAAGCCTCGGATCTGGCCAATGGCCGCGCGGCGATCCTCAGCAAGATCGAAAAGCCCGCAGCGGTGCATAACTTCGATGAAATCCTTGAAGTCAGCGACGGGATCATGGTCGCGCGCGGTGATCTGGGCGTGGAGTTGCCCGTGCAAAACGTGCCGCCCATTCAAAAGCGGCTGGTGCGCAAATGCCGCCGTGCCGCCAAGCCTGTCATCGTCGCGACCCAGATGATGGAAAGCATGATCGAAAGCCCCGTGCCCACCCGCGCCGAGGTTTCCGATGTGGCCACTGCAATCTATGAGGGTGCGGATGCAGTGATGTTGTCCGCAGAATCCGCCGCCGGTGCCTATCCGGTTGAGGCGGTGACCACCATGAACAACGTCGCCATCGAGGTCGAACAGGACCCGACCTATACGCAGATCATCGAAGCCTCCCGCGAGGCCAAGGGACGGTCCGTTGCAGACGGGATCGTGTCGGCGGCGCGCGAAATTGCCGAGACGACCAACATCAAGGCGATCTGCTGTTTCAGCCAAAGCGGGACAACGGCGATGCTGACCGCGCGCGAACGCCCGCGGGTGCCGATCATTGTCATGACCTCCAAGGCGCGCACGGCCCGGCGGCTGACACTGGCCTGGGGGTGTAACTGCGTCATGACAGACCAGCTTGAGCGTTTCAAACAGGCGGTGGTCAATTCTGCGCGCGTGGCGACCCGTCAGGGCTATGCCACCAAAGAGGACCTGATCGTGGTCACGGCTGGCGTACCCTTCAACGTGCCGGGCAGTACCAACATCCTGCGCGTGGCGCCTTGTGACGAGCGGCTGATCTTTAACACGGATCCGGAATAGGGCTTGGCAGACTGACCCAACACAGGCGTCTTTGCTAACCTGCGATGCCTTCGGCGGCCCGCGCGCTGGCGCAATACTCGGAAGATACGTTGAGATTGCGCCCGGCATAGGCGGCCGAAATCGTGTAATCTATCAGGTAGATCATTGTGGCAATCATGATGAATGCCGGGCGGCTGCGTTTGCGAAACGGGGCGAGTCCTGCGAAGATTCCAACATAGAGAAAGAGATTGAGCAAGAAGCTCAGCAGAGTGAGGCATAGGTAGATCGAGAGGGTAGGCTGCGACACGGTAAACCGAGGGGTGCCGGAGCCGAAGTCCAGAACCGGAAGACACCCCATGGCGAATGCGCTGAAGGTCGGGACTTCTTCAGGCATGAAGATCGACATGATGCCCAGTGCCAAGGCGACCAACGCATTGACGACCAACACGTAAGCACCTGCGATGAAAGCCTTGAGTGACAGGGCTTTATGAAATGGCAGGTCTACGCCGGCGAGACGAAGCCCACAAAACAGTGTCACGGATGTCACGGCGAGAATAAGGAAAGCCGTCACCGTGAAATGCTGCGCGAAATTGCGAAACTCATCGTTCAATCCGAACGGAAGGAACGCCATCAGCGATACGGAAAAGAGCAAAAAATAGTAAACAAGGGCATTTTGTACCGAGTTGCCCCCACGGTAGACCGCATCTGCTAATTTCCATGGGCGGGTCATAGCCAGACCGAGCGTATCAAGCAGATCGCCGAGGGAAAATTTCTCTAATTCGAAAAACTTGATGAAATTCACATTTTTTGACCTGAAACCATGTCAGAGATCAAAAGCGTATCACGTTTTGCAACTTCAATGTAGGGCGTTGCCTTGGTGAGGGGGTCTCATATGCACAGTCCGGCGACGAAACCGGGGATTAGGCCGAAGATGTCTTGCCATAGTCGGTTTGATCCCCTAAAGAGCGATTTCTCGAACGCGGGACCGGCCAAAGCGGCATGCCGAGTCGCGCTTAAACCGATCTGAGACAAGGAGACGGAAATGCCCAAGATGAAGACGAAATCAAGCGCCAAGAAGCGCTTCAAGGTGACGGCCACTGGCAAGGTCATCGGCGGCCAGGCGGGCAAACGCCACGGCATGATCAAGCGGACCAAGAAGTTCATTCGCGACGCACGCGGCACGACAGTTCTGTCCGAGCCAGATGCAAAGATCATCAAGGGCTTCATGCCCTACGACCGTTAAGGAGAGCCGAAGATGTCCCGTACCAAAGGTGGAACAGTCACCCACGCCCGTCACAAGAAAGTCATCAAGGCCGCCAAAGGTTACTACGGTCGCCGCAAGAGCACCTTCAAAGTTGCCCGTCAGGCAGTCGACAAGGCCAACCAATACGCCACGCGTGACCGCAAGAACCGCAAGCGCAATTTCCGCGCCCTGTGGATTCAGCGGATCAACGCAGCCGTGCGCAGCCATGACGAAGCGCTGACATACAGCCGCTTCATCAACGGTCTGAACCTTGCCGGTATCGAAGTGGACCGCAAGGTGCTTGCTGACCTCGCCGTACACGAACCCGAAGCATTTGGCGCAATCGTCAAGCAAGCGCAGGATGCGCTGGCCGCATAACGCTAGGGCATGATCAACAGTTCAAAGCCGCTCTCCCGGAGGGCGGCTTTTTTGTTGGACGGCAACATATTGCGCGCGTGTTTCATGACCTGTTCCAGCCCATCGCGGGATCATCCTGTGCAAATATGCATCGGCAAAACAGGTTCTGGTGGCCCGCGCAGCGACGAACACAAAGCCTGTCGTCGCGCTGAAGCTGCGATGCACCCACCGTCGGCTTGTAAAGCAAAGCACTTGCCTTGATTTCATAAACAACGCTAAAGCATCGCCTGTGCGGCACGGGTCATTCAGCCGGGCTCCGGGTCATGCAAAGGCGCAAAAACTGCCTTTTGGCGCCCATCATCGCAGCGGTGGAAACCTGCGGGTCACCGGTGACGATCGCAAAACGGCCAGCGCGGAAAGAGCCGCGGTTCGATAAAGGTGAAAAATGTTGTTCACAGCAAGCGTTATCAAGCTTTCCGACGATCACAGCATTGCAAACGGCACCGTGCGCATTGTCTACGCGTTTCCCGGTCAACCCGACCTCTTGATCAAGGTTTTCCATGCGTTTGAAGAACGTTCCTCGCGCAGGCCACTCAAGCGCCTCGCCTGGAGGTTATTCCCCATGCTGAAATTCCGCACCATTCTGAATGAGTTGAAATGTGAGCTACTCGCTTCGCTCAAGCTTGGCGCGGATATCGAGAACATGCCGATTTCCAGAATGCTGGGTATTGTGCAGACCGACCGGGGCGTCGGTGTTGTCGTGGAACGTATTGATGGGCTGGACGGTGATCTGGCGCAACGGCTCAATCGGCTTTGCCGGCGTGGGCGCATGGACGAACCGGTGTTGGAAGCGCTGAATGTTTTCGTCGGCAGAATGTTCGACCTGCACATCGTGGCGCGCGACATCAATTTTTCCAATATTGTCTACGGGACACGCGGTGCGGGCGCGGCCTGTTTCCTGATCGACGGATATGGTGAGCGCAACCTGATCCCCTTTCGCAGCATGTCCAGGCGAATGAATGATCGTTCGTTGGACCGACAGTTTGCGACGATCGCACGAAAGACAGGTCTCACGTGGCATTCGGATCAGCGTGCTTTTTCAAATTCCGGGTAGGTGATTACCGGCTGTCGAAAGGGCAGGCGTAAGGGGTCCGGGCGCGTCTTTTGATCGCCGTCCTGTGCGGGATGCGCACAGCTGCGTGTGCATGTGCCTCAGCCGTCAACGCCTCAGCCCCGCACAACTGCTGGCTTGCCATCAGGGACTGTTCTGCTAGGAAACAGGGCAAATCAAGGGACGCGCGGAATATGGACGATCTCAAGCAAAAATACTTAAGCCAGATAGCGGCAGCGCAGGACGAGGCGGGGCTGGAAGCGATCCGCCTGGCGGCTGTCGGCAAGAAGGGTGAGGTCGCCCTGAAAATGCGCGAGTTGGGCAAGATGACCCCGGAAGAACGACAGGTCGCTGGCCCGGCCCTCAATGCCCTCAAAGATGAGATCAATTCGGCGCTGGCTGCCAAGAAAGCGGGCTTGGCGGATGCCGCGCTGGATGCGCGTTTGCGCGACGAGTGGCTGGATGTGACCCTGCCCGCGCGCGGACGTCCGCGCGGGACGATCCACCCGGTCAGTCAGGTCACCGAAGAAGTCACGGCCATCTTTGGCGAAATGGGGTTTTCGGTCGCCGAAGGGCCGCGCATTGATACCGATTGGTATAACTTTGACGCGCTCAACATTCCGGGCCACCACCCGGCGCGGGCCGAGATGGACACGTTTTACATGACGCGCGCCGAAGGCGACGACCGCCCGCCCCATGTGCTGCGCACCCATACGTCCCCTGTGCAAATCCGCACGATGGAGGCGCAGGGCGCGCCCTTGCGCATCATCTGTCCCGGTGGCGTCTACCGCGCGGATTACGACCAGACGCATACGCCCATGTTCCATCAGGTCGAAGGACTGGCGATCGACAAGGACATCTCCATGGCGAACCTGAAATGGGTGCTGGAGGAGTTCTTTGCCGCCTTCTTTGAAATCGACGGGATCAAGACGCGGTTCCGCGCGTCGCACTTCCCCTTCACCGAACCCTCGGCGGAGGTGGATATCCAGTGTTCGTGGATTGATGGGCAATTGCGCATCGGCGAAGGGGACGACTGGCTCGAAGTTCTTGGCTCCGGCATGGTACATCCCAAGGTGCTGGCCGCCGGCGGGATTGACCCCGACCAGTGGCAGGGCTTCGCCTTTGGCATGGGCATCGACCGCATCGCCATGCTGAAATACGGCATCCCGGATTTGCGCGCGTTCTTTGATTCCGACCTGCGGTGGCTGCGGCATTACGGGTTTGCCTCGCTGGATCAGCCGACGCTGCATGGGGGGCTGAGTAGGTGATTGGTTGGTTCAAAAAGAAGAAAGCCGAAACTGTGAATTTGCCGTTGCTTGATTGTGGCGGGCAATACCAATTCGATATTGTGGGTGAAGCATCTTACCAAATTGAGTTGGAAGCGATCGCTGGAAAAAAAACCAAAGAGAGCAAGCAGTTTCGTTGTCATGCTGCGATGGTCATCGAAGACAATAATCGTCACGACCCTGAAGCCGTACGCGTTGTTATTGACAGCAAAACGGTTGGTTACCTTTCTAGAGCGGATGCTCGCCACTTTCGAAAATGGTTTGCAGAACAAGATTTAGGGCTTTTGGGTGTTGCTGTGAGTGCAGAAATCGTTGGTGGCTGGAAAGACCATGAGTCCGAGGGACATTTCGGCGTAAAACTAGACTTTAATTTTGACTGATTTGTAGTCTGTTACTGCCCGAAGCTTTTGGTTTGAACACAGCATAGGACCTTAGAATGAAATTCACACTCTCTTGGCTCAAAGAGCATCTTGATACCTCTGCCACGCTGGACGAGATCACCTATGCGCTGACCGACCTTGGTCTTGAGGTCGAAGGGGTCGAGGACCGTGCGGGCAAGCTGCGGGACTTTACTATCGGTTACGTCAAATCAGCGGAAAAACACCCGGATGCGGACCGCCTCAAGGTCTGTCAGGTAGCGACTGATGAGGGCGACAAGCAGATCATTTGCGGCGCCCCGAATGCGCGCGAAGGCATCACCGTCGTCGTGGCGAAACCCGGCGTCTATGTGCCCGGTATTGATACCACCATCGGCGTGGGCAAAATTCGCGGGATCGAAAGCTTTGGCATGATGGCCTCCGAGCGCGAGATGGAGCTGTCCGAAGAACACGACGGCATCATCGAATTGCCGAGCGGAGAGGTCGGGCGGTCTTTCGTCGACTGGCTGGCAGAGCATGACCCGGCCAAGGTTGACCCGGTGATCGAGATCGCGATCACCCCGAACCGGCCCGATGCGCTCGGTGTGCGCGGGATCGCGCGTGATCTGGCGGCGCGCGGCCTTGGCACGTTGAAGCCGCGCGATGTTGCCGCCGTCGAAGGGGTCTTCCCCTGTCCGGTGAGCATCACCATCGAGGCGGATACGCTGGAGCAGTGTCCGGTTTTCTTTGGCCGGGTGATCCGGGGTGTCAAGAACGGCCCAAGCCCGCAGTGGCTGCAGGACAAACTACGCGCCATCGGTCTGCGCCCGATTTCGTTCCTCGTCGATGTGACGAACTTCTTCACCTATGATCGCAACCGCCCCCTGCACGTCTTTGACGCCGACAAGATCGAAGGCAAAACCCTGCGGGTCCATCGCGCCAAGGGTGGCGAAACCCTCGTGGGGCTGGACGAAAAGGAATATACCTTTGCAGAAGGCATGACGCTGATCTCTGACGCGGCCAATGTGGAAAGCATCGCGGGGGTCATGGGCGGCCTTGCGACGGGCTGCACCGCAGAGACCACGAATGTCTTTATCGAAGCGGCCTATTTCGATCCGGTCCGCACGGCCTATACCGGTCGCGCGCTGAAGATCAATTCCGACGCGCGGTATCGGTTTGAACGGGGCATCGACCCGGAATGGACGCCCTACGGGATCGAACATGCAACGCATATGATCCTTGAGCATGCAGGCGGTGAGCCCTCCGAGGTCATCGTGGCGGGCAAGATACCTGACACCAACCGGGCCTATAAACTGGATGCCGCGCGGGTGCAGTCGCTGGTGGGCATGGACATCCCCGAAAGCAGTCAGCGCCAGACGCTGACCGCGCTGGGGTTCCGCCTTGAAGGCAACATGGCCCATGTGCCAAGCTGGCGCCCGGATGTGCAGGGCGAAGCGGATCTGGTCGAAGAAGTGGCGCGGATTGCCTCGCTTACCAAGCTGAAAGGCAGACCGCTGCCCCGGCTGGATGAAGGCGTGTCGCGCCCGATCCTGTCGCCGATCCAGCGGCGCGAAGCCATGGCACGGCGGACCTGCGCGGCCTTGGGGTACAACGAATGTGTCAGCTACAGCTTTATTGATCAGGCCTCTGCCAAGCTGTTCGGTGGCGGAGAGGACGTCACCCGGCTGGAAAACCCGATCAGCAGCGACATGAGCCACATGCGTCCCGCATTGCTTCCCGGTCTCTTGCAGGCGGCAGCGCGCAATCAGGCGCGGGGCAATATGAACCTCGCGCTGTTTGAGGTCGGCCCTGCCTTTCACGGCGGCGAACCCGGAGAGCAGCATTTGCTGGTCAGTGGGGTGCTGATCGGGCGGACGGAACCCAAGGATGTGCATGGTGCGTCCCGCGCTGTTGACGTCTATGATGTCAAAGCGGATGCGGAAGCGGTTCTGGCGGCCATCGGTGCACCTGCCAAGGTACAGATTTTGCGCGGTGCCGCCCCGTGGTGGCATCCCGGTCGGCATGGGATGATCTGTCTGGGGCCCAAGAAAGTTCTGGGTGTATTCGGCGAAATCCACCCGCGTGTGTTGGCGGCGATGGACGTCAAAGGGCCCGCGATGGGCTTTACCATCTGGCCGGCCGAGGTGCCGCTGCCCCGCAAGAGTGGCGCGACCCGTGCCGCATTGCAGATTAGCGACCTGCAGGCGGTGGAGCGCGATTTCGCCTTTGTTGTCGATAGCGGTGTGGAGGCACTGACCCTCGTCAACGCGGCAATGGGGGCTGATAAGGCGCTGATCGAGGATGTGCGCGTCTTTGATGAATTTATCGGCGGCTCTTTGGGGGAAGGAAAGAAATCCCTTGCGCTGACAGTGCGGATGCAACCCGCGACCCAGACGCTGACCGATAAAGACATCGAAGCGGTCAGCGCAAAGGTCGTGGAAAAGGTGATCAAGGCCACGGGTGGAACGCTGCGCGCCTGATACGTCCGCGCCGGTTGGGCGCTGCAGCATGTAATTGAATTCAAAGGAGATGCAGCATGACATTGAAAGTGTATCTGTCGGGTGAAATCCACACTGACTGGCGCGAGCAGATCGTGGCGGGGGCGCAGGATCTTGATGTGGTTTTTGACAGCCCGGTGACCGACCACGCGGCGAGCGACGACTGCGGCGTTGCGATCCTTGGCGCAGAGGACAACAAATACTGGCACGACCACAAGGGTGCGATGGTCAATGCGATCCGGACGCGCAAGGGGATTGCAGATGCCGATGTGGTTGTCGTGCGGTTTGGCGAGAAATACAAACAGTGGAACGCAGCCTTTGACGCGGGCTATGCGTCAGCCTTGGGAAAATCCCTGATTATCCTGCATGGGCCAGACCACGCGCATGCCTTGAAAGAGGTCGATGCGGCAGCCCTTGCGGTTGCGGAAGATCCCAAGCAGGTCGTTGATATTCTGCGGTATGTACTGACCGGCACTTTGCCTTCGTAACTGACCCTCCCGAGGCGCAGGTGATCTGCGCTCTGTTTTCGGGTCCCGGCGCTCCTTGACGTGCCGGGCGTGTTTTTCCCCCGTGGATGCGCCTTACAACACGGCTCTTATGTGTTAACGAAAGGTTAACGGCCATGTTCAGGGCCGTCATCAACAGTACGAGGGAAAAATGCTCAACGAATTTAAGACCTTTATTTCAAAGGGAAATGTCATGGATATGGCGGTCGGTATCATCATTGGTGCCGCATTTACCGCCATCGTTTCATCTCTGGTCGCAGACCTTGTGAACCCGTTTATCGCGCTTTTCACCGGTGGCATCGACTTTTCGGGGTGGTTTTATGCGCTTGACGGCGAAACATATGCGTCACTTGCAGCGGCAACCGATGCGGGTGCGCCGGTCTTTGCCTTTGGCAATTTCATCATGGCCGTGATCAATTTTCTGATCATCGCCTTTGTGGTTTTTATGCTGGTCAAAACGGTGAACCGCATCAAAGACGCCGCCGAAGGTGAAAAAGAGGCTGTTGCCGAAGAACCCGCAGGCCCGACCGAGTTGGATATTCTCAAGGAAATCCGCGACGCCTTGGCCAAACAAGGCTGATCGCTTCTGAAGCGTCATGCAAAAAACCTCGATCACGCAACGCTGCCTGAAACCCGGGGTTTCAACGCGTTGCGCGATGCTTGATGTTCCAGGTATTTCGTCAGACGTTCTATATACGATTAAAAAAGGGCCTGCCGGCATCTACCGGCAGGCCCTTTGTTATGTGATGGGGTTCTGTTCGTGCAAAACCGGCGTGTCAGTTCCCGCCAAGGTTAAGCGCAGGCAAGGCAAGCCCACCCTGACCAGAGGTTTGAAGCGGTGCCACGCCGACGACAGGTGCGCTGGTGATCGAGGCTTTGATGATGGCGTTACGCTCGGCTGTCTTGCTTGGGACAAATACCGGTTGCGCGCCTTGCTCCATTGAGGCGATGGCCGTTTGATACCAGCCGGTTGATGCGGCGGGTGATTTCGCGGTGCCAAAGCCCCAGCGCAGGTGATGACCCATGATTTCGCTATACGGCATCTGGCCAGCGGCAAGCATGGAAGCTGCCCCGCCAAGCGCCATCTGAGCGTCATCCTGACGATAGCCAAGGCCCAGACAAATCTGACCATAGGCTGCGGCGGTCTGCATATTGCCCTGATAGACGCTGTTTGCCACCTGCTGCGCTTGCGTTGCGACAAGTTTCACATCGCCGGTTCCGATCTGCGAAATGGCCGGAGCCATCGCTTGCGCGATCTGACTGCACTGCCCGGCGAAAACGTCTTCGCTCTGGCCCGTCTGGCTGATCAACCCCTGGCTTTGTGTGATGGAGAATGCACGCGCCTCGCAGAACTGTTCGCCGAGGGCCTGTTCGGGATCATTGATGTTGTTGGCAAGGATCACGCCCTGATTGGCTTGCGTCATGCCAGATACCAGTTCGCAATGGCTGGCCATGGAGGTCACCGCTTGCTGCGCGCCAAAGGTGATCGGCGCGATGGACAGCGGGGCCTGGGCCTGTTGTGTGCCCGTGTTGTTGGTGAAGCCGCCCGTGTTGGCGTTGTTGCGGGCAACGATACCGTTGTTGTTCTGTACGTTGTCTACCTGCCCGCCGTTGTTGCGGTAGCGATTGGCATAGGTCGGATCGGCGAAGGCCTTGAGAAGACCGCGTGTCCCTTCATTTGCTACAACCTCAGGGAAGGCGGCACCGCCACCGGCCTGAAGCCGCTGATGCGCGCCGACGAGTTGTGAGCGCTGCCAGTCATCCAATCTGCCCGTCGGCTGCCAGCCCATGTAGTTCTGATACTCCGAAATCCCTGCGCGGGAGCGTGGCCCGAGTGATCCATCTACGGTGCCCACGTTGAACCCGAACCCGTTCAACGATGCCTGCACCTCCCGGTTTTGCTGGCGCTGATAGCTGCTGATCGACGACCTTTGCTTTTGCTGTTGTTGCGCACGTTGGTTTTTGCCGATCTGGTTGTTTAGCAAAGCCCCCAAGGCGGCCCCGGCAACAAAGCCCCCGATTGTGCTGTCCGCCTTTGCGCTTGTTGTTGTGATCATCAAAGTGGCTGCCACAACAGCCGCAATTCCATTCCGCTTTTTCATAGCCAATACCCCACGTCAAAATCTTTAATTTGCACGATTAAATCAGATTCGCGCCCGCGTCGCACGGTTTTTTTCAGGAAATACGGGGATTTGATTGCTCGAATGTTCTTTGATTTGTGTGAAATGAACAGAAAACCGGGCACGGTTTACAGCGCGCATGTCCAAAACGCCGAGTGTGCGCGTATTGAGCCGCCTGATTGCCACAGGGTGATTGACCTCGATTTTTTTATGCCGTTATCTGGAAGCGCGGGCGCATCGGGGCGATCTGGTGTAGGGTGACATGCATCTGTTTTTCTTGGTGCTTTGGGCAGTGGACGACAGTCCGGAGTGTCAAAAACCGCAGTTTTGATTTTGCACCGACGTCAGCCGGTGCACCAGTTATTATGCGGAGCCTGATATGGCCGAACACTTTTTGACCAAGACGCGCATTGATTTGAGCCGATGCATTGCGGCGGGCGATGCACCTGCCGTTGAGCAATATGAGGCATTCAATGCGCTGCTGATGGCCAAGGCCGGTCCGGATGTTGCCAAGCTGTTTGCCGAACCGCTGGTCAGCAAGGGCAATGATCAGGCCGCGTCGACGGTGTCATGGTATTGCGACCGGGCGGGGCAGGGCGTGCCCTTGTCAAAACTCGATACGGCGGAACAGAACGAGGTTGCAACGGCCCTGCGCGCGCGTCTGTCGACGTTAAAGGATCTGTTGGATGATGACGAAGCGGCGCCCTTGGTCGCCGCTGCGCTGCACATCGGCAGTGCGGGCGATATCTGGGCGGTAGGCGGTCATCCGGTCATTGTGAACTGGGGTTTGATGCCCGCAGAAGGGTCAGACGCTGCAACCCGGTCAGTACATTACGCCCGCACGCTGGGTCCGTATCTGGCGATGGATGGCGCACCACCCCTGACGCAGCAGGAGCAGGAACAACGCAGGGGGGAAAAGATCGCGGCGGTTGCGGCGGCTTCGGCCATTGCGGGGGCGGCGGCGGGTACGGCAGCGACCGCTGGTACGGTGGATGCCACGGAGCCTGTCGCAAATGCAGCGCAAGGCACGACCGCCGGTGCAACCGCCACCGCAGGCGGGGCAACGGATGATCCCTCAGCACCTGTACCCGGGGAGCGCCCGGCGCGCGGGCGGGTGCCGTTGGTCGCCTGGGTGCCGCTGGTTCTGCTATTGCTGCTTTTCGGCGGGGCACTGGCCTGGCTGCTGGTGCCGGGCAACCGCATTTTTGCGGATGATGGTGTGCAGCCGGCGGTGACGGATGAAGACACTTTACGCGCTGCGCGCGAGATCAACCGCGCGCTGGAACAGCGGCTGGCTGATTTGAACGTGGCTCTCGAAGGCGCCGTGTGTCGGGCCGATGGCACCTTGCTGATGCCGGATGGGCTGACCATCGAAGGGCTGCTGCCTCCCGGTTTTGACGAAGGCACGCTGCGTGCGGGTGAGATCATCAAGGCAGACCGCACGCCGATCCTGCCGCCCGCCTCTGACCGGGTGATGATCCCTCCGGCGGATGGGGACATCACCGATACGGCAACCTTGCTCAACCACATTGATGATCGCACGGCGATGGTTGTGGCGGTGTCCGATCAGGGCACGGCCACGGGGACGGGTTTTTTCGTGGGGCCGGATCTGCTCGTGTCGAACTTCCATGTGGTCGAAGGGGCGGATGCGCAGAATATCCTTGTGGTCAGCAAGGCGATGGACGGGCCGAAACGCGTCGATGTGTTGAAATCGCTGGGTCCAGTGGCCGACGTGGGCGCGGATTTCGCGCTGCTGCGGGTGTTGGACGTGGACCAGCCGTTTTACACGCTGCGCCAGAGCGACCAGTCCATGCGGCTGCAATCGGTGATCGCGGCGGGCTACCCCGGTGATGTGTTGCGGATCAACAGCGATTTTCAGTCCCTCAGCAGCAGCAACAATTTTGATGTCCCCGATTTGATTGTAACGGACGGCTCGGTGAATTCGGAACAGTCGCTTTCGGACCGCGCGCATGCCGTGATCCATTCGGCACCGCTGTCGGGGGGCAATTCCGGCGGACCACTGGTTGATATGTGTGGCCGCGTGGTGGGTGTGAATACCTTCGTCTATCAGGGCGAGTTGCGGAACCTGAATTTTGCCCTTTCCATTGATGATTTGCTGGAGTTTCTGGCCGACACACCCGCGGCCCCGACCATATCCAGCGAGGTTTGCGAGCCCTTTGTTGCCCGCCCTGCGCCTGTTTCTGTTTCGGCGGGACAGTAGCGGGTTAGTGGTATGAATGGATCCTTTCTGACCAACACCTCGACCGAAGGGTTGCAGCCGCTCGGCACCGCCCCGCAGCGGTCCTATGAACTTGTCAGCGACACGGTCCGCGACGCCTGTGGCGAGGCGGCAGCAGCGCTTTTCGCGGAGCCGGTGCCGACGCAGTATGGGGATCGGTTTGACTGGTACGCCACGGTAGACGGGCAGGCGGTGCCGCTGGCCTCGCTTGAGGATCCGGAACCGGCGCGCGAGGTGCTCTCCGGGTTGGTGGCCAAGGTCAAGGATGTGGCTGATGAGCTGATGGCCTCAAAGCTGGCGGAAAAACAGCGCCTCGGTGAAGCGCTGGCCAATGCGCTCGAAATCCCGGACGAAGACGCGATTTTCGTCATAGAGAGTGCGGATGGTGCGCCACCGCAGCCGGTTTTGGTGAACTGGGCGTGGAGCAAGGACGCACAGGTTGCGGTGCGCGGCGTGCTGACGGGCATGGACACCCGCGCGCCTGCGCAGCGCCCGGGCTATGTGCCGCCTCCTGCGGCGGCTGCGGCGGTGCCTTTGGCATCGGGCGTGGGCGCGGCGGCTGTGGCCGGTGTCAGCGCCTTTTGGTGGTGGCTTGTCTGGCTCGGCTGGTTGCTGCTGGCGCTGCTGATTGCGGCGGTGATCTACCTGATGATCGAACCCTGCGCCTTGCGTATTTCATGGCTGCCGAACACCTGCGCGCAGGTCGAGGAAATCCCCGACACGCTCTATGAAGAACGTCTCCTGCTGGAGGATCAGATCACGCAGGTGCAAAAGGAAATCCATATCAAGGATCGCCTCTGCCAGCCTGATTTTGCCCTGCTGCCGATCCCGGACCCTGATGCGGTGGTGCCGCCCGAAACCGGCGTGCAGCCAAGCCTGCCGATTGATCCGGAAGTTGATGACCGTGCCGACCGGGCCGGTGCGCAGCGGGGGGATCTGTCTTTCACGCTGATCTGGGAAGGGTCCGACGATCTGGATCTGCACACCACCTGCCCGGCGGGGGATACGTTGTTTTTCCTTGATAAGGCGGCGTGCAACGGGGTGATGGATCTGGACATGAACGGGTTTCAGGTCGTGCCCGACCCGGTGGAAAACACCTATTTCACCGATCCCTTGCCGGGTGATTACCGTGTGCGGGTGAACCTTTATCGCCAGCGCGATGGCGATGCGCCCCGCAGCTTCACGTTGCAGATCCGCGAAGGCGACCGGGTCACCACGCAAAAAGGAACGGTTTCGGTAGGGGCGGAAAACTGGCAGTATACCTACCGGTACGGGGGAAAATGATGTTTGAAGAGAGTGTCGGTCGTTTAAAGCAACTGGTTGATTTCGGGGAAGAGATCACGCTTGTGCCCTATAGCGGGGTGCAGATGCTTGATTTCGGTTTTGATCTGGACGCGCTTGAGATCAAGGCCTCCAAATTTATTGAACGCGTGACCCGCGAGGAAGCGGGCGAGGTGGAACGCACGCTGATCCCGCTCAGTGGCAATGACGAACGCGACCTGCCCATCCTTGAGGCAGCACTTGAAACCGATGATGCCTATTCGATCCGGCCCATCGCGGCGCTGGAGCCATTCCTGGAAAAATGGGTGCCGGTGCCTGTGCTGCGGATGAAAAGCCAGCGCGGACCCAGCGGCGAAGAGCGTTCTGATCCCGGTCCCTCAAGCTGGGCACGCATGCGGATTGTTGAACTTGAAACCCCCGATCCCGAAACGGGCCATACCCACCGCGTGCAACTCGCACTTGATACCAACCTGATGGCGGGTGGGCAGCCCTCGCACTACATCGCACCCGAAGTGGCGGATGCCGAAAAGCCGCGCGATTTCCGCCTTGTGTCGGAGCCTGCGCATATGGACTGGTTCCTGCGCCGCCTTGAGGAAGCCGAAGACGGCAGCCTGATTGATTTGCAGGTCTGGGTATCGGATTGGCTCAAGGAACTCTTCATGAGCTACAAGCGCGCGGCGCGTCCCGGGCGTACCGTGCTGGAAGAAAACCTGCCGCATCAGTTTGAGCACTGGGCGCGGTATCTGGCCTATCTCAACCTCGTGCAGCAGGCCGTGTCGCCGCCCAAGATGCGGTTTGTGAATACCGTCGCGGACCGGGACGCGGTCACGCCGGTCGCGGTTGATCTGGTGCTCGACATCGGCAACAGCCGCACCTGCGGCATCCTGATCGAGCAGTTCGCGGGCGAAAGCCGCGTTGATCTGGCGCGCTCCTTTCCGCTGGAAATCCGCGATCTGTCGCGCCCTGAATTCATGTATTCCGGCCTGTTCCAAAGCCGGGTGGAGTTTGCCGAACTGCGCTTTGGCGATGAACGCTTTGCCAGCCGGTCGGGGCGGCGCAACGGGTTTTTATGGCCTAGCTTTGTGCGTCTCGGCCCCGAAGCCGTTCGACTGGTGCAGGGAGAAGAAGGCACCGAAACGGTATCGGGTCTTTCCTCGCCCAAACGCTATTTGTGGGATGATGCGGCGGTCTCGCAGGACTGGCGGTTTCATGACCACATGGATGTCAACAACCTGCCCAAGGCGGTGCGCGCGGCCATGCGCCACCTGAATGAAGCAGGCGATGTCATCAAGCAGTTGCAAAAAGACATTGAGAGCGGTCTGCGCACCGCCGGGACCGCCAGCACCACGGCGGCGATCCGGCCCCGGTTTTCGCGCTCGTCGCTCTATGGGTTCATGCTGGCGGAGATCATTGCGCATGCGCTTATTCAGGTAAACGATCCTGCGTCACGGTCGCGCCGCGCGCAAAGCGATTTGCCGCGCAGGCTGAACCGGATCATCCTCAGCCTGCCCACCGCGACCTCCATTCAGGAACAGGCGATCATGCGGTCCCGCACGGAAGGCGCATTGCAGCTTGTCTGGTCCATGCTGGGCATCACCGACAGCACCAAGAATTCGATTTCCGGCAAGCCCGAGTTGAAAATCGAATGGGACGAGGCCAGTTGCACGCAGCTTGTCTATCTTTACAGCGAGCTGACGCAGAAATTCGAAGGCCGCATTGACACCTTCCTGACGCTCAAAGGCAAGGAGCGCCAGCTTGAAGGCCAGAAGGAGGCGGTGCCGACGCTCAGGCTGGCCTGCGTCGATATTGGCGGCGGTACGACCGATCTGATGGTCACGACCTACCGGGGCGAGGCCAACCGCGTGCTGCACCCCGAACAGACCTTCCGCGAGGGGTTCCGGGTGGCGGGTGATGATCTGGTCCACCGGGTGGTCAGCGCCATCGTGATCCCGCGCCTGCAGGAAAGCATCGAAGCGGCGGGTGGTTCTTATGTCGCGGAAAAGATGCGGGAACTCTTTGGCGGGGACCGTGGCGGTCAGGACCAACAGGCGGTGCAGCGGCGCCGCCAGTTTTCCGTGCGTGTGCTGGTGCCGCTGGCCGAGGCCATTCTGTCTGTTTCGGAAGCCTCCGAAGAATTTGACCGGATTGATCTGAACCCTGCCGAGGTGCTGGGCCTTGAGGTGCCCCCCGAGGATGCGGGCGAAGAAGAGCTGGAGGCGTTCACCCCGCTGGAAGTGCTCAGCTATCTTGAACGCGCAGCGGCGGAATGTGGCGCTGACAACTGGAGCCTTTCAGATATCGTGCTCAGCACGTCGCGCGAGGATGTGGATGCTATTTCGCGTGAAGTGTTCCAGAAGGTCCTCAGCAATATGTGCGAGGTCATTGACCATCTGGGCTGTGATATCGTGCTGCTGACCGGGCGGCCATCGCGACTGCCGGCTGTCCGCTCGATTGTCGAGGAGATGATGGTCGTGCCACCGCACCGCCTGATTTCGATGCATAAATACAAGACCGGGCGCTGGTATCCGTTCCGCGATCCCGTAACGCAACGCATCGGGGATCCGAAATCCACCGTTGCGGTGGGGGCCATGCTGATTGCGCTGGCGGAAAGCCGCATTCCGAATTTCAAGGTCACGACCGAAGCGTTTCAGATGCGCTCCACCGCGCGGTTCATTGGCGAGATGGACCGCAACGGGCAAATCCTGCGCGAACGCGTGCTGTTTTCCGACATTGATCTGGATAAGAAGGGCAAGTCCGGCGATCAGACGGCGACGCTCAAGATGTTTTCGCCGGTTCATATCGGGTCACGCCAGCTTGATCTGGAGCGCTGGACGACGACGCCGCTGTTCCGGCTGGATTTCAACAACAGCAATGCACCGGGCGCGCAGAAACGGCCAACACCCTATCAGGTGACGTTGGAAAAGGATGAAGGCGACGATGATGAGGCGCAGACATCCGTGGCCAAGCTGCGGCGTGAAAGCCTGCGCGAGGCCTTCAAGATTGCCGAAGTGCTGGATGGGGAGGGCGATGAGATGAAGGCCAGCGAACTGGTTCTGAAACTGCAAACCCTCGGCTTTGACGATGACTATTGGATCGATACCGGGGTCTACAGAATATGAGAATGTGCAAGCTTGAAATGGTGCGGTGCGATGTCTGAGAACAATATACTTGCAGAGCGCTGCGTAGAGGTGTCGCAACTGACACGCGACGCACTGGCCTGGGTCAACCACGCAGAAAACGCCGAAACTGTAGGGCCGCGGCACAAGAGCCTGACCAAGCTGCTGCGCAAGAGCGCGCGGCGCGCCGAACGGCTGGGCAAATCGGCCCGCACCAATATGTCGGTGAGCGTTTTCGGTCCCTCGCAGGCGGGTAAATCCTTTCTGGTGTCGGTGTTGGCGCGACCTTCTGACGGGCGGCTTACGGCGGATTTCAACGGCCCCGGCGGGCAACTTGATTACATCTCTCAGGTGAACCCGGCAGGGGATGGGGAATCCACCGGTCTGGTCACACGGTTCACGATGACCAAGGCCGCAACACCCGATGGATTTCCGATCCAGCTGAACCTGTTGTCCGAGGCCGATATCGCGCGCACGATCATCAACAGTTTTTACGAGGATGGCGATCAGTCCGAGACGCCGCCCGAACCCGAAGACCTCAAGGCGCATTTTGCTGCCCATGCAGGCAAGGCCGGGGCGGGTGAGGTGCCGGGCCTGTCGTTCGAAGAGGTCTATGAAATCGCCGAATACGTCGAAAACACATTCGGCAAGGTCGCCTATGCCAGCCATCTGCGCGGGTTCTGGGATGAGGCGGCGAGCCTTGCGCCCAATATGTCGATCAAGGACCGTGGCGATTTTCTGTCGATCCTCTGGGGTGGGTATCAGCCACTGACGGACCTTTATGTCAAACTGTCCTCGGCCCTGACGCTGATCGACAACGCCGAAGAGGTCTACGCCCCGCTTGAGGCGCTGCAACCGCGCGAGACGTCGATCATTGACGTCAACACGCTCGGCGGGCTCTTCGGGCCTGAAAACGAGGACACGCTGCCGATCCGCACGCCTTCGGGCAAAGTGGCGCAGATGAACCGCGCGGTGGTCTGTGCGCTTGCGGCCGAACTGGTCTTTCCGATGGCGGAGCAGCCGTCAGATTTCTTTGCCGAAACGGACCTGCTGGATTTTCCGGGGGCGCGCAACCGCTTTGAATTGCCGCTGACCAAGACGCTGGAAAACCCCGAAGAGGGCGTGACAAATATGCTGTTGCGCGGCAAGGTCGCTTATCTCTTTGACCGCTACGTGGCAAATCAGGAAATCACCTCCATGCTGCTCTGCGTGCCCGACAGCAATATGGACACGGTCAGCCTGCCGGGGCTGGTCGAAAACTGGATCTCCATGACTCATGGGGCCACGCCGCAGGAACGGGCCAAGAACGACTGCATCCTGTTTTTTGTCATGACCAAGTTTGACAAACATCTGGGTGAAAGCGCGTCGGGCGGTTCTTCGACCGAACGCTTCGAGCGGCGGATGGATGCCTCCCTGCTCAAGGCGTTTGGCAAATTACGCGACAGTTGGGTGCATAAATGGACGCCCAGCCAGCCGTTCCAGAACTGCTACTGGCTGCGTAATCCGAACTATTTCGTCGAAGGTCTGATCAATTACAATGAGGATGAGACGGAAAAGGAAATCCGCGCGGAAAAACTGGATCGGGTGGCGGAGCTCAAGGAAGGGTGTCTGTCCACGGATGCGGTGCGCGCGCATTTCAAGGAGCCGGAAGTCGCTTGGGACGCGGCCCTGACCCTGAATGATGGGGGTGTGGGCTATCTGACGCAGGAGTTGACGAAGGTTTGCAAGCCGGAAAGCAAGATGGGCCAAATCTCGGCCCAGTTGGACAAGATGACCAACGACGTTCTGGGGGAATTGCGCGATCTCTATGTGTCTGACGATATCGAAACGCGGATCGAAGAAAAGCGCGAAGCTGCCGCGCAGATCATCGACTGCCTTGAGCTGACGCTGCAAAGTCACCGTTTCGGGGCCTTCATAAACGCGCTTTGTGTGGATCAGGACGCGATCGAGGACCGGATCAGCCGGGTGCCAAGCTCCATCCGGATCAGTCAGGCGGTGGGTTCTTCCGCGATGGAAAGCACATCCAGCGGCGGGGCTGCATCCCCGCCACGCCCCGGTGGCGCATCACGCCCCTCGCGCCCCGGAAGGCCAAACCGCCCGGGCAAACCGGCGCCCGCAGCCGCTGAGGCCGAGACCGATGTAACCGCCAAGACAGCGTCGCTGATCCGCACCATGTCGTCAGAGGATTTTCAGGCCAACACCGCCATTGATATCTGGATCGAACATCTGAGCCAGTTGCGCGAGGATGCAGACCGCTTGGCGACCTTCAGCCTGACGCCTGAGGCGGCGGCAGATCTGGTGCGCGAACTGGTGCACGGCTTCCGGCGCACCGATGTTGCATCGGAGATGAAAACCCTGCTCAAGGCGATTGACTACGGGCTGACTGTTGACAAACAGGCACCACCCGCCGCCATCGTCTGCGCCGAGACGATCAATAGTTTCGTACATTCCCTGGGTGCGGAAAAGCTGTCGGACAAGGACCGACCGGTGATCGAATTGCAGGACGGCCACAACCGGATGGCATTTGAGGCGCGCCCGGCCTCCGATACGGCGTTTGATCTGCCGCAGGAACAACGCGCTGCCGCCGAAGACTTCTGGACGGATTGGGTCTATATGCTGGAAGCGCTGTTTGTCGGAAACGCCAAAGACGGCGACGCGGGCGAAATCAACATCGAGCAGAACATGGCCATCGGGCGCGTGGTCAATGGGCTTGATGCTGAACAGGCCGCGTAAGGGTCGAAGATTGCGAGAGAGGTAAAGCGGTGATTTCAGTCAAACCCGATCCGGCGCACCCCCGTGGGGGCCATGCGGAGCTTTCGGTGCCAGAGGACAAACTGGTCGGCGAGACCGCGCAGGTTGCTGTTTTTGACAATTATTCCGAACGCTTTCTGGGGGAATCCGGCTGGCAGCCGGTCAAGGTCATGTTCGGGCCCTATGCGGTGCGGCGCGAAGGGGGGCAGGCGCATCTGGTGATCGGCCCCGAAATCGTGAACCAGATCGAGGAATACGCGAACGTCAAGCTGATGGTGGGTGATGCTGAACAGGATGTAAGCTGGCCAGATGATGTGGTTCCCGCACCGGGTGCTGCGAAAATCGGCGGCATCATGGGCACGAAAGCTGCCGAAGTCACAGCCGCAAGTGCGCTGAGCGCCAAAATGCCGGAACCGGAGCCTGAACCCGCCGAGGTGGACCCCACCCCGGAACCGACCCCGGCCCCAACGGCACAACCGGTCGAAACGCCTGCGCCCAAGGGCAAAGGCGGTCTGATCGCCGGTCTGGTGGTTGTGCTGCTTTTGGCGGCTGCTCTGGCCTATTGGCTGCTTGCGGCGGACGACACGCCTGTCACACCCGTGGCCGAACCGGTGATCGCGCCTGCGCCAGTGGCGGAGGCCAGTGACCCCTGCGCGGCAGATGCGCTGCGCGCTCTTGAGGGGTTCGGTGCGCAATCAGCAGCGCTGCGGGGGTGTGCGGGTACGGCATCAGCCGATACGGCCCTTGGTCTGGTCGAGCGTGCGGCGGCAGCAGGGGACGCGGATGCCCTGGCGCTGTTCGGCACGGTCTATGACGGTGAAGCGGTGGATGCGGTGATCGAGGATCAGATTGGTCTGACCTTCGGGGATGAACCCGCAACGGCGGCGGAGTATTATGCACGTGCTGTCGCGGCAGGATCGGCCGAGGCGAGCGAAAAGCTGGCTGCCTTGTGCACACGGATGGCCGATATGACAGACACATTGGTGCAGGGCGCCGTCACCGATTATTGTGGCAATTAGGGAGATGGGTATGCGCATGCGGTTGATGGTGATGGTCATGGCAGCCCTGTCTTTCTGGGCCTCTGCGCTTGCGGCTCAACCCTTGCTGATGGAGGGCACCAATACGGTGTTTCAGCGCGTGCTGACCCGCCCCGCCGCCACCCTGCACAGTGCCGTTGATGGCGCCGTGATCGAACATATCCCCGCGTTTCAGCCGTTTTACGTCTTTGCCGATCAGGGCGCATGGAAACAGATCGGACCGTCCATTTCGAGGGAGCCGACCGGATGGGTGAAAACGGACCAGACCGTTGAGTGGAAACAGAATATCGTCGGTGCCTTTACGAATGCCGCCGGGCGGGAGCGCCAGCTGGTGTTTCAGAGCGAAGAGGATTTGCGCTGGCTGTTGAACCACGAAGCCTTGCCGCAGGTGCAGGAGCGGTTGCTGGCCGAGGCCTCGGCGGGGATATCGCAGGGCAACAACGGTGTTGTCTCTGTTGAGCCGGAAGAGTTCGTCAACATCCGCGAAGACCTCTATGTGATGCCGATCCTCGATTTTGTCGAAGACCTGCATCCGCTCAACTACGAGGATATTCTGTTGATGGAGGTGGCCTCTGTCCCGCTCAAGGCGGAGAGTGGCGTGCAAAACAACGCGGATCAGGGCAATGCGGCCTTTGACGTCGGGATCGTCTTTGTGTTCGACACCACCCAGTCGATGGAGACCTATATCGCGCGCACGCAGAAAGTCCTGCAAAACACGGTTCAGCAGATCGCAGGGACCGAGATTGGCAAGCTGGTGAACTTTGGCGCCATCGGGTTTCGCGACAACACGGATGCGGTGCCCGAACTGGAATACCGCACCAAGGTCCTTGCGGATATCAAACGGCGCGATGACCAGTCCGAAGTGTTGAACGCGATTGCCAACACACGGGTGGCCATCGCCAATTCGCCCGGTTTCAACGAAGACAGTCTGGCGGGTGTCGAGGATGCGATTGACCTGATTGACTGGCAGCAAGAGGGATCGGGCGATCCGATTGATGCACGCTATATCATTCTGGTCACGGACGCCGGGCCGAAAGACCCGCGTGATCCCAATGCACGCTCGCAGATCGGGGTTGAGGAGTTGCAAGCCGATGCAGAGGGCAAGAACATCGTCACGATGACGCTGCACCTCAAAACGCCGACCGGGGGCGAGGCAAACCATGCCTATGCCGAAAGCCGCTACCGTGCGCTGTCGACCTTTGCGGGTCGTCAGTTCTATTTCCCCATCGAGGGCGGATCAGAGGAAGCGTTCGAGGGTGTCGCAACCCGGCTGGTCACGGCCATCACCGATCACGTGCGCACCGCGCGCGGCGAAACATCAATCCTGAGCGAGGACGAGGCCGGCGAAGATCTGGTGGCCTTGGGCCGCGCCATGCGCCTGGCCTATCTGGGCTCACAACGCGGCACGCAGGCCCCGGATGTGATCCGCGGGTGGGTCAGTGACAAGGCGGTGGAAGCGCCGCAATCGCTCGCTGTGGAGCCGCGCTTGCTGATCACCAAGAATGAGATGGCGACAATGGCGGAACTGCTGGACAACCTGATCCGTCTGGGGGAGCAAAGCCAGGGTGGCGATGATGCGATGAACTTCTTTACGCAGGTGCGGGGCGTGATTGCGGATATGGCAACCAACCCGGACCGGCGGCTGAACACGCAAGCCGACACGCTGGGCGGGGCGTTGGAATACCTTGAGCAACTGCCCTATCGCAGCCAGCTTTTGCAAATGACCGAAGACCGCTGGGCGCAAAGTGCCATGCTGCGCCGGTCCATCATCGACGGGATGCGCCAGAAGCTGACGCAATACCGCAAGTGGCTGTTTGACCCGCAGGTCTGGACCGCGCTGCACGACGGGGCCGATGATGGGGAGCTGGTCTTTGCCATGCCCTTTGACGTTTTGCCCTGAGGCGCGGCGATGGCCTATTCGCTCGCAATTGACGATCTGACGGTGACGCTTGGCGATGCAGAACGCCGCTTTACGCTGCAAGCGGGGCAGTGGTCGATTGCGGCGGGGGAGGTCATTGGGCTGACCGGACCATCGGGCACCGGCAAGACGCTGCTGCTGGAACTGCTTGGCATGTTACGCGCGCCCGATCGCGGCAGCTATATCGCCACGCCACTGGCAGGCACCGCTGGCACGCGGCAGGAGTTTCACAGCTTTTGGCAGGACGCGAATGCAATGGCGCTGTGTGCCGGGGCGCGTGCGGGGTTCTTTGGGTTTGTGCCACAGGCGGGCGGGCTATTGCCGTTTCTGACCGTCACCGAGAACGTGGAAATCACGCAGCGGATCGCGCAGCGTCCTGACGAAAGCTGGCTCAAGGCGCTGTTGGGTGAATTGGGTCTGAGCCAGATCGCGCATTTGCGCCCCGGTGCCTTGTCCATCGGTCAACGCCAGCGGGTGGCGATTGCGCGCGCGCTGGCCCATCGCCCGTTTTGCGTGATCGCGGATGAGCCGACCGCAGCGCTCGATCCGGAAAATGCACAAGTCGCCATGGGCCTGTTGATCGAGGCCGCGCGCGCCGGGGGCACGGCGACCCTGTTGTCGAGCCACGATTACCCGACGCTGGAAAAGTTCGAGATGCGGCGCATGAGGTTGCAGATCACCTCGGCACCGCATGACCCGGATGTGGTCAGCACCCTCGTGGCCATGAACACACAAGGCGCGACATCGCCATCTGACCGGGTAGACGTCTGATGCTGATCCTGCGTCTTGCTCTGCGTGATCTGTTTTTCCAGAAGGTGCATCTGATCTGCAACATCGCGGTGCTGGCCGGGGTTCTGGTGCCGCTTCTGGTGTTATTCGGTGTCAAAAACGGTGTCTACAACGCGCTGATCGGGGAGTTGCTGAGCAACCCGAGGTCCGTGCAGATCGACACCTCCGGCAATGCCACGTTTTCCACAGCGGACGCCGAAACAGTTCGGGGCTGGCCCGAGGCCGGATTTGTGACCCTGAAAACGCGCAGCCAGTTCGATTTCGTGAATGTACGGCTGGAGGGCGGGCGGCAAAAACGCGATGCGATCCTGATCCCCAGTGGCGCAGGCGATCCCAACCTGCCAGAAGGTCTGGCGCTGGATGCAGGTGCTGCCGTGATCAGCGCGCAACTGGCCGATCAGCTTGAGATCAGTGCCGGGGACCGCATTGATGTCATCACACAGGCAGAGGACCGCCCGCGGCAACTGCGTATCCAGCTGGACGTGGTGGCGGTATTGCCGGCTGAACGCGCCTCCGGTCGCGCCGTGCTGGCGCGGATCGACGTTCTTGATCTGGTCGAGGCGTTTTACGACGCCTATGCCCTGCCGGAGTACGGCATCACGCAGGGCAAGCCACTGTCTGATCGCGCGGCGGTTTTCGAGGGCATGCGCGTCTACGCCGTTGGTCTGCAAGAACTTGCGCCCCTGCAAAACCGGATTGAAAGTGAATTCGGCATCCGCACCGAAGCGCGCACTGCCCAGGTGCAGGGTGTCCTGAACCTTGGGCGCAACCTCAACCTTGCGCTTTTGCTGACCGCATCGGTTGCCAGTCTGGGACTGGCCGCAGCGCTGGTGTTTGGCTTTTGGGGCGAAGTGCAGCGCAAGCGGCAGGTTCTGGCGTCACTTGCGCTGATGGGGCTGGGTGGGCAACGGCTGTGGCTGTTTCCAATGATACAGGCGCTGGTGTCTTCTGCGCTGGCTTTGGTGGTCTCCTTTGCCTTGCTGGGCCTTGCCGCATTGGTGGCAGAGCAGATGTTCGATACCGGTCTGGCCGCAGGCGGGCTGGTGCAGATAACGACGGGGCAGGTCATGGTGATTGTGCTCGCAGTCAGCGTGTTCGTCATCGCCTCATCACTGTTTGCAGCGCGTGCGGTTCTGCGCATTGATCCGGCAACGGTGCTGAGAGAGGGGGCAACATGAAACATGTGATGGGTCTGTTGATGCTCTTGCTGAGCGCGGGGGCATCCGTTGGACAGGAAACGGACAGCGCGACATGGGATGCAGAGTTGGTTGATCCGGCCGGGGGGGCGGATTTGATCCTGCCGTTGCCCTGTGGCGGTGGCATGGCATTTCAGCGGGTCGCGGTGCCGGTCGATGTGGCAGATCCGATTGATGATCGGCCGTTTCGCATGGGCCAGTCGCAGGAATCCACCGGCTTTTCAGATTACCTGACCCCGGCGTTCCTGCGCGGCGCGTTCTATACGCAGGAGGGGTCGTATTACTATATCGCGCGCTATGAGATGAACGTCGCGCAATACCGCGCCCTGACGGGGGCGTGCGATGCGCCCTTTACCCGCAAGGATCGTTTTGCCCAAGGCGATCTGAGCTGGTTCGAGGCTGTCAACCTGACCCGCCTGATGACGGAATGGATTTTGCAGAACGCAGCCGACAGCCTGCCTGCGCAGGGTACGCGCAAGGGTTTCGTGCGGCTGCCAACTGAGGTTGAATGGGAATATGCAACGCGGGGTGGGGCAAAGGTGGATCCGACGCTGTTCCCGGGTCGGCGGTTTTTTGAGGACGGCGCATTGTCTGACTATGCCCATTTTCAGGCCGCAGGTCAGGGGCGTGGCAAGTTGCGCCCCGTCGGGCTGCGTGCGCCAAATCCCGTGGGGCTGTTTGATGTCTATGGCAATGCCGAAGAGCTGATGCTGGAGCCCTTTCGTCTGAATGCGGTGGGCCGTCAGCATGGGCAAGCGGGCGGTGTTGTGACACGCGGCGGCTCGATTGATACAACGCCAGAGAACATCTATTCCGCACAGCGGCGCGAATATCCGATGTTCAACCCGCGTTCGGGCATGGCGCAAAGCGGCAGTTTCTTTGGTCTGCGCCCGGTGATCGGCGCGCATATCGTGACGGATGCGGATTATGATGCGATCCGCAATGGTTGGCTCGCGCGGGTGGAAACGGGTGAGACGTCGGAAAGTGCCGAACCCCTGACAGCGCTTGCCGCCTTGCTCGAAGAAGAGATCGACCCACGTCGCAAACAGGCGTTGAGCGATCTGCAACTGAGCTTCCGACTGGCCCGCGAGGCGGCGGAGACATCGACGCGGCAGGCGGCGAAATCCACCCTGATCAGCGGGGCGGCATTTGTGGAAACCCTTGTGGAGGACGCGCGGGCGATCCAGCAGCTTGATTTGCAATTGCGCGCGCTGCGCGATCAGGCCCGCGTGGCTGTCGGCACCCCGCAGCACCCGCAATTGATGGTCGCTTTTCGAAACACTCTGGAACGTCTGGGTCAGTTGCGCGAAGGGCAGGCGACCTATCTGCTGTCCTATCGGGCCGCTCTTGAAACGCTTACCAATGATGTGGAGGGTGCGACGCTGGATACCGCCTATCAGACCCTGTCGCAGGACCTGATCGAGGCCGAACAGGTCCCGTTTCTTGAGATGCTGCGCCAGTTCTGGCGCGATCTGGAGGCATATCGCGAACAGCCTGACATGAGCCAACAGGATTTGCTGGCGCTGGCGGTACGCTAACCCCTAAAGCGTCATGCGAAAAATCTGACCCACGTAATGCTGCCTGAAATCAAGGGTTTCAACGTGTTGCGTGATACTTGGTTTTTCAGGTATTTCGCCAGACGCCTTAGTTCTGCGGCAGGCTTTTGCGTGTGGGCATGCTGTCAATGACCGGGACATCATCGCCTGCGATGTCAAACCGTTTCTCACCGGGATCAAGCGTGGCCGAGATATAGGTGCGGCGCGTGCCGCCTCCCGGTTTGTCCGACGCCTCAACCAGCGTATAAAGCGTGACCGGCTGCCCCATGAAATCGGTGAATGTCCCTGTCGGGGCCTGCCCCTGACTGGGGATCGATTCCCAATGGCGCAGGATATCAATCGGTTTGACCGGCTGCTTATAGGCCAATAGCAGTTCGCCAAAGAACTCGCCATCGCGCGAGGGGTTCGTCGTGCGGCTGAAACTGGCCTCGGGCAGAAGGGCGGTTACCGCCTGATTGGCGGGGCGCTGAAACTCGCCATGATCGGTGCCGATCCAGATGCCGCCGCCTGCCGCGCGCAGGGCTTCCATCTGGTTGATCACCAGATTGGCCGAAGAGTCATTCACCCCCGGCCAGTTCGCCAGTTTATGGGCGTTGGTGTTACGAATGAACAAAGTCCCATCCAGCATCAGCGATTTCGGCCCGTTGGCATAAAAGCCACGCAGCGCGTCAAGGTCCGCATCGTTGAACGTGCGGTTGGTGTTTGTGGCTGAGATCACGATAATCCTGTAGCCGTCCTGCGTTGCCAGATGGCGCGCCAGAGAGCCGCGGCGCGGTTCAAACTTGTAGGTGACATCAAAAACAGCGCCGCCCTCGTAATCATCGACAAAGCGCGCCACCCGCTGTCTGTGCGAGGATTTGGTCGAGGGCTCTTCGACGCTGACATCCCACCACAGCACCTTCATCGGTTGCGCCATGGCAGTGCTTGCCACAAGGATCAGCCAGGCGGCCATCAGGGCGACGATCTTGCAAGAGAGAGTTTTCATTCGTTTACCACGCTTTTACGGGTGGGCATGTAGTCGCGCACGGGTTCAGGCTCCGCGTTGCTGTCAATCGCGGTGCGCCCTTCGCCCGGCGCAAAACTGGCTGTGATATAGGGCCGCTTGGCCTTGCCGCCCGGCTTGTCGGATGTCTCGACCAAGGTGTGCAGCGTGACCGGGTTGCCCATGAAATCGGTAAACTGGCCCACGGGTGCTTCGGCCTGACTGGGTATCTCTTCCCAGTGCCGCAGGATATCCAGAGGCCGCACCGGCACGGCAGTGTTCAGCAGCGTGCCCCCTATGAACTCCCCATCGCGGGACGGGTTCGTGCGACCCGAAAACCGCGCGCGCGGCACGATCGCTTCGAGCAATTGATTTGCCCCCGCCTGAAATTCGCGGTGATCCGTGCCGATCAGGATGCCGCCGCCCGCATCGGCAAGGGCAGCGATCTGGTTCATCAACAGGGCGGCGCTGGCGCCATTGGGGCCGGGGAACACCGTCTTGGGTCCGGGCCGCGCGTTGCGCACCCAAAGCGTGCCGTCCAGCATCAAGGCGCGCTTGCCGCCTGCATAATGCGCGCGCAGGGCATCGAGGTCCGCGTTGGTGAAGTTCTTGTGCGTAGTTGTGACGTCCAGCACGATTATATCAAAAGGCGCGCCCGCCAGAGCCTTGGCAAGTGCGCCGCGTTGGGTCGCATGTTTGAATGTCACATCATAGCTTGCCCCGCCATCGAACTGGTCGATGTAACGTGCCATTGCTGCGCGGTCTTGCGCGTTGCTCGCACCATCATAGGTGGGTGATCCATCCCACCACAGCACGGTTTTTTGATCCGCCTGCGCCGCAATTGAGCCGATAAACAAAGCAAAAATGCCGAAAGTGGCGGTTAAATATTTACGCATCCTCGAAATTCCGTTTAGGTGGTCGGCAACAGAATGGCCCTTGGGGCCGTGTTTGTCCAATTTCTTTACGGGCGATTGCCTTATTGAACCTCAGCATGGGCCGCACGTGCCGCAGCCAAGCAAAAGGAGCGTTATTCATGAGCGCGCTCAGGATTTTTTCGGTGGTTGGTGCTGTCGCGCTGGTGGTCGGCAGTGGCGCGGCGGCATTTGCAGCCCTGCAAAGCTGTGCTGTACGCCTTGAACTTCTATCAGAGGTCAGCGGCTGCCCGACTGATGCTGATCTGGCGCTGGAGGCGGAACTGGCCGCACTCGCAGCGACGCGTGCAGCCTTGCGGGACGAGATTTTCAACCGCGAAACCATTCTGGCCGCGCGCCAGTGTGAGGCCGTGCCGCCGTCCTCCACCGCGCCGATCACGCAGCCGCAACTGGCGGCCAATGATCTTGAGGCGCTTTATGGCTGCTGGTCCTTGGGCAGCAGCTATCAGACCCGTGATGTGGATACCGGAAAGATCGTCTCTTACCCCACGTGGCGGATGTGTTTTGACACGCAAGGGCGCGGGAAACAGGTCATGCAGGGTGATGATGGCTCCACCTGTGAGGGGCCAGTGCAGGCGCGTATGGAAAGCCCCGCGCGCCTGATCCTTGGCGAAGGGGGTAACCTTGCGTGCAGCGATGGCGGCTATATCCACCGCCGCGATATCGCCTGCACCGCCGAGGGGGGCAGCATGGCCTGCGCGACCCTTCAGCCCGAGACCGAAGGGGCTGCAGACGTTCCTTTCAGCCGCTGGCAATAAAAACCGCCGCGCCGGTTGCAGCTTAGCTTTTGGTTAAGCCAGAGTAAGCCAACGACCACTTCCCTTTGGGGGCGGGCGGCTGCATCATATCGCTCGAAAGTGAGTGCTGATGTGCCAAGGGAGCTGTGCCGATGCCCAAAGATCATGTAGACCCGATTGCCGCGCTGCGGGACAATACGTCCGTTCCTTTCGAGCGTGCACGCGCCATGCCCACCGAAGTCTATACTTCGCAGGCCTTCGTGGATGCCGAGCTTGAGCATATCTTCCGCAAGGATTGGTACTGCGTCGGTCGTGCGGATTCGCTGGTGGCCCCCGGTGACTACATATCCTGCGAGCTGGCGGGTCAGCCGATTGTGGTGTTGCGCGACCGTGAGGAACAGTTGCGCGCGATGAGCAATGTGTGCCTGCACCGCATGTCCACCCTGCTGCACGGGCGCGGCAATGCCAAAACCATCGTTTGCCCCTATCATGCCTGGACGTACAACCTTGACGGCAAGCTGCGCGGTGCACCCGCGATGACCCAGAACGAAGGGTTCTGCAAGGATCAGTACGAGCTGCCACAGGTGCGATGCGAGGAATGGCTGGGCTGGGTCTTTGTCTGCCTTGATCCCGATGCCGCACCGGTCGCCGAACAATTGTCGGATGTCGCGCAGATGATCGCAGGCTATGACATGACGAATTATTCCGAAGCGTTCTATGAGGAACATGTCTGGGACACGAACTGGAAGGTTCTGGCCGAGAACTTCATGGAAAGCTATCACCTGCCGGTGTGCCACGCGGGCACCATCGGCGGTTTGTCGAGGCTGGAGGATATGATCTGCCCGCCCGGTGGTGCCGCGTTCAACTATCACACGATCCTCAAGGATGAATCGCTGCGCATCGCCATGGCGCACCCCACCAGGAATGTCCGGCTGGAAGGGGACGCGCGGCGCACGACCTATTTGCTGGCGCTTTACCCCAGCCTGATGATCACGCTGACGCCAGGTTATTTCTGGTACCTTTCCCTGCATCCCAAAGGACCGGGGCAGGTGCACATCCGCTTTGGCGGCGGCATGTCCAATGACTTTGCCGATGACCCGGATACAGAAGAGAACTTTGCCGCGCTCAAGACGCTTCTGGATGACGTGAATATCGAGGACCGCGGCTGCACCGAAAAGGTCTATCGTGGCCTTTGTTCGGATGCAGCAACGCCCGGACACCTGAGCCATCTGGAACGACCCAACTATGATTTCGCGCAATATCTGATGGCAAAGATTGACGCCGGGCGGGCCAGTTGACACGATGTATCTCCGCATTTCCGCGTCTGGCACGCGAACCACAGTCAAAGGGAACCAAATGATACGCACGGGAACCATGATATTGGCGGGTCTGGCGCTGGCCGGATGCGCGACGCTGGAGTCCAGCGAAGAAACACTTCGCCAGCATGGGTATTCAGAGAATTATGTCGCGGGCTATCATGACGGATGCCCAAGTGGAAAACGGGCGGGCGGTGACAGCTTTCAGCAAGCGGCGCGCGATGATGTGGCCTATGCCGCCGGGGGCGATTACAAAACCGGGTGGGATTATGGTTTCCTGTCCTGTCGCGAAACCGAAGCGCAAAATGAACGGACGGCAAGCATTATCGGTGCGGCGATTGCAGGCAGCATGGCAAGCAGCCACGGTGCCGATGGAATTGATGCGCGCGATGCCCTCAAGGGGATTGATACCTCGGGGCTGGAGAATCTGGGGGTTGGCGGGCTCTGAGTCGGGCCGCGCGCCTCTATGCTGGGGAGCGTGGCAGACGCGCAAGCCGCGTCGCCAAACCCTCTTGCGCCCTATTGCCTGATCGCAACGGTGGGTGAGATGACATCCAGCCCCAGCGCCTTGCCAACGGCGTAATAGGTCAGCTGGCCTGCGTGCACGTTCAAGCCGTTCAACAGGTGCGGATCATCAATGCAGGCTTGTCGCCAGCCCTTGTCGGCCAGGGCCAGCATGAAGGGCATCGTGGCGTTGCCAAGCGCAATCGTTGACGTGCGCGCCACGGCGCCGGGCATGTTCGCCACGCAGTAATGCATGATTCCGTCCACGTCATAAACCGGGTCACTGTGGGTCGTGGCCTTTGAGGTTTCAAAGCAGCCGCCCTGATCAATGGCCACATCCACCAGCGCCGCACCGGGTTTGAGCGTTGCAAGCTGCGCCCGGCTGATCAGCTTGGGCGCGGCGGCACCGGGAATGAGGACTGCACCGATGATCAGATCGGCGGCCTGCGCCAGTTCCAGCGTATTGCCAGCAGAGGCATAGGAGGTCTTGAACTGACCGCCAAAGACGTCATCCAGATACCGCAGGCGTGCCAGCGACCGATCCAGAACCGTGACATCCGCGCCCATACCGGCCGCAATTCTGGCGGCATGGGTGCCGACGACACCCCCGCCGATCACCACAACACGGGCAGGCCCGACGCCGGGCACCCCGCCCATCAAGACGCCACGCCCGCCGTTGGCCTTTTGCAGGGTCCATGCCCCGACCTGTGGCGCAAGCCGCCCTGCAACCTCTGACATCGGGGCCAAAAGCGGCAAGCCGCCCTGAGCATCCGTCACCGTTTCATAGGCAATGCACGTCGCACCGGAGGCCAAAAGGTCATGGGTCTGATCCGGATCCGGCGCAAGGTGCAGATAGGTAAACAGTACCTGGCCCGCGCGCAGCATTTTACGCTCACCGGCCTGTGGTTCCTTGACCTTCACGATCATCTCGGCGGTTGCGAATATCTCTGCGGCGGTCTCCAGAACCTGAGCACCTGCCGCTGTGTAATCCGCATCCTCAAACCCGGCACCGGCGCCTGCGTTCGTTTCGATCAAAACCCGGTGCCCGTGTGACACGGCCTCGCGGGCGGCGTTTGGTGTCAGGCCGACGCGAAATTCCTGTGGTTTGATCTCTTTTGGGCACCCGATGATCATGATGCACTCCTCCTCCGTTGCATTATGGCCGAAACATACGAAGTCTTTGGCGCAAATAGGCGCGAAATAAACCTTGCCTCTAGTTGATTTATTGAAAGAAATCACCGCTAATGTACGCAAAATCGAACGAATTGTGTGCGAATGACGCTTGATACCACAGACAAACGCATATTGGGCGCGCTTCAGCGTGCGGGGCGTATGTCAAATGCGGATCTCAGCGATGCGGTCAACCTGTCGCCTTCTGCCTGTCACCGGCGTGTTCAGCGTCTGGAAAAGGACGGGTACATCAAGGATTACGTAGCCCTTCTGGATGCGCGCAAGATGGGCGTGCCGACGACCGTTTTTGTGGAGATCACGCTGCAGGCGCAGGCGGATGAGGTGCTGGACGCCTTCGAGAAAGCAGTGGCGCGCATCCCGGACGTGCTGGAGTGTCACCTGATGGCGGGGACCGCGGATTACCTGCTGAAGGTGGTGGCCGAAAATACGGATGATTTTGCCCGTATCCACCGCCAGTACCTTGCACGCCTGCCAGGCGTCGCGCAGATGCAGTCGAGCTTTGCGCTCAGGACGGTGTTCAAAACCACTGCGTTGCCGGTCTGATGGGAGAGGCAGGTATCGAAGTGGCCGTGGCTTATTTCTCTGGTGAGGGACATACGCGTCGTCTGGCCGAGGGTGTCGCGGCCGGGGCGCAGGAGGCGCAGGCGCGTGCTGTTTTGATTGATGTTGAGGATCTTTGTCAGGTGGACTGGCAACGCCTGCATGATGCGTCCGCGATTGTCTTTGGCGCGCCCACGTATATGGGCAGCGCCGCCGCACCGTTTAAGGCATTCATGGATGCGACCAGTAATTTTTGGCTCGACGGGCTATGGGCCGATAAAATTGCCGCTGGGTTCACCGTAGGATCGGCGGCAAGCGGCGATAAATCAAACACGCTCCTATCCTTCGTAACGCTGGCCGCTCAGCACGGGATGATATGGGTGGGCCAAAGTGAGATCGGCCCACCTGCGCGTCCAGACAACGCAGGCATAAACCAGGATGGGTTCTGGCTCGGGCTTGCGGCGACGTCGTCGCGTGACAAATTGGTACTGATAGAGCAGCCGGGTATGGAAACGGCGCGGCGATTTGGGTGTCGCATCGGCAGGGCTGCGCAGCGTTGGCACCAGTGCCCTGAAGCTGTGTCGCCCCAGCGCGTCACGCGATAAACCTGAAACACGTATTGCTGTGTGAGATCAAGGATTTCAACGCGTTACGTGACACCTGATGTTTCAGATTTTTCGTCAGACGCTCTAGCACCCTTCCAAACAAAACCCCCGCGTGGAGGTCCACACGGGGGTTCGCTGATTCAAAAGTACAAAACGAAGGTGACTTACATCATCCCTTCGCGTTGTGCCTTTTTGCGTGCCAGCTTGCGGGCACGGCGGATCGCTTCAGCTTTCTCGCGCGCTTTTTTCTCGGACGGCTTTTCGAAATGTTGCTTGAGCTTCATTTCGCGGAAGACGCCTTCGCGCTGCAGCTTTTTCTTCAGAGCCCGGAGGGCCTGATCGACATTGTTGTCGCGAACACTAACCTGCATGTGGTTTTCACCACCTTTCTAAGTTGAGTTGCAAGGATTTGCAGGAAGTGGGCGTATAGCAAAGACGCCCTAACTTGTCTAGTGTGTTGATACCGACGTTCAGGAGCCAGATGATGACAGTGCCGTATGAAACCGCCAAAGCCGCCCTTTTGGAAGCAGCCATGATGCATGTGCCGTTTGATGGCTGGTCAGAGACCACATTTCAGGCCGCCGCGCGGGATGCGGAGTTGTCGCCATCGGTCGCGCGGGCCATCTGTCCGCGCGGTGCGGTTGATCTGGCGATTGCCTTTCACAAGGCGGGGGATGCGGCGATGCTGGACCGTCTGGCCGAGACTGACCTCAGCGCGATGAAGTTCCGCGACAAGGTGACAGCGGCGGTGCGCATACGTCTTGAAGTGATTGAAGACAAGGAAGCGGTGCGCCGGGGCACCACGCTCTTTGCGCTGCCGATGTATGCGGCGGATGGGGCCAAGCTGATCTGGGGCACGTGCGATGCGATCTGGACGACGCTGGGCGATACGTCTGACGATGTGAACTGGTACACGAAGCGTGCCACCCTGTCGGGCGTCTATTCGTCTACGGTGCTTTATTGGCTGGGCGATGACAGCCCTGATCACATGGCCACATGGGGCTTTCTGGACCGGCGGATCGAAAACGTCATGGCCATTGAGCAGGTCAAGGCCAAGGTGCGCCAAAGCCCGACGCTGAGCCGTTTGATGACAGGTCCGAATTGGCTGTTGAGCCAGATCAAGGCGCCGCGCATCACGCCCAAAACCGACCTGCCGGGAAGCTGGACCGCCCCGCGCGAGTGATGGCGTTGCACCCGTCGTGTGCTTGTCTATTGTGAGCACAAACTGAACAACAGGACGGATGACATGGCCCAGATGATGCGCGCAATTGAGATCAGCGAAGCGGGGGGGCCGGATGTGCTGAAGCCGTGCCAGCGCCCGGTGCCCGAGCCTGCCCATGATCAGGTGGTGATCAAAGTGGCGTGGGCGGGCGTGAACCGGCCTGATGCCCTGCAACGTGCGGGCCTCTATGCGCCACCGCCCACGGCCAGCGATTTGCCGGGGCTTGAAGCCTCGGGCGAGGTCGTCGCTGTAGGGACTGGGGTGACTGACCTTGCGGTGGGTGATCTTGTCTGCGCGCTGCTGCCGGGCGGGGGCTATGCGGAATATGTCGCCACACCTGCGGCGCATTGTTTGGGCGTTCCCGATGGGATGGGCCTGCGCGAAGCGGCCTGCCTGCCCGAGACGTATTTCACCGTCTGGTCCAATGTGTTCAAACGCGGTGGCCTCAAGGCGGGCGAACGGTTTTTGGTGCATGGTGGCTCCTCCGGCATCGGCACAACGGCCATTCAACTGGCGCATGCCTTCGGCGCGCGGGTGTTTGCCACCGCCGGCTCGGATGAGAAATGCGCGGCATGTGTGGAATTGGGTGCCGAGCGTGCGATCAACTACCGCGACGATGACTTCGTGGCTGCCATGCGCGCGGAGGGCGGCGCAAACGTCATTCTGGATATGGTCGGCGGGGATTACATTCCGCGCAATTTCAAGGCCTTGGCGGATGACGGGCGGCTGGTGCAAATTGCTTTCCTTGGCGGTCCAAAGGTCGAGGTGAATTTTGCGCCGCTGATGACGCGCCGTCTGACGATGACGGGATCGACCCTGCGCCCGCAAAGCGATCTGGCCAAGGCAGAAATTGCGCAGGAATTGCGCGACACCGTTTGGCCGATGCTGTCTGCCGGAACAATCGGCCCGGTGATGGATCAGGAATTCCCCCTCAAAGAGGCAGCAGCGGCGCATACACGCATGGAAAGCTCGGGCCATATTGGCAAGATCGTTCTGAAAGTCGCCTCGTGAGGCCCGTGCCAGTTCGACGTAGTGGAGGGATAAGATGGTAAAGACCGTAATCATTGAAGAAGCCGGTGGGCCTGAGGCTCTGCGCGTGGTGGATCGACCCGTTGGTGATCCGGGGGCCGGTGAGGTGCGCATCACCCACAAGGCCTGCGGTTTGAATTTCATCGACGTCTATCAACGCAGTGGCCTTTACCCGATGACGTTGCCCCATGCCCTCGGGATGGAAGCGGCGGGCGTGATCGAGGCTGTCGGCGCAGGAGTCACGCATCTGAAGGTTGGCGACCGCGCCGCCTATGCCGCCACCCCGCCCGGTGCTTATGCGCAGGCCCGCGTGATGCCCGCCGCACAGGTTTGCCCGTTGCCTGATGGGATTTCGTTCGAAGAAGCCGCCGCCATGATGCTCAAAGGGCTGACGGTGCAGTATCTGTTCCACCGCACGACCCCGCTGAAGGTGGGCGACACCGTGTTGTTTCACGCGGCCGCCGGGGGTGTTGGTCTGATTGCCTGCCAATGGGCGCGCTCAGAAGGGATCACGCTGATCGGGACTGCCGGGAGCGATGCAAAATGTGCGATGGCGCTGGAGCACGGTGCCGCCCATTGCATCAACTACAAAACCGAGGATTTCGCCGCGCGGGTCCGCGCGCTTACCGATGGCAAGGGCGTAGACGTGGTGATGGATGCGGTCGGCGCGGATACCTTTGAGGGGTCATTGGACAGCCTCAAGCCGCTTGGCATGATGATTTCCTTTGGGAATGCGTCGGGGCCGGTGCCGCCGTTTTCTGTCGGTATTCTGGGCCAGAAAGGGTCACTGAAAATCACCCGCCCGACCCTGTTCACCCATATCGCAGAGCATGAAACCTGTCAGGCCATGGCGGCACAGCTGTTTGGAAAGGTGCAAAGCGGAGCGGTGAAGATTCGCATCGACCAGCGATTTGCGCTCGATGATGTGGCTGAGGCCCATCGCGCGCTGGAAGCACGCAAAACCACGGGCAGCACGATTCTGACGCCCTAGCGGACCGGGGTGAACAGCGCGTTTTTCGCGCTACAGTCCCGGATGACATCGCGCCCGCACTGGCGCGGCTCAAGCGCGCGGGTCAGGCAAACCCGTGCCTCTTGGATATGTCCGTCGCGGCAAGTGATCGTGATCTGATCGGGGCGCAATTCGGGGTTTGCCTCAAGAAAGGCTTGTTCAACGACCTGCGGCGCGATGCGCACAGGTTCGCTCAACCGGCGCAGAATTTCCGGGCGCTTTATCCGCGCGTAAGCCTCGCGCGATGTGTCAAAATACTGCGCGGCACTCACCCCGGCACAGGTGCCATGCTTTTTCCACTGGTGCCAGGCCAGACCGGAGGTGCCCATGATATCGGCCATGCCAGCGGTCATCTGCCGGGAGGGCGCGCGTTCGGAGGTCTGACAGTAGTCGGGAAAGCCGCTTTCGTATTGCGGCCACAGGCCATGGAGTATCCAGCCATGATCATGGCGCGCATCACATTGGTCTGACCCGCGCGCATCCCCTTCAAGCGCGCACCAGTTTGGCGACCAGCTGAGCGAGAGGACATAGTAGTCAAACGTGCCGCTCGTATCGCTCTGGGCGCCAAGGGGCAGGGCGGCAATAAGTGAGGCAATGAGCCAGCGCATTGGGGCTTTCCTTATGGGATTTTGCTGATTATATACTGCGACAGTTCCCCCACAATGGAAACCGTTCCGAGGCTTCGGAACCGCCCTTCAAGGCGATTGGGTCGGCGTGGGGAATGCGTATTGATAGGAGCACCACAATGGCAAAACCGATTATGGCCAAAGCCACCGCTGTCTGGCTGGTGGATAACACGACCCTCAGCTTCAAGCAGATTGCCGATTTTGTCGGAATGCACGAACTTGAGGTGCAGGGGATCGCGGATGGCGATGTGGCGCAGGGCGTCAAGGGTTTTGACCCGATTGCCAACAACCAGCTGACGCAGGATGAAATCGACACGGCGCAAAACAACCCGCTGCACAAGCTCAAGCTCAAATTCAATGCCGCAGCACAGGGCGAGGAAAAGCGCCGTGGTCCACGTTATACACCGCTGTCCAAACGTCAGGACCGTCCGGCATCCATTCTGTGGCTGGTCAAATTCCACCCCGAACTGACAGACGGTCAGATCAGCAAGCTGATCGGGACAACCAAACCGACCATTCAGGCCATTCGCGAACGCACGCATTGGAACATCAGCAACATTCAACCGATTGACCCGGTGGCACTGGGGCTGTGCAAGCAATCCGAACTGGACATGGCCGTGCAGAAAGCTGCCGCCAAAAAGGCCGCCGATGCGCCGGTGATGAGCGATGACGAACGCCGCAAATTGGTCAGCACGGAACAAAGCCTCGGCATGGAGGCAGAGCCCAAGATCCCGACCGCCATCGAAGGGCTGGAGACGTTTACACTGTCAGGTGACAGCGCGAAGGATGACGAAGAAGAGTCAGCGGGTGATTTCTCCGATGCGGATAGCTTCTTTAACCTGCCCGACGGCACGCATGACGATGAAGACGAAGATGAAGCGGCGGACAAACGCTGAACCCATGCGGCTTGTCTGATTTATTCAATCCCCGGTGCATTGTCGCCGGGGTTTTTGTTTCGGGGCCGGGCCGATGGCTTGTGTTCCAGCACCAAAGCGGTCAGGCCTTCCCTATCTTATCAAAAAGGACATACCATGATTGAACGTATTGAAACCGGCATCAGATCATCGAAAATCGTGAAACATCAAGGTGTTGCTTATATCACCGGTCAAGTCGGTGAGGGCGATACAATTCAGGAGCAAACCGCAGAGTGTTTGCGACGTCTGGATGCACTTTTGATCAAGGCGGGTTCATCGCGCGAGAAAATGCTGCGGGCGACGATCTGGCTGGCGGATATGAGTGATTTTGCCGGGCTGAACGAAGTGTGGAACGCATGGGTTCCCGAAGGGCACGCCCCGGCCCGCGCTTGTGGTGAGGCCAAGCTTGCGCGTCCTGAGTTGAAGGTGGAAATCATCGTCGATGCGGCCTACGGCTGACTTAATTTAAAGCGTCATGCGAAAAACCTGAAGCACGTGAGCGATGCCTGAAATCAAGGGTTTCAACGCGTTACGTGATACCTGATGTTTGTGGTATTTCGTCAGACGCTCTAAAAGGATTTCCGCGCGCGCATCGCTGCGGTGATCGTGCCGTCGTCAAGGTAATCCAACTCCCCACCGATCGGAACGCCTTGCGCCAATGACGTGAGGCGGACCTGACCTTCGAGGTTGTCGGCGATGTAATGGGCGGTCGTCTGGCCGTCGATCGTTGCGTTCAGGGCGAGGATCACCTCGGTGATCCCTTCGCTGGGAACACGGTCCAGCAGACGGGGAATGCGCAATTCCTGCGGGCCGACCGCGTCCAGCGCGGACAGTGTGCCGCCCAAAACGTGATAGCGCCCTTTGAAAATCCCGGACCGCTCCATCGCCCAGAGGTCGGCAACATCCTCGACCACGCAGAGTTCCCCATTGGCGCGTTTTTCACAGGTGCAAATGTCACATACATCCGTCGTGCCGACATTGCCGCAGTTCAGACATTCGCGGGCCGTCTCGGCGACCGTTTGCAGCGTGTCTGCCAGCGGGATGAGCAGCAGGCTGCGTTTCCGGATGAGGTGCAGCACGGTACGGCGCGCAGACCTTGGCCCAAGCCCGGGCAGCTTGGCCATCAGGTCGATTAACGCGTCAATATCCTTTGTGCTGCTCACACATCATGCCTGTTTTGCGGGGGCCGCGCGGGCGGTTGTCTGCGGCGAAGGGGGGCTCAGAACGGCAGCTTCATATCCGCTGGCAAGCCCATGCCTTCGGTCAGCTTCGCCATTTCTTCCTGCGCCTTTTCGGCGGCCTTGGTTTGCGCATCCTTGATCGCGGCAAGGATCAGGTCTTCGACGACTTCCTTATCGTCGCTGTTGAAGATCGACGGGTCAATGTCCAGACCTTTCAACTCGCCCTTGGCGGTGCAGGTGGCTTTGACCAGACCCGCGCCGGAAACACCTTCGACGATCACATTTTGCATGTCTTCCTGCATCTGCGCCATCTTGGCCTGCATTTCCTGCGCTTTTTTCATCATGCCGGCCATATCGCCGAGTGAACCTAGTCCTTTGAGCATCTGCTGTGTCCTTATGTGATCCGTTACGTTTGATATGCGTGTTTTGAGGCGCCCTCGCAAGGGGCTCAACTGTCCTCGAAGGGGTCCCACTCGTCTTCGACCTCCGGCAGGGCATTCGCAACGGCGGCTGCCGCGATCTGCTCTGGGGTTTTGATGGAGGTGATGCGGGCCTTGGGAAACTGCGTCAGAACCGCTTGCATCAAAGGGTGTTCGAGCGCTTTGCTTTGCAGATCAAGTTCGGCGGCGTCTCGCTTTTCGGCAATCGTCGGCGCGGATGCATCATTCACAATTGTGACGGCCCAGCGATTGCCGGTCCAGAGTTGCAGCCGCTGCCCAAGCCGTTGCGCCAGATCGGCGGGCGCGTTTTCTGTCGGTGCAAATTCGATCCGGCCGGGTTGGTATTGCGCCAGCCGCACGCAGCCTTCGACCTCAACCAAGAGCTTTACGTCCCGGTTGGCGCGGATCAGTTCGACCACATGATCAAAGCTCACAAACCGCGCGAGGGCTTCATTCGGCTGCTCGGCAAGGGCCGCCACCGTGCCGGAACCGGACGGGGGCGCGGGTCTTGCCGTGGCATGGGCGGTTGCGTTTGTGCCCTGCGGTGCCGGGCTTTGCGTGGCGGTGTTGCCGCGCGCGGGGGCCGGAGGGTTGTCCGCCTTGAGCTGGCGGACCAACTCGCCGGGCGTGGGCAAATCCGCCACATGGGTTAGCCGGATGATCGCCATCTCGGCGGCCATCATTGCGTTGGGGGCACTTGCCACTTCGTCCAGGGCTTTCAGCAGCATCTGCCACAGCCGCGTCAACACGCGCATGGGCAAGGCTCCCGCCATCTCAAGGCCGCGGCTGCGTTCGTCGGGCGATACGGTGGGGTCTTCGGCGGCTTCGGGGGTGATCTTGACCACCGACACCCAATGGGTGATCTCCGCCAGATCGCGCAGCACGGCCATCGGGTCGGCCCCTTCGGCATATTGTGCCGACAGTTCGGTGAGCGCGCCCGCAGTATCCCCGCGCAGGATCATGTCAAACAGGTCCAGCACCCGCCCGCGATCGGCCAGTCCAAGCATGGCGCGCACCTGCGCGGCTGTTGTCTCTCCCGCGCCGTGGCTGATGGCCTGATCCAGCAGCGAGGTCGCATCCCGCGCGGAGCCTTCAGCCGCGCGCGCGATCAGAGCCATGGCGTCCTGCGCGATTTCGGCCCCTTCGGCAGTCGCAATTTTGCGCATCAGATCAATCATGACCTCGGGTTCGATGCGGCGCAGGTCAAACCGCTGGCAACGCGACAGCACGGTCACAGGCACCTTGCGGATTTCCGTGGTGGCAAAGATGAATTTCACATGTTCCGGCGGCTCTTCCAGCGTTTTGAGCAGCGCGTTGAATGCGCCGGTGGACAGCATGTGCACTTCGTCGATGATATAGACTTTGTAGCGGGCCGATGCAGCACGGTAGTGGACGGAATCGATGATTTCCCGGATGTTCGCGACCCCGGTATTGGACGCCGCGTCCATTTCCATCACATCGACGTGGCGGCCTTCCATGATGGCGGTGCAATGTTCACAGGTCCCGCAGGGGTCGGTCGTAGGCCTGCCCGTGCCGTCCGGGCCGATGCAGTTCATGCCCTTGGCAATGATCCGGGCGGTCGTTGTCTTACCGGTGCCGCGGATGCCGGTCATGATGAAAGCCTGCGCGATGCGGTCCGCTTCAAACGCGTTTTTCAGCGTCTGAACCATCGCGTCCTGCCCAACAAGGTCGGCAAAGGTCTCTGGGCGGTATTTACGCGCCAGAACCTGATAGGGGGCGTGCGGTGTTTCGGACATGAAAAGCCTTGCTGGAACGGAATCGGAGCGACGATTGGCAGACTAAGGCGCAGCGCGTCCAAGAACAACGGCACTTGGCAAAGAAGTGCCGCAGGGACCCCGCCAATTCGCTGCGTGGCAAACCTCGTTCACGTGGCGCTGCCTGAAATCAAAGATTTCAACGTGATACTTGATACTTCAGGTATTTCGTCAGACGCTCTGGAACGACAGCTGCACCTTGATTGATTTGTTGCGATCCAGCGTGGTCGCAAATGCCTCATGTGCCTGTTCCACCGGAAAGACCTGCGTGATCATGGGGGCGACGTCGATCACCCCTTCGTCGATCATCCGGACCGCATCGGCAAATTCAGGGTGGAAACGGTGCGTGCCCTTCAGCGAAACTTCTTTTCCGACAATGGCGTTGATGGGGATATTCAGGCTCCCCGCGACGCCGACCTGAACCAATGTGCCGCGCGGGCGGACAAATTCAATCGCCATAGCAATCGCGGCCTCCGCACCGGAGCATTCGAACACAACATCGAATTGTTGTTCGGGCGACCTGAAGGCGTCCATCAGGTCGGCTGATGTCGCGATATTGATGCAGTGCGTTGCCCCCATTTTGCTCGCGTTGGACAGGGTGAAATCAACAAGATCCGTCACCACGATATTCGATGCACCCCGTGCCTTGGCCACAGCAACACATAACGCGCCAATCGGCCCGGCCCCGGTGACCAGAACGCGTTTGCCCGCCAGATCGCCCGCCTGATTTGCAGCATGCAGACAAACCGCCAGCGGCTCGGCGCAGGCGGCATGTGCGATATCGGTGTGTGCGCTCACTTTGACGCATTGGGATGCTTGCACCGGCAGAATGCTGCGAAATCCCCCCTGCACGTGGGGAAAGGTTCTGGCCGAGCCCAGAAACCGCATGTTCAGGCAATGCTGGTATTCCTCGCGGGTGCAGAAATGGCAATCATTGCAGGGCTGGCTGGGGTTCACCGCGACTTTGTCGCCCGGTTCCACAGCGGTGACGCCCGGTGCGACCGATTTCACGACGCCCGCGATTTCGTGGCCCAGAATGATGGGTTCTTTCACGCGCACCGGGCCAAAGCCACCATGCTGGAAATAGTGCAGGTCTGATCCGCAGATGCCACCGCGCGCAATTTCGACCGCGACGTCGCCCGCTTCCAGAGGCGGTGAAGCGATCTCCTCAACGCGCAAGTCACCTTTGCTGTGAAGTCTGCAAATTGTGGTGGTCACGAAAACCTCCTTTTACGGTATAAGGACAGAGGGCAACCAGGTCGCCAGCGGGGGGAAGTAGGACACCATCAACAGAACGATGATGTTTGTCGCGATAAACGGCAGGATCGCGATGATAACGGGGGTCAAGGGCAATCGCGCGATCCCCGCGCAGACAAACAGGCACACGCCAAGGGGCGGGGTGGTCAGGCCGATCATCAGGTTCAGCACCGCGAAGGTCGCAAAATGCAGCGGGTCAATCCCCACGGAGGTCGCAAGCGTCAGAAGCGGGACAAAGAGGATGATCAGAGCCGCAATCGTTTCCATGAACATGCCGACAATCAGCAGCAGGACGTTGATGATCAGGATGATGATGAATTTGTTTTCCGTGAACGACAACACAGCGGCGGCGATCGCCTGTGGAATACGCTCGGAGACGAGGATCCAGCCGAACACATTCGCAAACCCGACCAGAACCAGAATCCCCGATGCGGCAACAGCGCTGTCGACAATGATCCTGGGTATTTCACGGAACGGAAGTTCGCGGTAGACGACAAGCCCGATGAACATGGCATAGACACTTGCGATGATTGCCGTTTCCGTCGGTGTCGCCACGCCGCTGAGCAGACCGTAAAGGATCAAAGCGGTCATCGCGAGCGCCCAGAACGCGCCCGCAAAGGACCGCCCGATTTCGCCCACGCCCTGCCATTCCTGTTTGGGAAAATTCCGGCGGCGCGCAATCACATAGGTGGTGATCATCATCGCCATACCCAGCAGAATGCCCGGTATCGCTCCGGCCAGGAACATCTTTCCGACAGAGATACCGGACAAGGCCCCGACGATGATCATCGGCACGCTTGGCGGAATGATCGGCCCGACGGTGGAGGAGGCGGCGGTGATGGCGGCAGAAAAATCGGCGGGGTATCCGGCCTTTTTCATGCCCGGTATCATGACGCCGCCGATGGATGCCGCATCGGCCACCGCCGTGCCGGTGATGCCCCCGAACAGCATCGACGCGCCCACGTTCGTGAGGCCAAGGCCCCCCCTGATCCAACCGACCAGCGCATTGGCAAAGCGGATGATCCGTTCCGTGATACCGCCCCGGTTCATCAGGTTGCCTGCGAGAATAAAGCCGGGGATGCTGAGCAAAACGAAAACATCCATGCCCGCATACATTTTCTGTGGCATGACGACCACAGGAATACCCGTGACCAGCAGATAGCAGAGGGAGCTCAGGCCGAGAGTGATGGCCACGGGGATGCCCACGACAAGACCGATGACGAAAACGGCAATAAGAACAGTGAGGCCCATGGTCAGCTATCCATACGTTTGACCGGCTCACCCGTGCCGGCAAAAAAGAGCATCGAAACGATCCTCAGCAGGGCAAAAACCGCAAGGCAGGCGAGCAATGCGAGAACTGAAAAATGGATGTAATCCATGCGCACGCCCAAGGCGGGCGAGGTTTGAAAGGCCCCGATGGACACATATTTCCATGCCGCAGGGATCAGGATTACGCAGAGGATGAGCGTTGCGCTCGCAGACAACAGTCGCAACAGCCATGGCCCCTTGCCCGGGAGCGCTTCGCAGACGACGTCTACATTCACCAGATCACCGGAGCGCAGGGACAGTCCGGCCCCGAAGGTCACGGTATACAGCATCGCGTAGCGCGTCAGCTCTTCGGTCCAGACGGGGGATGATCCGAATGTGCGCCCCAGAACCTGTGTCAGGACGGCACAGATGAGAACGAAAAAGGACAGCCCGACACCGACGCTGGCCAAACCCACGATGATCCGTTCTATCCGCTGCATCCGTCAGACTTTCATTAAAATAGGTGCAAGAGCCGCCGGGTCGATGACCGACGGCTCTCGCGGGCGTTTTATTCAGAGAACAGCGATTCCACGATGGGGCGGATTTCTTCGCTTACGTTGGCAAGAACCGCGTCCTTGGCAGCGGCCTGAAACGCCGCGCCATCCACCTCGACGAAGGTCATGCCCTTGCTTTCGAGATAGCCGCGATCTTCGGCGAGGCTTTCCAGCAGCAGACCACGCTCATATTCCTGCGCTGTTGCTGCGGCCTGCATGACGGCGTTCTGATCGTCCTCGGACAGTTTGGCCCAGGTGGATTCCGCGATTGTCAGGTAAATCCAGGACCGGACATGTTCGGTCTGGTTCACATAGCCCTGGACTTCATTGAAGTTGGCCGAGCGGATCAGGGCAAGCGGGTTTTCCTGACCGTCGATCACGCCGTTTTGCAGGGAGGTAAAGACCTCGGAGAATGCCATCGGTGTTGGCGATGCGCCCAGAGCGCTCCAGACGTCCACGAAAAGCGGCACGTTCGGGACGCGCATTTTCATGCCATCAAGGTCTGCAGGTGATGTGATCGGGCGTTGCGACGTCAGATTGCGCGGCCCACGGGCAAAGAACGCAATCGGGCGCACTTGGGCCTTTTCGATGATCTGCTGTTTGATCTGTTCACCGATTTCGCCAGAGGCGACTTCGTCCATATGCTCAAGGGATTTGTAGGCATAGGGTACGGCCAGCAACGCCGCCATCGGGGCCCAGTTTTGCAGGCTTTCGCCGGTGATCGTCATGTCCACCGTGCCAAGTTGCATGCCGTTGATCAGGTCGATTTCCTTGCCGAGGGATTCGTTCGGGAAAACCTCGACGGCAATGCGACCGTCGGTCAGCGTGGAGAGTTCCTCGCCGAATTTGACCGCTGCGAGGTGCCATGCGTTTTGCTCATTTGCCAGATGCCCCAGTTTCAGGGTCATCTCCTGCGCAAATGCGGCTGAAGACGCGAGCGCTGCAACGCAGGTCACCGCAGCCAGTCCTTTGATTTTTGTAAAGAGCCTCATGATGTTTCCTCCAGTGTTAAGGCTTGGGATCGGATATTGTTTGTGCAGGCCCGTCGAAATACGCGGGGTAAAGGGCCTGCACCTTTGGGAGCGAGCTTAGAATTTCCATCAGATGTGTGCGCATCGCGGCCTCGGCCCCTGCCACGTCTTGCTGTTGGATCGCATCGACAATCGCGCTGTGCTGATCAATCAGCTTGGCGACCGGAAACTCTTCGAAGGTCAGAAACCGCACCCGGTCCATCTGTGTCTTGATGGCGTCCAGAATACTCCAGGCTTTGCCAACACCGGCGGCATCCGCAAGGGTGTGGTGGAACTTTTCGTCCAGTTCGATGAATTTCGCAGGGTCGCGCGCACCGACCGCCTTTTGCGCGTCCAACTGTATGCGCAGATCTTTAACCAACCCCTCCGGCGGCGCGTCTGCCAGTCTTTTGACGATGTCGGCTTCTACCGCTTCGCGTACGAAACGACCGTTCAGGACCGCATCATAATCGATGAGTTTCACAAAAGTGCCGCGTTGTGGTCGGATCTCAAGCAGGCCTTCGTTCATGAGGGTGATGAAGGCTTCGCGGACGGGTTGCCTGCTGACGTGGTATTCCCTTGCAAGCTCCGGTTCTGACAACCTGCTGGCCGGTTTGAGGTCATTGCGGATGATGCGGCTGCGCAGGATCAAGCGGAGTTGCGGGCTGACCGCGACCAGCGGGTCAAGCTTCCATTTGCTCAGATCATCCAGCACCAACGTCATCATCGCTCCCTTTGCGGGAAAGCTACTTGTATACTTCCATACATGTCAACATGGGTGAGAATGACATGTGGAAATACGCAAAGGTTTCGCGATGTATCGTGTCAAAAATACTGTAGGATCAGTGGCGTTTAACGGCCATAAACACACCGGATCGCGGGGCGGCATGTACTGCCGCCACACCTGATCGGGTTATATGATCGCGCCGCGCACCTTGGCTGATACCCATTCGGAGATCACCACAGCCGCCAGAATCACCAGCAGGATGAGCGAGACCTGCGGCCATGCCAGCACGTTCAGCGATGCGGACAATTGCAGACCGATGCCGCCCGCCCCGACAAGCCCAAGCACCGTTGATTCCCGGATGTTGATGTCCCAACGGAATACCGCGATACCGGCGAAAGCGGGCATGATTTGCGGCACGATCCCATAGGCCATGACCTGCCAGCGGGACGCACCCGTCGCTGTCATCGCTTCGACCTGAACTTCGTCAATCTCTTCTATGGCTTCATAGAGCAGCTTTGCGCAGAACCCGATGGAGCGGATCGCAATGGCGATCACACCCGCAAAGACGCCGGGACCGATAATCGCGATCAGCAGCAAGGCCCAGATCAGCGAGTTGATCGAGCGTGTGGATACGATGATCAGCAAGGCGATCGGGCGCACAAACAGTGCCGATGGCGTCGTGTTGCGCGCAGCAAAGAAGGCAATCGGAACCGCAAGAAACAGGGCGATGATCGTACCGAGGGTCGCAATGTTCAGCGTGTCCCAGATCGGCTCGCCCAACTGCGCGATGTAGTCCCATTTGGGCGGTGTTGCGCGGGTCCAGATATCATTGGCAATGCGGGGTGCGTCCCAGACGAAGAACCACGTGGTGGCTTGTGAAATCTGCTGCCAGCAATAGGCAAAGATCATCAGACCGACGAGCCACATGGCCCAGTGCGAGAGGCTTTCGCGTCCGGTGCGTCTTTGCCAGATTTTCTGGCTGTCTGTCTCGCGGATCGGCATTATTGTACCCTCGCCCGGATAATGCCGGAAATATATTCCAGCGCCATGACAATCACGATAATCATGATCAGGATCGCAGCGGCAGTGTCATACTCGTAGCGGTCAAAGGCCGTGTTGAGCGTCGCACCGATTCCCCCGGCCCCCACCAGACCCAGGATAGCGCTTTCGCGGAAATTGATGTCGACACGGTAGATCGACAGGCCGATGAGGCGCGGCATGACCTGCGGTTGCACGCCGTAATTGATCCACTGTGTCCAGCGCGCGCCGGAGGCTCTGATTGCCTCCGCCTGCACCTTGTCCATGCTTTCGATATCTTCGGCCAGCAGCTTTGACAAAAAGCCGATTGTCGCAAAGCTCAGCGTCAGGAAACCGGCGAGCGGGCCGAAGCCAAAGATCGCAACCAGCAGAATTGCCACGATGATTTCCTGAAGCGCGCGCGAGATGGCGATGATGCCCCGGCAGATCAGGTAGATCGGCAAGGGCGCAACATTTCGCGCGGCCCCGAGCGCGATCGGGATCGAGATGATGATCCCGACAACAGAGGCCGCAACGGTCATGATGATGCTTTCCAGCATCCCCGAATAGATGTCGCTGGACCGGGTTGTGAAATCGGGACTGGTGAAGGCGAGCACGAATTGCTTGCCACGCTCAAGCCCCACATAGACGCGCGCCCAGTCGACCTCAATCGTCATGAACGCGGCGATCAGGTAGGCGAAAAACCCCAGAATAAGGGTCCAGCGCAGCCACGTACGCTGAATGAACGGCGGTTTCTTCCAGGGCTTGCCGAGGCGCATTTCAAGTTCGGATGCAGAGGCGTTCATTCCGCGGCCTCGATTTCGTCATCATCGACCTGTTCAATCGTGGCTTCCCAGTCTTCTTCGCCGTAGATTTCGGTCAAACGATCCGGGGTCAGCCCCTCGGGCGGGCCGTCATAGACCATCGCGCCAAAGCGCAGGCCGATCACGCGCTGCACGAACATCTGCGCCAGTGCCACGTCATGAATGTTGATGATCGCGGCCAACCCGCGCTCACGGCACAGCTCGCATATCAGGCGCATGATCTGACGCGACGTCTTGGGGTCAAGCGAGGCGGTCGGCTCATCCACCAGCAGCAGCGCCGGGTCTTGAATAAGTGCGCGGCAGATGCCGACACGCTGTCGTTGCCCGCCGGATAACTCATCCGCCCGTTTGTCAGCCATATGCGCAAGGCCTACACGATCAAGCAGGCGAAATGCTTCGTCCACATCCGCTTGCGGAAACCGGCGCATGAAAGAGCGCCAGAAACCGACATAGCCCAGCCGCCCTGAGAGCACGTTTTCCATGACGGTCAGGCGTTCAACAAGCGCATATTCCTGAAAGATCATCCCCATACGACGGCGTTCGCGCCGCAAGGCGCTGGATGACAGCCCCGTCAACTCAACATTGCCCAGATAAACCTTGCCGGAGGAGGGCTCGACCAGCCGGTTGACGCAGCGGATGAGGGTTGACTTGCCAGCACCCGACGGGCCGATCAACGCCAGCACCTGACCCTGCGGTATCTCAAGGTCAACTTCCTTCAGCGCCTGATCGCCGGTCTTATATGTCTTCACGAGCTTCTCAAGCCGCAGCATCACCATGCCCCCCCCGATTTTATGATTGGACAGGGCGGATCCTGAAAAAGATCCGCCCGATCAGGATTTATTCGCAGGAATAGCTGACGCCATTGGCGGCATCAATCTTGCGGATCACGTCCCAGAATTCCTTGTAGGTCATCTCAAGAAACTGGCCTTCGTTCGATTTTTCGAATTCCGCCTGCAGCGTGGTGCCTTCCCATTCGAAATTGAAGAATGCGTTGCGGATCTTCTCTTTCAGTTCCGGCTTGAGGTTATAGACCGTACCGAAACCTGTGGTCGGGAAGGTTTGGGATTTATATACGACCTTCACATCGTCTTCGGAGATGACGTCGCGGCTGATCATGCGCGACTTGACCGAGTTGGCGATGGAGGCGGCGACGTAGTCCTTATTGGCCACACCGAGGATGGAGTTGTCGTGCTTGCCGGAGAACACAGGTTCGAAATCACGTTCGGGCAGCATGTCGAAATCGCCCTTGAGGATCGCAGAGGGTGCCTTGAATCCTGAATTCGACGTGGGTGATGTAAAGGCAAGGGATTTGCCTCTGATGTCTTCAACCGTTTCGATTCCGGAGCCGGGATAGGTGATGATTTCCATCTCATACCCGAAATTGCCGTCTTTGGACGCCATGATCGTAAAGGGGCTGAAGCCCGCACAATTCACAGCCAGCGGGTTCGACCCTGTGTTGAACCCGGCGATGTGCAGACGGCCAGAGCGCATCGCCTCGATTTGGGCGGCGTTGTTCTGCACGGGGAAGAAGACGACATCCTTGCCGGTCTCGGACTCCAGATGGGTCAGGAAATCGGACCACGCCTCTTTGTAAACGGCTGGGTCCTCGACAGGTGTATAGGCAAAGATCAGCGTGTCCGGGTCGATCTGCTCGGCAGGGTCGGTTGGTGTATCGGCGATCAGATCCCCATCAACATCGCAGAAGCGCGAATCAAGATCACCGCGCGGACAGTCCTGTGCAAAAGCGCTTGTGGACAGCGAAAGCATGCAGATAGCAGAGGCGCCAAGCAGCAGTTTCAGATTGAATTTCATTTTTCTCTCCCTTGGTTTTCTTTGCGCGATTATGCGTTCGGTGATGGCCGTTCTGCAACGTGAATATCAAAGCTGGCTTGTTTTAATCGCGCGAGTCAGATGTATTCTGGCCTGATCTCAGGAAAAACAGTTTGAATCGCTGTGTTTCAAACCGCGCAGGGCCACTTCTTTGGCTCGGCGGTTCAGCTTATGCCGGATGCCACGGGCGGACGGCCAGCGGAGGTAGTGGCATACCCTGATGTCAGCAAATGAAGGATGCCGGGGCAGGGCGAGCGGGCGACAAAAGGAACGCAGCGCAGCCTCAAAAGGCTTGCAGTTCGGGCCGGAGAGGTGAAGATGACGCAAAGGCTGCGGGATTTAACCCGGAGGCTTGGCAGATCAGAACCGGAAAAACCGGAGATCGAGAATAAACCGGGAGGAAACGATATGAAAAAAATCACAACCACACTGGCGGGCTCCATGATTGCGCTGTCCGCGTCGCTGAGTGCGGCGCATGCCGACAAGCTGACGTTTTATTGCAGCGCGCAGGAAGAATGGTGCCAGCTCATGGCGCGCAGTTTCGAGGATGAGACCGGCATTGACGTCAACATGACGCGCAAGTCTTCGGGGGAAACCTTTGCGCAGATCCGGGCGGAATCCTCCAACCCCAAAGGCGACGTCTGGTGGGGTGGCACGGGCGATCCGCATCTTCAGGCCGCTGAGGAAGGGCTGACCATGGCCTATATTTCGCCAATGCGCGACCAGTTACACGACTGGGCGATCAGTCAGGCCGAAAGCGCGGATAACAAGACCATCGGCATCTATTCCGGTGCGCTTGGCTATGGGTACAACACCGATCTGATCGCGGCGAACAACCTGCCGGAACCCGCGTGCTGGAAGGATTTGCTGAAGCCCGAATACAAGGGCCACGTGCAGATGGCGAACCCGAATTCTTCTGGGACGGCTTACACGACACTGGCCTCGATGGTTCAGATTTTCGGCGAGGATGAGGGTTTTGAGTTCATGAAGGGACTTCATGCCAATGTGAACCAATATACCAAATCCGGTTCCGCCCCGATCAAGGCGGCAGGACGTGGTGAGAACACAATCGGTATCGTTTTCATGCATGATGCAGTCAAGCAGGCCGTCTCCGGCTTCCCGATCAAGGTTGTCGCCCCTTGCGAAGGCACAGGGTACGAGATCGGGTCCATGTCGATCATTGATGGCTCCCGCAACCTCGAAGAAGCCAAGAAGTTCTATGACTGGGCGTTGAGCGCTGAGGCGCAGAACCTTGCCTTGCAGGTTGATGCCTTTCAGGTGCCATCCAACAAGAATGCGCAAACGTCCGAAAGCGCGCCTGACATGAGCACGATCAAGCTGATTGATTACGACTTCAAGAAGTACGGCTCATCCGATGAACGCAAGCGGCTGCTGCAAAAGTGGGACGAAGAGGTCTCTGTTCTCGCGCAGTAATCCGTGCGTAACGCCACATCCGAACGGACCACACATCCGGTTTTGACCTTCTGGGTCATTGCCGGGTGGGTCGGGTTTTGTCTTCTGCCATGGTATATGGTGGAAGACGGCCTGCTGTCGTTCGAGTGGCTGCGTGATGGCTATCCGTTTGACGAGGATTACGCCCCGGCTGCGTTCCTGATCGCGCAGGGCAAAAAGCTCTGGCTGGCGCCGCTGCTGATCGCGCTTATCCTGCCGCTCTTTGCGCTGCGGCGTCCCAAGTCAGACCCTTGGTTCGCCCGGCTGCTGATCCTTTCCGGGGCGATTGGCTTTGGCTGGTTGATCGCGCAGGGCTTCAGCATCGGTATTCGCGGGTTTAACTTTGACTGGCTTGCGGCCGTCTTTGGTGAGCTTGGGGACCGTCAGTTCGGCATGGGCTACGGCGGCATGATCACTGCTTCCGCCTTTCTGTTTTTGCTCACGCAGGGCGTTGCGGCGCGTGGGGCCATCAATGGCGATGTCTTTGTGGTCAGCGCCATTGGTGGCGTGATCGCAATCGTCGCCGTTTTCGTCTTCTTCCCGATTGCCAAGATGCTGTTCGCGGCCTTCGTGACCGAGGATGGTGCATATTCCATCGCGGTTTTTGCGGATAAACTGTTCGATGACCGGCTCTGGAGCCTTGGGTGTTTTGCCGGGGCAAAATGCGGGGCGGCGTGGAATTCCCTGTTTCTGGCCATTACTGTCGCGTTCCTGACCACTGCGCTGGGGTTGTGCTTTGCGCTGATGGTGACGCGGTCGGGCTTTCGCTACAAACGCGCGATCCGCGCGCTGACGGTACTGCCCATCATCACACCACCGTTTGTGATCGGTCTGGCGCTGATCCTTCTGTTCGGCCTGTCCGGTTCCGTCACGGTGTTTTTTGCCGAGATGTTCGGCGTACAACCGACCCGGTGGCTTTATGGCATGCCGGGCGTGATCATCGCGCAAACGCTGGCTTACACGCCGATCGCGTTTCTTGTGCTGATCGGCGTGGTGGAAGGCGTCAGCCCCTCCATGGAAGAGGCGTCGCAAACGCTGCGGGCGAACCGCTGGCAGACGTTCCGCACGGTATCCCTGCCGCTGATGCGCCCCGGTCTGGCCAATGCCTTCCTGCTCGGCTTTATCGAAAGCATGGCCGATTTCGGCAACCCGCTGGTTCTGGGCGGGAATTTCGATGTCCTGTCGACAGAGATTTTCTTTGCCATTGTCGGCGCGCAATACGATCAGGGTCGTGCGGCCGTTCTGGCGATGGTTCTGTTGTTCTTCACGCTCTCGGCGTTTTACGCACAGCGTGCGTGGTTGGGCAAGAAAAGCTACACCACCGTGTCGGGCAAGGGCGATTCAGGGGTTCACCCGTTGATGCCGACCGGGCTGGCCGTGCCTGTCATGGTGATCGCGCTGGGGTGGGCCATCTTTACCGCCGTTGTTTACGGCATGATCATCTACGGCAGTGTGGTCGAGCTTTGGGGCGTGAATAATTCGCTGACCTTCAAACACTATATCACTGCCTTTTCCGTCCGTTTCGAAGAGGAAGGCATCCGCTGGACCGGAGCCGCCTGGGACAGTTTCTGGACGACGATCACCATTGCTGCGATTGCCGCACCGCTCACCGCGGCGGTGGGTCTGGTCACGGCCTATCTGCTGACGCGCCAGAATTTTGCAGGCAAAAACGCGTTTGAATTTGGCACGATGCTGTCGTTCGCAATCCCCGGCACGGTGATCGGTGTCAGCTATATTCTGGCCTTCAACGTCCCGCCGATCGAGATCACAGGCACAGGCGTTATCCTCGTCATCAGCTTCATTTTCCGAAATATGCCCGTTGGCGTGCGCGCTGGCATCGCCTCGATGAGCCAGTTGGACAAATCACTGGACGAAAGTTCGCTGACCCTTGGGGCAAATTCGTGGCAGACGTTCCGGCGCGTGATCCTGCCCTTGCTGCGCCCGGCCATTCTGGCGGCATTGGTCTATTCCTTTGTGCGCGCGATGACGGCGATCTCGGCCGTGATTTTCCTCGTTTCGGCGGAATATGACATGGCCACCAGCTACATCATCGGGCGGGTCGAAAACAATGACTATGGCCTTGCGATTGCCTATTCCACCACGCTGATCTTTGTGATGCTGACGGCTGTTGGCATGCTGCAATTGCTTGTGGGTCGGGTGCAGATCGGGCGGCGAACCCAACAGGTAGCGGAGAAATCGACATGAAGGACAGGCAACTTGGCAGCAAGGCAGCCCCGGTGCGCTTCGAAGGGGTCTCCAAAGTCTTTGGCAAGGACGTGATCGCGGTCGACAATATCGACCTGCATGTTGACGCGGGCGCGCTTGTGACACTGCTTGGCCCGTCCGGATGTGGCAAGACGACGACATTGCGCATGATTGCAGGGCTTGAGATGGCCAGTTCCGGGCGTATCCTCATCGGCGACCGGGACGTCACGAAACTGCCCGCGACGGATCGTGATGTATCCATGGTGTTCCAGTCCTACGCCCTGTTTCCCCATATGACGGTGCTTGAGAACGTGAAATACGGGCTGACATTCTCCGGTTTTGGCAAGGAGGAAGCGCGTGTACGCGCCCTGCATGGTCTCGATCTTGTGGGGCTTAAGGGGTTTGACAACCGGCTACCCTCGGAACTCTCTGGCGGGCAACAGCAGCGGGTCGCGGTGGCGCGCGCGCTCGTGCTGGAACCGCAGGTTCTGCTGTTTGACGAACCGCTGTCGAACCTTGATGCCAAACTGCGCCGACAGGTGCGCGAGGACATCCGCGCGATTCAGCAGGACCTTGGCCTGACGGTTATCTACGTCACCCATGATCAGGAAGAGGCGCTCGCCGTCTCTGATCAGATCGTGGTCATGCGCAATGCATCCATCGCCCAGATCGGCACACCGCGCCAGCTTTATGACACACCCAATGACCGTTTCGTCGCGGATTTCATCGGCGAGGCGAACCTCATCGACTGCACCATCGTCAATGTCGAAGGCGATACCGCAACCATCGAAATTGATGGATACCAGCACAAATTGCCCGCGCGCGGTATGACGCAGGGTCCGGCAACGCTGGCCGTGCGCCCGTCGCGCATCGTCGTTGGCCATGGCGACGGTGTTGCGGTGCGCGTTGCCAAGGCCACCTATGTGGGTGTGCGCATGGAATATACGCTCGAAGGCGCTTTTGGGCAGGTTTTCGCCGTACAGGACGATGTGGATGATCCGCTTGACATAGGGGCTGAGCTGCGCATGTCTTTTGCTGCGAAGGGTCCTGTATTGCTGCCTGAGAGAACGTGAATGAGCCGCCTGATCTTTATCACGCACCCCGAAGTCAAGGTTGACGCGGCCATCCCGGTCACGGATTGGGCGCTGAGCGAAACCGGCTGCAGGCGCGCGGCGGGTTTCGCCCGTTCAGACGTCGTCGCAAATGTCACCAACATCTGGGCAAGCGCAGAGCGCAAGGCACAGCAGACCGCCGACTTCATCGCACAGCGGGCCGGCGTGCCGGTTCAGACGAATGAACACCTGGGCGAGAACGACCGAAGCGCGACCGGGTTTCTACCGCCCCCCGAGTTCGAAGCCGCCGCGGATTCGTTTTTTGCGCAGCCCGACGTGTCGTTTCGTGGCTGGGAAACCGCGCGCGCCGCTCAGGGTCGAATTGAAAACGCTGTGCGCGGTATCGCGGCGCACCACGGAACCGGCGATCTTGCCATCGTTGCGCATGGTGCGGTCGGGACGCTTTTGTATTGCGCCTTCAAAGGTCTGCCGATCAGCCGTGCGTATGATCAACCTTCGCAAGGGCACTACTGGTCCGCAGAACTGTCTGATCTGCAGCCGCAACATCACTGGAAGCCGATCTGATACGCCACGTCCGGTGCGCGCCGTCGCGCGGGATGCTGCCCACCCCGCAGTGATCCGAGGGGCTGTCTTGTTGGGCTATTCATCAATCGAGAACGGGTCAAAGCGTATGACGAAACACCCGAAAAATCAAGCATCACGTAACGCGTTGAAATCCTAAATTGCAGGCAGCGTTGCGGGATTGAGATTCTTCGCATGGCACTTTGGCTGCGCTCAAAGCGTGAACGCTATAACGCGCCAGCAAGGGCGAACTATCTAATGTCGATACGGTCTGAACAGTATGTGTGAAACACCCGAGCTAGGACTTTATTTCAGGAATTCAGCGGTGCATTAGGCGCTAAAAGAAGTATGGTGCTGCAGGGGAGGATTGAACTCCCGACCTCGTCATTACCAATGACGCGCTCTACCACTGAGCTACTGCAGCGTTTATGCGAGTGCTGGTTAGACGCAAACTCACATTGGTGCAAGCCTAATCTGGACCCGCGCGCGCGCCTGCGATAGACAGCCGGTATGGCAGATAAAACCCCATCGAAACAAACAGGCTCAGGCGATGGCACCCGTGAAGACCGGCTGAAAGCGGCGCTGAAAGCAAATCTTGCGCGGCGCAAGTCTCAGTCGCGCGAACGGGCGCAGTCTGATGGGGAAACAGACAAAACGCCGGGCAGTTCCGGGCAGGATAAGGACGCATAAGCGCATGGATTCGATATTGGTCAAAGGGGGCGGCAGCCTGAAGGGGCAGATCCCGATCGCTGGTGCGAAAAACGCCTGTCTTGCCCTTATGCCCGCAACACTGCTCTCCGAAGAGCCCCTGACGCTGACCAATGCACCGCGCCTGTCCGACATCCGCACCATGACGCAATTGCTGCAATCGCTGGGGGCGGAAGTGACCTCGCTGCAGGATGGCAAGGTGCTGGCCATGTCCTGTCACGGGGCGATCAACACGCGTGCGGAATATGACATCGTGCGCAAGATGCGCGCGTCCAACCTTGTGCTTGGCCCGCTTTTGGCGCGTGAAGGGCATGCGCAGGTGTCCCTGCCCGGGGGGTGCGCAATCGGCGCGCGCCCCATGGATATTCACACGGATGGCTTGAGCCAGATGGGTGCCGAGATAGAGTTGAAAGACGGCTATCTGCTGGCCAAGGCCAAGGGCGGACGGCTCAAAGGCGCTGTCATCGACTTTCCCTTTGCCTCTGTGGGCGCGACTGAGAATATCGTGATGGCCGCGTCACTGGCGAAAGGCACCACCGTCATCAACAACGCCGCGCGCGAGCCCGAGATTGTGGACCTTGTTGAATGCCTGCGCGCCATGGGGGCACAAATCGAAGGCGAAGGGACCTCGACCATCTCGGTGCAGGGCGTTGACCGACTGGGCGGCACGACCCACCGCGTTGTGACCGACCGGATTGAGCTTGGCACCTACATGCTTGCCCCGGCGATCTGCGGTGGACAGGTCGAATTGCTGGGGGGGCGCATCAACCTGCTGGCTGCGTTTTGCGACAAGCTGGATGCGGCGGGTGTCACAGTGACCGAAACCGAGAACGGGCTGAGCGTCGCCCGCGCAAATGGGGATATCCGTGCGGTCGATGTCACGACGGAGCCATTTCCGGGGTTTCCCACCGATCTGCAGGCGCAGATGATGGCCCTGTTGTGCACCGCCAAAGGGACCTCTGTTCTGGAAGAAAAGATATTCGAGAACCGCTTCATGCATGCGCCGGAGCTTATTCGCATGGGCGCGGATATCGAGGTGCATGGCGGGACCGCGACCGTCAAGGGGGTCGACCGCCTGAAGGGGGCGCCGGTGATGGCCACTGATTTGCGCGCGTCCGTTTCCCTGATCCTTGCGGGGCTTGCCGCTGAGGGCGAGACAAAAGTGTCCCGCGTCTATCATCTCGACCGTGGATATGAGCATGTGGTGCGCAAGCTCTCCGCTGTTGGGGCGCAGATCGAAAGGATCGCGGAATAATGACCGATGCACGTTTCGAAGACGGGCGTGAAGCGCCGTTGAACCTTGGTGCCGTGGATGTTGAAGACCTGAAGATCATGTCGTCCCTGACGCAGGATGCGGTTTTTCCGGCAACCGAAATGCGGTGGGACAGGGCGGCGCGCCGGTTCGCCCTGCTGCTCAACCGGTTCCGCTGGGAAGAGGGCACGGCGCGCGCAGCCTCACCTGAGCGCGTGCAGTCGGTACTGGCGTTCGACACGGTCACGGCTGTCGCCAGCAGCGGGATTGACCGGAGGGACAAAGACACAATCCTGTCGGTGCTCACGATGGAATTCATCGCCTCGGAGGCGCCGTCGGGTCACATCGTCATCACGCTGGCGGGCGATGGCGCGATCCGTCTTGAGGTCGAGGCAATCGAGGCGACGTTGAAAGATGTCACAAAACCCTATGTTGCACCGTCCAGGACGACGCCTTCGCATCCTGAATGACCGATCCCCGACACAGCCCTTTCCCAGACGAGACATAGACCGCCCATGCCCGTATTCCTGAATGCTGCCGACCCGGATTTTGAAAACCGTTTCAACGCCTTGCTGAGTGCCAAGCGCGAAGACAGCCCCGATGTGGACGCCACCGTCGCGCAGATTATCGCAGATGTACGTGCGCGCGGCGACGCGGCCCTGATCGAACTGACAAAAAAGTTCGATCGGGTGACGCTGACGCCCGACAGCCTCGCCATCACGCCTGACGAGGTGGACGCGGCGGTGGCGGATGCGCCCGCCGATCAGGTGGCCGCACTGGAACTGGCGGCGCAACGTATCCGTGTCTATCATGAACGTCAGCGCCCTGAAGATGCGGAATGGGTGGATGACAGTGGCGCAATGCTGGGCTGGCGCTGGACGGCGGTGGCGGCGGCGGGGCTTTATGTGCCCGGGGGTCTTGCGTCCTACCCGTCCTCGGTTCTGATGAACGCCATCCCTGCCAAAGTCGCGGGGGTTTCCCGTCTTGCCATGGTGGTGCCGGCACCTGATGGCGTGCTGAACCCGCTCGTGCTGGCGGCGGCGCGTCTGTCGGGGGTGGATGAAATCTACCGCATCGGGGGGGCACAGGCCGTAGCGGCGCTTGCCTATGGGACGGCCACAATCGCACCGGTGGATAAGATCACGGGTCCGGGCAATGCCTTTGTCGCGGCGGCCAAGCGGCGTGTGTTTGGCAAAGTCGGCATTGATATGATAGCGGGCCCGTCCGAAATACTGGTGATCGCAGATGCGCAGAATGACCCCGATTGGATCGCGCTTGATCTGCTGAGCCAGGCAGAACATGACGAAAGCGCGCAATCCATATTGATCACGACCGATGCGGCCTTCGGGCAGGCGGTTGCGGCCGCTGTAGAAAAGCGGTTGGAAACCCTCGAGCGGCGCGCGATCGCGGGTGCATCCTGGCGCGATTTTGGCGCGGTTGTGACGGTCCCTGATCTGGCGACGGCGGCGGCCTTGTCGGATCGGATTGCCCCGGAACACCTTGAACTCTGTGTGGCGGATCCCGATGCCCTGAGCGCGCAGATCACCCATGCCGGGGCGATTTTCCTCGGGCAATGGACGCCGGAGGCGATTGGCGATTATGTCGGCGGGCCGAACCACGTGCTTCCGACCGCGCGGTCTGCGCGCTTTTCATCGGGGCTGTCGGTCCTTGATTTCATGAAACGTACGACGCTGGCGCGCATGACCCCGGCGGCCTTGCGCGCGGTGGGTCCTGCTGCCGAGACGCTGGCCAAATCGGAAAGCCTTGAGGCGCATGGCCTTTCCGTAACGGCCCGCCTGCGCAAACTAAACGATACGCAGATGCCCTAAAAGGTTGCCCCGTGCGGGGTTTCCGGGCTACTCAGGCGCGGCTAAGTTCCATCGGCAAGAAGTATTCCTATGTCCCGCATCTCGCATATCACCCTTGATGACAGCGGCCTGCCGCCGCCCACGCCAGAAATCGAACAAGAGCGCAAAGTCGCGATGTTCGACCTGCTGGAGGACAATACCTTTGTGCTGCCCCCGCGTGAGGGTCGCCCGGTGCCGGAAGGCCCCTACCACGTAAGTCTCGCGATCCGTGACAAACGACTGGTTTTTGATGTGAACACCGAAACCGCGGAAAAAGCGGCTGAATTCCACCTCTCGCTCGGACCGTTCCGGCAGGTCGTCAAGGACTACTTCCAGATTTGCGAAAGCTATTTTGACGCGGTCAAGAAACTGCCGCCCAGCCAGATTGAAACCATCGACATGGCGCGGCGCGGGATTCACAATGAAGGCAGCCGCGTGTTGCAAGAACGCCTCGAAGGCAAGGCCGACATCGACATCGACACTGCGCGGCGGCTGTTCACCCTGATCTGCGTTCTGCATTTTGGCGGCTAGATGACACAGGATGCGCCACAGTCCGTTCTGTTTTGTTGCGATCATAATGCCGTGCGCTCTCCGATGGCCGAAGGCATCATGAAAAAGCTCTATGGCACAGGGATATATGTACAATCCGCGGGTGTGACTAACGATCTTGAGATCGACGGTTTTTCCATCGCGGTCTGTCAGGAACTGGATGTGGAGTTGTCGCGTCACCGCTCCCGCAGCTTTGATGAAATGGAAAACTGGGGCGATGATCTGGGCTCTTTCGATCTGGTGATCGCCCTCAGCCCGGCAAGCCAGCGCCGCGCGCTGGAATTGACGCGGTTCTACCACCTTGATGTGGAATACTGGCCGATCCTTGACCCGACCGGGCTGGGTGAGACGCGCGAAAGCAAGCTGGCCGGGTATCGGCAGGCCCGCGATCAGATCAGGGAGCGTCTGATCGAACGGTTTGGCCCGCCCACCGAACCGACCTGAGCGGTTTCACTCTGGCACCCATTCCTTGCGCGTCATCGCGATAAATGTATCGCCCACACCGCCCGTCACATTGCGCTCCAGCACATCGCGCAGGGTTTGCGTCTGTCGGATCGCGCTCCACCCGGGTGCTGAAAACGTACTGCGCTTGAAGACATGTTGTGACAGCAACGGGTTGGTCAGCGCCTGACTGAAGGCATCCAGCGCGACGAAGACCAGTATCAGGTTTGGTAACGGGCTGTTGGGCACGCGATCCTCGCAAAACAGGCCGACGTGCAGATCAACGTCGCGCGGCCCGTCATAGTGTCTGGCCAGCGCGTCGCTGACCTCCGGATCAGAGGAGATCGCCCGGAACGACACTGGCCTGTTCTGGCTCATGTAATTGCAATAGTCCGAAAACCCTGCCAGCTGGCAAAAACGGTCCTGTTTGATGGAGTCCAATTCAACCTTCAGCAAAGGTTCCGCCGTGTTGCGCGGCCCCAGTTCTGCGGCCTGTGTGGCGCAAATACCGGCAAACCCTTTCAGCAGGCCGTGACGGATCAGCAAATCGTTGTTCATGAAGGTCGTGTGCACCGGGTGCAGATCATCGCCCCATCTGATCTTATCCGGGATCAGCGCATGCCAGCGGTACAAAAGGCTGAATTCCGTGGTGATCCAGTTGGGTTTGTTCCATGGCGCATTCCATGCGACCGACGGGTCCGCGCGCAGCGTGAAGGGCAGCGGAGAGATGTGGTTGATGTAATCCTCAACGATGATCTTGATGAAAATCACGATGACCGTATTGCGTGCCGTTTCAAAAACGCGGTCATCATCCCAATCGGGGTGTGCGGCTTCGATCTCGCCTGCGAGCCGGTTATGTTCACGCAGAAACAGGGTGTTGAGCATGGCAACCTGTGGCACGGAATTGACCCGGTCGCCGCCCACCGCAAAGAGCTTCGCCTGTTTCTCAGGGCTTTGATCTGCGCCACCAAGTGGCGGGTCCAGCACCGCGAAATCGGGATCAGGCGCGCCGTCGCGGTAAAGAAACGGCGGGTATTCCTCATCCCCGATCATCTGGGATTTCAGACGACCTTTGAGGCCCGGATCGCTGGACTTCAGCCGCAGCGCATCCGTCTGCGCGGGGGTGCGGCCATAGAGCGTGCACATGTCGATGTCATGGTTGGACGTGTTGCGTTTCAGGTGCAGCTTGGGGTCTTGCCCCTCAGGGGTGAGATGTTCGGACTCCGTGCGGATAAACCCATCGGTCAGATATTGCGCAAAGGCCGGAAACAGACAGGTCGATTTTGGGCACAGCCGTTGCGTGCCTTCTCTGCGCCGAAACAGCTCTTGCAACACCTCCGGCTCCGGCAGGTTGTCCCGGGTTTGTGGGGGCAGATGTCGCGCGCTCCAGCGTTTGTCCGTCAGGCCGGACCAGCTGACATAATCGCGTTCGGTGCTCAGCGGATGCGGTCGTGTTCTGGCGCGTTTGACAACGCGGTTTATGGCGAACCTGTTGACCAGTGTCGCCAGCGGCGGGATGGCCTCGGCGATGGAAAACTGGAATTTCTGAACGGAATACGGGATACGTGACATAAAATGGTCCTTTTAAAATGACGCAACTATGCGTTGAGCATCTCGCATGTCGGTTCCTTTTTCTAGATTTATTTACGGACAGGGCCTCGGGCGCGGTCGGTTCCGGCATGGTCGGGGGCGTATTTTGCCCTTGCGCAATATCGTCTAAAAACAGAAGCTGACGACAAAGAAGAAGGGGTGGCGACATGCTCGAAATCAGCACACGAAAGATTGCGCGGGTGATCCTGCTGACCCGTGAATACGGCCCGGACAGTGTGAATTTGTCTGATTACATTTCCGGCCTGAACGATGACGAGAAAGCCAGTCTCGTCGCCTTGATGTGGGTGGGCCGCGACAGTTTCGATGTTTCTGAACTGGAGTATGCCAAAGAAGAGGCCCGCCGCGAAGCCTCGGCACCAACCGAAAACTACTTGTCCGGTATTCCGGGCCTTGCGGAGCATCTTGAAAACGGACTGGATCTGCTCGGAATTGATGTGACCGACGTCGAGGATAACCTCTGACGCTGTGCAGGGCTGACTTGTGTTTCTGATCAATGGGAGGGGGCTATGCCTGCTGTCGTAAAAACCTATTTTGACGCTTTCAACGCCAAGGACATACCGGGGATGCTGGCCTGTCTGACCGACGATGTCGCGCATCACGTGAATGAAGGCACCGTGCGCGAGGGCAAGGAAGCCTTTGAAGAGTTTTGCGCGCATATGAGCCGCTGCTATGATGAAACCCTGACCGATATGGTGATCCTTGAGGCAAGGGATCAGGGGCGCGCGGCGGCGGAATATGTGGTGAACGGGACCTATCTGGCCACGGATGCGGGCCTGCCCGAGGCGCAGGGCCAGACCTATCGGCTGAGCGCGGGGTCGTTCTTTGACATCACCGACGGGAAAATCTCGCGGGTGACGACGCGGTATAACCTGTCGGACTGGATCGCTCAGGTGTCCGGAGCCGATGACGCTTGAGTTCCGCAGGCTGACGGGCGCCGCGCTTGAGGATGCCATTCCCGCCGTTGCCGCCCTGCGCATCGAGGTGTTTCGTGACTGGCCCTATCTTTATGAGGGCGATCTCGAATACGAGGCGGAATATCTCGCCCCCTATGCGCAGAATCCGTTGACGGTTCTGGTCGGTGCTTTCGAGGGCGCGCGTCTGGTCGGGGCCTCGACCGCGATGCCACTCACGGCGCATGCCGATGGGTTTGCCAGTGCATTTACGCATACCGATTTCGACGTCGCGAAGGTCTTCTACTGTGCCGAAAGCGTCCTTCTTGCGCAGTTTCGCGGGCGCGGGGCCGGTCACGCATTCTTTGACCTGCGCGAGGCGGCGGCGCGGGAGGGTGGCTTTGAAACATGCGTCTTTTGCTCAGTGATCCGCCCCGCGGCTCATCCCCTGCGACCGACCAATTACCGGCCGCTGGATGGTTTCTGGCGCGCGCGCGGGTATGCGCCCTTGCCCGGGGTCACGGCGACATTCAACTGGAAAGATCTGGGCGATGCCGGTGAAACGCCCAAGCAGCTTCAATTCTGGGGGCGCAGCCTCTGAGGCATCATGTATCGGCGCAAAGCACCTCTGCGGTCTGTGCAAAAGCGGCCCAGGCATACCAGAAACGCTCGCTGGCCGGGCTGTCGGAAAGTTTGACCTGCTGTAACAACTCGGGCTCCGCGAAAAACCGTGCGCTGCGCTGTTGTTCGGCCTGGGTCAGTGTCAGGTTCGCCGCCGCCTGAACGCAGCCGCAGCGCGCTTGTGACGCCGTGCGTCGGTTGTGGATGTTGCACGCCGTGCCAATCGGTCCCGTGGCGAAACGCTGAGCCCCTTCCAACGACACGGGCGTCAGGGTTTTTGGCGCCGGCGTTGCACCACCGCCCCCGCAGGCGGCAAGGCCAAGCATCAGCGCACCCGCAAGGCCAAGGCGCAGCACGCGCGAGGATGGTTTCGTCCTACAATACATCATAGCCCCCATATGCCGTATCCGCATCGCAGGCGCAATTCATCCGCGCCCGCTGCAGGACATGATGCCGAGTTTCAGAATTTCCAGCGCGCGCCGACTGCCATTGCATCAATGTCATCGAAATCCGTGCCCGAGGCGTCAAATTCATGGGTGCGGTAAATGGCATAAAGCTCAAGGTTATAGGCATCGACCTTTTGAACCGCGGCGATCCCCACGGATGAACTGTCTGATCCGTCGATTGCGTAATCATTGCCCTCGAACAGATCCAGCGACAACGCCGTGGTGCCAAGGGCAAACCAATCCTGCTGATACCCCAGTTTGGCGTAGATATACTCGGCATCGCCTTCCTGCTCGGCCCCTGCCGACAGGGCAAGGCTGACGCCCGTGGGCTTGTGCAGGAGGGCGAACGAGCCGACCAACAGTTCTTCGCCGCCGCTGATCCACTCGTACCCGAGGCGGCCATCCACTTTCATGTCGCCATAGTCAGCCGTGTATTTGGCCGCAACATCGTAGTATTCACTGTCGTTGTCGCGATCCAGAACCTCTTCACCCCCCGAGATGCTAAAGACGAAGTTGTTCCACGAGGGCGTGTCATAGCGCAGCCGGAAGCGGCGCGAGCCGTCAAAGGATTTGAACGTGTCGCCAATGGCGATGCCCGACAGCGCGCCGCCGTCGGGCCGGTACTGAAAGCTGCCTGCAAGGTCTGAAATGCCGGAATAGGCAATGACCGAGGTGCCTGAAAAATCCGCCTCCGCCACGCCGTCCGACGCGGTGCTGCCCTGCCCGAAACTGAGCGTTCCCAAGCCCGGCGTGGCATAGATCAATTCGAGCTTACGCAGATCCGTGCGCGCGATGTCGAGGTCGAGATCGTTGTCATCCATGGTCGCAGAACTCGACCCGGCGAACCCAAGCGCGGTTTCAAAGTGGAACTTGACCGTGGAACCGCCCGCAAGATTGTTCGAGTAAATCGCGCCCACGCGGGTGTTGGAATTGTCGTTGTCGGTAAAGAACGTCTCATCCTCCGTCCCGTCATCGACGCTGAAGACACCAAAGTTAAGCTGCCCATAGAAATCAAACGTCGGGTCCGCGGCGGCAATATGCGGCGCACCCAAGGCAAGGGCAGACACAAGGCCAAGACGGGAAGGGAGGGAGACTGTCATGATGTTCAGACCTTTCAGAAACGAAATTCGGAGCCGCTCTGAAACAACCCTACCGCGAAAAACGCGACACGTAAAAGCAAAGCTGCCCACGGGCATTAGGTTTTTTCGACTTGGGTTGGGGCGGAGGTACTGAACAAGTTGCGCCGCGTTTGGCAATCTGTAGGGTGGTCTCAAAATGAGGGCGCAGCACATGGCAAATCATCTCTATTACGGCGATAATCTGGCGGTGCTGCGTGACAGCATCGCGGATGAAAGCGTCGATCTGATTTACGTTGATCCGCCGTTTAACTCGAACGCCAGCTACAACGTGCTGTTTAAGGGGCCATCGGGAAATTCATCTGCCGCGCAGATCGAAGCCTTTGATGACACGTGGTCATGGGGCGACGAGGCGGAGGCCGCCTTTGGCGAAGTGCTGCGCTCGGGCAATGTGGCGGCGGCAGAGATGCAGCGTGCGATGTCTCAAGCCTTTGTCGAAACGCTGTGACTCCTTTTGAACCTTTATCCAGTCTCGGCTTTGCGTAATGGCACTACGTTTGCTTGGGAGTGATTTACATAAGTATTCCAAGTGGGCACATAATGATCGGACTGATTACCCCAGACAGTCCACCCAGCGCGAGGACCCCTTGCAAAGAGTTCCAGCCGGTTTCCGAAACTACAGTCTTCAATCAACTTGTATTGTTCGTCGGGCTTTCTGCTATGTTCTCGTTTTTGCGTTGAAATTATATTCTCTTGTGATCTGCCAGGTGCCAGTGTTCGCGCATTTTTGCCACGAACGCCAAACAGTAAAATTTCGGTGACATTTCTGAAGTAGAACCCAACGCCACGGCGATCAGGACCTCCATCCTTGCGAATTTTGTACCAAATAATATTGCTCTTATACTTGAAGCCCCAGTGTTCCATTACTTTGAGCCCCTCAGGCAAAAGCGCATTCGGTACCCACAAATACAAATGCGCGGGATCTCCTGCTATTGCCTCAACCGGCAGGTCACAAATATCGTCCAAAGACATCGTCGGATATCGGGCTAGGCGCTTATGCTCTGGGGCCATCTTTCCAGTCCGGTTTTGAAACTGCCACGGAGGATCGGCCAGAATTGTCTGAAACTTACTGCTTCCCAATTCTTTCAGCATGTCATCGGCCGCATTCGTCATTATTCATTCTCCCTGTACAGGCTGGGTTTGATGCCAAAAGTTAAAATCGGGCATCCACCGGCCCCACCACCTTCGATCCGTGGTACGAGCTTCGACATATGTGTCGTCGAATTTCCATACGAGGAACCTCGCCCAAGTTTCTTAAAAATATCTTGAAGTTCGTCTGATCGGGTAATCAGTACACCGACACTTACAGTACGCAAGGCATGCAACAACCTGAAATTATTCAGGTCCCGATCATAGAACGGGTCCTTGTTGTTCCACTCAATTTCTACGGCAACGCCGTTTTTGAACATGTCGATCTTGTGTGTGGGAGTTTCTGTCTCGACATTGTCAACGACAATTTTGGTATCAAAACGCGTTTCTTTCCATCCGCGATTTTCTAAAAATTCGTCTATGCTTGCCGCAAGTTGTGATTTGTTTTTTCCGCCGACAGTAATGTGCGATTTCTTCAGTCGGAAATCCGTCAATACGTCCATTAAGTCACGCCATTCGTCGGGGTGGTCGCCAAAAAGCACAGCACTGGCATGATGCCATTCCCCGCAATAGTAATTTTCCCTGACAAAATCCGGGAGACGGTCATACAACATCTTGTATCGTTCTCGTTTTGGTCCTGCTGATGCTAGCGCATCGTGACCATTCTTGCAATCACGTTCTATCAGTACAGCCCCGTTGCGCATCCACCTTGACCGCCCCCCCAAACCACACCATATCCCATTACCATGACACCGCTTTCACATATCCGCAATTTCTCCATCGTGGCGCATATTGACCACGGGAAATCCACGCTGGCCGACAGGCTCATTCAGTCCACCAATACAGTGGCGGATCGGGATATGAAGGAGCAGATGCTCGACAGCATGGACATCGAGCGCGAGCGCGGCATCACCATCAAGGCGCAGACCGTGCGGATCAATTACACCGCGCAGAATGGCGAGGAATATGTCCTCAACCTGATCGACACGCCGGGGCATGTGGATTTCGCTTATGAGGTCAGCCGCTCCATGCGCGCGGTCGAGGGATCGCTGCTGGTCGTGGACAGCACCCAGGGCGTCGAGGCGCAGACGCTGGCCAACGTCTATCACGCCATTGACGCCGATCATGAAATCGTGCCGGTGCTCAACAAGATCGACCTGCCTGCGTCCGATTGTGACCGTGTCGCCGAACAGATCGAAGACGTGATCGGCATCGATGCCTCCGGTGCAATTCAGGTCTCTGCCAAGACCGGGCAGGGCATCATGGAAACGCTGGAAAGCATCGTGCAGAACCTGCCCGCGCCCAAGGGGGACCGTGACGCGCCACTCAAGGCGATGCTGGTGGATTCGTGGTATGACAGTTACCTCGGGGTGATCGTTCTGGTGCGCATCATGGACGGCGTGCTGAAAAAGGGCGACCGCATCCGCATGCTGTCCAACAACTCGACCCATAACGTGGACCGGATCGGCGTCTTCCGCCCCGAGATGACGGCCATCGACGAACTGGGCCCGGGCGAGATCGGTTTCCTGACCGCGTCCATCAAGCAGGTGCGCGACACCCGTGTGGGCGACACCATTACGCATGAGAAAAAAGGCACCGAGGTCGCGCTGCCGGGGTTCAAGCCCTCGCAGCCTGTGGTGTTCTGCGGTCTGTTCCCGGTGGACAGCTCCGAGTTCGAGGAGTTGCGCGACAGTATCGAGAAACTGGCGCTGAATGATGCGTCCTTTTCCTATGAGATGGAGACATCCGCCGCCCTTGGGTTCGGGTTCCGCTGTGGCTTTCTGGGGTTGTTGCACCTCGAAGTCATCCGCGACCGGATCGAACGTGAATATGACATCGAACTGATCACCACCGCGCCCTCGGTCATCTACCATGTGTATATGAAAGACGGCGCGATGATCGAATTGCACAACCCCGCCGACATGCCCGACCTGACGCTGGTTGATCATCTGGAGGAGCCGCGGATCAAGGCGACGATCCTTGTACCCGACGACTACCTCGGCGATGTGCTGAAGCTGTGTCAGGACCGGCGCGGCATCCAGCAGGACCTGACCTATGCGGGCAGCCGCGCGATGGTGGTCTATGATCTGCCGCTCAACGAGGTGGTGTTTGATTTTTATGACCGCCTGAAATCGGTGACCAAGGGCTATGCGTCCTTTGACTATGCGATGATCGGCTATCGCACGGATAACCTTGTGAAAATGTCGATCCTTGTGAACGACGAACCGGTCGATGCGCTCTCCATCATGGTGCACCGCGAACGGGCCGAGGGGCGGGGCCGCGCGATGGTCGAAAAGCTCAAGGACCTGATCCCGCGCCACATGTTCAAAATCCCGATTCAGGCGGCGATTGGCGGCAAAGTCATCGCCCGCGAGACGCTGAGTGCCATGCGCAAAGACGTGACCGCCAAATGCTATGGTGGGGATGCGACGCGCAAACGCAAGCTGCTGGACAAGCAAAAGGCGGGGAAGAAGAAAATGCGGCAGTTTGGGAAAGTGGATATTCCACAGGAAGCGTTTATCAGTGCTCTCAAGATGGACGGCTAAAGCCGTCTATCTTGCGCGCTGATAAACGACGGTGGGTGGCAGCGTTTTGCGTAGCAGGGCGCGTACCCGCACGGTGGCGTTGGGGTGAAAGGCACGGACAATTTAGATGACTAAGCTCACGCATACTTTTGCCAGAATTGGTACAGGTTTTGCCGCGATCGGGGCATTGTGTTGGCTACTTTGGCCATCAGACTTTAAGTCCGTTTATTCCAACCCAGAAGCAATTTTCGTCTTTTCCGTTACGCTGATAACTTGGGTTTTTACGGAGTTCAAAGATAGTGAGGAAGTGCAACTTCGGCAAGCAACTACGAATGACATCAGAATTGCTCGAACCTTGATTAAGCTTCATGCAAACAATTTTCGCTCCTTACTCTGCGAAACTGATTTGTTTCAGTATGTCCCCTCCAGCCATTATTATGATCTCAGTGAGTTATGTCATCGTTACGAACGAGGCGCTTTTGAATTCCAGAATGGCGAACTCAACGAAAAGTTGGCAGTTTTTGTCGATGATCTGAAAAAACTTGGTCTTTTTGTTGCACAACATACTGCACCTGAAAGAATTGGTGGTGAACTCATGACTGGTTTCAAACCCTACGAGATTGTGTGTCAGGAACGTTACGATGAATTGCTTCGGCTTTCGCAGCAGGCGAACGACATGGCAACAACTGCGTGGGAACGGTTGGACAGCTTGATATCGACGATGAAGGTTCGGATTCCTGAGGCATGGTATGAGGAAATCTGATTGTTTGGGAAGCAATTTCTCAAACGTATGGAAAAGGCCAAAAGATAGAACCAATGCCAATCCTATGGATTTATGGCACCTGATCCCGGTGCTGCGCTCGTTAAAACCTGAAACTGTCCACTGGACGGTTTCCTGGACGGGTGTCACGCAACCCCACGGGGCGGGTGCGACGCATTCCTAGAAGCACGCCGCAGGTTGCACCCGAACACAAGACAGCTTGGTCGCAGTTTCAAAAACCACCCGACTCCGACACATCAACCTTGACTCATATCAAGGCAAACACCCGGCACCTGCGTTAGTCTCGATGCGAGTTTATCACAGGAGGCACCCTCGATGTTACGCATTGCTCTCATTCTTTATTCCATCGTCGCAACCACTTTCGCGGGGACGGCTGTGATTGCTGTGTTGACCACGGGCCTTACCGGCACGATGCCGATTGTCGTGGCGGCGGTTGCGGGCGCGGTTCTGGCGGCGCCGGCCTCCTATATTCTGGCGGGTAAAATCACAGGGTAGCCTGCCCGCGCACAAAACGATGCGCCGCGTGTTGCGCGCGGATCACGAAAGGGGGTTTTCATGGATGTTCAGTTTCACAAACAGACACTTTTGAGCCGCCGTGCGTCTCTCGTGGGGGATTTGTCCGACATCGAACAGGCGCTGGATGCGCCCATGCCGCAAGACTGGGAAGACCGCGCCACTGAACGTCAGGGCGATGAAGTTCTCGAAGCCATGGGGCAGGTCGAAATCGCCGAACTCCGGCGCATTGACGCCGCGCTGAGCCGCATCGAGGACGGCACCTATGGCACATGTCTGTCCTGCGGCGACCGGATTTCCGACGCGCGCCTGATGGCCGTGCCGGATGCGGCGCTCTGCCGGAACTGCGCGAAATAGCAGCGCGCGCCGCAGGTAAAACTCCGGCGCGACGAGGTGTTCTTAGATCGCTTCGTCGAGCGCTTCGCCCGCGTTTTGTACGTCGCGGCCAAGGCCTTTGGTGGTCTCGCAGGCGGCAAGTGTCAGGATGAGGCTCAGTACAACAGCAACTCTGATCATGGGGAAGTCCTTTTTGAATTCGTCATCAATGAACCCTCTATAGCCTATCGCGAATCGGGTTCACGCGAAAAAGTGATCTCCGCAGCGCTTTCTGCGGAAATTTTCCCATGGGGTCAGGAAATCACGCCATCCACCGCTTCGGGACTTTCATTCAACTGTTCCAGTGCCTCCGGATCGGCGTCCGGATTGTGATCCGCGAAAGGTCAATAACAGGTATGCGCCGGTATCAGGGCGCGCGGTAAAACAGGTATCGTTCCGGGTCAATGGTGTCCGGTCCGCTGATCTGTGTCAGTCCGACCAGCGGTTGCTGGCTGACCACTAATCCGCCCGGCACCATCAGTGCTGCGATCAGGGGCGAGAGCCGCGCGCCCTCCGCCACATCCAGATCCTTGACGCCAAAGCCGAAATCATAGTGTGCCAGGGCGCATTTTGCATCCGTCTTTGCAAGGGTGGCGAGCATATCATCCGCTTCGCCCTGCAGGAAGTTTTCCGCAGGGGGTACGCAGGACGGATGCGGTTGCAGCACCCGGTCAATCACCCAGATGCGCCGCTCGGGCAGGACCTCGCGCAGGTGATCATAGGTGCGACCGTTGCCCAAGCCCAGTTCCAGCACATCGCCGTCAATGCCCTGCACCTGCTCAGCGGCCCAGTTCAGACCGTCGATCTGTGCGCTTAGACGGCGGCGCATGGAGTCCAGTCGGCTCATCTGTGTTTCTCCAGCAAGGGGGCAATGGGTTGTGGCAGCGCGCCACCATCCAAAAGTTCAGATAAAAACTGCTGGGTGAAGTCCCACACATCCGCAGTATGCACAAGATGATGCGTCAGGTAACCCAAGGGTTCAAACGCATCTGTCTGCCCATCCGCGCGCGCGGCAAGCATTTCAACCGTTTGTGCCACGAGCGTTGCGGGGTCCGTGAGGCCGCGCGTGCCGCGCCAGTTGATGGGATCAATATGGGTGTTGATCTGCATCAGGCCATCGGCGGCATAGGTGGTTTGCCGTGGCGTAAAGGTCGACAGGCCGGCATAGCCTGCATCGGCAAGTGGCGCGAGGTAGGATTGGTCAATCCGGTTCCACGGTGGCACAAAGACAGCCACCAGCCCGGTCCCAAAAAGCCGCCGCATCTGATCAAGCCCGCGATGGAGTTCGGCGATGGCCCCGCTGCGCGCTGCGCCGAATTCCGCTTTTTTCTGGCCGCTCGGGGCATGGTTCTTGTGCTGCCAGCCATGAACGATCGGCACGAGGTGATCCGACCCTTTGACATGTTGCGCCAGTGACGCGTCGGCCAATGCCGGGATGACCGCAAGATGCACGGGCACGTCCAGCCCGTCAGCGGTATTTTCAAGTTGATCCAGCGCCGCAGTTGGTTTCGTAGCGATCATCATCGCGCCACCAGAAGCGCAGGGCCATGCCATTGGCCCTGTGGCGCGCCAATTCACGGCGCAGCGGGGTCCAGTCAACCTGCATGGCCCGATGCCTCAACCAGCGTTTCGAGCAGTTCGGCCGTGCGGCTTGCCCCATCAAGGCCCCGCGTTTGCGGACCCCGTCGCGGATCTTGCACGACAGAATGCACGGTGTTCAAAAGTGCCTCGGGTTGCAGGTCCACAGAGTTCACAACGCGTATGCCCGCCATTTTGGCAAGTGCCGAGGCGCGCAGGGATTGCTCCACCTCGCCGCCCGCATCAAAGGGGACGAAAACTGCGGGTGTTCCGGACTGCAGGATATCGAGCGCCGTGTTGTAGCCGCACATAGATACGGAGGCTTTTGCGCGGTGCAGCATCTGGCGAAAATCCGGTCGGGCGGGTTCGATGGTGGTATTTGCCGGGCATCCTTCTTTCAGTGCCGCGCATTTTGCGGGTGCATCCGCACCACCAACCAAAACACGCCAATGCAGATCGCCGTTCAGTTTCGCAGCGCCCAAGGCAGCAGCATAAAGCGCATCGCCAACGGCCCCCCCGCCAGCGCTGACGAGTACTTCGCCTTGGCCCGGTGCATCTGGGTGCATGGGGGCGGGCGGGTTTGCGACAAATCCGCTGTATCTGAGTTTTTCCGCAATATCTTCGGTGACGGGCCAGCTTGCCGCCAGCGGTGTCACATCGGGATCGGAATGCACAATGATCGCGTCGTAAAACTCCGTGATGATGTCACGGACGCGTGCAGCCTTGGAGGGTTTGGAAGGCGGTGCCAGAATATCGCGGATCGAACAGCAAATGCGCGGTGGGTTTTTGCGTGCCTTGGCCATGTTGAGCAGTGCCAGAAACTCATCGCTCAAACTGCGCCGGCCAAAGGGAAACAATTCGGTGACAAGCACATCTGGAGCAGCCTCTTCAAATGTGCTCAGCAGCTTTTCGCGACGATCCCGCATCAGCGTTTCAGACGCGACATCCCCTTTGTCATCAAGCAGGCGGGTGAAATTCACGCCATCGGACCGCAAGGCGGGCAATTGCACCAGCGTAATACCGTCATGAGACAGGTGAGGCACGGGCATGCCGCCGGAGATCAGTGTCACCTCATGCCCTGCCTTCAGATGTGCGCGGGCCAGCACCAATGTGCGCGACAAATGCCCCGAGCCAAGCAGATGTGTCACCACGAAGAATACTTTCACCGGGCGCGCGCCTCAAGACGAACGGGATCGCCTGCCACCGTCCAGCCCGCGTCAGAGATGTTCAGGATAAACAGGCGGTCCCGTTTGATGCGGAAAGGGGCGGCACCGTCAAAGTTCCAGCCCGTGGCCTTGGCCATCAACACGCGCATGATCCCGATGTGACAGACGGCGACCGTGTCCGTGGCAAGGCGGTTGACCCATGGGGTCAGGCGCGCGCTCACATCTGCCGGGCTTTCTCCGCCGGGGGGGCGATATTCCCACCCCCAGGCTTCGATATGGCGGTAATCGGTGTCGGGATCGGCCAGCAACGCCTCCCCGCGCTTTCCTTCCCACGCACCCCAGTCCATTTCCATCAGTGCCGGTATCGTGACCGGGGTTTTGCCGCTGATCAGTTCCGCGGTTTCCACGGCACGCATCAGGGGGCTGGACACAAGCGCCGCATCGCACCACGGCTTCGGCAGGACGCGCGTGGCAAGCCCGGCCCGCGCCTCCGGATCCAGTGGGATGTCCGTGCGCCCCTGAATACGGCCTGCCCGGTTCCATGCGGTGTGGCCGTGGCGAATGAGGGCGAGCCTGATCATATCAATATCTCATCAATTGCGGTTTCAAGGGTGGCTTTGGCCGCGCTCAACAGATGATGCGTCCCGATATGGGCCCGCGCCGCCGCCCCAAGGTGCATCGTCAGTTTCGGCATTTCAAGCAGCATATCAAGCCGTGCCGCAAGTGCGTCGCTGCCAGCCTCGGGCGATGGATAATCCGCACCCGGTGCGAGGACGTCGCGGACACCGGGGCGATCCTGCGCCACGACGGCCATTCCGGCGGCCTGCGCCTCAAGGTAGGTCATGCCGAAGGCTTCGTTGACACCGGGCCAGAACAGGATCGCCGCGCGCGCATAAGCGTCTTGCAAACCCTGTGCGGACAAGGCGCCAAGCAACGCCACCTTGTCGCCGAAGGGCGCAAAAAGCGCCTCAACCTCCGCCCGCACCGGGCCATCCCCTGCGATTTCGAGGCGCCAGTCAGGCGTCTGCAGCTTGGCCAGCGTGTCGGCAATGATGCGGTAAGAAGCGAGTTTATCGCCCTTTCGGAACATGCCAACGCTCAGCATGCTGCGCTCCTTGCGACCTACAAGGGGTAAATCCTCACGCGGCAGGAACGGGCGCAGGTGGATCAGTTTTTGACCGGTGGCGGCGTAGTCGCGCAGCGCTTCTTCATCCCGGGCGGTCAGATAAAACATCACGGTGGCCGCATCGCTCGCCGCCTCTGCCGCTTGGGCGTAGTCGGCCCAGGGCCCTGACAGTCGTTTGCGCGCGCGGGTTGCCTCAACCAGCAGATAGGGGATGTTCAGCGCCCGCGCGACGGCTGGCCCGATCAGGTCGGGCGCTTTGTAATAATTGTGATAGGTGATCCAGAACCGCCATCCGGCCTGTCGCCCCTTTGGGATCAGCGTGTCGATTTCAACCGAAGCCGCCGTTTGTTTTTCCGCTTGTACCTGTGCATCCCCGGTCCCGTCGCGAGTTTGCAGGAGCGAGGCGACATCTGCCTTGACGTCGCACATCTGCAATGCGGTCAGCAAGGCGCGGGCCATGGCGCGATCCCCTGAGGGCACAGGGTGATCAGGTGGTTTCATCGGTGCGTAAAAGGCGGCGGGTATCACGCCGCGTCCTGCATCATCGTGCGCAACCGTCTGGTCAATTGATTGATGCCCGGCTGCATCTGAAACTCGGTTTTCAGCCTTTTGTAAGCCGCATCGGCAAAGGCACGGCCGCCATCTTGCCGCGCGGCAAAATCCCGGATCGCCTGCGCAAGGCTGTCCGGGGCATCATCCACCAGAATGCCATGCACGCCCGTGTCAATGAATTCCGGAATGGCAGAAACAGGGGTCGCCAGAATGGGCAGCTTTTGACTGGCGGCTTCCATCAAGACATTGGGCAGGCCGTCGCGGTCGCCATCTGCCGCAATGCGACTGGGCAAAACGAACAGGTCGGATGTGCGCATTTCTGCGATAACCTCGGGCTGATCGCAGGCGCCGCGCCATGTGATACGGTCTGCCACGCCTTTTGCAGCGGCCAGATCCTGCATCTGGTGCTTGAGTGTACCGCCGCCGATATGCGTCCAGTGCCAACGAAGTGTATCCGGCAAAAGGGCGAGCGCCTCGATCAGCCGATCAAAGCCCTTTTTCTCCACCAGCCGACCCACCGACATAAGGGCCAGTGGTGCATCCGGTGCGCGCGCCTTGCGGTGCGGCGCGTCAGGAAAGCGCGTCAGATCCAGCCCGTGATAGACCAGATCAACGCGGTCGGTCCTGTCTGCAAGGCTGCGCAAATGCTCCGCACCAAAGGCGGTGCAGGTGGCCCCGAACTGCGCCCCGAATGTCTGGGCTGATAGTTTTTCGCGCAATTCCCAGTCCGGTGAGGTCCAGATGTCCTTGGCGTGGGCGGAGAAAGACCACGGCAACCCGGTCAGGATCGCGGCATAGCGCGCGACCGACGACGGTGTGTGCAGAAAATGCGCATAGAGGCCGGTCACACCCGGCGGTAATTCGCGCGCCAAGACGCAGGCCTGACCAAACCTGCGGATGCGGTTTTCGGTTTGATCGCGCGCATAATCCGCACGAAAGCAGCGCACGGCGTCTTTGAAACCGGGCAGGCGTCTGGCGCTGAACAGCGCGCGCCGGACACGCGGCGGATCATCCTCAAGGTATTCGGGCAGGTAATTCACCCGCGCCTTCAGCCGGTCATGCAGCGGATGCGTTTTCACATCGGTCGGATGGCGCAAGGACCAGAGTTCGAGCGTCAGCCCTGCGTCTTCCAGCGCGACAAGTTCCTGCGCAATGAAGGTCTCGGACAGGCGTGGCCATCCCTTGACCAGAACGGCAAGCCGTGCGGGCGTCGTTGTCATTTCTGTGCCATCAACGCTTTGGTTCGTGCAACAACGACGTCCAGACCATCCAGCAAGCCTTCGGCACCCGCCTGCGATGGCCTTTGTTGTGTTGGCAGCCCACGGATCGCCTTGATCATGGCATCCGCGGTCATACCGTCACGGTTTTCGTCCAGCATGTGCACAAGTCCGATTTCCTCGGCGCGCGCGGCCCTGATCCATTGTTCAAGCCGGGGCACGGTGCGCGGCACGATGACCGCCCGCTGGTCAAAAGAGAGGACTTCACAGAATGTGTTGTACCCGCCCATGCAGACGACACCCTGCGCGCCCGCAAAAAGTGATTCAATGCGCCCGTCAAAGCCCACGGCACTGACGCGCCCGTTCAGCCGCGCGACCCGCTGTTCGAACGCCTCGCGCACGTCGCCGGACAAGAACGGCCCATAGATCAGCACCGCATCTGGCGACAGATCGGGGGCTTGTTCATAAGCCTGCAAGACCAGATCAACCAGCGCCGCCCCGTCACCGCCACCCCCCGGCGTGATCAGCACGTAAGGTGTATCAGGTGTTTCAACGTCATCGGTGATTTCGCGGCGCAGATAGCCCGTCCAGTGCATGCGCGCGCGGGTCTCAGGGGACAGTTGCAGACCTTCGGTCGGATCATAGACGGATCGGGGACCATAGACCCAGATTTCATCATAGAATTTCTCGGTCGCCTCGATGGCCCCTTTGCGCGCCCATTCAGCGGCGAGCACGTCGGCCTCGTCCAAGACATCGCGCAGCCCCAGCACGAGCCGGGTCTGCCCGCGTTCTGCCAACCATTCCAACGTGGGCAAAAGCTCACCGCGAAAGCCGGCGGGTTCCTTGTCAACGATCAAGAGGTCCGGGTCGTATTGTTCAACCGTACTCTGGATCAGGGCGGACCTGAGCGATGTCGTCTTGTCGATATCAAGCCCCAGCGTTTCGCTCACATAGGACCCGTCATGCAGCTTGGTAACACCCGGTAAACGGACGTGATCGACACGTTCGGGAAATGTGAAACGCCCGGCAACAGGCGATCCGGTCAGAATGATCGCGGAGGTCGTATCATCCGCTGCGGTCAAGGCGGATGCCAGTGCGCGCGAGCGGCGCAGGTGCCCCAGGCCAAAGGTGTCATGACTATAGAGCATGATGCGTCTGGCGCGCGGTTTTGCGTTGCACACGTCAGGGTCGTTGCGCGAGGCACCACCCGCCGGTCGGTTCTGAAAATTCATAACGCGCGGGCCTCGCAGTCTGACCGTGGTGTTGTGATGCTGTCAGAGGCCAAGGCAGGGTGGATGTCTATCTGGCACATTGCCCGGTCCTTGGTCCGCTCATATCGGCATTGCTTCGTCGCGATGCCTCTTTGGCACAAAAGCACCGGCAGTGCAAAACACGAATCCAGCGGTACCGCCCGGGATGTTGCGCATTTGCATTGTCTGCCAAGCTCACCTACCGTCTGTTGGAATAACTGTGTTGGACATATTCCGCGATGCGCGCCTCCCTTATCGCTCTTTTCATTGTCTTTTTGACGGCCATCCTCGCCTTGCCGGGCGACAGTCATGCACAAAGCGTCGGCTCGCTTTTTGGCACTGCCGGGGCCGCCGAAGAAGACGGCAGCGCGGATCGCATATCTGACATCATGGAAAAAGCCGCCGAAAACGGCGTTGGCGTCGTGGTCATTGATCTGGAGGGCAACGTTGTATCGACCGCGGGTCAGCCCCCGCCCAATGCCGAAGTCGCGCCGGTCGAAAGCAGCGGTTCCGCCTTGATGAAGGCACAGGATTCACTGGTGAAATTCCGCGCGACCCTCGTTCAGCGTATCCTTGGGTTGCCGGATGATTTCAACGAGGTGATCTATATCCTGCGGGCCACCAGCCCGGATGGCACCATGTGGGCCTATTTTCAGGCGCTTTACATCTCAATGGCGCTTTTTGGGGTGGGCATGCTGGTGCAGCGATATGTCTTTGGACGTTATATCGCGCGCTCCATGATCGTGGCCCGGACGCTGGAAAATCCACAGGGCTATTCGGAAAAGATGCCTTGGCTGGTGTTCCGCTTTTTCCTTGGCGTTATTGGTATTCTGGTTTCCATGGCGGTGGCCTATGCCTTGGGTGCGCTGATTTTCGGCCCCCTTGAAGATCCGGGCCTGCAGTTCACGGTCAGCGTCATCAATGTGGCGTATTTTTTGAGCCGTGCCGTGGCTGCGCTCTGGCGGATGATCCTGTCGCCCTATATGCCGCAATATCGCATCCCGCACCTCAATACGCGGGATGCAAAGCGTCTGAACTATTGGCTGGTCACACTGGGGACGTTCGATATCGTCCGGCTTCTGTTCACCCTCTGGGTGCGCGAGCTTGGGCTGAATTACGATGTCTTTGCCTTCATGGCGTCCCTGCTTGGCGCGGCTGTGGTGGTAGCCAATATCGTGATGGTACTGGTCAATCGCCGCGCACTCTCCAATGCGATCCGCAAAGGCGAGCCGCGCGAGAATTGCAGTTGGATCATCAAGGCGCTGTCGTCAATCTGGGCGCCTGCGGTGATCGCCTATATGCTCTACGCATGGTTTCAGGTCACCTATGATCTGGTGCTGGGCACGCCGCCTGCGGTGCCATTGATTGCGGGAGCCTATGCGATCCTGCTGTCGATCCTCGTGGTCTTTGGCGTAATCAACTTTGGCATCGAACGTGGTTTTGCCCGCGCCCGCGCGATCCGGGCGCTGAACCAGGGCGACCCTCAGCACACCGACGACGCAGACGATCGCTCGGAGGCGGAGGATAAAACGCAAGAGCGCATGCATTACGCGCCCAAAACAATGCGCACCTACGAGGAACTGGCGCAGCGGGTTGCGGGCATTGTGGCCTTTGTCGCGGGCGCATATGCGTTCTTCTACATCTGGGACAATAACAGCACGCAGATGGTCGAAAGCTTTGCCAATCGGCTGCTGGACGTCATGGTGATCCTGTTTATTGGCTATGTGGTTTATCACGCCTTCCGCATCTGGATCGACAACAAGATCGCTGATGAACTGGGCGATGTGAGCGAGGGCGAATTGGGTGATGAGGGCGGTGCGTCGTCTGCGTCCCGGCTGGCGACGCTGCTGCCGCTGTTTCGCAACTTTATCCTGATCGTGCTGATTGTGACCATCACGCTGATTGTTCTGATGGAGCTGGGTGTCAATGTCGGGCCGCTCTTTGCCGGTGCGGGTGTTGTGGGGGTTGCCGTGGGTTTTGGCTCACAGGCGTTGGTGCGCGATATCTTTTCGGGCGGGTTTTTCCTGTTTGATGACGCGTTTCGCAAGGGCGAATATCTGGACGTCGGGGGTGTGAAAGGCACGGTCGAAAAAATCTCTGTGCGCTCATTCCAGTTGCGCCATCATCTTGGCGCGCTGCACACGATCCCCTTTGGTGAAATTCAGGTCATGACGAATTACTCGCGCGATTGGGTGATCATGAAGCTCAAGCTGCGCGTCACCTATGACACCGACGTTGAGAAAGTGCGTAAGCTGATCAAGAAGCTGGGCGTTGAGTTGCTGGATGACCCCGTGATTGGCGAGAACTTCATCCAACCGCTGAAATCGCAGGGTGTGGTCGAGATGCAGGACAGCGCGATGATCATCCGCGTCAAATTCATGACCAAGCCGGGCGATCAATGGCTGGTGCGCAAGAAAGTCTATGAGGAAATCCGGTCGCTGTTCGAACGCGAAGGCATACATTTCGCGCATAAAGAAGTCACCGTGCGTCTTGCAGATTCCGACTCCAAGCCAGAGAACCTGACCGAAAAGGAAAAACAGGCCATCACCGCCGCCGCCCGCGCCGCGGTGGACGATGACGCACTGGAGGGCGGCGCACCCGAGACGGATGACCGCTAGGCTGCGCGGCGGCCCCGTCGTTGGGCGACAGACACATTTGACGTGTTGATCGGGATGGTGCGTATGGGCCTGTCAAAGGCGATGGCAAACACAGCTGATTATACGCCGCGGTCGTCTTGACAAGCTATTGGTGCCGCATCCTTAATCTAATTCTCGATTTGAAAAGAGGAGTTGGATTGCAGCAGGATAGTTGTTTTATGTGCCGCCACATGCCGAAACGGAGATTATCGCCCCGCGCTTGAATTCGTTTGACAGGATCAAATGCATGGCAACCATCAAAAAAACGGGCGCTCCAAAAGCGCCCGAGTAAGGTCGTCGTACGACTTGATTTATCTAGGTGCTGCTACGTTTGCGCATTGCGGCCAGTCCACCGACGCCCGCGAGCAACAGCAAAGCAGAAGCCGGCACCGGCACCGGGGTCGGCGCTGTGCCGAGCACTTCAAGGCGCGCGCTAGTTATCGTGATTGATGGATTTGCCACGAATGAATCCGCACTATTTTCAGACAGCCAAAATGTGAAAACACCCGAATTCACGGAAGTGGCAAAAGCATCCACCCCGCCACCGTCCGTGGTCGCGTCGATAACGAAAGAAATTAGGCCATCACCGGTGATGTCGTCGAAGTAATCATCCGCGGATCCGCTTGCTGAGCCCTGCACACGAATATTCCAGTCTTCTTTAACCGGGATAAATCCAAGGAACAGTCCAGATTCATTCGTGGCCCCACTCACATCCAGCGTCAGGCGAAAACTGTCGATAACTGACCCGGCAACGATATTGCTGCCGAATGCAAATGTTTCGCTGAAATCATTGTCAGCGTCGAAAAACGTCGTGCTGTTACTGCCGCTGTTCGGCGTCAAAGTCATGTCCGAAAGTGTAGCTGCGGAAGCCAGCGACGTGGTAAGAGCAAGTGCACCAGTAAGTAAAAGTGTTGTAATTTTCAAAACGTATTCCCTTCTGGAGGTCGGATTTTTCATTGTTGAGTTTGTCTCAAATTCGGAAGATGGCTTCAATATGCGGTGTTAAGTAATCCTAAAATACAATTAAAATTCAACTCATACGGGGGTTGCACTTCGTTTTTCTGAAGTTTCGATGGTAGCGAGGCGATTTGTGCTCGAAAAATTTTTGAGGTGTTGAGGTGTTGAGGTGGTCCAGTCGCGATATCATGGCCGCGTGCACCAGCTTTAGTCTTGAGATGCTGGGAAACGATTTCAGGTTGTGTGCTGAACAGGTCAACGCAGCCCTTAAACAGGTCATCAAGGCGAAGCACAGGACCGCATTATCCCCTATAGGGGTCCAGAGAGGCGCGCAGGCCGTCGCCGAGGAAGTTGAACGCCAGCACCACAAAGATGATCGGCAGCATCGGGATGGCAGTCCATGGGTAGATCTCGATCGACGCGAGGTTTTGCGCGTCATTCAGCATGACACCCCAACTGACCGCAGGCGCGCGCAAGCCCAGCCCCAGAAAGCTGAGCGCGGTTTCGCCAAGGATCATCGCCGGAATGGAGAGCGTTGCCGAAGCGATCAGATGCGACATGAAGTTCGGCAAGAGATGGCGGCGGATCACGCGCCCCGGCTTGGCCCCCATCATCTCGGCGGCGCGCACGTATTCCTCTTCACGCAGGGACAGGAATTTGGATCGCACCGCCCGCGCCAGCCCCGGCCAATCCAATATCCCCAGAATGATCGAGATGATGAAAAAGACCGACACCGGGCTCCAGTTCGACGGAACCGCGGCCGATAGCGCCAGCCACAACGGCAGTTCCGGCAGGGATCTCAGGATTTCGATCATGCGGTTGATGATCCAATCCGTGCGCCCCCCGAAGTATCCCGCAATCGACCCAAAGAAGATGCCCAGCACAAAGGAAACGGTGATCCCGATCAGACCCACGGTCAGGGACAGTTGTGCGCCGTAGAGAATGCGGCTGAACACGTCACGCCCCAACCTGTCCGACCCCCAGAGAAACACGGTCGCCCCATCGGCTGCGCAAAACAGATGGGTATTGGACGGGATAAAGCCCGCGAGCCTGTATTGCTGTCCTTCACAAAAGAATTCCAGCGGCATGGGTGTGCTGGTATCGGTTTCATAGGTCCAGCGGTAATTGACCAGATCCGCCGTGGCAGTGATCGGATAGACATAAGGCCCGATGAAGCGCCCGTCGTGCCACAGGTTGATGGATTGTGGCGGCGCATAAAGGTAATCCGCGCTGCGCTCATTCGGTGTGTAGGGCGCGATAAAGCCCGCAAAGGGCAGCATCATGTAGCTAAGCAGCAGGAATATCCCAGATATCAGACCCAGCCTGTGCCGTTTGAATTTGCGCCAAACCAGCACCCAGTTCGGCGCATCCATATCAGAGCGTTCAAGCGCGCTGAGGTCCACATCATCGGTATAGGGGGCGTCGTCGACATAGCGACCGTCTGGCATTCTTGTCATCGCCCGCGCGCCCCGTATCTGATGCGCGGATCCAGCAGCACCAGCAACAGATCAGACACCATCGTGCCGATCAGGGTCAGCAGGGCCACGAACATCAGGATGAACCCGGCCAGAAACTGATCCTGCGATTTGAGTGCCGTCAGCAGCGATGGGCCAATCGTTTGCAACCCCAGAACCACAGACACGAGCACAGAGCCTGACACCATCGCAGGCAACAGGTTGCCGATGTCTGCCACGAAAGGGTTGAACGCCATACGCAGCGGATATTTCGCCAACAGTTTCGAGGGGGCCAGCCCCTTGGCCTTGGCCGTTTCTACATAGGGCTTGCTGAGTTCATCCAGCATATTGGCGCGCAGGCGTTGCATCATCGCGGCAGCCCCGGATGTTCCGATCACAAAGGTCGGCACAATCAGATGGATCAGAATGGAATGCACCTTGTCCCACGACATCGGCTGCCCCTCGAACCTTGGGTCCATCAGGCCACCAATGGGCAGATCAAAGTACTTGTTGCCGTAGTAAAACAGCATCAGGGCGAGCAAAAAGTTCGGTGTGGCCAAGCCAAGATACCCGACGAAAGCCGCCGTATAATCGACCCATGTTTCAGAGCGCGCCGCCGCCAGAACCCCCAAGGGCAACGCGACCATATAGACAAACAGCACCGCGGCGAGGTTGACCAGTACCGTCAGCCACAGCGCGTCGCCGACGATTTCATCGACGGGGCGGTCAAATTCAAAGGACCAGCCAAAATTGCCCTGTATCAACCCGTACCAGCCCTGCGGGCCGGGGGCCATGCCAACCCAGATGAGATATTGTTCCCAGATCGGGCGATCCAGCGCATATTCGGTGCGCAGGAATTCCGCCTTTGCCACACCTTCGGCCTGACCTGTTGCGCGCAACTCGGCAATCTGGTTGCTCAGGTAATCCCCCGGAGGCAGATTGATGATCACGAAAATCAGCAGCGACACGACCCAGAGGGTCAGCAGCATCGTGATAAACCGATAGATGGCGTAGCGGAGAAACATCATTGGGTGAACTGCTGAAAGGCGTCTTCGTAGTAAAATTCGTCTATGCGGTGGATGCCGAAATGCGCCCCCGGATCCCATGCCCATTTGCCTGTTTCCGGCACATTGCGCAGGCGTTCCGAGACGACAATGGGTTGGGGGGCTTGGGCCAGTATGCCGATCCCGAACTGATTATCCGCGTGGATCGCCAGCATTTCGCGCCAGATTTCCGAGCGCAGAGCAGGGTCTGTTGTATGGCTCCAGTCGTAGCTAAGCTGCATCAGGCGTTTGGGCGCTGGCATATCGGGTGCTTCGCCGACCTCGCCACCGGTCTGATAATACTGCCCCCATTTGGGCCAGGCGAAAAATTCCTGATGTTTGGGCGCAAGATATTCCGGCGGCGTATAGGGTTGCGGCAACCCATTGTCCCAGCCGAACCAGACGGCGGCCATGCTCAGGCCTGAATAGACGCGGTTGCGCAGGATGTCGCGATCCAGCGGGCGCATGACCAGTTTGACGCCGATCTCGCGCCATGTGTCGGTGATGATCGCCAGCGCGTTTTCAACCTCCTTGCGCTCGCCCGCGGTCTCGATCACAAATTCCATCGGGCGTCCGTCGGGCAGCAGGCGGATCCCATCTGCTGTCCGCTCGGTCAGGCCCATTTCATCCAGCAATGCGTTGGCCTTGGCGGGATAGTAGACAGACCATTTGTACACATTTGCGGTGTCATAAAACGGGCTCGCGGGCAGGGCGGTCATCCCCCCCTCGGAGGCAAGGCCAAAGTAGAGCGCGCGGTTGATCATGCGCCGGTCAATGCCCATCGACAGCGCGCGTCTGAACCGCACATCGCGGATGACCTCGCGCCAGACCGGGTCCGCAAAGTTCAGGTTTGGATAAATTGCAATCTGGTTCGCCGTACTGTTCGCCCAAAGCAGCGTTTTATATCCCGCGCCATCTACCTCACCCTTCTTCAGGATGGAGATATCGGGGAAATCCAGACCGCGGGCCTGTAAATCGACCTCGCCGGCGTTGGCCTTTGCCGCGATCAGCCCGCCACCCACGACGGTCATTTTGACAATGTCGATATAGGGCAGTTGCACGCCGCGCTTGTCCACCCGGTGGTAATAGGGGTTGCGCACAAACAGCCGCTGGCTGGATTTACCAGCACTGGCGTTGATCCAGGGTTGCAGGGTGGGCAGCGCCGGATTGTCGAACTTGTACATGTTATCAAGCCCGTTGTGCAGCGCGGCCCAGGTTCTGACCCGCGCCTTCTTGATCTGTTTGCGCAGGTCTTTCTTGTCCACGAAATCGGCGTGAAACTGTTTGAGGTAATGCGCCGGTCGATAGATCAGGAAGGGGCTTGCCTGCGCAAGAAGCTGCAAGAAACCGGGGTTCGGCGTGGGCCATTCGATGACCACGGTATGCGCATCCGGGAATGTCATGCTGGCCAACACACCATCCACAAAGAGGTTTTGCGGCGGACCGGACGGGCTCAATTCCTTGTTCAGGGCAACATGACGCCAGTAGTATTCAAAGTCGGCAGAGGTGAAAGGTTGGCCATCAGACCACTTGTGTCCCCGGCGCAGGTGCAAGGTGAACTTGCGCCCTTCCTCGACTTCAACATCGCGCAGGATGTCCGGATAGATTTCATAGTTGTGATCATATCCGACCAGCCGGGCGTAGCCGTAGACGACCATCTGGCGCACGTCCTTTGAACGCGAGATCAGCGTGCGCAGCGTGCCCCCCTGTTGCCCATAGGTGCGCCCCTTCGCGGTGAGATCAACGACGAGCGGGTCAACCGGCAAACGTTCGGCAACGGGTGGCATGTTCCCGGCGGACACTTCCTGCGCCCAGAAACTGCTTTCCTGAAGAGCCGCCGGTGTCTGCGCCAGAGCGGGCTGATGCAGGCAAATGATCACGATAAGGGCAGACAGAAATCTATACATGACAACGTACCTTATGACCGGGTGCGAGTTCAGTTAACGCCGGGGCCGCGACCCCCTCAAAGCGGAATTCATCGGGCCAGCTGGCTGGTGAGCCCGCACCCTGCGATACCAGATTAAGGTCAATGGGACGGTTCACATCGGGCGTCGGCTGGGCCGCGATCAAAGCCCGCGTATAGGGGTGGCGCGGGTTGTAAAAGAGCATGTCGGGGGCGGCCTGTTCGACCACAACACCCTGACGCATGACCGCGACCTCATCGGCGATGCGCGCGACAACGGCCAGATCGTGACTGATGAACAGATAGCTCAGACCCATACGGTCGCGAATGTCCTCCAGCAGGGTCAGGATCTGTTCCTGGACCGAGACATCGAGCGCCGAGGTCGGCTCATCACACACCAGTAACACCGGGTCCAGCGTCAGCGCCCGCGCGATCGACAGCCTCTGCCGCTGCCCCCCGGAAAAGGCATGCGGAAAGCGCACCAGCATGGATGGATCAAGCCCCACCCAGCGCAGCATTTCTGCCGCCTTGTCGCGCCGCTCAGCCTTGGTGCCGATCCGGTGAATTTCCATCGGCTCCGTCATCGTTTGCGATATCCGCATGCGCGGCGACAGCGACGAATAAGGGTCCTGAAAGACCATCTGCGCCTGTTTCTGGAATCTGACCCGCTCCGCAGGCGTCATCGCGTGAATTTTCAGCGGCTCCGCGTTTGCCTCGGCGCGAAACAGGACGTGGCCGCCTTCATCTGGTGCTTCGGCCCCAAGGGCGATGCGGGCGCAGGTTGTCTTGCCCGACCCGCTTTCCCCGACAACAGCGAGGGTTTTGCCACGTTCCAGTGTCAGGTTAACCTGGTGGCAGGCGGTAATACTTTGCGGCGCACGCCAGCCGCCCGCGCGCATCGTATAGGTCTTGCAGACGCTGCGCAGTTCGAGGATGTGATCTGCGCTTTTGGTGCGTTCAACCGGATGTGCAACCTGCGGGATGGAGGGCGCGGCGGCGAAGAGTTTTTTCGTGTACCCATGTGCAGGAGCGCCCAGAACCGCCGCCGCGGGGCCACTTTCCATGATCCGGCCCTTGTTCATGACCACAACGGATTCAGCCATATTTGCCACGACACCCAAATCATGCGTGACCAGTATCACGGCCATGCCGGTGTCGCGTTGCAAATCATTGATCAGCCCCAAGACCTGTGCCTGTGTGGTCACATCAAGGGCCGTTGTTGGCTCGTCCGCGATCAACAGCTCAGGCTTGGCGACCATGGCCATCGCAATCATGGCGCGCTGGCGCATCCCGCCGGACATCTCGAACGGATAGGATTTCCAGACCCGCGCCGGGTCGGGAAAACCAACACGTTCGAATGTTTCCAACACTGATTTCTTCGCCTCCGCGCGGCTCAGGTTGCGGTGCAGCGTCAAGACTTCGGCGACCTGATCGCCCAGCCGGTGCAGCGGCGAGAGGGAGCGCATCGGCTCCTGAAAAATCATCGAAATCTGATCACCGCGAATGGCCCGCATGGCGCGTTCCTTGATCGCCAGCAGGTCAACGGTCGGCCCGCTCGCGGATGCAAAATTGATCGTGCCGCTGCGAATTTGTGCCGCCTCGGGCAGAATGCGCAGCACGGAGCGACAGGAAATGGTTTTGCCGGACCCGCTTTCTCCGACAAGTGCGAGCGTTTCACCGGGCATGACACTGAAACTCACGTCCCGCACGACCGGGTCGGCAGTACCAAAACCGATGCTCAGGTTGCATACATCCAGCAGTGGTGTCGTCATCGAGGGGCCACTTCTTCTATCTCTTCCAGCATGGCGGCGACGGGGTTAACGGTATCAGTCAACGCGATTTCTTTCCTCAGGTCCAGCGTTGAACGGAGAGTTGCGCTTTGTGCTACCAATTTTTGACAAAAGCAGGCATTGGGAGCGCGAGTTTTGCAAAGGATGACGAGATGAGCCGACTTGATTTATTCATTGCTCGCATGGTGTCACAACGGGCCTGCCTGAACCATGCCGCTCAGCTTACGGCGGATATCTCGGGGCCGGTTTTCGAGCTTGGTCTGGGCAATGGGCGCACCTATCATCACATGTGCGAGATCATGCCAGAGCAAGACATCTATGTTTTTGAGCGCGCGATTGCCTCTCATCCCGACAGCACGCCGCCGGACGATCGGGTTCTTTTGGGGGATGTCTTTGAAACGCTGCCGCTGGCCCTGACGCGCTTTGGCGCAACGGCACGGCTTATTCATGCAGACCTTGGCGGGCACAACGCGCAGAAAAACGATGAATTTGCGCGCCGGGTGTCCCCGTTGATTGAACCCTTGCTGGCCGACGGGGGGCTGATGGTGTCAAGTGACCGGATGTATTTTGAGACCTTGACGCAGATCGCGCTGCCGCAAGACGCCATCGAGGGGCGGTGTTTCATTTACCGGCGCTGATATCGCGATCAGGGCGGTGTGTCAGACGGTTGTCGACAAAACCGCGTCGCGTATGGCCTTGATGTTCGCCCCGTAAGGCGCGGGGTTGCTGACGGACCCGCCGCGAAAGACGGCCGATCCCGCGACCAGTACATCCGCGCCCGCCGCCGCCACCAAGGGCGCGGTGGTGGGATCAACACCGCCGTCGATTTCGATATGGATGGGCCTGTCGCCGATCATCGCACGCAGTTGGCGCACCTTTTCAACCTGACTGTGGATGAATTTCTGCCCGCCAAAACCGGGGTTTACCGTCATGACACAGACCAGATCGACCATATCCAGCAGATATTCGACCGAAGAGGCAGGGGTGCCGGGGTTCAGCGCAACGCCGGCCTTTGCGCCAGCTGCGCGGATGGCCTGCATGGTGCGGTGGATATGCGGGCCCGCTTCGACATGGGCGGTGATGACATCGGCTCCCGCCTTGGCAAAGGCATCAATATAAGGATCGACGGGTGCGATCATCAGGTGCACGTCCATGACGGTCTTGATATGCGGGCGGATCGCAGCGCAGGTCGAGGGGCCAAAGGTGATGTTGGGTACGAAATGCCCATCCATCACATCCACATGCACCCAATCCGCGCCTTGCGCCTCTATGGCTTCGCATTCCGCGCCAAAGTTCGCGAAATCGGCAGAGAGGATCGACGGCGCGATTTTGAATGAGCGGTTGAGTGCCATTGGACGAACCTTTCGGGAGACGTTTTATCATTCCGCCTATATCGGTCCGGGCGCCCTTTGTCCAAGGGTGTGGCCGATGAATTTTATACGACACAGGTTACCTGTGGGACGCAGCGGGCACGGGCGCGTACCTCGCCGTCAACCCCGCCCAAGCTCTTTGACCATCCGGTCGCGCATTACGAATTTCTGCGGTTTTCCGGTCACGGTCATGGGCAACTCATCCTTGAAGGAAACATAGGCAGGGACCTTGAAATGCGCGATGGCGCTGCGGCAAAAATCCTGCACATCGGTTTCGGTCAGGTCACTGCCCGCGCGGGCCACGATCCACGCGCAGACCGCTTCGCCCAGTTTGTGGTCGGGAATGCCAAAGACCTGCGCCTGCAGGATGTCAGGGTGGGTATAGAGGAACTCTTCGATCTCGCGCGGATATATGTTTTCGCCACCGCGCAGGATCATATCCTTGAGCCTTCCTGTGATGGTGCAAAACCCATCCGCATCCAGACGCGCCAGATCGCCGGTGTGCATCCATCCCTGCGCGTCAATGCTGGCGGCGGTTTGTGCGTCGTCCTCCCAATATCCTAGCATCACGGAATAGCCGCGTGTCAGCAGTTCGCCCTGTTCACCTGTTTTGACGGTGTTGCCCGTGGCATCGACGATTTTCACCTCCACATGCGGGTGGATGCGACCGACGGAGGACACGCGTTTTTCCAGTGGGTCATCCACGTTGCTTTGGAAAGACACAGGTGAGGTTTCCGTCATACCGTAGGCGATTGTGACGCCGTGCATGTGCATGCGCGCCTGAACCTGCCGCATGACTTCAATCGGGCAGGGTGCCCCTGCCATGATCCCGGTGCGCAGGCTGGACAGATCAAAGGCGTCAAAATCCGCAAGTTCCAAGGCGTTCACGAACATCGTGGGCACGCCGTAAAGGGCCGTACATTTTTCCCGTGTGACGGCTTCAAGGGTGGTGCGCGCATCGAACCCTTCGCCGGGAATGACCATCGTGGCCCCTTTGGACACGCAGCCCAACGTGCCCATGACCATGCCAAAGCAGTGATAAAACGGCACCGGGATGCACAGTCGGTCCGCTTCGGTAAACTGCATCGTTTGCGTCACGAAATGCGCATTATTGACGATGTTGTGGTGCGTCAGGCACGCGCCTTTCGGGCTGCCCGTGGTGCCGGAGGTGAATTGTATATTGATTGCGTCTTGGGGGGATAAGTCGTTGGAAATCTGATCCAGTGTTTCGACCGAAACCCCACTGCCCGCTGCACAAAGCGCGTCAAACCCGGTGGTTCCCGCCGGTGGTGCGTCGCCGGTCACGATCACATGGCGCAGCATGGGCACGCGGGCGGCTTGGCACGCGCCGGGTGTGGCGTTTGCCAGTTCCGGCATCAGTTCCGTCAGCATCGCAACGTAGTCTGATGATTTGTGCCGCGGTGCCATGACCAGCGCTGCGCAGCCCACCTTGTTGAGCGCGTATTCCAGTTCGGACAGACGATAGGCGGGGTTGATACATACCAATATCGCGCCGATCCGGGCCGTGGCGAATTGTGTCAGCAGCCATTCTGCACAATTGGGCGCCCAGATGCCGACGCGGTCCCCTTTTTCGATGCCAAGCGTCAGCAAACCTGCCGCAAGCCGGTCCACCTCGCGCTCAAAATCGCGATAGGTCCAGCGGATGGCCTGCCGGGTGAAAACCGCGGCGGGGTGATCCGGCAGACGTGCTGCCGTTTGCGCCAGAAGCTGCGGGATCGTCACGTTCCACAATGGATCCGCCGTCGACCCGCAGACATGAGAGAGGTTGTTTTGTGGCTGCCGACCCAATGCGCTCACGGCTGTGATCCCCTTGCTGATTTGCCTCAAGGCTAGCGCAGAGGCGCGGAGCAGGCGAGTGGTACTATGACGAATTTACAACTTGATCGCCATTAGACGTACCAGATTGCCCGGCGGATCAGGTTCAGACCCAGAAAGAAGAACAGGATCAGGATGGCGTTGCGAAAGGCTTCGATGGACATCTTGCGGCGCAGAATTTCCCCGGCGGTAAAGCCAATCAGGGTCGGCAGCAGCATGGAAAATGAGATCGCGGCAAGTTCACCAGATAAAAACCCGACCTGCGCGTAAGTCACCACAAGCGGGAGTGACCCGACCGAGATCATAAACCCAGTGGCGCGAATGAACTCATCCTTATCGACGCCTTTGGTGTGCAGGTACATCGCCATCGGCGGCCCCCACGCGGCGGTCATGCCGCCCACCACTCCGGCCACAAGCGCAAAGAAGATTTGCGCAGCAGTGTCATAGCGGTCGGCGAGGGGCGGCAGCAGTTTGCGCCAACTGACCGCGACAAAGATCAGCACCACAATGCCAAGAATAGCGAGCAGCGCGCGGTCTGATGTGGTTTGCGTCATGATGGCCGTTGTCCCGACGCCCAGAAACAGAACGGCGGCAAAAAGCCAGTATCGGCGTGCTGTTCGTTTCAGCAATCCACCGCGCAGCATCTGCCACAGATTCGAGCCCAGCATCGGGAAAAGCACCAGCGCGATTGCCGTGCGCGGGTCCAGAAAAAGCGTCATGAACGCAATGGCCGCCGTCGGCAGGCCGATGCCGGTGACCCCTTTGATTGCGCCGGACACCAGAAAGGCAAAGCCCGCGATCACGATGAGCATTGTCAGGTCCATCGTTTACCCGTTCCACGCCGGGCAGCGGCTCGCAACACTGCTTGGTGCGCGCAAGGATGTCAGGAAGTCAGGCAAAACTGATCTGAGCCTTCATCGACTGTGTTCTGTCGCTGGCCAGATCAAAGGCGGCAATGGCATCTGCCAGCGGCAGCGTTTGCGTGATCAGGGGCTTTACGTCAATCAGCCCCTTTTGCATCAGCGTCACACCTGTAAAGAACTCCTCATGAAAGCGGAACGAGCCGCGCAGTTGCAACTCCTTGGCCGTCAATGCCTGCACCGGTAGGGTCATGTCTCCGCCCAACCCCAGTTGCACAATGATGCCACCCGGACGCAGGGCTGCGATCCCGCCAGCCAGTGCGGCGGCCACGCCCGTGCATTCAAACAGCACGTCAAAGGTGCCCTTGCCCGCTTGATAGGTCGCCAATCTGTCGGGATCGGTCGCGCCGTTGATCGTGACATCCGCCCCCTGTGCGGCGGCCATTTGCAGCGTGAAATCGGTCAGGTCCGTCGCGACGATTTCCGTCGCACCCGCGCGGCGGGCAACCAGAATGCTCAGCAACCCGATGGGGCCGCAGCCTGTCACCAACACGCGCTTGCCGAGCAGCGGGCCAGCCTGACTGGCGGCATGCAGACAGACGGCCAGGGGTTCGGCCATGGCAGCTTCGCCAGCGGATAAACCGTCGGCCACGGCACATTGCGCAGCATCCGCGACCAGAACCTGCCGGAATGCCCCCTGAATATGTGGCAACGGCATGGCGGAGCCGTAAAACCGCATGTTCAGGCATTGGTTGCGCATCCCTTCAGCACAATAGCTGCAGGTGCCACAGGGGCGCGAGGGTGACACCGCCACCAACTGCCCGACCTCAAGCCCGCTGACCCCCGCCCCAAGTGCTGTGATATGCCCGGATACTTCATGACCCAGCACCATGGGTTCCTTGAGGCGTACCGTGCCAAAGCCACCATTGTGATAGTAGTGCAGATCCGATCCGCAGATGCCCCCGGTCGCCAGCGCGATCCGAACCTGTCCGGCACCAAGGGCCTGTGGCTCATGCTCTTCGATGCGCAGATCATGCGCGGCGTGGATAACAAGCGATTTCATAGAGGTCTCTTTGGGCTGTTCAAGGGGCGGGTTGCCCGGCGTCCTTGACTCTGAGGGTTGGGGGTAAAATAAGCGGGACAGATCGCAATTGTCGAGCACAAAGAGGAATATCATGAGCCTGAGCCTATTTGACCTGACGGGCCGCCGCGCCCTGATTACGGGATCGTCGCAAGGCATCGGCTTTGCACTCGCCAAGGGCCTGCAAGCGGCGGGCGCTGACATCGTGCTGAACGGGCGCGACACGGACAAACTCGCCGCTGCCGCCGCGCAGTTGGGCGAGGGGACGCATCAGCTGCCCTTTGATGCAACGGACCACGCGGGTGTGCGTGCGGCGGTGGACGGGTTCGAGGCCGAGCACGGGGCGATTGATATCCTTGTGAATAATGCCGGAATGCAGCACCGCACCGCCCTTGAGGATTTCCCCGCGGATGCCTTTGAAAAGCTGATGCAGACAAACATCGCCAGTGTTTTCCATGTGGGCCAAGCCTGCGCGCGCCATATGATCCGCCGGAGCAAGGGCAAGATCATCAATATCGCCTCGGTGCAGACCGCGCTGGCACGGCCCGGGATCGCGCCTTACACGATGACCAAGGGCGCGGTTGCCAACCTGACCAAAGGCATGGCCACCGACTGGGCGCAATACGGGTTGCAGTGCAATGGGCTGGCGCCGGGGTATTTCGACACGCCGCTGAATGCCGCCTTGGTCGCGGACCCCGAGTTCACGACGTGGCTTGAAAAACGCACCCCTGCGGGGCGCTGGGGCAAGGTCGAGGAACTGGTCGGCACCTGTATTTTTCTGGCATCGGATGCGTCATCTTTTGTCAATGGGACGACCGTATTCGTGGATGGCGGGATCACGGCATCGCTTTAGACGCAAAGCGCTTTTCAAAGCGGCCCATGACGTGATCAACTCGACCCCATGATACCTGAGAGCACGAAGCGACCTGTGGGCAATTCGCTGTTTGTGGCTGCCCTGATCCTGTTTGCGCTGCCCTTCGCCTATTATGCGGTGGCGCGCGGCATGATGCTGAACGATCCCGGCGAACAGGCACTGTCGCGGCTGTTTCACGGTGGTGCCGCACTGAGCAATACCGCGGTCTACGGCCATATGATCGCGGGTGGTTTGATCACCGCACTCGCGCCGCTGCAGTTGTCGCGGGTTTTGCGCCAGCGCGCGGCCCTGCTGCACCGCACTTTGGGGTATGTTCTTGTCAGTGCGGCCATGTTCACCAGCCTCGGCGGGCTGATCTATATCGTGCTGCAAGGCACCATTGGTGGCCCGGTCATGAGCATCGGCTTTGCGCTATATGGCATCCTGATGCTTTTGGCCTGCGTCCAGACAGTGCGCTATGCGCGGTTGCGGCACCCACTTCACCGGCTTTGGGCCGAACGACTGGTGATCCTCGCGCTGGCCTCATTGCTCTACCGCGTGCATTACGGCGTTTGGGAAATCCTGACCGGTGGGCTTGGGTCACGGGATGACTTTTCCGGGCCGTTCGATGTCATTCAGGTCTTTGCGTTCTATCTGCCCTACCTTGCCCTGCACGGCTGGCTCTGGCGCAGGCGGGAATCCCGCTAGGCTTCAACCTTCAGAATGCGGCTGTGTTTCTGAATTTCCGCGCGGACCTGTTCAAAGGTTGTAAAACCCCGCGCCTCCAGCACCGGGATCAGCGCAACCAGCGCCTTGGCCGTGGCCAGCGCATCGCCAAGCCCGGTGTGGCGCACGTCATCGGGAATATGCACGTTCAGACGGTCGCATAAAGCATCCAGCGTATGTTCTGCCGAGCCGCCAAAAACCACCGCGGACAGATGTACCGTATCCAGAATGGGGTTGTCGAACGCATAGTCCTGATCACGACACTGGCGTCTGAGGAATGCCATATCAAAGGGGGCGTTATGGGCGACGATCACGGCGTGTTCGGCGAATTGATGGAACGCGCGGCAGGCGACATCAAAGCCCGGCGCATCGGCGACCATGGCATCACTGATCTGATGCACCGCCGTGGACCCCGGCGGGATGGTCCGGCCGGGATTGACCAGCGTATCAAAGACCTCGCCTTCGATGATCTTGCCGTTGACGACACGCACGGCGCCCAATTGCACAACCTCGTCCGTATGTGGATCAAGACCGGTCGTTTCGCTGTCAAAAACAACGAATGTCAGATCACGCAGTCTCGTTTGATCCAGCGATGTGGGTTCTTCGAAGTCGAGCAGGTCAAAGTCATAGACCAGAGGGCGCGCGGCATCGGGGCGCAGTGGCTCCAGCATCAAGGTGTAGCCCGCATCCGCGCCGAACACCCGGATGTGACCTTTGTAAACCGCGCCGGAGCGGCCTTTGAGGGCGATCTCATGGCGCAGGGCGTTTTGCTTTTTCAGCGCAGACAGGGCCTCAAGCACGGATTGTTTGTCAAGGTAGTCAAACACCGATCCTTTGAGGCGGGCAGGGCATTCCCGTTCCATCAGGTCGGCGGCCTGCCCGTCATAAAGGATGATCTGGTGATCCTGCCGCGCCACGATCACGGCGACGGGAATGTCAGACAGGATTTGCAACAGTTGCGAGCGCTGCGCATCCAGCCGCGCGGTGCGTTCCACCACCGCCTCGGAGGAGGCGCGCGTCTCATCCCTGAGCTTGCGGTGGATCGCGCAGACAGCCGGTGCCAGATCACCGAGGTATTTGGCGGTTTCCGCTTCGATTTCCGTGTCGATATCGACGTGGGTGCGCACGCGCAGACTGGCGGCCAATGCCTCGATCGGTTTGCTGACGTTTTCGTCGAACAAAAGCCAGATCAGGACCACCAGACCCAGAATGCCAAAGCCCGCGATCACACCGGACGTGATGAAGGCCGACAGCGCATCACCGTCCCCCAACTGGCGAAACCCCATGTAAAGCGCGCCAAGGCAGATCGCGATACTGCCAAAGGCCGTCAGGCAAAAGAACAGAAAGACCCGGAGCCGGAGGCTGAGGTTTTTCATCTCACACCTCCTCGCAGGCGACCCTCAGGATTGGATCGCTGGCACTGACGGCGATCCAGTCAACGCCCAGTGCTTCACCGTTGTCGCCAAATTCCACGCCGTCAATGATGTCAGCGCGCCGACTTTGCGTGCAGTCAAACAGCACAGGCACCTTGGCCGTGCGCGCCCATCGGCCATAGAACACCAGATCGACGATGCGCTGGCCGGGTTGTTCTGCGTGTGTGCGCATGGTCGCCTGATCCACGGCCACAAAGCGGCTGACATAGGGCACCGCATAGGTCCATGGCCGGTAGAAAACCTGTTCTTCCACGCTTTGCGCGACGACGAAACCTCCGGGCATATTGGCCTGCGTGCGGGCAAACCAGCCGTATTCGCTGGAGATCGTCGCCACCAGCATGGCCAGACCTGCGGACACCGGTACCAGCCAGCTTGGCAAACGCCCCTTGAGCAGGGTCCGGTTCACGGCCCAGACAAGCAGCGCCATGGCAACGCCTGCGATAATCGTGCCGATCAATTCGAAAAACATGAGCCTTCTCCTCCCCGAGAATTGCCGTAGATATCAGCCCAAGATGCCACGTCCTTGCATCAGAGCCGACTGCATTGTTTTGATCACGACAAAAGCATCCCGCAGGTGACTGCGTTCGAAATCCGACAGGCGGGCCGGGGGCAGGTAGTTGTCGGGTGCCTTGCCCTCCTTGATCAGCCGCGCCTGATGTTCAAGCCGCGTCTGTGCAACCAGATCATAGGCCTCCAGCAGGTCGCGCCCGCCCTTGGCGCTGATCGTCTTGTTGTTGAGCGCGGCAATCAACCGGGCGCGCGTGTTGGCGACGGTGAGCTTGCCTTGCAGGGCATACATGCGCCCCAGATCAACCACGGGTACGACCCCGTTCAGCTTGGTGTCGATGGTCTTGCGGTGATCGCCGGAGCTGATGGTGGCAAGACCGCGCAGCAGCCCCAGAGGTGTCTGATGGGTCAGTGAATTGCTGGCCATATGCGCGGTGAAGATCGAGTTCTTGGCGGCTTTTTCCAGCGTGGCCTGTTGCATACCGTGAAAGAGCGATGCGTCGCCGCCGATGGGGCGCAGGTCGAACATCACGGAGGCCAGCATCTGTGCTTCCTTGCTCGGGCTCTTGATCCAGCCGTTGAAATACTCTTTCCAGACCGACAGCGGCTGGCACCAGCGCGGGTTCGTGGCCATCATGTCGCCGGGGCAATAGACATAGCCGCAGGCGTTCAACCCATCGCTGACAAAGGTGGCCATCTCGTGAAAATAGGCGATGTCATCCCGCGATGCGCCATCCTCAAGGATCAGGCAATTGTCCTGATCCGACACACCTGTCTGTTCCTGCCGCCCTTGTGATCCGCAGGCAAGCCACAGATACCGTAGCGGTGCGGGGCCGAGTTTTTCCTCTGCCATGTTCAGCAATCTGCGTGTCACCACATCCGCGATGTCCGTGATCATGCGCGTTACGACGTCATGCCGGTTTCCGGCCGCAACCAGTTGCACGAGCAGTGCTGGAATGCGGCCCGTGATATCCGCGAGCGCCTCGACGCTTTGGGCGCGTGCCGCATCAGCAACGAGCCCCGCGGCAGTTGTCGCCTGATAGCGGGTGAGGTCGGTTTGCGTGACGATCCCGACCAGCTTGCCCGCGTCGACAATCGGCAAATGGCCGAGGTTGTATTCCATCATCATATGCAGCACGTCCGAACCGATGGCGGTTGGTGGCAGTGACACGGGTTCGTTCTGGATGATGTCGCTGAGCGGCGTTTGCGGGGGCAGACCTGCCGCAAGCGCTTTGCCCACAAGGTCACGCAGGGTCACGATCCCGGTCAGACGGTCCTCTTCGGTGATGCACAGGCAGGAAATGCGCCGTGATGTCATCAGAACCGCCGCATCCACCACCGAAGTCCCCGGCGTGCAGGTCACCGGATTACGGACCATCAGCGCATCGACCGAGACCTGCGCGAGGCTGGTCTGCTGCGTTGCGCTCTTGTCGGGGCGTGCGCTGCTGCGTGCAAAAAAGCGCTGAAAAGGGGATTGTTCGGTGCGCAGGGTGTTGAAAAGCGAAACGGGCACGCGGATCAAAAGCGTGTCCCTGACGGCGCGGGCCGATGTGACGGCATTGCCATCTGCCAGCAATCCCCGTTCGCCAAAAGAGTTTCCACGCTCCAGCATGGAGACCTGCGTGTCGGATTGATCCCGGACATCGACCAGCCCGGATTGGATGATGTAGAGCCCCTCAAGCGGTTCGCCGTAAGCATAGATCATCTCGCCTTCAGCGACGCTGAGTTTCTCAACCTGTGCGGCCACATCGTTGAGCACACCGGCGGGCAACTCATCATAGGGGTGCTGGCGCGACAGAAAGGTCAGGGCATCTTCGTTCATCGAAACATCCTTGAAGAAAGGCACCTGCCCCACGTCATGCGGGGCAGGTGTGTTTTGTGGACTGGCCGGGGATTTCCCGGCCAACCGCAAGGCTTAGTGATCTACTGCACCGCCGGCACCGGCTGGCACACGAACACTTTCGACAAGGTCCTTGATCTCCTGCGGTGTTTCCTTGGTGATCGAAGAGACACCGAAGGCAACCGCAAAGTTGATCACCGCGCCAACCGCACCGATGGCGGTGGACTGGATGCCCAGCAAGCTGCCCTCTGCCGTATCCGCAAAGGAGTTGGTGTCAGGGATGAAGAACCAGCCTTTGTGCAGGAAGATATAGACCAGCGTGAAGACCAGACCGGCAAGCATACCGGCAACCGCGCCCACGTTGTTCACCCGCTTGGAGAAGATCCCCATCATCAGGGCCGGGAAGATCGACGCCGCCGCCAGACCAAAGGCCAGAGCCACCGTCTGCGCCGCAAAGCCCGGAGGATTGAGGCCGAGGATGACCGCGACCACGATCGCTGCCGCCATGGAGATCCGCGCCGCAAGCAGTTCGGATTTTTCCGACATGTTCGGCGTCAGCTGCCCCTTGAGCAGGTCATGACTGACCGCTGAGGAGATCGCCAGCAACAGACCGGCCGCCGTGGACAGCGCCGCGGCAAGACCGCCCGCAGCCACAAGACCGATCACCCAGCCCGGCAGGTTCGCAATCTCAGGGTTGGCCAGCACGAGGATGTCGCGGTTGAAGTTGGTCAGCTCATTGCCTTCCCAGCCGTTTGCCGCCGCCTTTTCAGCCATCGCGTCGTTCTTGTCGTTGTAGTACTGGATCTTGCCGTCGCCGTTCTTGTCTTCCCAATCGAGAAGACCGGTTTTCTGCCATGTCGCCATCCAGTTGTACTCGGGCGATGTCTCGATTGTCTCAACCGATACTGCTTCGCCGTTCACACCGTTTGGCCACATCATCTCGGAGATGTTCAGGCGTGCCATCGCACCAACCGCAGGGGCCGTGAGATAGAGCAGCGCGATGAAGACCAGCGTCCAGCCCGCCGACCAACGTGCGTCAGATACGCGTGGGACTGTAAAGAAGCGCATGATCACATGCGGCAAACCGGCGGTCCCGATCATCAGTGACAGGGTAAAGAGAACCATGTTCAGGCTGTCTTTATGCGCCTCGGTGTAGCTGGCAAAACCAAGGTCGGTTACGATCTGGTCCAGTTTTGTCAGCAGGTAAACACCGCTGCTTGTGCCATCTGCGTTGAGCGTTTCTGAAAACAGACCGAGCGCCGGGATGGGTGTCCCCGTCAGTTGCAGAGAGATGAACACAGCCGGGATCGTGTAGGCGAGGATCAGCACGCAGTATTGCGCGACCTGCGTGTATGTAACACCCTTCATGCCGCCGAAAACGGCATAAGCGAACACGACGCAAGACCCCAGAAGCAGACCCCAGAAGGCGTCGATCTCAAGGAAGCGGCCAAAGGCGATGCCCACACCCTGCATCTGTCCGATCACATAGGTGATCGAGGCCACCAGCAGGCAGATCACGGCCACCAGACGCGCCGTGGGGGAGTAGAAACGATCACCGATGAATTCAGACACGGTGAACTTGCCGAACTTTCGCAGGTAAGGCGCCAAGAGCAGTGCCAGCAGCACATAGCCGCCTGTCCAGCCCATCAGGAAGGAGGAGTTGTCATACCCGGTGAAGGCAATCAGACCGGCCATGGAAATGAAGGACGCCGCAGACATCCAGTCCGCCGCCGTGGCCATACCGTTGGTGACAGGATGAACACCCCGGCCCGCGGCATAGAATTCGGAGGTCGAGCCTGCACGGGCCCAGACCGCAATGCCGATGTAAAGCGCGAAAGACGCGCCCACAAACAGCAGGTTCAGTGTAAACTGGTCCATTGCCTATTCCTCCACGCCGTATTGTTTGTCGATCTTGTTCATCCGCCAGGCGTAGAAAAAGATCAGTGCGAGAAAGACGAGAATGGAACCTTGCTGGGCAAACCAGAAGCCCAGATCCGTACCGCCAACGCCAATGCCCGAAATCACCGGGCGCAGCAAAATGCCAAAGCCAAAGGACACAAGGGCCCATATGATCAGACTGATCCGGATCATGCGGATATTGGCGGTCCAATACCCACCCGCGTCCTCCGCAGCCCGGCTGTCTGTGTTTGTTTGTTGTTCTGCCATTTTGGCGTTCCTCCTTTTAAGTTCTGTTGCGGGCCGGATGTGGCCAGCAGGTGTTTTCAAGCTGTAACTCTCGAAACGATTTGCGCGATGCTTTGGGCGATGGCCGAGATGTCGCCCATCGCATTGACCCGACGCAGCGATCCCTTAGCGTCGTAATATGCAATCAGTGGTTCGGTTTGTTCTTGATATGCATCAAGGCGTGACATGACGGTCTGGGCATTGTCGTCGGCCCGGCGCGTCATCTTGGTGCTGCCGCAGCCATCGCAAACACCCTCTGCCCGGGTCGGTTTGAAATTGTCGTGATAGCCTTCACCGCAGTCGGCACAGGTGAAGCGGCCCGCGATGCGCAGAACCATCTTGACGTTGTCGACCTCCAGCGCGATTGCGGCATTGATGCGCTGGCCAGATTTCGCAAGCATCTGATCCAGTGCCTCGGCCTGACCGGTTGTGCGCGGAAACCCGTCAAGCACCACGCCAGCGGCGCAATCAGGTTCGCACAGGCGGTCGGCAAGAACTTGCAGGACGATTTCGTCACTGACCAGCCCGCCGGCGGCCATAACGGCCTTGGCTTCGATCCCGGCCTTGGTGCCCGCGGCCACAGCCGCGCGCAACAGGTCACCGGTGGAGAGTTGCACAAGGCCGAATTTTTCCTGCAGCATGCGGGCTTGCGTGCCCTTGCCGGCTCCCGGAGGGCCAAGCAGGATCAGGACCGGTGCGGTGTTTGGGTGTGTTGAACCATCCATATTATCAAGCGTCCTGTTTGTTCATTCTGTTTTTGATGAGGTCATCGACGACGGTTGGGTCTGCGAGTGTTGAGGTGTCTCCGAGGGTTGCGAAGTCGTCTTCGGCGATTTTGCGCAGGATGCGGCGCATGATTTTGCCGGAGCGTGTTTTGGGCAGGCCGGGGGCCCATTGGATGAGGTCTGGGGATGCGATGGGGCCGATTTCTGCGCGGACCCATTTGCGCAATTCCTGATAGAGTTCATCGCTGGGTTCTTCGCCGTTCATCAGGGTGACGTAGCAATAGATGCCCTGTCCCTTGATGTCATGCGGGTATCCGACAACGGCGGCTTCGGCGACTTTGGCGTGGGCGACCAGCGCGCTTTCGACCTCTGCGGTGCCCATGCGGTGGCCCGAGACGTTGATCACGTCATCGACCCGTCCCGTGATCCAGTAATCGCCGTCCGCGTCGCGCTTGCAGCCATCTCCGGTGAAGTAATAGCCTTTGTAATCAGAGAAGTAGGTCTTTTCGAAGCGTTCGTGATCGCCCCAGATGGTGCGCATCTGGCCGGGCCAGCTGTCGGCGATGACCAGCACGCCCTCGACGTCGTTGCCCTCCAGCACCTCGCCTGACGCAGGCTCCAGCACCATCGGCTTGATGCCAAAGAAAGGCTTCATCGCCGAGCCCGGTTTCATGGTATGCGCGCCGGGCAGAGGGGTCATCAGATGCCCGCCTGTTTCGGTCTGCCACCAGGTGTCGACGATGGGGCATTTGCCCTTGCCCACCACGTCATTGTACCAGTTCCAGGCCTCGGGGTTGATCGGCTCGCCCACGGTGCCCAGCACCTTGAGATCACTCAGATCGCATTTTTCGACGAACTCCTTGCCCTGTCCCATCAGCGCGCGGATGGCGGTGGGGGCGGTGTAGAACTGGTTGACTTTGTGCTTTTCGCAGACCTGCCAGAAGCGGCTGGCATCGGGGTAGGTCGGCACGCCCTCGAACATGATGGTGGTCGCGCCATTGGCCAGCGGCCCGTAGACGATATAGCTGTGGCCCGTCACCCAGCCCACATCGGCGGTGCACCAGAACACATCGCCATCGTGGTAATCAAACACGATCTCATGGGTCATCGCGGCATAGGTGAGATAGCCGCCCGAGGTGTGCACGACGCCCTTGGGCTGCCCGGTGGAGCCGGAGGTATAGAGGATGAACAGCGGGTCTTCGGCGTTCATCTCGGCGGGGTGGGAGACATCGGAGGCCTCCAGCATCATCTCGCCGCAGTCAAAATCGCGCCCGTCGATCCAGGTGGTCTGCCCGCCTGTGCGCTTGACGACGAGGCACTTCACGCTGTCCTTGCAGTGCAGCAGGGCCGCATCCGTATTGGCCTTGAGCGCTGTGGCGCGCCCGCCGCGCGGGGCGTGATCGGCGGTGATGACGACTTTGGCGTCACTGCCATTGATCCGCGCGGCAAGTGCATCGGGCGAGAACCCGGCAAAGACGATGGAGTGGATCGCGCCGATGCGCGCACAGGCCAGCATCGCATAGGCCGCCTCGGGGATCATCGGCAGGTAGATCACCACCCGGTCGCCGCGCCGCACGCCAAGGCTTTCCAGCACATTGGCCATCTTGCAGACCGAAACATGCAATTGCTTGTAGGTGATATGTTTGGCGGCATCCTTGGGGTCATCCGGCTCCCAGATGATCGCGGTCTGATCGGCGCGCGTGGCCAGATGGCGATCGACGCAATTGGCCGCCACATTCAACGTCCCATCGCCGTACCAGTTGATCGACACAGAGCCGAGATCGAAGTTCACATCCCTGACCTTGGTGAACGGCTTGATCCAGTCAACCCGCCCCCCCTCACGCCGCCAAAACCCCTCAGAATCCGAAACAGACTCCGAATAAAGAGACGCGTATTGCGATAAGGTGACGTGGGGTGTTCTGGTCATTGTTTTCTCCTCACAGTAGTATTTCGACAGTTGAAGCGCGGGGCGGGTCAGAAAATTACCCAGCGCCTTTGTTGAATAACTTTTACGTGAGTTTTGAAAATTAGTAACTACTTAGCTGTTTAAGAACAATTATCCTGTAAATAATTTTTTTCTAATCTTGGTAAATTGTAAATTAATACTGCGACAATCCGCCAAAAGTTAATGACTCCAATGGATTGCTGGTTAATATTTGAAAGAATGTTGCGCCACCGATTGTCGCCCGTTAGCGCTGGTCAAAGTAGTGGTTGGTCTGCCCTTTTCGCTCTGGCGCGATTTCTTTGGCGGTGCTTTGGCTCAGAAACCGGATTTTAAGTCTGACCATGCTACGAGTCGTTCGACGGCGCGGGTGCCGCGACAGAGTATTCTTGCGCCGGCTGGACTGCGTAAGATTTTGACGACCGTGTAATTATGTCGATTGTGTAGGGGAGGGATCAGTGAAGCGTCGTGAGTTTTTGCAGAGTTCTGCAGTGAGTGTGTTTATGGGGGGCACGGTTGCGGCCCACGCCGCAGTGCCTATCACCCTGCCGGATTACAACATGCCCGAGAAGTTCTTGCCGCGCGAAGTGCGCTTGCGTAATGACCTCGACCCTTTTGAAATTCATGTCGATCCGGGGCAATATGCGCTTTACTGGACGCTCCCTGATAAAAGGGCGATCCGCTATGCGGTCGGTATTGGGCGCACGCACCTTTATGAACATGGCGAATTTTTTGTTGGGGCCAAAAAGGAATGGCCGAGTTGGACGCCGACACCGGAAATGATCGAGCGCGACCCGCAAAGCTATGCGCGCTTTGCAGACGGGATGCCGGGCGGGCTCAACAATCCGCTTGGATCACGCGGGCTTTACCTGTTCACGCCCAGCCGGGGCGACACGTTTTTGCGCATTCACGGCACCAATGACCCCGAAACCATCGGTCGGCGTGTGTCGAATGGATGTGCGCGTCTGATCAATGACCAGATGATCGACCTATATGACCGTGTCCCGCTCAAGACACGCGTGGTGCTGTACCCGATCGGGCGCACTTAGCGCGTCTGGCGGATTACCTGAAACCTCCAGTAAAACGTGAGCGTTGAAACCCTTTGTTTCAGGCAGCATTGCGTGAAACAGGACTTTCGCTTGACGCTTTAGCGCCGGATTGTCAGCAACCCCATCGGCTGGGGTCAATGTTCAATTGCGTCGCCGTTCAATCCGTGTTTAAGGGCAAGGTATCCCCGCAATTCTGCGCTCTTTGACGGAGGTCTGGTTTGAAATCTGCGCATGCTGACACGCCGCAGGGCTTTGCCTTTGCGATGTCTGCCTACTTTTTGTGGGGTTTTTTGCCCATCTACATGAAGGCACTGGCGGAGGTCACACCGCTCGAGGTCCTTGCGCATCGGGTCGTCTGGTCGATCCCGATTGCAGCAATCGTGCTCGTCGCACTGGGGCGCACGAAAGACCTGCGCGCGGCGTTGATGTCGCCGCGCACGCTCGCGATGGGGGCTGTGACGGCCGCGCTGATCTCGGCGAACTGGGGGATTTACATCTGGTCCATCTTTTCGGGCAAGGCGCTTGAGGCCGCCCTTGGCTATTACATCAACCCGTTGTTCAGCGTCTTTCTGGGCGCGTTGCTGCTGGGGGAACGGCTCGACAAGATCAAATGGGCTGCCATGGCGCTCGCCCTGGCGGCGGTCATTATTCTGACAGTGGAAAGCGGTTCCGTTCCCATCGTCGCACTTGCACTGACCGGAACCTGGGGGTTTTACGCATACTTCAAACGGTCGCTCCCCATCGGACCAAATCAAGGATTCCTGCTCGAAGTTCTGCTGCTGTCTGTGCCGGCTTTGGGGTTCATTGCATATCTGGCCTATTCCGGCACTGGGCATTTCATGATGGGCAGTGCGCCTGATACGTGGCTGCTGATCGGCTGCGGCGTCGTAACGGCGGTTCCGCTGATGTTATATGCAAACGGGGCAAAACTGTTGCGCCTTTCCACGATTGGCATGCTCCAATACATCGCGCCCACGATGATTTTCCTGATCGCGGTCTTTGTTTTTGGGGAGCAATTTGGCCGCGCGCGGATGATCGCCTTCCCGATGATCTGGTGTGCCTTGGCGCTTTATTCATATGCGCTGTGGAAAGAAACACGGCTGGCCCGCGCCTGACTACTGCAGACGATCCAGAAGCTGCGGGGAAGGGACGCCCGTCACCGGCAGTCCCTGGCTGGCCTGATAGGCGCGAATGGCCGCTTGCGAATTGGGACCAATCACACCATCGGCCCCCTGGGTGTCAAACCCGCTTGCGGTCAGCCGTATTTGCAGGGCGATCCGGTCATCTTTTGTCAGGCCGTTTTCGTCCGGCGGAAAGGGTGTAACCAGCGGACCGCGCCCCGCGATGCGATCTGACAGGTGCCCGACGCCGATGGCATAGGCATCCGAATTGTTGTAGCGTTTTATGACGCGGAAATTTTGGTTCACTGCAAACCGGGGGCCGTTTTCCTGTGGTTGAATGATCGTGCCGGAGGCCGCGCCCGTCACCTCGTTGCCCCATCGTTGACCGCGCACCCATCCGTTGCGCTCAAGGTAGGCTGCGGCAGATGCGAGCGCATCGCTCGGATCATCCGACCAGATATCGCGGCGACCGTCGCCGGTGAAATCCACGGCAAAAGCCTGATACGAAGTCGGGATGAACTGGGTGTGACCCATCGCGCCCGCCCAACTGCCAACAAGACGGTCCGCCGTGATGTCGCCGCTTTGCACAATGCGCAGGGCTTCGATGAGCTGCTTTTCGAAAAACGCCCCCCGCCGACCATCGAAGGCCAGTGTAGATGTTGCGGAAACCACGGGCACATTCCCGCGCCGCGCGCCGTAAAAACTTTCCAGCCCCCAGATGGCCGTAATGATGTTTGCATCCACCCCGTAGCGCGCCTCAAGCGTTTCCAGAACGCTGGCGTATTGACGCCGCGCATCGCGCCCCTGCGCGACGCGTTCGTCTGACACGGCGATGGACAGATAGTCTTCAAGCGAGCGTTTGAATTCGGTCTGGTTGCGGTCGCGGCGCACCACACCGGGCAAATAGCCCGTGCCCTGGAAAGCGCGGCGCAGGGTGTCATCCGTGATGCCCGCGGCGCGCGCACGTTGCTGAAAGCTGGCCACCCAGGCATCGTAGGCACTGTTGCGAACGGGCCTGAGATCATCGGGGAGGGCGGTGGTCGCGGGGCGCCCGGTTGGGCTGGCCGTGCAGCCTGACAAGGCGAGGGCCAGCGCGCCAAGGTTGAAGTTACGCCGCGTCACATACATCGCATTCTCCTACGCAAGTCCGCCCAAGATGGCACCAGCTTTAAGCGCTTAGTGAGCGGACCTAAAGCGAAATCCAGCCGTCAGACAGAGCGCCCTGAGCAGATGGAATGGCGCGGCTGGCATTATCAACAGATATAATCATTTTAGATTAAAGGTTTAGCGGGTGGCCAACAGGGTGTTGCGCCGCAGCCTTGCAGCGCTGCAAATCAGTCGACAATGCGCGGCGAGCTTGGACGCATGCGCCAGTTTTCCGTGGTTCCACAGCATGATGCAGGTTAACCACAAAATTGAATTGCATTTTAGTTGTATTGTAATTTGGACCGTTTTCGGGGTATTTCTGAGCATGGAATGGGGCCTGCGGCCGCGTGTTTTCCCGGCAATCCGCCGATGAAGGAGGCCAGCCCCGCATCAGAGTGCGACAGCAAACGGCCATGTTGGCCCGGCGTGGATTGAGTTAAACGGTAGGTGAATACGGCGATGACGGATGCTCCCAAAATCTCGGCGATAGCGACGCAACAAGAGGTTGCGGATATCGTCGCGAGCTTTAAGGACGGGGCCAGCATTGACGGGTTGATGCTGCTTGATGCCGCTTCCAAGCTGGATGTGATGGTCGCTGAAGGGGCCGAAATCACCAAACCGCTCATTCTGGGCGATGATCTGCTGTTTGTGCAACCCGACGGGACGATCATCGGCCTGCTGGACGGGGCCAAGGCGGATTTTGCACTGAGTGCTGAGGATTTGACGATCCCATCGCAGAACATCATCGCCGTTGCCCTGCAGCAGGGCGCCTGGACGACGGTCGCAGATGCGGTTGAGGTGGATTTGCAGGTTCTGAGCACAACAGTGCCCGGACGTGACGGCGGGTCAGGTGAGCAGGAACAGGTACTGGCGGGCGATCCGTTGAACGGCCTGCCGATTTCGCCGCTGCTGCCCCCGACCGAGTATCAGTTTCCAGAACGGCGCGACCGCGATGTTGGCGCAGATGATGGCGGCTTTGGCGAGCCGGATGTTCAGTTTGGCGGCGCGGGTCTGGTTTCGCTGGTCGAGACGGACAGCGGCCTTGTCATGCGGTTTTCGAACTTTGTCGAGGTGATTGCCGGGGGTGCTGACGTTGGCGAGCAGATCACCAATGTGACACTGACCTTGCCCGGGCTTCCGGTGGGAACGGTGGCGAACAACGGATCCTTTTCGTCAAATGGTGCAACGCAGACCTTCAGCTTCAACGGCACGTTTGAACAATATAACGCGCTGGAAATCACGCTGCCGAGGGATTTCTCCACCGAAAGCCGGAACGACTCCACGCCCGGTGATCTGACGGGTACGATCACGGCAAGTTCGAACTTTCTGGGTCAGGCGTCGCTGGATTTCCCGGTGACGGTCGCCGAAGAGGGGGATCTGGATTTTGGTGCCAGCGTCTTGCGCGCCCCGGAGACGGATTCGCCCGTCGTTTTCAGGTTGAACGATGGCCTCACGCCCCAGTCAACAGATGCGGATGGATCGGAATCCATATTGTCCGTTTCTGTGGATTTGACGGGCCTGCCTGCGGGTGCACGTGTTTCCACCGATGGGGGTGCAAATTACACCGCCGTTTCGGGCACCTATTCGTTTTCGGGCACATTGGCCGAGTATGAGCAGATTTTTGTCGAGCTTCCGGCCGACTATTCGACCACCAATCCGCGCAACACGATCACCGCGACGGTTCAGGCGACAACAGATGAGGGCGGCAACGAAATCCGCCCGATGAACCTGATTGTGGATGCAACACCGGATATCGTGATTGCCCTGCCCCAGACCATCAACGCGATTGAGGATGGCAACGGTGCAGACGGCAGCGGCGTTACGATAGACCCGACCCCCGACGCGATTACCGACCGCATTTTTGTCGAGGATATTGACGGATCAGAAGATGCCACCGTGGTGGAAATGGCCTTTACCGACCTGCCCACCGGCACCACTTTCTCAAATGGCACGTTTGATCCCGCGACGGCGATCTGGACCGGGACAATGGCTGAGGCGAACGCGCTGACGCTGGATGTGCCGGGCGATTATTCCGGTACATTCTCTTCGGTGATTACGGCCACCAACCCGGAAGGAAGCGAGACAGCAACGCAGACGTTCGTTGTGGCACCGGCAGGTGACGTTGATATAAACGTTTCGCCGATTGTCGCGGCGGAAACGGACGCGCCGGTTGTTATCAATCCGTCGGTGAGCTGGACCGTTTCGGTGTCCGATACAGACGGTGCGTTGCCGCCTGAAACCCTGCAATCCGTGTCACTGACCCTCAATGACCTGCCTCCGGGGGTCGTTGTCCAAAACGCGCCGGCCGGCAGTGTTACCTATGACCCTGCGGCTGGTGGCGTTTTGACCTTTTCAGGGACCCCCAGTGAATATGCCCTGCTGCGGCTGGTCTTTCCCGAAGACTATTCCACCGAAAGCTCCCCGCTGGCGAGCGGCGTCATCACAGGCACAATTTCGGGTGTTTCGAACGAAGGCAGCGCGGGCCCGGATAACGTCGAACTCAGGATCACCCCGGAAGGTGACGTGCAGATTGACCCGATTGTCATCCCGACTCTGACCGAAGAAGAGTTCCAGCAAAGCTTTGCCCTGGGCGATGTGCTGGACCTGAAGGTTACTGACAACGATGGTTCGGAAGCTCTGTCGTCCGTCTCGGTCGAGATTACCGGCCTGCCCGCGATTGATTTCACGCTGGCGAATGTGTCTGGTTTCGGATCCAGTGTGTCGCTTGCAACATCGCCTGTTGACGGCACGCAAACGCTGACGGCTGTCTTTGACAGCGGTAATATTCAGGCCGCGTTCGATGCCGCGACCATCAGTCTGCCGGTCGATTTTTCAACCGCCAACCGCTCCGATTTGAACGCAGGCATGACCCAGCCGATTGCGGTCAGCGCGACCGCCCAGACGGACGAAGGCGGGCAAGCCACCGCACAGTCTTTTGTCAACGTGGATTTTGTCGAGGATATCGACCTCACGCTCGCGCTGGAGATCACAGCCGAAGAAGACGGCGGCGTCCAAAACAGCAGCATTGGCGTGCGGGTCCCGCTGAATATCCTGATCGACATCACAGACAATGACGGGTCCGAAACGGATGTGGCGGGCTCCCCCTTCAGCGCTGAGGTTACGATTGAGTTTACCGATCTGCCACCGGGGGCAAGCCTTACCACCGGCACATTGACCGGGACAAACTGGACCGGCACGGTCGACGACGCGCGCAACCTTGAAATTGATTTTCCGGGCGATTATGCAGGCACCACATTGGCGAATGTCACTGTGACAACGCTGGAAGGCGTCGAAAGCAGCCCGACCGCAATCGTGATCACACCGACACCTGACATCAATATCAGCGGTGAAATCGTTGCCACGGAAACGGATAGCCCGGTTTCCGTGCTGTTTTCCGACTTCATCAACCTGACAATCAACCCAGCGAATGAAACCCTGTCTTCACTGGTTTTCACCCTGCCGGATTTGCCTGCGGGGATGGTAGCGCTCGATGGCGCGGGACAGCCTGTTGGCACGTTCACCCCTGACGGGTCCGGGTTATTTACCTTTGTGTTTGATTCAACGGCCGAACCTCTTGTCGATCCGGCAGACATAACCCTGACCTTTCCCACGGACTTTTCATCAGAAAACCCGAACCTGCCCCTGCAAGCGGAATTGGTCGTGGTCAGTATCCAGAATGGTGTTCTGAACGCCCCGGTCACAGCGTCAATTGATGTCACGGTCCAACCCGAAGGCGACGTGCGGATTGACCGGATCGGAACGGCCGATTTTGTCGAAACGGATGCGCCGATTGATTTCAAGCCTTCTGATTATCTTGACCCCATCGCCACGGATGCGGATGGGTCGGAATCCGTTCAACTGGTCAATGTCACCTTCAATGCGCTGCCCACAGGCACGGAGTTTTCAAGAGATGGCGTGACCTTTCAGACAGCAAGCTTTGATCTGAATTTCGTCGGCACGCTTGCGGAATATGACGCGCTTGTCATTCGGCTGCCTGCCGATTTCTCAACCCAGTCGCCTGCAACGACGCTGACGGGCACCGTCATCGCAACAACGGATGAATTTGGTTCAGCGAACGAGACATTCGATGTCACCGTCTCCGCCGAGGGCGATTTGCAGCTGATCGGCACGGGGACAGTGACCCTGAGTGAAAACGATGCGCCGGGTGCGTTTGATTTAGACGGGACCGTGCAAATACCGCAGGATGTGCGTTTGGCGGATGTCTTGACGGCCAGCCCAACAGATGCGGACGGGTCAGAAGAAATCAGTCGTGTGATCATTACGCTGGCGGACCTGCCAGTGGATGCGCAGATTTCTCTGGATGGCGGGGCCACTTTTGCGCCTTTTGGCACACCGGGTTCTGCTAATTTCGAGGTCTCGTCTCTAGCTGAATTCGAAGCAGTGGTATTGCGCCTGCCGGATGATTTCTCGACGCAACGCCCCGAGGGCGCGATTACCGGCACGCTGAATTTCATCACTGATGAGGCCATTCTCAACAGTGAAACGACGCCTGCACCGGGGACGGGCAATCTGGCGCAGGCAATCACGATCGAGGTCACGCCAGAGGCGGATGTGTTCATCGCAGGTGTCGATTCCGTTGTGATCGAAGACCTCGGCACGCCGATTGACCTTGGCCTGACGGCGGCGATCACCGATCAGGATGGGTCTGAAACGCTGACCGCGCTGTCCGTGACTTTCACGGGGCTGCCAACCAATGGCCCCGTCGAACTGTCTGATGGCACGCTTCTGACGGCCAGCTCCAATGTCTGGACGGGCACCACGTTGAGCGACCTTTCGGGCCTGTCGATTGTGCGTTTCCCGGAGCATTTCTCCGGTGTGATTGACCTGACAACAACGGTTGTGACCAATGAAACCGGCCCCGCAGGAGAGAGCGTTTCGACAACCGTTGAGGTCACCCCCGTGGCCGAACCCGAAATTGTCCTGACAGTGGTGCCGGGTGCCTTTGTCACGTCGGTCGGCCCTGACGCGTTTTCTGTCAAGGAAGACGCGGGCGAGGATACGAACAGAACCTCTGACGATGGTTTCCTGTTGCAGATTGATGCCACCACCCCGGATCAGGACGGGTCCGAAGCGCTACAGCAAATCGTGATTGAAAACGTGCCAGCCGGATGGCTGACAGCAGGGGATGGTGCCGTCGATGCGTCGCGTTTTGCAACCGGTGGCGGTGATGTGGCCAGCGCCGATGTGGTGGGAACGACGCTGACGATCACCCTGAATCCGAATGTCGTGGCGTTCAACGCGCAGCTTCAGATGATTCCGCTGAGCGATCAGGATCAGGACGTGGAGACCCTGACAGGCGGTGATCTTCTGGCCACGGTCACGTCGGTTGATACCGCTGCCGGACTGCCAAGCGATACCGCCACGGCGCGCGATGGTGTTGATGTCAACCTTGACGCTGTTGTTGACGATATCAACCTGCGCACGCGTGACCGCAACACGAATGAAAACCTCGGCAACCGCCGCGTGGTCGATGCGGGTATCACGCGGCTTGAGCTTCAGGACACCGATGCCTCGGAAAGCTTTACCGCCGTCATTTTCACCGTCACCGTGGATACATTGAGCGATACGTTCGATCCGGCAAGCCTCAGCGATCTGGTGTTGAATTTCGACGGGCGCGACAGCTCTGTGGACGTGGCCCGCACGGACCCTGTTCCCGGTGACAATGAAATCAGCATTGCTCTGACCCGACCTGCCGGGGTGAGCGATACAGACTTTGCCTCGGCAATTACCGGGTTGCGCTATAGTGTGCCGCAGAAATTCTCCGGTGTTTTGACCACGCAAGGCGAAGTCTTCTGGAAAGAGACCGACACGGGCGACGAAGAGATCGATTTTGTCGACAATTTCGGCAGTGCCGCGTTCTCGACCGTTGTGACCGTGCGACCCGTGACCGAAGCCACGCTGGATGCCGGTGTGTTTGTCGTGGATACCGATTTCGTCGTCGCAGCGGGCACGGATGAAGTTGGCGCGGTGGCGACACGGGCGAACCCGACGGTTGAGGACACAACGACGCTGACCTTGATCGAAAGCACCAACGACAGCACCGGCGAGGGTCAGGTTCAGGCGTTCCTGCGTCTCAGCGCGCTGACGCCCGACACGGATGGCTCCGAAGAGCTGACCGAAATCGTGGTGTCGAACATCCCGTCATCCTGGATCGGCGTGGCGGAAACCACGCAGAACGTGACACTGAACCAGTCGATGTTCTTCAACATCACGGGCACTGGCGCGATCGCGCAGGCTGAATTCGACAAGATCGACACGGCGACCTACAACGCGAATACCGGCGAACTGACCATCGCTTTCTTGCCGGATGTGACCGATTTCGCCGGAACGGTCGCAGTTTACCCAGCACTTTACGAAGACTACGATGTGGATCGTGCCAATGGGGATCCGTTCACGGATGATGGCAACTTCTTTGGCGCTGATCTGAATTTCGCGCTGACCACCACGGATGGAAACACGGTTACGACCCGGGATCTGAGTGTTGATGTGACGGTCGACGTTGATGTCGATCCGGTCAACAACGAGGCCTTTGTGCAGGCGTTCCCACGCGGAAACGAGGCGGTGATTGATGCCGCCGGTGGTACATTCGATTTCTCCTTTACCCCCTTTATCGAGGATATGGATGGGTCGGAGACGATCATCTCTGCCGTGTTGCGCAATATCCCGAACTTCCTGACTGTCTATGTGACCGACCCGGCCAATCCAAGCGGGCCGAAAATCCCGGCATTGCTGACCGAGATCAACGGCGATGGCACACTGGACTGGAGCCTGAACGAAGATCAGTGGCAAGGCGTTGAACTGCGCGGTGTGCCGGAGCATTTCTCTGGCGATATCCCGATTGCCGTCGACATCGTGACCCTTGAGGCGAATGGCACGACCGGCGTGACGAACCTGTCGACCGCTACCATCAGCATTGATCCGGTCGCGGATGGCGGGAACCCCAGCGAGACGTTCCGCACACTCGAAGATCAGGCGGTGCGCGTTGTTCTGGATGGCAATATCATCGACCAGACGCCGGAATCTCCGGAAATCATCGAAGACGCCTATACCATTTTCAATGTTCAGGCCGATAGCGAAGGACGTCTGCCGCTGTTTTTTGATGGTGTGCCAAATCAGACGGGCACGACGCCTGCGGGCGATCCGATCTATTCCAACCTGATTTCCCCTGATGCGTCTGGCACCTACAACATTACTGCCGCGCAGTCGCCAAACCTGCATGTCTTGCCCGGGCAGGACAGCAACGAGGCGGTCGTCTTTCAGGTCGAGGTGACGTATGTCGAATCCAGCGTACTTCCGGGTACGCCCGGCCCTGCCGAGACGACAACCGGCATTGGCACCGTGACGATCAACGTCGAAGGCGTCGCAGACACGCCGGACGTCGCTGTTCAGGACGCCGACCCTGCCGCGACACCCGGTGGGATCGACAAGACCACGATCAATGCGATCTATGATCCAAGTGGGACAACCGGCGGTGTGCCTAATCAGGATCTCGCCTACGCCTACGCCGGGTTCGACGACACGCCGTTCCAGCTGATCGAACGCCTCAGCGATGATGCGCTGCAGCTGGGATTCAATGACCCGGCCGTTACAAATACGTTTGAAGCGGCGGATCCGTTGACGGGTGCGCGTGATGAGATCCTCTTTGCCGACGGCGGTCCGGATGGGTCTGAGACGCTGTATTACATCATCACGGATATTCCGCCCGAACTCCGTTTTGTCGGGGGCACACCCATAGATGCCAGCGGCGAGACTTACCTTGTGACCGCAGCGGAACTGGCCACTGTGACCGTGGTGCCGAATGTGGCCGTGAGCGATCCGAGCTATTTCAACCTGACACTGAACGCCATCGTCACAGAAAACGACGTTGATCTGTCCAGCGTGCGCCAGATTGGTCCGGGTGTCGACGTGCAGGACGTTTTGAACGATATTGACGGGTTGACGGGCGGCAGTGTGACTTCCTCGGATTTCTCGATCATTGTCCTGCCCAGCGGGAATGCGGTCGGTGGTGGCAGTTGTCCGCCAGGTGACCCCCGGCAGTTGCCGATCCCCGAATTGACCTTTGTTGGGGATGCATTCGAAGACACCGGCAATGAGCTGAAAATCCAGCTCACCGAAGTCCCCGGACAGTGGGAGAGCATTGATGATCTGAGCGGTCAGCCACTGGGTGTGGACAGCTTGGGTGTGAGTGGTGATTTCGGCGTGGGCCTGACACTGCCGCCGGGCGCGACGCTGACGTCCTCAACGCCGGGTGCAGTGCTGTTTGATCCGATCACCGGCCAGTACACAATCGATTTTGCCGCCCTTGGAACGGACAGCAGCAACCCGCTTTTGACTGCTGGGACAGTGACTTACACTCCACCACCGCAAGAATCGAGCCCAAGCAATCCGTTCCCCGTCGGTGATACATTCGGTACGGCTGACCCTTACGATAGCCTGCCCGACATTCAGACCACATCGGTTCTGAACAACTTCACCTGCAATAGTTTTTCGAGCCAACCCGGTACAATGCCTGTGTTTGTGCAGCCCGTCGTGGATGGCCCGACGATTGCCATCGGCGCACCGGCATCCGCCCTCGAAGACACCGCTTTCTCGGCTGACATTACCCTGTCCAGTGTCGATGAGGGCGAGCGTGCGACAGGCGATGTTGTCATCACCCTTGGGGGGGGACCCGGACGCCAGATTGTTTGACGCCAATGGTGAATTGACACCGGATGCAGGCACCGGGCCGGGGACGGGCAATCCGCCCACCTTTACTCTGAGCCCAAACGCCGTGGGCACACTTGAAGTCCGTGCGGCAGAGCATTTCAGCGGACCCTTGGACATCACCGTAACTGCGTCCAGCGAAGACATTGACGGTAGCGTCGCGTCAAACACAACAACGCGGACGATTGATATCATCCCGGTCGCTGATGCGCCCGAGTTCGTCTATAATCCGGATCAGACGGCGACCGAAACCGGACTGCCACTGGTGACGGACCCGACGGGGCCTGTACCGATCGTGACCATCGTTGAGGACAAACCCATCAGCTTTGGCGAGATATTCCAGACCGCGCAATCGCCGGATCAGGACGGATCGGAAACAGCCTCTGCCGTGATTGGGCCGTTGCCGGATTACGTGATCCTGTCCGGTGCCAGCGGCATTATCGACAATGGGGACGACACGTTCACCGTGCCGGTGTCCCAACTGAATGCGCTGACGATCTCACTGGTGGATGAACACGCCCGCACGCCAGACAGCGAAGACGCAACCATTCTGCCCGAAATCCCGGTCTCCATCACGATCAACACGCTGGAGCTGGCCAACTCGGATCAGAACCAGGGCGTGACCGATTTTGTCCTGCGGGTCCTACCTGATGCGGATAAACCGACCGTGCAGGCCAGTATCTCCCCGACCGGAGGGGCCGAGGATGATGGGACGCAATATGATATCACCCTTTCCGCTACCTCGCCCGATGTGCATGAAACGATCAGTTTTGAAGTCACCTTGCCTGCGGGCAGTGCGCTGTTTGTCGGCGGGACGCCAGTAACAGTACCGGCCAGCGGTATCGTCGTCATTCCGGGTATCCCGGACCCGAGCTTTAGCGGGCCGGGCATCGGGTTCATTCCAGCCGGGACGGTGTCCTTTGTACCACCTGCTGATTTCGCAGGGGATGTGTCGATTGATGTTGTGGCCATCACAACGGATGAGAGCACAACCTACAGCTACACGGACACCGAACTGTCGGATGTCGCGAACCTGAACCTCGCGATCACCGCGACGCCGGATCTGACGGTGACGGTGACGGACCCTGTGGTGACCCTGCCAGAAACGGATGCGCAGGTGACGTTCACGCCTTCGTCAAACGTGGCCCTTGATGTCACCGATACCGACGGGTCAGAGAGCATTGATTCCGTCACCTTCGAGATGTCTGGCGTGCCTGCGGGCACCACCTATTCCGTCGGTGCAGGCGATATTGCGGCAAGTGGCACGCTTGTCTTTACCGGGACCGAGGCAGAGTTTAACGCGCTGGTCATCACCTTCCCGACGGACTTTGCCACAAACGGCACGCCGCTTGCGTCGACCGTGACAGCCACCACGAATGAAGGCGGCAACGTAAGCGAGAGCTTTGATCTTGATATCACCGGCGAGTTGGATGTCGATGTCAGTGTGACGAACACAGACCTTGCACAGCAGGAAGGCGTGGATCTGCTGGTCGCGCTGGGGATTGATGCGCAGATCACGGATATTCAATCGACGCCATCCGAAACACTTGAAACGGTGGTTGTGACCTTTGATCAGCCGCTGCCTGCGGGCACATTGGCATCAGACGGCGCGCTCTCTGCGACCCGTTCCACGCTGACCTTCGCACGCGGCGCTTTGTCGCCTGCCGATTTTGCGCTGGCGATTGCGGCGCTGTCCCTGACGGTGCCTGCCAGCTTTGCGGGCGATATCACGGGCACGGTTTCGGTCACGACCAATCATGGCACCGCACCGGATGTGCCCTTGGCGGTCAATATCAACGCGCGTCCGGATATTGTCGCACCGGTCGATGTGCCACCTACGTTTGATCAGTCGCAGGTTGTGACTTTTGCAGATTTGCTTGCCAATGCGAGTGATACGACGGCCATGACGGTGGAAAACATCACCTCACCCGATCCATTGGTTCAGATCAGCGTCGCGGGGACAGATGTGACCATCACGGTGCCGCCGGGATACGTCGGCACACCGGTGCTGGAATACGAAGTTGTCGATAGCGCCCCGGTTCCTGCGCGCTCCTCAGCTACGGCAAATCTGGATATTGATACGTTGCAGATGCAGGACAGCGGCACCGTTGTCACGGGTCCGGACGGTGTTGTGCGCAGCCTGATGACGGATGTCACGGGGGATGCGACGCTCGGCGGGACCGTCGCAAAAGGCACCGACAATGATGATGCCGTGGATTGGCTGGCAACGCAGCGCGATTATGCCGGGATCACCGAGTTCCAGTTGATGGGTGGGTCTGACTTCATCGACCTCAGCGGGGCGGCGGGCGGCTTCACGATTGACGGCGGTGCGGGCAATGACATCCTGCAAGGATCCGACGGGCGCGATACGCTGCTTGGCGGTGCGGGCGATGACATCTTTGTGCTCGCCTCCGGCCCCGTGACAATCGCGGATGAGATCGGTGATTATGGCGCAGGCGATCAGATTGATCTGAGCGAAGTTGTGAATGGTGTGAACAGCGTTGGCGGCCGCGTGTCTTATGACAATTCCACCGGCGTCTTGCAGGTGGATGGCAGCAATGCGTTCGAGGTCGGATCGGCAGGTGGTGGTATCCCGGCGCAGGTCGAAGTGATTTTCGAAGACAGCGTGGGTGCTGCGCAAACGGCCATCGTCTAGCGCTCGCGCAGGGCCTCAAGGCGCGCTTTGCGCAGCGGTTTGAGCAGGTAATCCAGTACCGTCCGTTCCCCGGTCAGAATATCGACCGAGGCGATCATGCCGGTGCGGATTTCGTGGGTTTCACCGTTGCGCGACAGCGCATTCGAGTCCGTGCGCACGATGATGGGGAAATACGTCTCGCCGGTTGTTTCATCGCGCTCCGCATCTGCGCCAATGCGCACGACGCGGCCTTCCAGTGCGCCGTAGATCGTGAAATCAAAGGACGTGAGTTTCACCTTTGCGGGCAGATCAAGGCGGATGAACGCGATGTCTTCGGGCCGCACGCGCGCCTCGACCTCTAGATTGTCATCGGCGGGCACAATGCGCGCGACCTCTTCACCCGGTGCGATGACGGATCCGAGCGTATTGACGTTCAGGACCGACACGATGCCCTCGACCGGCGCGCGCAGGCTGGTGCGGTTCAGGATATCGGAGGCGCGTTTCAGGGTTTCGTCCAAGACGCTGAGTTCATTCAGGGTATCCGAGCGTTCGGTGTTGATCTCTGCGCGCCGGTTGAGGTTCAGTTCGCGCACGCGCGCTTCGGCTTCGCCCAGTGCCGTGACGGCCTGACGGCTGCGGCTGAGGACGGAGTCGCGTTCCTGCCGTTTTCTGGTCCGCTCGCGTTCAATCGGGATGATTTGCGCGCGTGGCACGACGCCGGAAGCTGTGCGCAAGGCGATTTCCTCGTCGAGCAATTCGAGGCTTTCGTCAATGCGGGCCAAGGCGCTGCCAAGCTCTTCGATCTCCTGAGAGCGTTGCTCCACCTGCGAGACAAGCACCGTGCGCTGGGACAGATCAGCCGCCTGACGGCTGTCGAAAAGCGCCATCTCCCGCAGGGCGAGCGGGTGATCTTCGGCCAGCCCGAGGCTGGAAAAATCCGGAGCGTCCTCGCCCAGCAACTCTGCTTCGAGCCGCAGGGCCTTGGCCAGCATCGCATCGCGCCGCGCGGTGATTTCGCCAAGGGTCGACGCGGCCCCGATGTCATCAATGCGGATCAACACCTGACCCTGTGTCACGGCATCGCCTTCGGAAATCAGAATGTCGCGCACGATGCCGCCCTCAAGGCTTTCCACATTCCGCGCACGTCCGGAGGGTACGACAACACCCTGCGCACGGGCCATCACCTCGATGCGTGCCCAAGACGCCCAGGACACGGCCCCCACCAGCAAGCCAAGAAGGACCAACAGAAAAACCAGCGTTAACAGCCCGCGACCAGTCGACCGGGGGCGGCGCGACGCCTCGAAATCCCATTCCGTGCCGCTCATGATGGCGTGCCCTTGCCAGCGTCTTTCAACGACGACAGCACCTCGTCACGGGGTCCATAGCTGCGCAAGGTGCCGCTGGTCATGACAGCCACATGTGTAACGAGCCGCATAAGCGCCATGCGATGGGTCGAGACCACAAGGGTCATGGGTTTGCGCGCCAGCGCCCGTTCAACACCGTCAATAAACAGCATCTCTGATTGCATATCCATCGCGGAAGTCGGTTCGTCCAGTATCAGCACGCGCGGCTGCGGCAGCAATGCGCGGGCCAGCGCGATCATCTGGCGTTGCCCGCCCGACAGATTGCGCCCGCGTTCGGTGATCTGCATGCCAAACCCATCCGGGTGGCTGGCGGCGATCCGATCCACGCCCGCGTCACGCGCGGCACGCAGGATATCCTCGTCTCGTGCACCGGGAACGCCAAAGGCGATGTTCTCGGCAAGGGTGCCGGTGAAAAGCACCGCTTCCTGCGGGACCAGTTGCACAAAGCGGCGCAGCGTTTCGGGGGCGATCTGCCGTGTATTCAAACCATCCAGCAGGATCAGCCCATCCGTGGGGGGCCACAGCCCGGCCATCACCCGCGTCAACGATGTTTTGCCTGCCCCGATCGGTCCGATAATGCCAATGTGGCTGCCGGCGGATACCTTGAGAGAGACGTTTTTCAAGGCCGGAACCACCGCGCCCTGATAGTTCAGCGAGACGTCTTTCAATTCAATCTCACCGGAACGATCGGTCGTGTTGATCGTGCGCCCCCGACCATCCGCATCAGAGCGTTGGTTCATGAGTTTGCCCAAGGATTGCAAGGTCGAGATCGCGAAGCTCCCCCGCACAAACAGCCCTGTGACCGCCGCTGTGGGGGCAAGCGCGCGGCCCGACAAGATCATCGCGGCAATGACCGCACCCATGGTGATCTGCCCTTCCAGCGCGAGATAGACGCCGATCACCACGATCCCGATGGAGGAGGCCTGCGTGGCCAGCGCCGTCAGTGTCGTGGCGAGTGTCGCAAGGCGGCGGCTTTTGGCTTGGGTCATCGCGGCGTCCGCACTTTGCCGCTCCCAGCGGGATTGCATGCGGTTGTGCCCGGCCACGGCTTTGAGGGTTTCGAGTTCCGACACAGCCTCCGAGGCCACGAGGGTTTTCGCCCCGCCGGTCGCGCGGTTGTGTTCGGACGCACCGCGCAGTGGACGCAGGATAATCAGGCCCATCAGCAGGACAAATCCCAGCGCAAGGGCAGGGGGATAGGCCAGCGGCCCACCAATGTAATAGATCAGCGCGATAAACAGCACCGCAAAAGCCAGATCAATCAGATGCGACAGCGTCTGGGATGAAAAGAAATCCGCAACCTGTTCGTAGTCTTTGAGCGTGTTCATCAGGCTGCCCGATGGCGGCACGTCTTCGTCCAGCCGCAGGTTCGAGACATGCCGGAACACGCTGGCCGAGACCGAGGCATCGACCTTGCGCCCCACCCGGTCGATAACTCCCGAGCGCAAGAGCTTGAGCAGCGCGTCAAACCCCAGAGCCAGCGCAACACCCGCAACAAGCGACCAAAGCGTGATGATGGCCGCATTGGGAAAGACGCGGTCATAGACGTTCATGGTGAACAGCGGCACCGCGAGGGCGAGAAAATTGATCAGCACCGAGGCCAGCACGACCTGCATGTATTCCGGCCAGAACGGGCGCAACGCCCCCCAAAGCCAATGGCCGGAGGCCGTGGGCAGCTTGGTATCCCCCAGCGTTTCGGCCTGACGCTGCAGAAGGATCACATGGCCCACATAGAGATCCAGCAGGGCCTTTTGCGTAATCTTCAGCGTGTCTGACGCCTGTGACGGGCGCAAAACCGAATAGGTTTCATCCTCGTTCCGGGCGGTCAAAACGCAGGCGTCACGTCCGCGCAACAGTAAGACGACGGGGAATTCAGCGGGATCAATGTCACCCAAGCGGCGCCGTTCGAGCCGCGCGCGCATGCCATGCCGTTCAGCGGCAGAAACGGCCAGTTCGGGTGACAAACGCCCATCGGACGGCAGACCAAGGCCCCCGGTCAGCACTTCGACGGCGATGTCTGTCCCGCTGATGCGCATCGCTTCGACGAGAGATGCCGCCAAAGGGTCGGTTGGGCCAGCGTCCAGTGCCCAATCCGGATTGGACCGCGTGACCTTTGCGACGATTTCCTGTGTTTTGGCCTCTGTGCCGCTGCCTGTGGTGATACGCGCGACCCGCGATTTGGCTGGTTTATCCGGTTTGGAGATGGGAACCCTCCGTTCTGCGGTCACTCAGACTGTACGCTTTTGCGCCAATCGCTAAAGCCGCGCGCGTCATCGCGCAGCTTCACGGGTTCGGAACTGACCCCCGGTGCCCCTTCGGCGCTGGCGGCATATGCATTGCTGTCTTCCGGCGGCTCGATTCCAAGTGATGGCAGCAGGATTCCTGCCGCAGCCAGTAGACGGTATTTCAGGAATACCTCCAAAGACCTAGCATTCTGTAAATTTACTTCGGATTGGAACAGCGCGTTCTGCGTGTTCAAAACATCCAGCAGTGAGCGGTTTCCGACATCAAATTCCTGCGTATAGCTTTCCAGCAAGTCGCGGGACAGGGTGGCCTGTCGCTCAAGGATATCGGCGCGGCGCAGGGCCGACTGCAGGTTCGCCCAGGATTGTCGCACTTCACGTTCAACCAAACGGGTCTGCGTCAAAAGCCGGGCGCGTTGCTCTCCCACGCGGCGCACTTGTTCTTCGCGTTCGCCGCGCTTGCGGTTGCCCTGAAATTCATAGCGTAAAACGAGGCCGACCGATGCATCGCGCACTTCCCCTTCAAAGCCACGCATATCGTCCCCGTAGCGCGTGACCGCTTCGAGATCGAGCGTGGGCGCCCTGTTGGCATTCGCTGTGCGCGACAAGGCCTCGGCGGCCCCGACGTCGGATTGGAAGAACAGGATTGTCGGGTTGCGCCGCCACGCCGTGGCAAGCGTCTCTTCGACCGTTGCCGGCAAGCGCGCGGCAGGGCTTGGCACCGCGTTCAATCCATCAGGGGTCACGCCAACGGTTTCCAGAAACAGGGCGCGTGTGTCCATTTCGTTCAATTCGAATTGCAGCAGGGTGTCTTCGGCGAGAAACAGGCGTTCTTCGGCCTGTTGCAGATCGCCGATCCCGAGAATGCCATTGTCAAACCCGCTGCGGATTTGTTCGAGGATGTCACGGTGATAGGTCAGGTTTTCGCGGGCCAGTTGCGTCACCCGTTGGGTGCGCAGAACGTCGCTGTAGACGCGAATGGCCTCGAGCGACAAAAATTCGGCACGCTCAAGAACGCGATAGGCGGCGGCGTCGATCCGGTAGGCCTGCCGCTCCACTTCCGACCGTGTCGCCTTGCCGTCATAAAGCCGCTGCGTCACGCGGCCCGTGACCTCATAGCCGAAAATCGCATCGTCCGAGGAGGTCAGATCACTGGTGCGCGTGCCATCATTGATGCTGCCCTCGGCGCGGGATTCAAATTCAACGCGCGGGGCGAAAAAGCTTCTGGCCTGATCAAGTTCGAATTCAATCGCCTGCTTGTTGGCTTCGGCGGCCTTGATCTCAGGGTTGGTTTCCAACACGAACAGAATGGCGTCTTCCAGCGACAGCGCCGACGCAGGTTGCGATATACACAACCCCAGCGCGAAAGCGAGGATGCTTGTTTTCGTCTTCATCAGTGCCTGTTTGGACAACATCATAACTTGCAACCCACTGTGATTTTTTATTCTGCTCTTTTAACACATAACAAATAGTCTCCACTGGGAATTGTACAGAAGTTGCCTCATTTTTGTTCTGTTCTTGTGCAGAGTGTGACAGTGCAGTATCACTTTTAACAACTGTAGATTAGCTGGTTGGATCCCACGTGTTGTTCAGAATGCTCTTGGCGCTTTGCCTGTTCTTGCCTGTTTCACTGTCCGCACAAGATATCGGGACGATCAATTTCGACTTTGACTCGGCTGAACTGGATGCCGAGGCGCAGGCCAAGATTGTCGAGATTGCCGAGCAGTTGAAGGAAAACCCTTCGTATAAACCGACTGTACTCATTGGCTTTACGGATGCTGTTGGTGGTGTAGGCTATAATGATCAACTGGGCCTGCGCCGCGCGAATGCGGTCTCAGCTGCCTTGTTGGAACAGGGGGTCAGCGTCGACCGGATCGGTACGGTCTCAAGCCGTGGCGAGCGTGAGTTGCTTGTGAGTGTCGCGGGGCCTGAACGGTTGAACCGGCGTGTCACCGTGACCTTGGGCGAGATGCTGGCGGCCTGCCGAACGTACCGCGAAGTTCCGCTCACGGCGTCCTCTGTCGGCGATGAATTGCAAACGGACCTTGAATCGCGCCTGTCCGAAGCGGAAAGTTTTTTTGCGCAACTTGCCGCCGCGCGCCGCAGCGGTGCCGCCTTTCAGATGGCCGGTGCTGCACGCGAAGATTGCAACATTGCCGTCGGATATGATGCCTCTGCCCTGCGCAAGGTTGAATACGCGCAGCGTTGTTTTTGCAGTTCTGCCCGGATGCGCGTCGCGCTGAACTGATCTGACCACCCGTGCCGCGGGCGTGCGCAGTCTTTCCTTGAACCGGGCAGTGTTATTCCCCAGTCTGAACGGGCCTGCTTACGGGATACGTCGAAAGGGGAACCATGATCTGGTCAGTTGCATCCAAGCTTGTCTCTAACCTTGCCGATGACGCCAAGAAGAAGGGTGTAGACGGCGACAATATCCTCAAAAAGACATTTGGCCTGTCCAGTGAAGGTATTCCAATCGGCCGCGAGGACGAGCCCGTCGGCTATGTCCGCTGGAAGGCGCAAAACAATGATGCCTCTTCGCAGGGAGTTTTGAACGAGGGTGCCAAGGGCGAATTGCGCTGGCGGGAATATCTCTGGACAGGGCCTGCGACGATAGATGAATGCGATTGGGGGGCTGTGCGCTGGCGCTTTTACAGCAATGGCCTTGTGTGTTTCGATGCACGTATGTCCAACATGAGCGGTACGCTGGATTATGGCGACATCCAGGGCCACCGGATCGAGTTGCGCGAAAAGAACGGGTTGCTGTTGGGTGTCTGGATCGCCGGTTTCTTTGTGCGCCGGTCGCTGCCGCAGCGTGGGTTTGCATCGTCATTCGTTGATGATCACGAGCCGCTTAAGATACACTTTGCCGACATTGATGACAGTCACCTTGGGGCCTGGGTCTGCCTCTGATCTCGCGGCATTTTCAAATGAAGCCGAAAGGTGTTGTCGCGTTATTCGGTCTGGTTAGACAGTGAGCCCTTGCCGATACTGCGCTTGCAAGCCTGAAAGGAGCCATCATGTCCGCGCAGTATTTCGCCCCCAAAGGAGGACACCCGGATCAGAGAACCCTGCTGACGGATCGTGCGATTTTCACACCGGCCTATGCTGTGATCCCCAAGGGGACGATGCGCGATATCGTGACGAGTTTTCTGCCCTTCTGGACGGGCACCCGTCTGTGGGTTCTGGCGCGTCCGATGACCGGCTTTGCCGAGACGTTTTCCCACTACATCATGGAGATTTCGCCCGGTGGCGGGTCGGACCGCACGGAAACCGACCCACAGGCGCAGGCCGTTCTTTTTGTTGTCGAGGGGCAGGCAACCCTGACGGTTGCCGGGCAAACACATGTTCTAGAACCCGGCGGCTATGCCTATCTGCCCCCATCATGCAACTGGACAATGCACAACAAGGGATCGGACCCGCTGGTGTTTCACTGGATCCGCAAAGCCTATGAGGCTGTGCCGGGTGTTGAGCAGCCCGACGTGATCATCACAAACGAACAGGAGATTGCGCCAACGGTGATGCCTGACACGGATGGGGCATGGGCCACGACGCGTTTCGTTGACCCGGGCGACATGCGCCACGACATGCATGTCACCATAGTCAGTTTCAAGCCGGGCGGGGTGATCCCTTTTCTCGAAACCCATGTGATGGAGCATGGGCTATATGTTCTGGAAGGCAAGGCCGCCTACCGGCTGAACAACGACTGGGTCGAGGTCGAAGCGGGCGATTACATGTGGTTGCGCGCCTTTTGCCCGCAGGCGTGTTACGCGGGTGGCCCCGGTGATTTTCGGTATTTGCTGTATAAGGACGTGAACCGGCACATGGGGCTGCGGCCTCTTCACCGCGACGGTGTTGCCTGAAGCCCGGTGCGAGAAACCTGACCGACTAATCATTGTCTGAGATGACGGATGTCAATGCGTCATGTGATTCAGGTTTTTCGCATGACGCTTTAATGCTCAGTCTGAAAGTACCGGGCTGTCCCCGCATCCGGGGTGCTCTGCGGGTGGAGGCGCACGACCCGGGCTGGAACCCCGGCCACTGTACACCGCGCAGGCACATCTTTCAGCACGACACTGCCCGCGCCGACCTTGCTGAACGCGCCGATTTCGATGTTGCCGATAATTTTTGCCCCAGCACCGATCATCACGCCCTGCCGTACCTTGGGATGGCGATCTCCCCGGATTTTTCCCGTGCCACCCAGCGTCACGTTTTGCAGGATTGTGACATGGTCTTCGACAACGGCGGTTTCGCCGATCACGATTCCTGCCCCATGATCCAACATCAATCCAACCCCGAGCCGGGCAGCCGGATGAATGTCGGGACCCAAGGTCATTGATGCGCGGTTCATCAGCCAAAGCGCAAGTTCGCGCCGGTCGTCCAGCCAAAGACGGTGGGCAATGCGATGCATCTGCACAGCGTGGAACGCCTTGTGACTGAGAAAGGCCTGGACAAATGTCAGGCTCGCCGGATCACCGCTGTAAATCGCGAAAAGATCCTGTGCCGCCGCGGTCGAAATCGTTGGATCAGCCTTGATGGTGTCCGAGAACAGCGCACCGTAAGTGTCGCGGGCGACCTCATGACAGCCAAGGGCGTCACAGAGCCGCCGGGCGAGCGCGTCAGAAAAGGCGTTCCAGCGCAGAACTGCGTTTTGCAGGACCGGGGCCAAGAAGGGTTCGGATCGCACCACGATTTCGGCTTCTTCTCGCAGGACGGACCAGAACTCCCCAAGGGTGCGCTTTTGTCGGTCGTGCGCCATGCTCAGTCCCTTCGCGCATGGGTTTGGTGATTGGCTTTTGGTGCGTTGGCGGCATCCGTAGCTTGGACAAAAAGACCCAGAATGACGAGGATCAAAGCGGCAGCCTCAGCGCCGTGCGGGAATTGGTCGAGAACCGGAATTGCCAACACAGCCGCAATGCCCGGTGTGAGCGCGGTCAGTGCTGCGGCCCTGCTTCCGATAAGTTGAAGCGCGCGGCCAAAGGCAAAGAGAGACACAAGGCCAGCCAAAACACCCTGGAACACTGCCTGAAAAGTAACATCGCGGAGGTCGGCGCTGCTGATCTGCGATACACCGGGGAACGCCAAGATCGGTGTCAGCACCAAGACCGACAGGGCTGCGACAATGGCCGTTGCCACGAAAGGTCCGACGTCAGATCGCCCGAGCGTCACGGCAAAACAGGCCCAACAAAGTGCACCCAGCAGAAAAAGCACGTGCCCGACCCAAACCGCGTCGCCCTCAGGGGCACTTGATGTGTACCACAGGATCACCCCGGTGCCCGAAAGAATGAAAAGGCTTGCCACAGCTTTCCGGGGCGAGATGCGTTGCCCCAAGAAGATCGCCCCAAGGGCAATCGCAAAGACGGGCATGAGGCCCGGGACCATCGCACCGGCATGCGCGACCGGTGCAAAGGTGAGACCATATCCGACGCATAAGGTGAACGGCGCGCCATAGGCCGACAGTAGCACACAGCGTTTCACCCCAAGCCGTGCAACATGCTCCCGGTTACGCCAGAGAACGGGGAGGAGGACCGCCGCCGGAATTGCCGCGCGAAACCAGGCGAGGTCCACAACGGACAGCGCGGTCACGCGCCCGCTGGACGTAAGAACGAGCCAACTGGCCCATATCAAGACAGCGACCGACATCCAGCCGTAACCTGCGAGCACTTCCCGGTTTTTGTATAGCTTCCGCTGCATAAAGCCCCCCGCGTAGACGCCGGCGCGCGTTGGAGCGCACCGACATATGCCGTTTCTGACTGAAGGTCTGGATAGCGCGATCAGCCTTGCGCTGCGCGAATTGTCCGCACCTGCTTGCCATCCATCCCCCAATTGTCGAGTGACACCTCGTCAATCACGACGAAAGTTGTCGCAGGGTTTTTGCCCAGCACCTCGAACAGCAGTTCCGTGACCCCTGCAACTAGCCGGGCCTTTTCCTGCGCCGAGGGACCGGTTCCCTGCGGGCCGCCCTCTTGTGTCACCTTGATGTTCACGTATGGCATTGGTTCATTCCTTTCGTTCGACGATTGAGAATACCTTGGTCAGCACCCGCCATCCGTCCTCCGTGTTGATGAGTGTCAGCAGGTCTTGGTAGTTGCGACCCATCATGGTCATGCGCGCCTCGACAAGGCCGATCTGATCGCCTTTGAAGACAACGCGCTCGATGACCTCTTCGCGGGGGTCGCCACGCGTAGCAGGCGGCGTACGAGCATCGATCCGGGTCATGTATGCCTCAAGGCCCATGTGTTCGTATGTTCCGATTGTCCCGTTCACATACGTCAGATCGTCGTGAAACACGCTGCGCAAAACCGTGCTGTCCGAGTGGTAGAGCCCGTCGAAATACCGCTTCATCAGGCTTCTGACAGCCACTTCATCAGGCGCGCCCGTCATGCGAGGCCCTCTGCCGCAAAGACCGACTTGGTCGCGGGTCGCGCAGCGATCCGATCCACAAAGGCAGACAGGTTGGGCCAGCCAGACAGATCAATGTCCTTGAAGTTGGCCCAGAAGACGAGGATGAAGGTGTACGCGTCGGCGACTGAGAAGGTATTCCCGACCAGATACGCCCTGCCATCGGCAAAGACCGTTTCGAGGTAGTCGAACTTGCTTTTGACTTTGGCCATCGCTGCGGCTTTTTCGGATTCTGTAGAACTGTCGCTGAACACGGGGGCCCATGATTTGTGCAATTCCGTGGCAGCGTAGTTTACGAATTGCTGCACGCGCGCGCGTTCCACCGTGCCCGGTGCAGGTGCATAGGCACGCGCCGGATTGGAGTCTGCGATGTATTGCAGGACCGCGGCGCCTTCGCTGATGCGTTCCCCGCTATCGAGTTCAAGCGTTGGTACATAGCCGTTGGCATTGATATCGCGGTAGTTTTTCCCGCTTTCTGTCCGCCCGGCAGCCGTATCAACGGCTTCGATCTCAAAGGGTATGCCAACCTCGGTCAGCATGAGGTGGCTCGCAAGAGAGCAGGCACCGGATTTGTAGTAGAGTTTCATAAAACGCTCCATGTTCGTTGTGCCCGACAGGTAGCAACGATGCACACCGATTGATAATATCGAGTTTTCATTTATATGATCTAGAAATACGATCATATGAGGCCCCATGACATTGGACCAACTCTTGACTCTCGATGCGATCGTGGCGTCGGGCACGTTCCGCGCTGCGGCGGAGCGCCTGAACAAGGCGCAATCCGCTGTGAGCCACCAGATCAAGAAGCTGGAAGAGGAAGTGGGCTTTCTCCTCCTGTCCCGCGACTCTTATCGCCCGCAGCTCACATCGGAGGGCGAAGTCTTTTTTCGTGAGGCAACGCGCGTTCTCGAACACGTCAATTGGCTCAAGGAAGTGGCCGCCGGGCTGCGAAGTGATCAAGAACCGATAATCTCCATCGCGATCAGCGCCACCATGTCGCTTGATCCGATCCTGGACGTTCTGAAGGAGGTTGGGCGCAGGTTCCCAAGCACACAAATCAAGGTCGCCAGCGAAATGATGGGCGGACCATTGGAGCGATTGATCAGCGGCGAGGCCGATCTGATCATCGCCAGCCTTGCCGATGTCCCCATTGGGGAGGTGGAGACCCTCGCCGTCGGTACAATAACCATACGTCCTGTCGCCAGCCCGGATTTTCCCGCGGCAGAGCGTTCCGGAGTCCGCTCAAGACGCGAAATGCAAGCCTACACCCAAGTCGTCGTGTCCGGCACCGGTGGCCGCAACTTTGATCAAAGCCGCGATCTTCTGTCCGGTGGTCAGCGGTGGACGGTTTCGGACTTTCAGGCGAAGAAATCGATTATCAAGGCCGGACTGGGCTGGGGCGGTATCCCCGAGCATCTGATGGAGGACGATTTGGCGACCGGTGCTCTGGTGCCCCTTAACGTCGAGGGATTTCCCCCGCGCCACACCGAGATTTTTGCGATCCGACGACGGGACCGGCCGATCGGACAGGTTATGGCCGCGATCTGGGCGGGTTTGGGCGCGGACATTCCCGAAAAAGCCTGAAGGCGTTGCTCGGCCGTACCGCGTCGCGCTGCCGGGCCCGTTGTTCAAGGTTGTAGCAATGGTGATATCATAGGTCGTCAAGCGCAACGCAGCCTATGTATGATAATCTTCCCGGCACACCGCGCGAGCGGTCAGGGCTTGCATCAACGCTATATACTGGTCCTGCGCCCACCCGCATTGCTGGGTCAGTTGTTCCCAGGTTTCAACAGACAGCATGGTCCAGATTATGTCCGTTGCTGTCTCTTTGGACAGTTCGGGCCGCAGCGCTGCGTCAGTGTCAAGTGCCGCAACCGCTGCCGCACACCCCTCACGCACCGCCTGCATGCGATCATCCAAAGCAGCCGCGGCCTCTGGGTCGTCGGCACGCATCGCGCGCAACGCCAACGCGCACTGATAAATCTCCGGAATGTAATCGCCCCAGGCTTTGACAAAGGCCGTCAAGCGGGCCTGTCCCGTCGCTGCCGCCCGGCTTGCGGCCATCCGTGCGTCGACGTCCTTGATCGTGTCGAGATGCCGGGTTGCGGCAATCAGGAGATCGGCGCGGCTCTGAAAGTGGAGATACAAGGCTTGTCTGCTGATACCCGCTGCTTTGGCAATATCGGACATGCGCGTCTTGGAACTGCCTGAACCTACCAGGTTCAGGGTGGTTTCTAAAATACGAGTGCGGGTAGGGGGTGCATCACTTGACATGGTGTCAAGATAAGCTTAATTGACACACTGTCAACTGTACACAGTGTCAAGCAATATTCGCCCAAACTAGAAGGATAGAGAAAATGAAAGTCGTTGTTTTTGGGGCCACAGGATCCGTCGGCCGCCTCACCGTTGAAACCTTGCTCGATGCCGGTCATGTCGTCACCGCCTTCGCGCGCGCTTCGGAACGGCTTGGGCTTTCCCACGAGAATCTGCGGCGTATGTCCGGCGATGCCTTGAACGCCGAGGATGTCGCACAGGCCGTCCGGGGACAGGACGCCGTTATCGTCACGCTTGGGTCAGGTATGTCCCGCAAAAGTGTTGTGCGCTCGGAAGGCACCCTGAACATCATCAAGGCCATGCATACGCATGACGTTTCTCGACTTGTCTGCCAATCGACATTGGGCATCGGCGAGAGTTGGCAGACCCTCAATTTCTGGTGGAAGTTCGTCATGTTCGGCGCGCTTCTAGCCCCGGTGTTTCGCGATCACCAGGTGCAGGAAAAGCTGGTTCAGGCCAGCGGTCTCGACTGGACAATCGTGCGGCCCGCCGCCTTTACCGACAGCGCAACGCTGAGGCCGGTTGTCAAAGATGTCCCGAATACGGCCCGTGGTCTCGACCTGAAGGTCGCCCGAAGCGATGTTGCCCGGTTCCTTGCCGAAGAATTGACCGACCGGTTCTACATCGGGCGCGCCGTCGGCCTGTCCAGCTAGGATATTACTGAGATGATAACCCTGATCCTCGTGGCCGCCGGATCTGTCTTGGCCCTTTTGGCGGGCGTGTTCTTCAGCTTCTCTGATCTCGTGATGCGGGGTCTGGCCAAACCGAGCCAAATAGGCCTGTACGGGTTGACGTAACGTTGACATGAATTGCGCGATCGTCAATTGCGCCGCGGAACAGCGTGGTGGAAACCAGCTTCGGAAAAGTGCCCCCATAGGACAGATGGAGAGGATTACTTCGGTGCGAGCTTAAACCACAACTTCGGTTTAAAGGAAAAGCTCCAGCAGAAACCGCGGACCTTCGCAGCGTGACTCTCCGACGGAAGCAAGGCGCAGACAGCAGAGCTTTTAGAGTTTCATTTGATAGAATACAGCTCGGCGAATCGAGCGGCTCTCGTACGTACGACAACTCCCCGCCCCCTAGGTTGATGTCTGCATTTCACACTGACCGAGTGTCATTGTCGAGTTTGAACTGGCGTGGCATTCTTGCTGCGCACCGCACGCGGGGCCGGTGCTGCGCTTAGCTCCATCACGGCGCGACGCTGCAAGACTGCGGACCCCTTTACCAAGTCCATCACGAGATCGGTGACTTTGGGCGCGCCAAGCGTTTTGAGATTGGCTTTAATCAGTGTTTTCTTTGACATCGCGATTGCTCGGGATCAGTTTCAATGAGCCGCATCCGGAAACTGCCTGCGATAAAAGAGTGCCTGCATTCGAGCTGTGGCGTTGCTTCCATTGAATATTTTTTATGCGACTCGTCAAACGTTGACGTAGCGTTGACATGGAATGCACACAAGCAAAATGCCTCGCGTGATGCGAGGCCTAAGGCTTTGGTATTGTTTGGTGATATTGGTTGCGGGAGGGCGCAACCGTCGTAACCTACCTGACTTCACCTGTTCGATTTGACCACCTTACGCAAGAAGGGCGGAATCTGGTCATTGGCCGCATATGCAAACGGGTGAGGCCTTGACCAACAAAACGAAACTTGGACGCGAAATTGTGGTGGGGACTCATTTCGAAATTTCGGTTTTTGCAACCTGTGGCGGCTTTTTGAAACGTGGCAGGTCAAAGAGCGAGCTAATTTGAAGCGCAGCTGCACGACGATCTCCAAGTTCAATCAAGTGATCGAGAATTTTCAAGAACTCAACGTGGACATCAGGCTGCAATGGGGCATCTCGTTCGGCAAAGGACTGAATTAGACCGGCGAGCTGTGCAGTTCTTCCCCCGGACCAGAACCCTCTAGACTGCCAAACGGTGGGCGCGATTCCATCCAACCTCGAAGCGAGGAATTCGCTCTCGCGATGATCGAATGACCTTTCAACATGGAGCAAGAATGCTTGCATGACCTGCGGCAGGTGGCCAAATCTTTGGAGCATCCAATCGATCAATGGGTCAAGTAGCCTTGCATCAGACCATTCACTGTTAGCGAAGCGGGCCGCCCCCATTGCTGGCCGATCCCAATTTGCCCCCATTGCGATACGAACCAATTTGTGAAGCTGATCAGGAAGACCATAGTCCTCCCGCCACTCAGGACGTTTCCAATCGGGATGATCTTCAACCGCCTCAAAGATGTCGAGTAAAACACCAACAATGCCCGCTGGAACTTTCGGTGCATCCAGAATTCGCATGCAGGAGTACGCATTTGCGAAAGTCGAGAGAACTTCGCTCCTCGGCTCTTGGGGCAACTGAGACAACAGTGGTATGATTGCACTACGAACGATTTCAATTGGCAATTTCTCGCACAGCGCTGCCAAGTCCCAAATGCAATTGGAAAACTCCAAACTTAGGCTTGAGCCTGAACGGCGCTCGGCTTCGTCAGCTGCGCCAATCGCCGCAGTGAGCTTTTCAACGAAGCTATGCAGAAGAGCTGTTAGGTCGTCACGAAAAGCATCATCTTCGTTGAACCGGTCTTTCGGGATGATTGACAACATCGACGCGAAGTCCTTGACCCGCCATCGATCCAAGTGTTCCGGCACGATTTCGGCATAGGTCTCAGACATCCCGTTCCTGTCACCAGAAGCTAGACCTCGCATAGTCGCTTCAAACAGCTGCTGTTTTTCGGAGGCCAGAAGGTTGTCCCGCTCATCACATCGTCGATACCAATCAGGCGAACCACGATCCAATTCAAGAGTCGTCAGCTTGAAGGCGAGCGCCGTGCTCTTGCCAGCGAATTTCTTTTGCTCTCGCCAACATGACGCGGCATTTGCCAAGGCAGACAACTGCACGCCGTTGTAGGGATGAAAGCACAACCGAACCAGTTCTTCCTGTGCTGAACTTGCTGATGGTCCACCATTTTTGGCTATCGCCGCCAATCCTTTTGAAGCAAACGTCTCGGGTCTGTCGTCGGCAGGAGCTTCCGCGTGAAAAAACTCTTCGTTTGCGGGAACGGTGTTAGCGGCACGGAATGCAACGCTTTCTGCCCATTCCAGATGATCCTTTGGAATATCCAACCCAAAACTCAGCATCGCTGCTGATACAGCAGCTACTCCGCCAGCTCGGCGATGACCGGGGTCTCCGGCATCATAACCGGAAGTGAACAGGTCCTCGTTATCGACTTCAAGGGCAAGTGCTACTATCTCATCTCGCACCTGATCATCGATCGTGCCGCTTTCGAACCAAACTTCAGCTTGTTTCAGCAGTTGGAAGCCTTCGTTCCAATGGGCTAGTCGTTCGCTTGCTTCTTCCGCTTGCTGCACGCGTTCGTCCGAAGGCTGGAATGCGACGCCGACCTTGCCATCGATGGTCTCCACCTTTGCATAGTTCGAAAGGTCAGCAATTGCTGCCCATTCCTCGGCTCGCTTCCGATAATATGCGATCAAATTGTCATCTTGGTCTTGACCTTCGTGGGTGAAGGGCAATTCAGTGGGAAAGCGCGAGAGCTGTTCGATCATTTTTTCGCGCTGCTCGTTAGCCGTGAGGATGAATATCTTCGCCAGCCACTCGATGTTCTTTTTTCGGGAAGGCCTCGAGTTGAGGCGTCTCAACGCTTCGAGATGAGTTGTATCGTTTGACCAGCCGAAGCTAGCTCCGATTTCGTTTGAGTGATGGCCTTTGACGTCGTGTTGCCAGCGGTACTCATCCATGGCCCAAATTCGCTGGCAGCCTACCAGAGCCGCTGCCGTAGGTGACAGCGCGTCCTTGTCCAACAAGACTCCCAGAGCGATACCCAGCGTGGCAACGCTTTCGTGTCCTGTAACAAGCTCCCTTACGATCTCATCAACGTCCCGTCCGGCTTCAAGCTCGGCGAACGCCCAATCTTCCAGCGCCATAAGTGCCGACTCGAGGATGTCGCAAGAAAACAGGCCTCGATACCAACCATAAATCCTTTGGTCGCCCCAGAATGTTTGAGTTCCCCAGGGGAAATCCACGCTGAATGGAACCGGAATTTCACGGTTGCGATAGTCGTATAGGGGTAGCTCTCGCCACGCGACAACGGTCCGGCTGAGCAGCTTGCGAATTAAACGAAGTCCTTCTTGAGGCGCGTGCTCGAAAAGGGCTGCGAATGGTTGCTGAATAGGAGAGGCTGGATGGCAGTGGCGCGAATAGTTGCTAATGCCGGGTGAGTCCCAATCATTCATATGGGGCGACCAACCGATCATCTGCCCTCGCGACCTCTCGGCTGACTCTGATGGTAGTGGGTCGATAAATGCTTGGAAGGAAAAGTCTGCTAGGGCTTCAGGGACAACACTGGCAAGACGCATGCTCCATGCAAAGACGCTGGTTTGGACCTTGTCGTCAATCCGTTCGGTTGTCCACGCTTGAAGCCTACGTCTTAGTAGGTCCTTGTTGGTGAGAGAGGACCTTAGGAAAGCCTGTCGAAGTTTGCTGCCGAAACCGTCCTTATGAAAACCCAGCGGAGTGGTCGTTTTGCCCCGATCCCAATAGTCATAGGCATCCCACTCAGTCAGCATTTGATCGCTTCGTTCAGCAAAACGATCTTTGATCCTGTCGGGATAATCTTGAAACAGGTTAAGCCATACATCGAACGTGTCGACTATGTCCTCGATTGTTTCCTCACTCCAATCTAGAGAAAGCAGCCAGATCAGCAATCTCCTCCAACTCCGAACAGGGCGGGGCCATGACAAAAAGTCAGCTATTCTGAACTTTTCGAATTTAGTTTTCTCGCCAAGTTCGAACGCACCGTGAACCACCAAAAGGTTTTCGATAGTTTTATGCGCGCGGAAAGAAGAAAGGAGCCGAATAAGCCGGTGGTCTTCGCTCAAAAATTCCGAAATTGATTCTTTGCGATCAAAGAACGCCGGAGAGGCAAAGGGGGCAAGGAGCCAAACCCTGCTCCAATGACGCCAAGCTTCTTGCTGCTCTAGTGCCAACTGAATTTCAGTCCATCTATCACCGGCTTCGAATTCAGACTGTGATAGTAGCTCCACTACCCGGATTAATCCGGGCCTGTCGCCAGCAGCCGCGAGGGTGCCCGGCCAGTCTGGACCATTTTGGCGACACAATCCGAACATTGCCCATTCAAGAAATATGTCGTGGGTAAAAGAATATTGTCCGCTTCCCGCAACCTCAGTAATCGCTCGCTCTTGCACTAGTGCGGTCAGAGCCTGGGCGGAAATGCCTTCTACTGCGCCGCTTCTATTGGTTGTTTGAGCGCATCTGGCGGCTAGCTCACCCATCGCTTGACGACGTTCAATTGAAGAGGCTTTGTCATGTAAACCCTGAGGCCCTTCTAGCCAAACCTGTGCTAGCGAAATCTCGGAAAACTTGCCCGGTGTTCCATCAGTGCCCACTGCACGTTGTGCTAACACCTGAGCAAAGAAAGGGCGCCTTGCAAATTCCTGCTCTTGACCCTCGGCAAACAGGACATCGCGCATCGCTGGAAATCGCTCAGCAAGGACGCCAGCCTCATTATCATCAAATCCATCGATCTCGACGATGTGGGCTTGGCCCTCCTCAATGAGTTGAGGAGGGAGCCATATCCTCAAGTCTTCGAGATTTGACGACCGAGTAGATGCCACAACGCGCCAGTCCGCAAGCCTCGGGTCATCAAGAAGAGTAGTCACGATGTCTGAAATCGTCTGACGGGCCTCTTTACCTAAGCGATCTATTCCGTCGATGAAGAGAGTTGGCTTTCCCAGTGTGGCTAGCTCAAAAAGGAGGTCAGCGAGCCGTTCCGTTTCTAGGCGCAGGTGCGCGGCCAGCGAAGGCCAGCCGGGGCCGACGAGACGCTTATCGGTCAGAACAAGAGCGAAACCGTTTCGGGTGTGCTCTTCGGCCAGCGCACGTAACACCGCCGACTTTCCCGAACCCGCCTCGCCCGCCAATTGGATAAACCGCTTGCCATCATCGATATCGTTAATCTTATCCAGAATACTATTACGTGGAATAACCAGCCCAGATACATCCATTCGGATACCTTGAAGAGCGTGTCTTGTTTCTTCTGCTACCTTCACCAGATCTCTGCGCATGCTTGGAAGAGACGAAAGATCAAACGCTCCCGAAAGCTGCTCAACCAATGTTGCCCTTGAAAAGCTACCTGCTGCGCCCGACGCTTGTCGTGATATTTGGGAAAGTCGCACCCAAAGCTCTTCTGCACGATGACGTTCTCCAGTTGGTAGCGCGTTTCGCAGACGCTCAATTGCCTCGAATGAGCCTGACGCTCCCTCTGAAAGCGTATCAAAGACGAGGATGACGAAATGCCTTAGAAACTGCCACGAATTTTCCTCGTCTTGCGCCTCTGCCGGCAACAGGGCTTGAACATCGCTCACAAACCTTCTTTGTGCTTCGCTTGCGAAATTCTCGGTTTTGAGCCGTCTAAAAAAGTCGTCTGCCGACGTGGATACACGAGCCCATTCAAGCGAAGAACGAGCCGCTCGAAGTGTGGACTGAGCGATATTGGCAGCAGCTAAACCAACGCGATCCCGACCTTTTCTTAAGCCGTCTTTTTCGAGTTCTCTCCAGCTAGCAGAAATGACATCTCGAAAATCGGTATTCGTTTCAGCAGAACTCAGGGTTGGGCTCTGCTTTACTTGGAGAGCCAATTTGGCAGGTTGGCCGTATCGATCCGACGCCTCCACGATTATATCGTCTAGCGGCTCACCAAGAGCCGCACGCTGCAGAAAGACGCCACCAGTAATAGCTTCAGAGATTCCCCGCGCACCGCCTTCAACAAGTAGGCTGGTCAAATATGATGCCACCACAGAATCTTCAAAGGTGTAGCCGACGCCACCTGTTGCTTCAGGACTCGCGGGCATTCTCTTATCCACTTTTTTGCTCGAATGGCTCTATGTTACTCGGACTCGAGAGGAACAAAAACATAAACTTGTCGGATAGACCCCAGCATTGCGAACGCAATGTCCAGAACGACGGGCTGCAGCCATCATTTCGATTATCTAGTGGAGGTCGATTGTGGGGTGAAAGGCGCTAACGACCGTATCTAAGCACTACTTGTGCGGCCTGATATTTGATCTAGTCTGTAACATATGAATTTGATTTACCCGATAAACTTCGTCGGCCACGATGAGTGGATGGAAAGCGGATACGAACCTAAACTGGCGCATGGCGATGTGATCACTCGCGATGGCGAAGTTCTCGGAAACTGGCGGGTCGTAGATTATGACCACGAAGACGAATATTCGAGTGGACAATTTGAGTTCCTTTTGGACGGGGAGAGTGTTGTGAAGTTCGCTGAAGGCTTTGCGATGCTCGATGTCCGGACCAGTCGAGGGCTTGCGTTGTCAAACCTGACCAGAACCATCCGCGAATGGCACGAAAATGAATAGACAAGAGGGCAAAACTAGATTTGCTTGCCTCGGTTGGGGATCGTTGATTTGGGAGCCCGGCGGCCTACCCGTTTCGCATGAGTGGCGCGAGGATGGGCCCAAGATGCCGCTTGAATTCGCTCGAAAATCGAATGACGGACGCATGACACTTGTTGTTTGCGAGCGGGGCACTGTGTGTCCGACGCTATGGAACACTCTGTCATCTACCTCGTTAGAGGAAGCGCGCCAAGCACTTGCTAAGCGCGAAGGCCTCCCAAGCACAAAGAACTCAGCATTTTGGACTGGCGATGGTTCATCTGATCACCATGGCGCGGAGCTTGTTGAGGCTTGGGCGAACAAACTTGGTTTTGCGGGGGTCGTGTGGACTGGTCTACCCTCCAAATCACCAATCACGGAGCAGAACAACGATCATCCGTCTATTGAGGATGTCATCTCGCACCTCGTTGGTCTTTCAGGACATTCTGCCGCTAGGGCTGAAGAGTACGTTCGTAGAGCGCCCGACCAGATTGCAACGGCTTACAGAACTCGCATTGTCGAAGAGTTTGGTTGGGACTGACTTGCCCATCGGGAATTTTCAGGCCCAACGTCAGCTTTGAAGAAGCCGCAACGCGGCAGCGGTCGTCAAGACAATTGTCAGTAAAGGGCCGATACCGTCAGAAAAGGAACACCTAGTTTCACCCTTGATCAGTCATTCGACGAACGGATTTTGGATTGACCTGCTCCCCTGAAAAGTCCTCGAATTTTGGTTAGCCTGTTCTCCAACTGAGGAGACAGACGATGAAGAGAAGCCGTTTCAGCGAAGAGCAGATCATTGGCATTTTGAAAGAGCACCAGGCCGGGCTTGGCGCGAAAGAGCTGTGCCGCAAGCATGGGATCAGCGATGCGACTTTTTACAAGTGGCGATCCAAGTATGGCGGCATGGAAGTGTCCGACGCACGGCGGCTCAAGACGCTTGAAAGCGAGAACACCAAACTGAAGAAGATGCTGGCCGAGCAGATGATGGACGTGGCGACGCTGAAAGAGATGCTCGGAAAAAACTTCTGAGGCCCGGTTCGAGGAGGAATGCTGTGAACTGGGCCATGAAGACCAAGGGCTACAATCAGAAACGGGCCTGTTCCTTGGCCGGGATCGATCCGCGTGTTTATCGGCGAAGGTCGAAGCGCCCCGCCGACACGGAATTGCGGGCCAGGATGAAGGAACTGGCGTCCGAGCGGCGACGGTTCGGATATCGCCGTCTGCATATCCTACTGAAGCGCGAGGGATGGCAAGTGAACTGGAAGAAGCTGTACCGGCTCTACCGCGAAGAAGGGTTAACCGTTCGCAAACGGGGCGGGCGCAAGCGTGCTGTGGGCACCAGGACGCCTATGGCGATCCCGCAGGGGCCGAACCAGCGATGGTCACTCGACTTCATGTCGGATGCATTGGAGGATGGTCGCCGGTTCCGGGTTTTGAATGTGATCGATGACTTCAGCCGGGAATGCCTGGCCGCTGTGGTGGACACATCCATCGGAGGCACGCGTGTTGCCCGTGAGCTGGATCGCATCGCAGAACTCCGTGGCTATCCCTGCATGGTGGTCTCAGACAACGGCACAGAACTGACCAGCAATGCGATGCTGAAATGGCAGGAAAACCGCAAAGTTGGTTGGCACTACATCGCGCCAGGAAAGCCGATGCAGAACGGTCTTGTCGAAAGCTTCAACGGGCGAATGCGCGAAGAATGCCTCAATGAACACCTGTTCCCGTCTTTGCGCCATGCCCGCCGCATGATTGCGGCATGGCGCGGCGACTACAATCACTACCGCCCACATTCGAGCCTCGACGGGCTCACGCCGTGGGAGTATCACCAACGGTCAAAGGAAGACCAAAACCTGAACAGTGCTAACCTAAAGTAGCGGACTCTCAGGGGAGCAGGTCAATTTGAACTTGGGCAGGCCAATTCATACCAGATTTGTGCGCCTCTTCCGCGGCATAATTTTGTTGGGATTTGACGTTTGGGCCACAAGTCATGACTTGCGCACCAGCCACTCACTATGGCTCATCATGATCCATAAGTGAGGAAGTCCACCGTTTCTCTTTCGAGCTTCGCCACTTCGCGCTTGACCATCTTCCAATATAACTCTTCCACATCAGAGCGATCCATTGATCCCAGCTTCTCTAGTGATATACCTTTCACTAGGTGAATTGCCTTCATCATGTCAGCGAGGCTGAAGTTGTCAAAGTCTGGTATATAATTCGTATTATCCCGGTTGAACCTTGTCTCATGATAGGCTTTAGCAAAGCGTTTAACGATCGAAATTTGATCTTTTAGACCATACAGCGTTAGTTGCTTTCGCACAAAGGCATCCATCCTGTGAAATTGCCCTACGTCTGTCGATTGCCTAAAGAAGAAAACCCATCCCACCGATCTTTCTTCGACGCGGCATCCCGTGATAATCAAGTTCAAGCGCCAAAGTACTTGCTCAACTCGGGCAGTGCCTTTCAATGCTCTAAGGCATCCGACAATGGCACGAAACATCTTCTTGTAGGATCGTTCCCTGATCCGAAGTCCGTCACTTGAAATATGATAACCTAGATATTCAGTACCAATTTTCACGGGAGTGATAGCTGTCTTGTCTGGCTGGTTGGGGTCCAGATCGTGCGTCTTAAGGCGAAGTTCTGTTCTCATATGACGTGCTATCTCATCATGAATTCCGACCGCTTGCTCCTCTCCCACCACTAAAAGAATATCATCGACATACCTAAAATACCGATACTTTTGCGCGAAATAGTGGTCAAAACCTTCTAGGTAAAGCATTGATAAAATGTTTGAAATGCTCAAACCTTGGGGCACACCGATTTCTGACCTGTCACCCTCATCGAAACGGTAATCCCCCCGAAATTTAGGGGTCTGCGGAAGTAGAATTTTCTCGAAGATGGAAGAGGAGATTCTGATGAAGAAATCGAAGTACAGCGACGCGCAGATCATGGCGATCTTGAAGCAGGCGGAGAACGGCGTGCCGGTGTCTGATCTGTGTCGCGAACATGGGATGAGCAGCGCGAGCTTTTATAAGTGGCGTTCAAAATATGGCGGCATGGATGCCAGTCTGATGGCGCGGATGAAGGAGCTCGACGAAGAGAACAAGCGGCTGAAAAAGATGTATGCCGAGAAGAGCATGCAGAACGATCTGCTGAAGGAAGCCCTTGGAAAAAAGTGGTGAGGCCGTCTCAAAGACGCGAGATGGCCGAATGGGCGGTGCGCTACCGTTCCGCCAGCATCGCTCTGGCGTGCCGGGCGTTCTCAATCAGCGAGACCTGCTTTCGATATCAGCCAAAGCTCAGCGATGAGAACGAGTTGATCGCTGATTGGCTGGTCGCGTTGACGAATGCCAAGAAGACATGGGGTTTCGGCCTGTGCTTGCTGCATCTGCGGAACGTGAAAGGGTTCAAATGGAACCACAAGCGCGTTTATCGCATCTATCGCGAGTTGGAGCTGAACATGCGGATCAAGCCCCGAAAACGGCTGCAACGGGAGAAGCCTGAGCCACTGGCCGTGCCGGAGGCCCCGAACGAAGTGTGGTCGATGGACTTCATGGCCGACCAGTTGGCGGATGGCAGATCGTTCCGGACGCTGAACGTGCTGGATGACTTCAATCGAGAAGGCTTGGCCATTGAGGTCGACTTCTCACTGCCGTCAGAACGCGTGGTTCGGACGCTAAACCAGATCATTGCATGGCGTGGCAAGCCGTTGGCCATTCGTGTGGACAATGGCCCAGAATACGTCAGCGCCAGGCTCCAGAACTGGGCAGAGAAGGCGGGGATCGGGCTGATCTACATCCAGCCCGGCAAGCCCCAACAGAACGCCTATGTCGAGAGATACAACAGAACTGTCCGCACGGAATGGCTTGGGCGGTATCACTTCAACAGCATCGAAGAGGTGCAAGACCATGCCACCCGTTGGCTCTGGACATATAACAACGAAAGACCAAACATGGGGATCGGCGGAGTGACACCGATACAGAAACTGAAAGCAGCATAGATTCTACTGACGCGCCCCTCCGAAAATGGGGGGATTACCAAACCAGTTGGGTTTTTAATTGCCCTCTCAATCAATAAAATCGCTCTTGCGTCCGCATTCTTATCTCGAAGCTGATTGACTAAAATATCATGATCAACTGAAGGATAGAAATTCACGACATCCAAACGCAAGAAGCTGTCTGAGGCACCTGCTTCTTTCGCGGCCTGCGCAACGCGTTTGGTGCAGTCGTGAGGCGGCCGCATCCTGCTCTCATGAAACTGGAACGTAAGGTGATCACATAAAGCACGGAGCGCTATTGCGTCTCGGATTGTGGGTATTGAAATTTGGCGGGGCGGCTTGCGAGCAGTCTTGAGGATCAGCTTTTCGCGGAATCTGGTAAACTTAAAAGTTCCATCTAACACCTTTCTGCTGATCAGAGCGATCTCTGCATCGATGTTCTGCTTGAACGACGAAACTGATATCCCATCCAACCCAGTAAACTTGGCGTCCTTGAGCCGATCATCAAAAATCGACCTTAGATGCGCCTCTGAAAAAACTTGCTCGAAGGTGAGCGGATAATCATTCTGCGGCATACAAAACAGCTAAAAAAATGAGCGGTAGGGTAAGAACAAATGTCGCTCCAATGATGCGCAACGAGCGAACGATTTGAAACTTCGTAGCACGCCACCAGCCAAATGAAACGACACCAGATCGGTCCAAAAGCTCTTTGCCTTGACACCACACGTTTCTATAGAGCATCGCCTCGTAGTCGAAGTCAGACTGGTTCGGGTAGCGATCTAGAATTTGATGATATGTAGAAGTATCTTTTCTGGCATCATCATCTTCGTAGAGGCGCTGCAAAGCTAGATAGCATTCTCTATGTTCGTCGGCGGTTTTTCCAAATTTGAGACCCCAGATCACAAGCGACGCGCAAAGTACTGACAATGAGAGAACTATCGATATCTCCGAGACGTACGGACCGATCTGGCTTCCGTTTAAGTGATGAGAAAACACAGAAAACCCCAATAACAGCACCGAGTATGCTGTCAGTACGATATGCGAGAGAAGATCATATCGCTTGTAGCGTGCGTGTGACTGCATCCGTGTGCGCGATGTGATCCAGATATTCCCGAACTGATCACCTTTTTGATTTTCTTCTTTATTTTTCAATTACGTCCTCGAAAATTTGTGCGGGCGCAATGATTTCACAGTTTGGATTCCTAGAGTATCTAGAAGTAGCCTAAGCTGGGACATGCCCGTGCATTAAGAATAGTCCCTGCTAGGGGAACTAGCGCAATGCGCTCCGCCCGCACCAACCAAATGTGTGCATTTTGGGTCACTTTTGCAAGCAGGGGGCGAAAAAGGGCGCATAAGCCCTTTGCGGTGACGATCGGGCGTGTCTGCAATGTCCGCTTGGGGCTAGGAGCGGTCATGGAACGGGTGCCGCACGAATGCCTGTTTTAAGACCAATCGTTGTTCTAAAAGATTCGCGAGCGTTGCTGCTGAGTCACAGGGCTGAACTCCCGCTGATTGCTTCCACAGTGCTTCCACAACTGTTTGCTGCCAAAAGCACAAAGCGCCCCGTAGGGCGCTAATGCATTGTAATATAAGTAAAAATTTGGTTGCGGGAGTAGGATTTGAACCTACGACCTTCAGGTTATGAGCCTGACGAGCTACCGGGCTGCTCCATCCCGCGCCAACATCGGTGTAGTTATGTTACTGCTCCGGAAGGTGCAAGACCAAGTTTGCAATTTCTTTGCGGTTATTTTTCGACAGGCCCATGCGCTGCGTTGTAGGTGTTTGATTGCGACCAGATATCTGCGACCCATTTCGCGGGACGTGCATATTGGCGAAGCGCCTTTAGCTTGTTTTTCGACTTCAACGCGCGCTTTACGTGAGCGAGCGGCGGCAGGTGCGGGGTTCTGCGGTTGTATTGCCCGGCGATCGCATCCGGGGGGTTCATGGCGCCGGCAAAAATCACGACGCGTGTTCCTTTCGGGGGGCGCGGATCGAGGAAATAATTCAACGGGAACCTTGGAATGCATTCAATTCTGAAATGTCGAACCCATTTCACGGGCCAGAATTTGACCCCATTGGGCGCATTCTTGGTCACAAAATGCTGCTCAAACCGATACTTGTCCGCGACCGCTTGCGGGTCCGACGCGAACTGCGCCTGCAGCGGTGCCAATGCGCCAACGGGCATCCGGTAGATTGATGTCTGGCCAAGCTTTTGCAGCGGTTTTGCGGCATTGCGCGCAAGAACCACATCGTCGGGCGATCCGAATTCAAAGAACGGATCAAGGGAGCCGGTAATCGTCACATCGAGATCGACAAAAAGGAATGGACCCGAAAGGTCCCCCAGCACCGGCGCCCAGAGCCGCGATTTGGGCCACTGGCCAATCGTGTTTTTTGGCATGAACCCGGGCATTTCCGGCAAATCAAAACAATCAACCGCCGGGTTAACGCCGTCGCTTGTGTCGGTAAAGGCCACGAAACGAAACGGGGGCGTGATGTTGCCATGCACCATTTCATAAAGGCGGTTTATGTAGGGCGCCCCATATTTGGTGCCCCAGTTGATGCAGACGATGACCTTATCCATGCCAACAGCGCTAACAGCGCGCCCCTCGTTCATCAAGCCTCATTTCCGTGGGGCGGGCTTGTCCTACTCGGCAGGCTCCGTTTCCTTGCCGGGGAATGCCCGATAGACGAGGGGGGCGTCGACTTGCGCTGCGTGGGTGTCCGCCTGCGCCTGCAACGCGCCGTGATGGGGCGATTTGATGCAAACGGGATCGGTCGCGGATGCATCGCCGACGATGGCCAGAGCCTGACACCGGCAGCCTCCGAAGTCTATGGTCTTGCGCTCGCAACTTTGGCAGGGTTCCGCCATCCACTCGGTGCCACGATAGGCGTTGAACGCCTCTCCGTTGTACCAGATGTCAGCAAGCGACTTGTCCTGCACACGATCAAAGCTGAGATGCGGGATGGATTGCGCCGCATGACAGGGCAGAACCTGCCCATCAGGGATCACGTTGAAACCGGATGTCCCCCATCCGCCCATGCAGCGTTTGGGATAGTCTTCGTGATAATCGGCGGGCACATAGTCGATGACCAATGTGCCTTTCAGTTGCTTGCGGGCTTCTGCCACGATGCGGTTTGCTTCCTGCGCCTGCGCGCGCGTGGGCATCAAGGCGTCGCGGTTCTTGAGCGCCCAGCCATGAAACTGGACAGTGGCGACTTCGATCCGGCGTGCGCCCATTTCCTGCGCCATCTCGAGCGCGCGGGGCAGCTGGTGCAGGTTTCGCCGGTGCAGAACAGCGTTGAGCGTCAGCGGAAAGCCGATCTCGCCGAGCCATTCGGCAACCTGCATCTTGCGTTTGAAGCCGCCGTTATAGCCGCCAATCTCGTCAGCCATTTCAGGGTTCGTCCCCTGCAGCGACAGTTGAACATGATCAAGCCCCGCCGCATCCAGTTCACCGAGGCGCTTTTGCGTCAGCCCGATGCCCGAGGTGATCAGGTTTGTATAAAGCCCGGCTTCGCGCGCTGCGATCACAAGCTCGGTCAGATCCCGGCGCGACGCAGGCTCTCCCCCCGACAGGTGCAATTGCAATACGCCCAGATCCGCCGCTTCGCGAAAAACACGCGCCCATGTTTGCGTATCGAGTTCTGCGTTTTGCCGGGTCAACTCGACAGGGTTTGAACAATAGGGGCAGGACAGGGGGCAGCGGTGCGTCAACTCCGCCAGCATCGCAATCGGGGCGGGTGGTTTCATTCAGACACATCCAGAAACCGACGGCTGCGCAAGGCATCCAGAAAACCGGCACTGTCTTTTTGAATCTGGTCTTGCGGGGCGTCATAGCGGTCTGCCAACACGCTGGTGATTTCGCCGAAACTGCGCGCGCCATCCACCTCGTTCAGGATTGCATGGCCGACCGCGTCCAGAGTGATGGCGCGTTCCGGCGCGAGGAGAACCCATGCATTGCGTATACGATCATGGTGCAGGCGCACGCCACGCGGCAGGCAAGGAATATCAGTGCTCAGCATATCACGAAGCCCTTTGTAACAATAGCCCGTCGCCGGGCACCCAAGCCCCGGGCGGCACACGCGCGGGCGCAACATAGGCCCCCCAAAGTGCGTCGAGTTGCGACCAGAGCACATCTGTCTTGAACGTCAAGGCGGCTGCTGCCGCATCCTGTTTTTCGGCAGTATCCGCCTGATCCAGTACCCAGGCCAGACCAAAGGCCACATCTTTTGGTGCTTCCTTGAGGCGGTTCTTGAAATAGGACAGGGAGCTGTCATCGGCAAAATCGTAGTTCTTGAGCAGCCCCTGAATGCGGTTCGCGTGTATCTTGGGCGCAAAAAGTTCGGTCAGTGATGCCGCCACCGCCTCCAGCAGGGTTTTTTCGCGCACATAGCGGACATAGGCATCCACCGCGAATTTCGTCGCCGGCAACACGCCCTCACAGGAGGCGACATAATCCGGGTCAAGCCCGACCGCCTGCGCCAGCCGCAGCCAGCGCCTGATGCCACCTTCATTGTCGTCCGTGCCGTCGTGATCCTCAATACGCGAGCGCCATTGACGACGCAGGGCAGGGTCCTCGACCCGGCCCATGAAGGCTGCATCCTTCATGGGGATCGAATGCTGATAATAGTACCGGTTGATCACCCACGCACGTACCTGATCAGGCGTACACCCGCCGCCGTGCAACAGATCATGAAAAGGGTGCAGGTCGTGATAGCGTTCCGCGCCGATCTGACGAAGGCGGGCTTCGAATTCTTCTCTGGATTGGGTCATGTCAGGTGATCTCCATGCCGTCTTGTCCGATGATCCAGCCTGCGGCCTCCGCTTGTGCCTTTTCGGCAGAGGTCGGGCGCAGGACAGGGTTGGTGTTGTTCATATGCACAAATATCTTTTTGCCAATCGCAAGCCCCTCAAAAGCGGCAATCGAGCCGTCCGGACCGCTTATCGACATATGGCCCATACGCTTGCCGGTCTTTTGGCCCAGATTGGCGCGCACCATCTCATCATCCTGCCACAGGGTGCCATCGAAAAACAGCAAATCCGCCCCGTCCAGCCGCCCGCGCAGATCGTCATTGAGCATCGCGCAACCCGGAATGTAGAATGCGGTCTTTGTCCCGGTTTCCAGTTTCACGCCAACGGTCTGGTCGCCGATGAGATCTGTTTGTACCGTCTCCCCCTCAAGGTAGAGCGGGACTTTGCCCGGCACCGCAAAAAGCGTCGCCGTCAATCCCGGGGCCAGTTCATAGGGCGCATCCAACGCGATGGTTTCACGCACGACCACGCGGCTGTTCAGCGCGTCGAAGATGGGGTTTTGTGCCAGCACCTCATGTATCCCGGCTGTTGCAAACAAGGTGAACGGCTGCATCTCGCGCAGCGTCAGCAAACCCGCCACATGATCAATGTCACCGTTTGTTACCAGCACCGACCTCAGCGGCAGCTCCCGCAACCCGCTCGGGTGCAGTGCGGCACAGTCGGCCATCTGATGTCTGATATCGGGCGACGCATTCAGTATCGCCCAGCTTTCGCCGTCGGCTGTTACTGCAATCGACGATTGTGTCTGCGCGGGAATTTCGCCGGCGCGTGCGAGGTTGCAATTGTCACACCCGCAATTCCATTGAGGCAACCCGCCACCGGCGGCGGCCCCAAGGATATGCGCGCGGAAAGTCACTGTGTCTGCCCGCGCGCGATATGTTTAGAACAGGTCGTCGCGGTCGTCGTGACGATCTTCGTTCTCTGGTCCGTACATGTTGATTTCCATGCCGCACTCGATTTCGCGGATGATTGGTTTCGTCCAAGCCATGGGGGTCTCCTCCACTGATTTATCGTTTCATTCTGACAGAGGATCTCGGTTTGCGCGACTCTTAATTTATAAGAGCATATACGACTTTAATCGGTGTTCAGAGGTCGCTCAATTGCGGCGCGGGACCCTCAAGACTAAACCCCTGGTTGCGTAATGTCTTGATTTCAAAATGAAAGTCATAGTTTTTGAGCTTTTTGCGCAAATAGCCGATGTATACGTCAACCACATTCTCGTTACTCGACCCGTCGCCCGCCCAGAGTGCGTCAAAGATCGCCCCGCGTGACAAGGGCGTGCCGGCATGTTTGGCCAAAAGGTCCAGAAGCGCAAATTCGCGTTCGGTCAAGGTGACGCTGGCGCAGTCGTTCCTTAACTCGCGGGTGCGGCGTACAAGCTGTGGGGGCAGGGGGCGATGCTGCGCGGAACGATGCTCCTGCACACGCAGGCGGGCCACCAGTTCATCAAAGTTGAAAGGTTTCACCACATAATCGTCCGCACCCGCCTCAAGGCCTGCGGCGCGATGTTCGACATCTGACAGGGCGGACAGCATCAGGATTGGCATGCTTACGCCAGCTGCACGGGCCAAGCGCACCAGATCGACCCCGCTGTCTGCGCCCAGCATCACATCGACAATCGCGCCGTCATAGCGGCCCGTTTGCAGCCTGCTCAGCGCCCGGTCTGCCCGGTTTTCAGCCTCAGTTTCGTAGCCATGCAAGGCAAGCCCACGTGACAGCGCAGAGGTGATTTCAGGGTCGTCATCAATGATCAGCAAAGTGCTCATACGCATTATATTAGGTATTGTGGCGCGGCAGGCAAACCGCGATTTTCGTCCCGGGTGCATCGCCAAGTGCCTGCTCAACGGGCACGGGACTTGTCAGCGTAATACTGCCGTTTTGTTCCGTGATCACCCAATGTGCGAGGGCAAGACCGACGCCAAAGCCTTCGTTTGCGGTGGCTGAGTTGCCTTGCGAAAACCGGTCGAAAACAGACGCCTGATCCTTGGCGGGAATGCCGCCACCGTTGTCTGTGACACTAACCCCGGCATGGTCATCGCCTAGCTCCGGTGACACATGGATATGCCGCCCGGCACGGGCGTGACGGATGCTGTTGCGCAGCAGGCTTACAAGGACCTGCCGGACCCAATTGCGATCGCAATAAACGGCAACGTCGGGCATCGCATCCATGTTCAGCGTCATGCCGGCATTGTCCACCTCCGCCTGCACCTCCGAGGCTACATCTTCGGTGAGGTCGCAAAGCATGACCCGGTCAGGGTCAAGCGCCAGTTGCCCCGTGTCCGAGCGCGCCAGCCTCAGCAGGTCATCAATACGGCGGTTCAGCCGCGCCGCGCGCGCCTCGATCGTGGCAAAGGCGGCTGCCGGGTCGGGGCTGCCTGTCTTGCCGATCTGTGCCTCCATCAGGATGACAGTCAAGGGCGTGCGCAATTCATGGCTGATGTCGGCGAAAAAGCGTCTGCGTTTATCGTCGATCTCTTCGAGTGCCGCATTCGCCGAGCGCAGCGCTTCCGTGCGCTGTGCGATGGTATCATTCAGGCGGTCCCATTGAGCCTGCACGTCTTCGCGCCGCGCCAGCAGGGCGCGGGCCATACGGTTGGTTTCGGCAGACAGCTGCCCGATTTCGTCAAGACGCGAGACTGGCAGCGCCACATCGAAATCGCCCTGTCCGATCTGGGTGGCGGCCCTGCGCAAGCGGTCAAGGCGGTTGAATTGTGGCCGGATGAGACCGAGGTAGAAAACCGCAACCGCGAGCAGCGTCGCCGCGACAATGGCCAATGCGATACGGGTCAATTGCAGGCGCAGATCACCAATGCCTGTCATGATATTGTTGCGAAACAACAGTTCCGTATTGACCGCCTGGCTCAGCAAGCTGTCCAAACCGGCGGCAAACGTGTCGATATGCGCGCGCAGCCGGTCGGTATCATCGGTGTCTTCGGCCAAACCGCTGAGCGTGGCGCCAAGAAGCGCCTCCATGCGCGCAAGGCCAAGAGACTGCGTGCCGTATCGCGATTGTGCGTCAACCCCGAGGGACCGCGCCGCAAAGACCGCCTGTTCAACGTCGCGGTGCAACTGAGTGAAGGTGCGGCGCAACTGATCTGTCACCGGTGTGATGCGATCCATGCGGGTCTGCGCCGTCATGCCGGTCTGAACCGCTTCGCTGGCGACAACCAGAAAGGTTGCCGCTTGTGTGGACAAAGTGGAATAGCGGGCCACGCGCGTTTCCGATGTAACCGCAGCATCAAGGCGTTGCGCAACCTCGTTCAGCCCGAGGTAAAGCGTGAGTGCCGTCAGGATCGTACCCGCGCTGAGGATGGCCGCACCCGCCGCGAGCCGGGCCTTGAGCGATAGCATTGGTGTCTTGCTTTTACGCATCATGCTGCGGACACGAAACACGCCGGCGGCGGGTGCACGCCCCGGCGCGCATGCTGTCTTAACGTCGAATTTACTGCGTTTGATATAGGGTTGCATCGTGAGCGGGAGGACAGAGCAAAGCAGATTAAAGGAAGACCATAGCCATGATCGAACTCCTCTTTATTGCGTGCCTTGCCACGGCACCGGATGAATGCCGTGAGCGCAGTCTCGTTTTCACCGATGTTACACCGATGCAGTGTTTGATGGGCGCGCAACCCGAGCTTGCCAAATGGGCAGCGTCCCATCCCAATCAGGACATCAAAAGCTGGCGCTGCCGTGCTGTCTCTTTTGCTGAACGCGAGACTTGAGCACATCGGCCTATCCTTTGCGCTTCATCATACCGCGCGAGGGATCATATCCCCAGGCCGCGATAAGCCCGAGAACCAGCGTGCTTGCCAGCACCCATGCGAGGGCCGAGAGGTTGAACTGCAGGTAGAGGGAGAACCGAATGAGCTCAACCACATGGGTGAACGGGTTTAGAGCACAGATGTCACGCAACAGCGGTGAGCTTTCCGCCATTTTCCAAAGCGGGTAAAGCGCGGTGGACAAAAAGAACATCGGGAAAATGACGAAGTTCATCACCCCTGCGAAATTCTCAAGCTGCGAGATAAAGCTCGACAGTACGAGGCCCAAAGTGCCCAGCATCAGACCGCCCAGGATCAGCCCGGGCAAAACAGCGACATAACCAAGCGGGGGCATGGTGATGCCAAAGAGGGCTGCGATGGCCAAAAACGCATAAACTTGCAGCACCGAAATTGTCGTGGCGCCAAACAACCTGCAAAACAGCAGCCACCAGCGTGGAAACGGGCTGGTCAGCAAGAGCCGCATGGACCCCATTTCGCGATCATAGACCAGACTGAGCGAGCTTTGCATGCCGTTGAAAAGCAGCACCATCGCACACAGACCCGGCACGATATAGGTCTCATAGGTGATATACGTCTGATAGGGGGCTATGATAGAGAGACCGAGGGCGGCGCGAAAACCCGCAGCAAAGATCAGCAGCCAGACCAGAGGCCGCACAAGCGCCGCGAAGAAGCGTTCGCGCTGGTGCACGAAGCGTAAAAATTCGCGCCCCACAATGGCGCGCGTCACGCCCCAGAATCCGGTCATGCTGCAGCCCCTGTTTGCGCGAGAAACCAGTCCGACAGCGGCCTTTCACCGCGGATTTCGCCGGTCGCGCCCGAATTGATGATTTTACCTTTGTGCAACACCAGCAGCGCGTCGCTGTCGCGCACCTCATCTGTCAGATGCGTGGTCCATAAAACGCAAAGGCCCTGATCCGCGAGGTCATGGACGTGCTCTGTGATGTTCTGGCGTGCTGCGGCGTCCAATCCCACGGTCGGTTCATCAAGCAGCAAGACGGCGGGTTCATGCAACAAAGCCCGGGCGAGTTCCATACGCCGACGGTGCCCGCCATTCAGGGCATGGACCTTTTCATCGCCACGCGCGCGCATGTCCAGCCTGTCCAGTGCTTGGTCAATCCGACCGGGCACCTCTGCGCGGGGCAAGCCGTGCAACGCGGCGAAATAGCTCATGTTCTGGCGAACAGTCAGGTTCAGATCGAGCGTTGGTTGCTGGAAAACGACACCCAGTTGTGCAAGTGCGCGGCGTGGGGTCGCGCGCAGATCATGCCCGGCAATCGAAATGTCACCTTCCGGGGCGACCAGCAGACGCGTCAACAGGGAGATTAACGTCGATTTTCCAGCGCCGTTTGGTCCAAGCAAGGCACAGAATTGACCGGGTGCCACTGTGAAAGACACGTCATCCAACGCCGTTTTCGCACCATAGTTAAAGTTGATGCCCTGCACTGACAGCCCCAGCGTCATGGAATGTAGCCGCCATCACGTGCCAGAGTCATTACTTTTCCCTCCTGTCTCACCGGTCATTCAAGTCTGCTATGAAATGACACGCACAACAAGGACTGTCCGGCACGACTTTTGTCTGTGCGTAGGACAGTTGTTTCAGGTACAGGTGCATCCGGCCAAAGATGAATGTGTATGCACTGGCGTTTTACACGATGCCTTTAAACAGGTTTTGGTATTTCGACGGCAAGGTGACGGAATGTGTCGTGGCGTTGCGCAGGTTCTTCAGAACTGCACAACGCGGTTTAGTTTTTACTCTATCGATAGAGGCCGGAAATGTTGGTCAGGCACCTGAAATTTGCCGCGCCTTTTCGACGAGGACTTCTGCCTGTCGGATGGAGGCGTAGTCGATGAGCCGGCCGTCAAGGGAAACGGCGCCTTTGCCCTCGGCCTCGGCCTGCGCCATGGCTTCCAGAATGCGCTTGGCCTTGGTGATTTCAGCCTCGGACGGGCTCATCACCTCGTTCGCCAGCGCGATCTGGCTGGGGTGGATCGCCCATTTGCCCTCGCATCCCAGGACCGCCGCGCGGTAGGCGGCCGCCTTATACCCATCGGGATCCTGAAAATCACCGAATGGGCCATCGATGGGACGCAACCCGTTCGCACGTGCAGCGACAACCATCCGCGCGAGCGCATAGTGCCACATGTCACCCCAATGGGTTGCGCGATTGCCATCGCTGTCCGGGTCGGTCAGCACGGAGTAGTCCGGATTTACGCCGCCAATGATCGTGGTGCGCGCGCGCGTGGAGGCCGCATAATCGGCCACACCGAAATGCAGGCTTTCGTTGCGCTTTGAAGCGGCGGCAATCTCAGAGACGTTCTGCATCCCCAGAGCGGTCTCGATAATATGTTCAAACCCGATGCGTTTTGAATACCCTTTCGCGTCCTCGATCTGTGTGACCATCATGTCCACGGCATAGACGTCCGCAGCCGTCCCGACCTTGGGAATCATGATGAGGTCAAGCCGCTCTCCGGCTTGCTCCACCACGTCCACGACATCACGATACATGTAATGTGTGTCCAGACCGTTAATCCGAATCGACATGGATTTGGTGCCCCAGTCGATCTCGTTCAGGGCCTTAATGATGTTCTTGCGCGCTTGTTCCTTTTCATCCGGAGCGACCGCGTCCTCAAGGTCCAGAAAGATCACATCAACGTCGGATTGCGCCGCTTTTTCAAACATTTGAGGCTGAGAACCAGGAACAGCCAGCTCCGATCTGTTCAGGCGACCGGGAGCTTGTTCAACAGGATGGAATGACATGGATCGTACCCTTTCTGGATTGTAATAAAATTGCGCCAGATAGCTTCTCCGGGACTGAATATGTCAAGGAGAGTTTCAGTCTATTTCGGTATACTGCATCTTTTGCTCCGCACCGCACGACGTGTCACGGTGATGGCGACGGTAGAGAATCATAGGCCGAGGCAAAGCACACAGGGGCGGCCTGTGACCGAGCCGCATGTTGGCGGCCTGCGCTCTGCCAATTGGAGCGTTTCTAGGGACGTAAAGTGATCAATCACAGAGAATCCCCAAATTCGCCCACCCATTAGTATGGGATATTTGGTATACGACGGTATTTTATACGTATTGGTAGGTATATAACTACCTATTTAGATGACCAAAAGCAGGAGTATAGGGCGTTGCAGCAGGTGCACATGCGTCTATGTTATGTTCAACGACACTCGAGCCGCCAAGTTCTGCTCGCCACATTTTTCGGAGGACCTATGACCATTTTCCCGCAACTCGAAATCCCTGAAACAATCGCAGCAGGACCGGGCCCCGGCAATACCGATGCGCGGGTTCTGGCGCGTTTTGCCGGCGCAGGCCTTGCGGATCACATGCACCCGGACGTTCTGCGTGGAATGGTCGAGTGCAAAAAGATGTTGCGCGACGTCATGGGTACCAAAAACGTGCACACATACGGCGTCGCGGGTACGGGCTGGTCCGGCCTTGATGTGATGTTCAGCGGTGTGATGCCCGGCGACAAGGTCGTGATGTTCGTCAACGGCACTTTCTCGGGTATTGATGGCCTCACGGTGCGCATGAAAGCAGCGACTGCCGAAGAGTTGGCAGCCAATCCAAGTGATCCCAAACCGGCAAGCGTGACGATCATTGACGTGCCACACGGACAATCCGTCACTGGCGAGATCGTGGAAAAAGCGCTGGCCGAACACAAGCCGAAATGGGCCGCGATGGCGCATTGGGAAACTGGATCGGGCCGTGTGAATGACATTCAGGGCTTCTCGGATGCCTGCGAAAAACATGGCGCGATGGGTCTTGTGGACGCGGTATCGTCTCTGGGCGTCGAGGATTTTCGCATTGATGACTACCCCGGTGTCCACGGCTGGGCGTCCTGCCCGCAGAAAGGCATCTGCTGCCTGCCGCTGACCTATGCGCCTGTATCTTTTTCCGACCAATTCATTGAGCAGTTGAAAAAGACCGGCACACGGACCTTCGTTCATCACCCAATCATGGAGGCGCGTCACTGGGGTATCATTGATGGTCAGGACGTCGAAAAAGGCACCTACCACCGCACCCACTCGGCTTATGCCGTTGCCGCATTCCATGAGGCGCTGCGCATCACGCTGCAGCAAACGGTTGCGCAACGGGCCAAGGATTATGCCTTTCACGAGGCGGCGCTGCGTGCGGCATTGACTGAAATGGGGTGCGAGATCACGTCGAATATGACCTCGCTGATCGTGCTGAACCTGCCGGCGGATATGGCGGGCCGCGAGATGGAACTTGTGCAGCATTGCCGCGCGCAGAATTTCGGCATCTGGCCGACATTGTCCGAGCCGGTACAGGTCCGGATCGGAATTCTGAACCTGCTCAACCAGCAGGCCATTTCAGGTATCGTCGACAAATTCGGGCAAGCCATTCGCGATCTGGGTGCAACCTTTGATCAGGATGCCGTCTCTAGCGCATTGGATGAGCATTACGGTCAAGCAATCGCCGCCGAATAAAACTGTCATCCGCGTCTTCTGGGAGGAGCGACCATGGATATCCACGAGTACCAAGCGAAAGAAGTTCTTGCTAATTTCGGGGTCGCTGTGCCGGATGGCGCTTTGGCGTACAGCCCGGAACAGGCATCCTACCGCGCACGCGAGCTCGGCGGTGAAAGATGGGTTGTTAAGGCCCAGATACACGCCGGCGGGCGCGGCAAGGCGGGCGGCGTAAAAGTCTGTGAAAGCGACGTCGAAATCCAGAAAGCATCCGAAGAGATGTTTGGCAAAAAGATGATCACGCATCAGACCGGACCAGAAGGCAAAGGCATCTACCGCGTCTATGTCGAGGCTGCGGTGCCGATAGATCGCGAGATTTATCTGGGCTTTGTTCTTGATCGTACGACGCAACGGGTCATGATCGTTGCAAGTGCCGAAGGCGGTATGGAGATTGAAGAAATCTCTGAAAAACGCCCCGAAAGCATCGTTCGGGCGATTGTGGAGCCTGCCGTTGGTCTGCGCGAATTTCAGTGCCGCCAGATTGCATTCAAATTGGGCGTCGATGCGGGTCTGACACAGCAGATGGTGCGTACCTTGCAAGGCTGTTATCGGGCTTTTACCGAGCTGGACGCGACCATGGTGGAGATCAACCCTTTGGTCATTACCGCAGACAATCGCGTGATTGCGCTGGATGCCAAGATGACTTTTGACGACAATGCGTTGTTCCGCCACCCACAGATCAGCGAATTGCGCGACAAATCGCAAGAGGATCCGCGCGAAAGCCGGGCTGCCGATCGCGGTCTGTCCTATGTCGGTCTGGACGGCAATATCGGCTGCATCGTGAACGGGGCTGGCCTTGCCATGGCGACGATGGACACGATCAAACTGGCCGGTGGGGAGCCTGCGAATTTCCTCGATATCGGCGGTGGGGCCACGCCCGAACGTGTGGCCAAGGCTTTCCGGCTGGTGCTGTCGGACAAGAGCGTGCAGGCGATCTTGGTCAATATCTTTGCAGGGATCAACCGCTGTGACTGGGTGGCCGAAGGCGTCGTGCAGGCCCTCAGGGAAGTGCAGGTCGATGTGCCCGTGATCGTGCGACTGGCCGGCACCAATGTGGAGGAAGGGCAGAAGATTCTCGCCCAATCCGGCCTGCCGATCATCCGCGCAACCACTCTGATGGAAGCCGCCGAGCGCGCGGTCGGTGCGTGGCAGAATGACCTGTCGCAGGGTACAAGAATGAGGGCCGTATCATGAGCATACTTCTTGATAGCGACACCAAAGTCATTGTGCAGGGCATCACCGGCAAGATGGCCCGCTTCCACACCAAGGATATGCTCGAATACGGCACTAACGTCGTCGGTGGCGTGGTCCCTGGCAAGGGCGGCGAAACGGTCGAAGGCGTGCCTGTCTTTGACACCGTTGAAGAGGCGGTCGCGCAAACCGGGGCGGAGGCGTCGCTGGTTTTCGTCCCGCCGCCTTTCGCGGCTGATAGCATTATGGAAGCCGCAGATGCGGGAATTCAGTACTGCGTCTGCATCACGGACGGTATCCCCGCACAGGACATGATCCGTGTGAAACGCTACATGTACCGCTATCCGAAAGAGCGCCGCATGGTGCTCACCGGACCAAACTGTGCCGGCACGATCAGCCCGGGCAAGGCGCTGCTGGGCATCATGCCGGGGCATATCTACCTGCAAGGCCACGTGGGTATCGTGGGACGTTCAGGCACGCTGGGCTATGAGGCGGCCGCACAACTCAAGGAACGCGGCATCGGTGTTTCCACTTCGGTGGGGATTGGCGGCGACCCGATCAATGGTTCATCGTTCAAAGACATTCTGCAGCGTTTTGAAGAAGACGAAGACACCCATGTGATTGCGATGATCGGAGAGATCGGCGGACCGCAAGAAGCGGAAGCAGCCGAATACATCCGCGCGCATGTGACCAAACCGGTTGTGGCCTATGTCGCGGGCCTGACCGCTCCTAAGGGGCGCACCATGGGCCATGCGGGCGCGATCATCTCGGCCTTTGGCGAAAGTGCGAGCGAAAAGGTCGAAATCCTGTCGGCGGCAGGCGTCACGGTTGCCGAAAACCCGGCTGTCATCGGTGAGACAATCGCCAAAGTGATGGAGGCCGCGTGATGGTCAAGCCAAGTGTCCTCGTCACACGTCGCTGGCCCAAGATCGTCGAGCGCCAGCTGTCGGAAAAATACAACGTGCAGCTCAACCGGACGGACCGCCCCCTGACCCCTGAAGAGTTTCGCGAGGCGATTGCCAAATATGATGCTGTTTTGCCGACCGTTACGGACAAGATCCGGGCGGACGCGCTCGATGCGCGCAATGTGCAAACCAAAATATTGGCCAACTACGGTGTCGGATATACGCATATCGACGTTGATGTTGCCAAAACCCAAGGGATAGCGATCACCAACACGCCTGATGTTCTGTCCGAATGCACCGCAGATCTGGCCATGACGCTGATGTTGATGGCGGCGCGGCGTGCTGGCGAGGGAGAGCGCGAGTTGCGCGCTGGTGACTGGTCCGGCTGGCGTCCGACGCATCTGATGGGCACGAAGGTTTCAGGCAAAGTGCTTGGCATTGTTGGCTTTGGGCGGATCGGGCAAGAGGTGGCGCGCCGTGCACATCATGGCTTTGGTATGAAGATCGTCGTCTTCAATCGTTCGAAGGTTGCGCCCGATGTTTTGGCGCAATTCAACGCGCAACAGGTCGCAACGCTGGATGATCTGATGCCGCTTTGTGATTTCGTCTCGTTGCATTGCCCCGGCGGACAGGAAAACCGCCATATGATCAACGCGAACCGGCTGAACCTGATGAAGGAAGACGCATTCCTGATCAATACTGCGCGCGGCGAAGTCGTGAATGAACACGCGCTGGCACAGGCTTTGATGTTCGACACCATCGGCGGCGCCGCGCTGGACGTGTTTGATGGCGAGCCACGGATCAACCCGACGCTGGCGCAATGCGACAATCTTGTCATGCTGCCACATTTGGGCAGTGCCACACGCGAAGCGCGCGAGGCGATGGGGTTTCGCGTGCTGGACAATCTTGCCGACTTCTTTGACGGGCGCACACCACGCGACCGCGTCGCATAATCATTCGACATTTCACAACAAACAGATTGGAGGCGGCGATGAACGCGCTTGACCGAAACACTTCTACCTTCTTTACGTCCAGCCTTGCACAAACGGACCCTGAAATCGCATCGGCAGTAGCCTTGGAACTGAAACGCCAACGTGACGAAATCGAACTGATCGCGTCGGAAAACATCGTGAGCCAAGCCGTGATTGAAGCCCAGGGTTCGGTCATGACCAACAAATATGCCGAAGGGTATCCGGGGCGTCGGTATTATGGCGGGTGCCAACATGTGGATGTGGCTGAAAACCTGGCGATTGAGCGCGCTTGCAAACTGTTCGGATGTGACTTCGCCAACGTGCAGCCGAATTCCGGCAGCCAGGCCAACCAGGGCGTGTTTCAGGCGGTGTTGAAACCCGGTGACACGATCCTCGGCATGAGCCTTGATGCGGGCGGTCATTTGACCCACGGGGCTGCCCCAAACCAATCCGGAAAATGGTTCAACGCGGTTCAATATGGCGTGAGAAAAGACACGCTGGACGTGGATTATGATCAGCTTGAGGCATTGGCGTTGGAACATAAGCCACAGATGATCATTGCCGGGGGATCGGCCATCCCCCGCACACTGGATTTCGCGCGCTTCCGTGCGATCGCAGACAAGGTTGGTGCCTATCTTCTTGCGGATATCGCCCACTACGCCGGGCTGATCGCGACCGGGCATTACCCATCGCCATTCCCGCATGTGCATGTCGCAACCACGACAACGCATAAAACCCTGCGTGGACCGCGCGGTGGTATGATCCTGACGAACGACGAGGCGCTGGCGAAAAAGTTCAACTCCGCTATCTTCCCCGGCATTCAGGGCGGGCCCCTGATGCATGTGATCGCCGCCAAAGCCGTCGCTTTTGGTGAAGCGCTGGAACCTGATTTTGAACGCTATCAGGCGCAGGTCATCAAGAACGCGCAGGCCATGGCGGATGAGTTGATCAAAGGCGGCCTCGACATCGTGACAGGGGGCACCGATACCCATCTAATGCTGGTTGATCTGCGGCCCAAAGGGGTCAAGGGCAACGTGGCGGAAAAAGCTTTGGGCCGCGCGCATATCACCTGTAACAAGAACGGCATTCCGTTTGACACTGAAAAACCGATGATCACGAGCGGTCTGCGGTTGGGATCGCCCGCAGGAACAACGCGTGGGTTCACTGAAACTGAGTTCCGGCAGATCGCGGGCTGGATTGTCGAAGTGGTGGATGGCATCGCGCGCCATGGTCCCGAGGAAAACGGCGAAGTGGAAGCGGGTGTTCGTGCCAAAGTGCAGGCGCTCTGTGACGCCTTTCCGATCTACTAAACCTACATTCTAACGCCGGGCGCGCAGGGTTATTCGCCCTGCGCGTTTTTCTGTCGCGCCATCGTATCGCGCGTTGTTTCCAAAGCGCAGTGGCGACACTTCGCATGTTACGTCATCAACTGACGCCATTTGCGGGGGCTGACCTCTCTGGTTGATGCTATCCTCTAGGGCGTCTGACGAAGTACCTGAAACATCGAGTATCTCGCAACGCGTTGAAATCTTTGATTTCAAGCGGCGTTGCGTGATTCAGGGTTTTCGCACGACGCTTTAAGTGGCGGCCAACTATCCCAGATCGTTTTTCGCCGTTGACGTATAGCGCTGCCCCATTTGATGGAGCGCGGTGCCTTTATGTGCCCTGCGATTAACCACAAACAAATATCAACGTATTTGTTTAAAGTTTTTTACAATATGAAAGGAGCACAGTCAGTTTATTAAAATGGTTTGGATTTCTCATGGCCGCAACACCAGAGCATGCAGCACGCGTACTTGGGCTTGACGTTTGGGCAAGTATGGAAGATGTGCGGCGCGCACGCCGTGAACTGGCCATGAAGTATCACCCGGATCGCCATTCAGATGTCACCACATCCAACCGTCACATGGCGCGTGTCAATGCGGCGGCTGACACGCTGATCGCGTATATTTCAGGCAAGTCCAAGCCAGGGGTCAAAACCCGGCGGCCGAACTACACAGACTTTTCCAATACGTGCAAAACTGAAACAGAAAACAGCAAGCAGACAAGTAAAACGCATGGCGCAACTGCACAAAATCCGCATGCGCAGACCGATACAAGAGCGGTTGCACGGGGGACGGGCGGAACCGCGGTCAATGAGTGTATGGCGCCCGCTTTGGTTTCTGAGCATTCTGCGCGCGACAATGAATTGATCCGTGCGGCGGCTCGGTCTTACCAGACGGTCCTGCAGCAGATTTCCCAACCTGACAGGCTGCGCTCCGTCGATGCGCGCGCGTTGCGTTTCACGACCGCTGCCTAGAACGTCCGGGCTGAAGCATGGACCGGGGGATCCCCTGAGTGCTGATCTTTGATTGACCCTTTTTGGCAGGGTTGGTCGTATGAGCATCTTAGACTGCTGCACAGCCTGTGCGGTCTTTGGAAGTGTGTTGAAGAGATTTTAAGCGGGCGCTCTGTGGTGTACTGGGCGCGCCTGAAGGTGGTCCTGGCGGAAGGTGCGCGTTCGATCCATCTCATTCCACTCTGATTATAGTGATTCACTGAGGTGGCCACATAACGATGCCGTCGCGAAGCGCTGCGCTGACAGTTTTGACCGGTATTGGGGCGCATGCGGACGCGGTTGGGCCGTTCCCTGAGCGGGCTCGGCATCACGCCGAAAAAGGCACGGGTCGCGACCGAGCGGTTGTTCGTGGAGCGCCAATGGTCCGAGCGACAAGGGCACCGTGCAAAGGCAGGGCAACAGCGCGATGGCTTGATCGAACACCGCGCGCGCCGGTTCGGAGCAATCAGAGCGTGTTGCCTTTTTTGCGTCTTGGGGCATCACTGCGCAATATCCGGCCAGCCCGTGGATGAGGCAACATGACCGGCCAGCGGGGGTGTTCACAACGGGGGGAACGGTTTGCTCATGGATGCCCCTTTGGTTCCTAAAGCGTCATGCGAAAAACCTCGATCACGTAGCGCTGCCCGAAACCAAAGATTTCAACGCATTACGTGATACTTGATGTTGCAGGTATTTCGTCAGATGCCCTATGAAACTCGGATTTGCGCCGCAGGCCTGAGCGCCGTGGGCGTGATCGCACCTTGCGTCATCAAGGGTGCGGCATTCGCTACCGCTGTCGGTCAGTTTTCACCCCCGCGCCGGAGCCGAGCGCTGTCGTTATCTTGGAAAACCCCGCCCCACACGCGAACCCTGCCGCTGCGAAAGCGATCCGCCGGATGCTGGCTTTGGTTCTTGCTGCCATATACCCGTGACCGGCGCCCGATCGAGTTGGCCTCCTTAAAACTCGCCGTGCACCTGCGCAGGATCGGTACGTGATCCCTTGATGACATGCTAATGCGCTCACCGGAAACCGCGACCGGGACACGCCGCGCGTGCCGGAACTATTTCAAGAGTGCTGGGTGTAACTGAGATACTAAGTTGGTTGCTCATGTAGTCGAAAACCACATGGGCATATGGTTGAGACGAGACGACAACCACGCTTTGAGCTTGAACCTAACACTCTGCTGGCTCTCTACGGGAACGTGTACTGAGATTTTCGCCTGATCATGCAGGCTTGCACGCGCTCGAGAATCCGCGCCGGGGCGCCCGAACCATAAGTTCCCTCTCTGCGATGCAACCGGCGCCCGTCGTGTATTCCGTTGCGGATTTTACTGTTTTTGGAGTGTGACAGGTTGGCTTCATATGGCAGCCACGAGCAGCCTGTTTGCGCGGCGTGTTGTGGGCTGCTCCGCTCCGTGCAGTAGGCTTATCATACGTTTGCCGGGCAATGAATGGCCCGTTTCGCGAGCGGTGGTGCAATGCCAAAATGGCTCCGGCCTTTGCTCAAAGAGAATAGTGACTGATGGCCCAGAAGACAAAATACGGGTTTGAATTTACTGAGCGGGTTAACCGCTCAACCTCTCTTTTTCCCGAGCCGAAAGAACCCTTAGGTCCCACTTGCGAACGCTAAAACCACTCCTAACCAAACTGGCGGCAAGCCGTTTCGATTTGCGAGCCTTGTTCGTTTTGAACGATTGCACGCATACCCAGCGTGGTCCAACATCCACACTCGGCGCGATCGAGATATCGCCTGAGCTTTCCGATAGAATGCGTTAAAACTCCTCCCAACCTGTTGTGCCAGTCGCTTTCATCGCGCCATTTTCATCCTTTATCTTTTGGCCTCGATGTACTTCTTGTGTATCGCCGGGCGCTGCTTTTGGCTCGATAGGACGTACTGCATCAAGATCGATCCCGTGGAATTGGCCCAATGTATTGGCGAGTTCGCTCGCCTCTTGGCTGAGCGATACGCTGGACGCTGTCATCTCCTCAAGAGCGGCGGCGTTTGTTTGTGTGGTGGTGTCGATAGAACGCACGGCAGAGTTTACTTCATCAATGCCAACGGCCTGTTCTTCCACGGCAGATGCGATGGCTGAGATTTGGTCCGACGCGACTTCCACATCGGCAATAATGCCTTCGAGCGCCTGTCTCGACCGTGCAACCTTTTCAACGCCCACTTCGACGCTTCGGTTGTTCTTTTCTATGACTTGCCCGATTTCCTGGACCGCTTCTTGAGAACGTTGTGCAAGCCCGCGCACTTCTGATGCAACAACTGAGAACCCGCGCCCGGCCTCGCCCGCGCGTGCGGCCTCCACACCGGCATTCAATGCAAGAAGGTTGATTTGGAATGCGATATCCTCAATCACCTTCACCACGTTGTTGATCTGCGCGGATGCTTCCGTCATCTCATTGATCGAAGCTTCTGTATCGTTGGAGATATGGCGTGATTTGTCAGCGCTTTCACGTACTTTTTTCGTAGCGTCGTTTGCAGCTTTTGCGTTGTTCACGACTTGGCGAACGCTCGCTGAAATTTCCTCAATCGCGGCTGAAGTCTCTTCCACGGCGGCTGCATTGTCCTCTGCGCGTTTCGCCATACCCAATGCCGAATCCTCCAGTTCAGAAGATGTTGCCGACACGGTCTGCCCACTCTGCATGATGCGCGCCATCGTTGCCGACAGCGTTGTCAAAGCGGTGTTGAAATCGTCCTTCATCTGCAAAAATGCACCTTCGCGCTTGCCTTCGATCCGGATGCCCAGATTACCTTTGGATAGCTCATCAATGCTCCGCACGACGTCCGCGATGTTGGTTTCCGTAACCTCCAGCAACCGGTTTATAACACCTGCCAAAGCCACGAGTCCCGCATCCTCCATTGAGTCCGACATGCGGTTGGAGAAGTTACCTGACGCAGCTTCGCCCAGCACGCGTTCCATATCCTTCTGAAAGTTCTCAAGCGTTTTCATGCGCTGCAGCTCCGCTTGGCGTTCGCGCTCTTCTGCGGCACGGCGTTCTGCTTCTACTTTCGCTTCACGCGCCTGTTCAGCCACTTCGCGTTCACGCTCTAGCCGTTCGTTCTCCTTGACTTCGAGATCGAGGTCGCGTGCTTTGCGCGCGTTTTCGAGGAATACAACCATGGCATTTGTCATCTTGCCAATCTCATGCTTTTCAGTACTGCGTTGGATATCAACGTCAAGGTTGCCATCGGCAAGCTCACCCATGTCTTCGGTGATCTTGGTCAGGCGGCGCGAAATAATACGCCCCGTAAAGAAAGCCAGCAGAGCGCCAATGACTGTACCGCCCGAAACCATGGCTATTACGGCTAGAATGGCGCTTTCTGCCCGAGCCGAACTCGCGGCGCCCAACACTTTTTGACGCGCTGACAAATCACTCACGACAGCGGCAAGTTTGTCCAGTGCGATTGGCCCGATCTCATCCATCCGCGTAAATTTAGCGTTTCGCGTCTGAATGATTTCCGTGACATTCGCAGAAGCGGCTTCGAATTGATCGAGGTCGGTAAGCGTTTGCTTTGCCAATTCTCGACGGTTGGCATTGCGGAGTGTGAAGAGCAAACGGTTCACGCCCGCGCGTGCATTCTCGGTCTCCAGACTTGCGCGTTCTGCGTCATCGGGGTTGTTATAGACAAGGAAACGCTCGAGATAGAGGCGCGCCAGCATCAGGTTGGTCGAGGCCAAACCCGCCAGCGAGCTTGCCTCGGTGTCGCGGTCTTCGAGTGCGACCGACATGACTTCGGACAGTTGTTGGCGTGCTTTGCTTCCAATGGCGCTTGTTTGTGCGACCAATGCATCGCGCTCCTGTTGCAGTTCTACGGCATCTTTCATCAGCGCTTCGTATTCGGTGAGCAAGTCTGGAATTGGAATGATTTGATCCTGAACCATGGACCCAGAAAGGCGCTCGTAGAGCTCGGCTTGCTGGTCCATGATGGACGCAACATGCCCTGACAAATCAGTCAGGTTTTCGGGGTTTTTGTCTGATCTGAACCGATAGGCGGATATGCGTGTTTTGAAGAGGTCCTCTTCCATATGTGTTGCCAAGACTTCGGATGTTGCGATCTGGCGATAGTCCTTAAGCGTCTTCGCGAGGCTGTTGGTTTGAAAAATCGCGAAACCGCCAACCAACATGATGAGCGCAATCATCGCCCCCATTCCAACGTAGATGCGCATGACGAGAGACATAGTCGACTTCCTGATTACTGATACTTGCGCTGTCCTATAGCGAGAGTGTTTCCAAACACTTTACGCAGGAAGACGGCGCGCAAAGATCGGATCCTGTTGCGATTTCGGCGTCGTCTGCGAGACGGTCGCAGAACTGCAAAAATCCGTGTCCAGTCAAATGCCGGGAAGGTCGTTCTTTTCCATGCCGCTGGTCCGGCTATTTCACTTCAAAATTTGAAATCGCAGCCATCATTGTTTGTCTCAGCCACTTGTGGCGTGAACTGTCCAAGGTGCGACGATGCCAAACCAGATCATAGGTTACGGGTGGCAGCGGAAACGGGGGCGTTACATAGGCAAATCCCTTGAACGCCGTTGCTCTGAGGCGCTTTGGCAACGTGGCAACCAAATCCGTACCCGAGGCAAGCTTTGCAAGGGCATAGGAGTTCGCCGCTGCCAGATGGATTTCGCGTGTCTGCCCCGCATTTTCCAATGCTGCATCGACAATGCTTTTGGTGGCGCCGCCAAAGTCGAGCACCGCATGCCGCGCCTTGCCATATGCCTCAACAGTATCTGGTGCGTTGCGTTGTTCACAGTCAAAATAGCAAACGAAATCATCCTTGTAATATTGATCTATCGCCAGCTCCAAAGGGTAGGGACCTATCGAGGCGGTGATCGCGACATCCGCGAGCCCGTTTGCCAATACGCTCAATGCGTTGGTGCGCGCACCAAGGTCGGTAAAACGGATCGTGACGTCCGGTGCTGCCTGTCTGATCGCCTGTTTTACGGGGATCAGCACCGGCAATAGTTCGGTCACGTTGGTGGTTATTGTCAGAGTTGTCGTATCCTGCCGCGGGCAGTACTCGGATTGCATGGCAAGCCCTTCAAGCTCACTGATGATCCGGCAGACTTTCGGTGCAAGCGCTGCAGCGACATTTGTCGGCGCAATACCCCTGCCAGATTTGACAAAAAGCGGGTCGCCAACGCAGTGACGAAGCTTTTCGAGACTGTGGCTTATGGTCGATTGGCTGGTGCCCAGAGCGCAGGCTGCTTTGGTCACTGATTTTTCTTGGAAAACGGTCAGGAAGACCTTCAAAAGCTTACCGTCAATTGACAAAACATCGAAATTTTTCATGGATTTTTAAGTTTTTCTAAATTGATCAATCTGTAACTCCAATCATTATTAAATTAGTGAGGGTTTTTTAAGCATCGCGATAGGGCTTTCTGAATGAAAAACAAAAATGGAGAGCTGTCAGTCGTCCCGCAGGATGCCGAAAAGAGGCTCATCAAGAACCGTGTAGGCCAATCGCTCGACAGGGATGACATTTACTGGGTGGTGGACGTTATGCGCGATCTCGAACGTTATTCCGAGCGTAAAGGTCATATGAGTGTTTTCAAGGAATTGAAGGTCGCGCGCCTGCGCGTTGAACTCTGTCTGAAATCGGAAGAAACATAGCGCTGTTCGAATTGCCAAGGGCGGTGTCCGTGCTTTGCGTTGCGCTCCACTCTCGGAATTTCTCGCTCCTGCAAGCAGCGCCGACACAGGAGGGGCGCACTTGTCATTCACATCGTTCTGAAATCGAACGTTTGCCATGCCCTTATTGCAACTGGTTGTTTTATTAAATGTCGGTCAGAGCTGTTTTGATCCGCGAAAGAAAAGTGGCCGGCGTAGGTCGCGGGCCTTTGGTGCCCACCACGCGGGCTCTGTGTTGAGCGGCGCGTGGTGGTTTTTCAGGTCAAGGGCGTGCTTCAGACGATGAAGTCACCCAAGGTGTAATCTGCCGCCGAGGTGCCCGCACCGTCGTTGATCTGGACGGCGAACTCGATCGTGGCGTCGTTGTCGATGTTCCCGAACAGCAGGGTTGGCCCTCCCGCGTTCTCGACCCAAAGCGCGCCTGCGCCAAAGGACAGGGCCGATGCGGTCGTCTGCAACCCGAGGAAGGTGAAGGCCTGATTGCCACCGATTGTGGTGTTCGCGTCGATGACGGAGACGTCGATCACGTCGCCATTGGCCACGCCGATGCCATCGATGCCGACAATCGTGTCTCTGCTGGCAAGGTTGGAATCCGCCACACTGTTGAACCGGAACGTGTCGCCCAAGGCCCCGCCGATGAGGATATCCGCGCCCGTGCCGCCCACCAGCGTATCGCGCCCGTTGTTGCCCTCAAGCCGGTCATCACCGATGCCGCCATCCAAGAAGTCAAAACCATCACCGCCGAACAAGCGGTCATTGCCGGACTGGCCAAAGAGATCATCGTCCTGCTGGTTGCCCTGCAGGAAGTCATCGCCAGAACCGCCGAACAACGTGTCCTCATTGGCGCCACCAAACAGCGTGTCATTGCCGTTTTCTCCGTTCAGGAAATCATTGCCGCCGCCGCCGCGCAACTCATCCGACCCGTCGCCGCCAAGCAATGTGTCATTGCCGATCTGACCGACAAGGACATCGTTGCCGTCCTCCCCGTCGATGAAATCGTTACCAGCGCTGCCGTCGAGCAGGTCGTCACCTTCACCGCCGCGCATGGTGTCATTCCCATCACCGCCAAAGGCTTCATCGTTTCCGTCGCCGCCGTTGATGAAATCGACCCCGGCTTGACCGCGGATAAAGTCATCCCCGCCGCTGCCGTTCAGGATATCGTTGCCTTCATTGCCGACGAGCAGGTCATCCCCTGATCCACCATCGAGGTTGTCGTCGCCTTCGCGTCCGAAGAGGCGGTCCTCATTGGCGTCACCACGCAGGATGTCGTTGCCCAATCCGCCGTTCAGAACGTCATTGCCGCCGCCCCCACGCAGGGTGTCGCTGCCCTCAAGCCCGAGAATCCGGTCGTTGCCGTCGCCCCCTTCCATGATGTTGACGCCGCTTGTGCCGAACAGTTCATCACTGCCACTGCCGGAAATGATATTCTCGAAGTTGGTGAAGACCTCGCCTGCGAAATTTGTCAGACCGGTTGCGAGGTTGACGACATAGGAACCGCTGAAACTCGTGGTGTTCAGCGTGTCGATCCCGTTGCCGCCATCCAGCGTTTCGGGCAGGCCAAGACCCGAAAAGATCAGATCATTGCCGGCGCCGCCAAAGATCGTATCCGTCCCCGAGGAGGTGGCTGTATCATCGCCATCGCCCAGAAAGATCGTATCGGACCCTGTACTGGACTCTACCGTGTCGTTGCCCGCGCCAGTGTTGATCGTGTCATTGCCACTGCCGCCGTTGACCGTGTCATCACCGCTGCCAGTGTTGATCGTGTCATTGCCCGATCCGGCATTTACCGTGTCGTTTCCGTTTCCAGTGGTAATGACATTCGCACCGGCCGTCCCGGTGATCGTGGTATTCCCGTTGCCGGTCACGACATTCTCGAAGTTCACAAACGACTCTGGCGCAAAGTTGGTCACGCCTGTGACGAGGTTGATTTCATAGGTGCCATTGAACAGCGTGGTGTTCAGCGTATCGATGCCCGCACCGCCGTCGAGTGTTTCAAAGGCGGTGTTGCTGGCAAAGATGATATCATTGCCGCCGCCGCCAAAGTATTCGCCACCGCCGGAAGAGGCATTGATGATGTCATCTCCACCCTGTCCGAACACCGTTTTTGAACCCACCCCTGCAAGCACGGTCGAGCCGCCAATGCCGGTCGTGATCACGTCAGAATCCAGCACATGCGCACGGGACCCGTCGTAGTCGTCCGGGTCGATCACGGATGGGCGCGGATCCCAGATAGAGGCAAAGATTTCACCGCCCTGCGCCAGCCAGCTAAACAGGATGCGACCGTCACCCGTGGTGCCGATGTCGATCTGCGTGGTGCCTGTGTTTTCAACCGTGAAGGTGGTGCCGTCCGTGGTGCCGTCCGCTTCGTATCGGCGGGCGAACAGGTTGCCGGTTGTATCGTCGTCCCACGCTACAACGAAACCGCCATCGGCGAGGCCGACCACGACGGGCTCGTTTTGAATGTTCGGCCCTGAGGCAACGGCAAGGGGCCCAACTTGAAGAGAGCCTGCGTTGTCGAAGGTGCGGAACAGAATGTCATTGTTCAACGTGTAGACAGCGACAAATCCACCGCCTTCAAGCGCGGAAATGTTGACTTCGGCCCCTTCATTCGCAAGGAACCGCGCGTTTACGCCGACCTGCGCCCCGGTCTGGTCGCGGATGACAAATTCAAGACTGGTCGTACTGCCGTCTTCTTCAAGGTACGCTGTCACGAAGTTGCCGTTGCTCAGAACTGTCACGTCACCGAGACGGTCAAAATCAATGCTGTTTTGCGCTGATCCGAATTCAGCTGAGAGCACGCCCGCCTGGTCGATGATCTTTGCGTTGATATTGGTGTTTGTGCCGACATCATCGTCATAGGCGACATAGATGTCGTCGTTGGATGCAATCAGGTTGGCTGCAATTTGCGGGTTGCGCAGAAAGTCTGCTGCGACATTTTCAGTGTCGATTTCGAATGCGTTGCCGGTACCCGTCTGGGGCGTGCCATCAAAATCGAACCGCTCGTAATACACGGATGTCAGAGTTGTCACGCTGATCGAATCATCAATGTACGCCATGGCAAAGCCATCGTGGGTCGCAACCAGGTCGAAATCCAGTTCATCATCGAAATTCCGGTCCGAGTTGAGCCGGAACGAGTCGCGCACGACATTGCCTTCGGCGTCATAGACCTTGGCCACAATGTCTGTGCCGCGCTCAGTCGCGATAGCGCCTGCGGGGATGGTGGTTTGCCCGGCAGCGTTTTCCTGCCACGCAACAACGAAATGTCCGTTATTCAATCCAATGATTTTCGGAAGGGTTTGACTGCCACCCGCGGCAAGGCCAGTGTTCACCTGAAATGCATCGAGCCATACTGTTGGAGTCGCCATGATTTTAATCCTTTTTTAACCAATACTAAATGCCAATAGTGTGAGCGTATTGTACCGAGTCGGTCAACAATCACTTTGTGTTAAGCAAAAACTGGCTCAGTCACCCACCGACATCGCCCCGCTGCATGAGGCAGTGCAAGAGAGGGTGGTGCAAGGGTAGGATGGTATGAAAGATTTTATTTAACAATGACTTGCGCTAAAGCTGTGGCCTGCCTCGAGCCATCCGCTATGTTGTGAAAAACGCACATCTTGATCGTTCGAAAAGGGTTCATCTTGCGCTGAGAAGTCTGGTTTCGTGACCGTGCGGCGCGGCAAAATAATACATTTGCTTCCGCTTCGACGCATAAGGAAAGGCCATGCCATGACCTTGTCAGCCGTGACTGCGATGGTGCCACAATCGGCGTTTTTGAGGCCCGATAGGGTGAAAAACAGGGCGCGACGGACCCCATGCGCACGGGCTTCAATCGTCCCGATGCGGGAGCCTGTCATAGATCTTCTGCGCTATGCTCAATACGGCGAAAAAACCGATGGCCCAGATGAGCAACTCGTAAGGAGCGGCATCCGTACCCCGCAGCCAGCGCGCGAGCAATCCGCCTTGCGGGCGCAACCCTTCTATGCCGAACAGACCCTGGCGCGGCCATAGGTTCAGATACCAAAAGCGCGACACATAAAAGAAGATCAGTGTAATCGACGCAATCAAGGCCAGTGTGATCCAGCGGCGCATCATTCCAGAACCGCCAGCGTGTCAGGGTCCAGCATCAGAACAAGCAAGTCGCCGCGCCGTTCAATCTCGCCTTCGAGGGTCACATATTGTGCGATGTAGTCATAGGTTTCCGGTGGCAATTCGGTGCCGTCCGGCCCCGTGATCAACAGGAATTCGTCTCCATCCACCGGCTGGGAGGATACGAACACCGGCGGCACGCCGCCCAACAGGCACAGGTTGGCGCAGGCCTTATGGGCCAGCCCGGTCCCGGGCCGCATTGCACCGGCGAGGCATTTGCCATCGCAGATTTCACCTGCCAGCTTCCAACGCCCAAGTGGTTCGACGCTTTGCACGGGCGCTTCGCCCTCAACGGCTGAAATACCCTGCCGTCCCCCGCGCACCTGCATCATGTACAGATCGCCGCGTTCCAGAATGACGCCGGAGACCTTTGCCAGTTGCCCCTCCAGCGGGGCCGCGCGATCCTGCACGCCGATTTTCCCACCTGCCGAAAGCATCAACGTATCGCCGGGGCTTATCCTGTCATTGCCTTCGGTCACACGCAGCACCGGATAGGGAGTCATTTCCATCACGCCGGTCACTGTCTGGCGACCGTAATCGAACCGAAACGCCCCCGGGCCGGGATCATCCTGCGCTGTTCCCAGTGCAAACCCCAGCCCGGCCAGCCCGGATATGAAAAACACGCAGATGCCGAGAAGTAGCGCGCGCAACCCCTTTGGGGTCGGCAGGTATCCCACGAAAAACGGTGTGTTTTTATCGTCCATCACAGACCTTTCACAAGATCGCGGACCTCAATGGGTTCCACATAGGTGCCGGGCGGGTTCGCCTTGGGGTCAACCAGAACCCGATCTCCATCGAGCCTCAGGTTATACGTCGGCACCACTTCGGTGAAGGGTGCAGGGGAGCGACCGGAGGTGACATCATATTGAAACCCGTGCCAGGGGCAGGTTACGAGGCAGTCGATCACGCGACCTTCGCCCAAGGGTCCGTTTTGATGGGCGCAAGCATTGGAAATTGCACTGAGCTTGCCTTGCGTGAGGTAAACAGCCACGCGTTCTCCGTTTGCGAGCAGTTTGATCTTGGCAAAGCCGTCGGTCATTTCGGACGTCCTGCACACATCCACCCAGTCTGTTTGGCGCGTCTCTTCGGTCTTTTCCTGCCGCCTCTCAGACAGTGCAGCAAGCAAGTGCAATCCACCAACAGCGCCCGCGCCGCCGATAAAGATCACTGTGAAGGTATGATTTTGCTGATCCTGCAAAATGCCAAGGCTGACATGCGCCACAACAGCAAGGTAAGCCGGATAGATGAGGTAGTGCAGCCTTTTCCAAACCGGCGGGCTGAGGAACTTCAGCCAGAAGTCATGGCTGGTCGCAGCAAGGATAATCAGCACCAATAACGCGAAAACCCCGAATATCTCGAACGGAAAGCCAGCGAGCTGACCGTAGGACGTGTTTGCAAAGAGGACCGCTTCGTATTTGTTTGACCTTGAGAAGGCGAAATACCAGTCGACCACATAGGAGGCATGGGTGATTGCAACAAACGTCGTCATCACACCAAAATGACGCCGGTTGTAAAGCAGCGGCAAAAACCGCGGATTGAGCCGGGCAAGCGGGCCAATGCAAAGAATGACCGTCAGCATGACAAAGGCACAGGCCCCGAATGCGCGCGCATTGTGAATCTGCGGGTTGACCGCGCGTTCATGGTTCAGCGCGCCGGGTGCGGCATATAGAAAAACGTAGAGAAACAGCGCGGCCCCCACGAGCATCACCGCGTCATAGATGTATTTGTTGTTGTTCCATTGAACGGGGATGTATTTGACGCTCATTGGGCTGTTTCCGGCGGTGCTGAGAGTTGGATGGGTTCGAAGTCTGTCGGCGCGGTTTGGCGCACGGACAGCCCCGCCAGAATGATCAGGCATATGCCGATCGGCATCAGCCAACCAACGGTGAAATGCGCCTTGCGCGGGGGATCGTATCTGTTCTCCCAGCGCTCGGTGCCGGTTTCATAAAGATACCAGCGCCATAAAACCAACGGCCAGATGACAAGAACGCCGGGTATCAAAAGGGGGCGGAAGATATAGGCCCCGCGCGCATCAGCGTCGATCCGGTCCAACCCGACGGTCAGGAAAACAGCAGCCACGAGTGCGCCAACCATGCCCCAACCTCGCAGGAGCTCCAGTATCAAGCCCGCCTCCGTCATAAGCGCCTAGGTGCGCCGACATCCCGGCTATGCTGCGGCTTTGGTGGGGTTTGAGCGGCTTGTGTCACAGGTTGTTGCTTTCCGCCAAAAACACCTGGTCAAGGGACCGGTGCCCTGGTCACATGAGGTTCCAATCCCATAAAGCCGAGGAATTCCACCCACGGTCAACCCATAAACCGGTGCGTTCACACAAGCGCGAGCATTCTTGTGAAGATGTGACCTAAGCCCGATAGCCTCGGTTGTTGGAGCGGGCTGCCCAGAATGGAGTGAGGTAAGCGCGGTTTCGGTCTGCCAGCGCAGGATCCAATTTTGCCTGCCTATGGTTCGAAAAGCGTCTGCCGCATGCCTTGCCACATCCCGACGCCGTTCTGCCCGTCTCGGAATGAGAACTTTCGGCCCCCGCGTTCGAAAGCCGTGGGTGCCGCCGGGAACAGTCTGCACGCCGGCGCGCAGCCAACGCTGATGTGCACTGTGACACGACAGGTCACAAACCAGCGGCACTATATTCTTGCATGCGCGCGTCTGCGGTTACCAACCAAGGTGGCGTTTGGCCTGTGAAAAACCCCGCCCTGCGCCGCAGCGTCAAAAGATCAACGCGCATGGCTTGACTTCCTGATATGCAGAAGGTGTATCTGGCGGCGAAATCCACTCCCGCAAAGGAATAGTCTCATGCACATGTACCGCAGTCACACTTGCGCAGATCTGAGCGCGCAGGACGTAGGTAAAACGGTGCGGCTGTCTGGTTGGGTGCATCGTGTGCGCGACCATGGCGGGGTGCTTTTTATTGATCTGCGTGACCACTACGGTATCACGCAGGTTCTGTGCGATCCCGACAGCCCGGTTTTTGAACAGATGGAACAGGTGCGCGCCGAATGGTGTATCCGCGTGGATGGAGTCGTCAAAGCCCGGGATGCCAGTTTGATTAACCCCAAGATATCGACAGGTGAGATCGAGTTGTTCGTCAAGGATCTCGAAGTGCTTGGGGCGTCGGAGGAACTGCCGCTTCAGGTTTTTGGCGATCAGGAGTACCCCGAAGAAACACGCCTGAAGTATCGGTATCTGGATCTGCGTCGCGCCAACATGCAGGCGAACATGAAACTGCGCTCGGATGTGGTTGCCTCACTCCGCCAGCAGATGTGGAAAGCCGATTTTCGCGAATTCCAAACACCGATCATAACCGCCTCCAGCCCGGAAGGCGCGCGCGATTTCCTTGTGCCATCGCGTTTGCATCCGGGCCGGTTTTATGCGCTGCCGCAAGCGCCGCAGCAGTTCAAACAGCTTTTGATGGTATCAGGTTTTGACAAATACTTTCAGATCGCGCCGTGTTTCAGAGATGAAGACCCGCGCGCCGATCGCTCGCCGACCGATTTCTATCAGCTCGATATCGAAATGAGTTTCGTGACACAGCAGGACGTCTTTGATGTCATCCAACCTGTCTTGACGCAGGTTTTCGAGCAGTTCGGCAATGGGAAGGCCGTTGATCAGGAGTGGCCACAGATTTCCTATAAGGACGCCGCGCTCTGGTATGGATCGGACAAGCCCGATCTGCGCAACCCGATCAAGATGCAATCGGTTTCCGAGCATTTCGCAGGATCCGGTTTTGCCATTTTCGCGAACCTTCTGGAACAGGAAGGCACAGAGATCAGGGCGATCCCCGCGCCGGGTGGCGGCAGCCGAAAGTTCTGTGACCGCATGAATGCCTTTGCGCAGAAAGAAGGTCTGCCGGGCATGGGGTATATTTTCTGGCGCGATCAGGGCGCTGGCATGGAAGCCGCAGGGCCGCTTGCGAAGAACATCGGCCCGGAGCGTACCGAGGCGATCCGTCAGCAACTGGGCCTTGGCGTCGGGGATGCGGCGTTTTTCCTCGGCGGCAAGCCCAAGGCCTTTGAAACCGTCGCGGGCAAAGCCAGAAACCACATCGGTATGGAACTGGGCCTTACGGATCAGAATCGGTTCGCCTTTGCGTGGATCGTCGATTTCCCGATTTATGAGAAAGACAGCGAAACCGGCCGGATTGATTTCGAACACAACCCGTTTTCGATGCCTCAGGGCGGTCTGGAGGCCTTGCAGGGCGATCCGCTCAGCGTGGTGGGGTATCAGTATGATCTGTCGTGCAACGGATACGAGCTGGTGTCGGGCGCCATTCGAAACCACAAACCCGAGATCATGTTCAAGGCGTTTGAAATCGCGGGCTATGGCGAAGATGAGGTGCGCAAACGTTTCGGTGGCATGGTCAATGCCTTCCAATATGGCGCGCCCCCGCATGGTGGTTGTGCCGCTGGGATCGACCGGATCGTCATGCTGCTGGCCGAAGAAGCCAACATTCGCGAGGTCATCCTCTTTCCGATGAACCAGCGTGCCGAAGACCTGATGATGTCCGCGCCGTCTGAACCGGAAAGCGAACAGCTGATGGAGCTGGGCTTGCGGGTCATTCCCAAGGACTGACCCCATAACGCCCCGACTTTTAACGGGAGGCTTGCAGATGCCGCGCAGTACCAGTCAATCGCCGGTTCTCGGTATGCCTGTGCCGAATTGGTCAGTGCCCGATGCGCCCCAAGGCATATCGCTTATCGGGCGCTATGCCGAATTGCACCTGCTCGATGCTGATCTGCACGGTGCGGCGCTGTTTGATGCCTATAGCGGCCATGACCAGATCTGGGATTATCTGCCCTATGGGCCCTTCGAGACAGCCACCGAATTCAAGACGTGGGTCAAGCGGACGATCTCTGCGCCGATCCATCAGTTCTATGCGATCAAAAACAAGGAGAGCGGTGTTTTCGAAGGTGTCGCCAGTTATCTGCGCATTGATCCGGCGAATGGCTCAATCGAAGTCGGGCACATAAATTACAGCCCCGCGCTGCAGCGGACGCGCGCAGGCACTGAGGCCATGTATCTCATGATGCAGAATGCCTTTGGTATCGGCTTTCGTCGCTATGAATGGAAATGCAACGCGCTGAACTTGGGGTCGCGTCGGGCGGCGCAACGGCTCGGGTTCAGCTATGAAGGTGTGTTTCGGCAAGCCACCGTGAGCAAGGGACGCAACCGGGATACCGCATGGTTTGCGATCATTGATCAGGAATGGCCCGCGCTACGGCGTGCGTTTGAGACATGGTTGGCCCCTGAAAACTTCGAACAGGGCAGGCAGTTGACCAGCCTTGGTGATTTGACCCGCACGGTCAGGGTCACCAGTGATCCACTGTTGTAAGTAATCCCGCCCTCAGATTGCCAGCTTCCGGGTGAGTCGTTGTTGCACCAGTGAAGCCAGTCTTGACACCTCATTTTGTGCAGATGCGCCGGAGGCACGCGCTTTTGCCAAAGCATCGGCGGCTTGCTCCAACCCGGTATCCTGCGCGGATCGCGCCACGCCTCCTATGAACTGAGCGGCATAATCAATGGCCGTTTCGTTGTCTTCCCCGCCCAAAACATCGGCGATATGGGCCATATCGTCCTGAAACGCCATCAGATCGGGATGAATGATCTCGTCAGGGAGTTCGCGCAATCCGGCGGGTTGCCGTTCCGCCGGGAGGTTGGCGAGGATGGTTTGCTGGAAAACTGCAAGTGACACGATGGGCTTTGTCAAAAAGCCATCACACCCCGCGGCCTGCGCCAAGGCCTCGCCATTGAGATCGCCCGATGTACCAAGTACCACATCCACACGCGGCTCCGTCTGCGTCAGTTCGGTGATCAACTCGGCACCGCATCCGTCTGGCAGGCCAAGATCCACGATCACCACAGAGGGGCGGTACACCTGCAGGTGGCGCCGGGCCGACCGCAAGCAGTCAGCGCGTCTGATCCGTGCCCCGCTGCGCAGGCATAAGAGGCGCATGGCTTCGCAGGCAAATCGGCTGTCTTCGATGACCAGAACAGTTAGTCCAAGAAGCGGTCGCGCCGCAGTCGGTGTGGGAATCGTTGCCGCAAAAGGGTCCTTTTCGTCCATTACTGCCTCCGGAATCACTGGTTTCGCCGTTTAGCATGGCCGAAGATGGATAACAGGGGGTTAAGAGGAACAGGGCCCGAGTGTAGCGCACCGGGCAAAGAAACCGGGGATTTACCCGTTGAACAGCGGCTGGTGGCTGTGGGCCTGCCTGCGTCGCTCTTGCACTTGCACTGGATCGAGCACAGTTCCATAACCAGCCAAACGATTATCAACAGGGGAAAACCAATGATCGGCCGCCTGAACCATGTTGCGATTGCAGTGCCAGACCTTGAAGCTGCAGCAAATCAATACCGCACAGCCTTGGGGGCCAATGTCGGCGCACCGCAGGATGAGCCGGACCACGGCGTGACGGTGATCTTCATTGAATTGCCCAATACGAAAATCGAACTGCTTTATCCGTTGGGAGAGGCAAGCCCGATCCAGGGCTTCCTTGATAAAAACCCCGCAGGGGGCATTCACCATGTCTGCTACGAAGTCGAGGATATCCTAGCAGCACGCGACCACCTTGTTGAAACCGGCGCGCGTGTCCTTGGCAGCGGAGAGCCCAAGATCGGGGCACATGGCAAACCGGTTCTGTTCCTGCATCCCAAAGACTTCAACGGGTGCCTCGTGGAACTGGAACAAACCTGAGCTTTTGATTGGAGGCCTGAATATGGGTGTTACGTCTGCCTTGGTACTATTTGCGGTGATCTGGTCCCTCATGTTCCTGATCATCCTGCCCATCCGGGTGAAAACCCAAGGGGATCTGGGAAAGATCGTGCCCGGCACCCATGCCGGTGCGCCCGAAGTGCATGACGTCGGGAAAAAGGCGAAAATCACCACGGTGCTCAGCCTTATCCTGTGGGTGATTATTTCAACGATTATCTTGTCGGAAATGATTACCGTCAGGGATCTGGACTGGTTTGGGCGTATGGCCCCTGAGGCGACAGCCGGTGAAACAGATGGGTGAAGGTTGCCGCTCCCAGTATCGGGATGATCAGGTTCAACAGCGGCACGGATAGCGGGATCGCCATCAAAACCCCTGCCGCCCAGATCCGCAGCATATAGCGGGATCGCAGCACTTTGGCCTGTTGCCGCCCGACGCGCCTCATGGCGGCCAGCGTGAAGTATTCCCGTCCCAGCAGGAACCCGTTCAAACCCCAGAAGATGAACGGTGCCAAGGGGACAAAGAACAGGTAAAGCACCAGCGCGCAGATATTGGCCACGATCAGAACGCCGAGAAAGCTGAAGGTGTCCCGCAGCCCATCCATCAGCGGTACGCTTTGCGCAGGGCCAAGGTTTGGATAGTGTTTGTCCTCCACCGCTTGCGCGACCGTATCCAGAAACATGGATGTGATGGCCGAAGCCACAGGGATCATCAAAAAGATCGACAATACGGCGACCGCGACGAAAGCCCCCCAGCTGACCAGATCGTTCAGCCATGTTACTTCGCCGATCAGCGGCAGGTTCGCTTCTTCACCGACAAGCCCGCCCATCAGCCAGACAAAAAGCGCCGAGGCCCCGATCAGCAGCGCAATGGTCAGCCCGATCCCGGTCAGCAGCACATTGCGAAACCGCGCATCGCTCATCTGGGCCAGTGCGGCAAAGAAGGAGTCAAAGATCATTCCGGCATCCAGGATGTAATGGTGTCCAGATCGGGGCGCGGGCGATCGGGAGGCGTCGATGTTTCGGTTGCGATATGGATCAGCCCGGCAATGCGTTCGTGATCCGCCAGCGCAAAGGCTTCGCGCATGAAGGTACGGTCGTGACTGGGCCAGCCCGATAGCCAATTGGCCCCCCAACCCGCAGACAACGCTGCATTCAGCAAGGCAAGGCAAACCGCCCCGGCGGAATAGGTTTGTTCAAGGGCGGGTATTTTCTCGGACGGTTTCGGGCTTTCGATCACTGCGACGGCCAGATGGCCCTGATCGAATTGCGAACGCCCCTTGGTGATCTGATCTGCGTCCAGCCCCAAGGCCTCCCCCCGCCGCTGCGCGATCTCTGCCAGACGCGCCATGGCCGGTTTTTCGATCACAATGAAACGCCATGGCTCCAGTTTGCCATGATCGGGCGTGCGTGCTGCGGCCTGCAACAAAGGGCGCAGTTGGGCGCGATCCGGCGCGGGGGCCTGCAGGGTCTTGGCCGGTCTCGAGCGGCGCGTCAGCAAAAAGTCCAGTGCATTGGGGTTTGGGTCGGGCATGGGTGTCCTGCAGGTTAGAGTTGGCTGGCCAGATGGTCGATTTCACCCCTGATGAAGGCATCAAAGCGGGCGCTCGGTTGGCGCACGCGCAATGTCTCGGCCAAGGGGTCGGGGGCTGTTTTGTCACTGCCCGAAAGCGCTTCGAGCGTGGCATGGCCGCAGAACGGGACGTAGACCTCGGAATAGCCGCCTTCATGCGCGAGCACCAAACGCCCGTCACAGTGTTCCTGCGCGGCGGTTTTGATGCGTTCGGTCAGCTTGCGAAAGGTCTCCGCCGTGGCCAGCATCCGCGCAAGGGGATCAATGGCGCTTGCGTCATATCCACAGGCGACGACGATCAGATCGGGTTTGAACGCCGCGATTTGTGGCAGAACGATCGTGTCCATCGCATGTAGGTATCCGGTATGCCCGGTGCCGGCGATGAGGGGCAGATTCAGGTTGTAGCCCACACCATCGCCCGTGCCGCGATCAGCGATACCTCCGGTGTCGAGCGGGTAGTTGCCCTCCTGATGCAGAGAGATCGTCAGCACGTCCGGGCGGTCATAATAGATCGCTTCGGTGCCATTGCCGTGGTGCACATCCCAGTCCAGAACAACGACACGTTTCGCAAACCCCTTGGCCTGCGCGGCTTCGATGGCGATGGCGATATTGGCCAGCAGGCAAAACCCGTTTGGATAGTCGGGCAGGCAGTGATGGCCCGGCGGGCGCGACAGGGCATAGGCGTTTTCCAGATCGCCGCTCACGACGGCATCAACAGCGGCGACAACCAGCCCGGCAGAAAGCGACGCGATCTCATACCCCCCGGTGGCAAAGGGTGTGCGTCGGCCAAGTTCACCGCCGCCTGCATCTGACAGGCGTTTGAACTCATCGAGGTACGAGGCCGGATGCACGCGCAGCAAATCCTCACGCGTCGCCATTGGCGCGCGGCGCACATCCAGATCATTCGACAGGCCGGTGACATCCATCAGGTTCTTCAGGCGGCGCTTTGCTTCCTGTGTTTCGGGCAGGCCGGTCGCGTTCAGCGGCTGCACCAGCCCCCCAATCGGCAGGGTGGAGGCATAGTTTCCGCCTGCATGCCAAAAACACTGCTCATCCCAGAAAAAGCCGGTGCTCATATCTTTCTCTCGTTCATTGTCCGCCAGCAGAGTGAAGCAGCCGCCGGGAAAAGTCCACGCGCCATTTTCTGCGCAGACGCCGTTGCCAACATGCCTGTTTGGCTCGACAAAACGGCGGGTGCGACTAGCGCACCATGCCCATGACTTCGTAGGTTTTGTGCAGGATGGGCGCTGTGATTTCGCGCGCCTGTGCGGCACCTTTGGCAAGGATGCGGTCGATCTCTGCCGGGTCATCCATCAGCCGCGCCATTTCCCGCGATACCGGCGAGAGTTTCGAGACCGCAAGCTCCGCCAACTGCGGCTTGAAGGTCCCGAATTGCTGGCCACCCACATCCGCCAGCACGTCTTCGACGGTCTGGTCGTTCAGGGCTGCGTATATGTTTACAAGATTGCGCGCTTCCGGGCGATCTTTCAGCCCGTCGATTTCCGACGGCAGGGCATCCGGATCGGTTTTGGCTTTGCGGATCTTCCTCGCAATTGCGTCCGCATCATCGGTCATATTGATCCGGCTGGCATCCGATGGATCGGATTTCGACATCTTCTTGGACCCGTCGCGCAGGGACATGACCCGGGTTGCCGCCCCTTCGATTACGGGTTCGGTCAGCGGAAAGAAATCAACGCCGTAGTCATGGTTGAACTTGGCAGCAATATCGCGTGTCAGTTCGAGGTGCTGCTTCTGATCCTCGCCGACCGGGACATGCGTTGCATGATAGATCAGGATATCAGCCGCCATCAGCGCCGGATAGCCAAACAGACCGAGCGATGCATTCTGCGCGTTTTTGCCCGCCTTGTCCTTGAATTGCGTCATCCGCTGCATCCAGCCCATGCGGGCCACGCAGTTGAAGACCCAGCCGAGTTGCGCATGTTCGGGCACCTGGCTTTGGTTGATCAGGATCGACTTCTCAGGGCTGATGCCCGATGCGATAAACCCGGCGGCCAATTCGCGCGTGTTATGCGCAAGGTCCTTGGGGTCCTGCCAGACGGTGATCGCATGCAAATCCACCATGCAGTAGACGCAGGGAAAATCATCCTGCATCGCAACAAAACGCTTGATCGCGCCGAGGTAATTGCCCAGCGTCAGACCGCCCGAAGGCTGGATGCCGGAAAAAACACGGGGGGCGAAGGTGGGGCTGGTCATGAAAGGCGTCCGTTCTCGCTGGCAATGAAGTCTGCGCTGGCTTACCCATGAGCCAGAGCATCGTCAAGGAACCCCGCACTATGAACGAGACGCAGAACACACCGCCCGTAAACCCATTGCCCCCTGTTGTCATGGTGTTGTGTCTGGCGCTGGTGGTGCCGGAGATCGTCTTCCTGCTCGGAACGCAGGGTTGGATCGGCGGACCGGAGGCGATTGGATGGCGCCTGAGTGCCGTGCAGCAATATGCTTTCTCGGGGGATATTTTCGACTGGATGATGACAAATGGCCGCTGGGTGCCAGAACACTTGGCCCGCTTTGTCACCTATGCCTTTGTGCACGGCTCGTTTACCGCGACGCTTTTCTCGGCGGTGCTGATGCTCGCTTTGGGCAAGCTCGTGGGCGAAACCATGGGGCAGGTGGCGGTGCTGGTGCTCTACTTTGGCGGCAGCATCTTTGGCGCGCTGATCTATGCGCTGTTTCTGAATGATCCCGCGTGGCTGATCGGCGGCTTTCCGGCGGTCTACGGGCTGATCGGTGGATATACATTTTTGATGTGGCAGCGGCTTGCGGATACAGGCGGGCCGCAATTTCGCGCCTTTAGCCTGATTGCGATTTTGCTGGGTCTGCAGCTTGTTTTCGGCGCCTTGTTCGGCCCCACAACCGAATGGGTCGCGGATCTGGCGGGTTTTGTCTTCGGGTTCTGTGCGTCGGTTTTGCTGGTGCCGGGGGGGCTGGCGCGGGTTATTTATCACTTTCGGCGCGACTAGGGCTGCGGCGCATCGCGGCCTTGAACTCGGCCAGCCGGAACGCACCCAGCATCTGACCCGCCCCGAAATAGGTCACAACGCCAATCCCGATCAGCGCACATAGCGCGAGGGCACGCCACCACGGCAGGTTGAGATAAGGCGCAAGTCCAACCGCCGCGGCCCATAACACCGCACCCATGATCACGGAGGCCCCCACCATGCGCCAGATGCGCCCGTGAAAACGGGCGTCAAACCGGGCCACATCCCCGTAGCTGCGCGCGCCGTACCACAACAGAAACACCATCGCCCATGCCGCGCTGGTCGTGGCAATCGCCGGGGCAAACCAGCCGATCAGCGGGGCAAGCCCGATGGCAAGGGCGGCGTTAATCACCATGGACACCAGCGCGTAATAGAACGGTCTGCGTGTGTCTTCGCGGGCGAAAAAGACGGGCTGCATGATCTTTTGGAGCACAAAGGCAGGTAACCCAAGGCCGTATATGGCAACGGCCACCGCAATCGCGGCTGAATCGCTTGCAGTGGCGGCACCGCGTTCAAACAGGACCGACACCAGCGGCAAGGGGATCACGATGAGCGCCACTGCCGAGGGGATCGTGAGGGCCAGTGCGATTTCGCCCGCACGGCTCAGCGCGATTTTGGCCCCTGCGTCATCGTTTGCTTTCAGACGCCTCGACAGATCCGGGAGCAGAACAACGCCCACGGCAATACCAACGACGCCCAGGGGCAGTTGATACAAACGGTCCGCCGCAAAGAGCCAACTGACCGCCTTGTCAAAATAGCTCGCGACCTGTTGTCCGACGAGCAGGTTGATCTGCACCACCCCGCCCGCGAGCGCTGCGGGGATCGCGACGCGCACGAGTCTGCGCATCTCTGGCGTCAGGCGGGGCCAGCGGAACGAGATGTTGAAACCCGCGCGTTTGACCGCAACCCAGAGCAGCACAAATTGCGCAACACCTGCGACGGGTATGGCCCAGATCAAAGCCCGCGCCACATCGCCGCCAAGGGCCGCCGCCGCGGCCATGGCGAGGATCAGCAGGACGTTGAGCAAAACAGGTGCCGCTGCTGCGGCGGCAAACCGGCCCGCCGCATTCAACATGCCCGACAAAAGCGCGGCCAGTGAAATGAACAGGATGTAGGGGAACACAATGCGTCCGAATTCGACGGACAGGCCGAACTGTTCCTGCCCGGCAAAACCAGAAGCGAGCGCGTAGATCAGCCATGGCATCGTGGCCAGTGCCAGCACCGTGAGACCGATCAGAATGCTGGCCAGCCCGGCAAAGGCATCAGAGGCAAAGCCATCGGCATCTTCACCTCCTTCGACCTTTTTGGAAAACATCGGCACAAAGGCCATGTTGAACGCCCCTTCGGCAAAGAAGCGGCGGAACATATTGGGCAGGCGGAACGCCACCACATAGGCCTGATAAAGCGGCCCAGTGCCCAGGTAGGCCAGGATCATCGCATCACGGACAAAGCCGAAAACCCGGCTCATCAGGGTCCAGCCGCCAACTGTGAAAAAGCCCGACAGGAGCCGAATGGGTTTCAACTCTCGGCCCTTTCGACGCCCTGCTCAATCGCCGCGCGCAGGCGGCGTTCCAGATTGCGCTGTTTGCTTGCCGAATAGTATTTCAGCCCGAACATGTCCTTGACGTAAAAGGTATCCACCACCTGTTCACCATAGGTCGCGATGACAGCATTCGCGATATAGACGTTGGATTCCGCCAGGGTCCGCGCCAGATCGTGCAGCAGGCCGGGCCTGTCACGCGTATCGACTTCGATGATGGTATAGATTTCCGAGCCTTCGTTATCAAAGGTGATATGGGTTGGCACCTTGAACGCACGTTCGCGTTTCTTGACCTTGTCGCGGGATTTTATCGCTTCGGTCGTGACGACTTCGCCCATAAGCGTGCGTTCGATCATCTTGCGCAGACGGGGCAGGCGGGTGGCATCATAGGGATTGCCATCGGCGTCCTGTATCCAAAATGCATCCGTCACAAGACCATCTTTGGTGGTGTAGCTGCGCGCATCCACGACATTGGCCCCCACCAGCGCCAACGCCCCGGCCAGACGGGCGAAAATACCGGGGTGATCGGACATGACAAAGCAGGCGCGGGTGGCATCCCGGTCCTCGTCCGGGTGCAGGTCAATTCTGATCTCGTCATCGCCGATGTCGCGCAGCATTTGTGCAAAGACCTTATGCGCGGTCACATGCAGACCCTGCCAATAGGGATCATAGTGGCGCCCGGTTTCGACCTGCAAATCCTTGCGCGGCCAATCGCTGAGTACGTCGCGCAGCGCGCGTTTTGCCTCTGCCCCGCGGTTTTCGCGGTTCAACTCTTCGAGGCCGGTGTCCAGTGCGCGTCTGGTCTGCCGATAAAGCGCGCGGATCAGAACGGCCTTCCAGTTGTTCCACGTATTCGGCCCGACACCGCGAATGTCACAGACCGTCAGCACACACAGCAGATCGAGCCGTTTGACCGTTTGCACCGCCTTGGCAAAATCCCGGACGGTGCGCGGGTCAGCGATGTCGCGTTTTTGCGCCATGTCGGACATCAACAGGTGATAGCGCACGAGCCATTCGACGGTATCCGTATCGGCTTTGCCCAAACCCAGCCGCGGGGCGATCTTGCGGGCCATCTGCGCACCAAGGATCGAATGATCCTCGGGCCGTCCCTTGCCGATGTCATGCAGCAGCAAGGCAGTGTAAAGCACCTTGCGGTCCACGCCTTCCTTCAGGATGGATGAGGCGACGGGCAGGTCTTCTTCCAACTTGCCCCGCTCGATCTGGCTGAGGTTCTTGATGCATTGGATGATGTGTTCGTCGACCGTGTAGCTGTGATACATGTTGAACTGCATCATGGCGACGATGGGTTCAAATTCGGGAATGAACGCGGATAAAACCCCCAGCTCATTCATGCGGCGCAGCGCGCGTTCGGGGTTGCCGTGTTTGAGCAGCAGATCAAAGAAGATGCGCCGTGCCTCGGGCGTTGTGCGCATATCCTCGTCAATCATGTCGAGGTTCGCCTTGACCAGCCGCATGGCGTCCGGGTGGATCAGCATGCCCGTGCGCAAGGCTTCTTCGAACAAACGCAGCAGGTTCAGCTTGTCTGACAGAAACGCGGCTTCATTTTCGACGGCGATACGGTTGTTCACGACCACGTATCCTCGTTTCACCTTGGGCCGTCTGCGGAAAATGCGCTCAAGCAAGGGTTCCGCCTTGACGTGATCGGCTTCGAGTTTGGTCAGGAAGATGCGCGTCAGGTCGCCGACTTCGGTCGCATGCAGAAAGAACTCCTGCATGAAAATCTCGACTTCGCGCCGCCCTTTCGTATCCTGATACCCCATCGCTTTGGCGACCTGCACCTGCATGTCAAAGGTCAGCTGTTCCGTGGCGCGTCCGGCCTGTAGATGCAGATGGCTGCGCACGGCCCAGAGGAAGTTTTCCGCCTGTTTGAATTGCTCGAATTCCTCGGCAGAGAAAACGCCCAAACCCACCAGATCAGCGGCATCATTCACGCCGTGAATATGTTTGGCGATCCAGAACAGGGACTGCAGATCACGCAAGCCGCCTTTGCCCTCTTTCACATTTGGCTCCACCACATAGCGCTGGCCGTATTTTATGTGCCGCGCTTCGCGTTCGGCGAGTTTTGCCTCGATGAATTCCTTGCCGGAACCGGCGAAAAGCTCTGTGCGCAACCGCGCGGCAAAGGTCTGGGCAAGTGCCATGTCACCTGCGAGAAAGCGGTGTTCCAGCATGGCGGTCTGGATGGTGAAATCCTGTGCGCCAAGGCGAATGCAGTCTTTGATCGTCCGACTGGAATGGCCGACCTTCAGTTTCAGATCCCACAAAATATAGAGCATGGATTCAATCACACTCTCCGCCCAGGCGGTGATCTTGTAGGGTGTCAGGAACAACAGATCGACGTCCGAAAACGGCGCCATCTCACCGCGCCCATAGCCGCCTACGGCAATCACGGCGAGATGTTCACTGGCCGTGGGATTGGGCTTGGGGTGCAGGATATCAGTCGCGACAACCAGTGCTGCGTTCACCAGCTGATCCGTCAGATAGGTATATGAGCGCGTCAGGCGGTGGGCCTCGAAAGGTTCGCTGGCAAACCCCTCCGCAATTCTGGCGCGCCCGGAGGCTTGCGCCTCGCGCAACAAACTGACCGCGGCCTTGCGAATATCCGTAGGCGTTGCGGCGTTTTTGATCACGTCGCTGAGCGCTTCGTCAAAGGCCGGTCTGTCAAAGATGTATTCCGGCGGACAGATCAGTTGCCAAACCTCCGGGTGGTCCGCCGAAACAGCAGTCACAGTCATTTTAATTGCCTCAGAATCCTGCGCCGCCAAAGCGTTGCGGTGCCGGGCTGAGCACCTTGACCTGCGCGTCCGTGATTGTTGCCACCGCCAGACCGCGTGTGTTGGTCCCGTCCGGGTTCAGGCGGAAAATACCGCTTGCACCGCGAAAACCGGCACCTTGTGTCAATGCGGCGGCTGTCAGCGTGTCACCCTGTCCCTGACTGGCCAGCGCGCCGATTGCGGCAATCGCATCAAACGCCAGCCCGGCAATGGGGTGTGGCGCGGTGCCATAGGCTGCCTCGTATTGTCCACTGAAGGCAGAGGCGGCACCTTGATCGGGCAGCGCAAACCATCCGTTTTGCACGCCGGGCAGGCTCAGCGTCTGGGCCGGGATATCCCAGCGCGTCAGCCCCATGAATTGCGTCGCTTCGGTTGAAACGCCCGCTTCCGGCAGCAGTTGCGACAACAGGGGCAAGGCGGTTGCCGTATCCGTGGTGAGAAACAGCGCATCCGCCCCGTTGTCCGCCACAGCCGCACGGATTGCTGGGACCGAAGCGATCACGTCCTGTTGGGACAACGCGTATTCAACCGTGCCGACAACGCTCGCACCCTGCGCCGTTACCGCCTGCTGGATCGCGCTCTTGCCCTGCGCGCCGGCAGCGCCGGTGTCAGCGACGACCACGAACCGCTGCTTTCCTTGCGAGACAGCATAGCTGGCCATCCGCTCGGCAGTGTTGCGGAATGTCTGCCCCATCACAAAGAGGTTGCCACCGGCAATCGCTGCATTATTCGAAAACGACAGAACGTTGACACCCTTGCCCGCCACTGCGCGGCCCGCCGCGTTGGAGGGGGCCGCATAGACCGGTCCGATAATGATTTTTGCGCCTTCGCTGACGGCCTTTTCAGCATTCGCCGCCGCAAGTGACGCATCCGCTGCGGTCGGATAGACGCGCAGATCAACGGTCACGCCGTTCAGGTCGCGCATCGCCAGCCGTGCCGCATTCTCGAGGCTGCGGGCAATGGATTCGGTCGCACCGTCACCTGTCCCGCTGGGGACCAGCAACGCGACCTGAACCGGATCGCCCGAGGCCACGCCCGAATTGGTGACCGGCAATGTGTCGCAAGCGGCCAGCGTCAACGCCAGCAGTGGCAGCGTCAAAACGCGCAATCCCTTGCGGGCGGAACGGAAAACGGCAAACATGAGGCGATACTCCATACAAGGTGCGCCCGCGGCGGGCGCGGATCAGATATCGCGATCATAGTCGTCACGAAAGGCGGGTCCAGCGTTGAATTTTCAAAAGGTGTCTTTGGCGGCGGGGCTCTATTTTGTCGGCGTGCCGATCGGGACGGCGCGCGACATTACGCTCAGGGCGCTGGATGTGCTGGCAAGCGCGGATATTCTGGCCGCGGAAGACACGCGCAGTCTGCGCCGGTTGATGGATATACACGCTGTGCCGCTGGCGGGCAGGCAGGTGATCTCGCTGCACGATCACACAGGTGGTGGAACCGCCGCGCGTCTGGTCGAAGCAATCGCAGCGGGGTCATCCGTGGCCTACGCGTCAGAAGCCGGGATGCCCCTGATTGCGGACCCCGGTTTCGAGTTGGGGCGCGCGGTTCATGCGGCCGATCAGATGGTGACCTGTGCGCCGGGACCATCAGCCGTTTTAACGGCACTGGTACTTGCGGGCTTGCCGACGGATGCGTTTTTCTTTGCCGGATTTCTGCCCAATGCCAAGGCGGCGCGGCGGCGTGGGTTGGAAGACCTGCGCGATATTCCCGCGACGCTTGTAATCTACGAATCGCCCAAGCGCCTCGCAGCGTTTCTTGCAGATGCTGCCGAGGTGTTCGGGGGCGAACGGCAGGTTTCCGTGTGTCGCGAGATCACGAAGAAGTTCGAGGAGACCCGAAAGGGAACGCTGTCGGAACTGGCCGCTGCCTACGCGGATCAAAAGGTAAGGGGCGAAATCGTCGTTCTGATTGACCGTAACCGTTCAGAGAAAATTACCGAATCTGATTTAGAAACGGACCTGACGAAGGCGCTGGCAGGGCATTCCATGCGGGATGCCGTGGATATGGTTGCCAAGGCGCATAACATACCGCGCCGACAGGTCTATCAGATGGCGCTTGCCCTGAACGAAGGATGACACAGATGCCGCAAACCAATGCAAGGGTTCATGCCGGACGCATGGCATACCATGCAGGCCTCTCGGCAGAGGCATCGGTCATTCGTGAATACGAAAGTCACGGCTATGTTTTCGAGGCGCAAAGGTGGCGGGGGCAGGTGGGCGAAATTGATCTGGTCCTGCGAAAAAGTGGATTGGTTGTCTTTGTCGAGGTGAAGAAAAGCAAATCCTTCGAACGTGCCGCCTTGCGCATTTCCCCCACTCAAAAGCGCCGCATCTTCGCAACAGGTGAGGAGTTTGTCGCGCAAGAACCGCAAGGGTTGCTGACAGATATGCGATTTGATGTGGCGCTGGTGGATGCTGCGGGCGCGGTGCAAATACTGGAAAATGCGCTGTCCGAGGGGTGAAAACTCTGTTGCTGCCCATTGCGGTCCTGAGCTTGCTGCGCCATTTATAGCGCCTGATGAAATACCTGAGGCATCGTGCAGTACCCAACGCATTGACATCTTTGATGTCAGGCACCGTTGGGTGATCCAGGTTTTTCGCACAACGCATTAAGCGGCATAAACGCAAGGAGCTGCCATGAAAATCGCCTTCCAGATGGATCCAATTGATGCGGTTGACATCAACGCAGACAGCTCGTTCCGCCTTGCCGAAGAGGCGCAGGCGCGCGGCCATACCCTGTTTTTCTATACGCCCGATCATCTGGCCTATCAGGAAGGGCGCATCACCGCCAAGGGACAGGACCTGCAGGTCCAGCGCGTGCAGGGCGCACATGCAACGCTGGGTGCCATGCGCGAGGTGAACCTCGCGGAATTCGATGTGGTCTGGCTGCGGCAGGACCCGCCTTTTGACATGCATTACATTACATCGACCCACCTGCTGGATCGTTTGGCCAGCACGACGCTGGTGGTGAATGACCCGTTCTGGGTGCGCAACTATCCCGAAAAACTGTTGGTGCTGGATTTCCCGGACCTGACCCCGCCGACCACGATCGCGCGCGATCTGGACACGATCAAGGCTTTCAAGGCAAAGCACGGCGATGTCATTCTCAAACCGCTCTACGGGAACGGCGGTGCGGGCGTTTTCCGTCTGGATGCGAACGACCGGAACCTCACGTCGTTGCACGAGCTTTTTACCGGATTTTCGCGCGAACCGTTGATTGTGCAGAAATTCCTGCCGGATGTCTCAAACGGGGACAAACGCGTGATCCTCGTCGATGGAGAACCGGTTGGGGCCATCAACCGTGTGCCCGCCGCTGGTGAGACGCGTTCCAACATGCATGTGGGCGGGCGTCCTGAAAAGGTGGGACTGAGCGCGCGTGACAAGGAAATATGCGCCGCCATCGGCCCGCTTTTGAAGGAAAAGGGGCAGGTCTTCGTCGGCATAGACGTGATCGGCGACTACCTGACCGAGATTAATGTGACGTCCCCCACGGGCATTCAGGAACTTGAACGATTTGATCAGGTGAACATCGCGGCACACATCTGGCAGGCCATTGAAGACAGGGCAGCGGCGCGCTGACCCTCTAGGCATTGATGCGGTAGCTGATCGCCTCAGCCACATGTGGCTTGCGCACGCCTTCCGAATGATCGAGATCGGCAATCGTGCGCGCCACCCGCATGACCCGGTGATACCCGCGCGCGGACATCCGGAACTTCTCGGCAGCGCGCAGCAACAGATCGCGTCCTTCCGCATCCGGCGCTGCGATTTCTTCCAGCGCTTCGCCCTCGATATCCGCGTTGGAGCGGATGCCGTCATGGGTCGCAAAACGCGCGGACTGTCGTTCACATGCGCCCGCCACCCGCTGGGCGACCGTCTCGGAAGTATCGCCATTGGCGGGCAAATCGAGGTCTTCATAGCTTACAGGCGGCACATCAACGCGCAGATCAAACCGGTCGAGCAAGGGTCCAGATATGCGCCCCATGTAGTCCTCGCCGCAGGTCGGCACACGGGCGCAGGCGCGTTCGGCATCTGTCATATAGCCGCATTTGCACGGGTTTGCCGCAGCGATCAGCATGAATTTGCAGGGGTATTTCACATGCGCATTGGCGCGTGATACCATGATGTTGCCGGTCTCAAGCGGCTGGCGCAGGGTTTCGAGCACATTGCGCGGGAATTCGGGCAATTCATCCATGAATAAAACCCCGTTGTGTGCCAGTGACACCTCGCCCGGTTTCGCAAGGCGTCCGCCACCGATGATCGCCGCCGTTGATGAGGTGTGATGCGGATCGCGAAACGGGCGTTGACGCGAAATACCGCCCTCGTCCAACAAGCCGGCAATCGAATGGATAATGGAGGTTTCCAGCGCTTCCTGTGCGCTCAGCGGGGGCAAAATACCGGGTAAACGCCGCGACAGCATGGATTTTCCCGATCCCGGCGGGCCAACCATCAGCATATGATGTCGCCCGGCGGCAGCGATTTCCAGCGCGCGTTTTGCACGTTCCTGACCGCGCACGTCGCGCAACTCGAGCGTCTTTTCCGGTGTGATCACTTCGCCGGGGTGGGAATCCGTGATCAGGTTCTGCCCGGTAAAATGGCGCACAACATCGCCCAGTGATCTGGCGGCGATGACCCGCGCACCACTGACCCAAGCCGCTTCTTTGCCGCACTCGGCAGGGCAAAGCAGGATGTTTTCCTCCTCGGCGGCGGTCATCGCCGCGGGCAAAGCACCCGTGACCGGCACCAGTTTGCCGTCCAGTGACAGCTCGCCCAAAGAGACGACGGACAGGATCACGTCATGGGGAATGATGCTCAACTCCGCCAAAAGCGCCAGGGCGATGGGCAGATCGAAATGCCCACCTTCCTTCGGCAGATCGGCAGGGCTGAGGTTAATGGTGACCTTTTTGGAAGGGAAGGCGATGGCCATGCTCGCCAGCGCCGCGCGCACACGTTCCTTGGCTTCTGAGACCGCCTTGTCCGGCAGCCCCACGATGCTGAAACCCGGCAGACCCGGCGCCAGCGCACATTGAACTTCGACGGGGCAGGCTTCGACGCCGCGAAAAGCAACTGAATAGGTAAGCGACACAGATATCCCCGAGGTTGGCGTGTTATGGTTAACGGCTACGTCAGGTGTGTTTACGAAAGGTTAAAGGCTCGTCGTGTTTTTAGCTTACGGGCCAGGGTTTTGTGCCGGTGCCCGCGGGGTAGGGAAATGGATCATAGGTGATTTTAAGCCCGTCCGACCGCCAGGCGCGAAAAGCCGGATCACGCAGGGTGCGCATGCAATAGTCCAGCGCCTGTTGCGATACCGGAAGGTCATAGCCGATGATGCGCGCCGCGACGGGGGCAAAGAAAACATCCGCCAGCGAATATGTATCAAACAGCCAGCCGTCTGCGTGGCCGGTCATCTTGAACGCGCCCTGCCACAGCTCTTGCAGGCGTTCCAGATCGCTCAGCACGGCGTCCTTTGCAACGAAACCCGTGTTCACATGCTGCAACTGCATCGGGCATTGCGAGCGCAGCGCGGAAAAGCCGGAGGCCATTTCAGCGCAAAGCCAGCGGGCGCGCATCCTTGCACTTGGCTCGCGCGGCCAAAGCCCGGCGTCGGGGTGCCGTTCGGCCAGTGTTTCGGCCATGGCGAGGCTTTCGCCCACGACATTGCCCTCGGGTGTTCTCAGAACGGGCACCAGTCGCGCAGGTGCCAATTGTGCAATGTCTTGCGCCATTGTGCCTGCATAAAGCCCGACCATATGGGTGCGATGTGCAAGGCCGAATTTTTCCAGCATCAACCAGCCGCGCAATGACCAGCTTGAAAAAGTCCGATCGCCAATAAAAAGATCATACGTCATGGCATCAGGCTACGGCCACCGGGTAAGGTTATGCCAATTCTATTTTGTGCGGCAGGGGATCACGGTAAATGATTGATGTAGGGCACCGGGTCCGTGTCGCAGGTCCAGTTGATCTTGGTCACTGAGAAATTGTCGATCCTGTGGGACAGCGTATCATAGGCGGAAATCTGCAAGGCCCGCTGCACCTGTGTGAGGATCACGCCGAAATGGGCAACGGCGATGATGTCGCGCCCGGGATAGGCGTTGCTGATCCGCGTAACCGCGCTTTGCACGCGGGCGGCGGCGGTGTTCCAGCTTTCGCCGCCCGGGGCTGTCACGTGACCGGGATTTTCCCAGAAGGTGCGGCTTAAATCCGGATCCCGCGCGGCGATATCCTCAAAATGCATCCCGTCCCAGATACCGAAGTGCATTTCACGCAGATGCGGATCATGCGGCAACCGGTGATGAGCGGGGGTCTGCAATGCGTGGGCTGTATCGCGGGCTCTGGCCAGATCGGAGGACACCAGCACGGCGTCAGACGGCAGGTGCGCGCGCAGTCGCGCGATCTGGGCGGTATCCGACAGATCAGCGGGAACATCGCGCCAGCCCACGAAAGACCTGGCATGGGTCGGGCCATGGCGCACCCAGTGCCAGACGGTCATGCCAATGTCCCCTTGAGCACCAGTGGCAGACCTGCCGTGACAAGCACGACCGTATCCGCCTGATCGGCCAGTGCGATATTGAGCCGGCCCTGTGCCTCACGAAACGTCCGCGCCATGGCATTGTCCGGCACGATTCCCTGACCGACCTCATTTGACACGACAACGACCGGCGCCCGGCATGTGCGGATCGCGTTGAGAAAGTCGGCTTGCGCCGCCTGCAGGTCCTTTTCATCCATCATTTGATTGGTCAGCCACATGGTCGCGCAATCAATCAGGACAGCTTGAGTCGGTTGTAACTGCGAAAGGGCCGATTGCAGCTCCGCGTCTGCCTCAATATTGAGCCACCGATGGTCGCGACGCTTTTTATGAAAATTTATTTTGATTTTTATTTCGTCGTCAAAAATACGTGATGTCGCCAGGTAAACAGGCTCTAAGCCACTGTTTAATGTATGGTTTTCGGCCCACAGCGATTTTCCGGATGCAGCGCCGCCAAGGACAAGAGACAGATTTGGCAACATTTTATAAACCTTTGAAGTGAACCAATCGCTTCTAGACTGCGTATCTATTTCAAATGTGCACGGCAAGGTGTGCTTCATCTGACTGGGAGATGTCGCTATGGCTTTGGACTCAACACGGGATATGGCTTTGTCGCGCAAGGCGATGAAAGCGGAACTGCTGGATGCGGAAACCGAGCTTGAACTCGCTTACGCGTGGCGGGACGAGCGTTGCGAGAAATCATTGCACCGACTGATCACTGCCTACATGCGCCTCGCAATCTCCATGGCATCCAAATTCAAACGCTACGGCGCGCCCATGAATGACCTGATTCAGGAAGCAGGTCTGGGGCTCATGAAGGCTGCGGATAAGTTTGATCCGGACAGAGGCGTGCGCTTTTCAACTTATGCGGTGTGGTGGATCAAAGCCTCCATTCAGGACTACGTGATGCGCAATTGGTCCATGGTGCGTACCGGGTCGACCTCATCGCAAAAATCGCTCTTCTTCAACATGCGCCGCGTGCAGGCCAGACTGGAGCGTGAAAGCGCTGCATCGGGCGAACCTTTGGACCGTCATCAGCTTCGGCAGATGATTTCAACCGAGATCGGCGTTCCGTTGCACGATGTCGAGATGATGGAAGGCCGCCTTTCGGGTTCCGACTATTCGTTGAATGCGACGCAATCGACGGAGGATGAGGGGCGCGAGTGGATTGACGCGCTGGAGGACGACTCCGCGCAGGCGGCCGAAACGGTTGAGCATCACCACGATACCGAACAGCTGCGTGCATGGTTGCTGCAAGCCATGAATGACCTGAACGAACGTGAGCGTTTCATCGTTCGCGAGCGCAAGTTGCGGGATGCACCGCGCACCTTGGAAAGCCTCGGTCAGGAGTTGAACCTCAGCAAGGAACGCGTGCGCCAGCTTGAGGCCGCAGCCTTCGGGAAAATGCGCAAGAGCCTTGAAAATCAATCCCGCGAGGTTTTGTATTTCCTCGACTGATGCTCCGTAACGCACTTCTGGCAAGTTGTTGTGGCGTTGTCTTGTGCTTCGCCGCTTGGGCGGACGTTATTGTACCGCCGAGCGAAGCCTTCGAAGCGGATGTCGTGTTTCTAGGTGAGCAGCACGACAACCTGACGCACCACGAGGTTCAGGCGTCGTGGGTTGAGCAGTTGAGCGCAAGCGCGCTCGTGTTCGAAATGTTGACACGCGCGCAGGCGTCAAAAATCACCCCTGACAACAGGGTCGATCAGGCCACCCTGGGGGACGTGCTGGACTGGCAAGCATCCGGTTGGCCCGATTTTTCAATGTATTATCCGATATTTGCCGCAGCGCCCGAGGCGCCGGTTTTTGGCGCTGGTGTGCCGCGCGCCCAGTTGCGCGAGGTGATGAACGGGGACGTTGCCAGTCTCCTCGGGACCGACACCGCACAGCGCTTGGGCCTCGATCAGCCTTTGCCAGCCGCGCAGCAAACAGTGCGTGAGGCGTTGCAGCGCAGTGCCCATTGTGATGCCCTGCCCGAGGAATTGCTGCCCAAGATGGTCGATGTCCAGCGGTTGCGTGACGCGGCCCTCGCGCAGGCTGCGCTGCAGGCTTACGAACAGTTTGGTGGTCCTGTTATTGTGATCACCGGCAATGGCCATGCGCGCGCCGATTGGGGCGCGCCGTTTATCCTTGGTCAAGCCGCACCCGATCTTTCAGTTTTCAGCCTTGGAAAAGGGGAAGCCGGCCGCATGCCTGATGGATCATTCACCTCAGTTGTGGATGGCCCAGCGGTGGATCGCGGCAGTCCCTGTGATGCCTTCGCAAAGTAATCCGGGCTGGTGGAAATCAGCGTCTCGCCTTAAAGTCACCCCGTCAGGTTTCACGATCAAAGGTCCAAGATGCTGAGCGATAAACACATTCTGCTGATTATTGGTGGCGGGATCGCGGCTTTCAAATCGCTCGATCTGATCCGCCGCCTGCGCGAGCATGGCGCGGTTGTGACGCCCGTTTTGACCAAGGCGGCCGAAGAATTCGTCACACCACTGTCCGTTTCCGCACTGGCGGGCGCGAAAGTATATCGCGACCTGTTTGACCTGACGGATGAGGCCGAGATGGGCCATATCCAGCTTAGCCGGGTTGCGGACCTTGTCGTTGTGGCGCCTGCGACGGCGGATCTGATGGCCAAGATGGCGCAAGGCCTCGCCAATGATCTGGCCAGTACGCTGCTGCTGGCAACGGATACGCCTGTGTTGATTGCACCCGCCATGAACGTGCGCATGTGGGAACATGCCGCGACACAGCGTAATGCAGTCCGATTGCGCGCGGATGGGGTGCATATGGTGGGGCCGGTTTCCGGCGATATGGCTTGCGGTGAACATGGTCCCGGGCGCATGTCCGAGCCGATGGATATTCTGGCGGCCGTGACGGCGCATTTTCAGGACGGACCTTTGCAGGGCAAACATATCCTCGTGACGTCCGGTCCAACCCATGAACCCATTGATCCGGTGCGGTATATCGCAAACCGCTCCTCCGGCGCGCAGGGGGCGGCAATCGCCAGAGCGCTGCATGCATTGGGTGCGAGGGTTTCGTTTGTCACCGGCCCGGCGGATGTGCCGCCCCCGGCGGGCGTCGATGTGGTGCGGGTTGAGACAGCGCAGCAGATGCTGGACGCGGTGCGTCAATCCCTGCCTGCGGATGCGGCAGTCTTCGCGGCTGCCGTCGCGGATTGGCGTGTGGCCTGCGCCAGTGACAGCAAACTGAAGAAAACGAGCGGCGCGCTGCCGGTGCTGACCTTTGCAGAGAACCCGGATATCCTGCACAGCATCTCGCACGCAAAGGACCAGCGCCCGAAACTTGTCATCGGTTTTGCCGCCGAAACCGACGATGTGGTGGAAAACGCGACGGCAAAGCGGCTGCGCAAAGGGTGCGACTGGATTGTTGCAAATGATGTATCGCCCCAGACCGGGATCATGGGGGGGCAGGAGAACGCCGTGACCCTGATAGATGAAAAGGGCGCTGACACCTGGCCCAGAATGTCCAAAGACGCAGTGTCGCAACGCCTCGCTGCCCTGATCGCTCAGCGGTTGGCTTAACGGAGGCCATGGCTTTGGTATCCCTGAAACTGCAATGGGCTGACGGGGCCGACACATCGGTGCCGTTGCCTGCCTATGAGACATCCGGCGCGGCGGGTGCTGACATCCGCGCAAATTGTCCTGATGGGCCGGTCACACTGGCACCCGGCGCGCGCGCGCTTGTGCCAACAGGGCTGCGCATGGCCATTCCGCAGGGCTATGAGGTTCAGATCAGACCCCGGTCGGGCCTCGCGCTCCGGCACGGGATCACGCTGGTCAACAGCCCCGGCACCATCGACAGCGATTACCGGGGGGCGGTCGGTGTGATCATGCAGAACCTTGGGGATGCCGCGTTTGAAATCACCCATGGGATGCGGATCGCGCAAATGGTGGTCGCGCCTGTTGTTCAGGCTAGCTTTGAATTGTCCGATAGCCTGAGCGAAACAGATCGTGGTTCAGGCGGGTTTGGGTCCACAGGAGGCGATTGATGCTATTGGTTTTTGGGCTATGCGCCGTTTTATGGGGCATTGGCAGCCTTATGGGCGCGCCGCGTTCCGCCCGCGCAATGATGATCGGCATCCTGTATGTCGGCGTTCTGGCCATGCATATCGCGTTGCCGGACCGCCACCCGCTGCGTTTGGCGACGGGTGAAAGTCCGGCGCTGTGGTTGCTGATCGGTGGTTTCGCGCTGGTGATCTTTTCATACCGTCAGGTGATCACGAGGCTGCGCACCCGCGCGAAAGCGGTCGAAAAGCAGAGCGACGACGCCCTCGACAGGCCGCTGTTCAATACCAGCGAGTTGAACCGTTACGCGCGGCATATGGTGCTGCGAGAAATTGGTGGTCCGGGGCAAAAACGGCTGAAAGAAGCAAAGGTTCTGGTCATCGGCGCGGGTGGGCTTGGTGCGCCCATTTTGCAGTATCTGGCGGCGGCTGGGGTCGGGACGATTGGTGTCATTGATGATGATATGGTCGAAAACGCTAACCTGCAGCGGCAGGTCATTCACCGCGATGCGTCGATTGGCATGGCCAAGGTGTTTTCCGCGCAGGCCGAAATGACGGCGCAAAACCCCTATGTCGAGGTGCGCCCCTACAACCGCCGCCTGACGGCGGATATCGCGGATGCGTTGTTTGAGGAGTACGACCTCGTTCTGGATGGGACGGATAATTTCGACACGCGCTATTTGGTGAACGAAACGGCGGTCAAAGCCGGTATTCCATTGATTTCAGGCGCATTAAGTCAGTGGGAAGGGCAGTTGAGCGTCTTTGACCCCGCCTATGGGGCCCCGTGTTACCGCTGCGTTTTCAAAAGCGCGCCTGCAGCCGAACTGGCCTCGTCCTGCGCGGAGGCGGGTGTGCTTGGCCCATTGCCGGGGGTGATCGGCACAATGATGGCGGTTGAGGCAATCAAGTTGATCACGGATGCAGGCACACCGCTGCGGGGCCAGATGCTGATCTATGACGCACTTTATGGTGAAAGCCGAACGATCGCCATCAAACCACGTAGCGACTGCCCGAGTTGTGGACCACTTCAGGCGAAAGCGTCCTGATCCGCACGGTTGCTCTGGCGTCTGACGCGCCCTAGCTATGCAAGAACAAGGAGAGCCATGATGACCAATCCATTGCTGCAAGACTGGGCGACACCCTTTCAGATCGCACCCTTTGATGTCATATCTGACGCTGATTTCGCGCCAGCACTGGACACAGCACTTGCGGCGCACCGCAGCGAGATTGACGCCATTGCCACCTGCGACGAAGCGCCAAGTTTTGCCAATACAATCGAGGCGCTTGAGGCTGCTGGCGCCGACCTCGACAAGGTTCTTTCGGTGTTCTTCACCGTCGCGGGGGCCGACAGCAACCCGACGCGCGAGGACCTGCAGCGCCAGTTCTCTCCAATACTCGCCGCGCATTTTTCCGAAATTTCCAGCAACAAGGCCCTGTTCAGCAGGGTCAACGCATTGTGGGAAACCCGCGAAACGCTGGGCCTTGGGCCTGAACAGGACCGTGTTTTGATGCTCACCCACCGTGGGTTTGTGCGCGCGGGGGCTGCACTGACCGGGGCGGAAGACGCACGCATGAAGGAAATCAAGGCACGCCTTGCCGTTCTGGGGACGGAGTTCACGCAAAACCTTTTGGCGGATGAGCGGGCGTGGTTCATGCCGCTTGCCGAAGACGATCTTGAGGGCTTGCCCGAATTTGTCGTGGACACCGCGCGCGCGGCGGGTGACGAGAAGGGGGCTGATGGCCCGGTTGTGACCCTTTCGCGGTCGCTCATCGTTCCGTTTTTGCAGTTTTCCCCACGGCGCGATCTAAGGAAAACCGCCTTTGAAGCCTGGGTCGCGCGGGGTGCAAATGGGGGTCAGACGGATAACCGCGCCATCGCAGCGGAGATCCTGTCCTTGCGCCAAGAGCGGGCAAAGCTGTTGGGCTATGAGTCTTTTGCGGATTTCAAACTTGAAACCGAAATGGCCAAGACACCCGCTGCCGTGAGAGATCTGCTGATGTCGGTGTGGGAGCCAGCGCGTGCGCAGGCGGATGCTGACGCTGCGCGTCTCGCCGAGATGATGCGCAAGGATGGCATCAACGATGATCTGGCCCCTTGGGACTGGCGCTATTACGCTGAAAAACGGCGCGCCGCAGAACACGATCTGGATGAGGCAGAGCTGAAGCCATATTTCCAACTGGACCGCATGATCGCGGCCAGCTTTGCCTGTGCACAGCGGCTGTTCGGGTTGCAGTTCAAGCCATTGGACATACCGCTTTACCACCCGGATTGCCGGGCTTGGGAAGTGACGCGCAACGGCGAACATATCGCCGTGTTCATTGGTGACTATTTCGCCCGTGGGTCCAAAAGATCGGGTGCCTGGTGTTCTGCGATGCGTTCGCAGGCGAAATTCCCCAAGCCGCAGGCACCGATTGTCATCAATGTGTGCAATTTTGCCAAGGGCGACCCGGCGCTGTTGTCTTATGATGACGCGCGCACGCTATTTCACGAATTCGGCCATGCGCTGCACCAGATGCTGTCAGATGTGACCTACGAGAGCATTTCTGGCACGTCCGTTGCGCGCGACTTTGTTGAGCTTCCCAGCCAGCTTTACGAACACTGGCTGGATGTCCCGGAGGTGCTGTCAGAATTTGCTGTTCATGCAGAGACTGGCGCGCCCATTCCCCCCGACATGCTGCAGAAAGTGCTCGACGCCTCGACGTTTGATATGGGGTTCCAGACCGTGGAATATGTGGCCTCGGCCCTCGTCGATCTGGCGTTTCATGACGGCCCGGCACCTGCGGACCCGATGGACAAGCAGCGCGAAGTTCTTGATGCTATCGGCATGCCGCCAGCGATTACGATGCGCCACGCCACGCCGCATTTTGCCCATGTTTTTGCCGGTGATGGGTATTCCAGCGGGTACTACAGCTACATGTGGTCGGAAGTGATGGATGCGGACGCCTTTGCCGCCTTCGAAGAAGCGGGCGGTGCGTTTGACCCTGAACGTGCCTCGGCACTTGAACGGCACATATTATCCACGGGTGGCAGTTCAGACGCGGCGGAGCTTTACATCGCCTTCCGCGGGCGGCTGCCGGGGGTGGATGCGCTGCTCAAAGGGCGCGGGCTGGCCGCTGAGTAGCGCTCAATAGCCTCGCGCACGGTCAACGAGGTTCAAAAAAGCCTCACCTTTTTCACCGCGTACGATGTTGCGGGCAATTTCTTTTGCGGAAGTCACCGGGCGGGTTGCCGCCGCGATATGTGGTGTCACCGTCACATTTGGATGCGCCCAAAACGGGTGATCCTGTGGCAATGGTTCCGTGCGGAACACATCCAAGGTGGCATGCGCGACCTGACCGCTGTCAAGGGCTTCGATCAACGCGGCATCCTCAATCAGCGGCCCGCGCCCGGGGTTGAGGATGTACGCGCCCTTGGGTAACTGGGCCAGCGTTTCACGGTTCAGCGTATTTTCTGTTTCGGCTGTGTCCGGCAGCAACAGAACCAGTATTTCGCCTGTCGCCAAAGCATCGCGCAGGCCGTCTGATCCGTGAAAGGTCTCGATACCGTCGAGGTTCTTGGCGGATCTGCTCCAGCCGCTGACGCGAAAGTTCATGCGGCACAATTGTTCACCAACAGCAGTTCCTAATGATCCCAGCCCCAGAATGCAGACCCGCCTTTCCTGTGCCAGCGGGTTGGAATGCCACTCCCACTCGCGCTGCGGATTCACGATATGGCTGTCCATGCCCAGATGATACCGCATGACATGGCCGACGACCCATTCGACCATGGATTGGGTCATGCCGGGATCAACCATTTTGATCAGCGGAAAGGTGAGCGTGTCATTTGTCACGATGCGCTCGACCCCGGCCCAAAGGCTCAGAACGGCTTTGGTGTTTTTATAGGGAGAGAAGTCCTGCAGCGTCGATGTGGGGGCATAAACGATGTAGTCCACATCTTGTGGTGACGCCCGCGTTACAAGTTCCGCGTCGAGACCTTCCTGGGTAAAGGCATCGCTCAGTGCGCGGCCGTACTTGTGCCAGTCCTCATTGCTGGCGGCGAACAAAACGGTCAGGGTCATGTCGGTCCTTTATCTGGCCTTTATCTGGGGCGGTGCACATGCGCACTTTGCGTCAGCCCGAAGGCAAGCATCAAAACCAGCATGGCCGAACCCCCAAAGCTCACCAGCGGGAGCGGGACCCCGACAACCGGCGCAAGCCCCATGACCATCGACATGTTGACCGCAAAGAACAAAAAGAAGTTCAGCGCAATCCCAAGGGTCAGCAGCGATGAAAACCGGTCCTTGTTCAGCATGGCGGACCAGACGCAAAAGACAATGATCAGCGTATAAAGCGCAAGCAATGAAATCGCGCCAATGAAGCCGAATTCCTCTGCCAGCGTAGTAAAGATAAAGTCCGTGTGTTTTTCGGGCAAAAAGTTCAGACGGCTTTGCGTGCCCTGCATGAAACCGCGCCCGGTCCATCCACCAGAGCCAAGCGCGATCTTTGATTGCGTGATGTGATACCCGGCGCCCAGAGGATCGGTGCTGGGGTCCAGAAAAGTGTCTATCCGGCGGAACTGATAGTTTTCAATAAGCTGCCAAGGTGTGCCGCGGGATTTGAACACCGCAGTGACCAGCGCCACACCGCTGGCTGCAACAGCGGCAAAATAGGCCCAGTGCACCCCCGCCAGAAACATCAAACCGCCCCCGGCGGCCAGCAGCAGAATTGACGTGCCCAGATCCGGTTGACGCAGTACCAGAAGAACGGGGATTATGATGATGATAACCGGTAGGATCACCCATAAGGGACGCGATGTTTTCTTGGCTGGCAGCCAGTCATAATAGGCCGCCAGCAGCATCACCAATGTGATTTTCATCAGTTCCGAGGGCTGCAATCGCATGAAACCAAGGTCGATCCATCGTTGCGCCCCCATGCCGACGGTGCCGAACAATTCAACCGCAACCAGCAAGACAAGCGTGCCGAGATAGGCAAGGCCGGACAGGCTGCGCCAGAACCAGATGGGAACCATGGCCACAATCAGCATCAGGGCGAAACCGACGACGAACCGCTTCATCTGCGGCTCGGCCCAGGGGGAGAATGACCCGCCCGCAACCGAGTAGAGCATCAGGAAACCGACGCCCGCAACTGCGGCCAGCAGGATCGCAACGGGCCAGTTGAGGTGCAGGATCTTGCGCAAGCCCACGGGCGTGGATTTGACGTTATGCTCGAGATAACTCATGCCTGATCCCGCCCGCTGATAGCGGCCTGTGGCTGCATCTTTTGCAATTCTTTTTGCAGCGTGCCGATGCGTTCGCGGTCCTTGGCCGGGTATGCCTCAAGCGGTGGTGTGCCGCCATAAAGCGCCTGCAGGGTGATATCGCGGGCAATCGGGGCGGCGGCTTTCGACCCGCCGCCGCCGTGTTCGACGATAACGGCCACGGCGTATTTTGGGCGGTCATATGGTGCGAAATTCACAAACAAGGCATGATCGCGGCGTTCCCACGGCAGATCCTCGTTGCGGATGACACCTGCGCGGCGTTCTGCGGCGGTGATGTTGCGCACCTGACTTGTGCCGGTTTTACCGGCCATGCGCATCTCTTCTTCGATCACGCGTGACCCATAGGCAGTGCCCCGCCGGTCATTGACGACGGCAAACATGGCCCTGCGCATCTTGCGCAGGTTGTTCTCATTCATACCCATGTTTTCGCCACCGCGATCGGGTTGTTCAACACCGTCGATTGATTTGATCAGCCGCGGGGATACCGCGCGCCCGGTGGCAAGTCGCGCGGTCATGACCGCAAGCTGCAGGGGAGAGGCCAGCAAAAACCCTTGCCCGATGGAGGCATTGACCGTGTCACCGACCCGCCAGGATTGGCCTTGATTGATCTGTTTCCATTCCATCGTCGGCATCAGGCCGGAGGCGACGGCTGACATGGGCACATCGTGTTTCACGCCAAGGCCAAAACGATTGGCCATTGCGGTAATCTTTTCAATACCGACCTTGATGGCCAGATCATAGTAATAGACATCGCAGGATTTCTTGAGCGAATCCTGCAAATCCACCCACCCGTGGCCTGCGCGTTTCCAGCAGTGAAACCGGCGACCGGACACTTCGAGGTGGCCGGGGCAATAGGCAGTTTCATCCGGCCCGATCAGCCCGGCCTCAAGGGCGGCCATGGCGGTGATCATCTTGAAGGTGGACCCCGGCGGGTACAGCCCCTGAACGGTCTTGCTGGCCAGCGGGCGGTACTTGTTGCTGGTCAGCGCCCCGTAGTCTTTTTGCGAGATGCCGCGCACAAACAAATTGGGATCAAATGTCGGGGCCGAGGCGCAGGCGACAAGATCGCCGTTGTCACAGTCGATGATCACCGCGCTCGCACTTTCGCCGGTCAGACGCGCCTGCACATACCCCTGCAAGGCCGCATCAACGGTAAGCTGGACATCCGATCCGGCAGTGCCCTCCTGACGGTCGAGTTCACGCATCACGCGTCCCGTGGCGTTGACCTCGACCCGTTTGGCCCCGGCTTTCCCGCGCAAAAGCGGTTCGAGCTTGGTTTCCACGCCCACCTTCCCGATCTGAAACCGGGGTATCATCAGGACCGGTTCCGGGTCAGTGATCTTTGAAAGGTCATAATCCGACACCGGGCCCACATACCCCAAAACATGCGCAAAGTCAGAGCCTTGCGGATAGACACGGCTGAGCCCCACCTCGGGTGTGATGCCCGGCAAGGCGGGCGCATTCACCGAAACACGGCTGATTTCATCCCAAGTGACGTCCGACGCGACGGTGACGGGCAGAAACGGGGCTGACCTGCGCATCTCCTCCTTGACGCGGGCAATCGCATTGTCGTCAAGCGCAATGATCCTGGACAGCTGTTTCAGAGAGGCATCCACATCGCCGGCGTCTTCCTTGATGATCACAATGCGATAAGAGGGCGCGTTTTGTGCGAGCCGAACCCCGTTCCTGTCAAAAACCTCCCCGCGCGACGGTGGGATCAGGCGCACGTTTATGCGGTTTTCTTCGGCCAGCAGTCGGAATTCATCGGCCTGTTCGACCTGCAGGTACCGCATGCGCGCGGCCAACCCGCCAATGAACAGCAATTGCGCCCCGCCAAGAAGTGCGGCGCGTCGTGACAGGTGCCGATGGCTGAAATCCGTTTCTGCCCGTGTCCGTTTCACAGCAGCCCCCCCGGTCTATGCCCTTTGCTCATCACCCGCGCCGCCCCCGCGCATCAAGTTCACCCGGTGCCGTTTTTTGCACACCGAGCACGCTGTGAGTCAATCCGACCACGACCGGGTAGAACAGCATGGTCATGACCAGTTCGAAGACTGACAAGGTAAAGGCTGGCGGATCGACAAATGTGACCATCAGTGCGGCGCGATACGCAAGCGCCACGGTGGCCATCATGATGCAGACGCTTAACCATTCGTTGACAAAACTGCCATCGCGCAGGCCAATGGCCCGGGACTTGAGGCTTTCGCAGGCCAGCAGAGCAAACAGCGCCCACAACCCCGGGGGTCGTAAAAGCAGCAGATCAGCAAGAAGGAACAGCCCCGCCAGCGCGATGCTCGGCACGTATTCCGGTCGCCGCAGAGACCAGGCAAAGGCGAATGCCAAAATCAGGTCCGGCCCGACCCATTGTCGTGGCGTGGTTTCCAGCGGCAGGAGATGGAAAAACAAGATGACACAAACAATGAGGCCGAACATCAGCCGCATACCCCAGACGCGCGTGTTGGTTTGCTCGCTCATTGTGTGGCCTCCGCAACAGGCAGTTGCGGGCCGATGATCTGCGCGCTGTCAGAGACCGTTGTTGTGCCGTGATGGCGCAGTACGCGCAGGAATTCGAGGCGCTGATAGTCAGCCGCCATGATGACACGCAATTTGCCGGTCGGGTCGGCTGCCACCTGACCGATCAGAAGCCCGGCCGGAAAGACGCCACCGTCACCGGAACTGATGACCCTGTGGCCGGGTTTTACAAGGTCGCTGTCTTCGAGAAAGTCGATGAAGGGCGCGGCGGAGTTGTCACCGGATACGATCACGCGCTGGCCCGAGGGCTGGATGATGGCGGGGATGCGGCTTGAGGCATCCGTGAGCAGGATCACACGGGCAGTTTTGTCCGCCACGCCGGAAATCCGACCGACAAGGCCGATGCCATCCATCGTCGCCCAGCCATCCACCAGACCATCCCGGCTGCCGACATTGATCAGCACGGATTGCCGGAAGGGCGAGCCGCTGTCCGCCAGAACCACGCCCGTGATATAGGTCAGGCGCGGGTCCAGACGCACGTTGTTGAGATCGAGAAGCCGCGCATTTTCCTGTTCCAACTGAAGGGCGGCCTCCTTCCACGCTTGCATGCGGCGCAGTTCAGAGCGCAATTCGCGGTTTTGCTGCGCCAGCCGCTGATAGCTTTGAAAGTCCTGAAACAGGTTGATTGTGGCAGTGACCGGCGCCATTGCCCAAGTGAGATTTGGCACGAATGTGTCCGTCACCTGCGCGCGAAAACGCTCAACCCGAGGGCTGTCGATCCGCCACAACAGGAATGTCCCGAGAAGACACAGGATCAGGATGCTGATCAATAACCGGCGCAGCGGGCCGGTAAAGTCGTTTGCGTTTGACCTGTCCTTTGCCATCCGGCCTCGGTCTCCTGCCCCCTAGTGGAGCAGGGCATGCCTGCCTCTGACGGGGTGCGGTTAATGCGTTGCGATCAACTGTCGTAGTCGATGGCGTGACGCAGCTGTTTTTCGTATTCTAGGGCCTTACCGGTGCCCAAAGCCACGCAATTCAGTGACTCGTCCGCAATTGATACGGCAAGGCCGGTTTGTTCGCGCAGGGCGAGGTCAAGATCCCCCAGCAATGCGCCACCGCCCGTCAGCATCACGCCACGATCCACGATATCCGCAGCGAGGTCGGGGGGCGTTGTCTCAAGCGCTGTCATGACCGCTTCGCAGATTTGCTGGACGGGTTCGGCCAGCGCCTCGGCAATCTGCGCCTGTGTTACTTCGATTTCTTTCGGGACGCCATTCAACAGGTCACGGCCCCTGATCTGCATTGACGTCCCACGCCCGTCATCAGGCATTCGCGCCGTGCCGATGGATGTCTTGATCCGTTCGGCCGTGGTTTCACCGACCAGCAGATTTTGTTGACGGCGCAGATAACTGATGATCGCTTCGTCCATCCGGTCCCCGCCAACGCGCACCGAACGGGCGTAGACGATATCACCCAAAGACAGGACTGCGACCTCGGTCGTACCGCCACCGATGTCCACGACCATGTTGCCAGTGGGGTCCGTGATCGGCATGCCGGCGCCAATGGCCGCGGCGATGGGTTCCGCAATCAGCCCTGCGCGGCGCGCACCCGCACTCAGAACGGACTGGCGGATAGCGCGTTTTTCAACGGGCGTTGCACCATGGGGCACGCAGACGATAATCTTGGGTTTCGAGAAGGTGGACCGCTTGTGCACCTTGCGGATGAAATGTTTGATCATTTCCTCGGCCGTATCGAAATCGGCGATCACACCTTCGCGCATGGGGCGAATTGCCTCGATGCTGCCGGGGGTACGTCCCAGCATCAATTTGGCATCTTCGCCAACAGCAAGGACTTTTTTCACGCCATCCTTGACGTGATAGGCGACCACCGAGGGCTCTGACAAGATTATGCCACGGCCTTTGACGTAAACCAACGTGTTTGCCGTGCCGAGGTCAATCGCCATATCTGACGAAAAAAGACCACGAAAACTATCGAATAGAGCCATGAAGCTTATAACCTTGCCCGAATCTGATTTATCCGAGCCCATCGGCTCAGTTGACCTGTGTTATATGCTTAGCTGCGATATGGTGAAAGGGGCGTTAACGATGTTCTAGGCATCATCTTGCTTTTTGAAAAAAATGATGAATGCCGCTGATAAAATGTCGTAACTTCCACCGATCAGGGCAGGGTTGGCGACAAAAGATACATCGCTTGAAGGCCCAAACCCGGTTTCACATTGGGCAGGGCGCGTGCGAATGCCTGCTCCATCGTACCTTCGGTAAACAGCTCGCTCAGCCCGCGATCGACAACCAGGCGAAACTCCGTGTCACCGCGCGCCATGGCAAGCCCCTGCTTTTCCACCGTCAACAGTTGATCAAAAACCTTTAATTCATTGGCCACTTCGCTTTGCATGACCATGTTCATCAAGATGGACTGATCCGCGAAATACGCAGCGATCTCGTCCTGCTCCAGCGCGGCCATACCTGTTGGGTGATCATCGAAGATCACGACTTCCGCCGCGATATCCGCCGCCGCAAGTGAGTTTTGCAATGCTTCCAGCGTGGTCGTCGCAGCGCGGACGCCCACCTTCATGCCTGCCAGTCCCTCCAGCGAATCAGGCCCGCCTTTTTTGAGCACAACGACGGTTCCGTCAACATAAATGGGTACGGAAAAGTCCACCAATTCGCGGCGTTCAAGCGTAATTGTGGCAGCACCACACAGAAGGTCGATATTGCCATTTGCGACTTGTTCAAAACGGTCCTCTGCAGTCACTGACCGAAAGATGATTTCCAGATCGGGAACTTCGACTTCGGCAGCAATTTTTGAAGCCAGTGCATAGCAGACTGTGGGCGTGTACCCTTTGGGTTCGTTTTCGCCCAAATACGAAAGGGGGGCTGCGTCGGTGCGAAAGCCGATCACCAACTGTCCGTTTTGTTTAATTCGCTCAAGCGTTTGAGCATGGGCTGCGGCGGGAATGAGGAGTGCTGCGATCAAAGCGGCAAGGAGAGGGCGCATGTTTGAGTGTCCTGTTTGGAGGTATTGTTTTACGCGTTCAATAAAGCCTAGCAGATAAAAATAGAAGTTACCGCCGGAAAATCGGCGGTATCTGTATTTTATCGCACCTCGCGCGCTATTCCGCCCAAGGTGTCAGCCCACGTCCTTATAGCTGATTTCGCGCGCGTCCTTGCCTGCCTTTTCGCGCCGCACCAGCAGGCGGTTCAAGGCGTGGATATAGGCGCGCGCCGAGGCTACCACCGTGTCCGTGTCTGCCGACTGCCCCGTGACGATACGGCCCTCTTCCTCCATCCGCACCGAAACGGTTGCCTGCGCATCCGTGCCTTCGGTCACTGCATGCACCTGATAAAGCTGAAGGCGTGCCGAATGCGAAACCAGTGCCTTGATTGCATTGAAGGACGCATCAACCGGGCCGTCCCCGGTTTGTGTGGTGGATTTCTCTACACCGTCGATGTTCAGCACAAGGTCAGCTTGCTGAGGGCCGTGGGTGCCGCAGACGACGCGCAGCGACACCAGTTTGATCCGGTCGTTTTCAGGGTCCGTCGCCGTGCGCATCAAGGCGATCAGATCGTCGTCATAGATCTCTTTCTTGCGGTCCGCCAACGCCTTGAAACGCACAAAGACGTCCTTGAGCTGGTTGTCGCCCAATTCAAAACCGAGGTTCTCCAGCTTGGAGCGCAACGCTGCGCGCCCTGAATGTTTGCCCATCACGATATTGGTTTCGGTCAGGCCAACATCCTCGGGGCGCATGATCTCAAAGGTTTCCGCGTTCTTGAGCATGCCGTCCTGATGGATGCCGGATTCATGCGCAAAGGCGTTCTTGCCGACGATCGCCTTGTTGAACTGCACCGGGAAGCCGGACACAGCAGCGACACGGCGCGAGATATTCATGATCTTGGTGGCGTCGATGCCGGTGTGAAACGGCATGATGTCATTGCGCACTTTCAGGGCCATCACGACCTCTTCCAGCGCTGTATTCCCTGCACGTTCGCCAAGGCCGTTGATCGTGCATTCGATCTGGCGCGCGCCCGCTTCGACGGCGGCAAGGCTGTTGGCCGTGGCCATGCCCAGATCATTGTGGCAGTGGGTGGCAAAGGTGATCTCATCTGCGCCCGGCACTCGTTCAAGCAGCATCGAGATGAGCGCTGCGGATTCGCGCGGCGCCGTATAGCCGACGGTGTCGGGGATATTGATCGTGGTGGCCCCGCATTTGATGGCAATTTCCACCACCCGGCAGAGGTAATCCTCTTCGGTGCGGGTGGCATCCATGGGCGACCACTGCACATTGTCGCACAGGTTGCGCGCGTGGGTCACGGTCTGTTCGATCCGTTCGGCCATCTGGTCCATATCGAGGTTCGGAATGGCGCGGTGCAGGGGGGACGTCCCGATAAAGGTGTGGATGCGCGGGCGTTTGGCGTGTTTCACGGCCTCCCAACATCTGTCGATGTCCCCGATCTGGGCGCGCGCCAGACCACAAATCACCGATGTCTTGGCGTTGCGCGCTATTTCAGAGACAGCGGCGAAATCGCCCTCTGACGCAATGGGAAAGCCTGCTTCGATGATATCGACACCCATTTCATCCAGCAGCCCGGCGATCTCAAGCTTTTCCGAATGGGTCATGGTCGCACCCGGGCTTTGTTCGCCGTCGCGCAATGTCGTGTCAAAGATCAATACGTGATCCTGTTTCGTCGTATCTGTCATGGTGTATCTTTCGTTCTGTGCTTCAATCCGTGGCGCGCAACACATCCCTCTGAGCGGGCGCGCCGAAGGGCACGCTCAGAGGCGGATTAGCAGCAGTAGGGCAGCCGTGGCGCGCAGGGTGCGTGCGGTCGCGATAATATGTTCTGACTGTACCATGGGTCGGATTTATACAGCAGCTTGGCAAAATGGAAAGAGGCTTTGTCCTGTTTGCCTGCGCCGGGGTTGAAGGCGCGCTTGCGCCTTCTAGGTCGCTGAGAATGAAAAATGTTTTGATACTTGGGGCGTCCGGCGGGATCGGTGCGGCGCTCACAGCCGCCTGCAAAGCGCGCGGCGACGTGGTTACGGGGCTGTCGCGCAGCGGTGATGGTTTTGATATAACGGATGACGCTTCAGTCGCGCAGCATCTGGCCTCGCTCAGCGCGCCGTTTGATCTGATCATCGTGGCAACAGGGGCCTTGGAAATAAATGGCGCAGTCCCGGAGAAGTCGATCCGGAACGTCACTGCGCAGGCGATGCTGGATCAATTTGAACTCAATGCGGTCGGGCCTGCGCTGGTGCTGAGCCATGCTGCGCGGTTACTGCCCCGCGACCGCCCGTCGGTTTTTGCCGTGCTCTCCGCGCGGGTCGGTTCCATCGGTGACAACAAGATAGGCGGATGGATCAGCTATCGCAGCGCGAAGGCGGCGGTCAATCAGGTGGTGCGCACGGCGTCCATCGAATTGGCACGCACGCATCCGCAGTCCGTTTGTGTGGCCCTGCATCCCGGCACGGTCCAGACGGCCTTTACCGAGAAATACCTCGGCCGGCATCCGTCGGTGCCAGCGTCCGAGGCGGCGCATAACCTGTTGCGCGTCGTCGATGGCTTGTCTGCGGCGCAGACGGGCCGGTTTTTCGACTGGGCAGGCAAGGAGGTTGCGTGGTGAGCCGCCTCGTTCTGGTGCTGGGGGACCAGCTGTCCGAAAGCCTCAGCGCGTTGCAGGCGGGCGACAAGTCGCACGATACTGTTGTGATGGCCGAGGTCGCAGATGAAACCTCCTATGTGCAGCACCACCCGAAAAAGATCGCATTGATCTTTGCGGCCATGCGGAAATTCGCGCAACACCTTCGAAATGAGGGTTGGAACGTTGCCTATGCGCAGCTGGATGACAGCGAAAACGCCGGGTCCATTGTTGGTGAGCTGTTGCGCCGGGCAGAGCAGACCGGGGCGCAAACCGTATTGGCCACAGAGCCGGGGGAGTGGCGTCTCATCACGCTTCTCAAAGAGGCGCCGTTGCGGGTCGAGGTGCTGCCGGATGATCGTTTTCTTGCGTCTCATCAGGAGTTCGAAGACTGGGCCGACGGGCGCAAGCAGTTGCGGATGGAGTATTTCTATCGCGAGATGCGGCGCAAGACGGGTCTGCTGATGGAGGGCGATCAACCCAGCGGCGGCAAGTGGAATTTTGATCACGACAACCGCAAACCGGCACCAGATGAGATTACATTTGACGGGCCACTGCGGTTCGAGCCGGATGACACCGTGCAAGAGGTTCTTGACCTTGTGGAGGCGCGCTTTTCAAATCACTTTGGCAGGCTGCGTCCCTTCTGGTTTGCGACTTCCCGCGCCGAAGCGCTGCAACAGTTGGATCATTTCATCGAAAACGGCCTGCCTAAATTTGGCGATTTTCAGGACGCGATGCTGAACGACAACCGGTTCTTGTATCACGGTCTGATCTCAACTTCGCTGAACATCGGATTGTTGACCCCGCTTGAGGTCTGCACCGCCGCCGCGCGTGCCTATGAACAGGGCGATGCCCCCATCAACGCGGTGGAAGGCTTCATCCGGCAGATCATCGGATGGCGCGAATATGTGCGCGGCATCTATTTTCTGGAAGGGCCCGATTACACAGGCCGCAACGTTCTGGGGCAGAGCCGCGATTTACCGGATGTCTATTGGGGCGGCAAAACGGACATGAACTGCATGGCCAAAGCTGTGGGCCAGACCCGCGAAGAGGCCTATGCCCATCACATCCAACGCTTGATGATCACCGGGAATTTCGGCTTGCTGGCCGGGGTCGACCCGCAGCAGATGCATGAATGGTATCTGGCCGTATACGCGGACGCATTCGAATGGGTCGAAGCGCCCAACACTGTCGGTATGAGCCAGTTTGCCGACGGGGGTATCATCGCCTCCAAACCCTATGTCAGCAGCGGTGCCTATATCAATCGCATGTCGGATTACTGCAAATCCTGCAGTTATAAAGTGGCACAGAAAACCGGCGACACGGCCTGCCCGTTCAACCTGCTTTATTGGCATTTTCTGGACCGTCACCGCGCGCGTTTTTCCAATAACGCGCGGATGGGCAACATGTATCGTACATGGGACCGGATGGATGCCGAAAGACGCGAGACGGTGATTGCGCAGGCGGATGCGCTGTTGGCGCGCCTCGACGCGGGCGAGGCCATCTGACCGCGATGTTCTACCCGCCGTCTTTCAGGATGCCGTTTTCCCATTCGCCGGAGTTTTCCTCGCCCGTTGCATAGCGCATGGTGCCGGTCCCTTGCCGTTTTCCGGCGCGGAACATGCCTTCGTAGACATCGCCGTTTGCGTAGGTCGCAACACCGATGCCTTCGATCTCGCCGCTGACCCATGCCCCGACATAGGAAAAACCGGAAGGCATATCGATACGGCCTTGCCCGTCCCGCTGCCCACCCGCAAAGCCGCCGGTGTAAACGGTCCCATCCGGATAGGTGGCGGTGCCTTGGCCATGGCGTTGCCCGTCCAGCCATTCGCCCTCATAGCGATACCCATCCGCATAGGTCATCACGCCTTGCCCGTGGTTGCGGGCATTTCGGAAACCGCCCTCATAGACGACGCCATTTGCATATACCGCCTTGCCTACGCCGTCGATCACCCCGTCCTTCCACTCGCCCTCATAGGTGGAGCCATCGGGGTAGGTGATCAGCCCCTGACCATCCGCCTGTCCTGCGGACAACGACCCCACATAGACCGAGCCGTCAGGATAGGTCACGCGACCTTCGCCTTCGATTTCGCCGGCAACCCATGACCCGACATATTTATAGCCGTCCTGCGCGATGAAGGTCCCCTGGCCCTCGCGCAGATCATTGGCGAATTCGCCTTCATAGGTATCGCCATTGGCGTATGTCACCTTGCCGGTGCCCTCGCGACGCCCTGCCACCAGTTGCCCCTCGTAGACATCGCCATTGGCCTGCGTCAGCTTGCCGGTGCCGTCGATCTGCCCATCGCGCCACAGGCCCACGTAGATCAGCCCGTCCGGCATGGTCAGCGTGCCTTCGCCTTCGCGCTTTCCATTGGCGACGCTGCCCTCGTAAACGGCCCCATCCGGGTAGGTGATCGTGCCCATGCCCTGTTTGACGCCATCCACCCAGTCGCCCTGATACTCATATCCACCGGGGCTTTGCATCGTGCCCTTGCCGTGATGTTTGGCGTTGCGAAAGCTGCCCTCATAGCGCACGCCGTTTGCATAAAGCGCGATGCCGCGCCCCATGATCGCGCCACCTTGCCATTCGCCCTCATAGGTGCCGCCATCGGCAAAGGTGATCCGGCCAAAGCCTTCGGGTTTTCCTTTCGCGAAAAGCCCTTCGTAAACCGACCCGTTCGGGAAACGGGCAATACCCTCGCCCTTGATTTCCCCATCAACCCACTGGCCGGTGTATTCATAACCATTGGGCAGTTTGTAGGTGCCCGTGCCATGCTGCACCCCGCCTTTGAATGTCCCCTCATAGACACCACCGTCTTCGTATTGTTTGGTTTGTGTCTCGCCGTCCTGCGCCAAAAGCGGCAGGGGCAATAGGGCAAGGCAAAGGCTCAGGCGGCGAAGTGTCATGATTACCCTTTATGTTCTGGCAAACTGCGGCGGGGTGTTGGGGTGCAATTTAGGCAATGGGCCGGGCAGGGGCAACGCCCTTTTGCCGCAATAGGCGGGGTTGGGCTTTCATCGGCGGCACGATCTGCTACATGGTTCAAAATCAGGCAGGCGGGCAGGCAAAAGGGCCTTATCCATGGCGGATCGTTTTCGAATTACTCTGGGTCAGATGAACCCGACGGTGGGCGATCTGGCCGGTAACGCCGCACTCGCGCGCGAGGTCTGGGAAGCGGGCAAAACCGCCGGGGCCGATCTCGTCGCGCTGCCCGAGATGTTCATCACAGGCTATAACGCGCAGGATCTGGTGATGAAGCCCGCGTTTCAACTGGATGTGGCGCGACACGTCGACAGGCTGGCGCAAGACTGTGCGGACGGGCCGACGCTGGCCATCGGTGCCCCATGGGTTGAAGGTACGCGGCTGTACAATGCCTACCTGATCCTGAAGGGCGGCAAAATCGTCAGTCAGGTGCTCAAGCACCATCTGCCCAATGAGACTGTTTTTGACGAAGTACGCATTTTTGATGCCGGACCGCTTGGTGGGCCCTATTCCGTGGGCAATTCACGCGTTGGCAGCCCGATCTGCGAAGACGCGTGGCACGAGGATGTGGCGGAAACGCTGGCAGAAACCGGGGCCGAGTTTTTACTCGTGCCCAATGGATCGCCCTATTATCGCGGGAAATTCGACACCCGCCTGAACCACATGGTGGCCCGCGTCATCGAAACCGAATTGCCGCTGATCTACCTCAATATGGTGGGCGGTCAGGACGATCAGGTGTTTGACGGGGCCAGTTTCGGGCTGAACCCCGGCGGCAATCTGGCGGTGCAACTGCCGGTTTTCGATGAGGCGGTCGCACATGTCGATCTTGAACGCGGGCCTCAAGGGTGGCGGATTGTTGAGGGGGAAAAAGCACATCATCCGGATGCCTGGGAGCAGGATTACCGCGTGATGGTGCAGGCGCTGCGCGATTATTGCCGCAAGACAGGGTTTGGCAAAGTGCTGCTCGGGCTGTCGGGCGGGGTCGATTCCGCCCTTGTTGCGGCCATTGCGGTTGATGCCTTGGGGGCGCAGAACGTGCGTTGCGTGATGCTGCCGTCGGAATACACTTCGGCGGAATCGCTGGAGGATGCCGAGGCCGTCGCGAAGGCGCTCGGGTGTCACTATGATTACGTGCCGATCACCGAAGGGCGCGCCGCCATTGAACAGACTTTGGCACCGCTTTTCGAGGGGCGCGGCGCGGATTTGACCGAGGAAAACATCCAATCCCGGCTGCGGGGCTTGTTGTTGATGGCCATGTCCAACAAGTTCGGCGAGATGCTCTTGACCACCGGGAATAAATCCGAGGTGGCCGTGGGTTATGCGACCATCTATGGCGACATGGCGGGCGGGTATAATCCGATCAAGGACCTCTACAAAACCCGCGTGTTTGAGACCTGTCGGTGGCGCAACAAGACCCACCGTGACTGGATGAAAGGCCCGCAGGGCGAGGTGATCACGCCGCGCGTGATTGACAAACCGCCCTCCGCCGAGCTGCGCGCAGATCAAAAAGACAGTGACAGCCTGCCTGATTACCCGGAACTGGACCGGCTGCTTGAGATACTGGTCGACCGGAATGGCTCCATCGAGGATTGTGTCGCCGCAGGCAGTGATGTGGAGACGGCCAGGAAGATCGAACACCTGATTTATATCAGTGAATACAAACGGTTCCAGTCCGCACCGGGTGCGCGTCTGACCAAAGGGGCGTTCTGGCTGGACCGTCGCTATCCGATTGTGAACCGCTGGCGGGACCGGGGCTGAAAGCGGTCCACATCCCGGTTATTGATGATGCGAAACGCAAAACTGTGATTTGCCAAAGGGTATCGCCACCTGTTTTGAAGGACACATCATCAAGGAATGGGTTTTATGATCTTGCGCGGTTTGTTTTTGTTCGCACTGGCGTTCTTTGCCTTTCCGGCGGCGGCCTGTGGGCCTGACAGCGATTGTATGATTGGTGAGCGGCACTACCGCATTGCATTGCCGCAAGGCTATGACGCCAGCGTGCCGGTGCCAGCCATCGTCTTTGCGCATGGCTATCGTGGCTCTGCGCGGGGTGTCATGCGCAACCGGTCCCTGCGGGCACTGGCCTCTGACCTCGGGGCGGCGCTGATTGCGGTCAAATCAGGCGATCAGGACTGGGTGATCCCGAATGCCCCGCGTCATCTTGATACAGACGGCGCGGCCGAATTCGCCTATTTCGACGCGGTGCTGAGCGATGCGGCAACCCGGTTTGCCATTGATAGGGACCGCATTGTCGCCACCGGGTTCAGCGCCGGGGGCATGATGGTGTGGAACCTCGCCTGCGCGCGGCCTGACATGTTCGCGGGGTTCGTGCCGATTGCGGGAACCTATTGGTTGAAACCTCCGGCGACCTGTGCGGCTCCTGCGGCCAGCATCATCCACATCCACGGGGATCAGGACAAGACGGTGCCCTTGCTGGGCCGCCCGATTGGCCCGACCAAACAGGGCGAAGTGCCCGCAGCACTTGATATGTACGAGGCGTTTGGCGGTTTCGGCAGCGCCAGTGCCGTGCAATATGGCGGGCTAAGCTGCAAGGAGCAGCGCAATGAGACCGGTGAACTTCTGGCGTTCTGCCTGTTCAGGGGCGGGCATTCGTTTCGCACCGAGCATCTGCGCCATGGTTGGGAGCAATTGCAAAAGGCAGGGCAGCTGTAACAGCCACCCTGCACTAGGCTCAGAGCATCAGCTGGTAGCTGTGCGGCACATAGGTGAACCCGCTGTCTCTGGTTTCGACATACCCGACGCCGGGCCAGGGCATGTGATAGCCCACAAATGCAACCTTATCCGCGGCAAGCATGTCCAGGATTTTGCGACGCATCGCGGCGGCGGCGGGTTTATCCATGTCGAATTTCACCTCCCAGTCTGGATGCCCGAGGGACCAGATGTAGTGGTTGGCGAAATCCGCGCCGAGGTAAAGCTGCGTGCCCTCGCTTTCGATCATGTAGTTCATGTGACCGGGCGTGTGACCGAAAGCGCCCATTGCTGTCAGCCCTGAGGCAACCGTACCACCATCTTCGAGGAAGGTCATCTTCTCGGCGAAGGGAACAACCTTGGATTTGAAGCGGTCATTGTCTTGTGCGGCCCAGGCGTCATATTCGATGCGCCCGGTCACATAGCGCGCATTGGCAAAGGTTGGGCTGCCATCCTCAAGCGTCATGCCGCCAATATGATCGCCGTGCATGTGGGTCAAAACAACCACGTCGATCAGATCCGCGGTGTAGCCAGCCGCTTCCAGCGCTGCCACGGTGCCGACGCCGGAGAGGCCGGTGTCAAACAAGACCAGTTCGCTGCCGGTATTTACAACCGTCGGCGTAAAGAAAAACTGCGCCTTGTCCGTGGGCAGGTTTGCAGCGGCAGAGACGCTGTCAAAGGTCTCTTTGTCTACGTTCAGGCCGAAAATACTGTGCGGATCATCGCGCGGCACGGTGCCAGCCAAGAGCGTGGTGACGTCAAACCCGCCGACCTTGAGCCGCTGGAAGGGTGACATCTGCGCGCCGGTGATCGGGGGCGCGGCGTAGCCTGTTCGGGCTGTGACGGCAGCGAGCGGCAAGGCAGCCGCGCTGGCGAGTGCCGTGCGGCGCGAAATCTTGGGTGTGTTGGACATCAGGATTCTCCGAGGATTGTTATCCCGTGGCAACATAGGGCAGAATGTCGCGGGAGCCATGGTTTTCGGCTTGGCGGTCCTTCACGATTTCGCGCGAAAGTTGACCAAGGTGCTTGATTGCGCTGCTGGACAATTACACGACCCTGTGACAACACCGCGCCAACAGGAGACAGCAAATGACCACCACCCGTTTCGCCCCGTCGCCCACCGGCTACATCCATATCGGTAACCTGCGCACGGCTTTGATGAACTACCTGATCGCGCGCAAGGCGGGCGGTACGTTCATCCTGCGCATTGACGATACAGACCCCGAAAGGTCCAAAGAGGAATATGTCGATGGCATCAAGCAAGACCTTGAATGGCTCGGCTTGCATTGGGACCGCATCGAGCGTCAGTCGCTGCGCCTTGATCGTTATGCGCAGGCCGCTGACAAACTGCGGGACATGGGGCGGTTTTACGAGGCTTTCGAGACACCGACCGAACTGGACCTCAAGCGCAAGAAACAACTGAACATGGGCAAACCGCCGGTCTATGACCGGGCTGCACTGGAGTTGTCGGATGCTGAAAAGGACGCCTTGCGCGCCGAACGCGGTGCGGGTGTTTGGCGGTTCAAGCTTGAGCGGGAACGCATTGAATGGGCCGATGGCATTCTGGGCGACATTTCGATTGATGCGGCCTCCGTCTCCGATCCGGTGCTTATTCGCGGGGATGGTCAGATCCTCTATACGCTGGCCTCCGTGGTGGATGACACGGAGATGGGTGTGACGAATGTGGTGCGCGGCTCGGATCATGTAACCAATACCGCGACACAAATTCAGATCATCAACGCGCTAGGCGGCACGGTTCCCGACTTCGCGCATCACTCGCTGCTGACCGGCCCGCAGGGCGAGGCGTTGTCAAAACGTCTGGGCACGCTGGCCCTGCGCGATCTGCGCGAAAACGGTGTGCAGCCCGCAGCCTTGCTGAGCCTGATGGCGCGGCTTGGTTCCAGCGACCCGGTCGAGTTGCAAACCGACATGGCCGACCTGATCGAGGGGTTTGACATCTCGCGCTTTGGCTCCGCACCGACGAAATTCGATGCCGATGATCTTTATCCGCTGACCGCGCGCTATCTGGCGGGTCTGCCTCTGGCCGATGTGGCGGGTGATCTGTCCGCAGCGGGCGTACCCGATGACATGGCGGCACAATTCTGGGATGTGACGCGCGAGAATATCACCACGCTCAAGGATATTGGCCCGTGGTGGACCCTGATGCGCGATGGTGCGGAGCCGCAGATCGACGACGAAGACCGCGAATTTGTCGCCGAGGCGCTGGCGCTTTTGCCGGACGGCCCCTTTGATGCGACGACCTGGGGCACATGGACCGCCGCCGTCAAGGAAAAGACCGGGCGCAAGGGGCGCGCATTGTTCATGCCGCTGCGCAAGGCCCTGACAGGTCAGAGCCACGGGCCGGACATGTCGGGGCTGATGCCGCTGTTGCAGGTCGTCAAGGCCCGCCGATGAGCTGCGCGCGCCCGGTTCATGGCTGAGGCGCAGGCGAAATTCCTGACGGGGAACCTGTTTCGCCATGTTTCAGTGATGTCACTGACCTCATCCGTGGGGTTGATGGCGATTTTCGTGGTCGATTTCATCGACATGATTTTTATCGCGATGCTGGGCAAGGCGGAACTGGCCGCCGCCGTGGGCTATGCGGCGACGGTGCTGTTTTTTACCACGTCTTTCGGGATCGGCATGGCGATTGCCGCCGGGGCGCTGGTGGCGCGCGCACTTGGTGCCGGTGATGCGCAACTCGCATCAGAGCGCAAGACCCATGCGCTGACCTATGGCGCGGTTTTTGGCGTCATTTTCGCAGCACTGGTCTGGATGAACCTCGCCCCGATTGTGGATTTGTTGGGGGCAACGGGGCGCACGGCCGAGCTTGCGGTGCAGTATTTGCGGATTGTCGTGCCCAGCCTGCCGTTTCTGATGATCGGCATGATGGGGGGTGCGATTTTGCGCGCGCATGGGGATGCTCGCCGGGCGATGATGGCGACGATTTATGGCGGGTTGGTCAATGCCGTGCTCGATCCCATTCTGATCTTTGGCCTCAATCTGGAACTTACCGGTGCCGCTCTGGCGTCAGTCGCTGCGCGCATAGTCATTGCGGTCACGGCGATCATGCAGATTGTGCGGCATTACGGTGGTGTCGGGCGGCCCCATCCGCATGGTCTGCTGCGGGATTTGCCCCCGATTGCCGCGATTGCCTTCCCCGCCGTTCTGACGCAGCTTGCCACCCCGGTCGGACAGGCCATCGTGACCCGCGCCATGGCCGAGTTTGGCGAAGCCGCCGTTGCCGGAATGGCGATTGTCGGACGGCTCAGTCCGCTGGCCTTTGGCTTGATCTTTGCCCTGTCCGGGGCTGTCGGGCCGATCCTCGGGCAGAACTACGGCGCGCGCAATTTCGAGCGTGTGCAAGCAGGTCTGACATCTGCCTTGCTCTTTACGGCACTTGTCAGCGTTGTCGTTTCATGCGTGCTTTTCGCCTTGCGCAACCCGATTGCCGATCTCTTTCTGGCGCGCGGGATTACGCGGGACCTTGTCTTTTTGTTCTGTGGCCCGCTGTCGCTGTTGTTCTTTTTCAACGGAGTGTTGTTCGTGGCCAATGCGACGTTCAACAACCTGGGCCATCCTTTTTTTTCGACCTTCCTCAACTGGGGGCGCAACACTGTGGGCATGATCCCTCTTGTGCTGCTGGGGTCCAGCTTTTTCGGAGCGCAGGGGGTTCTGGTCGGGCAGGCCGTGGCTGGTGTGATTTTTGGTCTGCTGGCTTGGTGGCTGGCGCGGCGCGTGATTGCCCGCGCGCCGCAGGAAATCGCCGCGGCAGAGGCGAAACCCTCAGAATTTGGGCGGCAGGGTCGCCTCATGTCGCTCTTGTATCTGCGCCGATAAACGATCGAGGTTGTCATCGACCAGCGCGGTCTGTGCCCGCGTTAGCTTTTGGTGGCGCGGATAGATAGGATCGGCGCGGTCGTTGAGGATGGGCGTGTGCCAATTGTCCGTTGTGTCAAAGAAATGCCGCACACCGGAGTCGCCGTAGACCTCGTGGAACCCCTGAACCACGACATCAAGATAGCTGAGCAGGATGCGGTGGCTGTTGTTATCGGTCATATCTTCCGGGGCCACGGCATAAACGGCGATCTCGGGCTGGTGTGGCAGCGCGTGATCCACGTGCTCTGAGGCCGGCAGGCGGGCATACCCGCCCTCGCGTGCATCAAGGGCTGCCCAATCGGCGCCGGGCACATGTGCAATCAGCCCGTCGATACGATGCCCCGGTGCCGGCACGCCAGTCAGCAGAACAACACCGTAGCGGGGCGTGGCAACCCATGCCCTGCGCCACCCGCGCAGTGTCGCGGGCTGCGGGTTCGGATAGTCGTGGCTTTTGGTATTCACAAGGCTGCCATAGCCAAAGAAGTAGGGGTCGTTCATCTGTGCCTCTTTGGTTTCACGCCGCACAGTCAATCATGGGTGTTTGTGCTTCACAAGGGGACTTGACCAACACGCATGGGGCGGCATAGCGTGACATCATCCACCACGGGAGAACCGGCGAAAGTGCCGGTGCCGAAGGAGCAACCGCCCCGGAAACTCTCAGGCCAAAGGACCGTCGTGGTGTCAGAACTCTGGAGAGAGATGCGCGAGACGCATCCGCCGAAGGGATAACGATCTCAGGCGAAAAGACAGAGGGGGCATTCAGGCGCAGGTCACAGGGCTGCGCGGGGGATGCCGTTGTTTGTCTGATTGCAGCACCGGCGACGAATTGGAGGCCGGATGACACGTCTGAAACGGACGCCACTTTTTGATCTGCATGCAGAGCTTGGCGCGAAGATGGTGCCCTTTGCAGGCTACGAGATGCCCGTTCAATACCCGATGGGGGTCATGAAAGAGCATCTGCACACGCGCGGCCGTGCCGGGCTTTTCGATGTCAGCCATATGGGGCAGGTGCTCCTGTCTGGTCCCTCATGGGACGCGGTTGCGCTTGCCTTTGAGGCTTTGGTGCCCGTGGATGTGCTGGGCCTTGCGGATGGGCGGCAACGCTATGGGTTTTTCACCAATGACGCAGGCGGTATCGAGGATGATCTGATGTTTTCCCGACGCGGCGATGCCCTGTTTGTGGTGATCAATGCCGGGTGCAAGGACGCGGATCTGGCCCTGATGCGCGCGGGTTTGCCCGATGACATCACCCTTACCGAGTTGAGCGACCGGGCCTTGCTGGCCCTGCAGGGACCTGCGGCGGGCAGTGTGATCGCGTCTCTGGATGCGCGCGCAGCTGCGATGCGTTTCATGGACACATGCGAGTTATCGCTCTGCGGGCATACGGTCTGGGCCTCCCGGTCCGGGTACACGGGCGAGGACGGTTTTGAAATCTCCGTTCACGCGGACGAAGCCGTGGCGCTGGCGCAGCGGCTTGTTGAGGACGCAGAGGTTGCGCCCATCGGACTTGGCGCGCGGGATTCCCTGCGGCTTGAAGCGGGTCTGTGCCTTTACGGAAATGATATAGATGCGGCGACAGGTCCGGTTGGTGCCGGTCTGTCCTGGGCCATTCAGAAAGTGCGCCGTCCCGGTGGCGCACGCGCTGGCGGCTTTCCCGGCAGCAAGGCGATCTTTGATGAAATAGCCCAAGGCCCGGCGACAAAACGCGTCGGATTGCGCCCCGAAGGGCGCGCGCCCATGCGTCAGGGCGTGGCGCTGTTTGCCAGCGCCGAAGGGGGCGCGCAGATCGGCTCGGTCACCTCGGGCGGTTTTGGCCCCTCGGTGCAGGGTCCGGTTGCGATGGGATATGTCGATACCGATTTTGCCACCACCGGCACCGCGCTCTGGGGTGAGGTGCGCAGCAAGCGCATGGGGCTGAAGGTCGTTGACCTGCCGTTCGTTCCCGCAGGATTTAAACGTTAGAAAACAGGAGACAGGCCATGAAATTCACAGAAGAGCACGAATGGTTGCGCCCGGACGGTGACGAAATCATCGTGGGCATCACGACACATGCCGCCGAACAGTTGGGCGATGTCGTGTTTCTGGAACTGCCCGAAGAGGGCACAACCGTCAGCAAGGATGATGAGGTCGTGGTGATCGAAAGTGTCAAGGCGGCCAGTGATATTCTGGCCCCCATTGATGGCGAGATTACCGAGGTGAACACGGCACTTGCCGACAATCCGGGCGCGGTCAACGAGGACCCGCAGGGAGAAGCCTGGTTTTTCAAGATGAAACCCAGCGATCCATCCCAGATGGACGATTTCATGGATGAAGCCGGCTATCAGGCGTTTATCGCCTGACCCGCTGCGTCCGATGCGCCTGACCCCCGCCAGCACAGAGAGAATGATCCGATGAGTTTCAAGCCGATAGACTATCTGCCCTATGATTTTGCCAACCGGCGCCATATTGGCCCATCCCCTGCGGAAATGACGCAGATGCTGGAGGTGACGGGTGCTGCAAACCTTGATGCGCTGATGGATGATACGCTGCCCGCCGCGATCCGCCAGAAAGAGCCATTGGCTTTTGGCAAGGCGATGTCGGAACGTGAGGTGCTGGAGCATCTGCGCCGGGTCGCGTCAAAGAACCAGGTGTTGACGTCGCTGATCGGGCAGGGGTATTACGGCACGGTCACACCGCCCGCGATCCAGCGCAATATCCTTGAAAACCCGGCGTGGTATACGGCCTATACCCCCTATCAGCCCGAGATTTCGCAAGGCCGCCTCGAAGCGCTTTTGAACTTCCAGACCATGGTTTCCGATCTGACCGGGCTTGAGGTTGCCAACGCATCCCTGTTGGATGAGGCCACCGCCTGTGCCGAGGCGATGACCATGGCGCAGCGGGTGTCGAAATCCAAATCCAAGGCGTTCTTCGTGGACCGGGATTGCCACCCGCAGAACATCGCCGTGATGCAAACCCGCGCCGCCCCCTTGGGCATTGAGATTATCGTCGGCAATCCTGACAAGATGGACGCCGAAGCCGTCTTTGGCGCGATCTTTCAGTATCCCGGCACCTATGGTCATGTGAATGATTTCACCGACCATATGGCGGCGTTGCATGCCCATAAGGCGATCGGCATCGTATCGGCTGACCCACTGGCGCTGACGCTGTTGAAAGAACCCGGCGCAATGGGCGCGGATATCGCCGTCGGCTCGACCCAGCGGTTTGGTGTGCCAGAGGGCTATGGCGGGCCGCACGCGGCCTATATGGCCTGCCGGGATGCCTATAAACGCGCCATGCCAGGGCGCATCGTGGGCGTGTCTGTCGACAGTCACGGGCACCGGGCCTACCGGTTGTCGCTGCAAACGCGCGAGCAACACATTCGGCGCGAAAAGGCAACGTCCAATGTCTGCACGGCACAGGCGCTGCTGGCGGTCATGGCGTCCATGTATGCGGTGTTCCACGGACCCGAAGGCCTGCGCGCCATCGCGCAGCGCATCCACCGAAAAGCCGTGCGCCTTGCAAAAGGGCTGGAAGAGGCCGGGTTCACAGTCGATCCGCAAGCGTTTTTCGACACGATCACGGTGGACGTGGGGCCGTTGCAGGCAGCGGTGATGAAATCGGCGGTGGATGAAGGGATCAACCTGCGGCGCGTGGGGGAAACCCGCGTGGGCATCAGCCTCAACGAACGTTGCCGCCCGGATACGCTTGAGGCGGTCTGGCGCGCCTTCGGCATCACGCGGGCCGATAATGATTTTCGGCCCGACTACCGCTTTCCAGAAGAAATGCTGCGCACGTCCGATTATCTGACGCATCCGATCTTTCACATGAACCGGGCCGAGACCGAGATGATGCGCTACATGCGTCGCCTGTCCGACCGGGATCTGGCGCTTGACCGGGCGATGATCCCGCTGGGCTCCTGTACGATGAAACTGAATTCGGCGGCAGAAATGATGCCGGTCAGCTGGCGCGATTTTTCGCTGCTGCATCCCTTTGCGCCGGTGGATCAGGCCAAAGGCTATACAGAGATGATTGACGATCTGAGCGCCAAGCTGTGCCAGATCACCGGCTATGACCAGATTTCGATGCAGCCGAATTCCGGCGCGCAGGGGGAATACGCCGGACTGCTGAGTATTGCGGGCTATCACCGCGCGAATGGGGAAGCGCATCGCAACATCTGCCTGATCCCGATGAGCGCGCATGGCACCAACCCTGCATCGGCCCAGATGGTGGGCTGGACTGTCGTGCCGATCAAATCGGCGGACAATGGCGATATCGACATGGCAGATTTTGCCGCCAAGGCCGAGCAACATGCCGCCAACCTTGCGGGCTGCATGATCACCTATCCCTCCACCCATGGGGTGTTCGAAGAGACCGTGACCGAGGTTACACGGATCACCCATCAGCATGGCGGTCAGGTCTATATCGACGGGGCGAATATGAACGCGATGGTGGGGCTGAGCCGTCCGGGCGATCTGGGCGGGGATGTGAGCCATTTGAACCTGCACAAGACCTTTTGCATCCCGCATGGCGGCGGTGGGCCGGGCATGGGGCCGATTGGCGTCAAATCCCATCTTGCGCCTTTCTTGCCGGGGCATGAGATGACCGGCGGGGGGGAAGGGGCTGTTTCGGCAGCGCCATTCGGGTCGCCTTCGTTGTTGCCGATCAGTTGGGCCTATTGCCTGATGATGGGCGGGGATGGTCTGACGCAAGCGACGCGGGTCGCGATCCTGAACGCGAATTACATCGCCAAACGGCTTGAGGGCGCGTTCGACGTGCTTTATCGCGGGCCGACGGGACGGGTGGCGCATGAATGTGTGATTGATGTGCGCCCCTTTGAAAAATCCGCGGGTGTGAGCGTCGAAGACATTGCAAAACGTCTGATCGACTGCGGGTTCCATGCGCCAACGATGAGCTGGCCCGTGGCGGGGACACTGATGGTTGAGCCAACCGAGAGCGAAACCAAGGCCGAACTGGACCGGTTCTGTGACGCAATGCTCGCGATCCGCGCCGAAATCGCTGACATCGAAGAGGGCCGCATGGACGCTGCGAACAACCCGCTGAAAAACGCGCCCCACACTGTCGATGACCTCGTCAGCGATTGGGATCGCCCCTACAGCCGCGATCAGGGGTGTTTCCCGCCAGGCGCATTCCGCGTGGACAAATACTGGCCGCCGGTCAACCGGGTCGACAATGTGTTTGGTGATCGGCATCTGGTTTGCACCTGCCCGCCCATGGAAGACTATGCCGAAGCAGCGGAGTAGCGTCTGGTTGCTGTGACAAGGGTGCGGGGTGGGGGCTGCCGCTATGTCATTCCAGCGTGCGCAGCACGCGCGAGGGTTTGGCATTGAGCGGGGTCCAGGCGAAGGCCAGCCCCGCCAGCGTGGTGGCAAGAATACCGCCGAGCACGATGCCAATCGCAGAGGGCCAGATCACGATAAAGGATGTGTCGAGGATATAGACGCTGACCACCCAGCCGCCCAAAATGCCGGCCGTCAGAGCCACGAGCCCTGCACCCCCGCCCAGCAGTGCGGAGCGGACCGCAAAACTTGCCAGAATGGAGCGGCGCGAGGCCCCCAGCGTTTTGAGAACGGCGGCTTCATAGACCCGCGCGCGGGTCCCGGCGGCAGCAGCGCCGATCAGCACCAGAAACCCGGTCAGCAGCGTTGCAGCGGCACCGTAGGAGGTGGCCGTCGCCAAGCCGCCAAGCGCGTCTGCCACCCGGTCAATGGCATCGCGCACACGGATGGCCGTGATGTTGGGATAGCGCGAGGCAAGGTCACGCAGGATTTCAGCCTCCGCCGTTTCTTCGGCATAGACGGTCGAGATGAAACTATGCGGTGCGCCCGCCAAGGCACCGGGGTTCATGGCGAGGATGAAACCGATGCCGGCGGTGGAAAAATCAACCTCCCGGAAACTGGCAAGCGTGCCTGTGATGTCACGCCCCAGGATATTGATGGTCATCGTGTCGCCAAGGCGCAGCCCCATCTCTTCGGCCTCTTCGGCGGCAAAGCTGATCAGGGGTGGCCCGCTATAGTCATCGGCCCACCATTCCCCCGCTGTCAGCCGCGTGTTTTCGGGCATGGCAGCGGAATAGGTCACACCACGATCGCCCTGCAAGACCCAATGATCCCCGGCTGTTTCTGCGGCGGGGGCCCCGTTGATCCGGGTGATGATCCCACGCAGCATCGGGGCGGATTGAATGCGGCTGACAGCGGGGTCGCTTTCCAGTCTGTCGGTGTATCCGTCGATCTGGTCTTTCTGGATGTCGACAAAGAAATAGCTTGGCGCGACGTCGGGCAGGTTGCCCGTGATGGCATTGCGCAGGTTGCCGTCAATCTGCCCGACGGCAGCAAGCACCGACAGCCCAAGGCCCAGCGACAGGACGACCGATGTGGCCCCTTCCTTGGGGCCGGAAATGGCCGACAGCGCCCAGCGGAGCCTTGGTTTGCCCCGTGACAGCGCCTTGCCCCGTTTTGACAGAACCCGGATCAGGAACGCGGCCCCGGTCAGCAAAACCAACGCGCCCGCGATACCCCCGGCGGTCAGCAGCGTCAGCCACCATGTGCCCGAGAACCACCCGGCCACGCCCAACAGAACCGCGAGCGCCAGCAACGTGATCGCGATATAGCGGGGGGCCGGCAGTTTCTGACCGGTGCTGAGCGCGTCGCGAAACAGGGTGGCGGCGCGGACGTCCTCGGTGCGGGCGAGGGGCCACAGGGTGAATATGAATGCGGTCAGCAGCCCGTAAACCGCCGCTTCAAGTAAAGGGGCGGGGTAGATGGCGAATGCGGCGGGGATGGGCAATTGCGCTGCAATCAGCGGGGCGAGCGCCACAGGGATCAGCGCCCCAAGGAGGAGGCCGAGCACAACACCAAGGACCGAAAGCGCACCGATCTGCAGGAAGTACGTCAGGAAGATCGTTTTGCGTTCTGCGCCAAGGGTGCGCAAGGTGGCGATCACGCTGGTCTTTTGTGATAGATAGGCCTGCACGGCCGACGACACGCCCACGCCCCCGACCGCAAGGCCCGACAGCCCGATCAGCACGAGGAATGCGCCAAGGCGATCCACGAATTCCGAGATGCCCGGCGCGCCGTTGCGGGCATCGGTCCAGCGCACGCCGGTTTCGGCAAAGGTGAGGGCGGCCTCGTTTTTGAGTTGCTCAAGGTCCGTGCCGGGGTCTACCGCCAGACGGTATTTGGTGGAAAAGAGGGTGCCGGGGGCCAGCAGGGACGAGTTCTCAAGGCTCGTGGTCAACACGATGGTGCGTGGCCCGAGGGCAAAACCACCCGCAGCCCCATCCGGTTCGCGGGTCAGCACGGCGGAGAGGTGAAATTCCTGCGTGCCTAGCGCAAAGCGATCCCCGACGGACAGGCCGAGACGGTCCATCAGGACACGTTCCATCACCGCGCCGGGCAAACCTCCGTGGCTGCCCAAGGCAACATCAATCGGAATTTGCGGCTCGAGCCCCACGGTCCCGATCAGGGGGTAGGCGCTGTCGACCGCCTTGATCTGCGTCAGCGCACGGCTGTCGCCGACGACCGCCATGGAGCGGAAATCCGCGATTTCAGAGACAGCGCGGGCGGCGTCCTGCATCCATGCGCGTTCGTCCTCTGATGCAAAGCGGTAGGTGAAATCAAGCTCTGCATCCCCGCCGAGCAGTGCTGCTCCTTCGCGGGCCAGACCAGCCTCGATGCTGACGCGCACGGTGCCGATGGCGGCAATCGCGGCCACGCCTAGTGCGAGGCAAGCCAGAAAGATGCGAAACCCCCGCAAGCCACCGCGCAATTCACGCCGGGCAAACCGCGCTGCGACCGCGAGGCTCATTGAGCGGCCTGTTCCATCGGGTCAATCTGCCCGTCGGACAGGCGGATGATCCGATCACAACGGTTCGCCAGCGTGGTGCTGTGGGTCACAAGGATAAGCGTCGCCCCGTGCCGGTCGCGCAACCCGAACAACAGGTCGATGATGGCCGCCCCATTTGCGCCGTCGAGGTTGCCTGTGGGTTCATCCGCCAGCAGGATGGCGGGGCGCGGTGCGGCGGCGCGTGCAAGTGCTACGCGTTGCTGTTCGCCGCCCGACATCTGCGCGGGGTAGTGGTCAGCCCGATGGGCGAGGCCCACCACATCGAGCTCCGCGCGCGCCTTGTCATAGGCATCAGGATCGGCGGCCAGTTCCAGCGGCGTTGCCACGTTTTCCAGTGCCGTCATTGTCGGGATCAGGTGAAAGGACTGAAACACCACGCCCATATGCGCGCGCCGGAAACGGGCCAGCGCGTCTTCGCTCATATCGCCCAGATCATGACCCAAGGCTGTGACGCGCCCCCCGGTGGGCCGTTCCAGCCCGCCCATCAGCATCAAGAGCGAAGACTTCCCGGACCCGGATGGCCCGATCAGCCCAAGGCTTTCGCCCTTGTGAACCTCAAAACTGATCGAACGCAGAATTTCCACAGGCCCTGCATTGCCATCCAGTGACAATGCTGCATCTGTGAGGGTGTAGATGGGGTCAGGCATGAGATACCACAGGTTGTTGGCTTCCCTCTGGCATATGGAGCTTGGATCAGAATGCGCAAGTTAATCGGATGTTTTGTCGTTTGTTTTCCAACGTGGGGCGCTGCGGATGGCGTTGTGATCGCGGCCCTCGGCGATAGCCTGACGCAGGGCTATGGGCTGGTGCAGGAGGAGGGCTTCGTGCCGCAACTGCAGGCCTGGCTGGACAGGGAAGGCATCGCGGCGCGGGTGATCAACGCAGGTGTCTCGGGCGACACAACGGCTGGCGGGCTGTCGCGGGTGGCCTGGACCCTTACACCAAAGGTGGATGCGATGATCGTGGCCCTTGGCGGCAACGATCTTTTGCGCGGGATTGACCCGGCCGAAAGCCGCCGCAACATCACGGGAATTCTGGAGGCGGCAGCGGCGCAGAGCGTGGAGGTGTTGCTGGTGGGCATGCAGGCACCGGGTAACTTCGGCCCCGATTTCAAGGCGGAATTCGATGCGATTTATCCTGAGCTTGCGTCAGAATTCGGTGTTTTATACGCGGCAGATTTTTTTGAAGGTTTGTCCGTCGTCGGGGGCGATCCAGCGAGCGTGCGGGCATTCATGCAACCGGATGGTATTCACCCCAATGCACAGGGTGTCATGCGCATCGTTGAGGCGCTCGGGCCGGATGTGGCGGAACTGGTGGCACAAGCCGGATCGCGATAGGCCCCGCTACAAAAGAAAACGGGCGCCGGAAAGCGCCCGAATGACCCGCTAAAAGCCTGTTTTACGCAATTGCAAGATCGCTGGCGCTTTCGCGGCCATCGCGGCTTGTTTCGATTTCAAACGTGACTTTCTGGTTGTCGGCCAGCCCGGTCAGACCTGCCCGCTCAACCGCGGAAATATGGACAAAAATGTCCTTGCCGCCAGAGTCTGGCGCGATGAAGCCGTAGCCTTTTGTGGTGTTGAACCATTTCACGGTGCCTGAAGCCATATCCGTGTCTCCTAAAGAAAACCTGCCCGCAGGATGCGGCAGCGCGGTTCGGCTTAAATCAATTGATAAACAGTGTCGTTTCAGGCGGGCCGAAAGCAGCAGTGGTCGTTTAATTCTCGCGTCACGGGTAAAATCTTGGCCTTTTCTCGCACGATTTCAAGTTATTTCTTTTGTCGTCGCCGGATGTTTTTGTTTATGGGCAAGTAACCGCCGGAGCGGCATTTTATTGGTTCATGTCTGTTAATGCGCCGATGGGTCCGGATGCGTTTTCACGCTCCGGGCCGAGAATCGGGGCAGCGGCGTATGGGCACTGAAACAGGGCGCTACTGTGGGTCCGGTCCGAATACGACGGACGGCATTTGGGCCGGGTGCAGGACGTTCATTCTGCTTCCTCCTCCATCAGGATCGGGGCGGTCGGCAGGGGGTTAGGCATTTTGTATTCCGGTTTGGCTTGCTCGGCCAACTCTTCTTTGGCTGCGCGGGCCTGTTCTTCGGCGCGCGTTGCGTCCAAGGCGGCTGCCTGCGCCATCTGTTCGGCCTTTTGTGCCAGAAAGGCCGTGGCCGGATCGCTTTCTGATTGTGCCTCTACCACGGATTTTGGCGATGGATACTGTACCTGCACCTCACCGCGCGCGCGCTCCAAAAGGCTGGTGAGATGCGCGCCACCGGTGCCTGTGCCGTTCCCGGCACCTTGCCCCGACTGATCGGATGCAAGACCCGCGTCCGCACTGTTTGATGTTGTGGACACTGGCAGTGTTGCCTGCCCTGAAAATGTGTTGCCATCCATGTTTACGCCGGCTGCTGGCTGCGGCGCATAGGGATTGATAAGTGAAACTGCTGTCATTGTAGGCTCCGATACAAAGTCCATTTCGGCGCCCGCCACCCGGTGAACATTAAGGCTATGTAAATATGAACAAGCGGTTAATTCGGTTTTGTGGTGCGCTTGCGTGGTTAACAAAGTGCTAACATCGGATTGTCCAAAGGGCCCAAATGACGCTTTGACGAAGCAGGAAACTGATGTCTGCGTTCAAAATTACCTGAGGTTGAGGGGCGTGCATGTATCGAAAGGTTTTATTTAACCATATGGTATTAAATAATTTTTTATGTTATGGCTTTAAAGAGTGCTGCTGAAATGGAATACATCGCGCGGTGCTTTGTGCGCATATATTAAAATATCGGTTTGCGGTCTGGACTTTAACTCTTCTGACCCCATCTTACTTGCTAAACTTTAAGTCGGGAGCGTCTACGGTAACATGACCAACATGGAAAACCTTGAGAATCACTTGAACGAGCATGAGCGCCAGCGACTGGTGAATGAGGCAGCGCTGAAGCAGCTGCAGCAGGATGAAACCCGCAGAGTTGCGCGCGGCTATGCTGTCATGGCCGCTGTGGTCGGTTACGGTGAAGGCGCGATGGGCGGTGGCACCTTCGGCAAAGTGAGCCATTTCGCCAAATTGTTCTGCATCGGATTTGCACTGCTCGCGCCGAGCCTGTTGGTCTGGCGGGTTCTGCTGTAACTCGGCTTACCCAGCACGTACAAAATGCAAAGTCGGCATGTGATTGCCGACTTTTTTGTCAAAGTTGTGGCGGTCAGGCCAGAGCAAGGTTCGTTGCGGACTGACGCCCGTCGCGACCGTCTTCAATGTCAAAAGTTACCTTTTGATTATCAGCCAGGCCGGTCAGTCCTGCACGTTCGACCGCAGAAATATGGACGAAAACGTCCTTTGATCCGCCATCGGGTGCGATAAAGCCGAAGCCTTTTGTTGTATTAAACCATTTCACGGTGCCTGTGGCCATATCCCGTGTCTCCTCTAAAGAATGCTATCCGCGTTTGTGCGATAACCTGGCGCAGTATATCTGTATCGAAGTCTGAGCGCCGTTTCATGGAGAGCAGGTCGAAGAAGACGTTTTGTGCGCGCTAACGATAGCAGAATTTCATCAAAATTGCAACCGAGCGCCGTACGCATGAAACCCAGCGTTGCGCGCCTGCTTGCCTGTCGCCCGGCGCAGGGGGCAGTGTGATGTTGTTCACAGACGTCTTTGACCCCCCGTGCTTAATTGATGAGGAACCATGTTTCCACTGGGCTGCGTCAGGGTGGCGTAGTGGTCAATGTGTTCATTCGGCGGGCACGCGGCTTTCTTCCTCCGCGATGTCTTTTCAACTCAACGGGTCGATCTTGTATCGGCCCGTTTTTTCTGCGTCAGCGCGACCGCCAAGCCCCTTGTTTTCATAATGATCTGGAACATGACGCGGGGCTCTTACGGCGCATGAACCGTGTCGATAAGTGCGGCGGGGTCATAGCCATTCTGGCTCAGGATCTCATCTGCTTTGGCGCGTGTCCCGGGCGTTATGTCCGGGCTGCGGGCGAGAATCCAGCCGGCGCGGCCGTTGGGCACACCGACGACCGCCGTCTGGTAGTCCTGATCGACCCACAACACCCAATAGGGCGCGCGCAGGAACGGGATGCGGTTGAACTGCACGGAAAGCTGGCCCGGCGCCTCGATGCGTGCATTGCCCTTGATCTGATCGAGCGGTCCGGACGGATCGCCCTGGCGACATTGGTTCACCACGGAAATCCTATTGGCATCAAGGGTTTGATAGGTGGCTGTGGTCGCGGTGCAGCCTTCCTGAAAGGACACGGGATAGCGCGCGATTTCATACCATTTGCCAAGATACTGCGCCGTGTCAAAATCGGCCTGCGCGACGATTGGCACGCTGGTGTCGCGATATTGTGTGCCGCAGGCGGTCAACAGAAGAAGGGCGCATAGGGCAAGTCTGTAGGGCATGAAATCTCCGTCCGGTTGAGTGCGGAAACCCTAGCGCAGAGGCGCCTTTTGCGACAGGCAAAAGTGCCATCGGCACAGGGTCGGCACGGCGTCGGTATCACGTCGGTGCGGGGCGCGCGCACCGCTCAGGCTTTGCTAATGCTGTTTTGGCAGGCTTGCGGGCAAAGGAGACCGCCATGCCCCGCCTGACCAAGACCGAACACATCGCCCGCCGCCGTTTGATGTATCACCTGTGGCGCGCGGATGAAGACACGCTGCCGCTGCGTGCGCTGCGCGAAGAGGTGCCGGACGCATGGCACATGATCGAAGCGGACATCGACTGCCACGAGCCGAAGGTGAAGACGACGCTGTACCTTGATCAATCCGTGGCCAAGATGTTCCGCGCCATGGGGCAGGGCTATCAGGCGCGGATCAACCGCATTCTGAACACGTGGCTGGCGATGAAGATGGCGGGGCTGATGGAGGAGGAGACGGCGCTGGGCAACCGGCGCGCCCGGCTCATCGCGGCGGAGCAGGAAAGCGGCGTCAGGCCCGGATGGGGCCCCGGTGTGCGGGAGGATTTCTGAGCGTATCCGGATGCGCGCCTGTTTGGTGGGCGGCGGGGCTGGTCAAATCCGGTGCAACCTGAAAGAACGCCTCTGGATGCGTTTGCGAGGCGTGGGGATGACTATACTGACGGAGGGTATCGTGATGGGGCTGGTGGCAACCGCTGCCATGGACCTTTGGGGGCTGTTGCTGAACCGGCTGGTGGGTCTGCCGATGTCCAACTGGGGCCGCGCGGGGCGCTGGGTTGTGCAGGTCGCGCAGGGCCGCGTGTTCCACGATGACATTGGCGCTGTGCCCCCCGTGCCGCGCGAGGCGCAGATCGGCTGGGCGTTTCACTATGCGGTGGGGGTGATCTATGGCGTGGCGCTGGCGCTGCTGATGGGGCCGGGCTGGCTGGCGGCGCCGACGCTTGGGCCTGCGTGGGTGTTTTCGATTGTGATGATCGGCTTTGGCTGGTTCCTGATGCAACCGGCCATGGGTGCCGGGCTGGCAGCATCGCGCACACCCACCCCATGGCGCGCCCGCGCGCTGGGACTGGCGGCGCATACGGTTTTTGGTCTGGGCCTGTGGGTCGGGGCGATGGTGTGAGATTTGGGATGCGGTGGTGTTGTCGCAGCTAAGCTTTCACGACGTGCGCGCGTCTGCGGTTTCGATTTAGTATAGTTTTCGACGATATCGGGGATTTACAGAGTAAAATAGTAAATCCTGATACGATTTGCGACTGCATAACCATTACGTATCGAATTTTTTAATTGCAAATATGTGATAACGCTGATTCAACGAAACTGGAGATGCCCGCCATCTTCGTCAATGGGTCTTACTTAGCGCTGTAACGCTTTTTAGGACGGATATGACCGGCAATGAGAGCAGACATGCTCCCAACGGCCAAACCGAAACCGGATATAAGAGCTTACGCTTACCGGTTTCGGCCATTTACAGGTCGTCATTTCGACACCTCTTTTAGGATTTGTTAGGTTAAGCCTAACTCTCCGAAGTCGCCTCGCGCGACTTCATCCATTTGAAGGGTGCGAGACTTGAGGTGATGACGGGCATCTATTCATAAACGAACATGAGTTCGCTTTGCCGTCAATATTCTCTAAGAAAAAAGATGGGACATAACACTGTGTGTTAATATAAACTTAACTTTTAGAAGGCCTCAATCGGCGGCGGTATTTCTGGTATTCGATCCGATAAGGTGCCATATCTTGTTTTAGATGGGAGAAAATATGGAACTCGACGCTGAAATCCGCGAGAGATTGCTGGAGGCAATCTCGGAAAAATTTGCTCTTGAAAACGTAGAAAACATTGAAGTTACATCGTTTGATGTTGATTCAGACCGCCGTGAGGTTCGTATTGTGGTCTCTATCACAACAACCACCGAGCCGAAGTCTATCGCCGAAGGATATTTCGGCCTGACAAGCAAAGTGCGCACTGCATTGGGTAGCGACTGGAAAGACTTTTTTCCTGTAATAACGCCCGAGATTGCATCTGGAGCAAATGCCTGACGGCCGTCTTGCTCAAAACTTTTTGAGCACGGCACGACGGTTAGCGCCAGTATCTGCTAGACGTCCCAATCAGGCAAATCTAAGGCGGTGCATTAGTACGTGTTACTATGCTGTTTTTCACGCGCTTGCAAAAACGGCGGCGGACAGCCTAGTAGGAGCGACAAAATCGCGACGACCTAACAAAGCTTGGGTTGAAGTATACCGAGGGCTAGGACACGGCGCCTGTAAAGACGCTTGTAAGAAAGCTGGCCAAGTCAGCTTTCCGCAAGAGGTTCACGATTTCGCGGACGCATTCATTCAACTTCAAGAGGCTCGCCATCGCGCAGACTACGATCCAATGTACCGGCCAAACAAGGCCGAAGCGTTGGTATACATTGCTTTGGCAGAAAAAAGCATTGCGACATTGAAGGCTGTGCCAACCACAGACAAGAAAGCCTTTGTAGCTTGGGTGCTTATCACAAGTCCTGGTGCGAAACACGCTAGGGAACTGGCAAAAATAAGTTAGACTAGCGCCTCACTACCTCACAAACTTCTTATGCTTCAACCGCTTCGGCTCCAGGGCGTCTGCGCCCAAGCGGCGCTTCTTGTCCTCTTCGTAATCGGTAAAGCCGCCTTCGAACCATTCCACGTGGGCTTCGCCTTCAAATGCCAGAATATGCGTGCAGATCCTGTCGAGGAAGAACCGGTCGTGGGAGATGACCACGGCGCAGCCGGCGAAATCGACAAGCGCGTCTTCGAGTGCGCGCAGGGTTTCGACGTCGAGGTCGTTGGTCGGTTCATCCAGCAGCAGCACGTTGCCGCCTGATTTCAGCAGGCGCGCCATGTGCACGCGGTTGCGTTCCCCCCCCGAGAGCAGTCCGACCTTTTTCTGCTGATCGCCGCCCTTGAAGTTGAACGATGAGCAATAGGCGCGGGAGTTCACCTCGGCATCGCCCAGCTGGATCAGTTCCGCGCCGCTGCTGATGGCTTCCCAGACGGTGTCGTTTTCGGCCAGATCATCGCGGCTTTGATCCACGTAGGACAGATCGACCGTGTCGCCGTATTCGATGGTGCCTGCGTCCGGTTCCAATTGTCCCGTGAGCATCTTGAACAGCGTGGATTTACCCGCGCCGTTGGGGCCGATCACGCCGACGATGCCGCCGGGGGGCAGGGAGAAATCCAGCCCTTCGACCAGCAGTTTGTCACCCATGGCTTTTTGCAGGCCCTGCACTTCGATCACCTTGGAGCCAAGGCGCTGGCCGTTGGGAATGACGATCTGTGCGCGGGAGAGTTTTTCGCGCTCTGACTGTTCGGCCATCTCGTTATAGGCGTTGATGCGGGCCTTGGATTTGGCCTGGCGGGCCTTGGCGCCCTGGCGCATCCATTCGAGTTCGCGCTCAAGCGTTTTCTGGCGGGATTTGTCCTCGCGTGCTTCCTGGGCGAGGCGTTTGGCTTTCTGTTCGAGCCAGTCGGAGTAATTGCCCTCGTAAGGGATGCCCTTGCCGCGGTCGAGTTCCAGAATCCAGCCGGTGATGTCATCGAGGAAATAGCGGTCGTGGGTGACGATCAGGATGGTGCCCTTGTAGTCGATGAGGTGCTGTTGCAGCCATGCGATGGTTTCCGCATCGAGGTGGTTGGTCGGTTCGTCCAGCAGCAGCATATCGGGCGCTTCGAGCAGCAGCTTGCACAAGGCGACACGGCGGGCCTCACCGCCCGAGAGCGTGGTGACGTCGGCATCATCGGGCGGGCAGCGCAGCGCTTCCATGCTGACGTCGATCTGGCTGTCGAGGTCCCAGAGGTTGTCGGCGTCGATCTGGTCCTGCAGGGCGGCCATCTCGTCCGCGGTCTCATCGGAGTAGTTCATCGCCAGTTCGTTGTAGCGATCAAGGATCGCCTTTTTGTCCGCCACGGCGAGCATGACGTTTTCGCGCACGCTGAGCGTCTCGTCCAGTTTGGGTTCCTGCGGCAGATAACCGACGGTCGCCCCCTCGGCATGCCAGGCCTCGCCGGAGAATTCTGTGTCCAGACCGGCCATGATTTTCATCAGGGTGGATTTACCCGCGCCGTTCACGCCCACGACGCCGATCTTCACGCCGGGCAGGAAGTTCAGGTGGATGTTCTCAAAGCATTTCTTGCCCCCGGGGTAGGTCTTGGAAACGCCGGACATGTGATAGACGTATTGATAGGCGGCCATGGGGATGCTCCTGTCGCTGGATAACTGATTTGCCCCCCGATTACCGCGCCGCCGGTCCGGGTGCAATCGCCGGTATTGACGGTTGCGGGGTGCAGAAGCACCTCCGGCATGATTATTTGGATCAGATATTACAGCAAGGGCCAGTTCGCAGGTGGGGAAAACGGATAGCAAGCTGCCGGGCTACGTGCAGGGCTGGTTGCGCAGTGAGCGGCTGTCGCAGGCGGAGTGGCAGGCAAAGGACCTGCCCTCGGGGCGGTGATCTTCGGGCTACGCGCGCGGGCGCGGGCCAGCCAGAACCGCGCGACGGTGTTTCTGGTGCAATTGTTCCTGACGGTTGTGATGGGCCTTGTGCGGTTCGTGGGGCCGCCCCTGTGGCAGGGCTATCAACGTGGGTTGCAAGACGCCGCAGGTAAGCGGGAGGGTTGAGGACCTCAACGGTGTCAATTTTGCGGATGTGCGCAGCGGCCGGCCGTGCGGAGGCGGGGCGTGGCCCGTGCCGGAATGCGCAGATAACCGCGCGGACTGCAGTGTGATTTGACTTATCACCCCCGCATGGTAGCGATAATGGCAAGGCATATTGCGGGGCGGACAGCATGCAGATCAAACACGCGCTGATTGCATCGGCTCTGGTCCTCACAGGATGTGTGCCTCAAAGCATCAGTCTTGCGCCGCCGCCGAACCTCTATTCAACGGGGCAGAATTTCCCGGCAGAAGACGTGCCACCCGTATTGCGCACCACCACGCCGCGTATCTTTTATCTGACGGATCGTTTGAGCGAGAGGGAGGGCGCAGGCGCGGAGATCTACGGGTCGATGCGTTCGGAAGGCATGGCTTTTGGCACAGCACAGGTGCAGTTCGGGGCCAGCAATTGGGACGATCTGGTCACGCGCACCTATGTTGATCGGGGCGGGCGGATTTCGCGGCTGGATGTGTCTGGCGTGGCGGAAGATGTGCAGTTCAACCCGGTGCCGCTCAGCACACTGCGCACGGATGGGGCGCTGATTTTCGACCCCGACGAGGAGGATATCTACAGACAGGAAGGGCGCGCATTTCAGGCCGCCATTCGCGCCGAGATCCTGCGCACCGGGAACAAACGTGTGCTGCTCTATGCCCATGGCGTCGGGTCGGGCTTTGACAAGAGCGTGACCACGCTGGCGAACCTGTGGCATTTTGCCGGGCGCAAGTCGATCCCGATCGTGTTCAGCTGGCCTGCGGGAAATGGCGGTGTGCTGGGGTATTTTCGCGACCGGGAAGCGGGCGATTTCAGTGTGTTCCACGCCAAGGAGATGTTGCGGCTCTTGGCTGACATCCCGGAGTTGGAAGACATCGACATCGTGGCCCATTCCCGCGGGACGGATGTCATGACCAAGGCGCTGCGCGAGCAGGTGATTTTCTATCGTGGGGCGGGCAAGCCGCCGAAACTGGCGATGAAAACGGGAACATTGATTCTGGCGGCGGCCGATCTGGACACGGGCGTGGTGCGCCAGCGCCTGCAGGCGGAACGGTTTTCGGAGGCGTTCGAGCAGATCAACATATACATCAACCCGCGCGATGGGGCGCTGCGGCTGTCGTCGATCCTGACCAATGAGCAGCGATTGGGGGCGGCGACGTCTGAATCCCTGCCACCGGGGGAACTTGCGCGGTTGCGTAAATCCGAACTGGTGCATGTGATCCGGGTGGAAAATGTGCGGGGCGGGGGGCATTCCTATTTCCGCGATAACCCGGCGGTGCTGTCCGATATTGTGCTGGCGCTGCGCACGCGCGCCTTTCCCGGTGGAACGCTGCGTCCGCTTGAGTTGGGCGAGGACGGGTTCTGGCAGTTGCATCCGAACTATCCGCTGGAGCGGTTGCCGGATTTGCGCGTGGAAGGGTCGGATCGTTAGGATGGAAAGCCCGCTCAAGGCATTGATCGCGCGCCATGCGCAGCCCGGCGCGGTAACGTGGATCGGTCTGCGCCCCGCGCGCCGTGCGCCGCTTGTCGCCTGCGCGCGTGCCGAGGTTGGCGAAACCGGGCTGACGGGCGATCACGGAACCTCGCAAAAGCGCGCTGTGACCTTGCTTCAGGCGGAGCATCTGCCGGTGATCGGCGCGATGCTTGGGCGCACTCCGGTGACGCCCGAAGAGCTGCGGCGCAACCTTGTTGTATCGGGCATCAATCTTTCAGCGTTGAAGAACCGGCAGTTGCGGATCGGAGGCGTCGTGCTGGAAGTCACCGGGATTTGCGCCCCGTGCAGCCGGATGGAGGAGATCCTGGGCCCGGGCGGCTATTCAGCGGTGCGCGGGCATGGCGGATGGTGTGCACGCGTGCTGCAGGGCGGCGAGATAAAGCGCGGCGACGCGGTCATGCCATTGACAAGCGGGGCCCCGGCCTGATTGTAGGGCGCTGACCATCAGGCAAGGGAGCGATGGGTGCGACAAGGCTTTCCGAAAGCGCGCGCAGGTGAGGTGATCGGGCTGTTTGGCGGTTCGTTTGATCCGGCACATCAGGGCCATGCGCATATCACACGCGAGGCGCTCAAGAGGTTCGGACTTGACCGGGTCTGGTGGCTGGTCTCGCCCGGTAACCCGTTGAAACCGCAGGGTCCGGCCCCGTTGGACACGCGGATGGCCCGTGCAAAGGCGATCATGCAGCACCCGCGCGTGATCATCACCGACGTCGAAACACGGCTTGGGACGCGCTATACGGCGGCGACGCTCGATCAGTTGTCGGCGCTTTATCCGGGGGTGCATTTCGTCTGGCTGATGGGGGCTGACAATCTGGCGCAGTTTCACAAATGGCAGCGCTGGCGTGACATCGCCAGCACCACGCCGCTTGGGGTTCTTGCCCGACCGGGCGACAGAATCCCGGCGCGGATGAGCCCGGCTGCGGCGGTTTTTGGCCGCGCGCGCATACCGGGGCGCGCCTCGCAGCTTTTGGGACGTGCCGCCGCGCCGGCGTGGTGTTTTGTTAACGTCCCCATGGTAGAACAATCCTCATCCGCGATCCGGTCCAAGGGTGGCTGGGTCTGAGGCTGCCTGCGTCCGCAATCGGTTCAAAATGATGGCCTTTGCACTGTTGTTTCTGCGCCCCGGCTGGGGGTAGGGTTTGACCATGACCAAGACACCTTGTTCGAGTTTTTCACGCCGCGCTGTGGTGCAGGCGTTGATGGCGACGCTTGCGACACCTCTGGCCGCCGGCGCGCCGCTTGTGTCCGAGCGTCCCCCAAGAGGGCGTGGCCCCGTGCGCCCGCCCGGTCCGGAGGCGCTGGTGAAAAAGGCGCGGCTGTCGGGTGATGTAGCCTTTGCGGTTGCGGATGCCAAAACCGGTGAGATCCTTGAGGCGCGCGCCCCCGAACTGGGTATCGCGCCCGCCAGCGTGACCAAGGCGATCACGGCGCTTTATGCGCTGGACACATTGGGGGCCGCGCACCGGTTCAAGACCCGCGTGATTGCGACGGGCGGTGTGACGGATGGTGTGGTCCGGGGCGATCTGGTTCTGGCCGGTGGGTGTGATCCGACAACGGATACGCGCGCCTTTGCAGCGCTGGCCGCACAGTTGAAAGAGGCGGGCATTCGCGAGGTCAAAGGGGATTTCCGTGTCTACGAAGGGCCCGTTGCCACGGTGCGTTCCATCGATCCTGAGCAGCCGGATCATGTGGGCTACAGCCCGGCGGTGGCCGGGATCGCGCTCAACTTCAACCGTGTCCATTTCGAATGGAAACGGGCGGGGGGCAAATACACCGTGACCATGGATGCGCGCGCAGGGCGCTACCGCCCGGAGGTGGCGGTTGCGCGTATGAAGGTCGTGCAACGGCGCGCGCCGATTTACACCTATGAGGAAGCGAACGGCCGCGATAACTGGACCGTCGCCAGTGGCGCCTTGGGGTCGGGCGGGTCGCGCTGGCTGCCGGTGCGCCGACCGGGGCTTTATGCGGGGGAGGTGTTTGCAACGCTCGCCCGGTCGCACGGGATCGTTCTGCCTGCGGCCAAGCTGCAAAAGGCAGCGCCACAAGGGGCCGTTCTGGCCGAGATCGAGAGCGCGCCACTCAGTGACGTGTTGCGCGCGATGCTGAAGTATTCAAACAACCTGACCGCTGAAATGATCGGAATGGCGGCGACGCAGGCGCGGACCGGGCAGGTGCGCAGCCTTGCCGCGTCAGCGCGCGAGATGAATGCATGGGCCAAGGATGTGCTGAAAATGCAAAGCCCGGCCTTTGTCGATCACTCAGGACTTGGGGGCGACAGCCGGGTCAGCGCGCAGGATATGGTGCGCGGCCTCGGGGCCATTGGTCACGCGGCCTTGCTGCGCCCGCTGCTCAAGTCGGTGAAGCTATTGGACTCGCAGGGGCGTCTGGTCAATGAGCACCCGGTGCAGGCGGATGCCAAAACCGGCACGCTGAATTTCGTTTCGGGACTGGGCGGCTATGTCACAACGCCCGAGGGGCGCGAGTTGGTATTCGCCATTTTTGCCGCCGATGAAGCCACAAGGGCGGGCATTACCCGTGCGCAGCGCGAACGCCCACCCGGCGGGCGCAGCTATGCCACACGGGCGCGCCGCCTGCAGCGGCAGTTGATCATGCGGTGGGGGGCGGTCTACGACCCGGCGGCGTAATCCGATGTTGGTCGCAGGGCGGGCCTGCGTCCTCGGTCGGGCCGCGGTCAGGTCAGGTGGCGCGCCCGGGCCCCGCGTTCGATGGCGGCAGCATGCAGGCGGTCCAGCGCGAGTTCGTAGCGGACCTCCTCCAGCAGGCGCAGTTCGGTCTCCCCCAGGGTGCCATCTGCGGCCGCCACATCGCAGGCCAGCGCATAGGCCGTTTCGTAAAGACGTTCGGGCAGCCCCTCGCGCATGAGGCCAAAGAGCGCATCCAGACCGTCTTCCTGTTCCAGCAGGTCAAAGACCACCTGTGTCACATGGGTGATCCGGTCCGGGTCGTAGTCGGAAAAGATCGGCAGCAGCTGCACGGCAGCCTGTATTTTCACGAGTTCCGAGGTGCGCATGTCTTCGTCAGAGGCGGAAACCGCGATCATGAGCGCCACAAGGCAGTCCTGCGCAGAAAATGAATGGGCTGGTGTATCGGGCAAGGGAGGGGTGCTTTCAGCAAAAGGTTACAGGCGCAGATTATTGACGCCGCTATGACAAGGCAATAGGGACGGGCGGAACGTCGCGCAAGAGGCGCGGCACCCAGAGGTTTGATATATCATGTCCGACACCCGTACCGCCGCGATGACGAGCAAAGCATGGCCCTTTGAAGAGGCGCGCCGCGTGCTCAAGCGATACGAAAAGAACCCGCCGGAGAAAGGCTATGTCCTGTTCGAAACGGGCTATGGCCCATCGGGCCTGCCGCATATCGGCACCTTTGGCGAGGTGGCGCGCACCTCGATGGTGATGCGGGCGTTTCAGGAAATATCGGATATTCCGACCAGGCTGATCTGCTTTTCCGATGATCTGGACGGGATGCGCAAAGTGCCGGGCAATGTGCCCAATCCCGACGCGCTGACCGAGCATTTGCAGCGCCCGCTGACCAGCGTGCCGGACCCGTTCGGGACGCATGCCAGTTTTGGCGCGCATAACAACGCCATGCTGCGCCGGTTTCTGGACACTTTCGGGTTCGAGTATGAATTCATTTCCGCGACCGAGTTCTATAACACCGGGCAGTTTGATGAGATTCTGCTGCGCGCCGCCGCGAAATACGATGAAATCATGGCTGTGATGCTGAAATCGCTGCGCGAGGAGCGGCGCCAGACCTATTCGATTTTCCTGCCGATCCATCCCGAAAGCGGGCGCGTGATGTATGTCCCGATGAAAGAGGTCAACGCGCAGGCGGGCACCATCACCTTTGACAGCGAAGATGGTGAAGAGATGACGCTGCCGGTCACCGGTGGTGCCGTCAAATTGCAGTGGAAGCCAGACTTTGGCGCGCGTTGGGCGGCCCTCGGCGTGGATTTCGAGATGTATGGCAAGGACCATTCCACCAATACGCCGATCTATGACAAGATCTGCCGTATCCTGGGCCAGCGCCCGCCGGAGCATTTCACCTATGAGTTGTTTCTGGATGAAAACGGGCAAAAAATTTCCAAATCCTCCGGCAATGGGGTCAGCATTGACGAATGGCTGACCTATGCCAGCACCGAGAGCCTGTCGTATTTCATGTACCAAAAGCCGAAGACGGCCAAGCGCATGTATTTCGACGTGATCCCGAAGGCTGTGGACGAATACCATCAGCAATTGCGCGCCTATGCCGGTCAGGACACAGCGCAGCGGTTGAACAACCCGGTGTGGCATATCCATGGGGGCGATGTGCCGGCGTCGAATATGCTGGTGCCGTTTTCCATGCTGCTCAATCTGGCGAGCGTGTCCTCCGCTGAGGATAAATCGCAGCTTTGGGGGTTCATCCAGCGCTATGCGCCTGAAAGCAATCCGGAAAACAATCCGGATATGGACGCAGCGGCAGATTTCGCCGTGCGGTATTTCAACGATTTCGTGAAGCCGAAAAAGGTCTATCGCGCGGCCAGTGATCTGGAGCGTGAGGCGCTGGAGGACCTGCGCGACCAGCTCAAGGCCTATGACGGGCCGGTGGATGATGAGGCGTTGCAGTCCATCGTCTATGCCTGCGGGCGCGAGCGGTTTGATCCCTTGCGCGGATGGTTCACGGCCCTTTATGAGGTGCTGCTGGGCGCGTCGCAGGGGCCGCGTTTTGGTGGCTTCATCGCCCTTTACGGGGTGCAGGAAACGGTCGCTCTGATTGATGCCGCGCTTGCCGGTGAATTGCTGAGCGACGACTGACACCCTTGCCGGATGGCGCTGGCGGTTTACCCTTGATCTATCGGATCAAGGAGAATGCCCATGCGTGCAGTTGTTCTAGGCGTTGTGTTCACGGTTCTGGCCGCCTTTGGCGCGGTGGCGAACCCCAAGGACATGCGCGATGTGATCGACAGTCAACTGTCGGCCTTTCAGCAAGATGATTTTGCGCAGGCGATGGAATATGCCAGCCCCGGTTTGCAACGCTATTTCGCCACGCCCGAGAATTTCAGGCGCATGGTGACGCAGGGGTATCCGATGGTCTGGCGGCCTGACACGGTGGAGTATCTGGAAAACCGTACTGAGGACGGCATCCATTGGCAGCGGGTTCGGATCAAGGACATGGAAGGCAAGGTGCATATCCTTGATTACCGCATGCTCGAAACTGAAAATGGCTGGCGTATCAATGGGGTGCAGATTCTGGATGCGGCCGATTTCATAACCTGACCGGCATCAGAATTCCGTCCAGACCCCGAGTTTCAGCGACGCCTCACCGCTTTCGACCGGTATCTCGCTGCTGAATTGAAACGTCACCCGGCCCCTGCCCGGCGAAAACAGCAGCGAGGGGGAGAGTTTTGAAAAACTTTGTCCATCCTCGAACGTGTTGAACATCTGCATCATGACCTTGGTTGTGTCGGTGAGCCCCAGACCGACCGTGCCATCCACTTTGATGCGCGCTTTGGCGGGTGCTTCGGCGTCGTTATAGCTGCTGTCCACATTGACCCAGCCGTATTTATCGCCGATCTGAATACCACGGCCCCAGGACAGGCCCAGTTCGGCGGCCTTGAGAAACTCCGCCTCGAAGTACCGCGCGCCGATACCGAGGTGAAAGGCCCATTTATTGGGCTGGTCCACGGGGCCCAAGGGAAAGCGCGCAAACAGGATGCCGGACCCGATCGGCACGTCTTCGATCGTCGTAGCGGCGATATCGGCACCCGCGACATAGTTCAGAATTTCAGTGTCATAGGTGATATCGGCGCCGATGGTGACTTTTTCACCCAACCCGTATTCCATGTAAAAGCTGACGGAGCTGCCGTTGTTTTCGGTTGTCTGCACGGAGGTTGACACGAAACCTTTGCCTTTTTCGCGCAACCACGCCCCAGCCTGCGCGGAAGGCGCGCTTGCCAAGGCCAATATCAGCGCGAAAACCACGGACCGCATCACATTCGTCTCCCGGTCTGCATCATGGTTAACGAGCGTTAAAAATTGGTTACGCATTTTTAGAGATTTTTGCGGTTCTGCGCGGGTGAAAACCGGAACAGACTTCCTATCTAGGAGAGAAGGAACAAAAGGAGAGCGCGATGAAATGCCCTGTTGATGGAACGACCCTTGTGATCACCGACCGCAGCGGTGTTGAAATTGATTATTGCCCTCAGTGTCGCGGCGTCTGGCTGGACCGTGGCGAACTCGACAAGATTCTCGACCGGAGCGCCCCGCCCGCTGCCCCAGCCCCGTCGCGCGGCTATGACGATCGTGGCGGGTATCGAAGGAAAAAGCGCGGTGGCTTCCTCGATGAGTTGTTTGACTTCTAGAGCGTCTGACGAAATACCTGAAACATCGAGTATTACGTAACGCATTGAAATCTTTGATTTCAGACAGCTCTACGTGATGCAGGTTTTTCGCATGACGCTTGAGAGCGTCCGGGTTGGAGGTTTGAACCCCTAACCAGCACCAGCCGCGATGCATTGCCGCCCGGTATCTTCAGACGCCGGGTGATGCACGGCACTGCCTGAAATCGGATACCGGTTCGGCGGCATCGCTGAGCGAAAAGCGCACCGTCGCTGCGCCCAGTGTTGCGGTTGCGCTCTCGTTGAACTGCAATCCGTTCAGAACATTTCCGAAACCCCGATCCGTCACCGTCAGCGTGCGGCGATCCGCGCTGAAGGTCTGGCGGTCGGTTGAAATCATCAGGCCGGACGGCCCGTCAAAACGCATCGAGAAATTCGGCGCAACGGGCCAGGGTTCTGCAGTGGTGATGGATATCGTGTAGAGCGGTGCGGTCGGGTCATAGGTCAACGCCACCGCCGCGCCGCCTTCTTCATGGTTCAACAGGCAGGGCAGGCCGGGGGTGAACTCCCATGCCGGGCAGGCGGTTGCAAACAGGATCAGGGGCAGGGCGTACCGCATGCAAAAAGAGTAGGGCGCTGTGGCGAATTCTCAAATGCTGCGCAGAATGGGCCGGGGCTTTGCGCCGCCGGCCCTTGCAATGTCAACGCTTTACCCGCTGATCTGCTTTTGGGTGCATTCGCGCGCCATGGCCATCGCCTTTTTTGTGCCGCTCAGGTCCATGGTGAAGGCGTAGTCTTTTTCGGGAAAGACGGTCATCGTGTATTGTTGCGCCAGATCCTCAGCAAACTGCGGGCTATCGCTCAGCACGTAACCACCGGAGTATCCTTTGGTGATGTTTCCACGCATGCCCGTGGCCTCGCCGACATACATGTTCTCACCGATCAGGATCACGACTGCCTCCGTTTCGCCTGCCTTCAGGGCGGTTTCGCCCTTGGTGAAGACGCCAAGATAGCCCACGCTGCGGTCTTCGGTCAGGCCCATCTGCACGACATTCTCAGCGCTATCGACTGTTTCGATCAGGCAGGATTTCTTTTCCTGATCGATATAGACCTTCCAGCCCTCGACCTCGCCGTATTTCAGGAAGGTGTCGGCACTGGCACCGGTGGCAAAAACGGCCGTGGCAATCACGGCGATGGAGCGGGTGGAGAAAAGCATCATGGCGCACCTCTTTAGGTTGAATTGATGCGTGGCAGCTTATCCAATTGCGCAGAGAGGACAAGGTCGTAAAGCGCGGAACGGACGGGGATGATCCGGCCTAGGGCGCCATGGTCAGGTCAGCCGCCGTCAGCTTGTAGGCACGCCCGAAACCGCCATTCAGCAAGGCGAGGCGGACGTCAAAGCGAACCAGCCGGAAATCACCGAAATCAATGTAGAGTTTCGCCTTGGGGCGCTGTTTAAGGTAATGCGCGCGCAGGGCCGGGTGTTCGGCGCTGTCGCGGGGGATGAAACAGGCGGTGGCCTGCAGGGTCAGGCGCGGATGGGTCAGCGGATCGCCCCGGTCTGATGGTTCGCCCACAAGCAGCGCGCAGTCGGGTTGTGCCTCCAGCGCCGTGGTGTGCGAGGACAGGTCCGAAATCAGCGACAACGGCGCGCCACCCGGGTCGGTGGCAAAGGCGATGCGGCTCACGCTGGGGTGTCCCTGTTCGATCACGGCGAGGGCTGCGTAAGTGGCATGGTCGATCAGATCGCGCGCCAGCGCGCGGGCCTCGGCATCAACCGGGCGGAAGGGGTCGCGTTTGCTCATGCATCAGATGTGGGGCGCGGCGCGCCGGTTGCAACCGGGTATTCAGGCGATGCGGCTCATCAGCACCATGGCGAGCAACGCACAGGCCAGACCCGCGTATTCGCGCAGGTGCAGCGGCTCGTTGAACCAAAGCGCGCCGATGATGGCGAGGGCGACGAGGGTCAGCATCGAATAGGCGACTGCGGCCTGCACGAGGGTGATGTGCTGCATGGCGAAAAACCACAGAACCGCCGAGACGCCGTAAAGAACCACGCCGATCACAACGTAAGAGGACGAAATCGCATGCCCCGCATCCGCCGCCACCTTGATGATACTGTCACCGATGATGACGATGAGAGCCGTGAAAATGATAAAGCCGTAACCAAAAGCGAGTTGGGTCATGAAATGCCCTTTCCGAAAAGCAGGGGGAATGCCCTGTTTTTGAGTGTGGCATAGAAACGGCTGGATGGATGTGAACCAGTTTACATAGATGGCGAGACTTCTGTGAGCAATGCCCGACGCATAAAATCCGTGTGGTTTCCGTCGGTGTGTAGCACCAAAAACTAGACAATCTGCGCGCATTTATTTGAGTTAATTCGAAGGCGCGTTCTGTGAGTTTAGGTATTTTCAAGTTGACGGTTTAGGGAAATATGGATATATGAAAATATGAAAGGAAAATATGAAATGCAGAACATTGAAGTATATGCACGTGATTTTCAGCGACTGCAGGCCTTTGCGACGCCGCTAGTAGACAGTGCGGCCACCGCTTTTGCTAAGGTTTTGGATATTGCAGAAGCCGCAGAAGCCGCAAAGGACTCACGGAGTAGCCGGACTGAGGTTGAATTAGCAACGCGGATGGGTAAGCACTTTGGTCCACATGAGGTTCCTCCGTTGCGTCACACAAAAGTTTTGGAAGGTTCATTTGCAGGCCGCGAAATCGAAAAGCCGACTTGGGACGCTTTGGTTAAAGCATCTTTACATGCGCTTTGGAACGAACACGGCGAATTCAGGGCTGTCAAGAATTGTTCCGGTGCAAATATCGTAGAAGGCGTGAAGAGTGATGAGGGTTACAAATTTTTGCCAGAACTGAACTTATCCTACCAAGGCGTTTCGTCTGACGATGCGATTGAGATAGCAATTCGATCAGCACGTTCGTTGAAACAAAGTTTGCAGATCGACTTTGTTTGGAGGGACAAGAAAGGCGCATACCTTCCAGGAGAGCGTGCGAGGATCAAAATTTAACGCCCCCGCTTCCGCTTCACCCCGCCGCGCATGCCGCCGCGGCCCAGTGTGCTGCGGCCTGAGGCTTTGGCGCTGTCTTCCACGGCTTTTTCCACTGCATACTGACGCGCCATGGGGTCGTCGGCGATGGCGAGGTCGACGGCTTCGAGGCGTTTGACTTCGTCGCGCAACCTTGCGGCCTCTTCGAATTCGAGGTTCTCGGCGGCCTTGCGCATATCCGTGCGCAGCCCGTCCAGCACCGCCTGCAGGTTGCCGCCCGCCATCTGCTTGTCGATCTTGGCGGTGACGCGGGATTGGTCCGTGTCGCCTTTGTAAAGCCCGGCGAGGATATCCTCGACGTTCTTTTTCACCGTTGTCGGGGTGATGCCGTGTTTTTCGTTATAGGCGATCTGTTTGGCGCGGCGGCGGTTGGTTTCCTCGATCGCGCGTTCCATCGAGCCGGTAATGCGGTCGGCGTACATGATCACGCGCCCTTCGGCATTGCGCGCGGCGCGCCCCGTGGTCTGGATCAGTGAGGTTTCAGAGCGCAGGAAGCCTTCCTTATCCGCATCCAGAATCGCCACCAGCCCACATTCGGGGATGTCCAAACCTTCGCGCAGCAGGTTGATCCCGATCAGCACGTCAAAGGCACCCAGCCGCAGATCGCGCAGGATTTCAATGCGTTCCAGCGTGTCGATATCGCTGTGCATGTAGCGCACGCGGATGCCCTGTTCGTGCATGTATTCGGTGAGGTCCTCGGCCATGCGTTTGGTGAGCGTCGTGACCAGTGTGCGGAAGCCATCGGCGGCCACCTTGCGTACTTCATCCAGCAGATCGTCCACCTGCATCTCGACCGGGCGGATTTCGATTTCCGGGTCGATCAGGCCGGTGGGGCGGATGATCTGTTCGGTAAACACACCGCCTGTCTGGTCCATTTCCCAGGCGGCGGGCGTGGCGGAAACAAAGACCGATTGCGGGCGCATGGCGTCCCATTCCTCGAACTTGAGGGGGCGGTTGTCCATGCAGGAAGGCAGGCGGAACCCGTGTTCGGCCAGCGTGAATTTGCGCCGGTAGTCGCCTTTGTACATGCCGCCGATCTGCGGCACGGAGACGTGGCTCTCATCGGCAAAGACGATGGCGTTGTCGGGGATGAATTCAAAGAGCGTGGGGGGCGGCTCCCCCGGTGCGCGACCGGTCAGATAGCGCGAATAGTTCTCGATCCCGTTGCACACGCCCGTGGCTTCCAGCATCTCAAGGTCGAAGTTCGTGCGCTGCTCCAGCCGCTGCGCTTCGAGCAGTTTGCCATCGCCCACGAGTTGATCGAGCCGGGTGCGCAGCTCTTTCTTGATGCTGATGATTGCCTGCTGCATCGTGGGTTTCGGCGTCACGTAGTGGCTGTTGGCATAAACGCGGATTTGCTCGAATGTGTTGGTTTTCTCACCGGTCAGCGGGTCGAATTCGGTGATAGATTCCAGTTCTTCGCCGAAAAAAGACAACTTCCAGGCGCGGTCTTCAAGGTGGGCGGGAAAGATTTCGAGGCTGTCGCCGCGCACCCGGAAAGACCCACGCTGAAAGGACTGATCGTTGCGGCGGTATTGCTGCGCCACCAGATCCGCCATCACCTGTCGCTGGTCATACATCCGCCCGGTCTTGAGGTCCTGCGTCATGGCGCCGTAGGTTTCCACCGATCCGATGCCATAGATGCAGGACACCGAGGCCACGATGATCACGTCGTCGCGTTCAAGCAGGGCGCGTGTCGCGGAGTGGCGCATGCGGTCGATCTGTTCGTTGATCTGGCTCTCTTTCTCGATGTAGGTATCCGAGCGCGCCACATAGGCTTCGGGCTGATAGTAGTCGTAGAAGCTGACGAAATACTCCACCGCGTTATCGGGAAAGAACCCTTTGAACTCGCCATAGAGCTGGGCAGCGAGGGTTTTGTTGGGGGCCAGAATGATCGCGGGGCGTTGCGTTTCCTCGATCACCTTGGCCATGGTAAAGGTCTTGCCCGTGCCGGTCGCCCCCAGAAGCACTTGGTCGCGTTCCCCGCTCAGCACACCGGCAGCGAGTTCCTTGATGGCGGTGGGCTGGTCACCTGCGGGTTCGAAGTCGGTCGCCAGCTTGAAGCGCTTGCCACCCTCCAGTTTCTCGCGGGCGCGCACGTCGGGTGCAGCGTTGGCCAGAACGGCCTCGGTGGTGTCGGAATGTGCGTAGGGCATGCGGTTCTCTCTTTCCCTGCCAAGATGCGCTTATCTGCGCCATGATCAAGGCCAGTGCCTGTGCTTGCTGACATGTTTTGGCAGGAAAGCAAACGGGACGGCGGGGGCGCGTCGGGGCCCCGTCGCGCAACGGCCCGTTGTCAGGCCGGGCGCGACCGTCGGATTTTCTGGGGCCCTTGCGCTACGCCTTTGAGTTAAATTAGCCGGGATGCGCGTATTTGGCGTCTTGCTCTTGAGGGGAAAATTGCCGATATACATGCATGATTTTTGAGGAGTGGCACGATGCGCGCGCGAATTTATCAACCTGCCCGAACCGCAATGTCATCCGGCTTGGCGAAAACGCATAAATGGATACTGGAGTTCGCGCCTCAGTCCTCGCGCGAGGTTGATCCGTTGATGGGGTGGACATCGTCTAGCGATATGCAGTCGCAGGTCAGGCTGCGCTTTGACTCCAAGGAAGCCGCGGTGGAATATGCGCGCGAGAATGGCATCGACGCCGATGTGCAGGAGCCAAAGAAGCGCCGCCCGAACATTCGTCCCGGTGGATACGGCGAGAATTTCGCAACGGGACGCCGTGGGGCGTGGACACATTAAAGCGTCATGCGGAAAACTTGAGTAACGTAACGACGCCTGAAATCAAGGACTTCAGCGCGTGATATTTCAGGTATTTCGTCAGACGCTCACGTACCTTGTAAAGCACTCGAAAACCCGGCGGACGACGTGTTGTCGGGTCGCTCCGATCCGTGGCGTGGCTGTGGAATCATTTGAACAAGCGCTCGGTAACTTTCGTTTTTTGCGACGGGGCATCTTGTCTGAAATGGATGACACCTTGCAGATGTCTTTGCACGATGCGCATTTCGTCAATTGACCGGGCGCAGGGCGAGGGTTAGACACACGCGAGCAGGGGACGGCTGAATGGCTCATCCTGCTGCAAACGCGGGCCGTTAGCTCAGCTGGATTAGAGCAGGGAACTTCTAATTCTCAGGTCGGGGGTTCGAGTCCTCCACGGCTCGCCACTTTCTTTAAAGCGTCATGCGAAAAACCTCGCTCACGCAACGCTGCCTGATATCAAGGATTTCAACGCGGTACGTGATGTTTCAGGTATTTCGCCGGACGCTCTGGTCATCCGACCTCCGCTCGGTTTCCAGGACATTTAACTTGGCTCATTGATCTGTGACCTGCCGATGGCGGTGAGATCACACGAGGAGGGGAAAGGGTGAGAGGCTGGATAACGACCCAAGCGGGGCTCGTTACGGCTGCTTCCTTCCGGATCTGACCGGGTTGGCGAGGCGCTCGCCCGCACCAACCTCTCACTTTCCATATAGGCAAGAGGGTTGCGTTGCGCAAGACCGCGTTTGCGCTCAAAGCGTGATACGGATGCGCAGGAAACCGTCATCGGTCTGGCCGCACACCTGTGGTTTGAGATGGGCGATCTCGTGGAGATGGCTTTCGGCCTCCGGCGCCGTCAGTAGAATCGCGCTGCGGCAGATATCCTTGGGAAACGACCATGGCTGCGTGGCCTGCAAGGCATCAAAGTCCGGATCGCTGAGGTAATCCATCACGGCGGCCTGCAGCGGCGCATGGCCCTGCACGACGATCTCATCCCGCGAAAACACCTTGAACAGCCCGCCCCCGCTGGCGCGATGGTCGGTTGTTGCGACAAGAAACTCCTGAGCGTCCTGCAAGGGCGCATCGTTCCACGTTATATCCCCGATCCTGCCACGCGCGCCGGGAACGGCCTGCCCGGCGGCATCAAAACGTGCAGGGCGGGAAGGGTCGATCTCGTAGCGTAACCCGTAGATAAAATCGCACCGGAAGCTCGGGATGTGGGTGTTGATCAGCATCTGGTCCGGTGCGTCGGGCATCAGCGTGTTGAAAATCAGGGCAGAGCGTTCGAGCCAGTCACGAATCTGTGCTCCGGTGGTTTTGACCGCCCAGACGTGGTTGGCATAGGGGTTCATGCCCGAGATATGGCGCCTTTCAACTTTGCCCTCTGAGAGGAACAGAAAGTTCTCCGGCCCGTCAAACCCACCCGTTGAGGGGGCGGATGCAGCGGCCAGAAGGGGCAGGTCAGCATATTTTGTGCCTGCAATGATCTTGCGGATGGCCTTGTGTTTTGACGCTGCAAGCAGGGCTGGTATCGGACTGGGCTGGCATAGCGCAAAATAGCTGTGCATGGGTTTTTCGATATGGGTGACCTGTTGGCCAAGGTGGCGCCGGGTCTGGTCATGCATGTCTTGCGTGCAGGCAATGATGTCGGTGTCTTCGGCGGTATTCGGACCCGTCGCCCAGAGCGCAATCTGCGCGTCGGCCATGGTACAGAGGCTTGCTGCATCTGCCTTGCGAAGCGTCAGATCAATGACACCGAGGTCATTGCCGGTCGGACCGGGTTGCACCACGGGTTTGCCGTGGACACGTCCCGTGACGGTATTTACATGTTTCAGACCCGCGTGATCAGGACCGGGAAAACGCAGGTGCGTGTGCCCTGCCACGACGATGTCCACGTCGGCAAGCTGGGCAACTTCGCTCACTAGATTCTGCGCTGCGGGCCCCTCGTCGAACAGGGAAAAGCCCATATGCGCCAGTACGATGATCAGATCGACGCCCTGCGCGCGCAACGCCGCCGCCGCGTCGCGCAAGGCGGGTATCGGGGGGGTAAATGCGACGCGGTCTTTCAGTTGATGTTGGTTCCACAGCGCAGTTTTGTCGGGCAGGCTGGACAGGATTCCCATTCGAAGGGTTTCGGGCTTGCCATATTGGTCGGTCAAGCTGCGTTCGAGGATCACTTGTGTTTTGACGGTGTTCAGTTCTGACGAGATCAGGTTTGAACAGACGACCGGCATGTTTTGCTCAAACAGCACCTTGTCGAGATGCGCGCTGCCGTAGTCAAAATCGTGATTGCCCAGCCCGCCCGCGTCATAGTGCAGCGCATTCATCGCCTGAACCATGGGGTGCGGGCCATGGATTTCGTCGCGCGCCAGCAGGTCCGCCATGGGCGTGCCCTGAAATGTGTCGCCATTGTCTAACAGCAGGCACGCAGCCCCGGCTTCATCTGCTTCCCGGCGCGCCTTTTTGATCAGCGTCGCCAGCTTTGCCAGACTGCCACCGGTATTGGGGCGGTCATTGACATAGTCGAAACAGGTCATCTGCATGTGCAGATCACTGGTTGCCAGAATGCGCAGGCGAAATTCTCTGGACCGTGCGTCTGTTATTTTCTTTCTCCGGATCGGCATGGCAAGACAACTGATGGGTGTATCAACTTCCAACAGATCATGCTGGGGTTGGCAAGGCTTGGTGGCGAGTTTATTGCCCAAGCTCTTGAACTCTTTATGTTTGCATGCAAATGCTCAACGCCCATGCGGCGGAGCAGATATGAAACGTGCAGAAACAGTAACTTTTGGCGGCTCAGATCTGGACCGGGCCGGCGAGATCCGCGCCAACCCGGCGGCACTGGCTGCCACGAAAACCGATCCCGAAAGCCGTGCGGTGCTGTTCTGGCGTGGCAAGCCGCTTTTGTCGCTTGATACCCCGGCCACGCTTGTGCGCCTGCCGCTGGATCACCCGGTGCTGCGTCATGCGTCACAGGACAGTATTCTGCTCGGGCGCGAAGACGGTGCGGCACGGTTTGCCTTTGAATTGTCAAACTGGGTGCCCGAGGATCTGGACGAGGATCAGTTGGGCGGGTTTCTTGACCCTTCCGAGCAAAGGCATCCTGATCTGCCGGATGACATGGTATTTGCAGAATTGCGCCGGGTCATGACATGGCTGTCACCGCGCGATGCTGAACTGGCCGCCACCGGCAAGGCGGTGTTCGGCTGGCACGCGACCCATGGGTTTTGCGCCTGCTGTGGAGTGGAGACGGATATGGTGCAGGCGGGCTGGCAACGGCGGTGCCCCGCGTGCAATGCGTCGCATTTTCCGCGCACGGATCCGGTTGTTATCATGCTGGTGACAAACGGTAACTCTGTGCTGGTCGGGCGTTCGCCGGGATGGCCGGACAAGATGTATTCGCTCCTCGCGGGGTTTGTCGAACCGGGTGAAACGCTCGAAGCGGCGGTTCGGCGCGAGGTTTTCGAAGAGGTCGGCGTGCGCATTGGTGCGGTTGAATATCTTGCCAGCCAGCCATGGCCTTTTCCCGCGTCCTTGATGTTTGGCTGCGCCGCTGAAGCGCTGAACACGGAGCTGACGATTGACCCGCTGGAAATCGAAGATGCCATGTGGGTCAGCAAGGAAGACATGTTGATCGCTTATTCAGGGCATCACCCCGATATTCTGCCCGCGCGCAAGGGGGCGATTGCGCATTTCCTGATCCAACACTGGCTGGCGGATCGTCTGGAGTGACACCGAGTAAACCGCGCAGGGTCAGACAATGGCTGGCGCGCACAGCGCATTGATTTACGCAGTCGCGGCTGCATCTTTGCGCAAAAGGCAACAAAGGCGTTGAGATGGATATTTCGCTGAGCAAGGAGATCGACGCACCGGCCGCGTTTGTTTTTCAGGCAGTCACGGATTTCGAGCGGTTTGAAAAGGTTGCGATCGCGCGCGGGGTAAAGGTGCACCGACGCGCCGCGCCTTCTGATGCGGTGGCGGGGCCAGTTTGGGATGTGCAGTTTCTGTTTCACGGCAAAGCGCTGGACCTGACCCTTGCGGTGACGGACCTTATGGCACCGGATCATCTGGTCATGTCCGTGCTGGCGAAATCGTTCAAAGGGCGGGCCATGTGCCAATTGTCACCGCGCGAAACCGAAAAGACGCAGATGACCCTGAGCTTCATGTTTGAAGGTCAAACACTCTCTGGCCGTCTGTTTCTGAAGGCGCTGGAGGTGACCAAAGCCACGATGGAACAAAAGATTGCAAAACGCATGGCTGATTTCGCCCGCGAGACGGAAAGCGCTTATCGCGCCACCGTCTGATCGCGATCCGGATGCGCGGGATAAACACCGAGGATTTCAATCATATTGGTGAAATAGTCCAACTCTTCCAAGGCACGCCGCACGCCCGGATCATCCGGGTGGCCTTCGATATCCGCATAAAACTGGGTTGCCGTGAACGACCCGCCGACCATGTAGCTTTCCAGTTTCGTCATATTGACGCCATTGGTCGCAAACCCCCCCATGGCCTTATAGAGGGCCGCGGGAATGTTGCGGACCTCGAAGACAAAGGTGGTGATCATCTTGTCCGCGCGACGTGTCTTGTCCAAATCGTGCGACATCAACAAGAAGCGGGTGGTGTTGTGATGTTCGTCCTCGATGTCGCGGGCCAGAATATCAAGACCATGTATGTCGGCCGCCACGGCACTGGCCAAAGCACCAACGCCGGGTTCGGGGTGGCGCGCAAGTTCCGCCGCGGCCCCTGCGCTATCGGCGGCCGCTTCGGCAGTGATCCCGTGGCGATCCAGAAAACTGCGCGCTTGCGGGATCAGGACAAGATGGGCGCGGATGTGCCTGACCTCTGCGAGGCTGACACCCTTGGGGGCCATCAGGTTTATGCGAACGCGCACGAACCCCTCGTCAATGATGTGCAGTCCGCTTTCTGGCAGCAACCTGTGAATATCCGCAACCCGACCATAGGTTGAATTTTCCACCGGCAGCATGGCGAGATCCGCATCACCCGCGTGCATCGCCGCAATCACATCGTCGAATGTGGCGCATGGCACGGGAATCGCATCGGGGCGCGCATTCAATGCTGCCTCGTGGCTATACGCACCAAGCGCCCCCTGAAAAGCGATGCGGACGGCAGTTTTACGGGTCATTACGGTTTCCTAATACATTCGTGCGAAAAAAGAGGCGTTTCGTCGCGGTAAGTACACCTTGCCACGGCCAAGGTGAAGACGTAGATAGCGCGTCAAGAAGTTAGTGATGGAACCTACCCATGCTTGATACAATGACATTTACGAAAGCAGCCGGTGGCATTTGTGGTGCCTTGCTGGTGTTCCTTCTGGGCAAATGGGCCGCAGAAGAACTCTACCACGTAGAGATGCATGGTGAAGCATCCTATGTGATCGAAGTCGAAAGCGGTGAAGACACCGCCGAAGTGGAAGAAGTTGATTTCGCGACCATCATGGCGTCGGCAAGCGTGGAAGACGGCGCGAAGGTTTTCCGCAAGTGTTCAGCCTGTCACAAGCTGGTTGAGGGCGAGAACGTCGCCGGACCATATCTTTACGGTGTGGTTGGGCGCGACAAGGCTGCGGCAGAAGGCTATGGCTATTCGGATGCGCTCGCCTCCATGGAAGGTGCCTGGACGCCGGAAAACCTGAGCGGTTTCCTTGAAAAACCATCTTCCTATGCGCCCGGTACCTCCATGGGGTTTGCAGGGCTGCGCAAGGTTGAGGATCGCGCCAATGTGATCGCCTACCTCGACAGCCTCGACGACTGATCGAAAAGACACACCAATTGATCAAGCCGCGTGCATCTCTGCCCGCGGCTTTTTTATTCTTTGCCGGGTATGTTGGCGGCTACAATCACATTTTCGCAACTTGTATCTTGGCCCGGCGTCCCGTTAGCTTACATCTGAGGGAAGAAGCCGGGGCACTCCGGCGCGCAAAAGGAGGACGTCCAGATGGCAGGATCGCAAGTTCGGATCGATAAGAACCAGCAAAACAAGGGTCTGGTTGGTCTTAGTCTTGGCATTCTGGTCTTGGCAATCTGCTCCTTCTGGACAACTTCGGCGCGCGCGGCGGACAATATGATCGTCAGCCATGGCTATTCCTTTTACGGTGACTTGAGCTATCCTGCCGATTTCGCGCATTTTGATTATGTGAACCCTGATGCGCCCAAAGGTGGTGAAATCGCATTGAGCGTGGTGGGGACATTCGATTCGATGCACCCCTACACGCGCAAGGGCCGCGCCGGTGCCCTGTCCAGCATCATGTATGAAAGCCTGCTGGGTGATGGCACTGGCGGCGCAAGTGCCCCGGCGGACACCTATGGCGAATCCTACTGTTTGCTGTGCGAAAGGGTCGAATACCCCGAGACCAAGGATTGGGTGATCTTTTACATGCGCCCTGAGGCGCGGTTCTCTGACGGAACCCCTGTAACGGCGCATGACATTGCCTTCAGCCACAACCTGCTGCTGGATGAGGGCCTGAAATCCTATGCGGATGCGGTGCGCAAGCGTATTCCCAAGGTCGAAGTCATTGATGATCACACCATCAAATTCTATTTCACCGAAGGCATTTCGCGCCGCAGCCTGATTGATCAGGTCGGCTTTGTGCCTGCGTGGTCCAAGAAATGGTACGAGGAAACCGGCGCTGGCCTTGATGAAAGCCGGCTCGAAGTGTCGCCCGGTTCCGGGCCTTACATGATCGACAGTGTCGATGTGAACCGTCGCATCACCTACAAGCGCAACCCGGATTACTGGGGTCAGGATTTGCCGTTCAACGTCGGACGCAACAACTTTGACGAGATTCGCATCGAGTACTTCGGCGATGACACGGCGGCATTCGAGGCGTTCAAGGCGGGGGAATACACCTTCCGCAGCGAAGGTGATTCCAAGAAATGGGCAACCGGCTATGATTTTCCCAAGACCCGCGACGGGCTGGTGGTCACCAAGGAACTGCCCAACGGATCACCGCCCACGCCCTCGGGTATCGTTTTCAACCTTGGCCGCGACACGCTGACGGACCGCCGGGTGCGTCAGGCTCTGGCGCTGGCCTTCAACTTTGAATGGACAAACGAAAGCCTGCAATACGGATTGTTCCGGCAGCGCGCGTCTTTCACGCAGGGCACGCCTGTGATGGCCGTTGACCTGCCCGTTGATGCGGAACTTGCGTTCCTGCAAAGCCTTGGCGACCTCGTGCCGCCGGAAATGCTGAGCGAACCGGCTTTGGTGCCACATACTTCCAACGCTGAACGCCTGCTGGACCGACGCAATGCACGCAAGGCCATGCGACTGCTGGACGATGCAGGCTGGGTTGTCGGGGACGACGGTATCCGCAGGAATGCGGATGACGAAACCCTATCGCTGAATTTCCTGTTCAACAGCGCCACTTCACCGACGCTGAGCGCGGTAATGGAGAACTACGTTGCCAATGTGAAAACACTGGGCGTCGACATCACTTTTGAAAAGGTGGACGCCGCGCAATACACGACGCGCGAGCGGGACCGCGATTATGACCTTGTCTTTGACGCCTATGCGGCATTTCTGGGCACCGGCACCGGTTTGATGCAGCGCTACGGCTCAGAGGCGGCGGAATTTTCGCTGTTCAACCCGGCAGGGCTCGCCAGCCCTCTAGTGGATGCCATCATCGAACGGTCGCTGAACGCCACAACACGCGAAGAAGAGCAGGCATCCCTGACAGCGCTCGACCGGGCGCTGCGCTATGAATTCATCATGATCCCCGTCTGGTATAACCCCAGCCACTGGGTCGCCTATTATGACCAGTATGAGCACCCGGCGGAGATCCCGCCCTTTGCCCTCGGGCAATTGGATTTCTGGTGGTACAATCAGGATAAGGCGGATGCCTTGCGCGCCGCCGGAGCGCTGAGGTAACGCCGTGGGCGCCTATATTATCAGACGGTTGTTGCTGATCATTCCGACGCTGCTCGGGATCATGCTGATCAACTTCGCGCTGGTGCAATTCGTGCCCGGCGGCCCGGTGGAACAGGCCATTGCCCGTATCCAGGGGGGCGGCGACGTATTCGAAGGGTTTTCCGGCGCAAATAATGATGCCGGTGCGCAGGATCTGAGTGCCGGGAACGACAGCCAGTATATCGGAGCGCGCGGGCTGCCGCCGGAATTCATCGCGGAGTTGGAAGCGGAGTTCGGTTTTGACAAACCGCCCGTTGAGCGGTTCCTGAACATGATCTGGAACTACATGCGCTTTGACTTCGGAGAGAGCTATTTCAGGTCGATCTCCGTTATTGACCTGATCAAGGAAAAGCTGCCCGTGTCGATCACCTTGGGGCTGTGGTCCACCTTGATTGCCTATCTTGTGTCGATCCCGCTGGGCATCCGCAAGGCGGTCAAGGACGGCACCAGTTTTGATACCTGGACCTCTGGGGCCATCATCGCGGCCTATGCGATCCCGGGGTTTCTGTTTGCGATCCTACTGCTGGTGCTGTTTGCCGGGGGCTCCTATTGGCAGATCTTTCCGCTGAGGGGGCTGACGAGCGATAACTTCGATGAGCTGTCGGCCTGGGGCAAGGTTGTCGATTACTTCTGGCACATCACGCTGCCGGTCATGGCCTCGACGATTTCGGCTTTTGCCACGCTTACGCTGCTGACCAAAAACAGTTTTCTGGATGAGATCAAGAAACACTACGTCATGACGGCGCGCGCCAAGGGGCTGACAGAGGCGCGCGTGCTTTATGGGCATGTGTTCAGGAATGCGATGCTGATTGTCATCGCAGGTTTCCCGGCGGTGTTCATCGGTGTGTTCTTTGGCGGCTCGCTGATCATCGAAACCATCTTCAGCCTTGATGGATTGGGCCGATTGGGTTTTGAGGCCGCCGTTGCCCGGGATTATCCGATTGTCTTTGGCACGCTGTTCATCTTTGGCCTGATCGGGCTGATCGTGGGGCTGCTGTCTGATCTGATGTATGTGCTGGTTGATCCGCGCATCGACTTTGAACGGCGGGAGGGCTAGGGAATGGCGGCTATTGACCCCCTGCCAGAGGCTTCACCGGCACCAGGCGCTGCACCCAAAGCTGCGCCAAAACGCGGACGCCTGTCGCCGTTGAACCAACGGCGGTGGCGCAATTTCAAACGCAACAGGCGGGCCTATTGGTCCTTGTGGATCTTCTCGATCCTGTTCGGGTTGTCGATCTTTGCCGAGTTTATCGCCTATGACAAACCCATCCTCGTGCAATACCGGGGCGAGCTTTACACGCCGATCTGGAATTTTTACCCGGAAACGGCCTTTGGCGGCGATTTCCAGACCGAAGCGGTCTATCGCGATCCGGAGGTGAAATGTCTGATCGCCACAGGCGGTCTTGATCTGTGTTTTGATGATCCCGAAGGTTATATTGAAGACGCGAGCGATGGCATCATCGACGGTGATCCGATTGAAAAGGGTTGGGCGATCTGGCCGCTGATCCCCTATTCCTACGATACGGCTGTTGACCGGCCCGGTGCGGCCCCCTTGCCGCCAAACGGCGAAAACCTGTTGGGCACGGATGGCACGAAACGCGATGTGATGGCGCGGGTCGTGCATGGGTTCCGATTGTCGATTTTCTTTACGTTGATGGTCACCGGACTGGCCAGCATTATCGGCATCATCGCCGGTGCTGTGCAGGGGTATTTCGGCGGCAAGACCGACCTGATCTTTCAGCGCATCATCGAAATCTGGTCCTCCACACCGCAGCTTTACGTCATCATCATCCTGTTTGCCATTCTGGGGCGAAGTTTCTGGTTGCTCGTCCTGCTGATGGTGCTTTTTGGGTGGATGTCCCTTGTTGGTGTGGTGCGTGCGGAATTCCTGCGTGCCCGTAATCTGGAATATGTCCGGGCTGCCCGCGCCTTGGGTGTGTCCAACATCACCATCATGTTCCGGCATATGCTGCCCAATGCGATGGTGGCGACGCTGACCATGCTGCCCTTTATCGTGACGGGGACAATCGCGACGCTTGCGGGTCTGGATTTTCTTGGCTTTGGCTTGCCGTCCTCTGCGCCGTCGCTGGGCGAATTGACGTTGCAGGCGAAACAGAACCTGCAGGCCCCCTGGCTGGCCTTCACCGCGTTCTTTACCTTCGCAATCATGTTGTCGCTGCTGATCTTCATCTTTGAAGGGATCCGCGACGCCTTCGACCCCAGAAAGACCTTTTCATGAGTGCACTGCTGGATGTGAAGGACCTGGTGGTAAAATTCAGGCAGGACGGCGCGTTGACGACCGCCGTGAAGGGCGTGAGCTTTTCGGTTGAGCGGGGAGAAACCGTCGCCTTGGTGGGCGAATCCGGGTCGGGAAAATCCGTCTCGGCCTTATCCACGGTGTCTCTGCTGGGGGATAGCGCCGAGGTGTCGGGCTCTGTCACCTATGACGGTCAGCAGATGATCGGGGCGAGCGAGACGCTGTTGCGCAAGGTGCGGGGCAATGACATCAGCTTTATCTTTCAAGAGCCGATGACATCGCTTAACCCCTTGCACACAATCGAAAAGCAACTGGGCGAAAGCCTTGCCTTGCATCAGGCGCTGAGCGGGGCCGCGGCACGGGCGCGTATTATCGAACTGCTTGAACAGGTGGGTATCCATGACGCCGCAACACGCGTGACAAGCTATCCGCATCAGCTGTCGGGCGGGCAACGCCAGCGGGTCATGATCGCCATGGCGCTGGCCAACAAACCGGATGTGCTGATTGCGGATGAACCCACAACTGCGTTGGATGTGACAATTCAGGCGCAGATTCTCGACCTGCTCAAGGATTTGAAGGACCGTCTGGGCATGGGTCTTCTGTTCATCACCCACGACCTTGGCATTGTGCGGCGCATTGCCGACAAGGTCTGCGTGATGCAACATGGCGAAATCGTCGAAAGCGGCAAAACCACCGAGATATTTGCCAACCCGCAACACCCCTACACGCAAAAACTGTTGAGTGCCGAGCCGTCGGGCGCGCCGGTCTCTGTGCCGGATCAGGCGACCATCGTGGCCCAGACCGACAACCTCAAGGTCTGGTTCCCGATCGAGGCGGGATTGCTGCGTCGCACCGTCGGGCACGTCAAAGCGGTCAATGATGCCAGCATGAGCGTGCGCGCGGGTGAAACCATCGGCGTGGTGGGCGAATCCGGGTCGGGTAAGACCACGATGGCGCTGGCTCTGATGCGGCTGATCGCGTCAGAGGGCAAGATCACCTTCATGGATCAGGATGTGCGCAAGTGGTCCACGCGTCAGCTGCGCAGCCTGCGCAAAGACATGCAGATCGTGTTTCAGGACCCTTTCGGGTCACTCAGCCCGCGGATGACCTGTATGCAGATCATTGCCGAAGGGCTGGGCATTCACAGCGTTGATCCGGACCGCGAACACCGGGACCTTGTGCATGATGTGATGGTGGAGGTGGGCCTCGATCCGGCCACGATGGACCGCTATCCGCATGAATTCTCCGGAGGACAGCGTCAGCGCATCGCAATCGCACGCGCGATGGTGTTGCGCCCCAAACTGCTGGTGCTGGATGAGCCGACATCGGCGCTGGATATGACGGTACAGGTGCAGATCGTGGATTTGCTGCGGGATCTGCAAAAGAAATACGGGCTGGCCTACATTTTCATCAGCCACGATTTGCGCGTCGTGCGCGCCATGTCGCACCGCGTGATGGTCATGAAACGCGGTGATGTGGTTGAGGCGGGCAGCGTCGAGCAGGTATTCGAAGCACCGCGCCACGAATACACGCGCAGCTTGCTGGCGGCCGCGACCTAGAGCGTCATGCGAAAAACCTGCGGCGCGTGACACGGCCTGAAATCAAGGGTCGCAACGCGTTACGTGATATTTGAAGGTTCAGGCACTTCGTCAGAGGCTCTCATCCTCAGATTGCCGACACATGTCCCGCGCTGGACATTTCATAGGCATCAAAATGGCGCGCTATGATCCGTGCCAGCGCGTGCCCATCGGGCAAAACCTGGAACCTGTCTTTTTTAAGTTGAACGATATCGCCAAAATGGGCTGCGGCCCGCGCCAGCAGGGCCCGAATGTGCGCTTCACGCTTCGGAAAGCGGGAGATCATATCATCGATGTCGACTTCGAAATCGCACATGATCGCTTCGATCAGACGCCCGCGCAGTCGGTCATCCTCTGAAAAGCAATGCCCGCGCGATGTGGAAAACGCGCCTTCGCGAATGGATTTGGTATAGCCGGATGTCGAGGGGTTGTTTTGAGCATAGCCCTGCGGGAAGCGCGAAATTGCCGATGCGCCCAGACCGATCAGCACTTCAGCCGGTTCATCCGTATACCCCTGAAAATTGCGGCGCAGTTTGCCGGTCCGCGCGGCCACGGCCAGCGTGTCGTGTGGCACGGCGAAGTGATCAATCCCGATCTGGCGATACCCGTCCCATTCAAACAGTTGCCGGGCTGTTTCAAAGAGTTTCAGCCGCTCTTCGGGTGCTGGCAGCGCATCGGACGGAATCAGCGATTGGCGCCGCGCCATCCATGGCACATGCGCGTAGCCGTAAAGCGCGACACGATCAGGCGACAACGTAAGAAGCTTCTGCACACTGGCGGCAATTTTTTCCGTCGTCTGATGTGGCAGTCCAAACAGGATATCCGTGTTCAGCGAATGCACCCCCGAGGCCCGCAACATATCCGCCGCAAAGCGTGTCACGTCGAAACTCTGCAGCCGGCCGATGGTTGTCTGTATCTCGACATCGAAATCCTGCACGCCAATCGAGGCGCGGGTCATACCGGCCGCTGCCAGCGCATCCACCCGGGACTGGTCTATTTCATTGGGGTCGACTTCGACCGAAAACTCACCATTTGGGGCCATGGGGGCCAGATCGTTGATTGCCCCGGCCAGCTCTTCGATCATGCCCGCTTCAAACAGGGTGGGCGTGCCGCCGCCCCAATGGACACGGCTGAGGCTGATGTCGGGCGGTAAAATGGCCGCCAACATACTTAATTCTGCTTTTAGTGTAGACAGATAGGCCGCCACTGGGCCATTATTTGATATGCCCTGAGTGCGGCAGGCGCAAAACCAACACAACCGTCGGCAAAACGGTATGTGCAAATACAATGAAATGCGGCTTCCCGGCGGTATCGCAGCGATCCAGGCGCGCGCGTCAGCGTCCGTGGTGTCGGCAGAAAACTGCGGAGCCGTCGGATAGCTGGTGTAACGCGGAACTCTTGCGTCAAATAGACCCAATTTGGCGAGTTTGGATGTCAGTGTCATGGAGACTGGATATGGTTTGTCGGAAGCGGAGACTTTGATGTGGATCAAGTGCGGAGAAATTTGATGCAAGACGTCGTTGTGCCTAACGTCAAGGAATGCGTGAATTGCCCGATCAGGCATCGCGCTGTTTGTGCACGCTGTGACACAGAAGAATTGGCGCTTCTTGAGGATATAAAATACTATCGCAGCTTCTCTGCGGGTCAAACGATCATGTGGTCGGGGGACCGCATGGATTTCGTCGCCTCCGTGGTCTCCGGTGTGGCCTCCCTGACCCAAACGATGGAAGACGGGCGCACACAGATGGTCGGTCTGCTGTTGCCATCGGACTTTGTCGGGCGCCCGGGTCGCGAAATTGCGACTTATACCGTGACTGCGACAAGCGACCTTGTCATGTGTTGTTTCAGACGCAAACCCTTTGAGCAGATGATCTCATCGACGCCCCATGTGGCGCATCGCCTGCTTGAGATGACCCTGGATGAACTGGATGCCGCGCGCGAGTGGATGCTTGTGCTGGGACGCAAGACAGCGCGCGAAAAAATCGCCAGCCTGCTTGCGATTATTGCCCGGCGCGATGCAATTCTGTCCAAGAATACGGAATCCAACAGCCTTGTCTTTGATCTGCCGCTGACCCGTGAGGCCATGTCTGATTATCTGGGCCTGACGCTGGAAACCGTCAGCCGACAGATGTCGGCGCTCAAAAAGGACGGTGTCGTCGTGCTTGAGGGCAAGCGGCGCATCGTGGTGCCCGATATGGACCGCCTCATGGAAGAGGCGGGGGATGACAGCGATGGCGGTATCCTGAGCTGACATGCGCTCGGGTCGCGAGGGCTAGTGTGCCATCATGACCGGCACCTTGCTGTGCTCCAGCATGTCGCGGGTGGCACCACCCAGAACGGCTTCGCGGAAACGTGAGTGACCGTATCCGCCCATAACCAGCAGATCGGACCCGGTTTCCGTCACATATTGCGAAAGCCGCTCGCTGACCTTCAACCCTGCGCGCGTCATCACATTGATGTCGCACTTTATACCATGGCGCGACAAATAGACGGCGAGCGCGCCACCGGGATCAGAGCGCTCCGGCCCGGTTTCGGGCGGGTCGATGATGGCAATGTGAATGTGCTTGGCTTTTTGCAGGTAGGGAATCGCCGCCTTGATGGCGCGCAGGGCTTCGGTGCTTTCGTTCCACCCGATCACGATGCTTTGGGGTTTTGCCACGGCTGCGCCTTCGGGGACGACCACCGTCGGGCAATCGGCCTCAAACAGGAAGCCTTCGAGAATACTGCAATCATCTGTTTGTGTCGGTTTGCCGTAGGGCAGGCCTACAATCGCAAGATCTGCAAAGCGGGCCTGCGTGGCCACTGTCCGCCCCAGACTGGCGATTGGCGCGACGCTGTTCAGAACATCCCAGCGCAACATGGAGTTTTGCAGATATGCGCGCACTGCGGCTTGAATTTGCTCCGCGGATTCATGCGCCGTCTCGATCGCGGCATGCATCACCACCGCGTTTGATCCGATTTCAAAATAGGTGTTCGGTGTGCGGTCGACCCCGACACAAAGCACCTCAAGATGCGCGTCCTGTGCTTCGGCGGTTGCGGCTGAAAATGCCAGCGCCGGTGAGGTTTCATCAAAGGCAGTAAGCGCAGTGAAGATGGATTTATAAGCCATGTTCCGCTCCTTTTTGGCCATGGAACACGGCTATCCTAACGGGGCTGAACGAGGTTTCCTTGATCCGCATCATTTAAAATCTCGACTCGTGTTGATGCAGATCAAAGTATTCAAACCGCCGACGGGCAAGAACACTCCTCATGACTGATGAGATTTGTGCGGGCGGACTCCGTCTGCACATAGCCGAGACGGAAGGGATACCGGAGTATGAATACCGGAACACTGAATTACCTAAAGTTGGTGGCGCTGGGGCTCGTTACACTGTTTGCGATGATCGCAGCCAGCTATGCGCGCGATCTGGCCTACCAGCTTCATATGATTATCTTTATGCTTGTGGCAGGCGGCCTGTTTCTGGTCACGCTGCGCAGGACGGATGAACCTGTCACGCCCATCGCCAAAGATGAGTATTTCGACAGCGTTGTCCGTGCAGGCGTGATTGCAACGGCCTTTTGGGGTGTTGTGGGCTTCTTGGTGGGCGTCGTGATTGCCTTCCAACTGGCCTTTCCAAGCCTCAATTTCGAATGGGCCGAGGGATATGCCAACTTCGGACGGCTGCGGCCCTTGCACACCTCTGCGGTGATTTTCGCCTTTGGGGGTAACGCATTGATCGCCAGTTCGTTCTTCATCGTGCAGCGGACGTCGGCGGCGCGGCTTTGGGGCGGTAATCTGGGGTGGTTCGTCTTTTGGGGCTATCAGTTGTTCATCGTTCTTGCCGCGACCGGGTATCTGCTGGGCGGCACACAATCCAAGGAATATGCGGAACCAGAATGGTATGTTGATATCTGGCTGACAGTCGTCTGGCTTGCCTTCCTGGCCTGTTTCCTCGGCACGATCATCCGCCGCAAAGAGCCACATATCTACGTGGCAAACTGGTTCCTGCTGGCCTTTATCGTGACCGTTGCGATGCTGCATGTGGTCAACAACATCTCGATCCCCGTGTCGATCTGGGGCTCCAAGTCCGTGCAGGTCTTTTCGGGCGTTCAGGATGCGATGGTGCAGTGGTGGTACGGCCACAACGCGGTTGGCTTCTTTCTGACCGCCGGGTTCCTCGGCATGATGTACTACTTCGTGCCCAAACAGGCTGAACGGCCTGTGTTCAGCTACAAGCTGTCGATCATCCACTTCTGGGCGCTGATCTTCCTGTATATCTGGGCGGGTCCACACCACTTGCATTATACCGCTTTGCCTGATTGGGCGGCGACACTGGGCATGGTCTTTTCGATCATCCTGTGGATGCCAAGCTGGGGTGGCATGATCAATGGTCTGATGACGCTGCAAGGCGCCTGGGACAAGCTGCGCACCGATCCGGTTCTGCGGATGATGGTGACGTCGCTGGCCTTTTACGGCATGTCCACCTTCGAGGGTCCGATGATGTCGATCCGCGCGGTGAACTCGCTGTCGCATTACACCGACTGGACCATTGGGCACGTGCACTCCGGTGCGCTTGGCTGGAACGGGCTGATCACTTTCGGCGCGCTTTACTACCTCGTGCCGGTGCTGTGGAAGCGCGAGCGTCTTTATTCGCTGTCACTGGTCAGCTGGCACTTCTGGCTCGCCACCATCGGCATTGTGCTCTACGCGGCGTCCATGTGGGTGACCGGAATCATGGAAGGCCTGATGTGGCGTGAAGTGGATGCCAACGGCTTCCTCGTGAACTCTTTCGCCGACACCGTCAGCGCCAAGTTCCCGATGTATGTGGTCCGTGGTCTGGGTGGGGTTCTGTTCCTCGGCGGCGCACTGATCATGTGTTACAACCTTTGGATGACTGTGAAGGCTGCGCCCGCCAAGGCGCCGCTCGGCACAGCTGTCCCTGCTGAATAAGGAGGGATCAATACATGTCGATCCTCGCAAAACACAAGTTCATTGAAACCAATGCAACACTGTTGCTGGTGCTGAGCTTCCTTGTGGTTACAATCGGGGGGCTGGTGCAGATCACCCCCCTGTTCTACCTCGAAAACACCATCGAAAAGGTTGAAGGCATGCGGCCCTATTCGCCGCTGGAACTGACGGGCCGTGACATCTACATCCGCGAAGGGTGCTATGTCTGCCACAGCCAGATGATCCGCCCGATGCGCGACGAAGTCGAGCGCTACGGGCATTATTCGCTGGCGGCGGAATCCATGTACGACCATCCGTTCCAATGGGGTTCCAAGCGGACCGGGCCGGATCTGGCGCGTGTTGGCGGTCGCTATTCGGATGACTGGCACATTGATCACCTGCGCGACCCACAGTCGGTTGTGCCTGAATCGATCATGCCGAAGTATGGCTTTCTCGAAGAGACGCTGATCGAGCCGGATTATGTGGCCGAACTGATGTCGACACATAGGTTCGTGGGCGTGCCTTATACCGATGAGATGATCGCGGCGGCAAATGCGGATTTCCGCGCGCAGGCCGATCCGGACAGCGACTATGACGAAATGCTGGAACGCTACCCGGGGGCGCAGGTGCGCAACTTTGACGGGGCGCCCGGTATCTCCGAGGCCGATGCGCTGATCGCCTATTTACAAATGCTGGGCACGCTGGTCGATTTCTCGACCTTCACCCCAGATGCAAGCCGCTAGGGAGGGGAAAAGATGGAAACCTATTCTTTCCTGCGTGAATTCGCCGATAGCTGGATGCTCTTGTTATTGTTTTGCATTTTCGTTGGCATCTGGTTCTGGGTCGCACGACCCGGGTCCAACAAGCTGCATGACGAAGCCAAAACGATGATCTTCCGAAATGATGAACGACCCGCCCCGCAAGAGGAGGCACAAAAATGACCAAAGTCCCCCCGAAACAAGAAGGTGATCCCAACACCACCGGCCACAGCTGGGACGGGATCGAGGAATTCGACAACCCGATGCCGCGGTGGTGGCTCTGGTGCTTCTATCTGACCATCATCTGGGGTGTCGGCTATACGATTGCCTATCCCGCATGGCCACTGGTGTCGTCCGCAACGTCGGGCTTGCTCGGCTATTCCACACGCGGGGAAGTCGCCGAGGAAATCGCGGCGGTCGAAGTGGCAAACGAAGGCATCAACATGCGTCTGGCATCTGTCGAATTGACCGAGATCGCCAATGATGCGGAGCTGAACTCCTACGCCACATCTGCCGGGGCTGCGGTTTACCGTACGTGGTGCACGCAGTGTCACGGTTCCGGTGCCGCCGGTTTTGTGGGCTATCCCAACCTGCTGGATGACGACTGGCTTTGGGGCGGTGATATTGAGAACATTCACGCCACCATCTCGCACGGTATCCGCAATGAGGATGATGACGATGCACGCTATTCGGAAATGCCCGCCTTTGGCGACATTCTCGAACCAGAAGAAATCACATCCGTGGTCAACTATGTGATGGACCTGTCTGGCGCGACGCCGCTTGATGCATCCCAGGTCAGTGCCGGAGCAGAGGTTTATCTGGACAACTGCAGCGCCTGCCACGGCGAAGAAGGCCTTGGAGATCGCGATCAGGGTGCCCCGAACCTTGCGGATGCGATCTGGCTTTATGGCGGCGACTACGACACCCTGATGGAGACTGTGACCTACAGTCGCTATGGCGTCATGCCACCTTGGACACAGCGTCTTTCTGAGGCTGAAATCCGGGCAGTCTCCGTCTATGTGCACCAGCTGGGCGGCGGCGAGTAACCTAACGCCACGTCACGAAAAAGCGGGCGCGGTTTTGATGCAAATCAAGGCCGCGCCTTATGCAATCAGACTAGGTTGATCGTGACCGCAACCCGGAGTGAACCGCTTTGTCCGACCAGACAACACCACCCAGCCTATACGCCGCCCGCGAGCCGATTTTTCCGCGCCGGGTTTCGGGTCCGTTTCGCAATTTCAAATGGATCGTCCTGATCGTTACGCTGGGCATCTATTACGTCGTGCCGTGGATCAGGTGGGACCGGGGACCGGATTTGCCAAATCAGGCGGTCTTGCTGGATCTGGCAAACCGCCGGTTCTACTTTTTCTGGATCGATATCTGGAGCCATGAATTCTATTTCGTGGCCGGTCTGTTGATCATGGCGGGTCTTGGGTTGTTCCTGTTCACCTCGGCGCTGGGGCGTGTGTGGTGTGGCTATGCCTGCCCGCAGACCGTCTGGACCGACCTGTTCATTCTGGTGGAACGCTGGATCGAAGGGGACCGCAACGCGCGGCTGCGTCTGCATCGCCAGGAAAAGATGGATGCGCGCAAGCTGCGGCTCAGGCTGACGAAATGGACGGTCTGGCTGTTCATAGCTGTTGCGACCGGTGGGGCTTGGGTGTTCTACTTTGCCGATGCGCCGACGCTTCTTGTCGATCTGTTCACGGGGCAGGCGGCGGCTGTGGCCTATATCACGGTGGCGATCCTGACCGCGACAACCTTTGTTTTCGGTGGGTTCGCGCGCGAACAAATCTGCATTTACGCCTGCCCATGGCCGCGCATTCAGGGCGCGATGATGGATGAGGATACGTTGACCGTTGCCTATCGGCCATGGCGCGGGGAGCCGCGCAAGCACTCCGAAGAAGTCAAGGCGGGCGAGCCGATGGGTGACTGCATCGACTGCATGGCTTGCGTGAACGTCTGCCCTGTGGGGATCGACATTCGCGACGGGCAGCAGATGGAATGCATCACCTGCGCGCTTTGCATTGATGCCTGCGACGACGTCATGGCCAAGATCGGCAAGCCGCGCGGATTGATTGACTACCTTGCCCTGTCGGATGAGAAACTGGAGCGCGCGGGCAATCCGCCACGGCCGGTCTGGAAACACATTTTCCGCCCGCGGACCCTGATTTACACCGCGCTTTGGGGTGGTGTTGGTGTGGCTTTGCTTGTGGCGCTCTTTATCCGGGCGGACATCGAAGTCACCGTCGCACCGGTGCGCAACCCCACATTTGTCACCATGTCTGACGGATCCATCCGCAACACATATGACATCCGCCTGCGCAACAAGAACAACGAAGAGCGGCTGTTCCGAATTGCCGTGCAAGGTGATCCGGCTGTGCGCATCCAGCTGGAAGGCACGCCCTACGGGTCGGTTTCCGTCGGCGCGGATGCCTCACACCTTCAGCGGGTCTATGTCATCGCGCCGCCAAACTCGGCACCGGCAGAAGGCGATCACACCGATCTGCGGTTCTGGATCGAGGACCTCACCAATGGTGATCGCGCCTACAAAGACAGTAACTTCACAGGGAAGGGTACAAACCAATGACCAAGGAATTGACCGGACGCCACGTCGCGTTCATCTTATGCAGTGCATTTTTCGTGATCATCACTGTCAACCTGACCCTGGCGTTCAACGCCGTGAGCACGTTCCCCGGCCTTGAGGTCAAGAACTCTTACGTGGCCAGCCAAAGCTTTGACAAAGACCGCGAAGTCCAGCAGTCGCTTGGCTGGTCTGTGCGTGCCGATGCGCGGGGGGGGCAGGTCTTGTTGTCCGTCACGGATGCAGCCGGCCAGCCCGTAGAGGTCGCGACACTGGACGCAACCCTTGGGCGCGCCACGCATGTCAAAGACGATTCCACGCCGGATTTCAAATTCGACGGCAAACGCTACGTGGCACCGGCCGATCTGGCGCCGGGAAACTGGAACATCCGCATGTCGGCCACATCCGCTGACGGCCGGGTATTTCGCCAGCGCGTGATCCTGCATGTTCCAAAGGCGCGTTCATGACGGCAACGGCCACAAATGGCCCTGCGAGCTGCCCCGGTTGTCTTTCGGCACCTGCCGCGCGCGCTGAAGTGCCGTTGCCGGATGCGCAGCTGGCCCTGTCCTTGCCGACAATCCATTGCCAGGCTTGTATTTCAAAGGTTGAAAACAGCCTGACGGCCCATGCTGGTGTGCGTGCGGCGCGCGTCAACCTGACACGCAAACGCGTGATGATTGATGCCGCTCCGGGTGTGACGGCGCAGGAGCTTGCCGATCTGGTCATGGCCGCGGGTTTTGAAGCGCATGAGCTTGATCTGGGCGCGCTCTCGCAGACGCAGACCGATGCCGCCAGTCGTGATATCCTCATGCGCCTTGCGGTTGCCGGCTTTGCCGCCATGAATGTGATGTTGTTATCGGTCGCGGTCTGGTCGGGGGCCACGGATGCAACGCGGGACATGTTCCATTGGATATCTGCAGCGATCACCCTGCCGGCCCTTGCCTTTTCCGCCCAGCCGTTTTTCCGGAACGCATGGGCGGCGCTGCGGGCGGGGCGGCTCAATATGGATGTGCCGATCACATTGGCCATTGTGCTGGCGGTCGTAACATCCCTTTGGGAAACCGGGCTTTCCGGCAAGCACGCCTATTTTGACGCCGCGCTGACGCTGGTCTTCTTTTTGCTGGCGGGTCGCTGGTTGGACTCGCGTGCGCGCTCTGCCGCACGCTCTGCCGCCGAAGAACTGACCGCGCTCGAAGTGCCCCGGGCCTTCCGAATTCAAAACGGTGAAACCAGCGAAATTGCCGTGAGCGCGCTGCGTCTCGGGGATCATGTGCTGGTGCGCCCCGGTGCGCGCGCGCCCGTGGATGGCGTTGTGATTGACGGCACATCCGAGGTCGACCGCTCTGCCCTGACCGGTGAGGCAATGCCGGTCATGCGCACGGTCGGTGACCCGATGAGCACAGGCGAGGTGAACCTGACAGGGCCATTGACACTTGAGGCCACAGCGGTGGGCACGGACACATCCCTGCACCAACTCGCCGCCCTTGTCGCCGTCGCCGAAAGCGGGCGGTCCCGCTACACATCACTGGCGGATCGCGCCGCCAAGCTTTATGCGCCGGGGGTTCATATCCTGTCCGCCCTCGCATTTCTGGGCTGGCTCTTGTGGTCGGGCGACATGCGTGTGTCACTGAATATTGCGGCAGCGGTACTGATTATCACCTGCCCCTGCGCGCTCGGTCTTGCGGTGCCGGCAGTTACAACTGCGGCATCCGGGCGGCTGTTTCGAAAGGGTCTCCTGATCAAGAATGCCACCGCTCTCGAACGTCTGGCAGAGGTGGATACGGTCGTCTTTGACAAAACCGGCACGGTGACGCTGGGCATGCCGCGCGCCACGAATTGGCATGATCTGACGCAGGATCAACAATCGCTGGCCTATGCGCTGGCGCGGGGATCATCACACCCTCTGGCGCAGGCAATCGTGACCGCTGCGCAGGATGATGATACGGCTGAGATCGCGCTTTCAAATCTGACGGAGCAACCGGGATTTGGCACGCAAGCGCATTATGCGGACAGGCCTGTTCGTCTGGGACGTCCTGAGTGGATCGGGGCGCTGGTTGAAACCGATGGTTTGTGCACGGCATTGGATACCGGCGAGGGCGCGCCGATCATCCTGCGGTTCGAAGACCGTCCCCGCCCCGGTGCCGCTGATCTGATGGCTGCGCTGAAACGGCAGGGAATGCGGGTAATCTTGCTGTCTGGCGATCGTCAGGCACCTGTTGCCCAAACGGCGGCACATCTGGGAATGCCGGATTTTGCAGCCGAAATGCTGCCCGCTGACAAGGTTGCATTCGTCCAGCGCCTGACCGATGAGGGCCAACGGGTCTTGATGATCGGCGATGGTTTGAATGATACCGGCGCTTTGGCGGCGGCACATGTGTCAATCAGTCCGGCGCAGGCTCTGGATGCAGCACGCGCTGCCTCTGATATCGTGCTGCTCGGTCAGGATCTGATGCCCGTGGCCGATGCGGTTGCAACGGCGCGGCTGGCAACCAAGCGCATCCGGGAGAACTTTCAAATCGCAACGGTGTACAACATCGTCGCGGTGCCGCTTGCTGTCGCCGGTCTGGCCACGCCGCTGATCGCGGCCTTGGCGATGTCGACGTCGTCGCTAACGGTATCGGTCAATGCTCTGCGGATCAGGGGGCGCGGATGAACGTCCTGGCATATCTGATCCCCATTTCCCTGATACTCGGAGGCCTTGGGCTGGCCGGGTTCTTATATACGTTGCGCAGCCGTCAATACGAAGACCCCGAAGGTGACAGCCGCCGCATTCTAAGTGATGAATGGGACGATAAGCCGAAAAGCGATTAGAGCGTCTGACGGAATACCTGAAACATCACGTATCATGTAGCGCGTTGAAATTCTTGATTTCAGGCAGCGTTATGTGATTCAGTTTTTCCGTATGACGCTTTAGCTTTTTAAAATCGTCACGAAGGGTTTTGTGCCGATCATAACCCGTGGTTGCCCGCCGCAGTTTTGCGCCGGGAGGTGACAAGCGGTTTGCCAAGGGCTCAGGATGGCCCCACCGTTTTGCATGTGATGTTGCGCGCCTGAAGGCGACGGCATGCAAGATCTGCGGAGTCTTCGGTCATACCGAGGAAGTTGGCGTCAAACCCACTCGACCGCCGCACAACCTTGCGCAATGTGCCATCCAGCGTCTCCATCTCTGTGAGCGCGGTCGTCAACAACGCGCGTTCGGCAAGATATCGGCTGCCAAACTGCCCGACATTCACACCCCATTGCCGCCCGCCTGATGTCGACAGTCGTGTGACGACTTCGGTTTCCGCTGACTGGTCCAGCGAGGCGTTGATCAGGTCCGTGGGGCGCATGGCAGGCCTGATCGACACGGGTGCGACCCCGCCGATCGGGACCGCAGAACCTGTTGACGGGGTTTCCTGTGCTTCGATCAGGGCCGATTTGATATCGCTGTTCAGTATTCCCGTGGTGCTTGCGATGCTTGCTGTCGACGTCTTTGCCTGCTCAACTGCGGCGATTATGTCCTCCGCATTGACCGGGCTTTCCACCGCAGCGACAAGCGGCCGGATCTGTGGGCGCAAACTGGCCGTCATGATCGTCGCGTCCCGTGTCCCCTGATGTCGTGTCGCAAAATAGGACGGCTTTTTGGGCTTGCGCACGGTTGCCCTGCTTGGCGCGCGTTTGAAGCCCATGTCGAGCAGCTCCGCAACCCGCTTGTTGCGCGCAATTGTCGAGGTGCCGCCGAAAACGGTTGCAATAATGCGTTCCTGACCACGCTCGGCGGAGGCAACGAGATTGAAGCCCGCCGCACGCGTGTATCCTGTTTTGATACCATCCGCTCCGCGGTAGGCTGCCAGAAGGCGGCGGTTCGTGTTTGCAACATCCCTGACCCCGGCATGGGTCGACCGACGAGAAAACAGATTGTAATATTCGGGGTAATCATAAAGCACATGACGCCCCAATAGCGACATATCGCGCGCGGTGGACATATGCCCACTTTCCGTCAGACCATGCGCGTTCTTGAACGTTGTGCGGGTCATCCCCAGTTCTTTCGCGGTTCGGTTCATGCGCCGCGCAAAGGCCGCCTCTGAGCCTTCGAGTGCTTCACCGATGGCGGTCGCCGCATCATTGGCGGATTTGATCGCAGCGGCCCGTATCAGGTAGCGAAAGGCGATGCGCTGGCCTGATTTCAGCCCCAGTTTTGAAGGAGGTTCCGCAGCGGCAAAGCGGGAAATCTTGACCTTGGTATCAAGCGAAATCTCCCCGTTTTCAACAGCTTGAAAAGCGATGTAGAGCGTCATCATCTTGGTCAAGGATGCAGGGTGCAAACGCGTATCTGCGTTGCGGGAATGTAAAACCTCGCCCGTCCGCGCATCCATCACAAACGCCGCATAGGGGGCGGCTGCTGCGGTGAGAGGTAAGATAACGAGCATCCACAGTACCGCGAATGCATATAGCCCATACCGGGCCGGCCAGGTGCGCCGAACCTTCATGATAACCGCCTTTTTTCTGCCTCATGTCGCCGAATTTTTTCGGCTGACTTTATTGGCGCTGACGCTAACACAGCTTTTGGTTTCAATAAACCATTGAATTAAAGAGAATGTGTTAAGCTTCGATGAAGCTTAAACTTGATGCAAATTAAGCGCAGGCATCAGCCGGTTTCGTCAAAGGCGAGCGCAATTCTGCCCAAAATCGCTGCGCAGCCGTTGAGTCACCGGCACAGCGGTGCGATTTCCCGGATCGTGTAGCGCCGATGCGCGCCGCAGTCACATCGACCTTGGCAATGGGCGGAATTTTCCACTCGGCCTTGCCCCTTTTCTAAACGCGCAGACAAGTTATATAACCTGTTCAAGGACTCACCACACCCGCCAATATCAGGAGCAGCAATGCACCGAGATTTACACATGATGTCTGACCGTTCGGAAGATGATGGGGATACCTCCATCCTGACCGCAACGAAACCGAAAACGAAGCGCCCGCCGCTTTACAAGGTTTTGTTGTTGAACGATGATTTCACGCCCATGGAGTTTGTGGTGCATGTGCTTGAGCGTTTCTTTGGTCTCAATCATGCGCAGGCGTTCGAGATCATGCTGACGGTGCATAAAAAAGGCGTCGCGGTCGTGGGTGTCTTCAGTCACGAAATCGCCGAAACGAAAGTCGCGCAAGTGATGGATTTTGCGCGTCGCCACCAGCATCCGCTGCAGTGCACAATGGAAAAAGAAGAGTAAGCAGGTGATCGACGCCCGTCTGGTGCTGGCGCTGAGCGAGGGTGGTCTGGTGCTGCCTGACGCCGGCCAAATCACGGTTGTTAAGCCGCCGCTTGACGCGCGACTTATGGAACTGCCGCGTGATCGGACGTGCATTGTCGAGGGATTCAAACCGGCCCATGAGGCGTGGAAAGCGCGCGGATACCCCTGTGAGGCGGAGTTTGGCGGATCACATGCCACCACCATCATCTGTCTGCCGCGCGCCAAGAAAGATGCGCGCGCCTTGATTGCGCAAGCTATGGCGCCGGGCGCGGAAATGGTCATCATTGACGGTCAAAAAACCGACGGTATCGACAGCATTCTGCGGGACATGCGCAAGCGTGTGGAGGTTTCCGCGCCGATCTCCAAGGCCCATGGCAAGCTTTTCTGGTGTATGGCACCGGATGCGGAACTTTTTGAAGACTGGCGGGATGGGCCGGCCTTGACCGAGGGTGGGTTCTGGACCGCGCCTGGTGTTTTTTCGGCGGATGCGATTGATCCGGCCTCCGCCCTGCTGGTGGATGCGCTGCCGGATAAACTGGGGCATGAGGTTGCTGACCTTGGCGCGGGGTGGGGGTTTTTGTCTGCCCATATCTTGACCCGTGCGGATGTCGAAGCGGTGCACCTCGTGGAGGCGGAGCATATGGCGCTCGAATGCGCACGGCGAAATGTCACTGACCCGCGCGCTGTCTTCCACTGGGCCGATGCCACCGCGTGGACGCCCGGGCGCAAAGTGGATGCCGTGGTGATGAACCCGCCGTTTCATACATCCCGCACGGCTGATCCCGCATTGGGGCAGGCGTTTGTGCGGGCAGCGGCGGCGATGCTCAAGCCGCAGGGGCAGCTCTGGATGGTGGCAAACCGTCATTTGCCCTACGAGCAATGCCTGCAAGACAGCTTTGCAAATTGCTTTGAAATTGGTGGTGATACGCGCTTTAAACTGTTCCATGCAGCGCGCCCCAAACGACAGGTCCGGCGCTAGGCTGGCTATCCCGAAAGGAGACTCATGTCTTTTTCCATCAGTGGCAAAACGGCGATCGTAACAGGCGCGGCGAACGGCATCGGTTTGGCGATCGCCCGGCAATTTGCAGATCGTGGCGCGAATGTGATGTGTGCCGATATCGACGAAAGGAGGCTCGCCGAAGAGTGGGGCGATCTGTCCGAAGACAGTAATCTGCGTTACTTCGGCGGTGATTTGCGCCAGCGTCTGACAATCGCCAATCTGGTTTCGGCGACGATTGATAGCTTTGACCGGGTCGATATTCTGGTCAACGCATCGCGGCAGGTGCTTGAAACGGATGCGCTGGACTTTGAGGACACATCGGTTTCGATTTTGCTGGAACAGAACCTTATGACAGCACTGCATCTGACACAACAGGTCGCGAAAAGGATGATAAAGCAGGGGGTTGACCAGCCAGAGGGTCAATGTGGATCAATCATCAATCTCAGTTCAATTACCGCCCGCACCACGCGCCCGGAGTTGATGGGCTATTCCATCGCCTCTGCCGCGCTTGAGCAGATGACCCGCTCCATGGCGCTGGTTCTGGCGCCTGAGCGCATCCGCGTGAATGCCATCGCCTTCGGGTCGGTGATGAGTGCATCGCTGAAAACCTCGATGAGCGAACATAGTGAGTGGCGCGATGAAATTCGCAATCAAACGCCGCTGGCGCGCATTGCGGGCCCGGCTGAACTGTCTGATGCTGTCCAGTTTCTTGCGGCAGAGAGTTCAAGCTTCATGACCGGGGAAGTCATGACGGTCGACGGCGGGCGCAGCCTGCTGGATGCGGTCGCGGTGCCGGCGCACTGACAATTGCGCTTGGAATGCCGTGGAAAAGCGGTTTAGAGATGGTGTCAGGATAAACTGACACATTAGGCTGCACTATGACCACAGACTACGATACGGAAAAAACACGCGCCTCTGCCTGGTTTCGTGACCTGCGCGATCAGATCGTAGCAGCTTTTGAAGAGCTGGAGCGGGATCACGCGACAGGCCCTCTCAGCGATGGAGAGGCGGCCGTTTTCGATGTAAGTGAAACCAAACGCCAGAGCGATGATGGTTCTGACGCCGGTGGTGGTTTGATGAGCGTGATGCGCGGCGGTCGTGTGTTCGAGAAGGTCGGCGTGAATATATCCACCGTCTACGGCACCCTTGGCACCCGCGCGCAATCCGCGATGGCGGCGCGCAAGGGCATTCCGGGGATGAAGGATGATCCGCGCTTCTGGGCCTCTGGCATCAGCCTTGTCGCGCATATGCAAAATCCGCATGTGCCTGCGGTACATATGAACACGCGGATGTTCTGGACGCCCCATGCGTGGTGGTTCGGGGGTGGCTCCGATTTGAACCCTTGCATCGAATACGACGAGGACACCGCCCATTTTCACGCCCAGCAACAGGAAAAACTGGACCCACATGGGGCAGAGCTCTACCCGCGGCTGAAAGAATGGGCGGATGAGTATTTCTATATCCCGCACCGCAATCGGGCGCGCGGCGTGGGCGGGATTTTCATGGATGATCACTGCACGAACGATTGGGAACGGGACTTTGCCCTGACCCAGGACATCGGGCGCGCGTTCCTACCTGCCTATGTGCCACTGGTGCGCAAACGTCGGACGCAAGACTGGACGGACGCGGACAAGGATGCGCAACTGGTGCATCGCGGCCTCTATGCCGAATACAACCTGGTTTATGATCGTGGTACCAAGTTTGGATTGGAGACAGGCCACGACGCGAATGCCGTATTGATGAGCCTGCCGCCCTTGGCAAAATGGGTGTGATGCAGTGAAACTGCCCCGGCGCGATGCCCTTTAGGGATCGCGCCGGGGAGTGAGATACATGGGCTAAAGCGTCATTCCAAAAATCCTAACCACGTAACGCTGCCTGAAATGAAAGATCTCAAAGCGCTAAGTGATGTTTCGGGTGTTTCGTGAGACGATCTAGTGCCAGTCGAAAAAGCTGGGTCCGGCGCGCTTGAGCAGTTTTTCGGCAAGATCGCGCCCCATGGCCGCGCCATCCGATATCGGACCTGAGCGTTCACCGTTGAGCGCTTCGGACCCATCCGGGCGAAGCACTTCACCGCGCAGCCGCAGATGATCGCCCGAAAGCTCTGCCAGCCCCGCAATCGGTGTCTCGCAGGAACCATCCAGCGTCAGCAGGAAATTGCGTTCGGCCGCGAGCCGCTGACCGGTAGGGCCATCATGGATCGCGCTCAGCAACTCTGCCGTGTTTGTGTCCGCGATCCGGCGTTCGATCCCGATGGCACCCTGCGCTACCGCTGGCAGCATGTGGTCGGTTTCAATCGGCGTCGCAGGCACCTCATCCATTTTCAGACGGCTCAACCCGGCGCAGGCAAGGAAGGTGCATTCGGCCACGCCATCCGCCAGCTTTTTCAGCCGCGTCTGCACATTGCCGCGAAATTCGACCACATTCAGGTCCGGGCGGCGGTTGAGCAGCTGTGCCTTGCGCCGCAGGCTGGAAGTGCCGACCACCGCGCCCTGCGCCAGATCGGCGATACCTTTCAGCGTCGGCGAGATGAACGCATCGCGCACATCCTCGCGCGGCAGGTAGGTATCAAGGATCAGCCCGTCCGGTTGCAGCGTCGGCATGTCCTTCATGGAATGCACCGCGATGTCAATTTTTTCTGACAGCAGATCTTCTTCAATTTCACGGGTGAAAAGACCCTTGCCACCGATGTCTTTCAGCGCGCGATCCTGAATCATGTCACCGGTGACTTTGATCACGACGATGGTGAAGGCATTCTCAGGCAAATCAAAGGCTTGCATCAGGCGCGCACGGGTTTCAAAGGCCTGCGCCATCGCCAGAGGCGAGCCGCGGGTGCCGATCTTGAGGGGCGAGTCGGGGGAAGGAAGCATTACTGTCATAATCACATCTTTAAGCGCGTCAATTTACCCTGACAACCCGTCTGTGACTTGACAATACCGCCTGAGACGAAGACCAACGTTTTGAGTTACCAAGAGGACGAACATGGCCGCGGCAAAAACCATCCTGCGCTCTTTGGCAGGCGAAACACTTCCCACCCCTCCGATCTGGATGATGCGTCAGGCAGGGCGATATCTGCCCGAATACAAAGCGACGCGCGCGCAGGCCGGTGATTTTCTGTCGCTGTGCTATAACCCGGAATTGGCCGCCGAGGTGACGTTGCAGCCGATCCGTCGCTATGGGTTCGACGCGGCCATCCTTTTTGCCGATATCCTGCTGTTGCCGCAGGCGCTGGGGGCGGATTTGTGGTTTGTCACCGGCGAGGGGCCGAGGTTGTCCACCATCACAACCCAAGCGGATTTCGACAAGCTCAAGCCCGTGGACGAGATCGACGCGGTTCTGAATCCGATCTACGAAACCGTGCGTATTCTGCGCCGCGAGTTGCCGCAGGAAACGACGCTCATTGGTTTTGCCGGGGCACCCTGGACGGTGGCGACCTATATGATTGCCGGGCGCGGCACGCCTGATCAGGCACCTGCGCATGCGCTGAAAGATGAAAACCGGGAATTGTTCGAGGCACTTCTGGCGCGGATCACGCAGGGCACCATCGAATATCTGTCCCGACAGATCGAAGCCGGCGCAGAGGTGGTCAAGATTTTTGACAGTTGGGCCGGGTCGCTGAAAGGCGCGGATTTCCAGAGATACGCGCTGGAACCTGCGCGCGAGATCACCGCCGCGATCAAGGCGCGTCATCCGGATATTCCGGTCATCGGCTTCCCGCGCGAGGCAGGGGATGGATACATCGGCTTCGCAAAAGCCACCGGCGTGGATTGCGTCGCCCTCGACAACTCGGTCAGCGCGGAATGGGCGGCGGCCAATGTTCAGGTCGATGGCTGCGTGCAGGGTAATCTGGCGTCAAGCCATATGGTCACGGGCGGGCAGGCGTTGATTGATGAGACGCGCGCGATCGTAAAGGCGTTTTCTGGCGGCCCGCACATCTTTAACCTCGGTCACGGAATCACACCGGATGCTGACCCGGACAATGTGCAGCGCATGATTGACGCGGTTCGGGGGCAGTAAACGCGGATTGTGCCTTGACGGTCAGAGCGGGCTGGAATAACTGACGCTTCGATGGCGTTATAGCTCAGTTGGTTAGAGCGAACGACTCATAATCGTTAGGTCCCTGGTTCAAGTCCAGGTAACGCCACCATTCCACTTTCCCCGCATTTGCCTGTTGTCATCCGACCTGCGGATGGCTCGACAAAGATGGGTGACAAGCTTTTCCATCTGGCTTAGCTTTTCACTTGATGGTCAGGTCAGTTGTGTGAACACGCCAACCAGCTGCTCGGGGGGAGAACAGATACCATGATTTCACGTAAGCGGTTTTTGAACCTGGCTGCGGCCGCCGTGATGGCCTTGGGCGGTGGCGCGGGGGGCGTGTCGGCGCAAGAGGTCACACTGACCCTGCACCAGTTTTTGCCGCCACAGGCAAATGTGCCGAAACTGATCCTCGATGTCTGGGCGGACAACGTCGAAGAGGCAAGCGCGGGGCGCATCAAGATCGACCGTTTTCCGTCAATGCAGCTTGGCGGGCGTCCACCGGAGCTGATTGATCAGGCGATTGACGGCGTGGCGGATGTGGTCTGGACCGTGGTCGGCTATACGCCGGGCCGTTTTCCACGGACCGAAGTGTTTGAACTGCCCTTCATGATGACCAATGCCCGTGCGGCGTCCCGCGCTTATTGGGAAATGTTTGAAACCCACATGCGGGACGCGGATTTCAAGGATGTCGAGATCCTCGGGACTTGGGTGCACGGGCCGGGCATCATCCATTCGAACCGGGAAGTCCGCACGCCCGCCGATATGGAAGGGATGAAAATCCGTGGCGGCTCGCGGCTTGTGAATTCGCTGCTGGAGAAGGTCGGGGCCGCGCCGGTAGGCATGCCCGTTCCGGCAGTGCCTGAGGGACTGTCCAAAGGTGTCATCGACGGCACCACGATCCCCTGGGAAGTGACCACGGCGCTGAAAATCCCCGAGCTGGTGGACAATCACACCGAATTCACCGGTAATGCGCTCTATGTTCTGACCTTTGTGCTGGCCATGAACAAAGACCGCTATAACAGCCTGCCCGATGACCTGCGCCAGATCATTGACGATAATTCCGGGCTTGAATTTTCTGTTTTTGCGGGCGGTGTCATGGAAGACAATGACGCACCCGCGCGCCAGTTGGCGGCGGACCGGGGCAATACAATCGTGACCCTGACGGCAGAGGAGGCACAGGCATGGCGCGATGTCGCCGCCCCCATCTATGACGAATGGGTCGCGGAAATGTCCGAAAAGGGCATTGACGGTCAGGCGCTGATTGACGAGGCGCGGATGTTGATTGATCAATACACCGAATAACCCCGGACAGGTGCTTGCGACTATGCCTGCCCCCAGACGCGCCCGGCAGCGCAGATCATGATACATCAGGCTATAATACGGCTGGCCCGGAGCACGGCGCTCATCGGGGGCTTTCTTCTGGTGGCGCTGATCATAATGACCACGGTGTCGATCGTCGGTCGGTCGCTTGGCGATATCTTGCACTCGGATTTTGCGGCCCATGCCTTGGGCGGTTTTGCGCAAGGAATGCGCGACCTCGGGCTTGGCGAAGTCAAAGGCAGCTACGAATTGCTGGAGGCTGGCGTCGCCTTTGCGATCTTTTCCTTCTTTCCGATCTGTCAATTGTACACCGGTCATGCCACGGTCGATGTGTTCACGTCACGGCTGCCGCAGGCTCTGACGCGTCACCTCATGGCATTTTGGGAGGTGATCCTGACCGCCTGTCTGATCCTGATCAGCGTGCAGCTTTTTGGCGGGGTGCAAAGATATTATGGCAATGGCGAAACGACGTTGTTCTTGCAGTTTCCCCTCTGGTGGGCCTATGCGGCCAGTTTTGCGGCTTCTGTTGTGACCTGCATCGTGGCGGTCTATTGTGCGATTATGCGCCTGTGTGAAAGCGTGACGGGCCGCAGCCTGTTGCCGCAGGTATAGCCCTTTAATGACCGCGTTTCTTGGCCTCTTACCCTTTGCCCAGATGGACCGGCTCGAACTTGGGTTCTGGTCGTTTCTGGTGCTGCTGGGCATGGTGTTTTTGCGCGCGCCGATTGGGCTGGCGATGCTGCTCTGCGGGTTTGGGGGCTGGTATTACGCGATGAATGGCAACCCGGTGCCGTTGCTTGCGAAACTCAAATCCGAAACCTACACCACCTTTTCGAATTACTCCCTGACGATCATCCCGCTGTTTCTGCTGATGGGGCAGTTTGCCACCCTGTCCGGCCTGTCGCAGGCGCTGTTCAAGGCGGCGGAGAGCTTTCTGGGCCATCGGCGCGGTGGCGTTGCCATGGCGGCCATTGGCGCTTGCGCGGGATTTGGTGCGATTTGCGGATCGTCTTTGGCAACGGCGGCCACGATGTCCAAGGTCGCCTTGCCCGAATTGCGCCGCTACGGCTATTCCGGCGGGTTTTCAACGGCGACGCTTGCCGCTGGCGGGACACTTGGCATTCTGATCCCGCCTTCGGTTATTCTGGTGATCTACGCAATCATCACCGAGCAGAACATTGCCAAGCTGTTTCTGGCGGCGTTCATTCCCGGCATTCTCGCGGCGCTGGGGTATATGCTCACCATCTCACTATATGTGCGCCTTTACCCCGATGCAGCCGGCACGCGCGCGCCTGTGCCCATGGGCGATCGTTGGCGCGCTTTGGGGGCGACATGGCCTGTGCTGGCCATTTTTGGCGTGGTCGTCGGGGGCATATATCTGGGCTGGTTTACCCCGACCGAGGGGGCCGCGGTCGGTGCGGCAGGTACAGGGCTGATTGCCGTGGTGTCGCGCAGCCTGACTTGGCAGACGTTCAAGGAATGCCTCTTGGGGACGGGCCGCACGACCGCGATGATCTTTTTCATCGTGTTGGGGGCCAGTTTTTATAATGGATTTCTGGCGCTCTCCGGTGTGCCGCAGTTCATGGCAGACTGGGTGCTGGCGCAGGACTATAGCCCGTGGTTTGTCCTGTCGATCATCCTGCTCTTTTATCTCGTGTTCGGCTGCCTGATGGACAGCCTGTCGATGATCCTGCTGACCGTTCCGATCTTTTTCCCGGTAATCTCGGCGATGGATTTCGGGATGTCGCCGGAACATGTGGCCATCTGGTTCGGTATCCTCGTTCTGATCGTGGTTGAGGTGGGCCTGATCACACCGCCGGTTGGCATGAACCTGTTCATCATAAACGCCATGGATCGTGAAACGCCGATTACACAAACATACAAAGCCGTATTGTTCTTTGTTGGCTCTGACATCCTGCGGGTCGTGGTGTTGGTCGCGTTTCCAGCGATTACGCTGTTTCTAATTCCCGCTTAAAGTGTATTACTTCGCTTAAAAGGCGAATTGCCCGAGGAATTCTTGCCGGAACAACTTGCGAAGGGCGGCAGTTAGTGCAGGATGTCCCCGGTGACGTTTGCAGGGTCTTGGGAGGGATTCGTGCTGCTTACGGTGACACACGTCTTTGATGCGATGGCTTCTTGCCGCTGGGAGGTAAGTCGGGAGGCAATCGTGACGCGTAACCGGGCGGCCAGCAGACGAAAACGCGCCGTCATGGTACTGACGGGCCTGAGAGCCAGACCCGTCGGTGCCAGTACGGTTTGCATCTTTTCTACGGAGCTATCTTAACCCTTTTGGTCTAACCTGCTTTATTTGGAGCAATGCCGTGCTTAATTCCGCTCACGACATTCCGATGCCACCACATGTTTATGTGCCGGGTTTCAGTCCGAGACATCACGATGACTGGTTCGACCCGATCAAGCGTTCGGTTACACCACATGTTCCTGTGAGTGAGTTGCACAACACGCCTGCCTTCATTGCAGGGCGGCTTTACTACGACGCGGGGTACTTTTGGGAAGCGCATGAGGTGTTGGAGGCGGTCTGGATCCAAACCAAGGACCCAAGCCCCGAACGGGACATGGTGCTGGCCCTTATCCAACTGGCCAATGCGCGCCTGAAGGTGCTGATGCTGCAACCCCGCGCGGCGTGGCGGCTATGTGATATGGTGGATACGCATTTGTCCCGTTGCCCGTCGAGCGGCATAGTGCTGGGGCTGAAGGTCGCGGACATGGTGTCTTTGGTCAGTGAAGCGCGGCGCATCGCAAAGGAAGCGATGAAGTAACCCTTGGCACAGAGGTGGTTCAGGCGGTCTGGGCCAGCAGGATCAGCGTCCCAAGTCCCCAGAGCGTCATCTGGTAATGCGTGTTTTGCGCCCCTTCATGGCAGAACCAATAGCTGAAATGGTTCCCCACAATCAAAAACCCGGCCCAGATCGTGGTAAAAGCAGTGGCGCCCAGGATCGCCAGTGCGCGTGCGGTTTCGGGCAGGGCAAAGCCAAAAAGCGCCATGGCCAATGCGGTCGCACCAACCCAAAGCAAGACCACCGTGGCCAGTTCGATGACCACGATCAGGCGAAACGCCAAGAGTTGAGTGCGGCGATCTGAAACCGCGCGATGGGCAACTTCCGCGAATTGCGCGGGAAACTCCGTGCGCATGCGGGTCATGTCCATGACCTCGGCCGTGTAGGTTTCATTCACGGATGGATGCAAAATATTGTCCCGCACCCCAAGGCTCAGCCAGCCTGCGATGGACCCGGTGGCACTGAATTGCGCGAGCAGCAAGGCGGTTTCCATGGGCTTCTCCTGCGGCTCCGCGCGATCACAAAAAAGGGGCCACACTCATGGCATGGCCCCGTTGTTTGATGGATGGGTTACGTCCAGGCGATCTGCTCCGGACGGATCTCGAATGAGATGTGGTGCTCACCGCCGACCAGTCCTTCGCGCGTGTGGTTGTAAAGCGAGCGCCAATAGGGCTGGATGGTTACACCTTCTTCCTGAATGATCGCCTGACCCTTCTTCATCAGCGCACGGCGCGCTTCGAGGTCGGGCGTTGCCAGCGCCTCGGTGAGGATGGCGTCGAACTCTTCGTTGGACCAACCGAATTCGTTCCACGCCTCGCCGGAGCGATAGGCAAGTGCCCAGATCTGCACACCAAGGGGGCGGTGGTTCCAGTTGGTGGAGGAGAACGGGTACTTCGTCCAGTCGTTCCAGAAGGTTGAGCCGGGCAGGATGGTGCGTTTCACATTGATGCCCGCGTCGCGCAGCTGGGCTGCCACGGCGTCTGTTGTGTCCTTGCGCCAGGCATCATCAATCGAGAACAATTCATGCTCGAAATCTCCCATGCCGGCTTCGTCCATCAGCGCCTTGGCGGCGGCTGGATCATGTTTGCGCGGTGGCAATTCCGCGTATTCGGGATGCATGGGGCCAACGTGGTGGTTTTCGGCTACCTCTCCCCGCCCGGCATACCCCAGTTCCAGCAGCACCGCGTTGTCAACGGCCATCGAAATCGCCTGACGGACGCGTTTGTCTTCATAGGGCCTGATGCCGTCGACTTCGACCTGCTGATTGGGTCGTATGACGATCGTGGCGCCTGTCACAACGGCGTTGTTTTGCCAGCCGTCAAGTGTGTCAAAGATGTCGATGAAATCACCCTCTATGGAGTAGGTCATGTCGATCTCTTCGGCTTCTGCCGCCGCGACAAAGGCGGAAGGGTCCGTGCCATAGTCGATGTATTCCACCCGGTCTATCCAGGCACCATTGCCTGCGTTCCACCAGGTGTGCCCCTCGTTGCGCACCAGAACGGCCTTCACGCCGACTTCCAGCGATTCAGGCAGGTAAGGCCCTGTTCCCACCGGGTTGTCGAGCATCGTTTCCGCTGAGAAGCCCGCCGGAACAATCGCAGCCGGATAGTCGGCCATGCCGGGGATCAGCGAGATATCCGCAGAGGGCAGATTGAGGCGTACCGTGTGGCTGTCCACGACCTCGATTGCGCCGTCGATGGCCTGATCCGTATTGGGATCAATCAGGGTCGCAAAGCGGCCTGCCATTGAATTGCCCTCAAGGCTCTTGTCGCACCAGCCGGCGATGTTGCGTGCCACGTCTTCGGCAGTGAAATCGCTGCCGTCGTTCCACTTGACGCCCTGACGCACATTCAGGGTGTAAACAGTCGCGTCTTCGTTGATTTCCCAGCTTTCCAGCAGCTTGCCGGTAAAGGTGCCGTCGTTCTCGTAATGGACGAGGTATTCGAGCCAGCCGCGGCTGAAGTTCGCGATCTGACTCCAGTCATAGGTGCGCGGGTCTTTGAGCGCGCGGACTTCCTGTTGAATGCGGACCGTGCCGCCCATCGTGTGCGCCGCTGCATGCGCTTTGGGCGCGCTGAGGCCAAGCATTGCATAGGCGGTGGCGGATGTCGCACCGAAAGCGCTCGCGAGCGCTAGAAACTCGCGTCGGCTTACGGCGTCGTTGCCGGTCTTCGCAGCGGAGTCCAGAATGGACTTCGGCAAGGGTTTGCCGGTGCTTGTCAGAAATGTCATGTTCTTCCTCTCTGTTGGAACACGCGCGTGTGGCGTGCCATTGCCGATGTCTGTGACGGCAAGATGATGCAGTTGATCTGCCTTTCTTTCGCGCCCCGAGCGGGCGTCGCGGGCATAGTCAAACACTCTCAGGCGTGGCGTCAAGCCCATCTTCGGATCACCTTGCGGTAACGAGGCGCGATTGGTTTTCGACCGGTCTGCTGACGTGTTATGTTTCTCGGCGGCGGCCGTCTCCTGATGGCCAGCCCGCAAGCGATCCGCCGCGGATGAGCCGCATGAACGACGTTCTTTTGCCGTGAGCGGTCGCAAATGAGCCTGCATGAATGATGCTATCTGCACCACCGTTTGGCTTTTGGCGGATTTCCGAGGCCAACGCTCACCGTGATCTGCGTCATAAGGGCCGGGAAAAAACCGCGCATCAGACGGGTCGCGCCATGCCAAAGCGCTTTGTTGCGAATCTGTTCTCGCACACTCCCGGGGCGCGCCCGGTAGAATCTGCCGCGCGCACAGGCTCCCTTTGAAGGGACTTTTTCAGCTTTGCGCCTCTGCAGCGAGGGCTTCGATCTCGTCAGCGGGTAGATGTTTGACCGTCTTCCAAACCGCTGACTTGGCGCTGTTCAGCAGTCCCTTTGGGTCCATCCGCTTTTTCCACGCAAGGTGCCGGTAATCCGCGTTTTTGAGGCCACCGCCCTCGACCTGCCACGTATGCGCATCATAAACCGCAAACCCGTTCGCCTCATAGGTTGCGTTGATCTGCGCCAGCCGCTGTGCCGTGGAAAACCAGATGATCGGCAGATCAAAGGTCACGATCTGCCCGCCGACGCGTGCAAACTCGTGATGCATCCACACGTCATCTCCCAGCTTGGGCCGCAGCCTTGCAATGGCTGTGGGATCGGGCGGTATCGGGCATCCGATTTGCTGGTAGGTGGCGCTGCGATCCGCCTTGAGCACCTGCAGCGTCGTGTGGTTATAGGAAAAGTCAAAGACATGCGGCAGCTTTGCAGCGATCCTGTCCGCCTCGCTCAGGGTCAGATCGCAGTGCCCGCCCGCAGCGCGGATGCATGTTTCAAATCCTGCGATGTCGTCTTTCGGCACCAAGGACACCAACAGGTGTTTGTCGGGCCGGATGTACCCCTTGAGGCGCGGGAAATAGGCGCAGATCCGGGCATCAACCGTGGTCAGCAGTTTGCACCGGACGTCCTCTGCCTGCGCCAGAGCCAGCCCGGCCGCATAGGCATTTTCATAGGTCTCAAAGGTCGCAAGGCATCCAACCCAATCCTGCGTTGGCACCGTGCGCAGGGTGATTTCGGTGATGACACCATTCAACCCCCAGGCATGATGGATGTGCAGCGTTTCCGCGCCCTCAAAGACATGTTCGGTTGGGATTTCCTCGACTGATTGCACCTTGATCGACATGAGGTTGCCCGGATCGCGCAGCGCACCATTGGCGATGGACCCGATCCCGGCAGAGCCGCCTGCGACAAACCCGCCGATCGTTGCGATGTCCTGCGTGGACGGGAACATCGCCATTTCGTAGCCCCGCGCGATAAGGGCTGCATTTATGTCTGCCATCAAGGCACCGGCTTGGGCGCGCACATAGCCTTCGCCGATTTCCAGAACCTTGTTCATGGCGGTTGTCTCGATGATCAGACCGCCCTCCATCGGCACGGCCTGACCGTAATTGCCTGTGCCCCCGCCGCGCAGGACGACAGGCGCGTCAAACGCATAGGCCACGGCCAGCACATGCCGCATCTCATCCGCGTTTTTGGGGCGAGCCACCAGATCGCCGAAGCAGCGTTTCAGATCCGCGTTCAGGATCGGGCTGTACCAAAAGAAATCGCGGCTGCGCTTTTTGACCAGTACCGGCTCGTCGATCACCTGCACGGGGGCGAGGGCTGCGGCAAAGGCACGCCAGTCTATGTCAGTTTTGCCAGAGATTGAGGTCATGGGGTCGATGCCTTTTCAAAATGATGCAGCGGCAGCAATGGGTTGCGCGTGGCCAGCAGTTCGGCGGTGCTTGCGGCGGTGCACAGGCGCAGTTGCGAGATGGGGGTTGTGTCCATGTGGACCGGGTCCTGCCCCAAGGCGCGCGCCGCGTTCAGCGTGATCGCAGGTAGCCAGTCCCCCATCGGTGGGTCCAGATGGGCGGCCAGGCACGCCAGATGCAGGGCCGCGCGCGGGTCGTGTTGTCCGACGGGGCAGAAGGCATCCGCCACATTATCCGATGCGATGACGATTGGCACGCCCGCCGCATCTAGTTCGCGCAGACAGGTCAGACCGCGCTGGCGGGGCGTGCCATACCGCCGCCCCTGCAGATAGAGATTGGTCGTCGGCAGCGCGCAGACTGAGATGTTTGCACGCAAAAGCTTGTCGATTATCCGATCCCGTGTCTTTGTGTCATGCTCGATCAGGCTGACTGCGTGGCCGCAAAGGATTGGCCCCTCGAACCTGCTGGCCAAAGCTGCATCACATATCGCCTCAAGCCCGTTGTAGGGTCCGAGACCTTCATCGACGTGGAAATCCAACGCGAGGCCAAAGCGGTCTGCGGCTGCGAAGACATGGGCAAGGCCGTCGTTTACGTCACTTTGGTCGTGGTGCAGAACAAAGGCCCCCAGAACCCCGGCACGGTGCCGTGCGATATGGCTGGCCACGGCAAAGCAGAATTCCCGGTCCGCGAGTTGCGAAATACTGGTGAGCGCTGCCATCTGGACAGTCATGTCCGGGAACCCGGTCGCGGCCTCCTGCAGGACGGACCATGCGAGGGGCGGTGCGGGTTCCGTGCCCCAATCAATATGGCTGCGTGTCAGCGCGCAGCCCGCTGCCGCCAACTCACGCAGCCCGCGCGTCATGCGGTGGCGCAGGTCATCGGCAGTCCAATGCTGTTTGTCGGTGGTCTGCGCGGCGATGGCAGCGGACAGATCGCCGCCGATGCCTTTCATGCGGTCGATGCTGTGGCATTTATCCAGGTGACAATGCGCCTCGACCAGCGCGGGCATCAGGATGCGCGGCGTTTGCGAGGGCGCGACCGGGGTTAAACCCATGGCCCGACCCCCTTTGACCGTCAGATCGCCGCGCAGGCAATCACCTTCCGTGCGGCCGCCGAATGTGGCGGGGTCGCGCAGGAGCGACAAAGGCACCAGTATATCGCGCAGCACTGTCATCTGCTGCGGCCCAAATCTGCGAGTCTTACGGGTTTCGTCATTCTGCACGGCATCGCCAATCCTCCTTACCTAGGAAAACAAAGGGCGGCCCTGAGAGATTTGAAATCTGTGCCTGAATTACACTTGCGATGCTTTCAAACTTTTTTGTTTTGCGCAAGGATGAATACACCACAAAGGAAACAGAAGCCGCCATGAAATCGCTGAACCCACCCGACATTGCGCCGCCGTTCGCGCGCTATTCACATGGCATAGAATTGCCCGCAGGCGCGCGTCTTCTGCGCACCTCGGGGCAATTGGGTCAGGATGGGGATGGCGCTGTGCCGGAGGGGGCAGAGCCGCAAGCGGCCATCTGTTTTGCGAATATCGCTGCGATTTTGAAAGAGACCGGGACGCAGGCCAATGATGTGTTCCACATCAGCGCATTTGTAACGGATCGCGCGCATATGGCAGGGTATATGGCCGCGCGGGATCAGTTCCTGTCGCAAGTGTCTGTTTTGCCAACCTCCACGCTGATGATCGTTTCCGGTTTTACCCGGCCCGAGTTTGTCGTCGAGGTTGAGGTCTGGGCCGCAAAGCTCTGACGCTCAGGTCGGTGGCATGCCGCCGTTGCGTACAGGCCTGTGTGCAACATGCCGATCTGGATTCGCGCAAGGCCAGCATGAGAGGCCCCACGCCGAACCGTAGCCTCGGGTCAGCGTTTCGTAATTCGGGTTTTTCGAATGGCGCTTTGGCGGTGCCGCAAATGGAAAAGGTGCGCCGTCATGGGCGATCCGTATCCTTGTGTTTGCGCAGTTTGCGAAGCGTCCAGATCAAGGTGCCGCCGAAAAAACCGCCTGCGATCACGATGACTTCAAACATGGCGAGTCCGCTTGGCCATCCGCGATAGGTCACGGCACCGGCCAGCATGAGCAGCCCGAGGACGGACACCCAAAGGCGGAACATCAGCTCTGATCTGGGGGGATCAAATTTGCTCATCTCGCGGCCCTTTCCCACCCGGTGCACAAGCGGCAGCGGCAGTGAAACACCATGTGCCGTTACCCTGTCGCGCACTATAGTGACCATCAATCGTTTCGGGCAACGAGCCATCTTGGCGCAGCGGTTTCACCTGCGTGGCACCAAGAACGGCAAGGCTGTCGCAACAGGCTCTTGCGGTCACATCAGGCAATGCCGCACCTTTGGGCGCTGCCCTGTGGTTGGTCGTTACTGTGCGGATCGCGCTTTTCTGCCCAGATTTGCGGTGTTTCACAGTCGTCTGTGACGATGAGGGTCAGATAATGCATACAGATCATGTCATCCGCGAATTCCGGGATAACTCTGCGGGAAACCCACGAAGATCGCGGCCGATTCCGGGAAATCTGACCTTCTTTCTGAGGTCCCTTGCCGCGTCTGATGAAATACCTGAGACATCAGGCACCGCGGTCAGGACTCCGTGTCGTTCTCCTTGCCCTTTTTGCGGCGTTGAAGCCATTTGAATCCGTAAACGAACACAACAAAAACGATGATCCAGAACAGCAGGTCCAGAAGAATTGTGCTCATATGTGTCTCCTGCTTTCGTCTCGGTGTGTGTTGGGTCTTCTAACGCGCTGTGATGGATATAGTCTCTTTGAGGCGGCGCTGCCACTGTTACGAACCGCGCATGTGCCTGAATCGCGCGCCCATCGCTTGACCTCTGACCTCATTGGCCTTTGATGGTGCGGCAGAGAGCCAGCGAGAACAGGCAACAGATGAAAGACAATGCCAAAGGTCTGATCATTACCACAGCCGGGGTCTTGCTGGTTGTGCCGGACGCGCTCTTCGTGCGCCTGATTGATGCGACGGCCCTTACAATCGCGTTTTGGCGTCTGTTTCTGGCCGGGGGCTGTCTTGGCCTTGGGATCTTTGCGCTGCATGGAACCGCGCCGTTCAGGGCGGTTCTGCAAACCGGGCGCTATGGGGTGATCCATATGATCGGCGTTGGGGCAAGTGGTGTGCTTTTTATTCAGGCGGTTGCGCTGACATCCGTGGCGAATGTCGTTTTTATCATCGCTTCCCTTCCGGTTTTTGCAGCGGTGTATAGCCGGGTGTTTCTGGCTGAACCCATCAGTTTGCGGATGCTCTTGACAATGGCGGCGGTTCTGGTGGGGCTTGCGGTGATCGCTTATGGGTCGGGCGAAACGGAAAACGCAAGTCTTGCAGGGGATGCTTTGGCACTCGCGGTTTCGGCGCTGTTTGCAGCGGCCCTTACCGCCGCACGTCGGGTCAAACATGTCTCAATGGTGCCGAGCGTCGCGATGGGCTATGTGGCGGCTGCACTTGTTTTGCTGCCATTTGCCGCCCCCCTGTCCGTGCTGCCGGATCAGGTGCCGCTGGTCCTGTGCCACGGTGGGTTCATCCTCGGCAGTTCGGTGTTGCTGGCAATCGGTCCACGTTACATCACCTCTGCCGAGGTGGGTTTGCTTGTTTTGCTGGAAAGCGCTCTGGCCCCCTTGCTCGCCTGGGCGGTGGTCGGAGAGGACCCCGGCCGCTATGCCCTTGCCGGGGGTGCCATCGTTATTGGCGCCCTTTTGGTGTCAAACATCGTGATGCTCAAAAATCAACGGACACACCGGGCAGGTTCAGCGCCTTCATGAGATCGCGTAACTCCTGCCGGGCGGCGACATTGGAAATGTTCAGCTGTTTGACGCCAATGTCCTTGAGATCCAGCAGGGTAAGCCCGCGCGGGAAAAGCTCGCGAAAGATCACGCGTTCGGAAAAACCCGGAGCAATGCGAAACCCGATCCTTTTGGACAGGTTGGCGATGGCGCGTTCCATCTTTTCCTTGTTGACCATGCGCTGTGCACCCATGCGGTTGCGCACCACGATCCAATCAATGGGGGACAGACCGGCTTGCGCGCGCAGCTGCCGCGCGTTCCAGACCATTTCAGAATAAACCGAGGGCCCGAGTATTTTATCACCCGTCGAATCCGTGCGCGCCAACAGGTCAAAATCCACAAAGCTGTCATTCAACGGCGTGATCAGCGTATCGGCCAGACTGTGCGCCACCTGACTGAGGCGCGTGTGTGAGCCGGGGCAGTCAATCAGAATGAAGTCGTTGTGCGGCTCAAGATCGGCCACTGCAGCCGACAAGCGGTGGTCGTAGATATTCTCGCCAGCCTGCAGTGTCTCGGGCGCGATTTGGGGCAACTCATGCGTATTTGGGCTGGCCAGCGCGAGTTCCGCCTTGGCCAGAAAGGCTGCGCGATTTTCCGTGTAGCGCCCGAAAGTGCGCTGACGCAGGTCCAGATCAAGCGCACTGACCTTGTGGCCCAGACGCGCGAGGGCAGTGGCCACATGCATGGAGACGGTCGACTTTCCGGCACCGCCCTTTTCGTTCCCCACAACGATAATATGCGCCATTTGCCCGATCCTTTGCCCCGGCCGATTACAAATGGCCTTGTTGGCGGCACTATATGAGTGGAAATGCGCTTTGGAAAGGCGGGAACGGGTCTCTTGCAGGCCTAAAGCGTCATGCGAAAAACCTGAATCACGCAACGCTGCCTGAAATCAAAGATTTCAACGCGTTACGTGATACTTCTTGTTTCAGGTATTTCGTCAGACGCTCTAGATGCGCGAATTTTAAAGAGCTTTGCGCGGTGTCTTAGGGGCTAGCGGACCTGCTTTAACAGCACTTCAAGATGACCTGCACCGGACAGGGGAATGGCCCCGGTCGTGATCATATCTCCAAGGCGGATGTCATCCCCGGAGTGGCGGGCGAGATGCGCGCGGATCGTATAGTCCTCGATGTTGCCCGATACGTCGATTTCGAACGGTAAAGTGTCATTGGTGGCGTCAAATCCTTCGGGGATGCGCAGCTGTTTCTGCGTGATCTTGATCGCATCCGCCCCGACGCGGGATGTATCCTGAACGGTAAGGGTCACGTTCTGACCACGGGGCAGGGCACCGGGATCTTCGAATTTCACAAAGCCGCGTATCATGGCATATCGCTCCGATCATGTTGCATGAAAAAAAGCCCGGCGCCTGAGGGTGCCGGGCTCTTGTATCTTATACGTCGGGCGGCGGGGGGCTGTCACCCGCATCGTCGGGGTCTTGTGCTGCGTCCTCGTCCGGCGCGTCCTCAAAACCGGGGGGCGGCGCATCATCGCCTGAAACACCTGCAGACGCGGCAAGATCATCCGCCACGGGTGGCAGGGCGTCCCCGCTGGCTGCTACAGTGGTGTCTTCGCTCATGTCCATGGGCGGGGGCGGCGCACCGGCCCCGTCATCCATCGCGAAGCTTTGCGATGTACTTGTGCCACCATCCATCTGGACGGTCACCGTGATTGAATTTGACATCATCTTTCTCCCATCGCGCTCAGCGCATTACCACGCGTTCAATCTGGTTGTTGACGATGTAGACATCCACCTTCTTGCCGCCGGCACGGGCCGCATTCAGGGCGTGAAAGACATTCGAGACACCATCGCTGGCGCCTGTCTTGATCTTTTTCCAGCCGGAAATGCCGCTGATGATCGCATGACAGTTCTGCGAGTCTTTAGAGGTATAGGTGCGTGAAACGGTTTTGTTGTTATGCCACATGAGAAATTCTCCTGATAAAAATGATACTGGAAAGAAGTTATAATAGTTGAGCGCGGTAGACCTTGTCGCCGTCCTTGAAAAGGGACAGCTTCTTGCCGAAGGCCATCGCCGAACAGCAGATGTCGAACACATTGCTGCATCCATCGGTGGTGTCCGGATCAATGCGGAACCACCCTTGACCTTTCGGCATGACCCAGCAGTTCTTTGTGCCCGAGGTCGCATAGACCCGTGCAACATCGACGGTTTCCCATAGCTGATAGATGCTCTGGATGGCGACAATATCACCGGCACTCAGCCCGGTGCGCTGACCCAGCGTCTTGCCCGGTGGGATCGACTCAATGGTCGGCTGGCCGTTCTTGGAGAACGCATAGCGGCCATAGTGCATGATGGACCCGTAGTCATAGGGTCCCACGTCATCCCCATCCGCAATGTGCTGGTTGAAGTTATGCTCTTTGCCCGCGGTGATGTTCTGCCAGTTGATCTTGACCTTGGTATCGCGGTCTTCCCGGCTTTGTTCGTGCCAGAGCCCGAACGCATGGCCGATCTCGTGGACGGTCGCGCCAAACCCGCAGCCACCGGCAAGGCCGATTTCCTGCTTGCCGCCGCGCATGCCGACCTGACTCCAACAGCCCGTGGCAGGGCGAAACCGCACGTAATTGGGATATTGCGCCTTGTTCGCATTCGTGCGCAGCACAAAGCGCATGCCGGTTTTCTGTTTCCAGTGGGCGATGGCATCATTGACGCGTTGCACGTTGGTTGCGGGCAGGGCCGGGTCGATTTCATATGGCATCAACGCGCCCGGCCAGCGCCGATTGGCCCCCGTGATCACCACGCCATGTGCGATCTCGTCTGGATCATCGCCTGCATCAAGGGCAGCCTTGGCCGCCGCAGTGCGCTCTTCGACTTCCTCCACCGTGCCAAGCACGATGCAGCCTTCAAACACGGCAAGCCCATCGACTGCCGCGTATTGAACCGTCTTGTTCTTGAAAGTATCGCCGGAGATGATGCCGGTTCGGACGTCGTTACTGGTTAACAGACCTCCGCAGCAGCAATCTTCCTCATCATGTTCGGACATGCTGATATTCCTTTAAAATTGACTTTGTTAAACACAAAAAATTGTCGCCGCTAAATCTGATGCGGCCCTCAAAGGTTGGCAAAATACCGCCACTCTGGCAAGAAGTTTAAAGGTATGATCGTGTGTGGGTTGTGTAACCGGCTGTTTCTAATGCCATTTCCGGGCTTGGTGAAAGTTGAGATTACGCACAAAAAAGAGGCCGCGCCGTAAAGCGCGACCTCGGGACATGCAAAAAAGTGAGTCGGTTTAGAAGCCGAGTCCTGCGTATTTGTTCTTGAATTTGGACACGCGACCGCCGGTGTCGAGCAGGCGCGAAGACCCGCCTGTCCATGCCGGATGTGCCGACGGGTCGATGTCAAGCGACAGCTGGTCGCCTTCCTTGCCCCATGTGGATTTCATCTGCACCACGGTGCCATCGGTCATCTTGACGTCGATGATGTGATAATCTGGATGTGTATCTGCTTTCATCGGTCCGCTCCTTAGACGCTCGCGCCCGACTTGGGCTTGTAATTCGTGTTTTCCGCAATCCGTGCGGATTTTCCGCGGCGGCTGCGCAGGTAGTAGAGTTTGGCGCGGCGCACGCGGCCACGGCGCACAACTGTGATGCTTTCGATGTTGGTGGAGTGCAGCGGAAACACCCGCTCAACGCCTTCACCGAAAGAGATTTTGCGCACTGTAAACGACCCGGCGATACCGTGGCCATTGTTGCGTGCAATGCAAACGCCTTCGTAGTTCTGAACCCGGGTGCGCGTCCCCTCGGTTACTTTAAATCCGACGCGGACGGTGTCACCGGCGCGAAAGTCGGGGATGTCTTTTCCCAGCGCGGCGATTTGTTCCGCTTCAATCTGTGCAATCAGATCCATCTGATCGTCTCCTATGATGCTCGTGGTATGTCCACGAAGTTTGTGCGTGTTTCAGAGCTTCGGGTCTTGCCGGTGCGCCGCAGCGCCCGCCCGGAGGGTACAAACATCATTCCTTATTCACGTGATTCCATATGAAATGGGCCCGGCCCCGTAAAAACGACTCCCAGCCCGCGCTGTCTAAGTGGAAACGCAGCACAGATCAAGCCCGATGCGTGCGCCAATTGATCCAGCGGCAACGGCTGTTCAAACGCAGCCGCCTGCGTGATGTGTTCAGTCATCCATGTTCGGTTGCTTGCCGGTCCAGTCGTGGTGCCCGCGCGCATTCATGATCGAACTCATTCTGATCCCATCGGCGTTCTTGTGCAGCAATGCCGTCGATCTATAGGGTGCTGTTGCCCGCATCCCATTGCGCAACAAATTGGTTTCATAGCTGCCAAGCCATGTGCCGTCGCTGCATGCCTCAAGACCAAGAGGAACGCGGTAAATGCGATCCAGTTGCATGGCGTCACAGGCCTGCAGATACAGTTCAAAATTGTCACGCAATTCATCGTCGTTCTCAATGACGATCGCGCCAGCACTGGTGATCAGTGAAAAAGGGTAGAGCACACGGCTTCGCCAGAGCGCGAAATCGCGCTCGATAAAGCACTCCGAGACATCGTCCAGAAAGGACTGAAAATCGCTTTGGTTCAAAATATACGTATCCGGTCAATCAATAATGTCCGTGATCGTACAAGGCTGTCGGGGCGCACTCAATGGTTTCGCGTTTTGATGGCGTGATCGGATGTTTAAATCACCCTTGGGTTGTGTTTTGCATCAAGGGCTTAGGTGATTTCACGGATAATCCCGGCAGTTGCCGGGCGATTGTCCACTATCTCTCCTTCGGCGCGGGGGCAGCGTCGCGTCCGGTGGGTTATTCCTTGGCCCCCTTGGCGGCCCACAGGTCCGGACGACGGCTCTGCGTCAGGCGGTGTGATTGAGCCGCGCGCCATTTCGCGATCTCAGCATGATTGCCGGACATGAGCACCTCTGGAATGGCGTGCCCTTCCCAGATGGCCGGGCGGGTATACTGCGGATGCTCCAGCAGGCCATTGGAATGGCTTTCCTCGACGGTGCTTTCCGCGTTGCCCAGAACACCGGGCAAAAGCCGAACGGTGGCATCCAGCACCGTTTGTGCGGCAATCTCGCCACCTGTCAGAACATAGTCGCCGATGGACACCTCGGTGACGCCAAAGTGTTCCAGAACACGTTCATCGACCCCTTCAAAGCGCCCACATAACACGGTTACACCGTCACAGCGCGCGAGATCCTTGGCCATTTTCTGTGTAAACGGACGGCCCCGGGGCGACATGTAGAGGATCGGCCAGCGCCCCCGGGCAAAGCGTTGTGCCGCCTCAATCGCCGGGCCGACGACATCTGCGCGCATGACCATGCCCGCCCCGCCGCCTGCGGGCGTGTCGTCCACGTTACGATGCTTGCCCACGCCAAAGCTGCGCAGGTCATGGGTGTGCAACTGCCAGCGCCCGTCCTGTAGCGCCTTGCCCGTCAGCGACAGGCCAAGGACACCGGGAAAGGCGTCCGGGAACAAGGTGACTACCCGGGCTTGCCAGACGCCTGACAGCTCTTCGTCCGCTGCCATCAGCGCGCTTGGGGTGCGCGTCGGGCGGATGGTCTTGCGGCCGTGGCTTTTTGGTGCCTGCACCACCTCAGAGCGCCCCCTCTGGCGGATCGGCAATGAGTTTCCCTGCGAGCAGATCGACGGTGGGAACAACAGCGCGGGTGAAGGGCAGCAGTATGGTCTCGGACGTGCCGGGCCGCTGCACTTCGAGAATATCGCCCGCCCCGTGATCGGCGACGGTCTTGACGCTGCCGAGCAGTTCCCCCCCGGTATCAAGGACTTGCAGGCCAATCAGGTCGGTATAGTAGTATTCATCATCGGGCAGGGACGGCAATTGATCACGCAGCGCAAAGAGTTGTACGCCCTTCAGCGCATCCGCCTCTTCCTTGCTGCTCACTTCTGCGATCCGCGCGACAAAGCCGCCTTTGATCGGACGCACGAGCGCAAGGTGGAAATGACGTTGCCCGTCCTCGCTGGTCAGAGGGCTATAGGTTTCGATGTCTTCGGCGGTTGCACAGAAACTCTTGATGCGCAATTCGCCACGCACACCATAGGCGCCGGCAATGGCACCGACACAGATTTTCTCGTCGCTCATGGTACGTTCCTGCATAGGCCGGCATCCATCGTGCCACCGGCGGTTCGGCATTTTTCCGATGTGTTGTTTCGCTCAAACAGCAGCCCGGCAAGAAAGGCTGCGAGGATCAGGAAAAGCAATCGGATCGGCTTGAACACGGCTCTGTCCCGGTTTGAAATTCTGGTGGTGCGCCCCGGCCTGCGCAATACAGGCCGGAGGGCTTTGGGATAGGCGGAACAGGCCCGCCGCGCAGATTATTCTGCGGCTGCTTCTTCTTCGGCGGGGGCCGCGGCCTTGGCGGCTTTCTCCTCGGCGCGCTCCTGGGCTTTCTTGCCGGGTGTGCCTTTCTTGGGGTTGTTGCGCTCGGCTTTCTCGCGCAGGCCTGCGGCCTCAAGCATACGGGCAACGCGGTCCGTGGGCTGCGCGCCCTGGCCCAGCCAGTACTGCACGCGCTCGGCGTCCATTTTCACGCGCTCTTCGCTGTCTTTGGGCAGCAAGGGGTTGTAAGTGCCCAGTTTTTCGATGAAGCGGCCGTCGCGTGGCATGCGGCTGTCCGCTGCAACGATACGGTAGAAGGGGCGCTTTTTGGAGCCGCCGCGGGCGAGACGAATTTTCATGGCCATGGTCTTTTTTCCTTTGGATATGTGGGGCGCGTCATGCGCCTTATGATTGGTGTTTGTGGTGGTGCTGAATGACTTCAGCGATGATGAAGTTAAGAAACTTCTTGGCAAATTCCGGGTCGAGGTCGGCCCGGTTTGCCAAATCTTCGAGCCGTTCGATCTGTGCCGCTTCACGCGAGGGATCGGACGGGGGAAGGTCGTGTTCGGCTTTGAGTTTCCCCACAGCCTGCGTATGTTTGAACCGCTCGCCGAGGGTGTAGACGAGGATGGCATCCAGACGGTCGATGGACGCGCGATGCTCTTTCAACAGGCTTGCGGCACGGGTTGCGGCGTCGCTCATTTGGGGCCTCCGGAACGGTGATTTTGGGCGGTCGGTATCACGTCGGTGATACGTCGGTATTGCGTCGGTGCGCGGCGCGCGCATGTTTTACGATCAGTCAAGGGCCCAGCCTTTCGGTTTGAAGAGCGGATCGGCGTAGTGGCTGATCTCCATCTCGATGCCATGGGACAGTTGCGAGCCGCGCAGATCCGCCGGAGCCGGGTGGCGATAAACCGCGTCGTTGCCGTCGATGGTGGCCGCGTCGTGATCCTTGATCGCGCCCAGACGTTCGGCCAGCCGGATGCTGTCGAGGTTCTTGGGGTCGATGTAGCTGACCGCCGTGTCCCAGCCGCAAAACCCGTAGAGATAATTGCGCACCGCATGGGTCGCCTCAAGCGCGTAGCCCTTGCCGTTCTTGTCAGGCCAGATCACCCATGCGATTTCCGCTTCGGGCCATTTCGCCGGCTTCCAGCCGCCTGCCATGCCGTAGGTTTCATCCGTGTCCTTGTCGTGGATCATCCACATGCCGTACCCGCGAATCTGCCAATGGCCGATTTCAGCGGCATAGAGCATCCATGCCTCATACGCGTTGAGCGGGCCGCCCATGAAGCGCGCGCGGTAGCTGGTGAAGGTCGCTTTGAAATCCGGGTAATCCTCGGGCTCTGGGCCGCGCAGGATCAGGCGTTTGGTTTCGATGATCGGGATCAATGTGTCGCTCACGTCAACGCCTCCGGCGGCAGGTGGCGCCAGATTTGCAACTCGCCCTCGACCGAATGGGTGAAGCTTCGTTCAAAGACAGCCCCCATGCGCCGGGCCAGCGCGAGGCTACGGCTGTTGTCCGGGCTGATGCAGCTCATCACGGTTTTCCAGTTGAGCACGTCATAGGCATAGGCGCGCGTGGCAACGGCAGCTTCATAGGCAACGCCTTGACCCTCGGCATGTTCGAAAACGCTCCACGCGATTTCGGGTTCGGGCCAGCCGTCGGGATAGTAAAAGCCGACGACGCCAAGGGGGGCGTCGTCCTTGTCGGCAACGATCCAGCGTCCAAACCCTTCGATCAGCCAATGGCCCACGAGGGAGCAGAGCTTGGCATGGGTATCGAATGCGGGAAACGGGCCGCCGATCCCTTTCGCCCGGTCGGATGTGCGAAACGCAGTGTAGGCGTCAAGATCCGAGCGCCTCGGCGCGCGCAGCACGAATCGCTCCGTGCGCACGGTCGGAATCTGCACAAGCGTATGATCGCCCGCGTGCATCATTTCTTTTTGCCGAAACCTGACAGGCCGGGGGGCAGGGCCGCGCCGCCGCCGAACGGGTTCTGACCGGGCATGCCGCCGCCCAATTGCTTTGCGGCAGCTTCGAGCGCTTTGGGGTCCATGCCTGCGGCCATGTCCTGTGGTGAGGGGCCGCCCCCCATACCTTTGCCGCCGAACATGCCTTTCATGGCCTGTTTCATCATGCCGCCCTTGCCCATCTTGCCCATCTTTTTCATCATGTCGCCCATCTGGCGGTGCATCTTGAGCAGTTTGTTCAGTTCGGAGACTTCCAGCCCCGCGCCCTTGGCGATCCGCTTTTTGCGGCTGGCCTGCAGGATTTGTGGGTTGGCGCGTTCTTTCTTGGTCATCGACTGGATCAGCGCGATCTGGCGTTTGAGGATATTGTCGTCAAAGCCTGCATCCTCGACCTGTTTGGCCATTTTACCCATGCCGGGCATCATGCCCATCATGCCCTGCATGCCGCCCATTTTCTGCATCTGTTCAAGCTGCATGCGCAAATCGTTCATGGTGAAGTGACCCTTCATCATGCGTTTGACCATTTTCTCGGATTGCTCAAGTTCGAGCGTTTCCTGCGCTTTTTCGACAAGCGCAACGATGTCGCCCATGCCGAGGATGCGGCCTGCCACGCGGTCCGGCTCGAAGGTTTCGAGCGCGTCCATCTTTTCGCCAAGACCGACGAATTTGATCGGTTTGCCGGTTACCGCGCGCATGGACAGGGCAGCACCCCCGCGCCCGTCACCGTCCATCCGGGTCAGCACCACGCCGGAGATGCCGATGCGTTCGTCAAAGTTCTGCGCGGTGTGCACGGCGTCCTGTCCGGTCAGCCCGTCGACCACCAGCAGCGTTTCACGGGGGGAGGCGACGTCGCGGACGGCTTCGACCTGTTGCATCAACTCTTCGTCGATGGACAGACGACCGGCGGTGTCCAGCATATAGACGTCATAGCCGCCCAGCCCGGCTTGCGTTTTGGCGCGTTTGGCGATGGCGACGGGGTCCTGTCCGGCGATGATGGGCAGGGTGTCGACGCCGATCTGGGCGCCCAGGATGGCGAGTTGTTCCATCGCGGCGGGGCGGTTGACGTCGAGCGAGGCCATGAGCACGCGTTTGCCGTCTTTTTCCTTGAGGCGTTTTGCCAGTTTGGCGGTGGTCGTGGTTTTACCCGAGCCTTGCAGGCCGACCATCAGGACCGAGGCGGGCGGGTTGTCGACCTTGAGCGTGCCGGGTTCACCCTCGCCCTTGAGCACGTCGATCAGCGCGTCATGTACGATCTTGACGACCTGCTGGCCGGGCGTGATGGATTTGGTGACCGCCTGTCCGGTGGCTTTTTCCTGCACCGCTTTGACGAAGTCGCGCGCGACGGGCAGGGAGACATCCGCCTCCAGCAGGGCGACGCGAACCTCGCGCAGGGCGGTTTTCACGTCCTCCTCGGAGAGCGCGCCTTGTTTTGTCAGACGGTCAAAGACGCCGGAGAGGCGTTCGGACAGATTTTCAAACATGGGCCATGGCCCCCTTTGGTTTCGGTTGCAGGATGCCCCTGATGTAGGCAACCTGCGTGCATTTCACAAACGCCCGGTGTCATTGCGATGGGACAAAACCAAATGGTTTTGCCCCCGTGGGCGCAACGCGCTGACGGAGGGCGATCCCGGTTGCACCGGGACCGGAAGGGATAAACTTCCGGATATGGGCGTGGCCTTAAAGGGCTGCAGCCTTCAAGTCAAGTCTTGCTCTGCCGGGGGGCGGGCCGTGTCGAGCCAGCCGTTGATGCGTGCGGCGATGTCCTTGGCGCCTTTGCCGCCGGCATAGCCGGGGGTGAGGGGGCGGCGGTTTTCGGCGTCCCCGGCGGTAAAGGTCAGCGCCACGCGGTGGGAGCCTGCGGTGTCGCCCTGACCCTTGTGGGTTTCGACGATCGCGGCGTCGATCTCATCGAGGCGAAAGACCTCATGCTGCGCCCCGGACAGACGGTGGGTGTCGATGGTGCAGGTGCCGCTTGTCCGGCTGAAGGCGATCTGCACCCGTTCCGCGCCGAACCAGAGGGCGGGTGCCACGAGGCCTGCGGTTGCCAGCAGCGCGATCCCGGTCTTGAGCCATTCGCCCTGCGTGATGTTCCACACAGCCGCCCCCAGCGCCAGCGCCGCCCCCGCTGCCAGTGCGATGCACAGCAGTATGGGCCGGTGCAGCAGCAGGAGTTCATCGGGCGTTTGGCGGATCAGCTTCATGCCCCGTGAGATAGCGCACCCGGCGCTGTTCGGCCACAGGGGTTTTTCTGGTATATACATGGTTGGAGCGCGCACCAGCGCCCCGAATGGGGCGGTTAAGCGGTTGTGAATGGTTTGGCGGTTATACCGCTGGCGCAAGGTTTGTCGCGCGTGTCGTTTTTGCGACCGTGCGTGGTGGAGTTACGCCTTGTCTTGCGCGGCGAAATTGTGAAACCTGCCGTTTCGCGCGCAGAAACCGGATGAGGTGAAGGATGAACAGCTGGGACGAGGTCAGGACAGCGTTTCAAGTCGCTCGCATGGGGACCGTCAGCGGCGCGGCCGAGGTGCTGGGCGTGCATCATGCGACGGTGATCCGGCATGTGGATGCGCTCGAAGCACGTCTGGGCGTCAAACTGTTTCAGCGCCATGCGCGCGGCTATACCGCCACCGAAGCCGGGCAGGACCTGTTGCGCGTTGCGCAGGCGACGGATGACCAGTTTCATCAGCTTGCCGGGCGCATCAAGGGGCGTGGCAATGAGGTGTCGGGTGATCTTGTGGTCACGTCGCTGATTGATCTGTCCTCGCGGATGGTGCCTGTGCTGGTGGCGTTTCAGAAAGCCTATCCGGATGTGGTCGTGCGCTACCTCACAGGCGAGCGTCTGTTCCGGCTGGAATACGGCGAGGCGCATGTGGCGATCCGGGCGGGCACCGTGCCGGACCAGCCCGATAATGTCGTGCAGGAGTTTCGTCATCACCGGGTCGCCCTATTTGCGACGACCGATTACATCGCCGAACATGGCCGCCCGAATGGAGTCAAGAGTTTTGGCGATCACCGCTTTGTGGCGCATGATGCGGACAACAGCCGCGCGCCGTTTGAGCGGTGGTTGCGCCAGAACGTGCCCGCTTCCAGCATCAAGTTTCGCAGTTCGGACACGCGCGCCCAGCGGGAAGCAATTCTGGACGGGGCCGGGATCGGGTTTCTGCCCGCCTTTGAGGCGCAGAATCACCCGGAACTGGTGGAGGTGCACCCTGAACAGGAAGGGTGGAGCGGCCCGCTGTGGCTGGTCACCCATGTGGATCTGCATCGTACGACGAAGGTGCAGACCTTCCTGAATTTTGTGAAGGAAGCCGCGAAAGACTGGGTGGAGTGACAGCGGCACACAAGGGCCATGCTGCCATGCTGCTGTTTTCGGCGCTCGTTGCGGGGTCTTTCTCACTCGGCGGGCAGATCGCCAACGAGGTGGCCCCGGCGGCCCTCAACGCGCTGCGCTTCTGGCTGGCGGCGGGGGTGATCGGCCTCGCGGCGCTGGCCACGACCGGCATGCCGCGTCGCGCTTTTGTGTCGTCCTGGCGCTACGGGCTGCTGGGCGGGCTGTTCGGGACGTATTTCGTGCTGATGTTCGAAGGGTTGAAGACCGCGCCGCCTGTCAGCGCCGCCGCCGTTTTCACGCTGACCCCCGTGATTGCTGCGGGGTTCGGGTGGCTGTTGCTGCGCCAGATTGCGACGCCACGCATCGCGCTGGCCTTGATGATTGGCGCCGTCGGCGCGCTTTGGGTGATCTTTCGCGCGGATCTTGCGGCGCTCAGGACCTTTGCCATCGGGCGGGGTGAGGTCATCTATTTCATCGGCTGCATCTGCCACGCGCTTTACACGCCCATGGTGCGCAAACTTAACCGGGGAGAACCGGCGGTGGTGTTCACCTTTGGCACGCTGGTGGCGGGCGCGGTCTTGCTGACGGTCTTTGGCTGGCGCGACATTGCCGCGACCCCTTGGGCGGAGTTGCCCGGTATGGTCTGGTTGACCCTGATCTATCTGTCGCTCTTTGCCTCCGCCGCGAGTTTCGTGTTGTTGCAGACGGCCACCCTGTGCCTGCCGTCCTCCAAGGTGATGGCCTATACCTATCTTGTGCCAAGCTGGGTGATCTGTTGGGAGGCGGCACTCGGGCAGGGGCTGCCATCGCCGGTTATACTGGGCGGCGCCGGTTTGACGATGATCGCGCTGGCCCTGCTGCTGCGCGATGAAGAGGCCGTGGCGCGCCGCTGACGCGTCAGGCGAGGAACCTGAATCGCGTCATGCTGCCTGAAATCAAAGATTTCGACGCGGCACGTAGTTTTTCATGTTTCTGGTGTTTCGTCAGACGCTTTCATCGCGGCCCTCGGGGGCGTGCACCTCTGTGGCGAGAAAGCGTTCGAAGGCGTCGAGGTTGACGGGTTCGAACTGACCAAACCCCTGCATCCAGACCGAAGCGTCGCGCAGGGCGTCCGGCTCAAGCTTGCACCATTTCACGCGGCCGCGTTTTTCCTGGGAGATCAGCCCCGCCTGCGTCAGCACGCGCAGATGTTTCGAGATCGCGGCGAGCGACATCTCGAAGGGGTCGGCAACATCGGTCACGGCCATATCATCCTCCAGCAACATGGCGAGGATGGCCCGACGGGTCGGGTCTGCAAGGGCTGCAAAAACCTGATCGAGGTCGCGTGTCATGCCGCCCGATCTGCACCTTTGCATGTCAAACGTCAACCAAATGGTTGAATATCCCATTTGGCGCCATGAGGGGATTTTCGCGCCTGCGACAGGGTGACCCGTTGATGGCGGTGCTTGGTAATATGACATGAAAACAATATGTTGTGCCAGTTTTCCGCTTCTGTCAAAGCCGGTTGACTCACGCCACGCTGCACCGTAGCACAGGGCAACTCCCTGAAGGGGCAATTTGCGCGTGACAGATCCTGACCAACAGCAGCGCCTTGAGCAGCTAGAGGCCAAAATCGCCGCCGCGAAAAAGGCACAAGAGCCCGGCCCCCGATCGGATGAGCACTATTCCCAAGCGCAACTGGCGTGGCGGATGGTCATCGAACTCGTTGCCGGTCTTGGGATCGGGTTCGGTATTGGATACGGGCTGGATGTTCTGTTTGGGACGCTGCCGATATTCATGGTGCTATTTACAATGCTGGGTCTGGCGGCCGGGGTGAAGACGATGCTCCGCTCCGCGCAGGAAATCCAGGAAAAGAAGTTGGCCGAAGAGGCCGCAGATCGAGACGAGGGAGCCTGACATGGCGGACAAGGCAGAAGGCGGCGGGTTGGTTTTCAAACCGATGGAGCAGTTTGAGATCACTGCGCTGTTTGGGGGTGATGTGACCTGGTACACGCCGACGAATACGGCGCTGTGGATGGGTTTTTCGATCATTGCCGTGGTGCTGCTGCTGGTCGTGGGAAGCTCCAAACGTGCGGTGGTGCCATCGCGTGCGCAGTCGGTTGCCGAACTGGCCTACGGGTTCATCTACAAGATGGTTGAGGACATCTGCGGCAAAGAGGGTCTGAAGTTTTTCCCCTACATCATGACGTTGTTCATGTTCATTGTCTGCGCGAACTTTCTGGGTCTGATCCCGTCGTCCTTTACCCCGACCTCGCATTTTGCGGTCACCGTCGTGCTGGCGCTGGCGGTATTTGTGACGGTGACCATTCTGGGGTTTGTCAAGAACGGGACGGCTTTCCTGAGCCTGTTCTGGGTTTCGTCGGCACCTTTGGCGCTGCGCCCGGTGCTGGCCATCATCGAAATCATTTCCTATTTCGTGCGCCCGGTGAGCCACTCCATTCGTCTGGCGGGCAACGTCATGGCGGGCCACGCGGTGATCAAGGTTTTCGCAGGTTTTGCAGCGCTGACCCTCGTCAGCCCGGTCGCAATCCTCGGCATCACGGCGATGTATGGTCTGGAGGTCCTCGTGTCCTTCATCCAGGCCTATGTTTTCACAATTCTGACGTGCGTTTATCTGAAAGACGCGCTTCACCCGCATCACTAATTCGGGCGGCTACACCCGTTCAAATACTCAACTTCCAATCGTAAGGAGAATTCACATGGAAGGCGAACTCGCACACATCGGCGCAGGTCTGGCGGCAATCGGTTCCGGGGCAGCAGCCATCGGTGTTGGTAATGTTGCAGGCAACTACCTCGCAGGCGCTCTGCGCAACCCATCCGCTGCTGCCAGCCAGACAGCAACACTCTTCATCGGCATCGCGTTCGCCGAGGCGCTGGGCATCTTTGCCTTCCTCGTCGCCCTGCTGCTGATGTTCGCTGTCTAAGCAACAGACAGACGAAATCCTTACGGTCGGGCAGTGCGGTTGACGCGCTGCCCGATGTAACGGCCCCTTGCAGGAGATAACAATGGCAACAGAGACAAACGGCGCTGATGTCGCGGCTTCCAGCCCGGGCATGCCACAGTTGGATTTTTCCACTTGGGGGAACCAGATATTCTGGTTGGTGATCACGCTCGTGATCATCTACATGGTGCTTTCGAAGGTCGCTCTGCCACGGATCGCGGCGATCCTGTCCGAGCGTCAGGGCACCATTACAAATGACATCGCCACGGCTGAAGACTTCAAAGCCAAGGCGAAAGACGCCGAGGCCGCCTATGAAAAGGCGCTGGCGGATGCGCGTGCCGAAGCGCAGCGCATTGTCGCCGAGGCCAAGGCTGACATTCAGAGCGATCTGGATGTAGCGATATCCAAGGCAGATGCGGAAATTGCGGCAAAGGCAGCGGAATCCGAAAAAGCCATCGCAGAGATACGTGCCGGTGCCGCCGAAGCGATTCAACAGGTCGCCAAGGACACGGCACAGGAAATCGTTGCCACATTCGGCGGCAAGGCAGATGCCAAGGCCGTGGATGCAGCGGTCGACGGCCAGTTGAAAGGATGAAGCAGATGCGGAACTTGTCACGTCTTTCAGTGCTTGCCCTTGCCATGTTGGCAGCCAACCCTGCCTTTGCGGCGGGGGGCGGAATATCCCTAAAGAACACCGATTTCGTGGTCTTGCTCGGCCTTCTCGTTTTCATCGGCATTCTGGTCTATTTCAAGGTGCCGGGCATGATCGGCAAGATGCTCGATTCGCGTGCCGAGGGTATCGAAGCTGAACTGAACGAAGCCCGCGCCCTGCGCGAGGAAGCACAGAGCCTGCTGGCCAGTTATGAGCGCAAGCAGCGCGAAGTGCAGGAGCAGGCGGACCGTATCGTCGAAGCGGCGAAGGAAGAAGCGACCATTGCTGCCGAACAGGCGCGCGCCGATCTTGAGGTGTCGCTGGCCCGGCGGATGGCGGCGGCAGAAGACCAGATTGCAAGTGCTCAGGCGGCTGCGATCAAGGAAGTGCGCGACCAGTCGGTCAGCATTGCCATCGCGGCGGCGCAGGACGTGATCGCCAAGCAGTTGACCGCGGCAGATGCCAACGCGTTGATTGACGGCGCGATCACCGAAGTCGAAGCGAAGCTGCACTGATCACTGATCGCGAGACACAGCAAGACGCCCGGTCCCAGACCGGGCTTTTTGCGTTATGGCGTGGGACGAGAGGCAAACACCCAATGTCACCTCGCGCGTTCAGGCCACGGCAGGTGAGTGACGCTTTTCGCACGCCGCTTTGGCCGCAGCGCTAGCGCCCGGTTGCACGCCCCGTTTCCTTGACGTGATCCAGACGACGCTGCGCCGTCTCTTCGTTTTCGGCGGCCCTGACGTCATCGCGCAGCGAGGTTTCGATGTAGTCGAGATGTGCGGCCACGGCGGCGCGCGCCCCGGCGCCATCCCGGGCTTGCAGGGCGGTGTTGATCGCACGGTGCTGGTCCAGCAGCACGCTGCGGGTCGTGCGCTGTTTGAATATGACCTGCCGGTTGTAGAACACGCCCTCGCGCAGCAATTGATACATGGAGCGCATCATGTGCAGCATGACCACGTTGTGGCTGGCTTCTATGATCGCCATATGGAATTTCGCATCCAGATGCGCATCGTTTTCAGGATTGCGCTTGCCATGGGCGACTTCCATCTGATCGAAAATTTCCTGCACCACGCGCAGATCGGTTTCAGACGCCAGCCGCGTCGCCCGTTCTGCGGCCAGCCCCTCCATGTCTCGGCGGAAGGAGAGGTAGTCGAATTTTGCCCTGTCATGACGGGCGAAAAGCTCGACGAGGGCCGGGGAAAACGCGGACCCCAGAACATCCGCCACGTAGACACCCGCACCGGCTCTGGTCGTCAACAGACCCTTGTCCTGCAAGAGCCCGATGGCTTCGCGCAGGCTGGGCCGGGACACGCAGAGCCGTTCCGCCAGTTCCCGTTCCGCAGGCAGCCGTTCATCGGGCAACAGGATGCCGCGCAGGATCAACTCTTCGATCTGATGCACCACGGCAATCGACAGTTTTTCAGAAACGACGGGGCGAAATGGCATTGGAATCTCCTTACTGGTAAAATGATATGACCAAAATGCGGTTGCGGCAAACGGTTTACGTGCGGCCTTTGGTGTCCATGGGCCAGCGGTTGCCCCCTCATTTGCCGCAATATGTTGTGGATAACCCGCGCATCGCCCCAGATTATGGGGTGCTCCCGTTGACTTATGGGGCATTGCGGCGGCAGGCTGAAATCTCTGGGAATCAATGGACACATCGCGGTGCGTTTTTCAAAACTCAGGCTGACTGGCTTCAAAAGCTTTGTGGATCCGACCGATCTGGTGATCGCGGACGGGTTGACCGGCGTGGTCGGGCCGAACGGCTGTGGCAAATCCAACCTGTTGGAAGCGCTGCGCTGGGTCATGGGCGAAAACCGGCCCACCGCCATGCGCGGCGGCGGGATGGAGGACGTGATTTTCGCAGGGGCCTCCACGCGACCTGCGCGCAATTTTGCCGAAGTGTCCTTGCAGATTGACAACTCGGAGCGGCTGGCTCCGGCGGGGTTCAATGATGATGATGTGCTGGAAATCGTGCGCCGGATCACCCGCGATGTGGGCAGTGCCTATAAGGTCGGGGCGCGCGATGTGCGCGCGCGCGATGTGCAGATGCTCTTTGCGGATGCATCGACAGGGGCGCATTCGCCCGCGCTGGTCCGTCAGGGACAGATTGCCGAATTGATCAATGCCAAACCCAAAAGCCGGCGGCGCATCCTCGAAGAAGCGGCGGGGATTTCGGGTCTCTATCAGCGCCGACATGAGGCCGAGCTGAAGCTGAAGGGGGCGGAGACAAACCTCGCCCGCGTTGATGATGTGATCGAGCAACTGGCGGCGCAATTGGCGCAACTGGCGCGTCAGGCCCGGCAAGCGGCGCGCTATCGTGAGATCGGTAATGACCTGCGTCGCGCCGAGGGCATGTTGCTGTATCGGCGCTGGCGCGAGGCCGATGAGGCCCGTGCCGCTGCGGAGGATGCGCTGCGTGCGCAGGTCACGGCAGCGGCGCAGGCGGAGGGCGCGGTCAGGCAGGCGGCCAAGGCGCGTGTGGCAGCGGAAGAAGCCCTGCCGCCTTTGCGCGAAGAGGAAGCGGTCGCGGGCGCAATCGTGCAACGTCTGGCTGTGCAGCGGGACACGCTGGCGGATCAGGACGCGCGTGCGCAGTCGCTGATCGAGACGTTGAATGGCCGCATCGCACAGTTGAGCCGCGACATAGAGCGCGAAGGCGGGTTGAACCGGGATGCGGGGGAAACCATCGCGCGTCTTGAGTGGGAAGCGCAGGAGTTGGAAAAGGCCGCTGAAGGCCACGATGAGGCCTTGGCGGCGGCGGCGGAAGCGGCCCGGGAAGCGGCGGCTGTTTTGCAGACGCGCGAGGGCGAGATGTCGGAACAGACCGAGGATGTGGCCCGCCTTGCGGCGCGTCATGGGTCAGCCCAGCGGTTGTTGGAAGACAGCCGCAAGACCAAGGAGAAGGCCGAAAGCGAGGCCGCAAAGGCGCGCGAGGCCGTTGCCGCTTCAACGCAGGCGCTGACAAAGGCGCGCAGTGATTTTGCGGTTGCGCAGGAGGCCGAGGCGACGGCGGTGACGCAGGCAGCGGCGGCGGATAAGGCATTGATTGACGCCGAAGAGGCGCGCGCGGACACGCAGGCGCGCGAAGCGGAGGCGCGTGCGCAGAGATCTGAGGCAGAGGGCGAGTTGAACGCGCTGCGCGCCGAGGTTGGCGCATTGGCGAAGTTGTTGGAGCGTGACACAGCCGAAGGTGGGCAAATTCTGGACCGCTTGCAGGTCGGGCATGGGTTTGAAAAGGCTTTGGGCGCGGCCCTTGCGGATGATTTGCGCGCGCCGCAGGTTGAGGTGGACGGCCCTTCGGGCTGGTCCGTGTTGCCGGCCTATCCTGCGCCGCAACCCCTGCCGGAGGGGGTAACGCCGCTGACGCTGCATGTGTCGGTGCCGGATGTGTTGGAGCGGCGGATGAGCCAGATCGGGTTGATCGAGCCCGAAGATGCGCCGCGTTTGCAAGCAGCCTTGAAGCCGGGGCAGCGGCTGGTTTCCACCGAGGGGGATTTGTGGCGCTGGGATGGCTATCGCGCCTGGGCCGAGGATGCGCCGTCGGCAGCGGCGCTGCGCTTGCAGCAGCTGAACCGGCTTGAGGAATTGAAACAGGCACTTGAGCAGGCCACGCAACGCGCAGGTGGAGCACGGGCCGCGCATGATGCGCTGAAACTCCAGTTGGAAGAGTTGAGCCGTGCGGATGCGCAAGCGCGCGAGGCGCGGCGTGCGGCGGACCGTGCGGTGGCCGATGCGGGGCGCGCCCTGAGCCGGGCCGAAGCGGATCGCAATCTTGCCGAAGGTCGGCTTGAATCGCTGGGTCTGGCGGTGTCGCGGCACGAAGAAGAGGCGATGGGCGCGCGGACGCGTCTGAAAGAAGCGGAAACAGCGCTGGCGGAACTGGGTGATCTGGCCGAAGCGCGTGACCGGGTCGAGGCGATCCGCACCGCCGTTGAGGCCTCGCGCATCACGATGATGTCGCGCCGGTCCGCGCATGATGAGTTGCGCCGTGAGGGGGAGGCCCGGACCAGGCGCGCGCAGGAAGTGACCAAGGAGATCAGCGGCTGGCGGCACCGTCTTGAAACGGCCGAGAAACGCAATGCGGAACTGATCGAGCGCAAGGCCACGGCCGAGGCGGAGTTGAAAGAGGCCAGTGCGGCACCGGACGAAATCGCCGCCAAACGCGCAGAACTCAGCGAGGCGATCACTGTGGCGGAGGCGCGCAAGGCGCAGGCCAGTGACAAGTTGTCCGTGGCGGAAGCAGCTCTGCGCGACAGCACAATGGCCGAGCGTGAGGCCGAGCGTCTGGCGTCCGAGGCGCGTGAGGAGCGTGCCAGAGCCGAGGCGCGCAGCGATGCCGCAAAGGAGACCGTTGCAATCGCAGCGGAGCGTATCGCGGATGACGCGCAACTGACGCCGAACCAGTTGCTGCAACAACTGGATGTGACACCCGATGACATGCCCCGCGCCGAAGCGCTTGAGGCGGATGTCAATCGCCTGAAGCGTCAGCGGGATGCCTTGGGGGCTGTGAACCTGCGCGCGGAAGAAGACGCCAAGGAAGTGCAGGTCGAGCATGACACGCTGGTGCAGGAGAAGAACGATCTGGAAGAGGCGATCCGGACCCTGCGCGGTGGCATCGCAAGCCTCAATCGGGAAGGGCGCGAGCGGCTTTTGACCGCTTTCGAGCAGGTCAATTCCAATTTTTCGCTGCTGTTCACGCATCTGTTTGGCGGGGGTGAAGCCAACCTTGTCATGGTGGAAAGCGATGACCCGCTTGAGGCCGGGCTGGAGATCATGTGCCAGCCGCCCGGTAAGAAACTGTCGACGCTGAGCCTTTTGTCCGGCGGAGAGCAGACGCTGACCGCGATGGCGTTGATTTTTGCGGTGTTTCTGGCCAACCCCGCGCCGATCTGCGTGCTCGACGAGGTGGATGCACCACTGGATGACGCCAATGTGACGCGGTTTTGCGACTTGCTGGACGAGATGTGCCGCCAGACCGACACCCGGTTTCTGATCATCACCCACCATGCGGTCACCATGGCGCGCATGGACCGACTGTTCGGGGTGACGATGGCGGAACAAGGGGTCAGCCAGCTTGTGTCGGTTGATCTGAAAAAGGCGGAGACGCTGGTTGCCTGATCACTCATTCGTGTGACCCAGTTTCCCTGAATGTGGTCTATGGTGAGTGGATGAGAACCCTGATTGGCCTGTTTTTTGGACTTGTCGCCTTTCCCGCGGTCGCTGCGGACTGGGCGTTGAATGAGACGGACCGCATTCTGGACCGACACGAGGTGGATGCGCTGACGGCGGGGCAAACCCTTGTCTTTTATGACGACGGGCAGTCGAAATACTCCGTTGGCGGGGCGTATTCCTATACCTATGCTTCAGGCGAATCCGCTTTCGGTCGCTATGAAATCGAAGAGGATGGCACCGTCTGCATCAGCTATCGCAACGGGTTTTCGCGATGTGACCGCTATGTGCAGAGTGGCGAGCGGATTATCCTGCTGACTGAAAAGGGCTTGCGCTTTCCGGTGCGCCCTGCGGCAAAAAAATAACCCCACAAGGCAGCGGTCCTTGCGGGGTCTAAAGAAAAAACAACCTGAATGTATGTTGCATCACGCACCCTAGGGTTCAACGCCTAAAAAGCGGTAAATGCTTCGCCCTCAGAGTTTGCCGAGCAGGGCAGGGGTCGGCCATGCGTCTGCGGGCAGGCCCAGTCGTTGCTGTTCAAGTTGCACCGCAATGCGGGTGCGCGCCCCAAGGATGCCATCGACTTTTCCCACATCATGGCCGCGCGCCTGCAACTTGGTTTGCAGGGCTTTCATCTGCTCTGCGTTCAATCCCTTGTCCGGTGCGCCGCGGTCCATTTTGGGTGCGCCTTCGATCAGGGTTGCGAAATACGCGGCGGTTACGACATAGGTAAAGCTCTGATTCCAGTCGAAATAAATATTGAAGTTTGGATATGTGATAAAGGCGGGGCCCTTGTGACCCTGCGGCAGGATCAGCGATGCGGTCGCGCCGCGAAACAGGTTACCGCTGCGCGCTGTCACACCCATATCGGCCCATGTGCTGACCGGTTTGGTGATATGTATGCCGGTTTGCGACCAGTCGAAATTATCGGGCAGGCGCACCTCTTGCAGCCAGGGCTCGCCTCTGCGCCAGCCGAAATCAGCCAGCATCGCCGCCCCGGACATCAGCGCATCGGGTGCCGAGGTTTTGAGGCGCACATGCCCATCGCCATCCGCGTCCTGACCGTTTTCGAGGATGTCGCGCGGCAGCATTTGCACCATGCCGATTTCACCGGCCCATGCGCCTGTCGTGGTTTTTGGGTCGAAATCGCCCATCTCGTAAAGCTCGAGCGCGGCAAAGACCTGCGGGCGAAAGAGATCGGGCCTGCGGCAGTCATGAGCCAGCGTGACGAGCGCGTTGGCCGTGTTGAAATCGCCCTGATAGGTTCCATAGGCGGTTTCAAACGCCCAGAAGGCCAGCAAAACACCCCGTGAGACACCGTAGCGGCGGTCAATACTGTCAAAAACGGCGTCATATTCGCGGCCCAGACGCTGACCTTTGGACAGCCGCGCATCCGAGATCAGATTGCGGGAGAAATCCAGAAAGGGGCGTTGAAACATGCCCTGATCGCGATCCGCGCGCAGCACGCTCTGGCTTTGTCGGATGCCGGAGAAGAAGCGATCCACGCTCGCGGGGGCATGTCCCTTGCTGACCGCTTCGGCCTTCATATTTTGCACGAAGTTATTAAAGCTGCCCCCGCAGGCTGCGAGAAGCGGTAAGGGGGAGAAGGCAAAGCAAAGGACGAAGGCGAGTGTTTTTAAGCGCATCGGAAACTCCGGTCTGTTCTAGGACAGGATGGCAAGTACCACGCAAAGGGTAAACATCATGCCCCACGCTTTCCATAAAATAGAAAGACTCGCGTCGATATCATCTGCGCTCAGCACTTTGCGCCCTGCTTCGTTCACCCATGGGAAGTCCTGTAGCGTGCCGTCATAGGCGCGCGGACCGGCCAGCGCGATGCCAAGGGCGCGGGCCATTGCGGCCTCCGGCCAGCCGGCGTTCGGCGATTTGTGCAATCTGGCATCGGCACGGATCGCGGCCCCGTCCCATTGCCAAGCGGCGTTCGCGATCAGCAGAGCGGTGAGCCGCGCGGGCAGGATGTTGACCAGATCGTCCATGCGCGCGGCGGCCCATCCGAAGGCGTGATGGCGCGGGGTGCGATAGCCGATCATGCTGTCGGCGGTATTGATCATCTTGTAGGCGAGCATTGCGGGCAGCCCGCCGATGAGAAACCAGAAGGCAGGCGCGATCACGCCATCCGACATGTTTTCCGCAGCGCTTTCTATGGCGGCCCGCGCGGTCTGTGACGGGTCCATGTCGGATGTATCGCGGCTGACGATCATCGCAACCGCCGCGCGACCCTCGGGCAGAGAGCGCCGCAGGCCCTTGGCAACTGCCGCGACGTGATCGCTCAAAGAGCGCTGCGCGAGCAGAATGGCGGCGATGATAACTTCGGCAAGGGGGCCGAGGGCAGACAGGACCAAGCCCGTGATCACAGCGCAGCCAACCGCAAAAATCAGGCAGAGCGTTCCTTTTGCGCGCTTTGCCGGGCCGGTGTTGAAGGTTCTGTCCAGCCAGCCGATCAGCCTGCCCATGAGCACGGCCGGATGGGGCAGGCGGGACCAGAGCCACTTGGGTTCTCCAAGCACAGCGTCCAGCATCAACGCACAGAGCAGAACCAGGGCGAGCGTCATGCCAGTGCGTTTTCGAGGCGTTCCCATTGGACGGGATGCGGTAAACCCAGACGCAGCCATTCCTTGTCATAGGGAAAAATACGGGTCCAGATGTGATGCTCTGCCAGCCGTTCCTGCCAGCGGGCGGCATCGCAAACGCGGTACAGGCGGAACAGCGACGTGCCCCCGATCACCTGCGCATCAGCGTTTTGCATCAGGGCATCCAACCGGGCGCTGTCCTGCGTCAGGCGTGTTCTTGTCGCGTCAGCCCATATGGTATCGGAAAGCGCGCGGGTCCCGATGTCGAGCGCCGGGCCTGCCACGGCCCAGGGCCCCTGCCGGGACTGCAGCGCGGCGATCAGTGCGGGATCACCGATGGCAAACCCCAGCCGCAGGCCCGCCAGCCCCCAGAATTTGCCAAAGCTTTTCAGGACAATTGTGCCGGGACGTGTCGCAAGGTGGATCAGCGATTTTTCGGGTGCGACGTCGCAAAAACTTTCGTCGATGATGGTGAGGCTGGCCTTGGGGGCGGGCAGCATGTCGTCGTGCCAGAAACGCCCATCGGGATTGTTGGGATGCACGACGACCTGAGCAGCGGCGTCGGCGTCCGTACCGACGGTCCAGCCATGCGCGTCAAAGGCGGCTGCGTGCTCGTTATAGGTGGGGGTGGGGATGCAGACCGCGCCGGGAGTGGCGAGACCGGGTATCTGCGCAATGAGGGCGGAGGCGCCGGGGGCTGCAATGATCGCAGCGCCCGGGGGCACGCGCCAGAGCGCACGCGCAGCATCCAGCAAGCGATCAGAGGCCATCTGGTCGGGCAGGGCCGTCCAGTGGTTCTGGGCCACAGGCTGGGTAGGGTAGGCGAGCGGATTTATACCCGTCGAAAGGTCGATCCAGCCGATTCGATTGCCGCCGAAACGTGCGCGGGCCGCATCAATGCCACCGCCATGATCGCGTCGTATTGTTGTCAAAAACAGGTCCTATCGGTTCTAAATCGGCATATTTTTGCGCTATCTACGTGGCACAAAGCGGAATTCAGCCGGTTATTCAAGTCTGACGGAAACGGTTAAGAATTAAGGCAAGTTCTTAACCGTTTCTTAATCTTTGGGGCACACCTATTACGTGTTGTTTCAAAAAAGTGTTTTATCGCGCCGGAATGGAGGCTGCATGAAAGTCCTGATCGTTGAAAGCGAGGATGGTCTGGCCAGGATTTGGCAGAAGCATCTCCAGCGAATGGGGATGCATGTCTGCTGTGCGGGGGGTGAGACCGATGCTATTGCGCATCTGAGCGAACATCCGACAGATATCATTATTCTCGATCTTGTGCTGGCGGAGGGCTGTGCCTTGGCGGTGGCAGATTATGCAAGCTACCGGTTGCCCGACGCACGGGTGGTCTTTGTCACCAATACGTCCTTCTTTTCGGATGGGTCGATATTCTCCTTTGCGCCCAATGCCTGCGCCTTTGTGCAAAGTGCGACACCACCAGAAGACCTTGCCGCCATTGTCGAGCACTATGGCCCGGCGGAGGATCCGGCACCCCACGGCGTCGCGTGATCCAAAGGCGCGCCTGCGGCGCACGACATTTTTTATTCACCCGGCAGGTACCGCTGCGCACCGCCGGGTGCGGCAGGCTCAGCCGCGCCCGTGGGGTCTGTGAAAATCCAGAACCGGGTTGATCGGGATGATCCGGTTCGGATTGATCGTTTCGTGGCTGTAGTGATAGTGGCGCACGATATGATCGAAGTTGACCGTGTCGGCAACGCCGGGCGTCTGATAGAGTTCGCGCGTGTATCCCCACAGGTTTGGATAATCCACGATGCGCTTGCGGTTGCATTTGAAATGCAGATGATAGACCGGATCAAAGCGCACAAGCGTGGTAAACAGCCGCCAGTCTGCCTCTGTCAGCTGGTCGCCCATGAGGTATCGGTTGTGTGACAGGCGCTCTTCGAGCCAGTCGAGGGTGTCGAACAGGGGGACAATCGCCGCATCATAGGCCTGTTGCGTCGTGGCAAAACCCGCCTTGTACACACCGTTGTTGAAGGTGTCGTAGATGCGCTCGTTCACCGGGGCGATGGCGTCGCGCAGGGGTTCGGGCCAATAGTCATCGCTGTTTCCGGTCAGTCCGTTGAAGGCTGCGTTGAACATACGGATGATCTCGGAGCTTTCGTTCGAGACGATGGTTTCGCGCTGTTTGTCCCAGAGGATCGGCACGGTGACGCGGCCGGTAAACCTGGGATCGGCGCGGGTGTAGATGTCGCGTGCAAAGGCGCTGTTGTAGAGGGTGTCACCGGTGGCACCATTGTCATCGGGTTCAAAGGTCCAGCCTTCGCCCAGCATATCAGGATGGACGGCGGAGATGGTGATGTGATCCTCAAGACCTTTGAGCGTGCGAAAGATCATGGTGCGGTGCGCCCAGGGGCAGGCATGGCTGATGTAGAGATGATAGCGGCCCGAATCGGGGGTGAAGCCGCCTGTGCCTGATGGCCCCGCACTCCCGTCATGGGTGATCCAGTTACGAAACTTCGCGTCCTGGCGTTTAAAGGACCCGCCCGTGGATTTGGTATCATACCACTGGTCATGCCAAACGCCGTCAATCAAAAGACCCATGTCACCTCTCCTTTTCGGTTGGGCCAATCGTAAGCCATTGATTCAAAGAGGCCCACAATCCGCTTCGCGCAGGATTGGTGCATTGCTGCACAACTCTGAGCGGTGACACAAAAACTTAACTTGCATTTTACCAGACTTCGGGCACTCCTTATGGGCGGGGAAGAAGGAGTTGCGTAAAATGGAAGCGGTATTTTCCAAGGAAATTCAATCGGGTCTTGATCAGGCCAGAGTTGCGAGCATGAAAAAATCCTCGCGCTTGCGGGTCTGTGCGGATGGCAAGAAACAGACGGTGCTGCGCATGTGGAAAACCGGTTTCGCAATGGAGGCTGATGCGCCTGACATGCGGGGTATGGTCGATCTTTATGACGGCAGCATCCATCTGTTCCGCTGTCTGGTGGTGACAACGGCCGAAGAATCAGGCGAGCGGCACTATGAATTCAAGCGCGCAACGGCTGTGCGCGGAACGCCGGCGCTGGATTTTGAAACGCCCGAGCATGCACCCGCAGGCCTGATCGAAGACGCGCGCTGATCCCTATTGCAGATCGCTGAAGGCGTCTTTCAGGCGGGCGCAGGCCTCCTCGATGCGGTGGTGTTGCGTGGCGAGGTTGAAGCGCAGGAAGGTTTCACCGCCCGGTCCGAAGTCCGGTCCGGGACTGGGTGCAATGCGCGCGGATTTTCGCACCCGCTGCGATATCTCATCATAGCTCATGCCCGTGCCTGAAAAATCGACCCAGGCCAGATAGGTCGCCTGCAGCGGCATGGAGATGACGCCGGGGATGTCGGCGATGGCCGCATCAAAGGTCCTGCGGTTCTGATCAAGGTGCTCGATCTGCGCATCGACCCATTTGGCGCCTTCGGGTGAATAGGCGGCGGTGATCATTTGCAGGCTCAGTGCGGCGGGTTTGTAATCCAGTGTATTGAGGCGGTTCTGCATCGTTTTGCGCAGTTTCGCATCCGGGATGATCATGTTGCCCGTGCGCTGGCCTGCGATGTTGAAGGTCTTGGAGGCTGCAGTGAGGACGATCAGGCGATCCTCGACCTCGGGGGCGGCGATGTGCATGGGCACAAAGGTATGGTCGGGAAACACCAGATCATGGTGTATTTCATCGGACACAAGGATCAGGTCGTTGCGCGCAGCAAACTCCGCAATCCCGCGCAATTCGTCCGTCGTCCAGACCCGGCCCGATGGGTTTTGCGGTGAGCACCAGATCAGCATCTGTTCGGAGCCATCAAGGCGTGATTGTGCGTCCTCAAGGTCAAGCACATAGGTGTCGCCTGTGTGTTTGAGCGGACAGGTCACCGCCTCGCGTCCCGCCTTTTCGATCTTGATCTGAAACTCGTGATAGACGGGCGTGAAAATCACCACCCGCGCGCCGGGGTCCGTCCAGACATCAAGGCAGAGCGCGATGGCGTTGCCCAACCCTTGCGATGTCAGCGCCCATGAGGTGTCGATGTCCCAGTTGTGGCGTGTTTTCATCCACCATTGAATGGCATTCAGGTAGTCATCATGGACCGGCATATAGCCAAAGACACCGTGATCTGCCGCGCGGCGCAAAGCGTCGATCACACAAGGCGCGGTTGCGTAGTCGCTGTCTGCGGTCCACATGGCGATCCCGTCTTGTTGCGGGACATCAAAGAGGGTTTCCATCATGTCCCATTTGCTGCTGTGCGTGCCGCGGCGTTCGATGGGATCGTTGAATGACATGATGTGCTCCTGTGTGTGCTTCGGGCGCAAGCTAGCGGGAAACGAGGCGAGCGCAAGTCCGAGATCAGTTGCACAGCACGGGCGCTTGACCTAAATGAAAAACATGAAACGAAGTATCATTCTGCACCCTGATCCGCGGCTCAAGAAAACGGCAGAGCCTGTTGCCGACATCAGTGATGAGTTGCGCAGGCTTGGCGATGACATGCTTGAGACGATGTATGATGCGCCGGGCATCGGGCTTGCGGCACCGCAGGTGGGCATTCTGCAGCGGGTTGTCGTGATGGATTGTATCAAGGAGCCGGGCGATACGCCGCGCCCGGTGATCATGTTCAACCCCGAAGTCATCGCCACCTCTGACGAGACCAGTGTTTACGAGGAAGGGTGCCTGTCGATCCCCGAGCAATTCGCAGAGGTGACCCGCCCGGCAGAAGTCGAAGTGCGCTGGATGGACCGGGATGGTGCGGCACAGTCTGAAGTGTTTACCGGGCTGTGGGCCACATGCGCCCAGCATGAGATCGACCATTTGGATGGCAAGCTGTTTATTGACTACCTCAGGCCGCTGCGCCGCCAGATGATTACCCGCAAGATGGTCAAGCTGAAACGGGAACTGGCCCGCACATGAGCGTACGCGCTTACCTTAAATGGCCAGACGCGCGGCTGCGCACTGCCGCCGCCGATGTAGCGGAGATCACGCCGGAGGTGCTGGGCATCTGGGATGATATGATCGACACGATGGATGCCATGCCGGGGGTGGGGCTGGCGGCGCCGCAGATCGGCGTGATGTTGCGGCTGGCCGTCGTGGATGCATCAGACACGCGCGACCGGCGCATTCGTCTCGCCAATCCGGAGATTATCGAGGCGTCTGCCATCATGAATGATCATGAAGAGGCGAGTCCGAATTTACCCGGTGTATTTGCCAAAATCCGGCGTCCGCGCGGCGTGACCGTGCGTTTCATGGATGAAACCGGCACCTACGTGCAGCGCGATTTTGTCGGGCTTGAGGCGACGAGCGTGCAGCATCAGATCGACCATTTGCAGGGAAAGATGTATTTCGACAATCTCAGCAAGGTGAAACGGGATATGCTGCTGCGCAAGGCGCGTAAACTGAACGGCTAGTGCCCTCTGGAGGATAAGATGCGTTTGGTTTTCATGGGAACACCCGATTTTTCGGTCCCTGTGCTTGAGGCACTGGTGGCGGCAGGACATGAGATCGCCTGTGTCTACAGCCAGCCGCCACGCCCGGCGGGGCGGGGCAAGAAAGACCGGCCCTCGCCCGTGCAGGCGCGGGCAGAGGCGCTTGGGCTCCCGGTGCGCCACCCGGTGTCCTTGCGTAGCGATGAGGCGCTGGCGGATTTCGCGGGGCTGCAGGCCGAGGTCGCCGTGGTCGTGGCCTATGGGCTGATCCTGCCGCAGGCCATTCTGGATGCGCCGACGCGCGGCTGTCTGAACATTCACGCCAGTTTACTGCCGCGCTGGCGGGGGGCTGCGCCGATCCACCGCGCCATCATGGCGGGGGATGCGCAGACCGGTGTGTGCATCATGCAGATGGAAGCAGGCCTTGATACCGGCCCCGTGCTTGCGCGTGAAGCTGTCGACATCGGACCCGAGGAGACAACAGCGCAGTTGCATGACCGGCTGAGCGCCTTGGGGGCCGCGTTGATAGTCGACACGCTGGCGCGGCTCGATCAGCTTGAGGCGGTCCCACAACCGGAAGACGGTGTGACCTATGCGGCCAAGATCGACAAGGCGGAGGCGCAGGTGGATTGGGACCAGCCCGCCGAAGACGTGGATCGGCTGATCCGTGGGCTGTCGCCGTTTCCGGGTGCCTGGACCTTGCTGGGCGACACGCGCGTCAAACTGCTCGGGTCGCGCATTGCCGAGGCGTCGGGGGTGCCGGGCACGGTCCGGCTGAACCCGCTGCGGGTGGTCTGTGGGACGGGGGCGGTGGAACTCACGCAGGTGCAGCGCGCGGGCAAAGCGGTGCAGAGTGCGGCTGATTTTCTGAACGGCAGCGCAATTGAAGACGGCACCCTTTTCAAAGGAAAAAGCTGATGTTCCCGACGTTGATAGGTACGGTTGTGATCGCGGGCCTTGTGGGGTTCTTTTCCGAACGGTCGGGGTTTACGCACAACGGCTATGTGCAGAGCATCATCATCTGCATTGGCGGGGCCTTCGTGATGTATTTCGTCACGCTGATGTTCGGGATCGGCTTTCGCAGCCCCGGCATCAATGCGATTGCGGCCTCCGTCGGGGCGCTGATCATCGTGCCGACCCGGTGGCGTAAATGATCACTGCGCCGGGGTGCGCAGCGCCAGTTTCTCTTCGTCCTCGATCGGTGCGCGCACGCAAAGCCTGAGCAGGGGCGGCACGGTCAGCAGGGTCAGAAACGCCGACATGGACAGACCGCCCACCACCACCGCGCCGAGGCCACGATAAAGTTCAGAGCCTTCGCCGGGGAAGACGACCAGCGGCAGCATGCCACAGACAGACGTCAGCGTGGACATGAAGATCGGGCGAATGCGGTTGCGTGTCGCCTCTTCGATGGCGTCGACCGGGGACATGCCTTCGTCGCGCAAATGATAGAGCGTCTGATGCACGATCAGAATCGCATTATTGACCACGATCCCGACAAGGATGATGAACCCCAGCAGCGTCAGCGTATCCAGCGGTTGCGTCTGGAAGGTGTTGAGCAGTGCAAGACCCCCGACACCGCCCGCAGCGGCCACGGGCACCGAAATCATGATGACCAGCGGCAGTACGAAGCTTTCGAACAGGATCGCCATGACGAGGAACACGATGACCAGCGCCACGGCGAGGTTGATCTGGATCGCGTCCCACGTCTGGCTGAGCTGATCGGCGGTGCCTGAAACGCTCATCCGGACGCCATTGGGCAGGCCGCTTTCTTCGAGAACGTCGATGACTTCTTCCTGCAGCAGTTCAACGGCCTCTTCCAGTGCGAGCGCGTCCGAAGGTCTGACCTCAAGCGTGACGGTGCGCAACCGATCCCGATGCCGGATTTCTGTCGGGCCGGCAGTGACGACCACATCCGCAAGGGCGGATACCGGGATGATCTGACCGGAGGGGGTGACAACAGGGTAATTGCCGATGTCCTGCGTCCGCTGCCCGACCTGCAGGCCGGGATCACCCTTGAGCATCAGATTGACGCGTTCAGCCCCCACGGTGATCTCTGCCACACGCAGACCGTCGTTGAACGCATCAACGGTCAGGGCAAGGTCCGACGACGTGAGCCCCGCATCCGCGAGGCGCAACCGGTCCGGCACCAGACGCACCTCGGGCGCGCCGAGTTCAAGGCCCGGTAGCGGGCGGAACTGATGCCCTTCCGAACGGGGCAGCAGTTGCGAGATCGTACCGGCGGCGCGGCCCGCAACTGCCAGAATATCGTTGAGGTCCTGACCGGAGATGTTCAACTCGATCGTGCGCCCCCCGCCGACGCCGCGGCCAAAGAGGGACGGTTGCGTCATGAAGCCGAAGGTGCCGGGTTCGGCAAAGATCGGTTGTGACAGGACGGGGATCAATGCCCCCGCCTGCGTGCCATCCACTGCGGATGCGCCGACAAAACTTGCCCCCGGGCGCGCCACGAAAAAGAAGTTGTCGATCGTCGGGGTGCCGTCTTCGGTCTGCGTTTCCGGCGCGGCTTCCCAGAGCGGTTGGGCGACTGTTTCGATCCGCTCGGCAATGGTCTGCGTCGTATCAAGGTTATAGCCGGGTGGCGGGATGATCAGGCCAAAGACAAGGTTGCGGTTGCCCTCTGGCAGATATTCAAGGCGCGGCAGAAAGGTGATCGTTGCCACCGCAGCACCCCCTGCGATGAGCGCCACCATGAACAGCCCCAGAGCGCGGAACCGCACCGTGAGCCGCACATAGGACATGACCATCCCGTGAAAGCCGCGCGCAAGGTGATCAAGACCCCAGATGTTGACCTTTTTCTGATCGCCTTTTGACAGCAGTTTGCTGGAGAGCGCCGGGATCACCGTGACCGCGACCACAAGCGACAGCAGAACCGACACCGAAATGGCCACCGCAATGTCGCGGAACAACTGGCCCGCTTCAAGCTGCATGATGAGGATCGGGACAAAGACCAGAACGGTCGTCAGTGCGGATACAAGTATCGCCCCCCAGACCTGTTTCGCGCCGAGATAGGCGGCCTCGCGCCTCGATTTGCCTTCTTCCCGCAATCGGTAGATGTTTTCGAGCACCACAATCGCGGCATCCACAATCATCCCCACCGCAAAGGCAATCCCGGCGAGCGAGATGACGTTGAGCGTGCGCCCGGTGGCGGCCATCGCGACGAATGTGGACACGATGCTGACGGGAATCGCCAGAGACACAACGAGCGTGGCGCGCGGGCTGCGCAAAAACGCCATCAGCACGGCGGCGGCCAGTGCCCCGCCGATCCAGATGTTCTGCGTCACCAGATCAATCGCGCCGTTGATATAAACCGTTTCGTCGTAGGCCTGCCGCATGTTGAGCCCGACCTCTGCCACGGGGCCTGCCGAGAGTTCGGCCAGCACCTCTTTGACCTCGGCCATGGTTTCGATGACATTCGCGCCGGGTTCACGGACGATGTTGAACGCCAGCCCCGGCTCGCCGCGAAAACGCAGACGCGAGTTGGCTTCTTCAAAGGAAAAGCTGACGTCGGCCACATCCGCCACCCGCACGCGACCTGACCCGCCGGTGCCGATGTCAGAGCGCAGCACGACCGATTTGATGGCCTCAACGGTGTTGAGGTTGCCCTCGGCACGCACCACGTAGCGGCGCTTGCCTTCTTCGACGTCCCCTGCGGAGAGGGAGATGTTTTCATCTCGCAGAACGCGCACGACTTCGGGCACCGTGAGGTCAAAACGCGACAGCCTGCGCGGATCGACCACGACCTGCAATTCGCGGGTGACACCGCCGAATACATTGACCGCCGAGACGCCCTCGATCCGTTCGATCCGGTCCTGAATGACGTCCTCGACGAAATCGCCATAGGTGGCCATTTCGCGGGTGTTGCCCTCTTGCGCTGTCAACAAGATCCACGCGATGGGGCTGTCATCCGCGCCGGAAGTGTCCAGTGTGGGTTCGCTGGCCTCGTCAGGGTAATCGCCGACACGGTCCAACCGGTTTGACACCAGCAAGAGCGATTGCACCATGTCGGTGCCGACGCCGAATTCGAGTGTGATCTCCGCCTCTCCGGTGCGGGAGCGGGAGGTCATGATATCCAGCCCTTCGAGGCCCCTGAGCGCCTCTTCCTGCGGGTTGACGATCTCGCGCTCAATCTCGGAAGGGGCGGCACCGGGCCACTGCGTTTCAATCACGACGATGGGCTTGCGCACATCCGGTGCCAGCTGGATCGGAATGCGGCTGACGGCGATGGTGCCGAACAGAACGGCCATGATGACGGCAGCCATCACGGCAATCGGGCGATCAATTGCGTAGCGGATCAGGTCCATGGGCTAGCCTTTCTCGCTGCCGGTCATCGGCGTGATTTCCTGTCCGGGGCGCAGCCGTTCATTGCCGCGCGTCACAACGACGTCGCCCTCGCTCAACCCATCCAGCACCTCAAAGCGATCCCCCAGTGCGACACCGATCTGCACGGTGCGCGGTTGCGCCGTTCCGTCTGCCGCCACGAAGACCGTCCAGCCGCCGCGGGCCTGCACCAAGGCGTCTTTGGGCACCGACAGAACCTCGCGCGGGGCGCTGATGGGGATGTTGATGGTGATGGACTGGCCGATGGCCAAACGGTCCAGAGAGGCCAGATCAGACGACGTAAAGCGCACCGGACGCGTCCGCGTGGCGGTATCCTCAACGGGCAGCAACACGCGCACGTTCAGATCCAGCGGCACGCCGGTCTCTGTGCTTCCGGCGACCGCCTGTCCGGGTTGCAGAACGCTGACGTATTTCGATGGTACGCTGGCCTCGATCTCCATGGACTGAACATCCAGCAGCGTGACGACGGCGGCACCCGATGCGATGAATTCGCCGGGGTTGATCTGCACTTCCAGCACGATCCCGGCGTAGGGGGCGGTGATGCGCGCGCGGTCCAGTTGATACCGGGTCTCTGCCAAAGTCGCCTCGGCGGTCTGGACGCGCGCCTCTGCTTCGGCGAGCAGCCCGTTGGCCTCAAACAGGTCACTTTGCGCATCATCAAAACGGCTGGTCGAGAAAGACGCCGTGTTGCGCAGACCCTCGATCCGCGCCAAAGCATTGGCTGCGCGGTTGACGCGCGTCTGCGCGATCACGATGCCTGCGCGGGCCTCTGCCAGCCGTGCCTGGGCCTGTCGGGCCAGAATGTCCAGAAGCTCGGTGTCGAGGGTTGCCAGCATCTCGCCCTGATCGACGGATGCGCCCTCAAGCACCATGATTTCATCGACCGTGCCCGCGATGCGGCTGGCAATCGTCCCCTCGCGGGCAGTCACCACCTCGGCAAAGAGCGGAACAGTGTCGGCGATGGTTTTGACCTCGACGGTTTCGACGCCCACGGCAGCCGGCCCGCCTTGTGCAGCGGCCATGGAGGGGACACTCAGACAGATCGCGATAAACAGCGCGCAGGTGAGCCGGAATAGGAATAAGGGGTGGGTCATTGGAGCGCCCTGTAAAATAATCATTGCACAGGTAAACCAGTTAGTTCGAAATTGCACGCCTCCAAGGGCGGGGCCTGCGCGTGCGCGCGCGAAGAACTGTGTCAGGCCGAACCGTCGTTGGCACCTTTTACCGGGTCCAGCGCATTGGCATAGGCCCGCAATTCCGCAACTTCGCGTGCCGATGGTGTCTTTCCGGTAAAGCCAACCAGATAGGCGGGCATCAATCTGTTGCGGGTCTCCATCGGCTCGTTCAACTTTGCGTCATCATACCCGATCTGCATGTAGTAGAGGATGCGCGCCCGGGCCGTCGCTTCGAGGGGTGGGTAGTCGAACCTCTCGAACATCGCCTGCAGGGCGCTCAGGCGCTGCGTTTCCGAGGCGTCCAGCACAGCGCGCACCTCTTGCGAGCGACGCGCCCAATCGCGCACGGCAAAATCCAGCCGCGTGTCAAAAAGCGCGGGATTAATCACACAGCGAAACACATTTCCCACCGCTTCGGTGATCGTATCGGCGGGGCGCTCGGCCATACGGACCAAGGCCGCCGTATTGGTGTGGCGCCAATGCTCCAGCAGCGCATCAAGCAGGTCCTGTCGGGATTTGAAATACCAGTAGAAGCTGGATCGTGACACGCCAAGGGCCGCGCCCATGGCCTGAATTTTCACGCCTTCGACCCCGTCGCGGATCAGGGCGGCCATGGCGATGTTTAGCCAATCATCGCGGGTCACCTTGATATTGCCGATCAGCGGTTCACTGTCGGGGTTGTCGCGGTGCAAGGTGGGGTCTGAACGGTCCATCGGTGTCTAGCTTTCGGGCGGGGCACCGCCCTCGGCCGTGCGTTTTGCGATGAAATCCTGCAGGTTCTCCAGACGTTTGCCGTCCACCTCGGGCCGTTTATCTGCGGCCAGAATATCCTGCCAGACTCTGGTGGCGCGCTGGTTGGCGTCCTGTGCGCCGCGTTCTGTCCATGTGCCGAAATTTGCGTAATCATGCACGATAGGTTCGTAGAATTCGGTATTGTAACGCGCCATGGTTTGAGGGGCGGCAAAGAAGTGGCCGCTGGGTTCAACCGCGCTGAGGGCTGTGTCAAACCCGATCTCATCAATGCCCGCCTGCTTGCCCGCGCATAGCTCTGCGATCATGTTCAACACTTCGAAGTCGGTGATGATTTTCTCGTAAGATACGCTCAGGCCGCCCTCAAGCCAGCCAGCGGCGTGGATGATCACCGTCGCGCCACCCATCAGGGAGCCCCAGAGGCCCATCTGGTTTTCATTGGCCGCCTGCACGTCGTTGATATTGGAGGCAGAGCCCGCCGCGCTGCGCCACGGCAGACCGGTAAAACGCGCGAGTTGGCCCGCCGCCAGCGAGGCCTGAAAATGCGCCGAGGTGCCAAACGCGGGTGCACCCGATTTCATGTCCACATTGGACGTGAATGTCCCATAGCAGACCGGTGCGCCGGGTTTGACCAGTTGTGTCAGGGTGATCGCCGCCAGCGCCTCGGCATGGCTGAGGGTGATCGCGCCTGCAACCGTGATCGGCGCCATCGCGCCCATGAGTGTAAAGGGCGTGACGATGGACAGCTGCCCGTTGCGGGCAAAGTCAATCAACCCCTGTGCCATCGGTATATCGAGCGTGCGGGGGCTGTTGGTGTTGATGATGGTGTAGCAGTGCGGGGAGTCGGCAAATTCAGCATCCGATAGGCCGCGAAAGTCGCGCAGCATCTCAAAGCAGTCCATCGCCTGCGGTGTGCCGCGTGCGAAAACGAAGGGGAATTTGTCGGTGCGTGTCAGCTGCACTTCGGTGGTGAAGTAGTGACGCAGATGGGTGGGAACATCTTGCGGTTCGACCGAAGGCGACATCATCTGGAACACGTCAAAGTGATGGCAAAGCGTTGTGTATTCCCGGAAATCCCGTGCCGATCCGGGGCGGCGGCCCCGCGCGAGATCGGTGGCGTGCGGAGCACCGGCGCCGGGTTGAAAAACCAGGCTGCCAAGTTCCAGCAGGATGTCGCGGTCGCGCGCCCCGGCGCGGCCGGTGATGGATCTGGGGGCGGTGGCAAGGGCTGCGTCAATCATGTCACGCCCGAGATAGACCATCTGATCCACCACGCGCGCACCGCCCTTGCGCAACACCTCGACCGCTTCGGGCAGCAGCACTTTGATGCCAAGCTCTTCCAGCGTGCGCAGGGATGTTTCATGCATGGCCGCGATCTGATCGCTGGAAAAGACCTCCATCGGGGGAAAGGGGTTGCGCAGGTTGCGATAGTTCACGTTGCGCTCTGGTGCGGCCTTGGGCCCGCCATCGCGGCGGGTCCGTCTGCGCCCGGTGTTTTCGCGCAAGCTCATCCGCGCATGGCCTTGCCGTCCGGATCATAGGGCGATGCGGCGATGATGCGTGCGGCCCGCTTGACGCCGACCACATGCACGCTGACCTCTGTGCCTGCGCTGCTGTGGGTCGGGTCCACCAGCGCCATGGCGAGCGATTTGCCGACCGTGTGGCCATATCCGCCGGAGGTGACAAAACCGACCTGAGCGCCGTTGACCCAAATCGGTTCGAACCCGCTGGCGTCCGCACCATCGGCGTCGATTTCCATCGTGACAAGTGTTTGTGCCGGGCCATTGCCATCGCGTTCCGCCATGGCTGCGGATTTGCCAATGAACTCCTTGTCCCAGTCGATCCAGCGGTCCATTCCGGTCATGCCGGGGGTGTAGCCTTGGGTGAATTCCGCATTCCAGATGCCAAAGCTCTTTTCCAGCCGCAGGCTCAGCAGCGCATTGAACCCGTATTCGCGGATCCCCGCATCCGCGCCCGCCTCCAGCAGGATACGGCGCAGCACCGCGTGATCCCCCGCGCGGCAGTGGATTTCATACCCGCGCTCACCCGCGACCGACAGACGCCCGACCTTGCAGCGCAACAGCCCGATGTCAAAATGACCACAGCCCATGAAATTCAGATCCGCAATCGGGCCGTCGGTCAGTTTCTCGATCACACCGAGCGATGCAGGACCCGCCAGAGAGAACCCGGACACCTCGTCGCCCAGATCGCGCAGGGTGACGCCCTCCATCATGTGATCGACAAACCAGCGCATGTGCCACCGGCGCAGGTAGTAGCTGCCCATGATCCACCAGATGCCATCGCCCCAGTTGAAGACGGTCAGATCACCCTTGAGCCGCCCATCCTCGGCCAGCATGGGGGCGAGCCGCGCGCGGCCCGGTTTGGGCAGCTTGCTTGCCATGATCTGGTCAAGCCACTGCTCGGCGTTGGGCCCTGACACCTCGAAGCGGGAAAAGCCGGTGATATCCAGCAGGCCGACGCCATTGCGCACCGCCTGACATTCATCCGCCACGATTCCATGCGCGTTCGAGCGTTTCAGCGAGGGCGCTTCGACAAAGCCCGGTTCGGCAAAATAAAGCGGCACTTCCAAATCCCAGCTTTGCCCCCACTGACAGCCCGCAGCACTCATATCCGCATAGGCCCCGGCGGTTTTCAACGGGCGGCCCGCGGGCAGCTGTTCATTCGGATAGGTCATCACAAAGCGGCGGGTATAGAACTGGCCGGTTGTTTCCTTGATGTACTGCTTGTTTTCGGCCCAGACGCCATAGCGGGCCACATCCATCCCGTAGACATCCGCATCAGGTGTGCCGTTGATCATCCATTCGGCCAGCGATTTGCCGACGCCGCCGCCCTGCAGGAACCCGGCCATCACCGCGCAGGCCGACCAGTACCCGCGCTTGCCCGGCACAGGCCCCACCAGCGGGTTGCCATCGGGCGAGAAGGTGAACGCGCCGTTCACCCATGTCTTGACGCCGACCTCCTGCAGGCAGGGGTAGCGCTCAAAGCCCATGATCAGTTCATTTTCGATGCGGTCGGGGTCTTCCTGCTGCAATTCAAACCCGTATTCCCACGGTGCGCCGTCCATCATCCAGTGCTGGTGATTGACCTCGTAGATGCCCAGCAGCACGCCCTTCTGATCCTGCCGCAGATAGGTGAATCCTTCGAGATCCACGGTCATGGGGACCTCGAAATCAAGGCCTTCAAGCTGCGGGATCGTGTCCGAGATCAGATAGTGGTGGTTGAGCGGGGAGACAGGCAATTCGATCCCGGCCATACGCCCCACCTGCTTGGCCCAGAGGCCCGCCGCATTGACCACATGTTCGCAGCTCACCGTCCCTTTTTCGGTAACAACGTCCCACCCTTGCAGAGTCTGGTTCAGTTCCAGCACACGGTTGTGTTCGATCACGGTGGCGCCGCGTTTCTTGGCCGCGCCTGCATAGGCGTGCACCGTGCCGGTTGTGTCGATGTACCCTTCGCGGTCGGCCCACATGCCGCCAAGCAGCCCGTCACCGGACATGATCGGATTGAGGGCCACTGCCTCTTCCACCGTCACAAGGCGGCAGTCGTGGATGCCGATGGACTGAAACGTGCGATACGCCGATTGCAGCCATTCCCAACGGTCCGGCGTGCCCGCCATGGTCAACCCGCCGGTGCGGTGCAGGCCGATGTCCTGCCCGCTTTCCTCCTGAATGTCGTCAAAGAGGTCAATCGTATAGGACTGAAGCTGTGCGATGTTCGGGTCCGCATTCAGGGCATGAAACCCGCCCGCCGCATGCCAGCTTGACCCGGCTGTCAGCAGGGAACGTTCGATGAGGCACACGTCGCTCCACCCCATCTTGGCCAGATGGTAGAGGATGGACGTGCCCACGACACCCCCGCCGATCACGACAACGCGGTAATGTGACTTCATGCTGTGGCCTTTCGATTCGTATCAGACGCGACTACTGTACATTTGTGTACAGTTCTGCTCAGAACGCTAGGTTCAATAGCATTCATCGGTCAAGATTTTTTTCTTTTCTGCGGCTTTGACTGTGCAGGCCGTGGCTGCGCACTAGGCTGTATCGCAGCAAGCAGGAGAACGGATATGAAAATCGTTGCAGGGCTGACAGTGGCCGCCGTGGCGTCGGGCGCGGCGTTTGCGGATATCGTCGTCACATTTGACGAGGGCGCGCCCAAGGATCGGTTCACCCTTGTGAACGATGGGACCTGCCCGCTCAGTGATGTGACCGTCACCATAGATCTTGGCGCATCTGCGGCGGGTCTGATCTTTGACGTGACCGCGCGCGGTGCGGGTGTGCAGGTGTTTCAGCCCCTCGAACTCGTGGCCGGACGCGATTTGCTGGGCGAGGTGCCGGATGTCAGGGACGGGGACAACAGCATAGCCCTGCCCATCGCGGATTTTGCACCCGGGGCGCAGGTTGCGTTCACGATAGACGTGGATGACACGGTCGGAACGCGCGAGATTACCGTGTCCGGCGCTGAAATCGAGGGGGCGAAGGTTTTTGTCAGCCACGATGGCGGTGTGCGCGAGGCCACTTTTGGTGCGGATGCGATTGCGCGGGTCGGGATGGATGGCTGCAATGCATGATCGAGAAGCGCCGGGGCTCGCCCCGGCGCATTGACGTTTCAGCTTGCCCGTTTGCGACGCCGCAAGACAAATGTGCCGCCAAGGGCAGAGAGCAACAACAGCACAGAGGCTGGCAGCGGGACAGGGGCCAGTTGATAGGTGTCGTTCAGCGCTGCGCGGGTGATGTCGTTGATCAGCGCGTGACCTGCGGCGGTGGGGTGAATGTCGTCGAAAAACAGGAAGCCCGCACAGGACGGAGCCGTGGTCGAGACAGTTTGAACGCAGGCATTCTGCGTGTCCGTGATGCCGCGAGACGCCAGCAATGCCTGATCGCTCAGGGCGTCAAAGACGTCCACTTCGGTCACGGTCGCGCCAAATAGGTTGTTGCCCTGCAAGAAGGCGGAGAGCTGCGTGTTGTAGTCGGCCGCCATCGCTGAAAGCTGGTCCTGAAACGCGGGTGCTTCGTTCTGGAACCTTGGGATCAGGCCAAAGTCCGGCAGGTTCATGACGACGAAATCCCGCACCCCGGCGCCCGCCAAGGCCTGCAACCCGCCTTGTACGGTCGTCAAAGCGCTACCTAACGCGGTTTTCAGTGCCGTGAAATCAGGTGCAGCGCTGTCAATGCTGTTTGCCGCATTCAGAAAGTCATTCCCGCCGATAAAGACGCTGACCAAGGGGGTGGTGCCAAGGTTGCGCGCAGCATTAAGCGTTGGCGGCATGCCCGGTGCTGTTGGCGCGTTCAGCAACCCGCCCAGCCCATCCGCATAGGTAGAGACCGGGGGTGTGACCGGTAGCGGCAAGTTTGCAGGGGCGAAAATCTGTGCCAGAAGATCGGGGACAGGATCCCAGTTATTTGCGGCCAGCGCCCCTGCGAAAGACAGGTTTACGCCGGTTTTCCCGTTGTTGCGAAACTCATTCGTCAAACCGGCAGCCCAGGTCGGACCGTCGGAAAAGACACCCGGTGCGCGCAGTCGGGCGAAATTGGTCTCTGCATCGGTTGGCGGGGTTGTCGAGGGCGGTGCCGGCGGCGCCAGAATGCCCAAAAGCCGTTCGGTGTTCCCGATATCCGACAGGCTGTCGCCGAGGACGGAAAAGCTGCTGAACTGATCTGTGAGCGGTGATGCCTGTGCCGGGGCGGCCAAAAGTGCTGCCGCACCCAGTATCGCAAGATGTTTCATTTGATCCTCTCCCTGTAAGCTGCGCATGTTTTCCTGCGCACGATGGGAAATAGACGACGAAAGACCTTGAAACGCGAGTCTATCCTTGCGTCACTTTGCGCGTGTTCCGCACGGGTGGGCCGTGAAATCCGGGGGTTCTTTTGTCTTTTCGCAGGTCAGGTGACGGTGATCGTCATCTTGCCTAGGCCCTCGACCGCAATCGTCATGGCGTCGCCTTTTTGAACCGGCCCCACGCCCGCGGGTGTGCCCGACAGGATTACATCACCGGGTGCAAGCGTGTAGTATTCGGACAGGTAGGAGATCATTTCCGGCACTTTCCAGATCATCTGGTTCAGATCACCATCTTGCTTGAGTACGCCGTTCAGATGCAGGGTAATCCTGCCCTGATCAAGGTGGCCGACCTCCGCCACCCTGTGGACTGGCCCGACCGGTGCCGAGGCATGAAAGGCCTTGCCGATCTCCCACGGACGCCCGGCCTTTTTTGCGATGCCCTGTAAATCGCGGCGGGTCATGTCGAGGCATAGCGCGTAGCCGTAAACGTGATCCAGCGCGTCATCGGGGCTGATGTTGGTGCCGCCCGATTTCAGGAACACGGCGACTTCGGCCTCATGGTGCACGTCGCTGCTTTGCGCAGGGTAGGGGAATGATCCGGATGTGTTCAGATCATCGGGGTTTTTCTGGAAAAAGAAGGGTGCTTCGCGCTCCGGGTCATGGCCCATCTCCACGGCATGAGCGGCATAGTTGCGCCCGATGCAATAGACGCGCCGGACCGGAAACATGCCCCCGCTTGCCACGGGGACACAGGCGGTTGGCGGCACTGGAATAACGAAATCTGACATGAAGGGTTCCCCGCAAATCTTCTTTGAGGTTACTGGCACAAATTGCGTGTCAGCGCGTGATTGCAGTACAGGACATCGGGTCGCCTGCGCGCCATTCAAAGACCGCGCTGTCGCCCTTGGTCCAGAATATACCCCCGAATTCAATGGCATATCTGCTGCCTGATGCGGCAGGCTCAAGCGAGCCGACAGCGACGCTGTCCCCGTATTCCACGCGGATACTGGGCAGTTCGGTATCAAAAAAGTAGGCGGTGACTTCATTGGCGGGATTGTCTTCGCAGGTATAGGTCACGGTCGCGAGGGGTGTTTCGAGCATCCAGGCGGCCACAAGTTGACCTTCGCGGGTGAGATAATCCCGTTCGACGCAGCCGCGCACATCCTGTGCTTTCCAGCACTCGTCGCGTCCCTTGATCCAGCCGCGCTGCATCGCGCGCAATGTAGTCCGCGCATTTTCAGTGTCGTCCTCTATGTTGCCTGCCGCCTCGAGGGCGGCGCCAAAACGCAGGGCCAACCTCCGGTCAAGCGTGGCAAGTGCTGCGTCGGCACATATCAGGTCCTCGGCTTGTGAACTGGCTTTTGCGCAGTCAAATGACGGGCCGGTGGTTTCCGCGTTGACGCCGGTGGCGGCCAGCGTGAAGCACATTCCTGCGATCAGGCGGTGCGGTGAGGTTCTCTGGGCGGGAAGGGGCATTCCAAGGCTCTTGTGTCTGGTGTGGGTGTCACTGTCGGGGTGGCCTGCTCTTATAAACAGGCAAGCGCCAGCCAAAGGCAAGTGACCCGGCGCGCAAGGCCCATGTAACCCCGGAACACAGCGCCAGCGCGATGAGAGGTTCCGCCAGGAAGGGGCGCGTCAGCACGGCCATCGTCGCGCCCGCAAAGGCGGCGGTCACGTAAAGCTCCCCCTGACGCAAAACCACCGGTACATCATCCAACACCACATCGCGCAAAAGCCCGCCCATGCATCCCGTGATTGTCCCCATCAGGACCACCACCAGTGCGGGCTGATCGAGCGCCAGCGCGACGCCGGTGCCGGCTGACACGGCCACGGCCAGCGCGAAACTGTCCAGCCAGATCAGCGTTTTCAGGCGGCTCTCAAACAAATGCGCGGTGAAAAATACGACCAAGGCGGCGGTGCAGGCCACGCCAATATATGTCGGTTGCGCAATCCAGAAAATCGTCTCCCGGTTCAGCAGCAGGTCCCGCAGCGTGCCGCCGCCCACCGCCGTGAGGCAGGCGATGAAGGCAAAGCCAACGATGTCCAACTGCTGCCTGCTGGCGGCCAGCCCACCGGTCAGGGCAAAAATAAACACGCTCGCATAGTCAAGGAAACCGATCACGCTCATGGTTTGAACGGGGCCATGCCCGCGCGCGCCAATTCGTCCGCGCGTTCGTTTTCCGCATGCCCGGCGTGCCCCTTGACCCATTTCCACGTGACGTCGTGACGTGCGTTGGCCTCATCCAGCCTTTGCCAGAGTTCTGCGTTCGCGACGGGTTTCTTGGCGGCATTTTTCCAGCCGTTTCGCTTCCAGCCATGAATCCAGCCGGTGATGCCATTTTTGACGTAGTTGCTGTCGGTCACGACGGTGATCGTGCTGGCGCGGCTGAGGGATTCCAGCGCGTTGATGGCGGCCAAAAGCTCCATCCGGTTGTTGGTGGTATGTGCCTCACCGCCCTTGAGCGCGCGTTCCTTGACCAGCCTGTCGCCCTCTTTGGCCTGCAGCAAAACGCCCCAGCCGCCGGGGCCCGGGTTGCCCGAACAGGCACCATCCGTATAGGCGAACAACTCAGGCATGGGCGGCCAGTACAATCCAATGGGCATCAACGCCGTCCAGACCCGTGTCGCAGCCTTCGCGGCGATCAAATACCGTGAGCCCCGCCGCCGCCAGCAGGTCGACCAGCTCGCTTTCGCTATAATATGTGTAACGCCTGCCCAAGGTATCGCGTTTGCTGCCCGTGCCGGTTTTGACCCCGATGTGAAACCGCCCGCCGGGTTTCAGGGCGGTCGCGATCCGGGCCAAATGCTTTGGCATGTCATCGCGCGGGGCATGGAGCAGCGAGAAATTGGCCCAGATCCCATCGTAGTGATCGACCTGTGTGACATCCTCGAAACCGGCTTTGCGGGCGCTCACACCCGCGTGGCGCCCGGCCAGTGCCACCATTTCAGGGACCGGGTCAAAGGCGTCCACAACAAGCCCGGCTCGTGCCATTGCGGCGGCTGACCCGCCCGGACCACAGCCCAGATCAAGGACGCGCCCGCGCTTCGGCATGGCCGCGATAAAGGCGACCAGGCTCGGGTCCCGAGCGGCGGCCTCGTCGGTCAGATTGGCATAGTCATCCGCTTTGGCCGCATAGACGGAGAGGGTTTCAGCATCACTCACAGGAACACCCCGACGGCCAGACAGGCGACTACGATGCTGGTCAACAAAATGCGCAGGGACATCCACCATCTTGGCGCGAGGCCCCAGATCGAAAAGGCGAAATCAAGGATCAGGAGACCAAGGAACCCGAAAATCAGATTGGTTGCGGCTGCCGTCGGCCCGCCCCCGGACATGAAAAACGCCCAAAGGGCAGGGACCACTGAAAGCGTGTAAGCGGTGGCTGCGCGCGCACCCTGCGCCTTGGTTGCAAAGCCCCAGAGCACGCCCGACATGAAGGACAGGATCACCGTCCCGTAGAAAAGCTGTATGTAGGGCCCGACAAAACGCGGGCCCAGTGCGCGGACCCCCCATTGGGCCAGTGGCTCGGCCAGATAGGTCGCGGCCCCCCAGACAAAGGGGATGAGGCCGGCGAGGCCAAGGAGGAGCGGTGCAAAGGGGATCGATTTCATGAGCCGCAACATGAGCCTGAGCGCCGCCCAAGGCAAGAGGCTGTGATCACTTTGTCATGCGCCCGCCGCTCAACTGGCCGGGGTCCGCCACGGACAGCGTGCTGGTGTCCGTGAGGGTCAGGCCGAGCCGTGTACAGACCACTTCGGAAGCAGTATTGCCGGGCTCGATTCCGGTGAAAAACCGCGTAAAGCCGTATCTTTGCGCCATCTCCAGCATCACCTCGGCCCCGAGGCGCAATGACAGCCCGAAACCGCGCCAGTCCGGCACGGTGGACAGCATGCCCCACCAGCATTCGACCTGCCCCTCAGGGTGATCGGCGTGCATATAGGAGGCGGCGGCCGCACAGGAGACGACCTCGCCCTGATCCGTGACGGCCATGCGGCACAGCCCCGGTTGTAGCGCGCCGCTCAACACGGCGAGGTGTGGTGGCAGAACGCCGCAAGCCAGCGCGGCGCGGGCCAAGGATGCGCGCAGGCGGTTGTCGCTTTCGCCCGTCAGCCAGAGGCTGGTGAGACCGTCAGGCAGCTGTTTGCTGGTGACGGTTTCGCGCGCGGCCTGCAATGCAGAGGCGTCACCGACCCAGCGTGCATAGTGCACAGCGCTCAGGTCATGGGGTTTGAGCTGCTGCACCAGCGCAGGCATCTGATCGTTTTGCACATGGGCAAAATGGCTGGCCCCTTGCAGCCGTGTCATGGACACCAGTTCCGCAAAGGGGGTACGGTCCGGGCTGACGATGCCGACGGTCCGGCCATAATAGGTATAGTTGATGTTGCTTCTGGTCAGATCATGCAGGGCCCGCCCCCGGCCCAAAAGCGCTTGCTGATCGGGGGAGCCAAAAGTGTCTTGTCTGGCGGACATGCGGTGACGGTCAGGCCGGTTCGCGCAGGACACGCGGTACTTTGAATTCCACGTTTTCGACCGCCGTCTCGACCACCTCTTGGGTCACATCATAATGTGCGTCGAACGCGGCGATCACCTCGTTGATCAAGACCTCTGGCGCAGATGCCCCGGCGGTGATGCCAATGCTGCTGATGCCATCAAGGGCGCGCCAGTCGATATCCGTGGCGCGCTGGACGAGTTGCGCGTATTGACAACCGGCCCGTGCGCCAACCTCGACAAGGCGGCGCGAGTTTGACGAGTTGGGAGCCCCGACAACCAGCATCGCGTCACATTTCGGGGCCATGGCCTTGACGGCCTCCTGTCGGTTGGTGGTCGCATAGCAGATGTCTTCCTTGTGCGGGCCCACGATCAATGGGAAACGCTGCTGCAAGGCGTGGACCACATCGGCGGTGTCATCAACGCTGAGCGTGGTTTGTGTGACATAGGCCAGTTTCGCGGGGTCTCTTACCTTTACGGTCGCCACATCTTCCGGGGTTTCCACCAACAGCACCTCACCTTCGGGCAATTGCCCCATGGTGCCGACAGTTTCGGGGTGGCCTGCATGACCGATCATGATCATCTGCAGCCCGTTGTCCGCATGGCGTTGGGCTTCGATATGCACCTTGCTCACAAGCGGGCAGGTCGCATCCACATAGACGAGGTTGCGCGCTTGCGCCGCCGTGGGCACGGATTTGGGCACGCCATGGGCGGAAAAAATGACGGGTCGGTCGTCGGGGCATTCCGAAAGCTCTTCGACAAAGATGGCGCCTTTTGCGCGCAGCCCGTCCACCACGAATTTGTTGTGCACGATTTCATGCCTGACATAAACGGGCGCGCCCCATTTATCGAGCGCCAGTTCCACGATCTTGATCGCGCGATCAACGCCCGCGCAAAAGCCACGGGGCGCTGCAAGATAGAGGGTCAGGGGCGGTTTCGTCATGTCTTACTCCGGATCAGATGTCTCAGAGGTAAGGGTTTGACGCGGCTGCGTCCAGAGGGTGACATGCCGCAACGCAGGCCCCCCTCTGAAACGGCTTTCTTTCAGCTTGCTTCGTTATACTCGCGTGGAGGGCGACCGATAACGTCTTTCAGCTCGTCGAGCTCGATGAAATTGTCCGCCTGACGACGCAACTCGTCAGAAATCATCGGGGGCTGGCTGCGAATCGTCGACACGACGGAAACACGCACACCGGAGCGCTGAAGGCTTTCGATCAGCGGGCGGAAATCTCCATCGCCGGAAAACAGGACAATGTGATCAACACGCGGGGCAAGCTCCATCGCGTCCACCGTCAGTTCGATGTCCATGTTGCCCTTGACCTTACGGCGGCCCATGCTGTCGGTGTATTCCTTTGCCGGTTTCGTCACCATCGTGAACCCGTTGTAATTCAACCAGTCCACAAGTGGTCGGATCGGAGAGTACTCGTCATTCTCAAGCAGCGCCGTGTAGTAGAACGCGCGCAGCAATTTGCCACGGCGCATGAACTCCTGACGCAGCAGTTTGTAGTCAATGTCAAACCCCAGTGATTTGGCAGCGGCGTACAAATTCGAGCCGTCGATGAACAGCGCGAGCCGTTCGTCCTTGTAAAACATCTAAGTGTCCTTTCGATTGGTCAGGCGCTGGTGCTCGTAAAAAGTTGTGATAAAATTTCTGCACCCGACAATTGAACAAAATAGGGTTTTTTGACTGTGCCGCAAGTGACAAGACAGGGGAAAATTGGCAAAAAATCGCCACAATTACGGTCACTTGCACTGATTGCCGTTGGGTCAAACCAAGGCTTACGCAACGGAACCCCACACGATACCGTACTGAATGCATTGAAAGAATTTCCCGTTAAGGTTGGATCGATTCGGGCTTTCAGCAGGCTGTTTCGCACGGCTGCCTTCCCGGCGGGATCCGGCCCGGATTTCGTCAATGCGGCCTTTGCCCTTGAGACGGAACTGGATGCAGCCGACCTTTTGAGCCATCTTCACGAGGTTGAATCACTGTTCAGGCGCAACCGGACCAAGCGGTGGGGGCCGCGCACTCTGGACCTTGATCTGATCGCGATGGCGGATCAGGTTTTGCCTGATCGCGAGACATTCGATCACTGGGCGCAGTTGCCGATCGATCAACAGATGACCACATCGCCGGAGCGGTTGATCCTGCCGCACCCGCGTGTGCATGAGCGGGCATTTGTCCTGATCCCGCTGGCGGATGTGGCACCGGAATGGCGTCACCCGGTCCGCGGTGTCAGCGTTCAGGAGATGGTCGATGCCTTGCCGGAAAACCTCAAAAACGAAGTCGAACCGCTGTAATTCTTTGCTTGTAAAGCGGTGCCAACCGACCTAAATAACGGACTTCCGCCCCTACTCTGTCTGATGGAGATGTTTCATGGCCCGCGTCACAGTCGAAGATTGCGTTGATAAAGTTCCAAATCGGTTCGAGCTTGTGATGCTCGCAGCACATCGTGCGCGCGAAATTTCGGCCGGTTCTGCGCCAACGGTCAACCGGGACAACGACAAGAACCCCGCCGTTTCGCTGCGCGAGATTGCCGAAGAAACCCAGAGCGCCGATGACCTGCGTGAGCGTCTGATCGAGAGCAACCAGCACCAGATCGAGGTTGATGAACCCGAAGAGGACGCAATGGCCTTGCTGATGGGTGCCGAACAGGACAAGCCTGAAGAAGACAGCATGTCCGAAGAGATGTTGCTGCGCCAGTTGATGGCGGCCCAAGGGCAGGGCTGAACGCAGCCCGCCTGATCTGGTGTGAGAGGCGGTTGACATGAAAGACGGCGATCATTTGGAAATATCCGCCGATGACCTCGTGTCGCTCGTTCTGCGCTACAATCCGAAAACCAACCAGAAGTTGATCCGCGCGGCCTATGACTATGGCCGCGAGATGCATGCGGATCAACTGCGCCATTCGGGTGAGCTGTATTTCAATCACCCGGTGGCCGTAGCGGCAATCCTGACCGAACAGAACCTGGATGATGCAACGCTGATCACGGCGCTGCTGCATGACACGATCGAGGACACCCCAGCCTCCTATTCCGAGGTCGCCGCGCGCTTTGGCGACGAGATCGCAGAGCTTGTCGATGGTGTGACCAAGCTGACCAATCTGCAACTCAACTCGTCACAGACCAAACAGGCCGAGAATTTTCGCAAGCTGTTCATGGCCATGTCGAAAGACCTGCGGGTCATTCTGGTCAAGCTGTCGGACCGGTTGCACAACATGCGCACCATCCGCGCGATGAAGCCAGAAAAGCAGGCGCAGAAGGCACGCGAAACAATGGATATCTATGCGCCGTTGGCGGGGCGTATGGGGATGCAGTGGATGCGCGAAGAACTCGAAGATCTCGCGTTCCGGGTTCTCAATCCGGAGGGGCGCGCGTCCATTATTCGCCGCTTCATCAACCTGCAGAAGGAAACGGGCGACGTCATTCAGCGCATCACAGGTGACATGCGGCTGGAACTGGACAAGGCCGGAGTGCAGGCCGAAGTCTTCGGTCGCGCCAAGAAGCCTTATTCGATCTGGCGCAAGATGCAGGAAAAGGACCAGTCCTTTGCACGGCTTTCGGATATCTACGGCTTTCGCATCATCACGGACAGCGAAGAAGACTGTTACCGGGCACTGGGCGCCATCCATCAGCGGTGGCGGGCGGTGCCGGGGCGGTTCAAGGACTACATCAGCCAGCCGAAAAGTAACGGATACCGGTCGATCCATACAACCGTTTCCGGGCGTGACGGCAAGCGGGTCGAGGTCCAGATCAGAACCGTCCAGATGCATGATGTGGCCGAAACCGGCGTTGCGGCGCATTGGTCCTATCGGGACGGTGTGCGCAGCAACAATCCCTTTGCTGTTGATCCTGCAAAATGGATCAGCACCCTGACCGAACAGTTCGACGCCGAGGAAGATCACGAGGACTTCCTCGAAGCGGTCAAGCTTGAGATGTATTCGGATCAGGTTTTCTGTTTCACGCCCAAGGGGGAGGTCGTAAAGCTGCCGCGCGGGGCCACGCCGATCGACTTCGCCTTTGCGATCCATACGCGCATCGGCATGGCCTGTGTGGGGGCCAAGGTTGACCACATGCGCGTACCGCTCTGGACGCGGCTGAAAAACGGCCAGTCGGTGGAGGTGATCACGGCGGAGGGTCAAAGCCCGCAGGCCACATGGCTTGACATCGCCGTCACCGGCAAGGCGCGATCTGCTATCCGGCGTGCGCTGCGCGAGGAAGACCGGGCCCGCTTTGTCAAACTGGGGCAGGAACTGGCGCGCTCCGCGTTCGAGCATGTGGGGCGTAAGGCGACCGACAAGGCGCTTGAGGCGGCTGCGCGCAACATGCGGTGCAATGATCGCATTGATCTGCTTGCCCGCCTGGGCAGCGCCGAGATCACCGGCCGCGATGTCGTGCAGGCAGTCTATCCCGAACTTGTGCCGAGGGAAGGCGTGAAAGTGGATGCGAAGCGCGCGGTGATCGGTCTGTCGCCCGGGCAGTCGTTCGAACGCGCCTTTTGCTGTCAGCCCCTGCCGGGCGAGCGGATTGTCGGGATCACCTTCAAGGGGCGCGGAGTGGTGGTGCATGCGATCGATTGCGACCGCATGAGCGTTTACGAAGATCAACCGGACCGGTGGCTCGATTTGCGCTGGCACGAAGGCGCGCACCCTGCGGTTTACGGCGCGACGATTGAGCTTACCCTGAACAACGATGCAGGGACACTGGGACGAATTTGCACATTGATCGGGGAAACCCGAGCGAATATTTCAGATTTACAATTTGTCGACAGAAAGCCTGATTATTTCCTGTTGTTGATCTATGTGGAACTGCGGGATGTGGCGCATCTGCATTCCTTGATGCTGACGCTTGAAGCGGAAAGTGATGTGGCCTCTGTATCGCGGTATAGAAATATGGCGCATGATAAGACGGAAACACCTGCCTGATGTCGCAGCGCAGTCGTCAGATCATCATAATTTTAACAAGAATGGCGTAAGCCACCCTGTATTGGAATTGAGTAAGGACGCCCCTCTTGGTTTTTAAACGCAGAGATCCGAAAAGCTGGCCGCGTGCCGTGCTGGAAACTTTGTGGCCACGGGGTGGGTGGGCCCGCGCGTTTCACTATGTCAAGCATCGCATGCGCAGGCTGCCGGACAGCCCCGAACGCATCGCGCGTGGCATATTCGCGGGTGTTTTCGCGTCTTTCACGCCATTTTACGGCTTCCACTTTTTTATCGCGGCGGGACTGGCCTTTGTGATGCGGGGCAATGTCATTGCGTCCCTGATGGCGACGTTCTTTGGCAACCCGCTGACCTATGTGCCGATCGGTGTGGCGGCTCTGTCCTCGGGTCACTGGATTCTCGGGGATCCGGTGGATGAGGGCATTCACCGCTCCTTTGGCGGCAAATTCGCGGACGCGGCGGCAGATCTGCATCATAACTTCGTTGCGATGTTCACGGATGATACGGCAGACTGGTCGCATCTGCGGGTTTTCTATGACGAGATTTTCTTTCCCTATATGGTCGGCGGGTTCGTGTCGGGTATTTTCTTTGGCGCGGTGTGTTACTATTTGTCAGTGCCGCTGATCCGCGTATATCAAAAGCGACGCAAGGGTTTGATCAAAAACAAACTTGAGGCGATCAAGGCCAAAGCGGCCAGCAAAGCAGAGGCGAAACGAAAAGCGGAGCGTCCGCCCGCCGGGGAGTGACCCGGCCACAATACTAGGGGAGGGCTTGAGATGTCCGATCAAAAAAAACTGCGTCTTGGCGTGAATATCGACCATGTGGCGACGGTGCGCAATGCGCGCGGGGGGGCCTATCCTGATCCGCTGCGCGCGGCCCGCATTGCCGAAGAGGCTGGCGCGGATGGCATCACGGCGCATCTGCGCGAAGACCGCCGTCACATTTCGGATGCGGATATCGAAGGGTTGATGGATGTGCTGAGCGTGCCGCTCAATTTCGAGATGGCAGCGACGGATGAGATGCAACAGATCGCCCTGCGCCATAAACCGCACGCGGTGTGCATTGTGCCCGAAAAGCGCGAAGAGCGCACGACCGAAGGCGGTCTTGAGGTCGCCCGCGAGGAAAACGTGCTGGCCCATTTCATTGCGCCGCTGCGCGAGGCCGGGTGCCGGGTGTCGATCTTTATCGCTGCAGAGCAACGTCAGATCGAAGCGGCGCACCGGATCGGGGCCGAGGTCATCGAACTGCACACCGGTGCCTATTGCGACGCCCATGCCGAAGGGGATTTCGCACAGCGCGATGCGGAACTGGCGCGTCTGAGGGATATGGCCACCTTTGCGCATGGGTTGGGCCTTGAGGTCCACGCAGGCCACGGGCTGACCTATGACACCGTGCAGCCCATTGCCGCTTTTCCCGAAGTGATCGAACTCAACATCGGACATTTCCTGATTGGTGAAAGCATCTTTCGTGGGCTGGAACCCGCCATCGCAGAAATGCGCCGCCTGATGGATGCGGCGCGGGCATGACAGACGCAATGTTTTTGTTGCCTTTGCCGCTTATCCTGTTGGGATGGGTCATCGGCGGGGGAAGCCCCGGGCCGGCGACACTCGCAATCTCGGGCACTTCAATGCAAATGGGGCGCCGGTCCGGGCTCACCGTGGCCGCGGGTATCGTTGTCGGCTCAGCATGTTGGGGTATCACCGCCGGTTTGGGCTTTTCTGCTATCATGATGAACAACGCGTGGCTTTTTGAAATCATGCGATATGTCGGTGCTGCCTATTTGATGTATCTTGCACTGAAATCCCTGCGCTCGGCATGGCACGGTGGCGTGGTCGAGATACCGTCTGTTTCAGGACGCAAACTTTTCCTCAAAGGACTTATGCTTCACCTGACCAACCCCAAGGCGGTTCTCGGGTGGGGCGCAATTTACGCGATTGCATTGGCACCAGGCGCAGACCACGCATCTGTCTGGAGTTTGTTTGCCGCCCTGATCTGCGCATCGAGCGCCGTATTTTTCGGGTATGCGATCCTTTTCTCTGCGGCACCCATTGCGCGGGCGTACACGCGTGCCAAGCGCGGTTTTGAGGCGGCGTTTGGTTTCCTGTTTGCATTTGCCAGTTTCAAGATCCTGACGACACGGCTGGCATGATCCTTGGCATCGGCACGGATCTTGCGAATATTGAGCGTATCGCGCGCACGCTGGACCGCTTTGGGGACAGGTTTCGCAACCGGGTTTTCACCGATATTGAACAGGTCAAGGCGGAGCGGCGCAAGGATGTTGCTGGCACCTATGCAAAACGCTGGGCGGCAAAAGAGGCGTGTTCCAAGGCGCTTGGCACTGGCCTTGCCATGGGGATCGCGTGGAAGGACATGTCGGTCACCAACCTCAAATCCGGCCAGCCCGTCATGCATGTCACCGGATGGGCCCAAGAGCGGTTGGCGGCGATGACCCCGCCCGGTCATGAAGCGGTGATCCACGTCACACTGACCGATGATCACCCATGGGCGCAGGCCTTTGTGGTGATCGAGGCCTTGCCCCTCAAAAGCTGACGGATGCCAGGTGCGGCCCAAAACAAAACCACCGGCGCCGTTTGACCGCCGATCGCTGTGTCCTTTGGCATTTCGGCGCGCAGCGCGTTCACACACGAGCGGCAAACTCACTGAACCTTGTGTGGGCCTGTCTTGACAGTGCCCCGCGCCCCCCCCATTACGAGCGAAACAAATTGATGGAGCCTGCCCACATGGCCGCCAAAGAAGAGAAGACATCCGGAAACGCGATTGTCGAGACGATCAAGACGATCGTCTATGCCCTGCTGATTGCGGGTGTTTTCCGCACACTGTTCTTTCAGCCCTTCTGGATTCCGTCGGGCTCGATGAAGGAAACGTTGCTGGTGGGCGATTTTCTCTTTGTGAACAAGATGGCCTATGGCTATTCCTATGCCTCCTGTCCCAGCATCATCATGCCGCGCTTTGGCATCAACATCGACGCCAAGAACATCTGCGGGTTTCTGGACGGGGACAACACGCGCATTCTGGGGGGAGAGCCCGAGCGCGGCGATGTGATCGTTTTCCGCCATCCGGTGTCGGGGCGCGATTATATCAAACGTCTGATCGGCTTGCCCGGTGACACCGTGCAGATGCGCGACAGCATCGTCTATATCAACGGTGTAGAAGCCCCGCAGGAACCCGCCGGGAACTTTGTCGAGGTGATGGAGCCGCAGGGGCCGGAAGGGCGCAGGCCGCGCTGTTCAAATGGCCCGGTCGGTGACGGGGGCGACTGCCTCAAGGCGCGCGCGATCGAGACCCTGCCGAACGGGGTCAGCCACACGGTGCTGGACATCGGGCCACAGGCGTCTGACCGCACGGGTGTCTATACGGTGCCCGCAGGGCATTATTTCTTCATCGGGGACAACCGCGACAATTCCGCCGACAGCCGTCTGGCGCGGCAGGTGCGTGGCGTCGGGTTTGTGCCTTACGAAAATCTGATCGGGCGGGCAGACCGGGTGATGTTCTCCTCCGCGGGACGGTCCATGTTGTTTTTCTGGACATGGCGCGGTGATCGTTTCTTCAAGAGGGTGGAGTGAAACTCTCGGCGGAACTGAAGTCCTTTCAAAAGCGGCTCGGGCATCAGTTTAACCAACCGGCGCTTTTGGCTCAGGCGGTAACGCATGCCTCCATGTCCACGGCAAACCGGGGCGACAATCAGCGCATGGAGTTTCTGGGTGACCGGGTGCTGGGTCTGGTCATGGCCGAAGCCTTGCTGAGGCTGGACAATAACGCCACCGAAGGGCAGCTTGCTCCGCGTTTCAATGCCCTCGTGCGCAAAGAAACCTGCGCCGATGTTGCGCGCGAAATCGACCTTGGGGCGGTTTTGCGTCTGGGGCGTTCCGAGATGCTGTCGGGCGGGCGGCGCAAGCAGGCACTCTTGGGCGATGCCATCGAGGCAGTGATTGCGGCCGTTTATCAGGATGCGGGATTTGATGCGGCGCGCGCTCTGATCCTGCGGCTCTGGGGCGACCGGGTTCACGAGGTCGAGGAAGACGCGCGCGATCCCAAAACCGCGCTGCAGGAATGGGCGCAGGCCCGCGGTCTGCAGCCCCCCCGCTACGAAGAGGTGAGCCGCAAGGGCCCCGACCACGCCCCGATTTTCACGATTTCCGTGCGGATCAGCACCGGGGAAACGGATCAGGCCACGGCCGGGTCAAAGCGGCAGGCCGAACAAGCCGCGGCACAGGCCTTGCTGGCCAAACTGGAGACAAGCGGATGAGTACACGTGCAGGATTTGTCGCACTGATCGGGGAGCCGAACGCGGGAAAGTCGACCTTGCTCAACCGCATGGTCGGGGCAAAGGTGTCGATTGTCACGCATAAGGTGCAGACCACGCGCGCGCGCATTCGCGGCGTGGCCATGGAGGGCGACAGCCAGATTGTTTTCGTGGACACACCCGGTCTTTTCCAGCCGCGCAGACGGCTTGACCGGGCCATGGTGGCCGCCGCATGGAGCGGGGCAGCGGATGCGGATGTGGTTGTGTTGCTGGTTGAGGCGCATCGCGGTGTGACCGAGGGTGTTGAGCGTGTCCTTGAGGGGCTGGCCGAGGTCGGGCAGGGCCGGATGGTCGCGCTGGCCATCAACAAGATTGACCGGGTACAGGCCGAAGCCTTGCTGGCGCTCAGCAAAGACCTGAATGAGCGCTATGATTTTGTCGAAACCTTCATGATTTCGGCGGAGCGGGGGCACGGTGTGGACACGCTGCGCGCATGGCTTGCGGGCAAGGTGCCGGAGGGGCCGTGGCTGTATCCGGAAGACCAGATTGCAGACCTGCCCATGCGTACCATCGCTGCCGAGATGACGCGCGAGAAGCTGACGCTGCGCCTGCATCAGGAACTGCCCTATCAGATGACAGTTGAGACGGAAGGCTGGGAAGAGCGCAAAGACGGCTCTGCCCGGATCGACCAGCTGATTTATGTGGTGCGCGATGGTCACAAGGGCATCGTTCTGGGCCACAAAGGCGAAACCATCAAAGCCGTGTCCAAAGCCGCGCGCGAGGAACTGGAAGAATTCCTTGGCCGGCGCGTGCACTTGTTCCTGCAGGTCAAGGTCCGCCCGAATTGGCTGGATGAAGCGGAAAGATACACGCAGATGGGTCTGGAGTTCAAAGACGGCAATGTCTGAACGCGCCGCCCATATCCGCCGGTGTGTGGCGCAGGGCATGTGGCCATGCCCCAGCTGACGGCGCGGTTCTGGGTCGATGCCTATCTGACACGGCTCAGGGCGCAGGATATCCCTGCCTTTGTGGTGTCGCATGGCGACGATACCGCAGGCAGCGTGCTGGTGAAACTCAACACCTTGGATGGTGCCGCCACCCTCTTTCAACGCCGCTATGACCTGCTGCAGGACAGCCGTGCCTGGGAGGTCATCCTGACGGAGTCCGAAGCCGAAGTGGATGCGGCCATCGCGCGGCAACGCGGTTTTGACCCGGATCTCTGGGTGATCGAGGTTGAAGACCGCGCCGGGCGGCACCTGCTTGATACACCCGGTTTGGCCTGATGGAATGGCGCGAGGAAGGCATATTGCTCAGCACGCGCCGCCATGGTGAAAGTGCCGCGATCATCGAAGTTTTTACCCCCTCACATGGGCGTCATGCCGGGGTGGTGCGCGGTGGCACCAGCCGCAAGATCGCGCCGATCCTGCAACCAGGCGCGCAGCTTGACCTGACCTGGCGCGCGCGGCTCGAAGATCACATCGGCAGTTTTCTCGTTGAACCCGTGCGCAGCCGCGCCGCCGCCGCGATGGGGGACCGGCTGGCGCTCGCAGGCCTGAATGCGGTAACGGCGCTATTGGGGTTCTGCCTGCCGGAACGCGAAGCGCATCGCCCATTATACGTTGAGACCGAGCGTTTGCTGGATCTGCTGGGGGAAGGGGAAATCTGGCCGCTGGCCTATCTGCGCTGGGAGGTGCAGTTATTGCATGACATGGGCTATGCGCTGGCGCTTGAGGCATGTGCGGTAACGGGCCAGCGTGATGATCTGATCTATGTTTCCCCTAAAAGCGGTCGGGCGGTCTCTGCCAAGGGCGCGGGCGATTGGGCGGACCGTCTGTTGCCGCTGCCGCCCATTTTGCGCGGAATCGGCGGTGGTCCGGATGCTGAAATCGCACAGGCGTTCATCACGACGGGGTATTTTCTGACCGAACATCTGGCACGGGACTTGGGCGGCAAGCCTCTGCCCGAAGCGCGGGCGCGTTTTGTCGAAACCTTCAGCCGTCGGCTTTGAAAATGATGCTGCGTCCTTCGGGCGTGGACAGGATCATCGTGTCACGCAGGATTTCCGACAGACTCATGTTTGCAAGCGCTTCGAGGAAACGTGCCTCATGGCTTGCATCCGCGCATCGTTTCTTTGTCGCCACAATCGGGCCGGCATCAAACCAGGGGTAGGGCACGGTGATCGCTGCGCTGTAGCTGTTGCAGGGCGCATCACCGGCAATCTGCCCCGGTGCCGGGAATGTCAAAGTGGCGCGGCTGGCAAAGGGGATGTCGTCGATTTCAACCACGCGCCAGACCTTATCCGCACCACCATAGGCCGCTGCGGTTTCATCTCTGGTGCAGCCATTAACGGCCAGAAGGGCGACCGCGATGGCGGCTGATGTCTTCACTTGAGTGCCAGCACCAGATCAACCATCGTCTCAAAGGATTTGGCGGCGGCTGTTTTGTTGGTCACGGCAGGCAGGCCGATGAGCGCGGCGAGCAGGCTTTGCGCAAAGTCATCGTTCTTGATGCCCAGATGGCGCAGCAGGTTGCTCAGATAGGTCAGGCGTTCTGTATCCACCTGAGAAATTGCCTTTGCGACGGATTTGTCGGAGCGTGCCCATGCGCGCATGGCCGGATCATGCGAATCAGCGAGGATTTCCTTGCCGAACCGCCGCAACCGCTGCTCGGCACTGCCGTCGTCTTCGAGGGCCGCGAGCATCTTGGCAAAGGCCTGCCCCTGCCAGTGTTTCACCACCGCTGATTGGAAGTCCGGTACATCCTTGAAATGCCAGTAAAACGAGCCCTTCGTCGTGCCAAGATCACGTGCCAGTGGTTCCGCGGCCAGCGCGGTCGGACCTTTGAGCACCAGTGCCGCAAGGCCCCTGTCCACCCATGATTGTTTGTTCAGTCGCTGATGTTTCATGCCTCAGGCATACGCCCGAAGCGAAAATGCTGCAAGTGCGAAGAAAGTCGCAGGCGCGAGTTGTGCAGATGCAGCATGTTCTTGCCTGTTGGATGTGCGTTTGCACAATGGCGGCCGGATGTAAGAAGGGCGCAGCCGTCACCGAACTGCGCCCTCATGTCTTGTGTATTCTAGCCGAGGATGCGGCGCGCGATAACCTGCGCCTGAATTTCTGCGGCACCCTCGAAAATGTTCAGGATACGGGCATCGCAGAGCACGCGGCTGATCTTATATTCGAGCGCGAAACCATTGCCGCCGTGGATTTGAAGGCCGTTGTCCGCTGCCGCCCATGCGACCCGCGCACCCAGCAGCTTTGCCATCCCGGCTTCCACATCACAGCGCCGCCCTTCATCTTTTTCAAAGGCTGAAAAATAGGTCAGCTGACGGGCGATCATGATTTCAACGGCCATCATGGCGAGCTTGCCCGATACGCGCGGGAACTCGATCAGCGATTTGCCGAATTGCTTGCGTTCCTGCGCATATTGCATGGCAATATCCAAGGCCGATTGCGCGACGCCAACGGCGCGGGCAGCGGTCTGGATGCGCGCAGATTCGAACGTCTCCATCAGTTGCTTGAAGCCCTTGCCTTCTTCGCCGCCCAAAAGATTTTCGCCCTTCACCTCGAAGTTGTCGAAGGCGAGTTCGTATTCCTTCATCCCGCGATAGCCCAGCACCTCGATCTCGCCGCCGGTCATGCCATCGGTGGGAAAGGGGTTCTCATCGTCACCGGGGGTTTTTTCCGCCAGAAACATCGACAGCCCGCGATAATCGGTCGTGTCGGGGTCTGTGCGGGCCAGCAGCGTCATGACGTTTGTGCGGGTCGCATGGGTGATCCAGGTTTTATTCCCGGTGATGGTGTAATTCTCGCCATCTTTCACCGCGCGTGTGCGCAAGCTGCCCAGATCCGATCCGGTGTTCGGTTCTGTGAAGACCGCCGTCGGCAGTGTTTCGGCGGAGGCAAGGCGGGGCAGCCATTTCTCTTTCTGCTCCTGCGTACCGCCGGCGATGATGAGTTCGGCCGCAATCTCCGACCGAGTACCGAGCGATCCCACGCCGATATAGCCGCGCGACAACTCCTCTGACACCACGCACATGGACGCTTTGGACAGACCGAAGCCACCGTATTCCTCGGGGATGGTCAGGCCGAAAACGCCCATCTCGGCCAACTCGTCAATCACCTCCATCGGGATCAACTCATCCTTGAGATGCCATTCGTGAGCAAAGGGCTCTACCTTCTCGACAGCGTAGCGGCGGAACTGATCGCGGATCATTTCCAGTTCTTCGTCAAGACCACAGGCGCCGACCGTTGTATTTGCGGAGTGCTCCTGCATCAGTTCGGCAAGCCGCGTGCGCGCTGCCTGCGTGTTGCCTGACTGCGTGAGGGTCATCACCGCAGGTTCCATCAGACCGCGCATCTCAGATTGATCAAGCCCGAGATCCTGCAGCCGCACGATCTCACCCTGATTCATCTGAATGCCGCCATAGATTTGCCAGAGGTATTCACCAAAGGCGATCTGGTGCAGCAATTGTTCGGTCTCTCCGAAGTTGCCTTCGGCGCTCAGTGTCTCCGCCCATTTTTGCATCTGCTTGAGCGATTGCGCATAGGTTGCAAGCCAGGCCAGACCATGAGCAGCCGTTTGATGCTGTTCAATCAACGCGCCAGAGACGCGGCCATTCTCGCTCACCTTGGCTTTGACCCGCGCTTTGGCTGTCTCCAGCAGCGCTTCAACCGGCGGCACAGCCGCTGCCGTCAGTTCAAGCAGGTCATCCAGCAGCACTGTCACATGAAATGAGGGGTCTTGTCCGTCATGGGCCATATCAACATCCTTTTTCGATCTCGCTCGGTTTAAGTCTTTCGCACTTGCAGCGCAACTTAAATACGCTGGGGTGTGTCATTTTGGATGAAAATTACTTTGCCTTTTTCGGCGTGCGGTCGCGGCCGGGGCGGTTTCACCTGGTTCAGAACAAGAAAAAGCCCGCAGCACCAAGCCGCGGGCGTTAATCGTTACAAATACTAACCTCAACACACCGGCCGGGAAACCACCTGCCGGCAAAACCGTTAAATTGCCTTAACCTTGGCGCGCCACTGTCACGCCGGATACATCTTCGATAAAGGTCACGATCCGCGATTTCACGCTGTCATCCCGGATGTTTGCAAGTGCGGTCACGATTTCCATGCTTGGATCGCGTTCGCATGTTGTTTTGGTTGCGGCGTCGAGACCCTCAAAGAAATAAGAGGTCGGAACGTCGAAGATGCGTGACAATTCATAAAGCCGGCTTGCCGCAATTCGGTTGGACCCGATCTCGTATTTCTGAATTTGTTGAAAAGACAAATTCAGTTCCCGGGCAACATCTGTCTGGGACAAACGGCGCATGGTTCTGATCTGCTTAAGCTTGCGACCAACGTGAGCATCAACTGGATGAGACATAACTTTTTAAACCCTTTTACTGCGTTGGCTTCACTCATCGCGGGAATCACCGTTTGGATCAACTGAGTACCTTTTTCTTTTTTTTTGACAAAAGATTTACGGGTGCTGGGTGAAAAATGTTGCATTAGTGGATGATTTATTTACCATCAGCCCTCATGAACCGTATTATGGACATAGATCAGAACGCCAGTCAGGTGAGAAAGCCGCCTGATAGCCATGCGCTTTTGCATGAGATGATCCGGTCATTTACGACACTTGCGCGGACGTTGAACCTTAGTCATGCGGTTAAGGAACTGGGCAGCACCCGGCAGACACTTCGTCGTCACATCGCGCTTTTGGAAGAGTCCAAAGGCGTTGAATTGTTTACAGTAAAAGACCGCCAGTATCATTTGACGGAGGCAGGTCGACGCGCTTTGCCTGAGGCGGAAGAGGTGCTGGCGCGGGGTGATGCGTGGCTTTCCGGACAGTCCGATGTGATCAACGGTTTGCAGTATTTGCGACATGTCGAGCCTGATGGCTGGTGTCATTTCCAGCAGCAAAAACCGATCAGTGAGGTGTTCACGTCCACCGGAACGATTCTCGAAGAGGTCATGTGTGCATGGGCGCAAGCGCGGGGTGAGTTGGAGCATGAAGCGTTTCAGGCTGTGCGGCCCTATTGTACGGTTTCGCGGCGCCACGAAGGAAACTGGTTGTTCACCGAAGTCGGGGACCAGAGTTCGTTTGTGACGTGGTTTGGCTGGAAAAGGGCGCGGTCCAGTATCGGCAGCGCCCTGGGGCAAATGCCGGGCGGTGACGGTTTTGGCCGGCTGGTCAACTATGCCTATGAAGAAATCGAGGCGACTCGCTCTGTGCGGCTCGACCACGTCTTCACCCTCATGCCGAAGGGCGATGAAGGTGTCATGATGCCTATCTGTTATGAGCGGATGCTGTTGGGAGCGAGATATCCCGATGACAGTTTTGCCATGATAACAGTCGTTAGGCGAACCTATGATGTGCATATTAATGGAGTGACCCACGAAATGCTGCGTCAGATGCCGGAGGACATGGTGATGTAGTTAAGTAAATTGTAACCTCTGCGCGAATTTTGCAGCAAAACCAATAAAATGAGTTAAAGTCAGCCTTGAATGCTTAATGCAGGAGGGGCTAATGGCGATTCACGGAATGAGTGCAGAAGACAAGTTTGCGGCGTCCAGTTCAGAGATACTGAACCGGTTCGGCGTCAGGCTTACCATGGGATATGATTTTGACGAATACAGACATTGGGTTAAACAAGCGCGGCCCGACCATGTCGTAGGGGATCCCTTCGACAGCAAGCAACATCAGCTTGGCAAAGGCAACGCGCGCTGGATTATCGGTCGCGATGAACAGGGCGAGATAATGCACACGCAGGCGCTGCGTATTCTGCCGACGGGGATAAAAAGCGTTGGTGAGTATTTTCGCACCAGTTTTCGCGGCTTTGCGCCGTCGCGCCCGGACATTGATTATGAGCGGTCCCGCTACCGGGCCGGACCGGGTGCAAAGCGCATGACGGGCAGAGTTGCCTACTCTGGTGAAACCTGGGTCGGTGGCGCGCCGGGCAAGTATCGCGGCTCCGGTCTGTCGACTGTGCTGGGGCGATATGCATTGCTGTCTGCGATCAAGGAATTCGACGTGGATTACGTGGTTGGCTTCATGATCAAACCGGTCGCTTACAAGGGCTTCTGCCTGCGCATGGGGTTCATGCACGCTGAACCCATGGCGCTGCGCTGGTACATCCAGAATGAGGAAGAACCGGTCGAAGCTGTCATGGTCTACATGAGCAATGAAGACATTCGTTTCATCCTCGATCTGCCTGCTGCGGAGCTTGACGCATTGGCTGCATAAGCCCCGCAATCAGGCATTCGAAGGATCTGTACGAACGACTGCCGCGGTCAGCTTATGGCGGCCGCGCGGACGTCTTCGTCAATGAACGGCAGGTATTGTTCGAAGTTGTCCGAGAACATCTTGACGAGTTTGGCCGCTTGCCGGTCGTAGGCTTCTGCATCGTCCCAGGTCCTGCGCGGATCAAGCAGAATGCCGGGCACGCCTGTGACATCGACCGGCACTTGGAAGCCGAAGTTGGGATCCTTGCGGAATTCGGCATCCGCCAGAGAACCATCCAGTGCTGCCGTCAAAAGACCCCGCGTCGCTTTGATTGGCATCCGGCTGCCCGTGCCATAGGCGCCACCTGTCCATCCCGTGTTCACCAGCCAGCAGGTCGCGCCATGGGTCGCGATCTTTTCACGCAGCAGGTTGCCATAGACCTCCGGGCGGCGGGGCATGAAGGGGGCGCCGAAACAGGTTGAAAAGGTCGGTTCCGGTTCAGTCACGCCACGCTCTGTCCCGGCGACCTTGGATGTGAACCCGGACAGGAAGTGATACATCGCCTGCGCAGGCGTCAGCCGTGAGATGGGCGGCAACACCCCAAAGGCATCGCAGGTCAACATGATGATGTTCTTGGGGTGACCGCCCCGCGCCGCTTGCGAAGCGTTGGAGATATAGTGCAGCGGGTAAGCGCAGCGCATGTTGGCTGTCAGGCTGTCATCTTCAAAATCAAGGTCTTTGGTTTCCGCATCATAGACCATGTTTTCGATAACAGTGCCGAATTTTTCTGTGGTGGCGTAGATTTCGGGTTCAGCTTCGGGGTTCAGGCTGATGGTTTTGGCATAGCAGCCGCCCTCAAAGTTGAACGTGCCGGTGTCGGACCAGCCATGTTCGTCGTCCCCGATCAGCGTGCGCGCAGGATCGGCGGACAATGTTGTTTTGCCCGTACCGGACAGGCCAAAGAACACGGCCGTATCCACCGGATTCCCCACTGCGTGGTTGGCAGAGCAATGCATCGGCATCACGCCTTTTTCAGGCAGCAGGTAATTCAGCAGGGTGAAGACTGACTTCTTGTTTTCGCCGGCATATTCCGTGCCGCCGATCAGGATGAGTTTCTTGTCGAAATTCATCGCGATGACGGTTTCTGAACGGCAGTTGTGTTTGGCGGGGTCCGCCTGAAAGCTTGGGCAGTTGATAACGGTGAAATCAGCGATGAAATCATCCAGATCTTCGCGGTCCGGGCGGCGCAGCATGTGGCGGATAAACAGCCCATGCCATGCCAGTTCGGTAACCATACGCACGTTGATCGCGTGTTTGGGGTCCGAACCACCGGTCAGATCTTCAACAAAATAATCGCGCCCTTCCATATGGGCAAGCATGTCCGTGTAGAGTTGGTCGAACCCCTCGGGTGACATCTCCCTGTTGTTTTCCCACCAGATCGTATCGGCAACCGAGTCAGTCTTGACGACGTGTTTGTCCTTTGGCGAGCGCCCGGTGAATTTGCCTGTGGTGACAAGGAACGATCCGCCTTTGCCAAGCGACCCTTCGCCACGGGCCAGCGCGTATTGGATCAGGTCGGGCTCAATAAGGTTGTAATAGACAGTGCCAAGCCCTGTGATCCCTTGATCCTCGAGCCGAAAGTCCGGGTTTACCCGTCCATGTGTCATGTTTACTTCTCCTAGATGCCCGCTTTGATGGCGGATTGTCGCAATTTACGTCGGACGGCGTGGGCCGCCTGCAGGTCCATAACATGACGTTTTACGAAGTGAACAGGACGGTTTTGGCAGTTAGCGCCATCATCGCAATCTTTGTCGCAGGCAGGCGATTTATCACGCGATAAAGGGTTAACGCAGTCCGCCGAGCGTCAACAATCTGCGGTTATTTAGTCATTCGTAACTAATTCGTGACCAAATGATCGGCGCGTTAAGTTCTGATTCGCTTTCAAGGATTGATTCGGTGGGGTTGAAGATGCTGATTGCTGTAAAACAAGAAAAAATGAACCACTGTAGGGATTTGGCCCATGTCTAAGATCGCGCTGGTGGATGATGACAGGAATATTCTGACTTCGGTGTCCATGACGCTGGAAGCTGAGGGTTTCGAGGTCGAGACCTATAATGACGGTCAGGCCGCGTTGGATGCCTTCAACAGAAGCCTCCCGGATATGGCCGTGCTTGATATCAAGATGCCGCGCATGGATGGGATGGATTTGCTCCAGCGGCTTCGGCAGAAATCGGCGATGCCTGTGATTTTTCTCACGTCCAAGGATGATGAGATCGACGAAGTCCTGGGCCTGCGCATGGGCGCAGATGACTACGTCAAGAAACCGTTTTCGCAACGTCTGTTGGTTGAGCGCATTCGCGCGCTCTTGCGGCGTCAGGATGCAGTGGCCGGTGATGTCGTGGCAGACAGCGAAGAAACGAAAGTGATTGAGCGCGGCGATCTGCGGATGGACCCGTTGCGTCACGCTGTGAGCTGGAAAGGCAAGGATGTTTCGCTGACGGTTACGGAATTCCTTTTGCTTCAGGCGCTCGCGCAGCGCCCCGGTTTTGTGAAGTCGCGCGATCAGCTTATGGATGTCGCGTACGACGATCAGGTCTATGTGGATGACCGCACGATCGACAGCCACATCAAACGCTTGCGCAAGAAAATGCGGTCGGCAGACGAAGAGTTCTCGGCGATTGAGACCCTTTACGGGATCGGCTACAGATATAACGAGGAATAAACCGCCGCATCTGTGTGATTAAGGGGACATATACTTGCGCGACATGACCTCACTATCGTCCCAAGAGGAGAGCGTCGCGCCGGACGACGATCGGGCGACGTCACAGAAAGAAGCGCAAAGCGAAAAGAGCGAGGCACGCCGCTCACGCAGCTGGATGTCGCTGCGCTCATCCCCTTTGACGCGCAAGATCATTACCTGGAACCTGATAGCCCTTGTTTTTCTATTCTCGGGCATCGTCTACCTGAGCTCCTCGCGCGACGCATTGACGTTCCAACGGGCGGCATCTCTGGTCACCGAAGCAGAATTGATTGCAGACGTCATAGAAGTGCAACTGCCAGCGGGCGCACCGGTCAATTTCGCGACAGGTGACGGTATCGACATAGGTCTGACCCTCGAAAACCTCGACCTGCGCCGTGGTGTCGAGGTTTTTGTGTACGACCGTTCCAAAACGCTGATCGCGAACACCGAAGGCCGCCTCTCCGTCACGCCAGACTCCGCCGAAGCTGACCGTAAAACCTATCTTACCGACGCTTTCAGATGGCTCTGGCACGCTGTATCAAGCCCTTTGCGCAATGCGCCTGACACCGCTCAAATGTCACTGAGCGACAAGATCAAGCCACTGATCGACGCGAGTTTTGAAGACGGAACAAAGTTTCGAAACCAATCCGACAATTCCGGCGGGACGCTTTACACGGTGGTGACACCGGTGCTGCAAAACGGCACTGCCATCGGTGCTGTCGCGGTCGTAACTGCCGCAGGCGAAATAGACAACCTTCTGCGCGGAGAGCGTGAACGCGTGCTGCAGATGTTTGTCATAGCAACTGTCGTGTCCGTCGGATTGAGCCTTGTGCTTGCCTCCACCATCGCGAACCCGCTGGCTGATCTGGCCGCGGCGGCAGAGATCGGCCGCGATAAAAACAACCGCAAGATGAAACCGGGGCGCATCAGAATCCCGGACCTTTCAGACCGCCCGGACGAGATCGGGCGGCTCAGCGCGGCATTGCGAAGTATGATTTCCGCTCTCTATAATCGCATCGACGGGAACGAGCAGTTCGCTGCGGATGTGGCACATGAGATCAAGAACCCGCTGGCGTCCCTGCGATCCGCCGTCGGGACGCTGCGTATGGTCAAACGGGAGGACCAGCGCGAGAAACTCCTTGATGTGATCGACCATGATGTTCGCCGCCTTGATCGACTTGTCAGCGACATCTCCGACGCATCGCGGCTGGACAGCGAGTTGGTCAAGGAAGAGGCAGAACGGTTTGACGTCCTTGTGACCCTGACGAACCTCGGCCAGTATCTCGGAGAGGATGCACAATCCCAAGGCATTGACTTTATTACAGACCTTCCCGATTCCCCAATATTCGTGCATGGCCTTGAAGCGCGGCTTGCGCAGGTCTTTGTCAACCTGATCACCAATGCCGTGTCGTTTTGCGAAGATGGTGATGCGATCCGGATATGGGCGCGCAAGAAAGACAGCCGTGTGCTGATCGTCGTCGAAGACACCGGGCCCGGCATCCCAGAGGAAGCGCTGTTGCGCGTTTTCGAAAGGTTCTACTCCCAACGCCCGGATGAACATTTCGGCAATAACTCAGGACTGGGCCTCGCCATTTCCAAGCAAATCGTGGAAGCCCATGGTGGGGTGATATGGGCCGAAAACATCCGCCCGACCGAAGCGGATATTACCTCTGAACCACTGGGGGCGCGTTTTGTTGTCGGGCTGCCGATCTAATCGAAGGAGAGAGTGAGCGAAGTGTCCTGGCAAATGCTGCATGCGACTTGTGTGGATTATCACGCCAAAGGGGTCTTGATCACAGGGCGCTCCGGTCAGGGTAAATCCGCGCTTGCACTGCAGCTTATGGCTCATGGCGCTGTGCTTGTCGCGGACGATCAGACCGAGGTTTGTGCAAAGGACGGCGGGGCATTTGCCCGCGCCCCGGAGCCGACCCAGGGCATGATCGAAGCCAGAGGCATCGGCCTGCTGAACGCGCAGACGCTCGAAAAAACGAAGGTCGAACTGGTGATCGATCTGGACCGGCAGGAGGCAGAACGGCTCCCACAGCTGCACAGTAGGGATGTTTGTGGGGTCATGTTGCCCTGTTTGTATCATTTTGATGCTCCCTATTTCCCTGCCAGCATTCTGCAATACCTTAAGGCGGGCAGAAGAGAGCCGCATGACTGACACATCAACCACCGCACGTCGCATTGTATTTGTCACCGGACCGTCGGGGGCGGGGCGTTCAAGTGCCCTCAACGTGCTCGAAGATGCGGGTTTCGAAGTCGTGGACAACCTGCCCCTGCGGCTGCTGGATGCGTTCCTCGATGTCCCCTCCAGCGCCCAACCGCTGGCCCTGGGAATTGATCCGCGCAACAGAGATTTTTCAACAACCGTGATCGTGGATGCGTTGGGGAAATTGACGGGTATCCCCGGTCTCGCACCGGAACTGTTGTATCTTGATTGCTCGACCGAGGTGCTGTTGCGTCGGTTTTCGGAAACACGGCGTCGCCACCCGCTTGCACCGGTTGATCGCCCGTCCGAAGGCATAGTGCGCGAGTTGGAGATGCTCGGCCCCCTGAAGGCGCGGGCCGATGTGCTGATCGACACGACGCATCTGAATGTGCATGAGTTGCGCGCTGAAGTGGAACACTGGTTTGCCCCGGGTGGAAAGCGGCGGCTGAGTGTTTCGGTGCAGTCTTTTTCCTACAAACGCGGATTGCCGCGCAGCGTTGATATGGTGTTTGATTGCCGTTTTCTGACCAACCCATACTGGGTGCCCGAATTGCGCAGTTTGAATGGGACGCATGATTTGGTCAAAAAGTACGTGACCGCTGACGCCCGTTTTGAGCAGTTTGCCCGAAAGGTGGATGATCTGAGCCTTTTGCTACTGCCTGCTTATCGCGATGAGGGAAAGTCATATCTTTCAATCGCCTTTGGGTGTACGGGCGGCCAACATCGCTCAGTTGTGATGGCCCAATGCCATGCTTTGCGCCTTGCAGAAGAAGGCTGGCAGGTGTCAATTAGACACCGTGAGCTTGATTTGCGCAAAAATGAAGAGACCTGAGTTTTGATCGGAATTGTAATCGTCGCACATGGAGGATTGGCCAGAGAATATCTGGCTGCCATTGAACATGTGGTCGGTGCACAAAGCGGGATTGAGGCGATTGCGATAGATGCAGATCATGACCGGGCCGAGAAAGAGCGTGAAATCTGCGTGGCCGCCGATGCCGTGGATCAGGGACATGGCGTGGTGCTGGTCACCGACCTCTTTGGTGGTTCCCCCTCAAATCTGAGTTTACAGGCCTGTGTTCCCGCAAACCGCCGAATTCTTTATGGGGCAAATCTGCCGATGCTGATCAAGCTTGCCAAAAGTCGGCATAAAACGATACCTGACGCCGTACGTGCCGCACTTGAAGCTGGTAAAAAATACATAGACAGTCAGAATATCAGCGCAGAATAACAAGGCCCCAAAGCCCATGACAAAACGCTCACTTGAAATCGTGAATATCAAAGGGCTGCACGCCCGTGCCTCTGCCAAACTGGTCGAAGTGGTCGAGGGGTTTGACGCAAGTGCCGAGGTGTCCAAGGACGGGATGTCCGCGTCTGGGGACAGTATCATGGGACTTTTGATGTTGGCAGCATCCAAGGGAAGCTTTATTGAGGTGGAAACAGACGGACCGGACGCAGAAGCGCTTGCAGAAGCGCTCACCGCGTTGGTTGCAAACCGCTTCGGGGAAGAGACTTAACGCGTCAGCCCTTTGACCTTACGAACTGAAGGATAACTTCGTGGTAGAAAGTTCGCAGGAATTCAGCCAAGATCAACAAGCGAAACCGGTAGACTTTCAAAAGTATGACCGCAGCGCGATTTCCTATGCTTCAACATTTGAAGACCCCTGGAAGGCGACCTTTATCCGTGTCGTTGAGACATTCACCGGCCGGCTGAGAATTCTGCGCCTCGTGCGGGAATTCGAACGTCGCGGTGCACCGCAAGGTCAGGCGTTTTGGCGTGCGGCGCTGGATGTGATGGGGATTGAACTGCAAACCCCCCAGAACCAGCTTGACCGTATTCCCAAAACAGGGCCTTTGATCGTGGTGTCAAACCATCCGCATGGGATGGTCGACGGCATGATTTTTGCGGACCTTATCGGGCGGGTGCGTCCCGATTACCGCATTCTGACCCGCTCTCTTTTGACTGTTATCGACGAGGTCGCAGGGTCCTACATGATCCCTGTGCCCTTTCCGCACGATCCTGATGCACAGCGCAAGGGTGTGGCGATGCGGGCGCATGCGATGGAGCATTTGAAAAACGGCGGCGTCGTGGCTTTGTTTCCCTCCGGTGGCGTGGCGTCGTCGGAGACCTTCTTTGGCCCCGCGATTGAGGGCGAATGGAATGTCTTTACGGCCAAGATGATCCGGCGCTCCGGTGCGACGGTTCTACCGATTAAATTCCCCGGCCAGAACTCGCGCGCCTATCAGATCGCGAACCAGCTTTCGCCGATGCTGCGTCAGGGGTTGCTGTTGCATGAAATCGTGCACGCGTTGAACAAACCGCAGGCACCCATCGTCGGGCATCCGATAGACCCTGATGAGATCATCAAGCGGCAGGATGACCCGCGCGCCTTCATGGCATGGTTGCGCGATCACACCCTGTCGTTGACGGATTAACCCCTATCGCGTTGGAACGGGCGTGTCGCCACGGTAATCGTAAAACCCGCGCTGGGTTTTTCGGCCCAGCCACCCCGCCTCCACATATTTCGTGAGCAGGGGGCAGGGACGGTATTTGGTATCCGCCAGCCCGTCATGCAGCACGTTCATGATCGCAAGGCAGGTATCAAGGCCAATGAAATCGGCCAGTTCGAGGGGCCCCATCGGATGGTTCGCGCCGAGCTTCATCGAACTGTCGATGGATTGGACATTTCCGACACCCTCGTACAGCGTGTAGACGGCCTCGTTGATCATCGGCATCAATATCCGGTTCACGATAAATCCGGGGAAGTCCTCGGCGGAGGCGGCGGTTTTATCCAGCCGGTCCACAACAGCCTTGCAGGCCGCATAGGTTTCTTCATCTGTCGCAATCCCACGGATCAGTTCAACCAGTTTCATCACGGGTACGGGGTTCATGAAATGAAAGCCCATGAACCTTTCTGGCCGGTCTGTCCGGCTGGCCAGGCGCGTGATCGAGATGGATGAGGTGTTGGAAGTGAGGATCGTGTTCGGTTTCAGATGTGGAATGAGGTCTTCGAAAATCGCCTGTTTGACGGTTTCTCGTTCAGTCGCAGCCTCGATCACCAGATCGGTCTGACCCAGATCCGTGAGTGTGGTTGTCGTGATGATCCGCCCGAGGGCGTCTTTCTGCGCGTCGGCGGAGATCTTCTCACGGCTGACTTGCCGGTCCATGTTGCGCGTCATGGTCTCCATCGCGGCAGTCAGTGTTTCCTGATTGATGTCATTCAGCATCACATCATACCCTGCCAAGGCCATGACATGCGCAATCCCATTGCCCATCTGACCCGCACCCACGATTCCAATTGATTTGATTTCCACGGAAGTCCCCTTTGTACACCGCCATTCTAGGGCTTTGGGGCAGGTAGCTGCAAGTGCAATGCGGCACAGCAGCATTGTCTAAAATTCCAGCATTAAGAAATTCTAAGGACCCGGCCTGTATACACAATCTTGGGTGAAATTAAGGGTGGGTTTATGACCTATGAAGTACTCGGGGCGGGGGCCCTGAACTACGAGCCGTGCCGGTACGGAGAATCGCGTATTCTGTTTCGCGGTCCGCAGCGGCGGCTCGACGTTCCCTATGTTGCTTTTATTGGCGGTACCGAAACATACGGTAAATTCATAAATGCGCCGTTTCCGGCCATGGTTGAAAGCCAGATCGGGGTGAACTGCGTTAATTTCGGTGTAGCGAACGCGGGCATAGATGCGTTTCTGAATGACTGTTTCGTTTTGGAAGCGGCCAACCGCGCGCAGGCGACCGTAATACAGATTATTGGTGCCCAAAACCTGTCCAACCGGTTTTATACTGTGCACCCGCGTCGGAATGATCGTTTTCTCAAAGCCTCAGCGCTTCTGGCATCGATCTATCCGGAGGTGGATTTTTCCGAGTTCCATTTCAACCGCCACATGCTTGGGATGCTGCATCAGGTATCCCATGAACGATTTGAGCTTGTGGTGGACGAGGTGCAGGCCGCGTGGACAGCACGCATGAAACTCATGTTGCGACGCATAACCGGTCGCACTGTTCTGCTTTGGTTTGCTGATCATATGCCGCCTGCGGATAACGGGCTGTTCAGCGATCCCGGGCAAGCGCCCGAGCCATTGTTTATAACACGTCCGATGATTGATGAGTTGACCGCTCATGCCACCAGCTTTGTGGAGGTCGCCGCGTCTGCACATGCGCGAGCCGCCGGCACGAAGGGGATGTCGTTTGGTGAAATGGAGACGATGGCCGCGCGAAAGATGCTGGGGCCGCAGGCCCATGGCGAGGCCGCGATGAGACTGAGCAGCGTTTTGGAAAATCTGGTATAGAAAAAGGCCGCGGCACGGATGCCACGGCCTTTCATCACGTCATGCGTGCAGGATCAGTCGAGCTTTTCGATCAATTCCGGCACTGCGGTGAACAGATCCGCGACGAGCCCGTAATCCGCCACCTGGAAGATGGGCGCTTCTTCGTCCTTGTTGATCGCCACGATGATTTTGCTGTCTTTCATACCGGCCAGATGCTGGATGGCACCGGAAATGCCCACGGCGACATAAAGCTCGGGGGCTACGACTTTTCCGGTCTGTCCCACTTGCCAGTCATTGGGTGCATAGCCGGAATCCACGGCGGCGCGGGAGGCGCCGACCGCCGCGCCAAGCTTGTCTGCCAGCTTTTCGATCAGGGCGAAATCGTCTTCGGAACCCACACCGCGACCGCCTGATACGACCACACCGGCCGAGGTCAGCTCGGGGCGGTCGCTTGCAGCAACCTTGTCCTCGACCCATTCGCTCAAGCCCGGATTTGCCGCAGCACCGATGTTCTGGACACTGGCGGAACCGCCTGTCGGGGCCGCATCGAATGTGGAGCCACGGAAGGTCAGGACCTTCTTGGCGTCGGCGGTCTTGACCGTTTGCATCGCGTTGCCTGCGTAGATCGGACGCTCGAACGTGTTGGCGTCGATGACGGCAGTTGCGTCCGAAATCACCATGACATCCAGCAAGGCCGCCACACGAGGCATGATATTCTTGGCATCCGTCGTCGCGGGCGCTGCGATGTGTTCGTAGTCACCTGCGAGCGAGACGATCAGGTCAGCAACCGGCTCTGCCAATCGCTTGCCGTAAATCGCATCCTCGGCACAGAGCACTTTGGCCACGCCCTGAATGGTCGCAGCCTCAGCCGCTGCATCCGCGCAGCTTGCCCCGGTGCAGAGCAGTGTCACATCACCCAGCGCTTGCGCTGCGGTGACGGCCTTTGCGGTCGCGTCCATTGCCAGCGCGCCATCGGTCACTTCTGCAAGAAGAAGAACGGCCATTATACTGCTCCCGATTCTTTGAGTTTGGATACCAGTTCGTCCACCGAACCGACCTTGATCCCGGCAGCCCGTTCGGCCGGTTCCTCAGTCTTGATGATTTCCAGCCGTGGCGAGACGTCCACACCATAATCCGCGGCCGTTTTCTCATCCATCGGCTTTTTCTTGGCCTTCATGATGTTGGGCAGGGAGGCATAGCGCGGCTCGTTCAGACGCAGATCAACGGTAATCACGGTTGGCATGTTGACCTTGATGGTCTGCAAGCCGCCGTCGACTTCACGGGTGACGACGGCCTTGTCGCCCTCAACCCCAATCTCGGAGGCGAATGTGGCCTGCGACCAGCCCAGCAGGGCGGCCAGCATCTGACCGGTTGCATTCATGTCATTGTCGATCGCCTGTTTGCCACAGAGCACGAGGCCAGGTTGCTCTTCTTCGACGACGGCCTTGAGGATTTTGGCAACACTGAGCGGTTCGATGTCATTGTGCACATCCTCCGCCGCGACCACCAGAATGGCGCGGTCCGCACCCATCGCTAATGCTGTGCGCAGTGTTTCCTGGCTTTGCTTGACGCCAACCGAGACGACGACAACCTCGTCGGCCTGACCTGCTTCCTTGAGCCGGATGGCCTGTTCGACGGAAATCTCGTCAAACGGGTTCATCGACATTTTCACATTTGCAAGATCAACTCCGGAACCGTCCGCTTTCACGCGCACTTTCACGTTGTAGTCGATCACGCGTTTGACAGGCACCAGTACCTTCATATGCGTCTCTCTCCTTGGTGGGGCGACTCAATCACAAGCCAACCGTTATGTCCTGTGCCGTGGTTTATCGGAGCCTGCGCCGGTGAAACAGTGTAAAATCGTCACGTTCTGTCATTGATACGCCACGTTTCGGTGTTTGTGTGGCGCACCGGTGCCCGACATCCAGCGGGGTGCGTCGATCAGCGATTTGCGCCCGGCACCCAGAGCACGTCATCCTTGCCACCATTATTGACCGTGCGCGCGGCAACAAAGAACCAATCGCTCAGCCGGTTGAGGTATTTGACGGCCGACGGGTTGATCGCCTCCATCGTGGCCAGTTCGACGCACAGGCGTTCGGCGCGACGCGAAACGGTCCGGCACACATGCAAATGCGCGGCCAGTCGCGACCCGCCCGGCAGGATGAAACTGCGCAGCGGTTCAAGGTTCTTGTTCATCGCGTCGATTTCGCTTTCCAGCCGTTCGACCTGCGCTTCGATCATCCGCAGGGGCGGATATTCCGCTTCGGCGTCCTGATCCATGTCGGGTCGGCACAGGTCCGCGCCCAGGTCAAACAGGTCGTTCTGTATGCGGCTCAGCGCTTCATCCATCTCGCCTTCGGCTTCCAGCCGGGCAACGCCGACAAAGGAATTCAACTCATCAGAGGTGCCGTAGCTCGCCACGCGCACCGCGTGTTTTGCCACCCGGGCACCATTGCCGAGCGCGGTTTCGCCCGCGTCGCCGGTCTTGGTGTAGATTTTATTCAAAACGACCATTGCCGCCTAGCTCCCCTGATTTCGAAAATAAACAAACAACACGATAAAGATCACCGCGATGAACTGCGCGCCGATCCGGTAGCGCATCAGTTTGTTCGAGTTCTTTTTGTTGAATGCGCCACCACCTGCAAAGCCGCCGAGGCCGAGGGCCAACACAATAACAACCGCCACACAAGCAATCACGGCCAGAATGAAAAACGGATCTCCCATTATATTTAGTCCTTTTTGTTTCCCCGCACGATGTAGAGGCGTCGTTGACAAAAGCGAACGCCTATTTCAGGCGTCAGCGAAATTAAATGCGCGCCAAAACGCGGTCGAGGGCGCGGGTTGGCAGAATGCGCCGCAAGGCGCCCATCAGATAGGTGGGCGTCGTTACATAGTATCGCGGTCTGGGGGTCTGCGCCTCCAACGCATGGCGCAGTTTCTTGAGCACCGCTTTGGGGGGCAGTTCAAAGGGGTCGGGGCCGCCGCTGTGATAGAGGCGTTTGTTCAGCGTGTTTTCGTATTGCGCACGCCGCAGCGAGGTTTCCCATTTGATCCAGCGTTCGAAATGCGGGATCGAATTCTGCCGGATTTTCGAGGTGACAGGCCCCGGTTCAATCAGCACCACATGAATATCCGTATCCCGCATTTCGATCCGCAGCGTATCGGTCAGGCCCTCAAGTGCGAATTTCGTCGCGTTGTATGCGCCGCGCCACGGCAGCGTCACGAAGCCAAGGACAGATGAGCATTGGATGATCCGCCCATGTCCCTGCGCGCGCATGACCGGGATCACGGCGCGCGTCAGTTCGTGCCAGCCAAAGAAATTCGCCTCGAATATGGCGCGCAATGCGTCCGTGGGCAGGTCCTCGACCGCGCCCGGCGTGCCATGCGCGCCGTTGTTGAACAGCGCGTGCAACGTCCCACCCGTCGCCGCCAGAACCTCGTCCAGCCCTTGTCGGATGGTGTCGGGTTGGGTGTAGTCGATCAGCGGGCTCTCAAACCCTTCAGCGCGCAACCGGTCGCAGTCTTCCTGCTTGCGGCACGATGCGAAAACGCGCCAGCCGGCGGTTTTGAGCCCCTGCGCCGCGCAGTAGCCGATGCCGGACGAACATCCTGTGATCAGAATCGATTTTTGCACGCGGGCTCCCTTCGTTTCAGGTCACCATGTGCCAAGATAGATTGCCAGATGCAATTCTAACCGCCCGTAAGCAGGAATTCCGCAACCCACCCCGTGGGTCCACCCTCCAGCGGGCGCAGTTCAACCCAGCCGTTGCCGGTGTCAGTGAGCACCTCGACCTCTTCCGATTGCGTCAATTGCGCGACGACATCGTATTGCGTGCCCGGACCGGAGCGCATGTTGACCCGCGTTCCTTTGACGGACCGCAGGTTTTTCTCACCGTTGATATCCGATGAGGATGCGACGATGGACGATCCGGCAAAGACATTGCGTGACGGCTCTTGCGCAGGGCTCAGCGCGGCGAGGCTGAGCGGTTCATCCTGCGCTGCCGCGAGACGTTTGACGGTAATCTCCGGTGCTGTCTCGGGGGTGTCTGCGCGCGCAACCGCCACCGGGGCGGTGACGGTGCTGATTTCGGGTTCGGCCACGACGGAGGCAAATGACACAAGGTTCAGATTGGCCCGCGTCACGGAGTCTTCGACTTCAGGTTCAGCTGAAGGGGCAGCAGCAACATAGACGGGGCCGGGCAGGGCCGCCTTGCGCGCAAGTTCGCGTTCCTGACGGGCGTCGATGATGCTTGCCCGCGCGACCTCCGGATCAAAATCCGGCCCACCACTCAGTTCATAAAACCCAAGTGCCAAAACTACAAATGACAACAGAATAAATCGTTTCATTACAACACCCAGAATCCCCACCGTGGTCTTATATCACAAATCACCGCCACAGGCCCAATAGCAATCTGCGCTGGTATTGAAGAGGGGAAATTGACCAGTCAAGGCCCCGCAGCCCGGTGCCGCCATGCAATCACAGGTGTTGTCAATCGGCGCTTGTTCCCTGCTTGTGGCCCCGCTAAACAAAGCCGATGAACGATGTCAGCGACACAAAACCGGTAGACCTTTCCGAACCATTGCGCCGCGCGCTTGGCGAGCGGTATCTGACCTATGCGCTGAGCACGATCATGCATCGTGCGCTGCCCGATGCGCGTGATGGTCTCAAGCCCGTGCATCGCCGGATCCTGTATGCGATGCGCGAATTGCGCTTGTCTTCTACCGGCGGTTTCCGCAAGTCCGCCAAGATTTCGGGCGACGTGATGGGCAACTATCACCCGCATGGGGACGCCGCGATTTACGACGCGATGGCCCGCCTCGCGCAGGATTTCAACGTCCGCTATCCGCTGGTCGACGGGCAGGGGAATTTTGGCAATATCGACGGCGATAACCCCGCCGCCAGCCGCTACACCGAAGCGCGCATGACCGCCGTTGCCGAGGCGATGCTGGAAGGGCTGAACGAGAATGCGGTCGATTTTCGTGAGAACTACGACGGCACGCTGACCGAGCCGGTGGTTTTGCCCGCGCAGTTCCCGAATTTGCTGGCGAACGGGTCCAGCGGCATCGCCGTGGGGATGGCCACCAACATCCCGCCCCACAACATCGCCGAACTGTGTGACGCCTGTATTCACCTCATCAAAACGCCCGATGCGCGCGATGACACCTTGTTGAAATATGTGCCCGGACCGGACTTCCCGACCGGTGGTGTGATCGTGGAGCCGCCGGAAAACATCGCGCAGGCCTATCGTACGGGCAAGGGCGGGTTTCGTCTGCGCTGCCGTTGGGAGGTGGAGGACCTGGGCCGGGGTCAATGGCAGATCGTGGTCACCGAAATCCCCTATCAGGTGCAGAAATCCAAGCTGATCGAAAAGATCGCGGAGCTTATTCAGACCAAGAAAATCCCGATCCTCGCGGATGTGCGTGACGAATCCGCCGATGACATCCGGATGATCATTGAGCCGCGTTCCCGGTCGGTTGATCCGGATGTGCTGATGGGGATGTTGTTTCGCAACTGCGATCTTGAGGTGCGGTTTTCGCTGAACATGAACGTGCTGATTGACGGCGTGACGCCCAAGGTTTGTTCGATGAAAGAGGTGTTGCAGGCCTTCCTTGATCATCGGCAGGAAGTCTTGCAGCGGCGCTCAACGCATCGTCTGGAAAAGATCGACCACCGTCTTGAGGTGCTTGAAGGGTTCATCATCGCCTTTCTGAACCTTGATCGCGTGATTGACATCATCCGCTATGATGACGATCCCAAGGCGGCTTTGATGGCCGAGGATTGGGGCCGCGATCACCCGCGTGCTCTCAATGAGGCGGATTATGTACCGCCAGTGTCGACGGATGATGTGACGCTGACCGAGGTGCAGGCCGAGGCCATTTTGAATATGCGGTTGCGGTCTTTGCGCCGTCTTGAGGAAATGGAACTGGTGCGTGAGCAGGAGGCCCTGATGGAAGAGCGCGCCGGGCTGGAGGACCTTTTGGAAAATCCCGGTCTGCAATGGGCCAGCATCACCGAGCAATTGCGCGCGACCAAGAAACAGTTCGGCAAGGACTGGGACGGCGGTGCGCGCCGCACCACATTCTCCGAGGCTGCGGTGATCGAAGACGTGCCCATCGAGGCGATGATCGACCGCGAGCCGATCACGGTCGTTTGCTCGCAAATGGGATGGGTGCGCGCAATGACGGGCCACATCGACCTCGGGCGGGAGTTGAAATTCAAGGATGGCGACGGGCCGCGCTTTATCTTCCATGCGGAAACCACGGATCGTTTGCTGGTGTTTGGATCGAACGGGCGGTTTTATACGGTCTCCGCCTCCAGCCTGCCGGGCGGTCGGGGCATGGGAGAGCCGCTGCGCTTGATGATTGATCTGCCCAATGAGGCGGAAATCGTCACAATTCTTACCCATGCGCCTGATCGCAAGCTGTTGGTCGCGTCCTCCGCGGGTGATGGTTTTGTCGTGCCCGAAGCAGATGTCGTGGCCCAGACCCGGACGGGCAAACAGGTGCTGAACGTGCGCGGCGATACGCGTGCGATGATCTGCAAACCGGTGAATGGGGATACAGTGGCCGTCGTCGGTGAAAACCGCAAGGTTCTGGTCTTCCCGCTTGAGGATCTGCCTGAAATGGGCCGGGGCAAAGGTGTCCGTTTGCAAAAGTACAAAGACGGCGGGCTGTCCGATGCGACGACCTTCATGCGCGCGGAAGGGCTCAGCTGGCTGGACCCGGCAGGGCGTACCCGCAGCGAAACGGACCTCGCCGAATGGACGGGAAAACGCGCCACGGCGGGCCGGATGGCGCCGCGCGGTTTCCCGCGCGACAACAAGTTCACCTAGACCGGTTCAGCCATCAACCAGACGCCGCCTTCGGGGCGCAGCGTGATGACCATCACAGGCTTTGGATCGCGGCCTTTCACCGGTGTAAAACGGAACCGTGACAGAAGCGTTGCCAGTATGATCACCGCTTCCTGCACCGCGAATGATGCACCAATACAGATGCGCGGCCCATCGCCAAACGGCAGATAGGCGTATCGTTTGATTGATTTGCGGTTCTGAAACCTGTCCGGGTCAAACTGATCCGGATTGTCCCAAAGCAGTTTGTGACGACCCAGCGCGTAGATGGGGATCATGACGGTGTCATCGGGTTGGATGTCGGCCCCGCACAGAGTGTCGCGCTTTTGCGCGGTGCGCGAGACAACCCCGGCTGGCGGGTAAAGCCGCAAGGCTTCGTCAATGATTTGACGGATGTAGGGCAGGTTCTCGACATCCGCCGTGGTTGCGGCGCGCCCCTGCAGAACCTTTTGTGCCTCAGCGCGTGCCTTGTCTTGAACCCGGCTGTCGAAGGCGCAGAGGTAAAACGACCAAGCCAGCGTCAGCGCGGTTGTTTCATGCCCTGCCACGATGAAAGTCAGGAGATTGTCACGCAATTCACTGGTGGTCATGGAGCGGCCCGATTTCGGGTCCTGTCCAGCCAGCAGCAAATCGAGCAGGTCGGGAACATCTCCCGGCCCGCGCGCGGCGCGCGCCTCGATCGCGGCATCTGCGTCCTGCTTCATCTGTGCCATTTCCGCAGATGCGGTTGTGCGACCGGGGCGCGGAATCCAATCGGGCATGCCGAGCACGTCCAGCAGTGACACCCGACCTGCATCGTTCACGTATGTCTCCAGAGCCTTATGGACGGCGTTTCGATCAAAGCTCCCGTCGTCGGAAAACGTCACCTCGGCAATCACGTCAAAAGTGGCAGTGATCATTTCGTCCAGCATGTTTACCGCCCGCGGACCTGCCTGCGCCACCCGCTGTGCCGTGCGCTCCGCCGCCGCCGTCATGACGGGCCCAAGGGCTGCGACGTTGCGGTGCGAAAACACAGGGGCCGAGGCGCGCCGTTGCCAGCGCCAATGCGCGCCTTCGGCGATAAACAGCGATTCACCAATGGCCGGGCGCAGCAGGTTTTTCGTCACGGTCGATTTCGGATAGTCCTCGACACGGTCCAGCAGAATCTGCTGGATCGCTCCCGGGTCCATCACCATATGCCAGCGCTTTGCCGTCTTGCCGGAAATGACGGGTTCTTCAGTCGCCTGTTCGGGAATGATGTTGAGCACATTCTCGCGCATCATCTGCCAGCTTTTCAGAATGCCGACAGGCTCGGTCGCCAGCGGGATACGCACCGGCGTGCGATTGTCATCTGTAAATGCGTCCTTTGCCATTTGCGCACTCCTTGCCTGACCGGTGAATTAGCGCGCAGCGGCAATGCGTCCAACCTATGCCAAGTTGCGACTTCTGCTGCATTGGTTTAGGCGTTGGGACGCTGAGGTTTTGGGGTTTTCGCGATGATAAATCGGATCTGTATGGTGATTGCATTGGTGCTGCTGGCGGCCTGCACCTATCCCGAAGACTTGAACGATCCCCCCGTGGATCTGGGCAACTTCCGGCTTGAACATAACATCGTGGTTGCGCCGCTCGCCGAAACCTCCACCGCCATAAGCCGTTCGGTGACCGAGGAACAACTGACCACGGCGCTGCGTGATGCCATTGCCGCGCGCTTTGATCGCTATGAGGGCAGCAAACGGTATCATCTGGGCGTCAGCATCGAAGGCTATATTCTGGCGCGCGCGGGCGTGCCGGTCGTGGCTGCGCCCAAATCCGCGATGATCATCCGCGTCACCGTCTGGGACGATGCGCAGGCCAAAAAGCTGAACGTGCCGCCCGAACAGATGACGATTCTGGAGAACATCGACGGTGAAAGCCTGATTGGCACCGGTTGGACGCAGTCGGCGGAAAAGCAACTGGAAGGGCTGGCCCGAAATGCGGCCAAATCCATCGAGAACTTTCTTGTGCGTGAAAACGAAGACAAAGGCTGGTTCAAGGATGATGGCGCGCAGGGCGATGTGGTCGAGGATCAAGCGGACGGCGGTCTTTTGCGAGACGTTCAGAGCGGGGCGTCGCAAACCGAGGGGTAAATCGGCACAAGTCGCGCTTGATTTTCCCGTCAGTTCGCAATACATCGCCCGCGTTACCAAATGGACCGGGTCGCAGATCGTGACCCTCTGACAACAAAAGGGCGCCACGATCATGGCAAAGGCAAAGTTTGAACGTAATAAACCGCATGTTAACATTGGCACGATTGGTCACGTTGACCACGGCAAGACGACGCTGACGGCTGCGATTACGAAGTATTTCGGTGATTTTCAGGCGTATGACCAGATTGACGGCGCGCCTGAGGAGAAAGCGCGCGGGATCACGATTTCGACCGCGCATGTGGAATACGAGACGGAAAACCGTCACTACGCGCATGTGGATTGCCCCGGTCACGCGGACTACGTCAAGAACATGATCACCGGTGCGGCGCAGATGGACGGCGCGATCCTGGTTGTGAACGCGGCTGACGGCCCGATGCCCCAGACGCGCGAGCACATCCTGCTGGGTCGCCAGGTTGGCATCCCGACGATGGTTGTCTTCATGAACAAGGTCGATCAGGTCGATGACGAGGAACTGCTTGAGCTGGTCGAGATGGAAATCCGCGAGCTGCTGTCCTCCTACGACTACCCCGGCGACGACATTCCCGTGATCCCCGGCTCCGCGCTGGCGGCGATGGAAGGGCGTGATCCCGAGATCGGTGAAGAGGCGATCAAGAAGCTGATGGCGGCTGTGGATGAGTTCATCCCGACGCCTGAGCGTGCGATTGACCAGCCGTTCCTGATGCCGGTTGAGGACGTCTTCTCGATCTCCGGTCGTGGTACTGTTGTGACGGGCCGTGTTGAGCGTGGCGTGATCAACGTGGGCGACAACATCGAGATCGTGGGGATCAAGGACACCCAGAGCACAACATGTACGGGTGTTGAGATGTTCCGCAAGCTGCTGGATCGCGGTGAGGCGGGCGACAACATCGGCGCGCTGCTGCGTGGTATTGACCGTGAGGCGGTTGAGCGTGGCCAGGTTCTGTGCAAGCCGGGGTCGGTCAAGCCACACACGAAGTTCGAGGCCGAAGCCTATATCCTGACCAAGGACGAAGGTGGCCGCCACACGCCGTTCTTTGCGAACTACCGCCCGCAGTTCTACTTCCGCACAACGGACGTGACGGGCACGGTTCAGCTGGCGGAAGGCACCGAGATGGTCATGCCGGGCGACAACGTGTCCTTTGGCGTTGAACTGATCGCACCGATCGCGATGGAGCAGGGCCTGCGCTTTGCGATCCGCGAAGGCGGCCGCACCGTCGGCGCCGGCGTCGTGTCGAAGATTACGGAGTAATCCCGAGACGCGCCCTCAAAAGCGTGTCGAAGATTACGGAGTAATCCCGAGACGCGCCCCCAAAAGCGTGTCGAAGATTACGGAGTAATCCCGAGACGCGCCCTCAAAAGCGTGTCGAAGATTACGTAGCAATCCCGAGACGCGCCCCGCTGCGCGAGGTTCTTGTCTACGAAAGGCCCCGCGTGTCGTGGCAACCGGTAACAACAAAAGCCGCAGTGATATCACTGCGGCTTTGCTGATTTAGATGCGCTGCAAGACTGCGGAGCAAACTGGACATCTGGACTGCCGTTACGGCATTCCAATCACCCAGCAGCTCGTTTTATTCGCGGTTTGGCTGTGGCACTGGCTTTATTCCGCGGCTTGCGCGATGTCCCTGTGCACGATCTCCGTTCCCAGCAGCACCAGATACTCGCGGATAAAGGCCGCAAGCGCTGTCCAGCCTTCTGCGGTCACAAGGTTGCCGTCGCGCAAGGCGGCTTTGGGTCCGATTTTGACATAGGTGGCATCGGTCAAGGCAACCTCCGGCTCGACTGTGAACAAACCCGAGACCTTCTTGCCCGCGATAACTTCCGGCACGGCGATGAGGACCTGTAGCCCATGGCAGATCGAGGCGATGGGTTTGTCGTCGCGATGAAACTCGCGCACGATTTCCCGGACTCTGGGATAGGTCCGGATATACTCCGGGCCACGTCCGCCGGCAATGTAGACGGAATCGTAATCGGATGTATCCACCTGATCAAAATCTACATCGACCTCGATGCCATGGCCCTTGTGCTCCGTCCAGGTCATGACGCCCGGGCCGAAGTCATGCACGCTGGTCGTTACGCGATCCCCTTTCTTCGTTTCGGGACAGATGATGTGGACGGTGTGCCCGACCGCTTCCATGGCCTGCTGAACAACAAATATCTCGTATTCCTCGGAATACTCACCGATGAGCATCAGGATTCTCTTACCGTTCATTCTGTGTCCTCCCCTGGAATGTGAACGCAAAGCATGGCGCCTTCCACGCACAGCCTAGCAATCAAACTGACAGCGCACCAGACGGCACCTTTTTGCCCTGCATTGGCTGGAGCGTTGTGGTCATCCTGTGTATTTTCGCGCCGCGCCTTGGCCAATTGGCCGCCTGCGCGCGGGGCCGCAAACAAAAGGCGTGGATTCATGTCAAACCCCATTGCCTTTTGCGGCGACTCCGCCTAAACGGCGCTAACTTCATGGGGGTTCGGTCTGCCGAGCCCCTGCGGGGTTATTTAAAAGACGCGATGAGGGTGTACGATGAGCGTATATCCTCCAATCCGTTAAGATCCCCAATTCAAGGGATATGCATATGGCTCAGAGCCAAAACATCCGTATTCGCCTGAAGGCGTTTGATTACCGGGTGCTGGATACATCCACACAAGAGATCGTGAATACCGCAAAGCGGACCGGTGCTTCTGTGCGTGGACCCATCCCACTGCCCAACAAGATCGAAAAATTCACCGTTCTGCGTGGTCCCCACGTTGACAAGAAATCCCGTGATCAGTTCGAGATCCGCACGCACAAGCGCTTGCTGGACATCGTTGACCCGACCCCCCAGACCGTGGACGCGCTCATGAAGCTCGACCTGGCCGCTGGTGTGGACGTCGAGATCAAACTGCAGTCATAAGCCACAGGAGGGTAATTATCATGTTGCGCTCAGGCGTTATTGCAAAAAAGGTCGGGATGACCCGGCTGTTCATGGAAGACGGGAAGCAGATCCCTGTGACCGTTCTTCAACTCGACAAGCTGCAGGTTGTGGCTCAGCGGACCTCCGAGAAGGATGGCTATTCAGCGGTTCAGCTTGGTGCCGGTACAGCCAAGGCCAAGCGGACATCGCAGGCCATGCGCGGCCACTTCGCAGCGGCGAAGGTGGAACCCAAGCGCAAGGTTGCTGAATTCCGCGTGGATCCCGAGAACCTGATCGGTGTCGGCGAAGAGATCACCGCCAACCATTACTTTGAAGGGCAGTTCGTCGATGTGGCGGGCACCTCGATCGGTAAGGGTTTTGCCGGTGCGATGAAGCGCCACAACTTTGGTGGTTTGCGCGCGTCCCACGGTGTGTCGATCTCGCACCGCTCGCACGGCTCCACAGGGCAGTGTCAGGACCCGGGCAAGGTTTTCAAGGGCAAGAAAATGGCCGGTCATATGGGGGCTGCCCGTGTGACAACGCAAAACCTTCAGGTTGTGCGCACAGATGCCAACCGTGGTCTTATCATGGTCAAAGGCGCTGTTCCCGGTTCCAAAGGTGGATGGGTGACAGTCAAGGATGCGGTTAAAAAGCCGTTCCCTGAAAACGCCATTCTGCCCGCTGCGCTGAAATCCGCAGCCGAAGAAGCTGAGAAAGCCGCCGAAGCTGCTGCTGCCGCCGCCGCCGCCGAAGCAGAAGCCGCCGCAGCTGCCGCAGCCGCCGAAGAACAGGCCGCGATGGAAGCCGCAGAAGCCGCCGAAGCCAAGACCGATACGGTGGCCGAAGCAGAAGCTGCAGAAAAGAAAGAAGGTGACGCATGAAACTCGATGTCATCAAACTTGACGGTGCCAAAGCCGGGTCTGTAGACCTCGACGAAGCGCTGTTCGGTCTGGAACCACGTGCCGACATCCTGCACCGCGTCGTACGCTGGCAGCGTAACAACGCGCAGGCAGGGACGCATAAGGTCAAGACCCGGTCCGAAGTCAACTACTCCACCAAGAAGATCTATCGTCAGAAAGGCACCGGCGGCGCACGCCACGGCGCGCGTTCCGCACCGATCTTCCGTGGTGGTGGTGTCTACAAAGGCCCGAAGGTGCGCAGCCACGGTCACGAGCTGACCAAGAAGTTCCGCAAACTGGGTCTGTGCCATGCTTTGTCCGCAAAGATGAAAGCGGGCGAGCTGGTCATCATTGACGAAGTGTCTTCTGATGGGAAAACCGCCGCTCTGGCCAAACAGGTTGCAAACCTCGGCTGGAAACGCGCGCTGATCATCGACGGTGCGACAGTCAACGAGACTTTTGCCCAAGCCGCGCGCAACATTGACGGTCTGGATATCCTGCCGACAATGGGCGCAAACGTATATGACATCCTCAAGCGTGACACTCTCGTGATCACGAAGGCGGGCGTCGAAGCACTGGAGGCCCGTTTGAAATGAGCGCCAAAGCTGAACACTACGATGTGATCCGCAAGCCGATCATCACAGAGAAGGCAACCATGACGTCCGAAAACGGCGCGGTTGTGTTCGAAGTGGCGATCGACAGCAATAAACCCCAGATCAAGGAAGCGGTCGAAGCGCTCTTTGGTGTGAAGGTCAAAGCGGTCAACACCACGATCACCAAAGGCAAAGTCAAGCGCTTCCGTGGCCAGCTTGGCAAACGCAAGGACGTGAAAAAAGCCTATGTCACGCTGGAAGCCGGCAACACGATTGACGTGTCCACCGGTCTCTGATCAGAGCGTATTATGAATACCGAAAGGCCCCTGTGCACGCAGGGGCTTTTTCTTGTGGTGCATCGGCTTTGTTGTCGAGGTGGCGGCCAAGGCCAAGCAGCCTTTGATGCGGAAACCGCTTGCTATCTGCTGAAATGCCCTGTAGGCGGCAGAGGCGACGTTGATCTATCTATCGAAATTCTGCTCCTCACGGCCCAGTCATACGATCTTTCAGGGACTTAGCCGAGCTGCCGCATAATGTGGGCAGCGTTAATTTTAGGAGTACGACGATGGCTACTGGCACCGTCAAATGGTTTAACGCAACTAAAGGTTTTGGTTTTATCGCCCCCGATGGCGGCAGCAAAGATGTGTTTGTACACATTTCTGCGGTGGAGCGGGCGGGCCTTACAGGTCTGAACGATGACCAGAAAGTAACATTCGACATCGAAGCAGGCCGCGACGGCCGCGAAAGCGCGTCGAACCTCGCCTTGGCGTAAGCCTTTCCCTCCGGGGACCGAATTTTGACAAGGGCGGATCCAAGGGGTCCGCCCTTTTTCGTTTTGGGTCATGTGCTGTGGACGACGTTTTAACCGTCCTGTTGCGGACAGGGTCGCGACATAAATCACGCGCCATGATTGAATGTAGGCGGCTGCGCGTTAGTTTGTTACACTGAAGCAGAACTGATGGAGAACGGCGTCTTGCGCATTGATCTGCCTTTGAGAACGATCTGTTGCGCTCTTGTGTTTTGCGCCACCAGCTCTGTTGGTCTCGCGCAGGACCGCGCCGGGTGGCGCGCCCAGCTTGAGGCGCTCACCGTGTTCCAAGGGGATACGGACCTCAGCAAAGGCGGCAGCTTTTCGTCATCCCGCACGTTTGTGCGCGGCAGTTCCATATACAGTTTTGACAACGACACATCTGTTGGGGTCTCCGCCAGCTTTGGGCTGTTCGACTATGATTTTGGCGATGCGGCGCAACGACCATGGGATGATATTCAGGACATCCGCCTGTCGATCCCCACGCGGTTTCGCGCCAGTGAAACGGCAACCGTGTTCCTGTCGCCTCAGGTCCGGTGGGATTATGAGAGCGGGGCCGACAGGTCGGACAGCACGACCTACGGCATTTTCGGCGGCGTGGCATGGACGATCAGTGATAGCCTTACGATTGGCCCGGCCTTTGGCGCCTATAGTCAGTTGGAAGAAAGTGGTGCCGATGTGTTTCCGGCGATTCTGGTTGATTGGGACATCACCAAGCGCTGGAACCTGAACACGGGCGCGGGCCTTGGTGCGACGGGCGGTCCGGGGCTGACCCTGGGATATAAGCTGAGCGATACGTCGCAGCTTTCCCTGTCCGCGCGTTCTGAAAGCGTGCGCTTTCGGCTTGATGACAAGGGCCTTGCACCAGATGGCGTGGGCGAGGACGAAAGCATCCCTGTCGTGATCTCCTACCAGTACAACCCCAACCCCGGCCTGTCGCTCAGCGCCTTTGTGGGGGCAGAATTTGACGGGCGGCTCAGGCTGGATGACGCCTCGGGCAATCAAATCAGCAGCCAATCCTACGACACAGCCCCGCTTGGCGGTCTCGCCGTGCGGTTCAGGTTCTGATCGGATTTTCCATGTATGGACAGGTCGGATTATGGGCCATATCGGTCAGCTTGACCGCCACACTACCAAATTAGTCGTCTTATTGCCCGACACCGGAAAAGGTCGCGACGGTACGTGATCAGAGCGTTGGTGACTTGCCTAAAGCACCAATTATCGCGCGACGCTCCGGGTCAGTCAGCGGAGCGATCCCAAAGCGTCATGCGGAAAATCCGAGCCACGTAACGCTGCTCGAAATCAAAGATTTCAACGCGTCACGTGATGCCTAGTGTTTCAGGTGTTTCGTCAGACGCTTCAGCCCCTATTTTACCGTGACAGTAATGCAGCCCGAGAGGGTCTCACCTTCGAACTTGCTGCTCCGGTTGATGGTGCAGAAACGGTCTTTGCCGGTAAAGCCCGCTTCGGGTGTATAAACGATACCCGAAGATGATAGCGTTATGGTGCCGGATTTGGGTGCGCGCCGCAGGCTGACTTCATTTGCAGGTGTGCGCGTATTTCCATTGTTTGAATAGAAGCTGGCAAAAGGAATTGCGCATCTTTGCGCACCCGCCGCCATTTCGTAGCTGCCTTTACCATTTCCACCGGCCCAACCACGGCCCAATGACCCGTCGCAGGATGCCAATGCTGCTGTCGAGCCAGCGAAAACAAAGGCCGTTGCGATCACAATTGATCTGTATTTTGACATGGGGAGCATACCTTTCAATAACAGTTTGAATAAAGCGGGAGACAGTAAGCGTTTCAGCGGTCTTTGTCTGATGACTGTCTTTCCGGACGAGCATTTATGCCATTAGCCTATCATGACGTCGGTATACCGCAAAGCGCAGTTATGCGGCCTTGACGCACCCACAACAACGGCATATCAGACCTCCAGCAAGGCAGCCCCGGATTCGTCCGGGGCTTCGTTGTTGTTCGAAAGGACATCTAAATCGGGCACCTACGGGGGCCTTCATACCATCGCCGGGGCAACCCGGCGCATAGCAAAACGGAAGACAGACAACATGGCACTCAAGTCGTATAAACCGACGACGCCGGGCCAGCGTGGGCTGGTACTGATCGACCGTTCGGAGCTCTGGAAAGGCCGCCCGGTCAAAGCCCTCACAGAAGGCTTGTCCAAACATGGCGGACGGAACAACACCGGACGGATCACGATGCGTCGCAAAGGCGGTGGGGCAAAGCGCCTTTACCGTATCGTAGATTTCAAACGGAACAAGATGGATGTGGCGGCCACGGTCGAGCGCATCGAATATGACCCCAACCGCACAGCCTTCATCGCGCTTGTCAAATACGAAGACGGCGAGCAGGCCTACATCCTGGCTCCTCAGCGTCTGGCCGTGGGTGACACTGTGGTTGCGTCGCAAAAAGCGGACATCAAGCCCGGTAACGCGATGCCCTTCTCTGGCATGCCGATCGGGACGATCATCCACAACATCGAGATGAAGCCCGGCAAAGGCGGCCAGATCGCCCGTGCTGCGGGCACATATGCCCAGTTTGTGGGCCGTGATGGCGGCTACGCTCAGATCCGTCTGAGCAGCGGCGAATTGCGTCTCGTACGTCAGGAATGCATGGCCACCGTTGGTGCCGTGTCCAACCCCGACAACTCCAACCAGAACTACGGTAAAGCGGGCCGCATGCGTCACAAGGGCGTTCGTCCTTCTGTGCGTGGTGTCGTGATGAACCCGATCGACCACCCACATGGTGGTGGTGAAGGCCGGACCTCTGGTGGTCGTCACCCGGTTACCCCTTGGGGCAAGCCGACAAAGGGTGCAAAAACCCGGAACAAGAAAAAAGCGTCCAGCCAGCTGATCATCCGCTCGCGTCACGCCAAGAAGAAGGGGCGTTAAAATATGTCTCGTTCAGTATGGAAAGGTCCTTTTGTCGACAGTTATGTGTTGAAAAAGGCCGAAGCGTCCCGCGAGAGCGGTCGCAACGAAGTGATCAAGATCTGGTCGCGCCGCTCGACAATCCTGCCCCAGTTCGTGGGCCTGACGTTTGGCGTATACAACGGCCGCAAACATATCCCGGTCAACATCACCGAGGACATGATTGGTCAGAAGTTTGGTGAATATTCACCGACGCGGACCTACTACGGTCACGCGGCTGACAAGAAGGCGAAACGCAAATGAGCAAGGATAAAAATCCCCGCCGCGTGGCTGACAACGAAGCGATGGCAAAACTGCGCATGCTTCGCACAAGCCCGCAAAAGCTGAACCTTGTTGCAGGTCTTATCCGCGGCAAGAAAGTGGAACAGGCGTTGACGGATCTGACGTTCTCCAAGAAGCGGATCGCGCATGACGTGAAGAAATGCCTTCAGTCCGCGATTGCCAATGGTGAAAACAACCACAACCTTGATGTGGACGAGCTGATCGTGGCAGAGGCCTATGTCGGGAAAAACCTGACGATGAAACGTGGCCGCCCGCGGGCACGTGGTCGTTTTGGCAAGATCATCAAGCCGTTTTCGGAAATCACGATCGTCGTGCGCCAAGTTGAGGAGCAAGCCTAATGGGTAACAAAGTCAATCCGATTGGCATGCGCCTGCAGGTGAACCGCACCTGGGACAGCCGCTGGTATGCCGACACGAAAGATTACGGGGACCTTCTGCTGGAAGACCTCGCGATCCGTGATTTCATCAAGAAAGAGTGTCATCAGGCCGGTGTGGCCCGTGTGATCATCGAACGTCCGCACAAGAAGTGCCGCGTCACGATCCACACAGCACGCCCCGGTGTCATCATCGGTAAAAAGGGTGCGGACATCGAAGGTCTGCGCCAGAAGATCGCCAAGATGACTGCAAGCGAGTTGCACCTCAACATCGTTGAAGTGCGCAAGCCTGAGCTGGACGCGGCGCTTGTCGGTGAAAGCATTGCGCAGCAGCTGGAACGCCGGGTGTCTTTCCGTCGTGCCATGAAGCGCGCCGTGCAGAACGCCATGCGTATGGGTGCCTTGGGCATCCGTGTGAATGTCGCCGGTCGTCTGGGCGGCGCGGAAATCGCGCGGACCGAATGGTATCGTGAGGGCCGCGTGCCTTTGCACACGCTGCGCGCGGACATCGATTACGCACATGTGGAAGCGGCAACTGCCTATGGTATCATCGGGATCAAGACATGGATCTTCAAAGGTGAGATCATGGAGCACGACCCGGCTGCACGTGACCGTAAAGCACAGGAACTCCAGGATGGCCCTGCACCGCGTGGTGCTGGCGGTCGTCGCTAAGGGGGAATGACAGATGCTACAACCAAAACGCACTAAATTCCGCAAACAGTTCAAGGGCTCGATTAAGGGTCTGGCAAAGGGCGGGTCTGACCTGAACTTTGGCACCTACGGTCTGAAAGCGATTGAGCCGGAGCGGATCACTGCACGTCAAATCGAAGCGGCACGCCGCGCGATGACACGTCACATGAAACGTCAGGGTCGTGTCTGGATCCGCATTTTTCCGGACGTGCCGGTCACTGCCAAACCTATCGAAGTTCGGATGGGTAAAGGTAAGGGTTCGGTCGACCGTTGGGCGGCCAAGGTCAAGCCGGGTCGCGTGATGTTCGAAATCGACGGTGTGAACGATGACGTCGCACGTGAGGCGCTGCGCCTTGCCGCGATGAAACTGCCGATCAAGACGCGTGTTGTCGTCCGCGAGGACTGGTAAGCGCGGGATTGACCGACGATGGCATCCCGCCTCTGCGTCGAAAATAATGCAGAGGTTTCAGAGTTTTAAAGGACCCGGCGGAACACTCCGTCGGGTCGTTTTTTACTTCCGGGTCTGGCGTGCGCGCCGCTAGCAGCTGCAGCGAGCAGGAATGGTGGGGTGAGGCATCCTGCCGGCAACAGGCGATTTGAACGACCGCTGTGCAGGCCTGCGCGTCGGCTCAGGGCTGCGATATCTGCACCGTTTGGTGTCTGACGCATATGCACTGTTCGGCTTTCCCAACCGGTTCCGTTCACGGGATGATCTCTGTTTGCGCGCGGTCGGTTGCCCCTGCGTTCAGGGCGCGGTGGTTCCGGCACTCATCAGCGCTGCGTTGAGATCATCCCGATCCTCGATGGCATAGCTCATGCTGGCGATGCGCCATGTGTCTCCATCAAATCTGAGAACGGAAAAACCCGGGTAGGGATCCTGCGTCATGATATCCCCGCTGAGGAGGCGCGTTTCATGGGTGGCAGCGACCGTATGGGGGTCTTTGAATGCCGCTTCGACACAGTGGCGGACGATGTCCGTCACGCCGTTTTTCTGGTGATAGGCCCGCACGGCGCGAAACACCTGATGGACCTCTTGTGGCGAGGTCAGAAGACGCTGCCCTGCGAATGTCTCAACTTGCTGGGGCAGGATGATGCAGGACAAAAAGGTATCAAATTTGTCTTCCAACAGAGCGGTGCCGGTACGCTCCAACAGAAATTCGGAGACTTCCCGCGCGGTGCCAAAGGGTTGCTGCATTCAGGTTTTTGATCGCTTAATTCAAAGTTAACCAAGGCTAGCCCATTCAGGCGCAGCATGCTGTCATTTTGATCGCGAAATGGCGTAAGTCAGCGAAAACACGCGCAAAATCTCGCCATGGTAGAACGCACTCGCGCAACCCGGCAGTGAATTACCAGCTATAATTGAAACTGATGCTGATGCGTTCATCTTCCGACATGTTGACCGGCACTTCGTGGCGCAGCCAGCTTTCCCACAAAAGGACATCGCCCGGTTCTGGTGCCTTGTAGATAAAGCTGCGCAGGGCGTCGCGTGCGGATTTTTGGCGCGGGGGGGCGGCCATCATCATTTGCAGGCGGGGATCTTCGAATTTGATGGCACTCGCCCCCGTGGGAACGGCCACATAGGTCGTGCCGCTGATAATGGAGTGGGGGTGGATGTGAGACGTGTGCACGCCCCCCTGCGGCAGGATGTTGATCCAAATGTCTTCGAGCTTCAGCTTGCGCCCGTCGAGGTCAAACTCGAGGTCCTCGGCAAAGGTTTTGACATGTTTGTCCAGCACTTTCACGAGGTCTTTGAAGATCGGGAAGCGATAGGGCAGGTCGGTGAGCGAGGCATAACTGGTATAGCCCGGATAGCCGTTTTCCTCGCACCATTCCTGACCGGCTTCGTCGTCTTCGGCGATGGACCAGCAGGAGGCTTCAAGCTCTGATGTATCAATTGGCTTGCCGTGCTCGGACAGGGCAGCGCGGTAAAGTCGGGTGACGAAGAGGGAATCTATGGTGCTCATGCGGGTGTCATAGCGGAGGCGATGCGCCGTGTTAAGGCATCGTGCGCGCAACACCGACAAAGGGTTCGTGATGCGAGGTCCGGGAATGGCGTGCCTGCACCGTTTTTGGCCCGATCGAGGGGTCGGTATCACGTCGGTATAACGTCGGTGTTTCGTCGGTGCGAAAGGCGGTCCATGCGCGATCTGCCTTCTCGCGCGTGACATGCACCCGTTAACCAATAGTTAACGATCCGCTTCTTGAGACAAAGCCGCCCATGTTAAGGAAGTGGTGAAGAATAGTATCGTAAGGAGTGGTCATGAGAAATCTTGTCAGAAGTTTCATCGTTGCGGGTTTGGTGGTGCTTGGGTCTTCGGCGTCCGCGGCGACGATCAACCAGTTCAACAAGACAACAAACGACGGTGTGTATACTTTGACGGCCGCGCAGGCCACGGCGCTTGGCGACGCATCCGCAACGCGGATCGGCTTTTTCCGGGTGCGCGAGGGCAGCGGCACGGTGTTCAATGCCGGCGATACGTTTGATCAGACCACGATGGCCAATTCGGTGACCAGCGGCGCGGGCAACATCATCGCGTTTCTGAACGGGCGCAACTCCAGCTTGACCTATACTGGTGGCACGCTTGAGGCGCTCGGCACGACCACGGTTGGCTCGTCAAACTCCTATTACGAAGGGGTTGCTTTCCTGTTCTCCGGCACGGGCAACATCGTGTTCAGGGGGTCGTCCACGTTCAATGCAGGCCAGACGCGTGGCGCATTTGACGGCGTGGGCATCCCTGCCGCCGTACCACTACCCGCCGCAGCTTGGATGCTGATTGCCGGGTTGGGTGGCCTTGCGGCCTTTGGACGTCGGCGCAAACCCGCGTGATCTTCGCCCTGACGGGCCATCCGGCCCGGACAGGATCATCCGATGGCAGGAAGCGTTGTTGTCCGGGGTGCATGCAAGCGTCATGCGAAAAGCCTTGATCACGCAACGCTGACTGAAATCAAAGATTTCAACGCGTTGCGTGATGCGTGATGTTGCAGCGATTTCGTCAGACGCTCCCAAGCGCTATGCGAAAACGTAAATCATCCAACGCTGAATGAGATCAAGGATTTTACTGCGTCCGAAGGCAGGCGTTGCCTCAGCTATTGCGTCCAACGCTGCAGGTCGGATGCGGGACGCATTGGTGTTTGTGCGGGCGCGCCCGCAGATGGGCCCGCGTCAGACCGGGGTAAAACAGGTCGCCGTCGGGCTTTCATCATGTGGTCATCCAGATTGGCTTAGGATGAGGTCCCGCCTCGACAGAGCGGAGCCAATGGCGCGCGGACCCCAAAAGCGCGACTGGCTCAATTGTCAGGGGCCTGGATCACGGTTTGGCGCGCAGCACCATGCCGAACAGATCGCGCGGATCATCAGGGTCGGCGATCATGTCGAGTTCCTGACAAAGCCCGGTTTCCGCCAGTTGGTCGCGCACGTAGCGCAGGGCGGAGAAGTCTTCGATGGCGAAACCGACCCCGTCAAAGAGCGTGATCTGACGTTCATTCGTGCGACCCGTCGCGGTGCCGTTGATGACCTGCCACATTTCGGTCACGGGGAAGTCTTCGGGCATCTGCTGGATCTCGCCCTCTACCCGTGTCTGTGGGGGGTATTCGACAAAGACATCCGAGCGCGTCAGAATATCCGCGTGCAATTCGGTTTTGCCCGGGCAGTCCCCGCCAATCGCATTGATATGTACCCCTGCGCCAACCATGTTGTCGGTCAGGATCGTCGCATATTGCTTGTCCGCCGTGCAGGTCGTGATGATCTGCGCGCCCTCGATCGCCTCTTCTGGCGTGGAACAGGGCACAAGCGTGAAGCCGAAGCCATCGAGGTTGCGCATCGCCTTATCCGTCGCGGCGCGGTCAACGTCGTACATCCGCAGGGTGTCAACGCCGCAGATCACCCGCATCGCGAGGGCCTGAAATTCGGATTGCGCCCCATTGCCGATCATCGCCATGGTCTGCGCGTTCTTTGGCGCAAGGTGTTTGGCCACCATCGCAGAGGTTGCTGCCGTGCGCAGGGCCGTCAGCACGGTCATTTCCGAAAACAGCACTGGGTATCCTGTATCGACCGTGGCCAGCAGGCCAAAGGCGGTGACGGTTTGCAGCCCTTCCCGTGTGTTTTTCGGATGGCCGTTGACGTATTTGAATCCGTAAACCTCGCCGTCCGATGTGGGCATGAGTTCGATCACGCCCTCTTTTGAATGGCTGGCCACGCGGGGGGTTTTGTCAAACAGGTCCCAGCGGCGGAAATCATCTTCGATATAGTCGGCAAGGCCTTTCAGCATCGTTTCAATCCCGATGTGGTGGACCAGTTTCATCATGTTTTCGACGCTGACGAAGGGCACGAAGGCGAGCTTGGAAGGGGAGGGGTTGGCCATGATGTCTCTCAGGAATAGCTGCGGGTTGGGCGGTCAAATACGCGGCGTCCCAAAAGCGACGCGGTGAGTTCGACCATAAGCGACGCAGTGCGACCGCGTTCGTCAAGGAAGGGGTTGAGTTCGACCAGATCAAGCGAGGTCACAAGGCCGCTGTCGTGCAGCATCTCCATCGCCAGATGGGCCTCGCGCAGGGTCGCACCCCCCGGCACGGTGGTGCCAACGGCGGGTGCGATGGCAGGGTCGAGGAAATCCACATCGAGCGAGACATGCAGCATGCCGCCCGCCGCCTCCACCCGTTCCAGAAACCTGCGCAGGGGGGCGGCGATGCCGTTTTCATCAATCGCGCGCATGTCGGCGACCTGAATGTCGGTCGCCTGTATCGCCTCCCGTTCGGGTGCATCGACGGAGCGCAGGCCGATCATGGCGACGTTTCCGGTGGGCACTTTGACCTCAACCTCGGGAAAGCCGTCAAAGGCCCCGCGCCCGGTCAGATACCCCAGCGGTGTGCCGTGCAGATTGCCGGAATCGGTGGTGTCGGGCGTGTGATAGTCGGGATGGGCATCGAGCCACAAAACGAATTGCGGACGGTTCTGCCCGGCGGCGTGGGCCGCAACCCCGGCAACCGTGCCCAGCGAGAGCGCATGATCGCCCCCCATGAAGATCGGAAAACCGTCGGCCATGGCGACCTGCGCCGCCTCCTTGAGGCTCCTGGTCCATGCGATTGTTTCGTTCAAGGCATAGAGCCTGCCGTCATGCGTGTCAGGCGTGAAAGCGCCGGGGCTGATATTCCCGCGGTCTTCGGCCACATATCCGAGGTCACGGATGGCCGGGGCAAGCCCCGCGGTGCGATAGGCATCCGGACCCATCAGGCAACCCTGACGGCGTTTGCCGCAATCCATCGGCACGCCGATTAAAATGCATTTTTGCTTGGTCATATCTTGCCCTCTTGCGCAGTTGGTTTCTGGACGGCCGTCACGATGATCTTGCTTTCGCGGATGCGGATTGGCCCGTGGACCTCACCGCATGCGTACCTCTATCGCATATTGCGTTCCTTTGGTCGAAATCGGCCGTCTCGGCAAGCCATATCACTGCCTGGGTGTTTGATGAGTTTGCGCTTATGGCCGCTCAGTTTCTGGCTTCATGGATACCTGCCCAAATCAAGCTTGCTCCCATTGCTCCAAAGGCTGCTGCGAAAACACCCTCGAACCAGCGAGAGAAACGCGCGTAACCGCGCATGGCGACGCCAGTCGAAAAGAGCCACGCATAGGTCCCGTAGATGACCAGGCCCGACAAGGCGCCCATAGGTCCGAATGCAAGGACATGCCACGCGCTCAATCCCTGCCCGAACAGGAAAGACGCGACCGCCGCCCACATCAGAGCAGCCTTGGGATTGCTCAGCAGCACCAAAACACCCCGACGCCATGCACGGCCCTTGGTGAGCGGGCGCGCATCAGGTGCAAAGGTTGTGCTGCCACCGCCTTTGAGGGTTGCACGGGCTGCCTTGAGTCCGAGAAAGAGCAAGTATCCCCCGCCCACGAACTTCAGGAATAACAGTGAGAGCGGAAAGGCTTCTATCAAGGCGCCAAGTCCCAATGCCGTTGCCGCTGACCAAACGAGCATTCCTGACGAAATTCCGGTGACCACGCAGAGGGCAGGTATCCGTCCCTGCGCCAATCCGACAGATGCGACTGCCGCGAGGTTCGGACCGGGCGATATCTGGGCTGCGAGGACACCTAGCCACGTGAGTGCATAAATCGAAAACATCTTTGCCCATCCCAATCATCCGCTTTCATGTATCGTCGCTGATTATTTTGATCCGGACAAGGCCGCGCGCTAAAGGATGGCCGACACGGGTACACAACACAGCACCGCGTAAAAGGGACGCGCCGGATTGATCGGCCTGTCGTGTCAGGCGGATTTTGGGGGACTGGGGAACAGGTGTCAAAAGGGGTTGCGGTATGGGCGGCTTGGGCCTATACGGCCCTTTCATCATGGACTCCACGGGAATCAGGGTGACGCCTTTTGGCGGCCTTCCCGTGATGTTGAAAGGAATAGGGCGATGAACGCCAAGGAACTACACGATAAAACGCCGGACCAGCTGCGTGAAGAGTTGGCCAATCTGAAGAAAACCTCCTTCAACCTGCGCTTTCAGCAAGCGACGGGCCAGTTGGAGAACCCTGCGCAGATCCGCAAGGCACGCCGCGACGCGGCCCGTGTCAAAACGATTCTGAACCAAAAAGCGGCATCTGCTGCTGCGTCCGAGTAAGGAGAGCTCTCATGCCAAAGCGTATTCTATCCGGCGTCGTGACTTCCGATGCAAATGACCAGACTGTCAGCGTGTCCGTCGAGCGCCGCTTTACCCATCCGGTTCTGAAAAAGACCATCCGTAAGTCCAAGAAATACCGGGCGCACGATGAGAACAACACATTCAAGAAGGGCGACGCCGTCCGCATCGTTGAATGTGCACCAAAGTCGAAGACCAAACGTTGGGAAGTGCTGCAAGCCGCTGAGGTCTGAAGCACCAACCTTTAATCGAAACCCTGGGGATCAGGCACGCATCGCCCCCCAAAGGTCGGGAGAAACCAAATGATCCAGATGCAGACCAACCTGGATGTTGCTGACAACAGCGGCGCACGCCGTGTTCAGTGCATCAAGGTATTGGGTGGTTCCAAGCGTAAATACGCATCCGTCGGCGACATCATTGTCGTGTCGGTCAAGGAAGCCATTCCACGCGGCCGTGTGAAAAAAGGCGACGTCCGCAAGGCCGTCGTTGTGCGCACCGCCAAGGAAGTACGCCGCGAAGACGGCACCGCGATCCGCTTTGATCGCAATGCCGCCGTTATCCTCAACAACAACAATGAGCCGATCGGTACACGTATCTTTGGGCCGGTTGTGCGTGAGTTGCGCGCCAAGAACTTCATGAAAATCATCTCGCTCGCTCCGGAGGTGCTGTAATCATGGCTGCTAAACTGAAAAAAGGTGACAAGGTCATCGTGCTGGCAGGCAAGGACAAGGGCAAGACAGGCAGCATTTCGTCTGTGGACCCGAAATCCGGCAAGGCCATCGTGGATGGCATCAACATCGCCATCCGTGCCACGCGTCAGTCCCAGACTGAGCAGGGCGGACGTATTCCAAAGGCCATGCCGATCGACCTGAGCAACCTTGCTTATGTGGATGCCAACGGCAAGGCCACCCGCGTCGGCTTCAAGATGGAAGGCGACAAGAAAGTGCGCTTCGCCAAGACAACAGGGGATGTGATCGATGCTTGATTCCGCAAATTATACCCCGCGCCTCAAGGCGGTTTACCGCGACACGATCCGCGCAGCGCTTAAGGAAGAGTTCGGCTACAAGAACGACATGCAGATCCCGCGTCTGGACAAGATCGTCCTGAACATCGGATGTGGTGCCGAAGCCGTGCGCGACAGCAAGAAAGCCAAGTCCGCGCAAGCCGACCTGACGCTGATTGCCGGTCAGAAAGCGATGACCACAACGGCCAAGAAGTCCATCGCGGGTTTCCGGGTGCGTGAAGAAATGCCGCTGGGGGCCAAAGTGACCCTGCGCGGTGATCGCATGTATGAATTCCTGGACCGTCTGATCACAATTGCGATGCCTCGTATCCGCGACTTCCGCGGCATTTCGGGCAAGTCTTTTGATGGGCGTGGCAACTATGCCATGGGCCTCAAAGAGCACCTCGTGTTTCCCGAGATCGATTTCGACAAGATCGACGAGAACTGGGGAATGGACATTGTGATCGCCACCACGGCGCAAACCGACGCTGAAGCGAAGAGCCTGTTGAAAGCATTCAACATGCCTTTCAACTCATAAGCGCGGGAAGGATATTAGATATGGCTAAGAAATCCATGGTCGCACGCGAGAAAAAGCGTGAAGCACTGGTCGCCAAATACGCAGCAAAACGTGCTGAGTTGAAGGAGATCATCAACAACAAAGAGCTCGAAATGGAAGAGCGTTTTCGCGCTTCCCTGAAGCTGGCGAAACTGCCGCGCAACTCATCGGCTGTGCGTTTGCACAACCGTTGCCAGCTGACCGGTCGTCCGCACGCCTACTATCGTAAACTGAAAATTTCGCGGATCGCGCTGCGGGACCTTGGCTCAAGCGGTCAGATCCCCGGCATGGTCAAGTCGAGCTGGTAAGGAGCGCATCACATGAACGATCCTATCGCAGATATGCTGACACGCATCCGTAACTCTCAACTGCGCGGCAAATCCACCGTCATCACCCCGGCGTCAAAGCTGCGGGCGTGGGTGCTGGATGTGCTGGCGGACGAAGGCTACATCCGTGGCTATGAGAAGATCACGGGTGCAGACGGCCATCCGGCCATCGAAATCAGCCTGAAGTATTACGAAGGCGAACCTGTCATTCGCGAATTGAAGCGGGTCTCCAAGCCCGGTCGTCGCGTTTACATGGGCGTCAATGACATCCCCGTTGTCCGTCAGGGCCTCGGCGTGTCGATTGTCTCCACCCCCAAGGGTGTGATGTCGGACCAAGCAGCACGCAGCGCCAATGTTGGTGGCGAAGTGCTTTGCACCGTCTTCTAAGGAGAGCAGAATGTCTCGTATTGGTAAAAAACCGGTCGATCTGCCCGCCGGTGTAAGCGCATCCGTCAGCGGCCAGACCATCGAAATCAAGGGCCCCAAGGGCACGCGTGCGTTCAAGGCAACGGATGATGTGACCCTGACGGTCGAGGACAATGTCGTCACCGTTACGCCCCGCGGCAAATCCAAGCGCGCGCGCCAGCAGTGGGGCATGTCCCGCACGATGGTTGCGAACCTTGTCACCGGCGTCAGCGAAGGTTTCAAGAAAGAGCTTGAAATTCAGGGTGTTGGTTATCGTGCGGCCATGACTGGCAACACGTTGAAACTGAACCTCGGCCTGTCCCATGACGTGGATTACACCCCGCCAGCGGGTGTCACCGTGACAGCGCCGAAGCAAACCGAAATCGTTGTGGAGGGCATTGACGAACAGCTTGTTGGTCAGGTCGCCGCGAACATCCGCCAGTGGCGTAAACCCGAGCCCTACAAGGGCAAGGGCATCCGCTACAAAGGTGAGTTCGTCTTCCGCAAAGAAGGCAAGAAGAAGTAAGGACGCAAACAATGGCAAACAGTAAAAGACAACTGTTCATCAAACGCCGCCTGCGCGTTCGGAACAAGCTTCGCAAGGTGAATGCAGGGCGCGTGCGCCTGAGTGTGCACCGCTCCAACAAGAACATCAGCGTTCAGCTGATCGACGATGTGGCCGGCAAGACGCTTGCTTCGGCCTCCACGCTGGAAAAAGATTTGGGCGTTGTGGGCAAGAACAACATCGAAGCGGCGGCCAAGGTCGGCGCGGCGATTGCTGAGCGGGCCAAGAAAGCCGGTGTCAGCGAGGCCTATTTCGACCGTGGCGGTTTCCTCTTTCACGGCAAGGTCAAGGCCGTCGCCGAAGCCGCGCGTGAAGGCGGTTTGAAGATCTAAGACTTGCAAGCCGCTCCTTTGGGGGCGGCTTCGATGATCCGGGGGCGGTTTGTGCTCACTTGGATTGAAACAACTGGGCGCTTGCCCGCAAAAAAGGATGTTCTCTATGGCAGAACGTGACAACAACCGTCGTGGCAACCGCCGCGATCGTGACGAAGCACCGGAATTCGCAGACCGCCTGGTCGCGATCAACCGCGTGTCCAAGACTGTAAAAGGTGGTAAGCGCTTTGGTTTCGCAGCCCTCGTGGTTGTGGGCGATCAGAAGGGCCGCGTCGGTTTCGGCAAAGGTAAGGCGAAAGAGGTCCCCGAGGCCATCCGCAAAGCCACCGAGCAGGCCAAGCGCCAGATGATCCGCGTACAGCTGCGTGAAGGCCGCACGCTGCACCACGACATGGAAGGCCGTCATGGCGCCGGTAAAGTCGTTATGCGCTCGGCACCTGAGGGGACCGGGATCATCGCCGGTGGTCCGATGCGTGCCGTCTTTGAAATGCTGGGCGTGAAGGACGTTGTGTCCAAGTCCATCGGTTCGCAGAACCCTTACAACATGATCCGCGCCACCATGGATGGATTGCGCAAGGAGTCCTCGCCCCGTTCGGTCGCACAACGTCGCGGCAAGAAAGTGGCTGACATTCTGCCCAAAGTTGACGCAGCGCCTGCGCCTGCTGAAACAGCAGAGGCATAAAGGAGCGGTATCATGGCTAAAACAATCGTCATCAAACAGATCGGCTCCCCGATCCGTCGCCCCGCAAAACAGCGTGCCACGCTGATCGGTCTGGGCCTGAACAAGATGCACAAGACCCGCGAGCTGGAAGATACCCCTTCCGTGCGCGGCATGATCAACTCCATCCCGCATATGGTGGAGATTGTCGAAGAGAAGGGTTGACCCCCTATTTGACGTCTTGAGAATTTGAACCCCTCGCAGGAGACTGCGGGGGGTTTTTCGTTTTGTGCCGCTTTTACCGTTTAGCTGGTTGCGCTTTGCTATTAAGGGTTAAACAAAATTCTTTCAGGAGCGTCTTATGCGTAAATTCAACACCCCTGGCGTGTTTCCCCTTTTGGCCGTCATGGCGTTTGCGTCTCCTGCGGCGGCGAACAGCGAAAAAACCTGCACCGAGCGCATGCCAGAAGTCCGCGCGATGGTTGATGAGATGACGGATGCCACGGATAAGGCCTTTGCCGAAAAGCAGTTCAAGAAAATCCAACAACTCTTTGCAAGCGGACGTGAGCGCAATTGTATTCTTTATCTGGAAGCCTTGCGCGCAAACATCGAGTCCGGTGATTTCAGCGAAAGCTAGATCGAGTCTGCTTTCGGTGCATTGAAGCAATCAAAACTCATGGCAGAAAATTGTGTGTCACTTGATGTTGACTAAACTTATCAAAAGATCAAAATGAAAAAGCCACCAAAACGGTGGCTTTATCTTATAGCGTCGGGGGTCCGTCACGAACTAAGCGCGCTGCCGACCATTATCCCGACGTTTCAACTGCAAAAGTACTGTAAGGAGTGAATGGTGTCAAGGTTTTTAACTCCAGCTGACATGCCAGAGATCGAGAAGCTGTTATCTCAGGAGCGGCTCAGTACATTTATGAATCTGACCAAAACGCGAGAAAGTGCCATAGAGTTGCATCAATCCACAATGAGTTTGGGAGTGGCGATTTCGGCGGTCTCTGGGTTAATTGAAATCGGATTGCGCAATGCGGTTTGTCATCAGATGCTTGTGGAATTTAAGATTACGGATTGGCTTAGGAAACCCCCAGCCTCTCTGAGATGGGGTAGTTTGGAAATGTTTTCCATAAAAAAGGCAAATTCGAATGCGCAAAGAGCAGCATACTCCAAGCTGTCAGGACCGGAGAAAAGCGCCTTGGACGCTGTTGCACTTCCGAATGGGAACTATGCCAAAATTAAACATCGAAAGCTGGTGCAAAAACGGCAATCAACACTGCATGTTTTGGAAGGCCAAGTCATAGCCCAACTTACAATGCACTTTTGGAAAAGGTTGTTTTCACAAGACTATGAAAAAGTTCTCTGGAAAAGGGCTCTGAAACGGGTGTTTCCTAACAAATCAATTAGCAGAGCAAACGTTGCCGAAAAAAATTAGAAGTCATTTACCAAACGAGAAACCGGCTCGCACACCATGAACCGGTTTATGGAACGCGACTGTCTGACACGCTGGAGTCGATTGATTTTGTGCTTCAAAACTTAGGCGTCAGCCGTCCAAGTGACGAAGCTCCTCTAGCCAAGCTTATACTCCCACAGCGCGAGATTTTAATCGGGCAAGTGGCAACATTTCAATCAACATTTATGAGGGTCACAAAGCAATCTTGACCTTGATCCCTGCATACCCGTCGATTATATGCCCACGATCACCATTTTGGTGACATAGAATCGAAACGCCGTGTTTGGTCGCTCCCGTCGCTGGGGACCACATCCGGCAAAAGGAGAAGCGACAATGAAACTGCATGAACTTTCCGACAATGATGGTGCGGCCAAGAAACGCAAGCGCGTTGGGCGTGGTCCGGGTTCTGGCACCGGTAAAATGGGTGGCCGGGGTATCAAGGGTCAGAAATCCCGTTCGGGTGTGGCCATCAAGGGCTATGAGGGCGGCCAGATGCCGCTCTATCAACGTCTGCCAAAGCGGGGCTTCAACAAGCCGAACCGCAAGGCCTATGCCGTTGTAAACCTTGGTCTCATCCAGAAATTCGTGGATGCGGGCAAGATCGACGCGAGCGCCGCCATCACCGAAGACGCACTAATTGCCTCCGGCCTCGTGCGTCGCAAGAAGGACGGTATTCGCGTGCTGGCCAAGGGCGATGTGACGGGCAAACTGAACATCGAAGTCACCGGCGCATCCAAATCCGCTATCGAAGCCGTGGCCAAAGCGGGCGGTTCCCTGACCGTTACGGCGCCCGTCGCGGAAACGTCAGAGGCGTAAGCCCAAGATCAGACTTGTGGGCGGCGGCTGCGCCGCTTACATACGTCTTTAGTTTTCCATGACGCCGCCCAGCCGGAAAACGGCCCGGGCGGCGCATTTGTTACGAAAGAGAGCCCTTCATGGTTTCTGCTGTCGAGAGCATGGCTGCCAATACGAGTTGGTCCGCGCTGGGTAAGGCAACTGACCTGCGCAACCGTATCCTGTTTACGCTGGGACTGCTGATCGTTTACCGCCTCGGGACGTTTATCCCGGTGCCGGGGATTGATGGCGTCGCCCTGCGCGAGTTCATGGAGCAGGCGGGGCAGGGCATCGGCGGTATGGTGTCGATGTTTACCGGCGGCGCCTTGGGGCGGATGGGGATCTTTGCCCTGGGCATCATGCCCTATATATCGGCCTCGATCATCGTGCAGCTTATGACGGCCATGGTGCCCAAGCTGGAAGCCCTGAAGAAAGAGGGCGAGCAGGGCCGCAAGAAGATCAACCAATACACGCGCTATGGTACGGTTTTCCTTGCCACGTTGCAGGCCTATGGCCTTGCGGTGAGCCTTGAAGCGGGCGACATCGTCACCGATCCGGGCATGTTTTTCCGCGCATCCTGCGTGATTACGCTGGTCGGTGGCACCATGTTCCTGATGTGGCTGGGCGAGCAGATCACCGCGCGCGGCATCGGTAACGGTATTTCGCTGATCATCTTTGTGGGCATTATCGCCGAGGTTCCGGCCGCGATGGCGCAGTTCTTTGCCTCTGGCCGCTCGGGCGCGATCAGCCCTGCGGTGATCATCGGTGTGATTATCATGGTGATCGCGACGATCATGTTCGTGGTGTTCATGGAGCGTGCCCTGCGCAAGATCCACATACAATACCCGCGCCGTCAGGTGGGCATGAAGGTTTATGACGGTGGTTCCAGCCACTTGCCGGTCAAGGTCAACCCGGCGGGCGTTATCCCGGCGATCTTTGCCTCGTCGCTTTTGTTGCTGCCGGTAACGATCAGCACGTTCTCGGGCAATTCGACGAACCCGATCATGTCGTGGCTGCTGGCGAATTTTGGCCCCGGTCAGCCGCTCTATCTGGCGTTTTTCACGACGATGATTGTGTTCTTTACCTATTTCTACACGTTCAACGTCAGCTTCAAGCCAGACGATGTGGCGGATAACCTTAAAAACCAGAACGGGTTCATTCCGGGCATCCGCCCGGGCAAGAAGACCTCGGAATATCTGGAATATGTGGTGAACCGCGTGCTGGTTCTGGGCTCGGCCTATCTGGCGGCTGTGTGCCTCTTGCCGGAAATCCTGCGCGGTGAATTCGCCATTCCGTTCTATTTCGGCGGCACATCTGTTCTCATTGTCGTCTCGGTAACGATGGATACCATTCAGCAAGTGCAAAGCCATTTGCTGGCCCACCAATACGAAGGCCTGCTGGAGAAGTCGCAACTGCGCGGCAAAAGCGGCAAGGGCCGCAAGAAACGGAGCCCTGTGCGTCGATGAATATAATACTGTTGGGGCCACCAGGGGCCGGTAAAGGAACACAGGCCCGGATGCTCGAACAAGAGCGCGGCATGGTCCAGTTGAGCACCGGTGATATGCTGCGCGAGGCCAAGGACAGCGGCACGGAGATGGGAAAGGTTGTCGCCGATGTGATGGCGCGCGGTGCCCTGGTGACGGATGAGATCGTGATCGGTCTGATCAAGGAAAAGCTGGATACGGTCGAGGCGTCGGGTTTCATCTTTGACGGTTTCCCACGCACTTTGGCGCAGGCCGATGCCTTGGGTGCTTTGATGGAAGAAACGGGCCAGACGCTGGATAAAGTGGTTGAGATGCGCGTTGATGATGCAGCCCTTGTGGCGCGGATCACGGCACGGTCGACCTGCGCGGGCTGCGGTGAGGTCTACAACGATCAAACCAAGCCAATCCCGGCCGACGGGGTGTGCACCAATTGCGGGCAGGCCAAGGAATTCAAGCGTCGCGCGGATGACAATGAGGAAAGCCTCAAGACGCGTCTGATGGAATATTACAAACAGACCTCGCCGCTGATCGGGTATTACTATGCCAAGGGCATGCTGTCGCGGGTCGACGGTCTGGGCGCGATTGATGCGGTGCAGGGCGAAATCAAGGCTGTGTTGGACGCGTAAACGCCGACACCGGCTAAGATCCCGACTTAAACTTCGTCAGGCTTTCTGATCTGGGCCGCGAAGCTGGGAATCCGGTGCAGGATGAAGTCATAAAAGGCAGCATTGCGCTTTTTGGCCCCTTTGATCTTCTGATCCTTGAGGTGCTTGATGGCCGCTTCCAGAACAGACACCACCTGTTTGTTGGTTTCCCATTTTTTGGCCGCCCCGCGTGAAGGATGCCACCCTTCCACCCGGCCATTAATCTTGCGAAACACTTCGAAGAGCTTTCCGTCGGTCGCGACGTCCATACCCGGTGCATCATCGGGCGATTTGATGGCCTCCCCTGCCCAGCTTGGCAGTTTGCGCCCTCTTGTCACCAACCTTACGAAGGCGGGCATCTTTGACGGGTTGGGCACATTCAGCCTCTTGGCAATGTATTTCGCCTCCTCGTGGAAATAGGCCTTGGAGGCAGCCCTTTCGACCTCCTTTCGGGTGATGGAGGGGTCTTTCTCGGCCAGCGCCAGACCTTCATTCAGAAACCTCCGGTAGAGCTTGGGGTTCTTCTTTGCAAACTCGGCGGCGGCCGCATCGAAATCAATGTTGTATTGCAGGGTCTGGCCGTGTTTGGACTTGGTCGGACCCTTGCCGTGGGTCGTGCGGATGCGTCCGTCCGGAAAGTAGATGCTGCCGATCTTGCCATCGGCGACGCTGGCAATCAGTGTTCTGGGTGCTTCCTCTTTATATTCGTCTTTTGCCCACTTTGGCACGCCGGTGGGGTCGATGTTCTGCCAACCGGGTTTTTCGCCCGGTGCGACATCAGGCAGGCGCGGGCTTGAGGAGGTGTCGACAGTGCCGGTCTTGCCGACCTTTTTTCTATATTCCTCTTGCGCCCAGCCGGGCGCGCCATCGGCAGGATCGTTTTTAAGCACGCCTTTTTCGTCATAAGCGGGTTTGCCGTAGCCTTTGTCAGCCCAGCCCGGCAGCTTGTCTGATGCGGGCAACGGATACTTATAGTCTTCAACGCCGCGTCCGAGTGACGGGCTGCGGCTGGTGTCCACCTCGCGTTGAAGCGTCAGGCTTGCACGGTGCTGGTAGGCGCGAAGTTGTTGGACGGGTTGGCTTCTATCTGCCAACGTCTGCAGGTTGCTCAGCGTCTCGTTCGCCGGGTGACGTCCGGTCCCAGGGCTGCCATGCGCGCGGCGCTGGTTGCGGGTTGCACGCCCTTGTTGTTTGTAAGTGCCCAAGGCTGCCACCTCGTTGCTGATGATCGTTACCAGAGGGATACTAGTATAAGTTGATCTTTGGGTCTATGCTGGTGCGGCGCGCGCGCAGCTTTGTGCCGCGTACTGCTGTGAAAACCAGCGCCTTGACGCCATGTTAAAAACCCCATACCACGCGCTATCTCTAACGAGAATCAATCTGCGGGACTTGTCGCTCTTGTCTGTGCAGGATCACCTGATCAGCTGACGCCCGGTGCTTTGGATGCGCTGGGCTTCGTTTGTGAAAAAAGGGTCTGGAATCACGGACCCGCAACGAAAAGGAAGATACCACGTGGCACGTATTGCCGGCGTCAATATCCCGACTGCAAAGCGGGTTCCCATCGCCCTCACCTATATCACTGGAATCGGTAACACCTCCGCAAAACAGATTTGCGAAGCGGTTGGCATCGATCCATCCCGCCGTGTCAACGAGCTCAGCGATGCCGAAGTTCTGGCCGTGCGCGAGCATATCGACGCCAACTACACCGTTGAAGGTGACCTGCGTCGTGAAGTGCAGATGAACGTCAAGCGTCTGATGGACCTTGGCTGCTACCGTGGCCTGCGCCACCGTCGCAACCTGCCGGTTCGCGGTCAGCGCACCCACACAAATGCTCGCACGCGCAAAGGCCCCGCGAAGGCCATTGCCGGCAAGAAGAAATAAGGGAGGGTCTGACCAATGGCACGTGATAAAGTACGCGTTAAGAAAAAGGCCAGCAAGAACATCGCCGCAGGTGTGGCGCATGTGAACAGCTCCTTCAACAACACCAAGATCCTGATTTCGGACGTGCAGGGCAATGCGATCTCGTGGTCCTCTGCCGGCACGATGGGATTCAAAGGCTCGCGGAAATCCACACCTTACGCCGCACAGATGGCTGCTGAGGATGCGGGCCGCAAGGCGCAGGAACATGGCGTTAAAACGCTTGAGGTCGAAGTGCAGGGGCCGGGCTCGGGGCGTGAAAGCGCGTTGCGTGCGCTGGCTGCTGCCGGGTTCAACATCACCTCGATCCGTGATGTAACGCCGATGGCGCACAACGGCTGCCGCCCCCCAAAGCGCCGCCGCGTTTAAGCTGTTTTACCAGATTTGGGGCCGTGTGTTCGCGCACGGCCCCCATCCGCTTTTTTGAAACCTCGAGCGTCTGCACCTTTCGGACATGGGGCGCAGACAAGAATGGAGGGACGCATGATCCACAAGAACTGGGCTGAATTGATCAAGCCGCAACAACTTGACGTCAAACCGGGCAATGATCCGGCACGTCAGGCAACCGTCACGGCGGAACCGCTGGAGCGCGGCTTTGGCCTGACCATGGGCAACGCGCTGCGTCGTGTTCTGATGTCGTCGCTGCAGGGGGCCGCGATCACCTCTGTGCAGATCGACAATGTATTGCACGAGTTTTCATCGGTGGCCGGTGTGCGGGAAGACGTCACTGACATCATCCTGAACCTCAAGGGCGTTTCCATCCGTATGGAAGTCGAAGGGCCAAAGCGGCTGTCGATCTCCGCCAAGGGGCCGGGTGTTGTGACTGCTGGTGACATTTCGGAATCTGCGGGCATCGAAATCCTGAACCGGGATCATGTGATCTGCCACCTTGATGACGGTGCCGACGTTTACATGGAACTGACCGTCAATCAGGGTAAAGGCTATGTTTCTGCCGAAAAGAACAAGCCAGAGGACGCACCCATTGGCCTGATCCCGATTGATGCGATCTATTCGCCGGTCAAGAAGGTCAGCTATGACGTGCAACCGACCCGCGAAGGTCAGGTGCTGGATTATGACAAGCTGACCATGAAGGTCGAAACCGATGGGTCACTGACGCCGGATGATGCGGTGGCGTTCGCCGCGCGCATTCTGCAGGACCAGCTGGGCATCTTCGTCAACTTCGAAGAGCCTGAATCCGCCTCCCGCGCGGATGAGGACGACGGTCTGGAGTTCAACCCGCTGCTGCTCAAGAAAGTGGACGACTTGGAACTGTCGGTACGTTCTGCAAACTGTCTGAAGAATGACAACATCGTCTACATCGGTGATCTCATTCAGAAGACCGAAGCGGAGATGCTGCGCACGCCGAACTTTGGGCGTAAGTCGCTCAATGAGATCAAGGAAGTGCTCTCGGGCATGGGTCTGCATCTCGGCATGGACGTCGAGGACTGGCCGCCGGACAACATCGAAGACCTGGCCAAGAAATTCGAAGACTCTTTCTAAGGTCCGACCAATGCCCGCAGGTGCGGGGACGATCCGGGTCGCAAGGCCCCAAGGAGAACCGGGTGACACGCATCACCCGGTCAGACAAAGCAAAACGGCCCGTAGAGGGCACATTTAGGAGAAGAGACAATGCGTCACGCACGTGGATACCGCCGCCTGAACCGCACACATGAGCACCGCAAGGCGCTCTGGGCCAATATGGCGGGTTCGCTCATCGAACATGAGCAAATCAAGACAACCTTGCCCAAGGCCAAGGAACTGCGCCCGATCATCGAGAAGATGATCACGCTGGCCAAGCGCGGCGATTTGCATGCGCGCCGTCAGGCGGCATCGAAACTGAAGGAAGATCAATACGTTGCGAAACTGTTTGACGTTCTGGGCCCACGCTACAAAGACCGTCAGGGTGGCTATGTCCGCGTTCTGAAAGCCGGATTTCGCTATGGCGACATGGCACCGATGGCCATCATCGAATTCGTAGACCGCGACCGGGATGCAAAAGGGGCCGCCGACAGAGCGCGCCTCGCAGCAGAAGAGAACGCCGAAGAGGCATAAGCTCTTTAAAGGCCACTGCTGGAAAAGCCCTTGTCCCGCGCGGGACGAGGGCTTTTTTGATGAGGTGGTTGTAGCGCATGGTGCTGATGGCGTTGCACTTGCCCGGCTTGGGACAGGCGCGCCGGGGGTGTCGCCATGTAAAATCGCGTGTGGTTTGCAGCGCTGCGCGGACTCGCACCAAGGTGCGTTTTTCGGTAATACGGCGCAAAAATGGAGTAGGCTATGGACCTGTTTGGCCAGTCGGGCGGAAACGACAAGACGCCACAGCATGCAAAGACGCGTCCGCTGGCGGATTTGCTCAGGCCGCAGTCTCTTGACGAGGTGATAGGTCAGGAAAAACTGCTGGCTGAGGACGGCCCACTGGGGTCCATGCTGGCGGCGGAACGTTTGACGTCTTTGATCCTTTGGGGGCCGCCCGGCGTTGGGAAGACGACGATTGCCCGACTTCTGGCGCATCGGACCGATCTGCATTTCGAACAGATCAGCGCGATTTTCAGCGGCGTGTCCGATCTCAAGAAGGTCTTCCAGGCTGCCCGTGATCGTGCATCGCTCGGGCAGGGCACTTTCCTTTTCATTGATGAGATTCATCGGTTCAACAAGGCACAGTTGGATTCGCTGCTGCCGGTGATGGAGGACGGCACCGTTACTGTGTGCGGTGCGACCACCGAAAACCCCTCATTCAGCGTGAATGGTTCTGTGCTCAGCCGCTGTCAGGTGATGGTGCTGGAGCGCCTTGATGCCACGGCGCTGGCAAGGTTGCTGGCACGCGCAGAGGCGCAGACCGGACAGGCGCTGCCGCTGACGGATGATGCCAAATCGCTGTTATGCGCCATGGCCGATGGGGACGGGCGTGCCCTGCTCAATCTGGTTGAAAGTGTGCGTGCATGGCCACAGGATCAGACCTATTCGGCAGAGGATATCGCCGGTCGGCTGACCCGGCGCGCCGCATTGCATGACCGCGCCGGAGACGGTCATTACGCGATCGCCAGTGCCATCCAGAAATCAATTCGCGGATCTGATCCGGAGGCGGCGATCTACTGGGTGCACAGGGCGCTTGAAGGGGGGGAAGACCCGCGTTTCATTCTGCGGCGCCTGACGATGATCGCCTGGGAGGACGTGGGGCTGGCGGACCCAGAAGCCTCGCGCGTTTGCCTGAGCGCGTGGGATACCTACGAAAGGCTCGGCAGCCCGGAGGGGGATCTGGCCTTGTCGCAGGCGGCGATTTATCTGGCGCTCGCGCCGAAATCGAATGCCGGATATGTGGCGCATAAAGCGTCGCGTGCGGATGCGAAAAAGTCCGGCTCCCTGCCGCCACCGATGCATATCCTGAACGGGCCGACAAAGATGATGCAGGACCTCGGTTTCAGGAAGGGCTATCAATATGACCATGATGCACCGGAAGGCTTCTCGGGTCAGAATTACTTTCCCGACGGTCTGAAAAGGCCGCAGCACTACGCGCCCGTTGAACGTGGCTTTGAGCGGGAACTTGCAAAGCGCGTGCGCTACTTTGACAAGTTGCGTCAGGAGCGGGACGACAATGCAACGTGATCCGCAGGCCCTTGCGGCGCGGGCGGAAAACTTGACAACGGGTGCTGGACGCGGGACAGACCGCGCATGATGAAGTCTTTGATCCTTGTGGCCGCCGGGGGTGCGATTGGTGCGTCTTTGCGCTATTTGCTCGGGGCCGGCGTTTACCGTCTGACCGGGGGTCCAACGGGTTTTCCGGTGGCGATCATGATGGCCAATGTATTGGGGTCGATTGCCATGGGGTTTTTCGTGGTCTGGGCGGCGCATCGCGGGCTGACGCATCTGAGCCCCTTTGTCATGACCGGCGTGCTGGGCGGTTTCACGACGTTTTCCGCCTTTTCGCTGGAAACCGTGACATTGTTTGAGCGGGGCGAGATCTGGCAGGCGGGGCTTTATGTTGCGCTGTCGGTCGGGCTGTCGGTATTTGGATTGATGGCGGGCCTCTGGGTCGCGCGTGGGGTATATTTATGAGCGCAGTGCAAACACTGACCGTCGGCGAAGACGAGGGGGACCAGCGGCTGGACCGGTGGTTCAAAAAGCAGTTTCCCCTGATCAGTCAGGGGCGCGTCGAAAAGATGTGCCGCAAGGGCGAAATCCGCGTCGATGGGGGCCGTGTCAAGGCGGCGACCCGTCTGGAAGTGGGCCAGCAGGTGCGCATTCCGCCCCTGCCGGACACGGCGGCACCAGCACCTGTCGCGCGCTCTGCGGTGTCGGCGGCGGATGCCAGGATGATCCAGTCCTGTGTGATCTACCGGGATGACCATATCATCGCGATCAACAAACCGGCAGGCCTGCCGACGCAGGGCGGGTCGGGTCAGACGCGCCATGTCGATGGGCTCGCTGAGGCGTTGAAATTCGGGTTTGAGGACAAACCGCGCCTTGTGCACCGCCTCGACAAGGACACCTCCGGGGTTTTGCTGCTGGCGCGCACGCGGATGGCGGCCAAGGCGTTGACGACCGCGATGCGGCACAAGGAAACGCGCAAGATCTATTGGGCTTTGGTGGCCGGGGTGCCGACGCCTTACCTGGGTGAAATCCGCTATGCGCTGGTCAAGGCGCAGGGACGCGGGCGCGGTGGCGAGGGCGAAAAGATGATCGCCCTGCCGCCCCGCGAGGTGGACGAGACGCCGGGTGCGAAACGCGCGCATACGCTTTATGCGACGCTTTACCGGGTGGGCTCGCGCGCGTCATGGGTTGCGATGGAGCCGATCACTGGGCGGACCCATCAGTTGCGCGCGCATATGGCCGAAATCGGGCATCCCATTATCGGTGATGGCAAATATGGCGGTTCGGGTCAGGAAAACATGGGCGACGGATGGGGCGCGCAACTGGGCGGCGTGATCTCCAAAAAGCTGCACCTGCATGCCCGTATGATGCGGTTTGAGCACCCTGAAACCCGCAAACCCGTCACGATCACGGCGGATATGCCGGACCATATGAAACAGAGCTGGGAGACCTTTGGCTGGACCGAGGATCTGGCCGCCGAAGACCCGTTCGAGGCGCTTTGATGCCCACGCCGCTGCGATTGGTGATATTCGATGTGGATGGCACTTTGGTGGACAGCCAGGGCGACATTCTGGGCGCGATGCGCCATGCCTTCGAGGGTCTGGGCCTTGATGTGCCGTCGCGCGATGCGGTGTTGGGCATTGTGGGCCTGTCCTTACCCGTCGCCATGGCGCGTCTGGCGCCGGATGTGGGCCCGGCGCTGCAGAGCCAATTGGTGGAGGGGTATAAATCCGCCTATGTTGACATGCGCGCCAAGGTTGGCGCGGCGCAGTCCAGCCCGCTTTATCCCGGTGCGCGGGGCAGTCTGGAGCAGTTGCACAGCACGCCCGAGGTCTTGCTGGGCGTGGCGACGGGCAAGTCCAAGCGCGGGCTCGACAGTCTGATCAAGGCCCATGATCTGGGGTCGTTTTTCGTCACACGGCAGGTGGCAGATTTTCACCCGTCCAAACCGCATCCGTCGATGATCCTGCAGGCGATGGCGGACACCGGGGTTGATCCGGAGAACACGGTCATGATCGGGGACACAAGTTTCGATATGGAGATGGCCCGGTCCGCTGGGGTGCACGGCATTGGCGTCAGTTGGGGGTATCATCCGGTTTCGGCGCTGACGGGCGCGGCGGAGGTTCTGACGGATTTTACCGGGCTGCCCCCGGCACTCTCGCGACTTTGGGGAGAATGAAACATGAGTGAATGGAAGGCAAAACGCTTCTGGAAAGAGGCCGTGATTGATGAAACGGCAGAGGGGTTTGGCATTGCGCTGGATGGGCGCGCAGTCAAAACCCCGGCGAAACGCGCGCTGATTGCTCCGACGCGGCCCTTCGCGGAGAAAATCGCCGCTGAATGGAATGCGCAGGGCGAGCAGATTGATCCCGCAACCATGCCATTCACCAGAAGCGCCAATGCCGCGCTGGACAAGGTCGCAGTGCAAAAGCAAGAGGTGGCGGATATGTTGGCCGCCTATGGGGACAGCGATCTTTTGTGCTACCGCGCGGAGTATCCCGAAGGGCTGGTGGCGCGGCAGGCGGCGCAATGGGATCCGCTGCTTGATTGGGCGGCGGATGCTTTGGGGGCGCGCCTGGATGCGCGGGCCGGCGTGATGCATGTGCCGCAGGCACCTGAAGCACTGGCCGTTCTGACGGAAAAGACACGCGCACTGTCGTCCTTCGAACTTGCAGGTTTTCACGATCTCGTGAGCCTGTCCGGCTCACTGATTCTCGGCTTTGCCGCGACCCATGATTTTCTGCCTGCGAAGACGATTTGGGATATTTCGCGACTGGATGAGATCTGGCAGGCGGAAGAGTGGGGTCGCGACGCGGAAGCCGAGGCCGCCGCAGCTATCAAAGAAGCCGCATTTATTCATGCAAAGCAGGTATTTGACTTGTCCTTTGTCTAAAAGTTGCGCGCCCGGATGAAGTTGACGTTAGGATAGGCTGTCTTGTGGTGAAATAGGCAATCCTACCCTTGACGTTCACACCCTAAAACGAACAGTATTGCGACCACTCGGAGCACACAAAGTGCTCAAGTGTCACCGCCGGTTATGCAACCGGTCGACCCGCTGTTGATAAAGCGGAAAATCAGGAAGAGGTTTAAAATGAAAAAATCAGTACTTTTAGGTGCGCTGACGATTGCTGGTCTTGCGGCCGGCGCTGCGGCTGCCGGTACTTTGGATGACGTGAAAGCGCGCGGCACATTGAACTGTGGCGTGACAACCGGTCTCGTCGGCTTTGCCGCGCCGAATGCGGATGGCGAATGGAACGGGTTTGACGTCGCAGTCTGCCGCGCGGTTGCCGCTGCGGTTCTGGGCGATGCAACCGCCGTGGAATTCGTGCCGACAACAGGCAAAACGCGGTTCACAGCACTTGCCTCTGGCGAAATCGACATGCTGGCGCGCAACACCACATGGACGTTCTCCCGCGATGTTGACCTGAAATTCACATTCGTGGGCATCAACTACTATGACGGCCAGGGCTTCATGGTGCCGAAATCGCTTGGCGTCACATCGGCAAAAGAACTCGATGGCGCAACGGTTTGTATCCAGACCGGCACAACCACCGAGCTGAACCTCGCGGATTTCTTCCGTGCCAACAACATCAGCTATGAGCCTGTTCCGATCGAGACGAACGCCGAAGGCCAGCAGCAGTATCTCGCCGGTGCCTGTGACACGTACACGACAGACGCCTCCGGTCTGGCGGCGACACGTGCGAGCTTCGAGAACCCGTCCGATCACGTTCTGCTGCCCGAAATCATCTCCAAAGAGCCGCTGGGCCCGCTTGTGCGCCACGGCGATGACGAATGGGGTGACGTGGTGCGCTGGACGCTGAACGCGCTGATCACGGCAGAAGAGCTGGGTGTGACATCGGCCAACGTCAGCGAGATGGCGACAGGGTCCAACAACCCGGAAGTCAAGCGTTTGCTCGGCACCGAGGGCACCCTTGGCGAAATGCTGGGCCTTGATGCCGACTGGGCCATGAGAGCCATCGCGTCGCAGGGTAACTACGGCGAAATCTTTGCCAAGAACATTGGCGAGGATACCCCGATTGCGCTGTCGCGCGGTCTGAACGCACAGTGGACAAACGGCGGCCTGATCTACTCGCCTCCGTTCCGTTAAGAACTGAAAACGCAGGGGCGCAGAGTTAAATCTGCGCCCCTGGCACATTGGACGACCAACATAAAATCCCGGCAGGCCAGAGGCGCACAAGCGTCCACAAAGGCGAATAGCCGGAACCACGGGGAAGACAATAATGACAATAATGACGGACCCACCGAGGGAGTCGTTCCGGCTATCCATGCTGCTGAACGACACGCGCTACCGGTCGATTACGTTTCAGGCGATCGCGCTTTTGGCCCTGATCGTGGCCATTGCCTATCTCGCGAACAATCTGTTTACCAATCTCGCCGCGCAGGGCCTGAACATCTCATATGGGTTTCTGGGTGATCCGGCGGGCTATGACATCAACCAGCGTCTGATTGAATACGATAGCCAATCCTCCAATGCGCGTGCGGCTCTCGTCGGTATCCTGAACACCCTGCTTGTGGCGTTTCTGGCCTGTATCATGGCGACTGTCTTTGGTGTGATCGCAGGGGTTTTGCGGCTGTCCAACAACTGGCTTGTTTCCAAGCTGATGTCTTTCTATGTCGAAATTTTCCGCAACATTCCCGTCCTGATCTGGATCATCATCATCTTTACGATCATGACCGCCGTGATGCCTGCCCCGCGCGCTTTCCGGGGTGACGAACCCGAAGCGACGATGCTGCTGGGGGCCTTTGCCTTTACCAACCGCGGTATCTACATCCCTGCGCCGATCTGGGGACCGGGGTCTATGGTCGTCGTTGCGACCTTTATTGCGTCGGTCGTGGGCGTCTTTGCCTATCGTCGCTACGCCAAAAACCTGCTGTATCAAACGGGGCGTCTGTTGCCCATGGGATGGCCGAGCCTTGCCATCTTTTTCGTACCGACCATCGTGATGTTTTTCATCATGGGGCGTCCCATCGGATTGGACATACCCGAGCTGGGTGGCTTCAACTTTCGGGGTGGTATCCAGATTGGTGCACCGCTGATCGCGCTTTGGTTTGCCTTGTCCATCTACACCGGTGCTTTTATCGCTGAAAACGTGCGTGCGGGTATTCAGGCCGTGTCCAAAGGCCAGACCGAAGCGGCATCCGCCCTCGGGCTGCATCCGGGACGCGTCATGAACCTTGTCGTGCTACCGCAGGCCCTGCGCGTGATCATTCCGCCGCTCATTTCACATTACCTCAACATCACCAAGAACTCATCGCTGGCGATTGCCGTGGGCTATGCGGATATCACTGCGACGCTTGGCGGCATTACCCTGAACCAGACCGGTCGCGCCATTGAATGCGTGTTGCTGCTGATGCTGTTCTATCTTGTCATATCGCTGTCCATTTCGGCGATCATGAACGTCTACAACAAAACCGTCACCCTGAAGGAGCGTTGATTGATGACCGATACAAACCAACACTCCGCTTCCTTTGTGCGCACGGAAACCATCCCCGAACGTGCTCCGCCTGTTACGGCATCCGGCCCGGTGAAATGGGTGCGTGAAAACCTGTTTGCGACGCCGGCGAATAGCGTTTTGACGATCATCGCGCTTTACTTCATTTACCTGCTTCTGGCGGGAAGCCTGCCGTGGCTGCTGAATGGCGTCTGGACGACCAGCAGCCTGTCTGAGTGTCGTGAAGTGCTTGGCGGCGCGGTCGGTGCCTGTTTCTCGGTTCTGACGGAGCGTTTGAACCAGTTGCTCTTCGGGTTCCAATACCCGAGCGAGCTTTACTGGCGGCCGGCGCTGGCTCTGGTATTGCTCTTCGTTGCGGGTGCGCCAGTGCTGTTTTTCGATCTGCCACGCAAGCTGTTGATCTTCACGGCGCTTTATCCCTTCATTGCCTATTACCTCATCTGGGGCGGCGCGCTGGGCGTGCCTGTTCTGGCGTTGGTGGGCTGTGTCGCGGGCTATCTCGTCTACAGTCGCTTTGTGGCCGGTAGCTTTGCCAAGGGCTTTTTCGGCGGGATTGCTGCGGCATTGATCGTCTGGAACCTTGGCGGGTTGCTGATCCCTGAAAACGCGAATGACACGGCGATGATGACGGCGGTGCCAAGCCGTGACCTTGGTGGTTTCATGCTCAACATGATGCTGGGTGTGACCTGTGTGTCGCTGTCCGTGCCATTGGGGATCGTGCTGGCGCTTGGTCGTCAGTCGAGCATGCCGCTGATCAAATGGATTTGTGTTATCTTTATCGAATTCATTCGTGGCGTGCCCCTGATCACCTTGTTGTTCGTGGCTTCGGTGATGCTGGCCTATTTCTTTCCGCCGGAATCCACGGTCGATCTGTTCCTGCGTGTGGTGATCATGATCACGATGTTCTCCTCGGCCTACATTGCCGAGGTGATCCGGGGTGGCCTCGCAGCCCTGCCCAAGGGACAATACGAGGGGGCGGACAGCCTTGGGCTGGATTATGCGCAGGCAACCCGTCTGATCATCCTGCCGCAGGCGCTGAAAATTTCGATCCCGGGCATCGTGAATGTGGCCGTTGGGCTTTTCAAGGATACCACGCTAGTGTCGGTCATTTCGATGTTCGACCTTGTTGGGATGATCCGGGGGCCGATCCTCGCCTCGACGGATTGGGCAGGCGTCTATTGGGAACTTTATGGTTTCGCCGCTCTGCTGTTCTTTGTCGTCTGCTACGGCATTTCGCAATATTCACAATGGCTCGAACGTCGCCTCGCGACCGATCACAGATAAGGAGGCCTGACCAATGGCTGAACAAGCAACGCAAATGCAGGTCTCTGACGAGATCGCGATCACCATCAGCAACATGAACAAATGGTACGGATCGTTCCACGTACTGCGCGACATTGACCTGACGGTGAATCGTGGCGAACGGATCGTGATCTGCGGGCCATCGGGGTCGGGTAAATCCACGCTGATCCGGTGCATCAACGCGCTCGAAGAGCATCAGCAAGGCTCCATCACCGTGGATGGGACGCTGCTGTCGTCTGACCTGAAGAATATCGACAAGATCCGCTCAGAGGTTGGTATGTGTTTTCAGCACTTCAACCTGTTCCCGCATCTGACGATTCTTGAGAATTGCACGCTTGCGCCGATCTGGGTGCGCAAGATACCTAAGAAAGAGGCCGAAGAAACGGCGATGCACTTCCTTGAAAAGGTGAAAATCCCGGATCAGGCGGGCAAATATCCCGGGCAGCTTTCGGGCGGGCAACAGCAGCGGGTGGCCATTGCGCGCTCGCTCTGCATGAAGCCACGGATCATGTTGTTTGACGAACCGACCTCTGCGCTGGACCCGGAGATGATCAAAGAGGTGCTCGACACCATGATCGAACTGGCCGAAGAGGGCATGACCATGCTTTGCGTGACCCACGAAATGGGCTTTGCGCGTCAGGTCGCCAACCGGGTGATCTTCATGGATGCCGGGCAGATCGTCGAGCAGAACGAGCCTGAGGCGTTCTTTAACAACCCGCAATCCCCGCGCACGCAACTGTTCCTGAGCCAGATCCTCGGGCACTGAACGAGGTTGGTATTGATTGGATGCGCCGTCCCATGGGGGCGGCGTTTTCCGTTTCAGTCGGTCAATTCACGCGGCACGATGAAATCAACGACCCGGCCTTGATGCCAGTCCACCTCTGTCCAACTGCCCACGTCAAAGTCGCACACAAGCGTTGCCCCTGTCGGATAATCCGCAAACCGCGCATGCGCCGGGGGCGACTCCACCAACAGGTTGGCCAACTCGCAGATGCCGTGGTTATGCCCGATCATCAGCACGCACACGCCGGTCGCCTCATGCAGTGTTTCGATCATGATGCGCGGCTCCGCCAGATACAGTGCTCTGATGAACCGGGTTGGCGGCGTGGGGTCGATCTGCAACCCCATCAGCGTCTGGCCGGTCCGCTCGGCAGAAGAGCACAGCACCTCATCCGGGATGTGCCCCTGCGCGCGCAGCCAGACCCCCAAGGCAGTGGCCGACCTGCGTCCGCGCTTGTTGAGCGGGCGGTCGTGGTCAGCGGTGCCGATATGGTTCCAGTCCGATTTCGCGTGCCGCATCAGGATCAGTCGAAGCATCCGCTACCCTTTGAAAGTGGTCATATGATAGGCCGATTGCGCCGAGGTGCGCGGGTATTGCTGCGACACCGGGCAAACCCGCCGCGCCGCGCAGCCATACGCCATGCAGTCCTGCCCCCCGGCTTGTTCGAGGAATGTCTTGCAGGCCACCACATCATAGTTTTTCCCGTCCAATGCATCGACGGGGCAGGTGGTGGTGCAGGGCTGATCGATACAGCCGAGACACGGGTTGGCAGGGTTGGGCGGCAGGTCGATCCTGTCGCGCAGGGCAAGCGCGCCCCGGAACGACACGAACAAACCGGCGCTGTCGTGGACCAGCAACATGATTGGAGAGGCATGCACCCGGCCGGTTTTCAGCGCCCATGAAAAGAACGGTTTGAAGGGCGGCCCGCCAAACGGATAAAGCGCCAGCGCATCCAGATCAGCGGCCCATGCGTCAATGACCCGCGTCGACCAGCGGTCCATCGGGTCAGGCGCGCCGTCCTGCCATTCAGGGCTTTGGGTGAAACTCGCCCAGAATCCGGGTTCGTGTGGGCCGAGCAGCAAGAGGGTCTGAAAACCCGGCGGAACCCCGTCATCGGCTGCGGGATGGAACCCGCCAAGGATGGTCAGGGACCGGGTCAGAGCCGCAGCCTGAAGGGCGTCATATGTCACTTGCGCACGAACGGCAGGGAGAGCGACCAGCCGAGCTTGCTCGGGCGGTCATCCTGCCATTCAAGGCCCACCTGCATGGCGTCATGCCCGGCAGCAGGTTGCGCGATGTAAGTCCCGAACATGCGGTCCCAGATCGACAGGGCAAAGCCGTAGTTGCTGTCATGTTCATGGCGGTGCACCGAATGATGGACCCGGTGCATGTCAGGCGTCACCAGTACCTTGCGCACCAGACGATCCAGCGCTTTCGGCAGGGCAAGATTGGCGTGATTGAACATCGCGGTCCCGTTGAGGATGATCTCGAAAAGGACCACGGCGATGGCCGCTGGCCCCAAGAGATAGACCAGACCGATTTTCAGCAGCATCGACAATGCAATCTCGATCGGGTGAAAGCGGATCGCAGTCGTCACATCCATATCCACATCCGCATGGTGGACCCGGTGCAGGCGCCACAGGAGCGGCACCTTGTGGGTGATGAGGTGCTGCAGCCAGATCGCGAAATCAAGGATCAGCACGACGCAGATGACCTCAATCCAGAAGGGCAGCGCAATCAGGTTGAAAAGCCCCCAACCGTTCGCCTCAGCGTCCATGGCAGCACCCACGGCGAGCAGTGGCAAGGCAAAGGCGAGCGCGCGCAGCGTGAGCGTGTTCAGGACGGTCACGCTCCAATTTGTGACCCACCGCGTGCGGCGCGTGTGCTTGCGCAGGCGACGCGGTGCGAGCGTCTCAAGTGTCGCCAGGAGCGCAAAGAGAGCGACGAAAATCGCGAGCCGGATAAGTGCTTCGTTTTCCATGTGTCTAACCTAGTCGCCAGTACTGTCAGAACAAGCCGTTCCCTGACACATCTGCGTCAGAAAACGCCTATGCCATCGCATGGCGGAACGCTAGTCCGCGCGGATGATCGAGCCTGCACCATGTTCGGTAAAGAGTTCCAGCAAGCAGGCGTTCGGGGCGCGCCCATCCAGAATGACTGCTGCACGCACGCCGCCGCGCAATGCGGCAAGCGCTGTTTCCGTTTTCGGGATCATGCCCCCGGCGATTGTGCCATCGCGGGTCATATCTTCGATCTGTTTCGCACTCAGTTCAGTGAGCACATCGCCGGCGTCGTTTTTCACCCCGGCAACATCCGTCAGCAAAAGCAGCCGGTCGGCCTTGAGCGCTGCCGCGACCGCACCCGCAGCCGTATCCCCGTTGATGTTATAGGTCTGGCCCGTTTGGTCCGCCCCCAAGGGCGCAATGACGGGAATGTATTCCTTTTCGGTGAGGTCGCGCAAAAGGCGCGGGTCAACATCCTGCGGTGTGCCCACAAAGCCCAGATCGGGGTCTGTCTGACAACAGGTAATAAGGCGCGCATCCTTGCCCGAAATACCCACCGCGCAGCCGCCCTGACCGTTGATCGCCTGAACGATCCGCTTGTTGACGAGGCCGCTCAACACCATCTCGACCACATCCATGGTGGCCCGGTCCGTCACCCGCTTGCCGTTCACGAACTCGGATTTGATGTCCAGCTTGTCGAGCATCGCGTTGATCATCGGGCCACCGCCGTGCACAATCACCGGGTTCACGCCGACCTGCCGCATCAACACCACGTCACGGGCAAATTCGTCCATCGCCTCATCGCTGCCCATCGAATGACCGCCAAGTTTTATCACCACGGTCGCCCCGGCATAGCGTTGCAGATAGGGCAGCGCCTTGTTCAGCGTGCTTGCGGTTGAAATCCAGTCGCGGTTCATATCTTGGGTCTTCATCTTGGGGCCATGGGTTTGGTTGGGGCGTGTCAGGTCAGGTCGGTGATGATCGAGCGCAGTGTGGGGATACCCCATCCCTTTTCACTCGAGGTGATAACAAGTTCCGGAAATGCGGCCGGGTGTTTTGACAGGGCGGTGCGCACCTGATCCAGCACCTTTTCGCGCTCCTTTTCCTTGACCTTGTCGGCCTTGGTCAGAACGACCTGAAAGGTGACGGCGGCACTGTCGAGCAGGCTGAGGATTTCTTCGTCCACCTTTTTGACGCCGTGACGGGCATCAATCAACACGAAGGCGCGGCGCAGGGTCTGGCGACCGGACAGGTATTGTTTCAGCAGCCGTTGCCATTTTTCGACCACGGGCACCGGCGCGTTTGCATAGCCATAGCCGGGCAGATCGACGAGGTAATGGCTCTCACCCGCGGTAAAGAAATTGATTTCCTGCGTGCGTCCAGGTGTGTTGGAGGCGCGCGCAAGACCTTTGCGGCCCGTCAGCGCGTTGATCAAAGAGGATTTACCAACATTGGAGCGACCGGCAAAGCAGACTTCGAGGCGGTCAGGATCCGGCAGGCCGGACATGGCCACCACGCCCTTGACGAATTCGGTGTCGCCCGCAAAGAGCAGGCGGCCCTTTTCGAGCGAGTGTTGATCAGGGTCCTGCGCGACCGGGAAGGGCAGTTGCATCACAGCACCTCAATCTGATCGCCGACGCGAATGGTGCCACCGTGTTTGACCTCGGCGCGGACAGAAAAATCCTGATGGCCCCAGGTGTCCAGCGCGGCCAGCGTATCCGCGTCCCGCATGCCGGTGTCCGGATTGGCCGTGGTGGCAAGGCAACGGTCAGTCCGTTCGCGCACGGTGAGAATACAGTCGCCGATGCGGACATCCTTGCCCAGCCAGTCAAATTCAATCCATGGCGTATCGGTTTCAAACCAGATGTTGCCCCGCCAGCGGTGGATCGACAAAGGCTGTTTCAATTCGGCCTCAACTGCCCGATGCGACGCGTGGTTGCACAGGGTGACAGATGGAAAATCGCTGTCGGTAAATCCGCGGCCCGCCAGTTTGATGATGCGCTCAGGCAAGGCCCGGTCCTGCGGAACAAGCGGGCTGACCCAGGCAATAAACGCATCCGTGTCGGTGTCCGGGTTGAACGTCAGGTCGGGTCTGTCGGGGTGCGACAGGGTCAACGTGCCGGTCGCTTCGTTCAGCCGGCAGGTGATCGCCATGAGGTTTGGCGCTTTGGACACGCGGCTGAAGTTCGCGCAGGGCACCCATGTGCTGCCGTCTGCCTTTGATGCCTCATGCGCCACGGCCCAAAGCCGGTCGAACGGCATCGGCTGCCCTGCTGTGAGGGTTGTGTGCTGCAACGCCTCCCGCCCATGGCTTTTGAGCGGATGGCGCAGCAACGTCGTGATGGTGGTCATTTCGAGTCGGGTTTTGTTTTCTTCTGAAACCCGCCTTTTATGTTGCCAAAGACATCCGGTTTATATCCCTGACTGCGCATGATCATGTATTGTTGCACGAAGGTGATCGTGTTGTTCGCGATCCAGTAGACCACCAGACCACTTGCAAAGCCACCGAGCATGAACATGAACACCCAAGGCATCCATGCAAAGATCATCTGTTGCGTCGGGTCAGTGGGCGCGGGGTTGAGTTTCTGTTGCAGCCACATGGAAATACCCAGCAACAGCGGAAGGATACCGATAAAGATGAGTGCCATGATCGACCCCGGCTCTGGCCCGTCGAACGGCAAGAGCCCGTAGAGGTTCATGATCGAAGTGGGGTCCGGCGCGCTGAGGTCCTGAAACGGCCCGAAGAAAGGCGCGTGGCGCAGTTCGATCGTGACGAAAATCACCTTGTAAAGCGAAAAGAAGATCGGGATCTGGAGCAGGATGGGCAGGCAGCCCGCCGCCGGGTTCACCTTTTCCTTCTTGTAGAGTTCCATCATGCCCTGCTGCATTTTCTGACGGTCGTCGCCAGCCTCTTCCTTCAGCTTTTCCATTTGCGGCTGAAGCTCTTTCATCTTCGCCATGGAGACATAGGATTTATAGGCCAGCGGCAGTAGGATTGCCTTGATGATCAGGGTCAGGCCGATAATCGCCCAGCCCATGTTGCCGATGAACGCATTGAGGTAATGCAGCAAAAAGAAGATCGGTTTGGTCAGGAAGAAGAACCAGCCCCAGTCGATGCTGTCGATGAAACGGTCAACGCCATCGGTCTGATAGTTGCGGATCGTTTCCCATTCCTTTGCGCCTGCAAAGAGCTGGGTCGTGGCGCTTACGGATGTGCCCGGTGCGACCGTCTGCGCGGGCAAAACGGTTTCCGCCTGATAGATGTCGGCACGAGGACGGTATTTGGTCGTCAGTCTTGCCGAGGCGCTGGGGTCGGGAATCAGAACCGACATCCAGAAGTGATCGGTGAAGCCGATCCAGCCGTTCAGCACGTTTTCGATCCGCTCGGCGGGCACGCCTTCCCGTTGATCCACAGGGAATTCCGGGATGTCGTCCCAATTGGTTTCCGTCAACTCGCCGTCTGCCATTGCGACCACGCCTTCATGCAGGATGAAGAAGTTCTTTAGATCGTCCGGCTCGCCATGGCGGGCGAGAATTCCGTAAGGCGCGACGGTCACAGGGGCGTCGGACGTGTTGGCCACCGATTGCGTGATCTGGAACATGTAGTTGTCGTCAATTTCAATGATGCGGGTAAACGACAGCCCCGCGCCATTGTCCCACTGCAATGTGACAGGGGCATCCACCGACAGAATATCGCCGTCGATGACTTGCCATTCGGTATCCGGGCCGGGCACTTGGGATGGGTCTACGCCCGCGCCGGCCGCCCAGCCGTAGAGCGCGTAATACGCCCCGGGGCTGCCCACGGGGGAGAGCATCGTAACGATGTCTGCGTCTTCCTCCTGGGTTTCGCGGTAGTCTTTCAGGGACAGGTCATCGATCCGTCCGCCCAGCAGTGAAATCGACCCCTTCACGCGGTCCGTGGCGATTTCAACCCGGGGCGCCTGTTCAAGTGCGGCGGAGCGGGTTTCGCCCTCGATCACCACGGATGGCGCGGTGTCCGAGGTCACGGATGGCAGGCTGCCCGTGGCCGCGTCCGGTGTCAGTTCGGTCGACGTCTCCCCGGTGAGCGGCATCTCGGGTTCGGGTGGGGGGAATAGAACAAACCACACCAGGATCACGATGAAGCTGAGTGCTGTTGCAAGAATAAGGTTCTTGTTTTGGTCGTCCATCGGGGCAGCCACCTGCTCTGTTGAGTATCAGCGTGGTTCAACAGAGTGTCGGCACAAAGGTCAAGCAGATTCGGGGTTTTCCCCATGATCTGCTACCGATCGTCGCTTGTGCAAGCGGTCGCTCGGCGTGTGTGGGGGCGATCGCTTCAACCTTGCCGACATGGGCCGCTTCTAGCGGAGTTTATTGGGCAATATCTGTGGCGTGGCCTGCAGCTTGGCGTTGTGGCTGGCAATCCAGTCCAGTGTCTGGTCGAAAGGCATGGGTTTTCCGATGCCGAAGCCTTGCACATGATCGCAACCCAGTTGGGCCAGCAGCGCATGTTCGCCAACGGATTCGACTCCTTCGGCCAATGTTTCAACCTCCAGCCGTTCCGCCATGGTCAGAATGGCGCTGATCATGCGCTGCTGTTCGGGGTCGCGATCTGCTTTTATGACGAAAGAGCGGTCTATCTTGATCCGGCTGACGGAAAACCGGCGTATGGATGAGATGGATGCATGCCCTGTCCCAAAATCATCAAGGTCAATCCGGCAGCCCAGTTTGCTGAGCCCGTTGATGTTGCGCGTGATCGTATCGTCCGGTGAATTCGCGACGACAGTTTCCAGCACCTCGACGGCGAGGCGCTCTGGGGCGAGATCGAACCTGTCCAACTCCCAGATTATCTTGTCGACCAGTTTGGGATTGCTCAATTCCGGACCGGCAAAATTCACACCCACCTGTGGGACGCACACCCCTGCGCTGTCCCATGCCTTGAGGGCGGTAAACGCGTGGAATATCATGACTTCAGCAAGTTTTTCCAACATACCCGCCTGTTCAATGGCGGTCAGAAAAGCCCCCGGTGGCACCATGCCCCGCTTGGGGTGGTTCCACCTTGCGAGAGCTTCAAAACCGGTAACCAGCCCTGTATCGGTGGATATCTGGGGTTGAAACCAGGGCTTTATCTGCCCTTTTTCGAGGGCTTGCGCGACCTCTTCGCGCAGTTCCGCGCGGATTTCCGATTTTTGTTGCATTTTCTCTGAATAGGCGCGGATCGCCCCGGGGCCATTCAGATGGGCTTCCCGCAGGGCATGGCCCGCCGCTGCCAGCCATGCTTCGCCCGAGCGCGAAAGCACTTTGGTCTGCTGACAAAAGCCGACCGAACTGGTGATACACACTGCGGTGGCATCCAGTGCGATCGGCTCCTCCAAAGCGGCCTGTATCCTGCCGGCGAGCTGGATACACAGTTCAAGATCCATCTGGCGCACCGGTTCAAGGCAGACTGCGTATTTAAAGGTATCCAGATGCGTTACAGCGTCCCGGTCTCGTAGCACTGCGGCAATCCGGTCAGCGGATGTTGTGGAAATAACTTCGGCCGCGCGCTGCCCATGTCTTTCGACCAGCGAAGTGTGATCATCAATTTCAATCTGAAACACGGTGGAGATCAATCCGCCTGCGCGCGCCTCCCTGAACCTTGCCGCAACGATATCCTGAAAGCCATCGGGCTGCATCACGCCCAGCACGCTATCCTGCCTGGACGTGGTCACTGTTTCAGCTAGTTTTGCACGTGCCACGAGGAAGAATACGGGAAAAACCAAGGCAGTGATCATCAAAGCCGTTTCACCGCCATACCAATAGAGCCCAAGGCAAAATGCGGGCAAGAAAGCGAGGCTTTGCGGGCTGAAAAGAATTGCGCCAAGTCGGAGTCGTGCTGAGGCGAACGCCTCTGCCAGCACTTTGAACATGTCATTCCTCTCTCAACGGCGCTTTGCATAGCGGTAAACGCGTAGAGACTAGACGAGTCAGAATGACGTCTCGGTTAACAGGCGGATGGTTTTTACGATGGTATTGCCTAAAAACCGATCTATTTTCGTGCAAGACCAGCGAAATCAAAAAGCGCCGTGTCCAAAAGATGCGAGGGGCGTGTGTTCATCAAAGCCTTGAACATGACTTGCCGCCGTCCGGGGCTGTTTTTTTCCCAGCCTTCAAGGATGGCCTTGACCTGCTGGCGCTGCAATCCATCCTGACTGCCGCATAGGTCGCAAGGGATGATCGGATAGCCCATCGCCGTCGAGAACCGATCACAATCGGCTTCGCTGACATGGGCAAGTGGTCGATAAACGAATAAATCGCCTTCTTCGTTTACCAGTTTTGGCGGCATCGTTGCCAACCGACCGCCGTGAAAAAGGTTCATGAAAAACGTTTCCAGTATATCGTCGCGGTGGTGCCCCAGCACGACGGCCGAACAACCCTCTTCGCGCGCGATGCGGTACAGATGGCCGCGCCGCAGCCGAGAACACAGCGCGCAAAGCGTCCGCCCCTGCGGCACCTTATCCATGACGATGGAGTAGGTGTCCTGATATTCAACGCGGTGTGGCACCTCCATCTTTTTCAGAAATTCGGGCAATACGGTGGCGGGAAAACCGGGTTGGCCCTGATCCAGATTGCACGCCAGCAGTTCAACCGGCAGCAGGCCGCGCCATTTCAACTCGTAAAGCACCGCGAGCAGGGTGTAGCTGTCTTTGCCGCCCGACAAACAGACCAGCCAACGCGCATCTTTTTCGATCATGCCATAGCGTTCAATCGCGTCGCGGGTCTGCCTGACAAGGCGCTTGCGCAGCTTGCGAAACTCGGTCGTTTTGGGAGCCCCGTGAAAGAGCGGGTGAATCTCATCTGAATGATCAAGCATCAGCGGCGTCCTGAAGTTGGCTTGACGTTCTATATCGCGTGTGGGGATGAACCAAAAGAGGCTCGATACCCCTGCATTCTGCATAAAGGCGAGCGTGCGCGCCACGGATTGCAGGGTCAGGGCTTGCGCGTGCGCTCGGGCACAGGGTCATAGCCGCATTTCCCCCACGGGTGACAACGCAAAATCCGCCGCAGGGTCAGCCACGCGCCGATCAAGCCGCCGTGTTTTTGCAACGCTTCAAGGGCGTAGGCGCTGCAGGTCGGCTGGTATCGGCAATTGTAGCCGACCCATGGGCTGAAAATCAGCCGATAGGCGCGCACGGGCAGCGCCAGAAGATGGGCCAGCGGGCTCATCGCGCCGCTGTGTGGAGTTTATCCAATGCGGTAGCAAGATCCTGCATCAGCAAAGGAAACGGCCGTTGTGCTGTCGTATTTGCGCGTCCAATGAAGACGTAATCAACACCTGGAAGACCCTTTTCGGGCAGGATCAGCCGGGCTATTTCGCGCAGGCGGCGTTTGGCGCGGTTGCGCGCGACTGCATTGCCGACCTTCTTGGAACAGGTGAACCCGACGCGGATGACCGCAGCGTCACTTGCCGGTCGCCGACGCATCTGAAGGATGAAACCGGGGGTAACAGCGCGCGGCGCGCGGGCGGCGCGCAAAAAGTCGGCGCGCTTGGTGATCTGCGTCAAACGCGAAGAAACCGCCGGAGGTGCGACCCCTTCGGCGGTTGATTTCACAGGTGTGACATGCAGCGGCGACATCTGAATGACCCCGTTGGGATCAGATCAGGCGCTCAGCGACTTGCGGCCATGGGCGCGGCGCGCGTTGATGATCTTGCGGCCCGCCTTTGTGGCCATACGCGCGCGAAAACCGTGGCGCCGCTTGCGCACGAGATTTGAAGGTTGAAAGGTGCGTTTCATCGCTCCGTCTCCATTTGATGCTTCGGAAGGGGCGGAATCGGCCCCTGTCCGGTGGTATTCGAAGCCCGTCGTCTAAAGCGCATCCGGTTCCAAGTCAAACCCTCACGCCCGGTTATTTCTATTGTTTTGCAATAATTCGCCCTGCCGGGCAAAGAAGATGTTTCAAGAACCAACGTGACGCCGGGTAAAACGGCCTCAGCCTGTCACGCCGGATCAAGCGCGCGTGAGGGGGCTATCGCCACGCCGGCGCAGGCGTCATGTAAAGTGTCAATTGCAACCGGGCCGCAAAAGGTGACAGTAATGCTTGAAATGACACAAATCCAAAAATCCGGCTGGACGCGCCGACTGCCGCTGATCCTTATTCTGGCGGTGGCGGCGATCGGGGCGTTCACGCTCAAGGATTATCTGTCGTTCGAGGCCTTGCGCGACAATCGAGAGGCGCTGATTGCGGTGCGCGACAGTCACTTCGCGATAACCGTGCTGGGCTTTGTGCTGACCTATGTCGTGATTGTTGCATTCTCACTGCCCGGCGCATTGATCGCAACGCTGACGGGCGGCTTTCTGTTCGGCACCTTTGGCGGCTCCGCGCTAAGCGTTACCGCTGCAACGCTGGGGGCGACGGTCATTTTTCTGGCCGCGCGCAACGGTTTGGGTGAAAAGCTCAAGGCGCGGATGGATGCAGCCGAGGGCACCGTGGGCAAGATCAGCAAGGGGCTGGATGAAAATCAGTGGTCGATGCTGTTTTTCATGCGGCTGGTGCCTGTGGTGCCGTTCTTCGTGGCCAACCTCGTTCCCGCCTTTCTGGCGGTGCCGCTGCATCGCTATGTCATCTCGACCTTTCTGGGGATTATCCCCGGCTCGCTTGTGTATTCATCGGTGGGTGCGGGGCTGGGGGAGGTGTTCGCCCGAGGCGAGACGCCCAACTTCGGCATCATCTTTGAACCACATATATTACTGCCGATCCTGGGGTTGAGTGCGCTGTCAGTGCTTCCCGTCCTCATCAAGGCCATCACTGGCAAGAAAGACCTCTGACATGAAACGTATCAAAACCGATGTCCTGATCATTGGCGCCGGGTCGGGTGGTTTGTCCGTCGCCGCGGGTGCCGCCCAGATGGGGGCAAATGTTGTCCTGCTTGAAGGGCATAAGATGGGCGGCGATTGTCTGAATTTCGGCTGCGTTCCATCGAAGGCGCTGATTGCCAGCGGTAAGGCGGCGCAAAGCCAGCGCAATGCGTCCCAATACGGCGTCGCCAATGGGCCGGGTGCGGCGGATTATGCCGCCACCAAGGACCACGTGCATGACGTCATCGCGCAAATTGCGCCGGTCGACAGTCAGGAGCGGTTCGAAGGCTTTGGCATCAACGTCATCCGTGAGTACGGGCGTTTCATTTCGCCCACTGAGGTGCAGGCGGGCGAGACGGTGATCGCCGCCCGTCGCGTGGTGATCGCCACCGGCTCATCACCGCTGGTGCCTCCGATCCCGGGGCTGGGCGATGTGCCTTTCGAGACGAACGAAACGATTTTCGATCTGCGCGACAAGCCGGAACATCTGCTGATCATTGGCGGTGGCCCGATTGGCATGGAAATGGCGCAGGCGCACATCCGCCTTGGCTGCGAGGTAACGGTGATCGAGGGCGCGCAGGCCCTCGGCAAGGATGATCCCGAACTGGCGGCGGTCGTTCTGGACAGTCTGCGCGCAGAAGGCGTCGTGATCAGGGAACAGACCAAGGCCGCACAGATCAAAGGGGCGGCGGGTGCGATCGACGTCATCACGCAGGACGGTGAAACGATTTCAGGCACGCATCTTTTGATGGCCGTGGGGCGCAAGGCGAATATTGACACCCTCGGGCTTGAGGCAGGCGGGATCAAAACCAAGGGAAACGGAATTGAGGTAGATGCAGGTCTGCGCACCAGCAACCGCAGGGTCTATGCCATTGGCGATGTGGCAGGCGGGCTGCAGTTTACGCATGTGGCGGGGTATCATGCGGGTGTGATCATCCGATCCATGCTCTTTGGACTGCCGTCAAAGGCCAAGGTGTCCCACATCCCATGGGCGACCTATACGGAGCCTGAACTGGCGCAGGTCGGATTGACCGAAGCACAGGCGCGTAAGGAACATGGGACCGCTCTGGAGGTCGTGCGCTTTGACTATGCCCATAATGATCGCGCCATTGCAGAGCGCAAGACCACAGGGTTCATCAAGCTGATGGTGCACAAGGGCAGACCGGTGGGCGCGTCCATCGTCGGGTATCAGGCGGGCGAGTTGATCAACCTCTGGGCGCTGGCGCTGGCCAACCGTATGAAGATGAGCCAGATCGCCGCCATGGTCGCCCCCTATCCCACCATCGGAGAGATCAACAAACGCGCCGCAGGGGCCTATTACAGTCCGCGACTTTTCGACAATCCCAAGGTCAAAAAGATCGTGGGGCTTGTTCAACGCTACATCCCGTGAAAATCTGACATATGTTCAATTCGCTTTCAGGTCGTCTCATCATTCTGACAACCATCTTTGTGATGATTGCAGAGGTCCTGATTTTTGTGCCCTCGATCGCGCGGTTCCGCGAGGATTATCTCAACAACAAGCTGGAGCGGGCGCAGATCGCGTCGCTGGCCTTGCTGGCGGATGATATGCTTGACGGCGAGCTGGAAAAGGAGCTGCTGGAAAACGCGGGCGTTTTCAATGTGGTGCTGCGTCGCGATCAGGTGCGCCAACTCGTGCTGTCCTCCGATATGCCGCAAGCTATCGCGGCCACATATGACATGCGAGACAACTCCGCTGTGGTCTTGATCCGCGATGCGCTGGCGCGTTTTGTCTCACCGCAAAACGAGGTGATCCGCGTGATCGGGGCGCCTGTGCGGGATGCGGGCCTGCTGATCGAAATCACGATGGAGACTGATCCATTGCGGATGACGATGATAGATTATGGCATCCGTATTCTGATCCTCTCGGCTGTGATTTCGGTTATCACCGCCTCTTTGCTGTTCGTGGCGATGCGGGCCCTGTTGCTCAAGCCGATCAAACGGGTGGTGGGGGACATGCAGAATTACGCCGCGGCCCCCGAGGATGCGCGCCGCATTATTGTGCCCTCTGCCAGTGTGACCGAGTTGCGCGAAGCCGAAGAAGCGTTGCAAAAGCTGGAAACCGACCTGACGCAGGCCTTGCGCCAAAAGGAGCGGTTGGCGCAGCTGGGTAGTGCTGTGAGCAAGATCAGCCACGATCTGCGCAATATTCTGACCTCGGCTCAGCTATTCACGGACCGGATCGAGATGAGCGAGGATCCGACCGTCAAGCGGATGGCCCCCAAGCTTGTCGGGTCGATCACGCGGGCAGTTCATCTGTGCGAAAGTACGCTGGCGTTTGGTAAGGCCGAAGAACCAAGCCCGACGCTCACGCGGCTTGCGCTGCGCGATCTTGTCGATGAAGTGATCGATGGGGAGGTGCTGGCGATCGGTGATCATGATGTAGAGATCGTCTGTAAAGTCCCCGCAATGATGATGGTGCGTGCAGACCCGGAGCAGCTTTACCGTGTCATTGCAAACCTGATGCGAAACGCACGTCAGGCCATCACTGCGACCAGTCAGCCTGGACAGATCAACATCGAGGGCAGGGAGGACGCAGGTGCCTGGTATCTCGATGTCGCAGACACAGGTCCGGGTTTGCCCCCAAAAGCGCAGGAGTTCCTGTTTGCCCCTTTCCAAGGCGGCGCGCGCAAAGGAGGATCAGGCCTTGGGCTCGCGATTTCCGCCGAGCTCGTCAAAGGTCACGGCGGTATCCTTGATTTGGCGTGGACCGGACCGGACGGCACGTGTTTCACCATTACGCTGCCCAAAGGGGACGGCACATTGCCCGATCGGCAGCTGGATACATAAACTGCGCGGAGTCCGCCGAGGCCGCACATACAGGCCGAAAACGGGGGTGAAAAAATGACAGCAATTTTGATGCCTTTGGGCTTGCATAAATCATAAGGCATCACTAAACCACGCGCTAGTGGACCGATAGCTCAGCTGGATAGAGTACTTGACTACGAATCAAGGGGTCGGGGGTTCGAATCCTCCTCGGTCCGCCACTTGCATAAATTAAGATACTGATACTTATGTGAAAATAGGGGAGATGACTTTTCATCCCACCACTTTTCCCACCATATGGATCTAGCCAAGCATCATCTCTTCTTTCCGCCCATTTCGGGCAATTTAAACGAAGGAAGAGTCAATGAAAGACTTGCAAAACATACTCGATCAGATCAGCAGCCAAGACAAAGCGTCTTTACTGGCCGCATTAGATAACGCTGGATTTCAAGCTGATGACAGTGACGCAATGCGAAAAGAAAAGTTGCTACAATTGATATCCGATTTTCGCAGCCTAGCCGGGCGTTGCGGTGTTAGTCATGTGCAATGGCTAGCGGATTGGCACAAGGCCAGAGACGCCGCGGCGGAAGCCTCAGATGATACACCCGAAGAGACGGAACACATGGATACTGCCGAAGCGCTTAGCATCCTTTTGGCCAGCACTCCGGCCACTTCGCCAGAAAACCTAATCGCACAAATCGCATGGTTCAAAGAAGATCTGGGGGATTTCGTCCTGGGCAACACTCTGCCTGATCACGACATGATCTTTGAAGCGTCGTCAAAGGGCGTCGCGAACATCAAAAAGTAAAACACAGGGTGGGGTGTCGGCATACCCGATCGACCCCCACCTGCCCCCTTCGCATATGCGCTCAGCGACGGGGTGCCCCCAAAAAATGGGCCCAACGTTTATGCATCTAGGCCCCGCATCTAACTCGTAAGCAGTTTTAGTTTTCTGAAATTTTTTTGCGTGGAAATGCCGTGGTAAGTACATTTCCGAGGCAATATGCTTACGATGTTCTCGGCCAAATCGAGGCCGCTAGTGCTGCCTTCGTATATCTAAGCTCTCCTTTTAGAAGGTTTCAACACCCACTACCCTGCCACGTTCGATGCCGCCGGGGGCGTCGGCCCGAACGCTTACCGACCACTAATACACCGTACGAACTCGTCAGGACAAAACGTGTTGAGGCATAACACCGCTCAAGACCATGTTCGAGGTCGAAGAAACCGGCAAGGAAAAGTTCGTGATTTGAACTTGGCATGACGGACGCTGTCGGAGCAACGGAAACCTGTCAGATCAGATCTGAGCCTCAACACGTTAGGTCACTGTCCTAAACGGAAAGTAGAACTGAGTACGTCCTTTCCGGACGCTCCAACTCATGATTGTTTATCCAAAGCCTCAGATGCAAGCCGTGACGGCAAATGTAATCGCGCCAAACGACAACTTCTACATCCTTACGGTTTGTTGCTACTCCCTCTTGAACTGCAAGGCACGGGCTAATCATACCTTGCCCTCCGGCGGTATTTCATTGTTTCGAAACACTTTATTGATAACTCCTTTTCCTATTAACAATAAAAAACAGAATGGACTAAAATCATCTCGGTTTATGTGCTCAGGTTTCTTTTGGTGAGCCTGTGCCGTTTTAATGTAGATGCTATTGCTCATTTTTGCAGCCTTTTCTTCGAAGGCCAAGGGGCTTTTCCAGCCGGGTAGTAGACAGTGCCTGCCCAGATTGTGGAAGCTACTGGTGTGCTCATGTATTGCAATTTCGGCATCACATCGCTTCTTCGAGGGCCGTTACTGCCGCAGCTTAGCGTGATCGTCTCAAGGTAGGTTTCGACAGCCAATTTGTCGGAATGATTGTCAGCTCTAAGCATTGCCGTCTTGAAATCCTTCAGATGCCGGACTCGCTGACAATCGTGAAAACAGTCTTCGCGGCCGCAATCGAAGTGTTGCCATCTCGGCAGGTTTCTGTGCAATCGCCTGCCGAGCAGAGGCTGCATCCTCTTGGCAGAGACCACGGCGCCCCAAAGACAGAGCAAACCGCCCACGCATGCGCGAAAGTACCACGATAACTTTTCGCTGGCTTTCGCTGACCGGGCGTTTGCGGAGGACGCCAATTGGCAGTCTACCGCTCATTAGCTCGCGGAGATGGCAAACCGTTTGACCAGCTTGAAGGAAGCTCATAATCGCTACCTCACCGGGGGCGCTTTTTGGCTGAGATGTACCCTTAGAACCTGAACCAGATAATGCTGGCGGAGGGAGGATACACAACATGAAAATTGGCTTTCCTGTTCACTTTTTCTCCAGGAGAGGCGCTCGAAAGTGCATGAACTAGCTATCGATTGCAAGGGTAGCTGGGATGTCTATCTGCGCAACGAAAAGCTGCGGCTGGCGTTTCGGCTCTACCAAAATCAGCGCGGTTGTATCCCGTCATCCTATCTTGGTCATTTACGGGACTTCTCTCTGGCGAGCTTGCAAAAGCTCTTCTTGGTTTGGATGGGGATAGATCACGAACGAAATAGACCGCACGTTTTCCGAGCCTCTCTGGTGAGCTCTGCCACCTTTCAAGCGGGCGGCAAAAGTAGATTCAAACTACGAGTTATTAACTAATTTTATGGCGTAAATTCAAATAATTGACGCCAAGTTGCACCAAAGACTATGGCGCGAAGCACCACCATTTCGCTTATCGGAATTGCGAGTTGGATAGCAGGAATCATCAATGATAAGAAACTGGGATACTAGTCTATGGAGCGGGACCGTTGCAAAATAGGATATTCGAAATCTTGGAAAATGTGGCGAAATACGGACCGATTACCCTAGATGAACTCGCTCAAAAAACTGCTATCAGTCGATCTGCCACCTTTCGCGGTTTAAAAAGGTTGGAAGACGGTGGATGGATAAGGCTCAGGCTAGATGGGCGCCAATATGTGCTCACATCAAGAGTTGAGCAAAAGTTAAATTCGAAAGTTGAACCGAAGAAAGAAATCGAGCAACTCACACCAGTGATCACCCAAAGCATCGATTTGAAGTCAATAAGAACACGTATTTTTCAACAAGAAACAACCGTATCAGCCGAACTCGTCGATGACAGCATTTACAAGTGCCCTGAACGAAACGAGCAAGTGATGGCTGCTGATTGTTGTCGCTTCCTTTTACAGGTTCTTCAGTATGCAGGTTTTGCGGTGGGCAAGCCACAGCTGGACGAGGCGCAACTTGTGAAAGCCCAAGATATATTAAGGAAGCTCGAAAGCTGTGATTTTGCTATCGTGTCAGAACATCGGTTTTTATGGTTACCTGTGTTCTCCCGATCCTCCGAAGTATTTCTGTTATGTCTATCTTGTCGAAATCTCGGTCATATCGACAGTAAAGTCGGCCATAAACTTGCTAAAAACCTTAAACAAAATGCGTACGCTACAGGTCTGACAACATTTCAAAACCTCAAAATGCCGCGGCTCGGAAGAAGCTCGGCTCACTGAAATGCTCTCAACGCGATTGCTCCAGCTCCGACAAGGCAAGCAGCCCGGCATATGAACGAAAAGACTCCGCGCCGGAGACTGTTCCGTTTTTCGGCACAAAAACTCAGGCACAGAATTTGCGCCATGCCGCCTTTAACTTCACTGGTGTGGAGGCAGAGGTTCTTCTTCCCAACGTCTTGTGGCTGCGTGCTAGCATCTGCACAGCCAGCCAGAACCTCGTCCGAAGTAGACTCTACGTCACACAACTTTTCAGCCATGACGATCTTAGCTTTTGCCATGGGAAGGACCATTGGACGTGATCGCCTCGGTGGCTTCGTTCACTAATCTTAAGAAATTTCTGTCCCCCTCAGGTTTAGCAGCAAACGCAGCATCTATTTCAGGGCCTGTTGGCTGATGACATGCGTGGAACATTGGCAGATTTGTCATATCAACCGCAAATGGCTGTAAGCCTCTGGTATGGGGAGCAGTTTCCGCGTTCAAACAAGCGAGAACCAAGTAGGCTCGCTGCCTGTAACCCCCTGTCGATAGACCCTTCAAGATCTCCATCAGTGGTTTCCCATCAGGACTGAGAACACAAGCTGAAAGAACTTTACCCAAAGATATATACCGGGGGGGATGAAGATTAGCACCCAGACGATAACGTTCATTTCAGGTTTCATCTTTGCATGTCCCTTAAATTCCTTTGCCCGAGTTCAGCGGATCAGTTTGATCTGGTGAATTTCACGAATTGCGCCGATCGGGCAATTTTGGCATTTCGGATTGTGGGATGGCGGTTGCCGCAGTTTCTGACGCTCAGTTCCGCTTCGCAAACACGGGCACTCAGTGCATTTGGCCGTTGGTGGTGTATTGCAAACGGCCGAGACTGCGGACGAAAATGACACCACTGCGTTTTGCGTTCATGCGCTTCCGGTCACCCTGAGGACGCGGCGTGCAGGTTACCTGATAAACAAACTGGCGGCTGTGATTGAGCTTACCGAAACATGGGTGGGCACCGTGTTCTGAGGCATCTAGCGTCGCTGATGTATAGGCGAAGTTTTGCTGTCAGTTTCGTCAATATCACACACCGAAATTGGTTTTATTGCGTTCAATTCGCCAGTTGGCGGACGCTCCTTTGAAGTAATTCCGGAAAGCGGAATGGTGGATTCGGGATACCAGTGATTCCCGCATACCGAGAACGCGGGTCATGTTTTGGATGCAGTCGACGGCCACATGATGCCACAAACCACTCAAAGGAGAATATCATGTCACAAGCCAACAAATACGAGCAGCAGATGCTGGATTTGATAAATGCAGACCGTGCAAAAGTCGGCCTCGATCCTTTAGTATTCAACTCAGACCTCAATGAAGCCGGTGAAGACCACAGCGCATGGATGCTGGACAACGATCGCTTCAGTCACACTGGTGCTGACGGATCCAATTCGCGCGAGCGTATCGAGGCTTCAGGCTATGAATTGGAAGGAAACTGGAAAACCGGCGAAAACATAGCCTGGGTCAACGAAGCCGGTGACAATGGCTTGTCAGACGAAGTTGCCCGGCTGCACACCAACCTGATGAACAGCCCCGAACATCGTGCAAACCTGTTGAACCCGGACTTCAAGGAAATCGGGATTGGTATCGAAGCCGGTGATTTTGTTGACGATGGGCAGACGCTTGATGCGGTATTTGTCACCCAGAACTTTGGTACAACGAGCGCAAATACCGTCGTACTTCCCGATGCAGATACGGACGCTCCGAGCGTGGTGGAACCAACACCTGCCGTGGTTGAAGACACAGCACCTGCAGAACCGGAAGTGACGGAATCAGAAATCACTGCCGGAACCGGCTTTGATATCGAACAGTTCATGGCTTCGCGAGGTTTCAGTATAATTCAAGAGACAACCGAAGACGTTGAAGAAACGAGCACGGGCAGCTCAAACACTCAAACCACCAGAAGCAGTGTCGAAGTCACGTCAGTTGCCAGCGGCACGGATGGTCCGTCGGTGGATGTGCAAGGCGAAGGGAATTTCAGTGGTCAGGGATCAGCAACAGTTGATGATGTAACTGCAGAAGACGCGGGTTCGGCAGCCATCGCCATCCCCAGTACACAAGCTCCCATCGTTTCCAGAGTCCGCGATGAAGGGACGGGCGTGTGCGACGATGCAGGAGCTATGGAACTCGGCTCCGATGACTTCGTCTTTGAGTTTGGCCCCAACGTGCGAACGGAATCCGGGTCAACGATCAGCAGCGCCAGTATCAGATCGCTCGCCAGTTCAGAGAATGGCCCAACCGTCGAGGTTCTGGCCATGGAGGGAGACACTGATCTATTCGGAGCCGCCAGCAGCAATGGCGAAACGCAAAACATCGCGTTGAGTATGTCAGCTTCTTCCGATTTGGCATCGTTCAGCGGCCCCGAATTCTTCGATGAGTACATATTCTAAACGCAGTGAGAGGGGTCTCTACGACCCCTCTGGTCACTATATCAATCGCCCCGGTTTTTCCGGAGACTATTGAGTTCGTATTTCAAGCCGCGATTTTATCTGCATTCAGGCTCGCTAAACCCGTCAAACTTACCCATGGCAGCACCTGCCAGAACGCAAGGCAATGCGCTTGCCAGTGCTTGTGTACAAATAAATTTAGTAATACGACTGCCGCATCATTTTCGAGGTGGAAGTATGCAAAAAACTGTCGTCAACAGCTGGAACGAATGGGACCCGCTCAAGCATGTGATTGTGGGCCGTGCCGATGACTGCCATATCCCCCCTGAAGAGCCTGCTCTTGACGCGAAAGTGCCGGAGGACAGCGACATGCGCGGCCAGTGGGGGCGCAGGCCACAAGAAACAATTGATCGCGCAAACGAACTTTTGGATAATTTCGCATCCATTCTCGAATCCCGTGGTATTCGGGTCGACCGTCCCACACCCATTGATCATTCCAAGCCCGCGATGACCCCTGATTTTCGAACAGAAAGCCAGTTCGGGTGCATGCCGCCGCGTGATGTTCTCCTGACAGTCGGCTCGGAAATGCTCGAAGCAACAATGTCCTATCGTTGTCGCTGGTTTGAATATCTGAACTATCGACCGCTCATGCAGCAGTACTTCGAGCATGATCCCAACTTCCGCCATGAGAGTGCGCCCAAACCCCGTTTGACGGATGCAGACTACCATCCCGATTACCTGAGCGACAAAATCGGTGTCGAAAAGCGCCTGAAATGGACCGCTGAAAAGTTCTTTGTGACCACCGAAGAAGAGCCGCTTTTTGATGCCGCCGATGTTCTGCGTTTCGGTCGCGATCTCGTGGTGCAGCATGGGTTTACCACCAACCTGAAAGGTATTGAATGGCTGCGTCGGCACTTCCCCGACCATCGCGTTCACACCGTCAATTTTCCGGGCGATCCCTATCCGATACATATCGATGCGACGTTCACACCGTTGCGCCCCGGTCTGATCCTCAACAATCCGCAGCGCCGCTTGCCCGAGGAACAGCGCAAGATGTACCGGGACAATGACTGGGAAATCGTGGATGCGGCACAGCCCGCCCATAACACGCCACCGCCACTGTGCTATTCGTCCACATGGCTTTCGATGAACGTGCTCGTGCTTGATCCCAAGACAGTCTGTGTGGAAAAATCGGAAGTTTACCAAGCTGAACAGATGGACAAGCTTGGCATGGAGGTCGTGGAGGTGGAGTTGCGTGACGCCTATGCTTTTGGCGGCGGCTTGCATTGCTGCACGGCGGATGTGTTCCGAGAGGGTACATGTGAAGATTATTTCCCGAATATGGACCAATCGTCGGTTTGAATGACGCCTCCGCTTGGCCCTGCGCCGGTTTCGCGGAAGGTAGGTTCGGTATGTATTCAGGGCCGCCGTCGCCAACGGTCGGCTGGCATGAGCGACATGTCGTGCGGGGTAGCGGCCTTGACCGCGAGGAGGCGGCCCGATGGTGCCCGCAGGCTGCCACGGGCACATTCGGCATCTTCAAGCGGGCGCGAACAGATCCTGGAATTGCGCGCGCAGCGCCTTCTTTTGCACCTTGCCCATCGTGTTGCGTGGCAGTTCCGGCAGTACGATCAGTTTTTGAGGGTGCTTGAAGCGCGCCAGTGATGCGCTGATATTTTGCTTGATGGCATCAAGGTCGGGTTCTGCACCGGGCTCAGCCACGAGAATGCCCACGACAGTCTCGCCAAAATCGGGATGCGGAACACCGATGACAGCGCTTTCCAGAACGCCTGCTTCGCGATCGAGCAAAAGCTCGATTTCTTTGGGATAGATGTTGTAGCCGCCGGAGATGATCAGATCCTTGTTGCGCCCGACGATGTGCAAATAGCCATCCTGATCAATCTGCCCGAGGTCGCCGGTGATGAAAAAACCGTTCTCCCGCAACTCTTCGGCGGTTTTTTCCGGCATCTGCCAATAGCCCTTGAATACGTTGGGCCCGCGCACCTCGATCTGCCCGATCTCGCCCTGCGGCAGCGTGGCACCGGTTTTGCTATCGGTGATCTTGAGTTCGACGCCCGGAAGGGGAAAGCCTACGGTCCCCGCCCGGCGTTCGCCGGCGTATGGGTTGGAGGTATTCATATTCGTCTCGGTCATGCCGTAGCGTTCGAGAATGCGGTGGCCGGTGCGTTTTTCAAACTGTACATGGGTCTCTGCGAGCAGCGGCGCACTGCCAGATATGAACAGCCGCATGTTTTGCGCCACGTTCTTGGTGAACCGAGGGTCCTCCAGCAGGCGGGTGTAAAAGGTCGGAACGCCCATCATGACTGTGGCCGTCGGCATCCGATCAAGGACGACGTCGAGATCGAATTTCGGCATGAAGACCATTTTGCAGCCCGCAAACAGCGATATGTTTGTCGCCACAAAAAGCCCATGAGTGTGAAAAATTGGCAGCGCATGCAGCAGAACGTCTTTTGAGGTAAACGCCCATTCAGAGGTCAACACCTTGCTGTTGGAAAGCAGGTTGCCTTGGGTGAGCATCGCCCCCTTGGACCGCCCCGTTGTGCCGGAAGTATAGAGAAATGCGGCCAGATCGTCTTCTGATCGCGCGACTGTTTCAAAGGTGGTGGGCATGCCCTCGGCCCTTGATGCAAAACTGCCGCTGCCATCACTGTTCATCGTTTCAAGCACAGCACCGGTTGTTTGCGCAATGGGCGTCAGGGCGTCGTATCTACGGCCATCGCACAGGATGACCCGCGCGCCGCTGTTTTGCACAAAATACGATACCTCATCTGCCGTATAGGCCGTGTTCAAGGGCAGAAACACGATCCCGGCTTGGACGCATGCGGCGTAGATGGCCAGCGCCTGGGGGGATTTTGCAATCTGAACTGCAATCCGCTCCCCCGGCTGAACCCCGAGGTGCGTCAATACATGCGCATATTGCGCGGCCAACTCAAGATACGCCTTGTGGTTGATCGTTGCACCATCCACCAATTCCAGAAAAGGGGTCTCCTTTCCCTGATGACGCCCGAAAAATGTATCATAGAGAGGGTTTGCCATGTTCAGGTTCCTAAACTTGTGGTCACTGATCCGCTGAGTGCTTTGACGGTTGTGGAGGCGACGACGATCTTGTCACCGACGAATTTCTCGTGGTTTTGCGAGATTTGAGAGAGGTCGTAAAGATAGTTGACCATCGCGCCGTTGGATTGTTTGCGCCCGTTCGGTGAAACATCTGCCTCCGCGTGAACTGCATGGACCAAAGCGCCATTGCCAAGGTGGAAGCGTGCGACCGGGTCAAAGGGCATGCCGTCTGATCGCTTGGCTTCCAGCAGATAGTGCGCTGCGAGGGCCTGCGTGTCGGCGTCTTTGAGCGCGTCGATATCGGCATCCTGAAGCCATCTGTTCAATCCGGGGATCGGGGACAGCGTAACGAAGGTCGTAAGCCCCGGCAAATCCTTGGCCAGATCAGCGACAACTTGTTTGATCAGTGAGTTGCCGAATGAAATACCCGCCAGCCCCGACTGGCAGTTCGAGATGGAATAGAAGACGGCCGTGTCTGCGTCCTGCGCCGTGATCACATCCCGTTCATCGGCCAGCAAATCCTGCACTGAACTGGGCACACCCTCGGTCAATGCGACCTCGACAAAAATTAACGGCTCATCCGCCATTGAGGGGTGAAAGAAACCAAAGCAGCGTCTGTCGCTCGGTTGCAGCCTGCGCCGCAGTTCATCCCAGCTGTCAATTTCATGCACGGCTTCATAGGCGATGATCTGTTCAAGGATATTCGCCGGGCTGGACCAGTCAATCGGGCGCAAAACGAGAAAGCCGCGATTGAACCATGACGAAAACAGATGTTTGAAATCCACATCAACGGGTTCGAGATCGGGGTGGTCTTTCATCATCCGCAACAGGTCTTTGCGCATCTGCACCAACTGTCCCGTCGCCCCCGGCACCTGATTCAGACGTCGCGCCAATTCCTGACGCCGAGGTTCGCAAGCTGCGGCAAAGGCACGATATGTGTCTTTGCCCGGGTTGTTCTTATAGGCTTCCAGCGTGTGTGTGACCGCGTCCGGGTCAATCTCAAGATCATGCGCCATGAAGCCAAAAAGGGCGGTTTTTTCTGCCTCAGTCATTGCGGCGTAGCGATCCAGCAGGTTGCGCGCCAGCGTGACACCTGAAACTTCGCCGTGGCTGCTCAGCAGCGCTTCGCAGAGTTCGCAGGTTGTCCGGCTGTCCACCTCATCCGAGAGAGCCTGCTGGTATCGCCGCTCAAAAAGGGTCGAGATCAATCCGCCGAAATAGCTCATACGGCCTCACCCATGATCACATCAGGCAGCCATGTCGCGATGCCCGGAAAGAAGCACAGCAGAATGATCGCAATGACCATGCAGGCCACGAAGGGCAGGGACCCCTTGAGGATCGTCTTGAGCGAAATATCCGGCGCGATGCCGTTGATCACATAGAGGTTCAGACCCACGGGCGGCGATATCAATCCGATCTCCATATTGATGGTCAGAACCACCGCAAACCAGATGGGATCAAAACCAGCCGTGGTAATGATTGGAAGCAGGATCGGTGCGGCCATCAGGATCACCGCCACCGGCGGCAGGAAGAACCCGGCCACCAGCAGGAACAGCATCACAAAACCCATGAGAACCCAGCGGTTTACATCCAGTGTCCCGATCCATTCCGCGATGGCTTGCGTGATGAAGAGGCTTGAAAGCATGTAGGAAAAGACACCGGCGGCTGCGATGATGAACATGATCATCACGCTTTCCTTGGTACTGTCGCGCAGCACCACCCACAGGTCTTTGGGGTTCCACAGTTTGTAAATGATGATCGCGATCAACAGACAGAGCAATGCACCGACGGCGGCCGTCTCGGACGGTGTCGCGATGCCGCCATACATGGCATAGAGAACGCCCACGATGATGGCGAGGAACGGCAGGACGCGCGGCAGGATTTCAAACTTTTCCTTCCAACTGTAGACGCGCGACGCCAGCAGCATCTGGTCGCCGCTTTTCCATGTGGAATACAGCGACCACGCCATGAAAAGGCCCACTAGCAAAAGCCCCGGGATCACGCCGGCCAGAAACAAACGACCAATCGAGGTTTCGGTCGCGATGCCGTAGACAATCATCGTGACTGACGGCGGGATTAGAATACCGAGTGTTCCCCCGGCCGCGATGGACCCCGCCGCGACCCCGTCGGGATAGCCGCGTTTGCGCATCTCGGGGATGCCCATCTTGCCGATGGCAGCACAGGTCGCAGGGCTTGATCCCGACATGGCCGAAAAGAGCGCGCAGGCCCCGAGGTTGGAAATCACCAGCCCGCCCGGCACGCGGGTCAGCCAGCGTTCAAGCGCCTCATAAAGGTCAGCCCCCGCCCGCGTCGATGCGATGGAAGAGCCCATGATGATGAACATCGGGATCGCCAGCAGGGCAAAATTGTCAAGCTTGCCAAACAGAATTTCAGGGATCAGTTCAAGCGAGCGCAGCCCATCGAAGATCAGCAAGAAGCCGGTGGATACAATCAGCAGCCCAAGGGCCACCGACACCCCGGAAAACAGCACGAGAATAGTGGCGAGTGCGACAATGCCGCCGAGCAGGATCGGGTCCATTATTCGTCCTCCAGTCCAAAGGGGGTGTCGATTTTCAGCAGCACTGCGACCAGATCAGCGATCAGTTGCAGCAGGAACAGGCCAAACCCGACAGGGATCGCGAGATAGGGAATCCAGAGCCTGACCGCCCAGATGGTGTCGGATTTCCAGTTGCGCTCGTAGGCGAGATGCCAATGCTCAAATCCGTAGAACAGAACGATTGCGACCATCACAATCGAAAGTGTCATCGTGAGGATATACATGTAGTAACGCGCACCCGGTGACAGCGCGAGTGGGATCAGGTCGACATTCACATGTCCGCGCAGTTGCTGCACGTAGGGCAGCCCGACCAATGTGGCACCGATCGCAAGATAAATGACGGCTTCGGTTTGCCAGACCGTCGATTGGTTCAACACGAAACGCACGAAAATCATCTGGCAGGTGATGGCGACCGCCGCAACGATCATGGCCGCCGAGCACCAACCGGCGAGGGTAGATAGGACCGCCACGCCGCGCAGAAAAGGGTTATTGCCCGTACGCGCGGTGACGGCTGAGCTTTGACCAGCCATGTCGATTTTCCTTTTAGAAGTAAGAGTTTCGGAGCATTGCGGCGACCGCTGCATTGCGCGGTCGCCCTATGCCGGGTTACTCGACGGCCAGCGCCATATCGAGCAAGGCCTGCCCGTCTGGCACATCCTCCACGAAGGCCTTGTAAGAGGTCTCTTGCGCCAGTGCGCGCCATTCTTCGAAGTCTTCCGCTGTCATCGCGGCGATTTCAACGCCGGCGTCTTCAAAGACCTTTACCGAGGCGGCATCCTGCTTTTTCGCTTCTTCCAGATAGAAGGCCTCGGCTTTTTCCGCAGCCGCCAGCAGGGCGTTTTGCTGTTCTTCCGACAGGCCTTCAAAGGTGGATTTGTTCATCAGAAGCGGCTGATACATGAACCACAATGCGAAATCCTCCGTCGCAGGCGTGTAGCAGGAGACCTGCTCGTAAATCCGATAGGACACGAAGGACGAGGAGGATGTGTTCGCGGCATTCAGAATACCGGTTTGCATGGCGTTGTAGATCTCTGAAGACGCCATGGATGTGATCGACGCATTCGCGCCCGCCAGCATCTGCTCGAAGGCCTTGCCCGCAGCACGTGTCTGCAAACCATCCACATCGGCAGGGCTGGTGATGCATTTGTCTTTGCCCACGAAACCACCGGCCAGATAGCCGTGGACCAGCACCATGACATCATCCTCTGCCATCTTTTCCTCAAGGGCGGCCATATAGGGCGATGCGCTCAAACGGGCGGCGTGGTCATGGTTTTTCACAAGGCCCGGCATCAGCGTCAGGTTGAACGCTGGCTGCTGACCGCCTGCGTAGCTCAATGGCAGAACGGTCATGTCCAATTGCCCGCGCGTCAGGGGGCGGTATTGTTCGCGGGGTTTGAACAGCGATCTGGAAGGGAAAATCTTGATCTCCAGATCCACATCAGCCTCAGCGACACCATCGGCAACCATTTGCGCGACCTGATGGCGAATGTCCTGGTTGGACCACTGGTGAGACAGGCGAAGCTCGGTCGCATGTGCCATCGCCCCGAGGCCCATTGCCGCCGCCACCGCGACTGTCGTTAGAAATTTCGTTTTCATGGTTTCCTCCCAAAGGTGAGCCGACTCCCTAGGGTCGGCAGTAATCCACCATTGCTCATTTGGCATTCCCAGTCAACATTCTTGTATACAATATAATAAATATTGCGTTTTGTGACGTATTTATAGTATCCGTTTCCTATGGAGCTGAAGCGCGCAGAACAGATTGCAGACTCCCTTGAACAACTCGTTTTCCAAGGGAAATACAAAGACGGTCAACGGCTTGACGAGATCAAGCTCGCGGCGCGTTTCAATGTATCCCGCACCCCGATCCGCGAAGCGCTGCAGCGGCTGGTCATGTCCGGCATGGCCGAACAAATACCGCGCAAAGGCGTTTTCGTGCGCCAGCCCGGCCCTGTGGAATTGCTGGAAATGTTTGAAACCATGGCCGAACTTGAGGCGGCCTGTGGTCGGTTTGCTGCGGTGCGAATGACGGATGAGGGATTGGAGCGACTTGCAGATGCGAACGTCCGGTGCAAGGCAGCGGTCGAAAAGAAAGACGCCGCCGGATATTATCAGGAGAACGAGGCGTTTCATCGGGAAATCTATCACGGGGCCACGAATGCCTACCTGCGAAACGAAGCCTTGCGGCTGCAGAACCGGCTCAAGCCTTATCGCCGGGTGCAGTTGCGCTTCAGGGGGCGCATGGCCCAGTCGCTCGCCGAACATGAAGAGATCATCGAGGCGCTTCGGTCCGGAGAGGCTGAGCTTGCCGCAACACTGCTGCGCGCCCACGTCACGGTTCAAGGTGAGAAATTCCAGCAACTGATGGCGGGACTGAAGAACTAGGTCCGGTTATCAAACCGCGACGGGTGCCAATTCGAAATCGGGCGGGGCTGTCCTCATCAGTCAAAAACATCCTTGCCTCGGGCTGTTGCGATACTTCGGTCGGCCGAAAGTGGCACAGCGATGAGCCATGAAGCGCATGCTGTGCGCATAGGTCGTAACTTGCCGGACTGTCACCCGGCAGTGTGCAGTGACTTGAACTTGATCACGCGGCAGGGGCCGTTCGGCGCTCAGGTCTTTGTCTTGCGCTTGGCGGCAGCCTTTTTGGCGGCGGGCTTTTTCGATGCCGCTGCTGGTTTGCGCGTCGCTGCGGCACTGGCTTTCTTCGCCGGTTTCTTGGCTTTTGGCTGGCTGGTTTTGAGCATTTCAACCGCGCGCATCCAGTGCGCGTGCTCTTGTCCCGCCGGTTGGCCCTCGTTGAGCCAGATGAAATACGCGGCTTCACGGACGGTGGATTCATCAATGTGTTTTTCGGTCATAGCAAAACTCCTTGTTGCCGAAACAGGATGTGTTAGCGCTAACCAAAATGCTGCACGTGCACAATAGTCTGCGGGCGCTCTGGTGGAAAATGTTACCCAAACGCCCCGCCAACCCGACCCGGCTGCGACACGGGGCCAACCCTGACGGGCGGCGAGGCTGCGAAATTGTCATCTCGCCGCGTGTTTGCTGCTGTTTTCTTGCAATCCAAAGCGTCATGCGGAAAACCTCGATCACATAACGCTGCCTGAAATCAAAGATTTCAACGCGTTACGTGATATTCGATGTGTGAGGTATTTGGTCAGACGCTTTATGCGCGCGCACTCTTGGTATATTCGACAAGAGCAGCCTGGCAGCCTTGCGACCAGATCATCTCCAACCACCTGATAAATGCCCGAGAGAACGTGGGGTTTTCCAATAGATCCCCGTATAGATTGGTCTGCTCAAGCCATGCCACGGGGCGTGTTTTTGCAGCCAAGGCAGCATCTTTGAGCGCATCCCAGATAGGATCGTTTGCGGCGATCTCAGAGCCATCTTCGCGCGTACCTGCACACATGCGCGCCCAGAGGGCCTCAACCAGCGCGAGCCCTTCAATGGATCGCCCTGCAGCCAGTTGATCGCGCAGAATGGGCAGCACGAATCCGGTGTGACGCGCGGAGCCGTCAAAGGCCACGCGACGTGTCGTGTCGACAATCTGCGGGTTCGCGAACCGCTGCTCGATCAGGTCAACGTATTCTGCCGGTGTCTTTCCCGGCACCGGCGCGACAGTCGGCGCAATCTCGCTTCTCTGGACCGCGCCGAAGAAGGCGCGAATGTTGGGATCGGCCATACAGCCTGCAATCGTCTCAATCCCGAGGGTTTCACCAACATTTGCAATGACCTGATGGCCCGCGTTCAGAATGCGGATTTTCATCGTCTCATATGCGTGGACATCATCCGTGAATGTCGCGCCGGTTTGTTCCCAATCCGGACGGCCTGCGCAAAATGCGTCTTCGATGACCCATTGACGGAAGGCTTCATGCGTCACTACTGCGTTGTCCTTGATCCCGAAATCGCGGGCAAGGGCGAGCTCCTTGGGACCGGTGGCAGGCGCAATGCAATCAACCATCGAATTGGGGAAGGCCCCATTTTCATCGATCCAACCGGCAAGAGCAGGATCGGACATGCGAGCGAGCGATACCACCGTCTGTCGCAGAATATCGCCATTGCCCTGCAGATTGTCACAGCTTTGGCAGGTAAAAGGCAGATGCCCGGCAGCACGACGGGCGCGAAGTGCGGCGATGATTGCGCCAAACGCCGTGCGCGGCGTATCGACATGTGCAGCATCGTGAAGCATGTCTTCGTGGCTGGCATCAAACCCCTTGGTGACCGGGTCGATATAGTACCCGCTTTCGGTAACGGTCATCGAGACGATCCGGATGGAAGGGTCCGCCATCTGACGGATCAGCGCGCCATTTCCATCCTCGATCGGCAGGTAGTCGATCATCGAACCCACCACCTCAGCCGAGGTTTTCCGAGGGTCCAGTTCGATCAGCGTGGTAAGGCAGTCCTGCGCCATCAGTTTTTCGCGCATCGCGGTATCGTAGGGGCGCACCCCCGCTCCGATGATGGCCCAGTCATGCGCTTTGCCGTCCTGCATCAGACGGTGCAGATACCAGGCCTGATGCGCACGATGGAAATTACCGACACCGATGTGAACAATGCCCGGTGTCAGGGCCCCGCGATCATAGTTTGGACGTTCAACGCGCAGTCGATCCAGCGTCGCATTTGAAAGGGCGATCAGTTCATCCATGGTCCAATATCCACGTTAAAAGGTTGTGCGATGATAGGGATTGCGGCGCGGCCCGCCGGACAGACATCCGTTTGGGTCAGGTAAGCCATGGTGCCGCCGCGCCTGCCTGTTTTGCGCAGCATGGGGTCGCGCGACCCGTCGGGCGTCACGTGTTATCCGGGATGTCTGTCCGGGCACCTGCATCAGTCTATCCGGAGGCCTTGATCATTGAACTTGTGCAGCTTGTCCAATTGGGGGGTCAGAAAGATTGGGTCGCCGTGTTTGACCTGAATATCGCCAGTGATGCGCACGGTGATCATATCCCCAAGGCCTGTATCATGGACGTGGATGAAGGTATCAGAGCCGAGGTGTTCTGCAACGCCGACGCGTCCTTCCCACATGCCTTCGGTCATGCTTACGTCCGTATGTTCGGGGCGGATGCCGATGGTTGCCGCATTGTGTTTTGCGGCCTCGGGCCCCTTGATCAGGTTCATCTTGGGAGAGCCGATGAAGCCCGCCACGAACTCGTTGCGCGGGGCGTGATAGAGGTCAAGCGGGGAGCCGACCTGCTCGATAAAGCCTGCGCGCAGTACCACGATCTTGTCGGCCATGGTCATCGCTTCGACCTGATCGTGGGTGACGTAGATCATGGTCGTCTTGAGCCGCTCGTGCAGCTCGCTGATCTCGAGGCGCATGCCCACACGCAATGCCGCATCAAGGTTCGACAAAGGCTCGTCAAACAGAAACGCAGAAGGTTCACGCACAATCGAGCGGCCGATGGCGACCCGCTGACGCTGCCCGCCGGACAACTGGCCGGGCTTGCGGTCCAGATAATCCGTGAGGTTCAGCGCCTTGGCAGCCCCTTCGATGCGGCGCTTCTGCTCATCCTCCGGCACGCCTGCCATCTTCATTGGAAAGGCGATGTTCTTGCGCACCGACATATGCGGATAAAGCGCGTAGGACTGGAACACCATGGCCAGGCCGCGTTTGGCGGGGGGGACGTTGGTGGCGTCTGCGCCGTCGATCTCGATATGCCCCGACGTGATGTCTTCAAGCCCCGCGATCAGCCGCAGCAAGGTGGATTTACCGCAGCCCGAAGGGCCGACAAACACCGTGAACTCGCCATCTTCGATGGTCAGATCCAGCGGTGGGATGACCTGAGTTTCACCGAAGCTTTTGGTCACCTGGTTGAGTTTGATTTGTCCCATTGGTCAAATTCCTTATTTTACGGCGCCGAAGGTGAGGCCGCTGACAAGTTGTTTCTGGCTGAACCAGCCGAGGATGAGGATCGGTGCGATGGCCATGGTCGAGGCCGCACTGAGCTTGGCGAAAAACAATCCCTCCGGGCTGGAGTAGCTTGCGATGAAAGCCGTCAGAGGTGCCGCATTGGCCGCTGTGAGGTTCAGGGTCCAGAAAGCTTCGTTCCACGCGAGGATAAAGTTCAGCAGCACGGTCGAGGCGATGCCCGGAATGGCCATCGGGGTCAGCACATAGAGGATTTCCTCTTTGAGGGAGGCCCCGTCCATCCGCGCCGCTTCCAGAATTTCGCCCGGAATCTCGCGGAAATAAGTGTAAAGCATCCAGACGATGATTGGCAGGTTCATCAGCATCAGAACGATGACCAGACCGACACGGCTGTCCAGAATTCCGAGATTGATGAAGATCAGGTAGATCGGATAAAGCACACCCACCGCTGGCAACATTTTGGTGGACAACATCCAAAGCAGGATGTCCTTGGTCCGCTTGGAGGGCACAAAGGCCATGGACCATGCTGCGGGCACCGCGACGATGATGCCCAGAATGGTTGAACCGCCCGCGATGATAATCGAATTCCACAGGAATTTGGCGTAGTTTGACCGCTCCATCACGGCTTCGTAGTTTTCCAGCGTCCAGTCAAAGGCGAGGAACACCGGTGGATCCGCAATCGCTGTGGCTTCGGTTTTGAAGCTGGTCAGGATCGTCCAGAGGATCGGAAAGAAAATCAGCAGACCGATACCCCATGCCAGTGCGGTATTGATGAGCTTACGTTGTTGTGTAACTGCGCGGGCCATTATGTCCTCCTCACGCGTCGAGATTCTTGCCGACGATGCGCATCAGGAAGATGGCAACGATATTGGCGAGAATGATTGCATAGACACCACCGGCAGACCCAAGTCCGACGTTCTGGCTTTCGAGCACGCGCTGATAGATCAGGTAGGTCAGCGTGCGGGTGCCAAAGGCGCCGCCTGTTGTCACGAAGATCTCAGCAAAGACCGCCAGCAAGAATATGGTCTGGATCAGGATCACAATCGTGATCGCACGGCCAAGGTGTGGCAGGATGATGTAGCCAAAGCGCTTGATCGGCGGGGCACCGTCCATTTCGGCGGCTTCCAGCTGCTCGCTGTCGAGCGACTGAATGGCCGTCAGCAGGATCAGCGTCGCAAAGGGTAGCCATTGCCAGGATACGATCATTACGATCGAGGGCATGGAGGCCTCCGAAAGCCAGGCGACCGGCTCCGCGCCGAAGAACTTCCATAAATGCGCAAACAATCCATTCACCGGATCCATGAACATGTTCTTCCAGACCAGCGCCGAGACGGTGGGCATGACAAAGAACGGGGCGATCACGAGGATGCGCACGATCCCCTGTCCCCACATGGGCTGGTTGAGCAGGATGGCCAGCAGGATGCCAAGCACAACAGTGATGATAAGAACACCACCCACAATCGTCAGGGTGGCGACAACAGAAGGCCAAAAGGCACTGGAACTTACAAACCGAACATAATTGTCAAAACCAACCCATCCAAGATCACCGCCCCGAAGCGGCAGGTATTGTTTGAACGAGAACGTCAGGGTCATGATCAGGGGAACAAGCATCCAGCCGAGGAGCAGGACGACCGCAGGGGCCATCATCAGGCGGGCCGCTGATCGAGAGTGTTGGGTTGCCATGGGGCATACCTCCTGTGTTGATCGCCGGTGGGTGATCTTAAAACGGAGCTGCAATATTGAAAGAGAAGAAACCCGGGGAGCACATGGGGGAATTGTGCCCCCCGGGTCAGGAGGAGCGCTTAGCGGTAGCCAGCAGCTTCCATCGCGTCGTTGGTCAGCGCCTGTGCTTTGGCAAGCGCTTCTTCCACGGTCTGTTGACCTGCATAGACAGCCGAGAATTCCTGGCTGACTTCAGTTGCGATACCGGCAAACTCAGGGATCGCCGCAAACTGGATACCTACGTAAGGCACTGGTTTGACGGTCGGGTTGCTGGGGTCAGCCGCAAGGATCGAATCCAGTGTCATCTGCGCGAAGGGAACCTCTTTGTAATTCGGGTTTTCATAGAGCGATGTGCGCGCACCGGGAGGGACGTTCGCCCAACCTTCGTTCGCAGCGACCAGTTCGATGTATTCTTTCGAGGTTGCCCATTCGATGAACTCTTTGGCGGCATCTTCTTTCTGCGTACCGGCAGGGATCGCCAGCGCCCAGGCCCAGAGCCAGTTCGCACGCTTCTCAACGCCTTCAGCGTTTGGTGCCAGCGCAAAGCCGACGCTGTCCGCAACGGTTGAATCGTTCGGGTTGGTCACGAAGGACGCCGCAACGGTCGCGTCGATCCACATGCCGCATTTGCCCTGCTGGAACAGGTTCAGGTTCTCGTTGAAACCGTTGGTCGCATAGCCGGTCGGGCCGGATTCAGACATCATTTCGGTGAAGAAGGTCAGCGCTTCCTTCCACTCTGGCTGGTCGAACTGTGCATTCCATTCCTCATCAAACCAGCGTGCCCCGAAAGAGTTCGCCGTCACGGTGATGAACGCGCCACCTTCGCCCCAACCGGCCTTGCCGCGTAGGCAGATGCCGTTGATGTCGGCGTCACGATCGGTCATCGCCGCCGCCGCCTCACGAATGAACTGCCATGTGGGTGCGGTCGGCATTTCGAGCCCCGCCGCTTCCATCAGGTCGGTGCGGTACATGATCATGGAGCTTTCCCCATAAAATGGCGCCGCGTACAGCGTGCCGTCGTGGCTGAGGCCGCCGCGCATTGCGGGCAGAATGTCATCCACGTCATATTCGGCGGAAAAATCATCGAGAGGGACCAGCCAGCCATTGGCGCCCCAGATCGGCGTTTCATACATGCCGATTGTCATGATATCAAAGGATCCGCCCTTGGCCGCGATATCTGTTGTGACACGCTGACGGAGGACGTTTTCCTCCAATGTGACCCACTCCACGGTGTGGCCGGTCTTGTCAGTGAAATCCTGTGTCAGACCCTGCATGCGGATCATGTCGCCGTTGTTGACTGTGGCAATTACCAAATTTTCGGCAAATGCACCGCCAGACATGACAAGTGCCATCGCCGTCGCAGTGCAAAGTGTTGTTATACGTGACATCCCGAAACTCCTCCTGGTTGGATGATGGTTAATCACTAACAGGGGAGATGGCGCGAAGTCAATTAAAAGTTATCGCGCGTAAATAAAAGGCGAGGCGCATGTCAAAACAAGTGCTTAGGCGGAATCCCTCATGATCAGGCGACCATAAAACGTCGTTTCTGTGCGATCCGAGAGCCGGTCATTATTTTCCAACATGCCAAAAAGTTCGCTGACGGCGCGATTCGCGATGGTTTCGTAGTCTTGTGCGATTGTCGTGAGCGGCGGGCATGTGAATTGTGAGAAGGGATGGTCATCATGCCCGGCGATGCGCAGATCGCAATCCGCACCATGGCCCACCCGCAACCCAAGGCTATAGGCGGCGGATAGCATCCCAATTGCCAGACGGTCGTTGCTGCACAGGATCGTGTTCGTGCTGAATTCTTTTGCAGACAAAAACCGCCCGCCCTCTGTGCGTCCGATCTCCTCAAAGTTCCAGCCCTCGCCATCAGCCTGAAAGATGCGCGGCGCATGCCCGTGGCGCTCCATACTTTGAATGTAGGCCTGCCGACGCTTGTTTGCGTTGGGGTTAGAGGGATATTTCATTTCAAAAAAACAGGGTGCTTCGCCACTACGACAAAGGTATTCCACCATTAAATCAACACTTTGATAGTTGTCCGTACCCACAAAGGCCTGACCGATGCCATCCATATTGGCGTCAAACAGAACCAGCGGAAAGTCATCGTCAAAACTCTTGACGGCATCTGCGTCAGACATGCGACCGAAAGGTGCAAGCAGAACCCCCGCCGGTTTGAGGGACCGCAAGGAATTCAGATTGTCCCGCTCCATCTCCGGGCTGCCGTGCGAACTTTGTAAAATCGGGCTATAACCAGCTGCGATGCAGGCAAGCTCAACCCGCCTGCCAATCTCCGAAAAAAAAGGGTCTGCAAGGTTTGGTACGACGATTCCTATGTTCTTGGTCGTTCGCCTGTTCTGGTTTATGGCGAAAACATTGGGCTGGTAGTCGTATTGCTTGAGGGACGCCTCGATCTTCGCACGTGTCGAGGAGCGTACGCTTTCCGGATCATTGAAGTACTTTGAAACGGTTGGGCGGGAAATGCCGCTGAGCGCGGCAAATTCTTCCATATTGCGAATTTTTGAGTGTCCCATTTTTACCCCTGACGGTAAAAAATTACGCGCGATAACTTTTTTACCGTACAAAAACCCTCTGTAAGCCGTCAAGGGCATTCGTGACCAGAGGCCGTAAACGGGCTCGGGCGACACGGAATCTGCCTATGAGCGATGCGCATTTATACTGCCTGTGCATTTTCAAAGGTGCCCGCTGAACAAGTATCAGCTGTGTCGGGTCGGTTGGTGTTTTGAGTTGAACTGTCTATACGCGGCACCTTCTGACCCTTGCAGATGCTTAAAGAAGCTTGCCTCGGCGCGGCCGGGATGGCCTTCCTAACGGCCTGAAGGTTTTTGTCTCATCTACGTATTCGAGTATGTCGTGTTCCAGGTCCTCAAAACGGCCACCCGGGCAAGTTGTCTTCTCGAAGGTCGGTTGATCATTTCAGACAAAGCGTCGCTTGTCGGTCCAATCGCATTGAGTGACGGGTGCAACCAGTTAAAGCCCTATTTTGAAACGCATCTCCAAGGCAGTGTTAAACTGGGCATCCGGTTCAATCCACGCAAGTTCGCCGCCGTGGTTGTGAACTATCTTGCGTACGATAGCCAATCCCATGCCGCTCCCCTCAACTTCGTCACGCGGTTTAAGCGTCGACATCGCTTCGAACACACGGTCGCGGTACTTCTCTGCGATGCCCGGCCCGTCATCTTGAACGCAGATTACGATTTCGCCTGCCAAGGTAAGTGAGCTCAGATGAATGTGACCGCTTGATTTATCATGGTGTTTGATGGCGTTGGATATCAGGGCCGACAAAAGCGTCAGCATGTCATGTTCACCAAACTTCATACTCTTGCATTGAAAGTCGTGCGTCACTCGAAAAGACCTGGGGAGCGACACTTGGTCAAGTACAAGGTCCAGCGCCTCGTGAAAATCAACCAGTCGCGTCGACTGTAGCCTGCCGACCCTTGAGTAAGCGAGAAGGTCCGAGAGCATCCGATCGAGGCGTCGCGTCTGTGTTTCCAACAGGTCAAAATTCTCAGCCATTGGTTTGGACATCGAATGCCCGGCTGAAACAAAGTCCTCTTTTATCCACTGCGGCACTTCCAGCAGTGCCCGAACCGAATTGCCGACATCATGGCTCAGTAAATACACGAGGTCTTCAAAGTCCTTTGAACTATTGTGCTCAACGGCCACATTCGACATGACAGTATACTGACGACCTTCACAAGAATTGATCATGGAATACCTTTGCAACAGACTGGTGTCAGTATACCTCTGAGCGCCTTAAAACCGGATTAATGGGCCTGCGTTTGCATCAACTCAGGTCTCTCAGTGCGAGTCCGATTTGTTTTGGATACTTGGCGCGCAATTGTGCCCAACGCGCCTTCTGGTTCTTTTGCCCGGAGGTGTTCGTGATCGACCACCATCTGTTTGACACGCGCTCAAGGGCGTTTTTAGGGCTAACCTCTCCTGTCAGTGCACGCATCAACCATTCGTTTAAGACACGGAAATACTCCCCCTGATTCTGCAGGTACAAGTCCGGAATGGCGGATTCGAGGCTGGCGCGCTGGACGGAAAGAAATTCAGCCGTATAGGCTTCCTTAATTCCTGCGTCTTCATAGTGTTCGGCGCGGAAGGGGTCAAAAAAGCCGTCTTTCTGGCGGACAGCCAAGGTCGACATTTCAGGCGTTGAGGCGAAAAGACAGAACAAATAGGCCACTTCCGGCTGTCGGCTGTTGCTGGCGACAACGTAGTTCCATCCCCAGTTGAAATAGGGCATGGCCAACGGTTTGCCTTGCAGGATGCCGCCCGGTATCGGCCCGTATACCATTTGGTTGCGTATGTCCGACTGTGTCGCGTTCAGGTGTTTTTGTGAGCCGCCCCAGCCAATGTTGCAGTAGACATCGCCCTGACTGTATCGCTCCCAGTTTTCGAACAAACCCAACCGAGACGCTTCGGGCGCAAGATGCGCGGTGGCCCTGATCATTTCTTCCAGCGCTTCAACGCCTTCGTCAGAGGCCACCTGCGGGGTCATTTCAGTGGAAAAAGGCCATACACCCTTGGCATGGAACCTGATCCACCACTCCCAGGCCAGGTAATTGGGGGTTCTGAACAACAGACCGCCCCACTTTCCCTCATCTGGCCGGTTGAAGAAGTCCATCTGGCGGTCGAGTTCTTCCCACGTGTCAGGGATCTTCAGGGCCCGTCCGTACCTGTCTGAATATCGCGCCTGTTCCTGTGAATCCTCCAGCATCCCCTTGTGGTAGAACATGGTGTAAGCGTCGCCATCCGCTTGAAACCCGTATATTTTCCCGTCGAATGTGTCGCCCACGCTGAATATAATGCCATCCCTGAAGCCAGCCGGCTCATACCTGTCCGCGTATTGGGAAATGGGGAGAATTGCGCCGGATGCGACCAGATCAGGCACCCCGAAGGTTGCAGGCAAGGCGACGTCATAGGTGTCAGTTCCAGTGAGAGCGTCCAGATAAAGTTCGGTGTTGATTTCGTCAAAATCGGCTTCGTGCAAAAGAACTTCGACCCCGGTCATTTCGCGGAATGCCGTGATCACAGGCCCGACATTCGCGCGCGCGCCACGCGGCAGCAAAAGACGCAACTTCAGGTTTTTGCCACCGGCCAAAGCACGCACATGTTCTGCAACAATATCGTGCAATAGCGGTTCAGAGGCCCGAGCCGTCTGCAGCGGGTTCAAAAACGCGGTTGAGGCGGTCACGCCAGCCAATACAGAACGGCGGCTGAGGTGGCCGTGCGTCGATGGTTTATTGCTCATTCCAACTGCCGATCTCTTAGGAGCGCACTGAGCGGAGCATTATAGAAGATCATTAAGGCTCCATTAATTCTCAAAGGCTACCGTCGTGCAGGGCGCGTCGCCTTACAGGAAATACCAAGATGTTTTCGCAAGAAAGATATGCAGTGGCGGGTGGAATCGTTCTTCGCCTTCGCGTTGTGTTCTTGTCGATTTTCCTGATCCTTCTCGCGACATTGATTGTCGGAACCAGCCAGATAAAAATCCAGAAAGCGTCCGTAAAACAGCTGACGGAGTCATCCGTGCCTGTGTTTGTGCGTGCCGAAGAGATGGTGCGCAACCTGACGCAACTCCTGTTGCTGGTTCAGAAAATTGACTCCGTCAGCAGTCTGGACGAATTGCCGCCTTTATCAGAGCAGCTTCAGTCCAAACTCGCCATTCTACGCTCGAACAAAACAAACATTTCAGAGTCGCCGATCTCCGTCGAGATCACAGACAGCATACTGGCCGCGCTGAGCAAAATCGACGTCGGGTTTTCCAAGGTTCTGGCGGAAAAAAAGGAAATCATCCTGCATGAACAGAACCTGTTGCAACAGGTCGAATCCCTCGAAGAGGTGCGGGAAGATATCCGCGCTTCGTTAGAGGATCTCTCTTACAGCGTCGCCCTGTCAGAAGGCGAAAACATACAGTACTTTCAGCTGCCCATTCCTGAAAACACCCAGACACAATACCGGCTGAACTTGGTTCTCGCGACGACGATCACCAAGATTTCGTTGGACGTTGAATCCGTCGTCGATACAGCCATTGGACTGCGAAACATACCTGACGCGGACCAGCTTTACATCACCCAGCAAGCGTTGCGGGCAAAACTGCGCGGGATTGTCGTTTTGATCGGACAGTTGGGGGAAAGCAGCTACCGAACTGAGTTGGCGCGGTCGGTTGTTGATATACGCAATCTGCTTTTCGGTGCGGGGGGCATGGTCAACGAAGTCGCTGAACTATTGGCGCAAAGGGCTTCGCTGGAAACCGAGAGAAGCGCACAGTTCGTGCCGATAGAAACGGTCTCGCGGCTGTCTGATCAGCTGACAAAAACGGCGCAACGCGAAATTGACCTCGCGGCTCAGAAACTCAAAGCGATTACAGACAACATGACCATCGTGTTCACGCTTGCTGCCGTCCTGTCCTTTTTTGCAATTCTCTGGACGGTCGTTTTCGTCGTTGAAAAGCAAATCAATCAGAGAATGGCGGGGCTGACCCGCTCTGTTCTGGCTATCGCAGGGGGTGAGACGGATCACGAGGTGGAAGTGTCGGGGCAGGATGAGCTTGGGAAAATGGCCAAAGCTCTTGAGGTGTTCAAGCTTAACGCGAAAGAGCTGCACCGTTCCAATGCCGAGTTGGAAAAGTTTGCCTATGTTGCAGCACATGACCTGCGTTCCCCTCTGCGCGCAATTCAGGACCTGACCGAATGGACGTTGGAGGATGAGGAAACCGTGCTTTCTGCCGATGGGTTGGAAAACATGACGCTCTTGCAAAAACGAACGCTCCGGTTGAACAACCTGCTTTCCGACCTTCTCGAATACGCGCGCGCAGGTCAGGAAAACGACGATCTGATTCACGTTTCTCTTCGGGAAGTCGTTATTGAAACGGCCGAACTGCTGGACCCTGAGAAACGGTTTCAGATCAGCTTTCAGGGCACCTGCGACAGGGTCGTCGTCTTCGCGACGCCCGTCAGACAAATCCTGCTGAACCTGATCAACAACGCGATGAAACATCACGACAGGGAAAAAGGAAAGATAACCGTGACCACACACTGCGATGCGGGTCGGATCATTTTCACAGTGGAAGATGACGGCCCCGGTATCCTGCCGCAGTACCATGGCCGCATCTTTGGTCTCTTTCAGACACTGAGGCCACGCGATGAGGTGGAAGGCAGTGGACTTGGCCTCGCCATCATCAGCAAACTTTTGGCGCATTACAAAGGCACCATCAGTGTGACCTCAGACCCGGAAATCCGCCGCGGAACCATCTTCACCTTTGATATGCCGGAGATGTCCGCAGACATGAAAGCACCCAATCTGGCTGCTTAGACCCCCCTGGAAGGCAAAAATATGGATGCTGAAGTACAAAAAACGGCAACACAGGTTGATACCGCGCCGGTGAAGTTCTTGATCGTGGATGACGATCAGGTGAGTGTGATGGCGATCAAACGCGCTTTGAAAAAGCTCAGGATCATCAACCCGGTTCTGGTTGCGAAGGACGGTCAGCAGGCCCTCGATCTGCTCAGAGGTGAATGCGGACAAGACAAGCTTCTTCCGCCCTTTTTGATCACCCTCGATTTGAACATGCCGCGTATGGACGGTTTCGAGTTTCTCGATGAAGTGCGCAAAGACCCGCAATTGCATCAGGCCGTCATCTTCGTGCTTTCCACGTCCGACGCGCCAAAGGACGTCGATGCGGCCTATGAGAAGAACATCGCCGGCTATATTGTAAAGAATGATCTGGGAAACAGTTTTATCAAGGCAATCAACATGATCGACTCCTACGCCAGAATTGTCGAGTTGCCAAAGTGAACCAGAGTGTTTCATCCAGTCGCTGAGACTGCTGTTTTATCCGGGTTGACAGTGTTCTCACCGTTTCGCGCAGCAGGTTCTGAACGATAAATATCAGTCGTGATGAAGTCGACAACCCGTCAGCCCTTTGAAACACGCGCGCGGATTGGGCATCTGCCAGTGGTCAATGTGGTTGCTTCATATCATTGCCTGCACTAACGCTGGGACAGGTTTCTGCTTAATCCCCGAACAAGGCTCGCTATGTCCGAACGTGTCAATTCCACACCACTGGAGACCATTTTAAGCAGGATAACGCAAAAAAAGGCCGTCATCGGCATAATCGGGATGGGGTATGTCGGTATTCCTCTCGCGGTGGCCGTGGGGCGGGCGGGGTATCCTGTTATCGGATTTGATGTCCTTGATGCGCGCATTGAACAGCTGAACACCTGCCAGAGCCCGATTGGTCAAATCCCGAATTCAGCATTGGAAGAGATTTCAAAGACCGGTTTTGTCGCCACGGGTGATTTCGCGCGCGTCTGTGAATGCGACGCGCTTATGATCTGTGTGCCGACACCGCTGGACAAGATGCGCGAACCTGACCTGAGTTTTATCATATCCACGATGGAAACGATTGCGCCCCACCTGAGGGCCGGTCAGATATTGGCGTTGGAAAGCACCACGTGGCCTGGCACCACGTATGAGGTTCTAAAGCCCTACATCGCGCGCACCGGCCTGACTGTGGGTACTGATTTCTTCCTTGTCTATTCGCCGGAACGCGAGGATCCGGGCAATGCCGATTTCAACACGCAGTCAATCCCCAAAGTACTGGGGGGCGATACGCAGGCGTGCCGTGACGTGGGCGTCGCCCTTTACAGCGCATTCATCGACCAGGTTGTTCCGGTCAGTTCCACCAAGGCCGCGGAAATGACCAAACTGCTTGAGAACATTCAGCGGGCCGTGAACATCGGGCTGATGAACGAGATGAAAGTCGTCGCGGATGCGATGGACCTTGATATCCACGAAGTCATTGATGCCGCTGCGACCAAACCATTCGGGTTTGTCCCGTATTATCCCGGTCCCGGCATTGGCGGGCATTGCATCCCGATTGACCCGTTTTATCTGACGTGGAAAGCGCGGGAATTTGGTCTGCACACACGATTTATCGAGCTTGCGGGTGAGATCAACGCATCGATGCCGTCCTATGTTGTCAACAAACTCATCCGAGCCTTATCCGAGCGTGGCAAGGCGTTGAAGGGCGCAAAAGTCATGGTTCTGGGGATCGCCTACAAACGCGATATCGAAGATGTGCGCGAAAGCCCCTCCGTGCTGATCATGGAGTTGTTGCGCGACTGGCATGTCGACCTTTCCTATTCCGACCCGCATGTGCCGGTATTCCCCGTGATGCGTGAACATCAATTCGATCTGTCATCGACACCTTTGACCCCTGAAACCCTTGCAGAGCAGGATGCCGTTCTGCTGCTGACGGATCACACGGGTTTCGACTATGATATGATCGCCGAACATGCGCCTTTGCTGATCGACACACGGGGCGTTTATCGCCGTCGCGGCCAAAACGTTCCCACGGCGTAATGGCGCGCAGTCGGCGCCATACCCCAACCCATCTGGTGCGTAGCAGCTATCGCCACTACCCCAAGGCAGATTTCGGGAAGTAGAAGCTTACCACCCAATTGGGCATGTCCACGATTTCCGATATCCGCAAGTCGCCCGCAACGCTGCACAGCATGTAAGCCTCAACGGGTGCAATGCCGCAGGTCGCGCAGATCCAATCAATCATCTGTCGGACCGCATCACGCGATGACTGCATAAGGTCAGGACCGATGCCCGTCGTGATCCGGTATCCTTGCTGGTCAATATGATTGGTGACGGGGCCGCTGGTTTCGAGCCGTGGGAAGGGGGATTGCGTGCCTTTTATCAGATCGACCTTGATCTCAACATCCATCGGGCTTTCGATGGCGGTGCCGCAGATCTCGCCGTCGCCCTGTGCCGCATGGGTGTCACCGAGTGACAGCAAACCACCCGCTACCTCGACCGGCAGGTAGAGCGTCGTGCCCAAACAATTGTCGCGGATGTCCAGATTGCCGCCCACGCGGCGCGGCGGTACGACGCTGTGCTGCCCTGCTTCGGCCAGCGCCAGCCCGATCGTCCCGACGAAGGGTTTCAACGCAACCTGACCGAAGGGCGCGAATACGGCGGGTCTGGCAAGCCCGGTGTCGTAGGACCAGACATGCAGGGCCGGATCGGGAAAGTCATCGGCCAGCAGCCCGAAGCCCGGAATATTCGCCGTCCAGCCCCAGCCCGAGGCATGAAAGGCCTGAAAAGTGATCGCGACGGTATCGCCCGGTTCGGCCCCCTCCACGTAAATCGGGCCGGTTACCGGATTGACCTTGTCAAAATCCAGCGCCTTCAGATCATCCAGGGTCGCCTGCGCATGCAATTGCCCGCCGGAGGCATCTATCGTCTCAACCGCGATGGTCTCTCCGGGGGCCACGCTGAGCACGGGGTCGATCGCATTGTCCCAGCCAAGGTGATGGTGGTGCTTGTGGATCGTGTGATTGCAGCTCATGTTTGGCCTCCGCTTCGGTGACATGCTGATCGTTGTGGGTGCGTTATGGATCGTGACCAGATTACCGCGTCCATGGCAAAAGGACAGTGCGCCGGTATGCGGGTCATGCGCTCAACCTCACGGGTCCGTGTTTTTCATAGGCCTCCAGCGGTGAAGGATTGGCAGGCGAGGGGGTGCCGCCGAAATGGGCGATGATCCCGGCCACGGCATTGAGCGAGGTTTGCACAGCCCCCTCGACCCATGCAGGCGTCCAGCTAACGCCATCTCCGGCGAGGAAAATACCGCGTTCGCGCGCGGGCATGTCGCTTTGTACGAAATGCCCGAACATGCGGTGATTATAGCGGTAGTGGCCGGGCAAAGCGCCTTTGAAAGCGCCAAGGAAATTCTGATCCGCCTCCCAACTGACGGTGATCGGATCGCCCAGAATATGGCTGCGGATATCCACGTCGGGATAGATTTTCGCCAAGGCCGCGAGGGCCAGTTCCACGCGTTGCTCAACCGGCAGGGGCAGCACCTTGAGCGCGTCGGTCATCCAAGCGTAGCTGAGGCAGATCACCGAGGGTTTGTCCGGCCCGTTGTCAAACAGATAGGTGCCCCGCGTCATCCGGTCCGTGAGGGTCATCGACATCGTATCACGGCCCGTGACGGGGTGTTTGTCTTTCCAGAAGGGGCGATCCACCATCACGAAGGTCTTGGCCGATTGCATGTAGCGGGTCCGGTCCAGCGCCATCCACAGGTCTTGCGAAAACAGGGATTCTTCGGTGTCGATCTGCGTGCTTAGCAGATGCGTCTGACAGGTGACGAGCACGGCGTCAAACCCTTCCGCACGCCCCCAGGCATCCGTGACCTCGATCTGGCCAGCGTCCAGCCGCCGGATGCGCTTGGCGCCCGAGCGCGTCGCCCCGTCATTGAGCGATCGCAGCGATGTGCCGGCGGGCCAGTGGACAAGGCGGTCGGGTTTATGCTGCCAGAGCTTGCGCGGCACCTGTTCCACCCCACCAACCATATAGCGTTGGTGATCGTCACATTCGGTGACGTTGACGCGCAGGATCTCCAGCATGGAATTGGGAAAATCACTGTCCCAGCCGCCCGTGCCGAAACCGACCTGCCCGAACACCTCGCGGTGGTGAAAAGTAAGCTTCTTGAATGCCTCGGAGGAGGCCACGAAGTCATAAAAGGTACGCTCGTCCCATGCGGTGACAATCGGGTTCCAGATTTCCTTGATACGCGGGATGTCGCGGTCACGTATCGCCTGTTTCAGGGCGCTGAAATTGGCCTCCTGTTCCAGTGCGGCGTCATAGGCCTGCGCGACCTCATGAAAGAGCGGTGGCAAGTCCTGCAAGGTCTGCGCGTAATAGGTCTTGCCCAGCAGGTCGATCACCGTTGATCCCGCAGCGGGGGTCAGCGGGTTGGGGAAGGGTTTGCTTTGAATGCCGAGCAGATCAACATAATGGTAGAACCCGGTGCTGGAGACGGGAAACCGCATGCCGCCTAATTCCGCGATGACGCCTTCGGCACCTTCGAAAGGTTGCGAGCGCAGGCGCCCGCCGAATTGACCGGGTTCAAACAGGATCGGGCACAGGCCAAGCTTCATCAACTCATAGCCCGCGATTACCCCAGCAGCACCCGCGCCGATGATGGCGACGTGCGCGCCGTGCGCTGCGGCAGGCAAAGTGGCCAGCCCGTCGGGATGCGCGATCCAGTCGTCATAGGCAAAGGGAAAGTCGGGTCCAAAGACGGTGACAGGCTTCATGTGATGTCTCCATAAAGGTCAGGGCGACGATCCTGCAGATGGGTTTGCGATTGCCGTGCACGCGCGAGGTCCGCCCGGTCGAGGGTCGCAAAGAGCATCGCTTCTGCCTTTTCTGCTCTCACATGATCCTGGCCGTCCGGCCCGGATAGACAGGACAGGCCATTATAGGTGAATTGCGCTTCGGCCCCGATGTAGTTGCAATAGGCCACGTAAACGCCGTTTTCCTCTGCGCGGGCCGGGACCAGACGTGTGTTGATGCTGTCAAAGGGTTCCATATTGGCGGTGGGTGTCAGGATAACCTCGGCTCCGCGCAGCGCCAGCGATCTTATCAGTTCGGGGAATTCAACGTCATAGCAAATCGCGAGGCCGACCTTCCAACCCGCTAAGTCAAAGACCTCTGACAGTGCGGCACCCGCGCTGAACTGCGCGCGATCCACATCCCCGAAAAGATGCGTTTTGTGATAGCGGGCGACCTGCGTGCCCGTGTTGTCGATGACCACGCAGGCGTTATGGGGCAGGGGGGGCGCGGGCAGGGTCAGGCCCACGACCAATGCGATGTCCTGCGTCTTGGCAATCGACGTGAGGCTGTCCAGCACCTCTGCGGCATGATCTGCATGTGTGGCGATGCGCTCCGGCCCGATGTTATACCCGCCCACGAACATTTCAGGCGTGATCAACACATCCGCCCCTTGCGTGGCGGCGGATGTCGCAGCCTCGCGCAGCGCCGTCAGTGCCGCGGCGATGCCTGTTCTCGGATGGGTCTGCCACAGCGCGAGTTTCATCGGGTATCCTCAGTACGTGTCGGCATAGGCGGCACATTTCGCATCGGTGTCCATGTCCGCCAGATGTGCGATCTCTGCGCGTTTGTGCGCGAGGTAAACTTGGGCAAATTGCGTCGGGAACCAGCCTCTGACCGTATCACTGGTGGCAAAGGCATCAAGGGCGGCTTCCAGCGTTTTGGGCAAGCGCGTGAAACCGCGCGCGCCCAATTCAGCAGGCGAGAGCAGCGACAGGTCTTCTTGTGTTGCGGCAGGCGCGCTCAGGCCGTCCTCGATCCCCTGACAGCCCGCATGGACCACCGCCGCCAGTGCCAGATGGGGGCAGGCGGCGGCATCCGCTGCGCGGTATTCGATGTTGAACTGCCGCGCGACGGAGGCAGGGTCCCGCGTTGTGACGGGACACACCCGCAACGATGCCTCGCGGTCGCGAAAGCCAAGGTTGTTATAGGCCGCCGACCAGCGGTGCGGCGTCAGACGTTCATATGACACCACAGACGGAGCTGTGAGCGCGAGGATATTGCCCATGTATCTTAACACGCCGGCGGCGAAAGCGTCTGTCAGCTTGGACATGCCGCACGGGCCGTTTTCGTCATGGGTCAGCGGCGCGCCCTCATCATCGCGGAAACTCATGTGGATGTGCACGCCGTTCCCCACGGAGGCGACGTCAAGGATCGGGGCAAAGGTTGCGGCCTCTCCCAGATGGGTGGCCGCAGAGCGGGTCAATTCACGCAGGATGACCGCCTGATCGGCGGATTTGATGCCGATTTCCGGGGCGACGACGACCTCAAACTGGTTGGGGCCGTATTCCTTCATGACACTGTCCGGGGACAGCCCCGCCTGTTTCAGCGCCCCCATCAGGGTTTCGAGCAACGCGCGCTGGCGCTCAAAGGCGCCGCGCCCGAAGCCTTGGTTGGGCTGGCCTGTGCCCTTCAGTTGAAACTCATGTTCAAAGGCGGAAAACAGGCGCGCGCCCGACAGGCGGTGCAGCCTGTCGAGAGCGTCGCGCAGAATGTGCCGGGTGCAGAAATCCCAAGGTGCGCCGTCCAGAGTTACGATATCGCCAAGCATGAAATGCTCCGCCGGGCACTCACCAAAGGCGACCTTCACGTCGCAAGCGGGATCAGGCACCAGCAGCAGATCCCCCAAAGAGCCGAAAGGGCTGTCGGCGATACTGTCAAAGCAGGTAATCTGCACGTTCGTTGGCACCCAGCCCACACCACGCTTGAGCCGTTTTTCAAGCTGATCTGCGGGAAAAGCCTTGCCGCGTACCTTGCCTGCGATGTCGCAGGTGGCGGCGAAAATCAATGGCATCGGTGTCATTCAATACTGTCCTTTTTGGTGACGCGCAGCTTGTCCCAGCTTTCGATCCGGTCCTTTGTATGCGCCCAGTTGTCTTCGGCAATGCGGGTGACGATCGCCTCTGTAATGGCGAGGGCGGAGGAATAGGTGTCCCACAGGGTGCCGGATTCGATGGGCACGGGTAAAACGTCAGAAGCATGCCGCGCGACGGGCGAAATCCACTTGTCGGTCATGACCACAACACGCGCTCCCCGCTCGTTGCGCGCCAACCCGGCAAGGGATGCCAGCGCCTTTTGATAGCGGCGAAAGTCCACAACGAAAAAGATATCCCCCCCCTTCATCCGCAGCAGGTATTCCGGCCATGTTTCCGGATCAGACGGCAGATGATAAACACCCCGCCGCGCCTGACGCAGGTGAAAGGACAGATGGGCCGCAATCGTGTCGCTGATCCGCCCGCCAATCACATAAATACTGTGTTTGGGGTTGGCCAGCAGCGCGCAGACCCGGTTGAACTGCTCTTCGGTAATCGCGTCACCGGCGATGGCCATTTGCGCGCTGGCTTTCGCCAGAAAATCAGACAGGTAGTCGCCTTCAATATGGCGATCACCCACGTGCATCTCGACCGGGCTGCGGTCGCCGTCTTTCAGTTCGGCGATCAGCGCACGGTGGAACTCCTGATACCCGGAAAGGCCGATCTTGGTCATGAAACGCGAAATCGACGGGGCGGATACCTCTGAGCGTTTGGCAAGATCCTGAATGGAGGACAGCCCTGCATAGGGGTAGTCCGAAAGGATCGCCGCCGCCAGTTTGCGCTCACCTTTGGTGAAGGTGTCGGAGGCTTGTTCTATTTTATATCTGATCTGCATATGAGGCATGCGTCTGCTCCGGTTAGGTATAGCGTGAGTGAAAAAATAATTTCAGTCAATTCAATTCTCTTGACTTTGGAAGTTTTCATTCGTCTACTTTCTGCAACTTGTGGGGAACGCCTTGACTCAATCAAACGCCATCGACGCGTCACATGCGCGAAATGCACGCCAGGGGACTGGTCCGCTGTTGGGTGCGCAGGATCCCGCGCCAATTGAAGTGTGCCATGCGGAGTCCGCCGCGCCGTTGCTGCTGTTGTGTGAACATGCCGGTCAGGTCGTGCCGCAAGCCTTGGGCGGTTTGGGGTTGCCTGAGGGGGCAATAGACGGGCACATCGGCTGGGACATCGGTGCGGAAAAGCTGGCCCGTGCGCTCGCGGAACGGCTGCAGTGCCCGCTGATCCTGCAACGCTACAGCCGCCTTGTGATTGACTGCAATCGGCCGCCCGGGTCCGAAGGGTCCATTCCGACGCTCAGCGATGATGTGCCTGTGCCGGGAAACATGGGGCTGACGGCCCATGACCGTCATCTGCGCCAGCAAGAGATTTTTGATCCGATGAACGATGCGATCACTGCTGCTTTTGAAACGCACCCCCGGCATACGGTGTTTTCCATCCATTCCTACACGCGCCACTTTCAGGGCGAAGACAGGCAGTGGGATGCGGGGTTTCTGACCCGGCAGGATGTAAAGACCGCGCAGGGTCTGATGTCGTCGATCTCAAACGCCGCGCCGGAACTGACACTGGCCCTGAACCAACCCTATCAGATTGATGACGCCAGTGATTGGTTCATCCCCCAGCACGCCGAGGCACGTCGGTTGCAACACGCGTTGATCGAGGTGCGCAACGATCATTTGCGCGATGCTGACGGTGTGGCGCGCTGGGCCGGTCTGTTGGCCCCTGCGATCCGGTCCATTCTGGAGGATACCCCATGACCCTGACCCGAAATGTGCCCCTGGTTCCAGAGCAATCCGCGCTGTTGTTCATTGACGTGCAGAACTTTGCCGCGCACCGCGAAGGCGGTGAATTCAAAGATCTGGATGCGGCGGAGTTCACGTCGAAATACGGGTGGTTCTTTGATGAGCTGGACGCGCGCGTGATTCCAAATATGCAAGCGATCCAGACCGCCAGTCGCGCGGCGGGCATCGAGGTGATGTATACCACGATCGAAAGCCTGACGCTGGATGGGCGCGATCGGTCGCTGGATTACAAGATCACCGGGTTCAACGTGCCCAAAGGGTCATGGGACGGCAAGGTCATCGACCAGATCGCGCCGCGCGGCGATGAAATCGTGCTGCCGAAATCCTCTTCCTCGGTCTTTGTGTCGACCCATATCGACTATGTGCTGCGCAACCTCGGCGTCAAGCAATTGGTGCTCTGCGGTCTGATCACGGATCAATGCGTGGAAAGTGCGATCCGCGATGCTTGCGATCTGGGCTATCTGGTCACACAGGTTGTGGATGCATGCCTGACCTACACGCCGGAGCGGCACGAAAATTCGCTCAGCACCATCAAAGGTTATTGTCGTCAGGTGACCACGGCGGATTTGCTGGCAGAACTGGGCGGGCTGTGATGACCACGTTCACTCAGAAGCAACAGGCCCGCAGGAGGGTCGCATGCTCGAGTTGAACGGCATTGATAAATCCTTTGGTGGCGTGCACGCGGTGCGCAACGTCTCTCTGACACTTGCTGCCGGAGAAGTGCGGGGCCTGATCGGGCCGAATGGTGCGGGCAAATCCACGCTCGTCAATCTGATCTCCGGTCTGCTCGTGCCAACGGCGGGTACGATCACGCTTGAGGGTCAGCCCATAACCCGTCAAAGCGCCCACGAGCGTGCCCGCAAGGGCATTGCACGCACGTTTCAGAACCTGCGCGTTTTTCCAAGCCTGACCGTCGAGCAGAACATAGATGTGGCGCGCTATGCGGGTCGGGGTGCGCCCTTGCCCGAGGCGGCGATTGATGAATTCGGGCTGCGGCGCAAGCTGACACAGCGGGCCAATGCCCTGTCCTACGGCGATCAACGACGGCTGGAAATCGTACGGGGGCTGGCGTTGCGGCCCAAGGTTCTGATGCTGGATGAACCTGCGGCGGGCATGAACGAAGAAGAGACCGAAGCCCTTGGGCGGGCGCTCACATGGGTGCAGCGTGAGGCGGAATGTGCGCTGTTCGTAATCGACCACGACCTGAAGTTCATCATGAACCTGTGCGAGCGGATTACCGTGCTCGACATGGGCGCGATCATTGCCGAGGGCACCCCCGAAGAGGTCACCAAGAACCCAAAGGTTGTCACCGCCTACCTCGGAGAAGACGCAGGCACTGACGCCTGAGTCCAAGAAACCAACATCAAGGAGAACGTAATGAAAAAGTCCATAATCACCGCGCTGGCATGCACCGCATTGGTGACACCCGCCTTTGCCCAAGACACCATCAAGATTGGCCTCGGCGTGCCGATGACCGGTGACTATGCGCCCTATTCCGAATGGCAGGGGGCCCGCTGCATGGCTGAAATGATCAACGCAGATGGTGGCGTTGACGGCAAGATGATCGAGATTCTGGTGCAGGATTCCGGTGCTGACACGCAGACCGCGATCTCTCTGGCGCAGAAGTTTCTGGACGAAGGGGCGGTCATGCTGGGCACGATCCCGTTTTCCGACACGATGATACCTGTCGCCCAGATCGCGCAGGGCTATGGCGTGTCGATCTTTCAGCCACAATCGACTCAGGTCGAGATGCACGCAGGCATCGTCGATAACTTCTTTACCGGTGTTTCACCTGATCCTTTCACCGCGACAGCAGCCGCCAACTATGCGCTGGAAAAAGGCGTCAAGAACGTCGTCCTGCTGGCATCTGACGAAGGGGGCAGCTGGTCTGCCAAAACGCCGCTTTGGTTCGGCGAGGTCATCGAAGCAGGTGGCGGCAAGGTCCTGAGCACGCTGAATTTCAGCTTTGGCACATCTGACTGGTCCCCCCAGATCGCGGAAATGCGCGCACTGGGGGAAGAGGTGGACGCGGTCTATATCTCTTCGATCATGCCGGATGTCGGCGTCTTGGTGCGCCAGTTGCGCAGTGCTGGCATAGATGCCTGGGTCGTGGGCTCAGATGGTTTTGATGACCCGTCGCTGGACGCCATCGGCACGGATGATCCGTCGATCCTTGACAAGGTCTTCTTTGCCACGCTCGCGCCAAGCCAGGCGGACAGCGCGGTCGTCCAGTTCATGGCTGATTGCAAAGAGATGGGCATCGATGTGCCGGGTCTTTTCCCGGCGACGGGCGCGGATACGGTCAAGGCGCTGGCCTGGGCGGTGGAGCAATCGGGCAGCGTGGATCCTGAGACCATCGCCCAAACGATCCGCGACGCGGACAGTATTCCGGTGCTGACCGTGGATAGCATTTCGTTCAAGGAGACCAGGACATACGCGCAGCGCACCATTCCCGTCATCGGGTTTAAAGATGGCAAGCGCGTGCTGATTTCGAACGAAATCCCTGAAAACGTGCCGGCCGACTGGTAAAGGCAAAGGGGGGCAGGGCTTTATCACCATGCCCCCGTGACCTGATGTTGGATATTCAGAACCTCCGCGTTTCGCATGGCCCCATCGAGGCGGTGCATGGCATTTCCCTGCAGGTTGGTGCGGGGAAATGCGTGGTGCTGCTTGGGCCCAATGGCGCGGGGAAAACTTCGACAATCTCGGCCATATGCGGCGTGGCTCAGGCCAGCGGGAGCATCATGCTGGAGGGTGCGGACCTCAGCGGTGTCAGCGTCGAAGACCGCATCCAGCGTGGCATCGCGGTATCGCCCGAAGGCCGCCGGATTTTCAGCAACCTGAGCGTGGAGGCGAACCTGCGCCTTGGTGGCGGTATCCGGACGGACAGGGCGGAGGTGCAGCGGGACATCGAGCGCTGGTTTGACACCTTTCCCATCTTGGGCGAACGCCGCAATCAACCGGGTGGCACGCTGTCGGGGGGCGAGCAACAGATGCTCGCCATCGCGCGCGCCCTGATGTCCAAGCCCAAGATCCTGCTGCTGGATGAACCCAGCCTCGGGCTCGCGCCCCGTATTGTTGCACAGGTGTTTGATCTCATCGCGCAACTGCGGGCCGACGGTATGACCATCCTTCTGGTTGAACAAAACGCGCGGCAGGCGCTGAAGATTTCTGACTATGCCTACCTGCTGAACAATGGCCGCATTCAGGCCGAAGGCACCGCCGAGGTGCTGGGGGGAAGCAAAGACATGATGGCGAAACTGACGGGGCTGGTCTGAGATGGAATATGCAGCACAACAGATCATCAACGCGCTGTCATTCGGGGCTGAATACGCGCTTCTGGCACTGGGTCTGGCGATTGTCTTTTCCGTTATGGGTCTGGTGAATTTCGCCCACGGAGAGGTCATTGCCGTTGGCGGCTACACGATGGTGGCTTTTGCGGCACTGGTGACGGCCAACCCGCTGATTATCGTTGTGGGCGCGGTGGCTGCTGCGGCGCTGACCTCGGTCGCGCTGGAACGGGTCGCCTTCCGGCCTGTCAGATACGCAGACCCCACCACGGGGCTTTTGACGGCCTTTGGTGTTTCGATCGTGCTGCAAAACCTGTTTTTGCTCTTTATCTCTCCGCGCCCGATTGCGGTTACATCACTTTATTTTCTGGATGTGCCCGTGACCCTCTTCGGGGTGCAGATATCCTCGTTGCAGATATTCGAATCCATCACGACGGTCGTGGTCATCGTCGGCCTTGTGCTGTTCCTGCAACGCACCACGCTTGGTCTGGCCATGCGGGCGGCTTCGCTTGATTTCGAGATGGTGCGCCTGACCGGGATCCGCGCGAACCGCGTCTTTGCGCTGGCTTTCCTGATTTCGGGGTTGCTGGCGGGGCTGGCGTGTATCTTCATCATGGCGCGGCGCGGTTCTGTTGATCCGCATTTCGGTTTCAATCCGGTGCTCAAGGCTTTCGTGGCCTGCGTCGTCGGCGGCTTTGGCAGCTTGCCGGGTGCGGTGCTGGGCGGGTTTTTGTTGGGGGCCGTCGAGGTGAGCATGCTGGTGTTGCTGCCGCAGGAGTATGGGGGCCTCAAGGATGCCTTTGTCTTCGGGATCATCGCGCTGGTTCTTGTGTGGCGCCCCGATGGTATCCTCAGCCCGGCCAAGGAAAAAGGGGACAAGCTGTGACCCTGACCCGAGGCCAGAAACGCGGGGTACTTGGCGCATGCATGCTGGCCGCCATCCTCATTTTGATCGGGGTGCTGGCCACCTTCTTTGCCTCCAAATACCAGTTGCGCCTGATCTACAGCGCCTATGTGAACCTGATTGTCGTCCTTGGCCTGCAGGTGTTCATGGGCAATTCGCGGCTCACAAATCTGAGCCACAGTGCATTCATGGGCATCGGTGCCTATGCGGCGGCCATCAGTGTCACCCCTGTGGCGATGAAACAGATATCGCTGCCTGATGCTCCGTGGGGCCTGAATGCCTTTGCGCTGGACCCGCTGACATCCGCGATTGTCGCGTTGCTGATCACCGGGGCTATCGCGTTTCTGGTGGGTATCTTTATCGTGCGGATGACCGGGACCGGGGCCACCATCGCGACCCTTGCTATTCTGGTGATCGTGCATTCCATATTCCTTTACCGCACGGATATTTTCAAAGGCAATCAGGCGTTCTTTGGCATACCGCAGGTCTTTTCGCTGACGTCGATCGTGATCCTTGCGGTGGTCGTCGTCTTTATCGTGCGCGGGTTCCGCGAAAGCCCATGGGGTGTCATGCTGCGCGCCTCGGCGGATGACGAAACCGGGTCTGCGGCGATGGGCGTCAATGTGGTGCGCCTGCGCCTGATCGCCTGGGTGCTGTCGGGTCTGATCCTTGCGGGTGCCGGAATCGCCTATGCCTATTTCCTTGGTACGATCTCTGCGCGGCCTTTCTATTTCAACCATGTGTTTCTGACACTCGCGATGCTGATCTTTGGGGGCATGCGCACGGTGACGGGCGCGGTGTTGGGTACATTTGCGATCTCATTCGGGTTGGAGGTTGTGCGCTGGCTGGAAACCGGCCCGGTGATCGTCGGGATTGATTTTCCCGAAGTGCTGGGCCTGTCCGGCGTGATGCTCGGCCTTGTCATCGTTCTGACCATGGCGTTGCGCCCGGTGGGCGTTATGGGCGACCGCGAAATCGAGGAACTGGTGCTGAGGGACAAGTGATGTGTCACCTTGCGTGCTGATCGCGCAGGTAACCGCGCCGCCCGGCAGGTTTCGACGACAATCCAATCACCCGAAAGACGCAGGAAACGCCCCCGCATATGACCCGCCCGGATCAGGGTGCCGCGTCAAGAGGTCAGCCGGTAGTGCGTTGCCACAATAAAGGGCTCAGTCCCGCCAGCGCCTTACGGTTATACGGGCGGGCTGAACCCGAGGATGAGCTGGCGCAGGCCGATGGCAGCGCCGATCATGATGCAGGCAAAGGTAAGCGGCGCGCCGTAGGAAAGCACAGAGAAGGCAGACAGGCCCTGACCCACACTGCACCCGACGGCAATGATTGCGCCCGCCCCCATGAGCGCACCGCCAAGAATCTGACGGCGCAATTCCCTCGCATCGTCGCAGGCTTCCCATCTGAACTGACCCTTGATGAGACTGCCGATCAGCGCGCCAAGGACGACGCCGATCACCGACCCGGTGCCAAAGCTGATCGAATTGCCGGAGGATGTCATCGCGTAGATCAGTGTTTCACCGATGGGGGCGGAAAACGTGTGGCTGACAACGCGCGTTGCGTCATAACCATTGTTTGCAACCCATTGCGTTCCGGCCCAGGCGGAGACGATGGTGAGGCCCACGACAGCGCCCCAGATGATATGGCTCGTTGAGGCGCGCAGTTCTCTGCTCAGTAGCGTAAGCGCGAGGATTGCGCATCCTATTGCCATCCCGACGCCATTGACGGGCAGGGCGGTCGCCCCGGCCAGCGCATGGGCGAATGACGGGGCGGCGGTGGTGGGTTCTGTCGCCCCGAACAGCCAGATGCGCAGACCTGAAAACGGCCCGCCCAGCGTCATATATGCCGAGATGCCCATGACAAGTACTATCAGCAGCGCGCGCAAATCACCGCCCCCGACCCGCGCCAAAGCGCCGTAGCCGCAGTTCCCCGCCAGTGCCATGCCATAGCCAAAAAGCAAGCCGCCGACGATGCTCGCCACAGGGTTCCACGCGATCGAGAGATAAAGCGTCTGTTGCAGGTCCAGCAATCCCATCGCCGACAGGCCAAAGGTGCCAAAGACGGCCACGCCGATGGCGATGCCCCACATGCGCAGCCTCAGCGCGTTTTCGCCGTAATGGAGGTCTTCGATCGCGCCGAGGGTGCAAAAGCGTCCTATCCGCGCGGCAAACCCCAGAAAAATACCGCCCACGAGCCCGATAAGAGCGACGAGGCTGGATTCGGACATCAGATCAAGCATCATTGCTAGAGGTCAGGCGATTGGACGTGCGCCTTACTTGTCCTGACAGAACAGCTCATAAACCACTTCCATGATTTGTTTGGGGCGGTCATCCGCAAGGCTGTAATAGATTGTCTTGCCGTCACGCCGCGGCGTCACGAGTCCCTCAAGGCGCAAACGAGACAACTGCTGCGAAACGGCGGCCTGACGTGCGGACAGCAGTGTTTCAAGCTCGGTCACGGATTTCTCGCCGGATGCAAGATGGCAAAGGATCATCAACCGGCCCTCATGGCTGATTGCCTTGAGGAAATTGGCTGCTTCGACGGCATTGGCTGCCATCTTGTCCAAATCTTCCGCACACATGTTCGCGTCAAAAACTGGAAGGCCCATCTTCTGCCCGATGCTGGAATTTGTATCGGCTTCAACAGCCGGGGTTTGTTTGTTCATAAGGGGGCCTGACCTTTCCTTCAACGGCCTATTGCGCCGCAGCCCGGTATTTTATTCAAGTATGGCAATATTTGCGTTAACGAGCATTTGCGCCAACAGGCCCCAGAAGAAATCTTCGCCCGGATAGCCTTCGATGCGCGACACTTCCACGCCATCCACCATCAGCACGAACGTCGGGGTGTAATGCAGCGCGCGCGCAAAGCTGAGCCTCTCGGGTCGCGGCGCGTGGATGTCCATACGCTGCAGCGGCGCGGCTTTTCCTTCGCCGGTTTTCGGATAGATATCCGCGATTTCCTCATTCCAGCGGGCGCACCAGATGCAACCCTTTTCCTCCACCATCACCAGCCGTGTGTCCGCCAGAACAGGATACGTACCGGCCAAAACCAGCAGGCTCGAAAAAAGGAGGGCGCGAAGGAACATGTCAAATTGACCTTTAATCTACAAATAACGTAATATGAATATGTGAATAATACAAGGCTCGGGCGTTGTCATGATGGATATCACCTTTCTGGGCGCTGCCCTTGCCGGTTTGTTGTCGTTTCTGTCCCCCTGTATCCTGCCGATGGTGCCTTTTTATCTGAGTTATCTTGCCGGTGTTGGCATGAACCAGATTTCCGCCGACGCACAGATTGATGCCCGCACACGCACGCGCGCCGTTCTGGCGGCCTGTTGCTTTGCCGCAGGTGTGATCACGATCTTTGTGGGCCTTGGCGCCGCGGCAACGCTGTTCGGGCAGGTCGTGCGCGACTATTTCGACATCCTGCGCTGGATCGCTGCGGCGATCATTATCGCGATGGGCCTGCATTTTCTGGGCGTGATCCGGATCGGCGTTTTGTACCGACAACTGCGTACGGATACCGGCGGGGCGTTGAGTGTCAGCTATGCAGGTGCCTATGTGATCGGCCTTGCCTTTGCCTTTGGCTGGACGCCCTGTGTCGGGCCGGTCCTTGCGGCCATTCTGTTCACGGCAGCGGGGGCTGATACGGCATCGACGGGTGCCTGGCTGCTGTTCGTCTATGGTGTGGGCATGACTGCGCCCTTTGTGCTGGCGGCCTTGTTTATCGCGCCCTTCATGCGCTGGATGCACCGGTTTCGCCGTCATTTGGGGCGGATTGAAAAGGCGATGGGGGTGATGCTGATCGTCTTTGGCCTGCTGATCGCGACAAACTCAATGAATTACATCGCACTGCTGATGCTGGAGGTCTTTCCAAACTTTGGCGTGCTTGGATAAAGGGGAGGAAACCTCATGAGAAAACTGTTCACTGCATGTGTTGCACTGGTCATAATGGCCACGGGGGCTGTGGCTGCAAATCTGGGGGATGACGGGCTGCACAAAGCGCCGTGGATGCGCGATACGTTCAAGGACCTGTCGGAGGACCTTGCCGAGGCGAATGCCGAGGGCAAACGCCTGATGGTCATCATCGAACAGCGTGGCTGCATCTATTGTACCAAGATGCATGAAGAGGTGTTTCCGATTGATGAAATCGCCGCCTATATCGAGGAAAACTACTTTGTCGTGCAGATCAACATGTTCGGTGACATCGAGGTGACAGACTTTGACGGCGAGGCCTTGCCGGAGAAGGAAATGGTCAGGAAATGGGGCGCATTATTCACGCCCATGATCCTGTTTTTCCCGACGGAGGTCGAGGATGGCGTTTCTGCGGGCAAGGCCGCCGTTGCAACAATGCCCGGTGCCTTTGGGCGTTACACGACCTTTAACATGCTGAACTGGGTCGTGGAGGAAGGCTATGACGCAGACGAAGGTTTCCAGCGATATCATGCGCGCAAATTCGCAGAGCAGTCGAAATAAAGCGCAAAAACAAGCGGTTCCGACGTATCACATAATAAAATTCAATTAGTTGAATTTGTTGTTGCGTCAACGCGATCCTGTGCGCTACGGTATACGAAATGCAGCGTTTGGGAGGACGTATGAGGATTTCCGTAATTTTGGCTTCGCTCGTGGGGCTCGCTGGTTCAGGTGCGCTGGCCGAGGAGGTTGCACCCACCGCTGTCAGTTTCAACGAAGGCGCGGTGGAGCAGTCATTGACCGGTGTTCCCGGTGATCCTGCAAATGGCCGTCTGATCGTCGGCGACAAGGGGCAGGGCAATTGCGTGGCCTGCCATCAGGTCAGCGATCTGGCGGATGTGCCGTGGCATGGTGAAATCGGCCCGATGCTGGATGGCACCGCCGACCGCTGGTCCGAGGCGGAGTTGCGCGGCATAGTCGTGAACGCCAAGATCATGTTCGAGGACAGCATGATGCCATCCTTTTACAAGACGGAAGGGTTCATACGCCCCGGCAATGCCTACACGGGCAAAGCCGCTGATGAGACGTTCGGGCCGCTTCTGAGCGCCCAGCAGGTTGAAGACGTCGTTGCCTATCTCACGACGCTCAAGGAATAATCCAAACCCTTTCGGACGCAGTCTGAAAGAGAATGAAGGAGATCAAGAATGGAACTGACACGACGAAATGCAATCTTGATGGGGACGGGGGCGCTCTTGATTGCGGGTGTTCCATTGCGCGTCTCCTCTGCAACGGAAGATGCAATTGCTGCCTTCACGGGCGGTGCCGACGTGGGTGTGGGCGATATCAGCCTGATTGCCCCCGAGATTGCCGAAAACGGCAATACGGTGCCGATCGAAGTCGCCTCGGAAACGGCTGCGGAAATCCTCGTGCTGGCCACGGGCAATCCGACGCCCGGTGTGGCCATCTTCAAGTTTGGACCGCTTTCGGCCTCGCGCGCTGCGTCCACCCGTATCCGCCTCGCTGGTACGCAGGATGTCGTGGCAATCGCCAAGCTTGAGGATGGGTCGTTCGTGCAAGCCTCCAGCACGGTCAAGGTAACAATCGGCGGCTGCGGCGGCTAAAGCGATCAAGGAGATTTAACATGGCGTCAGGTGTAAAACCCCGCGTGAAAGTACCCAAAACGGCGGCGGTCGGTGACACGATCACCATCAAGACGCTGATCAGCCACAAGATGGAATCCGGTCAGCGTAAAGACAAAGAAGGTAATGTCATCCCGCGTTCGATCATCAACCGCTTCACCTGCGATTTTAACGGTGAAAACGTGGTGGACGTAAAGATGGAACCTGCGATTTCCACCAACCCCTATTTTGAGTTCGAAGCAAAGGTCCCCGAGGCCGGTGAGTTCAAATTCACATGGTACGATGACGACGGCTCCGTCTACGAGACATCCAAATCAATCGCGATCAGCGGATAAGCGCATCATTCTTGGGAGGGATACCATGCGGAGAATAACAAGCGCTGTGCTGGCGACGTTTTTGACAATACCGGGCGCTTTCGCTGAACCGGTGGACGATCAACTGGTGGTAAACGAAGACATTTCCATCGTGACGCGCACCGCGGCACCGGCGCATGTGTCGGACGCGCTGGATGAAGTCATGTCAGGGTGGCTGTTTCGTGGCACTGAAACACGCGCCATGCAGGCGGATGATTTCGACAACCCCGGCATGATCTTTGTCGAACAGGCGCTGGAGGTCTGGGAGACGGCAGAGGGCACGGAAGGTAAATCCTGTGCGGCCTGTCACAATGACATCGACAGCATGGCCGGCGTCAAAGCGACGTATCCAAAATGGAATGAAGCCGCCGGCGAAGTACGCACCTTGCAGATGCAGGTGAACGATTGCCGCACCAACCGCATGGGGGCCGAGGCGTGGAAATACGACAGCGGTGATGCGATCAACATGGAAGCGGCCCTTGCGTCGGTGTCGCGTGGCATGCCGGTGAACGTTGCGATTGACGGTCCCGCGCAATCCGCCTGGGAACTTGGTAAGGAGCTCTATTACACCCGCACCGGCCAGTTGGAGTTGTCCTGTTCGAACTGCCATGAGGACAACTATGGCATGATGATCCGGGCGGATCACCTGAGCCAGGGCCAAATCAACGGCTTTCCGGTCTACCGGTTGAAAAACACCAAGCTGAACGGGGTACACTCGCGCTTCAAGGGGTGCGTTCGCGATACCCGCGCGGAAACATACAGCCCCGGCAGTGCCGAGTTCGTGGCACTGGAGCTTTATGTCGCCTCACGCGGCAATGGCCTGAGCGTCGAAGGACCTTCCGTTCGAAACTGAACAAAAAAAAAGCCCCGCCCGAGAGATCGGCGCGGGGTTTTCTGGCACATGACTAATTCAATAAACCGCATATGTTTTTGCGACTGGGAGTTTCGGGATGATATCTCGCCGTGATTTTTTGCAAACCAGCATGGCAGCAACGGCGCTTTTGGGGGCCTCTGGCTTCGGGAACTGGTCCCGTCTGGCGGCGCAGCAGGCGCTGACGCAAGACAAGCTGCTCGAGTTTGACACCTTCGGCAATGTGTCGCTGATCCATATCACGGACATACATGCACAACTCAAACCGATCTATTTTCGCGAGCCCTCAATTAACATCGGCGTCGGCGACAACAGGGGTGCCGTGCCGCACATCACGGGTGCTGAGTTTCGCAAACTCTATGGGATTGCGGATGGCAGCCCGTCGGCCTACGCGCTGACCTATGATGATTTCACCGCTTTGGCGCAAAGTTATGGGCGTGTAGGCGGATTGGACCGTGTCGCGACCGTGATCAATGCGATCCGTGCGGACCGCCCTGATGCCCTGTTGTTGGACGGCGGGGACACATGGCACGGCAGCTACACCTGCTTCCACACGCAAGGGCAGGACATGGTGAATGTCATGAATGCGCTGAAACCGGATGCGATGACGTTCCATTGGGAATTCACGCTGGGCTCTGATCGCGTCAATGAAATTGTGGAAGGGCTGCCCTTCGCCGCCCTCGGGCAGAACATTTTTGACGCGGAATGGGACGAGCCTGCGGAATTGTTTCCACCTTTTCAGTTCTTTGAGCGGGGCGGCGTCAAGATCGCCGTGATCGGTCAGGCCTTTCCCTATATGCCGATTGCGAACCCGGGCTGGATGTTTCCTGAATATTCATTCGGCATCCGCGATGAGAACATGCAGGAGATGGTTGATCAGGTCCGCGCGCAGGGTGCTGAACTGGTGGTGTGCCTGTCGCATAATGGCTTTGACGTGGACAAGCAGATGGCGGGCAAAGTGACCGGCATCGACGTCATCCTGTCGGGCCACACCCATGATGCGCTGCCCGAACCGGTGCTTGTGGGTGACACGATCATCGTGGCCTCCGGATCGAATGGGAAATTCGTCAGCCGTGTGGATCTGGATGTGCGCGACGGGCGGATGATGGGGTTCCGTCACAAGCTGATCCCGATTTTTTCCGATGTGATCGCGCCTGATCCGGAGGTTGCGAAAGTCATTGATGACCAGCGGGCACCCCATATGGATAAGCTGAGCGAAGTCATTGGCCGCACGGGCGAGGATCAACTGCTCTACCGGCGCGGTAATTTCAACGGGACGTGGGATGATCTGCTCTGCGATGCGCTGATTTCCGAGCGGGAAGCAGACATCGCGCTCAGCCCCGGCGTGCGCTGGGGGCCGTCGATCCTGCCGGGGCAGGACATCACCCGCGAAGACATCTGGAATGTTACCTCGATGAGCTATGGTGCCGCGTATCGTACCGAAATGACCGGAGAATTCCTGCATGTGGTTCTTGAGGATGTGGCCGACAACCTGTTCAACCCGGACCCCTATTACCAGCAGGGTGGGGATATGGTGCGGGTTGGCGGCCTTGGCTACCGCATTGATGTGACAAAACCGCAGGGCAGCCGGATCACGGAAATGACCCTGCTCAAGACGGGTGAGGCGATTGACCCTGCCAGAACCTATCAGGTTGCGGGCTGGGCCTCGGTCAATGAAGGCACCGAGGGGCCTGCGATCTGGGATGTGGTTGAGGCGCATATCGCCAAGCAGGGGGTCATCTCGCTTGATCCCAACAACAGTGTGCAAGTGGTCGGCGCATGAGCGGACCCAAACGACAGGAGACAGGCGGCATGGCCGAGCATGACAACAAACCAGACGGCACCTCGCGGCGTGCGTTCTTGCGCGGGGCAGCAGCCGTTAGCGCGGGCGCGCTGAGCGCGACAGCGGCGCGCAGCCAAACCCCCGACCCTTTGATCACCGAAGTGCAGGAATGGGCGCAGGGCTTTGGCGATGGCGTCGATGAAACCCCCTATGGTCTGCCCATCGCGCATGAACGTGACGTGATCCGTCGCAATGTCGAATGGCTGACGGCGGATACGGTCAGTTCGATTAACTTCACGCCCATTCACGCATTGGACGGCACGATCACGCCGCAAGGCTGCGCGTTCGAGCGTCATCATTCAGGCGCGATTGATCTGAAGAAAGAAGACTATCGCCTGATGATCAATGGTCTGGTCGATACCCCGCTGGTCTTCACCTACGGCGATCTTGAACGCTTCCCGCGCGAAAACCACGTCTATTTCTGCGAATGTGCGGCGAATACCGGCATGGAATGGGCCGGCGCGCAACTGAATGGCGCGCAATTCACCCATGGTATGATCCACAATATGGAATATACCGGCGTACCCCTGCGCATGTTGCTGGAGGAAGCCGGGCTCGACACGGCGGGTGATCTCAAGGACAAATGGGTCTTTGTGGAAGGGGCGGATGCCTCGTCCAATGGCCGCTCGATCCCCATGGAAAAGGCGCTGGATGATTGCCTGATCGCGTTCAAGGCCAATGGCGAAGCGCTGCGCAAGGAACATGGCTATCCGGTGCGCCTTGTTGTGCCCGGATGGGAAGGCAACATGTGGGTGAAATGGATCCGCCGCATCGAAGTGATGGACGGCCCCGTCGAAAGCCGCGAAGAGACGTCGAAATATACCGATACCCTTGCGGATGGTATCAGCCGCAAGTGGACATGGGCGATGGATGCAAAGTCTGTCGTGACCAGCCCAAGCCCGCAATCCCCCATCACCCATGGCAAGGGACCGCTGGTGATCAGTGGTCTGGCATGGTCGGGCAATGGTGCTATCACCCGTGTCGATGTGTCCAAGGATGGCGGCATGAGTTGGCAAACCGCGCGGCTTGCCAAACCGGGTGAGAAAATGGCCCTGACACGTTTTTACCTTGATACGGAGTGGGACGGGTCGGAAATGCTGCTGCAGAGCCGGGCCATGGACGACACAGGATATGTACAGCCCACCAAGGCGCAGCTGCGCGAAGTGCGCGGATTGAATTCGATTTACCACAACAACTGCATCCAGACATGGCTGGTACGCGCGAATGGAGAGACTGAAAATGTCGAAGTTTCTTAAATCAACCGTTGCCCTGACCGCGCTGTCCCTGATGGCCGCACCTGCGATGGCGGACAGGCTCGGCCTTGGCCGGGCGGCACTGCCCGAGGAAATCGCCGCGTGGGATGGGGATGTGCGCCCCGACGGCACTGGGCTGCCCGTGGGGTCAGGGGATGCGATCATCGGCGAGGAAATATTTGCCACCCAATGCGCGGCCTGTCATGGCGATTTTGCCGAAGGCATCGACAATTGGCCCAAACTGGCCGGTGGGATCGACACGCTTTATCACGACGATCCGCTCAAGACGGTCGGGTCCTATTGGCCCTATCTGTCGACGGCTTTTGACTATATCAAACGCTCGATGCCCTATGGCAACGCAGGGACGCTGAGCGATGATGAGACATATGCGCTGCTTGCCTATATTCTCTATTCAAACGATCTGATTGACGATGACTTTGTGCTGTCCAATGAGACGTTTTTCGACGTTGAGATGCCGAACGCGGATGGGTTCATCATCGATGACCGGGCCGAGACGGAATATGCGCAATGGCGCGGTGAGCCCTGCATGGAAAACTGCAAACCCGAACCTGTAAGCGTCACCATGCGCGCCATGGTCCTTGACGTCACACCGCAGGAAGAGGCTGAGGCCCCTGCCGAGGGGACGATTGTCGCTGAGAGCGCGGCACAGGCCGAACCCGAGGTCGTCGCAGCATTATTCGATGCAGACCTTGCCGAAGAGGGCGAGAAGGTGTTTCGCAAGTGCAAATCCTGTCATCAGGTGGGGGAGGATGCGAAAAACCGTGTCGGTCCGATCCTGAACGGAATTGTCGGCAAGCCTGCCGGTGCGGTCGAGGGTTTCAGGTATTCCAAACCCATGGCCGCTGCCGGTGAGGAAGGATTGGTCTGGAGCGAAGCCGAACTGATCGCCTTTCTGGCCAATCCGAAAGACTACATGAGGGGCACCAAGATGGCCTTCGCCGGGCTGAGGAAAGAAGACGATCTGGTGGCGGTTGTCGAATACCTCAAATCGTTCGGGGACTAGGGCGATGCGCGTGTTCTTTTCGACTTTGGCCGGTCTTGCCCTTGCTTTGGCAGCGGGGGGCGCGGTGGCCAGTGGTTTGGGCGATGCGGACAAGGGCCGGGAGGTGTTCCGTCAATGCGCATTCTGCCATGCGGTGGGGGAGGGGGCTGAAAATGGCATCGGCCCCCATTTGAACGGTGTGTTTGGCCGCGCGGCAGGGCGCATTGAGGGGGTGCAATACTCCAAGAGCATGATCCGGATGGGCAATGACGGCCTGATCTGGACGGCGCAAACCCTTGACGCCTACATCGAAAACCCGCGCGCCTTGGTCTCCAAAACACGGATGAGTTTCCGGGGCATCAAAAACGAACAAGAACGCTCCGACCTCATGGCGTATTTGCGCCGTTACTCCGATGATCCGGGCAACATCCCCGAAGCCGAACCGACCGCGACGGGCACCGATCATGATCTGGACCCGGTGATCCTCGCCATTCAGGGGGATCCTGAATACGGCGAATACCTCGCAAGTGAGTGCAAGACCTGCCACCAGACAAGTGGCGCAAACGATGGTATTCCTGGAATTACGCAATGGCCGACGGAGGATTTCGTAGTGGCCATGCACGCCTACAAACGCAAGCTCAGACCCCATCCCGTCATGCAGATGATGGCGGGGCGGTTGTCAAATGACGAAATAGCGGCGCTGGCCGCATATTTTCAGGACCTCGAATAACGGGGCCAAACTCTGGGAGGAGAGAACGATGACACTTAAAAGACGCGCCTTTCTGGGCACGGGTGCCGCCGCAATGGGAACCCTTGCGGCGCCCGCCGTTTTTGCGGCTGGCCACGGCAAACCACAGGTGGTTGTTGTCGGTGGGGGCGCAGGCGGTGCGACCGCTGCGCGCTATATCGCCAAGGACAGCAAGGGTGAGGTCGGGGTCACCTTGATCGAGCCGACACGCCAGTATTACACCTGCTTCTTTTCGAACCTCTATATCGGCGGGTTCAAAGAGATGGGGCAGCTCGGTCATTCCTATGGTGGCCTTGCTGCCAGTGGTGTGAATGTTGTGCATGATTGGGCCACGGGCGTTGATCGCGATTCCAAGACGGTTGCGCTGGCGGGGGGCGGATCGGTTCCCTACGACAAGCTGATCCTGTCGCCCGGCATTGATTTTGTCGAGGGCGCGGTCGAGGGATGGGACCTTTCTGCGCAAAATGCGATGCCACATGCCTATAAGGGGGGATCGCAAACGGAATTGCTCAAGGCGCAACTGATGGCGATGCCGCAGGGCTGCACCTATGCGATGGTCGCACCGCCCAACCCCTACCGCTGCCCCCCCGGTCCTTATGAACGGGTGTCGATGGTGGCGCATTACCTCAAGGCGAACAATCCGACGGCCAAGATCATTATTGCTGATCCGAAAGCCAAGTTCTCAAAACAAGCGCTGTTTGAGGAAGGCTGGGCGGATCACTACGCAGGCATGATCGACTGGGTGGGTGACGATTTCGGCGGCGGCAATGTAGCAGTTGACGCGGATGCGATGACCTTGTCGATCGATGGTGAAGTCACAAATGTCGATGTCTGCAATGTCATCCCCGCCATGAAAGCGGGTCATATTGCCACGCTTGCCGGTGTGACAGACGGAAACTGGGCCCCTGTGAATGCGCACGATATGTCGTCAAAGGCGGATGCGGATATCTATGTTCTGGGCGATGCTGCGCAGCAGGGGGATATGCCAAAGTCGGGCTATTCGGCCAATTCGCAGGCAAAGGTATGTGCCAATGCGGTGCGCGGTGCGCTGACCGGGTCCAAAGTCTTCCCGGCCAAGTTCTCCAACACCTGCTGGTCGCTGATCGACACCAACAACGGCGTCAAGGTCGGTGCGACCTATGAGGCGACCGAGGAAAAGATCGCCAAGGTTGACGGTTTCATCTCGGCGACGGGCGAGACCGCAGAACTGCGCAAGACGACCTATGAGGAATCCGAAGGGTGGTATACCGGTATCACCGCCGACATGTTCGGAGCTTAGGCTGAAACGGAGAGGGCTTTGATCACGCGCAAGGCTCTCTTTGACCATATCGCTGATTTGAACTGCGAAAGGGGACGGATATGCGAATATTACTTTGGGCGGGGCTGACCTGCGTGGTCACTTTCGGGGTGGCACAGGCGCAGGATACTTCTGTGGTATATCCGTTTGACGGCAGTTTTGATGATGCTGCCTTCAGCGTGGAAAACGCGATCCTCGGCGAAGGGCTGGTGATTGATTACGTCAGTCACACGGGCGAGATGCTCAACCGGACGGGCGGAGACCTCGGCAGTGATGTAAAACTGTTTGAAGCGGCGGACATCTACGTGTTCTGTTCTGCTGTGGTGTCGCGCAAAGTGATGGAAGCGGATCCCATGAACATCGCGCATTGCCCCTACGGCATCTTTGTTGCCGAACGCGCAGGCGAGGTGATGGTGGGATACCGAACCTATCCCGAAGGCCCCATGCAAGAGGTTCAATCGCTGCTCGATGGCATCGCGCGCGAGGCGGTTGGATTGGAGTAATCGCCCAGGGTTCTTCAAAAATGCTGCCCGCTGCGCTCCGGTCATTGATCTGCATCAGGGTGTTTGCGGCCAAAGCCGTGTTGGCTCTGACCAAGAACAAGGCACAGAGATGATCGAAGGGCTCCTGGATCAATTTGGTGAGGGTGCCGTGCTTGCGGGCGCGGGGGCGTTGACGGGCGTTCTGTTCGGCGTCATGGCGCAACATTCCCGGTTCTGCCTGCGCGCGGCCACGGTCGAAGTCTCGACCGCGTCCCTTGGGCCACGTCTGGCAATATGGCTGATCGCGTTTTGTGCGGCGGTCCTCTTCGTGCAGGGCGCGATTGCTCTGAACGTTCTGGATGTCTCTGCCAGCCGCCAGTTGTCTGCCACCGGCAGCATGTCGGGGGCGATCATCGGCGGGCTGTTGTTCGGGTCGGGTATGATCCTTGCGCGCGGCTGCGCGAGCCGTCTGCTGGTGCTGTCGGCCACAGGAAACCTGAGAGCGCTGATCACCGGCCTCGTCCTGACCCTTGTGGCGCAAGCGTCCTTGCGCGGAGTGCTCTCTCCGCTGCGCGAAAACCTCTCCGGTCTCTGGCTGATTGAGGGGGGGCAGGGGCGCAATATCATGTCCTATTTCGGTTTGACGCCCCTGTTGTTGAGCGTGCTGGCAGGCATCGGGCTTTGTCTGGCTGTCGTGCTGGCGCAGCAGCGCGCGGTCAAAGGGACCCAGGCTTTCGCTGCCGCTGGCGTGGGGGCGGCTGTGGCGCTTGGCTGGATGCTGACCTATGCCGTGGCGCAGGTCTCCTTCGAAATCGTGCCGATTGCTTCCGTGACCTTTACGGGGCCTTCGGCGGATACGCTGATGGGGCTGGTGAACACTTCGGATTTGCCGCTTGGGTTCGGTGTCGGCTTGGTACCGGGGGTGTTTATCGGCGCGGGCGCCATGGCCTTGTTGACCCGCGAGGCCGCATTGGAACGCTTTGGCGCAGATACCCCGATGGAACGGTACTTGATCGGCGCTGTTTTCATGGGGTTTGGCAGCATGCTGGCGGGCGGTTGTGCGGTGGGGGCGGGCATGTCCGGCGGGGCGATCTTTGCATTGACCGCATGGGTTGCGCTGTTTTGCATGTGGCTGGGCGCGATGGTGACCCATGTCATCCTGGCCCGGGTTCACGACCGCAGGGCAACACTGGCTTAAAGCGTCATGGGAAACACCTGAATCACCCATTGCTGTGTGAAACCAAAGGTTTCAAAGCGGTGGGTGATACGCGGTTATAATGGTAATTTCATCAGACGCTATAGGCCGCTATTCGAACTCCATCTGCTCAAAGACGCGACCTGCGTTCTTGGTTGCCAGTTCTTCGAATGTGTCCAGATGCGCATAGGGTGACTGATCAACATAATAGGCTTCGGCAAGACCGCCGCCTTCCTCCAGAAGCGCCCCGATCTGCCCGCGCAAGAACACGAGGTAATCGAGGGTATAGCGGCGCACCTGATCCATATTTGTCGGATGGCCGTGACCGGGAATGACATAGGTCGCGGCGAGGGGTTCGAATTCAGTTTCCCATGTCTCAATCCACTCTGCGGTCATTGTATCTTCAAAGATCGGCAGCATGCGTTCGTGAAAGGCCATGTCGCCGGAAATCACCATGCTTTGCTGCGGTAGCCATACGATGATATCGCCCGGACTATGCGCGGGACCAAGGTAGCGCGCCTCGATCTGCATGCCGCCCATCTCAACGGTGTAACTGTCCTCAAAAGTGATCGACGGGGCGGCAAGCCAGGTTTTATCCGCCCGTTCCCTGACCCGCGCGATGGCGGCTTGCAAAGAGGCATCGCCATTCTCCTCAAACGCTGCGGCCGCGTCCACATGTGCCACGATATCGACGCCAAGGTCGGCCCAATACGAATTGCCCAGCATCGCGTGGCCCTGACCGTTTTCGTTGATCACCAGTTTGACCGGCTGATCCGTCACGGCTTTGATCTCGGCATGAAGCGCCTCGGCCAGCAGATAGGAGGCGCCCGCGTTGATCACCACCACGCCGTCGCCGGTGACAATAAAGCTGAGGTTGTTGTTATGGCCTGCGTTTTCGTAGGTGGGCGGGGCGGTCGCACCGATCGCCGAAAACACGTGCGGAATGACCTCGACCGGTTTGGCATAGAGCATCGAGGCGGGGTACTGATCGGGGATGTCTTCGCTGGCCATCACCGGACCACACAGCAAAGCGAGTGCGAGGCTTGCGTGTTTCATGCTCATCCCTCCTTCACAAACGTATACCCGTCTGTGCCTTTCTCTACATGGCCCACGCCGTTGCCGGTCAGGTGAAAACCGATCACGCGGGTCTTTTCAAGCGCCAGTTGATCCATCAGCGAAACGCGTGTGGCGGCGGCGGCCTCCGGGTTCTGGTCCGCGCCGGAATGCCACTGCGGCCGTGCAAAGGCGATATGATCGTTGCCGATGGAATCGCCGAGGATCATCACCGCGTCACTGCCGTCCCGCACCTCAAAGGCCATGTGACCCGGTGTGTGCCCAAAGGTGGCCCGCGCGGCGACACCGCCGATGATCTCATCACCGTCATTGAGAAAGCTGATCTGGTCTTCGATCATCTCAAGGCGCCGTTTCGCACCTACGGCAAAGGAAGCGCGCGCCTCACCGATGTCATCCACGGTATTGGGGTTCATCCAATACTCCCATTCCGCTTTGCCGATCATGTAGCTGGCATTGGCAAACAGCGGGTCGTCGAAATCATCCAAGAGCCCCCACAGGTGATCGGGATGGGCATGCGTGAAGATGACGTCGGTTATGTCTTCCGGGGCAACGCCGAGGGCATCAAGGGAGTTCACAATGGCCCCCGTGTTCGGGGAGAACCCAGGACCAGACCCCACGTCGAAGAGGACCGTCCGCGCGCCCCGTCGCAATAGGGTCACGTTGCAGGGCGGCGTCAGCGTGTCGGGGGATTGACCGTAGCGCGCGAGTATCGGCAACAACTCGTTTTTAGGCATTGGATCAAAGATGAAACCGCCCGGTAAGGTCAACGAACCGTCGCTGACGACATCAAGCCTCGTGCTGCCGACCATCACCTGCGCATGGGCCTGTGTCGCGTGCAGACCAAGCATCGCAGTCGCCGTCAGCCCTGCGCCCTGTTTCAAAAGCCTTCGTCTGCCGCGCATATTTTCCCCCATCAATTCTATTATATGAATGTGATTGATTGTATGGCATGACGCAAGCACTATCGTTGATCGCGGGTTTTCGCTGTCATGCTCGGCGCTGGCCCCCGGTCTTGCATGACACCGGCTGCTTCTGATGCTTTTTGCGGCGCAGGATTGGGCAACTGCCTGCGATAATTCGGTTTTTCGACTATTTGCGCGCGGCCAGCATCATTGCTCAAAATCACCTTGGCAGATGCAATGGATAGATTTTGCCGTGTGAGCGGTGGCTAGAAATTCCTTGACTCAATTCCAAGCCTATTGTCTCGTTTGTATGCGAACAAAAAAATGATATCCATCGGGAGAGTAAAATTGCCTAGATTATTTCAGTTTGTCGCAGCCGCCGCGATCTCCGGCGTTGCATTTTCAGCATCCGCACCGGCCCATGCCGGAAACAACATCACGCTTTGTGGTGGCAGCCCGGGTGGTCTGTGGTCCCTGTTGGGCGCTGGCATCGACGCCGCCGTGCGAAAGGTCGATCCGGAGTCGAATGTGACCTATCAAACATCCAGCGGTGGCTTTGCCAATATCGTGCAGGTCAATCAGGGCAAGTGTGATCTGGCCATCGTTCACGTCGGCGAGGTGGCCATCGCCGCGCGGGGCGAAGCCCCGTTCAGGGAGCCGACGGGCGGTGTTGCTGCTGTTGCGCTTCTTTACAACTGGGCGCCGATGCAATGGGTCACGGACAAATCCTTTGCGCAGGAGAACGGGATTGAATCCATCAGTGATCTGGCGGCGCTGGAAGGCGAATACAATCTGGTGGTAAACCGCCGAGGCATCCTGCCGTCGATCCTAGCGGAGAAGTCGCTCGAAGCCTCGGGCATAACCTTTGAGGCCATCGAAGGCAAAGGCGGCAGTGTGCAGTTTCAGGGCTCCAGCACTGCCTCCGAGATCATGCAGAACGGGCGTGCGGATACGTGGGTCAACGCAACATTCGTCGGAAGCGGAAGCATCAATTCCATCGCGTCAAAGCGGGACCTGACGTTGTTGTCCGTCTCCGATGATGTGATCGCCGCCATGCAGGACGCCTATGGCTCAACGGCTGTGACCATCCCGGCAGGTGCCTACGAATGGCTTGATCGCGACATCAAGACCTTTGGCGCACAGGCGGCACTGATCGCCGCAGAAGGGGCTGATCCCGAAATCGTCGGTCTGGTTGCCAAGGCGATCTACGAAAACGTCGGCGAAATTCAGGGTGTGCACAAAGCCATGGGGGCCTTCAACGCAGACCTCGGGGCCTCGATCACGCTGATCGACTACCACCCTGCGGCGATGGCTGCGATCAAGGCTGCTGGCAGCTAAACCGCGCGATCATTCCGGCGTGGGCACAAGGGGCGCGCCGGTGTGTACTCGCGTGCTGTTGAGACGATCGAAAGGCACCCAATGTCGGCACCTGGAATACTTGGGCTTCTCTTCTCCACAGGATCCCGCCGCAGCATCAAGGGGCGTTTGTACTGGCCCATCCGGCTTTACACCGCGCTGTTTTCTGTCTGGGTCATGTGGGCGGCAACGCTGTCGCGGATTGATGCGCTGTCTCTGACGGTCATTTTCCTGTGCCTGATATATGTACCCGCGTTTCTGCTCATCGGTGCCACAGACAGATCAGGGACAAAGGCCACGCTGCCGGACTGGATCCTGTCCTTGGCGGCGGCTGCCTGTGCCTGCTATTTCATCATTAAAATTCCCGAAACAGCCTCCCGGATCAGCCTGTTTGACCAGCTGAGCACCGATCAGTTCATTATGGCGTCCATCCTGATCCTGCTGACGCTTGAGATCACCCGGCGCACGGTTGGCCTGTTTCTGATGTGCATCGTTCTGACCTTCATCATCTACAATCTCTATGGGCATCTGATCAGCGGCCCGCTGGGGCACGGGTATATCTCGCTCAACCACTTTGTGGACATCAACATCTACACCACCGACGGATTGTTCGGCGTGCCGGTGCGCGTGGCGGCCACATATGCGTTCCTCTTCGTCATGTTCGGCACGTTTCTGGAGCGAGCCAAGGGGGGCGCGTTTTTCTTTAACCTTGCGGCGACGATTTCGGGCCGGTCCGTGGGTGGCCCTGCAAAGATCGCCGTGGTCTCATCGGCGTTGTTCGGCACCATGTCAGGCAGCCCCACATCCGACGTTGTGGCCACCGGGTCGATCACGATCCCGATGATGAAAAGGCTGGGCTATGACCGTAGTCTGGCCGCCGGTGTTGAGGTCGCCTCGTCGACGGGCGGTAGCCTCTTGCCGCCGGTCATGGGCTCTGCCGCCTTTATCATGGCCGAACTGATCGGCGTTGGATACGGAGAGATCGTCATCGCCGCGCTTTTGCCTGCGTTGCTCTATTATGTTGGCATCTCCATTCAGGTGCACCTGCGCTCCGTCGCGCTGAACCTTGCGCCGCTGGATGCATCCGAGGTGCCGACCTTGGGCGAAACGATGCGTCAGGGCTGGCAGTTTCTCCTGCCGATCGTGGGTTTGATCGTTTTGCTGGTGATGGGCTATTCACCGACAATGGTCGCAGTCTTCAGCGCGATTGCGGTCTGGGTTGTTTCGCAATTCAACCCGCACACGCGCCTTGGGCTTAAGGCGACCATCGAAGCCCTGTCAGATACCGCCATTCGCATGATTGGCGTCACCGGTGCCTGCGCCGCAGCGGGGCTGGTCATCGGTGGTATTACCATGACCGGGCTGGCGTCAAAGTTCTCCTTCATCGCTTTTGCGGCTGCGGGTGACAACATCATGATCATCCTGATGCTCAGCGCGGTTGTGACCATCGTTCTGGGTCTGGGCATGCCCACGCCCAGTGCCTATGTGCTCGCGGCTGTTCTGATCGGCCCCACTTTGGTGAACGACTTTGGCTTTCAGGAATTGAACGCGCATCTGTTCCTGCTTTATTTTGCGGTGATGTCTGCGATGACGCCGCCGGTTGCGGTGGCGGCCTATGCGGCGGCGGCCATATCCGGGGCCAATCCGCTCAAGATCGCGGTGGTTGCGATGCGCCTGTCCATCGTGGCCTTTGTCGTGCCCTTCATGTTCGTGGCGAACCCTTTGGTGCTGCAACCCTTTTCCAGCGTCGAGGCGATGCTGGTCAGCGCCGGTGTGGCCTTCGCCTGCGTGCTGGTCGCCTGCGCGTCAGAGGCAAAGTGGCATGACCGTTGGTCCATGCCCACGCGTGTCGGAATGCTCCTCAGCGCCGCGTTGCTGGCGGTTCCGGACACGAATGTCAAAATCATCGGCTGTGTCAGCGGGCTGATGCTGCTCACCTTCGCCATCAAGAAGTTCAAAGACCAATACGGACGCCTCGTTACCTCATGAAACAAACAACCCGTGATCTGGCCGTCTAAAGAAAGGCATGAATATGCTCCTCGACCTGCGAAAAATGAACCAACTCATCGACCTTTGGCTGGATGAGGACGTCAACTATTATGACCTTACCGCAAAGATCATGGTGGATGATGACGCGGTGGCCAAATTCGGGATGAACGCGCGCGAACCGATCACCCTTTCGGGGTTGAAGCTGGCGGAAATGGTGTTTCGCAAAATGGACCCCGAGTGCACGTTTGAGACTTCGCGAAAGGATGGCGAGCGCGTTGAAACAGGCGAGACATTTGCCGTGATCACCGGGAATGCGCAGGCACTGCTGACGGCGGAGCGGGTTGCGCTGAACCTCGTCCAACGGATGTGCGGCATTGCCGGTCTGACAGCGCAATATGTCAAGGAGATCGAAGGCACTGGCGCGATCTTGCTGGATTCGCGCAAGACAACGCCTGGTCTGCGCATGATCGAAAAGTATGCCGTGGTCTGTGGGGGCGGGCGCAGCCACCGGCTGGGACTGGATAGCGGCATCATGCTGAAAGACAACCACATCGCCGTCGCAGGCAGCATTGCCGCAGCCGTCCAGCGCGCCAAGGCCAAAGCCCCGATGCTGACCAAGATCGAAGTTGAGGCGGACCGTCTGGATCAGGTCCGCGAAGCACTTGATGCAGGCGTGGATGTCATCATGCTGGACAACATGAGCAATGACGATATGCGCAAAGCCGTTAAAATCGTGGACAAACGCATTCCGCTGGAATGTTCGGGCGGTGTGCGGCTCGATACGATCCGCGCGAAAGCCGAAACCGGCGTGGATTTTGTGTCGGTGGGCCGCATCACGCAGTCAGCGACCTGTGTTGATATCGGCCTCGACGACCTCTGATCTGGACCAGGAAAGGGTTAATCGTGCCGGGTACGCTGTTTCTCATTGTCGGTCCAAGTGGCGTTGGCAAGGACACCTTGCTGGAGGGCGCGCGCGATCGTCTGGCAACGAGCCGGTGGTTTTCCTTCCCGCAGCGGGTTGTCACGCGGGCCGCTGATGCGGGCGGGGAGGATTACATTCCCGTAACCCCGTCCGAATTCGAACAGCAACTGGCCGCCGGGGCGTTCTGGCATCAATGGCACGCGCATGGCCTGTCCTACGGCATCCCCATGCAGGTCGCGCGCGATCTGGACAACGGCATCAACGTCGTGCTGAACGCGTCACGCAATGAGATTGGCGCGTTTCGTGACAAGGCGACGCATGTCGTGACCATTGGAATTTCTGCGCCGCCCGGCATCGTTGAAGAACGCCTTCATGAGCGCGGGCGCGAGAGCGAAGAAGAAATAAAGCGGCGTCTGGCGCGCCTTGTGGAGCAAGCCCCCCTGACAGGCTATGCGCTGGAAATCGTGAATGACAGAACCATCGAGGAAGGCATAACAGCGCTTGTCGACCTGATCGCCGGGGCGTGCGATCTGAATGCAGAAATCACCCGCTTTCCGGTCACGATCGGGTCAAAACAGGTTTGTCTGGTTCACAAGGGTAATCAGATCGCCAGCCGCGTGCTGGCGGGGTCGTCGCGGGTCACACTGTCTTTGCGGGGCAAATCCGTCTCTGCGGAACTGGGCGAAACGTGGAGCGATGAAATCGTGTCGCAAGACCTCTGTGCGTTGTCCGAGGGCGCGATGGCGGCGCTGGACGCGGTGGAGGGCGATGTCGTCTCAATCGAGCGGTCGCCGACGCCCAAAAGCCGGTCCATCTTGCAAAAGAAAGTGCGCGGCGGTGAGTTGTCTCACGCCGAGATGGAAGCCTTCATCCACGATCTGGTCAACGGGCGGTTCAGTACCTCGGAAATCGCGGGGTTTCTTGTCGCGGCATCGAACAACCTGACGATGGACGAAGTGATCTCGCTGACGCAGGTACGTGCCGCCTTCGCGCATCGCCATGATTGGGGCAAGGCGATCGTCGTCGACAAACACTCCATGGGGGGCGTGCCGGGCAATCGCATCACACCGATCATCATTCCCATTCTGGCAGCCTTTGGCCTGACCGTGCCCAAGACATCATCGCGGGCCATCACTTCGGCGGCAGGGACGGCGGATATGATGGAAGTGCTTTCGCGCGTTGATTTGTCCCCGGACGAAATGAAATCGGTCGTGGAACAGACAAATGGCTGCATCGCATGGAACGGCAACTTGACTCATTCCCCGGTGGATGACGTCATGAATGCGATAAACCGGCCGCTGGGCTTGCAATCCACATTGCTGGATGTGTCGTCGATCATGTCCAAAAAGCTTGCGGCAGGGTCCACCCATGTGCTGATCGACATGCCGGTGGGGCCAAAAGCCAAGACGCGCACCCAAGGCGAAGCGGGCGCGTTGAAAAACCTGTTTGAATCGGTGGGGCAGGGCATCGGGCTGAACACAAAGGTGCAGATATCGGATGGCACAAAACCCATCGGGCGCGGGGTCGGGCCGGTGCTCGAGGCCTTGGATGTCTTGAGTGTATTGCGTGGAGAGGCAGGCGCGCCGACCGATTTGCTCGATAAATCCATCGGCTATGCGGCGACGATACTGGAATGGTCCGGGGCCGTGTCCCAGGGGCAGGGCGCACAGGTGACCCGCGATCTGGTGTCCAGCGGAAAGGCCTTCGAAAAGCTGTTTGAGATCAGGGATGCGCAGGGGCGCCAACACGACCCGCTCCAGCCCGGGCAATTCACCGAAGATATATGCGCCGACAGATCGGGCCGCGTTGAGGCCATCGACATACAAGGGATTTCGGAAGTCGCGCGTTTGTCTGGCGCGCCCAAGGACAAGGCCGCCGGCGTGGTTTTGAACGTTCAGGTCGGGGATCAGATCGCGGAAAAACAGCCGCTGCTCAGGGTCCATTCCTCCAGTCTGCGCGGGATAGAGGAGGCAGTCTGTGCCGCTCAGGCGCAGAGCGCTTTCAAAATCCTGTAGGTAAAACGCGCGGGCTGCATGACCGTCCGGCGGCGGAATACCCCAAAGAGATCAGACTGGCCTGACCCCAAACCCGCGCAAATGCAAACGACGCCGCATGGATGCTGATCAGCGTCGTCAGACCGACGGCACAACTTCGGGCAAGGTCGTTGCGGGCGGTGTGTTGCGGCTGCGGCTGGATCGCACGATACCGTCGATGATCGTCATCCCGACGCCGGGCAGGTTGCCCAGTTGCACGGATTCCAGCAAGTTCTTGCCCGGTGCGTGCTGAGCCTGATCCATGAGCACGAAATCGGCGCTGTAGCCGACCTCCAGCAAGCCGACGTCCAGATCACGCTGGCGGGCCGTATTACCATTTGCAAAGCAAAATGCGGTCGCAGCATCGACATTCCCGAGGCTCGACAGCATGGCGACCATGCGCAAGATTCCCAGCGGTTGAACGCCTGATCCCGCAGGACCATCGGTGCCGAGGATGACCTGATCCAGCTTGCCGAGTTCGCGGGCCGTGTTGAGCGTCAGAAGTGCCGCGCGTTCGTTGCCGTTATGCACGATCTCCAGCGCTTGTTTGCAGCCTTCGCACAGGCAGATGATCTGATCATCCGGCAAGGCGGAATGGCCACCGTTGATGTGCCCGACGACATCCGTGCCGGTTTCCAGCACCATATCAGCATCAATCAATCCCGAGCCGGGGATCGACGGCCCGCCCGTGTGGATCGTCGACTGTATGCCGTATTTCCGCGCCCAGCTGACCATCTGGTTGGCGGTCTTGCCGTCCTTGACGGTGCCAAGCCCGACCTCGCCCAGATATTTCACACCAGCATCCGCCAACTCCTTGAAATCGTGTTCTTCCATGCCGTGTTCGATCACGGGCGCACCGGCAAGCACCTTCATGCCGGAGGGGCGGAAATTCTCGTACCAGCGCTGCGCGGCAATCGCCATCGCCTTCAGCCCGACGATGTCCTTGGGACGGCCCGGCATATGGACTTCGCCCGCCGAGATCATCGTTGTGACGCCGCCGTGCAGGGTGGAATCGATCCAATGCAACTGCTGCTGGCGCGGGGTATAATCGCCAACGACCGGGTGGACGTGGCTGTCGATCAGGCCGGGAGCAAGCGTAATGCCCTTTGCATCAACGACGGTATCCGCGCCGTCGGTGTCCAGATCGCGGGCATATCCAAAGGCGGAGATCCGACCATCAATTGCAATCACGCAATCGCCATCTGCAATGGGCGCTTCAATCTTGCCCGTCAGCAGCAGTCCGATATTCTTGATGACAAGTTTGCTTTTTTCCGTCGTCATAGGCACCTCTTGTAGGTATACTAACAATGCGCAGGCGGAGCGCAAGCCTTCCACCGCCGCACCTGCCCTGACGTCGGAGAGATCATTTGCCAGTTTCCCGGGAACACAAGACCGCCCGCACGCAGCCCTATCGCCTTGATGAGCAGGTCGGCTACCTGCTGCGCCTTGCAACGCAACGCCATGCGCATATCCTGCAAGAGCACCTTCCCCATGAACTGACACCCACCCAATTCGCGGCCTTGATGCGACTGGCCGAGCTTGGCACCTGTTCGCAAAACGAGCTTGGCCGCCAGATCGCGGTCGATGCCGCCACGATCAAGGGCGTTGTTGACCGGTTGCGCAAGAAAGGCTTCGTGGAGACACACCCGGATGCGGGTGACAAACGCCGCCTGATGCTGTCGCTCGTGTCGGGGCTGGACGATATGATCGCAGCGCTGCATGAGACGGGATTTCACATTTCGGAAAGGACATTGGATCCCCTCGACCCGGACGAGCGTGCCGAATTCGTCCGCTTGCTGAAAAAGGCTGCATTTGCCGATCATTCAGGCGGGTGAAAACGCCGCCGGTTGACGGCCCCGCCGCCCCAAGGAAAAGTTTGACTCGCGTCAGAAAGTGCTATTATCGTTCGTATACAAATGACCAGCGTTAACGTCGTGACCCGATCGCGGCATCAAGTGGAAATCGAGAGGTGCACAATTGTCCTATGCAATGCCCTTAACGCTCTGCGAAGCGCTTGCCCTGCTGCGTGATGGCTCGCCGCGTGTCATCGCAGGGTGCACGGATTTCTTTCCCTCACAAGCGCCGGGCGCGCGCGCGCAGAGCCTCCTTGACATCACGGCGATCTCGGACTGCCGAGGCATCAGCGAAACAGCGGACGGCTGGCGGATCGGCGCTGCGGTGACTTGGACAGACGTGGTGCGTGCGCCGCTGCCGCCCGCCTTTGATGCGCTGAAACTGGCCGCGCGCGAGGTCGGGTCAATACAGATACAGAACCGGGGCACCGTGGTGGGCAACATCTGCAATGCCTCACCCGCCGCGGATGGTGTGCCGCCACTGCTGGCGCTGAATGCACAGGTCGAGATTGCATCCAGCGACGCCACCCGCACCGTGCCGCTTAGTGCCTTTATTCAGGGGGTGCGCAAGGTTGATCTGGCGAGGGATGAGATGGTCGTTGCCGTGATCGTCCCCAAGGTTTCCGCCACTGCACAGAGCGCGTTTCTGAAACTCGGCAGCCGAAAGCATCTGGTGATTTCCATCGCGATGGTTGCAGCCGTCGCAGAGGTGCAAAACGGTAGGCTGTCGGACGTGCGCGTCGCCGTTGGCAGCTGTTCTGCGGTGGCGCAGCGTCTGCCGGGCCTTGAGGCGCGGCTGATCGGGTGTGCTGTCGGTGACGTTGCCACGCTGGATTTTGCAGCAGACGATAACCTCGCGCCATTGACGCCGATTTCAGATGTGCGCGGATCAGCGGAATACAGAATGGACGTGGCGGCGGAACTGTGTCGCCGTGCCGTGGTGCAGGCCTGTGGGGGAGGATCGTAGATGGATGGGGAAATCCCTGACGCGGGTGTCGCGTTTACCCTGAATGGCGAAGCTGTCACCGTGTCGCCGACCACTGGCGAGCGGCTGTCAGAGACGCTGCGCGAACGCCTTGGCGCGCGCGATGTCAAGATTGGCTGCAACGCCGGTGACTGCGGGGCCTGTTCGGTTTTGCTGGATGGTGAAACGGTCTGCGCCTGTCTGATGACAACCCAACAGGCGCGTGGCCGCGAGATCGAAACCGTGTCACGTCTGGTGGCAGATGACCCGCTGGCTCAGCGTCTGGCGGAGAGCTTTCAGGATCATGGTGCGGCCCAATGCGGCATCTGCACACCGGGCATGATGGTGTCGGCGGTGGCGCTGTTGCGGCGTGACAGCGCGCCGAGCGAAGAGGATATTCAGGATGCGCTGGCCGGCGTGCTGTGCCGCTGCACCGGGTATCGCAAGATCATTGACGCTGTTGCAAACCTGCCCGGTAACCTTGTCGCCGATGGCGGGGCGGGGGCGGCGATCCGCCGTGTGGATGGGGCCGACAAGTTGTCTGGCGCCGAACGGTTTGGCGATGATGTGGCCCCATCCGATACGCTTGAAATCCGCATCGTGCGGTCGCCCTTTGCCCATGCGGGGTTCTCGTTCGGGGATATTGACGCTTGGGTTGCGGCGCAAAACGGGATCGAGGCCGTGCTGACCGCGGACGATGTGCCCGGCACCAACTGCCACGGTGTGATCCCGGCCTTTGCGGATCAGCCGGTTTTTGCCGAAAATCACGTGCGGTTCCGGGGTGAAGCGGTGGCGGCAGTGGTCGGCACGCCCGAAGCGATTGCCCATTTCCGGGCTGAAGATTTCCCGATCACATGGCGCGAACGCGATGCCGTCATGACGGTAAGCGACGCGCGTGCCGAGGGCGCACCATCCTTGCACAAGGAGCGCACCGGCAACCTAATGTGCGAGGGGTTGGTTGCCTGCGGTGATGCGCAAGCGGCGCTGGCGGCTGCCGATGTGGTGGTCGAGGGGGCGTTTGACACCGGCTTTGTCGAACACGCCTATATCGAACCAGAGGCCGGTTTTGCCGAAATCGTCGACGGGCGCGTGGAAATTCACGTCTGCACACAGGCCCCCGTGATGAACCTTGAGGCGCTAGAGATCATTCTGGGCATGGACCGCGCGCGCATCCGGATCGTGCCGACGGCGGTGGGCGGTGGCTTTGGCTCCAAATTGGATCTGTCGGTGCAGCCCTACCTCGCGCTCGCCGCCCTCAAAACCGGGCGTCCCGTGCGGCTGACCTACAGCCGGACGGAGTCGATGCAATCATCCACCAAACGGCACCCATCGGAAATCAAACTCAAGATCGGCGCGACGAGGGACGGCAAGATCAGCGGGTTTGATTTCTTCGGGGCGTTCAACACCGGGGCCTATGCGTCCTGGGGACCAACCGTGGCGAACCGCGTGCCGGTCCATGCATCGGGTCCTTACCGCATCGCTGATTATCGCGCGGTCTCGAATGGGGTGCACACCCATTGCCCGCCTGCCGGGGCGTTTCGTGGCTTTGGCGTCCCGCAATCCGCCATCGCGCAGGAAAGCCTGTTTGACGAGCTGGCCGCGAAACTGGGCATGGACGCGCTGGACTTCCGGCTTTTGAATGTCCTGCAAGACGGCGTGCCCACGGTCTGCGGGCAAGTGTTTGAACAAGGGGTCGGTGCCAAGGCCTGCCTTGAAGCGCTGCGCGATGACTGGACGGCGGAACGCGCCAAGGCCGAGTCGTTCAACCGTGATAATGATACCCCAAGGAAACGTGGTGTCGGGATCGCGGCGGGGTGGTATGGCTGTGGCAACACCAGCTTGCCGAACCCGTCGATCATCAAGGCGGGGGTACGCGCTGACGGCACGATTGTGCTGCATCAGGGGGCGGTGGATATCGGGCAGGGCTCCAACACGGTTGTCTCTCAGATCTTTGCCACCGCACTGGGCGCGCGCGTCAGCGATGTGACCCGCGTGGGGGGAGATACGGATATCACACCGGATGCGGGCAAGACATCCGCATCGCGCCAGACCTTCGTGTCGGGCAATGCGGCGCGTCTGTGTGGTGAAGCGCTGCGCGCCCTGATCCTGCGTCATGCCAATGCGTCGGACGATGCTGAATTGCGCTTTGTGGACGGCGCGATTACCGTGCTGGAAGAGGGGCGGGACCATCGCATCGACACCTCTGCCATGGAAGCGGATGCCGAAGGTTACGTGTTCTGTGCGACCGAAAGCTATGATCCGCCCACCAAGCCAATGGATGCAAAGGGTCAGGGTTCGCCTTACGCGCAATTCGGTTATGCCGCGCAATTGGCCGTGGTCGAAGTCGACACTGCCCTTGGCACCGTCAAGCCGATCCGGTTTGTGGCAGCCCATGATGTCGGCCATGCAATCAACCCGATGCTGGTGGAGGGCCAGATACAGGGCGGCATCGCCCAAGGGCTCGGCATGGCCTTGATGGAGGAATATATTCCGGGACGGACGGAAAACCTGCACGACTATCTTATTCCCACCATCGGGGATATCCCGCCGATCACCTCGATCATCCTTGAGGTGCCCGATGCGCATGGGCCTTACGGTGCCAAGGGGCTGGGCGAACATGTCCTGATCCCGACCGCCCCTGCCTTGCTGAACGCGATCACCCATGCCACCGGCGTGCGGGTGGCTTCGGTTCCCGTCACACCTGCAAAACTGCGCAAGGCCATTCGGAGCAAGACCAATGGATAAACCAGCCCGCGTCAAACCCGAGAAAATCCGCTGCGATGCCTGCCCGGTGCTGTGCTATATCGCGGATGGGAAAACCGGCGCTTGTGATCGCTATGCCAACTCGGGCGGTGAGTTGATCCGGCTGGACCCGCTGACGATTATCGAAGGGGCGCGCGAGAAGGGCGTGCAATCGGTGCCCTTCCTGAATGGGGGCGATGGGCAGGATTGGGACGGGGATCTGGTGCAGGCCAACCGCCCCTTTATCACCGCCGTCGGGGCCGGCACCACCTATCCCGATTACAAACCAGCACCCTTTATCGTCAGCCAGACGGTCGATGATGCGGATATGGTGACCGTCGTGACCGAGGGGATTTTCAGCTACTGCGGCGTGAAGGTCAAGATCGACACGGACCGTTTCCTTGGCCACGAGCGCGAGATCGTCCGCTGTCAGGGGGAACCCGTGGGCCATGTGATGACCAGCGAATATGGCTCCAAGATGTTGTCGCTGGGCGGGGTGGAACACCTGACGGGTGGCACCAAGAAAGAGGGGCGTGTGACCTGTGACACGTTGCTCAAGCTGTGCAATTGCGAAGCAGTCGAACTGACCATCGACAACGGCGTGACCATCGTGGTTCAGGCGGGCAAGCCGCCGATTGTGAACGGAGTGCCGGAAAAGCTGATGCGCGTGGGCTGCGGTTCTGCTGCTATCGGGATGTTCGCCTCGCAATGGGTGGATCATGTGGATGAGGTTGTTGTGGTCGATGACCATATCACCGGGGTTCTGTCCGAGCATCAGGCGGGCAAGATGCTGGACGTGCCCCCCACGGGCATCAAGATAAATGGCCGCCGCTCGACTCCGGGGCGCTATTTTCAGGTGGCCGAGCCCGGCACCGGCTGGGGCGGTACCGATGTGGATGATCCGTTGACGATCCTCAAGCCGTGGAACGCCGATGTGGCGTGGGAAGGGTTGCGCCTGCTGATGGTCTCGACCACAGGCGAGCAATACGCCTATTTCGAACTTGATGCGGATCTGCAACCGCAACCAAGGCCCCTGCCCGAAGCGCTGCGCGTGTCGGTCGACCGAATTGCAGAGAACTGTGAACCTTCGGTTTGTTCGGTGCTGTTCATGGGGGGCGCTGGCGGGTCGCTGCGTGCCGGGGTGACGGAAAACCCCGTCAAGCTGACGAATTCAGTCAAGGAGTCGCTGACCCATGTGTCGTGCGGCGGGGCGAACGCCTATGTCTGGCCCGGCGGCGGGATCACGGTCATGGCGGATGTGTTGGAAATGCCGTCAAACTCCTTTGGCTATGTGCCGACCCCGGCGCTGGTCGCCCCGATCGAATTCACGATGCGCCTTTCAGATTATGCAGCCCTTGGCGGGCATGTCGAAGCCGTGCGCCCGATTGATGAGGTGCTCACACCCGATGTTCGGCGGGTGGATCAGATCGACCCGGACGCAAACCCGACCGCGCGGCACAATTACCGCTGGCGCCCGGAGCAATGAGCCCATGAGCAAACCGGTCGCGGCACTGCTGGAGGGGGGGCGCAGGCTGCATTTGCAGCACGGGCCGATTGATCTGATTATCGGTGCTGACCCTGAGGGTGCGCAAACACGTCAGCGGGCCTTCAAGGCGGCCAAGGAGCGGTTTGACACGATCCTTGAAGGTTTGTGCAGGGAATTGCCGCAGCATCGCACGCAACTGACGCCCGATACGCCGCTTCCGCAGGATGTGACCGCGCAGCGCATGTACCGAGCGGCGCGTCCTTTTTGCAGCACGACGTTTGTGACCCCGATGAGCGCTGTGGCCGGATCGGTCGCGGATGAGGTTCTGGCCGCCATGCTCGCGGCCTGTCCGCTGGATCGGGCCTATGTGAACAATGGCGGGGACATCGCGGTGCATCTTGCCCCGGGGGCGACCTTCTCGGTGGCCATGTCAGGGCTTGAAGGGGGTAACCTTGGGCGCTTGCGTTTTGGCGCTGATGCGGGCATCGGCGGTATTGCCACCAGTGGGGCAGGGGGGCGCAGCCTCTCGCGGGGTATCGCGGATAGTGTCAGCGTTCTTGCCCGCAGTGCTGCGCAGGCCGATGTGGCCGCAACCCTGATCGCGAACGCCGTGGATCTGCCCGGCCATCCGGCAATCCTGCGCAATCCCGCCCATGACATTCAGCCCGACAGTGACCTTGGCGCGCGGGCTGTTGTAACCGCCGTTGGTGCCTTGTCTGCAAAGGATCGTGCACGCGCGCTTGCAGCCGGGCGCGCGGTGGCGGATGACATGCAGCGCGCAGGGCATATTCTTGGCGCGGCCCTGTTTTTGCAGGGCGAAACAACACAGACCGGTGACATGTTCATCCGGACCGAAATGAAGATGGAGATCGAACATGCCTGGACTTGAAACCCGTAAACGCGCCCTCATCGTTGAGGAAATCTATCACGAAGGCGGCCCGGTAGCAGATACCCCCCTGCTGCGCGGTGCCGCGCTGGCGGTGATCACCAACCCCTTTGCCGGACGCTTTGAACCTGACATTCAGGGCTTCATGGATGTGCTGCGTCCCCTCGGGTTGGATATGGCACAAAAACTGGCGGTGGCCCTTGGCGGTGCGGACCAGATCGAAGGGTACGGCAAGGCCTCGCTTGTGGGATCGGCGGGCGAGCTTGAACACGGTGCGCTCTGGCATGCGCCGGGTGGCTATGCGATGCGCGATGTCATCGGAGGCACCAAGGCGATCGTGCCGTCAGCCAAGAAAGTCGGGGGCACGGGCGCGCGCATCGACGTGCCGATCACCCATATCAACGCCTCCTATGTGCGCAGTCATTTCGACTCCATGGAGGTCGGTCTGAATGATGCGCCCCGCGCGGGCGAAATGCTGTTGGCGCTGGTGATGACCACGGGGCCGCGGGTCCATTCACGCTCTGGCGGTTTGGAAGCGGCAGATATCAAAGGGGAGGATGGCCTGAGATGAGTGCGAAAATCCGCAAAATCGCGACGTTTACCGAGGAAACCCATATCGAAGGCGGGCGTGACATCGCCCCCCCGACCCGCAAGGCCGTCGCTGTGGCCGTGATCGAAAACCCATTCGCGGGTCAATACGTTGAAGATTTGACGCCCCTGATGGATATCGGCGCTGATCTTGGCGGGCTCTTGGGCGCGCGCGCGGTGGCGGCTTTGGGCGTCACTCCCGACAGGATCGAAAGCTATGGCAAGGCCGCGATGGTGGGCGAGAATGGCGAGTTGGAGCATGCCGCCGCGATCCTGCACCCGAAATTGGGCGCGCCGCTGCGCCAGGCCGTGGAAAAGGGCGCGGCCCTCGTGCCATCGTCGAAAAAACGCGGTGGCCTGGGGCAGGACCTTGACGTGCCGCTGGGTCATAAGGATGCGGCCTATGTACGGTCCCATTTCGACGGGGTTGAAGTCCGCCTGAATGACGCACCGCGCCCGAATGAGATCCTTGTTGCGGTGGCTGTGACAGACAGCGGGCGACCTTTGCCACGTGTCGGTGGGCTGACCCACGATGCGGCGGAAGGCAAAGACGGTCTGCGCTAAGCCATCATGCGGCGCATCCAACATGCGTTGACGGCAAAGACGGTCAGGCCAACATCCGCGCCGATAGTGCAGGGCAGCGCCGCCGCCTGTGTGATGCCGCAGAGGTTTTTGACGAAGCGTTGGCGTCCTGTCCGGCGAGTGCGTGATGATCGGGCGGCCCAACGCGGAAAATCGGGTGAACCGCGCCCTTGTCGACTGATCGCAGGGTGGCGGTGCCGTCTTATGAGGCTGCCGGAGTGCATCGGGTAAACATGGTGAAATCTCACTCTTTTGGTCAAAATGCGGAGCCTTGCGCGTTGTTTGCGCCGAAAAAACTTGACCTGCACGTCTGTGCTGCGAATGTATGTACTCAAATGAGATGTTCAGGGTAGCCCCGGCCTATGTCGAGGGTATCCCAAGGACGCGGATTTGAATAGTTTCAGGCCATGCAGAATGCGTGGCTGTCAGGGAGATCACAAAATGTCGAAATTAACTACGTTCGCGGCTGTTGCATTTGCGGTGCTGGCGCTGCCATTCTCCGCATCAGCACAGGACCGGGAGTTCCGTCTTGGGCTTATCACACCCCCTGTTCATGTGTGGAATCAGGAGGTTGCAGCGCTCAGCGATACGCTTTCCGAGATGTCGGATGGCCGTTTTACCGTCGTTGCCTTCCCGTCAGGCCAGTTGGGCAGCGAAACGACGATGCTGCAACAATTGCAGACCGGCGCACTTGATATGGCCTGGCTGACGTCAGCGGAGATTACGAACCGCGTGCCCGCCATGGGCGCCCTGCATGCGCCGTTTCTGGTCGATAACATCGGTGATGCGGCCAAGGTCCTGCGCTCGGATGTAGCACGCGAAATCCTTGACGAATTGCCGCGCGCCACGGGTACGGTCGGCGTCTGCTATGCCATGACGGGCATGCGCCAGCTTTTGACGCAGAACCCGGTTGAAAGCGCTGCTGAACTGGACGGCTTGCGGTTCCGCATTACACCTGCCCCGCCGATCCGCACCTTCTTCGAGATGTTCGGCGCGGCCCCCGCACCAATGCCGCTGACACAGGTTTATGACGCTCTGGCCAATGGGCAGATCGACGCGATCGACATGGACCACGAGTCGATCATCAACTTTGGTTACTACGACCATGCGTCCTATATGATGGAGACAAACCACCACCTCTTCGGGATGGTGGCGTTGGTGTCCGGGCGCGTCTGGGCGGGACTTTCGCCCGAAGATCAAACGATCCTGCGCGACGCAATCCAGATCCACTGTGACCGCACCATCGACCGTTTCGTCGAAGGCGAAGACGCCAAGCTGGAGCAATTGCGTCAGGTCGAGGGACTGAACATCGTTGAGAACGTGGGGCCTGAATTCTTTGGTGATATCGTCGAACGTTGGGACGCGGAATGGGCTGAGCAGACGCCCTACGTCCAGCGCATGCGTGATCTCGTCGCTGATTTCTGATCCAACTCACTTCGGCACGGGGCGGCCACTGTGGCTGCCCGGTGCCAATTGAACAGACGAGAGACGCGCCTTCATGCTCAGTCGATCCCTCAGCAGACTGTCTGCGGTCATCGCCAGCATCGAGAAGGTGTTGCTCATGCTGCTGGTGCTGATGATTTTCGTCTTTGTGCTGATGAATGTCGTGCTGCGCGTCTTTGGCATCACCATCGCATGGGCGGATGAGGTCGCGGTTTACTCGATGATCATCAGCGGCTTTCTGGGCGCATCGCTGATGCTGCGTGCGCGCATCGATCCGGCTGTGCTTCTGGTCTATGAACTGGCCTCTGCGCGGGTTATCCGCGCGTTGCGCACGGCCGTGTCGCTGGCCACTGCCGTCTTTGGCGTCTCGCTGTGCTACTTCTGCTGGCTCTGGTTTGATCCGCTGGCCCTTGCCGCAGCCGGGTTCGACATCCCCGCCTTCGAAGGGGCCACGTTCAATTTCACCTATACGGATACGACCCCGGTCATGGGCGTGCCGCTGTTTTACATCTATCTGATCATGCCGTGGTTCGCCCTTGCGATCACCATCCACGCGGTCACGAACCTTGCCGAAGACATGGGATTTGTCGCGCGCCCCGAAGGTCTGTTGTCAGACCTGCAGGCCGGAGAGTAACGCGTGACTGGAGCCGCCTTTTTTGTCCTGCTGGTCATCGGCGTGCCCATCGGCATCGTGTTGTCGCTTGCGGCGGTCGTGTTCATTCTATGGACGGGCAACGGCCTGCTTTTGAACAGCTACGGCTTGCAAATGTTCAGCGCGCTGAACAACTTTGGTCTCTTGGCGATCCCGCTCTTCATTCTGATCGGAGAGTTGATGAACGGGGCGGGTATTACCCAACGCCTTGTCCGGCTGGCCGCGACCTTTATTGGTGCGGTCCGGGGCGGGCTGGCCTATATCAACCTGATTGCCAATATGATGGTGGCCTCGATCCTCGGGTCGGCCACGGCGCAGATCGCGATGATGTCGCAGGTCATGGTGCCCGAAATGGAAAAGGAAGGCTACAAACGCGAATTTGCCACCGCGGTCACCGCCTTTGGTGGATTGCTGGGGCCGATCATCCCGCCGTCCATCGTCTTTGTGGTTTATGCGGTGCTCGCGCAGGTGGCGGTGCGCGATATGTTGGTCGCAGGCATCCTTCCGGGTTTGATCCTGACGGCCCTGTTTATTGGCACGATTGCCTTTCTGGGCATCTGGCACAGCTATCCGAGGGGGCAAAAGGTCACTTGGCCCGACCGGTGGGTGGCGGTGCGCAAGGCCTTGCCGATGCTGTCGATCCCCGCCGTGATCATCGGCACCATTATGGGCGGTTTCGGTTCCCCCACCGAGGCGGCAGCACTTGGCGCGCTGTGTGCGGCGCTGCTGGGTTTCATCACCCGGACGCTGAAGCTGTCGGACCTGCCCAAGATCCTGCTGCGCACGGGCATCAATTCGGCGCTGGTGCTGTTTCTGGTGGCGGCGGCAGGGGTGTTTTCATGGGTTCTGGTGTTCGGGCAGGTGCCACAGGCGGCAGCGGCGTGGATAGAAACCGTGGCCACGTCGCCTGCGGGTTTCATGTTGCTGGTGCTGGTCATGCTGCTGCTGGTCGGTACGGTGATCGACGGGATACCCGGGCTGATCATGGTGGTGCCCATCCTGCTGCCCATCGCGACCGAAGTCTATGGCATCCATCCAGTGCATTTCGGGGTCGTGGTGTCGATCAACCTGATACTGGGGCTTTTATCGCCCCCGGTGGGGATCGGTCTTTATGTGGCTGCCTCCGTGGCGCGGGTCAGTCCGCTCAAGGTCTTCCGCGTGGCCGTGCCCTTTTTCATCGTAACCTGCTGCGTCCTGGTCCTGTTGGCGCTGGTTCCTTCGATCAGCCTGTTCTTTCTCGAACTCTAGGGCCTTTGGTGCCCACCACGCGGGCTCTGTGTTGAGCGGCGCGTGGTGGTTTTTCAGGTCAAGGGCGTGCTTCAGACGATGAAGTCACCCAAGGTGTAATCTGCCGCCGAGGTGCCCGCACCGTCGTTGATCTGGACGGCGAACTCGATCGTGGCGTCGTTGTCGATGTTCCCGAACAGGAGTGTCGGCCCGCCCGCGTTCTCGACCCAAAGCGCGCCTGCGCCAAAGGACAGGGCCGATGCGGTCGTCTGCAACCCGAGGAAGGTGAAGGCCTGATTGCCACCGACAGTGGTGTCCGCGTCGATGGCGGAGACGTCGATCACGTCGCCATTGGCCACGCCGATGCCATCGATGCCGACAATCGTGTCTCTGCTGGCAAGGTTGGAATCCGCCACACTGTTGAACCGGAACGTGTCGCCCAAGGCCCCGCCGATGAGGATATCCGCGCCCGTGCCGCCCACCAGCGTATCGCGCCCGTTGTTGCCCTCAAGCCGGTCATCTCCGATGCCGCCATCCAAGAAGTCAAAACCATCGCCACCGAACAAGCGGTCATTGCCGGACTGGCCAAAGAGATCATCGTCCTGCTGGTTGCCCTGCAGGAAGTCATCGCCAGTCCCGCCAAACAACGTGTCCTCATTGGCGCCACCAAACAGCGTGTCGTTGCCCGTTCCGCCATTCAGTACGTCATTACCGCCGCCGCCGCGCAACTCATCTGCACCGTTGTCGCCCTGCAGAATGTCGCTGCCGATCTGACCTACAAGGATGTCATCGCCCTCCCCGCCCTGAATGGAGTCGTCGCCGGCGCTGCCGTCCATCAGGTCATTGCCATCGCCACCACGCAGGATGTCGTTGCCGTCGCCGCCAAAGGCTTCGTCGTCGCCTTCGTCGCCGTCGATAATATCGACCCCGGTGCCGCCGCGGAACATGTCATTGCCCAGGCCGCCTTCCATCCGATCATTGCCGTCATTACCGATCAGCAGATCGTCACCGTCGCCTCCTTCCATTTCGTCATTGCCGGCACCGCCATACATGATGTCGTTGCCGTCGCCGCCTTCGAGGTCATCATTGCCATTGCCGCCGTTCAGGATGTCATTGCCCAAACCGCCAAACAGGTCATCATCGCCATCAAAGCCGAGGATCCGGTCGTTACCGCCACCGCCGGTCATCTCATTCTCGCCTGCCGTGCCGAAAAGCTCATCACTGCCGTTGCCGGAAATGATATTCTCGAAGTTGGTGAAGACTTCGCCTGCGAAATTTGTCAGACCGGTCGCGAGGTTGACGACATATGCACCGTTGAAGAGCGTGGTGTTCAACGTATCCTCGCCGTCGCCGCCGTCCAAGTTTTCTAACACCCCGAGCCCGGCAAAGATCGTGTCGTCCCCGGCCTCGCCGAAGACCGTATCTTCGCCGGAGGAGGTGATGGTGTCATCGCCGTCGCCGCCAAACACCGTATTGGCGCCGCTGAAGTTCGCGTTGAATACCGTATCATTCCCGGCCCCGGCAAAGATCGTATCGTCCCCGGCGCCGCCATCAATCGTATCGTTGCCGCCGCCAGTGGTAATGACGTTGGCTGCGGAAGACCCGGTCACGACGTCATCGCCGCCAGAGAGGATCACATTCTCTACATCAATCATGTCAAAGTTGGGCGCGAAACCCGTGAAGTTCCAAATGCCCGCATCCAGATCGATAGTAGTGTCAAGGTTGACGCCTGTGAAATCCACCGTGTCGGTACCCGCACCGCCGTCGAAATTGTCCGACCCTGCGCCCGACACCAGCAACAAAAGGTCATCGCCCGCGCCGCCAAAGACATCATCGGTGCCAAAGCCGCCATCGATTACGTCGTTGCCGTCACCGCCAAAGATCGTGTCGTTGCCGCCACCGCCATTAATGTCGTCATTGCCCGCGCCGCCGTCGATCACATTTGCGCCTGAAGTGCCGACAATCGTGTTATCTCCGGAGCCCGTATTCACATTCTCGAAGTTGATGAAGCTTTCCTCGGTCACCACCGCGCCGTTGAACGTGGTCACGCCAGTTGCGAGGTTGATGTCATAGGCGCCCGCCTGACCCGTGAGGTCGAGGGTGTCGGTGCCCACGCCGCCGTCGAGCAGTTCGGAGCGACCCGTACCGTTTGTCCCGGCCCCGGCCCGGATGGTGTCATTGCCCGCACCGCCAAGGTATTCGCCAAAACCGTTCGAATTGATAGTGTCATTGCCGCCCTGGCCAAAGACGAAGTAATCCTCACTGTCGGAGGCCGCGAGAACGGTGGTATTTCCGGTGCCGGTGGTGATCACGTTCGAATTCAGAATATGGGCAAGCTCGGTGTTGTAGTCATCCGGATCAATCGTCGTGCCGCGCGGATCCCAGATCGACGCAAAAATCTCACCGGTGGAGACATTTTCCCATGTGAATAGGATACGCCCGTCTCCCGTGACGCCGATTTCCGGATCTCTGCCGGGGCCTGATACCACAAAAGGCCCGCCATCCGTCGTGCCGTCCGCGTTGAACCGTTGTGCCTGGAGGTTATTGGCAGAGTCATCGTCCCAAAAGAGCACGAAATCTCCATCCGGAAGCGCCACGACAACAGGCTCGTTCGGATTCGGTGTCGCGACCGCTTTTGTTTCGGCATAGAGCGAGTTGCCGGAGTTCGAATAACCCCGGATAAAGATATCGCTGCCTTCAACCCAGGTGGCGACGAAACCGCCCCCTGCAAGCGCCGTCACCGCAGGGTCAGAGGCAGGCGTGCCGCTGCCGAAAGCGTCCGTGACGTTTACATTGCTGATAAGTGTGCCTGCAGGTGTCAAGATCCGGAATTCAATGCCGGTGACAGAGTCCTCTTCCTCGTAGACAGCTACGAAGTTACCGTTGCTGAGGACCGCGATATCGCCAAGGCTGTTGACGCCCGAGCTGTTGGAACCGACGCCGAATTCCGCGCCAAGCACTCCCGCTTGGTCAATTACCTTGCCGTTTACATCTGTATCACCCGTGCCGACCTGGTCATCATACGCCACCAGCACGTCGTCATTCGCAGCGATCAGGTTTGCGGCGATTTGCGGGTTGCGCAGGAAGTCTGCCGCGACGTTTTCATCGGCAATCGTAAATGCCGTGCCCGTGCCGACCTGTGGCGTCCCGTCAAAGTCGAACCGTTCGTAGTAGACGGTGGTCTGGTTCGCGTTGCTGATGGAATCGTCAACGTAGGTCATCGCGAAGCCATCGTGGGTGGCTGTCAGGTCGAAATCGCCTTCATCGTCGAAATTCCGGTCCGAGTTCAGCCGGAAGGAATCGCGCACGACGTTACCTTCGGCGTCATATATCTTGGCAACGATATCGGTTCCTGCGGCTGTCGCGACCGCACCGCTTGCCGATTCAACCCATGCAACAACGAAATGGCCGTTGTTCAACCCGATGATCTGGGGGGCGTCTTGGGTTCCAGTCGCCGCTGTCCCCGTGTTTACCTGAAATGCGCTGAGCCATTCTGTGGGAGTCGCCATTATGTTAATCCTTTATTAACCATTATCAAATGCCGATACTTTGCACGTATTGTGCGCATTCAGTCAACAATCCAATTGTCTTAATGCCAGTGACTGGCGGCGGTTGAACTGGGTGCGCTTTGTCTGGCACGCTTGTGATCACAAGGCCGGATGTCTTTGCGGATCTGCGCCGTGGTGTTTTTGGGGTATTGCCGCCCCGAACCCGGGGTTGATCGGGTTTGTACCTGCCCTGTCGTGCGGGGTCCGAAGCCGCAGCGCGGGAAAATACCAATGGTGAATTTACGCTGAAACGGCCGCATCTTGACGAAAGTCAAGGTGTGCTGCGTCGCAGTGCCGGAATGTCGGGCGGGGAGCCGTCGACATGCAATTAGCCCGCAACTTGATCCTGATCTGTGCACTTCTACTTTTGGGTGTGCTTGGCGCTGCACGCACAGCGTCTGCCGAGACGCTTGCCAGTTTCCTGCCCGATCTTGCGGCCACCGATTTTGCGGCTGATGCCGATGGTTTTGGCGCGATTGATCCTGATACCAAAGTGGCCCCGATTCTACGCGGTGGCGAGACGTTGGGATATGTTTTCCTGACCTCGGATTTTGTTGGCACGACGGGGTATTCAGGCAAGCCGATCCACGTGGTTGCCGCGATCGACCTCGATGCCAACGTCATGGCGGCGCATCTGGTCAAACACTCCGAACCGATTGTCCTGATCGGCATCCCGGACAGCAAGGTAAAGGCTGTGACCGAAGGGTATCGTGGCCTCGACCTCAAGGCCGAAGTGCAAGCCGGTGGCGCGGGGCATGACCTTGATATCATCTCGGGGGCGACCGTCACGATCATGGTGATCGATGACAGCATCGTGCGCGCCGGGATCAAGGTGGCGCGGATGCTGTCGCTGGGCGGATTGTCGGTAGAGGTCGCGTTGCCCAAGCGTGAAATCGACCGCAGCAGCACGGCGACTGCCGACTGGATGACGCTGACGGGTGATGGCTCTGTGCGCACGCTGGCGCTGGATGTGGGGCAGGTGAACCGCGCCTTTGAACAGGGTGGCGATGAAAAGGCCGCAGCCCGCCCGGAACCCGGCGCACCCGAAGATACCTTCATTGAAATGACCGCCGCATTGGTCAGCATCCCCGAAATCGGGCGCAGCCTGCTGGGCGAGGCCGAATATGCCAACCTGACCGACTGGCTGGACGAGGGCGAAGAAGCGATCCTAGTCACCGGGCGCGGCAAATATTCGTTCAAGGGATCGGGCTATGTGCGGGGCGGTATCTTTGACCGCATTCAGCTTATTCAGGGCGACCGCGCGCTGCGCTTTTTTGACCGTGATCACAAGCGGCTGGGGCGGTTGGACCCTGCGGATGCGCCTGCCTTTACCGAGCTTGATATCTTCAAGATCCCCGTCGATGCCGAATTCGATCCGGCCGAGCCATGGCGCTTGCAGTTGCTGGTACAACGCGCGACCGGTGCCGTAACCAAAGCCTTCGTGACTGTCGATCTGGGCTATCAACTGCCCGAGCGCTTCATCAAACAGGCCCCTGTCGTCCATCCGGCGGTTGAGGATGAGGCGGCTGCCAAAACCGCCCTGTGGCAGCGTGTGTGGCGCGACAAACAGGTCGAGATCGGCGTTCTGATCGCGATGCTGCTCACCCTGTCGGCGATTTTCTTCTTTCAGAAGCAATTCACCAGAAACGCGCGGGTGTTCTATTGGGTGCGGATCGGTTTTCTGACGATCACGCTGCTGTTTCTGGGCTGGATGACGAACGCGCAACTGTCGGTCGTGAACCTGCTGGCACTTGGTGGGGCCTTGCGGTCCGGCTTTAGCTGGGATGCGTTCCTGCTCGATCCGCTGGTGTTCATCCAGTGGTTCGCGATCGCAGCGGCGCTGCTGTTCTGGGGCCGGGGGGCCTATTGCGGCTGGCTCTGCCCGTTTGGCGCACTGCAGGAACTTTCGAACAAGATCGCGCGGGCGGTCAAGGTCCCGCAGTTTGAACTGCCGTGGGGGCTGCATGAACGCCTCTGGCCCATGAAATACATGATCTTTCTGGGGCTGTTCGCGGTCTCGTTGGCCTCGCTCCCCCGCGCCGAAGCGCTGGCCGAGGTCGAGCCGTTCAAGACCGCAATCATCCTGAAATTCGCGCGTGAATGGCCCTTTGTGGTCTTTGCTCTGAGCATGCTCTTCATTGGGTTGTTCATCGAACGGTTTTACTGCCGTTATGTCTGCCCGCTGGGCGCAGCGCTCGCGATCCCGGCGCGGATGCGCATGTTTGACTGGCTCAAACGCTATCGCGAATGCGGCAACCCTTGCCATACCTGCGCCAATGAATGCCCGGTGCAGGCGATCCACCCGACGGGCGAAATCAACCCCAATGAATGTGTCAACTGCCTGCACTGTCAGGTGCTCTACCAGTCTGACGCGAAATGCCCGGTCATCATCAAACAGCTTAAACGCCGCGCCAAAGCAAGTGCCGGCACGGAAGCGCTGGAGGCGTTTTCCACAAAACCACGGGTCTTGGAAAAAACCTGAAAATAGAGGAGAAAAACGATGTCTGAAGAAGAACGCAAAGCGCAAATGCGCCTCAACCGCCGACAGTTGATGGGTGCAACCGCAGGGGGCGCTGCATTTGCAGCCGCGGGCGGTGCCGGGCTGCTGGGCAGTGCGGGCAAGGCGAACGCGGCGTCGGGCGCATTCAACCTCGCCCCCGGAGAATTGGACGAATATTACGGGTTCTGGTCGTCAGGCCAATCGGGCGAAATCCGAATTCTCGGTTTTCCGTCCATGCGCGAACTGATGCGGATCCCGGTGTTCAACCGCTGTTCGGCCACCGGATGGGGTCAGACCAACGAAAGCCTTCAGGTATTGACCGAAGGCTTGCTGCCCGAAACGAAGGAAATGCTCGCCAAGCGGGGCATGAAAACCTACGACAACGGCGACTTGCACCACCCGCATATGAGCTTCACCGATGGCACCTATGACGGGCGCTATATCTTTGCCAATGACAAGGCCAACACGCGGGTCGCGCGCATCCGCTGTGACATCATGAAATGCGACAAGATCATCGAGATCCCGAATGCGCAGGATATCCACGGCATGCGCCCTCAGAAATACCCGCGCACAGGCTATGTCTTCGCCAATGGCGAACACGAAGTGCCGCTGGTCAATGACGGGCAAATTCTGGATGAGCCGGATCAGTATGTGAATATCTTCACCGCCATCGACGGTGATGAGATGAAAGTCGCCTGGCAGGTGATCGTGAGCGGCAACCTTGATAACTGCGATGCGGATTATCAGGGCAAATATGCCTTTGCGACCTCGTATAACTCGGAAATGGGTATGAACCTTGCCGAAATGACCGCGAATGAAACGGATCACTGCGTCGTGTTCAACATCGCGGCGATTGAGGCGGCAGTCGAGGCGGGCGAAGGCCAGATACTGAACGGTGTGCGGGTGCTCGACGGGCGCAAGGCGGCCAATTCGCAATTCACCCGCTACATCCCGATCCCCAACAGCCCGCATGGCTGTAACGCTGCCCCCGACAAGCAGCATATCGTCATCAACGGCAAGCTGTCCCCGACCGTGTCCGTCATTGACGTGACGCTGGTGGATGCGGTGTTTGAGGGTGCGGACCCACGCTCCTGCATCGTTGCGGAACCTGAACTGGGTCTTGGCCCGCTACACACCGCGTTTGATGGGAAGGGCAACTGTTTCACCACGCTCTTCCTCGACAGCCAGGTGGCCAAGTGGAACATGGAAAAGGCGATTGCGGCCTATAACGGCGAAGACGTCGATCCGATCATCTCCAAGGTCGATGTGCATTACCAGCCGGGGCATAACTCCACCTCCATGGGCGAAACCGCAGAGGCCGACGGCAAATGGCTCATTTCGATGAACAAGTTCTCGAAAGACAGGTTCCTCAATACCGGGCCGCTGAAGCCGGAGAATGAGCAGCTGATCGATATCTCCGGGGATGAGATGAAGGTGGTGCATGATGGGCCGACCTTTGCCGAGCCGCATGACAGTATCATCGTGCATGCCTCCAAGGTGAACCCGGTCAACATCTACAGCCGCGATGATCCGGGCTGGGAAGCGGCGCGCCAGCAGGCGGCAGCCGATGGGGTCAGCCTTGAGGACGGGCATCCCGAACCGATCCGGGATGGCAACAAGGTGCGGGTCTACATGTATTCCATCGCACCGGAATTCAGCCTTGAGAAATTCACCGTGCAGCAGGGGGATGAGGTTACCGTCTATGTCACCAACCTTGATGACATCGATGATGTGACCCACGGCTTCTGTCTGTCCAACCACGGTGTGGCCATGGAAGTGGGACCGCAGCAGACCGCCTCCATCACCTTCACTGCGGATCGCCCCGGCGTGCATTGGTACTACTGCCAGTGGTTCTGCCATGCGCTGCATATGGAGATGCGCGGCCGCATGTTTGTCGAACCAAGGGCGACCTGATCCATGCGGTTGCTCAAGGCGTTCCTGTTCCTTTTGATGACATTGGCAGGCCCTGTGTTTGCCAGCGGGACGCCTTTGCAGCCACTGGTTGACGCCACAGCACCGGGCGCGGTGTTGCGGCTCGCACCGGGCCAGTATGTTGGCCCGGTGCACCTTGCGCACCCTGTGACCGTGATCGGCGGGCCGGGCGTGCATCTGGACGGGGGCGGGCAGGGTACGGTCCTCACGGTCGATGCTGAGGGCGTGCGGGTCGAGGGCCTGCGCCTCACCGGCTCCGGTGACAGTCACGAGACCAAGGACGCCGGCATCACCCTGACCAAGGCCGCCACCGGTGCAGTGATCGAGGGCAATCTGTTGCAGGGCAACCTTTATGGGATCGACGTGCACGGCGCGCGCGATGCGATGATTGCGCGCAATGTGATCGAAGGCCGTCAGGGCCACCGGATGAACCAGCGCGGCAATGGCATCTATGTCTGGAACGCGCCCGGCACGGTGATTGAGGGCAATGATATCCGCTGGGGGCGGGACGGGATTTTCGTCAATACCTCAAAACGCAATGTGTTCCGGGGCAACCGGTTCCGCGATCTGCGCTTTGCGGTGCATTACATGTATGCCAATGACAGCGAGGTCAGCGGTAACCTGTCGATGGGCAACCATCTGGGCTTTGCGGTGATGTATTCGAAAAAAGTGCGGGTGCTGGATAACGTCTCCATCGGGGATCGGGATCACGGCGTGATGCTGAACTTCACCAACCGTTCCGTGGTGCGGGGCAATTACGTGCAGGATGGGGCCAAGAAATGCCTCTTTGTCTATAACGCGCATAAGAACGAAATTGTGGACAATCGGTTTGAGCGGTGCGGCATCGGCATCCATTTCACCGCCGGCTCCGAACGCAATGATGTGACGGGCAACGCTTTTGTCGGCAACCGCACGCAGGTCAAATATGTCTCCACCAAGTGGCTGGACTGGGCGGCGGAAGGGCGGGGCAATTACTGGTCTGATTTTGTCGCGACTGATCTGGATGGCAACGGGATCGCCGATGGCACCTACCGGCCCAACGACAGCATTGACCAGATGCTCTGGCAACAGCCTGCCGCGCGCTTGTTGCTCGGATCACCTGCGGTGCAGCTTGTGCAATGGGCGCAATCGGCCTTTCCCGCGTTGACGCCGGGTGGTGTCATGGACAGCGCCCCGCTGATGCGCCCGGTTGAGATCGCCGTGCCGGATTGGGGGAAATCCTATGGGGGATGATGTGGTTCTGGATGTGCGTGGTTTGACCCGCCGTTTCAAGGGCGCGGATGGTGTGGGCAATGTGTCGCTGAGCGTCAGGGCCGGCGAACGGGTCGCACTGCTGGGCCACAACGGCGCGGGCAAATCGACGCTGATGAAGGTTATCTTGGGCCTGCTGCCCATCGACAGCGGCACGGCCCTGATCGCAGGGCATGAGGTCGGCAGCACGGCAGCCCGTGCCGCCGTCGCCTATCTGCCCGAGGCGGTATCGTTTCACCCGGCCCTGACCGGGCGCGAACAACTGCGCCTCTTTGCTAAACTCGCCCGCGTGGAGCGCAGCGAGGCCGACGCACTGCTCGAACGGGTCGGGCTGGAACACGCCGCCGAACGCCGTATCGGCACCTATTCAAAAGGCATGCGGCAACGGCTGGGCATGGCGCAGGTGTTTCTGGGCAAACCCGCGCTCGCCTTGCTGGATGAGCCGACGAGCGGGCTTGACCCCATCGCGCGCCATGACCTCTATGCGCTGATCGACGCGCTGGCCGCGCAGGGCACTGGCGTGATGATCGCAAGCCACGCCCTTACGGAAATCGAGGCGCGCACCGACCGCATCGCCATTCTGCGCGGCGGGCAACTGGTTGCGGATGCGCCGCTGCAAGAGTTATTCGCGCGGGCCAATATGCCGATCCGGTTCCGGCTGTCCGCGCAGGCCGATGCCACCGCGCTGTTTGACCGTTTTGGCGGGCAGCGCATCAATGGTGCGCGCGTGGAATTCAACGTAACCCCGGATCAAAAGATGGCCCGTTTGGCCGATGTCACGGCCATGGGCGCGCAGGTCGCGGATGTTGAGATTATCCCGCCCTCGCTTGAGGACCTCTACCGATACTATTCAAAACCTGCGGAGGCTTCATGAGCGCTCTCTTCGCCATCGCCGCTACGGAATTCCGCATCCTGCGCCGCAATCGCTGGCTGGTCATTGCCACGGCACTGCTGTCGGTGTTTGCGCTGGCGCTGACCGTATCCGGGGCGACCACGTCCGGGGCATTGGGTGTTGATTTGCTGACCGTCTCCGTGGCCTCGATGACCACTCTGGCGGTTTATCTGGTGCCGCTGGTCGCTTTGTTGATGTCGTTCGAGGCCATCGCGGGGGATGCCGAACGCGGATCGCTGGCTTTGGTGCTGACCTATCCGGTGTCGCGCGGCGTGTTGCTGGCGGGCAAGTTCCTTGCGCATCTTTTGGGCCTCGCCATCGCGGTCGGCATTGGCTTTGGCCTTGCCGGGGCGCTGGCCTTTGCGCTGGGGGGTGCGGGTGTGTCCAGTGGATTGGCGCTGCTGCGTCTGATGCTGGGGGCGGTCCTGTTGGGGGCGGCCTTCATCGCGCTTGGCTATGTCGTATCGGGGTTCAGCCGGTCTGTTGCCGCCGCCGCCGGGGGCGCGGGGTTCATCTGGCTGGTCCTTGTGGTGCTTTATGATCTGGTGCTGCTCGCGCTTGTGGTCTGGGATGATGGCGGGCTGTTCAGCCGTCAGGTGTTTCCGTGGCTGCTGGCGGCAAACCCGGCGGACGCCTTGCGCCTGTTCAGTGTCACGGCCTCTGCCGATCAGGCGCTGGTGACAGGCATGGGCGCTGCGGTTGCGGCCCTGCCACAGGGCGCGGCACTGGTGTCCTTGTTGCTATGGCCGCTGCTGGGTCTGGCGCTGGCGCGCCTCGTGTTTGGACGGAGGGTTCCATGAAGAAACTGTTGCTTTTGTCTGCGCTGCTCCTGATTGCCTGCAAGGAAGAGCTGGCCGAGGCGCCGGATCCGATGCCGCTGACCGCCGAGAATGTGGCGCATTACTGCATGATGAATATCTCCGAACACCCCGGCCCCAAGGCGCAGATTTTCCTCAGCGGCGTACCCGATCCGATCTTTTTCGCGCAGGTGCGCGATGCCTTCACCTACCTCGCCAGCGCCGAACAGGACGGCTATGTCGCTGCCGTCTATGTCAATGACATGTCCACTGTGTCCTGGGACAGACCGGGCGCGGAAAACTGGATGCTGGCGCAAAACGCGCATTACGTCGTGGGGTCGGACAAACCCGGAGGTATGGGCGCGCCCGAACTGGTGCCCTTTTCGGACCCCGCCCGTGCTCTGGCCTTTGCCAGCCGCTATGGAGGAGCGATCTACGAAAAACACGAGGTGCCGGAACAGTCCTTTCTGGCGCCGGTAGACCTGATGTTCGGGCAGGAGGAAAACGGATGACACAGCACGGCTTTTCAAGACGCAGGTTTCTGAACATCGCGGCGGCCCTGCCGCTTGCGGGGATGTCCGGGCGCGCGATGGCCGCGGCCCCGGCGGCGCGCTGGCACGGGGTGGCACTTGGTGCCTCCTCGCAGATCGTCCTGTCAGGGGTAAGCGACGCCGAAGCCGCCCCTCTCTTCGCGCAGGTGCGCGATGAAATCGCACGGCTTGAAGGTATCTTCAGCCTTCATCAAAACCACTCCGACCTCTCGCGCCTGAATGCGGCTGGCTGTCTGGATCATCCTGCGCCGGAACTGCTCGAAGTTCTGAGCCTGTCCCGGAGCGTCTGGCAGGCATCTTTTGGCGCGTTTGACCCCAGCGTCCAGCCACTGTGGCGCGCGCGCGCTGCGGGTGGCCTTCCGGCCACGCGCGCACAGACATTCAGCGATCTGACCTTTTCATCGCAGGCGGTTGCACTGCGACCGGGCATGGCGCTGACCTTCAACGGGATCGCGCAGGGCTACATCACCGACCGCGTCGCGGGCCTGTTGCGCCGCGCCGGTCTCGTCGATCTGATCGTGGATGCAGGCGAGCAGCGCGCATGGGGTGGGCGACCCGGCGGGGGTGCGTGGCGCGTGGGTATCTCAAACCCGGCAGGTGTTATCTTGCAAGAGGTCAGCCTGCGTGACCGCGCCCTTGCAACCTCCTCACCGCGCGGGACGCTGTTGCCGGACGGTGCGGGTCACATTATCGACGCGCGCAGCGGTAAGTCTGCCCAGCACTGGAACACGATCAGCCTGTTCCACGAAAGCGCAGCGCTTGCAGATGCCTTGTCCACGGCGGCCTGTTGCCTGACAGCGGCAGAGACCGACGCGATGCTGCGCCATTTCCCGGAAGCAGAACTCGCCCTGCGCGCCTAGAGCGTCATGCGAGAAAAATGAAGTACGAAATACCGTCTGAAATTAATGATTCCAACGAGTTACGTGATACGCTCTAGTGCCTTCGGATCATCGCCCGCAAAACGCGCCGCTCCCGGATCGTGGCTTTCTGGCCGCGTGTCGTCACACCGTGCTCTTTCAGTTCCGTGAAGGTGCGTGAGAGCTGTTGCGGACTCGTTCCGATCTTGGCAGCGATCAGAGACTTGCTGAAGGGTAGCATGAATTCCTGTCCATCATTGATATGTTCCGACTGCTGCAGCAGGAATCTCACCAATCGTTCCCGGATCGTGCGGGATTTCAACCATTCGACATCATCCACAAGCCCATGCAATTTCTGGAACAGTGCCGCCAACGACTGCGTCAGAACCGTCCGGTTGGTTTGCATCAAATCCAGCAGCTTCGGACCATCAAGGGCAAGGGCGCGCATGTCAGTCATGGCCTGACAGGACGCCGGATAGGCTTTGCCCAGCAGTGCGGGTGCCTCGGCCAGACAATCGCCCTTGTGAAAGGCTTCCACGAGGGTGTTTGAACCGTCCACCTCATCGCGGGTAATCTGTGCCCAGCCCTCCAGAATAAGATAAATCGTCTCGGCACGTTCGCCCTGTTCGAACAGGTATTCGGACCGCCTGTATTCGATGACCCCTCCTCGCGTGATGATGCTGGCAAGATCGGCATCGCTCATCGCGGAACACAGCAGGGAAGACTTGAGCACCTCACGGTCCTGGTCGGTCAGAAGTGCGATATTCATGGGGCGGTCCTACGATTTTCAAACTGATTTCACACTACACTATTGCCCCGTATCGTAAACGCTGCGCACCACAGAACTGTAAATTATTTTTTACACCTGCGCGCGTTTTTTGAGATTCCTCAAGGACACATTTTCGTTAACATTTAGGTTAGATTGCACGGCGTTTTTCTACTCTCAAGGGAATCGCCAGACGACGCGTCGCTAGCCACCTCGCTTTGGAAGCAATAGAAAGAAATGAAATGAGAACCATGTTTGAGATCGCGGGGCGTGCCCCAATATTTCGGCACGTGCCCCCGCCGGATTTGGAGCGTTTACTGCAAAGATCTTCTGTCAGACAGTTGGATCGTGGTGCATGCGTGTATCTGCAGGGCGAAGAAGCGCATAGCCTTTTTGTGGTTCTCGAAGGATGGGTGAAAACCTACCGCATGACGCCCTGCGGCAACGAAGCCGTCGTTGGTATCTTTACCAAGTCCGACAGTTTCGGAGAAGAAGCCGCGCTTGGAAATCAGAACTTCGTGGCCGGGGCCGAGGCCGTGTCGCAAGGCATCGTGTTGCAGATTGATGCACAGGTTCTGACGCAGGCGCTGTCCGGGGATATGGTACTGTGTCAGTCAGTGCTGGCCGGTGCGATGGAAAGCAACCGCTGTCTGGTGGAACATGTCGAGCAGCTGAAGTCCCATACGGGCGGGCAGCGCATCGCTGATTTCCTGATTTCGCTTTGTGGGGATAAAAGCGGCAACTGCACCGTGATCCTGCCTTATGACAAAGTGCTGATTGCCGCCTGGCTCGGCATGAAACCGGAATCCCTGTCCCGCGCCTTTCGGCGTCTCAAGGCATATGGCGTGACGATCCAGAAAGATCATGCCATTATCGAGTCAGTCGAACGGCTGGCCCATTATGCAGATGAAGACCCGGCCGAATCCTGGAGTGCGAAAAATGACTGCAAAGCTGAACGCTGTATTGGAAGCAATTGATGCGGCCAATCGCGCCGATCCGGTGCAGGAGCCTGATGACGCTGGCGTAGATCAACCCGAGGCTTATCTTTACGGGCTGCGCATGACCTCTGAACTGGACCGTTTGTTTGGCGATCAGGCCAGCGACGTGTTGCGCATCGCCGCGCGCGGTCAGCATATCGAACGCTGGATGCTCAAACGGGCGGAGTATCCCGAGGGCCGTGCCGGATATCTGCAGTGGCGGCGCGATCAGGGGAAAGCGCATGGTGCGCGTCTGGGCGGGTTGATGAAAGACGCAGGCTACGACGCGGACTCTTGCGCGCGTGTGGGCGTCCTGCTGCGCAAAGAGGGCATCAAACGCGACGCCGAAGTGCAGCAGCTTGAGGATGTAATCTGCTTTACCTTCCTCAAGTGGTATTTTGCGCCCTTCGCGGCCAAACACCCGGACGACAAGGTATTGGATATCGTGGCTAAAACCGCGCGCAAGATGTCGTCGGATGCACGTGTGAGGGTTTTGGCGGAATTCGATCTGCCCGACCCTCTGGCAGATGCGGTCAAGGCTGCGGCCTAGAGCATCCGACGAAATACCTGAAACACCAAGTATCACGTAACGCGTTGAAATTCTTGATTTCAGGCAGCGTTATGTGAGCGGGGTTTTTCGCATGACGCTTTAGGCTGCCAGAAACAGGGCCAGCAGCAATGCGACAAAGCTGAACAGCCCGAACAAGATGCCCCCTGACCACCCTTGCACGCCGCGCAGTTCCAGATAATCCAGCAGTACCAGCCGGGCCTTGAGCCATGCGCTCAGCAGGATCAGACCACCGGCAATTTTGGGCGGCAGGGCGCTGAAATGCAGCGCTGTGCCCAAGGCGGTGAGGGCTGCAAGTGCGAGCCATGCACGGATCAGAGTGCTGCGCGTCATAGCAGGTAGATGACCGGAAAAAGCAGCACCCAGACCAGATCGACCATATGCCAGAATGCAACGCCGGTCTGGATGACGCGGGGGTGCGCGCTCCAACCGACCAGTGCCAGAATGACGATACCGGCGATCACATGTGCTGCGTGAAACCCGGTGAGCAGGTAGTAAAACGTATAGAACCCATGGGTTTCAAACGTGATCCCGGCGGCAGATTTCGCGGCATATTCGATCCCCTTGAGCCACAAAAACACCATGCCCAGCAGGCTGGCGGCCAACAGCCAAAGGCGCGCGGCGCGTGTTGTTGTGGCGATACAGGCAAGGGCGGCGAACAGGCCCGAAGTGATCAGGATGATCGTATTCGTTCCGGCCAGTTCAATCATCAGATTGCCTTGCGCGGCGGCAAATCCCGCCGGGTCGGTCAGGCGCACACCCATGAAGGCCGCAAGCCCCGCGCCAAACACCGCGAGTTCGGAGAAGATCAGCACCCACATCATGACCTCGCCCGGCAGGCCCTTTACTTGCGTGCTCACCCCCCATCCCCGACGAGTTGGCGGTAAAGCGCCGGCAACGTGGTGATCAGATGTTCGGGTTGCGCGATGACCGCATAACCGCCCGGGCCGAACAGCCGGGGAAACCAGCTCTGCCCTTTTGGATCGACCGTGATGCCAAAGACGGACTGGCCCCGCATCCGCGCCTCACGCACGGCCATGCGGGTGTCTTCGATGCCGTGACGCCCTTCGTAGTGGTCGATGTCGTTGGGTTTGCCGTCCGTCAGCACTAGCAACAGCTTGGCCGATTGCGGCGTGGTTTGCAGATCTGCCGATACATGCCGGATCGCGGCCCCCAGACGGGTGTAGAACCCGGGGCGCAGGCTGGCCAGCTTGCATTCGACCTCATGGCTCATCGGTTCGGAAAAATCCTTGCACCGCTCCACATAGACGCGGTTGCGGCGCAATGACGAAAACGCGTGGATCGCCAGCGGATCACCGCAGGCATGCAGGCCCCAGGCCAGCGCGGTCAGCGCCTCGCGTTCGATGTCGATCACAGCGCGGCCGGTCACAGCACTTTCGGTGCTGCGCGAGGTGTCGATCAGGATGGATACCGCCAGATTGCGCGAAGAGGGCCGTGTCTGACACCAGAGCCGATCATGGGCCGACCCGGTCGCAGCAATGTCGGCGCGGGCGCGGATCACGGCGGACAAATCCAGCGTGTCCCCATCGGGCTGCGCTTTCAACGTGACGGGACGCGGGCGAAAGGTTTCGAACTGACGGCGCACATTGCGGATGCGGCGTTTGGCGGCGGCATCCTGCGGGGCAGGCGCGTCGGCGGGTTCGGTTTCCGAGGCAAAGACCCGGCAGTGATCGGGCAGGTAGCTGTGGCTTTGCACATCCCATTCGTCATAGGTGTGTTTGCCCGAGATCGCCTCGCGGTTCACATCAGACGGGGCCAGATCGAGGTTCAGCTTGAATTTGCTGGCAGGCGCTTTGGAGATATCGGTGAGGGAGAGTTCCTCAAGGTCATCCATGGCCTTTTTTGCTGCCTCCAGATCATCGTCGTCGGTGCGGCGGTTCAGGTTCAGGAAGTCGGTAAAACTCAGGATCGCTTCGAATTTATGCAGGATCAGGCTGTCGCGCCGTTCGGTCTGATCGGCGGTTTTGCGTTTGCCCTTTTTGGTCGTTTCCAGCGTTTCCTCGGTGCCTGTTTCGGCCTCTTCGGGCATGTCATCCATGGCCTGAAAAGCACTGGGACCACCGGGCACCAACCGGGGCCAAAGTGGCACAGGGCGCAGGGGGCGGTATTTGCGCGGGGCGGCACCCGGTGGCGCGTCCGGGGCGTCGCCCTCACCCAGAACATAGCGCGCCAGCCTCTCAACGCTGGCCTCGACACGGGGCAGGGCGGTGCGGCGGGGGCGGGCGGCCAGATGCGCGTCTTTTAAGGCCACGAACAGCGTCTTGAAACCGGGATATTGCGTCAGCGCGCGCAGGGCCATTTCCTGCCCTACATGCAGATAGGCCAGATCAGCGGCCAGCGGATCATCGGGGATCGCAGGGATGGCGCGCACACCGGCAGCGCAGACCGTCAGCCACGTATAAAGGCCGCGGTTCAGCGCGCTGTCGGCAAACAGATCGAGGGTGATCGGCAGGCGCAGGATACCGCCGTCAAAGCTGGCCTGGGGCGCGTGCTCGACCCAGGTGCCCAGCCTGCGCCGCCAGCTCAGCCGGTGATGGCTGGCCGCATCCATGACGGGGCGGATTTCGACGGATGGATCACCGCCCAAGCCCCGAAACAGCACCGAAAGGCGGGCGGTTTCATCTTCCAGATGGACCGCCGCCTGCGGGTGCGTGGGTTCGGGCGCGTCAAAATGGCTGGCCCAGCGGTGCCAGATCTTGCCGATGGTTTCTTCCGGCTCCCAAGGTTCCAACGCGTCCGACATGGCTTAGCCAAAGACCGCCGTGACGATATCGTTCAGGCCCTGCTGCACGTCCTCGTCATCGGACAGCGGTTCGATCATCGCCGCGTGGATGGCCTGTTCGAGCGGCATGCCCTTGGCGATCAGCGTTGCGGTATAGATCACCAGCCGGGTTGAAACACCTTCCTCGATATCCTGCCCCTTGAGCGCGCGAAACTTGCCCGCAAGACGCACGAGGTTCTGGCAACGATCGCTTTCCAGCCCGCTTTCCTGCGCGACAATCGCAACCTCCTGATCCATCGGGGGGAAATCGAAAGTGGCTGACAAGAACCGCTGGCGGGTCGAGGGTTTGAGCGTCTTGAGGATATTCTGATAGCCGGGGTTATAGGAAGCCACCAGCATGAAGCCGGGCGCGGCCTCCAGCGTTTCGCCAGTGCGGTCAATCGGCAGGATGCGCCGGTCATCGGTCAGCGGGTGCAGCACGACGGTGACGTCCTTGCGGGCCTCTACAACCTCATCGAGATAACAGATCGCACCTTCGCGCACAGCACGGGTCAGCGGGCCATCGGCCCAGACGGTATCGCCGCCCTTGAGCAGATAGCGCCCGATCAGATCGGCCGCAGACAGATCGTCATGACAGGCCACGGTATAAAGCGGGCGACCAAGGCGCGCCGCCATATGGCTGACAAAACGGGTCTTGCCGCACCCTGTCGGCCCTTTGAGCAAAAGCGGCATATTGGTTTCATAGGCCGCCTCGAACAGCTCACATTCGGAACCTTGAGGCATGTAAAAGGGGGCGTCAGCCGCCCCCTTGTCAAGTGTGGGAGATTGCATGTTCATTCCGCAGCCACCGGTTGTTTGTCGCTGGGCGAGATGATCTCCTTGCGGGGGACTGCCACGGCGTAGATGAACAACAGCGCCCCAAGGACCACGGCGATGCCGGAGCCGAACCGCATCCAGTAGAAGATGGTGATCGCATCCTGAACATCCATGAAATAGTCGCCCTGCACGCGCTGTGCATGGGTTTGGACCGTGCCTGCGAAGGTCAGCACGAAGGTCATGAAGGTCATACCACCGGCCATCAGCCAGAAGGACGCCATGTTCAGCACCTGATTGTAGGGATCACGCTTGCGCAGGATCGGGAAGGCATAGCTGAAGATCGCGAGGTTCAGCGATACATAGGCCCCAAAGAAGGCAAGGTGCCCATGCGCGGCGGTGATCTGCGTGCCATGGGTGTAGTAGTTGATCCCGTGCAGCGTGTGCAGAAAGCCCCAGACACCGGCCCCGAAGAACGCCAGCGTCGCACAGCCCAGCGACCACAGCAGAGCGGCCTTGTTGGGGTGATCCTTGCGGCCTTTCCAAACCATGACAAAGGCAAAGGCCATCATGCCAAAGAAGGGAACGACTTCGAGGGCGGAGAAGATCGACCCGATCCACTGCCAGTAGCCCGGTGTCCCGATCCAGAAATAGTGGTGACCGGTGCCGAGGATGCCCGAGAACAGCGCGGTAGCAACGATCAGATAGAGCCATTTTTCGATGATCTCACGGTCAACACCTGTCAGTTTGAGCATCAGGAATGCCAGTACCGACGCCATGACCAACTCCCATGTGCCTTCGACCCACAGGTGAACGACGTACCACCAGTACATCTTGTCCAGCGCGAGGTTTGACGGGTTGTAGAAAGCAAAGAGAAACAGGAGCGTCAGCCCCCACAGACCCAGCAGCAGCACGTTGGTGATCGCAGTCTTGCGGCCTTGCAGCACGGTCATGGAGATGTTGTACATGAAGATCAACGCGGCCACGACAATGCCCATCTTGACCCAGACGGGTTGTTCCAGGAACTCGCGCCCCTCTTTGCCCAAGAGCCAGTTGCCCTCAAAGAGGTTGAACAGATAGGTCACAACAACGCCGAGCGTGCCCAGCACCATGATCGCCAGCTGGAGGTAGGCCAGCAGCGGCGAGTGGATTTCACGCTCTGATTCCTCGGGGATGACAAAGTACGCCGCCCCCATGAAGCCCAGCAGCAGCCAGACGATCAGGGAGTTCGTGTGCAGCATGCGCACGATGTTGAAGGGCAGGATTTCGGACAGGAAGTTGGGGCTGACATAGATCCAGCCCAGCAGCAGACCCCCCGAAACCTGAATGGCAAACAGCCCGAGCGCTACGGCAAAGTAGACAAGGGCAATGGATTGAGATTGGTATTTCATGGTGTTTCCTTATCCAGCGTCGTTCGGTGGCCAGTCCTGATTGCGGATCGTGTTGGTCCACAGCAGGAAGTCGCTCAACGCGCGATACTCTTCGTCGTTCAGGCCAAAGTTTGGCATCTGACGGCGCCCCTCGATGCCGGTGGGCATGGCGTCCATCCACCCCTTCAGGGCCTCGAACGCGGCATCCGGGTCGTCCTCGACGCCCCAGCGTGTCATCACATTGCCCAGTTCAGGCGCAAAGTACGCCCCCTCACCGAGGATGGAATGACAGTTCACACAGCCGTGGATTTCCCACAGGTGCTTGCCGTGCTCGACCTCTGCGGTCAGCGTGGCTGCATCCGTGGAGGTGGTGACGATGTATCTGTGTGAATGGACCGAAAGTCCGACAAAGATGAGTATGAAAAATAATGACCCGCCATAGAATATGTTACGGGCCATGGAAGTCGTGAGAACGTCACGCATCCTTTGCTCCTTTTGATAGCAGGCCTATGAAAACACGATGGTTAAGGCGGCGCGTTGCCGCCTTAACAAAAGTCAAGCTGGGCTCAGTTGAAGGTCGCGAGATAGGCGATGACATCCGCGATATCGTCGTCTTTCCGAAGGCCCGCAAAGCTCATCTTGGTCTTGGGCATGTATTCCTTGGGTTTCTTGAGAAAGGCCGCCATCTCCTCTTCGGTCCAGACTAGACCGTCAGCGGCCATCGTCATCAACGCATCCGAATATTTGAAATCAGGATTGGCCCCCGCAGCGGCCCCCATGATGCCGTTCAACGTCGGGCCCACCTTGTTCTTGGCGTCCTCGCCCACGGCGTGACAGGCTTTGCATTTGCGAAAGACCTTTTCGCCGCTCGCAGGGTCGCCCGAGGCGAAGGCGGGGGCCGCGAGGGTCAGGGCCAGCAGGCCGGCTGTGAGTTTCTGGAACATGAATTTGTCCTTTCAGATCAGAGTTATGCCGCGCGATTGCGACGTTTGAGAACCGTACAGGTGTGCGGCTCGTGAAAGATCATCTGGCAGCGAAGACAGAGGATGCATTCGTTTGGGTTGATGCGCCCGAGCGGATCGATGGCGCCCACGGTGCATTGTTGTTCACACAGGCGGCATTCGCGTCCGCATTGGGGACGCCGGCGCAGCCAGTCAAAGATTTTCAGCTTGGCCGGGATCGCAAGCGCAGCCCCCAGCGGGCAGAGGTAGCGGCAATAGGCCCTCTCAACGAAAAGCCCCACGAACAGGATCGCACCGACAAACAGCAGGAAGGGCCAGCTGCGCATGAACCGCAGGGAAATCGCGGTCTTGAACGGCTCCGCCTCGGCGAGGATCAACGCGTCTTTCATCGAATAAAACGACAGGCCGAGGATCGCCAGAAACAGCGTATATTTGATGATCCACAGCCGTTCATGCACCGCATGCGGCACGGCGACCTGTTTGATGCCCAGACGGCGCGCGGCCTGGTTTGACAACTCCTGCAGCGCCCCGAATGGGCACAGCCAGCCACAAAAAACGCCCCGGCCCCAGAACAGCAGACCAAGGGCGGTGAACCCCCAGAGCACAAAGATCAGTGGTTCGATCAGGAAGACTTCCCATTTGAACCCGTTGAGCAGCGAATGGACAAAGGCAACCACCTGCACCACGGAGAGTTGCGCACCCAAGACAAGCCCCAGCCAAAGGAAGGTGACAGACAGAAAACCCATCCGCGTCCAAAGCCAGAGGCGTGGGCGTTTCACGAAGGCGTCCTGGAAAAACAGGATCGTAAAGAGCGTGCCAAGCATAACTGCAAGCCCGATCAGGGGCCCTTGCTTTTCCTGCCATGCCGCTTGCCATGCGGGCGGCGGGGTGGGCAGGGCGGCAGCGGGGGTCAGGAATCTGTCGACCAGTTCGAACGGCACCGAGATCGGGAAAACCGCATCGCCACGGGTGGCGGTAATGGTCACGGTGAAAGGTTCGCCAAGGTCGACCTGATCACGCGGAATGGCAAAGAGGCTGGCCTCTTTCACCTCTGGCGCGTCGTCCGGTTCGAACTGGTTCAGGCGCTGGTAGCCTGATGACAGCGGCGTGAATTGCCGCCCGTCCTGTTCCAGTATCACCCGGTCGAAAACCCCGGACCTGCGCCAGGCGGTGCCGCGGTGCGAGTGCAGACCCCGGCTGGCGATCAGCAGCGCGTCATGATCCGCGGGCAGGGCGGCGATGGCGCGGCGAAATCCCTGCGCGCCCAACAGGTTCTGCCCGATCGTGGCCGGGTCCAGCACGCTGATCCATGTTTCAAGGAATATGCCGTCCTTGTCGGGGATCGGCGGGTTTGCATCTGGCAAGGCCGCACGCGCATCGCGCAGGCTCACGATTTTCGTGGCGAAGGCGCCCATCTGGGTCAAGCTGGCCCAGTTTGCTGGTTCAAAGGACATACGGTCAATGCCCCCGTGATCCGCATGGGCCAGCAATCGCGCGGTGTGCAGAATCGAATCGCGAATCACCCCTGTGGATACGGTCGCGCGGCTGATGATGTCGGGCGCGTCGCCCTCAAGGCCCTGCGCGCCCATGCGCAAGCCCGCGAAACGATCCACGTAATCGGCAATGTCCTGATCCGATATGCCCAGCGTCAGGATAGGTTCCGCATGTTCAATCAGACGCGCCCCGGTGATGGTGCCCGAACCGTCCACAGCGACCAGAATGTCCAGCGGTTTGCCTGAATAACCGGTGGATTTCAGCACTTCCCAGGTGGAGCCGATGTGCCCCAGCACGCGGCGGTCGCCCGCGTCCAGAACTTGCCAGTGGGGCAGGGGCGCTTCTTGTCTTTGCACCAGCACCTGCGCTGTGTCCGCGTCGACCAAAGCGCGCGCCATTTGGGGGTCGGGGGTGGTCTCTGCCCACGCGTAAAACGCGCTCCAAAAGAGCGCGAGGATCGCGAACATCAAAGGTCTTGCCATGGCTCTTTCCACCTTGAAAACAACCCTGACAAGGTCCGGCCCACCGCGTCTTGATCAAAGTCAAGGCGACCCCCCGCCTGCATCCGTCAGCCTTGGACGTATCGAATTTTCTGCAATTGGAGCCGATATATGTCCCTATCCATTCTCACACGTTCTGTTGCGGTCAGCGCGCTGTTGTCGCTGTCTGCCACATTGGCGTTCGCACAGGACAAGCCTGCGGATCACGGCGATGATGCGTCCGCTGCCTACCAGCCGTCCCTGACAACACTGGGTCAGATTCAGGTCGAAATTCCGGGTCGCAAGCCCGGTGATCCGGTCATGACGCCTAGCGAATATCAGGATGCGAACACGATCTATTTCCAGCGCTGTGCGGGCTGCCACGGGGTTCTGCGCAAAGGCGCGACGGGCAAGGCGCTGACCACAGACATCACACGTCCGAACGGGTTTGAATACCTGCGCGACTTCATCACCTATGGCTCGCCTGCGGGCATGCCCAACTGGGGCACCTCGGGCGACATGACCGAAGAGCAGGTCGATGCCATGGCGCGGTATCTGCTGCTGGAGCCCGCTGTGCCGCCGGAATGGGGCATGGCGGAGATGCGCGACAGCTGGAAAGTGATCGTCGCCCCCGAAGACCGGCCCACCGAAAAGATGAACGACATCGACATCGACAACCTGTTCTCGGTCACGCTGCGGGATGCGGGCGAGATCGCGCTGATCGACGGCGCGAGCTACGAGATCAAGACGATCATCGAAACCGGCTACGCGGTTCACATCAGCCGGATTTCCGCATCGGGCCGCTATCTCTTTGTGATCGGTCGGGACGCCAAGGTCGTGATGATTGATTTGTGGATGGAAACACCCGGTCCGGTGGCTGAAATCAAGGTCGGATCCGAGGCGCGGTCGGTCGAGACTTCGAAATTCGAAGGATACGAGGATCAATACGCCATCGCCGGGGCCTATTGGCCGCCACAATTCGTCATCATGGACGGTGACACGCTGGAGCCACTGCGCATCAAATCCACGCGCGGCATGACCTATGACGAGCAGGATTTCCACCCCGAACCCCGCGTCGCGGCGATCCTCGGATCACACTACAAGCCCGAGTTCCTTGTGAACGTGAAAGAAACCGGCAAGATCATGATGGTGGATTATTCCGACATCGACGCGCTGAAAATCACTGAGATCAACGCGGAGCGCTTCCTGCATGATGGCGGTCTGGACAGCACGCAGCGCTACTTCCTGACGGCGGCGAATGCCCGTGGCAAGATCGTCGTGATCGACACCAAGGAAAGCAAGAAGGTCGCCGTGATCGAGACCGAAGGCGAGACACCGCACCCCGGTCGTGGCGCCAATATCAACCACCCTACATACGGACCCGTGTGGGCAACATCGCACCTTGGGGATGATACGGTTGCATTGATCGGGACAGACCCCGAAGGCAACCCGGATCACGCCTGGAAAATGGTGCAGCAGCTTTACGCACTGGGTGGTGGGTCGCTCTTCGTGAAATCGCATCCGACGTCGAACCACCTCTATGTGGATGCGACGCTGAACCCGGATGCGGAAACGTCGGGCTCGGTCGCGGTCTTCAAGATCGACGAATTGGGTCAGGAAGAGCCGGAATACACCGTTCTGCCGCTGGTTGAATGGGCCGGGATTGCCGAAGGACAGCCCCGCGTTGTGCAGGGCGAGTTCAATCAGGCCGGTAACGAGATCTGGTTCTCAATCTGGAACGCCGCTGATCTGGAATCGGCCATCGTTGTGGTCGACGACAAGACCCTCGAAATGAAGCACGTCATCAAGGACGAACGCCTGGTCACACCGACCGGCAAGTTCAACGTCTTCAACACCCGCGCGGATGTCTACTGACATCTTTTGCGCAAACCGGGCGCGGCAGGACTCTCCCCCCTGCCGCGCTTTTTCCAACACTGTGGCCCCAAAATGCAACTGAACTGGTAAGGACTTGAAATGCTGAAGAAAATGAACCAAGGTCAGGTCTTTTTGGTCGGTGCAGGGCCGGGCGATCCCGAATTGCTGACGCTGCGCGCGCTGCGGATGATCCAATCAGCGGATGTGGTGGTCCATGATCGGCTGGTATCACGCGATATCATGGCGCTCGTGCCTGCGGGTGTGCGTCGGATCAATGTGGGCAAGAAACCCAACCACCATCCGGTGCCGCAGGATGAAATCAATGCCCTGTTGGTGCAATTGGTTCAGGAGGGGGCGACCGTCGCCCGCCTCAAAGGCGGCGACCCGATGATTTTCGGACGCGGTTCCGAAGAGGCCGCCGTTCTGCACGCCGCCGGTATCAAGGTGAGTTACGCTCCCGGTATCACAGCCGCGCAGGGCGTGTCTGCATCAACGGGCGTGCCGCTGACGCACCGCGGATTGGCCACGGGCGTGCGCTATGTCACCGGTCATTGTCAGGCCAACCGTCCGCTTGACCTCGACTGGGACGGGTTGGCGGATGCGGATACCACGCTGGTCGTCTATATGGGCCACGCCAATATGCAACAGATCGCGGCTGGCCTGATCGAACGCGGGCTGCCTGCGGAACATCCGGTTCTGGTGGTCGCAAATGGCACGCGGCCCAATGAAACCCGTCTCGTGACGCAATTGGGAGCCTTGCAGATCAAACGTGCCAATATTCCCGTGCCCGGTCCGGTTCTGTTCATCGTGGGCCGCGTCGTCACCCTGATCGACAGCGAGGACAGCACGGCGGCGGACACGCTTCTCCGGGCCCCCGAACTGCAGCGGGTGCTGCATGGCTAGGGCGGTCGCATTGCTGGCGATATCTGTGCTTGCCGCGCCCTCTCTCGCTGCCGAAGCACTGCCGCAAGCCGAACAGGACCGCCTTGCGCATTTCGTGCAACAGGATTGCGGGTCATGCCATGGTCTCAAGATGACCGGGGGTCTTGGCAGCCCGATCACGCCGGAGGCCCTTGAGGGGCACACGGTCGATGGTCTGACGTCGATCATTCTGGATGGCATTCCGGGGACGGCCATGCCGCCCTGGCGTCCGCTCTTAACCGAAATCGAGGCACAATGGATTGCCGAATACCTGCTGGAGATCAGCCCGTGATGCGCCTGATGAGTTTCCTGTCCCTCTTGTTGGTCCTTGCCCTGCCCGCCACAGCCGAGGTGGAGGTCCACGCCACGGGCGATCTGGGCGTCGTGATTGAACGCACAACCGGGTCTGTGCTGATCGTGGATCAATCCGATATGGATGTGCTCGCCCGGGTTGAAGGGTTTGGCGATCTGTCCCATGCCAGTGCGGTATTCTCACCCGATGCGCGCTTTGCCTATATTTTTGGCCGCGACGGCGGGTTGACCAAGCTCGATCTGGTCACACAAACCATCGCAGGCCGGGTCATACAGGCGGGCAATTCCATCGGCGGGGCCATTTCCGACGATGGGCATCTCGTGGCGGTTTCCAACTACGAACCGGGCGGTGTGCGGGTGTTTGATGCGCAAACACTTGATCTGGTTGCGAATTTCCCAACGCAGTCGAAAACCATTGGCCTTGTGGATGCTCCCGGCGGACGGTTCGTCTTTTCCATGTGGGACACGGGCGAGACGTGGATTGTCGACATGTCCGATGCCACGCCTGATGTCACAAAAATCACTGGCATGGGCGCAAATCCCTATGATGCGCTGATCACCGGCGACGGGCGTCGCTACATTGTGGGGCTGTTTGGCGAGGACGGTATGAGCACGCTTGACCTGTGGTCAGATGCGCCGGTCGCACAGCGTATTCTGCCCGGTTATGGCCGTGGCGAAGAACCGCTGCCGGTCTACAAGATGCCCCACCTTGAAGGCTGGGCGCTGGCAGGGGACCGTTTTGCCCTGCCTGCGGTCGGACGCCACGAATTGCTTTGGCTCGATGCGCAACGATTGACCGAACTGGGGCGCACGAAAACCCATGGCCAGCCGGTTTTCGCCGTGGCACGCCCCGACGGGCGGCACGTCTGGGTGAATTACGCCCATCCTCACAATGACACGGTTCAGGTGATCGAAGCCGCATCGGGCGAAGTCCTGCACAGCCTCAAACCCGGCCCCGCCGTATTGCACATGGAATTCACCGCGCGCGGTCATCAGGTCTGGGTGTCGGTGCGCGATGCCAACCGGATCGACATCTACGACACGCAAACCTTTGAGAAAATCGGAGAGATCCCGGCAGAAACCCCATCGGGCATCTTTTTCACCGCAAGGGCCCATCGCATTGGGCTTTGAGAGGACACATATGACGCTGGATGCGCTCGACTGGAGGCTGATGAACGACTGGCAACGTGCCTTGCCGCTCGTGTCACGCCCGTTTGACGAAATAGCGCGCCGTCTTGATACATCAGAGGCGTGCATCATTGAACGGCTGCAAAAGCTGCTGGAAACCGGCGCGATCAGCCGGATCGGGGCCACTTGCCGGCCCAACACGCTGGCCGCAAGCACGCTTGCCGCCGTTGCAGCACCCGAAGGCCAGATCGAAGAAATCGCCGCCGTGATCAATGCGCAGGAAGGGGTCAACCATTCCTATGAGCGCGAAAACAAATGGAATATCTGGTTTGTCGCCACCGGGCCGACGCGCGCTTTTGTCGATGACATCCTGCGGCGGATTACGCAACAGACCGGCCTGCGGGTGCTGGATCTGCGGCTTGAGCGGCCCTTCAACGTGGATCTTGGCTTTGCGCTGGATGGGTCGAACGCGCTGCCGCAACCGCGCGCGGTCGATATGGACATCAGGATCGAAGCCAGCGACCGCGCGATCATGCAGGCGCTTTCCGAAGGGATGACGCCCACCGCCTGCCCGTTTGCGGACCTCGCCGCGCGGCTGGGTCAGACCGAGGCTGAGGTGCTGGAGCGGGTCCGGGTACTGGCGCAGTCGGGTATCTTGTCGCGCATCGGCCTGATCGTGCGCCACCGGGCGCTGGGATGGCGCGCCAATGCGATGTGCGTCTTCAATGTACCGCCGGATGAGGTCGAGGCCTGCGGACTTGCGTTGACCGCCGTGCAGGGGGTGACGCTCTGTTACGAGCGGCGCGCCGTGCCGGGGGTATGGCCCTATACGCTTTACTGCATGATCCACGGGCGCAGCCGCGCTGAAACGCTGGATGTTCTGAGCCAGGCCCGGGTGGCCGCGCGTCTGGTGCCCTATGAATACCGCGTCCTTTTCAGCACCCGCTGTTTTCGCCAGCAGGGTGCGCTGATCGTGGCGCCATCCAGCAAGACATCAGGAGAATCACATGCAGATTGACGATACCGATCGGCAGATCATCAACGCGCTGCAAACCGGGTTTCCGATTGCGCCCCGCCCCTTTGCGCTGGCCGCTGAGCGTCTCGGACTGGCCGAGGGCGATCTGATCGCACGGCTGGCCCGCATGAAAGACGCAGGCATCATCACGCGTTTCGGCCCGTTTCTGGACGCAGCAGCCATGGGCGGTGCCTTTTGCCTGTGTGCCATGGAAGTCCCGCCTGCGCAGTTCGAGGCGATGACCCGCACCGTCAACAGTTTCGATGAAGTGGCGCATAATTATGCGCGCGATCACCGTCTGAACATGTGGTTCGTGCTGGCCACCGAGACTCCCGCGGGGATCACCGAGACCGCCGCGCGCATCGAGGCGGCAACCGGCCTGCCGGTGTTCCAGTTTCCCAAACTCAAGGAATTCTTCGTGGGCTTCCGGGTGGCGGCATGAGCATCTCACCCCAAGACCGCGCCCTGATCAAAGCCTGTCAGGCGGGCCTACCGCTGGTGCCGGAACCCTACGCGCAGATCGCCAAACAGCTGGATATGACACAGGCGGATGTGATGAACCGCCTTGAGGTGCTGTTGGGGCAGGGGGTCATCCGCCGTGTGGGCATTGCGCCCAATCACTATAAACTCGGCATGGCCGCCAACGGCATGACCGTCTGGGACATCGACGATGCGCAGGCCGAAGAACTGGGCGCGCTGGTCGGTGCGATGGAGGATGTGACCCATTGCTATCTGCGTCCGCGCAAGCGGCCCGTCTGGCCTTATAACCTTTTTGCCATGCTGCACGGCTCCACCCGCGACGAGGTTGAGGAAAAACGCCAGCATATCGTGCAATTGCTGGGCTCTGCGGTGCGCGCGCATGACGTGCTCTATTCGACGCAAATCCTCAAGAAAACCGGTCTGCGACTGGCCAGTAAAGGAGCCACCTGATGTTTCGACTGACCCAATATATGGAACAGCTGATCACGCCCACACCACCCCGCGTCAGGCGTGGCCCGGTTCGGCCCGTTGTGATCTGGAACCTGACGCGGCGCTGCAATCTGAAATGCCGTCACTGCTATACGACCTCCTCGGACAATATCTTCCCCGGTGAATTATCCACGAAACAGGCGCTGGGGGTGATTGACGATCTGGCGGAATTCAAGATTCCCGCGTTGATCCTGTCGGGCGGTGAGCCGCTGTCGCGTGGGGATATTTACGAGCTTGCACAGTACGCCCGCGAAAAGGTCCGCTATCTGGCGTTGTCGACCAATGGCACGCGCATCGACGCCGAGGCGGTGGAAAAGATCGCTGACATCGGGTTCAACTATGTGGGCATCAGCATCGACGGCGTGGGGGCCACAAATGACTGGTTCCGCGGTCAGGAAGGTGCCTTTGACGAGGCGCTCGCCGGCGCGCGCCTGTGCAAGGAAAAGGGCATCAAGGTCGGCCTGCGCTTTACCCCCACCGAGGATAACGCCGAACAGCTGCCCGCGATCCTTGATCTCTGCGAGGCGGAAGGCATTGATAAATTCTACATGTCGCATCTGGTCTATGCCGGGCGCGGCAACAAGAACCGGGGCGAAGACGCAGGGCATGCCCGCGCACGCTCCTGCGTTGATCTGCTGCTTGATCGCGCGTGGAGCGCGCTGCAACAGGGCCGTCATTTCGAGGTTGTCACCGGCAACAATGACGCCGATGCAGTGCGGTTCCTGAACTGGGCCAGCGACCGCTTTGCCCCTGAGCAGATCGACCACCTGACCGCGCATTTGCAGGCCTGGGGCGGGAATTCCTCCGGTGTCGGCGTGGCCAATATCGACCCCACGGGCAAGGTGCATCCTGATACCTATTGGTCCGATTACACCGTAGGCAATGTGAAATCCGATACGTTCTCGGACCTCTGGACTGGCTCAGACGAGATGCTGGCCTTGTTGCGCACGCGACCCCGTCCTTTGAAAGGGCGCTGCGGGGCCTGCGCGCATCAATCGGTTTGTGGCGGCAACACGCGCATCCGCGCGCTGCAACTGACGGGTGATCCGTGGGAGGAAGACCCCGCCTGCTATCTGTCAGACGCCGAGATCGGGTTGGACGGGGCGAAGGCCCCGCGCATTGAACTTCGCAAATTCACCGGGAGGCGACATGATCCGGCGCATAATTTCACTTAGTCTGCTGGCGCTCACACCGCTGAGCGCTCAAGGCGAACCGGCAGTTCTCTATGCCACCCATTGCGCGGTCTGCCACGGCGATGACCGTCTGGGCAGCCTTGGCCCTGCCTTGATCCCCGAAAGCCTGCGCCGTCTGAAGGGCGACAAGCTGGAAGCGGTGATCGCACAGGGGCGCATCAGCACGCAGATGCCCGGCTTTGACGCACAGATCAGTGCCGAGGATATCACCGAACTGGCCGCTTATCTGCACACGCCCCTGCCGGAAATACCGGTGTGGAACGCGGAGCGTATTGCCGAAACGCTTGAGGTGAACCCCGATTACGTCGCACCCGATGCGCCGCAACATGATGCCGATCCGCTCAATATCTTCGTGGTGGTGGAAACCGGTGATCACCACATCAGCGTGCTGGATGGCGACACATTTGACGTGCTCGCCCGGCTACCCACACCGCTGGCCGTGCATGGCGGGCCGAAATTCACCCCCGACGGGCGGTTCACCTTTGTGATGTCGCGCGACGGCTGGGTGCAAAAGATCGACCTGTGGTCCATGCAGGAGGTCGCGCGTCTGCGCGCGGGCGTCAACAGCCGCAACATCGCCATGTCCAAGGACGGCAAATACCTCGCCGTGGCCAATTACCTGCCCCATAGCCTGACCATTCTCTCCACGGCGGATATGTCGGTAGAGCGCATCTTTGATGTGGTGGGCAAAGACGGTGAATCCTCGCGGGTCTCTGCCGTCTATCAGGCCCCGCAGCGCGACAGTTTCATTCTTGCTCTGAAAGACATCCCCGAGATCTGGGAGGTTGCGACCGATCCCAAGGCGGACCCCGTGTACGAAGGTTTCGTGCATAGTCGCGAAAAGGGCATGGTCGAGGCGATCGCTTCGTCCGAGGGGCTTTTTGCGCGCCGCCGCATCGAAGTGACCGAGCCGCTGGATGATTTCTTTTTCACGCCGGATTACCGGTTTCTGATCGGGGCCGCGCGGGAAAGCGACCGGGGCGTTGTGGTCAACCTGAACGTGGGCCGCGAGACGCATGAATTGCCGCTCTCGGGTCTGCCGCATCTGGGGTCGGGCATCTCTTGGGAGTATCAGGGGCGGCGCGTCATGGCGACACCGCACCTGCGCGAGGCAAAACTGTCGGTTATCGACATTCAGAACTGGGAAGTCCTGACGCAGATCGACACCGACGGGCCGGGGTTTTTCATGCGCAGCCATGAAAATTCGCCCTACGTCTGGGCTGATGTGTTTTTCGGCCCCAACCGTGACGTGATGCATGTGATCGACAAGCAGACGCTGGAGATCGTCAAGACCCTGCGCCCCGTGCCCGGCAAGACGCTGGCGCATGTGGAGTTTGATCGTGAAGGTCGCCACGCGCTTGTCAGCCTGTGGGAAGACGACGGGGCGATCCTGATCTACGACGCGCAGACGCTGGAAGAAGTCAAACGGCTACCCATGAGCAAACCATCAGGGAAATACAATGTTTTCAATAAGATCACCTTTTCTGACGGCACCAGTCATTGATCGGCCCATCCTTGTGGTCACACATGGTTCACCCTCTGAACCTGCACCACAGGAAGCGGCCGTGCAGGCGTTGGCGGCGCGGCTGAACCAGCTTCTGCCCGACACTACGGTGCGCGGCGCGACCCTTGCGTCCGAGGGCGCGCTGGATCGGGCTGTGCGGGGCCTGGAGCGGCCGATCGTCTGCCCCTGGTTCATGTCCGATGGTTGGTTTGTCAAAACCCATCTGCCCAAACGGCTGAAAGCGGCGGGTCTGTCCGATTGGGAGGCGACAGCGCCGATGGGGCTGATGCCGGGGGTGGCGCGGCTGATGTGTGATCGCATACGCCTGCGTATTGCGACGCTGGATTGGCAGATGGCGCAAACCACTGTCATTCTCGCCGCGCACGGCTCACCCTCCAGCAGCAAGCCGCGCGAGGCGACCGAAGCCGCAGCAAGGGCGCTGGCGGCACAGGGCGCATTCAAGGCGGTTCGACCCTGTTACGTGGACGAGCCCCCCGCGATCCGCGATGTGGTGTCTGCGGTTCAGGGTCACGCCATTGTGGTGCCGTTCTTTGCCGTGCGTGCGGGTCATGTCACGGGTGATCTGCCCGAAGAACTTGAGGCTGCGCGGTTCAACGGGCCGGTTCTGGACCCTGTTGGAACATGGCCAGAGACGCCTGCGCTGGCGCTGGCCGCGATTACCGACCTGTTCAAACCGGAGTGTGTATGAGCGATGACCGCCCCTGGCCGGTGTGGAAACTGGCGCTGTTGATGTATCCCTTTGCGTCTGGTGCGGTGGCGATCAACCTCTTCATGCTCAGCCTGATGGCGCCGGTTGTGGGGCTGGACACGCTGAACCCGCTGACGGCGTTGAAACTGTCCGTTGTTCTGGGGGTGCCGGCCGCATGGGCGGCGGGTCGCTGGGCACGTCATTTAATGGATGAGGCAGACGAGGGCACTTGACCAATGTCAAGGCCATGGGCGCGCACCCCCGGTTTTATGGGTGAAACCCCGGGGGAGAGACCTGCATGAACTACGACGCCTTTTTCGCTGAACAACTGGACCAACTGCGCGCCGAAGGGAACTACCGCGTTTTTGCGGAACTTGAACGAGACGCCACTGATGCGCCCCACGCTACGATGCACGGGGCTGACAAGGCGCGCCCCGTGACGGTCTGGTGTTCCAACGATTATCTTGGGATGGGCAAATCGGCATTCGTGCGGCAAGCCGTTGCCGACGCGGCCCTGAAGGATGGGGCCGGTGCCGGGGGCACGCGCAACATTTCAGGCACGGCCACGCAGCACGTCGCGCTTGAGGCCGAACTGGCGGATTTGCACGGCAAGGAAGCCGCATTGCTGTTCACGTCGGGCTATGTGTCCAACTGGGCGAGCCTCAGCACATTGGGTGCGCATCTGCCCGGTTGCACCATTCTTTCGGATGAAATGAACCATGCCAGCATGATCGAAGGCATCCGCCACAGCCGGGCAGGCAAGGTCATCTGGAAACACAACGACCCCGAAGACCTCAATCGCAAGCTTGAGGCGCTGCCGAAAGGGGGCGCGCGTCTGATCGCCTTTGAATCGGTCTATTCCATGGATGGAGACATCGCGCCAATCGCGGAAATCCTCGATGTGGCCGAGGCGCATGGGGCCATGACCTATCTCGATGAGGTGCATGCCGTCGGGCTTTATGGCCCGCAGGGCGGCGGCATTGCCGAACGCGAGGGGCTGGCGCACCGCGTGTCCCTGATCGAGGGCACATTGGGCAAGGCCTTTGGCGTCATGGGGGGCTATATCGCGGGATCAGCCGTGATGTGCGATTTCGTGCGCTCTTTTGCCAGCGGGTTCATCTTTACCACCGCCTTGCCCCCCGCGCTGGCCGCGGGCGCGCTGACGTCCATCCGGCATCTGCGGCGCAGTGATCTGGAACGCCGCCGCCAACAGGCCAATGTGGCCAAGCTGCGCGCGCGCCTTGATGCGATGCGTCTGCCCCATCTGGACAACCCAAGCCATATCGTGCCGGTGATGGTCGGTGATCCGTTCAAAGCCAAATTCCTCAGCGACACCCTGCTGGAGCAGCATGGCATCTACGTGCAGCCGATCAATTACCCGACCGTGCCCAAAGGAACGGAGCGGTTGCGCATCACGCCCTCACCCCTGCATACGGATGAAGATACCGACCGTCTGGTTGCGGCACTGTCCGATCTGTGGTCGCAATGCGCGCTGAACCGGGCAGTTGCCTGAAACCTCTGCGGGAAAAACCGTTTTCGGGGCGGCCTGATGCCGCTGTTCTGCATGGAATCGCCGGGGCTTGCCCGACAAAAGCCCTTCAGCCAGCCAAGGTCTGAACCAGGACTGAACTGCACCGGATCGGCATAAAACCACCGTGTGTTTTATCATATTTTAAAAAAACGGGTGAATTATGGCAGGGTGATTTCCGGAGGCGCATTTTTCCCTTTCCAATGCGATGATCTAGATTGATAAGTTCGGCTTGGTTCGGTGCATGGGCGTGGATACGATGAAACTGTCGGAAGTTGAGACCCTGGTGACAGTTGTCATACCGGCCTACAATGTTGAGACGACACTTGATGCCACGCTGAACAGCGCTCGCAATCAGTCATATCAAAACCTTGAAATCATCGTTGTTGTCGATGGCGCCACGGATGGCACCGAGGCAATCGCACGACAGCATGCGCAACAGGATGAGCGCATATCAATCGTTGTCACGCCCAACTGTGGTTTGTGTCCGGCGCGCAATACCGGGGCGCGTGCGGGGTCGGGCGCTTTCATAGCCCCGCTGGATGCAGATGATATCTGGCACCGCGATAAAATCCAAAAACAGCTCGATGTTTTTGCGGCAGGCGGGGACGACATGGGCATGGTCTACACATTGTTCAGGCGGATCGACCAATGGGATTATCTGATCCGTGATGGTGCTTTGACCTGTTGGTCGGGCGATGTCTTTCATGCGTCCTTGCTCTATAATTGCGTGGGCAACGGCAGTTCGATCATGGTCAGACGCAGCGCTTTCGAGCAGGTCGGCGGCTATGCGATGGAACTGAACCGGGTCGGATGTGAGGATTACTTGCTGCAGATCCTCATTTCGCATGACTGGCGTGTCGGGGTCGTGCCGGAATACATGACCGGGTATCGGTACGACCATGTGTCGATGTCCCGAAACCACGTGCGCATGGCGCTGGCACGGTTGAAACTGCTGGATATCGTCGCGCAACGCCATCCTGATGTGCCGGAGGAAATCATGCAACTGGCACGCGCTCAGGCGCGGGCTGAACTGGCGATTTCCAGCGCGCGGGCCGGAAAGATCGCCAATGCCGTCTCTGAATTCTCGGCGGCATTTCGCATCAACGTATTTGCAACCATGGCCTATTCCTTTTATCGCCTTCGCGATCTCGCCTATCGCTTTATTCGCTCTGCCGGGGCGAATTTCAAACGCAGCAAACCACCAAGGTTTCAGGATATGGACCCCAAGACGCATTATGGTGTGTCCTATCACCCTCTGCGTTCTCGCACGATGCGGCGTCTTTTGCGTCAATCGTCCGTGTCTACCAGGCAATGCTGAGCCAAGGTTCAATGAGCATGCGCAGTGATCTGGTGGCGATTGATCGGCGCAGGATACCGCGACAACACAGCCCATCGGGTGGCTGTCGATTGGCGCGCGGAATGCCAGCCAGTCATCGGAGCGCTCAAGTATCGGATGCCGTGCGCGCCTTCCCTCAAATGGGCGGTCGTGCCTATGGTCGCGCCATGCTGCCGCGTTACACCTCATGAGCCTGCGCCGGGCGATACGCGACCGGATACTGAGCCGCCCGGCCGTTCTGGCCGCCCATGCGGTGACGCTGTTGGTTCTGTCCCGCCTGTTGACACCCGCCGAATTCGGTTTGTTTGCCCTTGCCGCTGTCGCCCATCAGATTGCGGTTGCTCTGGCTGATCTGGGTATCAAGACCCAGTTGCTGAACAGCCCGTCGCTGGACCCCCACCGCCATGGTGAGGCTTTCGGCCTCGCGCTGACCGCTGCCTGTGTCGTCGCGGCGGGTTTTCTGGGGGTTGCGTTGCTGTTGCCCGACGCGCTCGCCCCCCCATCGCTGGACGCGACACTGTGGATATTCGCAGCCGCGGTTCTGCTTGGCCCGCTGGAGTTGCTGTTCAACATTCCGCTCATGCAGAGCATGCGCTTCGGGTTGATTTCCGTGGTCAACGTGTTCGGCGCATGGATCCGCTGCGGCGTCTCGATCATCGCGGCACTCTACGGGGCTGGTCCGGCTGCACTCGCGGCGGGGCTGCTGGCGGAGCAGATCGTCTCCTTTGCCATGTTTGCAATTGCCAGACGCAACGAGCAGGTACCGGCCCCGCGCATGACCGGCTGGCGCAGGTTGATCGAAGACGGCGCGCGCCTGAGCGGAAATCAGGTTATCCGCCATCTGAGCGAGTTGGGCCTGATGGGCGCAATTTCCGGCTTTCTCGGCGTTGCAACGCTCGGGGTCTACAACCGTGCGGATCAGGTCGTGAAGCTGTTTGACAAGATATTCCTCAACAGCTTCAGCCCGGTGATCCACCCGGCGTTTGTGCAGGCGATCAAGGACAAGCATGACCCGGCAACGATCTATCTCAAGAAGGTAGAGTTGTTGACCGCCCTGATCTGGCCGGCCTTTGCGATGATCGCCATCCTTGCGGACCCGCTGTGTCGCGTGGTGCTGGGACCGGGGTGGGATGCAGCCCCTGTTGTCGTGCAACTGCTGGCGTTGATCGGCATCGCGCGGCCTTTCACGCAGATGAATCAGGCGCTTTTCATTGCCTTGGGTGAATTGCGCCTGAGCACGCGGCTTGATGTGCAGCATCACATCACGCGGGTGGCGCTGGCCAGTTGTGGTGCGTTGATTTCCCTTGAAGCGGTCTGCATCGCCCTCGCGATGTCAGGTGTGATCGACGCCATACGCCAGACCCGCGCCTTCGCGCGCTCCACGGGCTATGAAAAGCGCCAACTGTTCAACGTGGCCTTGAACGCGTTTTTGCTCACGCTGTGCACAGTTGCGCCCGCTGCCCTGGCCTTGAGTTTTGTATCCACCGGCAGCGTCTTTCTGGAACTTATTCTATCTGCATCAGCCGGTGCTGTCGGGTTTGTTTTGGCGGTCTGCGTAATGCGCAATGTGCTGTTTCATGAGGCGCAAAAGGCGCTCAAACGTATCTTCTGAGCACCCGCGATCCCTTGGTTTGAACCAAAGGGCGCGCCCCTTATGACCGCAAACGCTTGCGCAGGCGGCTCACCCCGCGCCACAGGGCCGGCGGCAGGACAGCTTTGGCGATGGCAAAGGCCGCGCTGCTGCCGAGGGTGCCGGGCAGAGCAAGGCGCGGCGAATAGAACAGCGCGCTGATCCAATAGCTGATGGCCAACCACACATCCCCATGCCGGGCCGCCAGCAACGACCAATAGGCGCGCACCAGACCAAAATGCCTTCGCCGTGCAAAGACGCCGATCTCGCGCAACAGGGCCTGGTGATTGCCGAGGAACTGGGCATGACCCTTTTGCATGCGCCGCACGTCGGAGGTTATCTGTGCCGACCGGATGCGATAGTCCACCAGCGCTTGCGGGCACTGAACGAGCGTTGATTTGCGCACCCATAGAATGCGCAGCCAACAATCCACGTCATTGTTCGATTTCAACGCGGTATCAAAACCACCACCCGCGGCGAAAGCCTCGCTGCGCACAAGCACGCCCGTGGCGCTTTCTGCCGGTGTGGCGATCAGCGTCTCACCCGCATCGAAGTGTTTTGGGTCACGCGGCGGATTGTGCGCCCGGTGGATCGTTTCGCCCAGATAATTGACCTCTCGCCCGGCTTCATCAATCCGACGGTAATGCGGACAGGCGATATCGCTTTGAGGATAGGCATCCAGAGTGTCCACAAGCTGCGCAAGCGTTTGCGGCGCCCAGCGGTCATCCGCGTCGATAAAGCCCAAAAGTGCGCCCCGCGCCTGCGCAACTCCGTGGTTGCGTGCAGAGGACGCGCCCCCGTTTTCTTGTGTCAAAACCCGCAAGCGTTGCGGGTCGAGCGGCCAGTTTTGCTGCCATGCGGCAAGAATTTCTGCGGTGCGGTCGGTGGATGCATCATCGACGATGATCAGTTCGAGTGAGGCATAGGACTGCGCGGCAATCGACGCGATTGCCTCGTCGATGAAATCCTCGACGTTATGCGCGGGCATTATGACGGAAACGCGCGGTTCCTGTTGCAACTCTCAACGCTCCGCTAAATCCAAGGGCGATGACACTGCGCTATCATTGTGATGGCCGGGCCTCAAGCGGCCAAGGGGTTTGTCCGGCTTCCGGCGGCCCTCATCATCGCGGCTGGCAAGGTCAACGGGCGGGTTCTTGACTTCACTGTGCCATGATTCCACGCGTTGACCTGCGCGGGCGTCACCCCTTACGGCGGTGCGCTCGCCTCGCCCCTCACTGGCAAGTCCGCCGCAGGCAGCGGTGCAAGGCCCCGCACCATGTCCGAGGCTTTTTCGCCAATCATGATCGTGGGCGCATTGGTATTTGACGCATTGATCCGGGGCATGATGGACGCGTCGCAGACCCGCAGCCCGCACGCCCCGATCACGCGCAGCGCCGGGTCGACAACAGCATCGGGGCCCGTTCCCATCCGACAGGTCCCGACGGGGTGGTGGTCGGTTTTGGCAATTCTGATCGCATAGCGCAGCAGGTCCTCTTTGGTGGTGCCGGGTCCGGGCAAGACCTCGGTTGCAACGTATTTCGACAGTGCAGGTTGCGCCATGATCTCGCGGGCGATCTCCAGACCTCTTAACGACATCTCCCGGTCATGGGGGTCACCCCAGAAATTCGGGTCAATCAGGGGCGGCACAGTGGGATCGGAGGACGCGAGCCGCACGGACCCGCGTGATCTCGGGCGGATCAAGGCACTGTTGAGCGTCACGCCCGCGCCTTTTATCCTGACGATCCCTTTCTCAATGCCCGATCCTTGGCCGAGGTGAAACTGAAGGTCGGGGTAGGGCGCGTTCGGATCGGCATAGCCAAAGCCCCCCGTTTCAAACAGCGATGCCGTGGCAGGTCCGGTCCTTGTCAGATAATAGCGCAAACCCGCCAACAGCGTGCGATCAATGCGGTCGGCTCCGTCGTAGGTATGCCGCCCGGTGCATTGCGATATCGTGCAAAGGTCGAGGTGATCCTGCAGGTTTGACCCGACACCGGGCACATCCAGCGCAACGTCAATGCCGACACTGCGCAGATGATCCGCGGGGCCAATGCCTGAATACATCAACAGGCGGGGTGATCCGATGGCGCCGGCTGTGACGATCACTTCGCGGTCCGCACGGATCAGCAGATCAGCACCGTTGTGGCGCAGAAGAACCCCGATTGCCTTGTGTCCCTCAAGCTTGATACGCGACACTTCTGCGCGCGTGCGCACGGTCAGGTTTGCGCGTGTCTGGGCCGGTTTCAGGAAAGCCCGCGCGGTGGAGGAACGACGCGCGTCGCGTTGCGTCAGTTGGTAAAACCCGCAGCCTTCCTGCCGCATCCCGTTGAAATCAGGGTTATGCGCAAGGCCCCATTCCTGCGCGGCCTCAATAAATGCCGTGCAGATGGGCAGCGCACCGCGCGGCTTTGATACACCAAGGGGACCGTCCTGACCGTGATACAGGTCGGAAAAGACCTCATTGCCTTCGGAGCGCTTGAAATACGGTAGAACTTCGCGATAGCTCCATCCGCGACAGCCGTGGTGTTCTGCCCAATTGTCGTAGTCATGCGGATTGCCCCGCGTATAGATCTGCGCGTTGATCGAAGAGCCGCCGCCGATGACCTTGGCCTGCGTATACCAGAGCGACCGACCGTTCAGCCCTTTCTGGGGCACGGTGGACCACCCCCATGATGCGATGCCCTTGGTCATCCTCGCAAAGCCTGCAGGTATATGAAACAATGGGTTACGGTCAGGACCGCCCGCCTCTAACAGCAAGACAGAGGTGTTTTTGTCCTCGCTCAACCGGGCGGCCATCACGCAGCCCGACGACCCGCCCCCCACGATGATGTAGTCGAAAACCTCCTGCATCCCTGGCCCTTGTTTTTGTAACTGTTTGGTTACATCAGTAAGACCTGGCTGTCCGCAAGATGTCAACCTGCGCGCTCGAAATTGCGCGATGAACTGCGGTGCACCCTGCCGCAACACCGCCCTTTATCGGGAATGTGATCATGGATGGGCAAAAATTGCCTTATATTGATTGCTTAGCGGCCAAATGACGCCTAATTACGAAAGCACACTCGACGCGGGTCGTCGGGAGATAACAAGCGCGGTGCATCTGAAAGCACCCGAAATGAACACGTGGAGGAAGACTTATGAAAACGCCCGCAATTATTGTGGCAACAGCCTTGCTGAGCCAGGCTGCATTTGCCGATGGTCACGAAGACCGCACGGGATGGCCCGAAAGCTTTACGGTTGCGACCGCGTCTCAGGGCGGCACATATTTCGCATACGGATCGGGTTGGGCCAACCTTGTCGCGGAAGAACTCGGCATCAGTGGCGGTGGCGAAGTCACCGGTGGTCCGGGTCAGAACATGGCGCTGGTGCACACGGGTGATGCGCAATTCGGCATGACGACCATGGGGCCGGCCGCCGAAGCCATCGCGGGCGAAAGCCCGATCGCGCCGGGCCTGCAAATGACCAACGCATGTGCGATGTTCCCGATGTATCAGACGCCTTTCTCGGTCACGACGCTTGCATCCTCCGGGATCACCGCAATTTCCGAAATCCCTGAAGGTGCGCGCATCGGGTTTGGCCCCGCGGGTTCCACGTCTGATACGTACTTCCCACGCATGATGGACACGCTCGGCGTCAATTACGAGCGCCGCAACGGATCATGGAGCGATCTGGGCGGTCAGCTTCAGGACGGTCTGCTGGACGTGATCGCCTTTGCGGCGGGTGTGCCGGTTCCTGCGGTCAGCCAGCTTGAAGTGCAAACGGATGTGAACATCATCGAGTTCACCGCCGAAGAGCAGGCGACCATCATGGAGGCATTCCCGGTGGCGGCCTATGCGATTGCCGAAAGCACCTATTCAACGCTTGAAGCCGATGCGCGCTCGGTTTCGATGTGGAACTTTGCCATTGCGAATTGCGATCTGCCCAACAGCTTTGTCAAAGCGGTGGTCGATATCATTATGTCGGACAATGAGCGTATGATGAACATCCACAAGGCCGCCCGCACGACTGTGCCGGAAAACTGGGACAAGAACGCCGGTGTGATCGCCTGGCATCCAGGTGCCGCAGAGTGGTTCATTGAGAACGCCGGGGCCGATATCCCCGCCGATCAGATCCACAGCAAGTAAATCTCAAAGCCCCTGAGCTGCGCCGCTGGCGTGGCTCAGGTTGATACGCATTTCCTGCACGCGCCAATATCCGGTGTTGTGCAGACGACGCTCACAGCGAAATGGAGCTCAGCCATGGTCAGCACCCCCCAGCCAGACAGTGCGGTCGAAAGCCCGATCAACACGCAAGGGGTCGATGACGAACCGCTTGGCAGCAACCAGCGCGTGTTTGAGGGGCGCACCAAATTCCTGATCGCTGCTTTTGCAGGGATCTATGCGCTGTTTCACATGGCGGTTCTGAACGGGTGGTCGATTGGTGGCTGGACCGGCATTTACATCCCCTACCTGCCGGTTTTCCCGATGGAGACGTGGAATTTCCGGATCGTTCATATCGCCGGGGCGCTGACGCTGGGCTTTCTGCTCTACTCGGCGCGTGGCTTTTCGGATGAGCCGCAGCGTCGCAACCATCCGCTTGATATCGTTGCATATGTTGCGCTGCTGCCGGCGCTTTACGCCTGTGTCACCGCGCTTGGTTTCGCGCGTGACATTGCGGGTGGCACGATGTGGAACGGCATTGATCCTGCGATCAGAAATGCAGAGATCTGGCATTATGGTATCCCCCTGATCGCTGCGACATCCATCGGCGTTCTGGTCGGTTGGATGCGCGCGCCGGAACGGGGCAGGCTGTCCCCCGCCGACCTCGTGCTGATCATCTGCGCGGGCGGTGTTGCGATCTACCTGATCACGATTTTTGGCACCTTGATGCGCAATGCAACGGGCACGCCGTTTGCCCCGATCGGCATGAGCCTCGCAGCCGTGGCCGGAACCATTCTGATCATGGAGATGACGCGCCGGGTTGCGGGCCTTGCGCTGATCGTGATCGCGGGGGTTTTCCTCGTCTATGTCTTTGTCGGTGAACGCCTGCCGGGATTCCTCAATGCGCCTGACATCACATGGCAGAGGTTCTTCAGCCAAGTCTATACGGATGCGGGAATTCTGGGGCCGACCACGGCGGTATCCTCGACCTATATCATTCTGTTCATCATCTTTGCCGCGTTCCTGCAGGCGTCCAAAGTGGGTGAATACTTTGTGAACTTCGCATTTGCGGCTGCGGGGCGCGCGCGCGGTGGTCCTGCGAAAGTGTCCATCTTTGCCAGCGGTCTGATGGGCATGATCAACGGCACATCCGCCGGGAACGTGGTTGCAACGGGGTCCCTGACAATCCCCCTGATGAAGAAGGTCGGCTACAAACCGACCACGGCGGGTGCGGTTGAGGCTGCGGCCTCCACGGGTGGTCAGATCATGCCGCCGATCATGGGTGCAGGTGCCTTCATCATGGCCGAGATCACAGGCATCCCCTACACCGACATCGCCATCGCCGCGATCATTCCGGCGGTCCTTTACTTTGTGTCCGTCTATTTCATGGTGGATTTCGAGGCGGCGAAACTGGGCATGCGTGGCATGCGCGAGGATGAACTGCCCAAATTCCGCGATATGGCGCGCCGGGTCTTTCTGTTCCTGCCGATTATCATCCTGATCGCTGCTCTCTTCATGGGATACTCGGTCATTCGCGCAGGCACACTCGCCACAGCCGCCGCCGCCGTGGTCAGCTGGTTCACGCCCTACCGGATGGGGATCAAATCGGTCTCCAAGGCCTTTGAACTCGCGGGCGTCATGTCCATCCAGATCATCGCGGTCTGTGCCTGTGCGGGTATCATCGTCGGGGTCATATCGCTGACGGGCGTCGGGGCGCGGTTCTCGTCGGTTCTGCTGAGCATTGCAGACACCAACCAACTGCTGGCGCTGTTCTTTGCAATGTGTATTTCGATCCTGCTGGGCATGGGGATGCCGACGACTGCGGCCTATGCTGTTGCCGCCAGCGTCGTTGCACCGGGACTTGTGCAGCTTGGAATTCCGGCCCTGACGGCGCATTTCTTTGTCTTCTACTTTGCTGTGGTTTCGGCCATCACGCCGCCTGTGGCGCTGGCCAGCTATGCGGCGGCAGGTATCTCGGGCGCAAACCCGATGGCCACCTCTGTCGCCTCTTTCAAGATCGGAATCTCCGCTTTCATCGTGCCGTTCATGTTCTTTTACAACTCGGCCCTGTTGATGGATGGCACATGGTTCGAAGTCCTCAGGGCAGGCGTTACAGCCATCCTCGGCGTTTACCTTTTGTCTTCGGGTGTACAGGGGTGGTGGGCTGCACGTCGCGCGAATATCGTGATACGCGGGGCGTTGATCGTCGTCGCTCTGTTCATGATTGAAGGCGGTCTGGTCTCTGACCTGATCGGCATCACGGGGGCGGTCGCATTGTTCTTCCTGTCCCGTTTCATCGGCCAGGACGTCGCCAAGACACAGGCGTAAAACAGAAACGGCATGATCCGGGGCAAAGGGTTTTCGCCCAAAAGCGCGACACGGCCGTCAACCCGCGCCTTCGATTCTGATCGCTGCGGCAGGAATTCACGCGAGGCGTGTGTGTGATTGATTTCTTTCATCAATCGCGAATTATGTATCGACGTGAATTGTTAAAATCCTGCGCCGCCCACCTGCTGCGCGACAAAATTTGCCATTTCTCAGTCTTGCAAGGTGCGCGTCGCAGGGTGCCGGGCCGTTGCCATGGCTTCTGATTGCGCCGGCTAAATCGCTAAATGCTTGGATATATTTACCAATCGAGCCCGCCGCAGCGCTCGCCATAGGGATGGCCGCAAGAAACCTCTGCATGTCCTAGATACACTGCATCTACACGTATAGGTCGAAATAGCGAGGTTGCGGTGAAAACGGCGGTCCCGATGCGCCCTTGCATGCCCGGCTTCAGTTAAAATTCCCGAGCCGAAAGCCCGGAAAATTGGTTGACAGAAAGTTAAGAGCGATAAACTCTGTTTACCAATTCGGGGCTGTTTTCATGCTCCATCAGGTTTTTATGTCCGCATTTTAGCGGTCCAAATTTTTAAGAGGGTCCCATGAATTCTCCTTTGACGCCAGAACAACTTGTCAACAGCTTTACCGTCGGAAATCAGAACGAAGCACGGGTCGCAACACTGGCCGATGGCAGCTATGTGATAGCTTGGGTGTCGGCGGGTCAGGACGGGGATCAGGACGGTATATTCGCGCAAAGGTTCTCGGCGCAGGGTGAGCGCATCGGCGCGCAGACCGTTGTCAACGACACAGCCATCGAGATTCAGCGCGACCCGTCGATTGCGGCAACGGATGACGGCGGGTTCGTGATCGTCTGGGAATCCCGCAATCAGGATACGCCGGGCTCCTTTGACTTTGGCATCTATGGACAGCGCTTTGCGGCGGATGGGTCCAAAGCGGGCGGCGAGTTTCAGGTCAATGCGGTGAACATAGCTGCGACGCAGTTTGATCCTGAGGTCGCAGGCGTGCCCGGTGGTGGCTTTGCCGTCGCCTTCTCGGATGATCTCGGCGATGGCAACAGCGATGGCATCCGCGTGCGTTTCTATGATGCTGCGGGCGCGCCGCTTGGCGATGACGTGCAGGTTAATTCGGAAATATCGTCAAATCAGGGGGAGGTCTCGATCGCTGCCGTCGCGCCAAGTGGTGGCGCTAATGGGCTTGCCGCTGGCGGCATCGTTGTCACCTGGACCAGTCCTGCGTCCGGCACAGCGGGCGATGGATCAAGTCAAGGCGTTTTTGCACAGCTTTATGAACCGAACGGCACCGCGATCGGCAGCGAGTTTCTGGTCAATACGACAACAGCGGGCGCGCAGCAGGATTCTGCCGTCTCAGGGCTGGACGGTGGCCGGTTTGTGGTCGTCTGGGAAGACACCAGTGCGGCGGATGGCAGCGGCTTCGGTATCTTCGGGCAGGTCTTTGAGGGGGATGGCACGGCCGTAGGCAGCGAATTCCAGGTCAATATCGAGACTTCTTCGTCACAATATGATCCGGAGGTCACCTCGACAAGAGACGGCGGTTTCGTGGTCACATGGACATCCGCAACCAGCGTCACTGCTGGCGACGGCAGCGGTGACGGCGTTTTCGCCCGACGTTTCGACGTCGATGGTGTCGCCGTGTCGGGTGAGATCCTGTTGAACGAAGAGACAAGCGGGTCCCAGACGCAGAGCGATATTTCGGCCCTTGCCAATGGCGATTTCGTGTCCGTCTGGACCTCTGATACGTCTGGTGACGCGGGTGACGGGGCGGGGCAGGGTGTGTTCCAGCGCATCTTTGGAGAGGAGCTGACATTCTCGGCGCCCTCGGCACGGCCTCTGGTCGAAGCCTTTTCCGTGACGCGGACGTTTTCCGAAGCAGATGTGAACGCCGCGCCACAGCGCCTTGATGCAGAAGGTGCAGTTGCATTTTCCGATGCGGATTCGATGAATTTCGCGGGGGGTCGGATTGTCCTGTCTACCATCGGGCAGTCTTTGTCCGAAGATGGCTTTGCCGATCAGGATGCTGATGCCCAGTTGCAATTGGGGTTGGACGCGACCGGGCTTGTCGCGCTCAACGGTGCAAATGTGTCGGTCGGCGGAACGCTGGTCGGCAGTATCAGCAGCGATGGCACCGACGGTTCACCTTTGATTATTGATCTGAATGCTGCGGCTGACGCTGCGGCGGTCGAGGTGCTGCTAGAGCAGTTGACCTTTGGTATTGTGTCTGATGATCCGCGCGAACAGACGACGCTTGAGCTCCTCGTCGAAGATGGGGATGGCGCGACATCCGATCCCGTTTTGATCAGCGTTGAGGTGACGCCGGACGCCGATATCGATGGGTTTGTCGGAACCGAGCGGCAGGTCAATACAGTCACGGTTTCAAGCCAGTCGGATTCCGCGATCGCAGGTCTGGCGGATGGTGGATATATCTCCGTCTGGACGTCACAGAATCAGGATAACTCCGGCGATAATGACTTCGGCGTTTTTGCGCAGCGTTATGATGCGGCGGGTGGCGCAGTGGGGCCGGAATTTCAGGTGAATACGACAGTTACCTCGTCGCAGTTTGACGCGGATGTTGCTGGCCTGAACGACGGCGGCTGGGTTATCGTCTGGGACGATGACACGATCTCGGGCGTGCGCCTCAATCGCTATGACGCGTCCGGTGCCCTTGTTGCCAGCGAGGTGCAGGTCGAGACGGAAACCTCAAGCAGTCAGTTCCAGCCGCAGGTCACGGGGCTCAGCAATGGCGGCTATGTGGTCACGTGGACTTCGGTGAATTCCGGTACGGCCGGGGATGGCAATTCAAACGGTGTCTTTGCGCAGTTGTTCAATGCGGCAGGTGCGCGTGTGGGCGGTGAAATTGCGGTCAATGAACAAACCATCAACGCACAGGATACCGCTGCGGTTTCGGCCCTCAGCGGAGGTCGTTTCGTTGTGGCCTGGGAGGAGAACGACGTTGCAAATGGCGATGGGTCGTCTTCATCCATTTCAGCACGTATTTTCGACAGCGCCGGCAGCCCGGAAGGTGGCGAATTCCAGGTCAATTCATTTACGAACAGTGCGCAAGCACTGCCCAAGGTCGCCACATTGGCCAATGGCGATTTCGTCGTTGTCTGGCGCTCTGAGGGTCAGGATTTCAGTTCCGGCGGGATTTACTATCAGCGCTTCAGCGATACCGGGGTCGCAATCGGTGACGAAACCCGCGTGAATGATACCGTGGCCGGGGACCAGACCTTCCCGGATATCATCGCGCTGGATACCGGTGGCTTTGTCATCGGCTGGACGGATACCTCCGTGCCCGCGCCGGGCAATGGTCAGGAAGTGTTCGTGCAGGTGTTTGACGCCGATGGCACGCGGCTGGACAGTGAAACGTGGGTCAATACCGAGGTGTTGTCGACGCAGAACGAGATTGCGTTGGCCGCCCTGCCCAATGGAAACTACGTGGTGCAGTGGACATCCGAGACCTCTGGCACGGCCGGGGACGGGAGCAGCCGCGGTGTTTTCCAGCAGATCATCGGAGACCCTGCCGAAATCGCGCAGTCTGCCGCGCCCGTGCTGCAAGGGCTGCCGCAGATCATCGAGATAGACGAAGACGCTGCAAACATCGGCAGCCAGCTTGTTCTGACGGGTGGTCTGTCTTTGACCGATGCGGATTCAGCGGACCTTGAAGGCGGTGTCATCCGCCTGAGCCGTGTCGTCACTGAACCGCTTGCCGACCGCTTTGGCGCGCCTGATGATCTGACGCAGGACTCGGTCTTTGTCGCCGTTGGGGGGGCTGTCACGCAAACCGGCGCAACCCTGCGCGTTGACGGTGTGGCGGTTGCGAGCGTTGCTTCGGATGGGCTGAATGGGGCTGATCTGGAGCTGGATTTGCTTGCCGGTGCAACGCCGGATCGGGTTCAGACGCTGTTGAATGCGCTGTCTTACCAGACGGACTCTGATAACCCGCGGGATTCACGGACCTATTCGCTGTTGATCGAGGATGGTGATGGTGGTTTGACCCAGCCGCGTTCACTGGAAATCCGGATCAACCAAGTCGCTGAGGCGGGCGCACCGGTGCCTGTGGGACCCGAGGGCCGGGTGAACAGTTTTGTCGCAAACGCACAGGATGAGCAGGAAGTGGCCGCGCTGACGGATGGCGGCTGGGTTGTTGTCTGGAATTCCGAAGCGCAGGACGAAAGCGGTGAAGGCGTCTTTGGCCAGCGGTATAATTCCGAAGGGGTGCGCGTTGGCGGTGAATTTCAGATCAACACGTTGACTTTAGGCGATCAGGCCGATCCTGTCGTGACCGGTCTGACGGACGGCGGTTGGGTTGTCGTCTGGGAGTCCGGCTTCCTCGATGTGCCGGAAAGCAGCGACTTCGGCATAATTTCGCAACGGTACGCGGCGGACGGCACGCCGGTTGGAGGCGAAACAGTTGTCAACACATCGGTGACATCCACGCAGTTCGACCCCGCCGTTGCCACCATCCCGACCGGCACACCGGGCTTTGCGAATGGCGGGTATGTCGTTGTCTACACGTCCGACATTGGGGACGGCTCTGCGGATGCTGTCCTGATGCAACGCTTTGCCACAGACGGCACGCCTGTCGGGGGCGAGATCGTTGCAAATACGACATCCTCCGGCAATCAGGGCACGGCAGATGTGGCCGTTCTGACCGATGGCAGCATTGCAGTAACCTATTTCTCTGGCGGCACGGCCTTCGTGCGGGTGTTCAATCCCGATGGCACCGAAGCTGTGGCCGAAGCACAGGTCGGGGTGACGTCAAGCAGCACGTTCGGGGCGGCAATTGCAGCCACGGCGGATGGCGGTTTTGTCATTGCATGTACAGATACGAGCGGTCTTGATGGGTCAGGTCAGGGTATTGCTGCGCAACGGTATGACGCGTCTGGTGCGCCCGCAGGCGATGTTTTCATCGTCAATGACAGCGTTTCCAGCACCCAAAGCGAAGCCGATGTGATCGGGCTGGATGATGGCACGTTCGTCATCGCGTGGCGTAATTTTTCCGGTAATGCGGATGCGAGCGGTGATGCGGTGCTCGCACAGCGCTATTCGGCCACGGGCGAACGGCTCGATGGGGAATTCCTGCTCAATCAGGAAACTTTTGTCAGCAGCCAGTTTTCGCCCAAGCTCGCCCCCTTGCCGGGTGGTAATTTCGTCGCGACATTTTCGTCGGTCACATCCGGCGCGTCGGGTGATGGCAGCAGCAATGGTGTTTTCCAGCAGGTTTATGGCAATCCGGCAGATTTCACCCCGGGCGCGGCGCCTGTCCTTCAGGGCTTTTCCGACACTGCGACTTTTGATGAAGCGGATGTCAACGCAGGGCTGCAACGTTTGGACGCTGACGCGACTGTTGCTTTTGGGGATGCGGATTCGAATGACTTTGACGGGGGCGTGCTCACGCTCGCGGTGGCGCGGACTTTTGATGCTATCGAACAGCTCAATCCCGGCGATGATGATGCGCAGGACCAGCTTGGACTTGTGGCCGGAGACGTGGGCAATGGTGATGTTCAATTCTCCGGGCTGGACACCGGCGACACGGTAACAGTGGACGGCACAACCGTCGGCACCATTACAAACAGCGGGTCTGTATTTGCGATTACGCTGAATGCGAATGCGACCAGTGAAGCGGTCGAGGCCCTGCTGGGCAACCTTGCCTACGGCAATGGCTCGGATGCGCCAGCGGCAGCGCGACGCTTGAGCGTGGACCTCACCGATGGGGATGGGCAAAGTACACCGACACAGTTGATCGAAGTCACCGTCGTGCCCGAGACGGATTCCACGCTTGTCGCCAGTGATGAACGTCGTGTGAACGCGCAAACAGAAAACAATCAGGACAATGCGCAGGTCGCTGAACTGACGGGTGGCGGCATCGTCGTGGTCTGGCAGTCTACCAATCAGGACAACAACGGCGATTTCAACACCGGCGTATTCGCCCAGTTGTATGATGCGAACGGGATACCTTCAGGCCCTGAATTCCTGGTGAATGACATCACCGAAAACGCGCAGAGCGCACCCACCGTGACGGCAACGGCCGACGGCGGCTTCGTCGTTGCGTGGCAATCGACCAATCAGGACAATCCCGGCGATTTCGACACAGGCATTGTGGCACAGCGCTATGATGCAAATGGCGTCGAACAAGGCGCTGAAATCATTGTAAATACAGCCGTGGCGTTTTCCCAGTTTTCACCTGCGGTCGCAGCCTTTGCTGACGGTGGATTTGTCGCCACTTATGTGTCGGATGAAGGCGATGGCAATCAGGACGCGATCCTCAGTCAGCGATTTGACGCAAGTGGTGTTGCCGTCGGTGCCGAAACCACGGTGAACACAGCGACGGTGTCGGGCAATCAGTCGCAACCCGATGTTGCGACGCTTGTGGACACCAACGGCAACAACGCAGGCCATGTGGTCGTGTTTACATCCTTTGCCAGCGGTTCCGAAGGGGACGGCGCGCGCAATGGTGTCTTCGCGCAGCGTTTTGACGCAAACGGCGCCGCAGCGGGTACGCAGTTTCAGGTTAACACGACAACCCTTGATGATCAGTCACAGCCGGCTGTGATTGGTTTGAATGGCGGTGGTTTTGTCGTCGTCTGGACAGATGACCTGCTGGACGGGTCTGCTGGTGGTATCTTTGCACAACGCTATGACGTAAATGGCGCTGCCGTTGGCGGTGAATTCCGCGTCAATACGGACCGGCTCAATAGCGAAAGTGATGCGGACATCACGGCCCTGAGTGATGGGGGCTTCCTGGTCAGCTGGACCGCGGGCAGCAATCAGGATGGCAGCGGCGATGGTGTTTTCGGGCAACGTTTTGACGCCAATGGTGACCGCATAGACGGTGAAATCCAGCTGAACGTTGAGACATCATCGCAGCAATTCCAATCCGCCGTTACATCTTTCAACGATGGTTTTGCGGCGGTCTGGTCCTCCTTCAACAGCGGCGGCGCGGGCGATGGATCTAGCCTTGGCGTTTCGTTGCGAACATTTGAATCCGCACCGAGCGCGAACAACTCTCCTGTGCTTGAAGACGTTGAGCGGGATGTTCAGCTGTTTGCGGATGACATTGTAGGTGGTGCGCAAATTCTGGATGACGCAATCGGGTTTTCTGACCCTGACAACGCCAATTTCAACGGTGGCGCTCTTGAGGTCTATTACACGTCGGGCAGGACCGCGAGCGATCAGCTGAGCATCGCGACGGATGGCGTCGTGACGATTTCGGGCAGCACGATCAGTATCAATGGCACGGCCATCGGGACCATTGCTGCGGCGCAAAACGGCGTCAACGGGGAATCCTTGCGGATTGATTTCAACGCGGCGGCGGATGCGGCAGCGGTCAAAACGATCATGGAGCATTTGGCCTATGGTTCCACCGATACCGCCGTGAACCTCCAGTTCACCAACCGCGGCATCGGGTTCACCGTGACGGACGGGAATGGCGGTCAGACTGAGCCGGATTCGATCTACGTCCGGATCTCGCCCGGATCCTCAACGGCTACCGGGCTGGCACTGGATGATTTTGCAGACCCTGAGAACGAGGCGACGCAGCTTGACGATGCGCCCGCGCGCAGTGAGGCGGCATTGTTTGCTGCACCGCAACTCATTGATGCAGATATCGACTTTGATGATCTGGCAGGCACGAGCTTTGACGGTGGCTTTTTGTCGATTTCGGAAGTGTTCAACTCTTCGGCGAACAAGCAGATATCAATTCAAGATCAAGGCACTGGTGCGGGCGAGATCGGCTTTGACGGGACAAATGTGTCTTACGAAGGGACGGTCATCGGTACGGTCAACGCGACATCGAACGGTGTTGACGGGGCGACACTGCGGGTCGATCTGAATGCAAATGCATCCGAAGCCGGGATCGAAGCCCTTGCCGAAGCGCTGACATTTGGCATCACCGGCGGGCTGAGCAGCACAAACCGCCTCGGCTTTGACCTCGCAATCGGCAATCAGGCGGGGAACCAGACGCCGTTCACCCGCATGGAGCAAGAGCTTATCCGCGATCTGGTGACGATTGACACCGGCCTTGCGGAGGAATCGCAGGTGAATTCCTTCACTGCCAGCACGCAGCAGGCCCCGCGCATCGCGGAGTTGAGCGATGGTGGCTACATCGTCGTCTGGAATTCAACGCAGCAAGACAACCCCGCCTCGGGCAATCGCGGTATCTTTGCGCAAAAGTTCAATGAACAAGGCCAGCAGGTCGGCGTTGAATTTCAGGTGAACGATATCGCTTTCGGTGATCAGATCCAGCCGCGGGCCGAGGGACTGTCCAATGGGACGTTCGTTTTGCTTTGGAACGATAACACCGGGCGGGATGGCAGCGGGCAGGGCGTCTTTGCCCAGGTTTATCAGAATGACGGCACGGAGGTCGGCTCCGCCTTTCAGGTGAACGAAGAGTTTTCATCGACACAAAACCAACCGGAGGCGGTCGACCTTGGTGCTGGTCGCTTCATGGTTGTCTGGACCTCAACTGCCTCTGGCTCTGCGGGTGACGGCAGCGGCAATGGCGTGTTCGGGCGTGTTTTCGATGCATCCGGTGCGCCGGAAGGCGGCGAGTTCCAGATCAACTCCACGACGTCTGGCGCGCAGCAACGCGCGCAGGTCACCTTGCTGGACAATGGCGATGTCATGGTCGTCTGGGAAGAACAGGGCGGCAGCGATGGCTCGTCCATCGGGATTTTTGCACAGCGTGTGGATACAAGCGGCCAGTTGGTTTCCTTTGACGGAACGCTTGCCGGTGCCGATGAGCAGCAGATCAACACCACAACGGCAGGCAGCCAGTCGCGCCCGGACGTGGCCGTTCTGGGCTCTAGTGCAACATTGCCAAACGGTGGGTTTATCGTCGTATGGCAAAGCGATGACGGGAGCAGCGATGGCATCTTCGGTCAGGTGTATGACAGCAGTGGCGCGGCACAGGGCGCTGAATTCCAGGTCAACACATCGACAATCTCAACGCAGGCTGATCCTGTTGTGGTGGGAACGCCGGGCGGCGGCTTTACCGTTGCATGGTCAGATTCCAGCGGTGTTGACGGGTCCGGTACCGGTGTCGTTGCACAGCGTTTCAACGCGGATGGCTCTTTCGACGGCAATGCATTCGTGGTGAATGAAGAGGTTTCATCCACGCAAAGCCAACCAGACCTCGCCGTGTTGAACAATGGCACACTGGCCGCCGTTTGGGCCTCGCAGACCTCTGGCTCAGCCGGAGATGGTTCAGGCGTAGGTGTGTTCCAGGCGTTGTTTGACCAACCGGCGCTTCCAGCGGGGGCGATGGCACCGGTCTTGGCAGGTGTCGAGGACACGGCGCGTTTTGAGGAAAACACCGTAAATGCGGCCCCTCAACTGCTGAATCAGGATGGCGCGCTGTCCCTGACCGATTTGGATTCAACCGATTTTGATGGCGGCAGCATCCTTGTGCAGCGCATCGTGGGCAGCAGCCTCAATGAGGAACAACTGCGCGGCCCCGGCGAAGGCATTGCGCAAGACCTGCTGGGTGTTCTGGACGGCAATGGCGTCAGCGTTTCCGGAACGCAGGTCTCGGTTAACGGCAGCGTCATCGGGACGATCGTGCAAGACGGCAGTGGGGGCAACCCGCTGCAAATCGCGCTCAGCAGCGCATCAGCCACACCCGAGGCGGTGGAGTCGATCATCGCGCAGTTGTCCTATCAGAACCTGTCGGACAACCCGCTTGAATCGCGCCAGGTCGCTGTGCAGGTTACGGATGGTGATGGCGGCTCAACCGGATCGCAAATCATTGACATTATTGTAAATAGTGAAGTCGACAGCACAGTTCTGCCGCAGGGTGACGAAGAACAGGTCAATACATTCGTGGCCGGCAGCCAGAATGATGCCGCCACATCGGAGATCTACGATTCCTCCGGTGCGCAGATCGGATATGTGGTCGTCTGGGTCAGTGCGGATCAGGACCGTGTGCAAGATGCCAACGCCGGGATCTTTGGCCAGCGTTATGATCTGAACGGTGATCCGGTTGGTGGTGAATTCCAGATCAACCTGCATACCGAATTCGCGCAAACCGATCCTACAGTCACCGGCCTGCCCACAGGCGGTTTTGTCGTCGGGTGGAGCGATAACAGCTTTGCGAATCCGGCTGGTATCGCGGCTGGTGAAATCAGCAGTGGCACCTTTGCGCAGGTTTATGATGAAAACGGCGCCAAGGTCGGCGGTGAGTTCCTTGTCAACGACATCACCAGCAGCACGCAAAACCAGCTTGATCTTGCTGCGCAATCGGACGGTACGATCGTTGCGGTTTTCTCTGACTCGGGCAGTGCGGATGGCAGTGGCGTCGGCGTATTCCTGCGGCAGTTTGATGCGAGCGGCACGCCTTTGGGCGCGTCTGTTCAGGTCAATGAAGAGTTTTCATCCACGCAAAGCGACGCCTCCGTCGCCATTCTGAGCGGCGGTCGGATCGTTGTGACATGGACGTCTTTCACCTCTGGCACGGCTGGCGACGGCAGCGCAAACGGCGTTTTCGCGCGTCTTTTCGAGGCAGATGGCACAGCGGTTGGCGGGGAATTCCAGGTCAATTCCGCAACGTCCAGCAATCAGGATGCCGCCCGCGTCGCAGCGCTTGCGGATGGCTCCTTTGTGGTGGTCTGGGATGACGACAGCGGTGTGGACGGCAGCTCCACCGGCGTCCAGATGCAGCGCTTTGACGCAAATGGGGTGGCAATCGGTGGCGAGACGCTGGTCAACGAAACCACCGTGAATGCGCAGTTTGATCCCTATGTCATCGCGCTCGATACGGGCGGCTGGGTCGTGGCCTGGTCGGACAACGGCGGGACCGACGGCAGCGGAAACGGCGTGTTTGGCCAAATCTATGCAGCAGACGGCAGCCGCATCGACGGTGAGTTCCAGTTGAACACCGAATTCAGTTCCACGCAGAGTGAAGCACGTCTGGTGGCATTGCCAAATGGCGGCTTCACCGCCGTTTGGACCTCGGTCACCTCGGGCACGGCGGGCGATGGGAACAGCAACGGCATTTTCCAACAGGTCTTTGCCAATGCGGGCACGGTGCAGATTTCCGAAAACCCGGTTCTGGTCGCGCTGGACGCCAGTGTCACGCTTGATGAGGCGGATGTGAACGCGTCGGGTCAGTTGTTTGCGACTGCCGTTGGGTTGGGCGACGCGGATTCCGCTGATTTTGACGGTGGCGCGCTGACGGTTTCGATGGTTGTCAATGATGTGATCCAATCGCAGTTCGCGGCACCGGATGATGCATCCCAGGACAACCTCGGCTTTGATACAAGCGGCGCTGTGTCGATTTCCGGCACGACGCTTTCGGTTGACGGGACCGCGATCGGGACAATCACATCCGACGGTGCGGATGGCGCCGAACTGGTGGTGCAACTGAACGCTGCGGCGACGCAGGAACGGGTTCAGGAGGCGATTCGCTCTCTGACCTATGCGAATTCTTCGGATGATCCGGAAACGTCGCGGCTTGTATCCATTCAGGTCAATGATGGCGACGGCGGGCATGTGCGCGATGTGGTGCAGATCAACATCACGCCGGAAACCGACGGTGCCGTTCCGGTCGGCGATGAGGTTCAGACGAACTCCTTCACGACAAACAGTCAAGCCGACAGCAAGGTCGCATCGCTTGCTGACGGGGGATACGTTATCGTATGGTCCTCCACCAATCAGGATGCGACAGGCGATAACGATTTCGGTGTTTTTGCCCAGCGGTATGACGCTTCAGGTGCACCGGTCGGTGGTGAAATTCAGGTCAACACAAATGCGGCTTTTGCGCAAAACAACCCGGATGTGGTCGGTCTGTCCACGGGTGGTTTTGTCGTCGCCTGGGAGGATAGCTCCGGCCTGATCGGTGTCGATGGTGACGAAGAAATCGCGATTCAGGTGTTTGACGTCAATGGTCAGCCTGTTGGCGGCGAAATCGCCGTGGCCAGCACGACCCATTTCGATGCAGATGCCCCGGCACTTGCGGCCTTTGACAACGGTGATTTTGTCCTTGTCCGCAACGGCCGTGAATCAACCAGCCCGTTCATCGACGAAATTTATGTGCAGCGTTACAACGATCAGGGGGGTGCGGTCGGCAGTGAAACCGTGATCGCCCCACTCGGGTCTTCCAGTGCGGTCGCACCAGATGTCGCGGTACAATCGGACGGTACATATGTCGTCGTCTTTACCGCGACAAACGTGGATAATCCGGGCGATAACGACGCTGGTGTCTTCATGCAGCGTTATGCCGCTGACGACAGTCAGATTGGTGGGCCGGTGCAGGTCAACACGACCGAGCGGTTCTCGCAGTTCGCGCCAAAGGTTGCCGCAACTGAGGATGGCGGCTATGTCGTCGTCTTTGAATCGGATGTGGCGGATGATTTCGGCTTCACCACATCCGCCGGGATCTACGCACAGCGTTTTGACGGGTTCGGCAACCGCGTGGGCGAGGAGTTCCTTGTCAACGAAGTGGTTGATAGCGTCCAATCCGCGCCCGATGTGATTGCCATTTCCGGTGGCGGGTTTGCGATCACCTACTCCGACGGCAACAATACTGACGGCAGCGGCACCGGCGTGTTCGTGCAGCAGTACGATGCGCAGGGAAACCGGATTGATGGTGCGTTGCAGGTCAATCAGGAATTCAGTTCCACGCAAAACGAAGCCTCCATCGCGGCGCTGCCGGGCGGAAATTTTGTCGTGTCCTTTACCTCGCAAACCAGCGGCACCGCGGGTGACGGGAGCAGTGCCGGCGTATTCCATCGCATCATCGGGGACCCTGCGGATTTTGCCAGTGGGGGCGATCCGGTGGTTGAGGGGATCAACCGCGAGGTCACATACCTCGAAAACACGCTGAATGGCGTGCCGCAACTGATTGATGCGGATGGTGCTGCGGCGGTTTCCGATCCGGACTCAGCGGACTTTGATGGCGGGTCCATTCTTGTTTCGAACCTGATTTCTTCGGCGCCGTTGATCGATCAGATCAATGCACCGGATGATCTGACGCAGGACCAGCTTGGCCTGCGTCAGACGTCACAGATCACGATTGCAGGAACGGCGGTGTCGGTGGATGGCACCCAAGTGGCTCAGATCATTCAGAACGGGCAGGACGGCACACCGTTTGAATTGCGCCTGAATGCCAATGCGACAGCCGAGATCGTGGAACTTTTGGTTGAAAACCTGACCTATCGCAACATCTCGGATGATCCGTTGCCGACGCGGGACCTGCGCATTCAGGTGACCGATGGCGATGGCGGCGCGTCAGAGCCGCAGGTCGTCACGATCACCATCACGCCAACGCCGGATTCTGCGCAACCCGTGGGTAGCGAGCAGATCGTGAACACGACTGATACCGGAAGCGAGGATGACCCTGAGATCGTGACCCTGCCGGGGACCGGGGGCGATTTCATCGTCACATGGACAAGCTTTGGGACGGATGGCAGCCGAGAGGGCATCTTTGGCCAACGCTTTGACGTGAACGGCAACAAGCTGGCACGCGACGGGACGGGTCTCGCCTCAGGTGCAAGCGATGAGTTCCAGATCAATACGACAACGGCACAGGATCAGTCGTTGCAGGAAATCGCCGCCTTCTCCAACGGAGGCTGGGTTGTTGTATGGGTGGACGACACGCTGGACGGAAGTGGCAGCGGCATCGTCGCGCAGGTCTTCAACCCTGACGGCACGCTGAATGGCAGCGAGTTTGTTGCAAACGATCTGGTGAGCAGCACGCAGACCAACCCGGACATTGCCGTATTGAATGATGATACATTTGTAATCACGTGGGAATCCGCGAATTCAGGCGGCGCGGGTGATGGCAACGGCAGCGGCATCGTCGCGCGGCATTTCCAGGCGGATGGTACGCCCATCGGCGGCCAGTTTGTCGTGAACACGGAAACGGTCAGCACGCAGTCGGCCCCTGCGGTCACTGAACTGAACGATGGTGGCTTCCTTGTTACTTGGCAGTCGTTCTCCAGTGCCGGAACTGCGGACGGTGACAGCTTTGGTATTTTCGCACAGCGCTATGATGCCAGCGCGGCACCTGTCGGTGCAGAGTTCCAGGTCAATACCGCGACGCGGCGCGACCAGACGGACGCCGAGGTAACGGTTCTGAGCGACGGTAATGTCGTGGTGACATGGACAGATTCAGTCGCGGACCTGAGCGGGACGGGCATTTACGCCACGATCATCGCCCCTGACGGTACACCGCTGGTGGATGAGTTCCGCGTCAACGACCAGCGCTTTACCACGCAGAACGATCCCGTGGTTGCGGCACTGGACAATGGCGATTTCGTGATCGCATGGGTTGATCACGCCGGAACGGATGGATCGGGTCAGGGCGTGTTCGCGCAGCAATACGACTCCAGTGGTGCGCGCGTCGACAGCCAATTCCAGGTCAACACAACAACAAGCGGGTCGCAGAACCAGCCTGATATCGCCGGTCTGCCCGGTGGTGGTTTTGTGATCACATGGAACGGGTCGGTTTTGATCCAGATCTATGGCAATGATGCACCGTCGATTTCGCCGGTATCTGCCAATGGCGACGAAGATACGGCGATCGTATTGGATGCCGCGATCTTTGAAGCAGGCTTTGTTGACCCCAACGGCAACACGCTGGAAGAAATCCGCATCGAAACCTTCCCGGTGAATGGCGCATTGGCGTTGAATGGTGTTCCCGTGATTGCGGGTCAGATCGTGTCCCGAGCGGATTTGCTGGCGGGTAATCTGATTTACACCGGTAATCAGGATTTCAATGGCCTTGACAGCTTCCTGTGGACGGGTTCTGACGGGATTGCCTTCTCGCAAGATCCGCCTGTTGCTGCGAATATTACCGTCGACCCGGTCAATGATGCCCCCGGTCTGGAGGCCGGTGCAGATACGAGTGTCGGTGAAGGCGCAAACCTGAACCGGACCCTGACGCTGACGGACCCGGATACGGATTCGCGTTCTTTCACGGTGGCTTATGGCGACGGTTCGCCGCTTGCGACGTTCACCACGTCGTCGCTGTCTCCTGTGCTCAACCATGTTTTCGCGGGCGAAGGCACCTTCACCGTCACGGTGACGGTGGATGACAATGCGGGTGAGGCAAATTCGGTTGAGACTGATACATTCGAAGTGACGGTTGTGAATGCCAACCCGAATGCCACGAATGACTTTGTCAATGTCAACGAAGACGGCCCCGCATTGACTGGCAACGCCCTGACCAACGACAGTGATCCGGGCGGGGATGCGCTGACGGTCAGTGCGGTGAACGGTGTTGCGGCAAACGTCGGGCAGCAGATCACGCTGGCGTCCGGTGCGCTGGTGACACTGAATGCCGATGGCAGCTTTGACTATGATCCAAACGGTCAGTTCGAAGACCTCGCGGATTTCCAGACCACTTCCGATCAACTGTCTTACGAGATTTCGGACGGGGAAGGCGGCACGGATACGGCCACGGTCAACTTCTTTGTACGGGGTGAAAACGATGATCCCGATGCGGTTGATGATGCCTTTGCCGCCAATGACGACAACCCGATCTCAGGCAATGTGCTGAATGACAATGGCAGCGGCGCTGACAGCGATGTGGATGCGGTCAACACCCTCACTGTGTCCGAAGTCAACGGTCAGGCGGGCGATGTTGGCAATCAGATCACTCTGGCCTCTGGCGCGCTGCTGACGTTGAATGCGGACGGCACCTTTGATTATGATCCGAACGGGGCCTTTGGCACCGGCGGCACCGACAGCTTTGACTATACGCTTTCGGATGGACGCGGTGGCACAGACACGGCATCGGTGACGATTTCGATCAACGGCACCAACCCGCCACCTGTAGCGCGAGACGACAGTATCGCAGCCGACGAAGAGGTGACGGTAACTGGCGATGTTCTGGCCGATAACGGCAATGGCGCCGATAGCGATGCCGGTGGCGATCCGATCACCGTAACGCAAGTGAACGGCAGTGCCGCCAATGTGGGTGTTGCCGTGCTCCTGGCGGGTGGCGGGCAAGTCACCCTGCAAAGCAACGGTCAGTTCGGCTTTGACCCGAACAACGGCTATGAAGACCTCAGCGTCGGGGATACCGCGACCGAGACCTTCGAATACACGATCGAAGATGGCAATGGCGGCAGTGACACGGCGACCGTGACGCTGACGATTGCAGGTGTGAACGATGCGCCGCTTGGCGTAAACGACACGGTCAGCACGGATGAAGACAGCTCGACCTCCGGCAATGTCCTGAGCAATGATACCGATATCGATGCCAACGACACCCTTGTGGTCACCGAGGTTGGGGGATCGACCCTCGCGGTGGGCGTCGCCACCACAACCAGCGGCGGCGGCTCTGTCACATTGGGCTCGGATGGGCAATTCATCTATGATCCTGGCACGGCGTTCAACACGCTGAGCGTGGGGCAGACGGCGACGGATTCGATCAGCTACACGGTGGCGGATGGCAACGGCGGCAGTGCGACCGCAACCCTGTCGATTGTCGTGAACGGTGTAAATGACGCGCCGGTTGCAAATGACGATGCGCTGACGACCGGCGAAGACAGCACCCTGTTTGGCAACCTCACGGCGGACAATGGCAACGGGGCCGACAGCGATCCGGATGCCTCTGACGTGCCGTTTATCAGTGCGGTCAACGGGCAGGCGGCGGATATCGGTCAACAGATCACGCTGGCTTCCGGTGCTTTGCTGACCGTCAACGGATCGGGCACATTCAGCTATGATACCAATGGGGCGTTCGACACGCTGAACGCGGGCGAAACGGCCACCGACAGTTTTGTCTACACCTTGTCGGACGGAAACGGCGGCACGGATACGGCCACCGCGACCATCACGATCAACGGCGATGCCGATGCGCCGGTTGCGGTTGATGATGGTGCCGCGACGGATGAGGCCACGGCAGTCACTGGTGACGTGCTCGCCAATGACACGGATGCAAATGGCGACACGCTGCTGGTCAGCGCCCTCAATGGGGCGGCGGGCGACGTCGGTGTGCAGGTGGCGCTGGCCTCCGGGGCATTGTTGACGTTGAACGGTGACGGCACGTTCGACTACGACCCGAACGGACAGTTTGAAACCCTGTCTGCGGGCCAGTCGGGAACCGACACGTTTGACTACACGGTCTCTGACGGGAACGGGGGGACGGATACGGCAACGGTTACAATCGACATTGCCGGTCTGAACGATGCACCCGTCGCGCAGGGCGACTTCTTTACCACTAGCGAAGACGCCGGACTCGTCGGCCTTGACCTGTTTGCCAATAACGGCGGCGGGGTGGACAGCGACATTGATCAGCTGGACATGCTGGTTGTGACGCAGGTCGATGGGCAATCCGCAAATGTTGGCACGCAGGTCCAGCTGGCCTCGGGTGCTTTGCTGACGGTGAATGCCGATGGCACGGCTGATTATGACCCGAACGGTGCGTTCGAGTTCCTCGGCGTTGGCGCGACGGCGACGGACAGCTTCACCTATACCATCAGCGATGGGAACGGTGGCACCGACACGGCCACGGTCAGCATTGGCGTCACAGGCGTGAATGATGCCCCGGAGGCGGTGGATGACAGCCGTGGCGTGAGCGTCGATGGCGCGCTCAGCGGCAATGTGCTGGCCGACAATGGCAATGGCGCGGACAGTGATATCGACGGCGATACGCTTTCGGTGACCGCGCTGAACGGTTCGGCAGCGGCCCTTGGCGTCGCCACGACGCTCGCCTCCGGCGCCATCGTGACGCTGAACGCGGACGGAACGTTCGACTACGACCAGAACGGCAGCTTCAGCGGTCTGGGCGCGGGGACAACGGCGACGGACACGTTCGACTACACCATCAGCGACGGCAACGGCGGGACGGACACGGCGACAGTGACGATCACCATTGGCGGGTCGAACCTGCCACCCGTCGCGATTGCCGATGCCTTTGACACCGATGAGGATACGGCCTTTACCACCGGCTCGGTTCTGGCCAACGACGAGGATCCGAATACCGATCCTCTGTCCGTCACCGGCTTTGATGACACCACGACTGTTGGTATCGTCACGAATAACGGCGATGGCACGTTTGATTATAACCCGAACGGGCAATTCGAAACGCTTGGGGTTGGTGAAACGGCGGTGGATACATTCACCTATACGATCAGCGATGGCAATGGCGGCGTGGATAGCGCAACCGTCAGCATCACGATCAACGGCGTAAACGATGCGCCGGTGGCGGGCGATGATACGCTTGCTGTAACCGAAGATACTTCGGGATCGGTGATCGCTACCGCGAATGACACCGACATAGATGGTGACGATGTCGAGATCACATCGGTAGATGATCTCGCCACCATCGGTGCCGTGCTGGTCGAGGCGGATAATGACACCATCACCTACGACACCAATGGTCAGTTCGAAACACTTGCCCAAGGTGAAACCGCTTCAGACAGTTTCAGTTACACGGTGACGGATGGAAACGGCGGCACTGCCACTGCGACCGTCGATGTGAAGATCACGGGTGTGAATGACGGACCTGTTGCACAGGATGATACCGTATCCACGGATGAAGATACCGGTATCATCGGCGGCAATGTGCTTGCGGATAACGGCAACGGGGTCGACAACGATGTGGACAACGGCGCGGTTCTGAGCATCGCGGCTGTCAACGGGCAGGTGGGCGATGTCGGATCCCAGATCACGCTGGCCTCTGGCGCTTTGTTGACCCTCAACGCGGATGGTACGTTTGACTACGATCCAAACGGTGCCTTCGAGACGCTCGCGCTCGGAGATGTCGGCAGCGACAGTTTCACCTACACTCTGGCGGATGAGTTCGGCGCAACGGATGAGGCGACGGTCACCGTGTCAATCGACGGAGTGAATGATGCACCTGTTGCACAGGATGACAGCTTTGCGACGGATGAAGACACCGCCGTCAGTGGCAACATCCTGAACGATAACGGCAACGGCGCTGACAGCGACGTGGATGCCGGGGATACGCGGGTGGTGTCGGCCATCAACGGCAGTGCGGCGAGTGTCGGAGTGCAAATCACGCTGGCCTCGGGTGCTTTGCTGACGGTGAATGCCGATGGCACGGCTGATTATGACCCGAACGACGCGTTCGAGTTCCTCGGCGTTGGCGCGACGGCGACGGACAGCTTCACCTATACCATCAGCGATGGGAACGGTGGCACGGACACTGCCACGGTCAGCATTGGCGTGAGCGGCGTGAATGACGCACCGGATGCGGTGGATGACAGCCGTGGCGTGAGCGTCGATGGCGCGCTCAGCGGCAATGTGCTGGCCGACAATGGCAATGGCGCGGACAGTGATATCGACGGCGATACGCTTTCGGTGACCGCGCTGAACGGTTCGGCAGCGGCCCTTGGCGTCGCCACGACGCTCGCCTCCGGCGCCATCGTGACGCTGAACGCGGACGGAACGTTTGACTACGACCAGAACGGCAGCTTCAGCGGTCTGGGCGCAGGGACAACGGCGACGGACACGTTCGACTACACCATCAGCGACGGCAACGGCGGGACGGACACGGCGACGGTGACGATCACGATCAGCCCGGAGGGTGGTGATGTCACCGCAGGCAACGATGCATTCGTTGTGTCCGAGGGCGAATTGACGGCTGCTGGCCGTAGCCTGTTCCGGCTTGCGGCGATCGACGATCGGACCGACCTGCTCGAAAACGACATCGGCGCAGACAAGATCATCTCGGTCAATGGTGCGCCGATCAAGCCGGGCATTCTGTTTGCCGGTGACAATGGCGGTCAATTCCGTGTGTTCGAAGGCGGCGTTCTCGACTTCCAGAACCGGGGGGATCTGGTTGCGCCCGGTGATACAACTGGCTTTACTTACACGGTCAGTGATGGCAACGGCGGCACGGACACGGCGACGGTGACCCTGACAATCGGGCCCGACATTGCCGCGGATGATACTTTTGACATCACCGAGGGTGAGTTGAGCGATGCTGGCCGCAGCCTGTTCCGCCTTGGGGCGATCAATGACCAGACGGACCTGCTCGAAAACGACATCGGTGCGGACAAGATCATCTCGGTCAATGGCGAGCCGATCAAGCCGGGCATTCTGTTTGCCGGTGACAATGGTGGCCAATTCCGTGTCTATGAGGGGGGTGTGGTTGATTTCCAGAACCGTGGTGACTTCGTGGCTGCGGGGGAGTCCACCGGCTTCACCTACACGGTCAGCGATGGCAATGGCGGCACAGATACCGCGCGGGTGACCTTGAACGTCGGGCCTGACATTGCGGATGATGACGTCTTCATGGTGTCCGCGTTCGACCTCGACGATGCAGGCCGCAGCCTGTTCCGCCTTGGGGCGATCAATGACCAAACCGACCTGCTCGAAAACGACTTTGGTGCCGATGAAATCATCTTTGTGAACGGTGAGCCCATTGAACCGGGCATCCTCTTTGCTGGTGACAATGGCGGCGAGTTCCGGGTTTACCCGGGCGGGGTCGTTGATTTCCAGAACCGGGGCGATCTGGTTGGTCCGGGGGACACGACCGGCTTTACCTATACGGTCAGTGACGGAAATGGCGGGACCGATACGGCAAGGGTGACGTTGGAAGTGGGCTTGCTGGAAGATGACGGGCTGCTGCCAGGTTTCACTTCGGGCTCTGCGGTCACAACCTTCTTCAATGATGAGCTGGTGTTCATTGACGCATATTGATGACCGGGAATACGCTGGCGTTTAAGGCGTAAGGTTTGCGGGCTGTTTCAAAGCGTCACGCGAAAAACCGCGATCACGTAACGCGCTGGAAACAAGGATTTCAGCGCGTTACGTGAAACTTGATGTGTCAGGTATTTCGTCAGACGCTCTAGCTGGAACGCGGCCCCTTTGAGAGGCTCAGCAGTAGCCTTCCACGCCCGGCCATTGTTCCGGCGCGTAGCGGTCGCCATGAGCCCATCCAATCGGCAGGATGTTATCTATGGCGTCTTCGATTTCCCGGGTCATCTCAAACGAGCACCCGGCAACGCACTCGGCCAAATGCGCTGCGCTGCGCGTTCCGGGGATCGGGATGAGGTGATCGCCGCGCGTCAGGCACCACGCAATCGCCAGAGTTGCCGGAGAGATATCAAGCGTCTGCGCGAGCCTCTGGAACTTGGATATAAAGGTCATGTTGTGGCTGAAATTCGGCTCTGAAAAACGCGGTGTGCCGGTACGGAAATGACCTTTTTCGAAGGTCGCAGGGTCAGGTGGCGTCGCTGTGAGCATACCGCGCCCAAGCGGCGAAAACGGCACAAAGGCGACCCCTAGCGCCTTGCAGGTCTGGATCATGCCCATCTCCGGCTGGCGGGTCCAGAGGGAGTATTCGCTTTGTACCGCATCAACGTTCCCAACGGCGGCGGCCCGTCTGAGCGACGCGGGCGAGATTTCGGAAAACCCGATCCCGCCGATCTTGCCCTCCGCCTTGAACGCCAGCAGCGTTTCCATGACATCTTCAATCGGGACATCGGCATCGCGACGATGAATGTAATAGAGATCGACCTGCTCAAGACCCAGCCGTGACAGGGAGTTTTCCAATTCGCCGCGCAGATACGCCGCCGTGTTATTGAACACGCGCGCCCCGGTTTGCGGATCGCGCGAGATACCCGCTTTTGTCGCAATGGTGAACGTGTTTTGCGTTGTTTTCAGGTAGGAACCGATGATGCTTTCCGATACGCCCATGCCGTAGACATTCGCCGTGTCGAGGAAATCGACGCCAAGATCGCGCGCTGCGGCCAGTGTTTCATGCGCTTCGCTCTCACTGGTGGCCCCGTAGGATCCTGCAAAGCTCCAACACCCCAGACCGATCGCTGAAACTGTTTTTCCGTCTTGGCGCAGCTGTCGGTTTTGCATGTCTGACCCTTTGATCTGGTTGCTGTTTGGCGGCGCAAAGACACAAGTACGCACCTTCGCCACAGGCTGACTAAGCGATGAGGCGCCGTTTTTAAACCTTGGTTTACCCAATCTGCATGGATAAGTGTCGGTGAGACGGATTGATCAGTCCGGCAACTGTTTCAAGGGGAACAGGGACCGGATCGCCACATAGAACACAGGCGTGAAGAACAGGCCCAGAAAGGTCACGCCGGACATGCCAAAGAAGACCGCCGTGCCAAGCGCCTGACGCATCTCCGACCCCGGGCCGGTGGCTATCATCAAGGGCACCACGCCGAGGATAAACGCCAATGCGGTCATCAGTATCGGCCGTAACCTCAGTTTGCTGGCCTCAACTGCGGCTTCAACCGCAGAGCATCCGCGTTCTTCATGCGCTTGTTTTGCGAACTCCACGATCAGAATTGCGTTCTTGGCCGCAAGACCGACAAGGACGATCAACCCGACCTGCGTCAGGATGTTATTATCCATCCCGCGATACATCACGCCCGCCAAAGCCCCCAGAACCGCAAGGGGCACAACGAGGATAATTGCCACAGGCAAGGCCCAGCTTTCGTAGAGGGCTGCGAGGAACAGAAAGGCAAAGAGGATGGAAAAGGCGAATATATAGGCCGCTGTATCGCCCTGATTGCGTTCCTGAAAGGCCAGTTCCGTCCATTCAAAATCAACGCCGGGGGGCATCAGGGCCGTGGCCATTTCCTCCATTGCGATCAAGGCCTCACCGGTCGACACGCCCGGCGCTGCGGAGCCTTGAACTGGCACTGATACTTGCTGGTTGTAGCGTTGCACCAGTGCGGGGCCTGCCGTATCCACCACGGACACCAAAGTGCCCAAGGGCACCAATGCGCCGGTGGCCGTACGCACCTTCAGCGCGGTGATGTCTTTCTCATCGAGACGGAATTGCGCATCCGCCTGGGCGCGTACCTGAAACAGTCGGCCAAGCGCGTTGTAATCATTCACATAGGCCGACCCGAGGTTGATCGCGAGGGTTTCGAAAATCTCCCCGATGGGCACGTTGAGCATCTGCGCCCTGACGCGGTCAATCTCCAGATAGACCTGTGGCGAGTTGGCCGAAAACGTCGTGAACACACGTTGCACCTTGTCGGACTGCGCCGAGGCCCCCATGATCGCATAGGCCGTCCCCAGTACACGCGACATGTCCGCGCTTTCGTTCTCACGCAGTTGCAGCTTGAAGCCGCCGCCGTTGCCGACCCCGCGCACAGCCGGCGGAGCAATCGCGATGATGAACGCCTCCCGGAGGGACTGCATCCGTCCGAAAAGCTGGCCGACGATTGCGCCTGCGTCCAGCCCTGTTTCAATGCGGTTTTCAAAGCTGTCGAATGTGGTGAAGATGACGCCCTGATTGCTGGCATTGGTGAAAGTCGCGCCGGAGAAACCCGCAAAGGCAACGGCATTTGTCACACCGGGTGTCTCAAGCGCGATTTCGGTTGCTTGCCGCATCACGGCATCCGTGCGTTCTAAAGAGGCGCCATCGGGCAATTGAACCACGACAATGGCATATCCCTGATCTGCGTCAGGAATGAAACCGGTCGGGACTTGCTGGCTAAGCCAGTAGGTCGTCCCAAGCAGCCCGGCAAAGGCCACGAATGACAGGGCCAGCATTCTGTATGATCGCACCAGCACAGAGACGATAGCCACATATCCGGCCGTCAGCTTGTCAAATCCGCGGTTGAACCCACGGGCGAGCGGCTGCGTCAAAAGGGTCAGCGGGTTGCGGGACGGCGTTTCGCTGTGGGGTCTGAGGATGCTTGCGGCGAGGGCAGGGGAGAGCGACAGGGAATTGATCGTCGAAATCACGGTCGCCACGGAAATCGTGACAGCAAACTGCTTGTAAAACTGGCCCGTGATGCCGGGCACAAGTGCTGCGGGTACAAACACCGCGATCAGGACAAGGGAGGTGCCAATGATGGCACTTTGCACCTCGTCCATGGTGCGCGCGGAGGCTTGCCGGGGTGTCATCCCGTTCTTGATGTTGCGTTCGACGTTCTCGACGACCACGATTGCATCATCGACCACAATGCCGATGGCAAGGATCAGGCCAAAGAGCGTCAGCAGGTTCAGCGTATATCCAAGCGCAAACATCACCGCGAAGGTGCCGATCAGTGACACCGGGATGGCCAGCAGCGGGATGATGGCGGTACGCCAGCTTTGCAGGAAAACAAGGATCACCACGACCACCAGCAAGACCGCCTCGAACAAGGTGCGGTAGACTGCGTTGACGGATGCGGCGATGAATTCGGTCGGGTTATAGACCACCTGATATTCCAGCCCGCGCGGGAAATCCTCGGCCAGTTCATCCATCACCGCTATGATCTCATCCGCAGAGGCCAACGCATTTGAGCCGGGTCGCTGAAATATACCCAAGGCCACCGCCGGTTTGTTGTTGAGGTATGAATTGTTCACATAGGACCGCGCGCCGATTTCAACGCGAGCAACATCGCGCACGCGCACGACCCTGCCGTCTTCAGAAGCTTTTACGATGACCCGGCCAAATTCGCGCGGGCTTTCAAGGCGTCCTTGCGTGGTGATGGTGACCTGAAAAGCGCTGTTCATATCGTTGGGCGGCGCGCCGAGCGCGCCACCGGAGACCTGTACATTCTGCTCGCGCAGCGCATCCACCACGTCCGCCGCGGTCAGGCTGAGCGATGACAACCGGTCCGGATCGAGCCAGACCCGCGCCGAAAACTCCCGTTCACCAAAGATCAGCAGATCACCAACCCCATCAAGGCGCACCAGCCGGTCACGCACCCGTGCCCGTGCGTAGTTCGACACATAGAGCTGATCAAAGGTTTCATCCGGTGACAGCATATGCACAACCATCATCAGATCGGGCGAGGATTTGGTGGTTGTTACCCCGAGTGCGCGCACCTCTTGCGGCAGGCGCGGCTCCGCGATGGCGACACGGTTTTGAACGAGAACCTGTGCGGCATCAAGGTCAGTGCCCAGCTCGAAGGTGATGGTCAGGCTCATAGAGCCGTCCGCGGTCGAGAAGGAAGACAGATACAGCATCCCCTCCACACCGTTGATCTCTTGCTCAAGCGGCGTGGCGACGGTCGCCGCAATGGTTTCGGCATCCGCGCCAGGGTAATTTGCCCGCACCACAATTGAGGGGGGCGCGATCTGCGGATATTGCTCGATGGGCAATTGGGTATAGGCGAGCATGCCGACAATGGTCATGATGACCGACATGACGATGGCGAATATCGGTCGGCTTACGAAAAAACGGCCCATTTCAGTTTTCCGCAACCGGCGGTAATTCCACCCGTTCCGGCGTGACAACGCTGCCGGGGCGTGCGCGGATGATGCCTTCGATCACGATCAACTCGCTCCCGTCGAGCCCTTCGCGTATCACGCGGTAGCCATCAATGCGCGGACCGGGGCGCACAGGAATGGGCGTGACGTTGCCCTCTGCATCGACACTCATCACAAGGCGCCGGTTCTGGTCTGCGACAATCGCCGCATCGGGCACCAAAATCCCCTCGTAGGGCAGGGACCCCGGTACATTGACCCGACCAAACAGACCCGGCGTCAGCATCTCATCGGGGTTGTCCAAGACGGCACGCACACGCATCGTGCCGGTTTCCGCGTCGATCCTGTTTTCCGAAAAGTCCAGCGTGCCGTCGATCGGGGGAATGGATTCGTCTGACAGGGATACTTTGACCTGAAGCTGCCCGCCACCCTCTTGCAGGGAAGCGCCGCGTGCGCGGGCGTCGCGGGCGTAGGCAAGAAAATAGCGCTCATCAATATCAAAAAAGAAGTAGATCGGATCAGAGGATACGATCGACGTAAGCTCCGTCTGGTCGGCAAGCACAAGGTTGCCGGGGTCAACCTGCGTCTGGTCGATCCGGCCTGACATGGGGGCTGTGATCTGTGTGAACTCAAGGTCGATCTGCGCCAGTTCGAGGGCTGCACGGGCCTGCTCAAGAGCGCCCTGCGCGGCGAGATAGGCTTCTCTGCGGGAGTCGACCGCGCTTTGCGAAATGTTTCCGTTCAGGATCAGAGATTCTGCACGCTCCAACTGCTCCAACGTGAAATCATAGGTGGCTTGTGCCACGTCGATCTGCGCCTGTGCCTGACGCAAAGCAGTGCGAAAGCGGCGCTGGTCAATCGTGTACAAAAGCTGCCCTGCTTCGACCCGGCTTCCGTCATCAAAGTGCACCGTCTGCAGATAGCCCGACACCCGGGCGCGCACGATTACTTCGCCTTCGGCTTCGAAGCGTCCGACAAACTCGTCGTCTTCGACGATGGTCTTCACGACAGGGTTGGCCAAAGTGACCGGCGGCGGCCCATTTTGAGCATTTGCGACTACGCCGATCCACAGAACAAGGAATGAAATGAAAAGTCGCGTCAAAAGCGGCATAGGGCAGTGCCTCCGGTTGTGCGCGAAGCTAAACCTATCTCTTGGCCCGTCAACGTTTTTTCCATCTGATCGCGAAAAAGGGATGGCGCATGTGTTTTCCACCCCGGCAGTGTGAACAATACCTACGAAAGGTTTGGTTTTGACAAGTTTCAGGCTCCCGCACCGGGATAAATGCCATAACCGTGTATTATTCGGGTGGCTCTGCCGCGTCGCACACATCAAGAAAAGCGTCCGAAAAGTCGCTTGCAAGCTCAACCCACATGGGCAGGTGGTCGCTCATTTTATAGGTGCGCCAGTTTTTATACGACCGCTCTGAGCGGTGTGGCTGATAGGTGTCGCGTTCATCCAGCCGATAGACATGTTCGAAAAAGTCAAAGACGTTCGCGCCATGTACTTTCACATGGGCATAGCCGCGGCTGCGCTTGGGTTCCCAGAATGCGATTTGATCGTATGCCTTTGATTTATCAACGTTTGATCCGGGAATTTGCTTGATCTTGTCGGGCACTTCGAAACCGTTGGCTTCCAGTGCCTGCATCGTCTCATGTTCCGGGCTGATGATGTTGAAATCACCCAGAACGGCAGTCACCATCGCATTGTCAGGGTTCTTTTTCATCTCCTTTGAAGCGCGGTTGCCGATGGCTTCGGTCAGTCTGGCGATTTCCCGGCGTCTCTGTTCCAGCAACCTGTCGTCTTCATTCGAGCCGAAATAGATATGCACCGTGGCGAGGTCAATTTTTAGCCACCCTGCCTGAAAACTGACCAGAAAAGGGGTGCGCGCGAACTGCTTGAAGCTCTGGTCGAGCGCATCCCCGGGAAACCTGAGGCGAAAGGCCTCTCCCGCCACAACGCCTGCTGGCAAATCCACATTCACCTGTCCGCGTGTGTTGGGCGGGCGGGTAACCTCGGTGCCTTTTGTCACGGCCAGCCCGCTGCCGTCGGGCAGTTGCAACATCGTGCCGTCGGGCAGCGGGATTTCCACGTCCTGATCCAGACGTATCTTGCTGTTGTTTCGCAAGGATCGCGCCCGGTAGACGCCGGACAGGTCCGCCCCGGGCGGCAATTGCAGAGCGATGCCGTTCTCCAGCTTGATGCGTTCACCAAAGCTGGCGAGCACCTTCTTGCCCTCGGGCAGTGTCAACTCGCCCGCGATATTGCGAAACCGTGCGCGATTGCGGTTGAACATGAACACCATCCGCTCACCGTTTCCGGCGGCACCATCTGTCACATCGGTGGCGATGTAATCCCAATCGGGTCCGAGAATTTCCAGCAGTTGGGTGAACTCGCGCATGTCATCGCGCACTTCCTGAATTGCGGCGATGTCGAAGTTCGAGATGATTTCGGCCATGTAATACAGCGGTTCATAGCTGTCGCGCCCGCCGAATTTTGCATTACCGAATTCGCGGATGTTCCATGTGCCGATGCGCACCGTTCCCATGCGATCTGTATCGCTGGGAAAATGGTCAGCCAAGGCGGCGCGCAGTCGTCGAATACCGGCAAGCGTGCGTTTGCGCAGCGTTTCCTCAGCAGAGCCAGCGGGATAGCTTTTGCGTAAACTGCTGTAAAACGGCACGGTGCGGGCCTCTCAAAAACCAATCGATTGAATATCCATCAGCCTAGAGAAATCTGGTCACAGGTCCATTGTTTCCTGCGCAGCAGCCGTTTTAATCAGGATGGTGCGCGCGCGAGGATCGTTTCGATGATCGCCTTGGCGTTGTCCGATGCCCAATCCGCGTCGCCGCGCAGGCGGGCGACTTCCTTGCCCTCGGGGTCTATCAACACGGTGATCGGCAGTCCAAAGATCGCCATCTCGCTGGCAAGCGCCTGTTTTGGGTCCTGATGGCGGGGCAGATTATCCACGCCGATCTCTTCAAAGAATTTCTTGATACCGGTGGGCGAATTTCGTCCCGTCGCAATGGTAAGCACCTCGAAATCGTCCCCGCCGAATTCTGTCTGCAATTCGGACAGGTGGGGCATCTCAACCCGGCAGGGCGCACACCATGTCGCCCAGAAATTCAGCAATACGTATTTGCCCCGGTAGCTTTCCAACGTGGTTGTGCCGCCATCATCTTCCAGAAAGAACGCCGCATCCGACGTATCCTGCGGGGTCGCATGAAACACCAGTTTTTTCATGTCGCCGTCGCGCATTTCTGCTGCGGCCGCAAGATCGGCATGGGCCGTCGTGCCCACGGTGATTGCACCCAAGGAAAGGGCCGTATAAACGAGCGCGGAAACAATATTTTTCATTTTCCCTCCAAAGGGTGAACACAGATGACAGACACGCAAAACCCGAAATCTTCCAATCAGATGTGGGGCGGCCGTTTTGCGGACGGACCCGATGCGATCATGGAAGCAATTAATGCCTCAATCGGGTTCGACAAGCGTATGGCTGCACAAGATATTGCAGGGTCGCGAGCACATGCCGCGATGCTGGGCGCGACAGGCATTGTTGAGCCTAGCGATGCGCAGGCCATGGGGGAAGGGCTACTCACGGTCTTGTCAGAAATCGAGGCGGGAAATTTCCCGTTTTCGACCGCGCTGGAAGATATTCACATGAATGTGGAGGCGCGCCTGAAGGAGATCATCGGCGAGCCTGCCGGGCGCTTGCACACGGGCCGCAGTCGCAACGATCAGGTCGCCACGGATTTCAAACTCTGGGTGCGCGATCAGTTGGATGCGTGTGAGGCCGGATTGCTGGCGCTGATCCGTGCGTTGCTCGATCAGGCCGAAGCCGGGGCAGATTGGGTCATGCCCGGCTTTACCCATTTACAGACCGCGCAACCTGTGACTTGGGGCCATCACATGATGGCCTATGTGGAGATGTTCGGACGCGACCTGAGCCGTGTGCGTGATGCGCGCGCGCGCATGAATGAAAGCCCGCTTGGGGCGGCGGCGCTGGCGGGTACGTCCTTTCCGATTGACCGTCACATGACCGCGCAGGCGCTGGGGTTTGACCGGCCTGCGGCCAATTCCCTCGACGCCGTGAGCGATCGTGACTTTGCCCTCGAATTCCTGAGCACGGCGAGCATCTGCGCCATGCACCTCAGTCGTTTTGCCGAGGAACTGGTGATCTGGTCCTCTGCTCAGTTCCGCTTTGTGGCGCTGTCGGACCGCTTTTCCACTGGCTCTTCGATCATGCCGCAAAAGAAGAACCCGGACGCCGCTGAACTGATCCGCGCCAAGGTTGGTCGCATTTTCGGTGCCAATACGGCGCTGATGATGGTGATGAAGGGGCTGCCGCTGGCCTATTCCAAGGACATGCAGGAGGATAAAGAGCAAGTCTTTGATGCCGCCGACAACCTCATGCTCGCGCTGGCGGCGATGACCGGCATGGTCAGCGACATGACGGCCAACCGCGAGAGCCTTGCGCAGGCGGCGGGTTCGGGCTTTTCAACGGCCACGGACCTTGCGGACTGGTTGGTGCGCGTACTTGGCCTGCCGTTCCGCGAGGCACATCACGTCACTGGCGCATTGGTCGCACTGGCCGAAGCGAAACACTGCGACCTGCCGGACCTCACGCTGGAAGATATGCGCGGCGTACATGCTGGCATCACGGGGGATGTCTTTGATGTGCTCGGGGTGGAAAACTCGGTTCAAAGCCGTATATCATACGGTGGAACGGCACCCGTGCGGGTGCGCGAACAAATCGCTCGGTGGAGGGCACTCCTGTGATGATCCGAAGTGTTGCGGTGTTGGTTTTGATCGGTACGCTATCCGCCTGTGGTGTGGATGGTGAGCCGGTGCGCCCGTCCGTCGGAGCATCCGTCGCGATTGGCTCAGGTGGCGTGAACTCGAACATCGGTGTCGGTCTGAACCAAGGCCCGTTTTCGATATTTCTGGGGCTGTAACGCGCGTGATCAAGCTGCTCGCCTTGGTATCATGCGTTGCGCTCTTGTCCGCCTGTACGGGGACACAGCGTCAGCCCGCATCCAAACCGACATCTGAGCCTGCGCCGCAGACGGGGGTGAGTATTTCCGGCTATGCGCGCTACGGCGTGGTCAAAAGGGGCTGAAATGAATATGCTGCGTATGGTTTTCTTTGCACTGGCGGTGTGGGGGTCCATCCACCCCATGTATTATTTCATCAGCTGGTTCAACGCCAACGGCTATGATCTGATGGCCATGGTCGATGCATGGCATGTCAACGCCGCGACAAGTGGTTTGGTGTGGGATCTCACGATTGCCGCCGTGGCACTGACCGTCTGGGTGCTGGCTGAAACCTTCCGTACGCGCCGTTGGCTGGGCCTGATTGCGATCCCCGCAACCTTTTGCATCGGCGTCAGCTGCGGCTTGCCGCTGTACCTGGCGTTGCGGATGCACAATCGTTGAGGTCTGCGGCTGGAACTGCCTGTTGGGCCGAAACGCCGCGCGCGGCAAAGGCTGATTGATCTTGGCTGCGCTTTTGCGTAAAGCGCGCGCATGGATCATTTTCTCTATCGCGATGGCGTGTTGCACGCCGAGGATGTATCGGTGCCCGAGATTGCGGCCGCCGTGGGCACGCCGTTTTATCTCTATTCCACTGCAACGCTTCTGAGGCATTTCCGCCTTTTTGATGAGGCGCTTGACGGGATGGACCACCTCGTATGCTACGCCATGAAAGCGGCCAGCAATCAGGCGATCCTGAAGACCCTCGCTCAGGCGGGGGCGGGCATGGACGTGGTGTCGGGGGGTGAGTATCTGCGGGCCAAGGCCGCCGGGGTGCCCGGCGACAAGATCGTGTTTTCAGGGGTGGGAAAGACAGCCGCCGAAATCCGCCTCGCGCTCGAAGGGGGCATTCGACAGTTCAATGTTGAGTCCGAGCCGGAGATGGAGGTGCTGAACGCCGCCGCGCTGGAGATGGGCGTTACCGCACCAATCACCATTCGCGTGAACCCCGATGTGGACGCCAAAACGCATGCAAAGATCGCCACGGGCAAGTCCGAGAACAAATTCGGCATCCCGATTTCGCGCGCGCGCGAGGTCTATGCGCTCGCCGCTTCGATGAAGGGGCTGGAGGTGATCGGCATTGATGTGCATATCGGCAGCCAGTTGACAGAGCTTGCCCCGTTCGAAGCCGCCTATGACAAGGTTGCGGAGTTGACAGAGCAGTTGCGCGCCGAAGGCCACAACATCCGGCGTCTGGACCTCGGTGGGGGTCTTGGCATTCCCTATGCACGCGACAATCAGGCGCCGCCTTTACCCTCCGACTATGGCGCGATGATCAAGCGCAAGCTGGGGCATCTGGGCTGCGAGATCGAGATTGAGCCGGGTCGGCTGATCGTCGGGAACGCCGGTATCATGGTCTCTGAGGTGATTTACGTGAAATCCGGTGAAGATCGCGATTTCCTGATCATTGACGGGGCGATGAATGACCTGATCCGCCCTGCCATGTACGAAGCCTATCACGATATCATTCCGGTGGTTGAGCCTGATCCGGGGGTTGAACAGGTGAAATTCGATATCGTCGGCCCTGTGTGCGAAACGGGCGATACATTCGCGCGCGCACGCATCATGCCGCCGGTCGCCGCCGGAGAACGCGTCGCCTTCCGCTCGGCCGGTGCATATGGCGCAGTCATGAGCAGCGAGTACAATTCCCGCCCGCTTATTCCCGAAGTTTTGGTGCATGAAGATCAATTTGCGGTTATTCGCCCACGTCCAACCTTTGACGAAATGATAAAACGAGATACCATTCCTACTTGGCTCTGATCGTGCGCGTGCAAAGGGGCCATTGGCAACGGAGCATGACATATGGCGTCTTTTTCCCGGCATGATGCGGAAAAAACATTGAAATCAGTGCGATGGCCCCTGCGTTTGACGTGGATGGGGCTGCTGACCGAAGCTGTCGTGCACAGTTTCTGGCCGTTGCTCAGTGTATGTCTTTTGGTCATGTCGGCGCTGATGCTGGGGCTTCAGGACCTTGTTGGCGTGGAAATTGTCTGGGGATCGGCGGTTATTTCCGTACTGGCGGGTGTCGCGGCACTTGTTTACGCCCTCCGAAGTTTCCGCCTGCCAACTCGGGAGGACGCGATCCTGCGCCTTGATGCGAGCTTGCCCGGCAGGCCGCTGCAGGCGCTGACGGACACGCAGACGATCGGTTCCGGCGATGCCGCCTCAACGGCTGTCTGGCGCGCACATCAAAAACGAATGGCCGCGCGAGCACAATTGGCCAAACCCGTGCCGGCGGATCTGCAAACCCCGAAACGTGATCCCTACGCACTTCGCTATATGGCGCTGTTGGCGTTTGGCATTGCATTGCTGTTTGGCTCGATCTGGCGGGTCGGCTCGGTGTCCGAAATGACCCCCGGCGGGGCGGGCCTTGCCGCCGGACCGGTCTGGGAGGGGTGGGCCGAAAGCCCGCGCTACACCGGGCGGCCGACCATTTATCTCAACGATATCGACGCAGGCGAACTGGCGGTCCCGGCGGGCAGCCTGATCACCATGCGCATGTATGGCGAGATCGGCGCGCTGACCCTTACGGAAACCGTGTCCGGGCGCGCGGATGTTGCGGCAGTCTCGGATCCGGCGCAGGATTTCGTCGTCGTGCAGGATGGGGAGATCACCATCAGTGGCCCCGGCGGACGTAGCTGGCAAGTGGTCGTTATCCCGGATCAGCCACCGGAAATTGCGGTTCTGTCGGATCCCAGTGCCTCTGCGATGGGCGAGATGACGTTGCCGTTTTATGCGGTCGATGATTACGCAGTAGAGGCCGGAGAGGCGCGCTTTTCGCTTGATCTGGCCGCCGTTGATCGCCGCTATGGTCTGACGATTGAGCCTGAATCACGTCCCGAACTCATCGTGCCTTTGCCGATGCCGATCTCGGGCAGCAGGGCCGAATTCGAGGAAAACCTCATCGAAGATTTCTCGCAGCATCCATGGGCAAACCTGCCCGTGGCGGTCAGCCTGTCGGCGCTTGATGGTGCCGAGCAGCAGTTTGAAACGGAACCACGCGCGATTGTCCTGCCGGGTCGGCGCTTTTTTGACCCGGTGGCGGCGGCCGTGATCGAGGCACGGCGTGATCTGTTGTGGTCGCGTGCCAACGGGCCAACCATCGCGCAGGTCATGCGCGCTGTCTCTTACGAACCGCAGGAACTGTTTCGCAAAGAGACGGATGCACTGCGCCTGAGGCAGGTGATCCGGACGCTGGAGTTGCACGCAAAATATGGGATTACGGACGAAAAGCAGCAAGAGCTTGCCGATGACATGTGGGACCTTGCGCTGATCCTCGAAGAGGGCGATCTGGCCGATGCGGCGGAACGGATGCGCCGGGCGCAGGAGCGTCTCAACGAGGCGATCAAGAACGGCGCATCGGACGAGGAAATAGCCGAATTGATGCAGGAACTGCGTCGTGCGACCGAGGATTATTTGCAGCAACTGTCGCGTCAGGCGCAACGCGATCAGCAGGAACAACAGCCCGGTCAGCAGGGCGATCAGCAAAATTCCATGCAGATGACGCAGGATGATCTGCAGCGCATGATGGACCGGATTCAGGAGTTGATGGAGCAAGGTCGCATGGCCGAAGCCCAGCAAGCGCTGCAAGAGCTTCAGGAAATGATGGAGAACATGCGCGTCACCCAAGGCCAGCAAGGGCAGGGCGGTCAAAGCCCGGGCGAACAAGCCATGGAGGGACTGTCAGAAACGCTGCGCGAGCAGCAGGGTCTGAGCGATCAGGCGTTCCGCGATCTTCAGGAGCAATTCAATCCCAACGCGCAGGCCGGTGAAAATCAGGGTAATGAAGGGCGAAATGGCGGTCAGGGGCGCGGCACCGAGCACGAAGGCGAGGGTCAGGGGCAAGGCGGTCAACAGGACGGACAAGCCCAGAATGGCCAGCCGGGCGAAGGTGGTGAACAGGGCAGCATTGCCGACCGCCAGCAAGACTTGCGCAATGAGTTGAGCCGCCAGCAACAGAACCTGCCCGGTGCCGGGACCCCCGAAGGTGACGCTGCGCGCGATGCGCTGGATCGTGCCGGCCGTGCGATGGACGACGCGGAGGATGCGCTGCGCCAGAATGATCTGGCGGAGGCGATCGACAATCAGGGACAGGCCATGGAAGCGCTGCGCGAGGGCATGCGCGCTCTGGGCGAAATGATGGCCGAACAGCAGCAAAACGGCCAGCCCGGTCAGGGCACGCAACCGGGCGATCAGCGCGCCGACAGCCGCGATCCCCTGGGACGCGAAGCAGGCAACTCCGGTGTGCAGGGCGATGACAGCCCGCTGGCGTTGAACGATGATGCCTATGGGCGTGCGCGCGAATTGCTGGACGAAATCCGCCGCAGATCAGGCGACACGGAACGGCCCGAGGTGGAGCGCGATTACCTCAACCGCTTGCTGGACAGGTTCTAGGGCGTTTGACGAAAAACCCATGGCATGGATTGCTGTGTGAAAAGAAAGAGGTCGATGCGTTGTTTCAGGCGCTCTAGAGCGTCTGACGAAATACCTGAAACATCGAGTATCACGTAACGCGTTGAAATCCTTGATTTCAGGCAGCATTACGTGATTCAGGTTTTTCGCATGACGCTTTAACTCGTTGGACGACACGCAAAATACGTGTGGCAAACCCGGGCCATGCTAGGAAGTACCATTGCCTGACACCTGATCAAGCCATGTCAGCAGCGCAGTGAATTGCGTGTCCAGCCAGACGCGCCACCCGTTGGCGATCTCCACATAGCTCATCAGCGCAGGCTCGGCCTGCGGTATCTGCTGTGCGATCTGCGGAGCGTAGAGATAGACCAGCACGAGACCGCCAACCAAAGCAATGGCAAGGATAAACCCGCGCCGGGAGTTTCGTTTTTCCCGCACCTCAATCTGGGCGGTTTGTCCGGGGTCGCTGCCCGGTGAGCGATCATTGTTAGAGCGCAGCGTCGAGTTGATCTCTTCGATATCCGGCAACAATTCGCGGCGGCTGGACATGGCGGAGGAGGACGCAGTTGCAAAGGTTTCCTCATCCTTCTTCGGGTCAACCGCTGGCCGCGTCTTTCGCTCAGGCGCCGGATCAATCTGGGGGCTGCGTTTTTGGGGGGTATCGCCAAGGCCGAGGTCAGGTTGGCTTTCCAGATTGGACCTCTCAGCCCTGCGTGCCTGCGCCTCCAACTCGGCCTCGGCGCGCAACACGTCCTCGACCGCCGGGTCCAGCGCGCGGCGCACCGGAGGCGTTGGCAGTTCGGGCGTCTCATCCGCCTCTTCGCGCGTCTGCCCGGGGGCAGGTTCCGGCGTCTTGGCGAAATCGAAGGTTTCCGTCGTCGCATCGGCTGGTGCGCTCGGATGTTCCTGAAACCAAGTCTGGCCACAGTTGGAACACTGCACATCGCGGCCATCCAGCGGCATCACGTCTTCGGGCACTTCATACTGTGCGTCGCAATTGGGGCAAATCAACCGCATTTTGAACCCTGCTGCATGGTTTTCACGGACCTTTCCGTTTTGGGCTACCCTATGTGACAGGTGTTTCAACGAAAAGTCTTAACTGAGCATAAACTCGGTAAGTGATGCATTGAAACCAGACCGGACCTGAGGCACAAGAGCCTCAGACAACGACCCGGAGGTCACGTGATCGAGCTGGACAACGTCGCTTACAGTTACAGTGGCGGCGCATTATTTTCGGATATATCCCTTACACTTGCGCCGGGCTCTTTTCATTTTCTGACCGGTCCGTCCGGGGCCGGAAAGACGACGTTGCTCAAGCTGTGTTACGGCGCTTTGTTGCCATCGGTTGGGCAGGTTCGCGCCTTTGGTCAGGACCTCGCAGCGCTTGAGCGCGATGGGATGGCACTGCTGCAACGGCGCATCGGTGTCGTGCATCAGGATTGTCAGTTTCTGGACCATCTGTCCGTGGCGGAGAATATCGCATTGCCGCTGCAAGTGACCGGACGCGGGGCGGAGCATGCAACGGATGACCTGATCGAATTGATCGGCTGGGTGGGGCTGACCCATCGCGCAACCGCCATGCCGCCCGAGTTGTCAGGGGGCGAACGCCAACGTGCGGCTCTGGCGCGCGGGGTGATCATGTCACCCGACGTGATCATTGCGGATGAGCCGACCGGTAATGTCGATTGGGAGATGTCACAGCGTCTTTTGCGCCTGCTGATCGAATTGAACAAGATGGGTAAAACAGTGCTCATTGCGACCCATGACCTTAGTCTGATCCGGGCGGCCAAGTCACAAATACAGGCCCGTGTATTGCGGATCGCCAACCACCAGGTTCAGCTTTCGGGGGCGGATCTGTGATGGGCGTCAAGGAAATCGTGCTGGGGGATCGCGGGGCTGACCGCGTTGTGCCGCCCTCGGGCTTTACGGCGCAGCTTATTGTTTTCGCGGCGGGTGCCATGGCCTTTCTGGCGGTCTTTGCGCTGGCGCTCAGCCTTGCTTCGGGTCGCTTGGCGGCGCGTTGGGGGGATGAGTTGGCGCAATCCTCCACCATCCGTATTGTTGCCCCGCCAGAGCAGCGTGCGGATCAGACAGCCCTGACGCTGCGCATCCTCGAAACAACGGCTGGCGTCGCCTTTGCCCGTGCGCTGGATACTGATGAACAACGCGCGCTGCTGGCGCCATGGTTCGGGCCTGAACTGGACCTTGACGCGCTGCCGGTCCCGCAGCTGATCGAGGTCATTCAGGAGAGCAGCGGTTTTGACGCGGCGGGCTTGCGTTTGCGTCTGGCAGCAGAGGTGCCGGGGGCAGTATTTGACGATCACCAGCAATGGCGCGCGCCGCTGGTGCAATCGGCACGCCGTCTCAACGCGCTTGGCGTGGTGTCCGTTCTGCTGCTGGCAGCCAGCATGGCCGCGATGGTGACGCTGGCGGCCAATGCCGCACTGGCTGCAAATGCGCAGGTCATTTCAGTTTTGCGCCTTGTCGGGGCAACTGATCAATTCATTGCGCGTGCGTTTATCCGCCGCTTTACCCTGCGCGCGCTGGCGGGGGCGGCAGGGGGCATGGTGCTCGGGATGGGCGCGGTGTTGCTTTTGCCGCCCGCCTCGGATGCAGGCGGATTTCTGACTGGTCTTGGGTTTCAGGGCGGCCAGTGGCTTTTGCCGCTGTTGATCCCGGTCCTTGCCGCTGCTGTGGCATTCAGCGCGACGGGCTGGGCTGCCCGCCGCGTCCTCAAGGAGTTGTCGTGATGTTTCAATACCTGCGATCCGTGCTGTTCATTGCACAAATGTATATTGCGATGCCGATCATTGGTCTGTTGTTCGCGCCTTGGGCATTGGTGGACAAACGCGGTGCCTTTGCCGCTTGCAAGGGCTATTCGCGCTATGTGTTCTGGACGGCGAAATGGATGGTCGGGCTGCGCTGCGAAGTGCGCGGGACGCCGCCTCAGGGCGAGGCGCTGATTGCGGCCAAGCATCAGTCTTTCCTTGATATCATGATGATCTTTACCGCCTTGCCCTCGGCGAAATTCATCATGAAAAAGGAGATACTCTATACGCCGATCATCGGGCTTTATGCGCGGCGTCTGGACTGTGTCGCCGTGGATCGTGGAAAACGTGGCGCGGCCATTGAAAAGATGGTGGCGGATGTCGAGGCCGGGCGCAGCACGCCGGGACAGTTGATCATTTACTCGCAAGGCACGCGTGTCCCGCCGGGGGAAAAGCGCCCGTATAAGGTGGGGACGGGCATCCTTTATGAACAGTTGGGTCAGCCATGTGTCCCCGTTGCGACCAATGTCGGCGTGCTTTGGCCAAAACACGGGCTGTTGCGCAAACCCGGGGTGGCGGTGGTTGAGTTCTTGCCGGTGATCGAACCGGGCCTGCCGCGTGATGCGTTTATGAAACAGCTGGAAAACGTGGTTGAGACGCGTTCCGATGCATTGATGGCAGAAGCGGGGTTCACGGATGGAAACCACACCTAACCGGATCGCCAGTGTGGAGGCGCTGGAGTCGCTTTATGGCACGCCCGGCGCCCCGGCGCTGCGCAAAGTGGCCGGCCGGATGACACCGCTTTATCGCCGCTGGGTCATGACCTCGAAGCTCTGCGTGCTCAGCACAGTGGGCCCAGAAGGCACCGACGGCAGCCCGCGCGGAGATGATGGCCCGGTGGTGCAGGAATTGGACCCCGGAACGCTGCTGATGCCTGATTGGCGGGGTAACAACCGGTTGGATTCACTGCGTAACATCGTGCAGGACGGGCGCGTATCGCTGATGTTCATGGTGCCGGGCGCGCACAATGTGGTGCGTGTGAATGGCACGGCATGGCTGAGTGATGATGCTGATTTGCGCGCACGATTTGATCGGCAGGGGCGTCAACCTGCGACTGTCATCGTTGTTGAGATTGCGGAGATTTACACCCAATGCGCCCGGGCGTTGATGCGTGCGGGGCTATGGTCTGGCGATGATCTGTCAGCGCAACTGCCCACCGTTGGCGAGATCCTGTCGGAAATGACCGACGGGGCCGAGGGTGGCACAGCCTATGATCAGGCATGGGGCGCGCGGGCTGCTGAAACCATGTGGTAGCCCGCGCAGGCGTGGATCACATGTGAATCGGACCATCGCCGCAGGCCAGTGCCGCCTCACGGACCGCTTCGGAGTAGGTCGGATGCGCATGGCAGGTCATGGCGAGGTCTTCTGCCGAGGCACCGAATTCCATGGCAACGCAGATTTCATGGATCAAATCACCTGCCGCCGGGCCGATGATATGCGCACCAAGGATGCGATCCGTGTCCTTGTCGGCGATGATTTTGACGAAACCGTCGCCGGCAAAATTCGCCTTCGCGCGGCCATTGCCCATGAAGCTGAACTTGCCGACCTTATAGGCATGGCCCGCCTCTTTCAGGTTTTCCTCGGTCATGCCGACGTTGGCCACTTCGGGGTGGGTATAGATGACGCCGGGGATCACGCCGTAGTTCACGTGCCCATGTTTGCCCGCAACCTGTTCGGCGGCGGCCATCCCTTCATCCTCGGCCTTGTGGGCGAGCATCGGGCCGTCGATCACGTCGCCGATCGCGTAGATGCCCGGCACATTGGTTTCCCAATGGGCGTTGACCTCGATCTGTCCCCGCGCGGACATCTTGACCCCCAGCGCGTCCAGACCCAGCCCTTCGGTGAAGGGTTTGCGGCCCGTGGCCACCAGAACAACATCGGCATCCAGCACATGTTCGCTGTCGTCCTTGCGCAGCTTGTAGTGTACTTTCGCCTTGGTCTTGAGGCTCTCCGTCTTTTGTACAGCAGCGCCCATGATGAACTTAAGACCCTGCTTTTTCAGCGTTCTCTGGAAGGTCTTCTGCACTTCGGCGTCCATGCCGGGGGTGATCGCGTCCAAAAATTCAACCACCGTGACCTCGGCACCGAGGCGCGCATAGACCGATCCCAGTTCAAGCCCGATCACGCCAGCACCGATCACCACCATCTTCTTGGGGATCTTCCCCAGTTCCAATGCGCCGGTTGAGGTCACGACGGTTTTCTCATCGACCTCGACACCGGGCAGGGATGCGGGTTCGGAGCCAGAGGCGATGATGATGTGCTTGGCTTCATGCACCTCATCCCCGACCTTGACTTTGCCGGCCTCAGGAATGGCCCCCCAACCTTTCAGCCAGTCGATCTTGTTCTTTTTGAACAGGAATTCGATGCCCTTGGTGTTCTGGCCGATGGTGTCTTCCTTGTAGGACATCATCTTTTTCCAATCCACCGACGGGCTCTTGCCGACCAGCCCCATGGCGGCGAAATTATGCTCTGCCTCGTGCAGCATATGGCTGGCATGCAGGAGCGCTTTGGATGGAATGCACCCGACATTCAGGCAGGTGCCGCCCAGCGTGTCGCGCCCCTCGACGCAGGCCACTTTCAGCCCCAGTTGGGCGCAGCGAATGGCGCAGACATAGCCGCCGGGGCCTGAGCCGATGATGATCACGTCGTAGCTGGCCATGGTATTTTTCCTTTGTTGTCAGGCGTTGGTATCGTGTCTGTGACGCGTCCGGATCTGGTGTTGGTGACGCGCCTGAAAGTGGTATCGGTGACGTGTCGGTATCACGTCGGTATGTCGTCGGTGCGCCGGTGGCGCTTTTGGGTGTAAACTGGCATCAAATCAGCCCTGCAATCAACAGCGCGGTTGTCGCGGCGATGCCGATCATCCAGATGATCGACCGCCAGGGGCTGAGGCCAAAGGCATAGGCGGGCACGTAAGCGATGCGCGCACCCAGATAGACCCACGCGCAGGCGGCGGTAAAGCCCGTGGATTGTCCCGAAATCGCAACGATGCCCACGGCAATCGAAAACAGCACCAGCCCTTCGAAGTGGTTGTTCATCGCCCGCTGTAAACGCGCTGCAACGCCGCTAAGTTGGACCGGCGTGTCGCGCGGCCCGAAGGCTGTTTTGGCATCAACCTGCATATTGGCGGCGACGGAATAGGCGCACATCTGGGCGACCTGCAACAGCGCTGCCAGCGCAAGGACCGTCAGTTCAGGTGTCATCTTTTCCACCGCGTTCTTTTGCGCGCAGATAAAGCGCGATGCCCCATGCGGATGTGGCATAAAGCACGGCAAACCCTGTGCCGGTGGCGGATGCGCCGAGCAGGCTGGCCTTGGTATGGATCAGCAGGGCGATCACGCTCATGGCGCAGGCGATCCGGACCGCTGCCGTTGCGGGCGCTTCAATCGCGAAGGCGATGAAGCGCAAGATCGGTTTCAGAAGCGGGGATGCCGGTGGTTCTGGGGATGGTTTCGTGGTCACGGGATCCCTTTCACAGCGACAGGAAATAGAGCAGTGCGGTCGACAGCAACCCGACCGTCCACGCGAGGCTGCGGATGCCCGTCAATCCGAAGGCATAGGCGGGCAGGTAGACGAGGCGTGCGAGCAAAAACGCCTGCGCTGCGAGGAGGGACTGGTTGGTCGCGCTTTCGGTGATGACGATCAGCAGGACGGCAGGGGCAAAGAGCACCATGGCCGTGACCGAGTTGTTGAGCGCCCGTTCCAGCCGCCCCGCAATGCCCGACACCGTGCGCCCCTCATCCCGCGCGCCCAACAGGTAGCCCATGCCAAGCTGCGTCATGGCCCCCGTGGCTTGCAGGATCAGGGTGAGGATGACCAGAAGGCCGTAGAGAACGAGGATGGTGATTTCGGTCATATTGTTTGCCTTTCTCTTACAAACCTAAGCCGCGATACCGTTGATCAGCATTACAGTAGTGCCAGGCGGCTATCTGCATGTTCCCTGATACAATAGCATACCACCCGTGTCGGCCCGGTCATTGATATCCCAGCCATTCTGGCAAATACCATTCTGCGCGACAAACTGGGCAATGTAGTCCTGCCGAACGTTTTCTTGTTGGCTCGGATCTACCAGACCATTCAAGCCATTGGTTGTAAACGCATATCTAAAGCCAGAGCTGCCATCTTGGCCACGTACTACCGTGCCGGTGCCACGGGCAATATCCAACGCCGTAGTTGTATTTCCTGACAATAACGCAACTTCTGTGGGTGTACAGGCTGCTAGGACAAGGGTTGCCAACCCCACAAACGGCACGAGTTTATACATGGTGACACTCCTGAACAAGTTTTGCGTCTTCATATGGCGGGTGCATGTTGCAGGCCCTTGGGCTGACGACCCCTTCGACGTCAAAAGGTCCGCTGGACTTTTTGCAAGATGGCATGTGGCCCGAGTTTGGGCGCGGCTCCATGATTTCAAAAGTCAGCAGATCACAAATCCATCAGCAAGCGCCGTGGATCTTCCAGCGCTTCCTTCACGCGCACGAGGAAGGTCACAGCACCCTTGCCGTCGACGATCCGGTGGTCATAGCTGAGCGCCAGATACATCATCGGGCGGATCACGACCTGGCCATTGATCGCCATGGGGCGGTCCTGAATTTTATGCATGCCTAGGATGCCCGATTGCGGCGGGTTCAGGATCGGGGAACTCATCAGCGAGCCGTAAACCCCGCCGTTCGAGATCGTGAAGGTCCCGCCCTGCATTTCCGCCATGCTCAGCTTGCCGTCGCGCGCGCGCGCGCCTTTTTCGGCAATCGCCTGTTCGATGGCGTGGAACGACATGGCATCCGCATCGCGAATGACCGGCACCACAAGGCCCGTGGGCGTGCCCGCCGCGATGCCCATATGCACGAAGTTCTTATAGACGATATCCGTGCCATCAATCTCTGCGTTGACCTCGGGCACCTCGCGCAGGGCGTGGCAGCAGGCCTTGGTAAAGAAGGACATGAACCCCAGCTTGACCCCGTGCTTTTTGAGAAACAGGTCTTTGTATTCGTTGCGCAGGGCCATCACCTCGGTCATGTCGACCTCGTTGTAGGTGGTGAGCATGGCGGCGGTGTTCTGACTGTCCTTGAGGCGCTTGGCGATGGTCTGGCGCAGACGGGTCATCTTCACCCGCTCCTCGCGGCTTGCATCATCGGCAGAGACAGGGGCACGCGGGGCGGGCGCAGTCGCCGCAGGCGCTGGGGCCGAAGCCGCAGCAGCAATGGCCTGACTTACGTCTTCCTTCATGATGCGCCCGTCGCGGCCCGTGCCGGTGACCTGATCAGGGCTCAGACCGGCCTGCGCCATGGCTTTCTTGGCGGATGGGGCGTCTTCGACGTCCTTGCTCCCGCTTGCGGCGGGCGCTGCGGGGGCAGGTGTGGCGGCGGCTGCTGCCGGGGCGGAGGTGGCCCCATCGCCTGAAGACAGGACAGCCAGTTTGCCTCCCGCGGCGACGGTCTCGCCTTCGGGTGCAAGGATTTCACTCAGGGTGCCGGCGGCGGGGGCGGGGACCTCGACGCTGACCTTGTCGGTCTCCAGCTCGCAGAGCATTTCATCCTGCGCCACGCTGTCGCCGACGGCTTTGAACCACGTGCTGACCGTTGCTTCGGTCACGGACTCGCCGAGCGTCGGCACCATCACATCGACGGAGGCGGATGCGGCAGCCGATGTTGGGGCGGAATTCTCAGCCGGGGCCTGTGCTGCCGCCCCTTCGGAAATGGTCGCAAGCAGCGCATTGACGCCGACGGTTTCGCCTTCGCCTGCCACGATCTCACCCAATGTGCCCGCCATGGGCGAGGGCACTTCGACCGTGACCTTATCCGTTTCCAATTCGCAGAGCATTTCGTCCACGGCCACAGCCTCACCAGGCTTCTTGAACCAGGTGGCGACGGTGGCCTCGGTGACGGATTCGCCCAATGTTGGTACGCGTACTTCAGTGGTCATGTCTTAGTTTCCTTCAATCGTCAGCGCTTCGTTCACGAGGGCTGCTTGCTGTGCGTTGTGCTGAGAGGCCAGTCCGGTCGCGGGCGAGGCGGAGGTGGCGCGGCCCACATAGATCGGCCTTGGGTGTTTGGCTTTGATGCGGCCCAGAACCCATTCGATGTTGGGTTCGATAAAGGTCCATGCGCCCTGGTTCTTGGGCTCTTCCTGACACCAGACAACCTCGGCCTGTTTGAAGCGTTCAAGCTCCTTGACCGCAGATTGCGCGGGGAAAGGATAGAACTGCTCAACCCGCAGGATGTAGATGTCATCGATCCCGCGTTCGTCGCGTTCCTCAAGCAGGTCGTAATAGACCTTGCCCGAACACATCACGACGCGTCTGATTTTCTTGTCCGGCACCAGTTCGGTTTTGGAATTGCCCTGCTGCGCATCGTCCCACATCAGGCGGTGGAAGCTGGAACCGGTGGTGAATTCCTCGGCCGTGCTGACCGCGAGCTTGTGGCGCAGCAGCGATTTCGGGGTCATCAGGATCAGCGGCTTGCGGAAGGAGCGGTGAATCTGACGCCGCAGGATGTGGAAATAGTTGGCCGGTGTCGTGCAATTGGCAACGATCCAGTTGTCCTGACCGCACATTTGCAAAAACCGTTCCAGCCGGGCGGAGGAGTGCTCCGGCCCTTGCCCCTCGAACCCGTGGGGCAGCAGGCAGACAAGGCCCGACATGCGCAGCCATTTGCTTTCACCCGAAGAAATGAACTGGTCGAACATGATCTGCGCGCCATTGGCAAAGTCACCGAATTGCGCTTCCCAGAGCGTCAGCGCGTTGGGTTCGGCCATGGAATACCCGTATTCGAACCCGAGCACCGCATACTCCGACAGCATCGAGTCGATGACCTCATATTGGGCCTGCCCGGATTTGATGTTGTTGAGCGGATAGAAGCGCTCTTCGGTGTTCTGGTTCACCAGACCGGAGTGGCGCTGCGAAAAGGTGCCGCGCGTGCTGTCCTGCCCGGCAAGGCGCACAGGGTAGCCCTCGGTCAGCAGCGAGCCGAAGGCCAGCGCCTCGGCGGTTGCCCAGTCAAACCCCTTGCCCGTGTCGAACATCTGCTTCTTGGCCTCCAGCAGACGCCCGACCGTCTTGTGGATCGGATAGTCGTCCGGTGCTGTGTAAAGGGCCTTGCCCACCTCGGCCATCGTGGCCTTGGAGATCGCCGTCTTGCCGCGCTGGTACTGGTTTTTCTGTTTGTCCAGATGTGACCATTTCCCGTCAAGCCAGTCCGCCTTGTTCGGGCGATACTCTTTTCCGGCCTCGAACTCTTCGTTCATATAGGCCTGAAACGCGGCTTTCATGTCTTCGATCTCGCCTTCGGGGATCAGCCCGTCCTTGACCAGCCGTTCAGTGTAAAGGCTGAGCGTGGTTTTATGGCCCTTGATCTTCTTGTACATCATCGGGTTGGTGAACATCGGCTCATCGCCTTCGTTATGACCAAACCGGCGGTAGCAGAAGATATCAATTACCACATCTCTCTTGAACTTCTGGCGGAATTCCGTCGCGACCTTGGCCGCATGAACGACCGCCTCCGGATCATCCCCGTTGACGTGGAAAATGGGCGCTTCGACCACCAGCGCATTGTCTGTCGGATAGGGTGAGGAGCGTGAAAAATGCGGTGCCGTGGTAAAGCCGATCTGGTTATTGACCACGATATGCATGGTGCCGCCCGTCCGGTGCCCGCGCAGACCGGAAAGCGCGAAACATTCCGCCACGACCCCTTGTCCGGCAAAGGCCGCATCGCCGTGCAACAGGATCGGCATGACGCTGGTGCGGTCCGGATCGTTGTTCTGATCCTGCTTGGCACGGCACTTGCCCAGAACCACAGGGTTGACCGCCTCAAGGTGGCTGGGGTTGGCTGTCAGGCTCAGGTGCACCGTGTTGCCGTCAAACTCGCGATCCGAGGACGCGCCCAGGTGATATTTTACGTCTCCTGAACCATCCACGTCTTCGGGCTTGAAACTGCCGCCCTGAAATTCGTTGAAAATGGCGCGGTAGGGTTTGGCCATCACATTGGCCAGCACCGACAGCCGCCCCCGGTGGGGCATGCCGATCACGATGTCGCGCACACCCAGCGCGCCGCCGCGTTTGATGATCTGTTCCATCGCGGGCACGAGGCTTTCGCCGCCATCAAGGCCGAACCGTTTGGTGCCCATGTATTTGACGTGGAGGAATTTCTCAAAACCCTCTGCCTCAACCAGTTTGGACAGGATCGCCTTGCGCCCTTCGCGGGTGAAGGCGACTTCCTTGCCGAACCCCTCGATCCGCTCCTTGAGCCAGCCGGCTTCTTCGGGGTTGGAAATGTGCATGTATTGCAGCGCAAAGGTCCCGCAGTAGGTCCGCTTTACGATCGACAGGATTTCGCGCATCGACGCCATTTCAAGGCCAAGCACCTTGTCGATGAAGATCGGGCGATCCATGTCCGCCTCAGTGAACCCGTAGGATTTGGGGTCAAGTTCGGGGTGGGGGGTCTGCTCGCGCATGCCCAGCGGGTCCAGATCGGCCACAAGGTGACCCCGGATGCGGTAGGCGCGGATCAGCATCAGCGCGCGGATGGAATCCAGCACCGCACGTTTGATCTGCTCATCTGTAACTTCGACACCCTGCTCGGCGGCTTTGGCCTGAATTTTGCCAGCGGCCGCTTGGACCTCGGGCTCCGGCGCCCATTCACCGGTCAGCGCTGCGGTCAGATCGTCACCGGGCTGGGGTGGCCAGTCGCTGCGCGCCCAGGATGGCCCCTGTGCCTCGCGTTTGACCGAAACCTCATCATCGCCCATGGCTTTGAAAAACGCCTGCCATGCCGCGTCGACCGCCGAGGGGTCATTGGCATAGCGCGCATACATCTGTTCGAGATATTCCGCGTTGTGCCCCTGCATGAAGGAGGACGCATGGAACTGGTCGTTGGCGGGATGGTCGGTCATTGGGATACCTCATTTGGGTTGGGACCGTAGGTGTTGGGGCCGGGTTGAGACGGGCGAGTGAGCCAGAAGACTACGATGAATGGCGAAAGTGCTACGACGATCAGCGAAATGATCACGATGATCCCGAAGGCACCCTCAAATAAAGATGCAGGGTCGGAGCTGGTGAGAAGCTCAGTGCCTCCAAAAAGACCGATGAAAATGGATAGCCCAACAATCGCGATCAACGGATAAAACAGATAGACACCCGACCGCCCGCTGTCGTGCATGCGACGCCAGCCAACGGCGAGAGTTGGAACAAAAGTAGCCAGGTTGAAGGCTCCGGACAGCAGGGTCGGGCCGTCGGGGGTGCCCGATGCTCCGTTGATGAACCCCTCAATAAAACCGAAAAACAAACCGCCCAAGATAGTGAACAGGAAAAACCACCAGTATTCTGATCGCGATGCACGGCCGGAGAACGTGAAGTATTTTCGAAAGCAGGTTTTGATGGATTGGGTGAAGGTCATTGAGCGCACCCTTCCGCCTGGCGGGTACCGCCGGGCAGCGCCCGAACCGCCCTCACGGGGCGGGCGCTTCGCTTCCTTAGCCTCGGTTCGGGCACTGCCCTCTGTGCGCAAGTCCAACGCTTGAGTGCTGGCCGGGGCTCCGCCCGTTCGCCGCTCGAAAGCGCCATTGGCGCATTCGCTTCGCTTATGCTCGGATCGCGATTCACCCCTTCGCAATCGCTTCCTGAACCGCTTCGCCCAGCGTTGCGGGGCTGTCGGCGACGACGATGCCAGCGGCGCGCATGGCGTCGATCTTATCCTCGGCACCGCCCTTGCCACCGGCAACAATCGCACCTGCGTGGCCCATGCGACGACCGGGAGGGGCTGTGCGGCCCGCGATGAATCCGGCAGTCGGCTTCCAGCGGCCCTTTTTCTTTTCATCGGCGAGGAACTGTGCCGCGTCTTCCTCGGCGGAGCCGCCAATTTCGCCGATCATGATGATGCTGGTGGTCTCTGGGTCCGCAAGGAACATTTCCAAAACGTCGATGTGCTCGGTGCCCTTGATCGGATCACCACCAATGCCGACGGCGGTGGACTGGCCCAGCCCCAGATCGGTGGTCTGCTTGACCGCCTCATAGGTCAGCGTGCCGGAGCGTGACACGACACCGCAAGATCCACGCTTGTGGATATGTCCCGGCATAATGCCGATTTTACACGCATCCGGCGTGATAACCCCGGGACAATTCGGGCCAATCAGTCGGGATTTGGACCCCTCAAGCGCGCGCTGCACCTTCATCATGTCCAGCACCGGGATGCCTTCGGTGATGCAGACGATGAGTTCCATCTCGGCATCAATCGCCTCAAGGATGCTGTCGGCGGCAAAGGGGGGCGGCACATAGATCACGGAGGCGTTGGCCTCGGTCGCATGTTTCGCCTCATGCACGGAGTTGAACACCGGCAGGTCCAGATGCGTCTGTCCGCCCTTGCCGGGGGTCACGCCGCCCACCATTTTTGTCCCGTAAGCGATGGCCTGTTCGGAGTGAAAGGTGCCCTGCGAGCCGGTCAGACCCTGACAGATCACCTTGGTGTTTTCGTCGATAAGTACGGCCATTTTGTTTCCTTTGACTTACATTTGAATGGCGATGGCACTGGTGCCATCATTGAGGCAATCGCCGCTGTTGCCAGCGGCGGAATAGGTGACGCGGATCAGCGTTTGCGGCGCAAAAATCGACAGCCCGTCACAGGGGGCGACGGGTTGGTTCATGTCGCGTTCGGGATGGCCCTGCGTGACCATGCCGGGAAAAAGCATCTGAGCGAGCTTCAGGCCCATTTCCTCGGCCAGCGCGAGGGGAACATCGCCAGAGGCCATGTGGCAATAGCCTTCGGGACCTGAAGTGCGGAACCCGCCGCTGACGCCGGGTGCGTCAAAATCTAGGACATCCGCATCATGGCTCTGGCGCAGCGCGAAACCGGCCTGCGCGAACCCCTGCCGGAGCGTTTCTTCGCTGCGGTACTTGCGCAAACAGATCTCCATTGCCAGCCGCATGTTTTGCATGCCGACCTTGAGCGAGCCTTGCGCGGTGAGCGGCATCGGAAGCAGCGCCACGACGGCGGCGGGGATAAGGGCGAGGCGGATCATTCGTTCGCCCCCAGTGATACGTGGGTCGAGACGGTGAAGAGCACCTGCGGGGAACTCATTTCGATCACGATGAGGTCCGCACGCGCGCCAAGCGCGCCTTCGAGCAGGAATTTCTTGTAGGTCTGCGAGACCCCATCTACGTCACCCTCGGCATCGTCATTCGGGTCAAACAGCGTTAGAGCCGTGAAGCCGCCCGCCATGCGCATGCTGCCGTCAGCTGGCAGGATCTGGCGCAGGGTTGCTTCCATGGCATCCGAGTTGAAGGTGTGATCGGGGCTGGTCCGGGCGATCTGGCAATAGACATGCGCCGATTGCGTGCCAACGGCGACTTCGATCAGGCGATACTGTCCGAGCCCCCAGCGCCCCTGATGACGCCGAAACAGGCGACCATCTGCCGATTGCTCCTGCCTGAGATATTGCAGATTTGCCGGAGGTTGCGCCATGGCCGCCACCGGATTTTCAAGAAACGGCGCGCAGGTACTGGAAAAGTCGTTCCAAAGATCCGTCAGAATCGCGCTGGGCGCCTGCGCTGCGGCAGGGCCTGCAAGGCAGAGAGATATGGCGAGGGCACGGATCATTATTCAACCGATCTCAGATTTGACCGTGGCTTACTGCTTGTTCGCTGAGGCATGCAGCTTGCGAGTCGGAAAGCCCCTGACGGATCACTTTTGCATTCTGGACGATTAGTACGGCCATGTCGTCACTCCTAATTCTGAAACCGTTCAGCAAGAGCGGCTGCTTCTGCGCCGGTCAAGCGCAAAATTTTGTCATTGCGGTCGCGGTGGATGCGTCCGAGGCTCTCAATTCCATCAGCCTCTTCCACGTAGCGGAAATGGTTAAGGTCATTCGTGGTCAGTGGATAAGCGATGTCAGTGCTAAGGTCTGATATAGTGAGTCGATAAACGTCCTTATTCTTTGTCGGGTTGCGGACTTGGGGGGCCGTGGTCGGAGTGAATGCCGTAAGCGTGGCGACGGCGAACAGGGCGCTCTCTCGCTCCGGCTCATCGCCGAGCCAAACATAAACTGTCGATCCCAGATCGCCGGATCCCAGGTCCGCCGATTTCATGCGCGGTACGGTCACCTCGTTTTCCCGCAGTGTATCGGGCTTCACCTTGAGTAGCAGGGCCATGGCTCAACCTTTAACCGCTTTCACAATTTTCTGGGCACCGTCCTTGAGGTCATCGGCGGCGATGACATCGAGGCCGGAGTTGTTGATGATGTCCTTGCCCTGTTGCACGTTCGTCCCTTCGAGGCGCACCACAAGCGGCACTTTCAGGCCGACTTCTTTCACCGCAGCGACGACGCCCTCGGCGATTACATCGCAGCGCATAATGCCGCCGAAGATGTTGACCAGAATACCTTTGACCTGCGGATCGGAAGTGATGATCTTGAACGCTTCGGTGACCTTTTCCTTGGTTGCACCACCGCCCACATCGAGGAAATTCGCAGGTTCCGCGCCATAGAGCTTGATGATGTCCATTGTCGCCATCGCCAGCCCCGCGCCGTTCACCATGCAGCCGATTTCACCATCCAGCGCGATATAGTTGAGATCGTATTTGGAGGCTTCCAACTCCTTGCTGTCTTCCTCGGTCGTGTCGCGCAGTTCGGAAATGTCGGCATGGCGGTAGATGGCATTGCCGTCAAAAGCCACCTTGGCATCAAGCACCTTGAGATCGCCGGTATTGGTGACGATCAGCGGGTTGATTTCCAGCATTTCCATGTCTTTTTCCATGAACGCGGTATAAAGCAGGCCCATCAGGCCCACGCATTGCTTGACCTGCTTGCCCTCAAGGCCGAGCGCAAAGGCGATGCGACGCCCGTGAAACGCCTGATAGCCGGACGCGGGATCCACGGAGAAAGACAGGATTTTTTCCGGCGTTGAAGCGGCGACCTCTTCGATGTCCATGCCGCCCTCGGTTGAGCAGACAAAGCTGACGCGGCTGGTTTGGCGGTCCACCAAAAGCGCGAGGTAGAGTTCGGTTTCAATCCCTGACCCATCTTCGATGTAGATGCGATTGACTTGTTTGCCTGCGGGGCCTGTCTGATGCGTCACCAATGTGCGGCCGAGCATTTTCTTGGCTTCTTCCGCCGCCTCTGCCACGGATTTGGTCAGGCGCACGCCACCTTTTTCACCGGCGTCGGCTTCCTTGAACGATCCCTTGCCGCGACCGCCCGCATGAATTTGCGCTTTAACTACCCACAACGGACCATCAAGCTCTCCTGCTGCCGTCTTGGCGTCTTCGGCCTTGAGCACGACCCGCCCGTCGGAGACCGGTGCGCCATAGCTGCGGAGGAGGGCTTTGGCTTGGTATTCGTGGATATTCATGTCAGCGTCCTGTCAGATTGCGATTGGCGCACCCTAGATCGAAATCTTCGTCTGAGTGAACCGGATTATCGGTAAAAAGCGGACATGAATAGTATTCTTCCGTTTTTGTGATCACAGTTTTTCAGCGTGTGATCACAAACTGTGGCGCGCGGTGTTTCGGTGCTGTCGATGAAACCGAATCACTCCATGGAATGGACGGCAGGCACCCGGAAGCCAAGGATACATCGCCTTTTTCCCTCCGGGCAGCTCTGCGCGTTGCAAGGGGAGATCGACGAAACCGCCGTTTCCATCCTCGCCGGGATGGTGCAGAGGGCTGCGGGTCGGGCCATTCATGACGCGCAGCGCAGCGCGACAGGCCTTGCCGGTTTGCACCACAGCGCGGCGGGTCACGTTTTGCGGTGTCCGCTGCGCCGTCTTGGCAAAACAGTATGAGGCTGCGCTCAAAAAAACGCCCCGGACATGTCCGGGGTGTTTTGGTCGCTTTTGTCAGGATCAGGACAGGCTGTCGTCGATGCCTTTGCAGGCTGCGACAAGTCCTTTAACCGCGTTGACGGAGTTGTCGAACATGGCCTGTTCATCTTTGTTCATCGAGATTTCGACCACGCGTTCAACGCCACCTGCGCCGATCACGGTTGGCACGCCCACGTAAAAGCCCTTGAGGCCATAAGCGCCGTCGACATAGGCCGCGCAGGGCAGCACGCGTTTCTGATCCTTGAGGTAGCTTTCGGCCATTTCGATAGCCGATGTGGCGGGTGCGTAAAAGGCCGAACCGGTTTTCAGCAATCCGACGATTTCAGCGCCGCCATCCCGGGTGCGTTGCACGATCGCGTCCAGTTTATCCTGTGTGGTCCACCCCATTTTCACCAGATCGGGCAGCGGAATGCCGGCAACGGTGGAATAGCGCACGAGGGGCACCATCGTGTCGCCATGACCGCCCAGAACGAAGGCGGTGACGTCTTTCATCGAGACGTCAAATTCATCCGCGAGGAAATGGCGGAAGCGCGCCGAATCAAGGACACCCGCCATGCCGCAGACTTTTTCGTGCGGCAGGCCGGAGAATTCGCGCAGCGCCCAGACCATCGCATCGAGCGGGTTGGTGATGCAGATCACAAAGGCATTCGGCGCATGGGCCGCGATCCCTTCACCGACAGATTTCATGACCTTGAGGTTGATGCCCAGCAGGTCATCGCGGCTCATGCCCGGTTTGCGCGCGACACCGGCGGTGACGATGCAGACGTCTGCCCCCGCGATATCCGCATAGGACTGTGTGCCGGACATTCTGGCGTCGAATTTGGCGGATGGGCCGCTTTCCGCGATGTCCAGCGCTTTGCCTTCCGGGATTCCTTCGGCAATGTCGAAGAGGACAACGTCGCCCAATTCCTTGAGGGCTGCGAGGTGGGCGAGCGTGCCGCCGATCTGGCCTGCGCCGATCAGTGCGATTTTGGGTCTTGCCATTTTGAAGATGCTCCGCGTTCGGTTGATTTCGTAGCCCTGCTAGCGAATGAACGCGGGTTGCGCAAGTTTACTCGACCGATTGCCCTGATGATGGGCGCAGGCGGATAGCATTGGACAAAGCCGGGCCTATGGGTGTTAAAGGCAGCCATGTTGACACTCGACCTGACCTTTTTCCTGATCGCAGGACCGGCTGTGATTTTCGCGGGCGTTTCAAAGGGGGGATTTGGATCAGGTGCAGCTTTTGCATCTGCAAGCATTTTGGCGCTGGTCGTGGAGCCGGGCGTTGCTCTGGGGGTGATGCTGCCGCTTTTGATGCTGATTGATGTCAGCACACTGCGACCCTACTGGCGCAAGTGGGATACGCAGGCCGCGATATTATTGATTTTGGGTGCGCTGCCGGGGGTCGCGCTTGGGGCGGCTTTGTACAAATTTACTGAACCTGACGTTTTCCGCGTGTTGATCGGCGTTATTTCGGTCGGGTTTGTCATCTGGCAGATCGCAACCGCCAAGGGGGTCGTCAAAATGGCCAGCAGGATGCTGTCCCCTGCGGCGGGTGTTTGTGCGGGTGCGGTTGCAGGATTTACCAGCTTTGTGAGCCATGCCGGCGGCCCCCCCGCAGCGATTTACCTGCTCTCCAAGAAACTCGGCAAAACCGAATATCAGGCCACCACGGTGCTGGTGTTCTGGGCCGTGAACATTGCGAAATTCGTACCATACGCATTTCTGGGCATGTTCACGTTGCAGACAGCAACGGCCAATCTGGTGCTTGCGCCCTTCGCGTTTCTGGGCGCCTGGCTGGGTGTCAAGGCACACGCGGTGGTGCCCGAGCGCGCATTTTTCGCGCTGACATATGTCTTGCTGACCGTCACGGGGAGCAAGCTGATCTGGGACGGGCTGACCTGAACGGCGTCCGGCCCTGAAATGATGGCGTTTTTAACCCGCCATCTGCCACGGATTCCGCGCGGCTTGACCGGTTACACGTCCTCGCCTTTGACGGGCAGGGCTTCCTGCAACTCTTCAAAGGACTGTCCGGATGCCACGAGGCAGGTCAGACCGTTGGGCGTTGTGACGGTGATCGTCCAGGTGCCGGTCTGTTCTGACGCGAATACTTCGACAACGGAGTTGTTTGCGCCAAGGCCCATGGATTGGCGGGTTTCGCCGTATCCTTCGGCCAGCCTGTCAACAACCGCCTCACGTGGGGCACAATTGCGCGGGTTTTGGGCAGCCGCGCTTTGGCTGGTAACGATATAAAGAGCGGCGGCTGCGGTGAGCGCGCCAAGATGCAGTACTTTCACAGTGCGTTTCATGTCTATCTGCCTCAAGATTAAGTTGTAAATTTGACCTTCTGGTCAGACCGGTTTTCCCGGCAGTGGCCGGAATGATCCGGCTGCTATGCGTGTCGCTGTGGATGTGTCCGGCCATTTCAGGCGGCACGTTTCTGCACGATGCGCAGGTCTGATGAGCGACCCCTGAAGCATCCGTTACAGAGTTGAACTATTCGTAAAGACCCCGTGCGCAAACAGTTTCAATTTGAGGCTTTCTGCGCTGCAGCGAGAAAATGCTTGATGTTTAATTCCGAAAATAATACGAGTTTGCGCAAGTTTATTAGGCACGCCGATGCCCCGGTCCTTTGGCTCAGGCTCCCGGCGTCGCGGTCACGATCGGAGCTGTTTCATGTTACATGCCAACCGACCCCTGCGGTCCGTTTTATATTTGCCTGCGTCCAACGCGCGCGCCTTGGTCAAGGCGCGCAGTCTGGAAGTGGATGCGATTATTTTTGATCTCGAAGATGCGGTCGCACCTGATGAAAAGGCAGGCGCGCGCAATACACTTGCGCAGGCGCTGGACGAGGGCGGCTATGGCGCGCGCCTGAAAATCGTGCGGGTCAATGCGCTGGACACACCCTGGGGTGTTGCGGATGCCAAGTCGGCGGCTGACATGGGCGCGGATGCGGTACTGCTGCCAAAGGTTGACGGGCCCGCGCAGCTTGACGCGCTTGCTGCACTCACTGGTGATTTGCCGCTCTGGGCGATGATGGAGACGCCGCTTGGTATGCTGAATGCCGCCGCAATCGCGGCCCACGGGCGCTGTGCCGGGTTGGTCATGGGCACCAATGATCTGGCCAAGGATATGGGCACGCGGTTCCGTCCGGATCGTTTGCCGATGATGGCCGGGCTGGGTCTGTGCCTCCTGGCCGCCAAGGCGCATGGCGTCGCGATTGTGGACGGTGTGTATAATGCCTTCAAGGATGATGAGGGGCTGAAAGCCGAATGTGAACAGGGGCGCGATATGGGGTTTGATGGAAAAACGCTGATCCACCCCGCGCAGGTCGCCATCGCCAACGCAGCCTTTGCACCGACCGAAGAAGAGGTTGAGCTGGCCCGCCGCCAGATCGACGCCTATGAGGCAGCAATTGCCGAAGGGCAGGCGGTTGCGGTGGTGGACAATCGGATCGTTGAAAATCTGCATGTTGCAACTGCGCGCGAAACGTTGGCAAAAAGGGACGCAATAGCAACCCTGAACGCGAGGTAGCCACATGTTACTCCTGATCGCCGGCCTGATCCTCTGGATCGCAGCGCATTACTTCAAACGTCTGATGCCGCAACAGCGCGCGGCGATGGGGAATGCGGGCAAGGGGGGTGTGGCTGTTGCGATCATCGCATCTCTGGTGCTGATGGTGATGGGCTATCGCGCGGCGGAGTTTATCCCGGTCTGGCAACCGCCTGCTTTCATGATGCACGTCAACAATACGCTGATGCTCTTTGCGCTCTGGGTTTATGGATCAAGCGCGGCAAAAGGGGCCAAGGCGTGGCCTGCGTATAAACTGCGTCACCCGCAGCTTGTCGGGTTCAAGATCTGGGCGCTGGCGCATTTGCTGGTCAATGGCGATCTTGCGTCGATCATTCTGTTCGGCGGGCTGCTCGGCTGGGCGGTGGGATCGGTGATCCTGATCAACAAGGCAGAACCCGAGTGGACAGCGCCAGAGCGGGCGGGCATGGCGACGCGGGTGCGTCTGGCCATCATCACACTGGTTCTTTACGCGCTCATTTCGGCCGTTCACATATGGGCAGGCGTCTGGCCGTTCCCCAGCTAATTCCGGAGCAATTGGCATGATACTATACCGCTTCCTCTCGGCAGAGGATACATCCGCATTTTGCCACAAGGTCACGGAGGCGTTGAACAAGGGCTGGTCGTTGCACGGCAGTCCGACGCAGACGTGGGACCATGATGCGGGTGTCATGCGGTGCGGGCAGGCGGTCACCAAAGAGGCGCCCGGCACCTATACCGCTGACACCAAACTCGGAGAGCACTGATGCGCACCAAAACCAATGACGGCCGTTTTTTCGAGGACTACGCGGTCGGGCAGGTGATCAACCACGCGGTGCCCCGCACGGTGAAAATGGGCGAGCGCGCGCTTTATCATATGCTCTACCCGGCGCGGCATGCGCTTTATTCATCGGACCAGTTTGCGCAAACCTGTGGGCTGCCCTTCAGCCCGCTGGATGACATGATCGCCTTCCATGTGGTATTTGGCAAAACCGTGCCGGATGTGTCGCTGAATGCCATCGCCAATCTGGGCTATGCCGAAGGGCGCTGGCATCTGCCGGTCTGGCCGGGGGACACGTTGCGCTCACAGTCCGAGGTCATCGGGGTCAAGCAGAATTCCAACGGGAAAAGCGGCGTGGTCTGGGTGCGCACCACCGGGCTGAACCAGCATGACGAAACAGTCATGGATTATGTGCGCTGGGTGATGGTGCGCAAACGGGACCCGGGGGCGGATGCGCCCGAACCGGTGGTGCCGGACCTTGCCAAAGTGGTTGCGCCGGACACGCTGGTGATCCCGCGCGGTCTGGATTTCACGAACTACGATTTCACCCTCGCCGGTGAGCCGCATCGCTGGGGGGACTACGCGGTGGGCGAGACGATTGACCATGTGGACGGCGTCACCATCGAAGAAGCAGAGCACATGATGGCGACCCGGCTGTGGCAGAACACCGCCAAGGTGCATTTCGACACCTCTGCCCGGCCTGATGGCTCGCGGTTGATCTATGGCGGGCATGTGATCTCGATGGCGCGTGCGCTCAGTTTTAACGGGCTGGCGAATGCGCAGATGATCGTTGGACTGAATGGCGGTGCCCATGCGAACCCCTGTGTCAGTGGCGATACGGTGCGCGCGTGGTCCGAAGTGCTGGACAAGGCCGAAACATCCGCCCCGGGCGTTGGTGCGATCCGCTTGCGATTGGTTGCGACCAAGGGCGGCACGCCTTTCGAGTTGCGCGGTGAGGATGGGAAATACCTGCCCGACGTGCTGCTGGACCTCGATTACTGGGCCTTGATGCCCCTGTAACGGCGTGACTTCGTTGCGCATGCCGCGTAACCTGAGCGCTGTGCTCGGTTGCTGCACGCGGGAGTACACAGATGGGAAGGTCCACCATGCGTAAAGCGTTCATCGCGATGCTACTCGCGGCCACGCTCGTTTTGCCCGCCATGGCGAAATCAGATGACCGGGCGGATGATTTCGTGACCGCAAATGCGTTGGCCATTCTCTATCACGAATTGGGTCACGCGTTGATTGACATCCTCGGCTTGCCCGTCTTCGGTCAGGAGGAAGACGCAGCAGACGTATTGAGCGTGTTGCTGATCCACCAGCTTTACGATGATGGCGATGCGACCGATATCATCTATGATGCGGCCTTCGGGTTCCTGCGGGAGGCAGAAGAACATGAACCCGCGCTCTGGGGTGTGCATGGTCCGGACCTGCAGCGCTATTACACGATGATTTGCCTGTTTTATGGCGCTGATCCCGATGCGCGCCATGACCTCGCAGAGGAACTTGATCTGCCGGAAGAACGACGTGACACCTGTTCCGATGAGTTTGAACTGGCCGAGGCAAGCTGGGGTCCTGTGCTGGATGAGATTGCTGCGGAGGCGCCGGGTGAGAGCCTTGTTTTTACAGGCGACGCAACCAGTTTGCTTGGCGCAGTGCTGGCCGAGGAGGTTGCCGCGCTGAACGCCGATTTTGTCCTGCCCGAAAGCGTTCATCTGTCCGTGCAGGATTGCGACGAAGCAAATGGGTTTTACGACTCGGAAACACGCGAGATCATTCTGTGTTCTGAACTGGATGGGTATTTGCGCGCCCTGTCGGATTTTTGATCGCTGTTGTGCTGAAAATGCTGGGCATGTCCCGATAGTGGCGTAACCTCGGCGCATGAAATGTTTTTGGGCTGGCGTCATTTATCTGTTTTGGTCCGTGCAGGCTGCGCTGGCCTGCCAGTTGGCGCTGGTCTTGGCGGTTGATGTTTCGGGGTCTGTCGACAAACATGAATATCGTATCCAGATGGACGGGCTTGCCGCCGGTTTGAGGGATGGCATTGTCGTGGATGCGCTGTTGGAGCAAGAGGCGATGGTGACGCTGATCCAGTGGACCGGCTCAAGCCGTCAGCGTCAGACAATCGCGTGGAGCGCGTTGCGCGTGGCCGAGGATGTCACCCGACTTGCGGACCGGATCGCGGCGGATGAGCGGGTCTGGCGCAACTATTCAACGGCCATCGGAGAGGCCCTGATCGCGGCTGAACAGGCGTTGAAATCCGTGCCCCACTGCGCGCGCAAGGTCATTGATGTGTCAGGCGACGGGATTTCGAATGAAGGTGCCGCGCCCGCCAGTCGCCGAGCGGCGCTGAGCGCTCTGGGCGTGACGGTAAACGCGCTGGCCATTGAAACCGATGAGGACGATCTGACCGGGTGGTTTTACGAGAACCTGATCCACGGGGAAGGTGCCTTTGTCATGACCGCAAACGGGTTTGAGGACTATCCGGCACAGATCAAACGCAAGCTGCAACGCGAAACGACGCGGCAACTCAGTCAGACGGATTAATGTGATCACGGGTTTGCGCCGTGTGATCACAAAGGGCGCAAAAGACAGAATTTTGTTCAGATCGCGCCAATTTAACGCGGTTTTTGAACGATGCCGCAGGTGACACAGACTATAATAGGAGTAAAAGAATACCAAGGATCGAAAGGAACATATCATGGCTGATGTGAATCGGGGCAACCGTCCCTTGTCACCGCATCTGACAATCTATCGCCCGCAACTGACGTCGATGACCTCCATCTTGACGCGGATCACGGGAAACGCACTGCTGATTTCCTCCCTGCTGGTCGTGTGGTGGTTTCTCGCAGCGGCAACGTCGCCTGAATACTTCGCGGTTGCCAATGGCGTGCTGACCAGCTGGTTCGGTGATCTGGTCATGACCTTGTCGCTCTGGGGGCTGTGGTATCATACGCTTGCCGGTGTGCGGCATCTGATCTGGGACCAGGGCATCGGCCTTGACATCGAAACCGCCTATAAACTGGGCTATGCGGTGATCGGCGGATCCTTTGTACTGACACTTCTGACCATCATCTTGATCTAAGGGGCCTGTGATGAGCTATCTAACCGACCGTAAGCGCGCTGTGGGACTTGGATCTGCCAAGTCGGGGACGGAACACCACTGGTCGATGACGGTCAGTTCGGGGGCGCTGCTCATTCTCATCCCGCTGTTCGTCTTTACCTTTGGCCCGATGCTGGGCGCATCCTACGACGAAGTCACCGCCTATTTCGCCCGCCCGTTCCCGGCTGTGATTGCCGGTTTGACGATCATTGTCACGTTCAAGCACTTTGCGGGGGGCGTTCAGGCGCTACTTGAAGACTACGTGCACGGTGTAGCGCAGAAGGTGGCGATCGTGGCAATGACATGCGTCAGTTATGCGGCCATGGGTTTTGGCCTTTACGCAGTTGTGCGGCTCGCATTGTAAAAATTATTCCGGCGCGCGCCTGTGTGCCAGCTAGACTTCCGGGAGATACTCGATGGCTGAATACGAATATGAAACACATGAATACGACGTTGTCGTCGTAGGAGCAGGCGGTGCTGGCCTGCGTGCGACTCTCGGCATGGCCGAGCAGGGGCTTCGCACCGCCTGCGTCACCAAAGTATTCCCGACCCGCTCTCATACGGTTGCCGCGCAGGGCGGGATCGCCGCCTCGCTGGCGAATATGGGGCCGGATAACTGGCAGTGGCATATGTATGACACGGTCAAAGGGTCGGACTGGCTGGGCGATACGGATGCGATGGAATACCTCGCCCGCGAAGCGCCCAAGGCGGTTTATGAGCTGGAACACTACGGTGTCCCCTTCAGCCGGACAGAAGAGGGCAAGATTTACCAGCGCCCCTTCGGCGGCCACACCACCGAATTCGGCGAAGGCCCCGCGGTGCAGCGGACCTGTGCCGCCGCCGACCGGACGGGCCACGCGATCCTGCACACGCTTTATGGGCAGTCGCTCAAGAACAACGCGGAATTCTACATCGAGTATTTCGCGATTGATCTGATCATGTCCGACGATGGCATCTGTCAGGGGGTGCTGTGCTGGAAGCTGGACGACGGCACGCTGCACCTGTTCTCTTCGAAAATGGTGGTTCTGGCGACGGGTGGCTATGGCCGTGCCTATTTCTCTGCAACGTCGGCGCATACCTGCACCGGGGATGGCGGCGGCATGACCGCGCGTGCGGGTCTGCCGTTGCAGGATATGGAATTCGTTCAGTTCCACCCGACGGGCATCTACGGGGCAGGCTGCCTCATCACCGAAGGGGCGCGGGGCGAAGGCGGTTATCTGACCAATTCTGAGGGCGAACGCTTCATGGAACGCTATGCGCCGCAGTATAAGGACCTCGCGCCGCGCGATTATGTCAGCCGCTGCATGACGATGGAAATCCGCGAAGGACGCGGCGTTGGCGCGAACGGCGATCACATTCACCTCAACCTGAACCACCTGCCGCCAGAAACGCTGAAACTGCGCCTGCCGGGTATTTCGGAAAGCGCGCGCGTCTTTGCGGGCGTGAACCTCAACAAGGAACCAATCCCGGTTCTGCCGACGGTGCATTACAACATGGGCGGTATCCCGACGAATTACTGGGGTGAGGTGCTGGCGCCGACACCGGACGATCCTGATCGTATCTCGCCCGGTTTGATGGCTGTGGGCGAAGCGGGCTGTGCCTCGGTTCACGGGGCCAACCGGCTGGGGTCGAACTCCCTGATCGACCTTGTGGTCTTTGGGCGTGCGGCGGCGATCCGGGCGGGCAAGATTGTCGATCCCAACAGCCCGGTGCCAAGCCCGAACCAGAAATCCGTTGAGGCAGCACTCGATCGGTTCGACAACGCGCGCTACGCCAAAGGGCATATGCCGACCGCCGCTTTGCGCCTTGAAATGCAGCAGACCATGCAAAAAGACGCCGCTGTTTTCCGTGCCAACGAAACCCTTGCCGAAGGCAAGAAGGCAATGGAAGAGGTTGCGGACAAATGGTCGGACGTTGGTGTCACCGACCGTAGCCTTGTGTGGAATTCCGACCTGATGGAAACGCTCGAACTCGCCAACCTGATCCCCAACGCGGTGGCGACGATCACCGGGGCCGAAGCCCGCAAGGAAAGCCGCGGCGCGCATGCGCATGAGGATTTCCCGGAGCGGGATGACGAGAACTGGCGCAAGCATTCACTGATCTGGTTCAAGGGCAACAAGGCGAGCCTTGGCTATCGCGGCGTGCATGAACAAGCGCTCACCAGCCACAATGATGGCGGCATTGATCCCAAAAAGATCGCGCCCAAAAAACGGACGTTCTGAGATGATACGAAACCTATCCCGCCTTGCCAAAGGCACTGGTCTTTTGGGGGCGGCTGTGGCGCTTTCGGCTTGCGCTGCGGTGCAGGAAACCACGGACCAAGCGGGGCGCAATGCGGCCAAGACCATCATGCCAGAGGCGATCGCGGTCTATTTCCCGCAAGTGCCCAAGGCGCTGTTCACCCCTTTCACGGACTGTGTGGTGGACAATGCCAACGCCAGCGAGGTGCAGGCGCTTGCAGGTGATGCCATCGTCGGCGTCGATGCCGGCACGGCGGATACGATCCGCGCAGTGCTGAGCCGCAGCGCCACACAGGATTGTTTGCGCGCTGCGGCCCCGGCGGCTGGCTTGACGCTTTAGGACATAAGAACAGGAGACCTTAAAAATGGTTCAACTGACGCTTCCGAAGAACTCCCGTATGACCAAGGGAAAAACCTGGCCCAAACCCGAAGGGGCGACCAACCTGCGTAAATTCAGCATTTACCGCTGGAACCCTGATGACGGTCAAAACCCACGCGTGGATACGTATTTTGTCGATATGGATACATGCGGGCCGATGATTTTGGACGCGCTGATCAAGATCAAGAACGAAATCGACCCGACGCTGACGTTCCGGCGCTCTTGCCGCGAAGGTATTTGCGGATCCTGTGCGATGAACATCGACGGGATCAACACTCTGGCCTGTATCTACGGCATGGATGAGGTAAAGGGAGATGTCAGGATCTACCCGCTGCCCCACATGCCTGTGGTCAAGGACCTTATTCCGGACCTGACGCATTTTTACGCCCAACACGCATCGACCATGCCATGGCTTGAAACCAAGACGAACCGCCCGGCGAAAGAGTGGAAGCAATCCATTGACGACCGCAAAAAGCTGGACGGTCTTTATGAATGCGTGATGTGCGCCTGCTGCTCAACGTCATGCCCGTCTTACTGGTGGAATGGGGACCGTTACCTTGGACCGGCCGCTTTGCTGCATGCCTATCGCTGGATCATTGACAGCCGGGATGAGGCCACGGGCGAACGGCTCGACGATCTGGAAGATCCGTTCAAACTGTATCGCTGCCACACCATCATGAACTGCGCCAAGACCTGCCCGAAGGGCCTCAACCCTGCCGAAGCGATTGCGAACATCAAAAAGATGATGGTGGAGCGGCGCGTCTAAGCTTTCGCCATGGAAAGCGCGGTCGACAGCATCTGGGGTGCGCTCGTTCTTGCAACACTTGCGGGCGCTTCCATCCCTCTGGGCGCGTGGCTGGGCACTTTTCACCGCCATATCATGCCGGACTGGCTGGAGGATGAGGCGCGCCACGGCGTCGTAGCGTTTGGCGCTGGCGCCTTGCTGGCTGCGGTTGCATTGGTCCTCATTCCCGAAGGCAGCGAGAGGTTGGCACCTGCCCCTGCCTTGTTGTGGTTTTTTGCTGGCGGCGTGGGTTTTGCGCTGATCGACAGGATACTCGGCAAAACCGGCGGACGGCTCTCGCAGTTTCTGGCCATGATGATGGACTATCTGCCCGAGGCGCTTGCCCTTGGCGCGTTGATCGTCGGGGATCCGGGCGCGGCCGTTCTGGTGGCGGGGCTGATCGCGTTGCAGAACCTGCCCGAAGGGTTCAACGCCATGCGTGAGATGTCGCAGGACAGGCCGGTGCCGCTCTGGATTTTCTTTGTGATGGTTCCCCTTGGGCCGCTGGCGGCTTTTATCGGTGTGACCTTGCCGGCGGAACAGGACGCGTTGATCGGGGCGGTCATGATGTTGGCATCGGGGGGTATACTCTACCTCATGTTGCAGGATATTGCGCCGCAGGTCCGGTTGGATAACGCCATGCTCCCGCCGCTGTGTGGCGTGTTGGGCTTCGGGCTTGGGCTGGCGGGGGATTTGTTCATCTGATGCATATCATCATTGGTCTTTTGATCGCCTTTCTGCTTGTGATGCTCTATGAGCGCAAAAACCGCACCTCACGTATGTGTCGTTGGCGCGCGGACCACAGTGGCGATCAGGATATCCTGTACAAATACAAATGCGCCGCCTGCGGGGCAGAAACCTATACCAAGACGAAATCGCCCCCAAATCTCTGCCTGTCAGACCGTGTGTGACCCCGCAGTTTAAACCTTAACGACCGTGTCATGACCCAAACCCAAAGGAACAGAAAAGTGAGCGAACCAAAGGATGCCGATGCCCGCCGCGCCGTCAAGCCGGTGATCTGCTACCCGGTCGAGACGCTGCCCGCACCGGATATGGCGCTCTACACGCGTGCGCGCGACAGTCTGAGCAAAGTCGATGAGGTGCTCGTTCCCGCACGCGATGCACGGTGTTTTTCGGTGCCGCGCGGTCATTTCTTTCGTATCACTTCGGTGGAGGGGGCACAGGTTGGCGATCTCAACCTGCATAACGCGCAGGATGTGTCCGAGCGGTTTTATTCCGGAAAGACACGCGCCCTGCATGGCACGCATCTGACGACAGGCCAGCGCATGTGGTCCAGTTTCCCGCACCTGCGTCCGATGGCGACGATCACGCAGGACACATTGGGCTGGTACGGCATCGATCCTTTTGGCGGGTCGGTGCACGATGTGATCGGCACCCGCTGCGACCCTTATACCCATGCGCTGTTGTCCGACGGGGGGCAGTATCACCATTGCTGCCATTCGAACCTGACGCGCGCCCTCTCCGATCACCTCGGGGTGTCGCGCGCTGAGGCGGAGCCTTTGGTGCATGATGTGCTCAACGTGTTTATGTGCACAGGGTTTACCCGGGACACAGGCCAGTATTTCATGAAGGCCAGCCCGGTGCGGCCCGGTGATTTTATCGAGTTTTTCGCCGAGATCGACCTTTTGGGCAATCTGTCGGCCTGCCCGGGTGGGGATTGCTCCTCCGAGCATTCAAGCGATGCTGCGCCCTGCCATCCCCTGCTGGTGGAGGTGTTCAAACCCGCGCCGAAGGCTTTGGCAGGTTGGAACCCACCGGCAGCGAACAGCTATGACCGGACCCATGGTCCATAGTCTCAGGCGAAGGCGGCCTCCAGCGCGATTTCGACCATATCGCCAAAGGTCTGTTCGCGGTCCTCAGCCGGGAGCGCCTCGCCGGTCTGCAGGTGGTCGCTGACGGTGAGTATGGCCAACGCGCGTCGGTTGTGACGCGCCGCCAGCGTGTAGAGTTCGGCGGCTTCCATTTCGACCCCGAGGATACCGTGGCGCACCATCTGTTCGTCCAGATCGGGGCGTTCGGCGTAAAAAACATCCGATGAATAGATACCGCCCACATGGGTGCGCGTGCCTTTTGCCTTGGCGGCGGTGACAGCAGCGGCCAAAAGATCGTAATGCGCGGTGGGCGCAAAATTCACCTCACGGAAAATCCCTGAAGACGGCGAGGTGATCGTGGTGGCGGACATGGCAATGATCACATCACGCACGGCCACATGCGGCTGCATCCCACCACAGGACCCGATGCGGATCAGGGTTTGCGCGTTATAGCTTGAGATCAGCTCATTGGCGTAGATCGACAGGGAGGGCATGCCCATGCCGGAGCCCTGGATGGTCACGCGGTTGCCTTTGTAGGTGCCGGTGAACCCCAGCATGCCGCGCACTTCGTTGACCAGTTCGGCGCCGTCCAGAAAGGTCTGCGCCGCCCATCTGGCGCGGTAAGGATCGCCCGGCATCAGTACGGTTTCGGCAATCTGGTCGGGGCGGGCACCGATATGGATGGTCATGCAGGACTCCTTTGGCAGTTCGGCGCAGTTAACGGCACCTCACTGCCCTGTGCAAGCCATCAGCTACTGTGCCGCCACCGCCTGAGGGTCCGCCAGCGTGACGATATCCATCATGATCGTGTTGAGTTCAAAGTCCTTGGGCGTATAGACCCGCGCAACCCCCATCGCGCGCAGGCGTTCGGCGTCATCGTCCGGGATGATACCGCCGACGATCACAGGCACATGGGCCAGCCCGGCCTCGCGCATTTGGGTCATCAGGTCTTCGACCAGCGGGATGTGGCTGCCTGACAGGATCGACAGGCCGACCACATGCGCCTCGTCCTCCAGCGCGGCGTTTACGATCTCCGCCGGAGTCAGGCGGATGCCCTCATAGGCGATTTCCATGCCGCAATCACGGGCGCGCACGGCGATTTGTTCGGCCCCGTTGGAGTGACCGTCCAGCCCGGGTTTGCCTACAAGGAACTTCAGGCGGCGGCCCAGTTTGTCACTGACCACATCCACCGCATCGCGCAGATCATCCAGACCCTCGGTCCTGTTGGAGCGCGCACCGGACACGCCGGTCGGGCCGCGGTATTCACCATGCACGGCGCGCATCTGTGCGGCCCATTCGCCCGTGGTCACACCCGCCTTGGCCGCCGCAATCGAGGCGGGCATGACATTGCGCCCCTCTTTTGCCGCTGCGCGCAGATCACCAAGGGCTTGTTTGACGGCCTCCGGGTCCCGCGCGGCGCGCCAAGCATCAAGGCGCGAAATCTGTTCCGCCTCGACCGCCGGGTCGACGACCATGATACCCCCGTCGCCCGTCATCAGCGGCGAGGGTTCGCCCTGCTGCCATTTGTTGACACCGACCACGACGGTCTCACCCGCTTCAATACGGCCCAGACGATCGGCATTGCTGTCCACAAGGCGTGCTTTCATGTAGTCGATGGCTTCAATCGCGCCGCCCATACTGTCGAGGTTCGCGAGTTCCTGACGCGCACCTTCCTTGAGCGCTTCGACCTTGGCATCGACCGCCGGATTGCCGTCAAACAGGTCGTCAAACTCCAGAAGGTCCGTTTCATAGGCCATGATCTGCTGCATGCGCATCGACCACTGCTGATCCCACGGACGGGGCAGGCCAAGCGCTTCGTTCCACGCAGGCAATTGCACGGCGCGCGCGCGTGCCTTTTTGGACAGGGTGACCGCCAGCATTTCGATCAGGATGCGGTAGACATTGTTTTCGGGCTGCTGCTCGGTCAGGCCAAGTGAGTTTACCTGCACACCATAGCGGAAGCGGCGATATTTCGGGTCCTCAACACCATAGCGGTCGCGGCAGATCTCGTCCCACAGATCGACAAAGGCGCGCATCTTGCACATCTCGGTCACAAAGCGGATGCCCGCGTTCACAAAGAACGAAATTCGACCCACAAGTGCGGGGAAATCCTCTTCCGGGACGCGGGGTTTGAGCGCATCCAACACAGCGGTCGCGGTCGCCAGCGCAAAGGCGAGTTCCTGTTCCGGCGTCGCACCCGCCTCCTGCAAGTGGTAGGAGCAGACGTTCATCGGGTTCCATTTCGGCACATGCGTATAGCAGTATTCGGCCACATCCGCGATCATCTTGAGGCTGGGCGCGGGCGGGCAAATATAGGTACCGCGGCTCAGATATTCCTTGATCAGGTCATTCTGCACCGTGCCTTGCAGCTTTGAGATATCCGCGCCCTGTTCCTCGGCCACGGCAATATAGAGTGACAACAGCCATGGTGCTGTCGCATTGATCGTCATCGAGGTGTTCATCTGATCCAGCGGGATCTGGTCAAACAAGGCGCGCATATCGCCCAGATGGCCAACCGGCACGCCGACCTTCCCGACTTCGCCCCGGCTGAGGATATGATCGCTGTCGTAGCCGGTCTGGGTCGGCAGATCGAAGGCCACGGACAAGCCGGTCTGCCCCTTGGCAAGGTTCGAGCGATAAAGCTCGTTTGACGCTTTCGCGGTGGAATGGCCGGCATAGGTCCGGATCAGCCAGGGTCGGTCTTTCTGCGGGTGCGTCATGTGAGTCGTCCTGAATCAGCTTGAGTAATTTTCTTACGTGCAAGCTGCCATATGCGGAATTTTATATCAATGCAAATTTGCCGCGCTGCAGCAACTTGCCTGCGCTTTTGTCCTGCCATACGCCATATGTCCGCACTTGGCAAAAGCTGCGCCGTCGGGGTGATGCAGGAAAACGATGCTCATGCGCAGAACACCCGCTTGCGCGCACGAAAAAGGTTTACCCGTCGGCCAATTCTTGAAACAAGCCAGCATGACTTCGACAGTGGAATTGCCGGTTTGGTTCTTTGTTCTGATCCTGCTGTTTGCAGCAGTGACCTTTGCGTCCCACTTTCTATTTCCTTCCGTACGGTGGTTTTTCCGGCGGCGTCTTGAACGGGCCGTTTCACAACTGAACGAACGCCTGACGCGTCCGATTGAACCTTTCAAACTGGCGCGGCGCTACGACATGATCCAGCGCCTGATTTACGACCCCGAAGTCACGCGCGAAATCGTCAACTACGCAAAAAGCCATGGTGTGCCAGAGAACGTAGGCTTTGAAAAAGCCCGCAGCTATGCCCGTGAAATCGTGCCCAGTTTCAGTGCCGTGACCTATTTCGGGCTTGGGACGCGTCTGGCGCGCATGCTGGTCAACTCGATCTACGAGGTATGGACCGGCCCGCAGAACGACGAAATCATCCGGTCCATTTCCAAGGACGCCACGATCGTTTTCATCATGAACCACCGTTCCAACATGGACTACGTGCTGGTGACCTATCTGGCCGCGCAGACATCGGCCCTGTCCTACGCGGTGGGGGAATGGGCGCGTGTCTGGCCGCTCAGCCGGTTGATCCGGATGATGGGAGCCTATTTCATCCGGCGTCGCTCGCGCGGGGCGCTCTATCGCAAGGTGTTGGAGCGGTATGTGCAGATGGCGACTGACGGCGGCGTGGCACAGGGAATCTTCCCCGAAGGCGGGCTCAGTCTGACGGGACGCTTGATGCCGCCCAAGATGGGGCTGTTGTCCTATCTGGCGCAGGGGCCGAACGGGCCGGCGCGCGATGTGGTCTTTGTGCCGGTTGCGATTAACTATGACCGCGTTCTAGAGGACCGGGTGCTGATCGCGGCCGCTCAACGAGGGGATCGTCGTTTTGGCGCGCGGATATCGGTCGCCGTGCGGTTCATATTGCGCAAGTTCTGGCAGGCACTGCGCGGCCGCTACGTGCGGTTCGGCACCGCAGCGGTGGTTTTCGGCGAGCCGTTGTCCATTCGGGGCTTTTGCGCTGAGCGGTCGGTGGAGGATCTGGCCGCCGAACTGATGACACGGATCGAAGACGCCATGCCGGTCCTGATCGTTCCCTTGCTGGCGCGTCAATTCCAGAAACGGCCCGGACCGGTGTCACAGGACGAACTGGTTAATGAGGTGGCGCGCGATGCGGCCAATCTGGGCGATCACATGCCGCGGATGTCGCCGCCGGATCTGGCCAAGGCCGTGGGCAAGGGGCTGGTGCGCATGCGGCGCAACAAAGTGCTGGAACAGCGCGGCGCGCAGTGGCAGACGATTGGCTCCGAGCGTGCGGTCATTGATTTCTACGCAAATTCGATTGCCCACAGATTTCCGGAGGATCAGGTCGCCGCATCATGATTTCTGCAGGTGCTCGGTCATAAAGTTACAAAAATGAGGTCTCATATGTTGCAATGTTGCGTATGAGAACTTATTCAGAGCGCAGAGCGACGCGATTCTGCGGCGCGGCATGAATGAAACAGGCTGGAGACTGCAATGGCACTGGATACGACCGTCGCACATTACGAAGCACCCGAAAAAGATCTCTATGAGGTCGGTGAGATGCCCCCCATGGGCTATGTGCCAAAGCAAATGTATGCTTGGGCCATCCGTCGCGAACGCCATGGCGAGCCTGACAAGGCAATGCTGCAGGAAGTGGTGGATGTGCCGGAACTCGACAGCCAGGACGTGCTGATATTGGTGATGGCGGCCGGGGTGAATTACAACGGTGTCTGGGCTGCGCTGGGTAAGCCGATCAGCTTTTTTGACAGCCACGATGAACCGTATCAGATCTGCGGGTCGGATGCGGCCGGGATCGTTTGGGCGGTCGGAGATCGTGTGACGCGCTGGAAAGTGGGCGATGAAGTGGTCGTGCATTGCAACCAAGACGATGGCGATGACGAGGAATGCAACGGGGGCGATCCGATGTATTCGCCATCGCAGCGTATCTGGGGATATGAAACCGCGGATGGGTCCTTCGCGCAATTCACACGCGTTCAGAGCCAACAGCTTATGCCCCGCCCCAAACACCTCACCTGGGAAGAGTCTGCGTGCTACACGCTGACACTGGCAACGGCGTATCGGATGCTGTTTGGTCATGAGCCGCATGACCTCAAGCCGGGGCAGAACGTGCTGGTCTGGGGCGCATCGGGCGGGCTTGGATCCTATGCGATCCAGTTGATCAACACGGCTGGTGCCAATGCGATCGGCGTGATTTCGGATGAAAGCAAACGCCAGTTCGTGATGGACCTCGGTGCCAAAGGCGTTCTGAACCGCAAGGATTTCAACTGCTGGGGACAATTGCCCACGGTGAACACGCCTGAATATGCCACATGGTTTACTGAAGCCCGCAAATTCGGCAAGGCGATCTGGGACATCACGGGCAAAGGCGTGAATGTCGATATGGTGTTTGAACATCCCGGCGAAAGCACGTTCCCGGTGTCGACCTTCGTCGTTAAGAAAGGCGGTATGGTCGTCATTTGTGCGGGGACCACGGGTTTCAACCTGACGTTTGACGTGCGCTACATGTGGATGCATCAGAAGCGTTTGCAAGGCAGCCACTTCGCCCACCTCAAACAGGCGAGTGCGGCGAACAAGTTGATGCTGGAACGGCGGCTCGATCCCTGCATGTCCGAAGTCTTCAGCTGGGCTGACCTGCCGCTGGCACATATGAAAATGCTGCGCAATCAGCACAAGCCGGGTAACATGTCGGTCCTGGTACAAGCGCCGACAACGGGACTGCGTACATTGGAAGACGCTTTGGAGGCGCGCAGTTAACCGCAAACCGAGTCGTTTTGAATGCTGAAGCCCGCGAATCACCACAGTGAATCGCGGGTTTTTTACTTCAAGAAACTGACGCTGTGCAGGATCAACAGGTTAGAAAACCGCGCATCGCTATTTCTGGGGAGTGTATATCCGCGAATTTCAAACGTGGTTACTAAATGGTACATTATTCTTAATCATTTGTTAACCTTTGAGAGGCGAGTCTACCATGCGAAGCGACTGGATACTGGACGCCCTGACGGACTTGAAAACTTTTGCCACGGCCAACGATTTGCCGGTACTTGCGGAACAGTTGGACGATACTGCGATTGTCGCATTGGCAGAGATTGCATCGCTTCATGAAAGGACGCAGAACAACGCTCATGGCGACGAACACAGTAGTGGAGGAAGTGCTAGCGGCGCTGGAGCAAGCGGACACGCTTGAAGGAATAAACGAGGCTATATTCACGCTGCGGGGTCACTTTGGCGTCGAGCATATGGTCTATCACTGGGTTGACAGTGCGGGCGAGCAATATGGCTACGGCACATACTCCCTTGAATGGGCAGCACGGTATCAGGAGCAAAACTACATTCGCGTGGATCCGGTCGTCATCGGGTGCTACCAAAGGTTTCACCCTGTAGACTGGAAACGCCTCGACTGGTCGAGCAAGGCCGCAAGGGCGCTTCGTGCCGAAGCTGCGACATACGGATTGGGCAACCAGGGCTATTCTATTCCCATCAGGGGCCCTAACGGGCAGTTCGCGCTCTTTACGGTGAACACCAGTTGCGACGATGAGGAGTGGGCGAAATTTACCGAAGAAAACCGGCGTGAGCTGATCCTGATCGCCCATTATTTTAACCAAAAGGCGCTGGAGTTCGAACCTAACAAGACACCCGAGCAATCGCAGGCTCTGTCGCCCCGGGAAATTGATGCGATGACGCTCCTTGCAATCGGATACAACCGAGCGCAAGTCGCTGAAACTCTGTCGATTTCCGAACATACACTGCGCGTCTACATCGAAAGCGCGCGGTTCAAATTGGGTGCTGCCAATACCACACACGCAGTTGCCCGGGCCCTCAGCAGGGGCCTTATCGTGGTCTGAGTCTTTGGCGTTTTGAAGGCCAAAGGTTACCAACACGCGCGTGCGGGTTGGCGGCTGTTAAGCATCCTCAAGTTATTCCTTTGGTCATCAAACGAACCGACCAGAGGAAAAACAAATGATCCGTTATCTATACGCTGACCAACTGAACCAACACCCGAAACTGCGCGATTCCATGTTCCGGGACCGCGCGGATCAGTTCAAGACGCGGCTGGGTTGGGACGTTGATATCGACGAAAACGGGTTCGAACGGGATCAGTATGATGCGCTGAATCCGCTCTATGTGATCTGGGAAAACGCAGATGGCACGCACGGCGGGTCCATGCGCTTTTTGCCGACGACTGGCCGTACGATGATCAATGAGCACTTTACCGATATTCTGGGCGGCGGCACTATTACCAGCCCGCTGATCTGGGAATGCACACGTTTCTGCCTGAGCCGTGGTGCGGAGAGCAAAGTGGCCGCGGCCTTGATGCTGGCAGGGGGCGAAATCATGCAGAACTTCGAGGTTGCGCATTTTGCCGGTGTCTTTGATGCGCGCATGGTGCGTATTTATCGCCTGATCGGTTCTTCACCGGAGGTGCTGGGCAGCATGGGCGAGGGCAGGGACAAGATCAGCGTCGGTCTGTGGGAGTTCACGCCGGATGCACAGGCCAAGGTCGCAGCCAAGGCCGGTCTTTCGCTGGAGTTGTCCCGCCTGTGGTTCAACCGCGCCTTTGGCACCACATCCGAACAAACACTGGCGCAGGCCGGTTAAAACAGAGCGTTCCTCACTGGTTCCCGGCGTGGCCTGCCTGTAGGGTCACGCCATGGATGCCTCTGTTGTAAAATACTCTGATGACCAAGCGGTTGCCTTTGATGCGGTAACTGCTTTGCTGAGCGAGGCAGGCATAAACCTCGAAGATCAACTCCTGATGCCGCCGCGCAGTTCCAAGGCGGCGGTCATGGCGATCACCGGTAAGGCGGGTTCGGGAAAAACCCTCCTGCTTGCAGAGCTTTACAAGGCCATCCAGGAAGCGGGCGTTGATGTGGTTTCAGGGGACTATGAGCCGCGCAAGAAACGCGACAGGCGCACATTGGCCATTCTGGCGCCGACCAACAAGGCGGCATCGGTGCTGCGGTTGCGCGGTGTTCCGGCAACCACGATCCACCGCATTTTATACACCCCGGTCTATGATCCCGAATATGAACGGATTGCGGAATGGCTGGCCGGCAGTGGTGACAAACCCGAGACCCAAGCGTTGAGCGAAGCAGCGTTGGCGCGCGCCGAAGCCTTTTATGCCAACAATAAATCCATCCCCGGCGCGCTGGCGGCCGCAGGATTGCGCGGTTCGGATTTTATCACAGGCTGGAAACGCCGTGAGGAACCGCTTGATATCGGTTTCGTGGATGAATCCTCCATGCTCGATGACAGGCAATTCGAGGATCTGCGCGAGATTTTCCCCACGCTTTTGCTTTTCGGGGATCCGGCGCAACTCGCCCCGGTCAACCAGTCCGGCGCGATGGTGTTCGACAAACTCCCGGCCCCGCGCGTCCTGAAACTCAGCCGCGTGCACCGTCAGGAAGCGGACAACCCGATCCTTGATCTGGCGCATGCCCTGTCGGACCCCGACATCGGTTTTGAAACCTTCGAACGTATGGTCGAAGACGCCGCAAGTCGCGATGAACGTGTCGTCTGGGGTCAGCGGGTCGAGGTCGACCTGATGGCGCGCAGCCCGGTGCTGGTTTGGCGCAACGCGACCCGGATCCGCTTGATCAATGCCTTTCGTCAGGTGCATGGCGCGCCCGAAGATGCGTTGCTGGAAGGTGAACCGCTGATCTGCGACGGGCTGGAACTGCCCTTGAAACACCGCAAGAAACGTCTGGATCTTGAGGCGCGCGGGCTGATCAAAGGGGCGCAGGTGATCTATCTGGGCGAGGGGCGCAAACCGGGGTTCAGCCGTTTGCACGTGATGGGGGCCGAAGACCCGCAAGTCTCTGCCGCGTCGATCGTAAAGATTGAAAAACCCGATGAAGAAGAACCGTTCATCCCCTTTGCCGCGCGCATGGGCGCGACTTTTCTGCATGGGGCGGCGGTGACGATCCACAAGGCGCAGGGCAGCCAGTGGGACACGGTACAGGTCTTTGCACCCGACCTTTACGCAGCGGCGCGCATGGGGCGGTCCGAGGCCGGACAACCGCTGTGGAAACGGCTGGCCTACGTGGCGATCACGCGCGCGCAAAACAGGTTGGTCTGGGTGGTGCGCAACCGTCTTGCAAAGCCCACGGGTGGGTTGCGGGTTGATGATCTGCGCGCCTTGCCCGCCGCGCCGCTGAGCCTTGCGCAACCCGAGACGGAGGGGTGAAGGTGCCGGTCGGGCGGCGTCAAGCGCGAAAAAGCTTGAAAACGGCGGCCGCCCCCCAGCCTGCGGCGATGGCGATGGCAAGTGACATCAACCCGTAGATCAGGGGCTGCTGGCGTGACAGTTCGAACAGCCAGCGTTCCATGCCAACCTTCTGGACGTCGATCGTGGTTTCATAGCTGGATACCACATCGCCCCCGCGTGTGAGGAAAATACGGGTCACGTAATCCCCCTCGGTCAATGCAGCGGGCAGGCGTACCGATGTGCGAAAAAGCGTCTGTTCCTCGATCTCGACACTGCCTTCGCGCAACTGGTAAACATCGCCGTTTTCCCGGATCCGAATGAGTGCTTCGGTAAAGCTGGCCGAGTCCTGTATATCCTGAGGTGCGCCCACGGACCGGATCGCGCGCGGCACAGACACCTTGTGGCGCAGGTCTTCGACCTCCTTGAGCACTTCGCGCAACGGACCGCTGGACAGGACCGCGTAAAAACTTGGCGCTGCATCCACATCGACCGCATCGGTATTGACCCAGATGCCCAGCTTCTTTTCCTTGCGCCGCACCGTGATCGGCAGCGATGGCCCGGCCACGGTCACGATCACCTGTATGGGGGGGCCATCCGGGATCAGCTCTTCGCGCTTGATGGCGCCGAAAATCAGAATTTCCGAGCCGTCAAAATTGGTGTTGATCGAAATCCTGTCCTTGCTCAGGCCCAGAACGACTTCCTCGGCAGGCGCTGTTGAGGCTGTCATTGCCAGTGCAGCAAAAGCGATCAGGGTCAAAAGGCGTGCGAGCATTTTCAATGACCCGCGCTTGCGCCGATGGAATACAGCTCCGAAGGCATCAGAAGCAGATCAAGCGCCAGTTTCCCACAGACAGCAAGAACCATAATGGCGAGCAGGATGCGCAGCTGTTCCGCCTTGAGCTTCACGCCGATGCGCGTGCCCACCTGTGCGCCGATCACGCCACCAATCAGCAGCAAAACAGCCAGTACGATATCTACGGTAAAATTGGTGGTCGCATGCAAAAGCGTGGTGAAGGCGGTCACGAAGATGATCTGAAAGAGGGAGGTGCCGACAACAACCTTGGTTGGCATGCCAAGCAGATAGATCATGGCAGGCACCATGATGAAACCACCACCCACCCCCATGATGGCCGCCAGAATCCCAACACAAAGGCCAACAATCAACGGTGGGATGACCGAGATGTATAGACCCGAGACCCGGAACCGCATTTTGAACGGTAACCCATGGATCCAGTTGTGTTTTTTACGTGCGGGCGGCTTGCCCTTCTTGGTATTGCGGATCGCATTGAGGCTTTCGATAAACATCAGCCCGCCGATCACGCCAAGGAAAACAACGTAGCACAGCTTGACCAGCAGATCGACCTGGCCCTGCGCTTTGAGGTAGTTGAAAATCACGACCCCCACAGCGGCCCCGGCAAGGCCGCCGATCAAGAGCACCGTTCCCATCTTGAGGTCTACGGTCTTGCGTTTGAGGTGCGCCAGAACGCCGGAAAACGACGAGGCGACAATCTGGTTTGCTTCGGTCGCCACGGCAACAGCCGGTGGAATGCCGATGAAAAAGAGCAGCGGTGTCATCAGAAATCCGCCGCCGACTCCGAACATTCCCGACAAAATGCCCACGATGCCGCCAAGGCCTAGCAGCAGGAAGGCGTTGACCGACACTTCGGCGATGGGGAGGTAGATTTGCATGACCTCGTTTAGGCGCAGGGCCATGCAAAATCAATGCTTAGCGGGCCTCTGGACGCATCAGGACTGATGAAATTTTGAAAACTGGCCTTATGTGGCTAGCGTTCCTTTACATAGGGTTGGCCGCCCGCACGTGGGGGAATGGCCTTGCCGACAAAACCCGCCAGAATGATGACCGTCATGATGTAGGGCAGTGCGCCGAGGATTTGCCCCTGTACCTTGATGCCAATCACCGCCTGAATGACGTCTGGTCGCGTTTCCAACGCGCCGAAAAGCCCAAACAGCAGCGTGGCATAAAGCGCATACCACGGGCGCCATTTCGCAAAGATCAGCGCGGCAAGCGCGATGAAACCACGCCCGGCTGACATGTCCTTGACAAAACCGGCCTGCAGCGCGGTCGAGAGGTATGCCCCCGCGATGCCGCACAGGACGCCGCAAATCAGCACAGCCGCGTAGCGCAAACCGACAACGGATACGCCTGCGGTATCTACCGCCGCAGGATTTTCGCCCACCGCGCGCAGGCGCAGCCCGAAACGCGTGCGGTAGAGGACCCACCACGTCAGGGGCACGGTTGCAAAAGCCAGATAGACAAGGATCGAATGACCCGAGATCAATTCGCCGTAAATCGGGCCAAGCAACGGAACGCTTGCCAGCGCATCGGCAAAGGGCAGGGTGATCGGCTCGAACCGCGCACCGCCCATGAGCGATGGCGTGCGCCCCCCTTGCTGAAACCAGTCCTGCGCGATCAGGACCGTCAGCCCGGCAGCGAGGAAATTGATCGCCACACCGGAAATAAGCTGATTGCCGCGAAAAGTGATGGAGGCGACGCCGTGCAGCAAGCTGAGCGTCATGGACGCCGCAATCCCCGCCATCAGGCCCAGCCAGACCGAGCCGGTGATCGCCGCGATAGCGGCGGAAAAGAAAGCAGCCGCCAGCATCTTGCCTTCAAGCCCGATATCGAAAATGCCAGCGCGTTCCGAAAACAACCCCGCAAGACAGGCCAGCAGCAGCGGCGTTGCAAGGCGCACGGTACTGTCGAGCAATTGAATGAGAGTGAGGAAATCCATCACGCTTTCCCCCGCTGCAGCATCAGGAAAATACGCTCCAGCGGCATGCGCACCATGTTATCGAGCGCGCCGGTAAACAGGATGACAAGCGCCTGAATGACGACAATCAACTCGCGCGGGATCGACGTCCAGAGCGCAAGTTCAGCACCGCCCTGATAAAGAAATCCAAAGAGGATTGCAGCCAGAAACACGCCAAAGGGGTGGCTTCGACCCATGAGGGCCACGGCGATGCCGATAAAGCCGGCCCCTTCAACCGCGTTCAGAACCAGCCGCTCGGCCTCGCCCATGACGTTGTTGATGGCCATCATCCCGGCCAGTGCGCCGGAAATCAGCATGGCGATCATCGTAATCGCGACCGGGGAAATGCCTGCATAGCGCGCGGCGGGTTCTGATTTGCCATAGCTGCGGATCTCATAGCCAAGCCACGTGCGCCACAGCAGCAGCCAGACCAGCACGCAGGCCACGATCGCGATCAGAAAGGTGACATTGGCGGGCGCGGCCTTGGAAAAGCTGATCCCCACCGTGGCAAAGATGTCATGGAGCGTCGGCAGATGAACCGCCTCGGGAAAGCGCGCGGTGGCGGGGTCCATGCTGCCCGCAGGACGCAGCAGATTGACCAGCACATAGTTAAGCACGGCTGCGGCAATAAAGTTGAACATGATCGTCGTGATCACGATGTGGCTGCCGCGTTTGGCCTGTAAAAACGCAGGGATCGCGGCCCATGCTGCACCAAAAAGCCCCGCAGCCACCGTGGCCGCGATAAGCGCAACCGTCCAATGCGGCCAGGGGATCAGCAGGCAGGCCAGCGCGACGCCAAGCCCGCCCAACATCGCCTGCCCCTCGCCGCCGATGTTGAACAGACCGGCATGAAACGCGACAGATACCGCCAAGCCGGTGAACAGAAAGTTCGTCGCGTAGTAAAGGGTGTAGCCCCAGCCGTAGGTGCTGCCCAAGGCGCCGGTCACCATCAGCTTGACCGCGGCCACCGGGTCTTCGCCGATGGCCAGAATGACCAGCGCCGACAGGATCGCCGCGAGGATCAGCGAGATCAGTGGCACGAGGATGACTTCTGCCCACTTTGGCACGACGTCCATGGTGTTAGCTCCCCACTCCGGCCATCAAAAGGCCCAGTTCCTTTTCATCGGTCTCTGCCGACAGACGTTCGCCCATGATGTGACCGTCGAACATGACGGCAACGCGGTCGGCGAGCGCCAGAATCTCTTCCAACTCAACCGAGACCAGCAGGATCGCCTTACCCTGATCGCGCAGTGCGACAATCTGTTGGTGGATGAATTCGATCGCGCCGATATCCACGCCGCGCGTCGGTTGCCCCACCAGCAACAGATCCGGATTGCGTTCAATTTCGCGCGCCAGTACGATTTTCTGCTGGTTCCCGCCCGAAAAACTCTTGGCGGCGAGGGCCGGGTTGGGCGGGCGCACATCGAAACGCCCCATCTTTTCCTCGGTATCCGCGCGGATGGCCGTGTTGTTCAGGAACAGACCGGATTGATACCCTTCGGAGCGGTGATAGCCAAAGGCGGTGTTTTCCCAGGCTGCAAAATCCATGATCAGACCTTCGCGCTGGCGGTCCTCGGGCACATGTCCGATCCCGTGGGTGCGCCGTGAGCGGCCATCGGAATCGCGCCCGGTCAGATCAAGGGCCGTGCCGTTCAACGTGATCTCGCCGGTGCCATGCGCATAGCCGCCGAGCACTTCGAGCAATTCAGACTGCCCGTTGCCCGCAACCCCCGCGATCCCGAGGATTTCGCCTGCGCGCACCTGCAAATCGATGCCCTTCAGACGCGCGACCTTTTGCTCGTCCACGACGCGCAGGTTTTTGATGTCCAGAATGACTTTGCCGGGTGTGGCAGGTTTTTTATCCACCCGCAGCAAGACCTTACGGCCCACCATCAGTTCTGCAAGTGCAGCGGGTGACGTCTCGGATGTTTTGACAGTCGCAGTCATTTCCCCCCGGCGCATGACGCTGACCGTATCGGTGGCCTCCATGATCTCGCGCAACTTGTGAGTGATCAGGATGATGGTTTTGCCCTCTTCGCGCAGGCGGCTCAGAATCCGGAACAGCTGATCCGCCTCGGCCGGGGTCAGCACGCCGGTGGGTTCATCAAGGATCAGAATATCGGCGCGACGGTACAGCGCCTTGAGGATTTCGACACGTTGCTGCATGCCGACGCCGATCTCTTCGATCAGCGCATCCGGGTCCACGTTCAGCCCGTATTCCTCTGCCAGTTCGATGAGCGTGCGGCGCGCCTTGGCCAAAGAGGGGCGCAGCAACTTGCCATCCTCGGCACCCAGAATGATGTTTTCGAGAACGGTGAAGTTCTCAACCAGCTTGAAATGCTGGAAGACCATGCCGATGCCCGCAGCGATGGCTGCCTGACTGTCGGGAATGTCGGTTTTCTTGCCTGCGATGAAAATCTCGCCTTTGTCGGCCTTGTAAAATCCATAGAGGATCGACATCAGCGTCGATTTCCCGGCGCCGTTCTCGCCAATGATCCCGTGGATCGTGCCGGGCATCACACTGATGGAAATGTCTTTGTTGGCCTGAACCGGGCCAAAGGCTTTTGAAATGCCTTTCAATTCGATGGCTGGGGCGGCAGTGGCCTGCCGCCCCAAAGTGCTTTCAGAACTCACGTTCAGAAGCTCAGTACCGGGCAACTGTCGTCGGACATATAGTCATGGACCGTCACTTCGCCAGCTGCAATCTGAGCCGAGGCTGCGTCCACGCTGGCCTGCATCTCTTCGGTCACCAACGAGGCGTTGTTTTCGTCCATCGCATAGCCGACACCGCCATTGGCCAGCCCCATGACCTGAAAACCAGTCTCCAGCCCCGGCCCGTCGGTAAAGGCTTCGAACACGGCATTGTCCACGCGTTTCATCATGGATGTCAGGACCTTGCCCGGATGCAGGTGGTTTTGGTTGCTGTCCACGCCGATGGACAGAATGCCCTCATCCGCTGCGGTTTGCAAAACGCCGACGCCCGTGCCGCCCGCAGCCGCATAGACCACATCCGCGCCTTGGTTGATCTGCGCCTTGGTCAATTCCGACCCTTTCACGGGATCATTCCACGCGGCAGGCGTCGTTCCCGTCATATTGGCGATCACGGTCGCATCCGGGTTGACCGCCTTGACCCCTTGCGCGTAGCCACATGCAAACTTGCGGATCAGGGGGATATCCATGCCGCCGATGAAGCCGACGGTACCTGATTTGGACGCCTGCGCGGCCATCATGCCGACCAGATAGGACCCTTCATGTTCGTTGAACACAACGGAGCGGACGTTGGGCGCATCCACAACCATGTCGATGATCACGAAGCTGGTGTCAGGATAATCCGCCGCGACCTGTCCCAAAGCATCCCCAAAGGCAAAACCGGCCATCACAATGGGGTTTGAACCCGCTTCTGCAAAGCGGCGCAGGGCCTGTTCGCGCTGTGCTTCGGATTGCAGCTCGATTTCGCGGAACGTCTGCCCGGTTTCTTCGGCCCAGCGGGTTGCGCCGCCAAAGGCCGCTTCGTTGAAGGATTTGTCGAATTTACCGCCGAGGTCGAAAATCAGCGCAGGTTCCGCCAGTGCGGCACCCGCCGACAAGGTCATGGCTGCCGTTGCGCCAAGAAATTTTTGCATGAGGGTCATTTAGGGTCTCCCAGGTTTTGATATTGGAGCAGTGTGCATGGGCATCACCCTGCCACCGCTCTTGTTGAGCAGATGATTTCTGATCCTGCCCAATTTAGGGCCTAAGGCATTGGCCGGGTCAACCGGTTTTTGTCCTTCAGGCCGGTGATTCAGCCCCCTTACGACGGGTCAATTCGCGTCTCATGAGCAGCGCGTCCGCATTGGCGCCATCTGCGCGCGCGTAATAGGCTGTGCGCCGCCCGGTGACGGCGAATCCATGTTTGACGTAAAGGGCGTGTGCGGCTTCATTATCTGCTGCGACGTCCAGAAATGCCGCGTCCGCCTCAACCGAAACGAGCCATGTTTTCAGCAGGGCATCAGCGATCCCGCGCCGACGGTATTCAGGATGGACCGCGAGGGTCAGGAGTTCCGTTTCCCCCGCGACGGTGCGCGTCAGGGCAAACCCGTTGTTCTGTGTAAAAAGATCGACATGCGGGGATGCGCAGAGGGTGTCGAACTCATCAGCCCTCCACCCGCGCTCCGGGGCGAAAGCCACCTTGTGAAGCTGCGCGAGGACCGAGGGCGTCATGTCAGGATCATGGGGGGGGCGTCTTTTGCAGGTGCCGCATCCGCGGGCCTGATGTAGAAGGGTGCGGGGCGCTCAGGCGTTTCATTGCGTCGCTTGGCTGCAATATGCGCGATAGCCACCGCCGTGGGCACCGCGGCCGCATCGCCACCCGCGCCGATCAGCGGGCCCTCGTGGGTCGGACATTCCGCATGATGGAAGAGGGCGGCATCACGCGCGCTGCCATCCTTTGCGGTGCTTTGAAAATACACATGGTCGCGCCGCGCGTCGATGGCGCAGGCAAAAGGGGGTGTTTGCCCGTATCCCAAGGCGTCGAACGCCGTCACGCCCACGGCCGGCACCCCAAGCCCCAGCGCCAGCCCGCGCGCCGCAGATACCGATATGCGAATTCCTGTGAAATTTCCGGGGCCGGTGCCCACGCCGATCACATCGACCTCGGGCAGCGAAATGCCGGCTTCGGCGAGAAGCTCCTCACAGATCACAAGCAGGCGTTCCGCCTGTCCCTTGGTCATCGGTTCAACCCGTGTGGCGAGCAAGTGATCACCGCGGATCACAGCCACAGCGCAGCACGCCGACGCGGTATCAAAGGCGAGGACAACGGGCGCGCTTGTCACTGTCAGGTCTTTCAGTGATTTCGGGGCGGGTAGGCTGCGTCCGGTGTCAGGTAGCGACCGGGCGCACCTCGGTCACTTCGGGGATATAGTGACGCAGCAGGTTTTCGATCCCCATCTTCAGCGTCAGCGTAGAGGACGGACAACCGGCGCAGGCACCCTGCATATGCAGATAAACGACGCCCCGTTCGAACCCGTGAAAGGTGATGTCACCACCATCCTGCGCAACAGCAGGGCGTACACGGGTGTCCAGCAACTCCTTGATCTGGTTGACGATTACACCGTCATCCCCTGTGTGCTCGGCATGGCCGGAGGTCGGTGTGTGATCGCCGGCCATGACAGGTTGGCCGGATTGGAAATGCTCCATGATCGCGCCAAGCAGGGCAGGTTTGATATGGTCCCAATCCACATTATCCGCCTTGGTCACGGTGACAAAGTCGGTCCCGAAAAACACACCGGTCACGCCCTCAACCGCAAAGACGCGTTCGGCCAGCGGGGATTTATCCGCTGTCTCCGCACTGGGAAAATCGGCGGTCCCCATTTCAAGAACGGTCTGACCCGGCAGAAACTTGAGCGTCGCAGGGTTCGGCGTGGATTCGGTCTGGATAAACATCGGCAATCTCCTGAGGTTGACCTAGATATGCGGATCACATCTGCGCAAGTCAAGGTTTAGAACCGTTCTAAAGCACAATGCGAAAAACCTTGATCAGGCAACGCTGCCTGAAATCAAGAATATCAACGCGTTACGTGATATTTGACGTCCCAGATATTTCGCCGGGCGCTTTAAACGCGTGCTGGCGGGTTTTCGCAATACGCCCCGATCACAGCGCCCGCGGCGGCGCTCAGGTGATTGCTTCGAGTTTCTCTTTGCTCAGATCGCCCGGCACGACCGTGATTGGAATGGGCAGGCCCCCGGCATTCTTGGTCAGCTGTGTAACCAGCGGGCCGGGACCTTTCTTGCCTGTGCCGGCACCCAGAACCAAAACGCCAATCTCAGTGTCTTCTGCGATCTGTGCCACGATTTCATCAACGGCCTGCCCCTCACGGATCACCAGTTCAGGATCAATGCCCTGCCGGTCCCGCATCCATTTCGCGAAGACCTCAAAATGCACTTCGATACGTTCGCGCGCTTCTTCGCGCATGACTTCGCCGACACCGATCCAGTGGTTGAACTCATCCGGGGGAATGACCGACAGAATCTGAACACCACCGCCTGTGCGTGCGGCGCGCATCGCGGCAAATCGCATCGCATTCAGACATTCACTGCTGTCATCGAGTACCACCAAAAACTTGCGCATGATCGCACGCTCCCCTGTTGGCGCAGATCATGACCGCAGAAACAGGCTTACGCAATCGCAATTTAGGCGCGAAAGTCACTGGACAGCTTTGCAAATCAGGATCACATTGAGGGCGGTCTGGACAAGGGTGGACAACAATGGCGCTGCAACAACTCATCTATGCGTCGCGGCCCTTCGGATATGATTCATCCGTCTTGGCGGGCATTCTGTCCAAAGCGCGTGTCAGCAACAAGCAGAACGACATCACCGGATCGCTGATCTGCCGGTCCGATATCTATCTGCAACTCATTGAGGGTCCGTCAGAAAAAATCGACACACTGTTCGAAAAGATACGCAGGGATGATCGCCACGTTGAGGTCACCGTCTTGTCACGCGCGCAGCCACAAGACCGGCTGTTCCCGGAGTGGGACATGAAACATGATCCGGCGCATTCGTGGCTTTGGTCGCCGGATGAAATCCACGATGGCATCCTGCAGACCGTTTCCGCAGATCAGGTGAGGGCGGTATTTATCCGCTCATCCGAGGCGTCATAAGCGCTCTGACGCGGCCCAGTCCCAATACATCTCGCGCAGTCGCCGGGTCACCGGACCCATCTGATAGGATGTGTCCTCAAACGCCTTGACGGCGGTGATCTTGGACATGTTCCCGGTCAGAAACACTTCATCCGCTTGCTCGAAATCAGCAAAGCTGAGCACCTTTTCATGCACTGTAATCCCGTCGCGCTGCATATTGGACATATGCCGCGCGCGCGTGATCCCGGCCAGAAATGTGCCGTTCGGAATCGGTGTGAACACTTCGCCATCCTTGACCATGAAGACATTGGCCGTCGCTGATTCCGCGACATTGCCCATGGCATCCGCGACGAGTGCATTGCCAAAGCCCCGGCGACGCACTTCATTGAGCATGCGCGCATTGTTTGGATAAAGGCACCCTGCTTTCGCGTTGACGACGCTGCTTTCCAGCACGGGCCGCCTGAAACTGGTGCGCCCGAGGCTCACGGCCGTATCCGCCGGGGCCATCGGGATTTCCTCAAGCGAGATGGCAAAACCGACCTGATCAGGGTCAGGCACGATCGCTGTGACATCGCCCTCGATCCCCCAATACATGGGCCTTATGTAAACCGCATCCTGCGGGCCATAGGTTTTAAGACCCTCGCGGATGATCTCGACCATGGCTTCTGCCGTGACCGTCGGGTTCAGCATCAAGGCGCGGGCAGAACGGTTCACCCTTTTGCAATGGGCCAGCAGATCAGGGGTTTTCCCGTTGAAATACCGCGCACCGTCAAACACGCTGCTGCCCAGCCAGCTGCCGTGGTCCGCCGCGCGCATGATCATCACGTCATCCCGGTGCCAGCGCCCGTCAAACCACGTTGAAATATTCGTTCCGGTCGCCATCCGCCGCACCCCTTTCATCCATCGCGGCAACGTCGCTGTTTTATGGCGTGGGGTCAACGCCCTGTTGGGCGTCAGGTCGCCTTGTAGACACCTTCGGGCAGGTCGAGCGCTGCGGTCAGGTCCCGCCATTGTTCGGGCGACAGTCTGACTGATACGACCTGATCGGTGCGCGCATCATATTGATTTAGCAGGATAACACTTTCCGTTGCATGGACGGTGACGTCTTCCTGCAAGGGGGCGGTTCCGTCATCAACAAGCGTCACGACGGTCGCATCAAATTCATGCTCAATGGTAAACATGTCACCAGACTACGTTCTGATACAGGTTTTGCAAGTCTCACAAGGCCGCGAGCGGGGACTGGTTGTCAGCGTGAATGATGCTAATATGTTTCCCAGCAGGGTCGTTGTGAAACAGGGGTACGTTCTGATGCGCAAGATTGGTTTATTTGCCGTTATCGCGCTGGTGTGTGCCGGGTGCACCGTCTCGACCCAGCCCGGCCCGTCTGCCCCACCGGCGCAGACGCCGGCCCGCACGGATCCTCTGCCCGCATCCGATACGATGCGCAACTTCAGGAACGTGGTGCGAACCGTTGAACCGGTTGCCGAGCGCGAATGCCGGGCCCGGACGTCACGGGTGAACTGTGATTTCAAAATTCTGGTAGATGAACGCCCGGATCAACCGCCCAATGCGTTTCAGACCATTGATCAGTCAGGCCGCCCGATTATCGCCTTTACGGTGCAGTTGATCGCCGATGCGCGCAATCAGGATGAGCTGGCTTTTGTGCTCGGCCATGAAGCCGCGCACCATATTTCGGGCCATATCGGACGCCAGCAACAAAACGCCGTGGCAGGTGCCGTGATCGCGGGCAGCCTTGCGGTCTTGCTGGGCGGGGATGCCACCGCTGTGGAAGTTGCGCAGCAACGCGGCGCGCAGGTTGGCGCGCGCACTTATTCCAAGGATTTCGAACTGGAGGCGGATGCGCTTGGCACGGTGATTGCATCTCGCGCGGGCTATGATCCGGTGCGGGGTGCTGAGTTTTTTACGCGCATCCCCGATCCGGGCAACAAGTTTCTTGGCACCCATCCGCCCAATGCGCAGCGCATCGCCACCGTCAGACGGGTCGCTGCCGGTCTGTGATCACGCCGTCCCGCGCCTGAGCCGCCGCATGTACCAGCGGTAAATCAGCGGGGCGAGCATATGGTCATACGCGACACAGGCCAGCCAATGCACGCCGGGCAGGCCAACCAGTCGCGCCAGCCAGCGGTATCGTGGCATATCCTGCCACAGAACGATGAATGCAGGGATGCCTGCGAAAACCTCACCGTCTTTCATCACGTGGAGTTTGCGCGCGGCGGTGTCGGGGTCGATCCCCCATGCGGCGAGCCGGTCGCGGTCATTCAGGTCATCAAACGCGATCGGCAGAGCCTTGTTCCGGCTATACTGCGCATAATGGTTGATCTCATAGCTGCACACGGGGCAGGCCGCGTTGTACAGCACGGCGGTTTTATTGTCGTCGGTCTCGCTCATGCACCAGATGTAGGTGCCATCGCTGCATTGACCAAAGAGGCGGACAATTCACCGCAGGCCGGCGCGCCAGTATCACAGTTTGCTGTGTGAGCCGTCGCACATGGGGGCCTTGCTGGTCGCTTTGCAGCCGCAGAAAAACACCTTACGGTCTTCTTCGGCTTCGTATTTCATTGGCGCAAAGCCCGTGTCCTTGTGCGAGCCGTCACAAAATGGCTGTTTGGACGACTGACCGCAGGTGCACCAGAAATATGATTTACCGGCAATGACGTCGACCGGGTAGGGGGCGGTCTGGGCGATTTTGGGCGTGTCGGACATGGCTGGGTTCTCCTTGCTGTGTGCAAAAGATAGCGCAGCCGCGTCAAAGGCAAACTCCGCGGTTACGCCGATGGCGCAAGGCGTCCCCACAGGTCGTATTCACCTGCCTCATCGACCTCGACCGTGACGATGTCGCCCGGTTTCAAGCCATCGTGGCCGTCATCAATGAACAGGTTGCCGTCGATTTCCGGCGCATCGGCTTTGGTGCGGCAGGTGGCGGCATCAGCGTCCACCTCATCCACGATCACCTCAAGGCGCTGAGCGACTTTCGCGGCGAGTTTCGCTTCAGAGATGTCCTGCGACTTGGCCATGAACCGGTTCCAGCGGTCCTGCTTCACGTCCTCGGGCACATGATCCGGCAGCGCGTTTGAGCGTGCACCGGCGACGTTTTCATATTGAAAGCACCCGACCCGGTCCAGTTGCGCTTCGTCCAGCCAGTCAAGAAGGGTCTGAAACTCTTCCTCCGTTTCGCCGGGATAGCCCACGATAAAGGTCGAGCGCAGCGTCAGGTCCGGACAAATCGCGCGCCAAGCCGCGATTTCATCCAGCGTTTTTGCAGCAGCGGCAGGGCGTGCCATGCGGCGCAACACATCCGGATGAGCGTGCTGAAAGGGGATGTCCAGATAGGGCAGCACCAAACCGTCCGCCATCAGCGGGATCAACTGGCGCACATGGGGGTAGGGATAGACGTAATGCAGCCGAACCCATGCCCCCAGCGATCCGAGGTCGCGTGCAAGGTCGGTGATGTGGGCGCGGTGCCCGCGCTCCTCGGCGTGTTTGATGTCCACGCCAAAGGCCGATGTGTCCTGACTGATGACCAGCAGTTCCCTGACGCCGTTGTCGACCAGCTTTTCCGCTTCCCGCATCACCGCATGGGCCGGACGGCTGGCCAGACGCCCGCGCATGTCAGGGATGATGCAGAATTTGCACTTGTGATTGCAGCCCTCGGAAATCTTCAGATAGCTGAAATGGCGCGGTGTCAGGCTGACCGCCGTTGCAGGCAAGAGATCAACAAAAGGGTCCGGGCTGGGCGGCACGGCGGCATGCACCGCATCCAGCACCTGTTCGTATTGTTGCGGGCCGGTCACTGCCAGCACCTTTGGGTGCGCCCCTGTGATGTACTCGGGCTCAGCGCCCAGACAGCCCGTGACGATCACCCGGCCGTTCTCATTTAGCGCTTCCCCGATGGCAGAAAGCGATTCCGCCTTGGCGCTGTCCAGAAATCCGCAGGTATTCACGATGACCGCATCCGCCCCATCATAATCCGGTGATATGCCGTAGCCTTCCGCGCGCAATCGCGTCAAAATGCGTTCACTGTCGACAAGTGCTTTGGGGCAGCCGAGGCTGACCATGCCGATTGTCGGCTGTCCGGGACGGTCCGGTTGCGTCAGCCGGGCTTTGGGCGCAAGATCGGGGCGCAGGTCTGGTGGGTTTGTGCTCATGATCTGCGCTATACTGCAGTTGTCAGAGGCTTGAAAGGCCTTGCGTTGGCGCGGGAGTGTGCGGGATGAAATGGGTTTTTCGTTTTTTCGGGCTGATCTTTGCCCTTGTGGTTTTGCTGGTCGTGACGGTGTTTTTTCTGCCAGCGGACCGGCTGGCGCGCATCGCGACGGAGCAGCTGTCGGCGACCACGGGTCGGGATGTTGCAATCAACGGTGATGTGGCGCTGACCTTTTGGCCTGTTTTGGGCGTCAGCGCCAATGATCTGGAGGTCGGCAATGCAGCATGGGCCGAACAGGGGCCGATGCTGCAGGCGGCAAATGCTGCGATTGGCGTTGACGTTATGGCACTGCTGCGCGGTGACATCCGAATAACAAATGTCGAGGCACACAGCCCGACCATCCGGCTCGAACAGCGCCTTGACGGGCGGGCCAGCTGGGAATTTACGAACGCCGAAGACACCGCGCAGATCACAACATCGACCGATGCGAGCACCGATGCACCCGCCGCCATGGCAGATGAAAGCCGCACGATCAGCATCGAACGGCTGAGCGTTACAAATGCCACCTTGGTCTATGACGCCGAAGGCAGCGATCTGGTGACTTTGGCTGGTGTCGATCTGGCGCTTGATTGGCCGGACCCGGGCGGCCCTGCCGAAATCTCGGCCACAGTCCGGCCAGCGGACGTGCCGGTCCGCATCGCGGCGCAAATCGAGGGCTTTGGCGATTTCATCGCGGGAGAGACGCGCGGCGTCAATGCCACCGTGGCGGTGCCGTCGGGAGAATTGAGCCTCGACGGGCGTGCCAGCACAGCCGGGGCTGTCGCGGGCGCCGTCAGTTTCAGTGCCGGTAACACCGAAGCGTTTCTGGCCGCGCTTGGTCTTCCGGGTATTGCACTGCCGCCCAAACTCGGGGCGCAGATCGACATGCGCACGGACCTGACCCTGACGCCGGATCGGCAGTTGGCACTGCGTGATCTGGTCCTTGATCTGCATGGCAACCGGTTGACAGGTGCCGCCGATGTTTCCCTGAACGGCACCCCGAATGTGAATGTGCAATTGGCGGCGGGTGATCTTGATCTGCGCCCGGTGCAGACTGCCTCGGGTTCTTCGGGATCCTCTGTTGGGCAATCCGGTGCTGAACCGGCCTCTGACGGATGGTCGAAATCCCCGATTGATGCCAGCGCACTGGCCTCTTTTAACGGTGATATTGCCTTGAGCGCGAACAGCATTGATCTGGGGCAATTCAAGCTGGGCACGACGCAAACCGTATTGCGCAACGACAATTCGCGCATGGTGTTCGAACTGCGTCAGGTCAGCGCCTATGGCGGGCAGGTCACAGGTGAATTCGTGGTCAATAACCGCAGTGGCCTGTCGGTGGGCGGCCGGATGAATGTCGCGGGGATGCAGATGCAACCCCTGCTCAAGGATGCGGTTGAATTTGATCGGCTGACGGGTCAGGGCGATGTGCAACTGTCCTTTCTCGGGGCGGGCAATTCCGTGCACGCCATTATGAATTCGCTGTCTGGAAACGGCGGTTTGAACATCGCACGCGGCACGATTGAGGGGATCAACCTTGATCAACTGCTGCGCGGGGGTGCCTCCAGCGGCACAACGATTTTCGATGATCTGTCGGCCACATGGAACATCAAGGACGGGGTTTTGCGCAACGATGACCTGTTATTGCAGTTGAAAAACTACAGCGCCTCCGGCGAGGGTCAGATCGGGTTGGGCAAGCGCACACTCAATTACACGGTGACACCGATTGCCCTGCGCGCCAACTCCGGGAATGGCGTGGCCATTCCGGTGCGGTTTCGCGGACCATGGTCGGACGTGTCCATCACACCGGACCTTGAGGCGGCGCTTGATCTGAACCTTGATCAGGAGCGCAGAGACCTTGAGGATCGCGCCAAAAGCGAAGTGTCAGAGCGCCTTGGCATCAAGCAGGAGGAGGGAAAATCCACTGAAGATGCCATCAAGGACAAAGTCAAAGACGAATTGCTGCGCAAACTGTTCGACTAGAGCGTCTGGCGACATACTTGAAAATCACGTAACGCGTTGGAATCCCTGATTTCAGGCAGCGTTGCGTGATCCATGTTTTGGGCATGCCGCTTTAGATCACGACCGGTCTGGCCTTGGCCAGCGCATCAAATTGCATCAACGTCTCGATCAGGTCCGGCATCTGGTCGAGGTATATCATATTGGGCCCGTCCGAGGGCGAGGCGTCCGGGTTTTCATGCGTTTCAATGAAGACGGCGGCAACACCAATGGCGACCGCCGCCCGCGCCATCACGGGTGCAAATTCGCGCTGACCGCCCGATGATCCACCCTTGCCGCCCGGTTGCTGCACCGAATGTGTCGCATCCATCACCACCGGATAGCCGGTTTGCGCCATCTGGGGCAGGGCGCGCATGTCAGCCACCAGCGTGTTATAGCCAAAGGACGTCCCACGCTCGGTCAGCAAGATACGGGTGTTGCCGGTGCTTTCGATCTTGGTCGTGATGTTCGACATCTCCCAGGGGGCCAGAAACTGTCCCTTTTTGACGTTGACCGCAGCCCCGGTTTGACCCGCCGCCAGCAGCATATCGGTCTGGCGGCACAAAAACGCCGGGATTTGCAAGATATCGACGGCTTGGGCGGCTGGCGCGCATTGTCCCTCATTGTGCACATCGGTCAGGACGGGCACATCAATTGCCTGTCCCACCGATTGCAAGATCTTGAGGCCCTCATCCATGCCGGGGCCGCGAATGCCGGACAGTGACGTCCGGTTTGCCTTGTCGTATGAGGCCTTGAACACATATTGCGCGCCGGCCTTGTCGCAGGCCTCTTTCATGCGGCCTGCGATCATCTGGGCGTGATCCGCGCTTTCCAACTGGCAAGGGCCTGCGATCACGGTCAGGGGGCGGTCGTTACCGATCACAAGATCGCCGACGGGAACATGTGTCATGTCAAGAAGTTACCTGTTCTGTGAGAATTGATGCTGTCAGAAAGACCATCAGGCAGTTTCCGGTAAAGATCAAGAAGGCGCGCGTCGTGTTGCCAAAGCTGCGCGGATAGCGCGCCTCCTGCGGGGCGTCAGGGCGTGTTCGCCAAGGCTTGTGTTGCCCTTCTGCGCGTTGAACATGTGGTGGTGCCTGATCGAAACGCATCGAGGCTTGCGCCGACCCACCCTCGCGCTATTGCGCGCCCAATCCGTTCATACGAGCCCCCGCCTGGTCGATGAGGGCTGCGCTGACCTGCTCCCCGGTCTGCAGGCCCCAGCATTCGGTTGAATGTGGGGACATCTCATGTATTGCTGACATACGCCAAAATTCAGCCTGCGGCCTTTGAAACTGCTGAACTGGGAATGGATGCAACAGGATTTTGATACGCTCACGCGTCAGATGCGGGCTTGCAGGCTATGCAACGACCTGCCGCTTGGTCCAAATCCTATTTTTCAACTGGATGAACGCGCAAAGATCCTGATCGTTGGCCAGGCACCCGGTCGCATCACGCATTTGAAAAATCGCCCGTTTGATGATCCTTCCGGGGATCGTTTGCGGGGCTGGCTCGGGATTGAGAAATCTGCTTTCTACGGGGATCCGCGGATTGGCATTTTTCCAATGGGACTCTGCTTCCCTGGCTCAGGGCCTTCAGGCGATAAACCACCACCGGACATTTGTGCAATGACTTGGCGTGAGAAGACAATGCGCGCTCTGAAACATGTCGAATTGACCCTGGTTTTGGGGGCCTACGCCATCGCGTGGCATTTGCCGCACCTCAGCCGACAGAGTGTTGTACAAGCGGTCAGGCACGCGTCTGACGGTGAGGATCGAATGTTCGTCCTGCCCCACCCAAGCCCGCGCAACAACAGATGGCTCAAGCAAAACCCTTGGTTTGAAGCGGATGTGGTGCCAAGAATCCGGCAAAACGTAAGGCGCAGTCTGAGGGAAGCAGAGGGCAGATAACCAACTGTCGTCCGGTTAGTTTGGCAAGAACAAGATCATATCAATCGGATCGCCGGATTATGGATAGCTTGCAGGTCATCAACCTGCGTCATTGCGGGCCGTTTCGTGTCTGGCCGCGATCTGCCCCGCCGCGGAAACAGGCACGAACGGGCCAGGACATGCGACCGCTGCACCGCCACACGAGGGGTTTGCCCTGAACAAGGCATCTGCGGTTCGGCTGGTGGATCACAGTTGGAAAGATCGCAATGGGGATATCTTTGTCTTGCCCCAACCAAGCAGGCGCAATACGGGATGGCGCAAGAGAAACCCATGGTTCGCACAAGAGCTGCTGGCTCGTCCGCGATCGCGTTTAAAGGATGTTCTGCATGACCGATCTGACCCCTCTGGACAAGGCCCATGCGCTGATGCTTGCGGATGAGGAAAATGATCAGGCGCGGTTGGGGTTTTACGAACGACTGGCAGAGAGTGAGTTGTTCCTGATGCTGGCCGAAGACCTCAACGCGGAGGATGACGCGGTCTCGCCCGAAATATTCGAACTGGAGGGCGCAAAATACGTGCTGGTGTTCGACCGCGAAGAGCGTCTGGCCGGTTTTGCCGGGCAGGTGACGCCTTACATCGCCGTGTCCGGTCGCACCATCGCGGGGATGCTGGCAGGGCAGGGGATCGGGCTTGGTGTCAATCTGGACGTGGCCCCGTCGTCAATTCTATTGGCGGATGCGGCGGTGGACTGGTTGCACCAGACATTGGGCAACGCACCCGATGAGGTTGAGGAAAAGATCGCTGAACTCTCGCCTCCCAAAGGCCTGCCGGAATCCCTGATCAAGGCGCTCGACACAAAGCTTGCCACCGCCATGGGGCTTGCAACTTGCGCCTATCTTGTCGGTGTGCGTTTTGCGAAGGGACGCCAAAGTCATATGCTGGGGTTTGTCGATGCACTGCCACAGGCCGAAGGGGCGCTCGCCAGTGCAGCCGCCGAGGCGCTGACCTTTTCGGGTATCGAGGCAGGAGCGATGGATGTTGCCTTTTTCCTGAGCACGGACCCGGTGACGGCCAGAATGGAGCGGGTGGGCCTGCGGTTTGACCTGCCTCAGTTGCAAAACTCCGTAACACAAACCCGCCCAGCCCCCGGCTCAGACCCCGATAATCCGCCCAAACTGAAATAATTCGGCCAAGTGAAGCGCGAATTCTCACGAAACGATCACGCGAACAGCCCATTTTTCACAAGCCTGAGAGGCGCGGGCCCAAGGGGTGCACCTGTGCGGGGCAAGCGGTTAAATCAGTTGACAGCGGTGCAAAAGCGCCCGTTGATGAAAAATGCCAGACTGGAGTATTCCGATGCGTTTCCCACTTAAGATGATCGCCGTTGCGGCAACTGCGATAACCCTTGCAACCTCCGCCTTCGCGGGCGAGCAATATATCGACCCGACAGGCTTTGCCGTGTCCGGGTATGATGTCGTTGCCTATTTCGACCTCGATCAGGCACCCGTTGGTCAGGACCAGCCTGCCGCAGTGCCGGGGAACAAGAACATCACGTCCACCTATAACGGGGCGACATTCGCGTTCTCCAGCGAAGCCAACAAAGCGCGCTTTGATGCGGACCCCGCCGCCTTTGCGCCGCAATATGACGGGCATTGCGCCTATGGTGTTTCCAAGGGCGGAAAGGTTCCCGGCAACCCGGAACTGTGGCGCATTGTGGATGGGAAGCTCTATCTGAACATCACGGACAATGTCGTGGGCTTCTGGGAAGAGGATATTCCCGGCAACCTGACCCTGTCTGAAAACAACTGGGTGAGCCTTGAGCCCGCCGCCGCGTCTGATCGTGCGATACCGCAGTTCAGCAGCGCTGCTCCCGTGAACTGATGGGCCAGCTCGATCCGATCGAACAAAGCCAAAAATCCCCGTTGCGCATGTCGCGGCGGGGATTGCTCGTTCTTGCTGTTGCGGGCGTGGCGACGGGCGGTGCCGTTGCTGCACAGTGGTTCAACATCCTCGCCGAAAACGGCGAGGCCGCGCTGAGCGCCCCGGATGTGCATCAGGCCGCCCTCAGCGGTGAGGTTGTTCTGGTTGATATCCGGCGGCCTGAAGAATGGGCGCATACCGGTATCGGTCAGGGTGCCGTGCCCATAGACATGCGCCGCCCGGATTTTGTAGATGCGCTGCTCGCTGCGACCCAAGGGGACAAAGCGCGCCCTGTCGCCTTGATCTGCGCGCGGGGTGTCAGATCACGCCACATGTCAGAACAACTGGCCGCCGCGGGCTTTACGCGCATTATTGACGTGCCCGAGGGGATGCTGGGATCTGGCGCAGGCCCGGGATGGTTGAAACGTGGCTTGCCGGTGGTGGTGGCGCAATAGAGCGTCTGACGGAAAGTCTGAAACGTAAAGTATCACGTAACGCGTTGAAATCCTTAATTTCAGGCAGCGTTACGTGGTTCAGCTTTTCCGCATGACGCTTTGGCGCTATTCCGCCGCGTGATGGGGCCGGTCAAGAACCGCCAGAAGCTGTAGCCGTTTACGCCGGGCATTCTGCACGATGCCCGGTTCGCGCAGCGTGAGCGGGCTGTGCATGCGCAGCGGGCCCGGCAGATACCGCGCGACGGGCAAGGCACTGGCAGCAGACAGCGGTACGGCCAACAGCAGGCTGGCGGCAATCGGGATCAGCCACAGGGACACCAGACCCGACAAAAGACCCGCCGTCAGCACGAGACCGATGACTGTTTCCATCCAGTGAAACCGCAACAGGTCCCTGAGCGGATAGGCCGTCGCCGTGCGGTTCTGTGCCGCCCATGTCATCTCGCGCCCGATAGCCGTGCGCACGACAGCGCGCGTTTGCTGGATCATCAGGATCGGGGCGTAGGCGATGGACAAGAACACCTCGACCCCAAAGGCCGACAGGAAGGCACGTCGCCCCCCATAAAGACGCGTGGCCTTGGGATGCGTGGCGATGATGCCGGCCCCCACCAGTTTGGGGGTGAGCAGCATGGCATACATGATCACCAGAAAGACTGCGGAATCGATGTGGCTCATGGCGGGCGGCCAGTCGGGAAACAGCGGATTGGCCTCGTTGAAGTAGCGGATCACATTGGTATCGCGGTCCTTGCCCAGCAAAGACCACACGATGAGCAGCACGAACCATGCGGGTGACAGCAAATAACTGACCGCGCCGTGCAGCAGGTGGAACCGTGAGACAGGGTGCAGCCCGGCAGTGCCCAGCAGCCGCAGGTGTTGCAGGTTGCCCCGACACCAGCGTTGATCGCGCAGCACATAATCGATCAGCGTGCCGGGCGTCTCTTCAAAGCTGCCGGTCAGGCGCGGCATGAAACGCACACGCCAGCCTGCGCGCCGCAAAAGGCCCGCTTCGACGAAATCATGGCTGAATATCAGGTCTGAACGTCCCCCCCGGCGCGCCAGACGTGGCAACCCGGCGCAGGCAGCGAAAGCGCGGGTGCGAATGATCGCGTTGTGGCCCCAGTAATTGCCCTCAGTTCTCGCCCAGTTGGCCAGACCTTCGGACATCAACCAGCCATAGGCGATGTTTGAAAACTGCTGCAGGCGCGCAAAAAGCGTCTCCGCTCCGATCAGAACCGGGCATGTCTGGATCAACGCGGCCTGCGGGTCCGCGCTGAGTTCATAGGCGAGGCGGTCGATGGCCTGTCCCGTCATCAGACTATCCGCGTCCAGCACAACCATCGCGTCATGCGCCGCACCCCAGCCCGTGATCCAGTCCATCAGATTGCCGACTTTCTTGTCGGTGTTCTCGGCCCGGCGGCGGTAATACACACCGATGCCCGCAGGGGCCGTGGCTTGCAGCAGGCCATAGGCGCGCTCTTCCCGCGCAGCGGTTTGTGGGTCGCGCGTGTCGGACAGGATGAACAACGTATAACGGTGGTGGGCTTTCTGGCGGGCCAGATCATCCAGCATCGCCGCCGCGTTGCCGAAAACATCGCTGGTGGCTTCGTTGTAGATCGGCATCAGCAAGGCAACATCCATGGGCGCTGCGTCCCTTTTGACACGCTGCGCGTCACTGGCGCGCGCCAACAGGCCAGCAAGGGCGATGCCAATCGTGCTGACTGAGAGGCTGACCCATATGAACGTCAGGCCAATCAGGCTGAGCAGGAACCATTCAAGGCCCGCCATGCCGGTTTCCGAAAACCATCCGTAGATGCCGCGCATCAACAGCACGGTGCCGATCAATGCGGGCACGAAAAGCGCAAGACGCCAGTAGAATGAGGTTCCGGATCGGTCCGGCGCAGGCGCATGGTGGACCGGCTGGCGGCCAAAGTCCTGCGCGATCATCTCAAGCGGGGCGCGCCGGGGCATTGCCATGAAGGCGGTTTTGCCGTTGTCGCTCATGCGCGTGTCCAGCGATAAAGCCAGATTTCTGTGAAAGGCGCGTCCTGCAGGCGCAACTGGGCACGGAATTCCACCAGATCGGCTTCTTGCGGGTCAAAAGTGAAGGCAAGGCGGGGTCCGCCGGTCTCCGGATTGCGCTGCACGAGTCCTTGCGACACCTCACCGGTGCTGCTGCGCAAGACAATATCAAGCTGGCTCAGGTCTTCGGGCACATCTTCGCGTCCCTCAAAGTCGATGGCGACGACAATTCCGCCTTCCGGTCGCGCGCCCATCGCCGTGTCCCTGACGCGCAGCGGCATGCCTGTCCGGGGGGCAGGATCATCGGCCCAGTCCAGACGGTAGGACATCTTGTGGCTTTCGCCCGCAGGAAGCGGCGCAGCGGGGCGCCAATAGGACACGATGTTGTCGTAGATTTCCAGATCGGCGGGGATTTCCACCAGCGTGACCGCCCCCGGCCCCCAGCCCTCACCGGGCGTGACCCAAAGCGCGGGGCGGTTGTGATAAAGCGCTTCAAGATCGGCAAAATCGCTGAAGGCACGCGCCCGCTGCATGAGGCCAAAGCCGCGCGGGTTATTGTCGACAAAGGCGCTGATCTGCAGGTTCTTGGGGTTGGCGAGCGGACGCCAGATGGTTTCGCCGGCGCCGTTATGGATCATCAGGCCATCGCTGTCATGCACAGCGGGGCGAAAATCGGAAAACCGCTCGCGCATCGTGGCATCAAAGAGAAACATGGATGTCAGAGGCGCGATCCCAATGTGGGTCAGCGTTTCGCGGGCGAAAATCTCGGCCTCGACCTGCATGGTCAGTGTCTCACCATGGGTGATGACAAAGCGGTAGGCCCCGGTGCAACTTGGACCATCCAGCAGCGCGTGCAACACCACGTCCGGCGCACCGGGTTGCGGCGTTTCCAGCCAGAAGGCGGTGAAATCGGGAAACTCCTCGCCCTCGGGGTCGGCGGTTTTCAAGGCCAGACCCCGTGCGGACAGCCCGTATGTCTCGCCCGTGCCGATGCCGCGAAAATAGCTGGCGCCCTGAAAAACCGCGTATTCCTGAAAGATGCCGGGTTGTTCCAGTTCGGCGCGCAGCCGCAGGCCCGAATAGCCCAGCGTCTCGTCAATCTCCACGTCGGGAAATTTGTCCGTGCTGTCAAAGACACCCATGTCGAATTGCAAGGGCCGTGCAGTGCCGTTTTCCACGACATTGATCTCGACCGGTTGCGGGAAATAGAGACCGGGGGGAAAGACATCAACCCGTTGCGGGCGATCCGTGTTTTCCCAAAGCGCGTTGCGCCCGTCAAACCAGATCTTGCGATATTGATCATAGCTGAGGTTGCGCCAGCTTTCCGGGATCAGCGGGCGCGGGGCATAGGGTTTTTCCGCCAGCGCCTTGGCCCGCGCCGTCACCATCTGCGCGTCGAATGCGGTCGCGGCACCGGTTTGCAGCCCGGGTTCCTGCGCCGCCAGAACGGTCGGGCGCAAGGTGGCCACGGCCACCAGTGATTTGAGAAGCTCTCGACGCAGCATTAACGCACCGCCTTTTTGCGCCAGGGCTGGGATTTGAACCATCCCACCCCATAGGCGACCCCGATGAGGATGGCAAAACCCGCCAGATTGACGATGACCTGGTTGAACAGGGAGTTGCGCCCCAATGTGTCCAGCGCCACGCCAAGCAGACGGGCCGTGAACATGGAGGTGATGAAAACGGCCAGCGACTGCTGCCCGACTTTCATGATGACGGCAAGGATGCGACGCCACGCTTCGGCCAGCACCCCACCTGTCTGCGGCGGCAAAATGCGCCGCCCCGCCTCGCCCACGGCGATCCAGCACAGATAGGCAAGGGCGAGGAAATGCACATAACGCAAGACGCCGAAATCCGATTTGTTGATCAGGAAATTGTATTCCTTGCGCCATTCACGCACCTCGGGCAATTGCCGGGTGATGCGGAAATAGGCCAGCGGGATGATCACAAGTACGATCACCCCGGCCACGATCACCAACAGTTTGCGACGCGGGGGCGGGGGTATCCAACCCGCCATGAAGGCAAAGCCGGTGAAGAACACCAGTTGCCAGCCAAAGGGGTTGAAAAACCAATGCCGCTGCGACCAAGGCTCTGCCGGAAGGGCCAAGGCATCAATCTGCGCCCCGAACCAGACACCGACGATCAGCGCGCCCGCCAGGGCGGGATGAGCGCGGTGGCAGGCAATCACCAGCGGCATCATGGCCAAGACCACGAGGTACATCGGCAAAATGTCAAAGTAATTGGGCACATAGGTCAGCGTCAGCAATCCCAGCAGGTTTTCCTCGGGCCGGTTGAAAAACGGGTAGAGGTTCAACTGCCCAACATAGTCGCGCTCAAAAAGTTCCGTGCTGTTCAGAAAGACCATCGTGCCCGCGATGGCGAAAAACAGCGCGATATGCGCCCAATAGACTTGCCAGCAGCGAAACGCGACCCGTGCCGCGCCCATCAACAGGCCCTGATCGCGAAACACAGCCCCGAAGGCGATGGCAGAGGCCATGCCCGAACAAAAGACAAAAACCTCGGTGGCATCCGAAAAGCCAAAGCGCGCAGGAATCCACAGCGTCAGCCAGTTGCCCGGCGTATGGGCAATCAGGATGATGAACATCACGATACCGCGGAAAAAGTCGAGGCGCGGGTCGCGGATACGCTGACCAGCCTGCGCATGTTTGCGCGCGGCCGCGTCGTCGCGCGCGGCAGAGATGTTGGAGGCATCGGCAAGTGTCATGGCGCGTCTTTATGTCGTCTGTTGAGATTTGTCATCAGGGCGGCGCTTTTATTGGGCAGGGATCCGCCGGGCGTCCTCAATGGCTGCCAGACGCGTTTTGCTGAACCTGTCTGCTTGTCCGGCCCGCTGTTTCAGGCGCGCGCGCAGGATCCGTTCTGTCTGCTCATAGCGTCCGGCGCGCAGCCCGGCATCAATGGTCAAACGTTCGAAAACATCGCGCTGTGCGTGGCTGCCGCCAATGGTTTGCATGTTTGGACGTGCTGCGGCGAGATCACTGAAAGCGGCCTCATAGCGCCCTTCGGCAAAGGCATTCAGTCCTGATGCCGCCGCCACACCGGGATCGGCATAGCGCAGGGACATTTCCCCGTCACAGCGCGCGTCACGCGCAAATCGTGCGGCCATGGCGCGTTGTGCCTCCGGGCGGGCCGCACCGGCCAGCGCCAGCATATAATGCAGATCGGCAAAGACGACGCAGCCATCCTCGGTGCGGCGTTCGGCGATATCGGCCAGTTCGGCCCAGCGGGGGCCAACGTCCATTCCCTCCAACTCAAGGCGCAGCAAAAGCGACGTTGCATTGGATATGTCCCGGTAATCATCGGTCTTGTCCGATCTGACCTGCGCGTCATAAAGGCCCAGTGCCACGTCGAACTCGCCGCGATCCATATGCAGGAGCGCCTTGTGCCACCACACGTGATATCTGAAGTTGTTGCAATGATCCCAGGCAGCGGTATTGCCTTCGATCAGATCGATGCCCAGATCCGGGCGCGCGGTCATATCGAAAACATGCGCCACGGCGTGCAGGCCCCAGGCATCATCGGGCGCAAGTTCAAGCCCGGCGCGACCGGCCTCTTCGGCGCGGTCATACTCGCCGGTCTCTTCCAGCGTGAAGGCGTGGCACCCAAGGATAAAACCGCGCAGCGGGTGATCCGCATCATGCGCGGCCAGAACCCGTTCGATGGACCGGCGCATGCCAGGGGCGTCGCCCATGATGAACCGGATCCCATGGCTGACCTTTGCCGATAGCGTATCAGTCGGATAAGTACGCATCGCGCGTTCCATCGCGCCAACAGCGTCAGAGGGTCGCCCGGCCAGCCACGCGTCAAGCGCGTCTACCCATGCGCGGTCTCGCGGGGTTTTGGCGTCGCACATGCGGGCGGCCTGCAGCGCTTCCCGCGCCGTCTGAACCAATTCGCGTCGCCCCATCATGAGCGAAAAAATCCCCCGCGCCGCATGACCCATGGCGAAATCGGGCTCTGCCGTCATGACGGCACCAAGATAGGTCGGTGTTGCAGTTCCGTGGGCCAAAAAGGCGCGGATCATGCCGTTCCAGTCCTCGACCGCTTCGGGGGTCGACAGGGACACCGGGCTTTGGCAAATATCGAAATTCATTGAAAACGCACCTTTTTACACATGTCGCATTCTGTTTATCGAAAAACTGCACGGTGCGAAGGGGTCGCGCAAAAGTTACACGCCAACGTGAATGCATGTGTGGAAAAACGATGAATGTTTCACAGTTTCAGGCGATCAACATCATGATTTCAGCGGAATTCTGCGCATCAACTGTTTCATGTCTTTCAGGTCTTGTCGTCGGACAGGCCGAATTCGCGCAACACCGCTTCGGTGTCTTGGCCAAAACGCGGCGGCGGCCGGTCATACCGCACGGGCGTGCGTGACAGCTTCAGCGGGTTGCCCAACAGCCGCACAGCGCCGCCCTCGACACCCGGCGCTGCCATTTCCTGAACGACACCGCGCGCCTGTGCCTGATCGGAATGAAGCGCCTCTGCAACCGTATTGATCGGCCCCACGGGCACCTTGACGGCGTTCAGACGGGCAATGAGATCCGCCTTGGTGATGCGGGACAGTCGATCTGCGATCTGCGGGATCAGCACATCGCGGTTTTCAATGCGTGCAAGGTTCGTGTTGAAGCGCGCATCGGCTGCCATCTCCGGGCAGCCCAGCACATCGCAGAACCGCGCAAATTGCGCGTCATTGCCCACGGCAACCAGCACATGCCCGTCGCAACAGGCAAAGGCTTCGTAGGGGACAATGTTGGGATGCGCATTACCGCGGCGCACCGGCAGTTTTCCGGAGGTGAGATAGTTGGTCCCCTCATTGATCAGCCACGCCATCTGCGCATCGACAAGAGAGAGGTCTATGTGCTGCCCCTCGCCGGTGGCATCGCGGTGTCGCAGGGCCGCCAATATGCCGATGGTGGCATACATGCCGCACATGACATCGGCGATCCCGACGCCAACCTTCATCGGCTGGCCGTCAGGTTCCCCCGTCAGGGACATGATGCCGCCATAGCCCTGCGCCATCAGGTCATAGCCCGGCTGATCCCTGTTCGGCCCGGTTTGCCCAAAGCCGGAGATTGAGCAATAGACCAGCGCCGGATGCGCGGCACAAAGCGTCGCATGATCCAGCCCGTATTTTTTCAGACCACCGGGTTTGTAGTTTTCGATCACCACATCCGCCCGCGCCGCCAGCTTTTGGACAATCGCCTGTCCATCCGGGGTCGAGAGATCAACGCTTACCGATTGTTTGTTGCGGTTTGCGGCCATGAAATAGGCCGAAAGGTCCGTGCGCGTGCCGTCCTCGTTCAGCGCATAGTTCGGCCCCCATCCGCGTGTGTCATCGCCCCCCGTTTTGGGGTTCTCGATCTTTATCACCGTCGCGCCCAGATCCCCGAGCAGCTGCGTGGCTGTCGGCCCGGCGAGAATGCGGCTGAGGTCGAGCACGACAAGACCATCGAGCGCGCCAGCAGTTTCAGATTCGACCGTCATAGGACCCCCGTTCGATTTTGGCGGCGATCACGGTAAACGTTTCTGCCGAAAGTGCTGTTTCAAGCGCGTCGCGTAGCTCTGCGCGGTTGTGGACTGTGACCCCGGCACCGCCGAAGGCGCGTCCGATGGCCGCGAAATCATGCTCAGCAAAATCCACGCCGTTGTTGCCGAACTGGCGGGCGCGTTGCTTGAGCTCGATCAGGGCGAGGGAGGCATCGACGAAAACCACAAAGATCGTGCGCAGCCCCAGTTCGGCGGCAGTCGACAACTCTCCGGCGACCATCAGGAACCCCGCATCCCCGGAAAACGACACCACCGGCGTGTCCGTCGTGGCCAGCGTCGCGCCCATGGCCAGCGGGACTGCGCAGCCCATCGTGCAAAGGGCAGAGGATTGGATCAGGCCGCGCGGCGCATGGCAGTGCCACATCTGGCTGAGCAGAATGCGATGCGCGCCACTGTCGGCTGTTGCAATGGTCTTTCGCGGCAGGGTGGTGCGGCAGGTGTCGATGACAGCAGCCGGGCCCCAGTCATCATCCCTCGGGAAAGCCGCCGCCAGCGCTGCCTTGGTCGCTGCAGGTGCTTGGTCGGGCCAAGTGGCGGCCGGCGTGGTCCCTGCGGACAGCGCCTCAAGCGTCGCCGCGCAATCCGCGATGATGTTCAGGCTGGCCTGATGCATGTAGTGGTGATTCGGTGCGGCCGTTATGTCGATGATGTTCTGCGTTTGCGGCGTCCAGATGTCGCGCCAGCCGGTGCGCATCTCGATCGGGTCATAGCCCACACAAAGGATCAGATCAGCGGCATTGAGCAGTGGCACCAGATGCTTATCCGCCAGCGGCGACAGACCCGCACCGCCAAGGGCCAGCGGGTGATCCTCCGGGATGATGCCTTTGGCCTTATAGGTCGTGATCACCGGCGCGCCGAAGCGCTCGGCAAACTGCAACAGCGTCGCGCCGCAGCCTTGGTTCATGGCATCAACGCCCGCGACGATGATCGGGCGTCTGGCAGCGGTCAGCCACGCGCGCGCCTGTTCCAGATCAGCGCCGGCGGGGGCTGTTGGTGCGGCAGGCTGGCGGTCTGGGGGGGCGTTTGCGGGCACAAGGCTGTCGGCGACGGAGATCGGCACGTCAATATGCACCGGGCCGGGGCGCCCTTCGGTTGCGATGGCCACGGCTTTGTCCGCGATGATATGCGCCGCACCCGGAACAAGCGAAAAGCTGGCTTTGGTGATGGGTCGAAAGACGGCCTGCTGGTCAAGAACCTGATGCGTGTAGCTTTGCGCCTCATCCGCGTCCACGGCACCGGCCAGAACGATCAGCGGCACGCGGTCCTGATGTGCATTCGCAACCGCATTCACACCGTTCAGGGCACCAGGACCAACCGTCGCCACCAGAATGCCCGGCGCGCCGGTCTGATGATACACACCCTCGGCCATGAAAGCTGCTGCATTCTCATGCTTGGCGAGGATAAAGGTGATGCCCGCTGTCTCAAGCGCATCCACCAGCGTCAGAACTTCGCCGCCCGGCATGCCAAAGGCGTATCGACAGCCCGCCCGGTACAATCTTTGCGCAACCGCGTCTGCGGCGCGGATTTGGGTTTTGGTGCTCACGCTGGTTGTCTTTCCGTCGTTGTTGCCAACGGTTCATACCTGACCCGAAGCCACGCGCAACTCACCTTTGCGTTTTCGATATTTCAGGAGGGTGGCGCTGGCGCTTTGCCACCGGCCGTATCAGCGGCGGCGGTCCCGGCGCGACGACATCGGCTGAAAGGCAACGCCCACATGCGCCTCGCAATAGGGTTTGCCCTGCTGCACCGTCAGGCCGCAAAACCAGAAATCGTCGGTCGCAGGGTCGCCGACGGGCCATTTGCAGGTCCGTTCGGTCAACTCCATCAGCGTCAGCTTTTTCGCTTTCTTCTCGATGGCCGACACCTTGGCGAGGGCCTCCGGGCTGATTTCATTGGCGGACGGTTGCGGCGGCAGGGGCTGGCCTGCGGGGATAATCTGTTTGCGGGAGGGCAGGGGCTTGGGCGTCGCCGGTTCGGGGGCCGCTTGTGCCGCCGGTTCTGCCGGTTTTGGCGCGGGCTTGGGCTTGGCCTCGGCTTTTGGCGCGGCCTTGGCTTTGGTCTCGGTCTTCGTGCCGGTCGTGGCGCGGTTTGACAGACCCAGCCTGTGCACTTTGCCGATCACGGCGTTACGGGTCACACCGCCCAGTTCCTTGGCGATCTGACTTGCGGACTGGCCTTCGCCCCACATTTTCTTGAGCAGTTCAACCCGTTCGTCTGTCCAGGACATCAGCATTCCCCAATTCAAAAGGCGGCCCAAGGATCAGGACCGCCACCGTGTCAGCGTAGTCCTCTATTCTAGAGACTGGACCCGGAGATACAAGCCGCGAACGTCCTTTCATCAGGCTTAAACCGCGTTATGTGGGCATAAATCGCGAGTAGGACACAAATTCCGCTTTGCAAAATGGAAGCGGTGCCCTAAACCGCCCGTATGTTGATGTTGAAAAATATCCCCTTGCGACGAGCATCCCGACGCCACGGCTGATGCCGGATTTACGTGACTGCACGTCTTTGCGTGCACTGACACCAACTGAAAACCCTTAAACATTATTGACCTGTGTCCCCGGCTCATGCACGTTCCGCGCTCTGGCCTGAGATACCTACCTGAGGATGATCCGATGATCCCCACACTACTGCCGACCTATGCCCGTGCCCCCCTGAGCTTTGTAAAAGGCGAAGGTTCCTGGTTGATCGAGGCGGATGGGCGATGCTTTCTGGATCTGGCGGCGGGGATTGCGGTCACGGCTCTGGGGCACGCGCATCCCAAGCTGGTCAAGGCGCTCAGCGATCAGGCAGAGGCCCTGTGGCATACCTCGAACCTCTATCAGATCCCGCAACAGCAAGACCTCGCCGACAGGCTGACTGACCTGACCTTTGCCGATACGGTCTTTTTCACCAACTCGGGCACCGAGGCTTGCGAATTGGCCGTCAAGATGGCGCGCAAATACTGGAATGACAAAGGCCAGCCGGAGAAATCGCAGATACTGGCCTTTTCAGGGTCGTTTCACGGGCGCTCCGCCGCCGGGATCGCCGCGGCGGGGTCGGAGAAGATGACCAAGGGCTTTGGCCCGCTCTTGCCCGGTTTCACGCATTTGGACTTTGGCGATCACGATGCGCTGAATGCCGCGTTTGACGAGACCACAGCGGCGGTTATCATCGAACCCGTTCAGGGGGAGGGCGGCATTCGCCCCGTGCCGGATCAATGCCTCAAGGGCTTGCGCGATCTGTGTGACACCCATGGTGTTTTGCTGATCTTTGACGAAGTGCAATGCGGCGTGGCGCGCACGGGGCGGCTTTTTGCACATGAATGGGCCGGGGTGACACCGGACATCATGATGGTCGCCAAAGGCATCGGCGGCGGGTTTCCCATTGGCGCGGTGCTGGCCACCGAAGAGGCCGCCAGCGGCATGACGCTGGGCACGCATGGGTCGACCTATGGCGGTAATCCGCTCGGTTGCGCGGTGGGTTGCGCGGTGCTGGATCACGTTGCCGATCCTGCGTTTTTGGCGGATGTGGCGCGCAAGGGCGCCTTGATGCGCCAGCGGCTTGAGGGGCTCGTGGCGGAGCATCCGGAGGTCTTTGACAGCGTGCGCGGCGCGGGTCTGATGCTGGGCATCAAATGCCGTGCGACCAACTCGGATGTTGTGGCGGCGGGGTATGAGGAGTTGATCCTGACGGTCCCTGCCGCTGACAATGTGGTGCGCCTGTTGCCGCCGCTTACAATTTCGGACGATGAAATATCGGAGGCCATTGCGCGTCTTGATGCCGCCGCGCGTCGTGTCTCAACGGCCTGAACCTCGAACCTTTAGTATGCAGGGCGCGACAGTCGCCCGCCTTGAGCAGAGAAAATATAATGAACCACTTTCTCGACATCCACCTGACGGACCCTGCGGATTTGCGCGAAATCATTGATCAGGCCGCCATCATGAAAAGCGCGCGCAAAGGTCGCCCGCGTGGGGCCCCGGATGACACGCAACCGCTGAAAGATCGCATCGTTGCGCTGATTTTCGAAAAACCGTCCACCCGAACCCGCGTGTCTTTTGACGTCGGCGTGCGGCAGATGGGGGGGCAGACGATGGTCCTCTCTGGCGCCGACATGCAGTTGGGTCACGGCGAAACAATCGCCGACACGGCCCGCGTGCTGAGCCGCTATGTCGACCTGATCATGATCCGCACCTTTGATGAGGCTGTGCTGACCGAGATGGCCGAGTTTGCGACTGTCCCGGTGATCAACGGTCTGACGGATCGCACGCACCCCTGCCAGATCATGGCCGATATCCTCACCTTTGAAGAGCACCGCGGCCCGATTGCGGGCAAGAAGGTGGTCTGGTCCGGGGATGGCAACAATGTCTGCGCGTCGTTTCTGCATGCCGCCGGGCAATTCGGCTTTGATCTGACCTTTACCGGTCCGCAAACGCTCGACCCGGATGCGGAGTTCGTCGAACTCGCCCGGTCAAAAGGGGTGAATGTCGCGGTGGAACGTGACCCGGCCAAGGCGGTCGAGGGCGCCGATCTCGTGGTCACGGATACGTGGGTTTCCATGCATGACGCGCAATCGGCGCGTGAACGCCGCCACAATCAGCTCAGGCCCTACCGCGTGGATGCGGCGCTGATGTCGCGGGCCAAGCCGGAAGCCTTGTTCATGCATTGCCTGCCGGCCCATCGCGACGATGAGGCCACATCCGAGGTGATGGACGGGCCGCAGTCGGTGATCTTTGACGAAGCGGAAAACAGGTTGCACGCGCAAAAAGCCATCATGCGGTGGTGTCTGGCTGTCTAGAGCGTCTGACGAAATACCTGAAACATCAAGTATCACGTAACGCGTTGAAATCTTTGATTTCAGGCAGCGTTGCGTGCTTCAGATTTTTCGCATGACGCTTTGGCATCTCACCGGCGGCGCGGTTTGGCCCGCAGTGTCGGGTCGGCTGCGGTCGGGTCTTCGGGCCAGGGGTGTTTGGGGTATTGGCCGCGCATATCCTTGCGCACATCCGCATAGGAGGAGGCCCAGAACCCCGGCAGGTCTTCGGTCACCTGCACGGCGCGTTGGGCAGGCGACAGCAGCGTGACCTGCACCGGTGTTCCGGCAACGCTGGGGTGCTGCGTAACGCCAAACATTTCTTGCAGGCGGACGGCGATGCGGGGTTGCGCCCCTTCGTAGTCTATGGCGATCTTGCGGCCCAGTGGCGTTATGAAATGCGCGGGCACGGCGCGGTCCAATGCCTGCATCCGATCCCAGCCCAGATGCGCCTGCAGGGCGGATGTGATGTCAAAGCCGCGCCAGTCGCTGGCTGTTTTGACACCGCTCAGATAGGGCAGCAGCCATGTTTCGACCGTGTCCATCAGATGTGGTTCGCTCAGGTCGGGGAAATCCGCGTGTTCCCGGCGCATCAACGCCGCGCGCGCCATGAGCCGCTCGGCAGGTTTGCTTGGCAACAGGCCCAATTGGCGCACACCTTCCAACATGGCGCGGGCGATGTCCTGCGCCGGTGCGTCACGCCAAACCCGGTTGTCCAGCACCAGCGCGCCGAACCGCTCCTGCTGGCGTGCTTCAACCCGGTTTTCGCGACGCGACCACTGGCAAACATCGTGCCATGCGATCTGATCTGCGAAGGTGTCGCGCAGGTTTTGCTCGGACAGGGCTGCGGCTTGGCGAATGCGCGCCTCGCGCGGATCGCCATCCAGATCGGTCGCGATGATCAATCGCGTCTGCGCGAGGGGGTCGCCGTCCGGCAGGCGCGCACCCTTGCCCCCTGCGAGGATGTATCGCGGGGCGTCTCCGGCGCGGCGCAGGCCGATGCGATCCGGATAGGCAAGAGCCGCCAGTACAGCGATGTCGTCCGGCCCATCGCCCTGCGTGTTGCGGGAGAGCCGCCTGGCTTCCTGCCGGATGCGCTGGATGGTTGCGCGATGCGGCTCAAACCCATGTGCGCGTTGAAAGGCGGCCGGGTCACGCAGGGCTTCAAAGCGCAGCGTGAGATCACAGGGCGCACCGCGCAGCACGTCACGTTCCGCAAGCATCGCCGCCAGCAAGGGCGCGTTCTGCCCCCCGAGCGCGACCATATGCGCCAACCGCGGATGCAGCGGCACCTGCGCGAGGGCGCGCCCATGCGCGCTCACCCGGCCCCTGGTATCCAGCGCGTTCAACATGCGCAGCACCGCATGCGCCTCCGCCAACCGCCCGGCGTGCGGCGGTGACACAAAGCGCAACGCGTCCGGGCTGCTGCCCCAGATCGCCACCTCAAGGGCAAAACCGGTCAGATCGCCGACGTCGATCTCAGCAGGAGGAAAGGTCGCCAATGCGCCGTCTTCGCCCCTGGTCCATAGTTTGTAACAGGCACCGGGGGCGAGGCGACCGGCGCGTCCCGCGCGCTGGCGTGCCTCGGCCTTGGACACTTTTGTCGTCACCAGTCTGGCCATGCCGGATGCCGCATCAAAAACCGCGCGCCGCGACAGGCCCGCATCCACAACCACGCGTATCCCTTCGATGGTGAGCGAGGTTTCCGCAATCGCAGTGGCCAGAACCACCTTTCGCCCCTCCTTGCAGGGCGCGATGGCGGCGCGCTGGTCCTTGAAATCCATGGCGCCGTAAAGCGGCTGGAGGGTTGTATCGCCCGTCACATGGTCTTTCAGCGCCGCCAATGTACGTCTGATTTCCCCCTCACCGGGCAGAAAGGCCAGCACGCTGCCTTCTTCCTCATTCAATGCCTGCAGGATCAGATCGGCAGTGGCCGCCTCCAGCCTCCGGGTTTTGCCGATGGGCCGGGGCAGCCAGTGTTCGGTCACGGGATAACTGCGCCCTTGCGATGTGAGAACCGGCGCGCCCATCAGATCCGCCACCGGGGCTGCATCGAGCGTTGCAGACATCACCACCAGCAGCAGGTCATCGCGCAGCGCCTCTGCCACTTCCAGACATAGGGCAAGGCCCAGATCCGCATTGAGCGAGCGTTCGTGGAATTCGTCAAATATCACGGCACCCACGCCGGGCAGTTCCGGATCGCTTTGCAGCATACGCGTCAGGATGCCTTCGGTCACGACCTCGATCTGCGTGTCCTTACTGACCTTCGACTGGCCCTTGATCCGGTATCCGACACGACCGCCCAAGGGCTCGCCCAGCGTTTGCGCCATACGTTCGGCAGCGGCGCGGGCGGCCAGCCGCCGGGGTTCCAGCATCAGGATACGCCCGCGCGTCAGGCCCGCAGACAGGATCGCCAGCGGAACACGGGTCGTTTTGCCCGCACCGGGCGGGGCCTGCAGAACCACGCGTTTGTCACGGCCCAACGCGTCTATAACCGCAGGTAAAATCGCATCAATTGGCAAAGAAAAGGACATGTGGCCTCTTAGCCCATGGGTGCAGGCGCGCCAAGCACTGGACATTTCCCGGCGGCTGCCGGAAAACCATCGGGGAACAAAAGGGCAGGGCATATGGAGACGGCGCAGCTGGCGGCAGGCATCATAAAGGGCGAACGTCGTGCCTTGGCGCGGGGAATCACCCTGGTGGAAAGTGCGCGCGAGGATCACCGGGTGCAGGCCAGCGCCCTGTTGCAGCACCTGCCCCGGGACCGGCAGGCGCTGCGTATCGGGCTGTCGGGCACGCCGGGCGTCGGAAAATCCACCTTTGTCGAAAGCTTTGGCATGATGCTGGTGGAAAAGGGCCTGCGGGTCGCCGTTCTGGCGGTTGATCCGTCATCGTCCCGCTCGGGCGGGTCGATCCTTGGGGATAAAACACGGATGGACCGGCTGGCCCGTGCGCCCAACGCCTTCATCCGCCCCTCGCCGAGCCAGACGCACCTTGGTGGCGTGGCGCGGCGCACGCGCGAGGCGGTTGCGTTGTGCGAGGCGGCGGGGTTTGATGTGGTTTTGATCGAAACCGTGGGCGTGGGGCAATCCGAAACCGTGGTTGCGGAAATTTCCGATCTCTTTCTGCTCTTGCTGGCCCCGGCGGGCGGGGATGAATTGCAGGGCGTCAAACGCGGAATCATGGAGATCGCGGATATGATTCTGATCAACAAGGCGGACGGGGATCTCAAGCCTGCGGCAACGCGGACCTGTGCGGATTATGCGGGGGCCTTGCGGCTTTTGCGCAAGCGGCCACAGGATCCCGATGGATTTCCCAAGGCGGCCATGGTGTCGGCCCTCAACAGCATAGGTCTGGCCGATGTCTGGGGCGATATCGAAACGCTGACCGCATGGCGGCGCGCGCAGGGGTTTTGGGACCGCACCCGCGCTGCTCAGGCGCGCTACTGGTTTGGTCAGGACGTGCGCAACGCCCTGCTTGAACAGTTGGAAACCCCGAAGGCACGCGCGGCCTTGCAGTCCTTTGGCGACAAGGTCGCAGCTGGTGAGATGCCCCCTTCTGTCGCCGCACAGTCGTTTTTGCAGGGTCTTGAGCGGCGCGAGGGATCAAAGTCGTGATTTTGCGCCCGGCTTGGGTTGACCGGACGTGCGATTCCCACTAAAGCCAGCGAACGAATTTCCGGGGTTCGGCGTGACGCCAGCCCCTTTGTCGTTTACCGGACCGCCGGTGCGACCTGTAAAAAAGGATGATCTCATGTCGCGCGTATGCGAATTGACCGGAAAAGGCCCGATGACTGGCAACAACGTCAGCCACGCCAACAACAAGACACGTCGGCGCTTTCTGCCGAACCTGAATGATGTGACCCTGCAGTCCGAAGCATTGGGCCGTGGGTTCAAGTTCCGCATTTCCGCCGCGGCACTGCGCACCGTGGATCACCGGGGCGGGTTGGATAAATTCATGGCGAAGGCCAAGGACAGCGACCTGTCCGCTAACGCCCTGAAAGTAAAAAAAGCGATCAGCAAAGCATCCGATGGTGCCGAAGCGCTGAGCTAAGCCTGCGTGCAAGAAGTCTTGTAAGGGCTCCGACCTGAAAAGGTCGGGGCCTTTCGCTTTTGTGCTGGAAAGTGACGCCGCCCGGATCGTATAATCGGGGCATGTTGCGTGCCTCTTTATCCCCTGTGCTTGGTGTTCTGCTGAGCCTGCTGCTGATCGCCACTGGTCACAATATGGCGATGGCGCGCGGTGCGGCGGGCGCGACAGGGCAAATGGTGATCTGCACCGGTGCAGGCCCCGTGGTCGTCTATATGGATGCAGAAGGCGCGCCAACGGATGCGCCGCATATCTGTCCCGACTGTATTCTGGTGATCGGTGATCTGGCGTCCCCTGTCATCTTGACGCCACCGACCGAGATTATTGGCACGCAGGTCAAGATGTTGCGGCGCGACATCGCGCGCGCCTGCGACGTTGAGACCGGGTTCAAGAGCCGTGCACCCCCTGCCGTGCTCTGAGTCGTAAAACCCATCAAAAACGTCATATTTTTCAAGGAGACATCCATGTTCCCTTCTCACGTCTCGCGTGCTGTTCTGGCAGCCGCGTTCATCACTCTGCCCACATTCGCCTTTGCCGATATCGTCATTGATGACCCTTATGCGCGTGCGTCCCGCCCCAACGCGCCGACCGGTGCTGCCTTCATGATGATCAAGAACACAGGCGAGACGGCGGATCGTCTGGTTTCGGCGACGTCAGATATCGCCAAGCGCGTTGAACTGCATACACACATCGATCAGGGCGAGGGCGTCATGAAAATGGTGGAGATCGAAGAGGGTATCGAGATACCCGCAGGCGGCACGCATATGATGGTGCGCGGTGGCGATCACGTCATGTTCATGGGTCTCACCGAAAGCCTTGAGCAGGGCGAAGAAGTCTCGGTCACGCTGACCTTTGAGCAAGCGGGTGATGTGACCGTCATGATCCCCGTCGATAATGAGCGCAAGCCGAAGCATGGGCATATGAACCATGGCCACATGAACCACGGCAAAACCAACTAACCGAAACTGCGTTCAGCTCCCAAGGATTTCTGCGACCCATGCAGGCACTGTCTGGGTCGCAGGGCCGATGCGGATGTTATCGAACTGGCTGCCGACCGCTGAAGGCTCAAGGTTGAATTCAAGCGTGCGCGCCCCGGAGCGGCGCGCTTCGGCCACGAAACCGGCTGCAGGATAGACATTCCCCGACGTGCCGATGCCCGCAAAAAGGTCCGCCTGCGCGAGGTGGTCATAGATTTCTTCCATGTCATAGGGCATTTCGCCGAACCAGACGATGTCCGGGCGTGCTGCGGGGGCTTCGCAGCCTGGGCAGGTGTCACCGGGCGCCATGACCATCGGGGCAGGCCAGCGATGATCACAGGCACCGCACAAGGCCCCGTTCAGGGCACCATGCATATGCATCACCCGTTTCATCCCGGCTTTTTCGTGCAGATCATCGACATTCTGCGTCACCAGCACGACCTCCCCGTCGAAGGCCTCCTCCAGTTTCGCCAGCGCCAGATGAGCGGCATTCGGTGCAGCCTCTGCCGCCTGTGCCCGGCGGGCATTGTAAAAATCGACCACGAGCCTGGGATCGCGCGCAAAGCCTTCTGGCGTGGCCACATCTTCGATCCGGTGCTCCGCCCAGAGACCGCCTTCGGCGCGAAAGGTGCCAAGCCCGCTTTCCGCTGAAATGCCGGCCCCGGTCAGTATCACGATTTTCTTCATATCGGTTTTCCCATTGCTGGCCCCGTTGTGCCCAGTCTGCCGGTTCATGTCAAAGCCTGTGCGAAACGCTGCGCTGCGGGCTTGCGAAGGCGGTGATTTTTCGAAACGGTGCGGGACAAACGCATTGAGGATCCTGTGATGAAAATTGCGACTTCTGCCTATCCTTTGGATTTCCTGTCATCCTGGGCGCAGTACGAAGATAAAATTGCCGCTTGGGTGTCTCAGGCCGCCGGGCAAAACGTGGATCTGGCGGTCTTCCCGGAGTATGGAGCGATGGAACTTGCAACCCTCGCCGGCGCCTCCGTCGCAGCAGATCTGGAACAATCGCTCAAGGCGGTGTCGGATCGGCTGGCGGATGCGGACGCTTTGCACAAAAAACTGGCGGTCGAATACGGCATGCACATCCTTGCGGCCTCGGGTCCCGCGCTGACGGCGACGCGCCCGGTCAACCGCGCCCGTCTGTTTACCCCGCAAGGCAGCGTCGGCGTGCAGGACAAGCAGATCATGACCCGGTTTGAACGTGAAACATGGGATGTGATCGGCGGTGGCCCGCTGCAGGTGTTTGACACATCCATTGGCCGGATCGGCATTCTGATCTGTTACGATTGCGAGTTCCCGCTGCTGGGTCGTGCGCTGGCCGACTGTCACATTCTTCTTGTGCCCTCCTGCACGGAAACGCTGGCCGGGTATTGGCGTGTGCGCATCGGTGCCATGGCGCGCGCGCTTGAAATGCAATGCGTCAGTGTCATGTCATCGGTGGTTGGCATGGTCGAGTGGTCCGAGGCGGTCGATATCTCAACCGGCGCAGGCGGTGTGTTTGCACCACCGGACCGGGGATTTCCGCAGACAGGCGTGGTCAGCATTGGCGCGCTGGATGCGGCGGGGTGGACCATGGCAGACATTGATTTGCAGAGCATCCAGCATGTGCGCGAAGACGGCATTGTGCTGGGCCGAAAGCACTGGACAGAGCAATCAGGCCGTGATGCGCCTGCGCCAATCGTCGATTTACGCTGAATCAGGCTTGAAAATACTTGCGAATGCGCTCATTTAAGCGGCGTCCACAATGGTGGATGTGTTTGTAGGAGAAAACATGGCCAAGGAAGATACGCTCGAATTCCCCGGTGTCGTGAAGGAACTCCTGCCGAATGCGACATTCCGGGTCGAGCTTGAAAACGGCCATGAAATCATCGCACATACGGCAGGCAAGATGCGCAAGAACCGCATCCGCGTTCTGGCTGGCGACAAGGTTCAGGTCGAAATGACACCCTATGATCTGACAAAGGGTCGGATCAACTACCGCTTCAAATAGACTTTGTTTATTTTGGGGTCAGGATCGCCGCGCCGCAAGGAATTGCTGGCGCAAATTGGCGTTGTGCCTGACGATATTCGCCCGCCCGATATTAATGAAACGCCCCTGAAGGGGGAATTGCCACGGCCCTATTGTGCGCGAATGGCGCGCGAGAAAGCCTGCGCGGTTGATGCGCTGCCCGATGATGTTGTGCTCTGCGCAGATACGACTGTCGCCCTGGGCCGCCGGATACTTGGCAAACCCGAGGATGCAACCGAGGCGGCGGCATTTCTCAAACTACTGTCCGGACGCCGGCATCGGGTGATCACGGCAATTGCCGTGCGCGTCGCCGAACGTGTCTGGGAAAAGGACGTGGTCAGCATCGTGCGCATGAAATCACTGTCGCAAGCGGAGATTCAAAGCTACATCGACAGCGAGGACTGGCGTGGCAAGGCGGGGGGATACGGCATCCAAGGCCCGGCAGCGGCATTGATTCCGTGGATCAGTGGGTCCTACACGGGCATCGTCGGGTTGCCTCTGGCCGAAACGGCCGGTCTGTTGCAGGCGGCGGGATACAGGGGGGCCTCATGAAGGGCCAGACGATCATTCTCGATCACATCGAAAACCGGGAAGCGGCTGCCCTGATGGTGGATGGCACCTTGCAGGATATGCTCGTAGCGTCGGATCAACCGCGCCCCGGTACGATTTACCGCGCGATTGCCGACCGGCCTGTCAAAGGGCAGGGGGGCATGTTCCTCAAGACGCCTGATGGGTCTGCGTTTCTGCGGCAGGTCAAGGGGATGGCCCCGGGGCAGGCGGTGCTGGTGCAGGTCAGTGGCTACGCCGAAGCGGGCAAGGCCATCCCCGTTGCGCAAAAACTGCTGTTCAAGAGCCGCTATGTGATCGTGACGCCGGATGCGCCCGGTCTCAACATCAGCCGCTCAATCAGGGATGAGGCGGAACGCGACCGCCTGCTGGAAATCGCCCACGAGGGCGCAGGCGGGTCCGGATACGGTTTGATCCTGCGGTCTTCCTGTGAGAACGCGGATGAAGAGGATATTGCGCAGGACATCGACACGATGATGGCGCTGGCATCCGACGTGCTGAATGATGCGGGCGGTGACATGGCCGTGCTGGCCACGGGGGACGGCCCGCATCTGCTTGCATGGCGCGACTGGGTCAATCCCGGTGAGGTGGTGACGCAGGCGGGTTCCTTTGAGACACATGGCGTGCTGGACGCATTGGACCGCGACCTTGGTGTCCTGCAACCGCTTGATGGGGGGGCAAGTTTCTACATTGAACCAACCCGGGCCCTGATCGCGGTGGACGTCAACACAGGGCGCGATACCTCGCTTGCGGCGGGGCTGAATGCAAATCTCGCCTGTGCGCGCATGTTGCCGCGTGCGTTGCGCGTCAAGGGGCTGGGGGGGCAGATTGTCCTTGATCTGGCCCCGATGCCGAAAAAGGATCGGCGTCGGTTTGAAACGGCGCTTCGGCAGGCGTTCAAAAGCTGTAGTGTGGAAACTGCGCTGGTGGGGTGGACGCCGCTGGGCCACTATGAGTTGCAGCGCAAACGGGCGCGTGTGCCCTTGCATGAGGTCTTGCCGTGAGTTGCCCGATCTGTGGAAAGCCGACTGTTCAGGCGGTGAGCCCGTTCTGTTCAAAACGATGCGCCGACCTTGATCTGGCGCGGTGGTTCAATGGCAGCTATGCGGTTGCCTCCGAAAACCCGGACGATGCGGATGCTTTGCAAGAGGCACTTGATGCAGAGCGGGAAAACCAACCCCGCCCCAAGCCGCATTGACGCAGCACGCGCCGGTCATTTGTCCGACAAGGGATCGACGCCCGTGGTGCCGGCGGCGTGGTGCGCGAGGCTGCGCCCCGCTTCCTGCATGGTCAGATAGGTCTGATTGGCGCCGGCCTCTTTCATCAGATCAATGTGCTCCTCATGCAGGGCATGGGTCACGATCGGACCTGTAAACCCTTTGGCGCGCAACGTGCGGGTCGCGATCAGCTTTGCCTCCAGATCATCCATCGCCAGAACCGCCGATTTGATCTTGCTCAGATCGACACTGCTCCAGAAATTGCTGTCTTCGGCATCGGCAAATACCACATTGCGCCCGGCTTTGACGTGGGCTGCGGCCTTGTAGGTGTCCGCATCCAGCCCGATCGGGCGGGACCCGTTGTGGATCAGCACCTCATACGTGGCGGAGCCGGTGCGTCCCATGCCGAAAATCATCACATCCGCATCCCCGAGATCCGCGGGCTGCTCATCGGGGTGGCGCGTCACCCGCTCAAACCGGTGCAAACGGTTTTCAAAGCGTTCGTAAAGCGGATGGGCCAGCCGGTTGACTGGTGCCGCGATCAGGAAGGATACCGATACAGCGATGGCAAGCGGCACCACGAAGGGTTCCGCTGCCGGTATGCCGGTGGCCACGATCAGGCCGAATTCGCTGTAGACCGTCAGCGAGAGGGCGGACAGAAACGCGGTTCTGGCCCGCAGGCGGAAGGCTACAAGCAGGAAAAAGAACAGGATCCCCTTGAGCGGCAGCATCAGCCCCAGCACGATGGCAAAGACGAGCGCGTCCCAGTCCGGCAAGCCCGACATGCCAATCGACAGAAAGAACCCGACGAGGAATACCTCCTTCAGCGACCAAAGGGCGTCTGACAACTCGCTTGCGCGCGGGTGATTGGACAACAGCAGGCCCATCACAAGCGCGCCGATCTCGCCCTTTAGCCCGATGACCTCGAACCCGTAACCGCCGATGACAAGCGCAAGCGCCATGCCTGCGAGCACCAGCACCTCGTCATGGCCCGCCCAGTCGAGCAGCTTGTGCAAAAACGGGCGCAACAGGGGCGTGGCAAAGATCAGCAGCGCCCAGGGTCCCGGCACCTTGCCCGAAAAGATCGCCAGCACAACAAGCGCGATGATGTCCTGCACGATCAAAATGCCGATGGCGGTGCGGCCATGGAATGTGCCCATTTCGCGTTTGGATTCCAGCATTTTGGCGGCCAGCACGGTCGAGGAAAACGCCAGTGCGATGCCGACCAGCAGGGCCACCGTCCAGTCATCGGTGAAAAATGCGCGCGCCAGCGGGGTGAAAAGCGCAACCGACAAGGCAAAGTGCAGCAGGGACACACCGACAACATGCGGCTCGCCGATCTGTTTGATCTTCAGCTTGAGGCCCACCGTGAAGAGTAGAATCAAGACACCGAGGTTTGCGATATATTCAAGGATCGGCCCGGTCGTATCGGGCATGCCGACACGCGGCCCGGCGGCGTTGATGACGAATCCCGCAGTCAGAAAACCCACCAGCGGTGGCAGCCCCAGCGGTTTTGCCGCAAGGCCAAAGATGAATGCAGCGCCGATTGCGAAGACTTCAAAAACCATAATGCCGGGTCGTTCTTTTGTTGCTGTGCCACCGGTTCGGTTTTGCCGGTGCGCGTCTTGCGGTTGCACCAAAGCATGTCGAACGACCGCACGTCATGCAAGCCGAATAAACTGAATGGGTTTGCGGTCATCAAGTGTTTGGCAAAACGGCCTGCGCTTTGATCACCGTTGCCCATACCGTCGCCCGGATCATGCCCGCCTCAGGTATTGGCGAATTGTGGGTTCAGCAAGGCGCCAAGGCCGTGCCGTGACCGTGTCACGTCAGCCAGCGTATAGTGATCCAGCGTCGCAAAGAAAGCCTCTTGCGCCTCTGCCAAGGGCTGGCGCAATCCGCAGGAGGGGAGGATCAGGCAGGATTTGTCCGTGCCAAAACACTCCACCACATGTGCCTTGCGCGTCATCGTGCGCACAACCGCGCCGACGAGAATGCGCTCGGGCGCGCGCGCGAGGGTCAGGCCGCCATTGCGTCCCCGCTCCGAAAGGACAAAACCCTCACGGACAAGCTGTGTCGAAACCTTGGACAAATGGTTTTCCGATAGCCCGAACAGCGTCGCTATTTCTGACGTGGCAACCCGTGCCGGTGCGCGCACCGCCAGCGTCATCAGGATGCGCAGGGCATAGTCGGTGAATTTGTCCAGTTGCATGAATTTATAATTAGCATTTACAATACGTATTTAAAAGCGTTAGTTAATATTCAGGTGAATTATCTGGTAAAGGGGCAAACTGATGTCACTATCCGAAGCTTTTCTGTGGCCGGGAACCAAGGTCTGCGAACGTCTGGGCGTGGACCCTGAGGGCGAGGCGGGGCTGATCCGCTGGATGGTCAACACGCTTGTTTACCTCGTGCTGAGCCTGATCGTCGTTTGGGCCATCGTGGTGTGATATCCGGTGCTGTTGCCAGATTTGATGACGTGTAGTGCCCCGCATATTTCAACCGTTGCAGCACCCAACGGCGACCGTAGAGAGGTTACATGAAACAGGTGGAAATCAACGAAAGCGGTTTCGTGGTTGACGCCACATTGCTGGCCGAGGCCTTTGCGCTGGAGCCGGGCGATGTGCAGGGCCTGATGCGCAAGGGCGAGATCACATCCCTGAGCGAAACAGGTGTTGGGGAGGATGCGGGGCGCGCGCGGCTGACCTTTCACTATGGTGACCGCGCGCTTCGACTTGTCGTCGATCAGACCGGTGCGATCCTGAAACGCACCAGTTTTACCGCAAAATCCCGCACCCCGGCGCGTGCTGACATCGCGCCGGAAGTGTAACGAAAGATCGATCGAGGGTCTGCCATGGCGCAAACAACGTCTCAACAAAGCCGGGAATGGCAGGGTCCCGGTGTTTTTTCCTACGGCTTCCGGCCGTTCTTTCTTTTTGGTGCTGTTTGGGCGGCTTTGGCGATGGTGTTCTGGGTTCTGGCGCTCGCGGGTCATGTCAGCCTGCCGACCCGGCTTGATCCGGCCTCCTGGCATGCGCATGCGCTGCTCTTTGGTTATCTCGGGGCGATCATCGCGGGCTTTTTGCTGACGGCAGTGCCCAACTGGACCGGGCGGTTGCCGATTGTCGGCTGGCCATTGGCCGGGTTGTTCGTTCTGTGGCTCGGCGGGCGGGTTGCCATCGCCACGTCGGCTCTTTTGCCCCCGGGTGTGGCCGAGGCCTTCAACCTTTTGTTTCCCATCGCGCTCTGCGGTGTCATGCTGCGTGAAATCATTGCGGGCAAGAACTGGCGCAATCTGGTGGTGCTTGCGATGGTTGTGGTCTTCACGCTGGCCAATCTGCTTTTCCATATCGAAGCGGCGCGGGGCGAGATGGCCGCGCAGGGGGTTGGGGCGCGTCTTGGTGTGGCATGCGTGATCATGATGATTGCTGTCATCGGGGGGCGCGTTATCCCATCCTTTACCCGCAACTGGCTCGTGCGCCAAAAGGCGGCGCGCTTGCCGACCCCGCCGATGCAGGGTTTTGACAAGGTCGCGCTTCTGATCACGCTGTTTGGCCTGTGTTGCTGGGTTGCGGCGCCAGATCACACGATGTCGGCAGCGGCGTTGCTGATCATCGGGGGGGTGCATCTGATCCGCCTTATGCGCTGGCAGGGTGTGCAAACCGTCGCTGAGCCGCTGCTGTTGGTGTTGCATCTGGGGTATCTTTTTGTCCCGCTTGGTGCATTTGTCGCCGCGGTTTCGATATTCATTACCGACGCAATGATGCTCGTCGCTGCGCAACACCTATGGATGGCAGGTGGTTTCGGTCTGATGACCCTGGCGATGATGACCCGCGCGACATTGGGGCATACCGGGCAGGAACTGACCGCAGGACCGGGTACCGTTGCGATCTACCTCGCCTTGATCGGTTCGGTGTTCGCCCGGCTTGCCGGGGCAATCTGGGTCGGTTCGGCCATGACGCTTTACGCTGTATCCGGCGTGTTGTGGGCCGGCGCGTTTGTCGGCTTTGCAATTGTTTACGGCCCCGCTCTGCTGAAGCCCAAAGCGGCGCGCGCATGAGCGGTTGGCTGACATTTGCGGGCGTGTTCGCGCTGTTCTTTGCGACGCATTCCATCCCCGTGCGGCCGCCCGTCAAAAAACGTCTGGTCAGGCATCTGGGTGCCAAGGGGTTTACGACCGCCTATTCGGCACTGTCGCTGTGCATTCTGGCGCTCTTGATCTGGGCTGCGGGGCAGGCGCCTTTCGTGCTGCTCTGGGCTGAGGCGGCCTGGCATCGTCCGGCCATTTTGGTGGGGATGCTGGCCGCTTGCCTGATCCTTGCCGCGTCCATTGGGCAACCCAACCCGTTTTCATTCGGGGGCCGCGACAATGACGCGTTCGATCCGACGGATTGCGGTATCATCGGGTATATGCGCCACCCGCTGCTGAGCGTTCTTGCCCTTTGGGCACTCTTGCATGTGTTGGCGAATGGCGATCTGGCGCATGTCTTGTTGTTTGGCACTCTGGGCCTTTTCGCATATGTCGGACCGCGCATCATTGATGCGCGCAATAGGCGCGACATGGGCGCCGAGGCCTGGGAGGCACTGGTGGGCGAAACCCGCCGCCAGCGCCGCATTCGAGTGCCGTCGCCCGCGATGATGCTGCGCCTTGGTGCCGGCGTTATCCTCTATCTGGTGCTTGTCTTTTTGCATCCGGTTGTGATCGGCGTCCCTGTTTTGTCTTGATATCAGCGGTTTGCGCGGGGGTGGCGCGGTCTTTGCCGGTTGATCCATGAGCCGATGGCACACTGAAATCAGACCCCGGTGATGATCTGGATCAAAGACAGTCCGGGCGTCTTTCACGAAACTGACCGAAACCGGGCTGTCTTCAAGGCCCTGACGACCGAATGGCTTGGGACGGTTTCCAGGCCCGCAGCCACAACGCTGAAAAAACAGACTGGGACTTCGATGACCAACACGCTTAAAACCTACATGAACCGCAACGTGCCGCGCTACACCAGCTATCCCACGGCGCCGCATTTTTCCGATGCCATCGGTTCTGAGGACTATGCGGCGTGGTTGTCGACGCTTCCTCCCGAAAAACCAGTCTCTCTCTACCTGCATGTGCCCTTTTGTCGTGAGCTGTGCTGGTATTGCGGGTGCAATATGAAACTGGCGAAAAAGGATGCGCCTGTCGCGCAATACGCAAAGACGCTCAACCGCGAGATCGGCTTGTTGGCGCAACATCTGCCGCAGCGGATGCAGGTTTCGCATCTGCATTGGGGCGGTGGAACACCCACAGCCCTTGTGCCGGACGATCTGGAGCGTGCGATGGACGCTGTGCAGGCCAGCTTCGATTTCACCCCTGACGCCGAACTGGCGATCGAGAGTGACCCGCGCACGCTCACCGATGAGATGACCCTGCGGATCGGGCAAATGGGTTTCACCCGTGCCAGCTTTGGGGTGCAGGAATTTGACCCCAAGGTGCAAAAAGCCATCAACCGGATACAGCCGCCCGACATGGTGCGCCATTCAGTCGAGGGCCTGCGTGCGGCGGGTGTCACGGGCATCAACTTTGATCTGATTTACGGGCTGCCGCATCAGACCGTCGATACGCTGTTGGAGACAATTCGCCTCTGCGTGGAAATGCAGCCGGATCGCATTGCGCTGTTTGGATATGCGCATGTGCCCTGGATGGCCAAGAAACAAAGGCTTATTGATGAGGCTGCCCTGCCCGATGGGGATGCTCGCTTGCAGCAATCACAGGCGGCGGCCCTCGCCCTGGTCGCGGCGGGATATGTGGCCATTGGCCTTGATCATTTCGCGCTGCCCTCTGACCCGATGGCTAAAGCTGCCCGAGAAGGCAGCCTGCGCCGCAATTTCCAAGGATACACAACCGACCGCGCGGAAACCATGCTGGGCGTGGGGTCAACGTCCATCGGGCGCACGCCGTCAGGATACGTTCAAAACCTCGCGGAAACGGGTGCCTGGGCGCGCGCTGTTGAAGCAGGTGTGCTGCCCATCGCCAAGGGCGTCGGCCTGAGCAAGGATGACAACCTGCGCGGTCATGTCATAGAGCGGCTGATGTGCAATGGGGAGGTGGACCTCGACGCGGCTGCCCTGCAGTTTGGCACGCCGCGCGATTGGTATCACCCCCACGAAGCAGAACTGGCCATTCTTGAAGCCGATGGTCTGATCACGCGCCGGGGTGGAAAAATCACGGTCACGGATCACGGCGCACCGGTCGTGCGCGTCGCGGCAGCTGTCTTTGACGCCTATTTCGCGGCGCAGCGGGCACGCCATGCGGTTGCTGTCTAGGGGCTTTTAGCCCCGCTGCACCCCATGCGCCTTTTGACGGGCGATGCTCCGTTGCCTACCACTTGCCCCGCACCCAACTGCGCCGGACTGGCGTGCGGAGGGTTCGGGTGATGTCCCCGTGATACTCCCCGATTCTCGCTGCCCGGCGCTGTTCCACACGGCATTGGTGCCGTGTTGGCGAGGCGGACATTGATATATGTCAAGGTGGATTTACAAAATGACTGTCAATTTGGATTTACACAGATTGAGGAATCATCATGAAAATTCTGTTTGTACATCCAAATTACCGGTCCGGCGGCGCTGAAATTGCCGGGACATGGCCCCCGGCCTGGGTTGCGTATCTGAGCGGTCACCTGCGCGGTGTGGGCTTTGATGACATCGAGTTTATTGATGCGATGACCGACAATCTGACAGATGCGGATCTGGCACAGAAGATGGAGGCGCTGCAACCGGATGTCGTGGCGGTCACGGCCATCACACCGTCGATCTATCGCGCCGAAGATGTTCTGAAAATCGCCAAGGAACTGGTCCCCAACGCCGTGCGGGTGATGGGCGGTGTCCATGCGACGTTCATGTATAAACAGGTTCTCTCCGAAGCCCCGTGGATCGATGTGATCGTGCGCGGCGAAGGTGAGGAAATCTGCTCCGAACTGATGCTCGCCATTCAGGATGGCAGCTTTCCGGGAAACCGGCACGATATAAAAGGCCTCGCCTTTCTGGACGGCGATCAGATCATCGCCACGCCTGCAGCTTCCACCGTCAAGGATCTGAGCAAGATCAAACCGGACTGGACGGTCCTCGACTGGTCGAAATACATCTACATCCCGCTCGGTACGCGGGTGGCCATTCCGAACCTTGCGCGCGGGTGCCCGTTCACCTGTTCGTTCTGTAGCCAATGGAAATTCTGGCGTGACTACCGCGTGCGCGACCCCAAGGACGTGGTCGATGAGATCGAAGATCTGGTGGACAATCACGGCGTCGGCTTCTTTATCCTCGCGGATGAGGAGCCGTCGATCAACAAGAAGAAGTTCATCGCCTTTTGTCAGGAACTCATTGACCGGGGCCTGCCGGACCGGGTCAAATGGGGCATCAACACCCGTGTGACGGATATCTACCGCGACCGCGATCTTCTGAAATTCTACCGTGAGGCCGGGTTGGTGCACGTCAGTCTTGGGACTGAGGCGGCCGCGCAGATGAAGCTCGACATCTTCAACAAAGAGACCAAAGTTGAAGAGAACAAAGAGGCGATCCGCTTGCTGCGCGAGGCCGACATCCTTGTCGAGGCACAGTTTATCGTGGGTCTGGACAATGAAACTTCTGAAACCCTCGAAGAGACGTTCCAGATGGCTTGGGACTGGCAGCCGGACCTTGCAAACTGGTCCATGTATACGCCCTGGCCGTTCACGCCGCTGTTTCAGGAATTGAAGGACAAGGTCGAGGTTTTCGACTATAGCCGCTACAATTTCGTCACGCCCATCATGAAACCCAAATCCATGACGCGGGGTGAATTGCTGGACGGTGTGATGAAAAACTACCGCCGGTTTTATTCGCGCAAGGCGCTGTTCCATTATCCATGGCGTGGCAACGGATTCCGCCGCCGCTACCTGCTGGGCTGTCTCTATGCCTTCCTAAAGGCAGGTGTGGGGCGCACATTCTATGATCTGGGCAAGGTCGGCTACACCGGTCCGCAATCAAAGCACAAACTCGATTTCCATTTCGATGACACCCGCACCATCGCCGAGGCGCAGATGGAAGACTGGGAAGCCTCTGCCGACAAGGCCGCCAGAGCCGCCGAACGTCGCGCAGCCCTGCGCGAGCAGGGTAAAGAGCGGGCGCAGGAGAGAAGCCAGGCGTTCAAGATGCCCAATGGCGCAGAGGTCAAAGCCTGCGGTGGCGGCACTCAGCAGATGGAGGATGTCTGAGGCTTTTGCCGGAACTGATCAAACGCAACAGTTTCCTGCCACCCGGGGTGTGAGCGGATCAGTGCGTGGGACTGCCATGCGGTGATCTGCGTCGCGCCAGGTATCCGTTCGTGGCAACAGGCAGACCTGCGCGCTTTTCAGTGCGACCTGTTGCAGGTTGCGCTGTCCTGCGGTGCGAGATCGCAGTTGGTTAGACCCGCACTGGTTTTTGCGGTTATAGTGCCGGGCAATCCCGCTTGAAAGGTTCCACCATGTTCCGACCCATCATCCTCGCGCTGCTCCTTTGCGCGCCCGCCTTGGCGGAGCCAATCACCTCCGGCCCGCGTCCGCTGTACCTGGTTGACCAGATGGCACCAGGACCGTTGCGCGACAGGCTGATGTCCTGTGCAAATGATCCGGTGAGGCGCACCTTGTTCTCCATTGGCCACCGTGGCGCGCCCATGCAGTTCCCCGAACACACCGTGGAGAGTTACGTCGCCGCCGCGCGGATGGGGGCGGGCATTCTTGAATGCGACGTGACATTTACGGCGGACAAGGAACTGGTTTGCCGCCATGCGCAAAACGATCTGCACACCACGACCAACATCCTTGCCACGGATCTTGCGGTAAAGTGCACGGCCGGTTTTACCCCTGCGGATGACGATATGAGGGCACATGCCGAATGCAGAACCTCAGACATCACATTGGCCGAGTTTCGCACCCTGACCGGCAAAATGGACGCGGCCAACCCAAATGCCCGGTCTGTCGCGCAATACATGGACGGCACGGCAGGCTGGCGTACCGATCTTTATGCAGCGGATGGTGGCGATCTGATGACCCATGCGGAGTCGATTGCGCTGTTCAAATCACTCGGCGCAAAATTCACGCCTGAACTGAAACCGGCGGTTGTCGAGATGCCGTATGACGGCTTTTCGCAGGAAGACTACGCGCAGAAGTTGATCGATGAATACATATCCGCCGGCATCCCCGCATCGGATGTCTGGGTGCAATCGTTCAACCTTGATGATGTGCTCTATTGGATCAGACACGCGCCAGAGTTCGGGGCGCAGGCGGTCTATCTGGATGGCAGCTACAGGATCGAGGGGTGGCGCCCGGACCTGCCCGAAACATGGGTTCACCAGATGGGTGATCTCAAGGCGATGGGTGTGAATTACATCGCGCCGCCCACATGGGTGCTGCTGGCACTGGTGGATGGTGAGATCGTGCCATCCAGATACGCGCTCGAAGCCCGCGCGGCCGGAATTGAAATTATCACTTGGACGATAGAACGGTCCGGGCCGCTGCAGAATGGCGGTGGGTGGTATTACCAGACCATAAAGGACGTCACCAATTCCGATGGTATCATGTACGAGGTGATCGACGTGCTGGCCCAGCAGGTTGGCGTTAAGGGCATCTTTTCGGACTGGCCTGCCACGACCAGCTACTATGCCAGCTGCGTGGGTCTTGACTGACCCGGTGATCAACATGCGCCCGGTCAGTGGAGCGTCGGCGCACAAAGCCCCCTGCGATCCTGCGTGACAAAGGCCAGACGGAAAGGCGTGCGCTGCTTAAATCGTCATGATAAAAGCCTCGATCACGTAAAGCTGCCTGAATTCAAGGATTTCAACACGTTACGTGATGCATGATGTTTCAGGTATTTCGCCAGACGCTTCAATACGCGCCTTTTGCCCGGAACAGGCTTAAAGGGGTTTGGAGCAGGATCTTGAGATCCAGCCAGATTGACCAGTTTTCAATGTAAAACAGATCGTGTTCAAAGCGGGCTTCCAGCTTTTTGGCGTCATCAATCTCGCCACGCCAACCGTTGATTTGAGCCCAGCCGGTAATGCCGGGTGGCAGCCGGTGGCGGGCCGAATACCCATCCACGATCTGGGTGAAGCGCTCATGTTGACTGGACATTGCTTCGACGGCGTGGGGGCGCGGCCCGACGAGTGACAAGTCGCCGCGCAACACATTGAAAAGCTGGGGAAGTTCGTCAATCGAAGAGCGCCGCAGGAAGCGCCCGACCCGCGTTACACGGGGATCGTCCTTGGTCACCACATTCTTGCCCAACGGATCGCTCATTTCCGTGTACATCGAGCGAAATTTCAGCACTTCGATAATGCGGTTGTTATAGCCGTGGCGGTGCTGTCGAAACAGGACGGGGCCAGGAGATTCCAGACGAATGGCGAGGGCCGCCAAGGCCATCACAGGCCAAAAAACCGCAAGGGCACAGAGCGCAAAGAACACATCAAAGAGACGTTTGGCCAAACGACACTCGGGCGCATAGCTGCGCTTGACCCTCGCCAGCAATGGCGCCCGCCGGTTTTGATCAAAGGCAAAATCCTTGCTGTAGGTCGACAGCCCAACTTCGACCGGAAGGACACGGAATTCATCCAACAGCCACTTGATGCGTTTTTCTGCGGCAAAGGGTAGGGCAATGATCACCAGTTCAATGTCTGCAGCGCGCACAAAGGCGATCAGGTCCTTGTACCCCCCGATCTTGGGAACGCCCAGAACCTGTTTGGGCGAGCGTATATCATCACGGTCATCAAATATGCCGTGCAGGCGAATATCGTTGCCCGGTCGCGCATTCAGCCCACGGATAAGGCGTGCCGCTTCCTCGCCGCCACCGGCGATGACGGCGCGACGTGCGATCAAACCGGTTTCGATGACCCATCTGATGATCATATTGCCGCCAAGCCGGGTCGGGATGATCGCAACTGTCAAACTCAAAGCGGCGCTTGCGAATGCCGTGCTCAGGTTTGTGACGGGCGAAAAGGCAATGCCTGCAGCAATTGGCCCAGCAGCGCACAGCAGGCTATAGGTGAGGAAGGACACCCGATTGGCCATGACCGCACTGCGATATCCGCCAATGGCAACCATGGATGCAACAACCACGCCACTGCCCAGAATGGCCCAGCCCGCCGCACCGACGGGCGCGAATTGTTCCGTTGGCGTGGCCCCGTAGAGCGCAAACCAGAAGGCCAGGGCGAAAACGAACACGTCGATACAAACGGCGATACAGGCAAGCCAAAGTGGTTCGAGCGCGCCGCGTTTCAGCACAAGGGCAACATTTCGGGCGGCTTCATTCAACTCGATTGAGTGCCTGTCCATTTTACTCATCGGTGCGGTTATCCTACGCTGAACCGGGTCCTATCCGGCACTTCCAGCGTGCAGCCTAGCACCCTATCCGTTAAGACTCCGTTTGAGTTGGTCGAAACGGGCAAGAGATCCGTGACCTTGTGTCGTTGGAACCCGTTCTCGGCACATTGTTGACCGGTGTTATCACGCTGATGATGTTCGCTTGAGCCGCCAGTTTTCTGGCGTGATGTCATAGGTCGCTTTGAAAACCCGAATGAAATGGGACACATCCGAGAAACCCGTATCCTGCGCAATCTGCGTCACGGACCGTTGCGTCTGTCGCAAGAGGCGTTCGGCCTGCGCCAGACGTATCCGTTTGCCTGCCTCGAAAGGCGTCATGTTCAGCGCGGCGTCAAAGCGGCGTTCCAGTGTTCTTGGACTTACCTTCAGGCGTGCAGCGAGGGTGGAAAGTGTCGGCGGCGCGTCCAGCGCTTGTTGCAGCAGCAGCAAGGCACGCCGCACGATGGGGTCGCTGGTTGTCATATCCAGCGGCAACCCCGGTTGCGGGCGGTCGGCTTCCATCGCCTCGTCGATCATCATGATGGACAGGCTTTTGCGCGCGGCGGCCTTGCTGATGTGGCGGTCCACGAGAAAGGCCGCGAGATGCGCGGAACTTGTGCCGCCAGAACATGTCAGCCGGTCCCGGTCGACCACGAAAATCTGATCGGATACCGGCTCCAACCCATCAAACTGCTCAAGAAAGTCATTATGGTGAAACCAGCTGACGCAGCAGCGATAACCATCCAGAAGCCCGGCAGCGTGCAACACGAAAGACCCGGTGCACACGCCGATCAAAGGTACACGCGCCATCGCCGCCCGGCGCAGAAAGGCGGTGTATTCGGGTTCGACCTGCTCCAACTCGCCCATCAGGCCGCCAATGACCACGATATAATCAAAGCGTCTGGGGTCGCCAAGGCGCTCTTCGGGCTGCACCGTGACGCCACTTGAAGAAGTGACGGGGGTCATGTCCGCAGAGAGCACCCGCCAATTGCACAGAATGGCACGCGAGCGGTCGCCTTCGTCGGAGGCCAGGCGCAGCACATCGACAAAATTTGCAAAGGCACAGATCGTAAATTGCCGCGTCAGGATGAATCCGATGCGCAAGCGCGTGCGATCTGAAGAAATGGCAGAATCAGGGTGCTTCATGACGATATAATAACGCGCATCTGGCGTTATTATACAGCGGCGACTCGGGATAATGTGTTAACGAGCGCGAGCTTCACATTTTGACTGTTCGGGAAGGCCGCATCATGACCCATTTTTCCGGGATATCGCTCCTCAAGAATGCTCTGTCCGGCCATAAGAACTGGCCCGAGCAATGGCCCGACTCGGCTCCCAAGGACGAATACGATGTGATCATCGTCGGTGCGGGTGGTCACGGGTTGGGCGCGGCCTATTACCTTGCGAAAGAACACGGCATCACGAATGTCGCCGTGATCGAAAAAGGTTGGCTCGGTGGTGGCAATACCGGGCGGAACACGACGATTATCCGATCCAACTATCTCTATGACGAAAGCGCGCGGCTTTTTGATCATGCCCTTGATCTGTGGGACAACCTGAGCACTGAATTGAACTACAACGTGATGTATTCAAAGCGCGGTGTGATGATGCTCGCGCATAATGTGCATGACGTCCAAAGCTTCCAGCGGCATATTCACGCCAACCGCCTGAACGGTGTGGACAACCGCTGGCTCACCCCGAAAGAGGCGCAGGAATTTTGCCCGCCGCTCAATATCTCGCCGGATGCGCGCTATCCGGTCATGGGCGCTGCCTTGCAGCAACGCGCAGGAACCGCACGGCACGACGCGGTGGCCTGGGGGTATGCACGTCAGGCAGCAAAACGCGGCGTGGATATCATCCAGAACTGCCCGGTGCTGTCGATCCGGCGTGGTGCAGATGGCGCGGTCGAGGGCGTGGAAACCGGCAAAGGGTTCATCAAGGCCAAGAAGGTCGCCGTCTCCGCCGCCGGACACACCAGCGTGGTGATGGACACAGCCGGCGTGCGCATGCCCTTGGAAAGCTATCCGCTGCAAGCGCTTGTCTCGGAACCGATCAAGCCCGTGTTCCCGTGCGTAGTGATGTCCAACACCGTGCACGCCTACATCAGCCAGTCCGACAAGGGCGAGTTGGTAATCGGGTCGGGCACCGATCAATACACCAGCTATTCGCAGCGCGGTGGCTTGCCCCTGATCGAACACACCGTCGCGGCGATCTGCGAGATTTTCCCGATCTTCAACCGCATGCGGATGCTGCGTAAATGGGGCGGTATCGTCGATGTGACCCCGGACCGCTCGGCCATTCTGGGCAAGACGCCGGTCAAGGGGCTCTATGTCAACTGCGGCTGGGGCACGGGGGGCTTCAAGGCCACGCCGGGGGCGGCGCACACGCTGGCATGGACCGTTGCAAAGGACGAACCGCACCCGATCAACGCGCCCTTCACGCTGGAGCGTTTCACGACGGGTCGGCTCATCGACGAAGCCGCCGCCGCCGCCGTCGCGCATTAAGGAGAAATCTGATGCTATTGATACATTGCCCCTATTGCGATGAGACGCTGCCCGAATTGGAATTCGCGTATGCGGGTGAGGCGCACATCGACCGCCCCGCCGATCCATCAAAGCTGACGGATGAGGAATGGCGCGATTTCCTGTTTATCCGTACCAACGTGAAAGGCGTGCACGCCGAGCGCTGGCGTCACATCAACGGTTGCGGACGCTTTTTCAATGCCCTGCGGGACACGGTCAGTGACCGTTTTGTCACAACCTACAAGGCCGGGCAGCCCCGCCCTGACACGACAGCCGAGGAGGCCGGGAAATGAACGAATTTCGTGTAGAAGGCCGGGGCCGTGTCAACGCGGAAAAGCCGGTAAAATTCATATTCGACGGCGAAATCTACAAAGGTCTTGAGGGTGACACGGTCGCATCGGCGTTGCTGGCGAATGGCGTTCACCTGATGGGGCGCAGTTTCAAATACCACCGCCCGCGCGGCGTGGTGACTGCTGGTTCCGAAGAGCCGAACGCGTTGATCGGAACAATGCGGGGCAAGGGTCGGTTTGAGCCGAACACCCGCGCCACAATTCAGGAAATCTATGAAGGTCTTGAAACCGAAAGCCAGAACAAATGGCCGACCTTGCAGTTTGACCTTGGTGCGATCAACGACCGGCTTTACATGCTGTTTTCCGCCGGGTTTTACTACAAGACCTTTATGTGGCCCCGCAGTTTCTGGGACAGCGTCTATGAGCCACTGATCCGCAAGGCTGCGGGTCTTGGCAAGGCCCCGACCGAGGTCGACCCCGACCATTACGCCAGTCGCTATCTGCATTGCGATGTCCTGATCGTGGGCGCGGGCCCTTCGGGGATTGCTGCGGCGCTGACAGCGGGGCGCGCCGGTTCCAATGTTGTTCTGGTCGACGAAAACAGCGAAATGGGCGGTACTTTGCTCTCTGAACCTACGGTTTCGATTGAGGGGCAGAGCGCGTGGGACTGGCTCGCCGCCGCGATGAAAGAACTCGATCAGATGCCCAACGTGCGCCTGATGACGCGCACCACGGCGATGGGATACTATCACCAGAACATGATCGGCATGGTGCAGAAACTGACCGATCACATGGCCGATATTCCTGATGGCGCACCGCGTGAACGCATGTGGCGGGTGCGTGCGCATGAGGTCGTATTGTCGCAGGGCGCGATCGAGCGGCCTATGGTTTTTGACGGTAACGACTGCCCCGGCGTGATGATGGCGGGTGCGGCGCAGACCTTTTTGAACCGCTTTGGCGTTCTGGTCGGCAGGCGGCCCGTGGTGCTGACCAGCCATGACAGCGCTTGGTACAGTGCCTTTGACATGGCGGATGCAGGCGCGGAAGTCGTGGCGATTGTCGACACCCGGCCTGATGTTGCGCCCTCGCTTGTGCAGCAGGCGATGAAGCGCGGGATCGAAACGCTGGTGGGACATACAGCGACCGGCACAAAGGGCCGTTTGCGCGTCAAGGGGCTGCGGGTTAACCCGATCAAGGAGGGCCGTGTGAGTTATGCGCGGATGCTGTCCTGTGACGCGGTGCTGGTCTGTGGTGGGTGGACACCGTCGCTGCATCTGTTCTCGCACACCAAAGGGTCCCTCGATTGGGATGCGGACGCCAAAGCCTATCTGCCCGGCAACAAGACCGAAGACGTCCACATTGCGGGTGCGGGGCGCGGCCTCTGGGGTGTCGCCGCCGCGCTTGAGGATGGCGCAAAGGCGGGCGTTGACGCGGTGCAGGCGCTGGGGCAGACGGCGGATACGGTGACGTATAAGGTGACCGATGACCGTACCGGCACCGGCATCACGCAAAAAGAACTGCCCAGTGATCGCAGTGCGGGCAAGGCCAAGGCCTTTGTCGATTTCCAGAACGATGTGACCGCCAAGGACATCCGTCTGGCGGTGCGCGAGGGCATGAAATCCATCGAACACGTCAAACGCTACACGACAAACGGGATGGCAACGGATCAGGGCAAACTGTCGAATATGAACGGTCTGATGATTGCGTCCGACGCCTTGGGCAAGGAGGCCCCGCAAGTTGGTCTGACGACCTTCCGCCCGCCCTACACCCCGACAACATTCGGCGCCTTTGCGGGTTATCACAAAGGCAAGCATTTCGAAGTGACACGCAAGACACCCATCGACGGCTGGGCCGAAGAAAACGGTGCAGTGTTTGAGCCGGTCGCGCTGTGGCGGCGCGCGTGGTATTTCCCGCAAGCCGGTGAAGACATGCACAAGGCTGTTGCGCGCGAATGCAAGGCGACCCGGGAAAGTGTCGGCATGTTCGACGCCTCCACCTTGGGTAAAATCGAGGTGTCCGGCCCGGATGCGGTCGAATTCATGAATCGGATGTACACCAATCCCTGGACCAAACTGGGCGTGGGGCGGTGCCGCTATGGCCTGCTGCTGGGGGAGGACGGCTTTATCCGCGATGACGGTGTCATCGGGCGGATACGGGACGATCTGTTCCATGTGACAACCACGACGGGCGGTGCCGCCAGCGTGTTGAACATGATGGAGGATTACCTCCAGACGGAATGGCCCGACCTGAAGGTCTGGCTGACCTCCACCACGGAGGAATGGGCCACCATCGCGCTGAACGGTCCGAACGCGCGCAAATTGTTGCAGCCCTTCGTTGAAGGCGCGGATATCTCCGCCGATGCGATGCCGCATATGGCGCTTGTCGAATGCACGGTTGCCGGTTTTCCCGCGCGCCTGTTCCGGGTGAGCTTTACCGGAGAGCTGGGCTTTGAGATCAACGTGCCTGCGCGCCATGGTCTTGCCCTTTGGGAAAAACTGCATGAGGCGGGGCAGAAATTCGATATCTGCACCTATGGCACTGAAACCATGCACGTTTTGCGCGCTGAAAAGGGCTTTATCATCGTCGGTCAGGATACGGATGGCACCGTCACGCCGCAGGATGCGGGCATCGGTTGGGCCATCGGCAAGATGAAGCCTGATTTCGTTGGCAAGCGTTCACTGGATCGCCCTGACATCGTGGCGCCGAGGCGTAAACAACTTGTCGGCTTGCTGACAGAGGATCCCAAAACCGTGCTGGTGGAAGGCGCGCAGATCGTGGCGAACCCAAAGCAGCCCAAGCCGATGAAAATGATCGGTCATGTGACCTCGTCCTACTGGTCTGAAACACTGGGCCGTTCGATCGCCATGGCCGTTGTCGAAGGCGGGTTTGATCGCATGGATGAAACGCTGCATGTCCCGACCGAAGACGGGGGGAGCATTCCTGCCAAAGTCACCGGAACCGTATTTTATGACCCGGCGGGCGACCGCCTGAAGGTTGAATGAGGAGGACGACCAGATGAATGCTCCCGTAAACTCTTTTGACGCCGTATCGGTGAGTGTCCTGCCGCCGGTGGCACGTTTCAACCTGCGTATTGCGCCGGCCGATTTGTCCGTCGCCAGCAAGGCCTTTGGACTGGACCTACCCGGCAAGATCGGGCAGGGCGCGAAAAAGGGCGATCGCGCGGCCTATTGCATCGGGCCGGATGAGTGGCTGTTGCACGCAGGCGAGGCGGATCAGGAAGCCATCGTTGCAGTTTTTGATGCGGTCCGCGCAAAGACACCGCATAGTTTGACGGTGATCTCAGATCGTGAACTCACAATCGGGATCAAAGGATCGGCAGCGATTGACCTCTTGGCTGTTGGTTGCCCGCTCGATCTGGCACGTATGGCGGTGGGAACTGCTAAGCGCACGGTTTTTGACTATGCGCAGATCGTACTGATCCGGGACGCGGAGGATGCCTTCCGCGTCGAAGTCTGGCGGTCCTATTTCCCCCATGTCCATGGCCTGCTGGAGATCGGAGTTACAGAGCTCTCGGTTGGTTTGTAACCGTTGTTTTGAGCTGGGTATTTTTTGGCTTGAACGGGTGGGACGTTCGGTATTGCCCAGCCTTACGCAGAGAAACGCGCATCGTTGCCAAATATCGGTGAGAAACATTTTTTGCTTACTCCCCTGTTTTTCTGGGGCGCACCCGGACGTTGGGTCAGAGTGTTGAGCGCGCAGCGGGGCTGGGGGGAAACCCGAGGCCCCTGCTGGCGATCAGCGCGCAGGTCGCGGCGATGAAACACGACAAGGCAGTTGCGTAGAAAGCAAAGGCAAAGCCCGCAGTTGCAAGCAGCGCGACCATCGCAATTCCGCCGAGCCGTGCGAAGGTTATGTCCAGACTGGTCGAGGCCGCGCTGAGCCCCTTTGGAGCAAATCGCAGGATCAGCTGCGTTGATGGTGCATTGCTACAGGCCAAGCCGGCACCGACGAAGACGCACGACAGCACGATGAAAAACAGATTTTCATTGCCATATGAAAGAAGAAAGCCAACGACGATAAGGATTGGCGAGGCAAACATGATCGTGCGGATGTGTGGGCTGTCCACCATGTTTCGCAGCAAGGTGCTCAACCCGGAAAATGTCAGCCATAAAACCGTCAGGGCAAGGCCGACACTGGCCGTCCTGACGTCATTGTCCGACAGCCAGACCGGCAGCCGAAACAGGTAATAGGTGATCGCGCCATAGGTGCAAAACACATAGGCAAAGGTGATCCAGAGATAGCGGGCGCGCAAAATCTGAGTGTAGTCCTTGGGAGCAGGCGGTGTTGCTGCGTGCTCATCGGGGTCGCGCAACCTGTTCAGCAGTATCAATGCAACAAGCGCCACAAGCGCAATGAAGACAAAGGCGATGTTCCAGCCGAATTTGCTGAAGAAGCTGCCGTAAAAAAACGGGGCAAGGGCGGACACATAGCCTGCAATACTGCCCCAGACGATCAACATTCTCCCCGGTTTCAAAGGTGAGGCACGCGTCAGAAGCAGGGGAAGGAGAGGTGAAAAGACACCCGCGCCGAGACCTTGAACGGCACGCCCGAAAAGGAGCATCTCGAAACTGTTTGAAGCGGCCACCAAAAGCGAGCCGACTGCAAAGAGGGCGACGCCGTATCCGAAGACTTTCCTCGGGTTGAAGGTGTCGCCGCACCATCCGCTCAGCAAAACACCAACTGCAACTGCAATGCCGTAAGAATTGAAGATCCAGGCCAGATCACCAACCGACAAACCAAGGTGCGACTGCATCGCTGGCAGCAGCAGAGGCACCAATGTCAGTTCCAGCACGAAGGCGACATGCGCCGCCACCGGGCCGATAATCATGCCACGCGGCGATACGGCGGCGGCGCTTGCCTTGTCAATCTGCGGTATGTGCGATGTCATTTATACCAACTCGCCGCTCAGGCATTTGCATTTGTGGGCGCATTGCGCTTCCTGTCACTTTCCGCGGCGGTCAGCATACCTGTCGTGCGCTGCAGGTTTTGCGGGGTACGTCCGACAAAATTGGCCATGTCATTCGCACCCATCCAGATCAGATAGTCCTCTTCGGTTATCTGCTGGTCCGGGCCCAGCCATCGTCCGGGATCGCAGTGATTGTAACCATACCGCAGATGTGCACCTTTTGCGGCGAGTGGTTTGGGCACCAGCGCAAAGACGAAAGACGGGTTCCAGGCGGCGATCATGACCTCAAGCAGGACGCGGGACAAAAGTGACGTCGTGCCCTGACTTCGTGGCCCGCCAAGGCCCCGCGCGCGCAGCCAGAAGTCGCCTTGATAACAGACCTTGCCGGTAATGATGTGCAGCGCATCCGGACCGGAATAGAAGGTCAGATCCGGGTCGGGTGTTGAATCCGGGGTGATGTATTTGTGTCGGTGTTTGTTCAGATGTGTTGCAAGGGAAATGCCCGTCAGGTCGAGCAGACGGACGGCCTGCGTGTGAACCAATTCGCCATCGGTGTTGAAACCACACACCCAGAAGCCATTGGTGTGATCGACGTAGGATCGGGTCACATCAAACATCGGATAGAGAGGGCTGCGGTCGTGCTGCTGGTTGCGATAGGCGCGGTATTTGGCAAAGTCGTCACCGATCTCGACGCGAATTCCGGCCTGCTCAAGTTCTGTGAGCGTGTCGCTCAACTGTCTCGTCAGTTCAAATAGTCTACTCGGTGACATCAACATTCAGTCGGCCCTCTGATTTCTGCCTGTGGCGGACCCTCCCATCAATTGGTTAATCTTGTGTGAGTTGGTGTCGTGTTTCGCGCTAGTTTGGGTTTTCCAGAGTGCATTTTTGCGCCGCTGCGGGCTGGGCCATTTCAAAGGCAGATCATTATAACTTTCCCTAAAAAAGGCTTGGCGCATTCTTTGGGCTTAACAATTCCTAATCGTCTGGATGCCACAAGGAGGACAGCGTTTAGGGCTCTACACATGATACCTGCTCAGATATTCAATCAAATCAATGACAAGTGCACCGAAGGGCTCGCACTTGCTTTGGCGTCGAGCGAGGACGGCGCCGTGATGGAAATCCAGTGGAGTAATAAAGCCTTTACAAGGATTACCGGATACACCGCCGCCGAGGCTTTGGGTGAACGCGGCACCATATTGATCGGTCCGGATATGGGGCAGGGCGTTCACCTCTATATCATCGAAAAGCTGATGAAGTGGGAGAACTTTTCAACCAAATCGCGCAACAACCGAAAGAATGGCGAGGTTTACTGGCAGCGCATGAGTTGGGTACACCTCTCCGAGGCCGAGACGGGCAATCACTGGTGGCTATGCTCGATCATAGAACTTGAGGAAGAGCACGCGGCACCCGCCTCGCAGGTGTTGCAAGACCCGGCGGTGGCAGATCAGGCAGCCTTTGCAAAGGCGCTTGAACAGGTTGAACGTCTGGAAAAGGAAAACACACGTTTGCACCAACTTGCAAAATCGGTTGCCAAAGATGCGAATGAGGATGCGTTGACCGGCCTGTCAAACCGCCGCCATTTCGAGGTTGAGCTCAAGACATGGATTGAGAACCTGAAAAAGCACGGCACGGAATTCGCTGTCATCTACATCGACCTTGACCGTTTCAAGTTCGTGAATGACACGCTGGGTCATGATGCCGGTGACCGGCTGCTGGTTTCCGTGGCCGATATGCTGCGCGATCTGACTGGTGACTGTGACCTCGTTGCGCGTCTTGGCGGGGACGAGTTTGTGATACTGAGGCCACTCGCGCAGAGCGCTCTGAATATCAGCAGTCTGGCCGATGACATCGTCGGGACGATGCAGGCGCCTTTTGCATGCGACGGTAAGTCGACGGCCTGCAGCGCGAGTGTTGGTGTGGCGATTGCGAATAAACACATGGAACACCCCGAACAGGTGGTCGCGGATGCTGATGAAGCGCTTTATCATGCGAAATCGCAGGGCAAGGGCCGTTGGTCATTTTTCACCGAGGAAATGCACGCCAAATCCATCGCCACCAAAAAGCTCGCATCAGACTTGTTGCTCGCCTGCGAAAGAAGTGAGTTCATCCCATATTTCCAGCCATTGATTGATGCGCAGAGCGGTAAAATTGTCTCCGCTGAAATGCTGGTGCGATGGGCACATCCAACGCAGGGCATTCTTGCACCCGCCGCCTTTCTTGATACCGCCGCAAATATGGGAATCCTCAAGCGGATTGATGAAATTGTCTTTGCCAGCGTGCATGGTGCATTGTCCCGCTTTGACGATGCAGGTGTGGATCTGCCGCGCGTTGCTGTGAATGTCTCTGCCGCGCGCTTGGCGGATCCCACATTCATCCATGACATCAAAAGCTCTGGTATCAACCCTCAGAGACTGACGATTGAAATCCTTGAGTCGGTTTATCTGGACCGGATGGGGGATGTGGTGCGGTGGACCATTGATGAGTTGGACGAGTTGGGCGTGACGATTGCCCTTGACGATTTTGGCACCGGACATGCCTCTGTGTCTGGCCTGTTGAAAATCCGACCGGCGATTTTGAAGGTTGACCGTCATTTTATTCAGCCGATTGTCGAGCAGGCAAACACAAGGCCGCTGGTCGCATCAATTGTGGGCATTGGAAAAAGCCTTGGAATGCGGGTGGTGGCTGAAGGCGTCGAAACCGAAGAACATGCGCGCCTCGTCACGGAGATGGGCTGCGATTATCTGCAGGGTTTCTATTTTGGCAAACCGATGAGCGAGAGCGATCTGCGCAACAGGCTCATTGAATCGGGCGGGCAATTCTGGTCCCCGCAACCGGTTGACGAAAACCGCAAGGTGCTGCGTAATATCGCCAGCGCAGGTTAACCGTTGTTCGTTGCACACCAGTGTTGGCTTTGAAACCATGACGCCCAAGCGGGATGATCTCGGGCTCCGTCGGCGGGGAATCTTGGACAAAAGTGGCAAGACTGAGGCGTTCACCTAAAATTCAGGTGATTTTACGACGCCTTTCACGCCTGCCTAACTTACTGCTTTTAAAGCCTTTACTGTGGTTTTGCGAAACCAGACAGGGAGTTTCACCCTGCTAGCTGATCTCATTTCGTGCGAGGTATTGCGCAAATGCGGCGGATCGAAGGCAAAGCGGCTGATGTGGTCACATTCTCGACAGACCAATCCTTCATGACGGTGGCTCATCCTTGATCTGCCAAAGGAGTCGTGATGAGCCTCGCTGAGCTGTTTGACCCATCGGTTCTTGTAACCAGTCCCCCGCCGGGAACGGTGAATGTGCAGACCGGAACGGCCATCGAAGGTCCGGGTGGACGATGGGTTCCCTGTGCCTCTGCCGTGCCGGATGGAACCTATGTGCCTTGCGTTTACGAAGTGGGACCGGGCCGCAGGCAGGTCTGCAATACCAGCCAACCAACCCCTTTTGTTGACGAAGCGCTTTCCCGCGCCATCACGCTGGCAACGACCGCCGCCGCCTGAACCACATAACGCTGCCTGAAATCAAGGATTTCAGCGCTTTACGTGTCAAGGGCAGCGGCGCTTTCCCGCACCGGGCGCGGGCGGGCCAAACCCCGATCCCGCACCCTGAGATATCTGTGTCATCCGGTCCGAGCCGGATCACATTTCTGCGGCTGTCAGGTATAAATCCAGCACAATCGTTGCGAAAAGCGCGGCTGGTTTGAATGCGGCGCGACATGGCAACGCCGCCGCTCATCAGGTATCGCGTGTTTGCGGCGTTTTGATCCCCAGCACGGAACCGGCGATCTGCGTGCGCAGCACTTGCGCCGTGCCACCGCCAATGGTGAACATCCGAACGTCGCGGTACATGCGTTCGAGCGGTTCGCGGTCTCCATATCCGCGCGCGCCGAACATTTGCAGGGAATCGCTGACGGTCTTTATCGCCATTTCCGATGCAAACAGCTTGGCGCGTGCGGCCATGGTCATGTCAGGGAACTGGCTGCCACCGGGTCCGCGCGATTGCGCGGCCGCGTGCAACAAAAGGCGCGCGGCACAAAGCTGGGTGTCCATGTCGGCGATCATCCATTGCAACCCCTGAAACTCTGCCAAGGGACGGCCGAATTGCCTGCGTTCGAGCAGGTATTTTTTCGCATGTTCCAATGCACCTGCCGCCACGCCCATCGCAATCATACCCGCGCCCACCCGTTGAGAATTGTAGGCATTCATCAAGTCGGCAAAACCGCGTTTGAAACCTGATGGCGGGATCAGCGCCATGTCTGCACCCACCATGAGGTTTTCAAACCTGAGTTCAGCCTCGGGCATCCCGCACAGCCCCATGGTTTTCTCGCGGCCAAGGACATAAAAACCGGGCGGTTCAATGCCCGCGCCCGGGTCCACATGAACGATAAATCCACCGATCCCGAGGTCTGATCCATCACCGTCCAGAACCCGCGCGAATATCAGGTAGAGCTTTGAAACCCCGCCCCCTGTGATCCAGTGTTTCGTGCCATTGATCACATAGGTATCGCCCTGCTTTCGGGCGGTTGTGCGCATTTCGGTCGCAGCACTACCCGCATCGGGCTCGGTGATGCAGATCGCCGGTTTGTCTCCGGCCAGAACCAGCGGCGCACAGAGTTGCTTCTGCGTATCCGTGCCATAGGCCATGACGGCGCTGATGCCGCCCATATTGGCCTCGACCACGACCCGCGCTGTGAGCGTGCAGGCCTTGGCCACCTCTTCGACAACCTTGACAACATCCAGATAGCTGGCCCCAAGGCCGCCAAGCTCCTTGGGAATGGTCATGCCCATGATCCGCGCATCAACCAGATCCGTGATATTGTCCCAGCAGTAGGCGCGTTCTCTGTCCCATTTCGCCGCACGGGCCGCGAACACAGGCGCAAGCGCGCGCGCCCTGGCAACTGTATCACGTGTCATAAGTGCCTCTTGATTTGATTTGAACCAGCATGAACGCCGCCGACTTCTGCGCAGTCACATACAGATAACCCGATACCCAAGGATATCGACCCGGCGCAGTTGCATGCACCATTCACGCCAAGACATAACAGGGCGTCATTATCCCCCGCTGATCTGGACCTTGCCAAGGATTTTAGCGCCGCTTTCCGTCGTCAGCGTTTGCGCGCTGACATCCGCTTCGACTTGCGCGGTTGAGGCAAATGTCAGGTCATCGCATTTCAGGTTGCCTTTGTGTTTGCCCTGAACGGCGATCTTCCTCGCGGCAAGCGCCCCGTCTACGGAACCTGTGCCATGGATCAGAACCGCTTCTGCCGTGACGTCCCCGACGACCTTGCCTTTTATGTCCACGTTCCCGCCTTTCGACGAAACATTGCCTTTGATTGTAAGGTCTTCTTCTATTGTTGAAACCGCCACATCTTGCTCCTCAATTTGTGTTGAGCGTGATCGTAGAGTGGCGTGGGTGATTTGAACACCCGTTTAGGCGGTCCGGGGCGCGGGGAAGGGGTAAACGGGCCCGGATTGCTAAAACAGGGCGTCGGGCAGCCACGTGGCGAGGGATGGCATGCTCCAGACAAGGAAAATGCCGACTGCCTGCAGGGCAATGAAAGGCACCACCCCGCGATAGATCTGGCTTGTTGCAATCTCGTCCGGGGCTGCCGCGCGCAGATAAAACAGGGAAAACCCGAAGGGCGGCGTCAGAAAGCTGGTTTGCAGGTTGATGGCCAGAAGGATGCCTAGCCATATCGGGTCATGGCCCATCACGATCAGGGACGGGACCACCAAAGGCAGTACGATGACGGAGATTTCGACAAAATCGAGGAAAAAGCCCAGAACGAATACAAAGAGCATCACGAACAGCAATGTACCGCTGGGGCCGCCGGGCAGGCTGGCGAGGACGTGTTCGACGCGTTCCTCTCCGCCCAGGCCAATGAAGACCAGCGAAAAGAAACCCGCCGCAAGGATGGTTGCAAAGATCATCGCTGTCATGGTGAGGGTCGAATTCAACGCATCATGGATGATCCTTTTGCGAAATGCGGCCCGCAGCGCCAATCCAACCGCGCCAAGCCCCGTCAGCGCAAGCAGCCCGTAGACGCCCCCGGCCATCCATTCCAGCATGCCATTGTCGTTGCGCTGCAGGCGAATTGGAAAGGACCCCGCGAGAATGGCCAGCACAATCAAGGCCGCAACGCCCAGAAGGATCAGCCGCGTGTGACTGCCGGTTTTACGCCCGGCCATCAAAAGCGCTCCGATCGCGCCGACGGAGGCCGCTTCTGTCGGGGTGGCAATGCCGCCAAGGATGGCGCCCAGCACCGCAAAGATCAGCAGGACAGGCGGCAGGATCGCCGCCAGAACCTCACGGCTGTCCGGGCGGCCCAGACCGAGTTCCGCCGGGGGCATATCGGTCGGTCTGAGCGCGCCGCGTATGAGGATATAGAGCAGGTAGAGCGTCACCAAAAGCAGGCCCGGTATGAGGGCTGCGGCAAAAAACTGCCCCACCGAAAGCGCCTCGACCGAGAACTTGCCCTGTTCGTATTGGGCTTGCTGGAAGGCGTTTGACATCACATCAGCGAGGATGATGAGCAGGGTTGAGGGGGGGATGATCTGCCCCAGAGTGCCCGCCGTGCAGACAATGCCCGAGGCGACCGCCGGGTTGTAACCTGCACGCAGCATCGTGGGCAGCGCGATCAAGCCCATCGCGATGACCGTCGCGCCCACAATGCCCGTCGAGGCCGCCAGCAGCGCCCCGACCAGAACCACGGAAATACCCAAGCCACCCCGCAACTGACCAAAGCAGCGCGCCATGGTGTCGAGCAGCTCTTCGGCGATCTTGCTTTTTTCAAGTATCGCGCCCATCAGTACGAAAACCGGGATGGCGATCAGCACCTGATTGCTGATCAGGCCAAAGGCGCGTTGCCCCAAAGCCCCCAGAAGGGAGACATTCATGATCCCCATCATCCAACCGAGATAGGCAAAGATCACCGCCACGCCCGCGATGCTGAAAGAGACGGGAAAGCCTGAAAGGATCGCGACCATGAGGGCTGCAAACATGATCAGGTCCAGGTATTCGGTCACGATTTTGCACCTTGCACAAGCAGACGGATCAAAAGGGACAGCGATTGCAGGATGATGAGACAGCAAAACGCCGGGATCAGCGATTTGAGCAGAAAGACGGCCTCGATCCCGCCGACGGACATCGGACCCTCAAGGATTTTCCAGGAATTGCGCACCGAAGGCCACGACCAATAGAGCAGCACCGTCATGGAGGGCAGCAGCAAAAACACATGTCCAAAGATATCGACCCTGCGGCGGCTACGTTCGGTGAGCTTGGCGTAGAAGACATCGACACGGACGTGTTTGTCGACCAGCAGCGTATACCCCGCTCCCAGCATGAAAAGGGTCGCATGCATGTAGAGCACGCTTTCCTGCGCTGCGATGGAATTGTAGCCAAACACATAGCGGCCAATGACAATGCAAAACTGTACCAGCACCATCGCCAGAGCCAGCCAGCGCACCGCATAAGCGACCTTTTGGTTCAGCCGATCAACCGCGTCTGCAAATGCCAGCACGCTACTTCCCCCTCGTTACCGCAGGATGGGCGCGCAGCACAGGGCCGCGCGCCAGCGGTGTTTCAGTAGCCGAAAACTCCGGCGCGGGCATTCATCTGCCCGTTGTCCGCATAGGTCATGTAACCGCCAACCAGATCGCGATAGGCGATAAAGCTCTCGGTAATACGGCGCACCAGTTCATCGTCATCCGCGCGGTATTCTTCCATGATTTCACCGGCGGCGCTGCCCATGGCAGCGATCACGTCATCGGGCAGTTTGCGGACGGTGACGCCATGCTCTGACACCAGCGTTTTGAGCGACTGGGCGTGTTTGGTCGTGTATTCGGTCCACACCGGGTTATAGAGCCCGGTACAAGCCTGCGTGACGACCTCTTTGAGGTCATCGGACAAGGCTGCGAAAGCGTCGGCGTTGACACCGCATTCCTCTGCGGAGGAGGGTTCTCCAACGCCCGGCCAGTAGTAGTTCTTGGCGACCTGATAATAGCCCAATGCAGAATCCGTCCACGGCCCGATAAACTCGCCCGCATCCAGCGCGCCGGTCTGCAGCGCCTGGAACATCGCCGGGCCGCTCATGGCTTCGGCGGCCATGCCCAGTTTCGCCGCCATTTGCGACGCAATCCCGGTGGTTCGGAATTTCAAGCCCTTGAGGTCTTCGACGGAGTTGATCTCATTCTTGAACCAGCCCGCCCATTGTGGGCCGGAGTTGCCGCACAGGAATGGTTTGATTCCGAAACGGCCATACATCTCATCATAAAGCGCCTGCCCCCCGCCATGCTGCATCCAGCCGAATTGTTCATCTGCGCGCAGGCCAAAGGGTTGCGAGCCAAACAACAGGATGCCCTTTGATTTCGACCCCCAATAGGCGGGCACGGCGTGATAGAGTTCCGCGGTGCCCTCGGAGACAGCATCAAACACGCCGCGACCTGGCACCAATTCACCCGCCGCGAAGAGTTTTACTTCAATCCGGCCACCTGACAGCGTGGTAATCCGATCCGCAAGCATTTGCGCAGCCACACCAGGGCCGGGCAGGTTCTTGGGCCATGCGGTGACCATCTTCCACTGCATCACATCCTGCGCGATGGCGGGCGCGGCGAGGGTTGATGCTGCAACTCCAACGGTTCCTGCCCTCAAAAAATCTCGTCTGTCCATTTCTCTCTCCTTGTTGGGTTGAATGCGTTTTCTTAACCGGCTGTTTGTGACGCGCTGTTCCGGTGCGGGACGCGCAACCATTGCGCCAACACACCATCAATCAGGCGCGCAGTTTCAGCGGCCGCAGTGTGTGACGGGATGCAGGTGTTTGGCATTTATGGTCCTTGTTTTATCCCCGACTTGAAGTTAATATGTAGCTACATAAAAATGTCAACGTCGTTTCAGCACGGGAGGCCGCGCATGCCACTCATTTGCGCGAAACATCCGCAGAGTCTTGCAAGCAGCCTGTTTGACCGGGCAGCCCCGCTCCGGCGGTGGCGGCGGGAGGCAGCCGTTTGACTGGTCAAACCCGCCTTTCCTGGACTGATGTGCGTGATGAGATACAGGCGCGTATTCTCGACCGGACATATGCACCGGGGGACAAGCTGCCGCGCGACAACGATCTCGCTTTGGGGTTGGGATGCGCGCGCACGACCGTGCACCGCGCGATGCAGGACCTCGCGCGGATAGGATTGGTCGAACGTAAGCGAAAAGGCGGAACCCATGTCAGGGCCGACCCGGTGACGCGCGCCACCTTTGATATCCCGATCACCCGGCGTGAGGTCGAGCAGCGCGGCAGTACCTATGACTACCGGCTGATCAGCAGCGCGGTGGAGCCCATGCCGGAGTCAGTCCTACTGCGTTTTGGCAGCAGCGAGCCGGGCGAAGCCTTGCATGTCAAAGCCGTGCATCTGTCTGACAGCAAACCATATATCTTTGAAGATCGCTGGATAGACATCACAACAACGCCCGATATCCTGCAGGTCGACCTTGCCGGTAGCAGCGCCAACGAATGGCTTGTGCGCAACAAGCCCTACAGCAAGCTCGATGTCCGCTTCTTTGCCGTGAATGCCAAAGGTGAAAACGCTGAACACCTGTCTGTCGCGGCAGGAGAGGCCTTGCTGGTGATTGAACGCACCACATGGATCGGTTCGGCTCCGATCACGACGGTTCGATCCGTGACGGCCCCGGGGTATCAACTGTCGGCGCAAAACTGATCACGCTGCGATGCATCTTTTTGACTGGCCGAGCAGCGGATCGTCTCTTAACTTCTTGTCTGTCAGCGCCTGCCACTTGACGCCGACCTGCGCAAGAGCGCTTAAATGACTGGCGTGGTCGTTAAAGCCGCAGATTTTAGGCGTGCGATTGTTTCGGACAGTGGAAAACCGCGCGTTTGTGTATACTACTTTAAGACACATTGGGTTTAATGTATTTGATGAGCGCCGTGAGAACGGGCATTTAAACGGGTGGGGTTGGTATCGTGGCCAAGAAAGTAACAGGCATTGAAGAGTTGCGAAGCGCGCGCCGTGCGGGTTCATGGCTGCTGTGGGCGGTGTTTCTGTTCAGTATTTTTGTAAACCTGCTGATGCTGACCGGGCCATTGTTCATGCTTCAGGTCTATGACCGTGTCCTCGGGTCGCGGTCCGAAGAAACGCTGGTGGCCTTGTTTGTGTTGGTCGGGGCGCTGTACGGCCTGATGATGCTTCTGGAATATGCGCGCGGTCGTGTGCTGGCCCGGTTTGGTGCACGGTTTCAGTCGATCCTTGAAAACCGCGTGTTCGAGGCGGTGCTGCGGCGCGCGGTATTGCCCAGCGAACGATCGATCCCGGCAAGCGGGCTCAGGGATCTGGAAACCGTCCGCACGTTTTTCGCCTCCCCCGTGATCCTCGCGCTGTTCGACGTGCCATGGACCCCTTTGTTCCTTGGCGCGATTTTCATTTTTCACCCGATGTTGGGCTGGCTGGCATTGGGCGGCAGTGTGCTGTTGATCATCATCACGCTGCTCAACAATTGGCTGACAAATACAAAGACCCTTGAGGCGCAGAACGTCTCCAACCGCGCGCATGGGTTTGCCGAACAGGCGCGCAGGGCCGCCGAAGTTGTCCGCGCGCAAGGCATGAGCACAGCGGTCACGGCCCGCTGGCAGGGCCTGAGCGAGGAGGCGACGGATACATCCGTCAAATCCAACGACTGGACGGGTGTGTTCACATCCATGTCCAAATCCTTCACCCTGTTTTTGCAATCCGCGATGCTGGCGCTGGGGGCCTATCTGGTGTTGCAGGCGGAGATGACGGCGGGTGCGATGATCGCGGGCTCGATCATGATGGGCCGTGCCCTTGCCCCGGTGCAACAGGCATTGGGCCAGTGGAGCACCGTGCAACGTGCCCGTGGCGCCTGGTCATCGCTGGGGGAGCTGCTGGAAAAGACCCCTGTGCTCCCTGAAACGCATACATTGCCGACACCGCACGCCAATGTGTCTTTTGCAGGCGTTTCTGTCGTTGCCCAGGGCGCAAAGTTTCCAACGCTCAGCGGTATCTCTTTTTACCTCGGGGAGGGAGAGGCACTTGGCGTTATCGGGAAAAGCGGTTCGGGCAAATCGACCCTTGCCAAGACGTTGCTGGGCCTGACGCGAGTGGCGGCGGGCGAGGTGCGTTTTGGCGGCGCGACTTTGGATCAGTACGATCCGGACGCCTTGGGGTCCTACATCGGTTATCTGCCGCAGAATGTCGTGCTGTTTTCGGGCACCATTGCCGAGAATATCGCGCGCATGGCGATCAACCCCGATGATGAAAAAGTCGTGGAGGCGGCCAAGCGCGCCAATGCCCATGACATGATCTTGTCGCTGCCCGATGGGTACAAAACCATCGTGCAGGGCGATGATGGGCAACTGTCGGGCGGCCAGCGGCAGCGCATCGCCTTGGCGCGCGCCTTTTACGGTGACCCTGTTCTGCTGATCCTGGATGAGCCGAATTCGGCGCTGGACAACGATGGATCGGTTGCGCTGAACCTCGCGGTGCGCGAATTCAAGGCGGCCAACCGTGCCGTTGTGATCATGACTCACAGACCAAGTGCGTTGTCGGAATGTGACCGCTTGCTGGTCATTGACGGCGGGCGGATCAAGGCGGATGGCCCGCGCGATGAAGTGTTGAAATCCATGGTCAGCAACGTCGAGAACATCAAAAAATCACTGGCACAGGCGACATCATCATGAACGGACAATCGAAACAACCGCGCGCATGGAAAGCAACCGGCCCGCTGATGGTCGGGATGACTGCGCTTTTGATACTGGTCGGGGTGATCGGCGTCTGGGCCGTTCAGGCGCGGATCGCCGGTGCCGTTATTGCCTCTGGCAATATCGAGGTGGAATCGAACCGGCAGGTGCTGCAACACCCGCAAGGGGGGGTCGTCGGTGCCTTGCCCGTTCAGGATGGTGATTTCGTCAACGCCGGGGATACGGTCTTGCGCTTTGATGACACGCAGCTGCGCTCCGAACTTGCGATCATAGAGGGGCAACTCTTCGAAATCCTTGCCCGCAAGGCCCGGCTCAAGGCAGAGCGGGACGGGCTGGATGCCTTGCCGCTGAGCGAAGAACTCGCCGAACTGGCGGAAAAAGACCCTTCGGTGCAGGCGCTTATTGACGGGCAGGCGCAGCTTTTCGAGGCGCGCGCAACCTCGCTGCAACAAAGTTCGGAGCAGATCCTTGAGCAGATCGCACAAGCCGAAAACCAGATCGAAGGGGCAACCGCGCAGCTGGCCGCGTTGGAAACCCAGCGCGGCCTGATCGAAGCTGAGCTCACCGACAGTCAGACGCTCTTTGACAAAGGGCTGGCACCTGCCTCGCGTGTTTCTTCGTTGCAGCGCGAACAGGCGCGGCTCTTGGGTGAAATCGGCAGTATCACCGCCAGCGTCGCGCAACTGCGTGGTGAGATCGCGTCACTCAGCATCGAGCGGATTGCGTTGACGACGCGCCTGCGCGAAGAAGCCATATCGACCCTGCGCGACCTTCAATTTCAGGAAGTCGAACTGGTTCAGCGCCGCCTGAGCACGATGGAGACCTTGTCGCGCATGGAGTTGCGCGCCCCGGTCAGCGGCGTCATCTACGGATCGCGCATCTTTGCCTTGCAATCGGTTGTCTCGCCCGCGGAGCCGATCATGTACATCATCCCACAGGACCAGCCGATGGTTGTCGCCGCACGGGTCGATCCAATTCACATTGATCAGGTCCATGTCGGGCAGGAAGCGACCCTGCGCTTTGCAGCTTTCGACCAGCGCCTGACGCCTGAAATCATCGGGCATGTGGTGCGCATGTCCGCAGATGTGTTCACAGATGAAGTCACCGGCATGTCTTATTACGAGGTTAAACTGGTGCCGAAGGAGGGCGAATCCGAGAAGCTCGGCGGACAGGTGCTCTTGCCGGGCATGCCTGTTGAGGCCTTCATCAAAACGGCGGAACGCTCGCCGTTGAATTATCTGGCCAAACCTTTGACCGACTACTTCACCCGCGCCTTCCGCGAGGGGTAGAGACAAACGGGCGGCTACATGTTGAGGCGCGGCAAGACGCGTCGCCTGCGATCACGAAGCTGTGATTGGGTGTTATGGCCGGTTTTGCGGCGCTTTGTTCGGATTCGGCGGATTGCGTGCTAGTTTTTCAAGGGAACAACAACCGTAACAGGAGAACCGGAAGTGACCCGCAGAGTATTGACCCGCCGTTCACTTGTCACGGCCAGCGCGGCGGCGGCCGCGACAAGCTTGATCCTGCCCGCGCAGGCCAGCGGATTGGCCCCGACGCCCACCATGCGCGGGGGCGCGAACAACTACCTGCCCGGTGCCCCAATCGTCGAACGGATCGGCGGATACAACCGAAGGGCACGAACGCGACCCGCACAGCCACGGCGCGACTTTGACCGATGCCAATGGCGCGTTTCGCCTTGAGATGCCGCAGATCGTTCCGGCCTTTGGTCAACCGCATGCACATCTGGCCTATGACAGCGATGAATTCGAAACTGTCTTCCTCAGGCCGGTCATGCGCAGCGCAAAAGACACCACGTTGAGCGCGGATTTTGTTCTGCAACCGGTCTGATCCCCTGTTGACATGGTTGGGATGTTGATCCGCGCGGTCGCGATATGGGTCGCGCTCGCCTTGGCTGTGATCGTGCCTGTAGCTGCATCTGCCGCAAGCCCGTTGCTGGCGTGGCGTGATCCCATTTACATCATCGCCGGGTTATCAGGTGTCATCGCCCTGACCCTTTTGCTGGTACAGCCGCTGCTGGCGGGTGGCGTTTTGCCCGGCGTGTCGATGATGCGGGGCCGACGTGTTCACCGCTGGATCGGGGTGTCATTGCTTGCAGCCGTGCTTGTCCATGTTGCAGCGCTCTGGATCACAAGTCCGCCGGATGTTGTCGATGCGCTTCTTTTTGTCTCGCCCACGCCGTTTTCTCTTTGGGGTGTGATTGCGATGTGGGTGATCTTTGCGACCGCATTGCTTGCAGCACTGCGCCATCGCATGCGGCTGCGACCCCGGTACTGGCGGATCATTCACACGGTTTTTGCCCTGATCATCGTCGCAGGTAGCGTGGTGCATGCACTTTTGATCGAGGGAACGATGGAGATCGTTTCAAAGGTTGCGCTGTGCGCATTGGTGATCATCGCAACGGGCTATGTGGTGCTGCGGCTGCGTGCATGGCAGGGCTTGCGGCGTCGGTAACGGATGCGATCGGCGCTATAGCGTCTTTCGGGATATCAGACAGCGCCCCTACAGACCCCCGACATAGCGCAGATCATCGTCCAGATGGATGGCCTGCGCGCCGTGGTCCAGTGTAAACCGCCCCACCGCGCCAGGGTTGGTCAAGACACACGCAGGGCCACGGGTTGCCATCGAAAACGCGACCTCTTTTTCGCAGCCCACGATGTTGATCAGAACGTCCAGCGCACGCGGAAACGTCAGATCAGCCCCGGCAAGCGTGCCATCCTCCAGGGTCAGGCGACCGTTCCGACGCAGCACGCGCCGCCCGTTGAGACGGAATTCCGTGATGTCGGACCCGGCGGTGGCCATGGCGTCGGTCACCAGAAAAATACCGCCACCCGCGCGCTTGGCGCAAAGAGCTGCGCGCATGCTGGCCCGGTGCACGTGGATATCATCCGCGATCAGACCTGCATGCACATCACCGGTATCCAGCGCCGCCCCGACAAGGCCCGGTTCACGACTGCCCAGCTGGCGCATCGCGTTGAACAGATGCGTGACGCAGCGGGCACCGGCCCGAAAGGCGGCTTGCGCATCGGCCATGCTGCAATCGGTGTGACCCAGCGAAATGATGATACCAGCGCGGGACAGGCGGGTGATCTGTGCGTTCGTCACATTTTCCGGGGCCACCGTGAGCATGATGTTTGGCAAACGCCGTGCAGCATCGTGCAAAAATGCTTCATCCGCATCCGTCATCGGGCGGATCAAGGCGGGGTCATGCGCCCCCTTTTTGGCAAGGCTCAGGTGCGGCCCCTCAAGGTGAATGCCGATGATCCCCGCCACCTTGCGTTCAATGGCCGCCGCGACGGCGTCGACGGCTGCCTGTGTGCGCGCTGGCGTGTCGGTGATGAGCGTGGGCAGCAGGGCGCGCGTTCCCGTGGTCGCATGCGCCTGCGCGATGGCATGCAAACCTGCCACTGAAGGATCCTCGTTAAACAGAACACCGCCACCACCGTTGACCTGCAAATCAACAAACCCCGGCAGGATCGTACCCCCCGGCAAGGTTTCAACCGCGTAGTCAGACGGGATGTCACGCCTTGGCACGACACCGCGATAGACACCGCCATCCAACAGCAGCGCGCTGTCAGAGCTGAGCGTGCTGCCATCAAAGATATCCGCTCCCGTATATGCGCGTTTCATCACAGTGTTTCCGTCACTTTCCTGAGGTGGCGCGGCGCATCGGGGTTGATGCCGCGCGCCCGGGCGACCTGTTCGACCATGGCGTAGAATGAAACGATCAACGCGAGCGGATCAAGCAAGAGGTGCGATGTGCGCGCGCAGGGCAGGGCGCGGGCCAGCGCGGTCTTGTCAGAGGTCACAAAGGCATGCGCGCCTTTCGCGGCAAGTTGGTCGGCCACATCCACCAGCCATGCTTCGGCCTGATCAGCGGCTGCGAGCGCGATCACGGGAAATCCGCGTTCGATTATGGAAACCGGCCCGTGCAGCACTTCGGCGGAGGAATAGGATTCTGCGTGCAGTTGGCAGGTTTCCTTGAACTTCAGAGCCGCCTCATTGGCTATCGCCAACGCGGGCCCACGGCCAAGGCAAAAGAGCGACCGGGACGAAACGATCTCATCTTCCAGGATGGACCAATCCATGTGCGCCGCCTTCTTCAACACCTGCGGTAAATCATGCAGGGCACGCAACAGCGCATGGTCCTGCTGCCACTCGGCCATCAGCCAGATGGCCGACACGGCAGAGGTCACGAATGTCTTGGTGGCGGCCACGCTGTGTTCGACACCGGCATGCAGATTGACCGCATGGGTGCTGACCCCGGCCAGATCGCTGTTGATGTGGTTGGTCAGGGCGATGGAAACGGCACCCTGCGCGGTGGCCATTTCTGCCATGCGCACGATATCCGGGCTTTTCCCTGACTGCGAAATCGCCAGACAGGCACCGCGGGACAGCCGCAGGTTGCGCCCGTAGATAGAGGTAACTGACGGGCCGACGGAGGCAACCGGAATACCGGCGACAAGCTCGGTGGCATATTTGAAATAGGTCGCTGCGTGATCGGACGAGCCGCGCGCAACCGAAATCAGGAACGCGGGGTCTGCGTCTTGCAAGGCGCGTGCAGCGGCCCTGACTTCGGGCGCGCCCCGTGTCAGCAGGGTTGCGACCGCGTCCGGAATTTCAAGGATTTCGCGCCGCATGTGGGTTTGAGAAGTCATGCTGGCTCCTTGGCGAGTCTGAGTTCGGCGATGAAGGTATAGGCATCCTTCCGATAGGTGGATTGCGTGAACTCCGCGACCCGTCCGCAGCTCAGGTATGAGGTGCGCTCAATCTGCAGGCCCGCGTCTTTCGGGGATGTGGCCAGCAAATCGGCATCCTGATCTGTCAGGTTGATGGCGGAAATCTTTTGCAATGCTTTGACCGGTCGGTGGCCGTGGCCTTCGAGTGTTTCATAAAGCGAGGTCTCCACCGCCAACGGGTTGGGCAGGATGTCCGTGGGCAGGGACGCGCGCTCAATCGCGATCGGATCACCATCCGCAAGGCGCAGGCGGGTGATCCGTGCGACCTGATCTTCGTTGGTCAAACACAGGCAGGTGATCTCATCCGCAGAGGGCATGAACAGCCCACGTTCCAACCAACGGGATGTTGCGTCCTTACCCCGTCGTGCCATTTCTTCTGAAAATGAGGTCAGCCGGGACAGATTCTGCTCCATCTGCTTTGGTCTTGAGGCGATGAACGAGCCGGACCCTTGTTTCTGCAAGATCACGCCATCCTCGGCCAGGGACCGGATGGCCTTGCGCACGGTCACCCGGGAAAAACCCGTGATGGCCGCGATCTCGCGTTCTGGGGGCAAGGGGCTGCCCGTCGCCAGTTGCCCGGTCGTGACCCCGTCGCTGAGCCTTTGGCGCAGTTGAATATACCGCGGGCCCCCTTTTGAACGGAACCAGTCCGCAGGTTCTAGGAAAGCGGCAACATTCATCGCGCGCCCGTCCCTTGATGCAAGGCCTGATGCGCAAGCATCAACGCCCCGTCGAGGGCGGAGCCCTTGGGGGCTTGCAGTCGGTTCTGACAGCGCGGATCAAGATAGTCGGCGTAATGCGGGCCCACCCCACCTGAAAGACACAAAGCGGCCGTCTCGGCGAGATCCGCCGCTTTGATGCAGGCGTTCAGATAGGCGGCACCCCGCTGCATCAAGGCCTGTGCGTTGTCATCCTGCATACGTGCGGCGTCGATAATCATTGGCGCAAAACCGGCATAGTCCCCGGGTTCGGCGTGTTTTGAGAATTGGACAATTTGGTTTGGATCGTTGTCAAAAAGGTCCAGCAGGTTTTTGGTCATGGCGGAATGCGCTTGCAGGCCATCAAGCGCCAGAACGGTCTGGCGCAAGGCGCGTTGCCCGAGCCACCCGCCCGAAGCCTGATCCGCCAGGGCCATCCCCCATCCGCCGAAGTATCGGGTAGAACCTTGCGACTGCGCGGCAACGATCGTTCCCGTGCCAATGGCCATCAAGACCCCGTCTTGTGGGCCAAGCGCACCCGCCACCGAGGTCTCGCGGTCGTCGCTCACGGTGATCTGTGTGAACGGCAGGGCGGATTCGACCCGTTCCGCATCCGAAGGTTCCATAATGCCCGCAAGCCCCACATGGGCCACGCATGCCTCCGACCACCCGCTTGCAAGACCGGCATCAGACGCTGCCGCATCGAGGGCGGTAAGAATGTTCCGGAGTGCGCTGTCCGGGTCGGTTGCGAAATTGGCTGGCCCGCCGGATGCACCGCCAATGCGCCGACCACACGTGTCGGATATGGCGACCCGGCAGCCGGTTCCGCCGCCGTCCACACCAAGCAAATAGGATTTGGGGCTGAGTTTCATAAAATACCTATATCATACCTATTTGATTCATAAATAGCCAATAATAGACCAAAAGGGTGAAACTATATGGTTCTCGGCGAATAATCGTGATCTTAAACCAATGATAGGCTAAAGGTGTTATTTAGGTATTGTAACCAAAGTCGGTGGCGGCACCATGGAATGACACCTTTCTCACCAGGAAATGACATGGTGAACAACAGGCTGGTAAAGCCGGGTTTGAGAATGCAGCAACCATTCGAAATGTTGCTCCGCAGACCTCGGCGCCATACGCGCGTTTGTGGTGAATCTGGGCCAAATGCGGCATCGCAAGCCATGTCTCATTGTCCATGTGGTCAAAACGCGAGAGGACGACTCTGACAGGGTGATCTGTGCGCGTGCTTGCAAGATGCGGGAATAAAAACAAAAATGAACATCTGACGACATTCCAACGGGAGACACCAATGCATAAAAACACTTTCAAGGGGCTGTTTCTGGCCACAACGCTTTTGGGCGCATCAGCCGCGACGGCACAGCAGGCGGAATTGACGATTGAAAGCTGGCGCAATGATGACCTTGCTATCTGGCAAGACAAGATCATCCCGGCATTTGAGGCGCAACATCCGGACATCAGCGTTCGCTTCACACCATCCGCGCCCGCGGAGTACAACGCTGTGCTCAACTCAAAGCTGGATGCGGGATCGGCGGGGGATATCATCACATGTCGTCCGTTTGACGCATCGCTCGCCCTGTTCGAGGCTGGACGGCTTGCCGATCTGAGCGATCTGGAAGGGATGTCGAACTTCTCGGATGTGGCAAAATCGGGCTGGTCCACGGATGATGGCAGCGCGACCTACTGCGTCCCAATGGCTTCGGTGATCCATGGATTTATCTACAACAAGGATGCTTTCGAAGAAGTCGGTGTGGCCGTGCCGCAGACCGAAGAAGAGTTCTTTGCCGTGCTGGAAGCGTTCAAGGAAGACGGGAATTACATTCCCATGGCCATGGGCACGAATGATCAGTGGGAAGCGGCCACGATGGGGTATAACAACATCGGCCCCAACTACTGGAAGGGCGAGGAGGGGCGCATGGCTCTCATCGCCGGGGAGCAAAAGCTGACGGATGAGGGTTGGGTTGCGCCGTTCCGGCAGTTGGCGAAATGGGGGGCCTATCTGGGTGATGGGTTTGAAGCGCAGACATATCCTGACAGTCAGAACATCTTTACGCTCGGGCGCGCTGCGATCTACCCGGCCGGAAGCTGGGAAATCTCGGGCTTCAATGCGCTGGCCGATTTCGAAATGGGTGCCTTCCATCCGCCGGTCCAGAATGCGGGCGATACCTGCTACATCTCGGATCACACGGATATCGGTATTGGCATGAATGCGGCCACCGAAAACCCCGAAGCCGCCATGACCTTTCTGAACTGGGTGGCATCATCGGAGTTTTCGAATATCTTTGCCAATTCACTGCCGGGGTTCTTCCCGTTGTCCAAGGCCGATGTGGCGCTCGAAGATCCGCTCGCGCAGGAGTTCATTTCGTGGCGCGGCAAATGCGAAAGCTCCATCCGCTCCACCTATCAAATCCTGTCGCGTGGCACGCCTAACCTCGAGAACGAAACGTGGAATGCATCCGTCGCGGTTATCAAGGGCGATGAAAGTCCTGAGGATGCCGCGCAGCGTCTGCAGGATGGATTGGCCCTGTGGTACACACCACAACAGTAACGCCTGCGGCAAATCCCCCGGGGCGATGCATGCTCGCCCCGGGGTTTGACCCGCGCTGACATCGCCAAGGAGACGCCGCATGCCTGCGCCCTCAAAACCGAAAACCAGATGGCATATCGCTGTTTTTCTGGCACCTGCCGTGCTGGTTTATACCGCGGTCATGATCTATCCGCTCTTCAACACCCTGCGACTTGCGCTTTATGCTGAGGTCGATCAGCAGCGGATATGGGTGGGCCTGCAGAACTTTCAAACGCTGTTCGGGGATGCGATCTGGTCTGAACAATTCTGGAATGCCTTGGGCAATAATGCGTGGTTCTTTCTGATCCACATGCTGGTGCAGAACCCGATTGGCATTGCACTCGCGGCGCTATTGTCATCCCCGCGTCTGCGGTTTTCGGCGTTTTACCGATCCGCGATCTTCATCCCCACGATCCTGTCTTTTGTCATCGTTGGTTTCGCGTGGAAGCTGATCCTCTCCCCGATCTGGGGCATTGCGCCGGGTATGCTGGATGCAATTGGTTTGAAGTTCCTCTACCAGCCGTGGCTTGGCAAGGAAGAGTACGCCCTGACCACGCTGAGCCTTGTGTCGGTCTGGCAATACGTAGGCATTCCCATGATGCTGATCTATGCGGCCCTGCTGTCCATTCCTGATGAAATTCTGGAGGCGGGCGAATGCGACGGGATCACGGGCATGTCCGCGTTCTGGAAGATCAAACTGCCGCTGATCCTGCCTTCTATCGGGATCATTTCGGTTCTGACTTTCGTGGCGAATTTCAACGCCTTTGATCTGATTTATGCGGCACAGGGTGCGCTTGCGGGGCCGGATTTCTCGACGGATATTCTGGGGACGTTCATGTATCGCACCTTCTTTGGCTTTCAGTTGCAACTGGGCGATCCGCATATGGGCTCCGCGATTGCCTCGGCCATGTTCGGCATCATCCTGATCGGCGTGTGCACTTACCTCTTCGGCATTCAGCGCCGCCTGCGCAATTACCAGTTCTGAGGGGGGCGAGACCATGACCACCGCGCGCCGCATCTCCGGGACAACGATTGCCGCTCATGCTGTGCTGATGACCTATACGGTGATCGCGCTTTTCCCGGTGTTCGTCATCCTGATCAACAGCTTCAAGACACGGCGTGCCATCTTTCGGGACCCGCTTGGCCTGCCGAATGAAGAGACCTTTTCCCTGATCGGGTATCAGACCGTGTTCAGGCAGGGGGATTTCGTGCTCTACTTTCAGAACTCGATGATTGTGACGGTTGTGTCCCTGACGCTGATCCTGCTTTTTGGCGCGATGGCGGCCTTTGCGCTTGCTGAATACCGGTTCAAAGGCAATACGCTGATGGGGCTTTATCTGGCCCTTGGGATCATGATCCCCATACGGATTGGTACGGTGGCGATCCTTGAAATGATGGTGTCCACGGGGCTGGTCAACACGCTGGTGGCGCTGATCCTTGTCTATACCGCGCAGGGGTTGCCGTTGGCGGTTTTCATCCTCAGTGAATTCATGCGCGGGGTGTCGGATGATCTGAAAAACGCAGGGCGGATGGACGGGTTGTCCGAATACCAGATCTTCTGGCGGTTGGTTTTGCCGCTGGTGCGGCCCGCAATGGCGACTGTTGCGGTCTTTAACATGATCCCGATCTGGAACGATCTGTGGTTCCCGCTGATCCTTGCCCCCGCAGAAGAGGTAAAAACGCTGACGCTCGGCAGTCAGGTCTTTATCGGGCAGTTCGTCACGGACTGGAACGCGGTGCTTTCGGCGCTGTCGATGGCGATCCTGCCGGTGATGGTGCTTTATGTGATCTTTTCGCGCCAGTTGATCCGGGGCATTACATCAGGAGCGGTCAAATGAAAGTGCTTATCGCGGGATTGGGCAACATGGGCAAAAGCCATGCGCTGGCCCATCACCACCACCCAGAGACAGAGATTGTCGCCCTTGTTAATCGTTCGGCGGTGGATTTGCCCGACGCGCTGCGGGGCTACCCGCTCGATGATGATTTTTATGCGGCGCTGAGCGCCACGCGCCCGGCGCTTGTGGTGATCGCAACCTATACCGACACCCATGCGGATTATGCCATCGCAGCGATGCAGGCGGGGGCGCATGTCTTTGTGGAAAAACCGCTCGCCATGACGGCGCAGGATGCCGCGCGCGTGGTGGACACGGCACGTCGCCTCAAGCGCAAACTTGGCGTCGGCTATATCCTGCGCCATCACCCAAGCTGGACGCGCCTGATCGAGGAGGCGCGTGGCCTTGGCGGGCCATATGTGTTCCGCCTGAACCTCAATCAGCAGTCAGACGGCCCAACCTGGGAGACGCATAAGGCGTTGATGGAAACGACGTCTCCCTTGGTGGATTGCGGTGTGCATTACGTTGATGTGATGTGTCAGATCACCGATGCGCAGCCGGTGCGGGTGCATGGGATGGGCCTGCGCCTCAGTGATGAAATCGCGCCGGATATGTATAACTACGGCCAGCTTCAGGTCGTGTTTGAGGATGGCTCCGTAGGTTGGTACGAAGCCGGGTGGGGGCCGATGATGTCAGAGACCGCGTTCTTTGTAAAAGACGTGATCAGCCCCAACGGTGCGGTGTCGATCACCGATGGCAACAAGGGGGCATCCGATGACATTGATGGCCATACCAAAGTCGGCGGGCTGCTCGTGCACCGACCCGGGGGGGACCGCCGGATCGACCTGCCCGATGAACCCGGACACCAGCAACTCTGCGATGCCGAACAAGGCTGGATTGTGGATGCCATCCGGCGCGACGTGGATCTGAGCCGTCATATGAAGGACGCGGTGCAATCGCTGCGCATCTGCCTTGCGGCGGATGAAAGCATTCGCACCGGACAAACAATCAACCTGAGGCCCGGCGCATGACCGCATTGAAACTTGAGGGTGTCAACAAATCCTTTGGCCCCGTGCATGTTCTCAAAGACATCAACCTGACTGTGGAGGAGGGCGAGTTTGTTGTCTTTGTCGGCCCGTCGGGATGTGGCAAATCCACCTTGCTGCGCGTGATTGCAGGGCTTGAGGATGCATCCTGCGGGACGATTGCCATCGGGGGCGATGTGGTCAATGCGGTCCCGCCGGCCAAACGCGGCATTGCCATGGTTTTCCAGTCCTATGCGCTCTATCCGCATCTGTCGGTAAAGGACAACATGGGCCTTGGCCTGAAACAAGAGGGCCAGCCGAAATCGGTTGTGCAGGAACGGGTATCCAAAGCCATCAAGATGCTTGACCTTGATGACTATGCCACGCGTAAACCGGCCGAATTGAGCGGCGGGCAACGGCAACGGGTGGCGATCGGGCGGGCCATCGTGCGGGATCCGAAACTGTTCCTCTTTGACGAGCCGCTGTCCAATCTGGATGCCGCCCTGCGGATGAACACCCGCGTCGAGATCGCAGAACTGCACCGCACGCTGTCCGCCTCGATGATCTATGTGACCCACGATCAGATCGAAGCGATGACGCTGGCGGACAAGATCGTCGTTTTGCGCGACGGGCGGATCGAACAGATCGGCACCCCGATGGAGCTTTACAACAATCCGGCCAACCGTTTTGTGGCCAGCTTTCTGGGGTCCCCGTCGATGAACTTCCTTGTGCGTTCGGTGCCGGATTTACCGCCCGGGCAGACCATGGGTATCCGCCCCGAGCATCTGCGCCTGTCCGATGCGGGGCCGATTTCGGGCAGGGTCACGCATGTCGAACGGCTGGGTGGGGATACGAACCTGCTGGTCAGGACACCGCAAGATGAAACTCTGACGGTGCGGGTTTTCGGTCAGGATCCGAGCGAGGTGGGGGATGTGGTGCATCTGACCTTCGCGCCGCAACAGGTGTTTCATTTCAACGAGGCGCAGGAACGTATTTTCTAAAGCCTGCGCGTGGCTTGTCGATCAATTGGCCCTGAAGGGTTCGATGTTCTCTGCCGACAGGGCGTATCCTATTTCCGCCAGCTGCGTCGTCATGGAGGCGGTACCAAACATGCCAACCACGTTTACCGCTTCAAACAGCCCTGTGTTTTCATAGGGTTCGGCGGTGGTGACAAAGACAAGCTGGTTTGCAGGCGGGGGCGGCACATGCACGCAGGCGCCAACAAACGGAACCAGAATAAAGGCCGTCACACCCGCGCCGGTGTAATCAATCGGGACGATGAACCCCGGCAGCCGCACGATCTGACCATTCCAATCCGTGCGCAGCCCGCTTGAGGGCGGTTGCTGGCTCATCAGGTTGGAGTCGTCGTGATCAATCAGGCCCTGCAGCATAGGCGGCATGATTGTTTCGCCCTCTGGCACGAGGTCTGACCAATTCAGATCAATGTACTCCTTGGCCAAACCAAGGCGGGGCAACAGAGCGCATGCACCGATCCCGGCGAGCAGGCTTCTGCGTTTCACCCGTTTTCGTCCCATTCAAAAACCTCCATTAAGTCGGCAGTCATATAGTACCCGATTTCGGCGACTTCCGTGCTCTGCATCTCGTGACGTATTTCGCCTGTGACCCAGACCGCTTCCCAGAGGTCGGTGCTGGCCCATGGTTTGTCGGTCGTCACGAACACCAGTTGATTGGCAGGCGGGGGCGGCACGTGGATGCAGGCCCCCACATAGGGCACGAGGATAAAGCTGGTTACCCCTTCCGATGTCATGTCCCACGGCAGGATATAGCCCGGCATCCTGATATAGGCCCCGTCGAGTGCGTCGTTGAGCTTGACCGCGTTTTCGTCGAACACCGGAAGCCATGTGTCGTTTACCTCATCCACCTGACCGGGGCCGATGATCTCTGAATAGGGGACGCCGGGAGGGATCAAATCGTCCCACGTAATCTGGCGTGCGGTGCGCGCAAAAGCCGTGTGCGGCCAGAAAACGCTGGCGGTTGCGGTGGTGATAAGGCTGCGGCGGGACAAGTTCATATGCGATACCTTTTTTCAGTCGGCCTCAGATCCGGACCATCATACCATCTGCGAGTGACATTCTGTAAGCCCTGAGTGCGGGGATCAGGCTCACAATTGCGCCAGCAGCGACCACGCCCAGCAAAACCCAAAGTTCGCGCAGGGTCGGTGCTTCGATGGGCAGCCAGAGGCCAAAGGCGCGATCGACCATCGGCTGCGCCACAACAAGCCCCGCATAAAGCAACAAGAGGCCCAGGGCAGCCCCGAGTGCCGCCATAAGGGTCGCTTCGAGCACCAGCATGCCCAGCACGATCCGGGGGCGCGCGCCCATCGCGCGGAATATCGCCATTTCGCGGCGGCGTTCGTTGAGGCTGGAGAAAATCGTCGCCATCATGCCGATCAAAGCCGTGATGATGACCATGCTGGAAACGGCAATCAGGGCGGTTTCGGCGATGCCGACAATCTGCCACAGTTCTTGCAGGGCGACGCCGGGCAAAATGGCCAGCAGAGGTTCCTGCGGGTATTCGTTGATCGCCCGTTGCAGGCTGAACACCTGAAGACGACTGTTGACTCCGATCAACGCTGCGGTGACGGCCTGTGGTTGCAGGTCCATCTGTCGGATCACCTCAACAGGCGTGGATTGTCCCTGAATTCTGGCCCCGCTGGCCCAGTCCACGTGGATTGCCTCGATCGCACGCAGGCTCACGATTACGGTGCGATCCACGGGTGTTCCGGTCTTCTCCAGAATACCCGAGATGCGAAAAGGCTGGTCATCGTGGTTGGTGAAAGAGGCCAGACCATGCGCCACCACGATCGGATCGCCAACGTTGTAGTTCAGGGTCGCTGCCACATCCGCCCCGATGACCGCGTCAAACAGGTCGGACATGATCGCCCCGTCGCCAAGGGTCAGCGACCGGCCTGAGCGGTATTTGTAACGCTCAAAGAATTCGGTGGTGGTGCCCATCACGCGAAACTGGCGATGGCTGTCGCCCAGAGAGATCGGCACGATCCAGTCGACTTCGGGACGCGCGGCGATGTCGCTGTAGCTTTCCCAGGTCAGGTTATTGGTCGCATTGCCGATGCGAAACACGGAGTAGAGCAGCAGTTGCACCGATCCCGACCGCGCACCCACGATCAGGTCGGTGCCGGAAATCGTATCCGCAAAACTCGCCTTGGCTCCGGTGCGTACCTTTTCCACACCCAGAAACAACGCCACGGATAAAGCGATGGCAATCACCGTCATCGTGACGGTCAGGGCGCGCGCGGCCATGGAGCAAAAGGCAAGACGAAATATCATACAGGCTCTGCCAGCGTTGAGGCGATATCGGACATTTCCACCACGTGATCGAATTGCGAGGCCAGCCGTGCATCGTGGCTGACCATCAGGATCGCGGTATTGTTTGCTTTGGACTGCGCAAACAAAAGGCGCAGAAACGTGGCCTGTGTGGCGGCGTCCAATGCAGATGTCGGCTCGTCCGCGAGGATCAAGGGCGGTGCGCCGATCAGGGCGCGCGCCGCCGCGATGCGTTGTTGCTGCCCGACGCTCAGCGTTCCGGCGCGTTTCAGCAGGACATCCTGAGGCAAGTCCAATTCGAGGCATAACCTCCTTGCCTCATCATAAGGCGATGTCACGCGCGCCCGACGTCGCGGTGCAAATTGCAAGGGCAGCAGGATGTTGTCCCGAACACTGGCATAGGGCAGCAGGTTGAACTGTTGAAAGATCAAGCCAATGTGTTCTGCGCGGAAACGGTCCCGCTGGCCTTCGGAGAGTGCGGAGATATCCGTTCCCGCCACGCTGACGGTGCCCGATTGCGCGTTGACCGTGCCGCAGATCAGCGAAAGCAGCGTGGATTTCCCCGACCCGCTTGCCCCCAGCAAGAGCGTCGTTTCTCCTGCGTTGAGGTAAAGTTCCGGCACCATCAACCCGAACGCTTCCCGTCCCGGCCATTGGTAGCGTACCTTGTGCAGGTTCAGGATCGGCGTCGGACTGGCCATCGGGTTCCTATATTCAAAACATGCCGCGTAAGTCCAAAATGGGGCTGTCGCGCGAAACTTCAAAGGCCGTGGCCCCGCTTTCCGAGATCATTTGGATTTCCAGTTCCCGCGCGTTGGGGAAAGCGTCAAAATATGCAAATGTGATTTCAGATGCCGCGGCCGGGTCCGCGCAAGTCAAAAGGTATTCGGCGTGAAACTCGCTGTGACTTGCGGCATGCGCATCATGGTCATGCGCGTGATCTTCGCCATGTTTGTCATGATCCTTGTGCCCGTGATCGGCCGCGTGATCGTCGTGATCCTCGTGTCCGTGATCCGCGGCGTGATCGTCATGTGCCCCGTGATCATGGTGCTCCTCTTCGCTTTCGAGTGCCGCGCTGGCCTGAACGACGCTGCATTGGGCGGCTTCGGGCAGAACAAACAGCGTCAGCGGCTGCGCAAGTTTTGCAACGGCGGAGTCAATGCTGGTGCGGTCCTCAGCGGTTTTGGCTTCATATTCAAAGCCTACGATATCGGCACCCGGTGCATGCAACTGCATCGCAATCTGTTGCCCCTCAAAAGCAATGTCCAAATGGCCAACCCCGTGTTCGTGTGCGTCCAGCTGACGGACCTCTTCGGCCAGTGCGGGCGACGAAATAAGGGTGGAAATTGCGATCAGAGGCAGAATTTTCATATGTCTATTCTATCGGTTTGCTACGGTCCATGCCGGCGCGTCGTGATCATGCAGAGCATCTGTCTGTCTGATGCAAATCACCTGCGCAGAGCGGCTGGTTTTTGTTACTTTATACCATAACAGCAGCCCGGGGTGTTGTACAGTGACGAACACCCAAGGACCGACGCCTTTTGCAATAAGTCGCGCACGCCCGGTCGCAGCGTTGCCCGGTTTGTTGTGGCGCCAGATCAAAGCGTAGTGAAAAAGACCGCGCAGAAGGTGCGTGATCATCCTTATCATGTCTCATCAGGTTTCAACGGGTGCAGAACCGGCTTGGGTTTGCGGACTGATTTGGCGCGGTTTGCCCAAGTGTTTTGCGACGGGTGACTCAAGTGTCACAGCCACATAAAATCCCGTTGTGAAGCGTTGCCGAGCAAACTGAGATGTGCGACATGTTGAAAAGAAACTTCTAAACGAAAGAGTTTAGCCAAATGGCCGACTTTTTATCACGACGCACGATGATGGTGGACACGCAGGTGCGCCCGTCCGATGTGACAAAGTTCCCAATCATAGATGCGATGCTGACCATCCCGCGCGAGGAATTTGTACCTGCTGCACAACGCGAGGCGGCCTATCTGGGCGAAAACCTCCCAATCGGCGGTCACCGGGTGATCCTTGAACCCAGAACGCTGGCCAAGATGCTGGATGCGCTTGATGTATCTGTGGATGAACTGGTTCTGGATGTGGGGTCGGCACTGGGGTATTCGGCAGCGGTCATCGCGCGCATGGCCGAGGCGGTTGTCGCGGTCGAGGAAGACGAAGCGCTGGCGTCAGAGGCACAGGAAGCCCTGAGTGCTGCGGGTGTCGACAACGTGATCTTGCATGTTGCGCCACTGGCCGAAGGGGCTGCACAGCACGGTCCCTATGATGTGATGCTGGTGCAGGGCGGCGTGGTTGAATTCCCCCAGACATTGGCCGATCAACTCAATGAGGGCGGGCGTGTTGCCTGTATCTTCATGGTGGGCGCTCTGGGCGAGGTGCGCATTGGGCGCAAGCAAAATGGGAAAATAAGCTGGCGGATGGCGTTTAATGCAGGTGCGCCCGTTCTGCCCGGCTTTGAAAAGGCTGCGGCATTTCAGTTTTAGGCGGTGTGGGACAGTAAACAGGCTCTCGGAGAGGCATAATAAATGGCAGTAAGAAGAAAAACCAGAAGCGCTGCGCAAGTTATGCGCAAAGCGGCATTCTCACTTGGCGTTGTTTTTGCATTGGCAGGACCGGCAGCGCAGGCCGAAACTCTGGCGGATGCTTTGGCATCGGCCTATCAAAACAGCGGCTTGCTTGATCAGAACCGGGCGCTGTTGCGTGCTGCGGACGAAGACGTGGCAGGTGCCGTCGCGGCACTGAGGCCAATTCTGAATTTCACGGCCAATGTCACCCGTAACTTTGGAACGGCCCGGTCCACGACCAACGCGGGTGGCATTGTCTCCGGGCTGGACAGTACGCAGGCCGACGTGGGGCTGGTTGCAAGTCTTTTGCTATATGACGGCGGGGCGGCATCGCTGGACGTCGAGGCGGCAAAGGAAACCGTATTGGCCACGCGCCAGCGCCTGATCAGTGTCGAGCAACAAGTGCTGTTGCGCGCTGTCGTGGCCTACCTGAGTGTCTATGCGAACCGCGACGCGGTGCAATTGCGCCAGAACAACCTGCGGCTTCTCTCCGAGGAATTGCGTGCGGCACAGGATCGCTTTGAGGTTGGCGAGGTGACGCGCACCGACGTTGCACAGGCCGAGGCCAGCCTCGCGCAGGCGCGCAGTGGTTTGGCAACCGCGCAGGGTGATTTGCAACAGGCGATTGAGGAATATCAGAATGTGATTGGCCGCCAGCCCGGTCAGATCGTGCCGCCGCCGCAATTGCCGCAGATTGAAAGCGACGTGGAGGCTGCGCGCGCCCTTGCGGTCAGGATACATCCCGATCTGCGGGAGGCTCAGCACCGTGTGGCAGCCTCTGAAATCAATGTTCAACGCGCGCGATCCGCGTTGCAGCCGACGATTTCGGCCGTCGGCAGTTTGGGCGTGACCGATGATCTGGAATCGCGTGACTACCGCAACTCGGGTACGATCGGGATCGAGCTTTCACAACCGATCTATCGCGGCGGCGCGCTCAGCTCTTCAATCCGTCGCGCGATCGCATCGCGTGATGCTGAACTGGGCAACCTGCATGAGGTGCGCAAAACGATTTCACAGGACGTGGGCAACGCCTATGCCGCATTGGCCGCGCGTCGTGCCAGCCTTGCGGCGAGTGAAGAGCGTATTCGCGCCGCGCGGATCGCGTTCCGGGGCGTGCGCGAAGAGGCAACGCTTGGCGCGCGGACAACTCTTGATGTTCTGGATGCCGAGCAGGAATTGCTGGACGCTGAGACAGCACGCATATCTGATGAGGCAAACCTTTACATCGCGGCCTACGGGGTGCTCGATGCGACGGGCAGGCTGACGGCCCAGAACCTGAACCTCGGTGTGCAGCAGTATGATCCGACGGCCTACTACAATCTCGCCAAAGATGCACCGACCACACAGTCGGAGCAGGGCCGCCAGCTTGATCGGGTATTGCGTTCGCTGCAGCGAAATTAAGGCTTTTTTGTCAAACCATTGTGCCGCGCGGCTGCGCGCGGTAGACTGCACGCCTGTGTGGAGTGGTAAGATATGTCAGAGCGTGTTGCGAATACAGAGGTGAGTGATGACGTGCGGGCGACGCTGCGCCTGATGGGCAGCAGGGCGCGCAAGACCCCCCATGCAGGGTCAAACGAACGCTTGATACTGACGCCGAAACTGCGGGTTGGCAACGCGGGCGTTCTGCGTTTGTCGTCGCAATATGCCGTCCCGGCGGCCGAGGGACCTGACGCAAATGACACGCCGCCGACGACGAAGCAGAGCGTGTCTACACCCCATGTCGAACCGGTCCGGACGCCCGCGCCGGAACCTGTGAAACAGGACGGTTCAAAAGCAGATGTGCTGGTTTTGACGTCCCCCATCAAACAGCCTGCAGCGTCGCGACCGACAGACGTCAGCGATTTGAAAACAAAGATAACCGAGTTGGAAACCGCCATCGCCAAAACGGTGGATCAGTGGGAACCGGATGGGTCCAGCAACGACCCTTACGCCGGGAAACAGCCGCTTTCGATGGCGTGGCCCGAGGATGATGCTGATGACACCGCAACGGCGTTGCAACATCTCGTGCGCGGGCCTGCCACTGGCAAGGCGCTCACGGATGCGGTGCAGACGGCGGTGTCGGGGCAGGTTCTGGATGAGAAAGCACTGCGCAGCATGGTTGCAGATATCGTGAAGTCAGAGCTTCAGGGCGAGTTGGGCGACAGGATCACCCGCAACGTGCGCAAACTGGTGCGACGTGAGATCCACCGGGCGCTGACGGCAAAGTCATTTTCCTGAAATGCGCCGGGCGTGATGCGGTGATCTGTCTGCGCAATCCCCACGGGATGGCCAGGAAAGTCTGCTACACGTGAATACGCCGGCGCATCTGTTGATCGGCGCAGCCGTCTGGGGGCGGCACAAATCCCGCAGGGTGGTGCTGGCAGCGCTTGTTGGCGGGCTTTTGCCAGATTTGTCACTTTACGTGATGGCGGGCATATCGCTGTTCGTTCTCGGCATCCCGCCGCAGATCGTTTTCGATGAGCTCTATTTTTCGACCCTATGGCAGACCATTTTCGCCATTGATAACTCATTCATCCTTTGGGGGCTGTTGCTGGCGCTCGCCATCCGGAGGCGCGCGCCATGGGCGGTGGCTTTGAGCGGCGCCGCGTTTTTGCACCTTTGCCTCGATTTTCCGTTGCATCACGACGACGGGCGACCACATTTCTGGCCGATTACGCGTTGGGTGTTTGAAAGCCCGCTGAGTTATTGGGACCGCGCGCATGGCGCAGTTTGGCTTGCTCCGATGGAAGCTGGTCTTGCCGTCGCCGCTGCGGTGATCCTGTGGCAACAGCGCCTTGGGCTTGCAGTGACGGTTTTGGTTGCGATCCTGTTGATGGCGGAATTCTGGATCGTGCGCCAGTGGCTGTTTATCTTTATGGCCCAATAGAAAAACGCGCCCGGAAGCGGACGCGTTTTTGTCTGGGATACCGGCTTGCCTACGCTGCTTCCGCCTGCTGAGCAGCATTGCGACGCTCGGATTCTTCGCGTGAAAGTGCAACGGATGTTCTGACGCCTTTGCCGACGAAATCCATCAGGCCTTCGACCACACGTTCGTTGGGGTCAATACCAGCGCAGCTCAACACTTCGCGTCCATCACGCGAGCGCGCCCACCGCGCAATCTGTTCAGGGCCATTGCCGTATTTCTTGTCATCAGCAATTGCATCATCGAGTGCAGCAAGTACCACAGCTGCAAAAAGTTTACGCGCACGATTGCCTTGCTCGTTATTGAAGGCTGTGCCGTCAACGAAATCTTTCATCTCGTCGTCCTTTCCATTATTCTTGCTCTTGTCTTTTCGGCGTGAAGTCCCTTATGCAGGAACCGGAGTGATTCGGGTACCCCGTTTTTGCATACCTTCTATGTGAATTTTGCATGACTTAGGGCGTTGACCACGACATATCGTCGGGTTGTCACCCAACAGCCTCCCATATATAGGAGCGGGTAATAATTCATCAACCTTTTGTATCGGTTTAGACACATGCCTAAAATCAACGGAAACGAAATCCGGCCCGGAAACGTGCTTGAACACAATGATGGTCTTTGGGCCGCGGTAAAGGTCGATCATGTCAAGCCGGGGAAGGGCGGGGCTTTTGCCCAGGTCGAGATGCGCAACCTGCGCAACGGGTCCAAATTGAACGAGCGGTTCCGGTCTGCGGACAAGGTGGAACGCGTGCGTCTCGAACAAAAAGACCAGCAGTTTCTTTATGAAGATGCGGGTATGTTGGTCGTGATGGACACCGAGACATATGAGCAGGTGCAACTGCCTGCGGAGCTTTTGGGCGAACGTCGCCCGTTTTTGCAGGATGGCATGACCATCGTGGTGGAATTCTACGAAGAAGAGGCGCTGAACGCGACCTTGCCCCAGAAGGTGGTCTGCAAAATCGTGGAAACCGAGGCCGTGGTCAAAGGCCAGACTGCCGCAAAATCCTTCAAGCCGGCCCTGTTGGAGAACGGCGTGAAGGTCATGGTCCCCCCCTTCGTCGGGCAGGATGAGAATATCGTGGTCAACACCGAGACCATGGAATACTCCGAACGCGCGTGAGCGTCCTGGCATCGCGCGCCGGGCCTCACATCGCGGGGTCAGGCGATGCGGTGCACTTCCGCCGCGCCCGCCTGCATTGGCCCCGTTGCACGGTCATAGCGCAGGTAGGCCAGTGCCCTGTCGCCCGCACGGCTGTGCAGCACGCCGGCTGGTTTTCCATTCGCAGTGATTTCCGCACCCGGCTCCGCCGGACCCGCGATCGAAACCTGCGCAAGGCCTTTGCGCAATTCGGTCTTGTGCTTCATGCGGGCGGTGACTTCCTGCCCGACATAACAGCCCTTGCGAAAATCAACGCCCGCGATGCGTTCAAATCCGACCTCAAGGATGAAGGTGTCCGGCGTCAGTTCAATTCCGGCTTCCGGGATCTGATGTTCCACCCGCAGGGCGGTCCAGTCGGTGCTGTCATCTGTCTGTGGCGCGTCAGCATAGCGACGCCAGCCAAGGGCGGGATGACGCGGGTCTGCCATCGCTCCTTCAGGCGGATCGCCGAGGCCACGGTGCAAATGCAGATCTGTCGCCTCAATGGTGACATCGGCGCGTAACTTATACATGTTCAACCGTTGCATCAGCATATCGCCATGACTTTCGGCAACGTCGATCAGCATGGCGTCGCCCGATCTGCAAATAAAGAAGTCGGCCAGAAACTTGCCTTGCGGCGTCAACATGGCGGCATAGACCAGCCCTGTTTCCACGCCTTTGATGTCGTTCGTGATCAGGCCCTGAAGAAACTCGGAGACATCTGTTCCGGTCAGTCTGAGGATGCGACGTTTGGTCATGGGGGCCTCTTTGTTAACGTATGACAGGCATATAGCAATGCAGCCGCAAGTTTGAAGAGGTAGCTGAATGCGCGCACCGATTTCGGTGATTATTCCGACACTGAATGCCGAAAACTGTCTTGGCGCCTGTCTTGGGGCGCTCATGCCGGGCGTGGAGGCGGGGTTGATCCGTGAGCTGATCGTGACGGACGGCGGCTCAACCGATGCAACCGTCGAAGTTGCCAAAGCATGGGGGGCCGACGTTGTTGAGGGTGATGCGTCGCGCGGCGGGCAGCTGGCACGTGGATGTCGTGTGGCGCAGGGCGAATGGTTGCTGGTGCTTCATGCAGACACCCGGCTGAATGAGGCTTGGGTTGGTCCGGTCGTGCAGCATCTTGGCAGCGCGCAGGCTGCGTGGTTCAGGCTCGCCTTTGAGGACGGTGGCAGGGCAGGGCGCATTGTGGCGGCCTGGGCCAACCTGCGCAGCCACCTGGGGCTGCCCTATGGGGATCAGGGGTTGCTTGTGCCTGCTGCGTTATACACGCGTGTCGGGGGTTATCCCAATCAGCCGCTGATGGAAGACGTCGCGATTGCGCGCGCTCTCAAAGGCCATATGGTTGGATTGAACGTTACCGCAACCACCAGTGCGTCGCGCTACAAGAAACAAGGCTGGATACGCCGGGGCGGGCGCAACCTTTGGACGCTGATCCGGTATTTTGCGGGCACGCCGCCCCAGCAACTGGCCCAGAGCTACCGTGGCTAGTTTGTGAAGAATCCGCCAATCCGCTGCAGAAGGTTCGCGGGTGCATCCGTCGCGGTTTTCTGTCTCTGTTCCGGGCTGATGGAACGTGTGTCTGCAACGAGCTTGCCATCCTGAAACTGGAGGCGATAGAGGTCGGCGTAGGTGCCGCCGCGGGCAAGCAGTTCGTCATGTGTGCCTTCATCCACGACGCGGCCACGGTCCATCACGATGATCTTGTCGGCATCGCGCACCGTGGACAAACGATGCGCGATCACAAGTGTCGTTCGGCCGGATGCGAGCTTGTCCAGTGCTTGTTGCACCACGGATTCAGATTGCGCATCAAGGGCGGAGGTGGCCTCGTCCAGCAGCAGGATGGGGGTGTCGCGCAACAGCGCGCGGGCGATCACGACCCGTTGTCGTTGCCCACCCGAGAGGGCAGAGCCACGTGGCCCCACAGGTGTGTCGACACCTTTGGGCATCTGCTTGAGGAAATCTCTGACGTGGGCTGCGTCAAGGGCTGCGTGCAGCGCCTCGTCACTGACGTTCTTGCGCCCCATCACAACATTTTCCCGGATGGTCTCGTCAAAGAGCAACGCCTCCTGCGTGACCACGGAATACAAGCCGCGCAGATCGGGAAGTGACATCTCGTTGGTAGCGACACCGCCGACACGCACCACGCCTTCCGTGGGGTCGATCAACCGGGTCAAGAGGTTGAAGACCGTGGATTTGCCCGCTCCGGAAGCCCCCACAAGTGCTGTGGTCTGGCCGGCGGCGGCGGTCAGGGAAAGGTTGTCGAGAACTTCGGTTTCGCCGTACCTCAAGGACACGTTTTCCAGCGCGATATCAGGTGTGCCTGTTGGAGCCGGCTTCGGGTTCTCGGGGGAGACGAGTTTCACAGGCATTTCCATGAGCTCTTTCAATCGCTCAAGCGACGCCGAGGCGACCTGAATCTGGCCACTGATGCTGGCCAGCCGCCGCATCGGGTCAAATGCAAAACCCATGGCCGTGAAAAAACTCATGAACTGGCCAATGGTTTTTTCGCCCGAAATGATCTCGCTGCCTCCGTAGAGGATCACCGCCATGAAACCAAAACCCGACATCACATCGACCATGGCGGGCAGAGACGCCGACCCTTTGATGGTACGCATATTCGTCTTGATGAACTTCTTGGTTGTCTCGCGGTAGCGTCTGCGTTCGTAGTCTTCTGCACTGTTCAGCTTGATCTGCACGATGCCATGGAACACCTCATCCAGACGGGTGGCCAGATGAGCACCAAGATCGCGGGCCTCGCGCGCGCGCCGGCGCACGAAACGTTGCGCGACAATGGCTGGCAGCACGATGATTGGCACCCCGAAACAGGCGAGCAAGGCCCATGTCACATCAACATTGATCGCGACGGCAAGCAGGACGAAGAGGCCGATAAAATCCCGCCCCGCACCTGTCAGAAGGGTGCGCCAGATCTTGTTCACGGCGCCTACATCGCCCTGCACCCGCTGGATCAGATAACCGGGCGGATGCGTCTGGTGAAACTCGCCCCCCTGCTTCATCATTCTGGCCAGAAGATCCTGCCGCACTTCAGATGCGGTCAGCATTGCGACCCGTGACAACAGTATTTTCTGCACGACACCCGAGACCGCCCGCACCAGAAAGATGCCAATCACCACAGCGGCGATGACATAGAGCATCCGGCCATCGCCCTGCACAAAGACATTGTCGAACATGGGCTGCATCATATAGGCGAGCGCGCCCAGCATTGATCCCTCGATGAACATGAAGACCAGCGCCACTGCGATCAGCCTTGCGTGCTTGCGCAAATATCCTCGCCAGAGCCATTTGAACAAAATGCCTGAGGAAACGCTTTTGCTGCTCATGAAATGCCTTTGTTTCCGCATTGGGTGACGTTTTACGTAAACTCTGGTCTATGCTGCGCGTCGCCAAGCTGCAAGCACGCTGGCAATTGACGCGTGGTTTCAGAACGCTAGTGTTGCCGAGAAACAAAAAGGGCAGTCTTGATGACCCAAAAAAGCAACCTGTCTGCCGGGCGGGAGTATCTCGCGATTCCGGGGCCTTCCGTAATTCCTGATGCGGTATTGCAGGCCATGCACCGCGCAGCGCCGAACATCTATGCCGGTGCCTTGCCTGACATGATGCCGGGCCTTGTCGCCGACCTGCGCCGCGTTGCGCGCACCCGCCATCATGTTGCGATTTACATCGGCAACGGGCATGCGGCATGGGAGGCAGCACTGGCCAATGTCATTGGCGCGGGGGATCGGGTGCTGGTCCCTGCCACGGGCAGTTTTGGCCATGATTGGGGGGATATGGCCGCGGGGCTTGGGGCAGAGGTTGAAACGCTCGATTTTGGCAAGGCGTCGGCCATGGATATGGCGCGGATCGGCGAGGCGCTCAAGGCGGATAGATCACATGCCATCAAGGCGGTTCTGGCGGTGCATGTGGACACATCAAGCTCGGTGCGCAATGATATTGCAGCCCTGCGCGCGGTGATGGATGAGGCCGGGCATCCCGCGTTGTTGATGGTGGATTGCATTGCGTCACTGGGCTGCGACGTGTTCGAGATGGACGACTGGGGCGTGGATGTGATGGTCACTGCCTGTCAAAAGGGGCTGATGGTGCCACCGGGCATGGCTTTCGTCTTTTTCAACGACAAGGCTGGCGAGGTTCGACGGCAAATGCCGAGGGTCAGCCGCTATTGGGATTGGACCCCGCGCGCCGCACCTGACCTGTTTTATCAATACTGGAACGGGACAGCGCCCACGCATCATGTCTACGGTCTGCGGGCTGCCTTGGACATGATCCACGCCGAAGGAATCGAAGCTGTGTGGCGGCGTCACGAAGTGCTCGCACATGCGATCTGGGCGGCTTGCAGCGCATGGGGCGCAGGTGGCAGTCTGGCCTTCAATGTGGCCGAACCGGATGCGCGCAGCCGGGCTGTTACGTCACTGAAACTTGAAAGCCCGCAGGCCACCGCGCTGCGCGACTGGACTGAAAACCAGCTTGGCTTGACCCTTGGCATCGGACTTGGCATGGCGACACGGGGCGATCCGGCATGGCATGGGTTTTTCCGGTTGGGTCACATGGGTCACATCAACGGCCACATGATCATGGGGATGCTCGGCGGCGTGGATGCGGGTTTGAAAGCGCTGGACATTCCGCACGGGCCGGGCGCGCTTGAGGCTGCATCCACCGTGATTGCCACCGGTCAGTTGTCGGCGGGGGCGTCGGAGTAGCGCTGATCTTCCAGTTGTTTGCGATGTTCCAGCCACGACACCCAATGGTTGACGACCAGACCCAGAAAGACCGCTGCAACAAGGCCGTAGACCGCAAAGAGGAACAATAGGATCCACGCCAGATTGACGCCGAACATGACGATACAGGCACCTGTGAAATTCGGAGCCCGCCCAAGCTTGTGACCTTCCATATCACACCTCGCTGACCGCTCTTTTCAAAGAGTATAGAGCGGCACGCGTGGACGTCAGCCTTTTTCTGCGCGCCGCAGGGCCTCTGGCAGAACTTCGGCCAGAAGGTCAAGGTCCGCGGGTGTGCCGCAGCTGACCCTGACGCAACGATTGAGGGGGGCGACCATGGGCATGCGCACAAAGATGCCCTGCGCCAGCATCTCTTCCAACACGCGGCTGGCAAAGGCGCTGTCGCGGCAGCAATCAATGGCAACGAAGTTTGTTGCGGATTTGATTGGCTTCAATCCGCAGGATGTGGCGATCTTGGCGATCCGCAGCCGGGACGAGGTGATACGTGCCACCACCGAGCGCAGCCATGTCTGATCGGACAGTGCCGCCAGTGCGCCTTCCTGTGCGGAGCGGTTCATCCCGAAGTGGTTTCTGACCTTGTTGAAGGCCGATATGACATCCGCATGTCCTATCGCATACCCGACGCGTGCCCCTGCAAGCCCATACGCTTTGGAGAAGGTGCGCAGCCGGATCACGCGCGGATCGTCATAGGCGACCGGCACCGCGCTGCTTTCCGGGGCGCATTCGAGATAGGCCTCATCCAGCACGAGCAGCGTGCCGGAGGGCAGCGCATCGAGGGCTGCGGCGATGTCGGAGCCGCTGTGGACCGTGCCCATGGGGTTGTCAGGGTTGGACATGTAGACCAGTTTTGCATCCACCTCACCGGCCGTTTCGAACAGGGCCGCGAGATCTTCAAAGTCCTTATTATACGGGACTTTATGCACAATCCCGCCAAAACCCGCGACATGATAGTTGAACGTCGGATAGGCTCCGTCCGAGGTCACAACCGCATCGCCCGGGCCCACAAAAAGCCGCACCAGATTGCCAAGCAGCCCGTCGATCCCTTCACCGATCATGATCGTATCGGGCGGGGTGCCGAGATGCTGTGCAAGAGCGTTGCGCAGGTCATGGTTTTCCGGATCGCCATACATCCACTGCGGGGTTTCCGCCATCGCGCGCACCGCACTCGGGGAGGGACCAAAGACGCTTTCATTGGCTCCAAGCCGCGCATCAAAGCGCATGCCGCGCGCGCGTTCCTGCGTTTCGGGGCCGACAAAGGGAACAGTGGCTGGCAGGGTTTCGGCGATTTTGGTCAGGCGAAAACGAATCATGCGGCGTGATAAATCAAGGTATGCGTCTTGAGCAAGCCCGCTTTGCAGTGACGTTGCGCAGGCAGTGAAATGTGTGTCAGGATTTCTACAGCTATCAGAAAAGGAGAGCCGCGATGTCGCGCCTGCGCCTGAGCCACCACGATCATATCGCCCACGTCACCTTGACCCGGGCGGAAAAGAAAAACGCGATGGATGATGAGATGATTGATGCCATTATCGCGGCGGGCGAAGACGTTGCAGCCTCTTCTGCCCGCGCCGTGGTTTTGTCGGGGGAAGGCAGTTGTTTTTGTGCGGGCATTGATATCGCCGGTCTGTCCGGGATGGTCGGGCAGGATATCGAAGCGCTTGTCATGCCCCGCACCCACGGCATGGGGACGACGAACCGCTGGCAGGAGGTCGCGATGATCTGGCATCGCCTTGATATTCCTGTGATTGCCGCGCTGCATGGCGTCGTCTTTGGCGCTGGCCTGCAGCTGGCGTTGGGGGCGGATATTCGACTTGCGGCACCGGGCACGCAGGTGGCGGTGATGGAGATGAAGTGGGGTCTTATTCCGGACATGGGGGGCATGGTGCTGCTGCCGCGTCTGGTGCGCGACGATGTGATGAAGCGGATGATCTACACCGCCGCCCCGATCCCGGCGGAGCAGGCGGCGGCCTGGGGGCTGGTCACGGAGGTTGTCGCCGACCCGCTGGAGGCGGCGCAGGACCTGGCGACGCAGATCGCGGGCAATGGGCCGAACGCCATCCGGGCCGCAAAGAGCCTGTGCGCCTATGCCCATACCGCTGCGCCGGCGGATGTCCTGAAGGAGGAATCGCGCCTGCAGGTGGCCTTGTTGGGCAAGCCCGAGCAGATGGAAGTGATCGCCGCGCAATTTGCCAAACGCGCCCCGGATTTTGGCTAGCGCCGGGGGCGCATTTATCGGCTTGGCTGCGCTCCGCTCAGCCCAGTTCGGCCAGTCGCGCCAGCGCTTCTTTCAGCTTGGCTTCTTCCTCTTCGCGCAGGGCGAGGTTGGCGCGGGTTTCCTCGACCACTTCAGGCGGGGCGGAGGCTGCGAATTTCGGATTGTTCAGCCGCCCGCGCAGCCCGCCAAGCTCCTTGGCGAGCTTGCCCAGTGACTTTTCAAGCCGCGCTTTTTCCTCAGCAATATCAATGATATCGGCCAGCGGCAGCCCAAAGGATGCGCCGCGCACGGCGAGGGATACTGTGCCTTTGGGGAAACCCTCTGCGTGCTCAAGTGCTTCAACGCGGGCGAGGCGTTTGATCATCACTTCGTTGCGGTCCCAAGCGGTCTGTCCGGCGGCGTCGATCTCGGTGACGACGAGGGGGACGTAAAGCCCTGCGGGGACATGCATTTGCGCCCGTGCGGAGCGGATGGATTCGATCAGGCTGATGACCCAGTTCACTTCCGCATCGGCATCGGGATCGACCAGTTCAGCGGCGGTATAGATGGGCCAATCGGTGAGCACCAGCATCTCGTCGCGACGGCCGGTTTGCGCCCAGAGGTCTTCGGTGATGAAGGGCATGATGGGGTGCAGCAGGATCATGCATTGATCCAGCACCCACGCCATCGTCGCGCGTGTCTCGGCCGCGAATTCGGCGTTGGCGGCGTCCTGCAACAGGGGTTTGGACAGCTCCACATACCAGTCACAGACCTTGCCCCAGACAAAGGCATAGGCCGCGTTGGCCGCGTCGTTGAAACGGTAATTTTCGAGCGCTGCGTCGATCTCTTCCCGGACTTTCGCGGTCTCTCCGATGATCCATTTGTTCACGGCCTGTTCGACATCGGCAGGAGGTCGGTTTTGCGTCGGTATCACGTCGGTGCGGGCCGCGCGCTGGGCAAAGACTTCGTTCATCTCCGCAAAGCGGCAGGCGTTCCACAATTTGGTGCCGAAATTGCGGTAGCCCGCGATGCGCTGGGTGGAGAGTTTCAGATCGCGCCCCATGGCGGCCATGGCGGTGAGGGTAAAGCGCACGGCGTCCGCGCCGAACTCGTCGATCATGTCGAGCGGGTCGATGACGTTGCCGAGGGATTTCGACATCTTCTTGCCCTTCTCGTCGCGCACGAGCGCGTGGACATAGACGGTCGAGAACGGCTTTTGCCCCGTCACCGCATATTGCATCATCATCATCCGGGCGACCCAGAAGAAGATGATGTCAAAGCCGGTGATCAGCGTGGAGGTCGGGAAGTATTTTTGCAGCGCGTCGTTCTGCGCGTCCAGTTCGGCGTCGCCCGTCCAACCCAGCGTGCCGATGGGCCAGAGGCCGGAGGAGAACCATGTGTCGAGGACGTCGGGGTCGCGACGTAAAGAGACCGAGGACAGACTACCGTTGCTAAAGCCAAAACCATATTGCATGGTGCCTTCGTCTTGCGGATGTTGAGCAAACGAAACGTTATCGCCGTAGTATTCTTTGGCTAGTTCACATGCATCGTCAAACGATGATGCACAGAACGATTTGGGTGTACCCGAATGGGTCGCGGGATAGTCGGAAATCTCGTATTTACTCGGCCCGTACCAAACCGGGATCTGGTGCCCCCACCACAATTGCCGCGAGATGCACCATGGCTCGATGTTTTCCAGCCAGTTGAAGTAGACCTTCTTGTCCTGCTCGGGGAAGATTTGGGTGTCGCCATTGCGCACGGCGTCAATCGCGGGCTGCACGATTTTGGAGGTTTCGACGAACCACTGGTCGGTCAGCATCGGCTCGATGACGACCTTGGAGCGGTCGCCAAAGGGCTGCATGATCTTTTTGTTCTCGACCAGCGGCTCAAGGAAAGGTTCGTCCACGGGCAAAAACGCGTCTTCGGGGTCGGGGTTGGCGACGGGGACCATGACGGCCAGCCCTTCGGCGGTGATCTGTTTCACGACCGCCTTGCGGGCTTTGAGCCGGTCCAGCCCGCGCAATTCGTCCGGCACGAGGTTGACCGAGTCGGCTTCGGCTTCAGTGAGTGTGCGCTCGCCCTGGGCCACGGCCATCGCAATCGCGGCGGCCTCGGCGTAGGGGGCACCGTCGTCGCGCATGGCGGCTTTGGTGTCCATCAGGCGGTAGAGCGGGATGCCGTTGCGTTTGGCCACGGCGTAGTCGTTGAAGTCATGCGCGCCTGTGATCTTGACCGCACCGGAGCCGAAGTCGGGATCGGGGTATTCATCGGTGATGATCGGGATCAGGCGGCGGTGTTCCTTGGGTCCGACCGGGATTTCGCAGAGCTTGCCGACGATTGGCGCATAGCGTTCATCTGACGGATGCACGGCAACCGCGCCATCGCCCAGCATGGTTTCGGGCCGGGTCGTGGCGATCGAGATATAATTGCGGGTCTCGCGCAGGGTGACGTTTCCGTCCTCGTCCTTTTCGACGTATTCATAAGTGGCCCCCTCGGCGAGCGGGTATTTGAAGTGCCACATGTGGCCATCGACTTCGATGTTCTCGACCTCAAGGTCCGAGATCGCGGTTTCGAAATGCGGGTCCCAGTTGACCAGCCGCTTGCCGCGATAAATGAGGCCCTTGTTGTACATGTCCACGAAGACCTTGATGACCGCGTCGTGGAAATTCGGGCCGTTGCCTGCGTCAGGGTCGCCCGGTGCGCCGCCCATGGTGAAGGCTTCGCGCGACCAGTCACAGGACGCGCCGAGGCGTTTGAGTTGCCCGATGATCGTGCCGCGTGATTTGACCTTTTGCTGCCAGACACGGGCAACGAAGTCATCGCGCGTCATGTCTTGGCGGCGGCCTTCGCCATTGGCGGCCATTTCGCGTTCGGTGACCATCTGCGTGGCGATGCCCGCGTGATCGGTGCCGGGCTGCCAGAGCGTGTCGAAGCCGCGCATGCGGTGCCAGCGGATCAGGATATCCTGCAGCGTGTTGTTGAAGGCGTGCCCCATGTGCAGCGATCCCGTCACATTGGGCGGGGGGATCATGATCGAAAAGGTTTCAGCAGCTGCCCGGGCGTTGGCCCCGGCCTTGAATGCGCCCGCCTGTTCCCAGGCGGCGTAGAGGCGTGCTTCGGCCTCTTTTGCGTCGAATGTCTTGTCCAGCGCCATTACATGCGTCCTTTACCCTTGCTTGCGCGATGATCTAGCCGAGGTCGCCGCAAAGGGAAAGGTCGGGCGTGCGGTTTATGTGCTGATCAGGGGTTCGCGCGCACCGGGGCGGATGATGGCCGGATCGTAAGGTGTGCGGGCAAAGACGGCGCGCACCCGGTCGGCAAAGTGTTCGATCGGCAGGGTGTCATAGGCGGGATCAAAGCTCGCCTGATCCCAGCGTTCGCAAAACTGCGCGCAGTCGTCGAAATAGGGACTGTCGCGGTAGGCGTCGCGTTTGTGCGGGTCTGCGCCGACGTGGTGGCCGTAGTAGAGCAGTTGGAAATCACCGTGTTTTTCCACGACCCATGTGCATTGTTCGCGCACGAAGGGGCGCAGGATGGTGGCGGCGTATTCGTCGTGGTTGTAGGGCGCAAAGATATCGCCGATGTCATGCAGCAGGGCGGAGACGATCCAATCCGTGTCAGCGCGATCGCGTTCGGCGCGGGTGGCCGATTGCAGCGAGTGGCCGAGGCGCGTGATCTGGTAGCCCGAGAGGCTTTCATCAAGGCTGACCAGCGCGGTGAGCAGGCGGTCGGCGGTGCCTTTGGTATAGGCGGTTTCGTGTTCGGTGAGGAAGTCGTAGTCTTCCTTGGTGCCGTCTTTCATCTGGGTAAAGCTGACGCGGTCGATCATCCGTAGAGGGTTCCTTTTTTCCTGGCGCCGGACATCATCGCCTTGGCCTGTGCGGCGCGGATTTCATCATACTGCGCGAGGGCATCGGGGGCAAAATTCGCCGATGGCGCGGGGAAGCTGGCGAAATGGCCGTGCCTGTCTGTGCCCCGGGCGAGGAGGGCGTAATCGACCTCGGCCACCTGCTGTTTCACATCCGGCGCGCAGTAGCGGATCACGGCGGCAATGCGGCGATCCTCGGTGGTGTTGGGGCCGGAGCCGTGGATCGTCAGCCCGTGGTGGAGCGAGATCTGGCCGGGGTGGATTTCGATGGGCACCTTGTCGGTGTCCGCCACATCGACCTGCACTTCCTGCCCGCGCGACAGGAGGTTATTCTCGGCAAAGGTGTCTTCATGCGGCAGGATCGCGTTCTTGTGTGAGCCGCGCACGAAATCCATGCACCCGGAGGCAGGTGTTGCGGGCGAGAGCGACAGCCATGCGGTAACCAGCCCGTCAATCGCGCCGAGACCCCAGTAGGTCAGGTCCTGATGCATGGAGACGATCTGGTTGGTGCGCGGTTCCTTGATGAAGAATTCAACCGCGTAGATCATGATGTCGGGGCCGAGGATACCTTCGACAACGTCCAGGATGCGCGGGTCGGATCCGATGCGATGGGCCATGGGCATCACGCAATGCGCATTGACACGTTTATAGGTGCTCAGCGGGAGCGGCAAGCCCGCGTCAAGGTAATCCGCCTCGATCCGTTCAAGTTCGGTGCGCAGGGCGGTCGCCTCAGTCGCGGGCATCACCTGCAGCGGAAAGAGATAGCCGTCGCGCCAGTATTGATCGGTTTGCGCCTGTGTCAGGCGGCCCTGTTCCAGTGGCAAGGGGTGGGGCATCTGATCCTCCTTGTCGTGTGGTTGAATGATCGCTTTGGCGCGGGCGGGCTTCTGTTCTGTTTGCGACACTGGATTGCAGGCTGCGAAATCACCTTTCTGTGCGATTATGCCGTGACGGGCCACAGCACTGGACATGCGGGTCATCGCCGCTACTGTCCCCACGGACACAGATCGGTATGCAAGGAGGCATCACATGGAAAAATTTGGCAAATCACAGCCCGTAAAGCGGGTTGAGGATGTTCGTTTTCTCACAGGTGAAGGTCGCTACGTGGATGATATCGCGCCTGAGGGGGCGCTTTTTGCCTTTGTGTTTCGCGCGCCTGTGGCCCATGCGGTGATCACCGGTCTGGATGTGGCGCAGGCGCGCGGCGCGCCGGGCGTGCACGCGGTGCTGACGGCGGATGATCTGAAGGCGGCCGGGATAACCAAGTCGATGTCAGCCCAGACGGTCAAGAACCGCGATGGCAGCATGGGCGCGGCCCCCCGCAGACCGATCCTCGCCGAGGAGCGTATGCGTTTTGTGGGTGAGCCTGTGGCTTTCATCGTGGCAGAAACGCTTGATCAGGCGCGTGATGCGGCGGAATTGATCGACCTGTCCTATGAGGAGTTGCCCGCCAAGATGGATATTCAGGCCGGTGGCGCGCCATTGCACGCCGAGGCCCCTGACAATGTGGCCTTTGACTGGGGCATGGGGGATGAGGCGGCCACGGACGCTGCATTTGCCGCCGCTGCGCGCACCGTATCGCTGGAGGTGCCGGACAATCGCATCATCGTCAATTCGCTTGAGCCGCGCGGATGTTTCGCGCAGTGGGACGGCGAGCGGGTCCACGTTTCCGTGGGCGGGCAGGGCGTCTGGGCGCAGAAATCAGAGATCGCGGAATTGCTGAACATCGACGCAGAGCGTGTGCGCGTCACCAACCCCGATACAGGCGGTGGTTTCGGGATGAAGGGGTTCCCCTATCCGGAATATGTTCTGGCCGCCCATGCCGCCAAGGTTGTGGGCAAGCCTGTGCGCTGGATGTCCGAACGCACCGAGGCGATGCTGACCGATAACGCCGGGCGTGACCTGACGAGCTTTGCCGAATTTGCCTTTGATGAAAACCACAAGATCATCGGATATCGTGTCCACACGCGCTGCAACCTTGGCGCTTACAACAGCATGTATGCGCAGTTCATCCAGAGCCAGCTGTTCAGCCGGGTGCTGATGGGGGTCTATGACGTGCAGGCCACATGGCTGCGGGTCGAGGGGATTTACACCAACACGACCTATGTGGACGCCTATCGCGGCGCAGGGCGACCGGAGGCGATTTACGTGCTGGAGCGGTTGATTGACCGCGCGGCCCGGACCCTCGGTGTGGACCCGCTGGAATTGCGGCGCATCAACTTCATCAAGCCGGATCAGTTCCCCTATCAGAACTCCACCGGTGAGGTTTATGACGTCGGCGATTTCGACAAGGTGCTGCGCCGGGCTGAGCTTGAGGCCGATCTTGCGGGCTTTGCCGCGCGCAAAAAAGCCGATGCGGACCGGGGTCTGCTGCGCGGTCTGGGGCTGTGTTACTATATTGAAAGTATTTTGGGTGATCCTAGTGAAGGCGCAAAGATCGCGTTCAATGAGGATGGCACCGTGAGCATCTATGTCGGCACACAAAGCACAGGACAGGGGCATGAAACCGTCTACGCCCAGTTCCTGAGTGATCAGACCGGGATACCGGCGGATCAGATTTTTGTCGTGCAGGGCGACAGTGATCAGATTGCGCAGGGCGGCGGCACTGGCGGGTCACGCTCCGTTACCGTGCAGAATACGGCGACGCTGGCCACGGTTGAGGTCATGACCACAGCATTCACAGCGTTTCTGGCCGATGAAATGGGTGTGCCAGCCTCCGAGATCAGTTTTGACGATGAACGCTTTCGCGCGGATGGCAGCAATATGACGCCGAGCATGTTGGAAGTGGCGGAGATGGCCCGCGAAAAGGGCCGCGACGATCTGTTGAGCCATGAAGCACGCGCGACCCTGCCTGCGCGCAGTTTCCCCAATGGCTGCCATATATCCGAGGTCGTGATTGATCCCGATACCGGCGTTGTCCGCGTGGACCGCTATACGGTGGTGGATGATTTTGGCAATCTTATCAACCCGATGCTGGCCGAAGGACAGGTGCATGGCGGTGTCGCTCAAGGTATCGGACAGGCGATCAGCGAACATGTGGTCTTTGATGAGCAGGGCCAGTTGCTGACCGCGAGTTTCATGGATTACGCCATGCCGCGGGCGGATGGTGTGCCCAATATTCGCTTTACCTCTGAACCTGTGCCGTCAACGGCGAATATCATGGGGATGAAGGGGTGCGGAGAGGCCGGCACGGTTGGGGCCCTCGCGGCTGTGGCGAATGCGGTTCAGGATGCGCTTTGGGAGCATGGCGTGCGGCAGGCGGATATGCCTTTTACCCCGCTCAAGGTTTGGGAGTTGTTAAACAGTGAGGCTATCGCGGCCGAATAGGAAGACGTGGCATTGGCTGCGCCGGGCGATCTGGCGCCGGCCAGCGCGGGATTTCGGGCCCCGGCGGGGGCCGGTCACACATGTTGTCATTCTGGATGGCACGATGTCGTCGCTCACCCCCGGTCAGGAGACGAACGCCGGGATCGCCTATCATCTGTGCCGCGAGATGGGGGCGCAACTGTCGATTTACTATGAGCCGGGGCTGCAATGGACCGACTGGCGGTCCGCGCGCGATGTGATGATCGGGCGCGGCATCAACCGGCAAATCAGGCGCGCCTATGGCTATCTCGCGTCGCGCTACAGGCCGGGGGACCGCATTTTCCTCATGGGGTATTCGCGCGGGGCCTATGCGGTGCGCAGCCTTGCGGGTGTCATTGACATGATGGGGCTGTTGCGCGCGCAGGTCGCGACGGAGCGGAACATTCGTGATGTCTATCGCCATTACGAATGTGATCCCAAGGCCGATGTGGCGCGCGCCTTTTCCCGGGCCAAGTGTTTGCAAGATATCGAGATCGAGATGATTGGCGTGTGGGATACGGTCAAGGCGCTGGGCCTGAATATGCCCGTGCTGTGGCGGTTGAGCGAAAAGGCGCATGCGTTTCACAACGATGCGCTGAGTCACAACGTCAAGGCGGGGTTTCACGCGGTGGCGCTGGATGAAACGCGCGCGGCCTATACGCCGGTGATGTGGAACACCCCTGACGGTTTCGAGGGCCGGGTGGAGCAGCTTTGGTTTCCCGGGACCCATGGCGATATCGGCGGGCAGCTGGGCGGGTTCGAGGAGGCGCGGCCCCTGTCCAACATCCCGCTGGTCTGGATGCTGGAGCGTGCGCAGCTGGCCGGGTTGCCGCTGCCCGAGGGCTGGGCGAAGCGGTTTCCCTGTGATCCGAACGCGCCGATGCTGGGCACCTTTCGCGGGCGCGGCAAGTGGTTCGTGACGCGCCGTGCGCGTGTGGCGCTGACAGATGCGTCCGAGCGGATGCATGACAGCGTGCATTTGCGCGCCGCCGCCCGTCCCGCGCCCCGCCGCAGAATGGCCTTTGGCCGGGCCGTCTAGCATAAGCGCGTCAGACAGGTTGACCGCTGTCTGAGATCCGCCGCCCTGCCTGATGCGCTCCGCTAAAGGCAGTTTTTGCCTCCGCATCGGATCCTTCGCCGACAGGGCACGCTGCACCTCGGATTCTGCGGCAGCAAGGTCGTAGGTTTTGGAATCCGGCAGTTTTACCATGGATTCGACCGTCGCTATAAAAAACGCCCCAAAACAAAGGCAACTGCGACGCGCAGGTGTTTAAATACTGTCCATCTACTCGGCGCGTCGTCTTTAGCCCGGTTTCATAATGATGCAGGTCGTTGAGCCGGTGGCGTAGAGCTTGCCATCCTCGGCACCGCGAATTTCGCCATGGGCCACGCTTGTGGTGCGGCCTGCGTGATCCACCAAGGCATCGCAGTGGACGAACATGCCGAGGGGAATGGCGCGGGTAATGTTCACCTTGTATTCCAGCGTCGTATAGACCGAACCCTGCGGCACTTTGGTCATCACAGCGCAGCCCAGAGCCGAATCGAGCAAGGCCCCATACCAGCCGCCATGCACGGCACCGCTGGGGTTCATGGCGCTGAATTCCGGTGTGCCGCAAAAGCGCACGCGGCCCTCTTCGACCTCAAGCAGGTTGAAGTTGAGCGTCGCCGCGATGGGGGCGCCCGCGATCTCTCCCTTGAGCACGCGCTGCATGAAGGTCAGCCCCGACATGCCTAGGATTTCCGAGCGGGGCAGCAAATCGTCAGGGGTTTGGGCAGCGTAGGGCATCTGGTTCTCCGCAAAAGTGTGTTGCGGGGAGCTTAAGCGGCTGGGGCGCGGCTTCAAGGTTTACGCGACGTCCTTAATGCCTGTCACGGCCTGTGTGACACCGAGGGCATGGCATATTTCGCGCGTCAACTCTGGCCGGTTCAGGGTGTAGAAATGCAGCTTGTCGACGCCCTCACCCACCAGATCCGAGCAGAGTTCGGTGCACAGCGCGCGTGACAGCAGGTCGTGCCGGTCATCACGAATGGCCGCGTCAAACGCCTGATCGAGCCACGCGGGAATAGATGTGCCGCAGCGCTGCGCGAATTTGCGGGCATTCGTCCAGTTGGTGATGGGCAGGATGCCGGGTGTGATCGGCACCGAGATGCCCGCGCGCACGCAATCGTCGCGAAACCGCAGGAAGGTATCGGCCTCAAAGAAAAACTGCGTGATCGCCTCGCAGGCGCCTGCGTCAACCTTGGCCTTGAGCCAGTCGATATTGGCCTGCTGGCTGGCGGCTTCGGGGTGTTTTTCGGGATAGGCGCCGACGCGCAGGGTGAATTGGCCGCTGCGGGCGAGAGCGTCGATCAGCTCCACCGCGTTGGCGAACCCGTCCGGGTGAGGGGTAAAGCCGTTGCTGCCTTCGGGGGCGTCGCCGCGCAGAGCGACGATATCCGTGATCCCGGCCTGGGCAAAACGCTGCGCGATGGCGAGTGTTTCCGATTTGGAGGCCCCCACGCAGGTCAGATGCGCAGCGACCGGCAGACCGGACGATTTGTGCAATGTATAGGCCGCATCATGGGTCAGGTCGCGCGTCGTGCCGCCCGCGCCATAGGTAACCGAGAAAAACCGTGGCGCCAGAGGGGCAAGCGCCTGCGCAGTCTCCCAAAGCTTGAACGATGCATCAATGGAGCGGGGCGGGAAAACTTCGAATGAGACTTCTGGAGCGGGCATCGTTTTATCCTTGGGCTTTTCATGACTTGTGCCACAGAAGTAAAAATGAGACAAATTCATAACTTTCATCTTTAACATGAGTTCGGTATGCATATTGAATTTCGCCATCTGCGCACGATCGAGGCGATCCATGAGGCCGGGGGCTTGGCGCGTGCGGCGGAACAGTTGCATATCACGCAATCCGCTTTGAGTCATCAAATCAAGGGCTTGGAGGATCAGGCGGGGGTTGAGCTCTTCGTGCGCCGCTCCAAACCGCTCAAGCTGTCTCCGGCGGGGATGCGCTTGCTGAAACTCGCGCGGCAGGTCTTGCCGCAGATCAAGGCATTGCAGGATGAATTCACCGGCTTGCGCGCGGGCAGCACGGGGCGGATGCATATCGCCATTGAATGCCACGCCTGTTTTGAGTGGCTGTTTCCCGTGCTGGAACAGTTTCGCAAGGCCTGGGGGGAGGTCGACGTGGACATCCGCCCCGGTCTGGCCTTTGATGCGCTGCCCGCGCTGCTGAAGGAGGAAGTCGATCTGGTGGTGTCATCCGACCCCGAAGACCTGCCCGGTGTGGAATTTGTCGAACTCTTTGATTATGCGCCGGTTTTCGTGGCCGCCAGCACCCATGCGCTGGCGCAGAAACCCTATGTCGAGGCGGGCGATTTTCGTGGTGAGACCCTGATCACCTATCCGGTGGAGCGTTCGCGTTTGGATGTGTTCAGCCAGTTGCTTATCCCGGCCAAGGTCGAACCTGCGGCGATCCGGCAGGTGGAACTGACGGCCGTTATCCTGCTGTTGGTGGCGTCCAATCGGGGGGTCGCGGTCTTGCCCGATTGGGTGGTGCGCGAGGTGAAGTATTCATCTGATTATGTCACGCGGCCCCTTACGGCCCAAGGGATCACGCGGCGTCTTTATGCGGCGGTGCGCAGTGATGATCTGGACAAGCCCTTCATGCAGCATTTGCTCGACCTCGCAGGGGAGGAGGCGCGGAAACTGCAGTCGGCGTAAGTCAAATGTGACGGACCCGCCCCGTTGCCCTTGTCACATATGGGTACAGGGTGCGGGGCGGGTATCTGGTCACCTGCAGCGTCTGCTGAAAGACCTCTGTCACGCAACGCTGCCTGAAATCAAAGATTTCAACGTGTTACGTGATGTTTGGTCTTTCAGATATCTCGTCAGACGCTCTAGTTGATGTCGGAAATCAGGTCCGGGTTCGCGACGAGGTTGCGCACGCCATGGGCTTCGCCCTCATTGAAAATATTGTCGGACAGCCATGTCTCGACGCTGGTGATGGAGACTTTCATGACCTCAGGGCGCACACGCCATGACACCTGCAGCGGTGATCCTTGTTCGTTGAAAGAGGGGCCCGTTGTCGATCCGTTGTAGGCGATCGGGGTGCCGGTGTCGGTGGGGATGTTGACCGCCTGATAAAGGCCGTCGACTTGTTCGACTTGGGTCAGGGTCACGAAATCTGCCGCGTCGGGATCGTTGACGAGCACATAGACCTGTGCTTCGACGCGCAATTGAGGGTTGCCGATGGCGTCTGACAGGCAGGAGCCCAGTGTCGGGCCCGGTTCGATTTGCGCAGTGGTGTGGACGTAATGCAGTTCAATCGTGTCGCCCGGTGCCAGATCGCCATATGTCCCGGCGCCGATGGTGCGTCCCAAAGGGGCCAGTTCAGCTTCGGACAGGGTGCCATTATACCTGAAGCCCGTGCCAGCGCCCGCCCCATCGCCGTTGCCTGCGTAGGTCGTGAATTCGCCGCCCCGGTGTTCGGCGTTTTCATGAAAGTGGATGTTGCACAGGTTCATTTGCGTATATTCGGGGGCGGTGCCGAAGGCGCGCGGGTTGTTGCCGCGCAGGGTTTCGAGGTCACGCGGGGATTGTGGCCCGAAACCGGCGCCTTGCGTATTTTCGGCCAAGGCTGCCCGTTGTGCGGCGATGACATCATCGCCGACAGCGCCGTGTCCGTCCGCAAAGGTTGCGCCCGCTGTGAGCGTCAGAAGGCCAAAGGCACCAAGGCAAATTCTGGTAGATTTCATATGTCGTTATAGCCTGTTTTTTATTAAAAAAAGGCAGCGTGAATCCGCTGCCTTGCACATCATAGATGTGCGCGCGGGTGGCGTGATTCAAGGTCGTTGTGATCTGTTTCGTGGGGGGTGGGCGCCTGCCGCGACATCACGCCGTGGCATCGGCCGGTGGATCAGCGGGCCAGCCGTGCGGCCCGTCCGCCGCGACGTCTGCTGAGCAGCCCTTGCCTGCCTGGCAATTCGTCCATCACCATGCGCCGCGCGTCGGGGGAGAGTTTGGACCACATCGTGATCTCCTCGATGGAGCGCAGGCAGCCGGTGCACAGGCGTGCCTCGGGGTGGATCACACAGATTTTGACGCAGGGGCTTTCGACTTCGTCCCGCTTCCAGATGTCACTCATTCTTGGTCCTGTTCTGCTCGAATTACGCGGATGCGATCCAGCGCGCCTTGCAGGATATAGGCTGCGGCAACGTGGTCAATGACCTCTGCGCGACGTTTTCGGGACGTATCCGCCTCAAGGAGCGCGCGTTCGGCGGCGACGGTGGACAGGCGCTCATCCCAGAACGTGATGGGCAGGTCCGACCCGATGGATTTGTCCAGATTGCGGGCAAAGGCGCGGGTCGACTGGCAGCGCGGCCCTTCGGAGCCGTCCATGTTGCGCGGCAGGCCCAGCACCAGCCCGCCGAGCCGCCGTTGTGCCACGATGTCGCTCAGACGTGCGGCGTCCAGCGTGAACTTGCGCCGTTTGACGGTTTCCAGCGGCGTGGCGACGGACAGGAACGTGTCGCTGACGGCAACACCGATGGTCTGGGTGCCCAGATCAAGGCCCATGAGGCTGCGCATGGAGGGAAGTGCCGCGAGAAAGTCAGCGGTGTCTTCAAGGATCATTCGGCCACTTGCGCCCGTTGTCCGGCGCGCAGCAGCAGATCGAGCGCGCGGGTGTCGTCGGCAAAGGCCTGAATGGCGTTTTCATAGACGCTGCGCGCCGCACCGGTCTGGCCCAGGACGCCAAGTGCGGTGATCAGCTGCGCCCAGTCCTGTACCGGGCCGCCTTCGGTGCCGAGCCGGTCCGAGAGGCCCTGCACCATGCTCTCGATCATCTCGAGGCGTTCGGAGGGGCTCATCTCACCGGCGGCTTCGATGTCCGCAGCGCTCGGCCCGCCGGGAGCGTCCAGTCCGGGGCCGATTTCGGGGAGTTGATAGTTCACGCCAGCGCGAAACGCGAGGTCTTCGATCTGGGCGAGAATGGGTTCGATCCAGGCGGCCTCGCGCGGGCCTTCGCGCAGCAGTTGATCCCAGATGCGAAAGGCATTGTCGGGGCGTCCGGTCTGCGCCAGCATCAGGCCGACGTAGTAGCGCGCCGCGCCATTGGTGGGATCAAGGGCAAGCACCCGGGTCAGCACGCTTTCCGCTTCGGGAGAGACATAGCCACCGGCGGCGAGGATCAGCATGTCGGCGTAATTCGCGTAGTCTTCGCTGGTCGCCTCATCGCCGCGCACCCTGATGATTTCCGCCTGCGCGCGGGCGGCGGCGCGGAAATTACCGAGGTTACCCTCGTTCTGCGCCAGAAGGGTCAGGCCCTGAATATCGTCGGGGCGTGCGGCCACGGCCTCGCGCAGCCGTTCCACCAATGCGACGTAATCGGGGCTGATGTCCGGGGGGGCCACATAGGCGGGCAGGCTGTCTTCGGCCTCTTGCTGGCTGGGACGGTTTGCGCGGGCTTCTTCGGCCAGAACGATGCGATCCTTGAGGGCCAGATCGCCATAGCCCGGCGCGCCGATATTCATGTAAAGCCACAGGCTGCCACCGACCAGAACCACCGCCAGAATGGCCCCGACCAGACCCGGTGCACCCTTGTTTGCGTCCGCTTCGAGCGCATCGGTTTGCAGGGCGGCATCTGCCGCGAGGATGCGGCGTGAGATCTCGGCCCGCACGCGGTCGGCATCGGCAGGATCCACAACGCCGCGCGCCAGGTCCTTCTCCACCTCGCGCAGCTGATCACGATAGACTCGCAGATCATAGGCCGCCGCAGGTTCGGTCATGCCGCGTTTCGGCGCGCGCAGGGCAAGTACCATCAAAACGGCCACAATGATTGCCAGTCCAGCCGAGATAATCCAGAACGTCATAAAGCCCTCTTGCAGCGTTGGACTATTCATGTAGCGATCAAATGGGCCGCGCAAAAGGGGCAAACGATCAAGAGCATGGCAGTTGCATGCGAGATGATGTCGCGCGTCGCCGGTTTTGGGGCAAGGGCGCGCGCGCATGCCTTGTTTGCGCCGGGCAGGCCAATGCGCCCTGTGGCCCATTGCTCAGGGCGCACACAGGCGCCGTGATGGGCCGCGAACCGACCCTGCGCCGTGGTTTCGCCGGTTACTTGGGCGTTTTGTCTGTCTTGTTGTTTTCGCCTGCGGCAGAGCCGAATGCGATCAGGTTGCTGACATCTACTTCACGTCCGCCGCGCGCTGCCTTGCGTTTGGCCATGCCGCGCCGTTCCAGTACGAGCAAGACGATGGCAATCGCGCCGATGCTGCCAAATCCAAGTACTGCCAACATTTGTTCACTCATCAAGTCTCTCCGTTCTGTGAGGTTCGCTTCAGTATAGCGCAAGTTGGCAGGCGGGCCAAATGCGCGGTGCTCAGCCGATGGGGTTGGGGCGCAAAGGCTGTCACCCGCCGAAAGTTGTCGGGGATTTCCGCCTATATTGCAGCGTGCCCCGGACCCGTCATCATGAGCCTCTCATCAAAAGGAGAGAAGATCATGTCAGACTACTCACAGCACAACCAAGGCATCGGTGGCAAAGGTATTGTTGTCGGATTGCTTCTCATCGGGCTCTTTGTGGCAGGGCTTGCGTTCCTCGGCGCGAACGGCTCGGAAGTTGAACCGGGCACTGCTGTCATAGATCCCGCCACCCCGGTGGCAGAGCCTGAAACGGCACCGGCCATCACGGAATAATACAGGGTATTCACTGAAACCTACGAGGGCGCGCGTGTGACACCGTGCGCCCTTTTGCGCCAGATGTGCCCGCGCGGCATCGCAGGTGAATGTGGCTCGCGGAAATCGCGACACTTTGGACTTTGAATTGTCCAAGCGCTGCCGGTACCCTGACAACATACTTCTTTGCGTTAGGTACCACATGTTTAAAAAATTGACGGCGTCCGCACTGGTTTCTTTGCTTTTCGCCGGGACCGCAACAGCGGGCGGCACTTATTACGACTGCGATATCAACACGACCCGCGCAAGCGGTGGGTGGGTTTCCGAAAAATTAGCAATCATTATGAAAGAAAACGGGCAGGTGCTTGTTTCTGACTCCGTGGTTTTGCAGTTTAACAAAGCCCCCATCGTGGCACGTGTCACGCGGAACAATGATCGCAAGATGGTCGTGCGCTGGCGATTGAACAATAACGTCAACAGCCAAAACCAGCAGACGCCCTCCTTCGACTATACCGCCTCGCTGACGAAATCGAACAACAAGGTGCATGTATCAGGCTCCCCTGATGGCTATCCTAACCGGTTTACAGGTTCGGGCACCTGCGTGCTGAAAAACGGCTGATCCGATGAATAGATCAGCAACGGTGTGCGCGCTGCTCGCGGTGGTCGGTGTCGTGGGGGTCGTGCCCGCCGCGTCGCGTGCTGCGGGCACTCTTTATGACTGCACAATCACTCAAAAACGCGAAGGTGTTGACTGGATATCCGAAAAGGTTGGCATTGTCATAAGACAGGGGCAACCCGCGGTTATCTCAGATTCGGTTATCTTGCACTTTTACGGAAAGCCCATCGAGACAACGCAGGTTCGTAACAGGGCGAACAAGCTGGATGTAAGGTGGACCTTGCGTGGGGCGCGCGACGATGCCAATCAGACCGTCAACCACATGGATTACAACGCCCGGATCAACAAGCAAACCGGTGCCTTCAGCCTTTATGCCAAGCCGGATGGATATCCCAATCGGTTCAGCGGCAAAGGCAACTGTGTGACCAAGACCGCAAAATAGCTTTTGTCTATACGCTTGGAACTTTTTGCGCGCCCTGATACTTGAACTGCGAGCGTGTAGCGCTTCATTGCACTACACACCGCATTGAATAACCAAGAGGGGGCCCGACAATGGCTTTTGAACTTCCTGATCTTCCCTACGCGCATGATGCTCTGGCGGGCAAAGGCATGTCCGCCGAAACGCTGGAATACCACCACGACCTGCACCACAACGCCTATGTGACCAATGGCAACAAGGCGATTGAGGGCACCGAATGGGCGGGCAAGTCCATGGAAGACATCATCACGGGCACCTATGATGCCTCTGCCGTGGCGCAGAATGGCATCTTCAACAACATCAGCCAGTTGTGGAACCACAACCAGTTCTGGGAAATGATGGGTCCGGGTGAGAGCAAGATGCCCGGAGAGCTGGAAAAAGCGCTGACCGAGAATTTCGGGTCTGTCGATGCGTTCAAGGAACAGTTTTCCGCCGCCGGTGCGGGTCAGTTCGGGTCAGGCTGGTGCTGGTTGGTGAAAAACCCTGACGGCTCGCTGGCGGTGACCAAGACGGAAAACGGCGTGAACCCGCTGTGTTTTGGCCAGACGGCATTGCTCGGCTGCGATGTGTGGGAGCATTCGTACTACATTGATTTCCGCAACAAACGCCCTGCCTACCTGACAAACTTCCTCGACAACCTCGTCAATTGGGAAAACGTCGCATCGCGCATGTAACCGCGTGACAGGTTAAGTTGTTGCAGCCCCGTGTCATCGTTGATGGCGCGGGGTTTTTCGTAGCGATTGAATGCCCGGAGCCCCCTAAAGTCTCATGCGAAAAACCTGGATCACGCAAGCACTGCCTGCAATCAGGGAGTTCAACGCCCTACGGGATTCTTGATGTGTCGGGTGGTTCGTCAGGCGCCCTGACCAAAGGCGCGCTGCAGCTCTTGGCGGCAGGCCTCGGCATCGGGCACGGTGGTGTAGAACCCGTGCAGCGTTTCATCGGCAAAACCATGCGCTGTCACATGTTGCAGAAGCGATACCAGCGGGTCCCAATATCCGTTTGTATTCAATAGGAATATCGGCTTTTGATGCAGGCCCAGTTGCCGCCATGTCAGGGCTTCGAACATCTCATCCAGCGATCCGGCACCACCGGGCAGCACCACGACGGCATCGCAATTCATGAACATGACTTTCTTGCGCTCATGCATGGTTTCGGTGATCACATAGGTGGTCAGATCGGTTTTCCCGATTTCCCAATCCACCAGAAGTTGCGGGATCACGCCAAAGGTGTCAGCGCCCGCCTCCTGCGCCGCGCGCGCCACAGCTCCCATCAGCCCGACATCGCCTGCGCCATAGACCAGCCGCCAGCCTTCATCGGCGATCACGCGGCCGATGTTTTGCGCGTCCTGCAGGAAGTCGGGGTCGGTTCCGGGGCGGGATCCGCAATAGACACAGACGGATTTTGGGGGCATCGGCATGACTTTCTTGTTTCAAATCGCGGATTTATGACTTCATTCGTTTTGACCAGTGATAGGGCAGTTGCTATGTAGGCTCAATGTCTGCATCGCATCCGAGCGCGTGAACCCGGAAAGTTGAGATCAAAATGAAAGACAATGGGTCTGCCAACCCATCCCAGAGCACCGGTCTGTTGACCGCGGGCCTCGTGATTGCGGGGCTGATCGCGGCGGCGGTATTTTTGTCGATGCGCGATTCCGGGCGGCTGAGCGAAGAGGCCGTGGCGGTTCTGGAATCCTCTGGCGGGGCGGGGGGCAATCAGGTCGTCACGCAGCAGATCGAAGCCGATGATGCGCCGCAGGAGATACCACAGGACGCGCCGCAAGACGCGCCCGTTGCGCAAACAGAGCCCGAGGAGGCCGCGCCCACGATTGACGAGGTGCGGGTAGACACGGGCGGAACGATGGTGATTGCCGGGCGCGCAGGGCCGGGCGCGCAGGTCGATGTGCTGCTCGACGGTGAGGTCGTCACCACAGCGCAGGCCGATTCAACCGGTTCATTCGCGGCGGTGAGTTCGGTAACGGCGGATGAGGGCGCACGCAGCCTGACCCTGCGCAGCGGTGAAGGGGACGAAGCGGTCGCGTCCGTGGATGAGATTATCCTCGCCCCGGTCACGCCGCTGGCGGACCTGCCGCCACCGGACGCAGCGCCAGACCAGCCCGAGACTGCGACCGCGCCAACGGCTATGGTGCAGGATGCGGGCACGGGTGCGGAGCCGGCGCAGGACGAAGAACCTGCGCAAGCGGTGCAGGAGATTGCGGCGGTGGATCCCCCCGCGCCTGATCAAAGCGATGTCGCGCCCCCGGCGGAGGCGGAGGCCGCGCCCACTGCCGAGGGGACGGAAGATCCCGCGATCGCCGTATTGCGTTCGGATGCGCAAGGGGTGTCGCGGGTGCAGACGGCCCCGGCGTCGCGGATCATGCTCGACACGATCAGCTATTCGGATGCGGGCGACGTGCAGCTTGGCGGGCGCGCGGGCACCGGCGCGGTCGAAGTGCGCGCCTATCTCGACAACCGGGCGGTGGCCCGTATGAGGGTGGAGCCCGACGGGCAATGGCGCGGTGTCATCGAAGATGTGGCAGCGGGTATCTACCGGTTGCGTGTGGATGCGCTGGGGCAGGATGGCGCGGTGACGAGCCGTCTGGAAACACCGTTCAAACGCGAGGCACCGGCTGTGCTGGAGGCGGCCACGCAGGCAGCCACCGGGCAGATACAGGCAATTACCGTGCAGGCGGGCGACACGCTCTGGGCCATTGCGCGTGAGCGATATGGGGAGGGCTTGCTTTATGTGCAGGTCTTTGAGGCCAATCGCAGTGAAATACGCGACCCCGATCTGATCTATCCGGGACAGGTTTTCGACCTTCCCGCAGACTAAATCGGGCGGCACGCTGGCCAAGCCGGGGCCTGTGTCTTAGGTATCTGCTTCCAAGACGTGACAGGACCCTATATGCCCAGTGATACCGCCGCCGATCAGAGCACTGACAGCGCCGAGCAGAACATCGAAGAAAAAGAACGCCGCTCGGGATGGCGGACCATCCGCAAGGTCGCGCCGTATCTCTGGCCGCAGGATCAGGCTTGGGTCCGTCATCGGGTGCTGATGGCGTTTGCGCTGTTGATCCTGGCCAAGCTGGTATCGGTCGCGACGCCGTTCTTTTACAAGGGCGCGGTGGATGCGCTGGCCGAGGAGGGCGTGCCGCTCTTTGCGCTTGGGGCCATTGGCATGACGGTGGCCTATGGCATGGCGCGTCTGATGACGGTGGGCCTGCAACAACTGCGTGATGCGGTGTTTGCCAAGGTCGGGCAACGCGCCCTGCGCATGCTGGCGCTGGAGACCTTCAACCACATTCACCGCCTGTCAATGCGCTATCATATCACCCGCAAGACCGGCGGCTTGAGCCGGATTATCGAGCGTGGCGTCAAGGGTGTTGATTTCCTGCTGCGTTTCCTGCTGTTTTCCATCGGGCCGCTGATCTTTGAACTGATCCTCGTGGGGATCATCTTCGCGCTCTATTTTGATTTCTACTACCTGCTGGTCGTGGCGGTGGTGATTGTCCTTTATGTCTGGTTCACCTTTGCGGTGACGGAGTGGCGCGTCAAACTGCGCCGTGAGATGAACAATCAGGACACGGATGCCAATCAGAAGGCCATCGACAGCCTGCTGAATTTCGAAACTGTCAAATACTTCGTCGCCGAAAAACGCGAAGCGGAACGCTATGACAGGGCGATGGAAAAATACGAGGATGCCGCGATCAAAACCGCGCTGAGCCTCACGTTCCTGAACTTTGGCCAGTCGTTTCTGATCACCTCCGGATTGATCGGGGTCATGGTGATGGCGGCGATCGGGGTGCAGAACGGGACGCTGACGGTAGGCGATTTCGTGATGGTCAACGCCTATATGCTACAGATCACCATCCCGCTGAATTTTCTGGGTACAGTGTACCGCGAAATCCGGCAGGCGCTGGTGGATATGGGCGAGATGTTCGATCTGCTGGAGCAACCGGCAGAAGTGGTGGATGCCCCGGATGCCAGGCCCCTGCGGGTTGAAGGCGGGCGCATAGAACTGGATGACGTGCACTTTGGCTACAGCACGGACCGGGCCATCCTCAAGGGGGTTTCGATCACGGCGGACCCCGGTCAGATGGTGGCGATCTGCGGCTCGACCGGGTCGGGCAAATCCACCATCGGGCGGCTGCTGTTTCGGTTTTACGATGTGACCAGTGGCGCGTTGCGCATTGACGGACAGGACGTGCGCGATGTGACGATGGAAAGCCTGCACCGCGCGATTGGCGTCGTGCCGCAGGACACGGTGCTGTTCAATGACACCATCCGCTACAACATCGCCTATGGTAAGGACGGCGCGACCCCGGAGGAGATCGAGGCGGCGGCAAGGGCTGCGCAGATCCACGATTTCATCATATCCTTGCCCGAGGGTTACGAAACGGCTGTTGGGGAGCGCGGGCTGAAACTGTCGGGCGGGGAAAAGCAGCGGGTCGGCATTGCGCGCACCTTGCTGAAGGACCCGCCGATCCTGTTGCTGGACGAGGCGACATCGGCGCTGGATTCCGAAACCGAAGCCGATATTCAGGAGGCGCTGATGCAAGCGGGCCGTGGGCGTACTGTTATCACGATCGCGCACCGGCTCAGCACCATCGCCGAGGCGGATCAGATCATCGTGTTGGAAAAAGGCGTGGTCATCGAAACGGGCACACATGACGCGCTGCTCGCGCGCGAGGGTCGCTACGCGCAGCTTTGGCGGCGTCAGCAGTCTGAGGAGCTTGAAGCATAATGGTCTGTTTGCCCCGCATCAGAGGGTTTCGGGGCAGATACTGGGGCCGACAAGGAAGGGTGTGACGTGAGAAAGAATATTCTTGTCGTTGGCGGGACGTCGGGCGTTGGTTTGAAACTGGCAGAACACTATGTGCATGAGGGACATCATGTGTGTGTTGCCGGGCGCAAAGACCCCAGGCTAGCGGGCGCGCAGTTCCATGCGTTTGCGATCACGGACAAAGCCGAGGATCTGGCCCGTGCGGCAGACGCTCTTTTGGCGGCTTTTCCGGCGGTGAACACCTTGGTTTACGCGGCGGGGTTTCTGCAAAGGGGCCATATTGATGACCTCGATGATATAGCCTTGGGGACCATGGTGAATGTAGGTTTGCTCGCGCCGATGTTGCTTGTGCAGCGTTTGAAAGCGGGCACGTCGGGGCCGCTCAAGGTGATGCTTGTCACCTCAAGCGCGCAGTACACACCAAGGGAACTTGAACCTGCCTACTGCGCCACCCAAGCCGGGTTGGGGATGTTTGGCGCGTCATTGGTGCGGGATCGCGAGATCGGCAAGGTGCTCGTGGTTGCACCCTCAGGTATTGACAGCGCGTTCCGGGCCGAAACAGAGGAGGACAGCGCAACCATGCTCTCGCCGGATTGGGTGGCCGCTCAAATCGTTGAGCTCTCTGGTGGCGTGTTCAAATACAAATACGCAAAGCTGTTGCGCAATCCGCAGCGCATCGAAATCGTCGAGTGCCTCGATAACAGTTTTCAACACCTCTGACGGGCATCTGCCGACCGCGCGCGAGATGGCCGGCAGATGGGTTGCCAAAGATCTATTGCGCAGCGACCGCTTTGTCGGTCAGTTTGTCCAGCGCGCCGGTCATCATCTGGATGTATTTCGCATCCGCAGGCAGGCCGTGGGTTGCGGCGAGCGTGGCCGGGTCGTGATAGACCACATGCACGACGCCTGCGTTATCCTCGTAGGCCAGAACCCGCAGGGGCAGATCAAGCCCAGCCGTCGCACCGCCCTGCATTGCGGGCGTGCCCAGTTTGGGGTTGCCAAAGATCAGCAGTTGCGAGGGCGCAAGCTCCAGATCGACGGATGCAGCACCGGCAGCGTGGTCCACGCGCGCAAAAACCGTCGCCCCAGCCCCAGTGACAGCCGCCTCAAGGCGGTCGATTGTGTAGCCGACGGCATGGGGGCTGGTCTTTTCGATCAGATCGGCGGCAAAAGCGCTGGTTGCGCTGACGATCGTGATCAGTCCGGCGATGGCGGCAGTGTTCGGCATGGGTATTCTCCTTTGATGGTCGCGCACAGGCTAGCACGGCGCTGGCAAGATGTTCGTCACAGTGCTGTGAAGTGCCTTATTCGGCGGCCTTCAGCGTCGTGTCTGCGGGGCCGGGGGCCGGGGTGTCGTCCCAAATCAGTTCGGTATTCGCCACACGGCGGGCGTCACGCTCCAGCGCCCAGTCGCGGGCCGCCCGCGAGGCGCGCCCCAGTGACAGCTTGGCCAGCAACGTGGCGACCCAGCGCACATAGGTTGTGGCCCAGACGCGGATGGCCAGCATCGACGGTGTCACCACCAGCGTCAGCACGGTCGCAATGCCAAGCCCGAAGACCACCGCCGTTGCAAGCTGTTTCCACCACAGCGCCGTCGGGCTGTTGAGGGTGTAGCCGCCTTCGGAAAAATTCAGGCTCAGCCCGAGCATCATCGGCGCAAGACCTGCCATGGTGGTGATCGTGGTCAGCAATACGGGGCGAATGCGGGCTTGGGCGGTGCGAATGATCGCCTCGATCCGGGGCATGTACTGGCTGTATTCCTGATAGGTGTCGATCAGGATGATGTTGTTGTTCACCACAATGCCGGCCAGCGCCACGATCCCCGTGCCGGTCATGATGATGGAAAACGTCTGATCCATGACCAGCATCCCGATCAGCACGCCCGTGGTCGACAAAACCACGGCCACAAGCACAAGGACGGCGTTGTAAAAACTGTTGAACTGCGCCAGCAGGATGATGAACATCAAACCCAGCGCGGCGGAAAAGGCGGTCTGCAGGAAGGCCGCACTTTCGGCCTGTTCTTCCTGATCGCCGGTCCATTCCCATTCGACACCGTCCGGCAGGGGGTCGGTGACAAGCCACGCCGTCAGAACCGCGATACGTTCGTTTGCATTCACAGGCACCAGCCTGAAGCGTCCGTCGTCAAGACCTGATTGCAGCGCGTCGTTGTCGATATTCGCGCGAAATGTCCAATTGTAACCGGTGCCATCCGGCGCGGTGACATCCGCCGCAGCACCAGCGGGACGCAGCATGGCGAGGGTCAGCTCGCCGCTTGTGCCATCGGGGTCGCCCACCACCTTGACCAGCCCCGGTGCGACATCGGCCTTAACATCGAAGTACCGCTTTTGGTCGATCCGGTTGATCTCGGCCAGTTTTGGCACCGGCGTGCGGGTGATGAAATTGCTGAGCGGGACCAGCCCGTCGGTGGTGCGCACCTTGAGCGTGTCAAGCGTGGACAGGAAGCGATCCTCAGCGGGCAGGCGGACGCGGATGTCCACCTCTTCGTCCGAACTGTCGATGCGCATGGTGTCAAGCAGCAGCCCCCGTGTCACAAGCTGCACCATCGCGCCCACGATCTGCACATCAGCGCCGTAGCGGCCCGCTTTTTCCACATCCACGTCGATCTGCCAGTCGATGCCGGGCAGGGGCAGCGTGTCTTCTACAAGGGTCAGGCCGGGGGTGGCGTCAAACTGTGTACGCGCGATTTTCGTGGCCTCGGTCAGCGTTTCAAAGCTGTCTGCCTTGAGGCGCAGATGGACGGGTTTGCCCGATGCGGGGCCTTGCGCGACTTCGAGGATCTCGGTTTTGATACCGGGCAGTTGCGCCAGTTGCTCACTGAGTTCGGCGATGACGATATTGCCGTCAAGCTCTGGCCGGTCGGCGCGCTCCTCCCAGGGGATCGTTTCGAACTGAATCTGGCCGATCATATCGTTCGGGGTCGACGCACCGGAGGTATCCGTGTTCAGCCCGCCTTGCCCCGCGAAGGAAAACGCGTTGCTGATGCCGGGATGGGCCAGCACGATGGTTTCCGCGTCTTTCACAAGCGCGTCTTTCTCCTCAAGCGAGAGGTTGCCGCGCGCCAGAACATAGACAATGCCCTGTTCGGGTTCGGATTCCACAAAGAACTCAACACCATTGTTGTTGTTTATGAAATAGATCAGAATCGTGCCGACAAAGACGAAAACCGCCCCCGCCATCACCAGCGGCATGGCCGGGTTGCCGACGATTGCCGCCATCACATGGCCAAAGCCGGAGCGGCGATAGCCTGCGGTGATCTGCGCAGGTTCGGCGCTGAAGAGCCGCGCCGCCAGCCAGCGGCCTGCGCGCCCCATGCGGGTCAACAGCGCGAAGGTTGAAACCAGCAGCACCAGAAAACCGCCGATGGCAATGGCCACACAGGCCGCCGCCGCCACAAGCAACAGAAAGACCACAAAGAAGGTCGGGATCACGGAGCCGAGCAGGTTCAGCCCGTCCATCGTCGCAAACCGCGCGCTGATACCGTCAAACACCGGTGGCAGCCCGGCCAATGTCATCAGCATCAAGGCGGCAATCGGGAAGAGCGCGAGGTGCAGATACCACGCAAGGCCCGCAACCTCTTGCATGTACTGCGAAATCCAGCGTTCCAGACGCCCTGTGACGCCGCCCATGACCGGCAGATAGATCAGCGCCACGACCAGCGAGGCCGAAAGCACGAAGATCAGCGTGACGGGCAACATTCCCATGAATTCACCCGGCACACCGGGCCAGAAGAGCATGGGCAAAAAGGCACAAAGGGTCGTGGCAGTTGACGACACGATGGGCCAGAACATCCGTTTGGCCGCCTCCACATAGGCCTGCATGGGGCCGACGCCTTCCTGTTGGCGCTTGTCGGCGTATTCGACGACCACGATGGCACCATCCACCAGCATCCCCACCGCAAGGATCAGTCCGAACATCACGATGTTCGAGATGGAGATTCCCATCACGGCGAGAAAGGCGAAACAGAGCAGGAAAGACGTGGGGATCGCAAAACCCACCAGCAGGGAGGCGCGTATGCCAAGAGCGGCCAGCGAGACGATCATCACCAGCGCAATCGCCGTAAAGACCGAACCCTGAAGCTGCTGCACCATGCTGTCCACGATGCGCGACTGGTCATTTGACGTGCCCACATGCACCGCCGAGCGCAGGCCTTCCGGCCAGCGTTCGCTTCTCTCGGCCACGAGGTCTTTGACCAGTGCGGCGGTGTCGATCAGGTTGAAACCCTTGCGTTTGACCACCTGCAAGGCGACCGTGGTTTCCCCGTCAAAACGCGCGGTCCCCGCGCGGTCCTCAAAAGTGAGATTGATCTCTGCGAGATCACCAAGGGTCACGACGCGGTCGCCATTGGTCTTGACCGGGAGGTTGTAGACATCGCGCGGCTCATCGAACGATGAGGGGATTTTGACGGCGAATGTGCCTTGGGCCGAATCCACCTCACCCGCGGCTATCAACTGGTTGTTGTTCTGAACGGTCGAGATCAGTTCGCTGGCGGTGACGTTATAGGCTTCAAGGCGCAGCGGGTCGATCAGCACCTCCAGCATCTCGTCGCGCGATCCGGCGATGCCTGCCTCCAGCACCGCATCCAATGCTTCGATATCGTCCTGCAAGTCCTTGGCAATGCGCACCATTGTGCGCTCTGGCACGGGGCCGGACAGGTTCACGATGATGATCGGAAACTCGGAAAAGTTGATCTCGTTGATCGAATATTGCTCTGCCCCGTCCGGGAAATTCGCTTCGGCTTTGCCCATGGCGTCGCGCACATCTGCGAGGATTTTCGTCTTGTCCCAGCCGAATTCGAACTCAAGCGCCACGCCGGCGTAGTTTTCGGCGGCGGTGCCGCTCATGTTCTTCAGCCCGTCGAGATCGGCAAGCTCCGTCTCCATCGGCTTGACCAGCAGCGTTTCGCTGTCCGCGGCTGAAATGCCGGGAAAGGGCACCGAGACAAAGAGGGCAGGTATCTCGATGTCCGGCTCGCCCTCTTTCGGCAATGTGGTGTAGGAAAATGCGCCGACCACGATGCTCAGCAGGATAAACGCCACGATCATGCGTGCGCGCCCGGCGGCCCAGTCGACGATGCCGGTCATTGCACAAGATCCCGGTAGGTGGGGGCGACGCGAACACCTGCAATCACATATTCCTGACCCAGAACGATCACATCAACGCTGTCCGCCAGCCCGGTCAGCCAGACGCCTTCCGGTGTGTCGCGCAGCAATTTCACGGGATGGAATCCGACGATGGCGTTCTCGTCGATGCTGCGGATGCCGAGCACGCCATCATCGTTCAGGGTCAGCGCGGATTGCGGCAGCAGATGCGCCTTGGCACCTGCGCCCGCGACGAGGATTTCCGCGGTCTGACCGTCGGAGATGTTCATATCCGTATTGGCCACCTCGATCTCGACGAGGAAGGTACGGGTCATTTCGTCCGCGGCGCGCGACAGGAATGTGACCTGCCCGGTCACGTTGTCCTGCCCGGTGGCGAGCGTGGCGCGCGCCTGCGCACCGATCTTGACCCGCTCCACCTCGGTTTCGGGCACGAACGCCACGAGTTTGATGGGGTTGAGCTGTATCACCGTCGCGCAGAGATCACCGGGCTGCAAAAGCGTGCCGAGTTCCGCCGTGTCGCTTTCCAGCAGGCCCGCGAAAGGCGCGCGGATCAGCAGGCGTTCCAGCTCTTTTTCGGCGGTGGCGACATTGGCCTGCGCGCTTTCGATCCCGGCCTGTGCCGCCTGCACACCCGCACGCGCGGACTCGACGGATGCGAGCGCGGTTGCGACATTGGCCTCGGCATTTGCCACGCGGGTGGTTGAGGCAAATCCGCCCTCGCTCAACTTGCTTGATGCGTTTTGATTGATCCGCGCCTCGGCCAGTTGCGCGATGGCCTGATCCAGACGTGCCTGCGCCTCGGGCGCGCGTGCGCGGGCCTCCTCCAACTGTGCCTTGGCCTGTGCCAGCGCCGCGCCGCGTGTGGATTCGTCAAGACGGCACAGGATCTGACCCTTCTCCACATTCTCGCCCTTGCGCAGGGGGTCGGAAATCACGATGGCGGATGTTTCGGATTTCACATCCACGACCCGCGCGGCCCGCGTTTCGCCCCGCAGTGACACGGCTGTTTCAATGGCCTGGGCCACCGACCTTTGCACCACGACCTTGACCAGATCACTGCTCGGGACGGTATCTTGCGCCGCCGCTTCCGGCGAATCGTCGCCGGTCTGGGCGGGGGCATCCTGTCCCAACAGGGCCAGCAGAGCGCCGCGATCAACGATGGCAAAGTACAAAGCCGCCGCCACTGCAATCGCTGCAACGATGGAAAAAATACGCATTAAAGCTGCCTCGTTGTGGATTTTCAGCCGTCAATGCGCCGCGTTGGGTGGTCTCTCTGGCGATTGAAAACTGGTTTTCGCGCTAAACTGATCAGTTCAGAATAGTTATTTTCCGGCCCGAGTGCAATGGCATGCCCGCAGAGAAAGTGCAGGGTCTTGGCTTGCCCGTCCGCGCACTGTAAGAGAGGCCACAAGCGAGTTTTGGCGGGGCAATATGAGCGACACAGACAGTTTCATCGATGAGGTCAACGAAGAGGTGCGCCGCGACAGGTTTTACCTGATGCTGCGCCGTTATGGTTGGGTCGCCGCTTTGGTGGTCGTGCTGATCGTGGGCGGTGCCGCGTGGAGCGAATACCGCAAGGCGCAGGCGCGTGCCGAGGCGGAACGTCTGGGCGATCAGATTCTGGACGCCTTGTCGCTGAGCGAACCCGCGACCCGTCAGGCGGGCCTTGATACGATTGACACCGCAACACCCGGCGCGGCCGCCGTGGTGCGCCTTTTGTCCGCCGCCGAAGCGCAGCAGGCCGGTGAACTTGACGCAGCGCTCGCAGCGCTGGAACAGGTCGCCGTTGATGGTGATGTGCCTGAGATTTACCGCCAGATTGCCGCGTTCAAATCCATTGTTCTGCAGGCGGACACGATGGACCCATCCGAACGTCGCCAGCAACTCGAAGCGCTGGCCGTGCCCGGTGCGCCGCTGTCCTTTCTGGCGCAGGAGCAGCTTGCGCTGATGGAAGTCGCCGCTGGCAATACCGAGGCCGCGCTTGCGCAGTATCAGTCGATTTTGCAGGCGGAGGGTGCGAGCGCGGACTTGCAACAACGCGCCTTACAGGTGATTGTGGCGCTCGGCGGCACGCCGGAACTGGATAGTCTTCCCGGGTTGGGGAACTGAACCGGAGTGGCGCGCAGCTTGGGGAGAGCCGCGCAGATGCTGACGCGGGTGAATAGGGCGGAATAGAGTATATGTTTTTTGTAGCCCCGGCGCGCGTTTCGCGACCTCTGTCTTTACTGCTGGCTGCAACGGTTTTTCTTGCGGCCTGTGCCGAAGACGACACTATTCTGGTGGGCAAGCGCGAGAGCGTCGAATCCATTCTCAACGGGACAGAGGCAACGGAGCGCCTCGCCATCCAGAACGAAGAACGCGCCATTTCCCTGCCCGCGGTGCAATCGAATGACAGTTGGCCGCAGGCCTATGGCTCACCCGCATTTCGCACAGCGCACCCGGCGCTTGCAGCACAGATCAGCGAAATCTGGTCGGCTGACATCGGGCAGGGGGACGGGCGCAGACAGAGAATTGTCGCCACACCGGTTGTCGGGGCCGGGCTGATTTACACCCTGGATGCCGAGGCTCTGGTGAGCGCGACCTCACCGTCCGGGCAAACGGTCTGGCAGTCGGATGTGCGCCCCGCCCGGGATCGCGGCGGTCAGGCAACAGGCGGCGGTGTGGCCTATGACAGCGGGCGCGTTTTCGTCTCGCTGGGGTACGGCAATCTGGTGGCTCTGGATGCGGCAACGGGTGCGGAGTTGTGGCGTCAGCGGCTTGATGGCACAGCCTCCGGCACGCCGACGATCGTTGACGGTATCGTTTATCTGACCGCTGGCGATGATCGCGGCTGGGCGGTTACGGCGGATGAGGGGCGGCTGTTGTGGCAACTCACCGCCTCGCCGGATGTGACGAACGTGTTGGGCGCGCCGGCCCCTGCGGTGGCGGGTGATCTGGCGGTCTTTGCCTTTGGCTCGGGCGAGGTGCAGGCGGTGTTCCGGCGGGGCGGCTTGCGGCGCTGGGATGCATCCGTGCGTGGTGAGCGTCCGGGCACGGCCCTTGGCAGCATCGGCGATGTTACGGCCCCGCCGGTGATCGTGGGCAACCGCGTTTATGTCGGCAATCAGTCGGGGCGACTGGTGGCATTGTCCCTTGAGTCAGGTGCACGCATCTGGACCGCCAATGAGGGGGCAGAGGGCAACATCGTGGCGGCAGGCGACAGTATTTTCATCCTCTCCGATCTCAACGAATTGCTGCGCCTTGATGCCTCTGACGGCAGCCGCATCTGGGGCACGCCCCTGCCGCGTTTCGTCAAGGACCGGCCCAGAAGACGGGCCGAGATTTATGCTCACCACGGGCCGATCCTCGCCGGTAGGCGGCTTTACGTGGCCTCCAACGACGGGTTCCTGCGCAGCTTTGATCCTGCCAGCGGCGCCTTGGTAAACACGGTCGAGATCGCGGGCGGTGCCACGACCAGCCCGGTGGTTGCGGGCGGTGTTCTTTATGTCGTGTCGTCAAATGGCCGATTGCATGCTTTCCGTTGACGCGGCTTTGCGGTAAAGCGCAGGACAATTCCTGACATCCGGAGCCTTTGCCATGTCTTTCACGCTCGCCATCGTAGGGCGGCCCAATGTGGGCAAATCCACGCTGTTCAACCGTCTGGTGGGCAAGCGTCTTGCCCTTGTGGATGACCAGCCGGGCGTTACACGCGATTTGCGCGAGGGGGCGGCGCGGCTGGCGGATCTGCGGTTTACGGTGATTGATACCGCAGGGCTTGAAGATGTGACCGATGACAGCCTGCAGGGGCGGATGCGCCGTTTGACAGAGCGCGCGGTTGATATGGCGGACATCTGCCTCTTCATGGTGGATGCGCGGGTTGGCATCACGCCCACTGATCTGGTGTTCGCTGATATTCTGCGCAAACGCGCGGGGCATGTCGTTCTGGCGGCCAACAAGGCCGAAGGGGCGGCTGCGGATGCCGGTGTGATCGAGGCCTATAGTCTCGGTCTGGGGGAGCCGATCCGCCTGTCTGCGGAACATGGGGAGGGGTTGAACGACCTTTATACCCATCTGATGCCGCTGGCGGATGCCTATGCCGAACGCGCCGCCGAAGACGCACCCGAAACAGATGTCGCGCTGGATGAGGACAGCGGTGACATGGAGGCGGCGCTCCGCATGCCAACGGCCAACAAGCCGTTGCAGGTCGCGGTTGTCGGGCGGCCCAATGCGGGCAAATCCACGCTGGTCAACCAGATCCTTGGCGAAGACCGATTGCTCACCGGGCCCGAAGCAGGGATCACGCGCGATGCCATTTCGCTGCGCACGGATTGGGTCGGGCCGGAGGGGGATGTTATCCCCATGCGGATCTTCGACACGGCAGGCATGCGCAAAAAGGCCAAGGTGCAGGAAAAGCTGGAAAAACTGTCGGTCGGTGACGGATTGCGGGCGGTGAAATTCGCCGAAGTGGTCGTCGTGCTGCTGGATGCTGCGATCCCCTTTGAACAGCAGGATTTGCGCATCGCCGATCTGGCCGAGCGTGAGGGGCGCGCGGTCGTCGTTGCGGTCAACAAATGGGACATCGAGGAAAACAAACAGGCCAAGTTGAATGAGTTGCGTGAGAGCTTTGAGCGGCTTTTGCCGCAGTTGCGCGGCGCCCCTTTGGTCACGGTCTCGGCGCGGACCGGGCGGGGTCTTGATCGGTTGCACAAGGCTGTTCTGCGCGCCTATGAGGTCTGGAACCGCCGCGTCACCACCGCGCAACTGAACCGCTGGCTTGCCGGCATGCTGGAGGCGCATCCACCCCCCGCGCCGCAGGGCAAACGGATCAAGCTGCGCTATATGACGCAGGCGAAAACACGCCCGCCGGGATTTGTGGTGATGTGTTCGCATCCCGATAAGGTGCCGGACAGTTACAACCGCTATCTGGTGAACGGATTGCGGCTCGACTTTGATATGCCGGGAACGCCGATCCGGTTGTGGATGCGCGGTCAGAACGATGCCAACCCCTATAAGGGGCGCAAAAAGGCGCCGCCTTCGAAACTGCGCAAACACACCGACGGGCGTCGCAAGGATTAAAGCGTCGTGCGATAAGCCTTGGTCACGTAACGCGGCCTGAAATGAATGATCTCAATGCGTTACGAGGTGACTGATGTTTCAGCTATCTCGTCAGACGTTCTAGGCGGAGGCTGCTCTGCCCGCGCGCCACGCCTTCCAGACCGGCAGCGTCAGGGCCAATGCGCCACCCCCGGCGAGCGCTGCAACGGTGGGATAGCTGGCCATGTTCTGTACGACGATTGCGACCAGCGCCCAGATGACGGCGATGCCGTAGCTTGGCGCGCGGCGCAGTTGGTTTTGCACCGCCGAGGCAATCAGCAGGGCCAGGAATATGAAGGCGAAGGCCGCGGTCTCGTCATCAAGGTATCCATAGCCCGCGGCCACCAGCCCGAGGGCGACACAGCTTGCAGCACTCAGCCAGCCCGCATAAAGCCCGACCGGCCCCAGCGCCCAGCCCCGATCATCGCGTGGTGCGCGAAACAGCGCGATCAGCGCGGGGATCAGCATGGCCCAGATCAGGATCGCGGCCCAGACCGGGCTGACGACAGCCACCGGCAACCAGATGGAGCCGACCGCCAGTGACACGCAGAGCGGCGCGCGCATGGCGTGCCATGTGGGGTCCTCGCGGCGTTTCCACAGGCCAAAGCCCATCCCCAGCAGCAACCACAGATAGATGATGCCCCAGATCGCAAAGGCATAGCCTGCGGGTTGCACCGGCGGGTCCATTTGCGGGATCGGGAACTGGTCAGCGTCAAAACCGCCAAAATCAGGCACCCAGAGGGTGGACCCCGCAAAGGTCAGGCAGAGCAGCACGGCAAGAAAGGCAATTGGTTTCGTCATGGTTGGTCCTTTGCGCGCGAAAATGCGCTGTTCAGATTAAGGCAGCGCGCGGTGGCGTAACCGGCCCCCAGCGTTTGGTCGTTAGGTCTAGAGCTTTCAAGAGGAGAAGCAAATGGCCGTGATCGCGATATTCTGTGATGGCACCTGGAGCACGCTGGAAAGCGGCGCGCAGACACATGTGGCGCGCCTCGCCGGGGACTGCGCGGAGTCGAAAACGCAAAAGATCATCTATGTTCCCGGTGTCGGCACCGGCACCGGCATGGCAAGTGCCTTGGGGCGCTGGCTTTCCAAGGTGGGGGGCGGGTTTTTCGGCTGGGGTCTGAACCGCAATATCAGGATCGCCTATCTCGCCCTCTGCAAGACCTATCAACCGGGCGACAGGATCATGATCTTTGGCTTTTCGCGCGGCGCATATACGGCGCGGTCGCTGGTCGGCATGATCCGAAAATGCGGTATCCTGTCCGACCCGACGCCGGAAAACCTGCGCTCGGCCTTTCGGCTCTACCGCTCACGCGGGGCGCGCAATGCGCCGGATGCGCCGCATGTGCGCGCGCAGCGGCGGCGGCTGTCGCCCGACTACGCAACCAGTGCGGTTGATGCCATCGAACGGGCCGATCACAGTTATCTGGTGCGCATCACGTACCTTGGGGTGTGGGATACGGTGGGTGCGCTGGGAATTCCTGCGCTGTTTCTGGGGCGTCTGGCCGCCTTTTGGAACCAGCGCCATGCGTTTCACGACACATCCCTCACGCATCTTGTGGAACAGGCCCGCCATGCGCTGGCACTGGATGAAAAACGCGCGCTTTTTGCGCCGGCCTTGTGGGATAATCTGGACGCATCGGACGCAGGGCCAGGCCTCAATCGCGGCGATCAGAGCGAGGCGCGGCGTTACCAGCAGGTCTGGTTTGCAGGTAATCACGGCATTGTCGGCGGCTCCGCCGCGCCGCAGGGGCTGGCCGCAGCCTCGCTTGCGTGGATATTCAAGGCGGCCTGCGCGGCGGGGTTGGAGGTAAAAACGGGCTATCAGATTCCGGACACGCCCATTGATGCGGTGGTAGAAGCACCGGATTTATACCGGGTGCACTGGGCCTATCGTCTGCTTCCATGGCTTGAGGCATGGCGGGCCGGACCCTGCGCGGCCACAGACCTGCATCCGACTGTCCGGCTGCGTGCGGTTTTGCTAACCGGCTATCGCCCCAGATCGCTGCGCAAGGTGATGCCACGGCTTTTTCGCAAGCCCTGACGCCGATTGCGCTTGTGAGCCATGGGGCTTGCAGGCTAGGAACTGCGCCAGTCACAGACAAGGCGCAGGTATGGCACAGCAATCCGAAGACGAAGTTCTGGCACGTGTGACCCCCTCCATGGGGCGGCGTATTCTCGGGATCGGGATGCTGGCGTTTCTGGCGGTGCTGGTGATTTATGTCGCCATCGTCTCGCCGCCCTCGCTGGGCTGGCAGGTGTTCCTGATCGCTCTGGGCACCGGATCGCTGATGATCGCCAATGCGATGCGTAAATCGACCTGCCGAACGCTTGAGTTGACGCGTACCGAGCTGCGCGACGATACAGGCACGCTTGTCGTGCGCATCGAAGACATCTCCTCCATTGACCGCGGGGCCTTTGCGTTCAAACCGTCCAACGGGTTTTTGCTGCGGCTGACAAAACCGTATGCGCGCGACTGGCGCCCGGGCCTGTGGTGGCGTTCGGCAACGCGCGTCGGCGTGGGCGGGATGACCCCGATGCGCGCGACGAAATACATGGCCGAAGTCATCGCCATCATGCTTGCAGAGCGTGAACAGCAGGACTGACGCCGTCAGCGGTGACGTTTAAACCCTTTTAACCGGCCTTCCGCTAAGGTTCTCACACTGCCTAAAAAACTGGCAATTCCACCAGTGCGGGCATAGGGTCGCGGTCATGTAGCCGTCGGCGCATGCCCGTCTTGCAGTTCAACAGGAGAACGAATGTGAATATCCCCGCCTCAGAACCAAGCTTTCGCGAAAGTGTCGACCAGATGTTCAACCGGGCGGTCAGCCTGATGGACCTGTCCCCCGGTCTGGAAGAGAAGATCCGGGTGTGCAACGCCACCTATACGGTGCGTTTTGGGGTGCGGCTGCGCGGCGAGATCAAGACCTTTACCGGCTATCGCTCGGTTCATTCGGAACATATGGAACCGGTCAAGGGCGGCATCCGGTTTTCCCTTGAGGTCAATCAGGACGAGGTTGAAGCGCTTGCAGCGCTCATGACGTATAAATGCGCGCTGGTTGAAGCGCCCTTTGGTGGTTCCAAAGGGGGGCTTTGTGTCGACCCGCGCGAGTATGAACCGCATGAGATGGAGTTGATCACCCGCCGCTTTGCCTATGAGTTGATCAAGCGTGACCTGATCAACCCCAGCCAGAACGTGCCGGCCCCTGATATGGGAACCGGTGAACGCGAAATGGCGTGGATTGCGGATCAATACAAGCGGATGAACACGACGGATATCAACGGCAACGCCTGTGTGACCGGCAAGCCGCTGAATGCAGGGGGTATTTCCGGCCGGGTGGAGGCGACGGGGCGCGGTGTGCAATACGCTCTGCGCGAGTTTTTCCGCGACGGTGAAGGGATGAAGAAAGCCGGGCTGACCGGCTCACTGGATGGCAAGCGCGTGATCGTTCAGGGGCTTGGCAATGTGGGCTATCATGCGGCCAAATTCCTGAACGAAGAAGATGGTTGCGACATCGTGGGGATCATCGAACATGATGGTGCGCTTTATAACCCCAAGGGTCTCGACGTTGACAAGATCCGTGCGTGGATTTCCAAACATGGGGGAATTGCGGGATATTCGGACCGGCATCAGGTTGCGGATGGGGTCAAGGTGCTGGAAGAGCCGTGCGATATCCTGATCCCTGCCGCGCTTGAGGGCGTGATCAACCTTGGAAATGCCAAACGCATACAGGCCCCGCTGATCATTGAGGCCGCGAATGGCCCGATCACGGCGGGGGCCGATGAAATCCTGCGCGAGCGCGGGACGGTCATCATTCCGGATATGTACGCCAATGCGGGCGGTGTCACGGTCAGCTATTTCGAGTGGGTCAAGAACCTGAGCCATATCCGGTTTGGCCGGATGCAGCGGCGTCAGGAAGAATCGCGCCACCAGCTGTTGATCAACGAGCTGGAACGCCTGTCCCGCGACAAGGAGCTGAACTGGGAACTAAGCCCGAATTTCAAAGAGAAATACCTGCGCGGCGCGGATGAATTGGAACTCGTGCGCTCCGGTCTCGATGATACGATGCGCATTGCCTATCAATCCATGGCGCAGGTCTGGCATGACCGCGATGATGTGGAGGATTTGCGCACGGCGGCCTACCTTGTGTCCATCGGCAAGGTGGCCGCAAGCTATCAAGCGAAGGGTCTGTAGGTTTTCACCTCTGGCCCATGGCCTCCATTCCATGGGCCATAGGCTGCCCCGTTTGCCGTGAAACCGGGTTTCTCGCTGCCTCGGTCCGTCGCTGAAGGGCATAGCGCTGGAGCAGGGGCGATGCCCGTGAAAACGGTTGCGGCCATTGCTATCCACGCGGTGATCCGAAACGCAAGTGAATGACACCCTGTTGATCCCTGCGCAAAGCGGCCTCAAAAAGCGACATATCGCGTCGTCTTTTGGCTGTTGTCGCGGGATTTGCATTGCTACCCTAGGCCGGCAGCATGTCCAAAACGGCTGCCGGTACAGGGGTATTGATGCGTTTTTCAAGTCTGCGGGTCCTGCGCGAAGGGCTGACGGGTAACAGGGGGTGGACGCCGCAATGGCGCGACCCGGCGCCTAAGGCGGAATATGACGCGATCATTATCGGCGGCGGCGGGCATGGGCTGTCCACCGCGTTTTATCTGGCCAAGAACCACGGCATGACCAACATCGCGGTGCTGGAAAAGGGCTATATCGGCGGGGGCAATGTCGGGCGCAACACCACGATCGTGCGCGCGAATTACTACCTTCCCGGCAATCAGGAATTCTACAGCCATTCGCTCAAACTCTGGGAGGGGCTGGAGCAGGACCTGAATTACAATGTGATGTTTTCCCAGCGTGGCATCATCAACCTGTTTCATTCCGATGGGCAGCGCGATGCTTTCGTGCGGCGCGGCAATGCGATGCATGCGCAGGGCGATGACGCGGTCCTGCTGGATCGTGAAGGGGTGCGCGCACAGCTGCCTTATCTGGATTTTGAAAACAGCCGCTTTCCGATTTACGGCGGGCTTTTGCACGCCCGTGGGGGCACTGCGCGCCATGATGCGGTTGCCTGGGGCTATGCGCGCGGTGCTGATCAAAGAGGCGTCGATCTGCTGCAGAACTGCGAAGTTACGGGCATCGACATTGAAAACGGCGCGGTGCGCGGCGTGCAAACATCGCGCGGTGTGATCCGCGCCAAAAAAGTCGCCATCGTGACGGCCGGGCGGTCCGGTCAGGTGGCCGCGATGGCCGGCATGCGGCTGCCGATCGAAAGCCATGTGTTGCAGGCCTTTGTGACGGAGGGGCTGAAGCCCTGCATTGACCATGTGATCAGCTTTGGGATGGGGCATTTCTATATCAGCCAGTCCGACAAGGGCGGGCTGGTTTTTGGCGGTGATCTTGATTTCTACGCCTCCTATGCGCAGCGCGGCAATCTGCCCATGGCCGAACATGTGATGGAGGCGGGCATGACCCTAATGCCGATGATCGGCAAGGCAAAGGTGTTGCGGTCGTGGGGGGGGATCATGGATATGACGCCCGACGGCTCGCCCATTATCGACACAACGGATACCGCCGGGCTCTTTATCAATTGCGGCTGGTGTTACGGCGGGTTCAAGGCGGTGCCCGCTTCCGGGTATGCGCTGGCGCATCTGATGGCGACGGGCGCGCCGCATGAGACAGCGGCAGGCTTTCGCCTTGATCGGTTTCGCACAGGGCGCGGATTGATGGACGAAGAGGGCACCGGTGCCCAGCACAACCTGCACTGATGAACGAGGCTGGGCGCATGCATAAGAAGGGTCGAGAAACATGAGGCTGACCTGTCCGCTGTGCGGCCCGCGTGATCGGCGGGAGTTTTATTACCAGGGAGCGGCGCGTGCCTTGGACCGTCCCGCACCGGATGCGGGGGCCGACGTTTGGGACGATTACCTGCATCTGCGCGACAACCCGGCGGGTGACACCAGAGACTTGTGGCAGCATGAGGCGGGGTGTGGTGCATGGCTGGTCGTGACGCGCAACACAGTGACCCATGACGTGACGGACGTGCGCCTCGTGCGCGATGCAGGAGCCACGTCGTGAGGGTTGCGGGCAAGGGGCTGGTCGACCGCAGCACAAGGGTGCGGTTTCAGTTCGATGGCGTCGGTCATACCGGTTTTGCCGGGGACACGGTGGCCTCCGCGCTTCTGGCCAAGGGGCAGCGGTTGATGGCGCGCTCCTTCAAATATCATCGTCCGCGCGGTGTGATGACTGCCGGGAGCGAAGAGCCAAACGCGCTGGTTACCGTGGGGCAGGGGGCGGCGCAGGACCCCAATGTGCGCGCAACCGTGCAAGAGATTTACCAGGGCCTGCAGGTGCGCAGCCAGAATGCATGGCCGTCCCTGTCCTTTGATGCGATGGCGATCAATGATTTCATCTCGCCCTTTCTGGGGGCCGGGTTTTACTACAAAACCTTCATGTGGCCGCAGGGCTTTTGGGAAAAGATCTATGAACCCGTGATCCGGCGCGCGGCAGGGCTTGGGGCGCTCAGCGGTCTGCCTGCCGATGAGTCGTATGAAAAGGCCTTTGCCTTTTGCGATCTGCTGGTGATCGGAGCCGGGCCTGCGGGTTTGATGGCGGCACTGACCGCGGGTCGGGCAGGGGCAGATGTGATCCTCGCCGATGAAGACAGCCTGCCGGGCGGACGTCTGAACGCCGAAACCCACACGGTCGAAGAGATGGCGGGCCATGCATGGGCGGCAGCGGTTGTTGCTGAACTCAGCGCCATGCCCAATGTGCGCATCATGACGCGCACGACTGTCACCGGGGCCTATGATCAGGGAACCTTTGGCGCGCTTGAGCGGTGGCCCGGTGCGCCGGTGGAGGGCCGCCCGCGCGAGACATTCTGGCGCATCGTCGCGCGCCGCTGCATTCTGGCCGCAGGTGCGCTTGAGCGGCAGATCGCCTTTGCCAACAATGATCGCCCCGGTATCATGACCGCCAGTGCCGTGCGCGCCTATCTCAACCGCTGGGGGGTTGCGGCGGGCAAACGCGTTGTGGTGTTTGGCAATAACGATGATGCGCACCGCACGGCGTTTGATTTGTCTCATGCCGGGATCGAAATTGCGGCGCTGGTGGATGCGCGGGAGGATGTAAACGTCGGCACGGCGGACTTCCCGGTAATTACAGGCGCGGTGGTCGAGGATACCAGCGGCAGGCTGGGCCTCAAAACCGTCCATGTCAGAACGCGCGGGGGTGTTCGGCATATTGATGCGGATTGCCTTGCGGTTTCGGGCGGGTGGAACCCGTCAGTGCATCTGACCTGCCACATGAATGGTCGTCCCACATGGCAGCCCGACATCGCCAGCTTTGTCCCGACGCCCGGTGCCGTGCCAGGATTGGTGGCGGTGGGGGCCTGTGCGGGTGTGTTCAGCACGGCTGGCTGTCTTGCGGCGGGTGCACAGGCCGCCGCTGAAGCCTGCACGGCGTTGGGTATGAAGGTGAAATCCACCGGTGTACCAGCGGCAGAAGAGGCGCCATATGCGATCCAGCCGCTCTGGGCGGTGCCCGGTACAGGGCGGGCGTGGCTGGATTATCAGAACGATGTGTCGGTCAAGGATATCAAACAGGCAGCGACGGAGAACTTCCGATCTGTTGAGCATATGAAACGCTATACCACGCAAGGGATGGCCACCGATCAGGGCAAGAATTCCAACGTCACCGCCCTTGCCGTTCTCGCGGATGCGACCGGGCGCGGTATCCCGGAAACGGGCACGACCACGTTCCGCCCGCCCTATAGCCCGGTGGCGATCGCGGCGATGGGGGCCGGGGGGCGCGGCATGGGTTTTGCGCCGCGCCGCCTTACGACGTCGCACGCTGCAAGCGTGGCGCGTGCAGCCCCCATGATCGAAGCGGGGCTGTGGTACAGGCCAAGCTATTTTCCCGCAGCAGGCGAGACAACTTGGCGGGATGCCTGCGATCGTGAAGTGGAGATGGTGCGCGGCCACGTGGGCATTTGCGATGTCTCGACCCTCGGCAAGATCGACATACAGGGGCCGGATGCGGGCCGCTTTCTGGATTTTGTCTATACCAACATGTTTTCCACGCTCAATGTGGGGCGCGTGCGCTATGGCCTGATGCTGCGCGAAGACGGCCACGTGATGGATGACGGGACAACCGCGCGGCTGGCAGAGACGCATTTTCTGATGACAACGACGACGGCGGCGGCGGGGCCGGTGATGCGCCACCTCGAATTCGTGCATCAAGCCCTGCGCCCCGAACTTGATGTGCGCTTTGCCTCGGTGACCGAGCAATGGGCGCAGTTTGCCGTGGCCGGTCCGAAGTCGCGCGACTTGCTGAATGCTGTGCTGTCAGAGCCAATCGACAACGCAAGCTGGCCCTTCATGTCCTGCGGGCCGGTTCGGATCGGCGATGTGGCGGCGCGGATTTTCCGGATATCTTTTTCGGGCGAGCATGCCTATGAGATTGCCGTGCCTGCGCGCTATGGTGCGAGCCTGTTTGATCTGCTGGTCAGCCGGGCGCACAAGCTGCAAGGCGGGCCCTACGGCATGGAGGCGCTCAATGCCCTGCGGATCGAGAAAGGGCATATCACCCATGCGGAAATCCACGGGGCAACGACTGCTTTTGACATCGGGTTTGAGCGGATGATCAGCGCGAAAAAAGACTGTATTGGCAAGACCATGGCCGCCCGGCCCGGTCTGGTTGGCGCGCAGCGCAGCCAGCTTGTCGGTGTCAGACCCGTCTGCCCGACAGATGAGCTGACAGCCGGCGCGCATCTTTTTGAGCGCGGCGCAGCGGCCACGCGTGCAAACGATGAAGGGTACATGACCTCTGTCGCCTATTCGCCCACCTTGGGGCACTGGATTGGTCTGGGCTTTGTGGCCGATGGTCGGGCGCGTCATGGTGACGTCATGCGCATGGTGGACGCCTTGCGTGGCCATGATCATCTGGTTGAGATCTGCGCACCGGTTTTTGTGGATCCGGATGGAGGGCACTTGCGTGGTTGAGTTGACAGCACGATCCGCATGTCTCGACATACTGCCCGTCAAGATCGGGTCCATGACCCTTGTCGAAGCCGACCTTGGCACGTTGACGTCCATTTCTCCGTTTCAGGATCAGCAGGTTGCGGTGTCGGATGCACTGACCCAGGCGTATGGTCTGGCGTTCCCGGCGCCCAACCGAACAACAGGTGAGGACAGGGCCCGTGCGATCTGGTTTGGACGCGAAACCGCCGTTCTGGTTGGTGCGCCTGTGCCGCCCGGATTGGACAAGATTGCCGCGATCACCGATCAATCAGACGCCTGGGCCTGCGTGACCCTGTCCGGCCCCGGACATACGGATGCGCTGGCGCGGCTCGTGCCGGTTGACCTGCGTCTGAAGAGCTTTGAGGTGGGCCATACAACGCGCACGCTGTTGGGTCATATGCACGCCTCCATCACCCGAACCGCGCCGGATGAGGTGCTGATCCTTGTTTTCCGGTCCATGGCGGTCACATTGGTGGATGAGTTGAAAGAAGCTATGGAAGCGGTCGCGGCGCGCGGTTAACATGCATCGCGTCATACCAAAGGAGTTTCACAATGTTGCGTCTTTCACTAGCTGTCCTTTTGGCCTGCATAGCGGTGCCTGTTCTGGCCGATGCGGAAAAAGCGGAATCCTGCGGGTTTCAGGCGCAGGTCGTTTCGGCGATCCAGCAAGCGCGTCTGGATAACGTCAAGGAACGCAACGTGGAAAAGACGATCCTTGCGTCTGATCCGGCATGGCCTGCGAATTACAGCAATGCGATTCCGCTCATCACACCATGGGTTTACGAGTTGCCAATGAAGCAGGTGCGTGACAATGACCTGAGCGAAATCTGGAACCAGAATTGCCTCGGCCAATGAAACGCACGCTTGCGTTGCCCGCAGTGTAGCGCGGGGACGCCACGGCATCTGGACTCTCTGCCCGGCTGGCCCGATACTTGAGGCATGAGCCTGCCGCCCGGATTTCTAGATGAACTGCGCACCAGATTGAGCCTGACTCAGGTGGTCGGACGCAAGGTCATGTGGGATGCGCGCAAGTCCAATCAGGGCAAGGGCGACATGTGGGCGCCGTGCCCTTTTCATCAGGAAAAAACAGCGTCTTTTCATGTAGATGACCGCAAAGGGTTTTATTACTGTTTCGGCTGTCATGCCAAGGGGGACGCGATTTCCTTCGTGTGCGAAACCGAAAATGTCGGCTTCATGGAAGCGGTCAGAATTCTTGCGCAGGAGGCCGGGATGCCCGTGCCGGAGCGGGACCTGCAAGCCCAGCAGAAAGCGGACCGCCGCACGCAATTGGCAGAGGTGATGGAACTGGCGGTCAAGTATTTCCGCCTACAGTTGAACACCGGCCTTGCGGCAGAGGCGCGCGGCTATCTGGAGCGCCGCGGCCTGAGCGCGCAGGTCTTGGAGCGCTGGGAAATAGGCTTTGCGCCGGATCAGTGGCAGGGACTTTGGGATCACCTCAAGGCAAAGAGTGTTGCGGATGATCTGATTTTGGCAGCGGGACTTGCCAAGCCATCCACCAAAGGGGGCAGGCCCTATGACACGTTTCGCGGACGGATCATGTACCCGATCCGCGATGCCCGGGGCCGGGCCATCGCCTTTGGCGGTCGGGCAATGGACCCGAATGATAACGCCAAATATCTGAATTCTCCGGAAACGGAGTTGTTTGATAAAGGCCGCAGTCTCTACAATCAGAAAGAGGCGCGGACCGCAGCCGGCAAGGGTCAGCCCCTGATCGTGGCGGAGGGGTATATGGATGTTATCGCGCTTGATGCCGCCGGGTTCACTGCCGCCGTTGCTCCGCTGGGCACCGCGATCACCGAAAACCAGCTCCAGATGCTCTGGCGGATTGCCCCCGAACCGATTGTCGCGCTCGATGGCGATACAGCGGGCTTGCGTGCCGCAATGCGGTTGATTGATCTTGCCCTTCCCTTGCTTGAGGCGGGCCGGTCCTTGCGCTTTGCGATCATGCCAGCGGGCAAGGATCCGGATGACCTGCTGCGCGAGCAGGGGGCCGGGGCGCTGCAAAAGCTGCTGGATGAGGCCCTGCCGATGGTGCAACTGTTGTGGCAGCGCGAGACCGAAGGCGGCGTTTTCGATAGCCCGGAGCGCAAGGCTGCCCTTGAAAAAGCGCTGCGTGACAAGGTTGCGCTGATCAAGGATCCCTCCATTCAAAACCATTACAAGCAGGAGTTAAAAGACCTGCAATGGCAGTTGTTTCGCCCTCAACGCCAGAAAAACAAGGGCTGGCGTAAAGGCGGGCGGCCTTGGGGCGCGTCTGTCGCGACACCGTTGCAATCGACCAAAGCCTCGGCGCTGGCGAGTGCGCAAACGATCGATGTGACGGAAAACCTGCGCGAGGCGGTTCTGCTCGCCGCATTCGCAACCTGCCCTTCGGTCATCGAAGAGTTTGAAAGTGATCTCGAGCGTATGACGTGCAGTGATCACACACATCAGGCGCTGCGGGATATTCTGTTGCGCCACATGTCGGCCACCGCAGCCGAAATGCGGGCGGTGATTTCTGAAACTCTGGGACCTGACGCCCTTGAAAACCTGCTGACACAGAGCCATGTGGCAATCGTACCCTGCATCCGCCGGCCCGGTGATGTGGAAAAAACCCGCATGACCGTCGCGGAAGAATTCGCAAAGCTCAGTGCAACCCGTGGCCTGAACGCGGAAATCGAGGAGGCGTCGGAAGACATGAGCGGTCTGGCGGATGAAGGGTTGACGTGGCGGCTGTCGCAGGCGGCCAAAGCGGCTGAAAATGCGCGCAAGAGTGTTCATGAGGACCGGGCAGAATACGAAACTGGGGCAAATGGGGCGCGAATCAGTCGGGATGAAAGAAATACTCTGGACGCCCTGCTGGAGGCGATTAAGTCGCAAAAACCGCATGGTTAACCATATTTGAAGAGTAAAGCGTGAAATAGTATTGCTTAACGGGTGGTCGAATCACCCAAAACGCTAGATGATTCCCCTGTGATTCGGGCAAGCGAATCAACCTATTCTGTGAGGAGCAGCGCATGGCCGCCAAAGACACCAATGACGACGCAAAGCCAGACGATCAGGATGCGGGCCATTCGCTTGATATGAGTCAGGCGGCGGTCAAGAAGATGATCGCGGAGGCGCGCGAGAAGGGGTACATCACCTACGATCAGCTCAACACCGTGCTGCCCCCTGATCAGGTGAATTCCGAACAGATCGAGGACGTGATGTCGATGCTTTCCGAAATGGGCATCAACATCATCGAAGACGAAGACGCCGAGGAGGAAGAGGCAAAAGGCTCGACCGAGATTGCCACGACCGAAGGCACCCGTGAAGTCACGCTCGGGTCCGGCACCAGCGAGAAGCTGGACCGCACGGATGATCCGGTTCGCATGTACCTGCGCGAGATGGGGTCGGTTGAACTGCTGAGCCGCGAGGGCGAAATTGCGATTGCCAAGCGGATCGAAGCTGGCCGGAATACAATGATTTCAGGGCTTTGCGAAAGCCCTTTGACCTTTCAGGCGATCACGATCTGGCGCGATGAACTCTTGTCTGAGGACATTCTGCTGCGCGATGTGATTGACCTCGAAGCGACCTTCGGCAATCAACTGGATGAAGACGTCAGCGTCGGAGAGCCGGTGGTGGCTGCGGACGGTGCCACTGCGCCGCAAAAAGAGGAATCGTCTCCTGAGCTTGACGCGGATGGCAATCCGATTGCCAATGATGACGACGACGATGAGGACGAACAGGCCAACATGAGCCTCGCCGCGATGGAAGCGGCGTTGAAGCCGCAGGTGCTTGAAGCGCTGGATATCATCGCGAGTGACTACACAAAACTGAGCGAGATGCAGGACAGCCGCATTTCCGCGACGCTGAATGAAGACGGTAGTTTTGACGAAGGGGATGAAGCGCTCTACCAAAAGCTGCGCTCTGAAATTGTCCTGCTGGTCAACGAGTTGCACCTGCACAACAACCGTATCGAGGCTTTGATCGACCAGCTGTACGGGATCAACCGCCGCATCATGCAGATCGATTCCGCGATGGTGAAGCTGGCGGATCAGGCCCGCATCAACCGGCGTGAATTCGTCGATGAATATCGCGGATACGAGCTTGATCCGAACTGGATGGAGCGGATGACGGAAAAATCCGGGCGTGGATGGCAGATGTTCATCGAACGCTCCAGCGACAAGGTCGAGGAACTGCGCGCTGATATGGCACAGGTTGGCCAATACGTGGGTCTCGATATTTCGGAATTCCGCCGGATCGTGCAGCAGGTGCAAAAGGGCGAGAAGGAAGCGCGTCAGGCCAAGAAGGAAATGGTAGAGGCGAACCTGCGTCTGGTTATTTCCATTGCCAAGAAATACACCAACCGCGGCCTGCAATTCCTTGATCTCATTCAGGAAGGCAACATCGGCCTGATGAAGGCCGTTGACAAGTTTGAATACCGCCGGGGGTATAAATTCTCGACCTATGCCACGTGGTGGATCCGTCAGGCGATCACACGCTCGATTGCGGATCAGGCGCGGACAATCCGTATTCCTGTGCACATGATCGAGACGATCAACAAACTGGTGCGCACGGGCCGCCAGATGCTGCATGAGATCGGGCGTGAACCGACGCCTGAGGAACTGGCCGAGAAGCTGCAGATGCCGCTTGAGAAAGTGCGCAAGGTGATGAAGATCGCCAAGGAGCCGATTTCGCTTGAGACACCGATTGGCGATGAGGAAGACAGCCAGCTTGGCGATTTCATCGAGGACAAGAACGCCGTTCTGCCTTTGGACAGCGCCATTCAGGAAAACCTCAAGGAAACCACGACCCGCGTGCTGGCGTCCCTTACCCCGCGCGAGGAACGCGTGCTGCGCATGCGCTTTGGTATCGGTATGAACACGGACCACACGCTCGAAGAGGTCGGCCAGCAGTTCTCGGTCACACGCGAGCGTATCCGCCAGATCGAGGCGAAGGCGCTGCGCAAACTCAAGCACCCCAGCCGGTCACGCAAGCTGCGGAGTTTCCTCGATCAGTGAGCTACGACTTACTGTATTTTTGGCGGACCATTAGATCAAAGTTACCGGATGCGTACGCTGTTATGCACATCGTGCTTGCAGCAAGTGGTATTGCCTATGTCGTATTGTTTATGTGGCTGGGGGCAATACGCTTTGTTCCAGCTGCAGATGCTGGCGACTTTGTGCGACACTTCACAGGTCTTGCATCTCTTGCTTTCTTTGCCCTTTTATGTTGGCCGCTAGTAATCCCGGGTTGGCTTGATGCATTTGGAGACCGGGTTCTTGGCGTTCTCCGGAAGCCTCCGGCGACCTACAAACGAGATGTGCCAGTTCGGCGTTCGGGATGGGTGTCGGTCATTGTGTTCATTTCTCCTCTCGTACCATGGTTCGGGTTCACTGCGCTCGCAGTGCTGTGGTTTCCAATGGCGACGGTCTTGATGGATTCGCGGACGACCAATCAAGATTTTACAATTGGAAGGCTGAATCAAGAATACAGGATGGCCGACTACATATCACTGCCCGATCGTCTTCCGTTGGGTGGTTCTGTCTACAGGGTTCCTCATAATATCTGGCAACATGCAAAACCCGGTGACACAATCCGCCTGCATGGCACCGGCAACCGCTGGGGAGTCTTCTACGATGAGATCGAACTGATCAAACAGCAATGACATAGTTCGCCGTTATCAGTCTTTTCCCTGCACCGCCGCCGCGTTAAGCTTGGGCAAAGCCAAAAGGGGAGCGCGCATGTCATTTCTCAAAAAACTATTCGGAGGTAGCGGTGGCGGTGGGTCTGAGGCCAAAGCCCCGACTGAAACCCATGAGGGCTTTCTGATCACGGCCACACCAATGGCCGAAGGCCCGTCCTATCGGATCTGCGCGATCATCGAAAAAGAAATCGACGGTGAAACACGCAGCCACAAGTTGATCCGCTCGGATATGGTGCAAGGGCTGGAAGACGCACAGGCTGCCAGTTTTCGCAAGGCGAAACAAGTCATTGACGAGCAGGGAGATCGAATTTTCCGTTCCTGAAGGGCTGCAAATGTCTGGTATTTGCAAGGCGAGCCTGTAAGCTAAATGCAGGAATTGAAACGGGTTGGATCATGATGCCCCGGGCTTTGATCACTGCGCTATGCTGTGTTGCTTTGGCATTGCCGGCTGCGGCGCAACCATACCGCGCGGTGAATTGGCTGTATGTTGTCCCGATCAGCCAAGACAGCTTTGAGGTTCTGGATGACCGGTGGTCCAGCGCAAAGGATTTCTGGTGCGCGGCGGCGGATTACGCCCGCGCATCGGGTCTCGATGGGGTGCGTAAGCGGCTGTATATCGTTGATCCGCTGGGTGCTTCAAAAACAACGGACGGTGTCAAAGGCGTGGTGTTTACGGTCACCCCGGATGATGCGATGAAAAACACGCCCTCTTCCTACTCGGTCTCGGTGAAACGACGCAACGAGAACCTTGCAATCGGTCACGCGTATAACTTTTGCGATAACCTGCTGGAAGAAGTATTCGGCGGATTTTGAGCAGCGCCTTTTGAGGGAACGCAGGGGACATGAATGATGCAAAGACAGTTTGAATGTCACACAGGCGGGCCCGGGCTTTACGACTTGACCGACCAGATCGCACCTTGGGTCCGGCAATTCGGTGATGGTCTGTTAACGCTGCTGGTGCAGCACACGTCCGCATCGCTTTTGATCCAGGAAAATGCCGATCCGGATGTGCAAACCGATTTGCAGGCGTTTTTCAATCGTCTGGTGCCGCCTGCGGACGACCCAAGAATGTCCTATCTGAGCCATACGTTGGAAGGTCCGGACGATATGCCTGCGCATATCAAGGCGGCGATCCTGCCGGTGAGCCTGTCCATTCCGGTCGCGGCGGGGCAGCTTCAATTGGGCACATGGCAGGGGATTTATCTTGTGGAGCATCGCCGCCGCCCGCACCGCAGGCGGGTGGCCGCGCACTTTAATGCTGACCGATAAGACACGGTTTTTGCCACAACATGTGGGATGATAATTCGCCTCTACCCAAAACTTAGGCGTTCGCCTATACTTGTGGATAAGTGGGGCGGCGATCCCACAACAAGAGGCAGAGACTGGAATAAGGGGGACGGCCGATGCGCTGCCCGTTTTGCGGAAATATTGACACTCAGGTTAAAGACAGCCGTCCGGCGGAGGACCATGTCTCCATCAGGCGACGCCGGTTTTGCCCGGCCTGTGGGGGGCGGTTTACGACCTATGAACGTGTGCAGCTGCGCGATCTGGTTGTGATCAAATCCACCGGCAAACGAGAAGATTTTGATCGCGACAAGCTGGAGCGCTCCATCCGCATATCCATGCAGAAACGACCCATTGATCCCGAACGGATCGACCAGATGATATCGGGCATTGTGCGCCGGTTGGAAAGCATGGGCGAAACCGACATCGGCTCCAAACAGATCGGTGAGATCGTGATGGAAGCGCTCGCGCGGATCGACACCGTTGCCTATGTGCGTTTTGCCAGTGTGTACAAGAACTTTCAGGCCGCAGATGATTTTGACAAGTTTGTCAGTGAATTGCGCCCGGACGTTCCCGGCGACGAGTGACCGAGGCGTCCCGCTACATGGCGCTGGCCCTGTCGTTGGGGCGGCGGGGCTTTGGTCGTGTATGGCCGAACCCGGCCGTGGGCTGCGTGATTGTCAAAGACGGCCGGATTATCGGGCGCGGCTGGACCCAACCGGGGGGCCGTCCGCATGCTGAGACGCAGGCGCTGGCGCAAGCCGCGGCGCAGGCGCGCGGTGCTGACGTCTATGTGACGCTGGAACCTTGCGCACATCACGGCAAGACCCCACCCTGCGCAGAGGCATTGGTCAGGGCGGGCGTTGCGCGGGTTTTCGCGGCCACCGGGGACCCGGATCCGAGGGTGCATGGTGCAGGTTTTCGCGCCTTGGAGCAGGCGGGCATTCATGTTCAGTCAGGCATTTTGGAAGCGCAGGCGCGCCGGGACAACGCGGGGTTTTTTGCGCGCGTGGAACTGGATCGCCCTTTCATGACGCTCAAGCTTGCGGGCAGTTTTGACGGGCGCATTGCAACCGGCACAGGCGAGAGCAAGTGGATCACGGGCCCGCAGGCACGCCGCGTGGTGCATGCATTGCGCGCGCGGCATGATGCGGTGATGGTGGGCGCGGGTACGGCGCGCAAGGATGACCCGGCGCTGACCGTCCGGGACCTTGGCACCGCGTGGCAGCCTGCGCGCGTTGTGATCAGTCGCAGGCTTGATGTGCCGCTGATGGGGGTCTTGGCCCGCACGGCGACCGAGGTGCCGGTGATCTTATGTCATGGCAAGGACGCTGACCCGCAGTTGATCCGAACCTGGCAGGATTTGGGGGCTGTCCTGCTGCCCTGCGCGGCGCGGGGTGGGCAATTGGACCCTGCGGATGTGATGCGCCAACTGGCGGGGCATGGTCTGACGCGGATCTTTTGCGAGGGGGGCAGCGCCTTGGCGGCGTCTTTGTTCGAGGCCGACCTTGTGGATGAGTTGATCGGCTTCACCGCAGGTCTGGCGATCGGGGCGGAGGGGTTGCCGTCGATCGGCGCCTTGGGGCTGAGCAAATTGTCTCGCGCACCGCGTTATGACCTGCGCAGCACGCAGACCGTCGGCCCGGACGTCATGCACATCTGGGAGCGTGCGCAGCCCTGATTGACACGCGGGGCAATGAACGCTTCTGCCACCGGTTGCACGGTGCACGAATGCCAGCCGCAAGGCCGTGACGCGCTGCGGGGGCTTGTCAGCTTTGGGTCGCGCCGCTACGTCATCACAAACACCAGCACGGCGGGGCTTTCATGTTTACGGGAATCATTACCGACATCGGCACGATCATCGACCTCAAGCAGGAGGGCGACCTGCGGGCGCGCATTCGCACGGGTTATGATACGTCCGGCATTGATATGGGGGCCTCCATCGCGTCGGATGGTGTCTGCCTGACCGTGGTCGATCTCGGGCCGGATTGGTATGATGTGCAGATCAGCGCCGAGACCGTGAGCAAGACGAACCTCACCCAGTGGGCCGTCGGCGGTCGCGTCAACCTCGAACGCGCGTTGCGTGTGGGCGATGAGTTGGGCGGCCATATCGTGTCCGGGCATGTGGACGGTGTCGCCGAGGTCATCGCGGTCACGGAGGAGGGCGACAGCACGCGGGTGACACTGCGCGCCCCTGAGGCACTGGCACGGTTCATCGCGCCCAAAGGGTCGGTGGCCCTCAACGGGACCTCTCTGACGGTGAACGAGGTCGACGGCAGGGACTTCGGGATCAACTTCATTCCCCATACGAAAGAAGTCACAACATGGGGCGGTGTGCGCGTTGGGGATGCGGTGAACCTTGAGATTGACACGCTGGCCCGTTACGTCGCGCGTCTTGCGGAAATGCCTGCGCATTGAACCGGGGGCGGCTGGTCAAGCCTTGCCGCTTGGTCTATGAGCCTGTCCCAGACAAAGAGGCGTGCATGCTATGACATTTGAAACATCCGGCCCAGTTGAGCGTGAGCTGCGCGACAGCATCTCACCCATCGAAGCGATCATCGAGGATGCCCGTCACGGTCGGATGTTCATTCTGGTCGATCATGAAGATCGCGAGAATGAAGGCGACCTCGTGATCCCCGCACAATTTGCCGACGCGCAGGCGATCAACTTCATGGCCACCCATGGCCGTGGGCTCATCTGCCTGCCCATGACCTCGGAGCGCATCGAAACGCTGGGTCTGCCGATGATGGCGGTCAACAATTCGTCGCGCCATGAGACGGCCTTCACCGTGTCGATCGAGGCGCGCGAAGGGGTGAGCACCGGCATATCCGCCCCTGACAGGGCGCTGACGGTCGCCATCGCCATTGATGAGGACAAGGGGCAGGCGGATATCGCCACGCCGGGGCATATCTTCCCGCTGCGCGCGCGCACGGGTGGCGTACTGGCGCGGGCCGGGCATACCGAAGCCGCAGTTGATATCAGCCGCTTGGCCGGGCTGCATCCCTCGGGCGTGATTTGCGAAATCATGAAACCGGATGGTGAAATGGCGCGTCTGCCGGATCTTGTGAGTTTTGCGCAGGAACACGGCCTGAAGATCGGCACGATCAGCGATCTGATTGCCTATCGCCACAAACACGACAATCTGCTGCGCCAGCGGGACGAGCGGATGGTCACTTCCGCCTTTGGCGGTGAGTGGTGCATGCGGATTTTCTCCGATGAGATGACCGGCACGGATCACGTCATGCTGTCCAAGGGCGATATTTCGACGCCGGAACCGGTGCTTGTGCGCACCCACGCTCTGAACGCGTTGGAAGACGTTCTGGGCCTTGGTCCAAGCCCGGCGGATGAGTTGCCTCGCGCCATGCAGATCATCGCCGAGGAAGGGCGCGGCGCGGTCCTGCTGTTTCGCGAACCGCACCCGAAACTGCGTCTGGACGGTGATGAGGACGACGGCCCGCGCACGATCAAACGCACCGGTGTGGGCGCGCAGATCATGTCGACCATGGGGCTGCACGAACTGATCCTGCTGACCGACAGCCCGCAAACGAAATACCTGGGGCTTGAAGCCTACAACCTCTCCATCGTCGGGACCCGCCCGATTACAAAGGACTGAACCATGGCCGCACATGAACAGCACCACGTCTTGCCGCGTCCGACATTCGAAAAGCCGGTGAAGATTCTGATCGTGGTCGCTCCCTATTACAAGGACATCGCCGAAAGTCTGGTGGCAGGTGCCCAAGGCGAGATTGAAGCGGCGGGCGGCACGTGGGAAGTGGCGGAAATGCCCGGCGCGCTTGAGGTGCCCACGGCGATTGCCATGGCGGACCGGCGCAGCAATTTTGACGGCTATGTGGCCTTGGGCTGCGTGATCCGTGGCGAAACGACCCATTATGAGACGGTCTGCAATGACAGCAGCCGTGCCTTGCAGCTTTTGGGGCTACAGGGGCTTTGCATCGGCAATGGCATCCTGACTGTCGAGACGCGCGCGCAGGCCGAGGCACGCGCAGAGGTTTCGGGTCAGAACAAGGGCGGCGGTGCGGCGGCTGCGGCGTTGCATCTGATCGCACTGGCGCGTAAGTGGTCCTCCGAGAGCAAGGGCATCGGCTTCAAGCCGCTGGGTCAAACGATCCGGATGGCTGGCGATACGGACGGAACTAACACAGTATGAGCGCGTTTCACGGGAACCTGTCGGGCAATCAGCGCCGCAAGATGAAATCTGCCGCGCGGCTTTATGCGGTGCAGGCGCTGTTTCAGATGGAGCATTCGGGTCAGACCATTGAAGCCGTGCGGCGCGAATTTCTCGACCATCGCTTCGGAGAGACATACGACGGGCAAGAGATGCTGGACGGCGACGTGGACCTGTTTGGAGCAGTGATCGAGGGGGCAGTGAATTATCAGGCCCCGATTGATCAGATGACCGACCGCGCCTTGGTGGCGAAATGGCCCCTGGGGCGCATCGACCCGACGCTGCGTGCCCTGTTTCGCGCCGCTGGCGCGGAATTGAATGGCAAGGACACGCCGCCCAAGGTTGTGATTTCGGAATATGTAGATGTGGCGCGGGCGTTTTTCGAGGACGGAAAAGAGCCGAAACTGGTCAACGGCGTGCTGGACCACATGGCGCGCGAGGCACGGCCCGACGCCTTTTGAGGCTTGCCGGGCGCGTCGAGCGGGCTATTTGGCGACAGGAAGGGAACGAACGTCATGCCGCGTGTTTTCAAACTGTACCTGATGAGTGCGCTGAATGGTTTTGGCATTTCGCTGGCCTTCGTGGCATTGATCCTTGTCTTTAACATCGCAAACCTGCGCCATCTCGTCGGTACATCCGATATCGGCGTTCTGGCCACGGTCGCGTTCTGGATTCTGAATGGAATCGTCTTTTCCGGCGTTCAATTTGCCTGGGCTTTGTCGCAGATGGTACGTGTTGATCCGTCTGAACTGGATGAAACCGGCCGCTAGCCGGGTCGTTTGTGGCAAAATATTAAGAAATTCTGCCTAAGGTCGCTTTTATCGCCATATCAAACGGCATCGGCACTGGACATTTTTTTTCCAAATGCCATCTTAAGATTAAAGGAGAGCAGAAATGTTTGACGCCATCATATCGTTCTTTCGATCATTGTTTGCACAGCCACAGGGGCAGGAAATTCTGATCCCCGTGCGCGTAGACCGTAAACAGGACCAACTGCGCCGCCGTTGATGTCAATCTGCCGGGTGATGATTGCGGGTGTGACGGGCCCGCAGTAACCGTTTTGGTTTTTATTCCCGAGGACCTGTATATACAGGTGGGCGCCAGGTAACCAGGCCAGGGCCAGGACAGAGCCAGCTCCCTCGGATTTGCTTAAGGCCACTGGAATGTAACCAGTCACGAGAGAAGCAGCACCCGTCACACCTCACGACTTAGGCCGCACGGACCCCAAGAACAAGGGCAAGCGGCACATCGCGCAATATAAATGTTGCATGGTGTTCCTACTTTGTTCATATTTCAACCATGGATGCCGAAAAGACATGCTTCGTACCGCGCGGACCGCTTCTGGCGCGTGGTGTCTCACGGTTGCTTGCAAGCCATGGCATGGTCACTGTCGAAGAGCTGGTGCCGTCACGCGGATTGCGCGTGGATGTCATGGCTCTTGGCACAAAAGGCGAAATCTGGGTTGTTGAGTGTAAATCCAGCCGAACGGATTTCCTTTCGGATCACAAATGGCAGGGCTATCTGAACTGGTGCGATCGCTTCTTCTGGGCTGTGGATACGGATTTCCCGACAGAGCTTTTGCCGGATGAAACTGGCCTGATCATCGCGGACCCCTACGGTGGGGAAATCCTGCGCATGGGGCCGGAACACAAACTGGTCCCAGCGCGCCGCAAACAGCTTGTTCAGAAATTCGCGATCACCGCAGCGCGTCGGCTGCACAGTCTGCGCGACCCGGACATGCAGTTGGCCTGCTCCTGATCACGTCGCGGTTATTTCATCGCCCGCGCACGATTGGCAGCAGCCACGATTTCCTCGGCGATTTCTTCGGCGTCATCCGGCGTGAAATCCATTGGAATCTCGGCGCCTTCGGCCTCGACGTAAATGCGCACCATGCCTTTGTTTGTCGGGCCGATTTGCAGGTTCGCCTCAATGTCCCGTTCGGTGTCAATGCCCATCGCGGCCTCCTTTACGTATTGCCGCATGGCTAGCGCGTAGCGGCTTGCAACGCAAGCATCGGCCGGGTCCTCTGGGCATATGAAAGAGGTGATTCTCAGAGAAATCGGAGCGCAGGACCGTGATTGGCTGGTGGATAAACACCGCGCAATCTATGCGCAAACGGATGGGTTTGACGACAGTTTTGGTGATCTGGTCGCGGATGTGCTGGATGACTTTCTCTTGCGCCACGATCCGAAAGACGAATGCGGCTGGATCGCCGAAAGCGAGGGCGCGCGGCTCGGGTCGATATTCTGCGTGCGTCTGGATGAGTGCACCGCGCAACTGCGCCTGTTCCTGCTGCTTCCCGAGGCGCGTGGCAAGGGGCTGGGCCGACGCATGCTGCGCCATTGCATGCGGTTCGCCCAAAAACGTGGATACTCGGGCATGCGGCTTTGGACCCATCAAAGCCACGAAGCCGCCTGCGCCCTCTATAAAGCGCAGGGGTGGCAGTGCATCGAGACCAAACCGACGCGATCCTTCGGGCAGGATTTGATCGTCGAGAGTTACATCTACGCCTTTTAACCCTCTTGCAATTCGCAGGCGTGGCGGCTAAATCCAGCGCAGTGCCGCCTTAGCTCAGTTGGTTAGAGCGCCTGATTGTGGATCAGGAGGTCCCCCGTTCAAGCCGGGGAGGTGGTACCACCCCCCCTACAACGTCGTCGCTGCAGCCGGGTTCGGATAGGGCAAGCGCACCGCGTGATCTTGCGTAAAGCCGGGTGAAGTGTATTCCTTCGGGATATGACGTTCATCGGACCAAACCTCGCGCTGGCCAGCCACGCCGCATTGCGGTTACGCCATCAGGCTTCCGCAGAGGTCGTGAAGCAAATCGCGGATAATCTGGATATGCCGGACCCTCTGACGGCCAAACGCACGGAAAAGATCACGACGCATCAGGAAGCGGCCTTTGTTGAGCAGGCAAGCCGGGCTTTGCGCGACATTGATTTCGGGTTTTCATGCGGTCTGACCTATGCCACCGCCGGAACCTTGCCCGCCTATCTTGCCGAGCACGCCAGTACCTTGCGCGAAGGGTTGAACCTCGCAATAGATCATTTGCACACCGTCAGACCGGGGATGGATTTCGTGCTGGATGAAAGCGGAAACGCGGCAAATCTGAGGCTGGTGCTGTCTGATACCAAGCTGCTGGAGTTTCCCCGGCACACGGAGATGATCTATGCCGGTGTCACGGCGCAGGTCCGTGCCTTCACCAAGCGCGCCTTTTATCCGGATGCAATCAGCTTTTCCTATCACAGGCCGCCCATCGGGGCCGAAGTGCGCGCGCGGATGGGGTGCGCGGTCGCGTTTGGCGCAGAGCAGATCGAGATGTCGATGAGCCCTGCGATCCTTGATGCCTGCATGGTTTCCAGCGACGAAGTGCTGCTTGGCCTGCTGCTTGACCAAGCGAAGGCCATCGAGGCGAAAGTGTCTCACGCGCAGGCGAGCACGGCAGAGAAGGTCGAAGTCTTGATCGAGGCGGGGCTGGCACATGAAGTGCCCAAAATCAGCGATATCGCGCATGCGCTTGGCCTGTCCCAACGCACTCTGGCGCGTCGGCTCAACGAAGCGGAAACGAGCTATTCCGGCATCTTGAACCATGTTCGCCTGCGGGTGGCCGCGCGTGAGTTGCGCGAAAGCAAAAACCAGATCGGCGAGATCAGCTGGCGGCTCGGCTATGGCTCGACGGCGTCCTTCTCCACGGCATTCAAGCGCGAAACCGGCCTGTCCCCCAGAGAATACCGCCAAATGAACACCTGAGCGGCGGGCATCAGTCGATGGTCACTGTCTGCTTGAGCGTGCCCGTGATCCGGTCATAAATCAGGATGCGGTTGTCGTCCGTGACAACGGCGTACCAGTCAGGCCCTTGGGTGAAAGATACCGCCTGCGCACCATCCGGCAGCGACAGGCTCTGGGGTAAAACCGGGGGCACGTCATAGAAGCGGATGACAATCAGCGCGACGATGAGTAGAACGCCTGCAATCATCGTGGCGGTCAGCACTGTCACCAAACGCCGCAAAAACTTGAGGTTTGCGGGTTCTTCAGGCTCCCTGTCGGGGGTGAGTTCAGGGGTATTCATGTCTGTGCGTCAAATCCAATTCGTGATCGACGAAGCGCCGCCACCTCGTCTTGATAAAGCGCTGGCGCGCGATGTGCCAGTGGAGGCGGCACTTTCACGGACAAGACTTGCGCGTCTGATCGACGAGGGCGGCGTTCTTGTGGATGGTGTCGTGCAGTCCAATGCCAAAGCGCGCGTCGCGGCGGGCGCGCAGATCACGATCCAGGTGCAGCAGGCGCAGGACAGCCACATCCTGCCCGAAGACATCGCCCTTGACGTCATACATGAGGACAGCGATCTGATCGTGGTGAACAAACCCGCTGGCATGGTCGTGCACCCCGCACCCGGCACCCCGTCTGGCACGCTGGTGAATGCGCTGCTGTCCCATTGCGGGGCCGATTTATCCGGGGTCGGTGGACTCAAACGTCCGGGCATCGTGCACCGGATCGACAAGGACACCAGTGGTTTGCTGGTGGTCGCGAAATCCGATGCCGCCCACCACGGGCTGGCGGCGCAGTTTCAGGCCCATACGGTCGAACGCTATTACAACTGCCTCGTTTATGGTGCTCCTGATGCGAATGATCCACGCCTGCGCGGGGTGAAGGGCGCGCGGTTCGAGGCGGGTAACATCCTGAAACTGACCACGCAACTGGCGCGCCACAAGACCGACAGGCAGCGACAGGCGGTTCTGTTTCAGGGCGGGCGGCACGCGGTCACGCGCGCACGCAGCCTCGAACGGTTCGGCACGCCGCCTGTGCTGACCCTGATGGAATGCTGGTTGGAAACCGGGCGTACGCATCAGATCCGGGTGCATATGGCCCATGCAGGGCATGCGTTGGTGGGCGATCCGACCTATGGCGGAAAGCGTAAATTGCCCGCCAAATCGCTGCCCGAAACGGCACTTGAGGCAGTGAAATGTTTCAATCGGCAAGCGCTGCATGCGGCTGTTTTGGGATTTGAGCACCCTGTCACGGGGGAACATCTGCGGTTTGAAGCACCTTTGCCACAGGATATGGCCCAATTGCTGAACACCCTGCGCGGTCAGTAACATGAAAAGCAAACCCGCGTGAACGCGGCCTTTGCCAAGTGTTAACGGGCGGCTTTTATGGATATGTTCAGACAAGCGGGGCGTCTGTGCGTCTTGCGTTAACAATTTCTGTGGATCGAGACTTGAACCGATCAGTTTAGATCCCATATCTATGTTAACACCTTAAACATCGGGAGGCTTCAAATGGCCAATTACGCAAATCTGCCGGCCCCGACGCCGGAGGGCGGTTTGAACCGCTACATGCAGGAAATTCGCAAGTTCCCGCTGCTTGAACCGCAAGAAGAATACATGCTGGCAAAGCGCTGGGTCGAAGAACAGGATACGGAGGCGGCCCATAAGATGGTCACTTCGCATCTGCGTCTGGCGGCAAAAATCGCCATGGGCTATCGTGGCTACGGATTGCCGCAGGCCGAAGTCATATCAGAGGCGAATGTCGGCTTGATGCAGGCGGTGAAACGGTTCGATCCGGAAAAAGGGTTCCGGCTGGCCACATATGCGATGTGGTGGATCCGCGCGTCGATTCAGGAATATATCCTGCGGTCCTGGTCGCTGGTAAAGCTGGGCACGACATCGGGTCAAAAGAAGTTGTTTTTCAATCTTCGCAAAGCCAAAAACAAGATTGGCGCGCTCGAAGAAGGCGATCTGCATCCCGACAACGTGGCACGTATTGCAAAGGACCTTGGTGTAACCGAGACCGAAGTCATTTCGATGAACCGGCGCATGTCAGGCGGTGATGCTTCTCTCAATGCGACCGTCGGGTCCGAAGGCGAGGGGACGATGCAATGGCAGGACTGGCTCGAGGACGAGGATGCCGATCAGGCCGGTGATTACGAGGCGCGCGACGAGTTGGAAGCGCGGCGCGAACTGTTGGCAGACGCGATGAGTGTCCTGAATGACCGGGAAAGAGATATCCTTCAACAGCGCAGGCTGTCCGAGCAGACGGTGACGCTCGAAGACCTCAGCGCCGAGTATAACGTCAGTCGTGAACGTATCCGTCAGATCGAAGTGCGCGCCTTTGAAAAGCTGCAAAAGAAGATGCGCGATCTGGCCAAGGAAAAAGGCATGCCCGTTTCGGCCTGACCCTTGGGAACCTGCGTTTTTCGCATTGGTTCAACGGCGTACCTACCATCCCGCGTCTGACTCCCCCCTCACGGGTCAGACGCCGCAAACAAAACCGCCCGGCCCCTGATCGCAAGGGCCGGGCGATCCTGTCTTTGCGGATTACTCTTCCATCGCTTCCAACTCGTCGATGAAGCCTGAAATCATGCTCAGCCCCTTGTCCCAGAACGCAGGGTCGGAGGCATCCAGACCGAATGGCGCCAGCAATTCCTTGTGGTGCTTTGAGCCACCTGCTTTCAGCATGTCGAAGTATTTTTCCTCAAATCCTTCGGTGCCTTCCGCGTAAACGGAATAGAGCGCATTCACGAGCCCGTCGCCAAAAGCATAGGCGTAGACGTAGAACGGCGAATGCACGAAATGCGGGATATAGGCCCAGAAGGTTTCGTATCCGTCCATGAATTCAAACGCCGGTCCGAGGCTTTCGGCCTGCACGGACATCCACAACGCGTTGATGTCATCGGGGGTCAATTCGCCACCGCGCCGCGCATCATGCAGTTTGCACTCGAAATCGTAAAAGGCGATCTGGCGCACGACCGTATTGATCATATCCTCGACCTTGCCCGCCAGCAGGACTTTGCGTTCCGCGTTGTCCTTGGCGCCGTCCAGCATCTTGCGGAAGGTGAGCATTTCGCCAAACACGCTGGCCGTCTCCGCCAGTGTGAGCGGTGTGGACGACAGCATCTCCCCCTGTCCGGCGGCCAGAACCTGATGGACACCGTGCCCAAGCTCATGCGCGAGGGTCATCACATCGCGTGGTTTGCCGAGGTAGTTCAGCATGACATAGGGGTGCACATCGGTGACGGTCGGATGCGCAAAAGCACCGGGTGCCTTGCCGGGCTTCACGCCTGCGTCGATCCAGCCCTTGCTGAAAAACGGCGCGGCGATCTCGCCCATGCGCGGATCAAAGGCGGTATAGGCCTCCATCACCATGTCTTGCGCCTGATCCCAGCCGACGATGCGGTTGTCCTCCAGCGGCAGCGGCGCGTTGCGGTCCCAGACCTGCATCTTGTCGAGGCCCAGCCATTTGCGCTTGAGCTCGTAATAGCGGTGGCTGAGTTTCGGATAGGATTTCACCACCGCGTTGCGCAGCGCTTCGACCACTTCGGGTTCGACCTGATTGCTCAGATGGCGGCCTTGCTGTGGGCTTTCCATGCCGCGCCAGCGATCCGCGATCTCTTTTTCCTTGGCCTGAGTGTTGTGCACGCGGGCAAAGGTTTTGACGTTCGCGCCGAAGACATCCGCCAACTCGCGCGCGGCGGCTTCGCGTTTGGTGCGGTCCGGATCCGTGAGCAGGTTCAGTGCGCCCTCTATGTTGAGCGTCTCACCGTCAACATCGAATTCCAGCCCGGCGATGGTTTCGTCAAACAACCGCTCCCAGGCATCGCCCACCACGCCGAGATCATGCAGGAACTTCTCCAACTCATCACTGAGTTGATAGGGTTTCATTGCGCGGATGCGATCAAAGATGGGTTTATAGCGCGCAAGATCGCCATTATGCGCATAAAGCCCGTCAAGATGATCATCCGCAAGCCGGTTGATCTCCAGCGTGAAAAATACCAGCGGCGTGGTGAAATTGGTGATCTTTTCCTGCAGGTCGGACATGAATTTGGCCCGCCCGGCATCTGTGGTGAGTTGGTAATACCGCAGCCCGGCATAGGACATGATCCGCCCGGCGATCTGGCTGATTTTTTCGTTGCGCAACACGCATTCAAGAAAGCCCGCAGCGTCGAGGGTTTCCAGATTGCCCTCGTAATCCGTGGCAAAGCTGGCGCAGGCCTGTTCCAGCCAGTCCAGATCGCGTTTCAGTTCGGGCGCATCCTCGCCGGTATAGAGATCGTCGAGATTCCACTCGGGCAGATCGCCCAAGGGATCAGCCGCGCCTGAAGCATTTGCATCGCGCACCGGAAAGGGAAGTTGAAACATGAAAGACCTCGTTTTGAATTCCTGTATTACCTAGGCCGCAGCAGGGCAGGGTACAAGCAAGCAGATGTCATTATCTGCGCAAACATAACGCTTTGGCGGCGCCCGAAATGTATAGAAAAGAGCCGGAAACTCGTTAAACTGCATTCGGGGAAAACAAACGACAGGGCCGTTCCGGTATCTGTTGCATGACCATAAGGGAGAACCATTCATGAGTAATCAACCGATCGCAATCGCCGCAGGCGGCATGGTCATTGGCGTACTTCTTGCCGTGGCAATCAGCGGCTCGCGCGTGGATACGAAGATATCCAACGCGCTGGAGCGTGCTGAAGGAGCCACCAGCAGCGCCGTGACGGATGCAACGGAGGCCATGGCGGCACAACTCGCCGAGCTTGAGGCGCGCCTGAGCGATGGCGCAGCGGCAGCATCTGAGGAAGCAGAGGCCCGGATTGCCGCGCTCGAGGAAAGCTTTGGCGCGCAATTGGCTGCCCTGTCCGAAACGGCGGCGGCGCAGGCCGGTGAGTTCGAAGCTGCGCTGGCCGAGTTGGCAGCGGCGGCTGTGGCGCCTGCCGCGGCACCTGAGGTCGAAACACAGATGCCCAGCCTGAACGCCATGGGTGTGGGAGAGACGGCAGTCTTTGCCGAAGGCGCGGTCAGGGCCTTTGTCTCTTCCTTTGACGCCGCGGCGAATTCCGCCAAGCTGAGCGTAAACGGAGAGATGGTAACGCTGGATGCCGGGGCATCGACCACCGTATCCCTCGAAAGTGGCGACTGCGCCGTGTCGGTGGTTGGGGTAAGTGATGCAGGCGTTGAGGTCGGCTCGGATTGTAGCATGTCCGAGATGTCAGCCGCTGACGTGCCGCCAGCCCCTGAAGAAGGCTATACACCTGGTTCCGTTGCGCTTTTGTCTGACGGGGCGTTGCGGGTATTCGTGTCCAGCCTTGCACAGGACGGCAGTTCGGCGCGGATCGCAGTCAATGGGATCGACACGCAAGTGGTTGATTCCGGTGCCTCGATTGAGGTCGCGGCAGGCGATCAGACCTGCAATGTGACTGTCACCGGCGTCGGCAATGGCATGGTCGGGCTGGAGGGTGCTTGCAACTAAAGCGCCATGCGAAAACCCTCGATCACGTAACGCTGCCTGAAATCAAGGATTTCAATGCGTTACGTGGTACTGGGTGTACCATGTATTTCGTCAGAGGCTCTGGGCCTTAGCCATATAATTCAAGCATCTGCTTGAGGTCATCCAGCGTATTGGCCTCTTGCAGGGGTTTATCCTGTCGCCACCGCGCCATGCGGGGAAAGCGCAGCGCCACGCCGGATTTATGGCGTGGGCTGGCCTGAATGCCTTCAAATGCGATTTCAAAGACATGGTGCGGCGTCACTTGGCGCACCGGGCCAAAACGCTGCAGCGTGTTTTTACGCACCCAAGCGGTAATGGCGCGGAATTCGGCGTCGGTCAGGCCGGAATAGGCTTTGGTGAATGGCACGAGGTCATTGCCATGGCGCACCGCAAAGGTGAAATCGGTGAAGAGATTCGCGCGCCGCCCATGCCCGGCCTGCGCATAGATCATCACGGCATCAATCGTCAGTGGATCAAGTTTCCATTTCCACCAATCCCCCTTTTTGCGTCCCACCAGATAGGGGCTGTCGGCGCGTTTCAGCATCACCCCTTCGGCCTGTGCCTCGCGCGCAGCACCGCGATGTTGCGCGAGACTGTCCCAGTCTTGAAACGAAAGCTGGGGGGATTGTTTTACCGGCGCCGTTGCCGGCAGGGCCGTGCAGGCGTCCTGCAGGATCGCGCGCCGTTCCGCAAAGGGGCGTTGGCGGATATCCACGCCCTGCCATTCCAGCACATCATAGGCGTGCAGCACGACAGGTGCTTCTGCGAGCAGCTTTTTGGGCACCGTTTTGCGCCCGATCCGTTTTTGCAGCGCATTGAAACTGGACGGCGCGTCGGCACCCGCCTCCCAGACCAGCAATTCGCCATCCAGCACGGTGCCTGCCGGGAAAAAGTCAACCGCCTGCGCCAGTTCCGGAAAGCGGTCCGTCATCAACTCCTCGCCGCGCGACCACACGAAATATTGCCCGTCGCGCAGGATCAACTGGCCGCGAATGCCGTCCCATTTCCATTCCGCAACCCAGTCTGATGGGCTGCCGAGGTCTTCAACCGCCCCTTCCAGCCCGTAGGACAAGTAGAACGGATAGGGGCGCGAGGCATCCGCCATCGGGTCGTCCGCCTCGATCAGGGCGTCCCATGTGGTGTCATCCGGGTGCCAGTTGCCCATCAGGCGATGCGCCAGTTCGGTTTCGGGCTTGCCCGTGGCCTTTGACAACGCGCGGGTCATCAGCTTTTGACTGATCCCAACGCGAAAACCGCCGGTGATCAACTTGTTGAACACAAAACGCTCCGTGCCGCCGAGGGTTGCCCATGCGTCCCGCACGAAGGCTTTGCGTTGCGCATCGTCCGCCTCTGACAAGGCGCGCAAGGCGGTGATCCAATCGGACAGGGGTGTGTCGTTCGTGCTGGTGGTGTCGGGTAGAACCAAGGCGATCGTTTCGGCCAGATCGCCGACGATCGGATAGCTTTCCTCGAAGAGCCACAAGGGAATGTCGGCCGTTTCCGCTGCCCATTCGCGCAACTTTGAGGTTGTGACCGCCCGTTTTGGCCTGCGACCGGAAAAGAGCGCGATTGTCCACAGCCGGTCCTCTTTCGGGGCCTTGGCAAAATAGGACGCAAGTGCCGCCGTTTTGACGGTGGTCTTGGTGCTCTGGTCGATCGCATTGAAAAGCGCTGCGAATTCTTTCACGGTTCTGCCTCGCTTTCGTCGCTCTCACCGCCAAACTCGGTGGGAACCACCTGCGCATGCCACCCGTTCTCGCTGAGGTAGCGGGCAAAGATATCCGTATAACCGTGCGTGACGTATACGTTTTCTGCCTCTGTGGCCTTGATCGCACTCAGCAATCCGTCCCAATCGGCGTGATCCGAGATGACAAACCCCCGATCGCCGGACCGGCGGCGGCGCACGCCGCGCAATTGCATCCACCCGCTGGCAAAGGCGCTTTCACTGGGGCCAAACCGCTTGGCCCATGTGCTGCCCAAAGCTGACGGCGGGGCCACGACCAGCGCGCCGCGGTTCGCCTTGGGGTCTGTGTCTTTCGTCAACTGGGTTGTCTGCGGCAGCACGATGCCCTGTCCGCGCAGAACCGCGTTCGTTGCCTCAACCGCGCCATGGGTCAGGATCGGGCCGATGGAAGGGTCCAGCATGCGCAACAGCCGCTGCGCCTTGCCAAGCGCATAGGCCCCCAGAAAAGCGGTCTTGCACGCGGCGGCGCATCCTTGCCACCATGCATTGATGTCCTGCGCGATATCGGGCTGGGGCCGCCAGCGAAAAACCGGCAGGCCAAAGGTCGATTCCGTGATAAAATGGTGACAGCGCTGCGGCTCGAACGGTTCGGACAAACCGTCGTCCTCAATCTTGTAATCGCCGGATGCGACCCAGATTTCGCCCGCGACGCTGACTTTGATCTGCGCGGAACCGGGAACGTGGCCTGCGGGATGAAAGGATACCTCGGCCGCGCCGATTTGCTGCACCTCCCCGTAGCGGATGCCCTGACAGGTGATGTCGCCGAGCCTGTGTTTCATGACCGGAAGCGCCTGTTCGGTGGCCAGATAATGGCCGTGACCGCTGCGCGCGTGATCTGCATGGCCATGCGTGATGAGCGCACGCGCGACAGGACGCCACGGGTCAATATGGAAATCGCCCGCTGCGCAGTAGATACCCTTGTCGGTAAAGGAAAGGACCGGTGTTTTCGACATCTGCTTAACCTAGCAACAGAATGTCCAATGCCCAGAGGCTAAACCCTGTCTGTTCCAAGAAACAGGTCGGTTATCTGATCGAACAACCCCGTTGTCACCTGCGCGCTTTCCATCAGGACTTCGTGCTCTGCCTCCGGTACGATTTCGAGATGCCCGCTTTTCCAGCTTTGCATGCGCGTGTGAATAGCGGAGATATCGACAATACGTTCATTGCTGCCCAGCAGCGTGATACAGGGCAGGTCGGGTGCCGCGCGGCTGGCAAGGTGGCGTGTTTCCAACAGTGCTTCACGCAGCCAGACATAGCTGGGACCACCCAGCGTCAGTTCCGGATGGGCGATCAACTGCTGGCGCATGATCTCGAACTGTGCCGGATCGCGGGTCAGTACGTTGTCGTCAAACCCGTCGGTGAGCACGTGGTGTTCCATTTTCGTGCCCGGCGGCAGCCTGTGGCCCTGACCGATGCGCGGCATGGCATGGCTCAGTATCCAGGCGGCGGGTTTGAGGTGGGGGGCGATCTTGATCCCCCACATCGGGCCGCTGAATGCAACAGCACTGACGGGGAGGCCCTCAATCACCGCGCGCAGCCCGATCGCCCCGCCCATTGAATGCGCAAGCAGATAAAACGGTCGGGGCAGGCCCAACGCGCGCGCCGCCCGCATCATGGCCGCGACATCCTTTTGGTAATCTGTGAAATGCTGCACATGCCCGATCACCGGATCATCAAGCAGACGGTCCGCAAGGCCCTGACCCCGCCAGTCCACGGCGGTGCTCGCCAGACCGCGCGCGCCGAGCGCCTTGGCGATCTGGCCGTATTTTTCAATGTACTCCGTCCGCCCCGGAAAAATCAGCACCGTGCCCCTGGCCGCTTGCAGGGGCCAATGGCTCACACGGATGCGGATATCATCCGATGTCGACACCCAATAGGCCGCCGCGTCGTCGGGACCATGCGCTATGTCGCCAAAATACGGGGCGGGCGGAAGGGGCATCAGCCCAAAGCAGCCGCGAGTTGCATCGCCATTGCCATATCGCCGTCGACCGTCAGCTTGCCGGTCATGAAGGCCCCGGTCGGGTCCGTTTCACCGTCAAGAATTGACTGAAACGTCTCCGCATCGGCGGTGAGCGTCACATCCGTGTCCTCATCCCCGGCGCGGGCGCCCGAACCATCGACGATGATGGCACCTTCGCCGGTGATGTCGAACTTGGCGGTGCCCGCAAACTCGGAACCAGCCAGTTTTTCATTCAACCGCGCAACGGCACCGTTCACAATATCGCTCATTTTATAGACCCTTTTGCCTTATCTGCCCGCAAGCTCTGGAATTGGCCCGCATGGCTGTTACATTGACACATGTTATGGCCATGCACGCGCAGATTCTCAAATTTATCGTTACGGCACTTTTTGTCGTCCCTTTGTTTTTAGCACCGGCTGAGGCACAGACCAGCGAAACCGACCTGCTGGCGCAATTGCAGACCGCGCCGGAATCAGAGGCCAACCGGCTGGAGCGTGAACTTGCGCTGATCTGGGATCAATCCGGATCAGCCGCCATGGACCTGTTGCTCAAACGCGGTCGCGAAGCCTTGGAGGATGAGGATAATGCCCGCGCGGTCGAACATCTCTCCGCGCTGACCGATCATGCGCCGGAGTTTGCCGAAGGCTGGCACGCGCGCGCAACCGCCCTTTATCGCGCCGGATTGTATGGCCCGGCTTTGGATGCGCTGCATCAGGCGCTCTTGCTCAACCCGAACAACTTCAATGCAATCTTTGGCCTTGGGGTCATGATGCGTGAATTCGGCGATCTGGACCGTGCGGCGCGCGCATTTGACCGCGTGCTCGAATTGCATCCGCATCACAAACGCGCGAAAGCAGCGAAAGAACAAATGGCCGTGCAAGGACTGGGGCAGACACTCTAGTCAGGTTTGAGCAAGGGAAACGCCGTGACAGGTGACAAAAGGGTCGTGGCCGTTTTAGGCCCGACCAACACAGGCAAAACAACCTATGCGATTGAGCGTATGTTGGGACACAGAACGGGTGTCATCGGATTGCCGCTCAGACTGCTGGCCCGCGAAGTCTATGACCGATGCGTTGTCGCGCGGGGCCCGTCTGTGGTGGCGCTGGTCACTGGCGAAGAGCGGATCGTACCGCCGCGCGCGCAATATTGGGTTTGTACCGTCGAGGCGATGCCCGAGGGCATGGGCTGTGACTTTCTTGCGATCGACGAGATCCAGCTATGCGCCGACCCGGAGCGGGGGCATGTCTTTACCGACCGGCTTTTGCGCGCGCGGGGCCTGCATGAAACGCTGTTTCTTGGGGCGGATACGATGCGCGGACCGATCCGTGCGCTGGTGCCCAATGCCGAATTCATCCAGCGCGAACGCATGTCGACCTTATCCTATATTGGTCCGAAAAAGATAAGCAGGATGAAGCCGCGCAGCGCAATCGTGGGGTTTTCGGTTGAGAATGTATATGCCATTGCGGAGCTGATCCGTCGTCAGAAGGGCGGCGCAGCGGTCGTGATGGGCGCGCTGAGCCCGCGCACGCGCAATGCGCAGGTGGATATGTATCAAAACGGAGAGGTCGATTATCTGGTGGCAACAGATGCCATCGGGATGGGCCTGAACCTTGATGTGGATCACGTCGCGTTTTCCTCATTGACCAAATTTGACGGGCGCAGGATGCGCCCCTTGGCGCCGAATGAGCTGGCGCAGATTGCCGGGCGGGCCGGGCGTGGCATGAAAAACGGCACCTTTGGCGTGACGGGGGACGCCTCCGCACTCGATGACGGGACCGCGCAGGCGATTACCGATCATCGTTTTACCCCGCTGAAAAAGCTGAACTGGCGCAATCATGCGTTGCAATTCGGCTCGATCGACAGGTTGATCCAGACGCTCGAAGCATCGCCCGACGATGAAATCCTTGTCAAAGCACGTGAGGCAGACGATCTGCGTGCGCTCAAAAGCATCGGGCAAACCGCAGACATCATGGCGCGTTGTACGGATGGGCCGTCGGTCCGTCTGCTGTGGGATGTGTGCCGAATCCCCGACTTTCGCGGCATCAGCAGCGCGGAGCATGCCTCCCTTCTGGAGCAGATTTTCGGCTATCTGCATCAATTGGGCAAAATTCCGGATGATTGGATGGCGCGCCAGATCGACCGGATCGACCGAACGGACGGTGATATTGATGCTTTGTCAAAAAGATTGGCGTTTATTCGCACATGGACCTATGTCGCGCAGCGCAAAGGGTGGACAGATGACGAAAGCCATTGGCGCGGGCATGCGCGTTCTGTAGAAGACAGATTGTCGGATGCGCTGCACGAGCGTCTGACCCAAAGATTTGTAGATCGGCGCACATCCGTGCTTTTGCGCCGGCTCGGCCAGAAGGAAGCCATGGTGGCAGAAGTATCGAATACCGGCGAAGTGACCGTTGAAGGTGAATACGTTGGAAAACTGGAAGGTTTCCGGTTCAGTCAGGACAAGGGCACAACCGGCGCCGAAGCCAAGACGATTAAAACGGCGGCCTTGCAGGCCCTCGCCCCGCAGTTCCACCTGCGCGCGGATCGGTTTTACAACGCGCCCGACACGGAAATAGACTTTACCGAGCAGGGGGGTCTGATGTGGGGCAAGGATGCGGTGGGCAAGCTTGTCGCCGGGTCTGATGCGCTCAAGCCTCATGTTGAGGTGTTCGTGGATGATGTGGCCGGACCGGAAGTTGCGCAAAAGGTGCAGCGGCGGTTGCAGCATTTCATTGACCGCAAGATCGCCGCCTTGTTCGAACCTTTGATGAACCTCAGCCGGGATGAGACGCTGTCGGGGCTGGCGCGCGGCTTTGCCTTTCAGATGGTCGAGGCCCTTGGCGTTTTGCCCCGCGCTCAGGTTGCGGATGAGGTCAAGGCCTTGGATCAGGATGCCCGCGGCGCGTTGCGCAAACACGGTATTCGCTTTGGCCAGTTCACGATTTTCCTGCCTTTGCTGCTGAAACCTGCGCCGACGCGTTTGCGTTTGGTGTTGTGGTCGCTGTCCCAGGGGATCGATGCCTTTCCCGAAGCGCCACCGCCCGGGCTGGTGACAATCCCGGTCGACAAGGATGCACCGGCAGGGTCTGACACGATGTCGGGCTACAGAAACGCGGGCGAGCGGGCGATTCGCATCGACATGCTGGAGCGGCTTGCGGATATGCTGCGGGCGGAGAACACCCGAGCAGGTTTTGAGGCCAAGGCAGATATGCTGTCGATCACGGGGATGACACTCGAACAGTTCGCCGACCTGATGCAGGGCCTCGGATATAAGGCCGCAAAAGGCGAGCGGCCCAAGGTGAAAGCCGTGGTTGAAACCCCAGCGCCGCAATCGGGCGTGCCAGATCCGGAGGGCGGAGAAGCATATGAGCCGGATGGGCCAGTTGCTTCAGAAACCGGAGACAACGCCGCCGCCTCAGGCCCTGAAACCGTCGAGACCACGGAAGCAGAAGCTGCAACGCCCGCGCGTGAACCTGCCGGGATGGCAGAGCCGGAGGGTGATGCAGAGGTTGAGACCGAGGTATTCTATACCTTTACCTGGGGTCGTGCGCCCCGGGCACAGGGTGCTCAAAACCGGCGCGGTGGCGAGGGTGCGCAAAACAAGGGTAAGCCCGGGCGCAAAGGCAAGAGAGGCGCGCCGCAGGGCGACAAGCCGAGGGGCGGTCAAAAATTCTCTGCCCGTCCGCCCAAGCCCGAAAAGAAAATCGACCCCGACAACCCGTTTGCGGCCGCGCTGATGGGGTTGAAGGACGGCAAGTAAGTGGCTGACAAGCTGCGGATCGACAAATGGCTGTGGCACGGGCGGTTTTTCAAAACCCGCTCGCTCGCCGCAACGGTTGTTGCATCCGGTGCGGTGCGGGTGAACGGTACACGCACGCAAAAACGCAGCCATATGGTGGTTTCGGGCGATGTTCTGACCTTCCCGCAAGGCGACGATATCCGCGTGATCCGGGTTGAGGCGCTGGGGACGCGTCGTGGCCCCGCACCCGAGGCACGGGCCCTTTATACCGACCTGTCACCACCTGAGCGCCGCACGCGGGACGAAACGCCGAAAAACCCCTCATTTGAGGGAAAAGGTCGTCCCACAAAGAAGGATCGTCGCACCCTTGATCTTTCTCGTGCCCGGTCTCTTGAATGATTCTAATCTGTCATTTAGCAAGCGGTTAGCTATTCTATTCGGAAAGAGGGTCCATGACCTACATCGTGAACGACAGCTGCATTGCATGCAAATATACCGACTGCGTCGAGGTATGCCCGGTTGACTGTTTTTACGAAGGTGAAAACATGCTGGTGATCCATCCCGATGAATGCATCGACTGCGGCGTGTGTGAACCCGAATGCCCCGCAGATGCGATTCGCCCGGATACCGAACCGGACATGGAAAAGTGGGTCGAGTTCAACCGCAAGTATTCGGAGCTTTGGCCGGTCATCATCACCAAGAAAGATCCGCTGCCCACCGCAGAAGAACGCGATGGTGAGACCGGAAAGCTCGAAAAATACTTCTCCGAAAACCCGGGCGAGGGCGGCTGATTCGGCGGTTTTCAACGGTATTGGGACGCAACAGTCTCATTTTATTAGAAGAATTCTGAAATGACGTTACGGCAGCTTTCGCCGGGACGAATTTTGTGATATAAGAGTCGTGCAAACTAACGACGGAACTGCTTTCCGCCCTGTCTCCCCGTGGGACACGGACCTGAAATAATCGGCATGAACGCACTGGATCGCGCAGCATTGCTGCTTCGCCTCTTGTGTGGTTTTGACTGTCGAAAGTAGGGGCAAGCGCCGTCAGCTGAGGAATAGTGAATGACAAAATCGAAGAAACTTGATTTCCGCCCCAACGAATTCGTCGTCTACCCGGCCCACGGTGTGGGCCAGATACTCTCGATTGAAGAGCAGGAAGTCGCGGGTCTCTCCCTTGAGCTTTTTGTGATTTCTTTTGAGAAAGACAAGATGACGCTGCGGGTGCCGACGCATAAGGCGACGGAAATCGGAATGCGCGCATTGAGCAGCCCCGATGTAATCTCGCATGCGATGCGGACGCTCAAGGGCAAGGCCAAGGTCAAACGCGCCATGTGGTCGCGCCGCGCACAGGAATATGAGCAAAAGATCAATTCCGGTGATCTGATCGCGATTGCCGAAGTGGTGCGCGATTTGCACCGCACCGACGATCAGCGCGAGCAGAGCTATTCCGAGCGCCAGCTTTACGAAGCAGCGCTTGAGCGTCTGACCCGTGAAGTCGCGGCCGTCAGCGGTGGCGACGAGCTTGCCGCCTCCAAACAGGTCGGTGACGTTCTGGAAAGCCGCGTCGCCGCCTGAACGCAGCCAAGGCTACTGTTGAAAACCGCGCCCGTGCCGGCGCGGTTTTTTCATGGGGTGGCCACAATGAAGGTGAGCAAGACCAGCAATTCGGTGATCACCTGCGTGGCCCCGAGGACATCTCCTGTATGGCCACCGATTTTGTGTTGCGTGAGTTTTATGGCCCCGAAAACAAGGCCCGCACCAAGCGCCAGCGCGACAAGGACGACAGGCCCTGACAGAACCGCACCCAGCAAGACCGCAATGCACAGGCCCGCGAACACATGTGGCATTGCCGGTCGACCGACGCTGTGCGACAGCCCATCGCCACGCGCATGTGGGACATGGCGCATGATCACGGGCATCGCGGCGCGTGACAAACAAGCGGCGACGATCACCGGGGCTATCCCCGCAGGCAGCAGAACCGCAAGAGCAGCCCATCGCAGCCCGCTTGTCACGATCAGTGACAGGGTGCCATAGGTTCCGATCTGGCTGTCTTTCATGATCTCAAGGCGGCGGTCGCGATCAAACCCGCCCCAAAAACCGTCTGCCGTGTCGGCGAGGCCATCTTCGTGCATGGCGCCCGTGCTCAGCATCAAAGCTGCGAGTGTCAAACCGGCGGCGATGCCTACAGGCAGCCCGGCCCACAGGGCCGCGGCGCCGACGCCCCCTGCGATCAGACCCAGCGTTGCCCCGACAAGCGGATAAGCCCAGACACTGCGCGCACTTCGCTCAAATGCAGCGGCCGGCAGAGCGGGCATGGGCAGGCGTGACAGCAGACAAAAGGCGACCCCGATCTCGCGCACGAAAGACGGGATCATGTCGGTTTTCATGCGCCTGCGGCCTCTTCACATCTTGCTGGTTGCGTCCCTTGGGGTAAAGAGGACGCAACAATCATGCAACGGGGTTCTCTGATGACGGCTGCTTTTTCCACCCTTGATGAGGTCCGCGATATCCTGCGTGCGCTCCCCGAAAGTGATGCTGAGAGCATTGACGATGCGGCTGCGCGTAATGGGCAGTTGACCAAACCCCCCGGTGCCTTGGGCCGTCTGGAAGCTCTGGCGATCTGGTATGCAGGCTGGCGCGGCGTTGCGACGCCACGCATTGAGACCCCGCAGATCATCGTTTTTGCGGGCAACCATGGGATCGCTGCGCAAGGTGTGTCGGCCTTTCCGGCGGAAGTGACGGCGCAGATGGTGCTGAATTTCCAGCATGGCGGGGCGGCGATCAATCAGTTGGCGGCGACATTCGGCGCCAAGCTGGACGTGCACGCGCTGGCACTTGAGCAACCCACGGCGGATTTCACTCAAGCCCCCGCGATGTCGGAGGCTGAGGTGATCGACGCGCTCCATACGGGTTGGCAGGCGGTCGATGCGGCGGCGGATGTCCTGATCGTCGGAGAGATGGGGATCGGCAACACGACCTGCGCCGCTGCCCTTGCCGCTGCCTGTTTCGGGGGCGCACCTGCCGACTGGGTGGGGCGCGGCACGGGGGTCGATGACGCGGGTCTGGCCATCAAGCAGCGGGTTGTGGCCGAAGGTCTGGCGCGGCACGCAACGGTGCATGACGGTCTGGAGAAGCTGCGCTGTCTGGGCGGGCGTGAAGTTGCCGCAATGGCGGGTGCCATCCTGCGGGCGCGTGTGCTGCGGATCCCGGTGCTGCTGGATGGGTTCATCTGCTGCGCGGCGGCGGGCAGTTTGATGCATACGGCACCGGATGCGCTGGAACATTGCGTGGCGGGGCATTTGAGCGCCGAAGGGTCACACGACCGGCTGTTGCAGGCCATCGGGAAACCGCCCTTGCTCTCCCTGGGCCTTCGCCTTGGGGAGGCCTCTGGCGCGGCTTTGTCCCTGGCGGTGCTGCAAGGGGCCGTTGCCTGCCTCAGCGGCATGGCAACCTTTGCCGAAGCAGGCGTTGCCGACGGATGAGCCGGGCTGAGGGCTCAACCGTCGGTGTTTTTTGCGGAGATTGAGCGGCTTAAAATGGCAGTTTCCAACTCCTTTTGCAGCTCTTTGGCCCGCGCGACATAGGCGGGGTTCTGACTGGCGGGCCGCGACGGGTCCCAAAGATCGGCCAGCTGCCGTATCGTTTTGCGGTCGTGATGGTAGAATACACGCTCTGCTTCGGCGGCTTCGAACTCGCTCAAGCCCACGTTTTCAAGCACATACCGGCCTGCGCGCAGGGAGCTGTCGAACATTTCACGCACAATGTCGCTGGCCCCGGCCTGAAACAGGCGATAGACGAATGTGCGGTCCCGGGCGCGCGCGATGATGTGCAAATCCGGCCGGATACTGCGGGCGTATTTCACCAGTTTTATTGACGCCTCAGGATCATCCAGCGCCACAACCAGCACCTTGGCACTGTCGATCCCGGCAGCGCGCAGAATATCGGGCCGGTTGGGGTCCCCCAGAAACCCTTTGTATCCAAAGCGGCGCATGACGGCGATGGTTTCCATATCCTGATCGAGGACGACGGTTTTGAATCCGTTCGCCTGCACCAATCGGTTGACGATCTGCCCAAAGCGCCCGACACCCGCGATGATGACGGGGCCTTGTTCATCGATTTCATCGTCGGGATGCTGCTCGACCTGTTCTTCCATGCGGCGCGACAGGACATCATAGATGATAAAGAGCAGCGGCGTGATCAGCATCGACAGTGCGATGACCAGCAACAGCGTTTCGGCAATCTCAAGCGGGATGACGTTTTGCTGCACCGAAAAAGAAGTCAGAACAAAGCCGAATTCGCCCGCCTGTGCGAGGCCAAGGGCAAAGAGCCACTGGTCGCGCCCCTTCAGCTTGAACGCCCAGCCGAGAACAAACAGGATCAGACCTTTGACGATAATGACCAGCAGCGCCATGGAAAGGATGGCTGGCGTGTTGTCAAAAAGCAGCGGGAAGTTGATCCCCGCGCCAACCGTGATGAAAAACAGCCCCAGCAGCAGACCTTTGAAGGGTTCAAGATCGCTCTCAAGCTCATGGCGGAATTCGGAATTCGCCAGAACCACACCCGCCAGAAAGGCACCAAGTGCAGGGGACAGGCCCACAAGCGTCATCAGAAATGAAATCCCCACGACAATCAGGAGCGCGAGCGCTGTATACATCTCGCGCAGGCGCGCGGCGTGGATAAAGCGAAAGAGGGGCCGCGTCAGGTAGACACCCGCAAAGATGACGGCGGCAATGGCGCCGATCGTCACCAGCGTGACACCCCAGGCGGGCAAGCCGTCAACCAGAGACAGGGAATGATGTGCATCCCCGCCGGCATGGCTGGTTGCGGTCACTATGATCGAGCCATCCTGCGCGATCTGCAGGGGGATCGTGACGACGAGCAGGGGCAAAAAGGCCAGCATGGGAATGACCGCGATATCCTGTGCCAACAGCACGGAGAACACGTTGCGGCCCCCATTCGTCTGCATCAGCCCTTTTTCGGACAGTGTTTGAAGCACAATCGCGGTTGAACTCAGCGACAGGCTCAGCCCGATGGCCAGTGCCACGCCCCACGGCTGGTCGTAGGCCATGGCGATGCCCATGAGTGCGAGCGTACTCAGCGCCACTTGCAATCCCCCAAGGCCAAGCAACCGGTTGCGCATGTCCCACAGGGCGCGCGGTTCAAGTTCGAGACCGATCAGAAACAGCATGACGACGACGCCGAACTCGGCAAAATGCTGCAAGTCCTGCGTTTCGGCGCCCACCAGCCCGAGCACCGGGCCGATGATGATGCCTGCCGCAATGTACCCCAGCACCGAACCCAGGCCCAGGCGGGCCGCAATTGGAACGGCAATCACGGCGGCGGCCAGATAGATGGACGCCTGATAAAGGAAGCCTTCCATTGCGTTTACGTCTCCCGTCCGGTCACATGGGCAGCGGACCGTCGGTCTTCAACTGATCCATTACGATTTGGCTGTGCACGCGTGCAATTGTAGGGTGAAATAGTAAAACATCCTGTATCAAATGATTGAAATCGGGCAAATCGGCGCAATAAACGCGCAAAAGATAGTCGGCGTCCCCGGTCATTGTCCATGCGTCAACGATCTGAGGGGTCGTGTTGATCAGCCGCGCAAATGCATTGGCCTGTTCCGCACCATGGCTGGCAAGGTGCACCTGCACGAACCCTTGCACCGCAAGACCCAGTCGCCGTGGATCCAGGCGCGCAACATAGGATTTGATGTATCCTTCGCTTTCCAGCCGTTGACGGCGTCGGCCCGCCTGACTGTTGGACAGATGCAACAAATCCCCCAGTTGCTGCGCCGTCAACTGCGCGTCGCGCTGCAAGGCAGCCAAGAGTTTCAAATCAATGCTGTCCAGCATGATGCACAACCTCCGCATAAGTTGGCCCTATGATGCGGTGTTCTTGCAAAAATAGCGAGTGCGACCCTGAAATTCGCGCAATCATTGCGGCAAGAAACTGCTAAATTTTGCCTTCATAGGCGTAATCATGCGCAAAATCCGCAAGGAGAACTGGAAATGGGTCCTTTCCCGCACAATGCCCCGAAATCGCAGATCACGGAGGAAAACCCGGTAGGCACAGATGGGTTTGAGTTTGTGGAATTTTCGCACCCTGAGCCCGAGGCGCTGCGCAGACTTTTTGCGCAGATGGGATATCGCCATGTAGCGACGCATAAGACGCGTCAGATCGAGCTTTGGCAGCAAGGCGACATTACCTACGTGCTGAACGCGGACCCGGACAGTTTCGCCGCCGGCTTTGTTCAGGATCACGGACCCTGTGCGCCGTCCATGGGCTGGCGCGTGGCGGATGCGCAGGTGGCGTTTGATCATGCGGTTTCCAAAGGGGCCGTGCCTTATGAGGGCAGTGGCAAGGTGCTGGATGTGCCAGCGATCATCGGGATCGGTGGGTCGCTGTTGTATTTTGTCGACCAGTATCACGACACCAGCCCCTACAACGCTGAATATGATTGGCTGCAGCCTTCAAAACCGGCGGGTGTCGGGTTCTATTATCTCGATCACCTGACCCATAATGTCCACAAGGGCAATATGGATAAATGGTTCCGATTCTACCGTGATCTGTTCAATTTCCGCGAGGTTCGGTTCTTTGACATCGAAGGGAAATATACCGGCCTGCTGAGCCGGGCGCTGACGTCCCCCTGCGGGCGCATCCGTATCCCGATCAATGAAGACCGCGGCGAGACCGGGCAGATCGTCTCTTACCTCAGGAAGTATAAGGGTGAGGGCATTCAGCATATCGCCGTGGGTGCGCATGATATCTATGACAGCACCGACGCGATTGCCGTGCGGGGTGTGAAATTCATGCCCGGCCCTCCCGACAGCTATTACGCCTTGAGCCACGAGCGTGTCGCCGGCCATGAAGAGCCAATCGACCGGATGAAGGCGCACGGCATCCTCATTGATGGCGAAGGGGTCGTGGATGGTGGCGAAACCAAGATCCTGCTTCAGATCTTTTCCAAAACCGTGATCGGCCCGATCTTTTTCGAGTTCATTCAGCGCAAGGGCGACGATGGCTTTGGGGAGGGCAATTTCAAAGCGCTGTTCGAGAGCATCGAACAGGAACAGATCGCAATCGGAGAGATCGCCGCAGAATAACGCCCCCGGGTCAGCCGCGCGGCATTTTCAACACGATCGCGCGGCCGCTTTTCTGATACCGCAGTTCCGCATCGCCAATGGCGGATACCCGGCCACCGTCGATGCTGTCCCCGACCTCAACCTTGCGATAGCGGCCATTGCTGAGCCGCACCAGCGCGCGTCTGCTGGAGGGTTTGCCATAGACACCGATCAGGTTGACCTTGCGCAGATTGATCGCGTTGCGCACGGTCGCTTCCTTGCTGGCCGAAGCGCTGGAGGGTATCTTTGGGGCGACCACGCGGGGCGCGACACTGGCGGCCGAGGCGGTTGTGACCGCCGAAGCTCTGGGTGCAGGCGTTGCGCTCTGGATTTTTGCAACGGTAGCACTGAAATCCCTTGGCCGGACATCCGGTCGCAACGACGCGGCGACTGCCCGTGCGGTGGCGCCGTCAAAATCTTCGGTGGATTGCTGTGTGATCAGGGCCTGCCCACCCGCATTGTCCAGCGACACGAGACTTGCGGCGGCCAGTGCGTTCTCCTGTGCGGACTGGGGCCGCAGCTGTGGTCTGTATTCTCCGAGTTCCTCGCGTGTCAGGCCGCTATAGGTCGCGCGTTCCGTCGTTTCGATCAGATCCGTGGGGCGGACCTGTGGGCGGAAACTGGCCAGTCGCAACCGTGTTGCGAGGTCCTCGCCGGGGTCTTCGACACGCAACAGGTTTGAAGGCTGGCGCACCGCAGGGGCCCCTGCAAAGATACGGATGCCATCGGGGTTCATGCTGCCTTCGGGTGTGGCAATCACCATGCCGTTTTCATCCAGATCGAACGTCGTGCCGGCAGGCGCGGGGGACGCGGGCGCGAGGAAACTCTGATCACTGGGCGATCCGCCAAGCGCGGGCAGGGCGACCGCGTCAAAGTTCGGATTAATCGGGTCGATGCTGGTGATATACAGGTCTTCGAGACCGACGAGCGGAGGCGGGCTTGGCACCTCGGGGGCAAGGGGCCAGATGCCGCTGTCCGCATAATCCGCGCGCAATTGGTCTTCGGTAAGGGCGGGAGCCGGCGTTGGGGCGGGGGCCGGCGGAAGGGCAGGCGCCACATCTGTTTCATCGGCAGCGCGCAGCGCATCCAGAACGGCGGCATCTTCATCCGTGAGGTCGCGGTTCAGCGAGGCGAGGCTAACACTGCTTTCGGGTTGTTCGAGCTTTTCTTCGGCAAGGGGGGCCTGTTCCACAATCGGTGTGGTGAACTGCGCGGTCGGCTTTGGCGTGGAGAGGCGTGCAATCAATGTGCTGAGGCCGCCGCCAAACGCACCACTGGAAAAGGCGGCGAAACCGGCAAAGAGCACAACAAAAACCGCAACAAGAAGGCCGACAGAACCAAAACGGTTTGACAGCCTGTTACCGCTTCTTGCACCAAATACTGTCAAACGCTCCGCTTCGTTGTTCGGTTTTCTCACGGCTGTAGGGCGCGGTTGTACGGACGCAGGCTTCTTGGGCTGGGGTGCGTCGAAGGATGCGGGGGGCTCGGCAAACCCGGGCGAAACACTGGCCTCGCCCTGGACAAACCCCGCCGTGACACTCGGGTCAGGAGGGTCGGTGCGAAAGGTCGGCACCGTGCGACGGCTGACAAAGCTCGGCCCCGGTGTCGGTGTATCAACGACATCCGGGATCTCGGCCATGGTGTCCGGGACGATTTGCGGTGGGGTTTCCACGATGTGGATGACTGCCTCGTCCCGCGCGACATCTTGCCCCGGTTCAAGCAGCCTCTGCGCGGCGTTGGTCAGACCGAAAAACGGCTCTCGCTGAAAACTGTCGACGATCGGGATGGCCACGAAACTGACCGGAGCAAAGCCATGTTCGATGGCAAAGGCTTCGGCTTCTTTCAGGGTTTCGCGGGCAACGGCGGCGATCTGCGTGGTATCACCGTCCGCTTCCACATCAATGATGAGTTCTGAAACCGCGTATGGCGTCGCCCCTTCCAGCGCACGATCTGCCGCGCTGCGCCTTTCCGCATCCTCCAGTCCCGGCGTTTCAATGGCCATATAGCGGATCTGATCATTGGGGATGACGAGCTTGCAGAGCAATTCGCCGCTGATCAGTGCTGAGGCTCTGCGCTGCAGGCCCGCGAGATCTTCGCCCAGGCTCTCGGAGGCCGGGTCCGCTTCGCCAATGCTGCGCCAGCCCGCTGCCGTGCGATGCAGCAGAAGGATACCGTCGTGGGACAGGGACAATGCAAAATTCGGTCTCATGGCGTGCGTGTTACCTGAAAAAGGAGTTGGCCTGTAGTCACGGGACGACATTTACCATGATAAAGCAGGTCTTTGCCGAGGGAAAGTAAAACGGTGCACGCTCTTGTCATATGGCGACGGTAGGGTCATGTTTTTCGCAGAAACAGACGGAGGCTCTGGATGAAACAGTTGATTGTTGCACTTGCGTGGATCTTGGCGACGGCCCCGCCTCTTTTGGCGGAGACGGACCGCGTCATTACCACGACGGGTCAAGGGGCTGTCGACATGGCCCCTGACATGGCGACGCTGAACGTCGGGGTGACCAATCAGGCGCCGCTGGCTGGTGATGCGTTGCGCCTGACGTCCGAAGCGGTTGCGGCCGTTCTTGCACAACTGGGCGAGGCGGGAATTGAACCACGCGACATGCAAACGCAGGGTGTCAACCTGCGCCCCGTCTGGAACCGCAACAACCCGGATAATGAGCCCCCCCGTATTACCGGATTCGTGGCGCAAAACGTGCTGACCATCCGCGTGCGCGACCTTGATGCGCTCGGCGGTATTCTGGATCGGGTGGTGGAGGATGGGGCCAACACCTTCAACGGATTGCAGTTTTCCGTGCAGGACCCGAAACCTGCCATGGCAAGGGCACGTCAGGATGCGGTCCGGGATGCCATCGCCAAGGCCGAGCAATTGGCCGAAGCGGCGGGCGTCGTATTGGGACCGGTGCAGACGATATCAGAAAGCGGTGGTGGCAGTCGGCCCTCGATTTTCAATATGGCCGCTGCACGGCAGGCATCGGATGTGCCTGTTGCCGCAGGGGAAGTCAGCCTGACGTCGCAGGTGTCCATGGTGTTCCGGATACTGGACGAAAACGGTTGAGGATAAAAAGAAAGGGCCGCGCGCGGCCGCCCTTTCCCGGCAAATTCATGCTTTTCAGCTGGTGGCCTTGGCAAGCGCCTGATCCAGATCGGCGATCAGGTCGTCGGCGTCCTCGGTCCCGATGGATATACGCACAACGCCCGGCCCGGCCCCTGCCGCCTCCTGCTGCTCTTGGGTCAACTGGCGGTGCGTGGTGGACGCCGAATGCGTCACGATGGATCGTGTATCACCCAGATTTGCCACATGGCTGAAGACTTCAAGCGCGTTCACGAACTTGATGCAGGCTTCATAGCCGCCCTTGATCGCAAAGGTGAACAGGCCGCCCGCACCCTTTGGGCAAATCCTTTTCACCCGGTCATGGTAGGGCGATGACGGCAGGCCCGCGTAGGTCACGTAGTCGACCCGCGGGTCTTTTTCCAGCCACTTGGTGATCGTCTCCGCGTTCTCCACGTGACGGTCCATCCGCAGCGACAGCGTTTCTGTCCCCATCAATGTGTAATGCGCGGCTTGCGGGTTCATGGTCATCCCGAGGTCGCGCAGGCCGATGGCAATCGAGTGGAAGGTAAACGCCAGCGGGCCAAAGGTTTCGTGGAATTTCAGCCCGTGATAGGCCGGTTCCGGCTGGCTCAGCGACGGGAATTTGTCATTGGCAGACCAGTCGAATTTGCCCGAATCCACGATGCAGCCGCCCGTCACCGTGCCGTTGCCTGTCAGGTATTTCGTGGTGGAGTGCACAACCAGCGTCGCACCATGTTCGATCGGGCGACACAGATATGGCGTGGCGGATGTGTTATCCACGATCAGCGGAATGCCCGCCGCGTCAGATATCTTGGAAATCGCATCGAGATCGGTGATATATCCGCCCGGATTGGCAATCGCCTCGCAGAACACCGCGCGGGTGTCGTCGTTGATCGCGGCCTTGACGGCGTCCAGATCGTCGAAATCGACAAAGGTGCATTCCCAGCCAAACCGCTTGATCGTGTGGCTGAACTGCGTGACCGTGCCGCCGTAAAGACGGGTTGACGCCACCACGTTCTTGCCTGGCCCCATCAGGGGAAACAGCGCCATGATCTGGGCCGCATGGCCAGAGGAACAGCAGGCTGCACCCACGCCCCCTTCGAGGGTTGCAATCCGCTCCTGCAGCACCGCAACCGTCGGGTTGGTCAGCCGGGAATAGATGAATCCGACTTCCTGCAGGTTGAACAGGGCCGCTGCGTGGTCGGTGTCGCGAAAGACATAGGCGGTTGTCTGGTAAATGGGCGTCTGCCGTGCACCTGTTGCAGGGTCCGGACGCGCGCCGGCGTGAATCTGCAACGTGTCAAAGCCGTAGCTGGGACCTTCTGGGTCTGTCATCGTGGGTTCTCCTGAGGACTTGATTTGCCACATGGTTATGGCAAGCCGCACAAGGGTACAAGGGTCGCGCGCCCAGGCCGCCACATCCGCAACCCTCTGCGTGTTGGTATCCGGTGCGCGCCCGATCGCGCGATGACAGGAGGCGGGGTGGCAAGGGTGCGCAAGGCATCCTGTCCCGAGAGGGTCGGCATTTGGCCGTGGCCGGGGCATGGCATCCATGGGCAGATCGCTCAGGTCTGGCACGCGGTCTCCCGTGCCGGGCACACCAAAGCGTCATGGGCAAAAAAACGACCCCATCCACGGCTTCGTGAAATCAAGGATTTCAACGCGTTAAGCGATATGCGACGGTTGCGGCACTTCGCCAGACGCTACACAGGACGTCCCATGCCCAGTTTGCCCGATTTCCGCCTTGAGACCCATTTCGCCAAATGGGAGTTTACCGCGCAGTACCATCTGACGGCTTCGGATGCGGAAAGCATTTCTTTGCGTGACCTTCTTGCCATGGCCTCGGATGAGGACCGCGTGGCATTCGAAGAGATGTGGCTTGGGTACACGGAGACCTTTGGCGCGCCGGACCTGCGCGCGCGGATTGCGCAGACTTATGCAGGGCAGGGAGCGGACAACATCCTGTGTTTTGCCGGGGCCAGTGAGGGAATTTTTGCGGCCAATTCGGTCCTGCTGGACAAGGACAGCCATGCCATCGTCGTGACCCCGAACTATCAGTCCCACGAGACGCTGCCGGTTACGATCTGCAGTGCCACGGGCGTCCCGCTTGACCCGGATGATGGCTGGTCCCTCGATATCGACCGGGTGGCCGCTGCCATCCGACCCAACACCCGGCTTTTGACGATGAATTTTCCGCATAACCCGACGGGGGCGATCCTGTCGCGCGACCGTTATGACGCATTGATCGCGCTGTGTCGCAAGCATGGCATCTATATTCTGCATGATGAGATCTTTCATGGGCTGGGCCCCAGCGGGACGCAGTTCTTGCCCTTTGTCGCGGATGTCTACGAACGCGGGCTGTCGCTGAATGTGATGTCCAAATCCTATGGCCTGCCGGGGTTGCGGATCGGCTGGATTGCTGCGAAGGACCGCGATGTGCTGGCGCGGATGGAGCGTCTGAAACACTATCTTTCCATCTGCAACTCGGGTCCCAGTGAAAGGCTTGCGATGATTGCGCTTGCGAACCGGCGCGCGTTGCTGGCGCGCAACTGCGCGATTGTCGACGAAAACCTGCCGAAGTGGGATGCGTTTTTTGCGCGCTACCCCGATCTGTTTGACTGGCAGCACCCGGATGGGTCCTGCATGGCATACCCGCGCTACAAAGGTGCAGAGGGCGTGGACAGTTTCGCGCGAAACCTCGTGGAGCAGAGCGGCGTGCTCGTGTTGCCAAGCGCGATCTACGCATCTGATGTCGGCCCCGTGCCGCAGGACCGCTTTCGCATCGGGCTGGGTCGCCGCGGGCTGGACGAAGGGCTGGCGGCGTTCGAGGCATATCTGAACCGAAATGCGTAATCCAACACATCCGCCGCAGGCGGTAGCGGGCATGCTTCAACCATCCTGCGCCCAGATTTCCATCAGTGTCCGGGCGGTTTCGACTGTTTTGTCGGCGTAGATCGCCACTTGAAGCGCTTCCTGACCGTAGTGGTTTGCAAGCGAAATCAACTCTCCACTTTCGATTTCCCGGTGCGCCATGCTGAAAGGCAACCAACCGATGCCCAACCCCTTCAGAACAAGTTCGCGCGTACCACTCGAAAAGGCCGAAACGCTGAACGTGTTTGCGCTGGAACTCGGAATGCCGAAAGGTCTGTTATTCCTGCGCAGCACTTCGCCAAAGTAGCTGTGCTCTGGATAGACGATTGCGGGCGTATGCGCGGGAACCGTGCCGAAATCTGTCACGACAGAGCGCAAGGCCCCACCGACGACGGGCACCAGATAGTCATTTCCCCATACGCCGCGTATGATGTCCGGACCGAATTGAAGCCTGCGCACACTTTCTGCCTGATAGCATAGCAACATGCTTGTATCACCGCGTAGAAACATGGACACGCAGTCGTTCAGATTGCCGGCGCGCAACCGGAACTGCAGGCCGTGCAGCTCTTGCCTCGCGCGCAGGGCCATGTCGGGAAAAGCCGCACATATCGGTGCGTGCTGGGCGGCCAGTTCAACGGTCATCCGCGACTTTTCATAATGCGCAATTTTTGTGCGCAACTCGCGCAAACGAGTCATCAGTGCGCGAATCTCATCTTCGTTGGATATGAGCGCTTCGCTGATCTCAACCCGGTTCATCTTGCGCTCGATAATGTCCGTGCCGAGCCAATCCTCAAACCCGCGAATCCGCCTTGAAAACGCAGGCTGGGTGATGTTTCGGCGCGCCGCAGCCCGAGACATATTGCCTTCCTCCAGCAGCACAAGAACGTCGTCCAGCCATTGAAATTGCATCCGTTTCACCCCTCTGCTCATATCAATCGTATGGGCAGCCATAGAAAAAAGCACTGTTTTTCTGTATGACCCCAGAGGATGCTTTGCCTGAAGGCGATTTGGGCATGGGATGACGGCAATCGAACACGCAATGGTGCAACACGCGACGGAGCCGGCGGATTTGGTGGCAAGCCGCTGCAAGGATCTGGCCGTGCGACTGGCCAAATACCCGCGCGTGACCTTGGGCCACTTCCCAACGCCGCTTGAGCCGATGGACCGCCTCAGCGCATATCTTGGCGGCCCGCGCCTGTGGGTAAAGCGCGACGACTGCACCGGCCTGTCTTCTGGCGGGAACAAGACCAGAAAGCTGGAATACCTGATGGCTGACGCCCAGAAAAGGGGCGCCGACACGATCATTACCCAAGGTGCGACGCAATCCAACCACGCCCGCCAAACGGCCGCAGCGGCGGCGCGGCTGGGGATGGAATGCCATATTCTGCTTGAGGACCGCACCGGGTCAAATGACGACAGTTACACAATGAACGGCAACGTCTTGCTGGACCGTCTGCATGGCGCAAGCGTGTCCAAACGCAGTGGCGGCACGGATATGAATGCCGAAATGCAACTCCTCGCGGATAAATGCCGCAAGGCGGGAAAGACCCCCTATGTCGTTCCCGGTGGCGGATCGAACACGATTGGCGCCTTGGGATACGTCAATTGCGCCCGTGAACTGGTAGAACAATCCATCCGCAAGGGGCTGGACGTTGATGCCCTTGTTCACGCCACCGGCAGCGCAGGCACGCAGGCCGGTCTGGTGACGGGACTTGCCGCGATTGAGAGCGATATTCACCTCCTCGGTATTGGCGTGCGCGCCGCGCAAGAGCAGCAAGAGAGCATGGTGCATGATCTTGCGCAGCGCACGGCGGCCGATCTGGGCGTACCGAATGTGATTTCGCGCCGCAGCGTGCGGGCCAATTGCGACTACGTCGGTCCGGGCTATGGCTTGCCGACGGCTGGTATGATCGGGGCGCTCAAGCTCTTGGCGCAGACGGAAGGGCTTTTGTTCGATCCGGTTTATTCTGGCAAGGGCCTCGACGGGCTGATCGATTTGACCCGCAAGGGCCACTTTGATGGTATGAATAACGTTGTATTCCTGCACACAGGGGGCAGTGCCGCGCTCTTTGGCTACCCCGACACCTTCGGACTGCCCGGCTATGTAACATAAAAACGCAAGAAACAGACCAACAAGGAGACTAGAGATGACTTTGAAGATGAAACTGATGACTGCAGCGCTTGCCAGCGTGGTAAGCGTTCCCGCCTTCGCGGAAGAGGTGAAAATCGGGGTGCCGACATGGACCGGGGCGCAGGCGATTGCCTATGTCTTGGGCGAGGTGGTCACAACACGCATTGGCGGAACAGTTGATTATGTTCCCGGCAACAACGCCACAATTTTCCAGGCCATGGACCAGGGCGAGGGCGACATTGACGTGCACCCTGATGTCTGGCTGCCAAACCAGGAGAGCTTTACCAAGCAATATGTGGATGAAGCCGGCACCGTGACGCTGTCAACGAACCCCTATCAGGGCAATCAGGGCTTCTGCGTGTCCAAGGATTTTGCAGCGGCCAACGACATCACCGACATTGCGGATCTGGGCCGCCCGGATGTGGCGGCCCTGATGGACAGCGATGGCAACGGGCTGGGCGAAATGTGGATTGGCGCACCCGGCTGGGCGTCTGCAAACGTCAATGAAGTAAAGGTTCGCGACTACGGCCTGCTCGACTTTATCGAGCCAATTCGCGCCGAAGAAGCGGTCAAGACCGCACGGATCAAGGACAGTATTGCAAAGGGCGAGGGCTATGCGTTCTATTGCTATGAGCCGCATGCGGTTTGGTACATGTTTGACGTTGTCATGCTGACTGAGCCAGCTTTCGACCCGGAAAAATACATCATGGTGCAACCATCCGATGATGCGGACTGGTATGAGAAATCGATGGTGGCGACCAAGGATGACCTCAAGCAGGTCCAGATCGCATGGTCCAATTCCCTGCCCGAGCGTGCGCCAGCCATCGCGGAGTTCTTTGCGAATTTTCAGTTGACTGCCGATGATGTCAGCAGCCTTGCATTTGAGATCAGTGCGAATGGCCGTGAACCATCAGACGTCGCAGCAGAGTGGGTTGCCGCGAATTCTGACCGCGTTGATGCAATGCTGGGCCTGTAAGAGGCGGAGTGAATCAAACATGATCGGCGCGCGTGATCGCGCCGATCATTCAAACAGCGGGTGGGGCGAGCATGCAAATCAATGACTGCGTTATCGAAATCTCCAACGTGTGGAAGATTTTCGGCGCCAAACCGGAAGCCGCGTTGCAGGCCATACGCGACAGGGGGCTTTCCAAATCCGAAGTCCTGGCGGAATTCAATTCTGTCGTTGGTGTCGCCGATGTTTCCCTTTCGGTTTCTCGCGGTGAAATCTTTTGCATCATGGGGCTGTCCGGGAGCGGCAAATCGACATTGGTGCGCCATTTCAACCGCCTTCTTGAACCTACTGCGGGCAAAATAGCGATCGAAGGGACCGATGTGATGGCTCTTGGATCCAAAGAGTTGCAGGCATTCCGAAACCGCAAGATCGGGATGGTGTTCCAGAATTTTGCATTGATGCCACACAGGTCGGTTCTGGATAATGTGGCGATGCCCCTGGAAATCCGACAGGTGGCCAAGAATGAACGGCTGCGACAGGCGGCGGCGATCCTCGATATCGTCGAACTTGGTGCATGGGGGGCAAAATTTGCCCATGAATTGTCCGGCGGGATGCAACAGCGCGTCGGTCTGGCGCGCGCCCTTGCTGCCAACCCTGATGTCTTGTTGATGGACGAGCCGTTCTCGGCACTTGATCCATTGATCCGCAGACAGTTGCAGGATGAATTCATCCGCCTGTCCAAGATTTTGAAGAAAACGACGATCTTCATCACCCACGACCTTGATGAAGCTGTCCGCATTGGCGATCGCATTGCGATCATGCGGGACGGAAAGGTGGTGCAGATTGGCACCGCCGAAGACATTGTCATGAAGCCCGCTGATGATTACGTCGCCGATTTTGTCGCCGGGATCTCGCGTCTCAAGGTGGTACATGCACATGCGGTCATGCAGCCATTGGACAGCTACATCGCCCAAAGCGGTCCCATTTCCGGCGATCTCCGCCGTGTTGCGGGGCACGAAACGCTCAGCAACCTCATCAACCTTGCCATTGACGATGAAAACCCGATCCTTGTGCAGGATGCCGGCACTGATGTTGGTATTGTCACGCGCGCTGATCTGCTGCGAACCGTGATCGAAGGAACAGAGGTATCATGATGGACGCATCCGTAAATCCGCTTGATGATCCCAACAGCGAAGCCGCAATCGCCTATGCCGAAGAGCGGCGCGATAACATTCGCAGCTTTGTGCGAACCAACCCTGACTATTACATCGCGAATTTCAACAAGATCGGGGCTTCCGCCCGCTTTACGCCGACGTTCAATCTGATGGCGGGCATATTTGGCCCGGTTTGGTTCGGGGCGCGCGGGCTTTGGTCCTGGGCGCTGCCTTTTCTGATCCTCGAAGTCTTGGCGCTGGTGCAGATTGCGCGTGGTCTTTTCGGCGATCTCGGCGCTGATGCGATGGCGCGGATTGCCTCTATCGAGGGCACATTGGAATTGCGCCGCCAGCAGCTCGCAGCCGCGATCGAGTCCGGCTCGGACAGGGTAGATGCATTCCGCCGAGCGGTTGACGGTTTGGAAAACAATATTGATGCCATGCGCGATGAAGCAGCAGCGATGGCCGCACAGGGGCCGCAGATTGCATTGATCGGTCTTGGTATTCTGATCGTGGCGAAAGCCGCACAAGCCATCGTTGCCAATTGGGCGCTTGAGGCGCGGTTTTCTGATTGGGTGTCTGATCGCACGATCCGGTCGGCCATGCCGATATCGCATATCGTGCTCAGCGCGATTTTCATGGCTCTGATCGTTCTGGCGGCGATGTTGCACTACAGTTTCCCCGGACGATTTGATCTGCTGGACAACTTCCCGACAAATGCGGATATCCGGCTCACCAGTATCGACAAGGTCGAGGGGTTCTTTAATTGGGCTGTGTTGAACGGGGATGCCCTTTTTGATGCGATCACCTTTGTGATCCGGCTCTTGCTGGATGCCTTGGAGGTTGTCTTTGTCAGCACGCCGTGGATTGTCATCGCTGCCCTGATCATCCTGCTGACATGGCTGACGGCGGGTGTCCGCATGGCGATTTGGTCGGGTGCTTTCCTGTCCTATATGGGGCTGCTGGGCTTTTGGGAAAAAGCGATGACAACCCTTGCCTTGCTGGGCACTGCGGCCTGCTTGTCCATCCTGATTGGTATCCCGCTGGGAATGTTTGCGGCCCGGCGTCCGCGGTTTTACGCAGCCATTCAGCCGATCATGGACTTCATGCAGACCATGCCCGCCTTTGTTTTTATGATCCCCGTCATCGCGTTCTTCGGCACGGGCAAGCCCGCGGCTGTGGTGACAACGATGATCTTTGGCGGCACGCCCGTGGTGCGTCTGACCGTTCTGGGGCTGCGGGGGGTTCCCGAAAGCGTTCGAGAGGCGGCAATCTCATTTGGTGCCAACAAGTGGTATCTGCTGACACGGGTGGATCTGCCGCTCGCCAGCCCGTCGATACGCGCGGGCATTAACCAGACCATCATGCTGTCCCTGGCGATGGTCGTCGTTGCATCGTTGATCGGGGCCAAGGGTCTTGGCGAAGACGTGCTGGAGGCCTTGCAATACGCCAATGTGGGGCAGGGGATTCTGGCGGGCTTTGCGATCCTGTTCTGTGCCATGATCCTTGACCGAATTGTGCAGGGCAAGCGCAAGTGACACCTCTGGTGATGGTGCATGGTTTCATGGGCGGCAGCGCACAATGGGCCGGAGAGGTCGCGCGGCTCTCGGACATACGCGAGGTGATTGCACTCGATCTGCCAGGGTTCGGGGCAAACAGCCATCTCGCCCCGGTCAACACCATTTGCGGGTTTGCGGATTGGGTGATTGACACGTTGGACCGCAGGGGGGTGCAGGATTTTGATCTGTTGGGGCATTCGATGGGCGGGATGATCGTGCAGGAGATGGCGCGCAAGTCCCCGGACAGGATCGGGAAACTCGTGCTCTATGCCACGGGAGCCAAAGGTGTTTTGCCCGGACGCTTTGAGCCCATCGCTGAAAGCCAGGAGCGCGCCCGGCTGGACGGTGCACAGGCCACCGCCAGACGCATTGCCGCAACGTGGTTCCTGCACCGCGAGGCGGCACCGGCCTATGAAGACTGTGCAGCGATTGCAGAACACGCAAGTCTGGGCGCGATATTGGCAGGCCTCGATGCCATGCAAGGCTGGTCAGGAGAAACAGCGCTTGGCGATTTGACCCGGGAAACGCTGATCATCTGGGGGGATTGCGACCGCACCTATGCGTGGGAGCAGACCGCCTTGCTATGGCAGGCGATTGAGAAGGCGCACCTCGCTGTTGTTCCGGGATGCGCCCATGCGGTACACCTTGAAAAACCGGAACTCTTTGCCGCTTTGTTGCGCGACTACTTGCAGCCTCCCGAGCCCAAGGCGATAATTTGATAGGTGGGTGCGGTCGTTTTCCTTGCGGCGGAACCTGTCGACATCGTGAGAAAACGATCCGTCTTGATGTGCGCGGCGCCGGAAGCCTTTTACCTCATACATTGCAGGTCCGGCCGACCGTGTGGTCTTCCTGCCATATCAGCATGTGCTGCGAAGTCAGTCCGGTGCCGTTGGCTGGGACCGCGATGCAGGGGCAGCCGCCCAGTTCACGAATTTGATCACCTTCAGCACATGGAAACGTCGACTATCCTTTGGCGCGCCTGACATCACATTGCGCAACCACCGCTGGCTTGGCGCCTGCGGGATCGCCATGGGGGTACCAGCGCCCAGTACGCGCTAGCATCCGCCCCTTTTAGCGCTTTGTCATGGTGGAGCCTGCAGAGTTTCTTCCAGCTCATTTCTCCGGTGAAGTCGGCTTGGTTCAGTTTTTTACATGTTGCTCAAGTTGCTGTTGCGCCCGAGAAATCAAATTTGAGAATTATACGAAAGGTTTGGAATGACGCATCCCAAACGGTGTTTTGTACGCAAAACTAAATGGCTGATTTCTTGGTTTTGCTGCGCTCTGGATTTGAACTTTGGTCGTTGAACCGAGATGTCCGAATGATGCAGTTCTAAATTCAAAATATGGGCTGGACACATCCTTGCCAACCTCCTAGAACGCTCAGGCAGCAGTAGAATGTTGACGCATGTTGCCCGGGTAGCTCAGGGGTAGAGCAGTGGATTGAAAATCCTCGTGTCGGTGGTTCGATTCCGCCCCCGGGCACCATTTTACATTTCTCAGTAAGATCATCCAAAAACCTAAAGATTACAGAGGTTTGCGGAGTTCGAAATCCAGTTTTCTTACTGTAGGCCAATGGCTTGTCAAACACCAGTCTCAGCACTGTTTTCTTGAGGGTGAGGTCGCCGTTTTTCCAGATAATCCAAGGGTTTGCGAGAAATGCCATGGAAAGTTCGAAAATTTCTTCGAGTGTGTGCTTGGGTTGCGCCTTTTGATCCATTTTATCCACCAAAATTAGCTTGTCGCGTTCCAGCTTCGTGATGTTTTTCTCGAAGGCTGCAATGGTAATCCCCCCATTTTCAGAGGGGCGCGTCAGTAGAATCTATGCTGCTTTCAGTTTCTGTATCGGTGTCACTCCGCCGATCCCCATGTTTGGTCTTTCGTTGTTATATGTCCAGAGCCAACGGGTGGCATGGTCTTGCACCTCTTCGATGCTGTTGAAGTGATACCGCCCAAGCCATTCCGTGCGGACAGTTCTGTTGTATCTCTCGACATAGGCGTTCTGTTGGGGCTTGCCGGGCTGGATGTAGATCAGCCCGATCCCCGCCTTCTCTGCCCAGTTCTGGAGCCTGGCGCTGACGTATTCTGGGCCATTGTCCACACGAATGGCCAACGGCTTGCCACGCCATGCAATGATCTGGTTTAGCGTCCGAACCACGCGTTCTGACGGCAGTGAGAAGTCGACCTCAATGGCCAAGCCTTCTCGATTGAAGTCATCCAGCACGTTCAGCGTCCGGAACGATCTGCCATCCGCCAACTGGTCGGCCATGAAGTCCATCGACCACACTTCGTTCGGGGCCTCCGGCACGGCCAGTGGCTCAGGCTTCTCCCGTTGCAGCCGTTTTCGGGGCTTGATCCGCATGTTCAGCTCCAACTCGCGATAGATGCGATAAACGCGCTTGTGGTTCCATTTGAACCCTTTCACGTTCCGCAGATGCAGCAAGCACAGGCCGAAACCCCATGTCTTCTTGGCATTCGTCAACGCGACCAGCCAATCAGCGATCAACTCGTTCTCATCGCTGAGCTTTGGCTGATATCGAAAGCAGGTCTCGCTGATTGAGAACGCCCGGCACGCCAGAGCGATGCTGGCGGAACGGTAGCGCACCGCCCATTCGGCCATCTCGCGTCTTTGAGACGGCCTCACCACTTTTTTCCAAGGGCTTCCTTCAGCAGATCGTTCTGCATGCTCTTCTCGGCATACATCTTTTTCAGCCGCTTGTTCTCTTCGTCGAGCTCCTTCATCCGCGCCATCAGACTGGCATCCATGCCGCCATATTTTGAACGCCACTTATAAAAGCTCGCGCTGCTCATCCCATGTTCGCGACACAGATCAGACACCGGCACGCCGTTCTCCGCCTGCTTCAAGATCGCCATGATCTGCGCGTCGCTGTACTTCGATTTCTTCATCAGAATCTCCTCTTCCATCTTCGAGAAAATTCTACTTCCGCAGACCCCTAAATTTCGGGGGGATTACCAAAGGACCGTTGGGTTGTCTGATTCAACAACGCGATCCAGCAGACCATCGAGCTGTTTGTCCAACTGAGCAATGTCGCGCTTGGTCGTCTCTTTGATCGTGTTGGCTTGCGCCAATCTCTGGCCCCACGCATCGTGCAACATGGTTTTTACGAGACCGACCAGACCCTTGGCTGGAGAAAGTGCATGCATCACTTCAGCAAAAGCTGCATCGATCTTTTCAGCGCGGATACTCTTGCGATACATGCCGCAGGTTTTGGTTTGGCACCAGAAATAGGGATAGCGTTTGCCCGTCGCACTCTTTGACCAGCACGAGGTCATCGGCGCATCACAATCCGCGCAGGCGACAGCGCCACGCAGTGGAAAGTCTGCATTAATATCTGTTCGGGCCGGAGCGAGATTGCGTTCTGCCTTGCGGGCTTGAATGCGCTCAAAGGTTTCCAAGGACACAAGCGCCTCATGATGGCCTTTGCGTCGTGTGATCCCCCATGGCTCATGCTCAATATATCCTGCATAGAGAACACGGCTGAATAAATCCGTCACAACCTGTTGGCGGATTGATCCGTCGATGTTTGGAAATGCAGGCTGACTTTCAAGGTAACGTTTGACCTCGGCCATGGTTTCAAAGCGACCAGAGGCAAAGCCTTCCATTGCCTTGCGAATGATGGAAGCGGCAGGCTCGTCGCGCACCAAAAGCTTGCCATGGCCCGCTGTTTTCTCATAGCGATAGCCGACAGGCGCACAGAAAACGCTATAGCCGTTCATCATCCGGCCCTTCATGCGGTTGCTCGTTTGCTCGCCATTTTTCTCGCGTTGGTGTTGGGCAACCGAAGCCAGAAGGTTTTCTACCAGCACGGAATCGCTGTCTTCGCCAAATTCAATCGATGGGCTTTCCAGCTTACCGCCCGCGCCAGCCAAGGACTGACGCAGCTCAAGATGTGCTGTCAGGCCGCGCGCCAGACGGCTGATGTCATCAATGATGACGACAATCTCACTACCCTTGCTGGCGTTCATGTGCAGATAACCGAGCATCGATTGCATGCCTGGGCGACTTGCGGCCTTACCGGTCATGTCATCAGTGAACACGTCTAAAACGCAGTAGCCTTTGTATTTCGCATATTCACGGCAGCGCGTTTCCTGAGAGGCCAGCCCGTCGCCTTCACGCACTTGCTTTGCCCCAGACACACGGCAATAAATAACGGCCTGTTGTTGATTTACTGATCCTGCCATGGGTCCTCCTGTTCTGATTGTTCGCTCTTTAACAAGGATAGCAGATCAGGCGGCACATCACTCAGCGGATCATCGCTTTTTCCACAAGCCTGTTGGACGGGGTGGACGCCAAAGCCCAGATCAACAAAGCTGACGACAATAGACCAAAGCGCCTCGATCAACTCATGCTTGTCCTCGTAGGAAATATCTTCGTCTTCAAAAAACGGCAGATATGCATCCCAATCAATCGTCAGTGTTGGCGGGGCCGTCTCTGGATTAAAGTTTGGGGGTAGTTCACGCATGGTGTTGTCCTTTCTGCCGCTGTGGCTTTTGCTTTGTTGATCTCTCCTTTCTTCACGCACCATGCGCGAGAACATAATGTGAACATTATAGGATAAAAGTCCTATATCTCAAAGCATTATCTGTGAAGATTATGGTCGTGCCTTGGCAGGATAAGGTGTATCTGGGGGCGCAGCATCAGGTAGAGCGCGGGTAAGAACGGGTATTGGGCATGGATAAAAACTCTGGGGATATCGATTGGGACCAGCTTCCAAAAGACCAGCGGATTGACCTGACGAAAAACCTCTTTAAGGCAGTCAGCGGTGTTGCAGACCTCAACAGCATCACGATTGCGGAATTGATTGATCAGGCTTTCTTAGGCTTGCCCAAAGTCGGCACCGACTATGACTCCAATTTCAGGAGAGGGAACGTTTCAGCGGCCAAAGCCATGCTGATGCATCGATGGTTGGAAGAAAACCATTTCGAGCTGGCGAAGACCTTTGCGCCAGAGCTGTTTCAGATGAACCCGAAGCGTGCTTGGAATCGTTTTCTTGATAGTCGCAGTGTCGATGGTGGGCTGCGCATCGTACAAATGAAAAACGAATTCGGGATTGCGCAGCGCGCAGACAAAATGCGTAAAGTCTCCAAAGCGTTGCGGTTTGGCGACGCGTTTTGTCTGGAACTGACCTCTGATCGCTTTGGACATGCCATCGCATTTCAGGGTTATCGCGGAAAGTATTATCCATTGGCTCTTAGTGGCGATGAGAGGCGTTTACGCATCGCAATCACGGATGGCGTTCAGCTTTTGCTGCGTGATCTAAAAGGGCAGCCGAACCCGCTTGTCGAAATGGACGACGCTGGTGATCACCGTTTTGTCGTCATAACGTCACCCGATAAGAACCTACCAACAGATCAGCGCAGACTTGCATCGCGGTTTGATGATGAGGGGTTGCAGGTATTCCACACCGATGTTCGATTTGTGACTTAATCAACCGGCTTGATCACACTAACTCTTAACAGCTTATCACATCCTGGGTTAAGCCCGTTCGGAACAACTTAGTTAAAGAGCCCGCAGGTACTCGGCACCCGAATTAATACCAGATTCATAGCTGACTATGACCTGCACAGATAAGCTTTTGGCACCCAAGATAATAATACGAGCTTTGCAAAAATATATCGCCCACTTTGTTGTGGCTCGCACGACACAAAATTCTCTGTTAAAGTGACTACATGAAAACATTTTTCTTGATCTTGGGTTTGAATCTTTCAATCGTTTCTCTACCCGTGCAATCGGTAGCGGAGCAAAGCGTCTCCGAAGAAACAACAGTATGGCTGGAAGCCGAAATATGCATTCGTCTGGCCGCGCGTTACCTGCACTCTGAAGAAGACTTGTCGACTGAAGAGAGCGTTGGTCGTGCCGCATCGGAGTGTTCTGACAAAATTGACCTAATGATCCTCAGTGCTTTGCAAAGCGAAGCTGTACAATCAGCACGCGAAAGTGAAGGTATTGCGTTTGAACGCGCCGCTAGAATGATGTTTGACAATCAAGTTTTCCGAATGAAATTGCGTGTCCTCGATGAACTGGAGGAAGGATCTCAATGAAGAAAGCCAAAGGTTCTGCCTGTCTTGCTTTTGCGCTTGCGCTTACAGAGCAAGTCTCTGCTCAGGAAGCACAGGATCAAGCGCCTGAAACAGATAACTTTTTTGAAGCTGTCGAAGCGCACTTCGACAAGAAAGTTCGGCAATTTATTACAGAACAGGTTCTTGAGGAAATCGGAGAAAAGTCGCTCTCCGAGCTGGCTAAGAAGATTCCTGGCGTAGTTGCGTGACCTGCTCCCCTGAAAAGTCCTCGAATTTTGGTTAGCCTGTTCTCCAACTGAGGAGACAGACGATGAAGAGAAGCCGTTTCAGCGAAGAGCAGATCATTGGCATTTTGAAAGAGCACCAGGCCGGGCTTGGCGCGAAAGAGCTGTGCCGCAAGCATGGGATCAGCGATGCGACTTTTTACAAGTGGCGATCCAAGTATGGCGGCATGGAAGTGTCCGACGCACGGCGGCTCAAGACGCTTGAAAGCGAGAACACCAAACTGAAGAAGATGCTGGCCGAGCAGATGATGGACGTGGCGACGCTGAAAGAGATGCTCGGAAAAAACTTCTGAGGCCCGGTTCGAGGAGGAATGCTGTGAACTGGGCCATGAAGACCAAGGGCTACAATCAGAAACGGGCCTGTTCCTTGGCCGGGATCGATCCGCGTGTTTATCGGCGAAGGTCGAAGCGCCCCGCCGACACGGAATTGCGGGCCAGGATGAAGGAACTGGCGTCCGAGCGGCGACGGTTCGGATATCGCCGTCTGCATATCCTACTGAAGCGCGAGGGATGGCAAGTGAACTGGAAGAAGCTGTACCGGCTCTACCGCGAAGAAGGGTTAACCGTTCGCAAACGGGGCGGGCGCAAGCGTGCTGTGGGCACCAGGACGCCTATGGCGATCCCGCAGGGGCCGAACCAGCGATGGTCACTCGACTTCATGTCGGATGCATTGGAGGATGGTCGCCGGTTCCGGGTTTTGAATGTGATCGATGACTTCAGCCGGGAATGCCTGGCCGCTGTGGTGGACACATCCATCGGAGGCACGCGTGTTGCCCGTGAGCTGGATCGCATCGCAGAACTCCGTGGCTATCCCTGCATGGTGGTCTCAGACAACGGCACAGAACTGACCAGCAATGCGATGCTGAAATGGCAGGAAAACCGCAAAGTTGGTTGGCACTACATCGCGCCAGGAAAGCCGATGCAGAACGGTCTTGTCGAAAGCTTCAACGGGCGAATGCGCGAAGAATGCCTCAATGAACACCTGTTCCCGTCTTTGCGCCATGCCCGCCGCATGATTGCGGCATGGCGCGGCGACTACAATCACTACCGCCCACATTCGAGCCTCGACGGGCTCACGCCGTGGGAGTATCACCAACGGTCAAAGGAAGACCAAAACCTGAACAGTGCTAACCTAAAGTAGCGGACTCTCAGGGGAGCAGGTCACAGCTCTTCCACGAATACGTGAAAACAGGTCCACTTCGGGAACTTCCGCGCCAGGCTAGATGAAGACATGTCGCCGAATATGTCCTCGACGTTTCGGAGGTATGCCCCAGGCTCCCTCGTGACGCCGTCTACCATCTGGCAGATATAGTACAGGTCTACACTCGACACCCGCTGAAGCTGTGAGACCAACTTGGGGTCCTCCGCACGAACAATGCCATCCTGTAATGGCTTGGCCTGAATGGGTTTAATTGTGCGGGTTGAGAATCTCCGACCGCCCGAACACCACCCGCAGGTTACTGCGCCTACGGTCGTTTGCGAATACCCGATCCTCTGGGCTTTGCCTTGGCAGGATAGCACGACGCTCCGAGCGATGTTTCGCTCAAATACTGTGTCTATACTGTTCCTGAACGAGGTGCCTGATCGCCCGTGTTGTGTAAAAGCATGTTTTCGCTAAGAAATTTTGGAGGCGAGTACCGGAATCGAACCGGTGTACACGGATTTGCAATCCGCTGCGTAACCACTCCGCCAACTCGCCTGTTAGCACCGTAGCCATATGGATTTGAAATCTGAGCGTCAAGCGACATTTCGCGCACTGCCTGCGTTTCGACTGACCTGAGCGTATTGGGCCAGCATTCCCGGAGCCTTGGAAGCGATTGCGCCGACGCTGGGTTTTGACCTTACAGTCTGTTGGTGTGGTGCCCGCAGCGACTACGTCACAAAGAAGAAACTTAACTGGCTGGTGGTGAACTTTAGCCTACGTGTGGAATCCGGAAGAGCATATCCTCACCCCTTCCCCAATTCACGATATGACGCTGAGGTGCTGACTTAATTTAATGAGTATCTTCCCATCGCGCCCCGCATCATTCAGGGCGGAGTTCCGGGAAAATTATTGGTTTGGGCGCGCCGCAGGAGCGTTCTGGATGGGCTATCTGTCAAAGACAAGCGGCCCGGCGTAAGCCTGTCCCGACTAAGTGCCGTTCTTGTGACTGTATTACTGCCAGACAGAGGCGGAACAGCGGGGCTGAAACAGGCGGACACATGCCGCAAGGCGGTGACTATGTCGGGGCCGACAGTTCACTGGACTGTCGCCTTTCTCGTTCCTCAGCTTCTTCAAAAAGCCTTGTCGCATGCGAGCGGAAGGGGGCTTAACCGAGCGATTGGGGAGGCACCAAAAGCTGGGCAGATCCATAATGGCGATGGGGCAATGGCAATGACGACACTGCAACAGTATTTCTTGCAAAGGTGTCAAATTGGATTTCAGGCGGCGCCAAGGTCGATGCTGCCAGTGATTTAACCCTGTCACTCCGAAGTGTCGTGCAAAACGGCGGCTTTGACGTTTGAGCGCGTAGTCGCAACCGCCATCGTGGTTCAACCGGCGTTCATGTCGTTGGACTCACGGACCTCTGCGATCGTGGTGGCGGAAAGCCTTTCTACAAGGCTTTGTTCCACGTCCTTTAGCACGGATGCGACTTTCCTCTGCAGGATATGCTCCACGGAACATGCAGGAATTGCCTCGGCTTCACCGGTGGCAACGAGGCTCTCATCAAGTGCGAGGTACACATCAGCCAGAGTTATTTGGCCCGGTGCACGCGCAAGCCGCCACCCGCCCGCGTGACCCTTTTCTGACGTCAGAAGGCCCGCCTTGCGCAGCTTTCCCAAAACGCGCCTGACAACGACAGGGTTCGTACCGGCATGTTCCGCAATATCGGCAGATGTCTGCACTCTTTCCGGATCACCTGCCATATGCCCGAGCGTGTGCAGCGCAAGCGATAACCGTGAATTACGTTTCATAGGCGCTTTTCCTCTGACGTCCCACATTACGTAACAATTGCTGTTGCAATAGTCTAGTAACTGAGTAAGTTGCGTAATATGCGATCTAAGCTTTGGAGCACAGAATGTCACAGGCTCGTCTTCCCGTCACGGTTCTTTCCGGATTCTTGGGGGCTGGAAAAACCACGCTGTTGAACCGTGTTCTGAACAATCGGGAAGGTCGGCGCGTTGCGGTCATCGTCAATGATATGTCCGAAGTGAACATCGACGCTGATCTGGTGCGGGCGGATACACAGCTGAGCCGGACAGATGAGACGCTGGTCGAGATGTCGAACGGCTGTATTTGCTGCACGTTGCGCGATGATTTGCTGGACGAGGTGCGCCGTCTCGCCATTGAGGGTCGGTTTGACTACCTGCTCATCGAGTCCACCGGCATTTCGGAGCCATTGCCCGTGGCAGCGACATTCGATTTCCGGGATGAATTCGGCGATAGCCTGGCAGATGTGTCGCGACTGGATACGATGGTCACGGTGGTGGATGCGGCGAATTTGCTGAATGATTACAGCAGCCATGATTTTCTGCGCGACCGCGGCGAGACGATGGGGGAAGAGGATGACCGCACATTGGTTCACCTTCTTACCGACCAGATTGAATTCGCGGATGTCATTGTCCTGAACAAGGTCACGGATGCCGGTCCCGAACGTGTCGATGCTGCGCGCAAGATCATCCGCTCACTGAACGCGGATGCGAGGATCATCGAGACGGATCAATCCGATGTCCCGGCGGATGCGATCCTCGACACGGGCCTCTTTGATTTCGAAAAGGCCCATGAGCACCCGATGTGGGCCAAAGAGCTGTATGGCTTTGCCGATCATGTTCCTGAAACGGAAGAATACGGTGTTGCCTCTTTTGTCTACCGGGCGCGGCGTCCATTTGTTCCGGCGCAGATCCTCGCGGTTCTGAACGGTGATATGCCGGGCGTCATCCGGGCCAAGGGCCATTTCTGGATCGCAACGCGCCCTGACTGGATTGCCGAGTTTTCACTGGCGGGGTCGTTATCTACGGTGAAACCGCTGGGGACGTGGTGGGCCTCTGTGTCAAAGGAGAGCTGGCCTGCGCATGAAAGCGTGAAAAGCTATTTGCAGGCGCATTGGCAAGAACCTTGGGGGGACCGCCGTCAGGAACTGGTGTTTATCGGGGCAGGGATCGACTGGCCTTCGCTGAAATCACGCCTTGATGGCTGTCTTGTGCCTGCGTCGGTGGCCCCGGGGCCGGATGACTTGCCGGATTATCCCGACCCGTTCCCCATGTGGCGCCGTGCGGAACAAGCGGCATGACGTTCGTGCGTGAAGTTGTGCGAGACGCCGCCGTGGGGGTCGCTGTTGCGGACCGGCCTGAAGACCTCGTGGCCATCCGGAAACCCGGTTGTGCCGCTGCGATCTGGCGCAGGCAAGCCGCGCCCGCGTTTCAATCGTGGTTGGATGCGCTTCCCAGCACACAGTTGCCCCGGCTCCGCGCGACCCTGCGCCCAGAGGACGTTTCTGATGCATTGAGCCAGCTTTTTGATAGGGCTCGGACGCCGAAATGTGCAGAGCGCGTCCAACTCATCGACGACATGGCGGCCCTGGCCCATCTTTTCGCAGATCTGATGCAGGCGCGCTATCTGCAGGTGCGGCTTGAACCGGTGAAAACCAATGCCTGCCGCAAGTTTCACGTCGATGCGGTCATGGCGCGTCTGATCTGCACCTACCGCGGGACGGGCACTCAATATGGCATTTCCAAAAAGGGGGATGATCCGTTGCGGGTGTTCACCGTCCCGACGGGATCTCCCATTTTGCTGCGTGGGACGCTTTGGCCGGACTCCCCGCGTTCCGGTCTGTTGCACCGTTCGCCGCCCATTGAGGGCAGCGAGGAAACGAGGCTGGTCCTTGTGCTTGATCCGGTCTTTGACCGGGAGGATGCACTATGAACCGCAACCTCGGCGCCACAAAGCTGCGACGCAGGCGGCGGCCGGTCGATCCGATGCATAGTTATGACAACTTGCCCAAACCCTTGCGAAACTGGCTGTCCCAGGCGGCACTGCCATGGTCGCCGACCTCTGCACGACGCATCTGGAACCGTGCCGAGGCGCAGGGTCAAAGCGTTCAGGATGCACTCCGTGCCCTGTCGCGTGCCGAGGCGCAAACACTGGCGCGTGACCGGCCTTTGATCCGCGAAATTCACACACCTTAAGCTATCAGGGAAACCACATATGTTACTTATCAAACGCATGGCCGCTGCTGCGGTATTTGCGCTGGGGCTGGCCGGTCCCACGCTTGCGCAGGAGGGCAGTTTTACCATCTCCGTCACCTTTGGGCCAACGGCCGAGGTGCCCGACCCGCGGGCAGGCTACAACGGGTGGATGTCAAATCAGACCGGTGTGACTGAAACCCTGATGGGCATTGATTATGATTTGAACCTCTACCCGCGCCTTGCCGAAAACATCGCGCAGATCGCGCCCACGCAGTGGCGTGTCACCCTGCGCGAGGGTCTTCAATTCCATGACGGATCGCCGGTGACGGCGCAGGCCGTCATTGACGCGATTGCTCCGATTTCTCAGGCGGATCATCCAGGTTACAACGCCCGCATTGCCCGCGTGCTGGATCTGGCGGGAATGTCGGCGCAGGATGACAGGACTGTGGTGTTTGAAACAAACAGCCCGAATGCCGCCTTCCAGTGGAGCCTGTCGGACCCCGGTGTGGCCATACTCGGCGCAGCCTCCGAGGCGTTTCCGATCAATGCGACCGGGCCTTATGTGTTCCGTGAGGCCATTGTGGATCAGCTCTACCGCGTTGAGGCCAATCCCGACTACCGCCTTGGCGCGCCGGGTTTTGAGGAAGTGCGCGTTGCTGCCTCACCGGACCCGGCAGCCGCAGCCCTCGCGTTTGAAGCGGGGGAGGTTGATCTGGTCATCAACTATCCGGAAACCGATTTTGAACGGATACAGGAGACGGGTGCGCTTGGCTTCACGGCCCCCACGGCACGGCTTTACTTCTATTCGATGAACACGGCATCCGGTCCGCTGGCCAACCCTTTGATCCGCCGCGCCGTTTCACTGGCGATTGATCGTGATGGCATCGTCGAGGCGGTGTTGTCGGGCGTGGGCGGCGTGCCTGCGGGCACCATCTACCCGGCGGGCAAAAGCTGGGCGGCTGACATCGCCCCCACCTATGACCCCGCGCGCGCAGAGGCCTTGTTGAGCGAGGCCGGTGCCGTCAAACGGGGCGGGCGCTGGATGCTGGACGGTGAACCGATTGAGATCGACATCCTGACCTATTCCTCGCGTGCCGCGCTTCCCCCGACAGCCGAAATCACGCAGGCGTTCCTGCAGCAGATCGGCATTACGGCGCGCGTCCGGGTTGGCGAATATGGCGCCAGCAATGATGCGATGCTGGCCGGGGAGGGGGATATGTTTCTGCAGGCTTGGGTGATGCTGCCGCAGGGTGATCCCGGTTCGGTTCTCGGCTTTTTGCTGGCCAGCGATGGGGGGGCGAATTCGGGGCGCTATGCGAATCCCGCCTTGGACGAACTATTGATAAAGGGGCAAACCACCTTTGAGCAGTCCGAGCGTGAGCGGATTTATGATGAGGTTCAGCAGATCATCGCGACAGATGTGCCGCTGATCCCCGTCTTTCACGTCAGTCAGGCCAATGTGGCGCGCGCGGGCTTGACGGGCTATGCCGTTCATCCGACAGAGACTTACTGGCTTACACATGAGACCGCTTTGAGCGAATGACGATTAATGCAACGGGCCTGAGCGCTGAGCGCTCGGGCCGCACGATCCTGCATCCGACGCATCTGCGGATGGCGCCCGGCGACCGCGTCGGGCTTGTTGGCGCGTCGGGGTCGGGTAAATCGACCCTTGGCCACGTGCTGATTGATGCCCTGCGCGCAGGCGGTCAAAGCGTGACACATGTCCCACAAAGCCCGGAGGAAGCGCTCGACCCGCTGCGCAGTATGGCGTTTCACTGGCGTGAAGCGGAACAGGCATTGGGCCTGCCGCCTGATCCTGTCCGCCGGTCCATGCTGTTTGAAGCCCTGCGCATAGAAGGCGGTGATCTGCGCAAACGCCCCTGGGGATGGAGCCGGGGGATGCAGCAGCGTTTCGTCATCGCCATGGCCCTGATCGGCACGCCTGACCTGCTTGTCATGGATGAACCCACATCCGCGCTCGACCCGGTTGTGGCTGCGGGCACGATGGACCTCCTGGATCGCTACCTGTCGGATCGGACAACGGCCTTGCTGCTGATCACCCATGACCTCGGACTTGCCGCAAGGCGTGTGACGCGGTTGATGGTCATGGCCGAGGGGCGCATTGTCGAGGATGCACCGACCGCGCAGTTGCTGGCGGCACCTGCAACCGCGGCGGCCAGGGCGCTATGCGCGCATCGCAGTTGGCTCGAACTGCCATGCTAGAGGTGCGCAATGTTACCGTGCGGCGCGGACGGGCAGTTGCGCTGAAAGACATTTCTCTGTCGCTGGCACCGGGGCGCACATTGGCGGTGGTTGGCGAAAGCGGGGCGGGAAAATCGACGCTGATCGGCGCGATCCTCGGGCTGATCCGCTGCGCATCGGGGCATATCACGTGGACGGGTGGGGCCGTCAAATCCTGTCGCCCTGCCTTGGTCATGCAGGAACCGCGCAGCGCATTCAACCCGCGGCTCTCCCTGCGCCGCTCGGTGATGGAGCCGCTCGTGGCCCAACGGCGGGCTGTTGATGAGACGCATCTGGAAAGACTGTGCCGTGGGTTGGAGATTGTGCCCGATCTTCTGGATCGCCTGCCCACAGAGGTCTCAATCGGGCAGGCGCAACGGGTCGGTATCCTGCGCGCCCTGATCGCCACACCACCGCTGGTCTTGTTCGACGAACCCCTTTCGGCCCTTGACGCTGTTACGCAAAAACACACCGCGCGTCTGATCGCCGATCTTCAGGGACAGATTGGCTTTGCCGCGCTGATCGTGACCCATGATCTCGGCTATGCTGCTGCCTACGCTGATGACGTCGCGGTGCTGCGTGCGGGGCAAATCGAGGAGCAATCAACTGCGGCAGAATTTGTGCATGCGCCGCAGTCCGGGTATGGCCGCACCTTGCGCGATGCCGCCTTTGCGCTTGGCGCCTTGGAGCACGTCGCATGATCGCAGTGCTGTCCGGTCTGATCCTGCGGGCGGTGGTCGTTCTGACGGGCACCGCAGTGGCGACATTCGCGCTGCTGTGGCACGCGCCGGGCGATCCCGCACTTGCCATTGCGCTGGCGCGCTTTGGATCACAGGTGCCGGCAGAGGTGGTCGATGAGATCCGCCGTGAGGCCGGATTGGAGACCGGGTTCTGGCCCGCGTTCCAAGCTTGGATCAGCCCGCTCCTGAGGGGGGATTTCGGGCAATCGTCCGTCACGGGCCGCGATGTCTGGCCGGATCTTGTCACGGCCATGTCCTATTCCTTTCCGCTGGCGATCCTCGGCCTGCTCGTCGGTCTGGTGATATCTGTTCCGCTTGCGGTGATTGCCACCCGGCGGCCCGGCGGCTTGCTGGACCGCCTGGCCGTTGCGCTTGCCTCTATGGGCACGGCGATTCCGCAGTTCTGGCTGGCGCTGTTGCTGATCCTGCTCTTCGCGGTGCACCTCGGCTGGTTGCCCGCCATGGGCGCACGCACGCCCACACACGCCATTCTGCCGGCGCTGGCCTTGGGGCTTGGCGTGGCCGCGTCTTTCACACGTATCCTCAGGTCAGGGATCCTTGAGGCGCGCAGCCAGCCCTTTCTGCCCGCGATCCGGCGGCGCGGCGTCGCTGCGCGCCGTGTCGAGCGTGATCATGTCGCCCCCCATGCCGCTGTTCCCGTCATTACCGTCTTTGGCCTCGAACTCGCCTTCCTGCTGGAGGGTATCGTGGTGATCGAAGTGATCTTTGCGCGCCCTGGTCTTGGCAGTTTTCTGGTCAACGCGATCTTTGCGCGGGATTTTCCCAAGGTGCAGGCCGTGGTGATCGTCACGGCGGTGATCTTTGTGATCATCAACCTCGTGATTGATCTGCTATATCGTGCCCTCGACCCCCGGATCGGAGAGCGCAATGCGTAGTGTGTTCGTGCTTGTCGCTCTTCTGGTGAGCCTTGCGTTGTTTGGCCCGGTGCTCGCGCCGCACGATCCCGCTGCGATCAATATCCCCAACCGCCTCAGCCCGCCAAGCGCTGACTGGCTGCTCGGGACTGATGCAATGGGGCGCGACATCCTGTCGAGGCTCTTGCACGGGGCACGCTGGTCGCTCGGTCTGGCCTTTCTGATATCCGTCATGGGCCTGTGCATCGGCACGCTGGTAGGTCTGCTTGCCGCGCAGGGCGGCAGGATCGTCGATTGGGTGGTGATGCGCACCACGGATTCATTCCTCGCCTTTCCCGAATTGATCGCTGCGGTTGTCATTGCAGGCGTGCTTGGCGCCGGGACTGGCAGTCTGATCTTTGCCCTGACCGTGACGGGGTGGATTCGCTATGCACGGGTTGCGCGTGGCATTGGTCTGTCCCTGCAAACGCGCGGCTATGTGGTTCAGGCGCGGCTCGCCCGGGTATCGCCGGTCTATATCGCCCGGTGGCACTACCTGCCATCGCTGTTACCATCGCTTACGGTGGTCTGGACCGGCATGTTCGCTCGTGCGATCCTGGGCATATCGGCTCTTGGCTTTCTGGGCTTTGGTGTACAGCCACCTACGCCGGAGTGGGGTACGATGTTGCTGGATGCGCGTATCCACATGCGCTCGACCCCACTGCAGATGATCTGGCCGGGGCTTGCGGTCGTTTTCTGCGTCCTTGCGATCAACCTTGCCGGGGACGTGTTGCGCGACGCCTTGACCGAAGGGGATCACAGGAAATGACAGGCACGGATAAACCCGGTCTCGCCATCGGCTTGCGCATCCTGTCGGGTGTTCTCTTTGCCGGCATGCTGGTCTGCGTCAAAGCTGTGAGCGCGGATGTGCCATTGGGCGAAATCGTCTTTTACCGCTCCGCCTTTGCGCTGATCCCGCTGGTGGTTTTCCTCTGGATCAGGCGGGAATTTCCGGGCGGTCTGGCAACCAAACGCCCCGTCGCCCATCTGTTACGGGCGAGTTTCGGGGCTTTGGCGATGTTTGCTTCCTTTGCGGCGATTGCGCGGCTGAATGTGGCTGAGGCAACCCTGATTGCGCAGCTTTCGCCGATCCTGATGGCGCTTGCGGCGGTTGTTTTCCTGTCGGAACGGCTGACGCGCTGGCGGGTTGGAGGCCTTGCGCTCGGGTTTGCCGGGGTCGTCATTCTGGTCTGGCCGGAGCTTGGCGGGCGCGCACCGGACGCGGCCCGTCTTGCTGGTTTTGCAATCGGCTTGCTGGGGGCGGCGCTTACGGCATTTGCGCTCATCATGGTGCGCAGCCTGAACCGCACCGAAAGCCCCGGTGCCATCGCGTTCTATTTTGCGCTGGCGTCCATGATAGGGGGGCTGTTGACGCTGCCCTGGGGTTGGATCACGCCCGACATCTGGACGCTGACGCTGTTGATCGGCGCTGGCCTATTCGGTGGTTTTGCCCATATCGCCATGACGCTTGCGTTCCGCTACGCCGAAGCCAGCCGGATCGCGCCGTTTGAATATGTGGCGCTTCTGTGGCCTGTGCTCGCGGATCTGCTGATCTTCAATGTTGCGCTTTCCACCAGTTTTCTGTTTGCACTGCCGCTTGTTCTGGGCGGTGCAGCGCTTGCAGCCGCCGAAAAGGGGCCGCGAACCCGAAAGGCATGAGAATTGGACCAGATTGGTCCTGCTCCAGCCTCTCAGAAGGGATAGCGTGGTCCGGTACAAAGCTGTAGCGTCATGCGAAAAACCTCAATCACGCAATGCTGCCTGAATTCAAGCATTTCAACACGCTACGCGATACTTGACGTTTCAGGTGCTTCATCAGACCCGCTGGTCTGCGCGGCGCTTTCTGTTTTTCACAAACGGCAGCTGGTTGAGGAACATCAAGACCAGCGCGCAGGTCAACACGAGAGAGATGGGATTGCTCAGCAGGTCGTAAAGGAACGTCCCGATATCTTCCTGCGCGCCAATCATCGCGCGGCGGTAATTGGCGTCGATCATCGGTCCCAGAATGACCCCTAGGATGATGGGCCCGACCTGAAATCCGTAGCGGATCAGAAAATAGCCGATGACACCAAAGGCCAGCGCCCATGTGATATGTACCGGGTTGTTCTGGATCGCATAGGCACCGACCGCAGACAATATGATGATCAGCGGTATCAGGATCGCGCGCGGGCATTCGACGACCTTTGTGAAGATTCGGATGCCGGTCAGCCCGAAAACCAGCAGGAACAGGTTGGCCAGCGTCAGGTTGCCGACGATGAACCAGAACAAATGCGGCGTATCGCTCAGCAGCAGCGGGCCGGGCTTTAGCCCATGAATATATAACGCGCCGATGATGATGGCGGTCACTGCATCGCCGGGAATGCCCAGTGTCAGCATCGGCACAAAGGCCCCGCCCACGGCGGCGTTATTGGCCGTTTCAGGCGCGATCAGCCCCTCCTTGGCCCCCTCGCCAAAGGGCACATCGGGGTTTTTCGTGCTGCGTTTGGCCTGATCGTAGGCCAGCAGTGCGGCGATATCACCGCCCGTGCCGGGCAACGCGCCGATCATTGTGCCAAGACCAGAGGATTTGAGGCCTAGGCCCAGATAACGGCGGACATCCGACCAGGCCGGAATGATCCGTGATACCTTTTGCTTGATTGGTGCTGTGTCGATGTGTTCCAGCTGCACCAGCGCCTGGGCCACGCCGAAGAACCCGATCATCGCCACAACGAAGGGAACACCCCCCATCAGATTGATCGAGCCATAAGTAAAGCGCGTCTCGGCCGTCATCGGATCAAGACCGATCATGCCGATCATCACGCCAAGTGCCCCGGCAAAGGCCCCCTTGGCAAAGCTCTCGCCGGACAGCGTCCCGACGAGCAGAATGCCGATGATGCCCAGAAGCATGTAATCGCGCGAGGTGAATTTGATGGCGAAATCAGCGATCAAAGGCGCCGCAAGGGCCAGTGCAAGAACACCGACAAGGCCGCCCATGACCGACATGACCGTCGAAAGACCGATCGCCTCCCCGGCCAGCCCTTTCTTGGCCAGCGGATAGCCATCGAGTGCCGTGGCGATTGCACTGGGTGCGCCGGGAATATTGAGCAGGATGGCGGTGCGCGCCCCGCCATAGACACCGCCCACATAGACGCCCACGATCAGGGCAAGGGCCTCGTTGACGTCCCATTTGAAAGTGAAGGAAATCAGGATCGACGCGGCCATCGTGACCGACAACCCCGGAATGGCACCGATATAGATGCCGGCAAATGTGCCAAGTGCGGTGATCAGCAGCAGATAGGGATCTGTCCACGAGGTCGCGAAATAGCCCAGTGTTTCCATCATCGCCACAGGCTCCCAAGGGGCAGAACGACCTGAAAGACAACGCGAAACAGAACGTAGATGGCCCCGACCGAAAGCAGTGAAAGCACCAGCGCCCAGACCGGGCCCTTGCGCCAAAGGGCCCAAATCGAGACAAACAGCAGCCCGCCCGAAGCAGGCAGAAAGCCAAGGCTGGGGATCACGGCCACGAACAGGCCCACCAGGAGCGTGAACAGCACCACACGCAACGGAAAGAGGTAGGCGATCACCCCGGCGGGGCTGGCGTCAGGTGCGCGCGGGCTGCGCAGTGCGTCCTTTAGAATGAACAACGCCGTCACGCCCATCACGCCAGAGGCGAGCATGGGCATGACGCCGCCGGTTGTTAGCCCGGCAAATCCCGATATTTCATAGGATTCCCAAAAGGCGTAACCGGCAAAGAGCACCAGAAGCAGCGCAAAAAGCCGTTCGCCGGGTCTGAGGGTGTCAGGTGTTTTCATGTGTTTTCCGCTGGTCGACCCGCCGTTCCCAGGCGGGTCGACCGGTTGGATCAGGGGCGCGCGATGCCCAGGTCTTCCGGGCTGACCTTGGCGGCCCCGGTATCCTGTAGCGCCCAGACGGTGACCTGCTGCCACTTTGCAAGGAAGTCGACGGCTTCCTGCCCGCTCATGTTCATGACCACATTACCGCGGTTCGCCATGAGATCGAGGAAGGTTGCATCCGTGGCCGCAGTGGAAAACGCCTCGGTCAAAGTGGCTTTTACGTCATCCGGCACTGCGTTGCGCACGAACACGCCATAAAACGGGCCCCAGGGCAGGAAACGCGCCATCTCGGGGATGGTGTCCGTGATCGCGGGCACATCGGGCAGCGTATCCACCGGCTCCGGGTTCACAACGGCCAAGGCGCGCATGTTGCCCGCTTTGACCTGTTCGGCTGCGGCCGAGATACCCGTTGGCATAAAGTCAACCTCACCCCCGAGCATCGCGGTCAGGCCGGGGCCTTCGCCATCAAAGGGAATTGCCGTGACATCAAAATCTGTGGCGTTGGAGATCAGCGCACCAATCGTCGAGGGCAACCCGCCCGGCCCGGTCGATCCCATCTTGATGGCATTGGGATTGGCGGCGATGTCGTCAAGAAGCTCAGCCAGCGTTTGATATTTGGATGCGGCGGGAACCACGATCACAGCGACGCCGCGACCCAGAATATTGATCGGGTACATGTCACCATAATCGATGTCGGAAACGCCCATCACACCATGAAGCTGCGGGTTTTCAGCGCCGTAGAGGAACGTGTAGCCATCCGCCGGTGCGGCGTTTACGAAAGCGGTGGAAATTGCGCCTGCACCGCCTGATTTGTTCAATACCACAATGGGCTTTCCGAGCGCTTCCTCCGCTGCCGGATTGATGGCGCGCGCAACAGTGTCTGTGGCACCTCCCGCACCCCACATCACAACGCCCAGAACCTCGCGCTCCGGATATTCGGCGAGTGCCGGACTGGCAAAAACGGCAAGTGCCGCAGCGGCAACCTTCAAAATCTTCATCTTCTCTCCCTGGACCTGATGGCCTTTGTCTTTTCGTACAGGTCTACCTTTGTGGAAAGCACAAGTCTGGTCAACTGCATCGGGTCATTCTGCCAAAAGACTTCAGGGCGCAAATCGTCAGACCTCACAGAGGGATTTCCTTTTTCACGCAGTGCCTTTCTGACTGGCGTTGCCGCGGCCACACCGCGCGGGTTCAAACGGCTCTCGACAAATATTCCCCGAACAACGCATGCTTTGGCGTATCATCAAACCGGAAAAAAGCCGGAGACGACATCTGAGTTGACCTGTGCAAGTGTTTCCATTGCACGGCTCTCAGTGGACAGGGGATTGAGAATGACGATTTACAAGAGCACTTTTCCGGATGTGCCTCTGAGCGAAGCCACCATTACGCAGAGGGTCTTTGAAAACATCGACCCAAAGATGACGGTCCTGATCGACGGGCCGACGGGGCGAAAATGCACGGGTGCTCAATTCATTCAGGACGTGAAATCCCTTGCAGGCGGGCTGGAGGCGCGCGGATGGGGTGCCGGGAAAACCATCGCATTGATGGCACCAAATATCCCGGAATTCTGCGCCCTTTTTCACGCGTCCGCCTGGGCGGGGGGAACCGTTACCACAATCAATCCGACCTATACCGCCCCAGAGGTCAATCATCAGCTTGAGGATGCCGGGGCGGAGGTCCTGATCACGATCGCGATGTTTGCGGATATCGCCAAGGAGGCCATCAAAGGTACGCGCATCAACGACATCGTCATCATTGATGAAGCCCCTGCGGGTATGATCCCCCTTGATGATTTGAGGGGGCCGCCGATGGATGCGCAAACCCCTGTGGATGTGGCGAGCCATGTGGTGGTCTTGCCCTATTCGTCAGGCACAACAGGTCTTCCGAAGGGCGTGATGCTCACCCATCAGAACCTCGTTGTGAATGTGGATCAGATTTTGGCGGTGACTGGGCTGGCAGGCGCGCGCGAGACGACCGTTGCTTTCTTGCCGTTTTTTCACATCTATGGCCTGCAGGTTCTTCAGAACGTGTATATGGCGGCGGGTGGGTGTCTTGTGACCATGCCCCGCTTTGATCTTGAGCTTTTTCTCAGTCTGATTGAAGCGCATAAAACACCGAAACTCTGGATTGTGCCACCCGTGGCATTGGCCCTGGCGAAACACCCCATGGTCGACAAATATGACCTCTCCTGTCTCGAGCAGGTCAATTCTGCCGCGGCGCCTCTGGGGGCGGATGTGGCCGAGGCCATCAGCCAGCGACTGGGCACGCATGCCACGCAGGCCTATGGTATGACAGAACTGTCGCCCGCCAGCCATGTATCGCCCTTTGGAAAAGGCAAGCTTGGCGCGTCAGGGGCCGCCTTACCCAACACCGAATGCAGGATTGTCGATACACAAACCCTCAAAGACACAGCGCCCGGGCAGGAAGGAGAGCTTTGGGTGCGCGGGCCGCAGGTCATGGCGGGCTATCTGAACAACCCCGAGGCCACACGGGAGAGCATTGTCGAAAACGGATGGCTGCGAACCGGGGATATTGCCAGAATAGACGGTGATTCCTTTGTCTACATCACGGACCGTCTCAAGGAACTGATTAAATACAAAGGGTTTCAGGTGGCACCGGCTGAATTGGAAGCGGCACTTGTCTCGCACCCGGATATTCTTGATGCCGCCGTCATCGGGGTGCCGGATGACGAATCAGGCGAGGTGCCGGCGGCCTTCATCGTGATCGCCCAGCACCGCGAAGCGCTCTCGCTGGAGGACGTCCAAAGTTATCTTTCACAACGTCTGGCCCCCTATAAACAGGTGCATTTGCTGAATGTGGTAGAGGCGATCCCGAAATCTGCATCCGGCAAGATACTCAGGCGGGTCTTGCGCGATCCGCCGACGACCTGAACCAAATGCGTCAGCCGGGGGCGCAACGAGGGGTCCGTTTTCGTTGCCCGCCTTTAAATGGACCGCACGTCATCGCACCAACATGACATCCGCCACCGGCCACAGATTGCGGGGTAAACAACCCGACTCGAAGGGTATCTGCCCACCGTTTGAAAATCGGTTCCTGTGGAATAAAGAACCAACAGAATTATTACTTTTCAACATGTTATACAGTTTTAACGATCACAAAACTAATTTTTAACGAAATATTGGGCTTTCCGGCGCAATTTCTGGACAAATCAGCAATGTCGGAGCGCGTGTATGAGTATTCTTGATCCAATTAAGTCCGAGGCAGATCAGCCCGGTCAGAACCAGGGCTTTATGATCGCCTACCTGGAGGCGTTGTCATTGGTCGAACGGCTGCATCGGCTGCTGCTTGATGTCATCAAGGACGAATTTGAACGCGTCGGCGTGCTGGAAATCAACGCGGTACAAGCGCTGCTCCTGTTCAATATTGGCGAGAATGAGGTCACCGCTGGCGAATTGAAAAGCCGCGGCTATTACCAGGGCAGCAATGTCAGTTACAACCTGAAAAAGCTGGTCGAAATGGGGTATATGCACCATCAGCGTTGCGAAATCGACCGCCGCTCAGTTCGGGTGAAGCTTACCGACAAGGGGCGCAAGATCCGTGATGTGGTCACGCTGCTCTTTTCACGACATGCGGAAGGTCTGGAACAAAAGGGCGTATTGGGTCCCGCAGGCATCGACGATATCACACGGTCGCTCAAGCGGATGGAGCGGTATTGGACGGACCAGATCCGCTACATCTACTGAACATTATTCCAGCGAACTCACGGCAATGCCCGCGAGTTCGCGCTTCAGCTTTTGTGTCATCGCATGGGCATAATCCTCAAACCCAACTGCGGTCTGCACAAAAGCGTCCGCTCCCAGAATGACCTCGGCGGCGAAGTAGGCGGATAACTCGCTGATTTCAACGTATCTGCGGTCTGTGGATGCCGGCGCGTCTGACCCGATCACAAGCGCGTTGATTGTGATGTCCTTTGACCTGAGGAAGTCTTTGACATGCCGTGGACGCGGGCCAAGGTTGGATTTTCCGTCTCCCGACAAGTCCAGCGTGCGTTTCCAGCAGGAGCCCATCTGGTCCAGATAATCCGCACCGGTTTGCATCGCGACGCCAAGTGCTGTGCCGGGGGTTGCTTCCCGTCGCTGCGTCTGTGCAAGGGTTTTGCTGACGCTGCGCAGCGCGTCAATCCCGGTAATGGGTGTCCAATCGACCAGTAATTCCTGATCGTCCGGACCGCTCCACTCATATACCAGAAGGGAAATCGGCGCAGAGGGCACAGCGAGGAAAATCTGTGTGACCTCCGGATGGTTCAGGGCTTCCACAAGGCCGTCAATCTGCAAACGATACTCGCGAAGATCGACCGATCCAGACACGTCCAAGCCAATCGCAAGTGCCTGACGACAATTCGCAAAGACGCCCGAGGGCAAGGCAAGACACGCACATGTTATACAAAGAAAAACGCACCGCATCGCTAACCCCGAGGGGCATGTGGAGATGATGTTGAACCGATAACGGGAGGTGTCAATTCACGCTCAAGCTTCCGGCGCATCGCGCGTTCATAGTCTTCAAACCCCTGCGCAATCTCGACGAAGGCGCCGGGGCCGCGCATGACTTGTCCTTTGTAAAAAGCGATCAAACCTGTTTCCGCCTCAAAATCGGCGCCGTTGACAACCAACCCGTTGACGGTGACGTCGTCAAAGGGAAACGCGGCATAGGCCTGCGCCGGGCTGAACCCTTCGTTGTTCTGACCATCGCCAGCCATGTCCAGCGTTTTGTACAAACAGGCAGGGGCACGCTCCAACATACCCGCACCATAGCCCAAGGCATACCCCATTGCGGTGGGAAAATCATTGTGACTGCGCGTGCTGTTTGCGATCGTGCCCGCCGCGTCAAGCAGCGTCATCTGACTGTCGATAAGCGTCCAGTCCAACAGGATTTCCTGATTATAGCGTCCCGACCATTCAAAAGCGGCAAGCGCAACAAACTGATCCGTCGCGAAAAAAGCGGCTTGGACCTCGGGTGCCGTCAGCGCGGCAACGAGGCCGCCGCGTTGCAGCCTGTCTTCGGCTGCATCAACAGAGCTCGACACATCTATCGCAAGGAGCAACGCCAAGCGACAATTCTGCGCCAGAGCGGCTGGCGCAGAGAACAGCATGAGCGCGGCAAGAGTGGCTCCTCTTACCAATGCCCCGTATTTTCCATGCTTGCCCATGGCTCAGCCGGCGCAAGGTGGTCGCCTTCCTGCAAAAGCTCGATCGAAACATTATCAGGTGAGCGCACAAAAGCCATGTGACCATCACGCGGGGGGCGGTTGATTGTAACGCCGTTGTCCATCAAATGCTGGCACACCTCATAGATGTTGCCCACCCGGTAGGCGAGATGCCCGAAATGGCGGCTGTCGCTGGGCAGACCCTCGTCACCATCCCAGTTGTATGTCAATTCCACCGGGCATTCCTCTTGCCCGGGTGGTGCCATGAACACAAGACTGAAGCGACCGCTCTCGCTGTCCATGCGCCGCGTTTGCTTCAGGCCCAACAGTTCGTAAAAAGCGATGGATTTTTCGAGGTCCTTTACGCGGACCATCGTGTGCAGGTATTTCAGTGTCATCTGGCATTCCGTTTATGTGTACTACGATTGCAGCTTAACATGCTCAGCCCGCGACGTCAGCATCATCCCGCAGACGTGAACACGCCGGCATGTCACCCGCCCATCAATGCGAACGCGGCAACAAAAGCTGCATCGAAAAGCGGATGCAAGGACGGCCCGCGAAACGCCATGGTATCTCGTTGTCGCGCATTACCGCGTGCAATCACGCGCGGCGTCACCTGCGTTCAACTCTCCATCATCCATGTAAACTCAACAGGGTATTTCCATTCGCAAGCGCAACGCGTAAATCAAAGGTCTGGGCAGAGCGCGATCTGCCTCTGGTCGAGCATGCCGCAGCCTTTCCGGCGCGGTGCATCCTGAACGAATGATGGGGATTGAATTGCAGCAGTATCACGACGCACTACGCACCATTCTGGAGTGCGGAGAAGAGTCAACGGACCGGACGGGCACCGGCACGATCTCCTACTTCGGTATGCAAATGCGCTACCCGCTCTCGGACGGTTTTCCGCTGGTGACGACGAAAAAGCTGCACCTGCGCTCGATCTTTCATGAGTTGCTCTGGTTTCTCTCAGGGGATACGAACATCCGCTACCTGCAGGACAACGGAGTCTCGATCTGGGATGAATGGGCCGATGAAAATGGCGACCTCGGACCGGTCTATGGCCACCAGTGGCGTGCGTTTTCTGCGCTTTCGCCGACGGAAGAGGTCAAAGATGGCGAGCCCTTGTACCTAGGCCGCGGCGTTGATCAGGTCACAAACCTGATTGACATGATCAAATCCAGTCCCGACAGCCGTCGTATGATCGTGTCCGCGTGGAACCCGGCGGATGTGCCGCGTATGGCGCTGCCGCCATGCCACGCGTTGTGGCAGGTGCGCGTGCTGAACGGTCGTATGCACCTGCAGCTTTATCAACGCTCCGCCGATATGTTCCTTGGCGTGCCGTTCAACATCGCGTCCTATTCGTTGCTGCTGGTGATGCTGGCCCATGTCACGGGCTATGAACCGGGTGATTTCGTGCACACGCTGGGGGATGCGCATATTTACAGCAACCACATGGATCAGGTGAATTTGCAACTGACGCGGACACCCAAACCGCTGCCGACACTACGAATAAACAGGCAGGTGAGTTCCATTTTCGACTTCCGCTATGAGGATTTTGAAGTGATCGGCTATGATCCAGACCCGGCTATACGGGCACCTGTGGCGGTCTGAGGTATGATCACGCTTATTGTGGCACGCGCTGAAAACGGCGCGATCGGTCGAGACGGGACAATTCCATGGGACATTCCCGAGGACCTCAAGTTTTTTCAGCGCGAAACCCTTGGGGGGGCGTTGATCATGGGACGCAACACCTGGGAGAGCCTGCCGGTCAAACCTTTGCCCCGACGTTTCAATATCGTGGTATCGTCGAATTCGGATATCGCCGAAGTGGTCGCGCCAAGTGTCGAGACGGCAATTGAGATTGCAAAAGCACAAGACCACCAGCGCATCTATGGTATCGGCGGCGCGTCTATCTACGCAGAAATGCTGCCGCTTGCCCATCGACTCCTCATCTCGGAAGTTCAGCTTCAGGTGCCAGACGCGGATACTTTTTTCCCGCACGTCGACTTGGCCGAATGGCACCAGATCGACAGGCGATCCCTGCGCGAGAGCGATCCTGCGTGTTTTGTGGTTGAACATTTGAGACGAGACTGACGCAGTGCAGGATGGTTGTCATCTGCTCTGGTTGACAAGCACGATGCCGACATATGCCGTCGCACTGCTCGGGCCAGATTTCGTGGCCCAAGCCTCGTATTATGAGTTGCGGATCAGAGCAGTTTAAGATCGCTCGCCATCTGGCGACCATCTCGCCCTTCCGTCAATTCGAAGTCGACCTTCTGATCGTCCGCCAGGCCCGTCAGGCCTGACCGTTCCACCGCAGAGATGTGCACGAACACATCCGAGCCGCCGCCCTCGGGGGCAATAAACCCGTAACCCTTGGTGGTATTAAACCATTTCACGGTGCCAGTTGGCATCTTCTCCGTGCCTCCTTTGTCTCTTTACACAGCCGTTTTACGGGCGTGTGCACTTCCAGTTTCGGCTGTCCTTGCGAAATACCCCAAATCCGGCCTTACTTTAAGAAATTGGGCTTTGCCGCAAAAAATCAAGCGGGATCAGATGTAAACTCATGAAAACTGCGTTAACCACGATTAAAAGTGAGGAAAAACTATGCATCTATATGGTCTGAAGAATTGCGATACCTGCCGAAAAGCGCTGAAAGCCTTGCCGGATGCGACGCTGGTCGATGTGCGCAGCGAGGGTGTGCCCGATGCTGTTCTTGAGCAGGCGTATCACGCATTCGGAGACCAACTGTTGAATACGCGTTCAACGACGTGGCGCGGCCTCGACGAAGAGGCGCGCGCCAGACCAGCCCTGGCGCTGCTCAAGGAACACCCCGCGCTCATGAAAAGGCCGTTGATACAACAGGGTAGTGTTTTGCATCTGGGGTGGAGCAAGGAAACGCAGGCTGCGTTGGGCGCAGTCTGAAAAGGTTTATATGTCTCGGGGCAGAACCTGCCGGGAAATCGCCCTGTCGAGCGATAGTGGTCCCGCACCCTTGATCACCAGCACCAGCAACAGGAATATCCAGAACGCGCGCTGGTCCATGATGATGCTGTCAGGAAACCGGTCAAACCATGCGCCGAACGTTTCGGCATGTTCCAGACCGCCATGACCGATCAAATCCGTCAGTGATTGAACGACGACGAAACCGATCATGCCCAAGGCACTCAACCTTGTGAAAAGCCCAACCACGATCAGGGCGGGTAGAATGAACTCTGCCCAAGTGCCAGCGACCACCACCGCCCAGTGCCAAATGGAGAGCTGCGATGTGTCATAGACCACGGCTTCCATCATCCTTGGAAAAATCTGCGCATAAGCGCCGACGGACGGTTGAAACAGACCCATGAAACCGTCGCCCAGTTTGGTAAGCCCGGAAACCCAGAAATACATCAGCAATGTGCCTGCGAAAACCAGACGGGCAAGTGTCGGCAAGAACCATTCCGCCCGCGTCAGACGGTCGGTAATGGCGGTGTAAAGGGTGATCATGGTGTTTCCTTTGTGGTGTATTCTGTCAGGGCCTGCGTGGTGATCGCCTGCGTCAGCGAGGTCGTAAGGTCGAAATCCTGAAATGAGCTGGCGGCGGCCTCGCATGCCGCAACAAATATCTCACCCGCATGCAGCGCATCAAGCCAGTCCGCGCTGCCGGGTGCCAGCAGATGCGGTGTGGGATCAAATTCGGGGCGTGTTATGATCACGTCCTGCGCGATGGCGCGCGGTTTGGCAGCGCCCTCGGTCATATTGAACGCCCAGATGTCATAGAGCGGCCAGCGCGACCGCAGCACCCGACTGGAGGGTTTCAGCCGCAACTGTACCTGCATCAGCGCCGTTTCATCCCGTTGGAACACCTCCGGGTTCAGGTTTGCGGCCTCCGCTGCGTGGTAGGATTTCCGCATTTCAATATCGAGCCGCGCGCAATCCGCGAGGTATCCAAGGTGGGCAAGGGGTTCAAAGCCCTCCAGAAACGCGGGCAAGGTCGCGCCATAGTGCATCATCAGAGGGGACTGAGGTGGGTTTTGCCGCGCGTAGATGCCAGCGAGTTGTCCAAAGCCCTGCGCGCCCAACAGCTTGACAAGTAACGGAAAAGCAACCGTCAGCGCTTCGCTCAGCGAGACAATCACATTGTTGCGGTAGACGGAAAACCGGTTGCCGGCGGGTGCCCCTGCGCCATCCGACAATCCGGGCGGCACCGCTGCCTGAGCGTCGAGCAAGGCTGCGCGAAACTGGGTCTGTTCAACAGTCATCTTACTGGTTCTAAGACGTGTGCGGCACGCTCGGCCTCTGCCCGCAGGGCTGGCCAATCGGGGACGTCATTGTCCCATTCCACCAAAACGGGGCGCGGTCCGGTTTTCGAGATCGTATAGGTCAGCAAATCCCAGACAGGGTCCACCACCGGCTTGCTATGGCTGTCGATCAACAGCGGCGCGCCGTGATCGTCGGCATCTTCGTCGTGACCGCCAACATGTATCTCGCCCACTGCGGCAAGCGGGTAGGCGTCGATATATGCTTTCGGCGTGTAGCCGAGGTTGGTCGCGGAGATGAAGACGTTATTGACATCCAGCAACAGACCGCAGCCGGTGCGTTTGACCAATTCCGCCAGAAAATCGGTTTCGGACCACGTGCTTTCGTCAAAGGCCAGATAGCTTGACGGGTTTTCAAGCAGCATTTGACGGCCAATCGTGTCCTGTACCTCATCGATATGATCCGCGACATCGGCCAGCGTTTTGTCCGTATAGGGCAGGGGCAGCAGGTCATTCAGAAATTCCGCACCATGGGTCGACCAGGCCAGATGTTCGGAAAAGCTGGCCGGATTTGTGCGACCCAACAGGGTTTTCAGGCGCGCCAGATGCGCCTTGTCGAGGGGCGGTGCGCCGCCGATGCTTAATCCGACGCCGTGAACAGACAGCGCAAAGCGTTCCTGTAGAGCGCGCAGTTGAGCGTGCGGGCGCCCGCCATCGCCCATGTAGTTTTCCGCATGGATTTCAAGCCATTCAACGCAGCCCGGCCGTTCCATGAGGTCACTGAAATGTTGTGGTTTATAACCGACGCCCGGGCCATAGGGCAGGCGGGGCGCGTGTCGGGACGTGTCTAGCATGGGGCTCTCCGAGAATTGCGGTCAGCCGAGAGGTATCTGAAAAGCACCCGACACAGAAAATGCCGGGCGCACGTGTTTTCTTTATGCAGGACGGTCGCGGTCCAGCTCTTCAAGCGACCCTTGGCGTGGCGTACCATCCGCCATGGCGGGCAGCTCGATTTCCGTGCATGTGCCTTTGTCAACGAGCGTCCATGCGTTGCCCTGATAGTCAACGGTGGACGAACCAGCGCATGTTGTGCCGGGACCAGCAGCACAGTCATTCGCGCCTGCCAGCGAAATGCCATAGCATTTTTCCTTGGCGGCGGCCTGAACGGTGGTTGTCTGCGCGACGAAGGCGGCAGCGACTGCACTTGCGATTGCGACGGTTTTCATCGTTTTGGACATATCATTTTCCCTTTTTAAACTGACCTGCTGGCCATCCGTGCCTCATTTGTATCAAAGCATGCAAAACATACCATTCACGAGCCTGTGTGTCACACATGCGTCAGCAAATGGTGACCAAGGGGCGAGAAAACACGCAAAACGCCGCAGAATTGTTTCAATATCTGCGGTGTATTCCGGTTCAGGGCTGAAAACAGCGTATTTTGTTACAAAAGGTCGGGTGGCGTTGCCTCGCGTCCCAAGGCTTGTGTTACAGCGTCCAGTGTCTCGACGCTGGTCTTTTTCTCTCCGAGCCGGCGCAGGGTGACTGTTTTCTCTTCGACCTCGCGGGCACCCACAGCCAGAATGACCGGGACCTTTCCAACCGAGTGTTCGCGCACTTTGTAGTTGATCTTCTCGTTGCGCACATCAGCTTCGGCGCGCACGCCCGCCGCCTGCAGTTTCTCAACCACCTCCAGAACGTAGTCATCCGCATCCGAAATGATCGAAGCGACAACGACCTGACGCGGGGCCAGCCAGAAGGGCAACTTTCCGGCAGAGTTTTCGATCAGGATTCCGATGAAGCGTTCAAAAGACCCAAGGCAGGCCCGGTGCAACATGTAAGGCCGATGCTTGGCGCCGTCCTGACCGATATAGGTCGCATCCAGCCGCTCGGGCAGGTTCGGATCAACCTGAAAGGTGCCGCATTGCCATTCGCGGCCAATCGCATCCGTGAGTTTGAAATCCAGTTTGGGCCCGTAAAATGCGCCTTCGCCTTCGTCCAGCGTATAGGGGTGCCCGGTTGCCTTGATCGCGTTTTCCAGTGCGGCCTCGACGTGGTCCCAGCTTTCCTCTGAGCCCACGCGCTTTTCGGGCCGTGTGGCAAACATGATTTCGAATTTCTCGAATCCGAGATCCTGATAGACGGACGACAGATAGGTGATGAAGGCCGCGCATTCCGCCTCGATCTGGTCCTCGCGGCAGAAGGTGTGGCCATCGTCTTGCGTAAAGCCGCGCACCCGCATGATGCCATGCAACGCTCCGGATGGCTCATAGCGGTTGCATGAGCCGAATTCAGCCATGCGCAAGGGCAGGTCGCGGTAGGATTTGAGCCCCTGATTGAAGATCTGCACGTGGCAGGGGCAGTTCATGGGTTTGAGCGCATTGACCGCTTTTTCGCGCGCGTGATCCTCGTCCACTTCGACGATGAACATATGTTCCTGATATTTGTCCCAATGGCCGGACGCTTCCCACAGTTTGCGATCAACCACCTGGGGGGTGTTGACCTCCTGATAGCCTGCCGCGCGCTGCTTGCGGCGCATGTAATCCTGCAGCGTCGTGTAGATCGACCAGCCATTTGGATGCCAGAAGACCTGCCCCGGGGCTTCTTCCTGCATGTGGAACAGGTCCATCTCGCGGCCCAGCTTGCGGTGGTCGCGTTTGGCCGCTTCCTCCAGCATGGTCAGATGCGCCTTGAGCTTTTCCTTGCCGGTAAAGGCCACGCCGTAAATACGCTGCAGCATCGCGCGGTCACTGTCACCGCGCCAATACGCGCCCGCGATGGACATGAGTTTGAACGCATCGCCGGGCACCTGCCCGGTATGTTGCAGATGCGGGCCGCGGCACAGGTCCTGCCAATCCCCGTGCCAATACATCCGCAAGGGTTCATCGCCGGGAATGGCGTTGATCAATTCGACCTTATATGGTTCGTCGTTCGCCTCGTAATGCGCGATGGCGCGCGCGCGATCCCATACTTCCGTGCGCACAGGGTCGCGTTTGTTGATGATCTCCTTCATCTTTTTCTCGATCAGACCGAGATCTTCGGGAGAGAACGCCTCGGCGCGGTCAAAGTCATAGTACCAGCCGTCCTTGATCACAGGACCGATTGTCACCTTGGTTTCGGGCCAGATTTCCTGCACGGCGCGCGCCATGATATGCGCCAGGTCGTGGCGCACCAATTCGTTGGCCTGCTCTTCGTCCTGCATCGTGTGGATCGCGATCGTGGCATCCGCATGGATGGGCCAGGCAAGGTCATAATGCGCACCGCCGACGGTGGCGCTGATCGCCTTTTTGCGCAGGGAGGTTGAAATGCTCGCTGCGACATCGCCAGCGGTCACGCCTGCATCGAATTCGCGTGTGCTGCCATCAGGAAAGGTGAGAGAGATTTGGGCCATCTTGGGCGCTCCTCGTCAGTTTGGCGCCTACGAGACGCCCGGTTGCGGGTTGGTTTGGTGGCGCTGATGAACCTCTGAGCCGGTCGTGTCAAGCGAGGCGGAAACTGTATACCGAAGAATACGTTGACTACGACCTGTTACGTGTTAAATCCGACACAAGTTTCCAATAAGAAACACTCAAATGTAGGAGATTGCCTGATGCCTCGGTTTAACAGAAACTTCGAACTTAGCATTCATGACGTGGACATCATCGAAGAAGCGATGCGCGCCCGCTCTCGCGAGTTGTGCAAGATGCGTCGTGCCTTGTCCGATCAGGATCCGGCAGATTTTGAATCGATCCGGGTGATCGAGGCGGACCTTCGTGAAAACGAGGAATTGCTGGGCCGGCTGCACAATCAAAAAGTGTTCTATCGCCCCCGCAATCAGGCCTACGTCAGCGGCTAGGGCTCAATTGCCCGTTTGACGTATGTTCGAACGGGCGAAACGCGGCTGAACCGGGTCGCTATAACTTTTGTGACGCACTCGATTTGTGCGCGGCGCATGTTTCACGTCAACACCTTATGTACGACCGTATTAAACCCGGGTGGCGAGTGGGTTTTCGAGAAGTTGGACAAGCGGGTTTTTGTCGGATTTGTGAGTGACTTAGGGATTGTACGTCCCACCACGTTCAGCGCATCATCGCACCCAAAGAGGTTGTGATGTCTGCACTGAAATACTTCGATAGCCACCGTGGACGCAGGCTTGCGTTCCATCTTACCGCGGGCACTGGTCCCACGATTGTTTTTCTTGGTGGGCTGAAGTCCGATATGGACGGCACCAAGGCGCTCCATCTCGAGGCATGGGCACAGCAACACGGCAAAGCATTCCTCAGGTTTGACTACTCTGGCCACGGTCTCTCTTCCGGCACTTTTGAGGAAGGCTGCATCGGCGACTGGGCCGACGACACATTCGACATCCTGAACACGCTGATATCGGGGCCGATCCTGCCTGTTGGTTCGTCCATGGGCGGCTGGCAGGCGTTGCTGTTGTCCCGGCGGATGTCGGATCGCATGATCGGGATGGTGACAATCGCGGCTGCCCCGGATTTTACCGAAGACGGGTATTGGGCTTCTTTCAGCGATGCGCAAAAAGCGCAGATCGAAGCAGAGGGGCAGGTCGAGATACCTTCTGATTATATGGAACCCTACATCATCACGCGCCGCATGATCGAAGATGGCAGGCAGCACTTGGTGCTGCGCACGCCCCTGCCGCTGGAGTTTCCGGTCAGATGCCTGCAAGGCACCGCCGATACAGCTGTGAGCACACAGACCGCGGTGCGGTTGCTCGAGCACGCCAAAAGCCCGGATATGCGCCTGCTGCTTGTGAAAGACGCGGATCACCGATTCTCCGATGGGCCCTGTCTTGGCCTGATTGAAGCGGCGGTCGAAGAGATCCTCGCACTCGCCGCGTCATGAGCGCATGGGCGATGTCTCGCGCAGGGAGCCCGCCGCGACAGGGCGTGGCACTTGTGATTTTGGCCCATGCGAGTCACAACTGCGCAAACACTGCTTTCCAGGTTCGAACACCGTGATGAACACACATCACCCTTCCAAAATACAGGGCCGGCATGGTGGCTGAACCGCTCGTTCTGTTGCCCGGTATGATGTGCGATGCGCGGCTGTTCGGCCCCCAGATCGCCGAGCTTTCCATTGATACGGCGGTGATGGTTGCGCCGATTACACGCGGCGAGCGTGTCGAGGAAATCGCATCGGGTCTGTTGGATGAATTGCCCCAACGCTTTGCTCTTGCTGGGCTGAGCATGGGGGGCATCGTCGCGATGGAACTCCTGCGACGCGCGCCGGAGCGGGTGACGCGTATCGCGCTGATGGACACCAATCCGCTGGCAGAGACGCCACAGGTGGCCGCCGGGCGGGAACCGCAGATTGTCGCGGCGCGCACCGGTCGAATGCTGGATGTGATGCGCGAAGAAATGAAGCCCAATTACCTTGCCCCCGGCCCGGCACGGGTCGAGGTTCTGGATCTGGTCATGGATATGGCCGCCGCCGCCGGGCCGGAAGTTTTCGTGCGTCAGTCGCGCGCCCTTCAGCGCCGCCCGGACCAGCAGACGACGCTGCGCAAATGCAAAGTGCCTGCACTGGTTCTTTGCGGGGCGCATGACGCGCTTTGCCCGGTGAAGCGACATGAATTCATGGCGGAACTGATCCCGTCAGCCGTGTTGCGTGTGTTGGACAATGCTGGTCATTTGCCTACCCTCGAGCATCCCGCGCAAACGACGCAGGCGCTCAGGGAATGGATGTCACAGCCTTACGTCGTGACCTGACACGGGGCCGTCAGGCCGCCGCGTTCTTGTTTGCAGCCTTTTTGGTTTTCGGCTCCGGCTGGTCGTCGCCACTGTTGGCGTCGATGAAGTCCAGAACCAACGGGCGGATGTTGCGCCGCCAGCTTTTGCCCGCAAAAATACCGTAGTGGCCCGCACCCTCCTCAAGATGGCTCGCCTTTTTCTCATCCGGAAGGCCCGTGCACAGATCCAGTGCTGCCACACATTGCCCCGGCGCCGAAATATCATCCTTTGATCCTTCGACGGTTTTCACCGCGACGGTTGTGATCTTGCCCAGATCAACCTTTTTCCCGGCAACCACGAACTCGTTCTTGGCAATTTCGAGGTTCTTGAAAATTCGCTCTACGGTCGAGAGATAGAATTCGGCCGTCATGTCCATCACAGCCAGATATTCATCGTAAAACCGGTTGTGCTTGTCGTGCTCTTCGGCGTCTCCTTGCGCGACGCGCGTGATCTGGTTCACGAAGGCTTTGGTATGCGTTTCACCATTCATCGAGATGAAGGAACTGAGCTGCAAAAGGCCGGGATAGACCATGCGCCCGACGCCGGGGTATTTGAAACCAACGCGCTGGATCATCATTTCTTCGAGTTGGCCCATGGTCACACGGCGACCGAAATCGGTCACATCGGTGGGCGTTGCATCCGGATCGACCGGGCCACCGATCAGCGTCAGGCTGCGCGGCTGCGCCTTGGGGTCTTCTTCGGCCAGATAGGCCGTCGCCGCCAAGGCCAGCGGGGCGGGCTGGCAGACGGCAATCACATGCGTGTCCGGCCCAAGCTCGCGCAGGAAATCCACAAGGTACAGGGTGTAGTCTTCGATGTCGAACTTGCCCGCGCTAACAGGAATGTCGCGCGCATTGTGCCAGTCCGTGATGTAGAGATCAGCATCCGGCAGCAGGCTGATGACTGTCGAGCGCAGCAGTGTTGCATAATGCCCGGACATCGGTGCGACCAGCAGCACCTTGCGCTTGGGCGTGGGGCGGTCGGCGACAACGAAATGCAGCAAATCGCCAAAATCCTTCTCCACAACCACTTCGGTCGACACAAGGTGGTCCTGCGCGTCCAGCGAGGGGACAGGTGGAATATTCCAGTCCGGTTTTACTATCATGCGCTGGAATGTGCGCTCCGTCACTTCACCCCATGCGGTCATCCATGCAAATGCAGGGTTGGGTATCAGTGCAAATGCAGGGTATGATCCCATAGCCAATGCAGAAGCACCAAGCCATTGGTTCGTGTTACGGATCGTTTCCATGAGGTCGTATGTCGCCATGTATCGCATAAGGGGTCTCCTTAACCATTGCCCGGATTGCCGAGACAGACAGTCGCATCGCCCCCTGAAAGCCAACGACGTAATGCTGCAGGTGCAAACATAGGGAGTAAAGGTTCCGATGACAACAAAAAGTGACGGAAGTGTTGTCCCAAGTGGCGAAACACTCGAAAAAATGACCGAAAACCTCAAAAAAGTAGAGGTGTTGTCAGAACGTTTGCAAAGGGTCATTACGCAACGACAGGGCCACAATCCGGCCCTGGATGGCCCGAATCAAGAATTGTTCGGACGCGCGGCACAAGCCTATTGGGCGGAAATGATGAGCAACCCGGCCAAGGTGCTGGAGCATCAGATGTCCTATTGGTCCGACACGATGAAGCATTTTGTGCAAGCGCAGCAAGTTCTGGCGCAGGGCAAACTGGCAGCCCCCGAAGACCCGGGGCCCAAGGACAAACGCTTTGCCAACCCGCTGTGGGACACGCACCCCTATTTCAACTACATCAAGCAGCAGTACCTGATCAACGCGCAAGCGCTGCAGACCGCGGTTCAGGATGTGACTGAGTTGGACGAGTTGGAAAAGACACGGCTGAACTATTTTGCCCAACAGATCGTCGATATGATGTCCCCGACGAATTTTCTGGCGACGAACCCCGATGCCCTTGAGAAAGCGATCGAGACCGAAGGCCAGAGCCTGGTGCAGGGGCTTGAAAACCTGATCAGCGATCTTGAAGCGAACAATGGCGAAATGGTGGTCAAGCTCGCGGACGAAAACGCTTTTGAATTGGGCCGCAACATCGCCACAACGCCCGGTAAGGTCGTTTATCGCAATCGGATGATGGAATTGGTGCAATATACGCCCAGCACCGAGCAGGTCCACAAGACCCCGCTGGTGATCTTTCCGCCGTGGATCAACAAGTTCTACATCCTCGACCTCAAGGCACAGAACAGCCTCGTTAAATGGGCCGTCGAACAGGGGCAGACGGTCTTTATCGTCTCTTGGATCAATCCCGACCCGACCTACCGCGATATCGGCATGGAGGACTATATAGAAGACGGGTATCTGGCCGCCATTCGCGAGGTCAAGGAGATCTGCGGCGAAAATCAGGTCAATGCGGTCGGGTATTGTATTGCCGGCACCACGCTTGCACTCACGCTTTCCTTGATGAAGCAGCGCGGTGACAAGTCGATCAAGTCGGCCACCTTCTTTACGGCGCTGACGGATTTTTCGGATCAGGGCGAATTCACACCGTTTCTGACCAATGACTTCATTGATGGCATCGAGGCGGAGATCGAGGACAAGGGGGTGCTGCCCTCGGTCATCATGGCGCGCACATTTTCGTTTTTGCGCTCCAACGATCTGATCTACGGGCCTGCCATCAAGAGCTATATGATGGGGCAATCGCCGCCTGCATTCGATCTGCTCTATTGGAATGGGGATGGGGCAAACCTGCCGGGTAAAATGGCGATGCAGTACTTGCGGGGGCTGTGCCAGCGCAATGAGCTGGCGGGGGATGGGTTCGAACTGCTGGGCCACAAGCTGACACTTGCGGATATTGATGTGCCGCTCTGCGCGGTGGCCTGCGAGACGGATCACATCGCCGCATGGAAAGACAGCTACCGTGGCATTCAGCAGATGGGATCAAAGGACAAGACCTTCATCATGACCCAGTCCGGGCATATTGCCGGGATCGTCAATCCACCGACCAAAAACAAATACGGGCACTACACGAACCCCGATATGAAACTGGACTACAAGGACTGGCAGGCTGGCGCCGACTTCCACGAAGGGTCGTGGTGGCCGCTTTGGGGCGAATGGCTGAAAAAGCGATCAGGTCGCAAGGTCAAGGCGCGCATTCCAGGTGATTCCACCCATGAAATTCTCTGTGATGCGCCGGGAACCTATGTTGCGATGAAAGCAACGCTCTGAATTTTAATGAAATTCTGCGCTGCGGCATTTATTTGTGCTGCAGTGCAGAAAAAAGCTTGCAATGCTGCGCTGCGGCATCTATATATTTCTCAGACGCAACAGACCGGGATCATCCCGGAAGGCGACGAAAGGAATTAGATATGAGCAAGACACCTGATCTCTCCGCAATGTTCAAAGACGTTTTGGGCGCTTTTCCGGTAGACACCAAAGCATTTGACGAAGCTTTCAAAACATCGGCGACGCTGAATGAAAAGCTCTCCACCGTTGCGCTGACCGCAGCAGAAAAGTCCACAGACATCTCCAACAAATGGGCGCAAGACACGCTTGCGAAAATGTCGGACATGGCCAAAGCTAAGGCAGAGCCTGCTGACTACGCGAAAGCGATGACAGATTTCGCTTCCGCCTATTCCGAAACAGCTGCAGAGCACATGGCTGCTTTCGCTGAAGTGGCGAAAAAAGCGCAAATGGACACAGTTGAGTTAATGATGGCCGCTGGCAAAGACATGAGCGAAGACGCTCAGGCCGCAGTCAAGAAAGCAACCAACGAAGCGACTGCAGTTGTCAAGAAAGCTGCAAAAGCCAACTAAGTCAGAAATCTGATTTGCGCTGGATCCTCCCTGTAAGGCGCAATGATGTCGGGCGAGCTTGTGAAAGCTCGCCCTTTCTTTTTGCGCGCCCGTGTCTTAAGCTGCGTTGCAGCGCTATTTTTTCGGAGGCAACCCGTGGCGGAAAAACAAAAAACACTACTGATAAAGCGCTACGCCAGCAGACGGCTTTATAACACTGAAACCAGCGACTATGTGACGCTCGAAGACATCGCGGGTTTCATCCGGGAGGGGCGCGAAGTGCAGATCCTCGACCTGAAGTCCGGGGATGATCTGACCCGGCAATATCTGTTGCAGATTATCGCCGAGCATGAGAGCCGTGGTGAAAGTGTCCTGCCGGTTGATGTGCTCAACGATCTGGTGCGCAGCTACATGACCCCCGGTGCCAGCGTCGTGCCGCAGTTCCTGCAGGCTTCTTTCGAAATGCTGCGCAGCGGGCAAAGCCAGATGCTGGATCAGATGGGCTCGATGAACCCGATGGCAAAGATGCCGGGCTTCGAGATGATGGAGGCCCAGCAAAAGGCCTTTATGAAGGCCATGACTGGCGGTCTGGCCGGATCTTCCGGCTGGAACACCAAGGATGAAGCCGAAGCCGAGGACGCCGCAGATGAACAGGGCGAAGATCTGGATTCCATCAAGCAGCAGCTTTCGGAACTGCAGGACAAGCTGTCAAAGCTGAAATAGCCCGTAGCGGGCGCATCTGTCGAAGTACCCGAAACATCAGGTATCACATAACGCCCTGAAATCTTTGATTTCAGGCAGTGTTTGCGTGGTTCAGGTTTTTCGCATGACGCTCTATAGCCCCAGTCGGTCGCGCATGGCGTACCAGCTCATCGCGAGGATCAACAACGGCGTGCGCAAGGCACCGCCGCCCGGAAAGGCCGGTGTCGGGATGCAGCCCATCGTCTTGAACCCCTCATCTTGACCCGCGATCGCGCGGGCCATCAACTGCCCGGCGTGTGTGGCCGTGCCGACCCCATGACCGGAATACCCTGAGGCGGACAAAACATTCGGCGCCACGCGTGCAAGGTAGGGAAACCGTTTCATCGTGATGCCCAGCGTCCCGCCCCACGCATAATCGATGCGCACGTCTTTCAGGTGCGGAAAAACCACCTCCATCGGTTTGCGCACGACGGATGCGATGTCTTTCGGAAAGCGGTAGCCATAGCTTTCGCCCCCGCCAAACAGCAATCGTTTGTCATGGGACAGGCGAAAGTAATTCACCACGAACCTGCTGTCCGCGACCGCGACATCCTGCGTCAGCACGCGGTCTGCTTCTTTGCCCAATGGCTCGGTGGCGACGATGAAATTGTTGATCGGCATTACACGCGCGGTGACCTGCGGCGCCAATCCTGACAGGTAACCATTGCAGGCCAGAATGACATGATCTGCGGTGATGACACCGCTGTCGGTTTTGACCTTCACGGTTTGCCCGTGCTCCAGTTCTGTGACCCGTGTGTTTTCATGAATTGTGGCACCTGCGGCCACGGCAGCACGCGCCAGCCCAAAGGCAAAGGCCAACGGGTGAAGGTGCGCCGCCCCCATATCCAGCAACCCGCCCTTGAAATCAGGAGAGGGGCAGAGCGCGTGACATTCCTCAGCAGAGAGGGGTTTGACCTGCTGATAACCGTATTTGTCTTGCAGAAGTGCTGCATAGTCATGCAGATGCGCCACATCTGCCTTGGTCGACCCGGTCCAGGCGATGCCGGGCTTCAGGTGGCAGTCGATCTTGTGTTTTGCGATCAGGGATTTGACCAGCGCCTTGGCATCCTCGCCATATTCCCAAAGCACACGCGCGCGATCAAACCCGACCATTTGTTCGAGCGCGTCCTGATCAACCCGCTGCCCGCTGCCAAGCTGTCCGCCGTTGCGCCCGGATGCACCAAAGCCCACCCGATGGGCCTCCACCAGAATGACCCGGCGGCCCGATTGTGCCAGATGCAACGCCGCTGACAGCCCGGTATAGCCCGCGCCGATCACACAGACGTCGGCACGCTGCGTCCCTTGGATCGCGGAAAAGGGGGCAGGCGGCATTGCGGTTGCCGCATACCAGCTTGGCGGATACTGGCCCGCAGTGTCGTTTGTGTAAAGCAAATCCATATGACGGCCAGACGTTGCCTAGACGTTCAGCAACAGATGCTCGCGTTCCCAGGGCGAGATGACTTGCAGGAACTCCTCGTATTCCGCGCGTTTCACGATGGAATAAACGCGGGCGAAATCTGGTCCCAGAACCTTGTGGATCGCCTCTGCTTCGTCAAACATATTCAGGGCAGAGCCCAGATCACGCGGAATGTCCCCATCCCCGTCATAAGCGTCGCCCTTGAACTCCGGCTGCGGTTCCTCTTGCCGGGTCATGCCGAGATAGCCGCAGGCGAGGCTGGCGGCGATGCCCAGGTAGGGGTTGCAATCCATCCCGGCCAGCCGGTTTTCCACGCGCCGCGCGGCGGGGCTGGACAGGGGTATGCGGATGCCCGTGGTGCGATTGTCCCGTCCCCAGTTCAGGTTGATCGGTGCTGCGTGATCTTTGACGTAGCGGCGATAGCTGTTGACGTAAGGTGCAAACACCGCGAGCGCTGCGGGCATGTGGTTTTGCAGACCGGCAATGAAGTGGCGGAACAGATCGGTTTCAGCACCATCCGCGTCAGAAAACACATTCTGCCCGGTCTCCATGTTCAGAACGGAGTGGTGGATATGCATGGCACTGCCCGGTTCATCCGCGATGGGTTTGGCCATGAAAGTGGCGAAACAATCGTGGCGCAACGCCGCCTCGCGGATCAGCCGTTTGAAGTAAAAGATTTCATCGGCGAGCTTCACCGGCTCTCCGTGCAGCAGGTTGATCTCCAACTGACCTGCGCCGCCTTCCTGCGTAATGCCGTCGATCTCGAAGCCCTGCGCCTCGGCGAAATCGTAAATGTCATCAATGACGGGGCCGAATTCGTCCACGGCTGTCATGGAATAGGCCTGCCGCGCCGCCGCAGGACGCCCCGACCGGCCCATCATCGGCTTGATGTCATGGGCCGGGTCAATGTTGCGCGCCACCAGAAAAAACTCCATCTCGGGGGCGACAACCGGGGACCAGCCTTTGTCCTGATAAAGCTTGCAGACGCGTTTCAACACGTTGCGCGGACTGAAGGGGACAGGCTCCCCGGCGCGATCAAAGGCGTCATGGATCACCTGCAACGTCCAGTCGCCGGTCCATGGGGCGGCGGTCGCGGTGCTCATGTCGGGCTTGAGGATCATGTCGCGTTCGATGAAACCATCATCCCCCGCCGCTTCGCCCCAGCCGCCGGTGATGGTCTGGTAAAAGATGCTGTCGGGCAGGTGGAAGGAATCCTGCCGTTGGAATTTCAATGCAGGTACGGCCTTGCCGCGCGCAATGCCGGGCAGGTCCGAAATGATGCACTCGACCTCGTCAAGCCGGTGCCCCTCCAGATAGCTGCGCGCAGCATCCGGCAGTTCTGTCATCCAGTCGGCCATGCGGCCCTCTCTTTCTTGAAAAATGCAGCCATTTTGTTGGCGACGTCCATGCGGTCGCTCGGCTGATCGAGCTTGGACATTGCACGTGCCAAGAGGTCCTCGGGCACAACGCCGCGCCCGCGTGTTTCGATCAGCCCCTTGATAAACGACGCATCATATTCCGGGTGCGGCTGAATGGTCCAGATGCGATCACCGTACAACAGCCCGGCGTTTTCGCAGAAATCTGAACGGGCGATCACCTCGGCATTCTCAGGGCGTTCTACAACCTGATCCTGATGCCAGGCGTTGATCGCATAGGTGCGACCGTCCATCTGATATTCAGTCAGTCCAACCGACCAGCCTTTGTCGAATTTTTCGACCCGCCCCCCCATGGCCTGCGCGATGATCTGATGGCCGAAACACACGCCAATCATCGGACGCCCCGCCGCGTAAGCCTCGCGAATGAAGTCTTCCAGTGGCGGGATCCAGTCGTGGGGCTCATAAGCGCCATGTTTCGAGCCGGTGATCAGCCAACCATCCGCCTCCGTGACACTCTCGGGAAAGATGCCATCCACAACGGCCCAGCCCTGCATGTCAAAGCCGTGGCCCTCAAGCAACCGCTCAAAATACCGGTCGTAACTGCCGCCTTCCATCATGTTTTCAGGCGGGTGCCCGGTGATCAGGATACCAATCTTCATATTCTACACCGTGTCCAGATAGATGGTGACCTGTTCCTGCGGCGACAATTCGGCCATGTATTTCAACTCCTGCCGTTTGGTCAGCACGAAATTGCGGATCAGGTCGGGGGCAAAAATGCGCGCCACCTGTTCGTCGGTTTCAAAGAGGTCAATCGCGCTTTGCCAGTCGCCGGGGATTTGCGGCAGGTCTGCGGCATAGGCATTCCCGGTGATTGGGGCGGGGGGGGCCTGCGCGTCTTCGATCCCATTGAGGGCAGCACCCAAAACGGCGGCAAGCATCAGATAGGGGTTCACATCCCCGCCCGCCACCCGGTGTTCGATGCGCCGCGCCGCGGGGCTGCCTGACGGAATCCGTATGGCGGATGTGCGGTTTTCATAGGCCCAACTGATGCCAGTGGGCGCATGCGATCCCGGCACCATCCGATCAAAGCTGTTGGCATGGGGCGCAAACACCAAGGCCGAGCCGGGCATCGCCTTGAGGCACCCCGCCACCGCATGACGCAGCACATCGGTGCCCGCCTCGCCCCCGTCGTCAAAGACATTGTTGCCCGCGCCATCCAGCACGGAGAAATGGATGTGCAGGCCGGACCCGGCGTAATCTTCATAGGGTTTGGCCATGAAACTGGCGGCAAACCCATGCCGCCGCGCCATGCCCTTGACCAGCATCTTGAACAGCCACGCGTCATCCGCCGCCCTGAGCGCATCATCGCAATGCATCAGGTTGATCTCGAACTGGCCGAGCCCAGCTTCGGAAATCGCTGTGTCTGCCGGAATGTCCATTTCCTCGCAGGCGTCATAAAGGTCGGTGAAAAACGCATCGAACTGATCCAGCGCGCGCAGCGACAGGATTTCTCCGGCGACGCGCCGCTTGCCGGAGCGTGGCGATGGTGGCACCTGCAGCGTGCGCCCGGAATCGTCAATCAGGAAGAACTCCAGCTCCACCGCACAGACCGGCGTCAGCCCGCGCGCCCTATAGCGCTCAACCACCGCATTCAGCGCGTGGCGGGGATCGCCTGCATAGGGTCGCCCGTCTTCGTGAAACATCCAGATCGGCAAAAGCGCCGAGGGCGCATCGAGCCACGGCATGGGCATGAACCCCCGCTCGGTCGGTTTCAGCACGCCGTCGCGGTCGCCGGTTTCATAGACCAGCGGGCTGTCGTCGATATCCTCACCCCAGATGTCGAGGTTCAGAACCGACATGGGGAACCGCGTGCCGCCTTCCACCGCTTTATCTGCATAGCGCGACGGAATGCGTTTGCCGCGCGCCTGACCGTTGAGGTCGGACGCCGCCACCCGGATCGTGCGGACCTGTGGATTTTTTCGAAGCCAATTGTTCATACAGCACCAGTCTTGAGCGCTGGTCATAAGGGTGCGGCGTCCCGTACCACGGCCAGCGCCACGGATAATTTGATCAAATTATGGATACTACCGGATCAGGTTGGGACGCAACCTCAATTTCGGTCTGATGTCCTGCGGCAAATGACGGTTCAGCCGCGCATTGACCAGCCCGAATATCCCCACAACGATCAGCGTGAGCACGATGAAATACCCCGCGAGGATCGGGTAGGGGATAAAGGGATTGAAGGTTTTATCGGCAAAGTAGCTTGCGTAATAAAGCGCATCGCCGCGTTGTTGCCACGCCGGGAAGCCGGACAGGAAAACGAGCGCCGTGGCATGAAACAAAAAGATCGCCTCATTGGTGTAGGCAGGCCATGCCAGCCGCAGCATGGTGGGCCAGATCACACGCCGGAACCGGGGCCAGCCGGTCATGCCGTATGCATCTGCGGCCTCCGTGTCGCCCTTGGGTATGGACTGCAGCGCGCCGTAAAAGATCTCGCCCGAATAGGCGGCCGTGTTGAGGAACAGAACGATCAACGCTCCCAGCCAGGCGGCTGTGAAGGGGTCGAATATGGGTGATACCGATTTGAGGCTCAGAAAGAGAAAGTAGCCAAAAAAGAACTGGATAAACAGCGGCGAGCCGCGAAAGATAAAGATGAACCACTCAGATGGTTTGCGGAAAATCCTGCGAGGGGACGCCTTGCCGACAGCCACGGCGGTCGCCAGAAAAAAGCCGCAGATCAATGCAACAACACCGAAATAGATGTTCCAGATCATGCCGGAGCCGATCAGTGTAAACTGTTGGCACAGTGTGAAATCATCGCGGGGCAGCAACCGCTCCCCGATCCCGATCGCGCGCAGGCCATAATCCTGAATGGTTTGCCAGCAACTCATGCGGCGGCCTTTCGTTGCGCTTCACCGGCGGCGGTTGCCTGACCGTGGGTCAGGCGGGCCATGACCCGTTCAAGCACGATCTCGGAGACGCGCGTGAACAGCAGATAAAAGACCAGAAGCGCAAGGAAATACCACATGCGCCAGTCGCCATGCGGATAATCCGTGAAGCGAGGCGTCTTGGTCCCACCCAATTCGCGGGCCCAATAGACGATGTCTTCGACACCCAGCAGGAAGAGCAGCGGCGTGGCCTTGATCAGCACCATCCAGAGATTGGACAGACCCGGCAGCGCATAGACCCACATCTGCGGCACCAACACCCGCCAAAAGGTCTGGCGGCGCGACATGCCATAAGCCTCGGCAGTTTCAAGTTGGCTGCGCGGCACAGCCCGCATCGCCCCGAACAGAACGTTGGCGGCAAAGGCGCCGAAGACAATGGCGAATGTCAGCACCGCAAGCGCAAAGCCATAGCTCTCATGGACCCACTGCGGGGCCGAGCCCAAGGGCATTTTCGCCGCCTGACAGACGACAAAATCGTTCCCCTGCCGGATTGGTTCCGACCAGTCGGGGCAGAGTGCCTTGTGTCTGAGATATTCGATCCCCTGATCCAGCGCGATGACGAAAAACAGGAAAAAGGCGATATCCGGCACGCCGCGCACCACGGCAATGTAGGATTTGCCAAACCACCGCAGGGGCGCAATGTTTGAGCGTGCAGCGGATGCGCCGCCAAACCCGAATGCCAAAGCCACGGGGGCCGTGATGGCCAGCAGCAGAAGAACCGTCAGCACCGACCAATAGAGCGACATGTGTTTGGGTGTCGTCAGATAACACGACATCCATTGCCAGTCGGGCAGAATACTCGGGTCTGTGCAAAAGCTGAAAATAATCTAACTCGCTTGAAAGAAAACCGGCGCACGATGAGGCGCGCGCCGGTTTGAGTGAATCAGAACTGTTCCAGATCGGGCAACCACTTGCCGATCAGGGCGTTCAGGCTGCCGTCTTCCTTCATGGAGCGGATGGCCACGTTGAACTTTTCCTTAAGTTCCGTGTCGCTTTCGCGCAGGCCCAGACCAATGCCGCCACCGATCATGACGTTTTGTTCCAGCAACATCAGCTCCGGATCGGCGTTGGCCAGTTCGGCCAGAAAGGCTTTGTCCGCCAGTACCGCATCCGCTTCGCCATTTTTCACGGCAGAAACGGTTTCTTCGGGCGTGGCGAATTCAACCAGAACTGCACCAGAGGAGGCGATGAAGCTGGCCTGAATGGTGTTGGCCTGTGCAGCGATCACACCGTTTTCAAGGTCCACATCCGCAGAGGTCGCCAGATAGGCAGAGGGATCAGGAAGCGTATATTGCTCCGAAAAATCAATAACTTCATCGCGCTCATCCGTAACGGACATACCCGCGATGATGACATCATAGTTGCCGGAAACGAGGTTGGGGATGATGCTGTCCCATTCGTTTGTGACCCATTCGCAGGTCAGCTCGGCACGCGCGCAGAGTTCATCTCCAAGTTCGCGCTCAAACCCGTCGACTTCACCGGCGTCATTGAGGAAATTATACGGAGGGTAGGCGCCTTCCGTGCCGAGGCGCACGGTTTTGCCGTGACCATCCGCAAGTGCCATACCAGCTGTCAGGGCCAGTGTGGCGGTCGTCAGGATAAGTGTTTTCATATTAGTACTCCCGTTTTTATTTTTTGCTTACGCTGCCTGGGTCGCAGAGAGAAACCCGCGCAGGCGTTCCGATTTGGGTGCGCCGAACAGCGTTTCCGGCGGCCCTTGTTCTTCTACCAGACCTTGATGCAGAAAGATCACATGATCTGACACATCGGCGGCCAGTTTCATATCATGCGTCACGATCAACATGGTGCGGCCTTCCTTGGCTAGGTCCTTGATGACCTTGACCACCTCTTGTTCAAGCTCCGGGTCCAGCGCGGAGGTCGGCTCATCAAAGAGCAGCGCTTCCGGCTCCATGCAGAGCGCGCGCGCAATCGCTGCGCGCTGTTGCTGACCGCCAGAAAGCTGCGCCGGGTAGACGTCGCATTTGTCACCGATGCCAACCTTGTCCAGATATGCGCGCGCGGCTTTTTCCACCTGCTCCCGATCCCGCTTGAGGACGGTCACCGGCGCTTCCATCACGTTTTGCAGGATGGTCATATGCGCCCAGAGGTTGAATTGCTGAAACACCATGCTGAGGTTCGTGCGAATGCGCAAAACCTGATCGCTGTCCGCAGGGCGGCGGGCATGACCCTCGCCTTTCCACGTGACCTGTTCCCCTTTGAACAGAATGTCACCTTGCTGGCTGTCCTCCAGCAGGTTGCAACACCGCAGCAACGTGGATTTTCCTGAACCGGAGGAGCCAATAAGCGATATCACATGCCCTTTGGGGGCTGTGATGTCGACACCCTTGATCACCTCAAGAGACCCATAGGCCTTATGCAGGTTTTTCATTTCAATGACTGGCGCGTTTGGCTTCACTGACGATGTCTCTGGCTTGTTTCGCTAAAACATAAGGGAGGAATTTTGCCGGTTTGGCAACTTTGAAAGTGCGGATTCTCAGTTTCCCCAAGGTCAATATGACCGTTTACGTCACGTATCGCAGTCCTGTGCTGGCGGCTGTGGCACAGCGAGATAGGCCGACCTCGGAATGTACACGATGTTTTTGATCATCAATGCTGCGCGCACATCCGGGTCCAATCCTGCAATAGCTTGCGTGATGGCGGCGAAAAGCGCCCGAGGGTCCTGCGCGCGCGCGCAGACATAGGGCAACCCCGGTGTCGGCGAGGTGGAGGCGAGCACGCGCAGAGTGCCGGTAAGATCCGTGTCGCGGTCCAGCAAGGCCCATGTCACCGCGTCGATAGCCGCGATATCCGCCATGCCGGTGCTGACAGCTTCGACAGAAGCGCGATGTGCCTTTGTGTCCAAACAGTTGGTTGCAAAACTGAAACCGGCGTCGTGGTCAATGAGGTGTTGCTCCGCAGCTGCCCATCCGGATTGAGATCGCACATCATTGCGGGCAAAGCGCGCACCTGCGAAATCCGCGATGTGTGTTCTCTTGTCTGTGGCGCGTACAATGAGATGTGACCGGTAATAGCCCGGCGGGCAATCGGTCACCCCGTAATCCGGTGTCCCGACCAGCAAGACCGACCGGTGCAGGCCGCTGCGATAGGGAAGACCGCAGGTTTGGGATAAAATCAGGTCGTCTCTTTCCCAACATGCGTGTGGGTCCATGTCGCGGCGCAACTGGAGAGGTCCGCGCCCGTAATGATGGCGGATGGCTTGCCAATATGTATCATGCGCCGCACGGGTATGCGGGCTTTCATACATGGGCAGACTGGCGATCATGCCTGCGGGTTTATTTCCTGTCGCGCCAAAGCGCTGTCGCGGTCGCTGATGCCCAGAAAGTTCGTGACCATGCGCACCAAAGCGTCTTCTTCCTCGGCCCGCGCACCATCTGCCAGCACCACTTCCCACAGCGCTTTGACCACCGACAGGCGGTCATCATAGGGGACGGCGTCTTTGATCGCGCGGGTAAAGCGGACGGTATCGGGCGCCTCGGCTTCGAGCGCTTCGGCCTCTTCGCGCAGGGCACTGACAGCACCCGGCCCGAGGCCGTAACGACGCGCTGTTATTCTGTCGATCCGCTCGCGCTCTTCGCTGCTGTAGTCATTGTCGGACCGTGCGATCCGAACCAGCAAAGCGGTCAATGCAAGACGTGCGTCCTCATCGGGGAAGTCTTCGGCGTCAGACTGGGTCAGTCTTTTCAGGAAATCAGCAAACATGTGGAATGATATAAATACCTTTCCCGGACGTGCCAATCTCAATCGTCATTGAGGGCCGTTTTACGCGCTTGGGCGATATCTTCTGCGCTCAGGCCCAATGCCTCTTCGATCTGTTCAAGCATGGCTTCTTCATCGTCGGCGCGTTCCCCATCCGCCAGCGCAACCGACCACATCGCTTGTGCGAGGGCACGACGGTCGTCATAGGGCACCTCGTCGCGCAGAATGCGCGCAAACTCGGGGGTGCCTGGGGCGTCCCGCTCCAATGCTTCGCAGGTCGCGCGCAACTTGGCGGCCTCCAGCGGTTTCAGCCCGAAGGTCGCCGCAAGAATACGGTCAATCTGCCCCACCTCGGATGCGCGATATTGCCGATCGGCAAAGGCAACCCGCACAAGCAAAGCGCCAAGTGCAAGCTGTGCATTGGGTTGCGGCAGCGGTTTCGCCTTCGGTTTTCTGCTGGGAAACAGTCGTTCAAACATTTTACGTCTCAACTCACAACGGATCGCATTGCTCTACATCATGCGCATGAGGTGCGCGATTGGGAATAGCGGGGGACAACATACCGAAAGCATCGCATATCATCGAACGTGTTGAAATCTTTGATTGCAGGCAAAGGTGGATGGATCAGGTGTCAATCACACCGATGTGATCTGGTCATGTCGTTGCTTCGCCCTGTGCCGCGTTGAACGCGTTATGAGACAAGCCGCTTGGCCTGCCCAAAATGCGTGCCGAGGCGGGTCATCTCTTCGGCCAGACCATAGGGGGGATTGATCACAAACATGCCAGAGCCGATCATGCCATGCCCCTTTTTGGCAGGCGGAAACGCAACCTCATGGCGCAGCGCGTTGGGGTGATCGCGCTGCAGGCCTTGCAACATGCCAATGTGCTGGCTGACCTTCAGGATCGGGTACCATAGGCAGATCACGCCCACATTCCATGCTTTGTTCAACTTTGCGATCTGCTGCGGAATTTTGCTGTAGTCGGATTTGAGTTCATAACTTGGGTCAATAAGCATCGCGCCACGTCGCGGGGTCGGCGGGCAGATGGAATGCGCCAAGGCAAACCCGTCCATCTTGTAGCATTTTGCGCCGGTTGCGGAGGTATTGAAATCCAATGCCTCAAATTCAGCCGGGTGAAGTTCGGCAAAATGCATCCGGTCACCGGGCCTGAGCAGGGAGGCCGCGATCAGGGGGGAGCCGGGGTAAAACGAGGTCCCGAAATCACGCCGGATTTTGGTCAGGACGGTCGCAAAAGGATGTGTATCGTCGAAAAAGGCGTGGGCTTTCTCTATACCCTGCGCTGCCTCAGCCGTTTTCAGCGCTGCCGGGTCCTGCAGGTCATAAAGCCCGCGGCCCGCATGAGTCTCGATATAGGAAAGCGGTTTGTCCTTGCGCAGCATGTAAGACAAAATCCACGCCAGCAGCACATGTTTATGCACATCGGCAAGATTGCCCGCGTGGTAGATATGTTGGTAGCTTAGCATGATACATCGCTAGAATGAATGACACGCCTGCACAACAGGAAAGCGGCAGGATGATGTATGGGGCCAAGACATGAAAAAAGCGCCCCGATGAAACATCGGAGCGCCCTTTGTAAGACCTAAAGCCGTGTTCAGGCTTTTTTGTTCTTCCGGCGACGTGCCACGCCTGCCAGAGCAGCCATACCACCGATCAACAGCAGCGAAGATGCTGGCAGTGGAACGGGGCTGATCGCTGCGCCGTCAATTGTGAAACCGTCGTTTGCCGACGTTTCGATGTTCACGGTTGCCGCGTTTACAGCTGTTCCGAAAGAAACAACAACAATGCTTTCGTTTCCGTTGCCGAGGTTGTCGAATGTCTCAGTCACACCGTCAGCCGAAACTGCCAACTTCTTCGCGCCTGCATCCGCCGCATCTTGGATCGCGAAAACGAGGGAGTCAAAGAACGTCCCACCCGCCAGAGCAGCTTGCCAGATTACGCCGAGCGTATCGTTGGAGTTGATTGACCAATCACCGGCAGCAGGCACCAAGTTCCCCTGACCGTTCTGGCCTGGATCTTCTTGCAGAGCGATGTTCGTGCAATTATCGCCATTGAGATCAAGCGCGCCACAAGTGGAACCGTTGCCGATTGGCCCGATTGTTGTGAACGTACCAACGGAAGTTCCAAGCACACCCTGGATTTCGCCTTCTGTGGTGCCGCCCGTGCCGTCAACGTTAGCGCCATTTTCGAACAAGCCGGTCAGCGTGCTCTGATCTTCGAAGTCTTCGATCACAGCGCTGCTGGTCAGGCTGTTGAAGTCAGCAATTGTAAAGGTCTGAATAGAGATCGACGTTGCATGTGCAACCGATCCAAATGAAAGCAGCGCCGCTGCTGCAACTGTCGTTCTAAGCATGAGTTACCTCGTTAAAAATGTAATTGTGACGTTAATATCTCGTTAATCCCCGTTAATTTCAAGCGAAAACGCGCCGATTAAGATAATGCGGTTAATTTTTGTTGCTTTTTCTATCGCCTTGATTGCGTGGGTATAAAAAGTGCGACTCTAGGTAGTAATTCGCGCACGCAACACGGGAATTACCCGCAATAAAACCACTCTTAATCAAACGAGGCGGCTGTTTTCTTTGGCGGCACGGATGAAATCGGCGAACAGGGGGTGCGGATCAAAGGGTTTCGACTTCAATTCCGGGTGAAATTGCACGCCGATGAACCATGGATGATTCGGCCATTCGATGATTTCTGGCAGTTTGCCATCAGGGGACATGCCGGAAAACACCAGGCCCGCATCTTCGAGTTGCGCGCGGTACTTGATGTCGACCTCGTAGCGGTGGCGGTGCCGTTCATCAATGGCGGAGGTGTGATAGATATCTGCCACCCGCGTGCCCGGGGTCAGGGCGGCATCATAAGCACCCAGACGCATGGTTCCGCCCTTGTCATCGCCAACCCTGCGCGACACTTTGGCGTTGCCCTGCACCCATTCCTTGAGGTGATAGACAACCGGTTCAAACCGTTTCTTGCCCGCTTCATGGTCGAATTCCTCGGACCCTGCGGCCTTGATGTTGGCCACATTGCGGGCCGCTTCAATCACGGCCATCTGCATGCCGAGGCAAATGCCAAGGTAGGGTACATTGTGCTCGCGTGCATATTGAGCGGCCTTAATCTTGCCTTCGGTGCCGCGTTCTCCAAACCCGCCGGGGACAAGGATCGCGTGGAACCCTTCAAGGTGCGGCGCGACATCCTGCGTGTCGAAGACTTCGGCGTCGACCCATTCCACGATCACCTTGACGCGGTTCGCCATTCCGCCGTGGGTCAGCGCCTCGGCAATGGATTTATACGCATCCTCAAGCTGCGTGTATTTGCCGACGATGGCCACTTTGACTTCGCCTTCGGGATTATGCACCCGGTCCGACACATCCCGCCATACCGTCAGGTCGGGTTTGGGCGCGGGTGAGATGTCAAACGCATCCAGAACAGCCTGATCAAGCCCCTGTTCGTGATAGGCAAGCGGCGCGTCGTAGATGGTTTTCAGATCATAGGCCGCCACAACGGCTTCCTTGCGCACGTTGCAGAACAGCGCGATTTTTTCCCGTTCCTTTTCCGGAATCGGGTGTTCGGAGCGGCAGACAAGGATATCGGGCGCAATGCCGATGGATTGCAGTTCTTTGACCGAATGCTGCGTCGGTTTGGTTTTCAACTCGCCTGAGGCGGCAAGATAGGGCAGCAAGGTCAGGTGCATAAAGATGCATTGCCCGCGCGGCTTGTCATGGGTGAACTGCCGGATCGCTTCAAAGAATGGTAAGCCTTCGATATCACCGACCGTCCCGCCGATTTCACACAGCATGAAATCAACCTCATCGTCGCCGATGGCGATGAAATCCTTGATCTCATTCGTCACATGGGGGATCACCTGTATGGTTTTGCCCAGGTAATCACCGCGCCGTTCCTTTTCCAGAACCGTGGAATAAATCCGCCCGGAAGATACGGAATCAGTGCTGCGCGCCGCGACACCGGTGAAACGCTCATAGTGTCCCAGATCAAGGTCGGTTTCCGCGCCATCATCCGTAACAAAAACCTCACCGTGTTCAAAGGGTGACATCGTGCCGGGGTCAACATTCAGATAGGGGTCGAGCTTGCGTAATCTGACCGAGAAACCACGCGCCTGCAGCAAGGCACCCAGAGCCGCCGAGGCCAGCCCTTTTCCAAGCGACGAAACCACGCCACCGGTGATGAAAATATATCGTGCCATTGCTTGAGCTGCTCCCGTGCGTCGCCGCGAATTAAAGTCCGTTTCGCGAAATTTCGACTGCGAAAAGTCGCAGCACCACGGGAGTAAAGTTTATCAGGATTCGTGCGGGCAAAGCAAGGCCACTCGCAATATGATGTTGCAAAATCCTGACAATTCTCAAGGTGTTGTAGTGCTATGTCAGTCCAGCGTCGGCACCAAAGGCGCGTTCTCATCTGCCGAGGGGGGCAGCAAGAGGTCACTGTCGGGCAGTGCGGGCGTCTCGCCGCGATCCGCCGCCGGTGGCGTCACGCCGAGGCGGTCAATCACCGAAGATCCCGATGCGTTCTCAGCCGCAAATATCGTCAGCGTGATCGAGGTACAGATAAAAGCAATCGCCAGCAGCCATGTGACCTTGCCCAGGGCGGTAGCCGCCGCGCGTCCGGTCATGGCGCCACCACCACCGCCACCCATGCCAAGGCCACCCCCCTCGGAACGCTGCAGCAGTACGACTGCGATCAGCCCCAAAGCGAGGATAAGGTGTATGATCAGGACGACGTTTTCCATGAAGGACCTGTGGGGTTCAAAGCGACTTTGGGCGTATCTAGGCAAGTTTGTCCCCACCCGCAAGGGAGGATTCCAATCGAGGTTGCCGCAACAGGTCGATTGCGGCCCCTCGCAAGCCTCGATCGTGCTGCGCGAACCGGTTGATATTGCCTCTCACTTCGGCCTTTGCCGGCATGAAGCCCGGGGCCCTTTGGTGGCCAGGTTCAGCATTTGCCATCCAAAGCGACTGGACAAACATGGCCGCTTGGACGCATCCTTGCGTCATGCCGCATGATCACGATGACCACACTCACCCGCATACTCTGCTGCCCAGCGACCCTGCGCTGCGCATCAAGGCTCTGGAAACGCTGCTGACCCGAAAAGGGCTGATTGATCCGCAAGCGCTGGATGCGATCATTGATACCTATGAAAACAGGATCGGCCCGCGCAACGGAGCGCATGTGGTGGTCAAAGCATGGACGGACCCCGCGTTCCGCGCCGCCTTGCTGGAGGATGCTACAAAGGTCGTGTCCGAACTGGGATATTATGGGCGTCAGGGCGAACATATGGTGGCCGTTGAAAACACGGATAGCGTTCATAACATGGTCGTGTGCACCCTGTGCAGCTGTTATCCTTGGCCGCTGCTCGGCATTCCGCCGACTTGGTATAAATCGGATGCGTATCGCGCCCGCGCGGTACGCGAGCCGCGAAAGGTGCTGGCGGACTTTGGGGTCGCCTTGCCCTCTGACGTGGCCGTGCGCGTCTGGGACAGCACAGCCGAGGTGCGCTATCTGGTCATTCCGCGACGTCCCGATGGCACCGACGGATTGGATGAGAAGGCCTTGATGGACCTCGTCACCCGCGACAGCATGATCGGCACGGGCCTCGCGCACTACCCCGCGGCGGGCACGACATGACACGTCCGCACGACATGGGCGGGCGGTATGGCGACGGCCCTGTCATACCGGAAAATGAGAACCTGCGCTTCAAAGAGGACTGGCATGCGCGTGCCTTGGCCGTGACGCTGGCCTCTGGCAGTCTGGGTCAGTGGAACATCGACATCTCACGGCACGCGCGTGAAAAACTCTCCCCCACGGATTATGCGCGCTTTAGCTATTACGAAAAATGGATAGCCGGGTTGGCCGATTTGCTGGTGCACAGTGGTGTTGTCGATCCACGTGAGTACGCGGGCGCGGACCCGGTGCCAAGCCCTCTGGCGGATCGGGCCTTGCGCGCGCAAGACGTGGACAAAGTGCTTGCAACTGGCGGGCCTGCGGACCGACCGTCGCAGGTTCCACAGCTTTTCAGTGTCGGCGACGCCGTCAAAACGCGAAAGGTTGCGGCGAACTGCCTTGTCGATGGCGGCCACACGCGCTTGCCGCGCTACGCGGCGGGGATGCGGGGCCGCATCGTCCGTTTCCACGGTACGCATGTCTTGCCGGACAGTGCGGCGCATCGGCTTGGCGATGCACCCGAACCGCTTTACGCTGTTGCTTTTCGCGCCGCCGAACTCTGGGCGCATCCTGAGCATCCGGAGGATGAAGTCGTGCTGGATCTGTGGCAAAGCTATCTGGTGGCGGACGCATGACACCGCCGGAACCTGTGTTTTCAGAACCCTGGCACGCGCAGGTTTTCGCCGTCACCGTGCGGTTGAATGAAACGGGCCATTTGCCTTGGCCCGAGTGGGCGGCGGCCTTTTCGCGTACACTCAAGCGCCATGGGTTGAGCAAAGAACTGGATGGCGGTGACGACTACTTTCTGGCCTGGCTCGAAACGCTTGAAAAGGTGCTGGTGTCCAAGGGCATGGCTGAAACATCCGATATTACCGCAATCAAGGCCGCCTGGGAAACGGCCTATCTGCGCACACCACATGGAAAGCCCGTGCATCTGGCGGATTGATTGCCTGCCTGATGGCAGTTTTGATCAATCCTCAACGTCATCCACATCCGTTTGCCCGGAAAGCGCGCGCCGCACATGGCTCCACCCGAGCCCGATGCCCAAAACGGCAGACAAGGCAAAGAGCGCAAGCCAGACGTTGAGGTTCTGGTTGTCCAGCGACAGAACGCCAAAATCATGCAGGACCCAGACCGAGGCCGCGAAAATTCCAAGGATCAGCGCCATGCCAAGCGGCCCGATGGATCTCAGCGTTGCACGCAGGAAGATGATATAGCCAACGGCCAGAACCAGCCCCACAAGGACGGCGACGGACAGGTTTTGCGCACCGTGCGTCTGTAGCCACATGATATAGTTGTATTGGGTCGGGTTGAAGGTGGCTGCCAAGAGCACGAACGCGCCCATCCAACGTGTGAGTATGCCCATGGTTTCAATCCGTCCGGTTGTATCCTTGCGCCGGAAGCGGGGCTTGCGGCTCGCACACGTCTATTACCGTTCCACGGTGCCGCGTCAATTGAGCGGCCTGCATTTTGCGGTTTCGCCCCGGCGCAGGCCTCGCTATACGGGCGCGGGTTTTATCCGAAAACAAAGGACCAGATATGGCAAACGTCGTCGTTGTGGGCGCTCAGTGGGGCGACGAAGGAAAAGGCAAGATCGTCGACTGGCTGTCTGAACGCGCCGATGTGATCGCGCGCTTTCAGGGCGGTCACAATGCCGGGCATACGCTGGTCATTGATGGCAAGGTCTACAAGCTGAACGCGTTGCCCTCCGGTGTGGTGCGGGGCGGCAAACTGTCTGTTATTGGCAACGGCGTTGTGCTGGACCCTTGGCACCTGATCAAGGAAATCGATATTATCCGCGGGCAGGGCGTCGATATTTCTCCCGAGACCTTGATGATCGCCGAAAACACACCGCTGATCCTGCCCATTCATGGCGAATTGGACCGTGCGCGCGAGGAAGCCGCGAGCAAAGGCACCAAGATCGGTACGACGGGCCGGGGTATTGGCCCCGCCTATGAGGATAAGGTCGGTCGCCGTTCGGTCCGGGTCGCGGATCTGGCCGATACTGCCACGCTCGAAGCGCGGGTGGATCGTGCGCTGCAGCACCACGATCCGCTGCGCAAAGGCCTCGGGATTGAGCCGGTGGACCGGGACGCGCTGGTGGCGCAACTGGTCGAAATTGCACCGCACATCCTCAAGTACGCAGCGCCCGTGTGGAAGGTGCTCAACGAAAAGCGGCGCGCGGGCAAGCGTATTCTGTTTGAGGGCGCACAGGGCGCGCTTTTGGATATCGACTTTGGCACCTATCCCTTTGTAACCTCATCAAACGTGATCGCAGGTCAGGCGGCCACCGGTGTTGGTGTCGGGCCGGGCGCGATCAACTATGTGCTCGGGATCGTCAAAGCCTATACAACGCGGGTGGGTGAAGGCCCCTTTCCGGCGGAACTGGATGATGCCGACGGCCAGCGTCTTGGCGAGCGCGGGCATGAATTTGGCACAGTGACAGGGCGCAAACGGCGCTGTGGCTGGTTTGATGCGGTGCTGGTGCGCCAGACCTGTGCGACATCCGGTGTCAACGGGATTGCCCTGACCAAACTGGATGTTCTGGACGGATTCGAGACGCTCAAGATCTGTGTTGGATATGAGCTGGATGGCAAGCGCATGGATTATTTGCCGACCGCAGCGGACCATCAGGCACGCTGCCGTCCCATTTACGAAGAAATGCCGGGGTGGTCGGATTCCACCGAAGGCGCGCGCAGTTGGGCGGATTTGCCCGCCAACGCGATTAAATATGTGCGCCGTGTTGAAGAGTTGATCGACTGCCCGGTCGCTCTACTTTCTACTTCGCCGGAGCGGGAAGACACCATCCTCGTCACGGATCCGTTTGCCGATTGATAGGGAACCCCATGTCGCTGAGTTACAAAGCCAGACGCCGCCTGACACTGCTGATCCTCCTGATTGGCTTACCGGTCTATATCGTGTCCTGCATCACTGTGATCAACTGGCTTGAACGCCCCTCGCTCTGGGTCGAACTGATTGTCTACGTGGTGCTGGGTGTGTTCTGGGCCTTGCCGTTCAAATTTGTGTTCAAAGGCGTCGGCCAGGCTGATCCGGACCAACACGAAGGCTGAAACAGCCCTCGTTTCGCTCAGCCTTGCGCGGTGACGCGCCGGTCCGGTGTAAATCCGATACCGTCAGATATCGTGAACCAGCCGCCGGTCAGCTTTTTAATCTTCCCGGCGCGCAGCAGTTGACCAAAACAGCGCAATCCTTCTTCTTGATTGAGTTTACGTCTTGCGGTCTGCTCTATGAGGGACATCAATTGCGGACGCGTGAATTGCGCCTTTCCCTCAATCAAACTGACGTATGCTGCGGCGGCTTCCAGCAGTTCTGGCAGGCTCTGCGCGCCAAGCCGTTGCGCATAAGCCGCAAAACCTGTGTCAGCGGCCCATCCCGTGATCTCGGACTGCTGAGCCTTTGGCGTCACGCCCGGCGCATCCACTCGCAGTTCTGCTGCCAGTTTAAGCGGAACGGTGCGCCCGCCTGTTGAACGCGCCCTTGGCGACCCTGCATCGCGCGGGTGAACGACATCCGCAAGATCGCTGCGATAGGCTTGCACGTCCTTGGCGCGGATCACCGCATCATGATCCAGAGACTGGTCGTCGCGACGCGCGGCCACGGCGGCGCGCAGCTGTGAAAAAGCGCGGCGTCGTGTTTGGCCGTCAGGGTGCTTCATCTGGTGATCCGCCTCTGCCATGAGGCGTGACAGGTCATCATCTGCACTCTGTTTGATTTGAGATATCTCTTTGCGTTTTGCACCCGACGCGGGGGGCGGTCCATCGGCGGGCGCGCCTTGGGACAGGGCGGCTTCGGGCTCGTCGGGTGAACCGTCGGTGATCGGCTTGGGGAGGCCGTTGTCCAATGCGGCGTCCACGTCTGATTCCCCGCCATTCTGTTGCGCTACTTCGTCGGTTCTGCCCGCTGCCAGACCATGGTCAGGTGCGTTCCCGTTCTTTTCCAGCGCGCGCAGAACCGCGTCGATATCATCTGCGCCATGCTCTTCGCCCTGCGACTGAACTGACCCATCCACGTGGTCAACGTCTGCTTGCAGCGCCTCTTCGATGTCGTGGGCCGCATTGACAACAATACTGCTGGCATCGCCTGCTGCGCGGCTGCGCAGCGCTCGTGTTTTGTCACCAGCCCGTTCTTGGTGGCAAGGCTCATCCTGTGCATGGGTTTTTTGTCGCGCCACCGCCGCGCGCAGACGCTCTTTTTTCTCCGCAAGGTCATCGGTTGATCGCATGGTGGACCCGGCCACAGGGGTTGCCGTCGCAAGAGGCGCGCCCGGCGGCGGGGCAACACCGGCCCGGAAAGCAACCGCTGCAAAGGCCTGAGCGGTCATTTCCTCTTCCATATCGTCTTGCGTGATCGCCGACGGAGTCGCTGATTTTGCAAAAAAGGCTGCTGCGCTGTCCAAGGCCGTTTGCGCATGGCGCGCCGCCGCGTGCTCAGGCGTTGGCGCGGCGCCATGCACGGTTTGATGTGCATTAAGCGTGATCTTGCCATCTGCTTGCGCCGCCTCGAAAGGTTTGGCCTTGTTTTGACGAGCGACCCGCGCCAGCACCTCTGCATCCGCTTGCAACGGTTCGGCCCCGAAAAACCGGTCCCTTTCTGCAAGGTCGCGAAAGTACTCAGCAATGTCTTTCATCGCATCAAGGGCGTCGTCAAACCCTTCTAAAGTACAGGAAAATGTACCATATGATACGGTAAGCACCTTGCTGTCATCTGTCATCTCATGCGCGTCCCGTGCGTTTTGGTAACAAGGTATTCAACACTGTAAAGAAGCCTCAAGGAGCCACCATTCGTGTTATTCATCGTGCCAGATCATGGCAATATTGTGGCGTGTATCCCCAATGAGCCATAAACTTTCATGACTTATACATGTGTAGAGACGACCAAACCGTTAACCCTGATTGGGGGCGGAGAGGCGACGGCGGATGATCTGGCCAGCGCGCTGGCGCTGGCTCCGACATGCGTTGCGGCCGACAGCGGCGCGCATCTGGCGCTGGAGGCCGGTGTCGATCTGGCCGCCGTCATCGGGGATATGGACTCAATCTCGGCCTCCGCGCGCGCGCGCATCGCGCCACAGCGGTTTCATCACATTGCGGAACAGGACAGCACAGATTTCGACAAGGCACTGCGGCACATCAAAGCGCCTTTGATCATCGCCGTTGGTTTCAGCGGAGGGCGGGTCGATCATGGGCTGGCGGCCTTGAACACGTTGGTGTGCCGGGCGGACCGGCATGTGGTCTTGCTCGGTGCACAGGACATCATTTTCCTGTGCCCGCCCGCCTTCCAGGTGCCAACCCCCGAAGGCACACGGGTGTCGCTATTCCCGATGGGGGCGGTTCAGGGGCGGTCTGAAGGGTTGTTCTGGCCCATCGACGGGATTGATTTTGCGCCCGGTGCGCGGACAGGTACATCAAATCGGGCAACCGGGCCGGTATCGCTTGAAATGGATGCCCCGGTGATGTTGTGCATCATGCCGCGCGCGTTTCTTCAGCCGGTTGTGCAGGCGCTTTCAGCGACAAGGCGATGGCCCGCTCCCGCAGCACCACATAAAGGCCCGCTGCAATCGTAATCATGATGCCAAGGCTTGCCACTGGGTTTGGAAAATCGCCAAACACGATAAAGCCGAGGATCGTGGCAAAGGGTATTTCCAGATATTGCATCGGCGCAAGCGTGGCCGAGGGGGCAAAACGCAGCGACCACGTCATCAGCAGATGCGCGACCGTCCCCAAGACGCCAATGCTCAGCAGTAAGGCCCAGTCATGGGACGACACATTTACAATCCGGAGTTGTAGAAAACTGCTGTTTTGAAAGATCAAAAGAATCGGTAGGATCACAAACACTGCCATCACGCCGCTGACGGCCTGCAGGCTGATTGGATCGGTTTCCTTTGCGATCTGGCGGGTAACCAGCATGAAAAGCGCAAAGTTGATGGCCACGCCAACGGGCAAAAGGGCAGGCCAGCCGACCTGGGCAAAGCTGGGCTGCACGACCAGCAACGTGCCAAGAAACCCCACGGCGCAGGCAATGATACGGCGCGCGCCCACCTCTTCGCCGAGGGCGAATTTACCCAGCACGAGCATGATGAACGGCATCACGAAGGCAATGGCGATCGCATCCGCAAGGGGCAGGTATTTCAACGCGGTAACCATCGCGCCTATGCCAAGAATATGGAGGATAGTGCGCAGGAAAGTCAGCCATGTCACGCGTTTGCTCATGCGCCAGTGCCGATGTGTGAGCCAGACCAGTGGAATCAGCAGCACAGCCTGAACCGCGAAACGGACCAGCACCAACTGGCCGATTGGCACGGTTTGTCCGAGGATTTTCGCAATTGCATCGCCGACTGGCGCAAGCACGCAAAATCCCAGCATCAGCATGATGCCAAGGAAAGGTCGGTCAATTGTCATGCATCAAGCCTAAGGCGATCCCAATGGCATTGCAAGCACAGGTTGTTTTTCCTGCTCAGCAGTTCGGCACGTTTACCGCCAATCCGCCAAGCGAGGTTTCCTTGTACTTCTCGGACATATCAAGGCCGGTCTGGCGCATGGTTTCGATGCATGCGTCCAGCGGAACCAGATGCGTACCATCGCCGCGCAGGGCCAGCGAAGCCGCTGATACGGCCTTGATTGCGCCAAGGCCATTGCGTTCGATGCAGGGCACCTGCACCAGACCCTTGACCGGATCACAGGTCATGCCAAGGTGGTGTTCGAGGGCGATTTCCGCGGCGTTTTCCACCTGAGCGGGGGTGCCGCCCATCACGGCGCACAGCCCCGCAGCGGCCATCGCCGCGGCAGAGCCGACCTCGGCCTGACAGCCCGCCTCAGCGCCTGAAATCGACGCATTGAACTTGACCAATCCGCCAATGGCGGCCGCCGTCAATAGAAAATCCTCGATATGCGCTTCTGACGCGCCCGGGACATGATCGAGATAATAGCGCAAGGTGGCTGGCAAAACGCCCGCAGCACCATTTGTGGGGGCGGTGACCACCTGCCCACCGGCGGCGTTTTCCTCGTTGACCGCCATGGCGTAGACGCTCATCCAGTCATTGATCGTATGGGGCGCGTTCAGGTTCATGCCCCGTTCAGCCATCAACGCATCATAGATGCCCTTGGCACGGCGTTTGACCTGCAGGCCGCCGGGCAAAATTCCATCCGTCGTCAGCCCACGCGTGATGCAGTCATCCATCACCTGCCACAGCCGTTTGGTGCCTTCTGCGAGGCTGGTCGGACAGCCACGGGCAATTTCATTCGCCCGCTTCATTTCGGCAATGTTCTTGCCGGAGGCGGTGGACATCTCAAGCATCTGGGCGGCGGATTTGAACGGGTAGGGGATGGGCGGACCGCTTTCATCGGTGTCCTTGCCCGCTGCGAGTTCGGCTTCGGTCATCACAAATCCACCGCCGATGGAATAGAAAACCTCGCGCAGAGTGACATCGCCCTGGGCATCCGTGGCGCGGATCATCATACCGTTTGCATGCCCAGTGAGCGGCGTCTCATAGTCGAACATCAGATCGCTTGCCGGGTCAAACCGCAGCGGGGGCAGGCCATCGACGTTCAGCGTCTTTGTCTCTTTGATCTTTGCGAGCGCGGCTTCGGCCTTGTCGGCGTCATAGGTATCGGGGACAAACCCCGCGAGCCCTAGAATGGTGGCCCGGTCCGTGGCATGACCCACACCTGTAAAGGCAAGCGAGCCATGCAGCGACACGCGCACCCCGTGAAATTCGAATGGCGAGGCGCGCATCATGTCAAGGAACCGTGCGGCGGCCACCATGGGGCCCATGGTGTGCGAGGATGAGGGGCCGATACCGACCTTGAACATATCAAAGACAGATAAAAACATTTAGGTGGCACTTCCTTCTGGCGGGTCTGGATGGCGTGGGGGAGTCACTGGGCTGCTGCACAACCCTTCGGCCGGTTGTGCGATCTTTACGGGCGGGCGCTGTTTCAGTTCATGCAAGGCTGCATCTATCGCGCCAATGGCCTCAAGGTCAAACCTTGTTCTACCCCCGTGAGGGAGATGACGCGCCACGCAGCCCATGATGCGCGCGCGGGGCGGGGATGCTCGTGCGTACCCGACAGCCACTGCGAAATGGCAGCGGTCTCAAAGATCGCACCCTGCTGGGTTTCCGGCAATGGGATCAACCACTTGCGTGGTCTACGCAGGGCGCAGGTCTTTCAACGCCAGACAAATCACCACCGGGGCGTCATCCGGCGCATAGCAAGACGCGTAATTTACCTTTTCCATGGTTCTGCCATGGTGAATTGGACGGCAAAGGGCGGTTGCGAAAGCTGCGATTGCAACGGAAAAATGTCTGGTGGTGCAGAACTATTCGGCAGGCAGGCGAGAATCGCCCTCGCACCTTGGCTGCATCTTTCTTATAAGGCGCGTGAGTCCACGCAAGGAGCCTGCGATGTCTTCCGAACTCTCGCCGATCGACAAGGCAAAATTCGTCTGTGCCAAACGGGCCGCACAACTTGTTGAAAGTGGCATGCGGGTTGGCTTGGGCACCGGATCAACAGCGGCCTGGCTCGTGCGCTGTCTGGGGCAAAGAGTGCGCAACGAGGGGCTGCAGATCACGGGGGTTCCCACATCGACACGTACCGCCGAATTGGCCCGTGAGGTTGGAATCGACATCATCACACTGGATGCGGCCAAGCGGCTGGATCTGACGATTGACGGTGCGGATGAATTTGACGGTGCGTTCAACCTGATCAAAGGCGGTGGCGGGGCTTTATTGCATGAAAAGGTGGTAGCGGCCTCGTCTGATCGCATGGTCGTGATTGCCGATGTGGGCAAGGAGGTCGAGACGCTGGGCGCCTTCCCGCTGCCAATCGAAGTCATCCCCTTCGGATTGCAGACGACCCATGCGCTGGTTGATGAAACCCTTGTGTCGATGGACGTTCTGGGGCGCGACAGCAGCCTGCGCATGGATGGCGACAAACCTTTCGTCACGGATGAAGGCAACCACATCATTGATCTGCACCTCAAACGGATTGGCGATGCGCGGCAGCTGGCGCTGACGCTCAATCAGGTGCCGGGTGTGGTTGAGAACGGTCTGTTCATTGATATCTGTGACACGGTTGTGCTGGGTTTTGGGGACGGAAAAGTCGAAGTGCGCGACATCAATGACGGCACCATTGCCAGCGAACGCATGATTTTTGCAGAAACCGACAATCTGTTCAGCGATCTGAGCGATTGATCGGAGCTATGCCTGTCTGACCGGTGTGACGCAGGAACAGGCAAACCTCTTGGCCCCGCTGCGGGTCAGCAGATTAATACAGAAAGGCCCTTCCCATGACTGACTTTGACTATGATCTTTTCGTAATCGGCGGCGGCTCTGGGGGCGTCAGGGCGGCGCGTGTTGCGGCCAGCGAAGCAGGCGCGAAGGTGGCTCTGGCGGAAGAAGACAGATACGGCGGCACCTGCGTGATCCGGGGCTGTGTGCCCAAAAAGCTGATGGTATTCGCCTCGGAATATGCGGGCATGCCGGATGAGGCGCAGGCCTATGGCTGGGACATGCAGAGAGGCGGCTTTGATTGGCCGGCTTTCAAAACCAAGCTGAACGCCGAACTGGACCGTCTTGAGCAGGTCTACCGCAGGCTGCTGTCGGAATCAGGTGTCGAGACCTTTGATGCACGCGCCACGGTGTCCGGCCAGCATGAGGTGACGCTGTCCGACGGGCAAACCAAATCGGCCAAACATATCCTCGTGGCAACCGGCGGCCACCCGGTCAGGCCCGACTTGCCCAATGCCCATCTTGGCATTGTGTCCGATGACATTTTCCATCTGGAAAACCTGCCCAAATCGGTTCTGATCGTAGGCGGGGGTTACATCGCCTGCGAATTCGCCGGTATTCTGAACGGGTTGGGGGTCAAGGTTACACAATACTATCGGGGGGCGCAGATTTTGCGTGGCTTTGATGACGAGGCGCGGGGCCTTGTGGCCGAACAGATGCGCGAGCGCGGCATTGATCTGAAAGTCGGCACCAACATTCTGGAGATGGCCCCGGCCAAGGAGCACGACAGCACGTCCGAAGGCGGTGCCATGGGCGGCACAGCGCAGGATCGCGCCGATCTTGCACAAATGCATGAAAGCGCTGCGACAAAAGGCCCGGTCTGGGTGAAATCCACCAGCGGCACCGAAGGAGTTTTTGACGTGGTCCTCTTCGCGACCGGGCGGGACCCGAACAGCAAAGACATGGGGCTTGAAGCGCAGGGCGTGAAACTGGGCCGGCGTGGCCAGATCGAGGTTGACGCCTACAGTCAGACCGCCGTGCCCTCCATCTATGCGATCGGCGATGTCACCGACCGCGTCAACCTGACGCCGGTTGCGATCCGCGAGGGCATGGCCTTTGTCGAAACCGTGTTCAAGGGCAATCCGACTGCCGTGGATCACGACCTGATCCCAAGCGCGATTTTCACCCAGCCCGAGATGGGCACGGTCGGTCTGGGCGAAGAAGCGGCCCGCGAACAGGAACCGGTTGAAATTTATTGCACTTCGTTTCGCCCCATGCGGACGGCTTTTGCCGAAAAACCGGACCGCGTGTTGATGAAACTTATTGTTTCCATAAAGACGCGAAAGGTCCTTGGATGCCATATTGTGGCCCCGAATGCGGGTGAAATGATCCAACTGGCGGGTGTTGCAATCAAGATGGGCGCAACCAAGGAAGACTTTGACCGAACGGTTGCGGTCCACCCCACAATGTCGGAAGAGATCGTGACGATGCGTTCTCCCATGCGCACGGCTTGAATTCCGGGCAGGGCAACGTACCTATGACTTGGTTTGATCGTGACGTTATGCGGTTTAGAAGGGAAAGAACTTAATGGCTGGCAACAATGGCGGCCCCTGGGGGGGCGGCGGAAATTCGGGCAATGACAGGCCGAACGGCGGTTCGGGCGGCGGAAATCGTGGATCAGGCGGCGGTGGCCCGCGCGGTCCCGGCGGCGAAGGGCCGCAAATTCCCGAGATAGATGAACTGGTCAAGAAGGGCCAGGAACGTCTGCGCGTTCTGATGGGCGGCAAAGGTGGAAATGGGACCGGCGGTGGTGCTGGCGGCGGTGGCGGTGGCGGACCCGCGCTGACGCGTGGCACGGTAGGGCTGGCGGCGCTGGCTGCGTTCGGCGCATGGTTGATGGCGAGCCTCTACACGGTGGCTCCCGAAGAGCAGTCGGTTGAACTGTTTCTGGGCGAATATTCGGCCACGGGTAATTCCGGTCTGAACTTTGCGCCATGGCCGCTTGTGACGGCCGAGGTTCTGCCGGTCACGCGGGAGCAAACCGAAGATATCGGCTCCCGTACAGGCAGCGGGCTGATGCTGACCACGGATGAAAACATCATCGACATTGACTTCCAGGTGGTCTGGAACATCAATGATCCGGCTAAATTTCTGTTCAACCTTGCAGAACCGCAGGAAACGATTCGCGCGGTGTCTGAATCAGCGATGCGCGAAGTGATTGCGCGCAATGAATTGGCACCTATCCTCAACCGGGATCGTCAGGTGATTGCCGATGAGGCCGAACAGCTTATTCAGGCGACACTCGATCAATATGACAGCGGCGTGAATATCATCCGTCTCAACCTCGACAAGGCCGACCCGCCGCGCGAGGTCATCGACAGCTTCCGCGAAGTGCAGGCGGCAGAGCAGGAGCGCGATCGTCTGGAGCGTCAGGCCGATGCCTATGCCAACCGCGTGACCGCGGGCGCACGGGGTGAAGCCGCCAGCCAGCTGGAACAGGCCGAAGCCTATCGTGCCCAGCAAGTCAACGAGGCACAGGGTGAGGCGGCGCGTTTCACATCGGTCCTTGAGGAATACGCCAAGGCCCCGGAAGTAACGCGCAAACGTCTCTATCTGGAGACCATGGAAAAAGTGTTTGGAAGTGTCGACAAGATCATTCTTGAAAGCGGTCTTGGCGGTGAAGGCGGAAACGGGGTCGTGCCCTATCTGCCACTCAATGAGTTGCGTCGTACAGGCGGAGGGATAAACTGATGAAAGCTGCTAAGTTTCTGATCCCGATCGGGGTAATTGCGATTGTTGGTGTTCTGAGTTCGGTGTTCATCGTGGATGAACGCGAAAAAGCGCTTGTGCTGCAGTTTGGCCAGATCAAATCCGTCAAGGAAGATCCGGGTCTCGCGTTCAAAATTCCGTTTATTCAGGATGTTGTGCGCTACGATGACAGAACGTTGTCGCTGGATACGGATGTGGTCGAGGTCACGCCATCGGATGACCGGCGTCTGGTTGTTGACGCCTTTGCCCGCTACCGCATCTCTGACGTGGTGCAGTTCCGGCAGGCGGTTGGTGTCGGGGGCCTGCGCGCCGCCGAGGACCGTCTTGAAGGTATCCTCAACCCGACAATCCGGGCGGTTCTGGGTTCTGACGGGGTGACGTCCAACACGATCCTCTCTGCGGATCGTGCGGAACTGATGGCGCGGATCACAACGCAGGCGCGTCAACGCGCTTTGCCTCTGGGTCTTGAGGTGATCGACGTGCGTTTGAAACAGACGAACCTGCCCGATCAGAACCTTGACGCGACCTTTGCAAGGATGCGCGCGGAACGTGAGCGCGAAGCGGCGGACGAAATTGCGCGTGGTGAGGAAGCGGCACAAAGGGTGCGGGCTCTGGCAGATCGTACGGTGGTCGAACTGACGTCGGAAGCGACGCGCGAGGCCGACATCGTGCGCGGTCAGGCGGATGCGGAGCGGAACGCGATTTTCGCAGATGCCTTTGGCGCAGATCCTGAATTCTTTGAATTCTATCGCTCCCTTACTGCCTATGAACGCGCCTTGCAGGGAACCAACTCGACGATGGTGATGTCACCGGATTCGGAGTTCTTCAACTACCTGCGCAGCGACCAGGGATTGCGTTCTGAGGAGGGCGAGAGCCGGTGAGCACGATCCTTCTGGCCTTAGGGTTGGTGATGATTATCGAGGGGCTGGCCTATGCGCTGGCCCCTTCGCTTATTGAGCGCATGCTTGAGATGTTGCGCTCCCTGCCGGAAACGGCGGTGCGGCAAATGGGTTTGCTGATCGCGGTCAGCGGGCTCATTCTGGTGTGGGCGGCGTGGCAACTTGGCGGCGTGTGAACCGAAGCCCCGCGCTCACGGGGAGTTGAAACCGCGCGAGGGTGGCCCATCTTATGATTTTGAAACTGCATGGCTACATGCAGACTGGCTTAGAGCGCAAAACAAGCGCAGAGTATGACAGGCAACAACGTATTTCAGGAGACGACGCATGACATCCCAAACGGTAACCATGCCAAACATAGATTCAGCGCAGACACGGTTTCGGTTATTGATGGTCGCAGTTCTGGCAATGGCTTTTGCGCTGGTGGCACCGCTCACAGGGCATGCACAACCTGCAAGCCTTGCACCGCTGGCTGAAAAGATCAGCCCCTCGGTAGTCAATATCACAACCTCGACGACCGTATCACGTCGGACGGGGCCACAGGGGATTGTGCCCGAAGGCTCGCCCTTCGAGGATTTTTTCCGCGACCGCAATATCGGACCAGAGGGTGCGCCGCGCCGCTCGTCTGCGCTCGGCTCGGGCTTCGTGATTTCTGAAGATGGCTATGTGGTCACCAACAACCACGTGATTGAAGGCGCGGATGAGATTCTGATCGAATTTTTCGATGGCGGCGAATTGGTTGCCGAGGTGGTAGGAACGGACCCGAACACCGATATCGCCTTGCTGAAGGTGGAAGCGGATGCGCCACTGCCGTTCGTGTCCTTTGGCGACAGTGACAGCGCGCGGGTCGGGGATTGGGTGATCGCTATGGGCAACCCGCTGGGGCAGGGTTTCTCCGTCTCCGCCGGGATCGTATCGGCACGCAACCGCGAACTCAGTGGCCGCTATGATGACTATATCCAGACCGATGCGGCCATCAACCGCGGAAACTCCGGCGGTCCGTTGTTCAACATGGATGGCGAAGTGATTGGCGTGAACACGGCCATCCTGTCACCGACGGGCGGGTCGATCGGGCTCGGTTTCTCGATGGCCGCAAATGTTGTGACCCGTGTGGTGGACCAGTTGCAGGAATTCGGCGAGACGCGGCGCGGCTGGTTGGGTGTGCAAATTCAGGACGTGACCGAGGATATGGCCGAAGCGATGGGGCTTGCCTCGACAGATGGGGCTGCGGTGAATGGTGTGCTGGAGGGTCCGGCAATGGAAGCAGGTATCGAGATCGGCGATGTCATCATCAGCTTTGACGGGCGCGACGTGGAAGACACGCGCGGTCTGGTGCGTCAGGTTGGGAATACGCCGGTTGGTGAGGCTGTGCGCGTTGTCGTGCGGCGGGGCGATGAAACCAAAACCCTGCTTGTGACACTTGGCCGCCGTGAAGAAGCCGAAGGTGCCGTACCTGCCGTGGCGCAGGCCCCTGAGGATGATGCGCCAACCTCTGCCGAGATGATGGGGCTTACCTTGATGGTGCTGAACGATGAGTTGCGTGAGCAACTTGGCGCCACGCCGGAAACCGAAGGTCTGGCCGTCATGGAGGTGGACGAAGCATCCGAAGCCTTTGAGAAAGGCCTGCGCGCCGGGGACGTGATCACCGAAGCTGGCCAGAAAAAGGTGACAAGCATCGCGGATCTTGAAACCCGCGTTGAAGAAGCCAGGGAAGCCGGGCGCAAGTCGTTGCTGCTGCTGGTGCGCCGTGCGGGTGATCCACGGTTCGTGGCGCTGTCCCTCGCCGAGTGATCGGATCGGAAAAAGTGGTAAAAGGGGCGCTCTTGCAGCGCCCTTTTTTGTGCCGGGGAGGGGGTTACTCAGATGCCTTGTTTTCCTGCACAAGACCATCCAGCAAAGGCGATAAATCCTCGATCTTTTCCGCCAGAACATGGGTGACGGAATGGGCGCGCTGAAGCCTGCCTGTAACGCGCAACATCCGCCCCGCGATCACCGCGCGGCGGAATTTTTCATAGATATTCCGCCAGACAATCACATTCACAACGCCGGTCTCATCCTCCAGCGTGAGAAAGATAACACCCTTTGCCGTGCCGGGACGCTGGCGTAAAATGACGATGCCGGCCACGGCAACCCGTGCATTTTGCGGTGGCTGTGTCAGTTGCCGCGCGACAAGGCAGGCGGGGGGGCTGGGCCACTTCCCAGCGGGTTTCGCATTGACCGGCGAGGCGGGGTGAGACGTGATAACCTGCATGAGAACAAATATAGAACAAAAGAAATCAAAAACAATCCTCTGCGAAGGGGGTCGTAAAACAGGCGCCCGCGCTCTATATGCCGACACAGAACGGATTGAACACGGCAAGAAGGAATGGATCAACGTGGCCAAAATCACCTATATTGAACACGGCGGAACGGAACATGTTGTCGAGGTCGCAAACGGCCTGACTGTCATGGAAGGCGCGCGCGACAATAACATTCCCGGTATCGAAGCCGATTGTGGCGGTGCCTGCGCGTGTTCCACTTGCCACGTCTATGTTGATCCTGCGTGGGTCGAAAAGCTGCCCGGCAAGGACGATATGGAAGAAGACATGCTTGATTTTGCCTATGAACCTGATCCGGCGCGCTCGCGGCTGACCTGCCAGCTGAAAGTTACGGATGCTCTGGATGGGCTGATCGTGCAAATGCCGGAAAAACAGATCTGATGCCTGCGTGGGCGCGGCGTCTTCTGGCGCGCTGCCTGCACCGGTTCACCCGCCGCGCGTTGCCAGTGTTGTGCCTGTTGCAGGGCGCGGCACAGGCCTCTGAGGCCATCGTCTCGGCAAAGTACGAAGGCCCGACGGATCGCTATGCGCATGCCGTCCTTGGGGATGGGATCGAGCATGAAACACTTGTCCTGACACTGGCCGATGGGACGTTTCGCCGGTTCACCCTGCCGGAGACGTCGGTTTTTGAAGATACCGAACCCCGGCTTGCCGATCTTGACGCAGATGGGTCACCGGAAGTCATCGTTGTGCAAAGCGACCAGTCGGAGGGCGCGCGACTGGCTGTTTATGACGCGGCCGGTCTGATCACGGCGACCCCCTACATCGGAAGTCGCTTCCGCTGGCTTGCCCCTTTGGGCGCGTCTGACCTTGATGGGGACGGGCGTATGGAGATCGCCTACATTGACCGTCCCCATCTGGCAAAAACACTGCGCATCTGGCGCTATGAAGACCGCCGGCTGAACGACATCGCGGCACTTGCCGGGGTCACGAACCATCGCATTGGGGAGCGTGACATCGCCGGTGGCATCCGGCAGTGCGACGGCATGCCGGAGATGATCGTCGCAGGTGCCGATTGGCAAGAATTGCGTGCGGTCCGTTTCGTGGGCGGTCTTTTTGAAACGCGACTTCTTGGTGCGGACACGTCCCGTGATGCGTTTGCAGCTGCCATGAAATGCGAAGGCTGAAGCGTCATGCGAAAAACCTGAACCACGCAAGCGCTGCCTGAAATCGACGGTTTCAACGCGGTATGTGAAACGTGATGTTTCAGGTATTTCGTCAGACGCTCTAATCCAATGCGCGCCAGCCGATGTCCCGGCGACAAAAGCCGTCCGGCCAGTCGATCTGATCCACCATGGCGTAGGCCCTTTCGCGCGCCTCGCTCAGGGATGCGGCGCGCGCGGTCACACCAAGAACCCGACCACCGCTGGCGATGTAGCGACCGTCCCTGCGGGCTGTCCCGGCATGAAAGATCATCTGTTTGCTGTCTTCCTTGAAACCTTCCAGCCCGCCAATGACGGAGCCTTTTTCATAGCTGCCGGGATATCCGCGCGCGGCCAGCACGACCGTCAAAGCATGATCATCTGCCCAATTGACCTGAACCTCTCCCAGTCTGCCTTCGGCGGTGGCCTGAATAAGGTCCAATACCTGCGCACCAAGGCGCATCATCAGAGCCTGACATTCCGGGTCGCCAAAGCGCACGTTGTATTCGACGAGCCGGGGTGCGCCGTCCTTGATCATCAGGCCGACGAAGAGCACCCCTTGATAGGGCGTCCCGCGCCGGGTCATTTCGGCCATGGTTGGCTGCACGATCTGGTCCAGCGCCGCCTGCGTTACCTCGGGCGTCATCACCGGGGCAGGGGAATAGGCGCCCATGCCGCCGGTATTGGGGCCTGTGTCGCCGTCACCCACACGCTTGTGATCCTGCGCCGTGCCGATGGGCAGCACGGTTTCGCCATCGCAGAGCACAAAGAAGGACGCCTCTTCGCCTTCCATGAATTCTTCGATCACGACTTCTGCGCCCGCCGCGCCGAAACTGCCGCCGAACATGTCATCAAGAGCGTTCAGCGCCTCGTCGACCGTCTGGGCGATGATCACGCCTTTGCCCGCGGCCAGACCGTCGGCCTTGATGACAATGGGTGCGCCTTGTGCCTTGACATAGGCCCGCGCCGCAGCCCGGTCGGTGAAATGCGCATAAGCGGCGGTCGGCGCACCCGCTGCATCGCAGATGGTTTTGGTGAAGGCTTTCGAGGCCTCCAGCTTTGCTGCTTCGAGGCCGGGGCCGAAAACCGAAATGCCCGCATCCCGCAGGCGATCCGCGACACCCGCGGCGAGGGGCGCTTCGGGCCCGACGATCACCAGATCAATGGCATTTGCATCGGCAAAACCTGCGACGGCCCCGCCATCCTCGATGTTGAGGGACGCGCATTCGGCGATCCCCGCAATCCCCGCATTGCCGGGGGCCATGATCAGGCGATCACATTTGGGGTTCTGTTTGACCGCCCAGGCCAGAGCGTGTTCGCGCCCCCCGCTGCCGAGAATAAGAATGTTCATGAAGGGCTCCCGATCTGCTTGGCCTTAGGTTCAGGGCGTTCTAAGCTGGCGGGGAACCTGTGACAACACCCGAGGCGCTATGGACTTGCTTGACGATCCCACACCGGGTCAGAATACGCCTGAATTCACGGTCAGTGAAATCTCGGGCGCTGTGAAACGCACGCTGGAGGGAGAGTTCGGCCGCGTGCGGGTGCGCGGCGAGGTCAGCCGCGTGATCAGGGCGCGATCGGGCCATATGTATTACGACATCAAGGATGATCGGAACCAGCTTGCCTGCACTACATGGAAAGGGCAGGTCGCCCGGCTGAGCGTGATCCCCGAAGAGGGGCTTGAGGTGGTCGTGACAGGGCGCATCACCGCCTATGGCGCACAGTCCAAGTACAACATGAATGTGGATGAGGTAGCTGTCGCGGGCAAGGGCGCGCTGATGGCGCTGCTGGAAAAACGCAAGAAGCAGTTGCAGGCCGAGGGGCTGTTTGAGGCATCGCGCAAACGTCCGTTGCCCTATCTGCCGGAAATCATCGGGGTTGTGACGTCGCCGACCGGGGCAGTGATCCGCGATATTCTGCACCGCCTGCGCGACCGCTTCCCGCGCAAGGTGCTGATCTGGCCCGTGGCGGTTCAGGGTGAGAGATGCGCGCCCGAGGTTGCGGCAGCCATCGCGGGCTTCAACGCGCTGGCACCGGGCGGCGCCTTGCCGCGCCCGGACCTGATCATCGTGGCGCGCGGCGGTGGCTCGGTCGAGGACCTGTGGGGATTTAACGAGGAGAGCGTCGCGCGGGCAGCGGCAGCGTCAGATATTCCGCTGATTTCCGCAGTGGGCCATGAAACCGACACCACGCTGATCGATTATGTGTCTGACAAACGTGCGCCTACACCCACGGCGGCCGCTGAATTGGCGGTGCCGGTACGCCATGAGCTGATCGCATGGGTCGAGCAGCAGGATGCGCGCATGCGTCAGGCGCTCAGCCAGGGGTTGACCCGCCGGGACCAGCGCCTGCGCGACATGGCCCGTGCCTTGCCGCGCCCGGACAGTCTGCTGGAAAGCCCGCGTCAACTGGTCGACACGCGCGGCGCACGGCTGGCCCCGGCGCTGATGTCCGGGGTGCAGAGGCGCAAGATACGTCTGGCGGATGTCAGCGGGTCACTGCGACCTGCGATGCTGACGCGCGCTGTGCAGGCAGAGGACCGGCAACTAAAGGAAAAGGTGCGCCGTCTGCAACCGGCTTTGTTGCGCGCTCTGGCGACGCGCAAAGAGCAACTGGAAACACGGGTGCGGCGATATCGCCCGGCAGTCCTTGAGCAGGAGTATCGACGCAAGAAACAGCATTTTGATGACGTGGTGCACCGTCTGGGCAAAGTGGGCGAGCAGAACCTTGATGCGGCCCGCCGCAAACTCGACGCGTTGGGACGGCTGAATGAAACCCTCAGCTACAAGGCCACGCTGGCGCGCGGTTTTGCCGTTGTGCGTGCGGATGGGGCCGTGGTGACAGACAGCAAGACCGCGAAAACGGCCAGCAGTCTGGAAATCCAGTTCGCAGATGGCCGCGTGACGCTGGGCGGCAAACCCGCGTCGAGGAAATCAGCGGGCAAACCACCGGAACAGGGGTCGCTGTTCTAAAGCGTCATGTGAAGCCCTGTATCACGTAACGCTGCCTCTAATCAAAGATTTCAACGCGTTACGTGATGTTTGATGTTTCAGGCATTTCGTCAGACGCGTCAGGGCATCAGACACCGACGTCGGGGCCGAGGCAGATCATCTCTTCGTTCACGTCTTCAGCTTCGTATAATTCGGTCGCACCGGGCAGGTTCTCGAACCGGGCGGAAAGGCGGCCATTCTCCTTGGTAAAGGCCCAGCATTGCGGCGTCGGGTTATCTTCGTAGACAAAGCAAATCTGCCCTGCCTCTTCGTACCAGAACCCTTCCTTGCACTGCCCATCCAGAAACGACCACTTGACACGACGGTCATCGAGATAGACCTCCGCCCCATATTTCTCACCGTTCTGGCCATAAAACAGCGTTTTGCCGCGGGTATATGCATCAAACGCCTGACCATCCATGGGCTCCGCCGCAAGGGCCAGATCGGCGCAAAAGATGGCGAGGCTGGTGGCAATTGCCGGAATGAACATTGGACGTTTCTGCATGTTTACTCACCTTTGGACGTTACGTTTCAAACTGAAGCCAGCGCACCCATGGTGCCAAAGCTGGCAATACTCTTGCGCTGCGGCACCAGTGGTTACTCGGGTGGCCTTTTGTTAACACTCTGTTTACCTCTTTGCGGCTGTTGCTCCAAGATACTTGTTGTTTTGCGGTTAATGGCGCGCCTGTCGGCTGGCACCAAAGGGAGCTTTCGATTTGCTCTGCGGTGGGGTCTTTTATGCGGCGAAACCACAGGACCACCTGACAATGCCCGGCCTTGTCCCTTTGCGCGTGCCGGCCCTGGGCAAGGTGCCAGAGCATGGCGACGGTGCATCGGTGCGAGACCTGCTACCTGTGCGGCCCACCCTCGGGTCTTTTGTTTCCTGCCAAATCCTCTTAGATGATCATGAACCGGTTTAGAGGCAGGCCCGCGCATGGCGTTTTTCAAAAAACTCAAAGACAAACTGTTCAAATCCTCATCAAGGATTGATGAGGGGTTGGAAGCCATCGTTGATGATGGCGGTGTGGAGGAAACGGTTGATGTTAAACCGGCCTCTGCTGCCGGGATGCATGAAACGCACGCGACGGCGCAGGTCGCGGCCCCTGAAGCTGCGGATGCCGACGTTTTGGCCGAACCCTCTGATGCCTCCGCGCCGGAACCTGATCCCGCTGAGCAAAAAACGGTTGATGAAAATACGGCGGATGTGCCCGTCAAAGCGCTTGACCCGCAGGAAGCGACCGTGGCCTTTTCGCCAGAGCCAGAGCCAGAGCCAGAGCCAGAGCCAGAGCCAGAGCCAGAGCCAGAGCCAGAGCCAGAGCCAGAGCCAGAGCCAGAGCCAGAGCCAGAGCCAGAGCCAGAGCCAGAGCCAGAGCCAGAGCCAGAGCCAGAGCCAGAGCCAGAGCCAGAGCCAGAGCCAGAGCCAGAGCGCACGCCTGTCGCCCATGCGCCGCCAACACCCGAGGTGCCTGAGGTTGAGGTCGCACCGGCGCAACACAGCGCAGAGGATGATCCGTTTGAGCTGCCGCGCGCGACCGCGCCTATTGCCTCGGACCTTTCCGAACCGACCCCTGTCGTGCGTGATAAACCGGGGTTGCTTGGTCGCCTGATGGGGCGGCAGGCGCCTGCCACCGTGGTGCGGCGCACGCTGGACGATGACATGCTGGAACAGCTCGAAGAGCTGTTGATTTCGGCCGATATGGGCGTGGACACCGCGCTGCGGGTCGTAGCGAACATGGCCGAAGGGCGGGTCGGGAAAAAACTCTCGGTTCAGGAAATCAAGGAGTTGCTGGCCTCCGAAATCGCGCAGATCATGGAGCCTGTGGCGAAACCCTTGCCGCTTTACCCCCGAACACCGCAGGTTGTTCTGGTCGTGGGGGTGAACGGCTCCGGAAAGACAACCACCATCGGCAAACTGGCCAGCCAGTTTCGCGCGGCAGGCAAAAAGGTTGTCATCGCTGCGGGTGATACCTTTCGCGCTGCCGCAGTTGAGCAATTGCAAGTCTGGGGGGATCGCGCGGGCGTGCCTGTGCTGACAGCGCCGGAAGGGTCCGACCCGGCAAGTCTTGCCTTTGACGCCATGCTCAAGGCGCAGCGGGACGGCGCGGATCTGCTGCTGATCGACACGGCGGGCCGCTTGCAGAACCGGACAGACCTGATGGAAGAACTGGCCAAGATCGTGCGCGTGATCCGCAAGAACGACGAAACGGCACCCCATAATACCTTGCTGGTGCTGGATGCGACGACGGGGCAGAACGCACTTAATCAGGTCAAGGTGTTCAGCGATATTTCGGATGTCTCCGGCCTTGTGATGACCAAACTGGACGGGACTGCCAAGGGCGGCGTGCTCGTGGCACTGGCCGATAAATTCGGCCTGCCGATCCATGCAATCGGTGTGGGCGAACAGATCGATGATCTTGACGCCTTCGACCCCGAGGATTTCGCCGACGCGCTCATGGGGCTTGAACGCGCGTGATCTTTCGCGCAGCCCGGTCGTGCAATTGCGCAGCGGGTGTGCGCCTTGCAGCGGATCGTAAAGCCACGGGATGACAGATTGGCTGATCTCCATCGAAGGCACCGCGGCGGGCCACCGGCTGGCCCTCTGGCTGGCCATCCTGGCGGCGTTTCTGCATGCGGTCTTTGGTGCCTTGCAAAAGGGCAGGCATGATCCGTGGATATCCCGCGGGGCCATTGATTTTTCCTACATGGTGATGGCGGCACCTTTTGCGTTCTTCGTCGTGCCCTGGCCGGAACCACATATGTGGCCGATCTTTGCTGGGGCCTGGGTGATCCATACGCTCTACAAAATACTGCAAGCCATGGCCTATACGCGCGGCGCTTACACGGTTGTCTACCCGGTTGTGCGCGGCACCGGCCCGCTTTTTGCTGTCATCGGTGCCTATCTGATCTTTGGCGAGACATTCACCCTCGTGCAATGGGGCGGCATCGTAGTGTTGTTGTCGGGCATCTTCGGGTTGGCCATCTACAACATGATATTTCTGGTATCAGAGCGTGACACGCTGCATGCAGCCTTGGGGTTTGCCGTGCTCACCGGGTTATTCGTGGCTCTTTACACAACCTATGACGCCTACGGGATTCGCGCCACGGCCAACCCGTTCACATTTCTGGCGTGGTTCTTTCTGATTGATGGTTTTTTCATGCCGCTTGTGGCCGTGCGCCGCTGGTGGGCCATGCCGAGCACCGCGCGCCCGGAACTGCCAGCGCTCGCGATGCGCGGTGTGAGCGGTGGATTCATTGCATATTTCAGTTTTGGCAGCATCATGCTTGCCACACGGCTTGATAAGGTCGGCGAAGCGGCGGTGTTGCGCGAAACATCGACGGTTTTTGCGGCGATCATCGGGTGGCTGTTTCTGAAAGAAACCGTCGGGCCGCGGCGCATTGCGCTTATGGCATTGATTGCGCTGGGGGCCGTGATAGTTGAGGTGGGCGGATAGGAGAGCAACGTGAGCGACGAAAAAACCATCAACCCCATCCTGAAACAGGTGCTGGAACTGGGGCCGACCATTTTATTCTTCCTGATTTACCTCAGGATCAAGGACGACGTCTTTGTGTTTGGCGGCACCGAGTATACCGGCTTTATCGTTGCGGCCTTGATCTTTGTGCCGATTTTGCTGGTTGCGATGGGCATACTCTGGGCGCTGACCGGCAAGCTGAGCCGGATGCAGGTGTTCACGGCCTTCATGGTGATCTTCTTTGGCGGGTTGACCGCATGGTTCAACGATGAACGGTTTTTCAAGATGAAGACGACCATCGTCTACGGCGTGTTTGCCGCTTTGCTCGGGATCGGTTTGATGCAGGGCCGCTCCTATCTGGCCTATGTGATGAGCGAGTTGATGCCAATGCGCGATGAGGGCTGGATGATCCTGACCCGTCGTCTGTGCGCGGCATTCCTTGCACTGGCGGTGGCGAATGAAATCGTCTGGCGCACCATGTCGACAGATGCATGGGTCAAGATCGAAACCTTTGGCTTTCCGATTGCGCTGATGGCCTTCCTGATGTGGCAGTTCACGTCCTTGCAAAGCTACATGATCGACGAGGACAGCACCGACGAGACCTAGTTGCGCCGGACATCTGACAAGGCATTCACCATCGGCGACGGAATATTGTCCACATGAACCGAAGATTCGCCCATGGAGCGTGCAACCTTCGCCGCCAGATCCAGTGAAATCGCGGCCTCCAGCGCGAGGTTGAAGCGCGGATTGCGCGCGCACTTGCGCCGCAGATCATCGAATTGCCACTCCAGCACCTCGGCGCCTTCTTCCAGCCACGCCGAGGCGGAACTGGGGACACCGGTCAGAAATGACACCTCACCCAGAAACAGCTTGGGAGGCAGGACAAAGGCCTGCTCGCCCTTGCGCACAAGCGTCGCGCCCTTGAGTACAAAGTACAGTTTTTCGCCCATTTCGCCTTCGAGGGTGACCTGCGTGTCCTGTTCGACCGTATAGCGTTTGGCGAGCTTCATCAGGGCGCGAAAATCCCCCGGTGGCAGACGCGGAAAGTCGTAGAAGATATCGGCGTGGGCGCGCGGGATCGCCAGACGCGACTGGCGCGCGATCAGGCTGCTCAACCCTCCGATGTTTGCGATGCCGATCAGCAGGCTCACATAGATCGCTTCCCACAAGGGGGTGTCGCCAATGATCGCATAATAGATCAGATAAACGCAGGTTCCCGCCAGAATGAGCAGCCGCAGGATGATCTGATTTGTGATCGCCATACCTGCGACATAAAAAGCACCGGCAAGGTAAACCATGTGCTCCGGCGTCAATACGCTACCGTACATATTCTGATACTCTGTACTTTGCTGTCATTGCGGGACTTTTGGAGAAAACGCCCGGCATTGCAAAGAAAATCGAGACGAAAAGTATTGTTTATCAGGAACTCTGCGGAAATCAGGGTTTTGAGAACAGTTGATCCTGCGCGGCCTTGTACTTGCGGAAATCCCCGCGTTTGTCCGCATGCAGCGCGCGGCCTGCGATGACACCGGGGCGCGCACTCACCGTCTCAAGCCAGCGTTCAAGATGTGGTTTATCGTCAAGGGATTGCTGCTGACCTTCCCAAAGAGATGCCCAACCCCAAATCGACATATCCGCAATCGAGTAGAAATCACCGGCGACATATTCATGGCGGGCCAGTTGACGATCCAGCACGCCGTATAGCCTTTCAACCTCGGTTCTGTACCTGTTTTTCGCATAGGGCAGATCATGGGGCGGGTCCATTGCCGGCGCATATTTCAAGAAATGATGCGCCTGACCGGCCATAGGGCCAAGGCCGCCCATCTGCCACATCAGCCACTCGGTCACAGCGATCCTGTCGCGGGCGGTCTGGCCACCGAAAAGGCCGGTTTTCCCGGCGAGGTATTGCAGGATGGCACCGGATTCGAAAACCGAAACCGGCGCACCATCTGGCCCCTCAGGGTCGATGATTGCGGGCATCCTGTTGTTTGGTGCAATTTTCAGGAAGTCGGAAGCGAATTGATCGCCAGCCCCGATATCAATGAGATGTGTCGCATAGGGCAGGCCCATTTCCTCAAGCGCTATCGAAATCTTCCAGCCGTTTGGCGTGGGCCAGAAAAACAGATCAATAGGCTGGCTCATTCTTGTCACTCCGCAGGCAGGTCGCATTGGGCAGGCGCACGCCGGAGCCTACCTGATGTGTGCGATGCGACAAGTCAAAATCCTGAGGGATGCGAATTTGCCCGGGCATTTGCAGAAGCCGCGACCATCTGGGCGCGGGTGTTTCAGGCAATATGGCCTTGAGTTGCGCAAGCCGAAGAATTTCCGGGTCGCGCAGGAAACGCGCGTAAAGTTGCATGACCCCGGGGCGCTTGTAGGCAGACCAGTGGCATATGCGCTTGCTGCGGGGTGAAATGGGCAGGCCGATCTGGTGCAAACCTGTAATCGTTTGCTGGCAGTCAAGTTGCAGCGTGACGGCATTTTGCGCTCGTATGCCCCGGCCGATGGCATGATCTCCGGGATGTTCGGGTTTGACCAGGCGTTCGAATGCCGCATCAAAAAGATCGTTTTCGCGGCTGGTCACATTCAAGACCCGCGCGCTGCGCCCCGCTGGCGTTTCCAACAGTTTGCTTGCGCGGTTCGCATAGCTTGCACCGGTCAGCAAAACCATGCGGTCCACCGCACCTGTCGGCAAATGCGCCAAAGCGCTGAGTGCGGCTTCGGACCCCATGGAATGCGCAATGATATGGACCGGGCGCTGCGGTGCGTGGGTCTTAAGCCGTGCGATAACATGCGCAAGTTGTGTGCCAAGCTGCGCGGCTCTTTGGTGCACGGATCTAAGCGAGCCGCGGGCATACCAGCCAAAGGCGATCGCGAGCCCTTCGGCGGGATGCACCCCCTTGAACCCGAGTGCGGCGGGCCAACTGTGTTCAGCTTCTCCAAAGAGCTTGCGGTGTGGACAGTGATCAGGGGAGGCGGGGGCGTATTTGTATCCATGCACCATGATGACGACGGGTCCGGGTGCGGCGGCCAGCGCGCGCAGCCTGCGACGCAGCCCGGTCGAGGTGTCATGCAGGGCAAGATCCGACGGCGTGGCATTGATCCTGAGTAAAGGCATCGCGCTTTTCCTACACCGTATCTTGTGGTTGCTATTCCAACCATGCATATGCAGGAAAAGTGAAAACCGTATTACACCACCGTGACGGTGTTGACGCGCAACACCCTTTCGCCTAGGAGGAGAGCGTGGCGATTTGATACCGGATTGCGGGCCACATTAAACACTCCGCTAAAAGGTCACTCGATGAGGAAACCCCGTCGCATTGACCGCGTATGGGGTTTTTTTGTGCCCAATTGGGCTGGAGAAGGCGAGAATGAAAAAAGACCTCAAACCGCGGACGCGCGCCGTGCATGCAGGCACAAGACGTAGCCAGTACGGCGAAGTGTCCGAAGCGATTTTCCTGACGCAGGGCTTTGTCTATGAGACGGCAGAACAGGCCGAAGCGCGCTTTATCGAAGCGGGCCCGGATGAGTTCATCTACGCGCGCTACGGAAACCCGACAGTTGCGATGTTCGAAGAGCGCATCGCCGCTCTGGAAGGGGCCGAAGACGCCTTTGCCACTGCCTCGGGGATGGCCGCTGTATCAGGCGCGCTGACCTCCATGCTCAAGGCCGGCGATCATGTGGTATCGGCGCGCGCCCTGTTCGGGTCTTGCCTCTATGTGCTCGAAGAAATCCTGACCCGCTATGGGGTTGAGGTGACTTTTGTGGACGGCACCGACCTTGCGCAATGGGAAAGTGCCATCCGGGATGACACGCGCGCGGTTTTCTTCGAGTCCATCTCAAACCCCACTCTGCAGGTCGTTGATATTGAGGCCGTAGCCAGCCTCGCGCATGCCAAAGGGGCGATGGTGTTGGTGGACAATGTATTTGCCACCCCGGTCTGGTCCCGCGCTTTTGAACAAGGTGCAGACGTGGTGATCTATTCAACCACCAAACACATCGACGGACAGGGGCGGACCCTTGGCGGCGTCATCCTTGGCACCACGGATTTCATCCGCAAGACCGTTGAACCCTACATGAAACACACCGGCGGTTCTATGAGCCCGTTCACGGCCTGGGTCATGCTGAAGGGTCTTGAAACGCTGGATCTGCGGGTGCGCGCGCAGACTGAGAATGCGATGGCCTTGGCCACGGCGCTGGAGGGGCATGAAAAGCTCAACCGCGTGATCTATCCCGGTCTTGCCAGTCACGGCCAGCATGATCTGGTCCAGCGGCAGATGGGAAAAGGCGGCACGGTACTGGCCATTGATCTGGCCGGGGGCAAGGACGCGGCCTTCCGGTTTTTGAATGCCATCGAGGTCGGGGTGATCTCCAACAACCTCGGTGACGCCAAAACCATTCTGACCCATCCGGCAACCACGACGCACCAGCGTTTGCCGCAGGATCAGAAAGATGCACTGGGGATTTCGGCTGGCCTAATTCGGATCAGCGTAGGGATTGAAGATCAGGAAGACCTGCGAAAGGACCTTTTTCAGGCTTTGCGTCATGTTTAGCGCGGCGTTGATAAACATATATAAAACAATGTTTTAGGTTGATTTTCCGGCGGTGCTGGCGCCTGGAGTGGGCAAATATGCACCATGTATTTCCCTCTATGATTGGCAGACAGTTAATGCTGCCCTATGTTGCTACTTCGAAGACGCACAGGGATCATCGCGATGAACATTCACACACCCGGATTAGAGCTCACACCAGACAGAGATGAGGCGCAGGCAGCGCTTGATGTGTTGCGCCAGTGGGCCAAACAGGCGACCCCGGCCGAGATCAGCGAGCTTGACCCATCCGTCGCCCGCCTTGTCCCGGGCATGGACGGTGTGGAGTATCCGGCGCTGTCGCGTGAGTATCCAAGCGACTTTTCCTTGGACGATGGCTATAAGGAAACGCTGCCTGATTTGCAGAATGGTCCGTCGAGCCTGATCCGTGGGACGAAACAGCAAATCCAGCATGTAGGGATCTCCAACTTCCGCCTGCCGATCCGATTCCACACGCGCAGCGGTGGGGATATCACGCTGGAAACATCCGTGACCGGCTCGGTCAGCCTTGAGGCGGACAAGAAGGGCATCAACATGTCCCGGATCATGCGCAGTTTTTACAAACATGCAGAAGAAACCTTCAGTTTTGAGGTAATCGAAGCCGCGCTTGATGCCTATATCAATGATCTGGAAAGCTTTGACGCCCGCATTCAGATGCGGTTCAGCTTCCCGATGAAAGTGGATAGCCTGCGGTCTGGTTTGTCCGGGTACCAGTACTATGACATCGCGCTGGAACTGGTGGATCAGGGCGGCGTGCGCAAGAAAATCATGCATCTTGATTACGTGTATTCATCGACCTGCCCGTGCTCGCTTGAGCTTTCCGAGCATGCGCGCGCAACCCGCGGGCAGTTGGCGACGCCGCATTCGCAACGCTCTGTTGCGCGGATCTCGGTTGAGGTTGAAAACGACGGCCAATGTCTGTGGTTCGAAGATCTGATCGAAGCCTGCCGACGCGCTGTGCCGACCGAAACACAAGTTATGGTCAAACGCGAGGACGAACAGGCGTTCGCAGAACTCAACGCCGCCAACCCGATCTTCGTCGAAGATGCTGCGCGGCTGTTTTGTGAGCAATTGCATAGCGATACGCGAATTGGTGATTTCCGCGTGATCGCAAGCCATCAGGAAAGCCTGCACAGCCATGATGCGGTCAGCGTCCTGATGGAGGGGGAGACCTTCAAGTCAGAAAGCCTTGACCCCAAACTGTTCAATACGCTGTTCCACGTCGGTTAGTTTGACCACCATGGATGTGATTTGCCTTTTTGGGGCAAACTCGGCGCGAGTGTATCTCAACCGGCCGTAACGCGCGGCGGCCTCGCGGGCAGGCGGTATTTGCAGAGCAGACCGGATGCGCTTGACACCAGCGGAGCGCCGCGCCAACCCTGCGCATATGTTGGACTTGCGCCCCGTCGGATATGTGATCGGTTTGCTGGTGGCCGTATTGGGTGCGGCCATGGTGCTGCCGATGATGATCGACATTGCCGAAGGGCGCGCGCATTGGCCGGTTTTTCTGCAATCCGCGCTCTTTACGGTCCTTGCGGGGGGGCTGATTGCCGTTGCCTGCTCGAACGGCGTCAAGGAAGGGCTGACGATCCAGCAAACGTTCATCCTGACCACCGGGGTCTGGGTCGCTCTGCCGCTTTTCGGGGCCATCCCTTTCGTGCTTGGCGCGACCGAGGCGCGTTTTGTCGATGCGTTTTTTGAAGCGATGTCTGGCCTGACCACCACAGGCTCCACCGTGTTCACCGGACTTGAAACGCTGCCCAAGGGGTTGCTCTTGTGGCGCGGTATTCTGCAATGGCTGGGGGGCATCGGTATCATCGTTGTCGCCATGGTGTTCCTGCCAGAGCTGCGGGTCGGCGGTATGCAGATCTTTAAATCTGAAGCCTTTGATACCATGGGTAAAATCCTGCCCCGTGCGACGCAGATCGCCAGCCAGATCTCCAGTATCTACCTTGGCCTGACCATGGCCTGTGCGCTGTGCTATCTTGCGCTCGGGCTGGATGCCTTTGATGCGACAGTCCACGCGCTGACGACGGTTTCAACCGGCGGTTTTGCCAATTACGATGCGTCCTTCGGCACCTTTTCCGGCCCGCCGGAATATGTGGCGAGCCTGTTCATGATCCTCGCAGCCCTGCCTTTCGTGCGCTATGTGCAGATGATCAATGGCCACACGGAACCGCTGTGGCGCGACAGTCAGGTGCGTGTGTTCCTGATAACGCTGATGATCATCGTGCTCGCCATCGCCATCGCATTGACGCAGATTTTTCCCAAGGACGCCGAAACCGCATTTCGCGAAGCGCTTTTCAATGTGACCTCGATCATGACGGGCACGGGGTATTCATCGGCGGATTACATGCAATGGGGGCCTTTGCTGATCTCGCTTTTCTTCTTTATTGGCCTGATTGGCGGCTGTGCGGGTTCAACCACCTGTTCGATCAAGATTTTCCGCTATCAGTTGCTGTTTGCCTCGATCCGCTTGCAACTGCGCAAAATCCGCTCGCCCAATGGTGTGTTTATCGTGCGCTATGAAAAGCGGGCCGTCGATGAGGAAGTCCTCAGTTCGGTGATGTCCTTTTTCATGTTCTTCGTGTTGACGCTGGGGTTGCTGGCGGTTGCGCTCAGCCTCACGGGTCTTGATTTCATCACCTCGCTTTCGGGCGCGGCCACGGCCTTGTCCAATGTCGGGCCGGGGCTGGGCGATGAAATTGGCCCCGCTGGCAATTTTGCGGGTCTGAATGACACCGCCAAGTGGCTTTTGTCACTTGGCATGTTATTGGGTCGGCTCGAACTTCTGGCCGTCTATGCCATGCTCACCCTTTCATTCTGGAGAGATTGATATGCAACGTCCCCTGGGAGCGCAGATTTCACATATGCTCAAGGATCGCGGTGTCGATGTCATCTTTGGCATTCCCGGCGTCCACAATCAGGAAATGTATCGTGGCATCGAAGAGGCGGGCATCACTCACGTCCTGGCGCGTCACGAGCAGGGGGCGGGGTTCATGGCCGATGGCTATGCGCGCGCGACGGGCAAACCGGGGGTGGCCTATGTGATCACCGGACCGGGCCTGTGCAATGCGATGACGCCCATGGGGCAGGCCTATTCGGATTCGGTTTCGATGCTGGTTTTGTCCTCCTGTCTGGATGAGGTGGCGGCACGAAAAGGCCAGTTGCACCAGATGAAGGATCAGCGCGCCGCTGCGGAAACCGTCTGCGACTGGTCGGTGCAGGCGCAAACGGCACAGGCCGCCTATCACCTGATTGACCGCGCCTTCACCGAGTTTCAGACCCGGCGCGCACGCCCCAAGCACATTCAGGTGCCGATTGCCGCGCTTCAGGCGCCGGCACCGGATGCGCCAGCGCGCGTCGATCCGGCAACGATCTGCGCAGATGGGTTTCCCCCCGCCGATGCCGGTCAGGTCGTTGCAGCGCTCAAATCCGCCAAACGCCCGATGATGATATTTGGCGGTGGCGCCGTGTCTGCCGCCAGCGATTGTTACAAACTGGCCAGCCGTGCCGGGGCGGCGGCGTTTTGCACATATGCCGGGCGTGGTATCGTCCCGTCGGATTATGCGCTTTACTTTGGTTCGACACTGGCGCGCCCGGATTCTGCGCGGGTTCTGGCGCAAGCTGATCTGCTTTTGGTGATCGGGTCGGAGCTTGCAGAGGTTGATATCTGGCGCGACGGGCTCGGGCACACATGCCCCATGATCCGCGTGGACATCGACCCCTCCCATATGACCGGCGCGCGGCGCGACGGCGATGCGCAGATCCTGTGCCGGGCATCCACCTTTGCACAGACGCTCTGTGAGGCCCTCGAAGGGCATATTCCGCAAACCGAATGGCGCGCGCAGGACATCGCGGCAACACGCGCACAGTGGCGCGCGGAAATAGCCGCGGAACGTCCGGGCATTGTGCCGGTCTGTGACGCGCTGCAAGCGGTCCTGCCGGACGGTACGATGATCTATTCCGACATGACGCAGTTTGCCTATGCGGCCAAGGAAGTCTGGGACATGGACCGCGCGGGCCACTGGCATCACCCGTTCGGCTTTGGCACCCTCGGCTATGCGACCCCCGCTGCGATCGGCGGGGCCATCGGGCGGGCGGGCAAGCCAACCCTCGCCATCATTGGCGACTACGGGTTTCACTACACGATGCAGGAATTGGGCGTGGCGGTTGAACTTGGGCTGAGCCTGCCGATCCTGCTGTGGGACAATGGCAAGCTGAAAGAGATCGAGGACAGCATGGTGCGCGCTCAGATCGCGCCCAAGGCGGTCATCGCCCGCAACCCGGATTTTTGCAAACTCGCCGAAGCCTTCGGTGCGCGTTCAGCGGCGCCGCAAACACTGGAGGCTTTGCAGCACGCGGTGCGGGCGGCCTTTGAAGCAGATGGACCGACGCTGATCTATGTCACGCCGGACGTCGGAAAATAGCGTAAGGGGTTCATTCCCAACAGCTGACAAGCACGGTCATGCCAACCCCCAGGTCGGTAATGTCTTCGGGGTCAAGGCTGGCGGTCTGATCACCCTTGCGCGGGCGCAGCCCGGCCTGCGCCATCACTGGTTCAATTGCCTGACCGATGAGTGCAAAGCGCACATCCTCAGGCAGTTGGCGCGCGCTGTCGATCCGGGGCAGCAACATGCCCAGAACACGGCCGCTGTTGTCCAGTACTGGCCCGCCCGCATCACCCGGCAATGCCTGCACGGACAATCGGCCAAGGTCGCGTTCGCCCCTCAGACCCTTGAGGTCGGCCAGTGTTCCGAATGTGAGTGAAGGCGCGCCGAGTTGCCCCTCAAAGGAATAGCCGGCAACCGCGATGTCGGACTGAAGCCGGGGCGGCTGCGCGCTGAATTGGGCAAATGCGGGCGGCACGAGGGATTGATTTGGTGTCAAAAGGGCAATGCCGCGCTCCCGGTCGACGCCCGCAAGTGTCGCCTCGAACTGATCATCCAGCGTGATGCGGGCGCAGCTTTCCACCACCGCCGCCGTGGTGACGACCGACCCTGCCGCATCCACGTAAAACCCGGAGCGCGAGAGTGTCGGCTTGCGCACATCCAGCCCGGCAAACAGGTCGATCTGCTGTGCGGCGGGAATACCCGCGCCCGGGTCCAATACGCCCGGGATGCTTTCGAAACTCGCGCGCATTTCCTTCAGCACCCGGTCGCGGCGGGCATCATCGCCCAACGGCCAGATCAGCATGAACCCCTTGATTTCGTCCCCGTTCAAACGCACGTCGGTTTCGCTGACGAAATCCGGCCCACGCCCCACGATCTTAAAGCTGTTGCGCGACAGGCTGCGTGGCCCCTCCAGCGGAACAATCGTCAGGGTCTGCAGGATATCATAGAGCCCGGCAAGGCCATCCCGGTCTCCGCTCTGGCTGATCAGCAGGACGCGGGCACCAAAATCACCGACGCTGTCATATTGTGCAAAGGGGGCTTCATAGCCTTGAAAACGCACCACGGCTGTCGGCAGTTTGACGGCAAGGCCTGCCTCTGTATCGCGCACCATGCGCATATCCAGCCCGTCGAGAATGGCCGTATAGGCCGCAAGCAGTCTTGCGCGCTGCTGCGTTGTGAGAACGCCCGTGGCCTCAAACCCGTTATCGCGCTGCCACGCGGCCATCGCGTTGCGGGTTCCGCGACCAAAGGCGCCATCAATCGCAGCGGTATAGACGCCGGCCCATTGCAGCGCGGTTTGTAATTCGCGCTTCTGCGCTGCGGTGAGCTGGCTTTCGCTGCGACGCGCCTGTGCGGGGGTTTCCGTGTCCTGTGCGGTGATGACATCCTGCAACTGCGCGCTCTGCTCGCCTGCCCGAACCGGGGGCACGATCTCTGGTTCCGCCTGCGCGGAAAGCGCGCCGATTGCGCCCAGCCCCAGCACATCAACGCCCATTGGCCAGTATTGTTGTGCATAACTGCTGCCAAGCGCGATGTAGCTGTCATTCGGTATCAGGCCCTGCTGGCGATAGGTGGTCAGAACCTGTTCGGCATCCTCCGGCGTATAGGGGCCAAGCGCCACCGCATACCACCCGCCGGCCACGGAAAATCCGGCCACATCGGGCAGGCTGGCCGCATAGCTTTGAACCCGCGCAAGCGCTGCGTCATAGGTCGGGCGGGCCTCTATCTGCACCCATACCAGATCGCTTTCGGATTGCGCACGCGCGGCGCCTGAAAGGCCGCTCAGCCAGACACATAACACCAAAACAAGTCTCGTCATTCCCGTCCCATTCCTCACGGCCACCGTTCAGGGAACCAATAAGCAGGAAATCAGCGGTTTGACCATAAGTCGGCCGGTAATTTATCGTCTGAGATACAATTGACCCTTGTTCCCAGCCCACGTAGGAAGAGCGCGAGTTCAGCTTGAGGTTCGCGCCATGTCAGACAGCGTCACGTCGCCAAAATCCTTTCAGGAAATCATCCTGCGGCTACAGGACTACTGGGCCGGGAAAGGCTGCGCGATCCTACAACCCTACGACATGGAAGTGGGGGCAGGTACCTTTCACCCGGCCACCACCCTGCGCAGTCTGGGCAACAGGCCGTGGGCCGCAGCCTACGTGCAACCCTCACGCCGTCCGACCGATGGACGCTATGGCGACAGCCCCAACCGTTGGCAGCATTACTACCAGTTTCAGGTGATCATCAAACCCAGCCCGCCGGATTTGCAGGACCTCTATCTGGGGTCCTTGCGCGCCATCGGCATCGACATGGACCTGCACGACATCCGCTTTGTAGAGGACGACTGGGAAAGCCCCACGCTCGGGGCCTGGGGTCTCGGGTGGGAAGTCTGGTGCGACGGGATGGAGGTCAGCCAGTTCACCTATTTCCAGCAGGTGGGCGGTCATGACTGCCACCCCGTGTCGGGCGAATTGACCTATGGGCTGGAGCGGTTGGCGATGTACATTCTGGGAGCCGATGATGGCAACAAGATGCCATTCAATGACCCTGATTGTCCGATCCCGCTGACCTACGGCGATGTCTTTCAGGAGGCCGAGGCGCAATACGCCCGCTGGAACTTCGACGTGGCCGATACCGATGTACTGCTGCAGCACTTCATTGATGCCGAAGCCGAATGCGCGCGCATCCTTGCGCAAGCGCCGGATGATCCCAAAACCGGGCGGCGCATCGTCATGGCCCAGCCCGCCTATGATCAATGCATCAAGGCCAGCCACATCTTTAACCTGCTGGATGCGCGCGGCGTGATCTCGGTGACCGAACGGCAGGCCTATATCGGGCGTGTGCGTGACCTTGCCAAGCAATGCGCCGATGCCTTCGTGCAGACACAGGCGGGCGGCTGGACAGCGGAGAGCGCCGCATGAGCGGTAAAATCGTCGGTATCGTCATCCTGATCTCGGCTCTGATTGCCGGGGGTGCGCTCTATTATCTGCAGGTCTACGGGTTCTACGAAGAGGCAAGTGCGGACCTTCAGCAGGTGCGACTGATGCGGCTGGGGGCCGAGACACCTGTGCCCATTCTGGCCGAAAACATAGAGGCGATTGATGCGGACAGCTCGCCCATTCGCTTTCGCGCCTGTTTCACCACCCCGTCAAGCCTTGCGATGCTGACCGAGATCTACGTGGGCGTTGAGCGGGCCGTGCCGCGCAATGCGCCGGCGTGGTTCGCCTGTTTTGATGCCGCCGCCATCGCCGAGGAGTTAAAGGCTGGCACCGCGCTCGCATTTTTGAGCGAAAAGAACGTGGACTTCGGCGTCGACCGGATTGTGGCGATCACGCAGGACGGGCGCGGCTACATCTGGCACGAGCTGAATGACTGCGGCGAAAAGGCTTATGACGGCACCATCATTGGTGAAGAATGCCCCAGACGGGAAAATAACTGATGCCTGATCTACTGATTGAACTCTTCTGTGAAGAAATCCCCGCCCGCATGCAACGCCGCGCGGCGCAGGATTTGCAAAAACTGGTGACTGATGGGCTGGTTGAGGCCGGGTTGACTTATGCCTCTGCGGCGGCGTTCTCGACACCGCGCCGTCTGACCCTCACGCTTGAGGGAGTGCTTGCGGCAAGCCCCACCACCGTCGAGGAACGCAAAGGCCCCAAGGCCGATGCACCCGACAAGGCCATCGAGGGTTTCCTGCGCGGTGCAGGTGTCGCGCGCGAGGCACTCGAGACGCGCGATACGCCCAAAGGGCCGGTGCTCTTTGCCAAAATCACCAAGGAGGGACGGCCCGCCGCGCAGATCGTGGCGGAAGTTCTGGAAAAGACGATCCGTAACTTTCCTTGGCCCAAATCCATGCGCTGGGGTGCGGGCACCCTGCGCTGGGTGCGCCCGTTACACTCGATCCTGTGCATTCTGTCCGATGAGGCAGGTACGCAGGTCGTACCGCTGAGCGTCGATCACATCACGGCGGGGGACCACACACAGGGGCATCGTTTCATGGCGCCGGACCGCTTTACGGTCACCGGCTTTGATGACTATGCGGCCAAGCTGAAACGCGCCTTTGTCGTGCTCGACCCGGCAGAGCGGGCAGATATGATCTGGCACGATGCCACCAATCAGGCCTTTGCCAATGGGCTTGAGGTGGTTGAGGATGCGGCCCTGCTGGCCGAAGTTGCGGGGCTTGTGGAATGGCCCGTGGTGCTGATGGGGCGGATTGGTGATGATTTCCTCGATCTGCCGCCCGAGGTGCTGCAAACATCGATGAAAGAGCATCAGAAATTCTTCTCCGTGCGCAATCCCAAGACGGGCCGGATCGAGCGGTTCGTCACCGTGGCCAACCGCGATACGGCGGATAACGGCGCGACCATTCTGGCGGGGAATGAAAAGGTGCTGTCGGCGCGTTTGGCGGATGCGAAATTCTTTTGGGACAATGATTTGCGCGTGGCCAAGGCGGGCATGGGCGACTGGCTGAAAGCCTTGGAAAATGTGACCTTCCACAACAAGTTGGGCACGCAGGCGGAGCGGATCGCCCGCGTCGCGGCCCTTGCCCGGGAGCTGGCCCCGATGGTGGGTGCGGACTCGGACGAGGCCGAGGAGGCCGCGCGGTTCGCCAAGGCGGACCTGTCGTCTGAAATGGTCTATGAATTCCCTGAATTGCAAGGCTTGATGGGGCGCTACTACCTGAAAGCTGCCGGGAAGTCTGACGCCATCGCGGCGGCGGCTGAGGAACACTACGCGCCCTTAGGGCCATCCGACGCCGTACCCACCGCCTCAGTCAGCGTCGCTGTGGCGCTGGCCGACAAACTTGACCAATTTACTGGAATGTGGGCTGCGAATGAGCTGCCAACTGGTTCAAAAGATCCTTATGCGCTGCGACGCGCGGCTCTCAGCACCATTCGGCTAATTCTCGAAAATAGGCTCAAATTACCGCTCAAAAATCTGTTGGAAATATCATTTTCCGACCGATACGAAATTGCCAAACTCGAAGTGAAGCGTAGTGTTGAAAGGGTTGCTCATAGGTATCCAACAGAAAAGGCAGAGCTAAAAAAGATACTGGAGGAGGAGTTGTTGAAGATTTCCTCTACGGTAGACACTCGCAAAAATGGCTTATCCGAATTCTTCCACGACCGCCTCAAAGTCTATCTCCGCGATCAAGGCATCCGCCACGACGTGATCGACGCGTGCATCGCCATGCCGGGCAATGATGACCTGACATTGCTGGTCAAACGGGCCAAGGCGCTGTCCGATGTGGTCGGGACCGAGGATGGAGAAAACCTGATCCAGGGCTTCAAGCGGGCCAACAACATCCTGACGCAGGCGCAGGAGGCGGATGGGGTCGAATACTCCTACGGCGCGGACGCCAAATTCGCCGAAACCGACGAAGAACGCGCGCTGTTCAAAGCGCTGGACACCGCTGAGGCGATCATCACCCCGGCGATGAAATCCGAAGACTTTGCCACCGCCATGTCCGCCATGGCCACACTGCGCGCGCCGATTGATGCGTTTTTTGAGGCGGTGCAGGTCAATTCTGACAACCCTACAGTCCGGCGCAACAGGCTCAACCTGCTCAATCGGATCACGCAGATCTGCCTGTCAGTTGCGGATCTGACCCGGATCGAGGGCTGAACCGACCTGCGGCAAAATGGGAGCGCTTGCACTAGTGCTTGTCAGGCTAGGTTTACATTCTATGCTGCAGGCAAGTTCAAAAAGGTGCCGCAGTGCAGAATAATCCGAATACGACCCTCGTAACGCCCACAGCGCCCATCGCAAACAATACCCATGGCGGGCGCGCAAAGTGTCTCCAGCGGCTTGTGCGCCTCGATCTGCCGGTGCCGCGCACCGTCGCGCTGTCCTTTGAAGCGGTGCAGAATATCGCCCGGGGCCAGTTGCCGGATATCGCGGCCATCGTGTCCCAGTTTCCGGAGGATGCGTTGCTCTGCGTGCGTCCGTCTTCGGAGGATCCTGACTGGGGCGGGCCGGGCGCGGTTCTCAACATCGGGATGAATGACACGCGTTTTCAGGCGCTGGTGGACGAACTCGGCGCTGAGGCGGCAAGTTCGGTCTATACCCGTTTCGTGCAGTCCTTTGCGGTCGATGTGGCCCGGCTTGATCCGGATATGTTCGATGATGTGGCGCAAAGCGGCCCACAGGCGTTGCAGGATTCCCTGCGGGCCTATGAAATCGAAATGGAAGAACCCTTTCCCACAGACCCCGGCGAGCAGCTTGCCGCTGTGCTGAAATCCATGGCGCGGGCGTGGGATGGCACGTCGGCGCGGCTGTTGCGGCAGGCCAAGGGCGCGCCTGCGGATGCGGGCTTGGGCCTTGTGGTGCAGCAGATGGCGCTCGGTGTCGGTCTGGGTGAATGCGGGTCCGGCGTCTTGCAGCTTGTCGACAGTGACACGGGGCTGCCGCAGATCACCGGGCGATACTTGAGCCAAAGCCAGGGACGCGACGCGGTCGAGGGGGATTCCTCGGCGCTTTATCTTGGGCGCGATCCGCGTGGGCCGTCGCTGGAAGACCTCGTGCCGGAAGCCTTCGCGGAGCTTCAGGAGCATGCCGCGCTGATGCGGGTCAAACTGCGGGCCGAAATGCAACTGGAATTCGCGGTGGACAATGGCAAAGTCCATATCCTTGACGGGGTGCGGGTGCCGCGCTCCAGCCGTGCCGCTGTGCGCATCGCGGTGCGGCTTGCGCAAGACAAGGTGATCTCCAAAGCGGAAGCCTTGATGCGTGTCGAGCCGCGCACCTTGAGCGAGTTGTTGCACCGGCAGGTGCGCACCAATGCGGTGCGCGATGTGATCGGCAGCGGCATCGCAGCCAGTCCGGGTGCGGCGACCGGGGCGATCGTTTTTACCGCAACCGAAGCGCAGGCCAGTGCGGCGCGGGGTGAACCCTGTATCCTCGTGCGGCGCGAAACAGCACCGGAAGACATTCGCGGGATGCATGCCGCACAGGGCGTGCTGACCGAACGCGGGGGAATCACCAGCCATGCCGCCGTCATCGGCCGTGGGATCGGTCTTCCTTGTGTGGTTGGGGCGTCCGACATGCGGTTCCATCGCAGGCGCAAGGAACTGGTGGCCAGCGATGGTCGGGTGTTTTCAGCGGGGGACATCATCACCGTTGACGGCACTAACGGTCAGGTCCTCGCGGGTGCGCCGGAAATGCGCGAGGCGGCGCTGGATGAGAGCTTTCAGACGCTGATGGAATGGGCGGATGAGTTGCGCGACATTGAGATCCGCGCCAATGCCGACACGCCCGCCGATGCGCAGACCGCGCGGAATTTTCAGGCCGAAGGCATCGGGCTGTGCCGTACGGAACACATGTTCTTTGAACCGGGGCGCTTGACCGTCATGCGCGAGATGATTTTCGCCGCAAGCTCGCAGGACAGGCGCGCAGTGCTGGAACGCCTGTTGCCGATGCAGAGGGCGGACTTCACGCAGTTGTTCCGTATCATGGAAGGCAAACCGGTCTGTATCCGTCTGTTTGATCCGCCCCTGCATGAATTTCTGCCGACGGATCGGGCGGGGCAGCGCGAACTTGCGGATGCTTTGGATCTGCCGCTGTCTGACGTCACGCGCCGGATTGATGCGATGATGGAATACAACCCGATGCTGGGCCTGCGCGGTGTGCGCCTTGGCATCACCGTGCCCGAAATCTACGAGATGCAGGCGCGCGCGATTTTCGAGGCAACGCTGGATGCCAGCGCGGATGGTGATCCGGTCGTGCCAGAGATCATGATCCCGCTGGTGTCCGCAAAGCGCGAGGTTGAACTGGTCAAGGCGTCCATCGACACGGTTGCCTCGTCGGTCAGGCTGGAAAAGGGGCAGGATTTCAACTACCGGCTCGGGGTGATGGTTGAAACGCCACGCGCGGCCATTCGAGCCGCCGACATCGCACCACATTGCGCCTTTCTGAGCTTTGGCACCAACGACCTGACGCAGATGACCTATGGCTTGTCGCGCGATGATGCGGGCCGTTTCATGTCCGATTATGTGCGGCAGGGTGTCTTTCCCGAAGACCCTTTTCATTCGCTTGATACCGACGGTGTGGGGGAACTTTTGCAGATTGGGGCACAAAGAGGGCGGGAGGCGCGGCCTGACATCACGTTGTCCATTTGTGGCGAGCACGGGGGGAACCCCGAATCGATAGCCTTCTGCCGCGCCGCCGGATTCAACTATGTGTCGTGTTCGCCGTTTCGGGTCCCCGTGGCGCGACTAGCTGCCGCACAGCTTGCGATCGGACACAGCATTTCGTAGTTTTGAGCGATTTCAGTACCATATCGGCTATTATGTGTTGCCGTAAAGCGTCAGATTGCCTGACCAATTAACCATGTTAACGGCGGTAAACTTTACGTAAACTTTTAATCCCGCTAGAGAGCCCTCACTGCAACTTTGGTGGGGGACGCAGGCATGCGAGTATTACGTGCACATACGTTTTTGTTGACCATTGGACTGACATTGGGCCTTTTTGCGGCAGCGCCTGTGGCTGCAAACAACGACGCGCTATCTGATGAAAAGCATGCGCTTCAGTCGGTTACGCTCGGACTTACACCCAAGGGCGGAGCGACCAGCCACGGCGTGGAGTTTACACGCGACTGGATTGACGGGCTGCCCGAGGCAACGGGTGGCGAGGAGTGGAGCTGTCTTACCGAAGCGCTTTATTTCGAGGCGCGCGGTGAAACCGTGAAGGGCCAGTTTGCCGTGGCGGAAGTTATCCTGAACAGGGTCGAATCGGAGCGTTTTCCTTCCTCTGCCTGCGGTGTCATCAATCAGGGCACCGGCAAGAAGTATCAATGCCAATTCACCTATACCTGTGATGGCCACAAAGAGGTGATCAAGGAGCCCCGTGCGTTCGAGCGTGTTTCGAAAGTTGCCCGCGTGGCGCTTGATGGCAAAGCGCCGGAATTGACCGAGGGCGCCACCCATTACCACACCACGGCCGTAAAGCCGCGGTGGAGCAAGACATACACGAAAACCACGGCCATCGGGACGCATATCTTTTACCGACACACGTGGCGTACGGCCAGCAACTGACGTATTCCAGACCCAGAGTGGCGGTCTGCGCTTTGCGCCCCGGCGCGCTTTCGTTAAGATGCGCGTAATGTTCAGGGAAAAGAGGCGCTTTGAATGAGTTCCGAAATACGGCTTGCCTTTGCGCATCCTTCCGAAAGGTCCGAGGCGACGGCTGACACGACACCATTGGATCGCATCTCCTTGCGCGATCATATCGTCGAGGTTGAGATCGGCGCGTTTCAGGCCGAGCGTGGGGTCACCCAGCGGATTTGCTTCAACGTCGTGGTCGAGGTGCAGCCGCTGACGGGGCCGATTGACGACGATGTCGACCGCATTCTGAGCTATGACCGCGTCACCGAAGCCATCGCCGGCGCGCTTGCCGATGAACGCCTCAACCTGCTTGAGACACTGGCGGAGCGCGTTGCGGAACGCATTTTGCTGGAACCGCAGGCCACACGGGCATTTGTTCGCATCGAAAAGCTGGACCGGGGTCCGGGCGCGCTGGGTGTGGAGATTGTGCGCTCTGCCAAGATGCTGACCGCCGCGCCGGAAGAGGAAATTACAACCGTCCGACCCGAATTGCTCTATCTCAGCAACGAGGCCATCGCTTCACCACATCTGAAAAAATGGATTGATCAGCTTGAAAAATCCGGCCGCCCGCTGGTGTTTTGTGTCGGCGCATCCGACACGCGCGCCCCGCAGATCAATCACCGCATGACGCAGCGCCGGATCGACCTGTTGGCCATCGAACAAAACGCTTGGGTGCTGGCTTCAAAGGACGACCGCTGCGTGGTGGTTTCCACGCGCACGGAACTTGATTGGGCCATGAAAAACGGCCAATCCTCGGTATGGGCACCCTCAAAGATCGTCCTTGACGCTGTGGATGGCCCATCCGCGCAACCGCGCGATGCCGTGGCCTTGGCTGCTTGGTTTGCGGCCACCCTCGGGGCACGGGAAATGGTCGTGATCGGGGCGGAATTGCCCAGTGAGGCTTCTGTGCCTTTGCGCCATGTCTCCGCCGACGCTGAAGTCTGGTAAACATGCAGCCCTATTTTCGACCGCTCTTGCAATCGGGGCCTGTGCGTCCGCGCAGTGCCGTCACGCTGGCCGGGGGCTGGACGTGGTTTACAGATATCGAGGTATTGGAGCGGGGGCGTCCATCGCAGGTCATTCCTGTCAGTGAGTTGCCAGCAGACGTCCTGACTTGCCTGACGCGGGAAAGACCGGCGGTGGCCGGGCTCGACTTCAGCCAGCCACGCGTCATGGGGATATTAAATGTCACGCCGGACAGTTTTTCGGACGGGGGCATGCATAATTCGATTGCCGCCGCCCTGGCGGGTGCGGCGCAAATGACGGGTGTGGACATTCTCGACGTGGGGGGCGAATCTACGCGACCCGGTGCGCAGGTGGTGCCGCAAACAGAGGAAGTCCAACGGACCGCCCCGGTCATTCGTGCCCTGCGCGCGGCGGGACACGCGATGACGATTTCGATCGACACCCGCAAGACATCTGTCGCCGAGGCTGCGCTGGATGCGGGGGCCACATTGGTGAATGATGTTTCCGGCTTTACCTTTGATGTTGATCTGGCACCGCTTTGTGCTGCGCGGCAGGTTCCGGTTTGCGTGATGCATGCGCAGGGTGATCCGGCAACCATGCAGGAACGGCCTGTTTATGATGACGTGTTGCTGGATGTATACGATTTTCTGGCGTTGCAAATTGACCGGCTGGTGCAAACCGGTGTGCCGCGCGACCGGATCATTGCCGACCCCGGAATTGGCTTTGGCAAGACGCTGGATCACAATCTGAGGCTGCTGTCGCATCTGTCCCTGTTTCATGCGTTGGGCGTGCCGATCCTGTTGGGGGCATCGCGCAAAAAGTTCATCGGAACGCTCGGCGGGGCCGAAGAGGCGCGCGACCGGATGCCGGGGTCACTGGCGGTGGCGCTCGCGGCTTTGAAACATGGGACACAAATTGTGCGCGTCCATGACGTGCCACAGACCCTGCAGGCCATTGCGCTTTGGCGCGCGGTCGTGGCAGGACAGGGGCATGGATAAGCTTTTTGGAACGGATGGGGTGCGCGGCAAGGCCAATGAGCACCCGATGACAGCCGAGATGGCACTGCGTATCGGTGCTGCGGTAGGTAAATACTTCAGGCGCGATGGATCGGCAGCGCATCGCGTTGTGATCGGCAAGGATACGCGATTATCAGGCTATATGTTCGAAAACGCGCTGACGGCAGGGCTGACCTCAACGGGCATGAATGTGCTGTTGCTGGGTCCGGTGCCGACGCCTGCGGTCGGTCTGCTGACACGGTCGATGCGCGCGGACCTTGGGGTGATGATCTCGGCCAGCCATAACCCGGCCTGTGACAATGGCATCAAGTTCTTTGGCCCTGACGGATTCAAACTGTCGGATCAGGCCGAAGAGGAGATCGAAGCGCTGATCGCGTCCGGCGTCGATGCCGTGGAAGCGAATGACATCGGGCGGGCCAAACGCATTGATGATGGGCGTTTTCGCTACATCGAACGGCTCAAGACCTCCTTTCCTCGCCAGCGGCGGCTTGACGGGCTGAAAGTTGTGATTGATTGCGCAAATGGCGCGGCACACCGCGTCGCACCAGAGGCGCTATGGGAACTGGGTGCGACGGTCATTCCTGTTGGCGTGTCTCCGAACGGCAAGAACATCAACGAGGGCTGCGGGTCAACGCATCCGCAATTCGCGGCAGATACGGTCGTCGCCCATGGTGCTGACGTGGGCATCTGCCTTGACGGCGATGCGGACCGCGTGATCCTGATTGATGAGACCGGCAAGGTTGGCGATGGTGACCAGTTCATGGCACTGATGGCGCAACGCTGGGCGGAACGCGGCAAACTGGCGAATAATGCGCTGGTCGCGACGGTAATGTCCAACCTTGGTTTGGAGCATTTTCTGAGCGATCTGGGTCTGAAACTGGAGCGCACGGCGGTTGGCGACCGATACGTGGTCGAACGGATGCGTGCCGGTGGCTTCAACCTCGGGGGGGAGCAATCAGGTCACATTGTGATGACCGATTATGCAACCACGGGGGATGGCCTCATGGCGGGGTTGCAGTTTCTCGCGGCGATGACGCAGTCCGAACAGCCTGCGAGTGTCTTGCTCAACCGGTTTGAACCGGTGCCGCAACTGCTCAGGAACGTGCGATTTGCAGCAGGTCAAACCCCGCTTGAGGACGCCCGCGTGAAAGCCGCGATTGCGGCGGCGGAGGCTGACCTGTCCGGCAAGGGGCGTTTGCTGATCCGTAAATCTGGCACCGAACCACTGGTGCGCGTGATGGCAGAACATGAGGATCAAACGGTGATGGAGCAGGCGGTCGACAGTGTTGTCGAAGCGGTCGCGGATGCTGTCGGCGGAACGTAAAGCGTCGGGCGACTTGCCAGACCATCTCATATCATCCAAGGGCCGAAGTCTCTGATTTCAGCCAGCCGGGGGGTGATTCAGGCTTTGCGCATGGCACTTTAAAGCGTCATGCGATAAACCTGAATCACGTAACGCTGCCTGAAATCAAAGATTTCAACGGGTTATGTGATACTTGATGTGTCATGTATTTCGCTAGACGCTTTAGCCGCGCCTGAACAGCCGACTGAGTGATCCATATTGGCTCAGGCCCACGCCGCTCAGGATCAGGATCATCGCCCAGAGCAGGGAGGGTGGCAGCGGCTCGCTCAGCAAGAGCGCGCCCATCACGACCGACCAAACCGGCACCTGATAATTGACCAGTGACATGAACACCGGGCCCGCCGTGCGCACCACAAGCACCCGCAGCAGACTGGCGGCGGCGGTCGGCACCAGCCCCAAAAAGGCCAGCACCCACAGCGTTTTGTTGTCCGGCAGCACCGGAGGGCCTTCGACAATAAACGCGGCGGGGACCACGACCCCCATCCCGATCAACAGCAACAGCGTAGAGAGCCCGATGGCATCCACCGCAGGTAAGCGGCGCAGCACGACCGAAGAAACGGCGTAACAACTTGCCGCGCCAACGCAGGCGATGCGGCCGAGGGGCTCAAGGCGCGCGCCGGTTGTGTCAAAGGCCTGCCCACCGATCAGTATGCACACGCCCACGAACCCGATGACAAACCCGATGCCCTTGCGAAGGGTGAGGGTTTCACCGGGCACCAGAAAATGCGCAAGCGGCAAGACGATCAGCGCCACGGCCGCCATCGATACACCGGCAAATCCGGCCGTGACATACTGCTGGCCCCAGGCCAGTAAGACGAAGGGAACGGCGGAACTGAACGCGCCGATGAAAAGGGTCGCGCCCCAGACACGCCGGTCGGGCGGGCTTTCAAACAGGCGAAACCCCATGGCGCCCCAGAAGGCGGTCATCAAAAGCGCGGCAAAACCGATGCGCGCCGCCGCGAGCCAGAACGGTGTGATGCCCTCAAGGGCGATTTCCGTCACCAGAAATGTCCCGCCCCACGTCACGCCGAGGATGGCGATCATGAGCCAACTGGAGGCGGTGATCTGGGGGTGTTGTGACACGGGTTCTTTCTACCGTAAAAGCGTCACCCCGACGTGCTGCGCCGGGGTGATCGTGGTTCAAAGCTGTTGAACGCTTAGTTCTTGGACTTATCAACCATCTTGCCAGCGGAGATCCAGGGCATCATGCCGCGCAGGGTTTCGCCGGTTGCTTCGATCTGGTGTTCGTCATTGATGCGACGTGTCGCTTTGAAGTGTGGCTGGCCTACGGCATTTTCCTGCATGAAGTCACGCACGAATTTGCCGTTCTGAATGTCCGTCAGGATCGCCTTCATGCGCGCTTTGGTCTCGTCATAGGGCAAGACGCGCGGGCCGGAGACATATTCGCCATACTCCGCCGTGTTCGAGATCGAGTAGTTCATGTTGGCGATGCCGCCTTCATAGATCAGATCAACGATCAGTTTCACCTCGTGCAGGCATTCGAAATAGGCCATTTCGGGCGCGTAGCCTGCCTCGACAAGGGTCTCAAAGCCCATGCGGATCAGTTCAACGAGGCCACCGCACAGAACGGCCTGTTCGCCAAAGAGGTCGGTTTCGCATTCCTCGCGGAAGTTGGTTTCGATGATGCCCGAGCGACCACCGCCAATGGCAGAGCAATAGGACAGCCCGATTTCCAGCGCGCGGCCGGAGGCGTCTTTGTCAACAGCAACAAGGCAGGGAACACCACCGCCTTTGGTATATTCACCGCGTACCGTGTGACCGGGGCCCTTTGGCGCCATCATGATCACGTCGATGCCTTCCTTGGGTTCAATCAGGCCAAAGTGGACGTTAAGCCCATGCGCGAAAGCGATTGCAGCCCCTTCGCGGATGTTGTCATGGACGTATTTCTTGTAGGTCTCGGCCTGAAGCTCATCGGGCATGGTGAACATGATCAGGTCGGCCCATGCGGCGGCTTCGGCAATGCCCATGACCTGCAGGCCTTCGCCTTCGGCCTTTGCGGCAGAGGCAGATCCCTCGCGCAGCGCAACGGCGAGGTTCTTGGCCCCTGAATCGCGCAGGTTCAACGCATGTGCGTGACCTTGGCTGCCATAGCCAAGAATGGCTACTTTCATGTCCTTGATCAGGTTTACATCGCAATCTCTGTCGTAATAGACGCGCATGTCGGGCGCTCCTTCTGTCTGGTTTATGCTGGGGTGCACAATACGCGCATATCCCCGTAATACCAGCGATTGAGGCTCTGGAAATTGTTGGTTTTTTGCAGTATTCATTTGTTGATCTGGTAGAAAGTGATAAAATCATGCTCGACGCGATTGATCGTAGTCTCTTGCGCCACTGGCAAGCGGACGCCACCCTGAATTCGGCCGAATTGGCTGAACGTGTCGGGATCTCTCCCGGAAAGGCTGCCCGACGACTGGCGCGGATGCAGGATGCAGGCGTTATCGAAGGGGTGGGCGCGGTCGTGGATTGGGCCGCGTTGGGCTATTCGGTCGAGGTATCGCTGCGTGTCACCTTGGACAAGACCGTCGCGCGCGCGTTTGATGAATTCATCGAAGCGGCGCGGGGTGTTCCCGAGGTTACGGAAATCCAGACTTTTCTGGGCCGTGTTGATGCGCGTCTGAACATCATCGCGCGGGATATGCCGCATTATCACGACATTTATCGCGACCGCATTCTGACCCTGCCGCATATCGCCGATATCGAAGCCCTGATGCAAATCGCCCGGATCAAATCCGAAGAGGCGCTGCCCATATGATCGAACTGGATGGTATTGACCGACGGCTTGTGCGCGCGCTTGCCGATGACGCGCTGCAAACTGCCGGCGCCTTGGGGCGGCGGTTTGGCCTGTCACAGCCTGCCACATGGCGACGCATTCGCAAACTTGAGGCGGCGGGTGTGTTGCGGGGCCGCCGCCTGCGCCTGAATGCGCAAAGCCTTGGTTTTGGGGTCACGGTCTTTCTGGGCGTAAAACTCGCCACCAAAGGGCGCGTCAGCCTTGAGGATTTTGAGCGGGCAGTCAGCGCGATCCCCGAAGTGCAGCAGGTCGAGCATGTTCTGGGGCTTTATGATTATCGTCTGCGCGTCGTGGCGCGTGATCTGCCGGACTTTGAACGTGTGTTGCGGCGCCGGATCATGACACTGCCCGGCGCTGGCGAGGTGGAGGCAAATGTCCTGCTGAGTGAAGAGCGCTTGCCCGGACCTCTTTAGGTGCTGTGCAGGAATGTGCAGGGGTGCGGCAAAGCAGGCTTTGCCCCTGATCACCGGACGCGTTAAAGGAGAAGTCAGGATTTTACAGGAGAATACAAATGGCTGCCTTGCTTGACACGATTGACCCCGACGGTCTCGAAGAGTTTTCGGTTGTGTTCACCGACCGGTCGCTGAACTCCATGAGCGCGGCATTTCAGAAGGTGATGAACGACATCTCCGGTATGCTCAAGGACGTCTACAGCGCGGATGCCGTGGTGATCATTCCCGGTGGCGGGACTTTCGGGATGGAAGCTGTCGCACGGCAATTCGCGCGCAATGCGGATGTTCTGGTGGTGCGCAACGGCTGGTTTTCCTATCGCTGGAGCCAGATTTTCGAAACCGGTGGATTGACGGCCAATACGACCGTTCTCAAGGCGCGCCAGACCGGCAATGCCAGCCCGCCCCCCTTTGCGCCGGCGCCCATCGAAGAGGTTGTCGCGGCCATTCGCGAGCAGAAACCGGATGTGGTTTTTGCACCGCACGTTGAGACAAGTGCGGGTGTCATTCTGCCGGATGATTATGTCACCGCGATGGCCAGCGCCGCGCATGAGGTCGGCGCGTTGATGGTGCTTGATTGCATCGCCTCGGGTTGTGCGTGGATTGACATGCGCATAACCGGTGTCGATGTCCTGATCTCAGCGCCGCAAAAAGGCTGGTCCGCGTCCCCGTCGGCGGGACTTGTGATGCTGTCGGAGCGTGCCGTGGCGCGCCTGGCCGAGACGCAGTCGGACAGTTTTGCGATTGATCTGGGCAAGTGGCACAGCATCATGCAGGCCTATGAAAATGGCGGGCATGCCTATCACGCCACCATGCCCACGGATGCCTTGCGCGCGTTCCGTGACACGATGCTGGAAACGCGCGAGTACGGTTTTGAGCGCCTCAAGGATGCACAATGGGACCTTGGCAACCGGGTGCGCGACATGCTTGCCGCAAAAGGGGTCGTTTCGGTCGCGGCGGATGGGTTTGGCGCACCGGGCGTCGTGGTCAGCTATACCGCTGATCCGGATATCCAGAATGGCAAGAAGTTCATGGCGCAGGGCATGCAGATTGCGGCGGGTGTGCCGCTTCAATGCGATGAACCGGCAGATTTCAGGACATTCCGTCTGGGGCTCTTTGGGCTCGACAAGCTTTATGATGTCGATGGGACCGTTGCTCGCCTCGCGCGGGTGTTGGACGACGTCATCTGACGCCAAGCCCCATCTGCATCAGGGTGCGCCGGACAGGGCCGAGCGCATACAGGGCATTCAATCCCATGGCACGCGCGTCTCTGAGGGCGGGCGTGTGCACTTGGCTGGCGCGGTTCAGCAGGTCGATACCGCGCACCCGCAGGGCAATATCATTGTCACGTGCCTTGTGATAGGCATCCAGCATCTTGCGATCACCCAGACCCTCCGGCCGTTCCTGCGCGAGCGCCAGCAACGTCGATGTATCTGCGAGGCTCATGTTCAGACCCTGCGCCCCGATGGGCGGCACAACATGGGCCGCTTCGGCAATCAACGCGAGGCGCTCACCGCACAGGAGGTCCGCTTTTTGCGTGATGATGGGCCAGATTGTGCGGTGAGAGGCGAGCGTCAGCGGTCCAAACAAATAGCAGCTGCGCTCTGACATCTCTTCTTCGAAGCGCGCCACATCGCTATGTAAACGCTGTTGACTGACGGGGCCGTCATCCATCCAGACCACCGCTGACGACGGCATCCCCTCATGATCCGGGAGCGGCACAAGGGTGAAGGGGCCGCCCGTGCGATGTATTTCGGTCGATACGTTTTCATGGGGGATCGGGTGCGTCACGGCGAATGCCAGCGCTTTTTGCCCATAGCGGGTTGTGCGCACCGGGATACCTGCGGCTTCGCGCATGCGCGAGGCGCGCCCATCCGCGGCCACCACCAGTTTTGCGCGCACGCGCGAGCCGTCTGTCAATCCGACACGGGCCTCGTTTTCCCGCGTGAACAGGGATTTCGTCCCTGTGCCGGGTCGGAAATCGACGTTCGGCAATTCGTCCAGCCGCCCCACCATTTCGCGGCGCAGCAGCCAATTGGGCAGGTTCCAGCCAAAGGGTAAATCCGACACATCCGAGGCGTTGAAGTCCTTCGTCATGCGCGCTTCTGGCTCTGGCCCGCCAGCATCCACGATGCGCATGACCTGCAAGGGGGAGGCATGGGGCGAAAGCCGATCCCAAAGGCCAGCAGCGGAAAGAACCTCGCGCGCAGGCTGCAACATGGCGGTGGAACGCATATCCGCCTTGAGGTCGGCGCGGTCCGTGACTGGCGGCGCGGGGTCAACGCATATCACGTCAAAACCGGCGGTCCCGAATGCGGCCGCAGCCGTAAGCCCGGCAATACCGCCGCCCGATATCAGAATATCACAGGTTTGATCTGTCATGGCACTCCCGCTCCATTTCGAGCAGAATAGCCAGAGCAAATCCGAATGACCATCATCAAGCTCAGGCCCAGGTGATAAAGAGCAAGGTCACGAAAATGATCGGCACCAGCGCCAGTGCCGGCAGATAAAGACCGGGCAGACCAAAGACCAGCGCGGACGACAGCCACAGGCTGACAAAGCCGATCAGCGCAAACCAGACGTTGTTCTTATCCCCGAATAAAAGGTCTTTTGCGATCCAGCCGATGATGGGCAGCGCAAAAAACAACCGCTGCCAAAGCGGCAATCGGGTAGGCGTGGCGGCAAGGCTCATTAAACTCTCCTGTTCAAACTACGTTGTAGATAGGATGTCCGCTGCACTGCGGAATGAGCCTGATTGTCGCATTCGGGCGGTTAAATTATCCTTGCCAGAAACCCGCTTAAATCATCGGTGTGGAAATGGATGTGATCGCTGTTGTCTGCTTGATCGGACACATGGACCGTGCGCATGCCCATCGCATGGGGCGCCTTGAGGTTGCGGGGGTCGTCCTCGAACATGGCGGCGGTTTTGGTGTGCAGGCCATCTTTGGCGAATATTTTTTCAAAGGCCGCATGGTCCGGTTTGGGCATGAAATCCGCATGTTCAACGCCGTAAACCGCATCGAAGATGCCCGCCAATCCGCGCGCTTCCAACACCCGTTCCGCATAAGGCGCACAGCCATTGGTATAGACGATGCGCCGACCGGGCAGGGCACGTATCTTTTCCGCCAATTCGGGATCCGGCGATAGGCGATCCATTGGAATATCATGAACATCCGTCAGATAAGGGCCCGGATCCACATCATGTTCGCGCATGAGGCCTGCAAGCGTTGTGCCGTGTTCCGCCCAATACTGCTTGCGCAGGCGATCGGCCTGCGCCCGCTCGACCCCAAGCACTTGCATGACATATGCGGTCATGCGCACTTCGATGAGGTCAAACAGACGGGCAGAGGGAGGATACAGGGTGTGGTCCAGATCAAAAACCCAGTGACGCACATCCGAGAAAGCAGCTTTAGCCATGCGTTCCTCCTAAAAGCTCTGCTGTGCCGAGGCAAGTCTTGCGCGTCGCCGCGTGGCGTCGTTAAAATATATGCAGAGCAACGAAAGGCCGCCGCTGACCATGCAAAAACCCCAGAATACAGATGCCTACACGATGATCCTCGAAGCGATCGACCTTGGCATTTACCGTCCCGGCAGCAGGCTGGTTGAAAGCGAGTTGGCCGAACGCTTCGGTGTGTCGCGCACGCCAATCCGCGAAGCCCTGCAGCGCCTTGAAACGCAATCCCTGCTGGCCCGCGACGGGCGCAGCCTGATTGTCGCCTCTCTGGATCACAACCAGATGGCGGAGTTATATGTCGTGCGCCGTGAGCTTGAAGGTCTGGCGGCGCGCCTCGCCGCGCAACATGCAACGCCCGAAGAAGTGCGCATCCTGCGCGAGATGGTTGAGGCGGACAATGCGCTGATTGATGATCCGGTGGCCTTGTCACGCGCGAACAGGCGGTTTCACAAACAGGTCCATCTTGCCTCACACAACCGATATCTGGTGCAGCAACTTGATCTGGTACATCGCACGATGGCTTTGATGGCGACGACCTCGCTGGCCGCGCAGGGGCGCGGGGCAATCGCGCAGGCCGAACATGATGGCATTGTGAGCGCTATTGAAAAGAAGGACGAGGAAGCGGCTTATGTGGCGCTCAGAGACCATATTTCCGTGGCCTTCATGACCCGGTTGAAACAGGATGCAAAACGCCGTGAGGAAGAGGTTTAGAGCCTCTGACGAAACACCTGAACCATCATGTATCACGCAACAAGTTGAACCTTTGGCTTCAGGCAGCGTTGCGTGTTTCAGGTTTTTCGCATGACGCTTTAGCCGCCGTCTAGCGGCCCCGATTTGCGGGGGGCCGGGTCGGTTTGCACGCTGACGCCATGTTGGGTCTTGTCCCAGAAGAACGGGGCGCGCACCAATTCCCACAGCGCTTTATACGCCGCGACCGTGCCAAGGGTGAAATAGAACATCATGCTGGGCACAAAGGGGATCAGGTGTCGGTGGCCCTTCCCCGATACAGCGACCACGCCCAAGAGCAGGCTGAGCGCTTCGGTGGCGATGAAGAACCCGGCAAGGCCCCACATGACCGGTGCGCCAAGCGTCATGGCAACCGGATGCGCAACCCCAAAGAACGTCAGCCAAAAACTCCACAACACCGGGGCGGCGGCGAATTGCGATACGGCAGCCAGAAAGATGGTTTGCACCCCCATGAACCGCCAGAACCCCAGATCGCGCAGGAGCGCGCCGGGGCGGCGCATATGGACGAAATAGGTAATCATGAAACCCTTGAGCCATCGTGATCGCTGCCGCACCCAGGCCCAGGGGCGGCTGGTGGCTTCCTCGCGGGTGACGGTGGGCAAGAGTTCGGTCTTGTAGCCATGCCGCGCGAGGCGCACGCCCAAATCCGCATCCTCGGTGACGTTATGGGCATCCCAACCGCCTAACTCCTCAAGGGCTGTGCGTTTGAAAAACAGGGTCGTGCCACCCAGCGGGACCACAAGGCCCATGCGGGCAATGCCCGGCATCACGATGCGCCACCAAATGGCATATTCGATCGTGAAACACCGCGCGAGCCATGAGCTGCGCGAATTGTAGTAATCCAGAACGCCCTGCAAACAGACGACGTTATCGGGGGCGGTGTTGAAGCGTGTGACGACCTTCTCGATCTGGTCGGCTTCGGGCCAGTCCTCCGCATCCCAGACACCGATGATGGATCCCTTGCAAAAGTCGAGCGCGTAGTTCAGCGCGCGTGGTTTCGTGGTCAATCCGCCTGCTTCGGGCACCTCAATGACGCTCATCCAGTCGGGTAATGTCGTGCGTGCGATGGTCTGGCGTGTAAGCGTGTCACCCTCTTCGAGAACAAGCACAACGTTCAAAAGGGATTTGGGGTAGGTCAATTGACTCAGGCGCGCGATCAACTGGCCTGCGATCTCTTTCTCCTTGAGCAGGGGGACCAGAACGGAAACGCGCGGCATGCGAAATGGTTTGCCGGATGCGCGCGCACCCTGTACCGCGCGCGCGCCGCTCAGGTGAATGAACAAGGCGGCCGCTTTCAGGGTGCTGGTCATCAGCAGCGTGATGACGGCCCACAAGGCCAGCGCAGTGACAGACCACGCGGGCGCAAAAACGAGCGCAGACACAAGGCTGCAGAAGGCCATGGCGGCCCAGAGCAGACGGCGATGCCCGCGGTCTGCCCAACTGCGGCAGCTTTCCTGCGCCGGGACACGCACCGCCGCCCCCTGTGCCAGCTCATTGCCATAAAGGCGGCTCTGATGGGCTTGAATCTGCGCGTCATCAACAATCACGGGAAAAAGCTGACGGCTCTGAGGGCCACAGGCATCCAGCAATTGCGTAAAGCCCGCCGGGCTGCTGGTGGCTACATAGAGCGCGCGCGCATCTTCACGCCAGGGCACCACGCCAAAGCGCAGACAGAGCGAAGCAGGCAAGCGGTTCGCCATCTCCATTTCAGGAGGGTCCAGTTCCAGATCGGCACCCTCTGCCCGTGCCTGTGCGGCCAGCGCGCTCAACACATCCTTTTTGTTGATCAACCCTTCGGAGATCATGATGTCGCCCAAGGGCGCATCGATGCGACGTTGCAAGTTCAACGCATGGGTCAGATCATTTGATGCGATCTTGCCCTGATCTAGCAGCACCCGGCCAATGGGCGGGTGTGTTACCGGGGGCGCGTTGGACTTGTTGTCAGACAAACGCAGGTGAACGTCATTCATCGTCGATTGCCTTGCATCGTTGGTGGACGATGCAATCTTGCAGATCGCGGTTAATGAACTGTTAAACCTGCATTATTCAACTTAAGAGAGTGCCTTTGATGCGACCTATGCGGCTCGCTCCGCCATCGCTTTGGCGAAACGTTCGAACAGGTAATAGCTGTCCTGCGGACCCGGGCTTGCCTCGGGGTGGTGTTGCACGGACCAAACGGGCCGCCCATCCACGCGAATCCCACAATTGGACCCGTCAAACAGCGATGTATGCGTCTCGATGACCCTATCAGGCAGGGTTTGCGCATCCACCGCAAAACCGTGATTCATCGAGGTGATTTCCACCTTCCCGGTATCGTGATCCTTGACCGGATGGTTGGCCCCGTGATGTCCGTGGTTCATCTTGATGGTTTGCGCACCAAGTGCGAGGGCAAGCATCTGATGGCCAAGGCAAATTCCAAAGACCGGAAGGTCCGTGTTGTCCAGAACACCGCGAATCATGGGCACGGCATATGCGCCGGTCGCCGCCGGATCCCCCGGCCCGTTGGACAGAAAAACACCATCCGGGTTATGCGCGAGCACATCCTCATAAGTTGCGGTTGCCGGCAGCACGGTCACATCGCAGCCAGCACTTGCAAGGCAGCGCAGGATGTTGCGCTTGGCGCCGTAATCAACCGCGACAACCTTGTGCTTGGGGTCGGTCTGCGGGCTGTAGCCTTCGGGCCAGGCCCACCGCATTTCATTCCAGTGGTAGGATTGCGCGCAGGTCACTTCCTTTGCAAGGTCGAGACCTTCCAGCCCGCTGAAGCCGCGCGCTGCTGCCACCAGCGCTTCAACATCGAAATTGCCGTCCGGATCATGTGTCAGAGCCACATGCGGTGCGCCGGATTGACGGATCGCGCGCGTCAGACGCCGCGTGTCGACACCGCCTATGGCAATGCGTCCTCGGGCCGTCAACCAGTCATCAATATGCTGAATGGCCCGCCAGTTCGACGGCTCCGTCGGCATCCATTTCACAACCATCCCCGCCGCGAAAGGATCAGCCGTTTCATCATCCTGCGGGTTCACGCCCACGTTGCCGATGTGCGGAAAGGTGAATGTGACGATCTGCCCGGCATAGGACGGGTCTGTCATGATTTCCTGATAGCCGGTCATGGCCGTGTTGAAGCAGAGCTCAGCCACGGTCTGGCCCGTTGCGCCAAATCCCATCCCGTAAAACAGAGTGCCATCCGCAAGCGCCAGACAGGCGGTAGGACGGTCGGTTGCAGGGACAGTCATGGGATGTCCTTTCCGGAAAGGGGAGCCAGCAAAATCTGGCGATACCTAGACGGGCAGGCAGATCGGGTCAAGCGGATTGGCACCTGCTGGCCGCACGTTTGATGCGAACGACATGACGCAGCGACGGGTGTTGCGGCGCCGCCGGGCTTTGGGTAATGTCTGCGACTTACCGCGCCTTTCCTGCAACCGGATTACTGGCGCAGGACAGTCAAAAAGGAATGTGAGCGATGGACTTGCGCACGAAGGTTTCGACCGCGTTGAAACAGGCGATGAAAGACAAGGCAGCGGATCGTCTGTCGACGCTGCGCCTTATCAACGCGGCAATCAAGGACAAGGATATTGCCGCGCGCGCTGTCGGCAATGACGAGGGCGTGGGCGATGCAGAAGTTCTCGCGATCCTTGGGAAAATGTCAAAACAGCGTCTCGAAAGCGCGCGCGCCTACGAAGAGGGCGGGCGCCTTGACCTCGCAGAGCGGGAACGTCAGGAAGTCACGGTTATCGAGGAATTCTTGCCGCAACAGCTGTCCGACGAAGAGGCTGCCGCGGCTGTGGATGCGGCGATTGCCGAGATAGGAGCCGAAAGTATCCGTGACATGGGCAAGGTCATGGGCGCGCTCAAGGCCAAGTACACTGGCCAGATGGATTTCGGGAAGATTGGCCCGACTGTCAAAGAGCGTTTGAGCTGATCAGCTTTTTATCCGAGATGGTCGAACCCCCACGATCTGCTTTGCGCGGCGCAGCAGCTTTTTACAGGGTAACGGCTTGATCTGTGCGTGTACAGGTTTCGGGCTGGACTCTGGATCCCACCGCCCCAGACGCAGCCGCAACAGTGTGTATTCGTCGTAGGAATACATAAACACCCCCTCGCTTTTTCACCTTGGTCGCACAAGCCTGCTGACAGCACGCTGTCAGCAGCGGATGATAAGGTGTCAGCAACGAAGAGAAGGGTGCACCATGGCCAGATCTGATCGCCTGTTCGAAATTATCCAGCTGTTGCGGGCAGCGCCGCGCCCCATGACGGCGGACGTGCTGGCCGACTGTCTGGAAGTGTCCAAGCGGACGGTTTACCGTGACATAGCGACCTTGCAAGCGCGCCAGACGCCCATCGATGGCGCCCCCGGTATCGGGTACATGATGCGCGCAGGCTATGATTTGCCGCCACTGAATTTTGATGCGGAGGAAATAGATGCGCTGCGGGTGGGGCTGGCGATGCTCGTGCGTACCGGGGACAGTGGGCTTGAGGCTGCGGCCGGGAGCATTCGCCAGAAGGTTGATGCGCTTCATGGTCCTGCGGACTGGCTGCAGGTCTCCCCATGGGGTGCACCGCGCGATGATCCGGCGAAAGGCTGCGTGTCGATCGCGTCGCTGCGATCGGCCATTCGTGATGCGACGAAGCTAAAGATCACCTATCGCAGCGCAGATGGCACGGAATCGCTCCGGGTCATTCGCCCGCTGGCGCTGATCTATCATCTGGAATGCGTGATGGTGGCGGGGTGGTGTGAACTGCGAACAGGGTTCCGGCATTTCCGGACGGACCGGATTTATGCATGCGTTGTTCTTGAGGATCGCTTTGCGGAACAATCCGTTTTGCTGCGCCAGCTTTGGGGCGAGGAAAACCAGTGGGGCACGCCTGACGTGTCTGACGAAGTATCGCACCCAACCCGCGCGCCTTAACACGTTGAAGTAATTCAGTTTCGACAGGACCCGTGGATCATACCTTCCACATGTTTCTTTAGCGGCGCCATGCGCGTTGCAGCTCATCATAGAGTGCGACGCGTTCCTCTTCGCTGAGAAAAGCGCCGATTTCCACCTCGCGCCCCATGCCTTTGAGGGTCACGTAATGCGGGATCGGTCCGTCCTTTTCGTATTTGGTGATGGTGGTCCAATAGCGGTTGCAGTCCCATTCCCGCGTGGCACCTGTGGGCTCTGTGCGGATCAGGCGCGCCTCTTCGTCGTTGAGGGTCAGAACCTCGACGATGTTACGGGCTTTGCGGTTGCGTTGCAGGGCATGATAGATGCCCCAGACAGCCAGTAAAACAAAGGGGAGCAGGCCCCATAACACCGGGGAGCCGAGCATCGTCACCACGGGAATCAGGATCATCGCGAAAGTGGCCAGCACAAAGGCGGCCATGCCTTGTGGGGGCAGAGAGTTATGAGGCCACAGACGCAGGGTCTGGGGGGTCTCACCGGGCTGTGAAATCCATTGATAGGGCATGGTCGGTCGTTGATCTGGTTGCGGCTACATGGACGTTTACCGCAGGGTCAGGGCGGGGTGCAATGCGGCACGCGGACCACAGGCGCACGACGTGGTTTTTTGCCGATTTTGCAGGCACCGCGCAGCGCCGTCAGGTGGGCAAAACGCTCTGTCGGTATGACGTCGGTATCACGTCGGTATTGCGTCGGTGCTTGCGCAAAACCGGTTGTGGGCTTTCAGCGGCCCGCCTCGGATGATCCCGAACGCGAAAAAGCCCCGACGGTGCGGGGCTTTTCCTGAGTGTTTCAGACGCGCGCCTTAGTGGCTGTGCTGCTTGTCCCAGTCTTCCTGCTTTGGAAGCTGCTCGAACGTGTGCTCGGGCGGTGGGGAGGGCAGGGTCCATTCCAGCGTGTCGGCGTATTCGTTCCATGGGTTCGCCTCGGTGCATTTCTTGCCGTAGCGCAGGGCATAGGCCATGACGCCAAAGAAGAAAAGGAAGGAGGCAAAGGACAGGAACGCGCCCCAGCTTGACCACAGGTTCCAGTAGGCGAAAGCCTCAGGATAGTCGATGTAGCGACGTGGCATGCCCTGACGGCCCAGGAAGTGCTGCGGGAAGAAGGTCAGGTTTGCCCCGATGAACATCGTCCAGAAGTGCAGCTTGCCGGCCCATTCGGGATACATCTTGCCCGTCATCTTGGGGAAGTAGAAGTAGATCCCGGCGAAGATGGCAAAGACGGCCCCGAGCGACATCACATAGTGGAAGTGCGCCACAACGTAATAGGTGTCATGATAGTAGCGGTCCACGGCGGCCTGCGACAGCACGATGCCGGTCACACCGCCCACGGTGAAGAGGAAGAGGAAACCAAAGGCCCAGAGCATGGGCGTTTTGAATTCCACCGATCCGCCCCACATGGTCGCGATCCAGCTGAAGACCTTGACCCCTGTGGGCACCGCGATGACCATCGTGGCCAGCATGAAATAGGCCTGCTGGTTGAGCGACATGCCCACGGTGTACATGTGGTGCGCCCAGACGACGAAGCCCAAAGCACCGATGGCGATGATCGCCCAGACCATCGGCAGGTAGCCGAAGATCGGTTTGCGCGCGAAGGTCGCGATCACATGGGAGATGATGCCAAAGCCGGGCAGAATGATGATGTAGACCTCCGGGTGGCCAAAGAACCACAGGATGTGCTGGTAGAGCACGGGGTCGCCCCCGCCTGCGGGATCAAAGAAGGTAAAGCCGAAGTTACGGTCCATCAGCAACATGGTGATCGCGCCCGCCAGAACCGGCAGGGACAGCAGGATCAACCAGCTTGTGACAAAGATCGACCATGAGAACAGCGGCACCTTGAACAGGGTCATGCCGGGGGCACGCATGTTCAGGAAAGTCGTGATCATGTTGATCGCGCCAAGGATCGAAGAGGCTCCCGAGACGTGAACCGCGAAGATCGCGAGGTCCATCGAATAGCCGCCCTCATTCGTGGAGAGCGGTGGGTAGAGCACCCAGCCCACGCCAGAACCCGACTGGTCATTGCCACCCGGTGCAAGGACGGAACAGATCGCCAAGGCGGTGCCCGCAACATACATCCAGAAGCTGAGGTTGTTCATCCGCGGGAAGGCCATATCCGGCGCGCCGATCTGCAACGGCATGAAATAGTTGCCAAATCCGCCGAAAAGCGCCGGAATGACAACAAAGAACATCATTAGGATACCGTGACCGGTGATCAAAACATTCCAAAGGTGTCCGTTGGGTGTACAGAGCGCATCGCTGGCGAACATCCGTGCGCCTTCCATACACATGTACTGAACGCCCGGCTCCATCAGCTCGAGGCGCATGTAGACGGTAAAGGCAACTGATACGAATCCGACGAACGCGGATGTGATCAGATAGAGAATACCGATATCTTTGTGGTTTGTGGACATGAACCAGCGGGTGAAAAACCCGCGCTCATCTTGATGGTCGTGCCCGTGAATGGCTGCGTCTGCCATGCGGTGCCTCCTGATTGTGTGTTGCTCCAGGCCGGGGTTCCCGTTCCGACCGTAGATTCACAACGGTTTTAGAGTGTGTTGTGCCAAGGAGCAATGATCCTAATGCCGCACGTGTAAGATAAAATGAAAATTTCTCTGTCTGCGGAAACGGGTGCCGACGACATCATTCGCATTTGTCTCAATACCGGCGGTTAAATCTGTGGATGCGTCACGAGTGGAGGCGGGGTTTAACCCGCTATTTACCGGCGCGGTGTCATTGTTAACGCAGCGTTTGGCAAGGCGGGGATGATAGAGGATGATAACCATGGCATTGGGACGGATCCCCTGGCAGTCTCAGACATCCGGCGTCATTGATGCGGACAGTCTGGAATTCTTACGCCAGGTCGCGGCCCTGGTGCCGGGTATCATCTATGTGTTCAATCACGAGACGATGAGCAACGAATATACCAACCGCTGCATCGCGGAGTTGCTTGGGTACTCGCCGGCGGACATCAAGGCGATGGGCGATGATCTGTTACCCACCATCATACATGATGATGATTTTGACCGCATCGCCGGATGATGATTTTGACCGCATCGCCGGCCATGTGGCCGAATTGCAGCACCTCGCCGATCATGAGCAGGCGGTTTGGGAATATCGCGCCATCGCGCGCGATGGACACGAGGTGTGGTTGCGTTCGATTGAAACGGTCTTCACCCGCGCGGCCGATGGGGGCGTGCTGCGCCACATCGGCGTTGCCTTTGATATTACTGCAGAGAAAAACGCCGAAGCGGTGCTGCGGCAGGCCAATGCGTCGCTGACGCAGCAGTTGGCCGATAGGGGCAATGCCGCGCAGCTATCAGGTGCGTAGTCTTGTGTGGCACGCGGCGTTTTCGGGTATGTTCATCTGCGGGCCTGGGCGCAGTTACGAATCGATCCACGGCGCCGGTTTCGGGACGCTGCCGAAGACCTTGGCGAATGCCTGCATCAGCGCGATATCGAGATCATGCATCGTCACGGGCAAACCCAGATCCACAAGGCTGGTGACCCCGTGCTCGGCAATGCCGCAGGGCACGATCCCGTTGAAATGGCTCAGATCCGGTTCGACGTTGATGGACACGCCGTGAAAGGAAATCCATTTGCGCAACCGGATGCCGATGGCGGCGATCTTGTCTTCGGCAAGGGCGCCCGTCGCGGTCTTTGGTTTGTCCGGGCGCTCTACCCAGACGCCGACGCGGCCCTGCCTGATTTCACCGGTGACGTTGAACTGTGCAAGCGTTGAAATCACCCAGCTTTCCAGCTGTTGGACAAAGAGCCGCACATCCCGCCCGCGCGCGCCCACATCCAGCAGAGTGTAAGCCACGCGCTGACCGGGCCCATGGTAGGTATATTGCCCGCCCCGTTTGGTCGGATACACAGGAAAGCGGTCCGGTTCGATCAGATCCTTTTGCCTGGCACTGGTCCCGGCGGTGTATAGCGGTGGGTGTTCCACCAGCCAGATACATTCCGCCGCGCGGCCCTGCGCAATGTCCGCCGCCCGCCTTTCCATCCAGCGTTCCGCCGCGCGAAAGTCGGTCAGCCCCTCAGAGATGATCCAATCCACCATATGCGCAGCCATAGCGCAGCAGATCGGGCGCGCAAAGGCCTGTCCGTATCTTTCGATTTCGGAAAAATGCAAAATCACTCTTCACAAGGCTGGCGCGGCAGGCTAAAGACCGCGAACCATTATCGTGCGGATGTGGCGGAATGGTAGACGCGCAGCGTTGAGGTCGCTGTGGGGTAACACCCGTGGAAGTTCGAGTCTTCTCATCCGCACCACTTCACGTTTTGGCTCAAATCTGCGCGAAACAAATTGAACGCTGATTGCTGGGGTTTTGCGCCGCAATGCCGGGTCGCGGTCGATCTGAAACAATGCCTCGGGTCCGTTTCTGTTTTGGGGTGTCGTCGGGCGCGGGCCGCGACAGCGGTAATGCGCCAGCGGCACGTGCGTCGCAAAGGCTGCTTTTCACGCAGGGCCACTTGACGCTCACATGGCGATCCAATACTACGTCAACCTGTTGAGCGGGCGTTGTGTAGTGGTAAGACCTTAGCCTTCCAAGCTAATGACGCGGGTTCGATTCCCGCCGCCCGCTCCAGAATTTCAAATCCCACCAAAATCGTGACTGGCGGCGCAGATGGTCTGACGTGGGGCGATCCGGCAAGTGTTTGCGCATCCATCTGCCGGGATGCAAAACCCACCGAAATCGCAGCGCTGTTTGATCCGGGAAATGCGATGCTTTCGCCGCGATTGGCTGCGTAAGTTTGTCTCCTGTAGGCATCGACATCTTGACGCGGCAAGCTGCGCCAGCCATCACAGAAGGCGACACCACGAAGGACAGTTTATGGCCCGGCCCACACCACCGGTTCCCGGCGCGCCCGGGCAGACAGAAGAGCGCGAGAAATCCAAGAAACTTGGGTCTCTCAAGGCGTTGTTTCCGTTTTTGCGCCCCTATCGCCCCTTGCTGTTTGCGGCGCTCTCCGCCCTTGTGGTCACGGCTGTTTTATCGCTGACCCTGCCGCTTGCCGTTCGGCGTGTGGTCGATAACTTTTACACCAAGGACGCGCAGACGCTTGATCTGTACTTCGCAGCGGCCTTGGGGATTGCCGGGCTGCTGGCCGTGGGCACGGGCCTGCGATACCTGCTTGTCACCCGGCTGGGTGAGCGCGTGGTGGCGGACATCAGAAAGGCCGTCTTTGACCGTGTGATCGGGATGAGCCCGGCCTTTTATGAAAAGATCATGACCGGCGAAGTGCTGAGCCGGATCACCACGGACACCACCTTGATCCTCTCGGTGATCAGCTCATCGGTGTCCATCGCTCTGCGCAATTTGCTGATTTTCATCGGTGGGCTGGCGTTGATGCTGTTCACTTCCGCGAAACTGACAGCGATGGTTTTGTTGATCGTGCCTGCGGTTGTGGTGCCGATCCTTGTGCTGGGGCGCAAACTGCGGGTGTTGAGTCGGGAAAACCAGGATTGGATCGCGGCGTCGTCGGGCAATGCCTCCGAAGGGTTGAGCGCGGTGCAGACGGTTCAGGCCTTTACCCATGAGCGGGCCAGCCGGGCGAAGTTTTCCGAATTTACCGAACTGTCTTATGATGCGGCACGGCGGCGCGTGAACACCCGTGCCGTCATGACCGTTATCGTGATTTTCCTTGTGTTTTCAGGCATTGTCGGCGTGCTCTGGATCGGGGCGCGGGATGTGCGCGCGGGCGATATGACGCAGGGCGCGCTTGTGCAGTTTGTCATCTATGCGGTGATGGTTGCGGGCGGTGTTGCCGCGCTCTCTGAGATCTGGGGCGAGTTGCAGCGGGCATCAGGCGCGACGGAGCGCTTGGTTGAATTGCTGCAAACCGAAGACACGGTGGTTGATCCCATCACCCCGCGGACCTTGCCGAGCCCGGTTGTCGGGCGGCTTGCCTTTGACGATGTCACATTTGCCTATCCCTCCCGACCGGATACCAAGGCGCTGGAAAATGTGTCGCTGGCGATTGAACCGGGGGAAACGGTTGCTTTCGTGGGGCCGTCCGGGGCAGGCAAAACGACAATCATCCAGATGTTGCTGCGGTTTTACGACCCCAGTTCCGGTCGCATATTGCTTGACGGGGTTGATCTGGCCGAGTTGCGCCGCGATGATTTCCGCAAATACATCGCCGTGGTACCGCAGGACCCGATAATTTTCGCCGCCTCGGCGCGCGAGAACATCAGGTTCGGGCGCCCCGATGCGAGTGACGCCGAAATCGAAGCGGCGGCACAGGCGGCGGCGGCGCATGATTTCATCGCAGCGCTGCCGGACGGGTACGATTCATACCTTGGCGAGCGGGGCGTGATGCTGTCGGGCGGCCAAAAGCAGCGCATTGCCATTGCGCGGGCCATTCTGCGCGATGCGCCGGTCCTGCTGCTGGATGAGGCGACGAGTGCGCTGGATGCCGAAAGCGAACGCGCGGTGCAATCTGCGGTGGACACCTTGAGCCAGGGACGCACCACGCTGATCGTGGCGCACAGGCTTGCGACGGTAAAAAAGGCCGATCGTATCGTCGTGCTGGATCAGGGGCGTGTGGTTGCCACCGGGCCGCATGATCAGCTTGTCTCTGAAGGAGGCCTCTATGCCCGTCTGGCCAAGCTGCAGTTCACCGAAGGGATCGCCGCCGAATAAGGCGGCGCGTGACCTTACGTTTTTTCCAGATCGCTTGCGCTGTGGTGCAGTTGCGCCCAAACTGTTTTTGCATCGTAGCACGACGCAGCATGACATGTTTTGGGAGGAACACGCATGGGTTTTGCCGGTTTTGAGGATCGCGACGCGATTGAAGCCGAAATGGCATGGGCGGAGCGGCGCCTGCCTGTCACGCTTTATCAGGCGATGAGCGAAACGGCGGCAAAGCATCCCGATCGCAACGCCGTCAGCTACCAGATATTTTCCGGACCCAACGACAAGGCGGAGACGCTGACGTGGTCCGTGCTCAAGGATCAGGTGACGCAGACGGCAAACCTCTTCCGCGCGCTGGGTGTGGGTGAGACGGATGTGGTGGCCTATATTTTGCCCAACGCGAATGAGACCGTTCTTGCCCTTCTTGGCGGCGCGGTGGCTGGTATTGCGAACCCCATCAATCCTTTGCTGGATGCCGAACAGATCGGATCGATCCTGCGTGAAACCAAGGCCAAGGTCGTGGTTACGCTGCGGCCCTTTCCCAAGACGGATGTTGCCGATAAGGCCGCGCAGGCGGTTGCCCTGGCCCCCAATGTGCAAACCGTGCTCGAAGTCGATCTGCTGCGCTATCTCACGCCGCCGAAATCCTGGATCGTTCCGCTGATCCGCCCCAAGCGCGCGGTGCAGAATCAGGCGCAATACCTGAATTTTTCGGCGGAAATTGCGAAACAACCCAAGACCCTCAGTTTTGCCGACAGCACTGAGGATCGCGTGGCCTGCTATTTTCATACCGGTGGTACGACCGGCATGCCCAAGGTGGCGCAGCATCTTTACTCCGGTCTGATCTACAACGGCTGGGTCGGGACTAAGCTGCTCTTTACCGAGCAGGACAACATCATGTGTCCCTTGCCGCTGTTTCATGTTTTCGCCTGTCACGTGATCCTGATGGCGGCGGTCGTATCCGGCGCGCATGTGGTGTTTCCGACCCCGCAGGGCTATCGCGGTGAGGGGGTGATGGACAATTTCTGGAAGCTGGTGGAACGCTGGAAGATCAGTTTCATCATCACGGTGCCGACGGCAATTTCGGCCAAGATGCAGCGCCCGATTGATGCGGATGTGAGCAGCGTGAAGATCGCGTTCTCAGGCTCGGCCCCTCTGCCGCTTGAGCTTTTCAGGCGCTTCGAAGAGGCCACGGGCGTGAAGCTGGTGGAGGGTTATGGGCTGACGGAGGCCACCTGCCTTGTGTCCTGCAACCCGGTGGATGGCGAAAAGAAAGTGGGCAGCATCGGCATCCCGTTTCCCTATTGCAGCGTCAAAATCCTCAAGACCACCGAAGAGGGCCATGTGGAGGCCGGGGTCGATGAAGTCGGTGAGATTTGCGTCTCAAACCCCGGTGTGTTCGTCGGCAGCACCTATACGGAGGCCGAAAAGAACAATGATCTGTTTCATGGCGATCACCTGCGCACCGGCGATCTGGGGCGGGTGGACGGCGATGGCTATCTGTGGATCACCGGGCGGGCCAAGGATCTGATCATCCGGGGCGGTCACAACATTGACCCTGCCGAGATTGAAGAGGCGCTGCTGCACCACGAGGCGGTCGCTTTTGCCGGGGCCATTGGGCAGCCGGATGCCCATGCGGGTGAAGTGCCCTGTGCCTTTGTCGAACTGGTCGAGGGGGCAGAGGTCAGCGAGGGCGAACTGCTGGAATTCTGCAAATCACACGTGCTGGAGCGCGCCGCACAGCCCAAGCATATGACGATCCTGCCGGAGTTGCCGAAAACGGCTGTGGGCAAGATTTTCAAACCGGATCTGCGCAAACATGCGGTGATGCGCATCTATAACGGCGCACTTGAAGAGGCGGGCGTCTCAGCGCGCGTGGTCACGGTGGTAGATGACAAGAAGCGCGGTCTGGTGGCGCAGGTGGCGGCACATGGGGCGGGCGAAGATGAGGTCGCGGCAGTGCTGGGCCAGTTTATCCGCCCGTGGGAATTCAGCACCACAGCCTGAGGCGCGTTCTGGCAAACGGGTGGGGCAAACGTGCGAGGCTGCGGTTACGTCAGAAAGACCGGCGCCTGCATTGTGGCAGCGATGGGCGCCCCCAGACGCGACAGGATCGTCGGCGCCAGTTGCAACTGGTCAATCACAGTATCCGGATCGGGGCCATCGGCCTGCCCGAAGTAATAGAGCGCGGTTTCCTGTTGCAGCGGGTCGCGCCCGCCGTGATGCCCGCGCGCGTCCTGCCCGTGATCCGCGGTAACGATCACCTCATAGCCCGCCGCGCGCCATTTGATGATATAGGGCGCGAGCATCTCGTCCATCTTGGCGCAGGCGTCGTCCATCTCCTGACAGTCGTGGAAAAACCGGTGCCCCATGCTGTCGAGCGTGCAGCTGTGGTAGATCCCGTAGTTCAGATCGAACCGCGTGCACAGCCGGGTCAGCGTGGCAAACAGATCGGCATCCGACGGGGTCATCTGGTTGGCCAGCCCATAGCCTTCCATCGTATGAAATCGGCCATGGTTGATACTGCTGCTTTGCGGCTCGTCATATTCGATATCGCGGACCGGATCGAAAGGCGCGCGGTTGAAAAACTCTGACCAGAAGGAATGGGCGACAGCGCCGGTGACGCCGCCCGCTGCGCGCACCTGAGAAAACAGATCCGCCTGTTTGAGCCGGAAAACCGCGTGGTTGCCGGTGCATTCGTGCACGGCCGGGGAAACGCCTGTGTGAAGGGAGGCATAGCAGGGGGCCGAGATGGAAGGCAGCACCGAACGGTGTTTCCAGACGCGCGCAGCACCGCTGTCTACCCAGCCCTCAAGATTGCCAAAGAGCCTGCGGAAATTCCGATAGGGCACCCCGTCGATGATGATCAGAAGCAATTTGGCGTCCATGTCAAACCCTCAGCCTGTCGCTGCCGCATCTGAGGCCATTTGAGGGCGCAAGGCAACGCTAAAAGGGACAGGGCCAGACAGACGGCGTGGGCCTTGTCTTTCGCGATGGCTGCGCAGACCCGGACATCTGCCGTGACGCGCGATCAGTTGCCCGCGCTTTCCATTTTCCGGTTGGCGATCACTTCTTCGAGCCACCCGAGACGCATTTCGGGCACGGAACTCAACAGCAGGTCCGTGTAGTCGTCAAATGGAGGGCTGAGCACCTGCGATTTGGGTCCATAGCGCACGACCGCGCCTTGATACATGACCGCGATGCTGTCTGAAATGGCGCGCACCGTTGCCAGATCATGGGTGATGAACAGATAGGCCACGTCTTCGGCTTTTTGCAGGTTCAGCAGCAGCTTGAGAATCCCGTCCGCGACCAGCGGGTCGAGCGCTGATGTGACCTCATCACAGATGATCAGTTTGGGTTTGGCGGCCAGTGCACGGGCGATGCAGACACGCTGCTTTTGTCCGCCCGAAAGTTCCGCCGGATAGCGGTCCTGAAACCCGCTGCCAAGCTCGATTTCGTCCAGCAGTTCCTGAATGCGTTTCTGTTTCTCCGCACCCTTGAGGCCGAAGTAAAATTCGAGGGGCCGCCCGATGATCGTGCCGACGGTCTGGCGCGGGTTCATCGCGGTGTCGGCCATCTGATATATCATCTGCAACTCGCGCAGGTCTTCCAGTGGCCGGGTGGGCAGGTCAGGTGTCAGTACGCGCCCGTCAAAGGTGATCTGACCCGCACTGGGCGGCAAAAGCCCGGTGATCACCCGCGCCAGCGTCGATTTTCCGGACCCGGATTCGCCCACGACCGCGAGCGTCTGACCGGGATGCAGATCAACGTTGATGTTTTTCAGAACGTCGAATTTGGTGCCGGGGTAGCGCGCGGTTACGCCTTCGATCTTCAACACAGGCTCGGCGGTGGGTTGCTTTTCCTCGTGATTGATGGAGCGCACGGAGACCAGTGCCTGCGTGTATTCTTCCTGCGGGTTGTTGATGATCTGATCGACCGTGCCGAATTCGACCATTTCGCCCATGCGCAGCACCATGATGTGGTCCGACACCTGTGCGACCACGGCAAGGTCGTGGGTGATATAGAGCGCGGCGACACCGGTGTCCCGGATCGCGTCCTTGATCGCGGCCAGCACATCAATCTGTGTCGTCACATCCAGCGCGGTTGTGGGTTCGTCAAAGACCACGAGGTCCGGTTCAGGGCAGAGCGCAAGGGCGGTCATGCAGCGCTGCAATTGCCCGCCGGAGACCTGATGCGGATAGCGCTGGCCGATGTTTTCCGGATCGGGCAGGCCGAGTTTGGCAAAGAGCGCGACCGCGCGTTCCTCGGCCTCCTTGCGGGCGAATTTGCCTTGCAGGATGGCGGCTTCGGTGACCTGTTCCAGTATCTTCTTGGCCGGGTTGAAAGAGGCGGCAGCGGATTGGCTGACGTATGTGACCTCGGCCCCGCGCAGCCGGCGGATGTCACGGATGCCGGATTGCAGGATGTCGCGCCCGTTGACCTCAACCGAGCCGCCCGTCAGTTCCACACCGCCGCGCCCATATGCCATGGAGGCAAGACCAATGGTGGATTTGCCCGCACCGGATTCCCCGATCAGACCCAGTACCTTGCCGGGGGCCAGATCGAAATCGACACCATGCACGATTTCGATGTCGCGCGCTTTTTCGCCCGGCGGGAAGATCGTCGCGCCGATTTTCAGGCCACGGACTTTGAGAAGGGGTTCGCTCATCCCCGGCCCCCTTTCAGGCTCGTGGTGCGGTTCAGCACCCAATCGGCCACGAGGTTGATCGAAATGCACAACACGGCGATAGCATAGGCCGGATAAAGGGCCGCCGCGATGCCGTAGTTGATGCCTTCCTTGTTCTCTTTCACGATGCCGCCCCAATCCGCCTGCGGAGGCTGCACGCCAAGGCCGAGGAACGACAGGGTGGACACGAAGAGCACCGCAAAGATGAACCGCAGGCCCATTTCGGCCACCAGCGGCGACAGCGCATTGGGCAGGATTTCGCGAAATATGATCCAACCGGTTTTTTCACCGCGCAGGCGCGCCGCTTCGACGTAATCCATGACCGTGATGTCCACGGCGACGGCACGCGCCAGCCGATAGACCCGCGTGGAATCCAGCAGGCCCATCAGAACGATGAGGATGGTGATCGTCGTGGGCATGACAGACAGAACCACAAGCGCGAAGATCAGCGAGGGGATCGACATGATGAGGTCAACAGAACGGCTGATCGCCTGATCGACCCAGCCGCCGGAAACAGCGGCAAAGAAGCCCAGCACGGAGCCTGTGATGAAGCTGAGCGCCGTGGCGGCGGTGGCGATAAAGATCGTTGTTTGCCCGCCATAGATCATACGCGAGAGCAGATCGCGCCCGATGTTATCGGTGCCGAGCATGAATTGATCTGAGGGCGGCTCCCAGACATCGCCGACGACTTCGGCCATGCCATAGGGCGCAATCAGGGGCGCAAAGATCGCCATGAGGAAAAACAGGGAAGTGAAAAACAGGCCGACAAGGGCCGCAATGGGTATTCTCATTTCGGATGCCTCAGCCTTGGGTTTGCAAGGATCGACACGATGTCCGCGACGAGGTTCAGACCGATGTAGACGGCGGCAAAGATCAGCCCGCAGGCCTGCACCACGGGGATGTCCCGTTTGGCCACGTGATCCACAAGGTATTGGCCCATGCCGGGGTAGGCAAAGACGACCTCGACCACCACGACGCCCACGACGAGGTAGGCGAGGTTGATCATGACCACATTCACGATCGGCGCGATGGCGTTGGGGAAGGCATGTGTGGCGATGATTTTCAACATCGGCATGCCCTTGAGTTCGGCGGTTTCGATATAGGCCGATTGCATCACGTTGAGGATCGCGGCGCGTGTCATGCGCATCATATGCGCCAGCACTACCAGCGTCAGCACCATGACCGGAATCGCAATGGCGTTGAGCTTTTGACCAAGGCTCATGCTGTCGTTGATGATGGCGACGGAGGAGAACCAGCCGAACTGGATGGATATCCAGTAGATCAGGATGTAGCCGATCATGAATTCCGGGATGGAGATCGTGGTCAGCGTCACCCCGGAGATCAGTTTATCAGGCCAGCGGTCCTTGTAGCGCACCGCCAGAAGGCCGAGAAAAATCGCCAGCGGCACCGAGATGGCGGCGGCCCAGAAGGCGAGGAAAAGCGTATTTGACAGGCGTGAGCCGAGGCTTTCGGCGATGTCGCGGCCATTGGTCAGGGCGGTGCCCAGATCGCCCTGCATCACGCCGCCCAGCCATGCAAAATAGCGGGTCAGCGCCGGTTCGTTAAGGCCCAGTTCACGGCGCAGGTTTTCTAGCGCCTCGGGCGTGGCTGATTGGCCAAGGATCTGCTGTGCCACATCGCCGGGCAGGATCGAGGTTCCCGCAAAGATCAGCACAGAGGCGGCGAAGAGCAAAAGGATACCCAGCGCAACGCGCTGGGTTACCAGTTTCACAATGGGATGCATCTGACCGACCGCCCTAAGCGTCCGTCAGCCAGCATTTGATCGGTGCCTTGTTGTTCATCAGCGGACCGTTCGGATCATCGACCCAACCGCCCACGTTGCTGGCAATAGCCCCGACGAAATCGTTGAACATCGGCAGGATCAGCCCGCCTTCGTCGCGCAGCATCATGGCCATTTCCGAATAGATGGCCTTGCGCTTGCCCTCGTCGATTTCGGCGCGGGCGGCCAGCAGTTTTTCGTCGAACTCCGGCACCTTGAAACGCGTGTCGTTCCAGTCCGCAGTCGACAGATAGGCCGTCGAATACATCTGGTCCTGCACCGGGCGACCGCCCCAATAGGAGGCACAGAAGGGCTGCACATTCCAGACTTCGGACCAATAGCCGTCATTCGGCTCGCGCTTGATTTCCAGTGGAATACCAGCGGCTTGCGCGGATTGCTGGAACAAGGCGGCAGCATCGACCGCACCGGGGAAGGCGCCATCGGCCGTGCGCAGGATGATGGGCGATCCGTCATGGCCGGATTTCTTGTAGTGCTCCGCTGCTTTGGCAATGTCATGCTCGCGTTGCGGGATCGTGTCATCAAACAGTGGATAGCTGGCATTGATCGGGAAATCATTGCCGATGGAACCATAGCCGCGCAGGATCTTGTCGACCATCTCCTCGCGGTTGATGGCGTATTTCAGGGCAAGGCGCAGCTCGTTACTGTCAAACGGGGCCGTGTCCACATGCATGATGAACACGTAGTGCCCGCGCCCTGACGTCGATTTCACGGTGAGATTGGGCGCACGGTCCAGAAGGGCCGCCACCTTGGGGTCCACGCGGTTGATCATATGTACCTGCCCCGACTGCAGGGCTGCGGTGCGCGCGGTTGCGTCGTTCAGCACCAGTTGCTCGGAAAATTCGGCAAAGCCACGGTTGTCCGCATCCCAATAATCATCGCGCCGCTTGAAACCGTGACGCACGCCGGGTTCGTCGAATTCGATGGTGTAGGGGCCGGTGCCGATGCCCGCAGCGGGATTGTCCATGCCGCCACCGGGCTGGATCATCAGGTGGTAGTCGGCCATCAGGTAGGGCAAATCCGCATTGCCGGTGCTCAGATCAACGATGAAGTTGTCGCCATCCACGGACATATCCTCGATGCCGCGCATGATGCCGAGGGCGCCCGACTGGCTGTCTTCGTTGGAGTGGCGCTGCATGGTCAGCATCACATCTTCTGGGGTCATCTCCTTGCCGTTTGAGAACGGAATGCCCTTGCGGATTTTGAACACCCAGCGCTTGGCGTCAGATGAGCCTTCCACGCTTTCGGCCATGCGCATCTCAAGATTTCCGTCAGCGCCGACATCCACGAGCGTCTCGCCCCAGTGGCGCAGGTTGTAGAGCGGCACTTCCGAGGCGGTCAGGGCCGGATCCTGTGTGTTCGTGCTCTCGCCGCCCGAAGCGCCCAGTTTGATCGTGCCGCCGCGCACGGGGCCTGCTGCCTTTGCAGCGCTCGCAAGCATGGCATTAGCGACCACGGCTGTGACACCAAGCGCTGCCGCGCGCCCCACGAATTCGCGGCGGGTCATCAACCCTTTGGTCACACGTGTACTAAGGTGCTTGAGTTCGTCGTTCATCGTCATCTCCCGATTGTGACGCGCTTTGTGCGCTCATCTGTTATTTCTTGATGTCAGTAAGCATGCGCATTTCCTGCCATGCCGCAAGGCTTATTGCGTGAATTTCATTGCACCCATCTAAATGTGGTCGCGCGGAATTTGGTCCGACACATCACGTGCATAGATGCATTCGTCGTTCTCATAGGCTTCGATGCGTGCAGAGAGGAAAAACGTGTCGGCATCGCACCACATTTTGCTGTGCGTTTCCGTACGCAGGCGTATGTTGTCCCGTTCGATCTCCTCGGTCCAATGGCAGGTACCGCTGGCCGACAGGGGATCATCCGGGTGAATATCCCAGCGTTCGCGCGCAACCGAACCCGCGATCAGGCCATGTTCAATATCGCGCAGCTTGCCGAAGTCATCCTCGATGACAAGCGATACGATACCTGTGGTCATGTCCGTTTCGCGGCGTCGCAGGCTGTTGGCCTCGCGCAGGGTTTCGACCTGCCAGGGTTCAGCGGCGGTCGGCGGTCCGAACTGGCATTCGTCGCGCCGCGCGGTGCGGCGCACGGGCAGGTTCATTGTCCCGCTGTGCAGCGTGATCCGGGCCGCCTGCGGTGCGGGCCAGATCAGCGGCCAGTAGTTTGTCGACACGGACACCCGCAGTTTGTGACCCTTGGGCAGCCGGTAGGCGATATGATCGAGGTGGAAAACCACACGGACCGGTTCCCCCGGCGTCAGATGGCTGGGGTTGGCATGCCCGTCGCGGTGGCTCAGGTTCATCACGCCATATGTGATGCGCGTCGTCGCACCATCGGGATGCACGTGATTGAGCCGCACGGCGATCTGCGTCTGTGGCTGGTCAGAACTCAGCCGCAAGGTGATGCGCGGCGCGCCGAAGATATCCGTGTCATCCTCCGCCGGGGCGCTGTCAAACGTGGTGGAATGCGTATCATCGCGCCGCTGATCACCCGGCATTTCCGGCCCCAGCCAGATCGCGCAATATTCACCGGATTCCGCACCGCAATCCTGTGGCGATGAGACCTCTGCCCGCAAGGCACCGGCCCCATCCGACAGCCCGTTGTTCGTCAGATGCAGGGAGCGATGGGGGATATGGGTTGTCGCGCCATATTCCTCCGCCACCCAGCGGCCCGGGCGTTCGGTATACCAGCGCTGCGGGCGCGCGCCGTCCATGATGTAGGCGCGGTAGTCAGGGTCCTGCGTCACTCCGGTGTCGATATCCTTGAGCCAGTGATCCCACCAGCGCAGCGCCTCCTGCAGAAAACCGATGCGCGGTTCGGGCACGGCGAAATGGGGGTATTTATGCACCCATGGCCCGACAATGCCCTTGGCGCCGGGCAGTCCTTCGACCAGTTGGGGCACCGCGTTTTTATAGGCATCCCCCCAGCCGCCGATGGCAAGTACCTTGGCCTTGATGGCGCTGTAGTCCTCGCAGACCGAGCCGTGTTGCCAATAGGTATCGCGCCTTTGGTGACGCAGCCAGACCGCAGGCAAAAATGGTTCGTTTTCAAGGCGTTCCAGCCACATGGCGCGCCAGTCCGGGCGCAGGGCAGGGTCGGGCGCGCGGCTGGAATAGGCCCACATGGTCGACCCCCAGCCGAGGTTTTCATTCAGCAGGCAGCCGCCCTTGTAATGGATGTCATCCGCATAGCGGTCCACGGTCGAACACAGTGTGATGACCGCTTTGAGCGGGGCAGGGTCAAGGGCCGCAACCTGCAGGCTGTTGAACCCGCCCCAGCTGATCCCCATCATCCCGACGCGCCCGTTGCACCAGTCCTTGGCGGCGATCTGGTTGATGACTTCGACCGCATCGGCCAGTTCCTGCGGGGTGTATTCGTCCTGCATCAGCCCTTCGCTGTCGCCGTTGCCACGTATGTCCACACGCAGGCAGGCGTAGCCGCGCGCCGCGAACCACGGGTGTGTCAGCGCGTCGCGCGCGCAGGTGCCGTCGCGCTTGCGATAGGGCAGATATTCGAGGATCACCGGCACAGGATCTGACCCTGCATCCTTGGGTTTCCACAATCGCGCAGAGAGCCTGCATCCGTCTGAAAGCGTGATGCCGAAATCTGCGTCTTCTTCGATGTCGCGTAAGGAGGTGTCGTCAGCCATGCGCTAACGGTTGCCGCCTTGCGCCCTGTTGTCAAGCAGTCGGTGTGGCCTTGTCACACCTTCAGCGCGATGACGAGGTCCATCACATTTGTGCCCGTCGGCCCCGTGCGCAACAACGCCCCGCGCGCGTCCAGCCATGTCCCTGCATCGGCGCGGTCAAGCGCGTCCTGCCCGCTGGCATCCCATGTTTCGCCATCGACAATGGCCCCGGCGGCATCGGTCGGCCCGTCCGTGCCATCGGTGCCTGCAACCAGCACCTCAATCCCCGACTGGCCCGCGATTTCACGCGCGATCAACAGGGCGAGCGCCTGATTGCGCCCGCCGCGTCCCGGCTGCGGCGGCAGGATCACGGTGGGCTCACCACCCCGGATGTGCACGCCCGCAGGCCCGGACACAAATGCGCGGCCGAGACGGGGCCCGAGCGTTTTGATGTCGTGATAAAGGCTCTCTTCGTTCGACCTGACCGGCAGGCCCTGATCCGTGGCCTTTTGCGCGACGGCCTGTCTGGCGATGGCGTTGCTGGCGACGATCTGCGCGGTGAAGGAAAAGGGCGGATCCTCCGGCGCATCTGCAATCCCCGATCCGATGACGCAGAGCAAATCGCCTTCCACATCCGAAATCGCGAGGCTCGTCACCTGCGCGCCGCTGAAGTTGGACAAAAGCTTGCCCCCCTTTACCCGGCTGAGGGTTTTGCGCACCCTGTTCATCGCGTGAATATCCTCGCCAGAGCCGAGCATTTCGGTCGTTTTCGTCTTAAGCCCGGCCAGATCCAGCCCCTCGACCGGGGCTTCGGCAAGGGCAGAGGCGCCACCGGACACCAGCATCAGCAGATGGCTGCCAGCCGCCATGCGCGACACCACATCCAGCATGCGCGCCCCGGCCCGCAGCGAGCTTTGATCCAGTACCGGGTGCGCCGCCTCGATGATTTCCGCATGCGCGGGGGCACCGTCCGCGTGGCCATGTTTCGTGACAATCAGGACAGGGGCGTTGGGGAATTTCTCATGCGCCGCAATCGCCATGGCCGTGGCGGCCTTGCCCACGGCGATGATCTGATCGGGGGGATCGGTCACGGCATCCGTTGACAGCGCATGCTGCACAGCGCTGTCACCCCGCACCGCCATGACGCCAGCCTCAAACAGGGATACCAATGTGTTTTGATGTGTCATGCGATGTTGTGCGCCATTGAAAGGAAAAGGTCAGCCATCGGCTGTATCAAGCCAGAGCGTAACAGGCCCATCGTTGCAAAGCGATACCTGCATGTCTGCGCCGAACTGGCCGGTCTGCACGGGAATGTCCAGCGCGCGCAGATCCTGCGCGAATTGCTCGTACAGCGCTTGCGCCTCTGCGGGTTTGCCGGCACCGGAAAAACCGGGGCGATTGCCACGCGAGGTGTCGGCGGCCAGCGTGAACTGGCTGACCACGAGGGCGGCACCGCCGGTTTGTGCAAGGTTCAGATTCATTTTCCCGGCGTCATCCTTGAACACGCGCAACCGTGATATCTTGGCGGCCAGTCGCGCGCTTGTGTCCTTCGTGTCACCGGGCATGGCACAGATGAAGATCAGCAGCCCATGGTCAATCGCGCCGATCGTATTCCCATCGACCGCGACCGATGCTGAACTCACGCGTTGCAGCAGCGCCCTCATCGCGTCACCCCCGCGCGGTGGTGTTTCGGTTTGACAGATTGGATCATTGGTTCATCGCGTAAAAATATCCCACGGCAGCGGCCATAGATAAACCGACGATTGCGGCCAGTGCAATCTTGATCGCTGAATAGGGCCGCTCGCCCTGCACTTTGCCTGTGCGCCCGTTCACCACAAAGCGATAGGTCTCGCCGCGGTATTTGTAGGCGGCAAGCCAGACCGGCAGGAGGATATGTTTGAACGTGACATCGCGAATTTGCGTATCGACGCGGTGAATGCGTTGCCGATCACCGCCGATATCGAATTTGATGTCACGGCGGATCGTGGCGTCCATGATCGCGCGCGCCTCCACAAAGCCTTGCTCCAGCGTGACGGCGTATCCTTCGGCGCGGAAGCCTGCGAGGTATTCGGGCGTATAGGGTTCAAGCGCGGCAAGATCCCAGGGGGCCAGACCATCGGTGAACCTTTTGGGAAGGCTTTTTGATGCCAGCACCAGAACATCATCAAAGAACCGCGCAACCTGCCCGCGCGCGGCGCGCCATCGCACCTTGGCCACCCGCACGGTTGTTGGTTTGCCGTCGCGCATCACCTGACGGGTCTGATAGTAGACCGTGCCCCGCTCGCCGCTATAGCGCGACGTGGTGTCCGCATCATAGGTCCAGTAGGGCACATAGATGCCATCCATCTTGCGCCCCTTGCGCGCGTAATCCTGCAGCCCGTTTGGCGCGAACCAAAGCGAGCCCAGCCAGTCGTTCATCGCGTCATGGGCGGTGCGCTCGTCCAGTGCGAAAGGCAACACCGCCCGGGGTTTGATGTGGCGGTGGGTGCCGGTGTCGGTAACAACGGGCGTTGCACAGAACGGGCATTCCTTGGCGTGGACATTGGGGTCAAAGGCGACTTCGGCGGCGCAATTGGGGCAGGAGGAGACGCGCGTCTCTTCCATCTCGGGGGCCGGCAGATCGCCCTTCAGGGCCGTGTTGAAATCAAGCTCGCGGATTTTCGCCGCCGCCCATGGCCCCTGATCGAGGCTTTCCATATGTCCGCAATGCGCACAGATCATCTGCCCCTGTGCCGGGTCAAACCGCAGGTCTGCGCCGCAGGTGTCGCAGGGAAAATGATGCTCTGCCTGCTGGATTTGCGCCTCTGTGCTCATAACATACCGTGGAGGGATCGAGGTGTGATCCGGCGCAGCGCCCCGTCCATCAGCGCCATGTGCCGCCAGAGGTTGAAGAGTGCGTGCAGGGCCGTGGCTGCGACCAGAGCAACCAGCAGCGCATGCGTGTCGGGGCCGGGTAAATGCGCCCCAAAGCTCAGCGCCAGCGTGCTGAGGGATGTCCAGACCAGCAGAAGATACATGGCGCGATTGAGCCATGGGTGCGCCTGTCGAAACGGCCCGGTCAGTTTCGGACCCGGCCCATTCATCAGGCCAAACGCAAGGGCCAGCGCGCCCATGGCCAGACCGCTCAGCCCGAAGGCGGCGGTGAATAGTGCGGTTTCGCGCCCCGATGTCAGAACCAGTAGGAGCAGAACCAGCACCAGCCAGTGTAACAGGATGGTGGCGCGGCGCCGGGTCATGACACGCGCGCTTTCGTCGGTTTCTGGCGCGTGATCGGGTTCAGCGGTGACGGCGCGGCATATGGTTTCTGACGGTCTCTCAAGGGTTTATCCCGCGTTCGGCAGGGGCGGGGGAGGCGGCAGGACGGTGAAAAGCTGTGCGAGTTCCGTGACGTCCTCGGCGGCCATCCAGCCGTCCTGACCGGGCGTCCAGACGAGGGTCTGACGCGTCAGCGCCCCTTCGCTCACCATGCGGCCCATCTTGGCCTTTGAAAAGGGGCCCTTGGTCTGACCCTGCTCTGCGATGTGCCAGACATGTTCGACCGGGGGCAGGGCGGGAGGGGCCATGTGCCGCGCCGCAGCAGCCGGTGCCGCCTCGGCCCGCGCGCCCCAGGGGCCTGCCTGTTGCGCGGCGGCCTGCCCGATCTGCATGCCCAGACCGGCACCCAGACCGGTCTGCAGGGCAGCCGCCCCGCCGCCATCGCGGCCCAAGGCTTCAGCGGCCTGAAACTGCATGTATTCGTTGAGGTTCCCGATCACACCCATCGACGAGCGCTTGTCCATGACCTGTTCCACCGACGGCGGCAGCGAGATGTTTTCGATGTAAAGCTCCGGCATGGTCAGCCCGTATTCGGTCAACTGGCCGCTGATTTCCTTGCCCACCAGCTGACCCAGTTCACGCGTGTTGGCGGCCATGTCCATGACCGGGATGCCTGCGCGCGCGAGCGTGCGCGAAAATTCCTGCACGATGATGTTGCGGATCTGAAAGCTGATCTCATCCATGGTGAATTCGCCATCGGTCCCAACGATTTCGACAAGGAATTTGGCCGGGTCACTCACCTTGATCGTATAGGTGCCAAAGGCGCGCAGCCGGACCGGGCCGAATTCCGGATCGCGGCAGATCACGGGGTTCTTGGTGCCCCATTTGAGATCGCTGAACCGGGTCGTGTTGACAAAATACACCTCGGATTTGAACGGGCTGCGAAAGCCGTGGTTCCAGTGTTGCAGCGTCGTCATCACCGGCATGTTGTTGGTTTCAAGCATATAAAGCCCCGGCGTAAAGACATCCGCCAGTTGCCCCTCATGCACAAACACGGCCGCCTGACCCTCGCGCACGGTCAGTTTCGCACCATATTTGATCTCATGCCCTTCCCGTTCGAAACGCCACACCATGGTGTCACGGGTGTTGTCCGTCCAATGGATGACGTCGATGAATTCGCCGGAGAGAAAATCAAATATACCCATATGTCTCGGTCCTTTGGTCTGTAAGCCCTACAAGGGGCCGGAATTGGTCAATTCACGTGCGATGATCCGTGTGATCGGCGCGGCTTCGGCGGCGCTCATGCCGGTTTTGAGGCGCGGATCGTAGAGCATTTTCAGCAACAGCTCATCATGCGCGGTCAAAAGCGCGAATTCATCGTCATCGTTGAAGATCGAAGGGCGCGCATCGCGGCTGTCATTGGCCAGCCCAAGCCCCTGCGCAAGCTCTTCGTGGATGCAGCTCAGGCGCAAAAGGTCCGGGTTTTCGGCCCGGATCACGGCCACGGCGGCGGTATAGGTGTTGGCATCCGCGCCCGAGGCATAGGCGGCCACCGCGCAATAGGTGTCGCGGCCAAGGTCGCGCAAGGGGTCAAGGCTCCGGGCGGTGATGCCACTGATGCGCGCGGCAGCCGTGTTCAGGGCCGCGTCACGATCATCTTCGCCGGCAACGATCACAATGAAATTGCTCGGGCCGAGTGTGTTGACCGGATGAGCTGTGATGCGCCCCAGCCGGCGGGCATAGTCACGGATGCGCGCATCCTCCGCCTTGCGCACGGAGGGCGGCACGCCTGCGCCGAAAATCGTATCAATGCGCACCGGACCTTCCCATCTGCGCAGCGGGCTTTCCCCGCCACGCCCCTGCAAGGCACTGGCATATTCGTTGTAAAACACGATGTCTTCAAAGTTGCGCGCCAACATATCCGGGGTAAAGGGCGTGTCCGGCCCACCGCCATCCTCACGCAGCAATCCCTGCCTGAGTTGCGCCGCCTGTACCTGCACGAAATAACTGCGCAGCGCGGCACTTTTTTCCGAGGTTGGCTGGATCGCAGGCTGGCCCAGACCTGCCGGGCGCGCCTTGGGGGTGGCGCTGGACCTGAGCGGCATATCACAAGCTGCAACGGCAAGGAGCGCGGCCAAAGCCACGCCCCAGCGCAGTATGAGATTTGCCTGTCGCATGCAGCCTTAGCGGGGAACGGCAGTCGCGGCGGTATCGCCCGTGCCATCGCCGCGCGCCTTGGCGGAGGCCAGCGTGTCGCGCAGCGTGGTTTCCATTTCTTGCAGTTCTGCTTCGGCGGCGGCGCGTTTGGCCTTGCCTTCATCCGCGATTTGCAGGCTTTCTTCGATGGTGCCGATCAGGTCGGCATTGGCCTGTTTCACCGCCTCGATGTCAAAGACGCCCCGCTCCATTTCCTGGCGGATCACCTTGTTGCTCTCGCGCAGGTTCTTGGCATTGGCGGTCAGCAATTCGTTCGTCAGATCATTAGCCTGACGCACCGCTTGCGCGGCCTCGGCGGAACGTTGGATGGTGACGGCCTGCGCCAGTTGTGTTTCCCAAAGGGGCACGGTGTTGACCAGCGTTGAATTGATCTTGGTCACGAGGGATTTGTCGTTTTCCTGCACCAGCCGGATGGAGGGCAGCGACTGCATCGTGACCTGACGTGTCAGCTTCAGGTCGTGCACACGCCGTTCCAGGTCGTCGCGCGCGGCGCGCAGATCGCGCAATTCCTGTGCAACCATGACCTGATCGTTCTCTGCTGCCGCATCGACCTCCGCGGCCTTGGCGGGGATCACCGTTTCGTCCAGTTCGGTCAGTTTCTCTTCGCCCGCCGCGATGTAAAGCGCGAGTTCGTCATAGAAATTCAGCGTCTTTTCATAGAGCATATCAAGCGATTTGATGTCTTTCAGCAGCGTGTGTTCGTGCTTGAGCAACTCATCCGTGATCCGGTCGATCTGCCCCTGCACCTCTTCGTATTTGGCGGTGAATTTCGCGATGGGGGCGGCGCGCCCGAGCAGTTTCTCAAACCAGCTTCGGTCCCGGCGCATGTCCAGTTCTGCAGTGGAAAACCCGCGAATGGTGGTCACGATATCGCGCAGACTGTCGCCCGCAGGTCCCAAATCCTTGTTGCGCACACCGCCCAGCATGGCTTGCGAGATTTCCTGCAATTCCACCTGCGCGCGGCTGCCGAAAGACACGATCGAATTTGTATCCGACATGTCGATCTCTGCCATGCGCTTGGTGATTTCTGCGCTGACGGGAGCATCGGCTTCGGCCAACGGGACGATGGCGTTCGCTTCGGTTGGTTCCGGCAAACTCGCTGCGGTCACTTCCTCGACCATGGCGAGGGTTTGTTCGGCTTTGACGCGTATTTCTTCGGACATTTTAGCTCCCTAAATCAAGTATCAAAAGATGCATCAGTCAAGACGCACCCCTTCGCGGTCCAGACGATCCCGCAGGACGTCGATTTCGACGGTCAAATCACTATGATCATCGAGCAGTAGTTTCTCATGGCGTGCAGCAAAGTTGCGCTGCAGGTCATCCAGCAGTGACAGATAGTCATCACGTGTCTGCGCGCGTTGGTTCTGTGCGTAAAAATCCACAAATTTCGCCGTCGCATCGCGCGCGCCGAGCAAATAGACGCCAAGGTATTTGCGCGCGGCCGTCAGGTCACGTGGATCTTCCTCAACAGTGCGGATCAGTTTGCGCGCGGCGGATTGAAAAGCGGCCATACGCTCGTTGATCTGACGGTCCCCGATGCGCAGCAGCACATCCGTCATGGCCTTGAGATGCGCATCCGCCTCGTCAACGACACGTGCAACGCGGTCCTGCTGAAAGATGTCGATGCCTTCCATACCCTTGTCGGACAGCGGGTCGATGCCAAAGGCCGCAAGATGCAGTCCCGTCACGGCCACGCCGTAAAGAACGGCAGCGACAAGGCCGTTGTCATGGCTCAGCGCGCCAAGGCCAATGCCCGCGCCCGCCAGCAGGCCCGCCAGGATCTTGCGCGGCAGGGCGGGGCGGCGTGCGACCTTGCGATCGTGATAGGCGGCCTCGGCCTGTAAGCCACCGCGCAGCAGCCAAGCCCCCAGAGACAGTGCACCAGCACCCGCAAGGCCCAGAACAAGCGCCAATGCACCCTGAAACAGGGCGGAGAAAAGCAGGACCACAGCAGGCAGGAACATCAAGTTCGCCCGCGCACCAACAGGGTCCACGGTCGCGGCGGTAAATGTCGCCTCGGCCTGTGAGCGTGCTTGCGGCGCGCCTTTGGGGCTGTATTTCCCGCCAAAGCGTTTTGCCATGCCTACAAGCCCCCCATCAAACCGGAGGCCACGCCAATCATCAGAAGCAGCAGCGCGATATAGGCCGTTTTTTGAAGCGTCGTCGGTCGCATTTGGTCCCCTAAAGCGATGTCATGCACAGATATAGGCCCTCGCCGCAGACTGCGCTAGGGCTGAGTTCTGAACAACCGCGCCTGCCTTGGTAACAGATCGCGGATGCATCGGTAATGACATGGCTGCATTTTCCCCCGTATTCGAGGGGGAAAGACGCAGGGCACGCGTCATTTGCGTGGTTTTTTGGCGTATCTGGCGGGTTTTGCGCCAGCAGTCGCGCGCGTCCGGCGGATGGGTGGTCCGCGCTTCCTGCCCGCCTCGAGGCGTTTTGCCGGGTCGGTGCCTGCGTCCTCTTCAAGGCCCAGTTGATCGCGCAGAACCTTGCGACGGACCTCTTCGACAGCGCCGGATTTCAACTCGCCCAACTGAAAAGGCCCATAGCTGATCCGGATCAGGCGGTTCACAGTGAGCCCCAGTTCTGCCAGCGCGCGGCGAATTTCACGGTTTTTGCCCTCGCGCAGGCCCATTGTCAGCCACGCATTCGCGCCTTGCTGGCGGTCCAGCGTGACCTGCATGGGTTGAAAATTCTCGCCCTCGCTGCTGATCCCGCGCCGCAGCGGCTCCAGTGTCGCATCCGTGGGCCTGCCGTTGACGCGCACGCGGTAGCGACGCAGCCAGCCCGTCGTGGGCAGTTCGAGGCGGCGTTTGATACTGCCATCATTGGTCAGCAGCAACAGCCCCTCGGAATTGATATCGAGCCGCCCGACGCTCATCACACGCGGCAAATCCGCAGGCAGGGCGCTGTAGATCGTTTCGCGGCCCTTTTCGTCATTGTCCGTCGTCACAAGGCCCGTGGGTTTGTGATAGAGCCAAAGCCGCGCGGGTTCCGGAGGGGATACGTCCTTGCCATCCACAGTGATCTTGTCACTGGCCTGCACATTCAGGGCGGGGGATGAAATGGGCTTGCCATTAACCTTGACGCGGCCGGCTTCGATCATGCGTTCCGCCTCGCGGCGGCTGGCGACACCGGCGCGGCTGAGGACTTTGGCAATGCGGTCGCCCTGTGGCGTGAGTTCAGAGGTCATGGGGCGGGGCATAGCCTGTTTGCGGCCCTTGCGAAAGAGAACAGTTTGCGTGCAACTAGGCCCATGCAGTTCAACACGCATATGGAAGCGGCCCTCTCTGAGGCGCGCGCGGCGGCCAAACGCGGAGAGGTCCCGGTCGGCGCTGTCATCGTGGCACCGGATGGCGCGATCATTGCCGCTGCGGGCAATCAGACCCGTGCGGACCATGATCCGACCGCACATGCCGAAATCCTCGCGATCCGCAGGGCCTGCGCGGTGCTGGGCAGTGAGCGTCTGTTGGATCATGCGCTTTATGTGACGCTTGAGCCTTGTGCGATGTGTGCGGCAGCGATTTCGGCGGCCCGTATTTCGCGGCTCTATTACGGGGCCAGTGATCCCAAATCGGGGGGGGTGGCGCAGGGGGCGCGCGTGTTCAGCCATCCGCAATGCCATCATGCACCCGAAGTATTTGACGGCATCGCCGCTGCGGAATCCGAGGCGATGCTCAGGGGATTTTTTACCGCGCGGCGCTAGGCCATGCTCAGAACCTTATCGGCGTCATGACCTGCGGCTCGATCACATCGACATCCGGCAGGGCGTCGATGAGGTCCGTTGCGGATTGCTCCAGCAGATCAAAGGTCTTGTAGTGGCAGGGGATCACGGTTTTGAAGTCGAAGTACCGTTTCGCGGCATAGGCGGCCCCCTTCATGTCCATGGTGAAATGTCCACCGGCGCTCAGGATGCCGATGTCGGGTTTGTAATAGTCCCCGATCCAATCCATTTCCGCCGAAATCCCTGTGTCACCTGACACATAGACCGTGTAACGTTCGCCCTTGATGATGAACCCTGCCTCGCGCCCGAGCGGGGCCGTCGCATCCGGACCGTAGGACGTCGAGTGCAGGGCAGGGACCAGTGACACCGCCACATCGCCCAAGGTGACCGTGCCGCCCATGTTGAACCCCACGACACTCAGGCCCTCCTTGGCCTCGAAGTAGCTCATGAAGTCGTAAATCCCCACGACCGGTGCCTCCAGCGATTTGGACAAGGCGACCACATCCGCCGTGTGATCGAAATGGCCATGGGTGATCAGAATATGCGTCGCACCGGTGGTGGCAGCGGCGTGCTGATCCTCGGCCAGCATCGGGTTGCCCGTCAGCCATGGATCAATCAGCAGCACCTGATCCCCGATTTCGATGCGAAAGCTGCCGTGCCCGAGCCAAATGATTTGCATTGAACCTCTCCCTCTCTGCAATACTTGGACCTTAGACGCGGATGCCGCTTTAGGCAAAACCGTCGTTGGCCGCATGTTCAGGTGCAAGGGAGACAGAAATGGAGTGGACGCGCTACATTGACGGATACTGCGAACGAATGGGGCCTGAATACTGGGCGGAACCCATCAATGCGGTGACAAATCTGGCCTTTGTCATTGCGGCGCTGGTGATGTGGCGGCGTGCGCGCGGGCTCGCTTTGGCGCGCGCCTTATGCGTCGTCTTGGGGTTGATCGGGATCGGCAGCTATCTGTTTCATACGCACGCGCAGGTCTGGGCCGCCATGGCGGATGTATTGCCCATCATCGGTTTCATTCTGCTTTATCTGTTTGCGGTGAATCGCGCGGCCTTTGACGTGAACGGCTGGGCCGCCCTTGGGCTGACGGCGCTTTTCATTCCCTACGCCGGCATGATGGTCCCGGCGTTTTCCCTGATCCCGGCGCTCGGCGGATCGGCGGCCTATGCGCCCGTGCCGCTGCTGATTTTCCTCTACGCCGGATTTCTGCGCCACCGGTTACCGGAGTTTGCCCGTGGTCTGGCGATCGGGGCGGGGTTGCTGGTGGTTTCTTTGACCTTTCGCACGCTGGATGAGCCGGCTTGTGACGCCATCCCGATTGGCACGCATTTCATGTGGCATGTGCTGAACGGTGTGATGCTGGGCTGGATGATCGAGGTTTACGTCAGGCTCATGCGCGAAAAGGCTGAAGAAGGTCGCGCATAATCGGCAGACCTGCCTTGGCGACACGCCCGGCCCACATGAAAAAAGGCTGCGCGGGGTGCACAGCCTTTGAACGTTTTTCGGGGAAAGATCCGGTTACTTGATCTTGCCTTCCTTGTATTCGACATGCTTGCGCGCAACGGGGTCATACTTCTTGATGACCATCTTTTCAGTCATGGTCCGTGCGTTCTTTTTGGTGACGTAGAAATGGCCTGTCCCCGCCGAGGAGTTCAGACGAATTTTGATCGTGGTTGGCTTGGCCATGTTTTTTCTCCTGCTGCGTCCCAGCGCTGGCGAGGGGGCGCGTAAATCCTGAAACCCGGCTTTTACCCGGTTAAGGCAGTGAGTCAACAGCTAAACGATGCTTCAATCACCTCAATCCGGCGCAAAAAAGACAGTTTCGAAGGTGCGCGGAGGGCCTGTAAGCCGGATTCTGTTCCCCGAAGTTGCCCCCGGTTCGATGACCATTCCTCTTGCCCGGCGGTTGCCCGCAAGGCTCTAGCTGCCAACCCGGACCTGCTGAGCCAAAGCGGCCCCGTCTTGCGACGCGCGGTCCCTATTTGGCATTGCTCCCGGTGGGGCTTGCCATGCCGCCGCTGTTGCCAGCCGCGCGGTGGGCTCTTACCCCACCTTTTCACCCTTGCCCGTCGGCGGTTTCGGTTGCCCGACCTGCACGACAGGTGGTCTGTTTTCTGTGGCGCTTTCCGTCAAATTGCTTTGCCCGGGCGTTACCCGGCACCGTTGCTTTTTGGAGTCCGGACTTTCCTCGACCCTGTTGCCAGTGCCGCGGCCATCCGGCCCTCCGCGCGGGTGCGTGATGCGCTCAAATCGCAACAGCGTCAATGGCCATTGCGCGGGCGCGCGGTCAAATCCGGTGGTAAAGCTGCAGATCGTCATCCGTGATCGGACCCTCGCGCCAGGGCGCAAAGCGCAGCCGCGTGGCGGTCAACAGCGTTGCGCGATCCACAGGGGCGGTGAACCCTGCGCGCTGTGCGGATTGCTCAAACCCCTCACCTTGCATCTGCGGGCTCACCGGTGCTGCCAACCCCTGTCGGGCCAGCCGCGCCCAGTCAAAGCGTGGCCCGGGGTCCGATTTGCGCCCCGGCGCCATGTCTGAATGGCCGATGATATCGCTTGCCGCCACGGGCCAGCGGGACCGGATACCCCGCAACAGGTCTTCCAGCGCGGCCATCTGTGGTTCGGGAAACGGATGCGTGCCGTCGTTATCCAGTTCGATTCCGATGGAACGGGAATTGATGTCAGTCAGCCCGCGCCATTCCCCGACGCCCGCGTGCCAGGCGCGGTGCTCTTCATTGACCATTTGTGTCACGGGGCCGCTGCGATCAATCAGATAATGTGCGGAAACCTCTGCCTGCGGATCACAAAGGCGCGCGATCGCTGCCTCGGCGCTGGCCATGGCCGTGTAGTGTATCACGATGAGTATGGGCGTCAGGCTATTGCGCCGTGGGCCAAAATTCAGCGAAGGGCAGTGGCGCACGGCTATCCTTGCGCAGCACTGCGAAACGGGGTCGGATCCCAACTGCAGGCATAGCCATCCCCATCCGGGTCAAGACCCTTGCGGTCGCGTTTGGGACCACCGCGCGCCAGAAAATCCAGTTGCGCCCGGTCGGGAGACGGATATTGCGCGCAGTTACGTGCCGCCCGTGCGGCGCCATTGAGGCCTGCGCGTGCATAGACCCTGGTGCCCACCGGATGGCTGGTCGCAAGCGCGAAGGCCACGATATTGGGCTGATCATCGCCCGTACGTTCGGGCAGCGCTTCGGGCTGAATGACCTGATACTGCGCGCGGTTTTGGGCAATGCGCTCTGCGTCACTTTCGATGCTGCGCTGTTCGGAGACCGCATCGAAATTGTTCTCATTCGAGATGCCGATCGTGTTCGTGACGGTCGGTGGCACCGGCTGCAGCGTGCCTGTCGTGCTGGTTTGCTGTAAAATGCGGGTGGTATCGGCGGCCGTTTGCTCGGCGGAGTCAGCGATTGGTGCGCCGGTGGCATCCAGCGGCGCCAGACCCGCGCCGGATGCTTCGAGAGGCAGGCCCTGCAAGGCGGCATCGCGGGCCTCAATGGCTTGCGCGCTGGTGACGCCGGACCCGTTCGGGTTGTTGGGCACCTGTTGAGCACAGGCCGAAAGGAGCAGTGCCACAGGCAGTGCCATGGAGAGATGTGGTCGCATGCGCCGTCCCATCATTTTACCCACTTTTTCCATCCCGTAACACTACCACCATTTCTGCGGCTTGGCCACAAAACCCACTGCCTGCTCAAGAGCATAGGCGGTGTTCAGCAACTCGGCCTCTTCCCACGGGCGACCGATGAGTTGCAGACCAAGCGGCAGGCCATTGGCGTCAAGCCCGCCCGGCACCGCAATGCCCGGTAGTCCGGCCAGATTGACGGTCACGGTAAAGATGTCATTGAGATACATCGCGACCGGATCGGCGTCGGTCATTTCGCCCAGACCAAAGGCCGCCGACGGGGTCGCTGGCGTCAATATCGCATCGACACCCTGCGCAAACACTGTTTCAAAATCCTGCTTGATCAGTGTGCGGACCTTGCGCGCGCGGTTGTAATAGGCGTCGTAAAAACCGGCGGACAGCACGTAGGTGCCGACCATCACGCGGCGCTGCACTTCGGGTCCGAAGCCTTCGGCGCGGGTCTTTTCATACATCTCCGTGATGCCATCGCCCTGATCCAGCTTGGCGCGGTGTCCATAGCGCACACCGTCATAGCGCGCGAGGTTCGACGACGCCTCGGCCGGGGCAATCACGTAATAGGCGGGCAGCGCGTATTTCGTGTGCGGCAGGGAGATGTCGATGATTTCAGCGCCTGCGTCCTTCATCATGGCGATGCCGGTTTGCCAGAGCGCTTCGATCTCATCGGGCATACCATCCATGCGGTATTCCTTGGGGATGCCGATCTTTTTGCCGCGAATATCCCCGCTCAGCGCCGCCTCGAAATCCGGAACGGCCAGATCGGCAGAGGTGCTGTCCTTTGGGTCATGCCCTGACATCGCCTCCAGCATGATGGCAGCATCGCGTACCGATTTCGTCATCGGTCCCGCCTGATCAAGTGAGGAGGCAAAGGCCACAATCCCCCAGCGTGAACAACGCCCATAGGTCGGTTTGATGCCTACGGTGCCGGTAAAAGCCGCAGGCTGGCGGATGGAGCCGCCGGTGTCCGTACCGGTCGCGGCAAGGCACAGATCAGCGGCAACCGCCGCCGCCGAACCGCCCGAAGAGCCCCCCGGTGTCAACGGTTTTTCATCGTCCTTGCGCCGCCACGGGTTGATCACATCGCCATAGATCGAGGTTTCGTTGGACGAGCCCATGGCGAATTCATCCATGTTGAGCTTGCCCAGCATGACTGCCCCGGCGTCCACAAGGTTCTGGCTGACGGTGGATTCATACTCGGGCAAAAAGCCCTCGAGAATGCGCGATCCTGCCTGTGACGCGACACCTTTGGTGCAGAACAGGTCTTTCATCCCGATGGGCAGACCGCACATCGCAGGGGCCGCCCCTTGTGCCAGACGCGCGTCGGCCGCTGCTGCCCGCTCAAGCGCAAGATCGGCGGTGTGGTGCACAAAGGCGTTCAACACGCCCGCTTCTTCGATGGCGGTGAGGCAGGCCTCGGTCAGGTCTTTCGAGGTAGTTTCACCTGCGCGCAGGGCATCGCGCGCCTCGGCCAGTCCCAATTCATTCAGCTTACTCATTATTCAACCACCTTCGGCACGGCAAAGAACCCTTCGCGCGCATCCGGCGCATTGGACAGGACACGTGCCTGCTGATCCCCATCCGCAACAACATCCGCGCGGCGTTTCAACACTTGCGGTGTCACCGATGTCATGGGCTCGACGCCGTCGATATCCACCTCGTTCAGCTGTTCGATAAAGCCGAGAATGGTGTTGAACTCTCCGGCCAGCGCGGGCAATGCGGCTGGTTCAACCTTGATCCGGGCCAGTTTCGCCACGCGGGCGGCGGTGCTTTCATCAATGGACATGCGGGTTCCTCATTTACTTGGCCGCCATGTACCGCGCATGCGCGCCCTTGCCAAGTCTCCGTCTGCGCTGAGCGCTCTGCGAAGGGTGGTTGTTTTCGTCCGGGTGCAAAACTTTGCGGCGGTGCGCCGGTGCTTAACGCGTTTCAGGATGATCCGGACCTGAGCGCGCGCGCAACGAAGCGCGGTTTTGCATGGCTCGCAAACAGTCTAGCTGACCGTCGCACACGATCTGAAGAAAACGAGTCGGCAAAATAAAAAGCCTGCCAAGTCAGGCGACTGGCAGGCTTTGGTCTTTCGTCGCTTCAAGCGTGCGACTTATTCTCTGTTTCCGAACAGGGACAACAACATCATGAACATGTTGATGAAGTTCAGGTACAGGCTCAGCGCGCCCATGATGCCCGACTTCTGCAACCACTCGCTGTCGCCGTGATGGGCGTGCGCGAGGTAGGTGTTCTTGATGTTCTGCGTGTCATAGGCTGTTAGGCCCGCAAAGATCAGAACGCCCAAGGCCGAGATTGCGAACATAATCGCAGGCGAGCCGAGGAAGATGTTCACGATGGATGCAACCACCAGACCGATAACGCCCATGATCAGGAAGCTACCCCAGCCGGAGATGTCTTTCTTTGTGGTATACCCCCAAAGCGACAGACCCGCGAAGGCGATCGATGTGATCAGGAAGATCTGAGCGATCGACATGCCGGTGAAAGCCACGAAAATCCAAGAGATCGACAGGCCCATGACGCCGGCGAAGGAATAGAAGAACAACTGCGCCGCGGCTGCGGAGAGTTTGTTGATCATCGCGCTGAATGCAAAGACCATGCCCAGCGGAGCAAACATGATGATCCAGCCAAGGATGTTCGGGGACAGCGTGACCGGATCACGGAACACCGCCATCAGTTGCGGCGCGGTCCCGACGGCCCATGCCACAGCGAAAGTGATCAACATGCCTACGGACATCGTCGCGTAGACTTTATTCATGTGGGCGCGCAAACCCTCATCTATCTGGGCGGCGCGGGATCCGGCAGCGGTCCGGATTGTATTCACGTCAGCCATTCTAAAAGACCTCCAAATTGACGTAACGGCGCGTCAGGTTTTCTGCGCGCTCTCGCGATTGAATATCGTGGTCTCTCGCGGCCATTTCAAGGCTTTTCGGTCAGGAATGTGCCGATTTGACCAGATTTGGCTAATGCGCCGTTAATCCATGCTCGAACCGGCTGTTCAAACGCCGTCAGCAGCGTTTCCAGGCCGCCGGAACGTCCCAGACTGTCAGCTGGGCCTCACGATCGGCCTCCGCCCGCGAAATCCCGACATCATTCAAGGCGCGGTCGTCCAGTTTTGCCAGCGCACGGCGTGATTTCCACAAGGCGAGGCGGGTCGACAGTGCGAGCTGTACCGATCCTGCGCCACGGGTTCCCAAGAGGGTGCCAAGATTGCTCAGTGCCATGTTCCGTTCCTTTCGCTTCTGTGATGGTGTTTGGGTTTGTATCAATTCTCTTGATGTATATGGCAGACGCGTTAAGATGTTTAAAACGAATGTTTGTGAAGCATACCATCAAGAATGTTGATATGAGAAATCTGGACGTCACCACGCTCCGTTCCTTTGTCGCGGTGGCCGATTCCGGCGGTGTCACCCGCGCAGCAGGGTTCTTGCACCTGACGCAATCGGCAGTGTCGATGCAACTGAAACGTCTTGAAGAGGTGCTCGATGTCTCCTTGCTGGACCGCTCCGGGCGCACCATTGCCCTCACCGCTTCGGGAGAGCAGCTGTTGGTCTATGCGCGGCGCATGGTGGCATTGAATGATGAGGTGATCGGCAGGTTGACCGATCAGGCCTATGAGGGCGAAATCGTGCTGGGCGTGCCGCATGATATCGTCTACCCGGCCATTCCGCAGGTTCTGAAGCAGTTCCATGCGGCGTTTCCGCGGGTCAAGGTGCACCTTGTTTCCTCCTATACCCGCGCGCTCAAGGATAAATTCGGGCGGGGGGAGTGCGATGTGATCCTGACGACCGAAACATCGCTGGATGCGGGGGCGCAAACGCTGTGCTGCAAGCCGCTGAAGTGGGTTGGGGCACCGGGCGGCGCTGCGTGGCGGCAAAAACCGCTGAAACTGGCGTTCGGGCGGTTGTGCACCTTTCGCCCGCGCGTGGTCGAGGCGCTGGATACCGCCGGTATCCCTTGGGATGTCATTGTCGAAACGGAAAGCGACCGCACCATCGAAGCAACCGTCAGCGCCGATCTCGCCATTCACACGATGATCGAGGGCACAGAGCCGCCGCACCTGGAACGGATTGATCACGGCGGTGTTCTGCCGGACCTGCCGCTGCAGCAGATCAACCTCTACGGCGCGCATAGCAGCAAAGGGGTGATTCACGATACTTTGGCGGATTACCTGCGGCGCGCGTTTTCCGCGCCCGAGCATCCGAAGCTCAAAGCCGTGTAAGGGCGGCACACGGCGCTGGATGCCGCGCCACAGGCCGTCAAAGCCGCCGATAAGCTGGATTCCGCTGATTGAACTTTTCGTGAACGCGGCAGGCCCGGCCCTGCCGCAGCGTCACTTTTTCGCCCTGTTTCGCAGCGCTCCCGCAGTGCTAGAATCGGCATGAATTGTGCAATTCCCGTCCATTCAACGCCTGATTGTGGTCTAACTGCCGGAAATTTACCGGAAATATCAATTTTTACGCAAATTCAGTGCTTTTAATTGCCTGGCGCTAAACGCACCTTTCTACAGGATAAAACACGTATAGATTGTCTATCGCGCAATTGAGCACAGTGGTTGGTGCGGTCTTTGGTATTGATCCAAATGACAACTTTCGTATTGTTGACGGTATTAGAAGGTTAAGGTTGCTGCACCAGTGACACAACTATGTCGGTACTGTGGCGGCGACGCGTTTGTAATATGGGTAAGAGTGAGGAAGATAATATGGCACACCTTGTAGACGTACATGTTGGAAAACGCATTCGGCAGCGCCGGTGGCTTGTTGGTATGACCCAACAAAAGCTGGCGGAATGTGTTGGCATCAAGTTTCAGCAGATCCAGAAATATGAGACCGGCGCCAACCGGGTCAGCGCGTCTCGTCTCTGGGACATTGCCGATGCGCTGGATGTGGACGTGGCATTCTTCTTTGAAGGGCTGCGAGAGGAAGCGGGCAAGGATGCGCCAGAGCCAACCTCATCGGTTCCCGCTGATATGATGGGCGACAAGGAGGCGATGGACCTTGTGCGCTCCTATTACGCGATCCCTGAAAACCAGCGCCGTCGGTTGTTTGAACTGGCGCGTGTGTTGAGCGATGTAGCGTAAAACGGCTGAACATGTTTGCGAAGAAACCACCTGCGCCGCCCCTTGCGAGGGGCGGTGTTAGATGGCATTTGCTCCGGCTATGACCTTGCCGGAAACTGACCTCACTGAAATTGACGCGGTTGCGAACCGTCTGGCCGACGCCGCGCGCGCGGCCATCCTGCCGTTTTTCCGATCACCTTCCCTGACGCAGGACAATAAGCTGGCTGCGGGGTATGACCCTGTGACAGAAGCGGATCGCGCGGCAGAGCAGGAAATGCGCAGCCTCTTGGCCCGGATGCGCCCGGACGACGCCATTCTGGGAGAAGAACTGGGCGACAAACCCGGCACCAGCGGGCTCACATGGGTGCTGGACCCGATTGACGGGACGCGCGGATTTGTCAGCGGCACGCCCACATGGGGCGTTCTGATTGCGGTGCGCGATGCAAAAGGGCCGTTTTACGGGCTGATTGATCAACCCTACATCGGTGAAAGGTTCATTGGCGCCCCCGCGCATGCGCATATGACAGGCCCCATGGGCCACAGGGACTTATCAACAGCGCCACCGCGTGCCTTGGCGCAAGCCACCGTCTTTACCACCTTCCCCGAAGTTGGCAGCCCGGCAGAGCAAGAGGCTTTTCACAACGTGGCACGTCAGGCAAAACTCACGCGGTACGGCATGGATTGCTATGCCTATGCCTTGCTTGCAAGCGGCCAGATTGACCTCGTGATCGAAGCGGGCTTGCAACCCTATGACATTCAGGCGCCGATCGCGGTGGTGCAGGCAGCGGGCGGAATTGTCACCGATTGGATGGGTGAACCGGCCCATGACGGGGGGCGAGCAATCGCCGCTGCCAATGCGGACATCCACAAGGAGGCGCTTGCCATCCTGAAACGTGCCGGTCCGTGACGATCCGGGCGATCAGGAATGCGGATGTGATCGTCACGATGGACGATGCGCGCCGAAAACTGGCAAGGGCGGATATCGTCATCAAGGGCGGTGCAATCGAGGCCATCGGGCCGGGCGCTGCCGGTGATCTGCCTGCGGTGGATGCGCGTGGATGTTTGGTCACGCCCGGTTTGGTGAATACGCATCACCATCTTTACCAGTCCCTGAGCCGCGCTGTGCCACAGGGGCAGGATGCGCTGTTGTTCGGGTGGTTGCAGACGCTTTATCCGATCTGGGCAAGGTTCACGCCGGATCATATGTTCACCGCTGCGCAGGTGGGGTTGAGCGAACTGGCGCTGTCAGGGTGCAGCCTGAGCAGCGATCACCTTTATCTCTACCCCAACGGCTCCCGACTGGAAGACACCATCCATGCCGCCCGCGCGGTTGGTCTGCGTTTTCAGCCCACACGCGGCGCGATGAGCATCGGTGTCTCTGACGGCGGCTTGCCGCCGGACACGCTGGTCGAAAAGGAAGCGGATATCCTTGAGGACTGCATCCGCGTAATCGACGCCTTTCACGATGCGGCGCCGTCTTCCATGTGTCGGGTCGGGGTCGCGCCCTGCTCGCCATTTTCGGTCAGCCGGGAACTTATGCGCGATGCCGCTCTGCTCGCGCGGGACAAGGGCGTGATGATGCACACGCATCTGGCGGAAAACGACGAGGATATCGCCTATTCCCTCGCGACTTTCGGCTGCCGTCCCGGTCAATACGCCGAAAGCCTCGGCTGGGTCGGCCCGGACGTGTGGCATGCGCATTGCGTCAAGCTGGATGCCGCCGAGATTAAACTCTTTGCCGACACATCGACCGGCGTTGCGCATTGCCCCTGCTCGAACTGCCGTCTTGGCAGTGGAATCGCGCCGATCCGCAAGATGCGGGATGCGCAGGTGCCGGTGGGCCTTGGCGTTGATGGCTCTGCAAGCAATGATGCAGGCAACCTGATCGCAGAGGCGCGGCAGGCCATGTTGTTGCAGCGTGTGGCCGCCGGTGCCGACGCCATGAGCGCAGATGAAGCGCTGGAGATTGCCACGCGGGGTGGCGCGGATGTGCTGGGGCGTCCTGAATGTGGCCGATTGCAGGTGGGCGCGCGGGCGGATATCGCGATCTGGGACATGAGCGGCATTGAAGCGGCGGGCAGTTGGGATCCCGCCGCATTGCTGCTGGCCGGACCGACAACGGTCAGAGACCTGATTGTCGAGGGGCGCGACGTGGTGCGCGACGGGCAGATGGTCACGATCGACACGAGTGCCGTGATTGCCCGCCAGAACAGTCTGGTGGAGGCCCTGCGCGACGGGATGTGACGGGCCGGGCGGCTAAGGCGTCATGCGAAAAGCCGGAACCACATACTTCGTCAGACGCTCTGGTCTGTGATCCGCCGTTTTCCGGCGATCCAGACATCTGCAATGGCCCGGTCATCGCCCATCATGATGGTTGGAAAAATCGCTTCCCAGATGGTTTCCGCTTCGGCGGCGCGTTGGGAAATCGCTGGGGTGGAGGCCAGATCAAGGATCGTCAGGTCGGCTTCATACCCCGGTGAAAGGGTGCCGATTGTGTCATGCAAATGCAACGCACGCGCCGACCCGGCAGTCGCAAGATAAAGCAGTTGCGCCGGGTGCAACGCGGTGCCGCGCAGTTGGGCCACCTCGTAAGCGGCGGCCATCGTGCGCAACATCGAAAACGACGACCCGCCGCCCGTGTCTGTTGCCAATCCGACAGGGACGGAACGCGCCGCGAGGCCCGCCACATCCATCAACCCGGACCCGATAAAGGTGTTCGAGGTCGGACAATGCACCAGCGCCGCGCCGGTCTCTGCGATGCGGTCGATTTCGCGCGGTTCAAGGTGGATGGCATGGCCAAAAACCGCGCGCTCCCCGATCAACCCATGCATCTCATAGGTATCGAGATAGTCGCGCGCCGTCGGGAAAAGTTCGCGCACCCATTTGATTTCCGGCACCTGCTCACTCAGATGCGTCTGCATGAGGCAGCTCGGATGCTGTGCCCAAAGCGCACCGAGGGCTTCCAGTTGTTCCGGCGTCGAAGTGGGCGAAAAGCGCGGCGTGATCGCATAATGCGCACGACCCCGGCCATGCCATTTTTCCAGCAGCGATTTGCTTTCGTCATGGGCGTGTTGAACGGTATCACAAAGCGCCTCCGGCGCATTGCGGTCCATGCAGGTTTTGCCCGCGATAACGCGCAGCCCGCGCCGTTCTGCCGCGTCGAAAAAGGCATCCACGCTGGCCGGGTGGGACGTGGCATAAGAGCAGACCGTCGTGGTGCCATGTGCCAGCGCGAGGTCGAGGTAGCGATCCGCGATGGCCCGTGCGTAGGCGGGATCGCACAGGCGGGTTTCTTCGGGAAAGGTATAGGTGTTCAGCCAGTCGATCAGCTGTTTGCCCCAACTGGCGATGATGGCGGTCTGCGGGTAGTGGACATGCGCGTCGACAAAGCCCGGGCAGACCAGCTTATCCCCATAGTCCGTGATCCGGGCCTGCGGGTGTTGCTGGCGCAGATCACTGGCATGACCGACCTGTTCGATGCGACCGTCTCGCAGCAAAACAGCGCCATCGCTGGCGACCGTCACGGCCTGCTGCCAGGGCGTCGTCATCGGGTTGGCGGTGACTTGGAACGTCTGCCCAAGGATCAGATCATATTCGCTCATAGGCAACTCTTAGGCGCTTGCCCCGGCAACAGCAACGATCATCCGCGCGCGCCATTGTAACCACATTGGCGCGCGCCTATTGTCTGCCCTGCAGCAGGAGGGCGCAGATGTCGGATCAAACCGAAACAGGACCAGTGGAGGTCGAGGACGACGCCTATGTGCTCGGTCCCAAAGCGATATCCGCCATTCTTTATGCCGTGGACATCGAGGATCAGGCCAAGCTGACCGCGTTGATGGAGCCTTTGCACCCGGCGGATATCGCGGACCTGCTGGAACAGATCAACGCCTTTGACCGCGCGCGGCTGATCCGTCTTTATGATCGTGAGTTTGACGGGGAAATCCTTTCGGAACTGGATGAAAGCATCCGCGAAGAGGTCATCGCCGTTCTCACACCTCAGGTCTTGACGCAAGCGGTCCGCGAGATGGACAGCGATGATGTGGTCGATCTGGTTGAGGATCTGGAAGATCATCAGCAGGAAACGATCCTTGATGCGCTTGAGGATGTGGACCGCGCCGCTGTGCGGCAGGCGCTGGGGTATCCCGAATATTCCGCCGGGCGTCTGATGCAGCGCGAAGTCGTCATGGCGCCCGAGCATTGGACCGTCGGTCAGGCGATTGATCATTTGCGCGCAACGCCTGAAGAAGAGCTGCCCGATCAGTTTTATCACATCGTGATCGTCGATCCGCGCCTGCATCCGGTGGGGAATGTCACGCTTGGCAAGCTGATGCGGTCCCGGCGTGAAACCCGACTCATGGATTTGCTGGAAGAAACCTTTCAGATCATTCCCGCCACGCAGGAGGAATCAGACGTCGCCTATGCGTTCAATCAGTATCACCTGATTTCCGCGCCGGTGGTGGATGAGGAAGGGCGGTTGATCGGCATTATCACCATAGACGATGCCATGGCCGTTCTGGATGAGGAACACGAGGAAGACATCCTGCGGCTTGCCGGGGTCGGGGAGGGGTCCTTGTCGGACCGCGTTGCAGAAACGAGCAAACAGCGGCTGCCCTGGCTGGCGGTGAATTTGCTCACGGCGATCGCGGCGTCCCTTGTGATTGCCCAGTTCGAAGAGGCCATTGCGCAGATCGTGGCGCTGGCGGTTTTGATGCCCATCGTGGCGTCCATGGGCGGAAATGCCGGGACCCAGTCGCTCACGGTTGCGGTGCGCGCCCTGGCGACCAAGGACCTCACCGGCGCCAACCTGTGGCGTGTGATACGGCGCGAGGTTCTGGTGGGCGCGATCAACGGGCTGATCTTTGCGGTGGTGATCGGTATTGTCGGTGTGATCTGGTTTGGCTCACCTGCGCTGGGGTATGTCATTGCCATCGCGATGATCATCAACATGATCGTCGCCGGGCTTGCGGGCACGGCCATTCCGGTTCTTCTGGACCGCATGGGCATTGACCCGGCGCTGGCCTCGGGTGCATTTGTGACAACCGTCACCGATGTGGTCGGTTTTTTCGCCTTTCTTGGCATTGCAGTTATGGTGCTTTTATGACGGATATGACCCAAATCAAGGCGGCCGCGCGCAAGGCTGCCTTTGCGCGTCGTGACGCGGCGCATGCGAAGAATACAGGGACCGGGGCGGGGATGCTGTCGAGCGTTCTGGCGGGCTATCGCGGGGTGCCTACGGCTGGCTATATGCCGATCCGTTCGGAAATCGACCCCATGCCCGCGATGATCGAGGCCGCGGCCCATGGTCCGGTTGGTGTGCCGGTGATCATCGGCGCGGGTCAACCCCTGCGCTTTGCCCGCTGGGAGCCCGACATGGAAATGGTCAGCGGTGAATTCGGCGTTCAGATCCCCGCCCATGCCGAGTATTTCGAACCTGAGATTGTGATTGCGCCGCTCGTGGCCTTTGATGCACAGGGGGGAAGATTGGGGTATGGCGGCGGGTTTTATGATCGCACGCTTGAGGGTTTGCGCGCCAAACGCGCGACCCTTGCCATTGGATTCGCCTATGCGGCGCAAATTGCCGATACGCTGCCACTGGAGCCAACGGATCAACCGCTGGATGCCATCGTGACGGAGCAGAAGATCTATGATTTTCGCTCAAGTGATGCATGAATAAATAGCTATAAAATATTGATAATATTAATTGTTAGGTATTGTTTTTTGGTGCCTTCCGCTGTCCTGTTAAAGGGTGCGGCACCGTCGGTCTTTGCATGGGCGTCAGAAATATGTTTCCCGGCTCTTGCCCTGATCGTATCGCGGGCCTAGGCATCTTGCATGAAAATCTTGTTTCTTGGCGACGTCATGGGCCGGGCCGGGCGGCGCGCAATCACGGAAAACCTGCCGCGACTGAGGCAGGAATGGCGGTTGGATTTCGTTGTTGTGAACAGCGAAAACGCAACCTCTGGCATGGGGCTGTCGGGCAGCCATGCAAAGATCCTGCTGGAGGCGGGGGCAGATTGCCTGACGCTGGGGGATCATGCCTTTGATCAAAAGGACATGCTGCAATTCATCCAGCACGAACCGCGCATCCTGAGACCTCTTAATTTCTCCAAGGCCGCACCCGGCAAGGGCGCGCGTCTGTTCACCGCCCAAAACGGGCGCAAGGTTCTGGTGGCGCAGGTCCTCGGGCAGGTGTTCATGAAGCGGCCCTTTGATGATCCGTTTTCGGCGCTTGAACCGGTTCTGAAAACGCACCCGCTGGGCGGGCAGGCGGCGGCGGTGCTTGTGGATATCCATTGCGAAGCGACCTCGGAGAAAATGGCGCTGGGGCACTTTTGCGACGGGCGGGCCAGCCTTGCCGTGGGCACGCATACCCATGTGCCGACCGCTGATGCGATGGTGCTGCCGGGGGGCACAGGCTATTTGACGGATGCGGGCATGTGCGGGGATTATCACTCCGTGATCGGCATGGAAAAATCCGAACCCCTGCGCCGGTTTATCACAGGCATGCCCAAGGAACGCTTCACGCCCGCGACCGGAACAGCCACCCTGTCGGGCGTTTATGTCGAGACCGATGACCGCACCGGCAAGGCCACCCGAATCGCCATGGTGCGAGACGGGGGGATACTGCAAGCCGCCGCGCCATGACCCGTCGGGAAACCGTGTTTTTCACCTGCGTTCTGGTGCTGCTGGGGGCCGGGTGGGGCGTGACGATCCCGCTCACCAAAATCGCGGTGTCGACCGGTTTTGGTCATTTCGGCCTGATTTTCTGGCAGCTGTGCATCGGGTCTGTGCTGATGGCCATTTTATGCGCTCTGCGCGGCAAGGGCGTGCCGTTCAACGCGTCAACACTGCGCGTCTTTGCGCTGGTGGCGCTGATCGGGACATTGATCCCCAATACCGCATCCTTTCAGGCGGCGGTCCATGTGCCGGCGGGGATCATGGCCATCTTGTTGTCGATGATCCCGATGTTCGCCTTTCCCATTGCGCTGGCGCTGCGGCTCGACAGCTTTTCATGGCGGCGCCTGTCGGGGTTGTTCGCGGGTCTCTTAGGCGTTCTGATCATCGTCATGCCGGGGGTAAGCGCGGCACTGGCGGCCCCGGTCTTCTGGCTGTTGGTCGCGATGATCGCGGGTCTTTGTTATGCCCTGGAGGGTAATGCGGTGGCCAAATGGGGCACTGCCGGGCTGGATGCGATACAGGTTCTCTTTGGCGCGTCCCTGCTGGGAACAGTCGCCATTTTGCCGGTGACCCTTGCATCGGGGCAGTTCATTCCCCCCGCTGATCTGAACAGCAGCGCGGGCCATGCGCTCGTTGCGGCCTCCGTTGCGCATGTGCTGGTTTACGCAGGCTATGTCTGGCTGGTCGGTCGGGCGGGACCGGTCTTTACCGTGCAGGTCAGCTACCTCGTGACCGGTTTTGCGCTTTTATGGGCGAAGGTCATACTTGCCGAAGCCTACCCGCCTGCGGTCTGGGCCGCTTTGGCGCTGATGTTTCTTGGCATGTATCTTGTTCAGCCGCGGGGCAAGGGCGGGCTTGCTCAAGTGTGACCGATCAGCGAAAGTGTCCGACAGGCGAGCAAAGCACGGAGCGCATCTGCATTGATACATCTCTTCCAGCTTCCCGCTCAGGCAGCGCCGCTTCTGACGCTTGCCATCGTGGGCGTCATGTTCGTTCTATTCGTCCGTGAAACCTTTCCCACAGAGGTTGTGGCCATTGCGGGCGCGGCGCTGATGCTGGTGATGGGGGTGTTGCCCTATGACGATGCACGCGCTGTGCTGAGCAACCCCGCGCCCTGGACCATCGCCGCGATGTTCATTGTCATGGGCGCGTTGGTGCGCACGGGTGCGCTTGATGTGTTGACGCGCGCGGCGGAAAGGCAGGCAAAGGTCCGCCCCAAGGCCGCTGTTGCCGGGGTGATATTATCCGTCATGGGAGCCTCTGCGATCATGAACAACACGCCGGTCGTTGTGGTGATGATCCCGGTGGTTGTGCAATTGAGTAAAACGCTGGGCGTCAAGGCTTCCAAACTGCTGATCCCCTTGAGCTATGCGGCGATTATGGGCGGTTCGCTGACGCTGCTTGGCACATCGACAAACCTCCTCGTCGATGGGGTGGCGCGCACCGAGGGGCTGGCCCCGTTTACCATTTTCGAGATCATGCCGATCGGGCTGGTGGTTTGTGCCTGGGGGCTGACCTATCTTGCCTTCATCGCGCCGCGCATTTTGCCAGAGCGCGACAGTATGGCGAATATGCTGACCGACCGCTCGAAGATGAAATTCTTTACGGAAGCGGTAATCCCGCCTGACAGCAACCTCATCGGGCGTTCGGTGCTGGGGGTGCAATTGTTCAAGCGGGAAGGCGTGCGTCTGATCGACGTCATTCGCGGCGATCTGTCGTTGCGACGGGACCTCAGGGCGGTTGAACTGGAAGTCGGTGACCGGGTGGTTTTACGCACGCAGATGACCGAGTTGCTGAGCCTTCAGACAAACAAGGAATTGCGCCGCGTGGATCAGGTCTCTGCAGTGGAAACGACCACGGTAGAGGTATTGATCACGCCGGGGTGTCGCATGGTCGGGCGCTCGCTTGGCGGGATGCGCCTGCGGCGGCGCTACGGTGTGTACCCGCTGGCGGTGCACCGGCGGAACCAGAACATCGGGCAAAAGCTGGATTCCCTCATCGTCAAGGTCGGGGATACCCTGCTGCTGGAGGGGGCGCCGGCGGATATCCAGCGCCTTGCGGATGACATGGACGTGGTGGACGTTTCGCACCCCACGGAACGGGCGTATCGGCGCAGCCATGCGCCGATTGCCATCGCCGCCCTGGCCGGGATCGTTGGTTTTGCGGCCTTTAATGTCGCACCCATTCTGCTTCTGGCCGTTGTTGCGGTCGCGCTTGTGTTGGTGACCGGGTGCATCGACGCGGATGAAGCGTTCTCCTTTGTGGAGGGGCGCTTGCTTGCGCTGATCTTTTCGATGCTGACGGTCGGTGCCGCACTACAGCAATCCGGGGCTATCGCATTGATCGTTGATGGTGTGTCGCCGGTTTTGATGACAATGCCGCCTGCTGTCGTTGTGCTGGTGGTTTTTGCCATGACTTCTACCTTGACCGAAATCGTGTCCAATAATGCGGTTGCGGTGATCATGACACCGCTTGCGATTGGGCTGGGCACTGCTTTGGGGCTTGACCCGCGCCCGCTGGTGGTTGCCGTCATGATCGCGGCCTCTTGCGCCTTTGCCACCCCGATCGGATATCAGACAAACACCCTTGTCTACGGTCCCGGTGGGTATCGTTTTACCGATTTTACGCGGGTCGGCTTGCCGCTCAACATAAGTATGGCGGTGATCGTTTCGCTCGTTATTCCGCTGATCTGGCCGCTCTGAAACACCCGGCCACGGCCGCTCGGCAGCCCCTCAGGCGACCGGTGGTTCGCCAAAGGAAACGGTGCTGCCATCCTTGTCGAGCAGGGACCAGCGCGCCACGACGAAATGATAGGAGCCTGTTTCCCATCCGCTGTCGTCAATTTGCCTGCTGCGCCGCCAGGCCCCCTCAACCCGGACGGGGAGCCGAATCTTTTCCACGTCCGGCGGCCGGGCACCGGCGGCGGCGGCTTTCTTGCGCGCGATGGACATCAATGCCTTGAGTTGTGCTTCCAGGGGGCCGACCTCCGCCGTGCGGCGACCGGCAAAGAATATATCAATCTCGATCTTTCTGTCGACAAACCCGCGCACGATGAGGTCATCACGGCTGTTGCGGCGCATGAGCGGGATGAGTTCAAGCATCTGCTGACATATCGCGGTTTTGAAAAGACCAGCATCCTCAAAGGCCGGAGTCACTTCACTGGTGTTCCTGCGCGACTGATACATTTCATTTTTTGAGTATGAGAGCATGTTCCCGGCCTGTGATTGAACCACGCGAAACTGTAGCCTTCGACCCGTTAAAGAATGGTTTCGTGGGGCGATATTGTTCCCGATCACGGCTCTTGCCCGCAGGCGGCAGATGCCTGAGTTGCGTGCAGTGATCGCATCTGCAAGAGACAGACGCATCAAAGCAGGTGCCGCTGCCGTCCCATAGCAACAACGTGGCAGCGCGCTGTTTTGCCTGTTTCTGCCGTCTCACAAAGGCCAGAAAATGAGGATTGCTGGGATGCTGACGGCGACGACTATGATCTCCAGCGGCAGGCCCATGCGCCAGTAGTCGCCAAAACCGTATCCCCCGGGGCCAAGGATCAGCGTGTTGTTCTTGTGCCCGATGGGCGTCAGGAAGGCGCTGGAAGCGGCCACGGCCACAGCCATCAGAAAGGGGTCGGGGGATACCCCAAGGCTTTGCGCCATCTGGATGCCCACGGGGGCTGCGACGATGGTGGTTGCCGTGTTGTTCAGGACATCTGACAGGCTCATCGTGACAATCATCAGCACCGTCAGAACCGCCCAGGCCGGGAGCCCGTCGGTCAAAGAGACCAACGCCGTCGCGATCAGTTCCGTGCCGCCGGAGCTTTCAAGTGCCGCACCCAGCGGGATCATGGAGCCGAGCAGCACAACGACCGGCCAGTTGATGTGATCATAAAGCTCGGCAAGCGGTATGATTTTTGTCAGCACATAGGCAACCACCACCAAGCCCATGGCGATGGGCAGATACAACAGCCCGACGCTGGCCGTCAAGACCGCGGCCCCGAACAAACCTATGGCCAGCCATACTTTTTTGTTGACGGTCACCGCCAGCCCGCGGTCGGCCAGAGGCAGGCAGCCAAGCCAGTCCGCCACATCCGGGCCTGTGTCGCGCGGCACCAGCATCAACAGGATATCACCGGTCTGAATGGGCGTTTGGCGCAACCGTTTGGTCAGGCGTTTGCCGCGCCGCGACACGCCCAGCAACACGCTGCGCTGTCGCCATGCAAGCCCGATGGCCTGCGCGGTCTTGCCTTGGATGCGCGCATCTTCAGGCACCACGACTTCGATGACCTCGACACCTTCGCCTGCTGCATGCAACGCCTCTTCGCGCTTGGCGTCCGTGACCGCCAGATCAAGGCTGGAGCGGAATTCATCGAGGGCTTCCGGCGTTGCCTCCAGCACCAGCGCATCACCCGCTTCAAGCACAGTGTTGCGGGCCTGCCCGTACCGGCGTTTGCCATCGCGGACAAGGCCGATAATCGCAACATCTGCCTTGTCTGCGGCCTCGCTCAATTCGGCGACGCGTTTGCCGATCTGCTTGTTGCCCTCGGGCACGGTCAATTCGGCAATATACTCTGAAATATCATTGCTTTGGCCTGCGTCTGTCTCACGGGTCGGAATCAAGCGCCACCCGATCAGGGACACAAAGGCAAGGCCCGCGATGGCCGCCGCCCCGCCGACCGGGGCGAAATCGAACATCGCGAAGGGCGCGCCCAGACTGTCTTCGCGGATGGCGGCAATGATGATGTTGGGCGGGGTGCCGATCAGTGTCACCATGCCGCCAAGAATTGTTGCAAAACTCAGGGGCATCAGGCTCAACCCGGCGGCGCGCCCTGCCTTGCGCGCGGTCTGGATATCGACTGGCATCAACAGGGCGAGGGCGGCGACATTGTTCATAAACGCGGAGAAAACCCCGCCGATGGCCCCCATGAGCGCGATATGCGCACCCAGACTGCGCGAGGCATCCACCAGCGTGCGCGTGATCAGGAAAACAGCGCCCGAACGCACCAACCCCGCCGAGACGACCAGCACAAGGGCAACGACCAGCGTGGCCGGATGCCCAAAACCCGAAAACGCGTCTTTGGTGGGGACAACGCCCAGAACCACGCCAATCAGCAAGGCAGAAAAGGCAACGATATCATAGCGCAACCGCCCCCATAGCAGCATCGCAAACACGGCGGCAAAAAGGGAAAAGAGAATGATCTGTTCGTTTGTCATGATCCGCCGATCTACGCATAGGCGGTGCTGCGGGGAAAGGGGGAAAGTGCGGCGAAAACTGGCGCGCCGGCTTTGACACAGCTTGCCTTGCCCCTTGTGCCGCGCGCCAAGAGGAAAAGACGGGCAGGGTGGCGCTGGCTCCGTTCATGTGCGGCGCGGCATCAAATTACGCATCCGTGCGGCCTTGCCCCTTCCAGCGCTCCTGTTTTATAGAAAACGCTCACGGTGAAGTCAGGGACGGAAAACGAAATGGCAGGCCACTCAAAATGGGCAAACATCCAGCACCGCAAAGGGCGCCAGGACGCCGTGCGGGCAAAGCTCTTCTCCAAACTCAGCAAGGAGATCACAGTTGCTGCGAAAATGGGCGATCCTGATCCTGACAAGAACCCGCGCCTGCGCCTGGCGGTAAAAGAGGCCAAATCGCAGTCCATGCCCAAGGATAATATTGATCGCGCGATCAAGAAGTCCCAAGCCGGGGATGGCGACGAGTACGAAGAAATCCGTTATGAGGGCTACGGCCCGAATGGCGTTGCAGTGATCGTTGAAGCGATGACTGACAATCGTAATCGCACAGCGTCAACAGTGCGGTCGACCTTTACCAAGAATGGCGGCAACCTTGGCGAAACCGGCAGCGTCGGTTTCATGTTCGACCGCAAGGGCACGGTCACCTATCCGGCGGATGTCGGGGACGCGGACACGGTGCTGATGGCGGCGATCGAAGCCGGAGCAGAGGATGTTGAAAGCTCCGAAGATGGCCATGTTATCTGGTGCGCGGATACGGATCTCAACGAGGTTGCGACCGCGCTGGAGGCCGAGTTGGGCGAAAGCGAGCAGACCAAACTGGTATGGCGGCCGACGACCACGACAGAATTGGACCTTGAGGGAATGCAAAAGCTGATGCGCTTGATCGAGGCCCTTGAAGATGATGACGACGTGCAGCGGGTCACGGCCAATTTCGAAGCCTCGGATGAGGTGATGGAGCAGCTTTAACGCCAGAACCCGTCTGCTCAATGCACCATATCTGCGACGGGTTCGACATTCAGCCGGACGTTTTTTGCCCTGTGAGCATCATACGCGCCATCTGGGCCCACGACGGGGCGGCGTTGCCGTTTTGCGCGGCACGCGCGCGCCCGACACGTTTCATCAACTGCTTGATTTCGTTCAGTTTTCGGCGCGCGCCTGTCCCGCCCGCCGCACTCTGGACAGACAGAATTTTCTTCTGCGTGTGTAGCGCTGCTTCGATCATGTCGATGTCTTTCGACGTCAGATCGAGACGGTTCAGGTTATCAAACATCACACCTCCTGTTTACTCTCACTACGATATGGTCATCTGCAAAAGATACGCCAATCATCCCTGATCAGATTTATGTGATGAGAGTTTTATGGATAAACTATCCGTGAACGGCACAGCAGCGCCCTTCGGTATGCCCCTTGCACTATTTCACCAAGAAGGTGTCTATGGCGCATGTCCATGACCAAGACCTCTCAGCCCCTGACCGGCATTTTCTGGATGCTGGTGACAGGTATTTGCTTTATCTCCGTTACGGCGTTGGTGAAATTCATGGGCACCGGGCTGCCGCCGGCGCAGATGGCTTTCCTGCGGTATCTGCTCGGGCTCGTTTTTCTGATCCCGGCCATCGGGGCCTTGCGGGCCGCGCATCTGACCCCGCGCCAATGGAAGCTCTTCGGGTTTCGCGGTGTGATCCACGGGCTGGGCGTGATTTCATGGTTCTACGCCATGACGCGCATTCCGCTCGCGGATGTCACGGCGATGAATTACCTCGCCCCGATCTATGTGACGATCGGGGCCGCCGTGTTCCTTGGGGAGAAGCTGGCCTTTCGGCGCATTGCCGCTGTCGTGATGGCGCTGATCGGGGCGTTCATTATCCTGCGACCCGGGTTTCGTGACATCAGCAGCGGGCACTTTGCCATGCTGTTTACGGCCCTCGCCTTTGGTGCGTCTTACCTGACGGCAAAGGTCACGGCGGATGAGGTCAAACCGTCCGTTGTCGTGGCCATGTTGTCGATTTTCGTCACCATCGTGCTGGCCCCTTTCGCGCTGATCAACTGGGTGACACCGACCCTTTGGGAGCTGTTTTTGCTCTTTTGCATAGCCTGCTGTGCGGTCGCCGGACACTACACCATGACGCTCGCCTTTGCCGCAGCACCAGTCACCGTTACGCAGCCTGTCACCTTTACGCAGCTGATCTGGGCGGTGCTCTTGGGATATTTCGCCTTTGGGGAGGCGGTGGACATCTGGGTGGTGATCGGTGGTGTTGTGATCCTGTCATCCGTTACATTCATCACCTGGCGCGAAGCGGTGCTCAAGCGCAAACCAACGACACCGACGCTGAACGAGACCAAAGGTTAGCGTCGTTTTTATTGATTGACGGATCAATCAAAATCCTTTTAGGGATGGCTTGCGTGCTCAGACCCGGAGGGAAAATGCCAAAAGTTGGAATGGAACCGATCCGTCGGACGGCCCTGGTCAATGCCACCATCGCTGAAATCGGCGCGCGCGGCTCGCTGGATGTCACCGTCGGTCAGATTGCGAAACGCGCTGGCATGTCCACCGCGCTGGCGCATCATTACTTTGGCGGCAAGGACCAGATATTTCTGGCGGCGATGCAACAGATCCTGCGCGATTTCGGTGCGGAAGTGCGCCGCGGTCTGCGCGCCGCCCCGACGCCGCGCGCGCGTGTGGAGGCGTTGATTGATGCCAGTTTTGCGCCGTCGTGTTTTACGCCCTCGACCATCAGCGCGTGGATGACGCTTTACGCATCGGCTGCGACCAATCCCGATACGCTGCGGCTGTTGCGGGTCTATCAACAGCGGCTGCACTCAAACCTCATCCACGCCTTGCGCCCGATTTCGTCCGATCCGGTTGCGCATGCAGAGGTGATCGCGGCACTCATAGATGGCCTTTATCTGCGCGCCGCCCTGTCGCGTTCAAAAAGTGCCGACGCCGCACGCGATACCGCCCTTGCCGCGTTGTCGACCTTGCTGGAGCGCCCCGCATGAGCAAGCCGAACATCCTGATCCTGATGGTCGACCAGTTGAACGGCACCCTTTTTCCCGATGGCCCAGCCGAGTGGCTGCATGCGCCAAACCTGAAAAAGCTCGCCGCGCGCTCAACACGGTTCAAGAACGCCTATACCGCCAGCCCCCTGTGCGCGCCGGGTCGTGCCGCGTTCATGTCGGGTCAATTGCCCTCGGCCACCGGCGTTTATGACAATGCCGCCGAATTCTGTTCCTCGATCCCGACCTATGCGCATCATCTGCGGCGGGCGGGGTATCAGACCTGCCTGTCGGGCAAGATGCATTTTGTCGGCCCCGATCAGTTGCACGGCTTCGAAGAGCGCCTGACCACCGATATCTACCCGGCGGATTTTGGCTGGACCCCGGATTATCGCAAACCGGGCGAGCGTATCGACTGGTGGTATCACAATATGGGCTCGGTCACGGGCGCGGGTGTGGCCGAGATTTCCAACCAGATGGAATATGATGACGAGGTGGCCTTCAACGCGACCCGCAAACTCTACGATCTGTCACGCGGGGCAGATGCGCGCCCCTGGTGTCTGACGGTCAGCTTCACCCATCCGCATGACCCTTACGTGGCGCGCAAGAAATACTGGGATCTCTACGAGGATTGTGCGCATCTTCAGCCTGAGGTCGCGGCCTTTGACTACGCCGATCAGGACCCGCACAGCCAGCGTATTTTCGATGCGAACGACTGGCGCAGCTTTGACATCACGAAACGCGATATCGAACGGTCCAGACGCGCGTATTTTGCCAATATCAGTTACCTCGACGACAAAATCGGTGACATCCTGCAAACGCTGGAAGACACGCGGCAGGAGGCGATCATCCTCTTTGTCTCGGATCATGGCGATATGTTGGGCGAGCGTGGGTTATGGTTCAAGATGTCCTTTTTCGAGGGATCCTCGCGGGTGCCGCTGATGATCTCTGCGCCGCAAATGGAACCGGGGCTGCAGACAACGGCCGTGTCCAACATCGATGTCTGTCCGACGCTCTGTGACCTTGCGGGCGTGTCGATGGACGAGGTGATGGCATGGACAACCGGGGTGTCGCTGGTGCCCATGGGGCAGGGGGTCGAACGCACAGAACCCGTTGCGATGGAATATGCGGCGGAAGCCTCCTATGCCCCGATGGTGTCCCTGCGCTATGGCCCGTGGAAGTACAACAAATGCGTTCTCGATCCGGAACAACTGTTTGATCTGGAAAACGACCCGCACGAATTGCACAACCTTGCCGGGCACCCGGATCACCAAGGCACCCTGTCGGCTTTGCGCAGCAAGGCGGAAGCGCGCTGGGATCTCGACGCCTTTGACGCCGATGTGCGCAAAAGTCAGGCGCGCCGCTGGGTCGTCTACGAGGCCCTGCGCGAGGGCGGGTACTACCCATGGGACTATCAGCCCCTGCGCGCCGCATCCGAGCAATACATGCGCAATCACATGGACCTCAACGTGCTCGAAGAGAGCAAACGGTTTCCGCGCGGTGAGTAACCACGCCCCAAAACCCCTGCACCAAAGGCAATACAGCTGATGAGTTATCCAACCCAACCCACCGCCAGCCATTTCATCAACGGGCAATATGTCGAAGATACCGATGGCGCAGCGATTGAGGTCATTTACCCCGCAACCGGTGAGGTGATCGCAACGGTGCATTCCGCAACGCCTGCGATCATTGATGCAGCACTGGATGCGGCGCGGGCTGCACAGGCCGCATGGGCGGCCATGACAGGTACTGAACGCGGGCGCATCCTGCGCCGTGCTGCGGACATGATGCGTGCCGCCAACCATGACCTCAGCGTGCTGGAAACCTATGACACCGGAAAACCCTATCAGGAAACATCGGTGGTCGATGCAACAAGCGGTGCGGATGCGCTGGAGTATTTCGGCGGTATGGCAGCAACGCTGACTGGCGAACATATCCCGCTGGGCGAGGATTGGGTCTATACCCGCCGCGAACCATTGGGCGTGTGTGTCGGGATCGGTGCGTGGAATTATCCGACGCAAATCGCCTGCTGGAAGGGCGCACCAGCGCTGGCCTGCGGCAATGCGATGGTGTTCAAACCGTCCGAGACGACGCCGCTATGCGCCCTGAAGGTGGCCGAGATTCTGCATGCTGCGGGCCTGCCCAAGGGCCTTTACAATGTCATTCAGGGTATGGGCGATGTGGGGGCTGCATTGGTCGCGGACGCACGGGTCGACAAGGTGTCCCTGACCGGTTCTGTGCCGACCGGACGCAAGGTCTATGCCGCCGCAGCCGAGGGCATCAAACACGTCACGATGGAGCTTGGCGGTAAATCCCCGCTGATCATTTTTGACGACGCTGATCTGGAAAATGCGGTCAGCGGTGCGATCCTTGGGAATTTCTATTCCTCCGGGCAGGTCTGTTCCAACGGAACGCGCGTTTTCGTTCACAAAGCCATCAAACACGCCTTTCTCAAGCGCCTCACAGAGCGATTGGCGACTGCCGTTATCGGTGATCCGATGGACCCGCAAACCAGCTTTGGCCCCATGGTGTCGGAGCGGCAAACGTCCATCGTGCTGGACTACATCGCGAAAGGGCAGGCGGAGGGCGCGCGTCTTGTCTTTGGCGGCGCGCGGATGGACCGCGCGGGGTTTTACGTGCAACCCACCGTTTTTGCGGATGTGCATGATGACATGATCATCGCGCGGCAGGAAATCTTTGGCCCCGTCATGGCGGTGCTGGATTTCGATGATGAAACAGATGTACTCGCCCGCGCCAATGACACCGAATTTGGCCTTGCGGCGGGCGTATTCACTTGCGATCTGACCCGTGCGCATCGCATCGCAGCCGGGTTCCAAGCAGGCACCTGCTACATCAACACCTACAACGACGCGCCGGTGGAGGCGCCATTTGGCGGCTCAAAAGCCTCCGGCGTGGGGCGCGAAAACTCCAAGGCTGCCATCGAACACTACAGCCAGATCAAATCCGTTTACGTCCGCATGGGCGATCTGGAGGCTCCTTTCTGATGACCAGCACACCAAAGACGCCAACGCGTATCCAAACCGTCGATATCGTCAAGTGGATCGCCACAATCGTGCAACTGATCGGCTATGGGCTGACCGGGCTCAACATCGTGCCATGGAACGTTTTCGCTTTCTTCATCGGCATTTTGCTGTGGCTGGCGGTTGGCGTGATGTGGAAAGACAAGGCGATCATGGTCGTCCATATCGGCGCGTTTCTCTCCTTGTTCATTGGCTACATGAACGCCTGAGGATCATGTGATGCAAGCAGATTTCGTTATCGTGGGGGCGGGCAGCGCAGGCTGCGCGATGGCATACCGCCTGTCCGAGGCGGGAGCATCCGTCATCGTCATTGAACATGGGGGGACAGATGCCGGGCCGCTCATCCAGATGCCCGCAGCACTTTCCTATCCGATGAACATGAAACGCTATGATTGGGGCTATAGCTCGGAGCCTGAGCCGCATCTGGGCGGGCGCAGGCTCGCTTGCCCACGCGGCAAGGTCATCGGCGGCTCATCCAGTATCAACGGCATGGTCTATGTCCGCGGCCATGCGATGGATTTTGACCATTGGGCAGAGCAGGGCGCGGAGGGCTGGTCCTATGCGGATGTGCTGCCCTATTACAAACGGATGGAGAATTGGCACGATGGCGGTCATGGCGGTGACCCTGCGTGGCGCGGCACCGACGGGCCGCTGCATGTCAGCCGGGGGGCACGGCAAAATCCGCTCTTCAAAGCCTTTGTGCAGGCCGGGATCGAGGCAGGCTATCAGGCGACCGATGACTACAACGGTCACAAGCAGGAAGGTTTCGGCCCGATGGAGCAAACGGTCTGGCGCGGGCGGCGCTGGTCTGCGGCAAACGCCTATCTGCGCCCCGCGCTGAAGCGCGACAATTGCACGCTTGTGAATGGCCTCGCGCAGCGGGTGATATTCGAAGGGCGCCGGGCGCGCGGCGTCGAAATCCTGCAAGGCGGCAAGACAAAGGTGATCCACGCGGCGCGCGAGGTCGTGCTTGCGGCCTCATCCATCAATTCGCCCAAATTGCTGATGCTCTCGGGTGTCGGCCCGGCTGGGCATCTGGCGGAACAGGGCGTTGACGTGATCGCGGACCGCCCCGGCGTGGGGCAGAACCTGCAGGATCATCTGGAACTTTACCTGCAGATGGCCTCGAAACAGCCCATCACGCTCTATCGCTATTGGAACCTGTTTTCCAAGGCCGTGATCGGCGCGCAGTGGCTGTTTACAAAAACCGGCATGGGATCGTCCAACCAATTCGAAAGTGCAGCGTTCATCCGGTCCAAGGCGGGCGTGCCCTATCCTGATGTGCAGTACCATTTCCTGCCAATCGCCGTGCGCTACGATGGTAAAGTCGCGGCGGAAGGTCACGGGTTTCAGGCCCATGTGGGGCCGATGCGGTCAAAATCACGCGGGTCGGTTACGCTGGCCTCGCCTGATCCGGCTGAAGCGCCGAAAATAACCTTTAACTACATGTCGCACGCGGATGACTGGGAGGATTTCAGGCGTTGCATCCGCCTGACCCGCGAGATTTTCGCGCAGGACGCGTTCAAACCCTTCGTCAAACATGAGATCCAGCCGGGTGCTGCCGTGCAATCCGATGACGCCTTGAATGACTTCATCTCGGAACATGTGGAAAGCGCCTATCACCCCTGCGGCACCTGCCGGATGGGGCGTGCCGATGATCCGCAGGCGGTTGTGGACCCGCAGGCCCGTGTGATCGGTGTCGAGGGGCTGCGCGTCGCGGACAGCAGCATTTTTCCCCGGATTACCAACGGTAACCTGAACGCGCCCTCCATCATGGTGGGGGAAAAAGTCTCTGACCACCTGCTGGGCAAAGACACATTGGCGCGCAGCAATGACCGGGCGTGGATACATCCGGACTGGCAAACTGCACAGCGGTAAGCTTTGGTTAGTCTAGATTGAGGCCAGCGCTTGTTTTGGCGGCGTGAGATGCACATCTCATGCACATGGTGAGGTGGGTCTTGAGCATGTTGACTGCAATGGCAGTCTGCACGGGTGCGTCGTCTGCGGTGGCGGGTACTGTGGGCGTGATCCGCGTGATTGACGGTGATACGCTGGATGTGGGCGGCACGCGTGTGCGTCTGCACGGGATCGACGCCCCCGAAGCGGATCAGACCTGCACCACGACGGGCGGTGAGATCTGGCGCTGCGGCGCTTGGGTCAGTCAAACCGTAACGGCGCGCTTTGGCGGAAAAACAGCGCGGTGCGTTTCGATAGATACCGACCGCTATGGCCGGATGGTGGCAAGATGCAACGTCGATGGACAGGACATCGCGGCAAATCTTGTGACAGAGGGTCTGGCATTCTCCTACAGGCGATACTCTGACGCATATACCGGCATGGAACGCGCCGCCGCATCACGTGGCGCAGGGCTTCATTCGAGCCGTTTCCAATCCCCGGCGGAGTTTCGCAAATCACGCTCGAACGCCGATGCGCCGCCGGACGGGGCGTGCCGGATCAAGGGCAACATCTCAAGCGATGGCACGCGCATCTATCATGTGCCGGGCCAGCATCATTATGACCGCACCCGTATTCGTACCAAACAGGGCGAGCGGTGGTTCTGTTCTGTGGCCGAGGCGCGCGCGGCGGGCTGGCGTGCCGCCCGCCGGTAAGCCTATCCGATGCTGTAAGGCAGAACATCCCGCAGGTTCGGATCGACCTTGAGCTGGCGTTCCAGCGGTGGCACGGCGCGTTGATGACAGGTGCTGCGCTCGCAAATCCGGCAGGAAATACCAATCGGTTCAAAGGCGTGATCCGTCGTCAGATCCATACCATCAGCGTAGACCAGATCGCGCGCATGACGGACCTCGCACCCCAGCGCGATGGCATAGCGCCGCACGGGCGCGCCGAACCGCCCGCCGGGTTTCGTCACATCACGCGCCAGGCTGATGTAGCGTACCCCATCTGGTGTTTCCGCCAGTTGGCGCAGAAAGCGGCCGGGCAATTCAAAGGCACGGTGCACATTCCACAAAGGGCAGGCCCCCCCAAACCGCGCGAATTGCAGGCGAGTGGCGGAGTGGCGTTTCGTGATCGTGCCCGCCTGATCGACCCGCACGAAAAAGAACGGGATACCTTTGGCCCCGGGGCGTTGCAGCGTGGAGAGGCGATGCGACACCTGCTCGATCGAGGCGCCGAAATGCCCTGCCAGAACTTCGAGGTCATGCCGACACTCTGCGGCGACCTCTTGGAACTTCGTGTAGGGCATCAGCGCTGCACCCGCGAAATAATTGGCAAGTCCGATCTTGGCGATGGCGCGCGCCTCGGCGGTGTGGAACCGGGCAAGGTCGAGCGTCGCCTCAAGCAGGGCGTCCTGTTTGACCAGAGCCACCTGCAGCAGCAACTGAAAGGTCTGGCTTTCTGCAGGGGCCCGGCGCGACAGGGTCAGCTTCTTGGTTTCCGCGTCATACTGCCGGAGCCGGTCCGTTTCCTCAAAAGCGACGGTTACATCGCTGTTGCCGAGGGTGGAGACAGCGGCCACGCGGATGTTTCGATAGGTCCCTTCCCGCGTCGCAAAACGCTCAGCGGCGCGATCCACGGCGTCGATGTAATTGTCGCAATAGTGAAAGAAATCGCGCACCTCTTCCCATGGACTGGGAGTGGCGCGCGCATCTTCGCGCCCCAATGCCTCATCCAGTGAGGCCAGCCGTTCCTGCATCTGTCGGTAGCTGCGGTGCAGTTTCAGGAAAGCATGTGCAAAGGTCGGCGCATTTGACGCGGCGAGCCGCAAATCCGCGAGGGGCGGCAGGGTTTCTGCAAAAACCGGGTCGGCCAATGCTTCGCGCATGTCGCTGACCAGCCGCTCGCTGTCGCCCTCGCTGAGTTCCGTGACATCCAGACCGAACTCCTGCGCCAAGGCCAGCACAACCGTTGTCGACACCGGCCGGTTGTTGTTTTCCATCTGGTTGAGATAGGGCAGAGACACGCCCAGCTTTGCGGCAAAGTCCTTTTGCGTATGGCCGATACGGGTGCGCAGCTCTCGCAGCTTGGCCCCCGCGTATAGTTTTTGTGTGGCCATTCGGGTGCCTTTCCGCAGATTTTGCAAATGGGTCGAGTCGGCAAAGGCTAACTTTGCAAACCCGCCGAAGCAAGGTGCGTCATCATGGTTAAGACTTGCCTAACCGGTGGCTTAAAACGGGCTGTTCTGGCGCGTCAGGCGGCGTTCGCGTGCATAGACTGCCATGATCGACGCAACTGCCGCGAGGGCCGTCGCAAGCATGATGTAAAGCAGCGGAAATGCGCCTGTGGCTTCGTTCAGGGTCGCGCCTGCCAGTGCGCTCAATGCCGCACCGCCGCCGATCATGATGGCCCCGCCAAGGCCGGAGGCCGTGCCTGCCAGATGCGGGCGCACCGACAGCATGCCGGCGGTCGCATTCGGGATCACAAGGCCGTTGCCCAAGCCGACGAATGTCATCAGGCCAAAAAAGCTGATCGGGCTGCCCGCGCCGAGGAGGAAGATTAGCAAAGACAGCGCCACGCCCGCGGCATTGATCAAGGCACCGATCAGGATCAGCGTGTTGATCCCGACGCGTTGCGCGAACATTCCGGTGAACATATTGCCAAAGAAATACCCGATTGCAGGCGCGCCAAAGAAAATCCCGACCCAGAAGGGTGTCATGCCGAAGACCACGGAGCCCACGAAAGGCCCGCCGCCCAGATAGGCGAAAAACGCGCCTGAACAAAAACCCGCCGCCAGCGAATAGCCCCAGAACCGCGGGGAGGTGAGGAGTTCGGGGTATTCGGCGAATTGCGCGGTCAGGGTCTTGCCGCTCTTGACGGCCGTTTCTCCCATATCCGCCCATGCCACCCAGAGCATGAGCGCACCGAGAATGAAAAGGGCCCAGAAATTAGCCTCCCATCCAAACATCTGATCCAGAATTCCGCCAAACATCGGGCTGACCATGGGCACCACCGCCATGCCCATCGTGACATAGCCGATCATGGAGGCTGCCTTGTCCTGTTCGAACATGTCGCGCACGGCCGCACGGCTCAGCACCATCGCCACAGCGACCACGGCCTGACACATGCGAAAGAACAGGAACACCTCGACCGATGGCGCATAAATGCAGCCCAGCGTGGCGAGAAGAAAGCCGGCCAGACCGACCAGAATGACCGGCCGGCGCCCGAAGTTATCCGAGATCGGCCCCAGAAACAGCTGCAACACCCCGCTGATGCCGAGATAGAGCGCCACCGAAAGCTGCATGATCCCGTAATCCGTTTCAAAATGCGCGGTCATGCGCGGCAGACTTGGCAGGAACATGTTCATGACAATCGCGGACATGCCTGCCAGCAGGATCAGCGTCGAAATGTGCGGGGGTGTAGTCCGATCAAAGAAACGAACGGCGGGTAGTTTAGACATAACGGTTTTGTAGGTCAGCACTGGCGGCTTGTCCATCGACAGACCCGTAATCCGTCGCCCGGGCGCGCAGACACACCGTCCCGGGCCGGGTTTTGATGAGCTGCGAAAGGACCCCGCACCCCGAAGTGTTCAGAGGAGATGTGGGGCGGGGGCTGCCCGGTTGTATCTCGGGGAAATGATCTCGCGTTGTGCTGTCTCGCCCGGCTCGGTCTCTCTGCCCGGCGCTGGTCAGAGTGCGTTCGGTATTTCTGGAGGTGGAAAAAGTCTTTAAGTCGTTGACTATATGAGGTAAATACCCACTATTCCGGGCAACAGCCAATAGGTGCAAAACCCTGCTGCCATAGGAGCATATTTGCAGTTTTGCACTTTGCAAATATTACCGTGAATAAAGTTTGCAAATTTGCTTCTTTGTCCTTCGATTCCGATCCTTGTTTCGGTAAAAGTCCGAAAACCAAAAATGGGGTTCAGAATGAAAGACATCCTTGAGCAACTCGAAGATCGCCGGGCAGCTGCCCGATTGGGTGGCGGGCAAAAGCGGATCGATGCACAGCACGGTCGTGGCAAGTTGACGGCGCGTGAACGTGTGGACCTTTTGCTTGATGAGGGCAGCTTTGAAGAGTTCGACATGTTCGTCACGCACCGCTGCACCGATTTCAACATGCAAGATCAAAAGCCTGCGGGCGATGGTGTTGTTACGGGCTGGGGGACGATCAACGGACGGGTTGTCTATGTCTTCAGTCAGGACTTCACCGTGCTTGGCGGTTCGGTGTCCGAAACCCATTCCAAGAAAATCTGCAAGATCATGGATATGGCGATGCAGAACGGGGCCCCGGTGATTGGGATAAACGACTCGGGCGGCGCGCGCATTCAGGAGGGTGTTGATTCCCTTGCGGGTTATGGCGAGGTTTTCCAGCGCAACATCATGGCGTCGGGCGTTGTGCCGCAGATCAGCATGATCATGGGGCCTTGTGCGGGCGGTGCGGTTTATTCTCCGGCGATGACTGACTTCATCTTCATGGTCAAAGACAGCTCTTATATGTTTGTGACCGGACCCGACGTGGTCAAGACCGTTACAAATGAACAGGTCTCTGCGGAAGAGTTGGGGGGCGCCACGACGCATACCCGCAAGTCATCGGTGGCCGATGCCGCTTTTGAAAACGATGTGGAAGCCTTGGCCGAAGTGCGTCGACTGGTCGATTTCCTGCCTCTGAACAACCGCGAAAAGCCGCCGGTACGACCGTTTTTTGATGATCCGGACCGGATCGAGCCCTCGCTGGACACGCTTGTTCCGGACAATCCGAATACGCCTTACGATATGAAGGAGCTGATCCATAAGCTGGCGGATGAGGGTGACTTTTACGAAATACAGGAAGAGTTCGCAAAAAACATCATCACAGGCTTCATCCGTCTTGAGGGGCGCACGGTGGGTGTTGTCGCCAACCAACCCCTTGTTCTGGCGGGATGTCTGGACATTGACAGCTCGCGCAAAGCGGCGCGTTTCGTGCGCTTTTGTGACGCCTTCGAAATCCCGCTGCTCACCTTGATTGACGTGCCCGGCTTCCTGCCCGGCACCAGCCAGGAGTACGGAGGTGTGATCAAACACGGTGCCAAGCTGCTTTACGCCTATGGTGAAGCAACGGTGCCGATGGTGACGGTCATCACACGCAAAGCCTATGGCGGTGCCTATGTCGTGATGTCATCCAAGCACCTGCGCGCTGATTTCAACTACGCCTGGCCAACCGCCGAAGTCGCGGTGATGGGGGCGAAGGGGGCCACTGAGATCATTCACCGCGGTGATCTGGGTGACCCTGAGAAAATCGCGCAACATACGGCTGACTACGAAGAGCGTTTTGCCAACCCCTTTGTCGCCTCCGAGCGCGGGTTTGTGGATGAGGTGATTCAGCCGCGCAGCACCCGAAAGCGTGTGGCGCGGGCCTTTGCCTCCTTGCGCAACAAGTCGGTACAGATGCCGTGGAAAAAGCACGATAACATCCCACTGTAAGGTGTTGTAAGGTATGATTTTCCATAAATCTCCCGATACCCCGGAACATGTGCCGCCGTTTGACTGCGTCACGAGGGTTGATGGCGGGTCGGCGGTGCCGGGGCGGATATGTCAGTCGCGGTAATAATGCCAGATGCGGGCGGGGCGTTTCACCAGAACGCATCCGTGCAAGACGTGCCGTCCGGTCAGGTCATCGAGCTGTTCGAAGTGCTGATTGATCAGGTGGGGGAGGAAGTCTGGCTGCGCTTTCGGTTTCTGGCGTTGGGCATCGGGCGAGACGCATTCGACCTGTCGTTTGCGCAGGTGGAGAGCGATTTCGAGCATTTGTGCAACACGGTCGCCTTACCCTACATGCGGCAGTATTCGCTGGAAACAGATGTGATTTCCATCGCGATGTTGGATCGACCGTTGGAATTCGGCGCGTCTGATTCAGAGGCAACACAGTATGTCGAGGCCTTTCGCGTCGTAGATGGCGCCTGCGCATGGAAGGATTTATGGTGAGCGACGCGCACCCGAGGTTCAGTGATCATGGCACCAGCCGCCATGGTGTTGATGCGATGCATGAGATAAGTGATGTAATATGTTGAAGCACAAGGGCTTTCCTGGAAGGCTTCCGGGAACAGACTATCATTTCACGCTGCGCAGGTTCAATCCGCGTGGGGTGACGCCTTTGTCCCGCCGTGAGCGGTTTCACGACCGCAAGCCCGCGGACCGTCGGGCGGATGCCGCGTTTTTCAAAGCGCTGTGGCTGCATTTTGGTGCGGAGCCCTTCGAGCGCGGAAATCTGGACGCGGGTCGCTTGTCATGGCTTTTCGGCCGTGAAGTGGTTGCCGCGACGGATCCATTTGATCCTGCAAGCTATGAAGCGATGCTGGTCATTGACGAAAAAGTGGCGCGCGCCTCTTTCCCGGAGGCCTTTGAGACATGATCGGCATTTTTTCGCCTGAATTTCCGTCCAAGCGGCGGGTCCTGGCCAGTGAAGCGATTTTTTCCAAATTTTCGCTTTATTTTTCAACCGAGGCGTGTATCCATGAGAGTGCAGATGCCGGCGCATATCCCCGCATGGTATCTGTGTACACTATTCGTACCCCTTCCCCTGACGGGCAACGTGGCGCTTTTTTGCCATTGTTGCCCGTCTCTTTGAGCAGGGTGGACAACTGTGGTATTCTGCCGGTGAGGCAGAGCGCACGTATCTCCGCCTCACCCAAAAAACAAAAGAACAAGTTCAGAGGAATTCGGGAATGCAGATCAAAGCAATCGCATTTGTCATGGCGGCAGGGTTCAGTCTTGCGGCCTGTGGCGACTCAATTGGTGAACAGGCCGTCGGGGGTGCTGCCATCGGTGCCGGTGCGGCGGTTATCACGAACAACGGTCTCGCTCAGGGGGCGGCACTTGGTGCGGGGGCAAACGTGCTCTACTGCCAGCTCAACCCCGGTCAGTGTAACTAGACCGAACACGAACATCCAAGCGCCTTCATTCGGGCTGCGCAGGCTAGGCTTGCGCGGCCCTTTGGCATGTCTTGGCCTCACTCAGAAATATCCTTCCTGCTACAGAAAGACTTCACATGTTCAATAAGATCCTGATTGCCAACCGCGGAGAAATTGCCTGTCGTGTCATCAAGACCGCGCGGAAGATGGGTATAACAACCGTTGCGATCTATTCCGATGCGGATCGGCAAGCCTTGCATGTCCAGATGGCGGATGAAGCGGTGCATATCGGACCGCCTCCTGCAAACCAGTCCTACATCGTGATTGACAAGGTCATGGAGGCGATCAAATCCAGCGGGGCGCAGGCGGTGCATCCGGGTTATGGCTTCTTGTCCGAAAACGCCAAATTCGCGCAGGCGCTTGAGGCGGCGGGTGTTGCCTTTGTTGGCCCGCCTGTCGGGGCCATCGAAAAGATGGGTGACAAGATCACGTCGAAAAAGATCGCGAAGGAGGCCGGGGTGAGCACCGTGCCGGGCTATATGGGCCTGATCGAGGACGCAGAGGATGCGGTCAAAATCTCGAATGAAGTTGGCTACCCGGTGATGATCAAGGCCTCGGCGGGCGGCGGCGGCAAGGGCATGCGGATCGCCTGGAATGACGATGAGGCACGCGAGGGATTTCAGTCGTCCAAGAACGAGGCGGCGAACTCCTTTGGCGATGACCGCATTTTCATCGAGAAATTCGTCACGCAGCCGCGCCACATCGAAATTCAGGTGCTCTGTGATACCCATGGCAATGGGATTTATCTGGGCGAGCGGGAATGTTCGATCCAGCGCCGCAATCAGAAAGTCGTCGAAGAAGCCCCAAGCCCGTTTCTGGATGAGGCCACCCGCAAAGCCATGGGCGAACAGGCGGTCGCCTTGGCGCAGGCGGTTGGCTATGCCTCCGCAGGAACGGTTGAGTTTATCGTGGATGGGGACAAGAACTTCTATTTCCTCGAAATGAACACGCGGTTGCAGGTGGAGCATCCGGTGACCGAATTGATCACCGGTGTCGATCTGGTCGAACAGATGATCCGCGTGGCCAATGGCGAAAAGCTGTCGATCACGCAGGACGATGTCACGCTGACGGGCTGGGCGATTGAAAACCGACTTTATGCCGAAGACCCCTATCGCGGATTCCTGCCCTCCATCGGGCGGCTGACGCGCTATCGCCCGCCTGCAGAAGTCGCGGCAGGTCCGCTGCTAGAGCAGAAAACATGGCAGGGGGATGCACCAGCGGGCGATATGGCCGTGCGCAATGATACCGGCGTCTATGAGGGCGGCGAGATCAGCATGTATTACGACCCGATGATCGCCAAGCTCTGCACTTGGGCGCCGACGCGGGCAGAAGCCATTGAGAAGATGCGCGTTGCGCTGGACAGTTTCGAGGTGGAAGGCATCGGGCATAACCTGCCGTTCCTGTCGGCGGTCATGGATCATCCAAAGTTCGTGTCGGGGGATATGACCACGGCCTTTATCGCCGAGGAATACCCCGATGGCTTTGAAGGGGTCGACTTGCCGGAGGCCGAGTTGCGCCGCATTGCAGCGGCCTGTGCGGCGATGCACCGGGTGGCTGAAATCCGTCGTGCGCGGGTGTCCGGCCGCATGGACAACCACGAGCGCAAAGTGGGCAGCGACTGGAACGCGCATCTGCAGGGCCATTCGTTTGACCTCAAGATTGACGCGGATCAGGACGGTGCAACAGTATTGTTCGAGGATGCCGCGCGCCTGCGTGTGTCCGGCTCATGGACGCCGGGCGATCAATTGGCGGAAATGACAGTCGCGGATGCGCCGTTGATCCTGAAGGTTGGCAAGGTGTCGGGCGGTTTTCGCATCCGCACCCGTGGCGCGGACCTCAAGGTCCATATTCGCACACCCCGTCAGGCGGAACTGGCCCGCAAGATGCCTGAGAAACTGCCGCCCGATACATCGAAAATGCTGCTCTGCCCGATGCCGGGTCTGATGGTCAAACTGGATGTCGCCGTCGGCGACGAGGTGCAGGAAGGTCAGGCGCTGTGCACAATCGAAGCGATGAAGATGGAGAACATCCTGCGCGCCGAACGCAAGGGAGTCGTGACCAAGGTTAATGCCGATGCGGGCGACAGCCTCGCGGTAGATGATGTGATCATGGAGTTCGAATAAACGCGATGCCTGAGTGTCCGTCGCCGCAGATTTTCAGGAAAGATGCCGCGCGCTACCCTTCGGCGGCGCGCGCCTTTTCCTCGCGGATTTCGCGCTGGCGGATCGGCATCTTGTCAATGCTGCGGCTCACCTCGCGCACATCCCACGGGAAGGGTTTGCGCACGTTGACTGTGCCCTCCTTGTTGATCAGGACCAGCATGAAATTGCGCGGGCGCAGTTTGCGCCGCAGATCTGACAGCGGTTCGGGGTTGGTATCCGTGATCACGACAACGTCGCGCGCCATCAATTCATCCGGTCTTTCGCGCAGTAACTTCATCTGTTCGACAAAGGCCGGGTCCAGATCCGAATCGGCAAAAACCACGACGGGGCGTTTTTTCCACTTAAATTGTGACAAATCCACTTCATCCATGGAAAAGAACAACTGTTCGCTCGCAGGGGCCTCGCCATTCTCGGCACTGAGGGGGGAGGCGAAAAGAGCTGCTAAAACAAAGGGTAGTAGTGTTTTCATGATGTCTCCTGTTGCAGCTAATATAGGCCGGAATTTTCAAGATGCGATGGGGGTGTCGCGCAAATTTACCATTAAACCTGCAGCAATGGATTTGGTGTAATGCAAACGCATCCCCCAATACACCGGCCGACAGGGGCGGCCTCTGCTCAGCAGGTCAGTTGCGCTATGGACATCATTCTGCATATCGGGGCGCATCGCACCGGCGTTGCAAGTTTTCAGGACTATCTGCGCCGCCATGCGGAGGCGCTTTCGGCGTGTGATATTGCCTGCTTTCAACCTGCCCGATCAACCACCTTTCCGGATGCGCGGACTGTGTCGCGTGTCGGGCTGACAGCGCAGGATTATGGCTGCGTGCAAAGCCAGATGGATCAAGCGCGCCAACGCGGCATGCAAACTCTCCTGATCAGCGATGCGGACAGCCTCGGGAGCGTGGCGCAGAATATTGAGCAACGCAGGCTCTACCCGGCGGCGGGCGCGCGGCTAAAGCAGGTCGCGGGGAGGCTTGGGGCACAGATTTCAACCGTTTTGATCAGTATCCGCAGTCTTGAGACATATTGGTGTTCGGCCCTTGCGCATGGTATTTCACAAGGGCTGGATGTGCCGGATCGTGATGCCTTGGCGCAAATCGCGCGGGATGCGCGCGGGTGGCGGGATGTGATCACCGATATCTCTGATGCGCTGCCGCGAACCACGATTGCCGTTTTGCCGTTTGAAGACTTCAGGGGGCGTTCTGACTTGATTTTGGCGCAGGGCGCCGGTTTGGATGCGCCGTTTGACACGCAGCGCGCATGGCTGAACCGGATGCCGCGCCTGCCTGAACTGCGCCGGGTGTTAAATGATCGCGGAGCCGCATCGTCGGACCTGCCCTTTGGCATGGGCCGCTGGAATCCGTTTACGAATGAAGAGCATGCAGCCCTGCGGGAAATCCATGCTGATGATATAATGTGGCTGACAGCGGGCGCTGATGGCCGTGCCACACTGAGAGAGGATCGCCGCCCGGAAAGAGCAGGGCCAACCCTGCCGCGGATGGCACAAAACAAAGGACAAGAAGATGAGCTCGACAAAAGACAAATGGCGCGCCCTCGCTGAAGCTGAATTGCGCGGCCGTCCGATTGAGGACCTGACGTGGCGCACGCTTGAAGGGATCGACGTACAACCGTTCTATACCGAAGAAGACCTGAAAGACGTCAAACACCTCGGCTCAACCCCCGGTGCGGCGCCCTATACGCGCGGCGTCAAGGCCACGATGTACGCAGGCCGCCCCTGGACCATTCGCCAGTACGCCGGGTTTTCGACGGCTGAGGAATCCAACGCCTTTTACCGCCAAGCACTGGCCAATGGGCAACAAGGTGTTTCGGTGGCCTTTGATCTGGCGACACACCGGGGTTATGACAGCGACCACGAACGCGTTGAAGGCGATGTGGGCAAGGCGGGCGTGGCCATCGACAGTATTGAGGATATGAAAATCCTCTTTGACGGCATCCCGCTGGATAAAGTGTCCGTTTCCATGACGATGAATGGTGCGGTTATTCCGATCCTTGCGAATTTCATCGTCGCGGGGGAAGAGCAGGGGCATGACCGCGCGGTACTTTCGGGGACAATCCAGAACGATATTCTCAAGGAATTCATGGTGCGCAACACCTATGTTTATCCGCCCGAACCCTCGATGCGGATCATCGCGGATATCATCGAATATACCTCCGCCGAGATGCCGAAATTCAATTCGATTTCCATCTCCGGCTATCACATGCAGGAGGCGGGCGCGAACCTCGTGCAGGAGCTTGCCTTTACCCTTGCTGACGGGCGCGAATACGTGCGCGCCGCGATTGCGCGGGGCATGGATGTGGATAAATTCGCCGGACGGCTGAGCTTCTTTTTCGCCATCGGGATGAACTTTTTCATGGAAGCGGCCAAGCTGCGTGCCGCGCGTTTGCTCTGGTCGCGGATTATGGAGGAGTTCGAACCGAAGAACCCCAAATCCTCGATGTTGCGGACCCATTGCCAGACCTCCGGTGTGAGCCTTCAGGAACAAGACCCTTATAACAACGTGATCCGCACGGCCTATGAAGCGATGAGCGCGGTGTTGGGGGGCACACAATCGCTGCACACAAATGCGCTGGATGAGGCGATTGCGTTGCCCACGGAAAACTCAAGCCGGATTGCACGCAATACCCAGTTGATTTTGCAGGAAGAAACGGGTGTGACCAATGTGGTTGACCCTCTGGCCGGGTCCTACTATGTCGAAAAACTGACCCATGATCTGGCCGAGGCGGCGTGGCAGTTGATCGAAGAGGTTGAGGAAATGGGCGGCATGACCAAGGCCGTGGCCAGCGGCATGCCCAAGTTGCGCATCGAAGAGGCCGCCGCCACCCGTCAGGCCAACATCGACCGGGGCACCGAAGTGATTGTCGGTGTCAACAAGTACCGCCGCGACAAAGAGGACCTGATCGACATTCTGGACATCGACAACGCCGCCGTGCGCCAAAGTCAGATTGCGCGCCTGGAACAGGTACGTGCCGGTCGTGACGGCGCGGCCTGCGACGCCGCCCTTGAAGAACTCAGCCGGCGCGCGGCGGAAGGTGGCAACCTTTTGGAAGCGGCCGTTGAGGCGGCACGCGCCCGCGCAACAGTAGGAGAGATCAGCATGGCGATGGAAAAGATTTTTGGCCGCCACAGAGCCGAAGTAAAAACCCTCGCCGGTGTTTATGGCGCGGCTTACGAAGGGGATGCGGGTTTTGCCGCCATTCAGAAATCGGTCGAAGCCTTTGCCGAGACCGAAGGGCGCAGACCGCGTATGCTGGTCGTGAAAATGGGGCAGGACGGGCATGACCGGGGGGCCAAGGTGATCGCGACCGCTTTTGCGGATATCGGGTTTGATGTGGACGTCGGACCGCTCTTTCAGACGCCCGCCGAGGCCGCACAGGATGCGGTTGACAACGATGTGCATGTGATCGGCATCAGCAGCCAGGCGGCGGGCCACAAGACACTGGCACCGCAATTGGTCACGGCCCTCAAGGAAGCGGGAGCGGAGGATATTCTGGTGATCTGCGGTGGCGTAATCCCACAGCAGGACTATCAGTTCCTTTACGATTCAGGGGTTAAGGCCATTTTCGGACCGGGCACCAATATCCCCGAAGCGGCGCAGGATATCCTCAAACTGATTGCCGAGGCGCGCGGTTGATCGCGTTTGACCATATTGCAATCGCCGGTGAAACGCTGTCGGCCGCGCGCGCTTATGTCGAAGATGCGCTTGGCGTCGCCCTGCAAGACGGTGGCGCGCATGACGTGTTTTTTACGCATAACGCCCTGCTGGGCCTCGAAGCGGGGCTGTACCTTGAGGCGATTGCCATCAACCCGGATGCGCCGCAGCCAGATCGACCGAGGTGGTTTGATCTGGACCGTTTCGAGGGCGCGCCGCGCCTGACCAATTGGATTTGCCGGACAGGTGATTTAGCCGAAACACTGGTCAACATGCCGGAGGCGTTCGGAAAGCCGGTCGCTTTGAAGCGGGGCGATCTGCGTTGGCAGATGGCCGTGCCACAGGATGGAATATTGCCCTTTGACAATTGCGCCCCGGCCTTGATCGAATGGCAATCCGCACCGCACCCGGCTGAACGCCTGCCGCGCTCTGGGGTCACACTGCGCCGTTTGACGGTAACCCATCCACAGGCGTTACAGTTGAAGGACCTGTTACGAGGTCAGATGCAGGATGACCGCATTTCGATCGAAACAGGGCCTGTGGCGATGCAGGCAGATTTTGACACACCGCAGGGGCCCCGTACACTGGGGGCATGATCAGACCTGCATCACCTCAGGACAGCGCGGCAATTGCGGCTTTGTGGAACTGGATGATCCGCGACACATTGGCGACATTCACCACGGTGCCAAAAACCAGCGCAGAGGTCGCGGCGCGCATCACCTCAGCGCCGACGCAGTTTCATATCGCGGAAAACAAAGGGATATTTGTCGGTTTTGTGACCTTTGGACCGTTTCGACCCGGGCCGGGATATGCCGCGACGGTTGAACATACCATCCTTATCGACCCACAGGCGCATGGTCGCGGCATTGGGCGCGCGCTGATGGCGCAGGCGGAAACCGCTGCCCGCGCGGCAGGTAAAAAGGTCATGATCGGTGCAATCAGCAGTCACAATCGAGGCGCGATCCGTTTCCATGAAAGGCTGGCCTACATACAGGTCGGGCATCTTCCCGGTGTGGGGTACAAGCAAGGGCAGTGGCTTGACCTTATTCTGATGCAGAAAAACCTCTGATACGTCGGTTGATGGCCTGACAGTCCGCGCCGCAGGGGCTATGGTCCGCGCATGTCTATCTGGTCCCGCATCACTGACGCGCTTTCCGCTCTGACGGCGGGCGAAGGGCTGTCGGCCGTTTTCGACCGGCTGCGCAGCCCGCCGGAGCGGTCTGTTGCCTTTACGATTGCGGTGATTGCTCTGGGGGCCAAGATGGCCAAGGCGGACGGGCGCGTGACCCGCGATGAGGTCACCGCTTTTCGCGAAGTCTTTCGTATCGCTGCACAGGATGAGGCAGGGGCCGCCAAGGTGTTCAATCTTGCGCGTCAGGATGCAGCGGGCTTTGAGGAATATGCGCAGCGCATCGGCACCATGTTCAGCGGGCAGCCCGACACCCTGCGCGACCTTCTTGAAGGGTTGTTTCATATCGCGATGGCGGATGGCTTTTATCACCCGAACGAAAACGCCTTTCTGGAAAAGGTGACCCATATTTTCGGCATACCGAAATCCGAATTCAACAGGCTGCGGATGAGATTCGCACCCGATGCGCCCCAAGACCCCTATACCGTTCTGGGCGTCAGCCCGGACACGCCGATCGAGGACATACGCCGGACGTTCCGCCGCCTTGTGCGCGAAAATCACCCCGATGCAATGATCGCGCGGGGTGTGCCCGAAGAAGCGTTGCAACTTGCGCAGAAGCGCATGTCGGACATCAATAAAGCATGGGACGACATCCGCGCTGAACAAGGGTGATGCGGTCAAGGGTTTGTCAGGCGGCGGCACCTCAGTGCCATTGCCTGTGGTCGGATTGATCTGATCTGTCAGAATCGCGGATGGATTGTTATGGTCTGTCCATGAAACGGGTTTTTGCTGCACTTTTTGTTTTGACCGTCGCGGGCCATCCTGCCCTGGCGCAGGAGGAGGACGGGTCCTCCCTGATGGAAAGGGGCGCGCAGCAGTTCCTCGAAGGGTTGCTGCAAGAGATGCAACCTGCATGGGAAGAGATGCGCAGCTTCATGGAGGAAATGGGGCCCGCCATGATGGGGTTGATGGATGAGGTCAAGGACTGGTCCGCTTATGAGCCGCCGGAAATGCTGGACAATGGCGACATCATCATTCGTCGCAAACCTGACGTTGACCCGGTCCCGGAGCAAACAGACCCCGTTCCCCAGATCGAGCTTTAAGGCGTCAGGCAAAAGACCTGAATCACGTAACGCTGCCTGAAATCAAGGGTTTCAATGCGTGATGTGATGTTCCAGGTGCTTCGTCAGGCGCTCTAACGCAGTTTTTTGACCTCGACGCTGGCTTCGAGCGAGGCGGCAAGGGACATCAGCCGCGCCTCTGCAACCTCTCCGAACAAGGGGACCATGTCGGGCGTCAGGCTCAGCTGCAGGTGTTTTTTCTTTGGAAACCAACGCAGTGTGCCGCGTTTGGCATCTTGCGTCATCCAGAGCATGGCACCAAAGCGCATCGCCTTGCCCAGTATCTCAGCCTGACGTCGTTCGGCCTCGTCAATCAATTCATATAGCTCGGCAAAACGCGTCCCTTCGCGTTTGTTTGAATAGCGATGCAGCAGCGCAAGGCCCAGAAACACCCGTTCGGAATGCTTCAGGCCGCCCAGATTGGCACGGGTTGCATTGTCAAAACAGGTTTCGGCCCGGTAATCGGGGTGCGCGCGCCAACTGACGTCATGCAGCAGGCAGGCCGCTTTGATCAGCCTGCGCCGGGAGGCGGGGACAGATTTGAACAACGGGTGGATGAAGGCATAAAGGGATTTGCCAAAACCCGGCATGCGGGCGTCTTTTGCTTCCGCAAAACGGCAGGATTCAATCAAGGGGTCGCGGTCGCGCAAACGCTGGGGCATTTGCTCATAGAGCATGCCTTCGCGAATGCCGTAGCTTGACACCGCGATATCCTTGGGCCGGAAGGTTTTTACCAACCGGCTCAGCACCTCCGCTGCGAGCGGAACAAGGCTCATCCGGGCGGACGAGATACCGCAGGCGCTGCGCAATTCGTCCAGGTTGCTTTTCTCGATGAATTTGATGGTGGCGCTGACGGAGCGCGCGGTCATGCGGTATTCATGCAGCACGTGCAGCGGATAGCCGCGCCGGTGCATGTCAATCCGTGCAATGGCGCGCCATGATCCACCAACAAGGAAAAGCCGGTCACGCTGCGCGCCCATCGCCTCTTGCAGGGCCGTCATGGTTTCTCTGATATGTGCCTCGCGGCCTTTCTTGCCGCCCCTGATCTCGCGCAGTTTCAGTGGTCCAAGAGAGGATGTGACCCGACGCCCCACGCGCCCGTCGGAAATCTCTGCCAGCTCCATCGACGAGCCCCCGATATCGCAGACCAGCCCGTAAGATCCCGGCCATCCCAGCAAGACACCCTGCGCGGAGAGGCGTGCCTCTTCCTTGCCGTCGATGACCCAGATGCGCAGGCCTGTTTCGCGCAAAACCTCTGCGCAAAAATCGCGCCCGTCGCTTGCATCCCGGACGGCGGCGGTGGCGACAACGGTCAGATTGGGCAATCCCATGCCCTGTGCCAGATGCTGAAAACGGCGCAATGCGCTCAGCGCGCGCACCCGTCCCTGAGGGTTCAGAACGCCGGAGTCGGACAGACCCGCGCCAAGCGCACACATGATCTTCTCGTTGTAAAAATATGCCGGGCTGCGCGCAGCCCCGTCAAAAACCACAAGCCGAACGGAGTTCGAGCCCACATCAACAACGCCGACACGTGCCAGCGCCCGCGCACCCGGATCACGAAAAAGCGGCTGCCCGAACAGGCCAGCATCGGGATGGCTGGCATCCGGGGTTCCAGGGTTCAGGTTGGTTTCGCTCATGGACCTACACCGGCTGTTCGCGCGCAGCCTGTTCAAAAACACCGCAGCCGTCAATGCGGATCACGGGGTTATTTTTGCGGCTTTTGCGTTTTGTTGTGTGTGGGCGTCAGTCTTCGGTGTGCGTCAGTTTGGGAACATCCGAGGCACCGGCGGACCCACGGCCGGAAAGCGACGGGTTTTCCATGAAGAACCGATGGCAGTTAAAGGCAAACTTGCCTTCTTGGACGGGGGGGCGTTCGAAAACACCATCGGGGCGCATCACCCAGCTTTGGGCGACATCCGCCAGATTTGCAGCCATGATCTGGCTGACGATCTGCGCTTTGACCGTCGGGTTTTCGATCTCGACCAGCGTTTCGACGCGCCGGTTGAGGTTGCGACCCATCCAATCCGCTGATGAGATGAAAACGCGCGCTTTCTTGTGGGGCAGGCCCGCGCCGTTGCCAAAACAGACGATGCGGGAGTGTTCCAGAAACCGCCCCACGATGGATTTGACACGTATGTTTTCGCTCAGACCTTTCACCCCGGGGCGCAGACCGCAGATGCCCCGGATCACCAGACTGATTTTGACCCCGGCAGCGCTGGCCGCATATAGGGCGTCGATGACTTCGCTGTCGATCAGGGAATTCATCTTGGCCCAGATCACGGCCGGGCGGCCATTGTGGGCGTGATCCGCTTCGGCGGCGATCAGTTCCAGCAGCCGTGGTTTCAGCGTGATCGGCGAAATCGCAAGATTGTCGAGGCTATCGGGCTGTGCATAGCCCGACAGGTAGTTGAAAACCTTGGTGGCATCACGCCCGAGGCGCGCATCGCAGGTGAAAAACGAAAGGTCCGTGTAAATCCGCGCCGTGATGGGGTGGTAATTGCCGGTCCCATAGTGGGTATAGGTCACGAGTTGATTGCCCTCGCGCCGCACGATGGTGGAAATCTTGGCGTGGGTTTTCAGGTCAAGAAACCCGTAAACCACATGGGCGCCCGCGCGTTCGAGGCGGCGGGACTGGCGGATGTTGGCCGCTTCGTCAAAGCGGGCTTTCAACTCAACCAGCGCTGTGACGGATTTGCCGCCCTCCGCCGCTTCGCAAAGTGCTTCGACAATCGGGCTGTCGCGTGATGTGCGATAGAGCGTCTGTTTGATCGCGACAACCTGCGGGTCGCGTGCGGCCTGCTGCAAAAAGCGCACCACCATGTCAAACGTCTCGTAGGGGTGGTGCAACAACATGTCCTTGTTGCGGATCGCGGACAGCATGTCGCCGTCATGGTCCGTGACCCGTTCAGGGATTCGCGGGGTGAAATTGGGCCACAGAAGATCGGGGCGCGCATCCAGCACCAATTCGGCGAGGTCGGCCATGCCGACCATGCCATCAAGCTGGATCACCTCGTCGAGATCAACATCCAGTTCTTCCATGATCACCGATTTCAGCTTGGGCGGTGCACCGGCGGAATGGGTCAGGCGCACGACTTCGCCGCGCCGCCGCCGTTTGAGCGCCACCTCGAATTCGCGCACGAGGTCTTCGGCCTCGTCCTCGACCTCCAGATCACTGTCGCGCAACACGCGGAATTCAAAATGCGCCTTGAGCTTATAGCCGGGAAACAATTGCGCGATGTTCATGACCAGCAGTTCTTCGAGGGGAAGAAAGCGGTGGCTGCCATCGGGCGCGGGCAACGCGACGAAACGCTCGATCTGTGCGGGGATCGGCAAGAGCGCCTGCAAGGGGCGTTTGTCGCGGCTGCGTTCAAGCTGCAGGGCGAGGGCATATCCGGTGTTTGGAATGAACGGGAAAGGGTGCGCGGGATCAATCGCAAGCGGCGACAAGACAGCGAAAACCTGCGTCAGAAAAACCTCTTCGAGGTACTTCTTGTCTGCAGCGGTCAGATCATCCCGTCTGAGCACGGAGATGTTTTCGGCTTCCATATCGGCAAGCAGCGCAACCAGAACACGCTGCTGCGTTTCCATCAGCGTGCGCGCGTCATTGTTGATCAGAACCAGTTGCTCGGCCGGGGTCAGCCCGTCGGCCGCCGGGGTGGTATTGCCCGCCATGGCCAATTCGCGCAGGCCTGCCACCCGCACGGTGTAGAATTCATCCAGATTGGTCGCTGAGATGGATAAGAACCGCAAGCGCTCCAGCAGGGGGACGCGCGGGTTCTCGGCTTCTTCCAGTACGCGCCAGTTGAAGCCCAGCCAACTCAGTTCCCGATTGAAAAACCGCTCCGGTCCGCTTGCATCCACATTGGGAAGCGCCACCGGTTCTGGAAAATCTGCGCTGAGAAAATCTGCTTGTGTCATTTTGACCTTTTGCAAAAAGCATGTGTCGGCTGAATGACATTTATCGCGCAAGCTGATCCTCTTTGTCCAGCACTGCCGCCGCAAGTTGCCGTGAGAGCGGGCGCTTTTGCGCCAGCGATGCCGCATCAAGGGCCGCAACGATCCTGCGCGCGGCTGCAAACGAGCGGTCGATGCGCAGGATCAGATAGGCAATCAGCTCAGGTTTCGGCGTCAGTTGCCGATCTGCAAAAAGCTTGGCGAGCACCGCCGACAGCAGCGCGTCATCGGGCAAATCAAGGGAGACCGCCTGCGTCCCCTCTATCCGGCTTTTGAGGTCCGGCAGGTTCAGATGCCACGCACGCGGCGCGGCCTCACCGGTAAAGAGCAGTGCGTTGCCCTCGGCCAACGCAAGGTTGTGTAGGTGAAACAATGCCGTTTCAGCCTGCGCATTCCCGGCGATGTCGGGCACGTCTTCGATCGCGACGGAACGTCGTGCCAGATCGGGAATGTCCTGCCCGACAAGGTCGCGCGCCGGACAGATCTCTGCGCCGCTGAGGGCGGCCCACACATGTGCAAGATGCGTCTTTCCCGATCCTGCCGGGCCGCTCAGCACAAGTTTGCGCCCCGGCCAGTCCTGCCAGCCCTCGATCAGGGCCACGGCGAGAGCATTTGACGGCGCCACCAGAAAATCCGCCCGCCCCAGTGCGGTGATGCCGGGCAGGTCCAAACCAAGCTGTTCGGGCATGTCAGTCCTGATCCTTGTCCGACATGCCACGATAAAGCAGCGAGTTTGTGTATTGCGCAACGCCAAAGCGCGCCAGAACCCCGAGGGCCGCGGCGAGCGGTACGGCTACGAGCATGCCCACGAACCCGAAGAGTGCGCCAAAGACTGACAGCGCCAGCAGCAGCCAGACCGGGTGCAGCCCGACGGAATTGCCCACGAGTTTGGGCGTGATGACATTGCCCTCAAGCACCTGACCCAGCGCGAATATGCCGACAATGATGCCCACGGACATCCACTCGCCCCAGAATTGAAACAGGGCAAGCCCGATGGCCAAGGCCCCGCCGATCAGGGCCCCGAGGTAGGGAATGAATGTCACCAGCCCCGCGATGAACCCGACCACAAGCCCGAACTGCAGCCCCGCAACCATCAAGGCGATCGCGTAATATGTCCCCAGGATCAGGCAGACGGTGCCCATACCGCGGATAAATGACGCCAGCACCTGATCAATCTGGGACGCAAGCTGGCGGATGGTCGGGGCATGATCGCGGGGCAGCAGGCTGTCGATCTTTGCCGTCATATTGTCCCAGTCCAGCAGTAGATACACCGCGACAACCGGCACGATGATCAAGAGGATCAAGACATTCAACAGTGACGCCGCAGAAGACAGTGCCGTCTCCAACAACTCGGCACCCCGGCTCTGGATCGTCTCACCCAGCGAATGCAGGGAGCGCTGCATGGCAGAATTTTCATCCAGCAGCGTTGGGAAGCGTTCTGTCAAAAAGGCGGTGATATTGCGTGCATATTCCGGCGCGACATTGACCAGCTTTACAGCCTGTTCGACGAGGGCAGGAATCACGAGCAGCGCGACAATAAAGAAAACCAACAAGCCGCAAAGCGTAATGATCGCGGTCGCGGCGACCCGGCTCAGGCCGAGGCGTTCGAGGCGATCTGCCACAGGGTCCAGAAAATAGGCGATTGCGCCGCCAAGAACAAAGGGCAAGAGCACATCGCCCAAGAACATCAGCGCAACCAACAGCACCGCGGTGGCAATTCCCCAATATTTCAACTGATCCCGGATGGGCAGGGCCATTTTTCTCTCTCTGTCCTTTGTGGTCGCGATGTCACCGTGCTTACCGCAGGTTTGGGCAGAAGTGTAGCGCTGCAAAAACCTATTTCCTGTTTGAGCGAAAGGACTGGTTTTCAGCTCAGCCTGTTGAGACGGTTTGGCGATTGCGAGCCGCGCGCCTTTGGCCTAATCAAGGGCATTCCGTAGACCAGATGAGGACACCCCATGCGCCTGACCCGATACTTTATGCCCGTACTGCGCGAAAACCCGGCAGAGGCGCAGATTGTCAGCCACCGTCTGATGTTGCGGGCCGGGATGATCAAACAGAACGCGGCAGGGATTTATTCGTGGCTGCCGCTGGGGTTCAAGGTGCTGCGCAAGCTGGAAAACATCGTGCATGAGGAACAAATCCGCGCAGGCCACGTGCCGATGCTGATGCCCACGATGCAATCGGCGGATCTATGGCGCGAAAGTGGGCGCTATGATGCCTATGGGCCTGAAATGCTGCGGATCAGGGACCGACAGGACCGCGACATGCTCTTTGGGCCGACCAATGAGGAAATGATCACCGACATTTTCCGTAGCCATGTGAGCAGCTACAAGGATTTGCCACTGACGCTCTATCACATCCAGTGGAAATTCCGCGACGAGATGCGCCCGCGCTTTGGTGTGATGCGGGGGCGCGAGTTCTTTATGAAAGACGGCTACAATTTCGATCTGACGAAAGAGGACGCATTGCACGCTTATAACCGCCATCTGGTCAGCTATTTGCGCACCTATGAGCGGATGGGATTGCAGGCCATTCCGATGCGCGCTGATTCCGGCCCGATTGGCGGCGATGACACGCATGAATTCCTGGTCTTGGCGGACACCGGAGAATCCGAGGTGTTCTATGACAGCGCCGTGACCGATCTGACCTTTGGGGACCGTGACATTGACTATGACAGCGTCGAACAGTGTCAGGGGGTGATGGAAGAATTCACCAACCTTTACGCGCGCACGGATGAAACCCATGATCAGGCCCTGTTCGCCGCGATCCCGGCTGAGCGTCAGCGCCAGGCGCGGGGGATCGAGGTCGGCCAGATCTTCTATTTTGGCACCAAGTATTCCGATGCGATGGGCGCTAAGGTGCAGGGCCCCGATGGCAAACCGACGGCTGTACATATGGGCAGCCACGGGATCGGGGTCAGCCGCCTTGTCGGCGCGATCATCGAGGCCAGCCATGACGAGAAGGGCATCATCTGGCCCGAAGGCGTGACGCCGTTCCACTGCGGAATCGTGAACCTGAAACAGGGCGATACGGAGGCTGATGCAGCCTGTGATGCGCTTTATGCGTCATTGCGTGCGCTCGGGCTTGATCCGCTTTATGATGATCGCAAGGAACGCGCAGGCGGCAAATTCGCAACCATGGATCTGATCGGATTGCCATGGCGGATCACGGTGGGGCCACGGGGGCTGAAAAACGGTGTTGTCGAACTGACCAGCCGCAAGACCGGCGAAAGCTCAGAGCTTCCACCCGAAGAGGCAATTGAAAAGATTGCTAAAATATACGCGCCCCATCATGTGAGTGGCAACCTGTAAGCAAGGACGCGCGGCGCGGGGCTTTGAGCGGCGCGCTGTTTCTGCTAGGCTGTCGAGGCGCCATCGGGGGATGAGCGGGAGAAGGCGATGATCCTTCGCGGTTTCATTCTGGCGGCAAGTGTCGCGGGCGCGCTGGGCGCTGCGCAGTTTCCGGCGTTTTCACAGCAGTATCTGCAGCGCCTTGGCGGGGCGGTGGACGCGTTGCAGCAAGTGATACTGGATTTCGATGCATCTGCGGCCTCACTGGGGCTCAGCCGGGAGGAGGCGCTGGCGCAGATGACGGGCTCGGCCTTTGTGCAGGCGCGCCGCGCGGATATGCAACAGGCGTTCCGGCGCTACGACGGGCTGCGCGCCGCGCTTGACACGCTAGAGGGGCAGGGGCCTTTCATGCGGGCCTATCATTTTGCGCATCTGACGGACGGGGAAATCGTAAAAGGGGCGTGGGAGGCCTTCGAACCGGCGCTACCGATCACCTTTGCGAGCGCCTTGTTTGCGGGAGTTGGCGGGGTTGCCGGGGGCATATCGGCGGCTTTGCTCGCAGGCTTGTTGCGGTCCCGGCGCAGATCCAAAGCACTGTCGGCTTGACCCGCGACGCGCGAAATCGCAGGTTGCGCGCAGTTTCAGTCGAGGACGTTGAATGACCAGAACACCCCCACCATTTGCGGGTTTCGAATGGATGATTGCATGGCGCTATTTGCGTGCCCGCCGCAGCGAAGGCGGTGTGAGTGTCATGACGTGGATCAGCCTGATCGGCATCACGCTTGCGGTCTTTGCGCTGATTGCCACCCTCTCTGTGCGCTCCGGTTTCAGGGCGGAATTCGTGGATACGATTTTGGGGGCGAATGCCCATGTGACCGTTTATGCGCTGGCATCCGTGACGGAAAATGGCCAGATGGATCGCACCATACCGGATTTTGATGCGATCGCCGCGGAGCTTGCGGTGGTGCCGGGTGTCACCCGCGTCGCACCGCTGGTACGGGGGCAGGTCATGGCCGCGCATCGCGGGCGAAATGCCGGTGTCGAAGTGTTTGGCGTGGCCCCTGAAAACCTGCGCTCATTGCCGCGCATTGCGGATCCGGCCACATCGCGTGGTGATATCGCGCGCTTTGGTGAGGGGATTGCCCTCGGCTCTGGTGTGGCGCGCGAATTGGGGGTCGGTATCGGGGATCGCATCCGTCTGATCTCGCCGGATGGGGTGAAAACCGCCTTTGGCACATCGCCGCGCGTGAACGCCTATGAGGTGACATACATCTTTACCGCCGGGCGTTATGACATCGACCGAACACGCGCTTACCTCCCTTTTAAAGAGGCGCAAAGTTTCTTTAATCGCCAGGGGGTAGCGGATGAAATTGAAGTGATGGTTCAAGAGCCTGAACGCATCGATCTGATGCGCATGGAGCTTTTGAAAGCCGCCGGGGAGCGTGGGCAACTCTGGACCTGGCAGGATGCATCCGGCGGCTTTCTGCGCGCGCTCGAAGTCGAGGACAATGTGATGTTCATCATCCTGTCGATTCTCGTGCTGATCGCCGCAATGAACATCGTCTCGGGCCTCATCATGCTGGTGAAGAACAAGGGCCGCGACATCGGCATCCTGCGCACCATGGGGCTGAGCGAGGGGTCCATCCTGCGGGTGTTCTTCATCTGCGGCGCGTTCACGGGCATTATCGGCACAGCCGCGGGTGTCATTCTGGGTTCGCTCTTTGCCCTCTATATTGATCCGATTTTCTCTTTTGTGAATGTCGCGATGGGGGGCGGTGTCTGGGATCCGTCCATTCGCGGGATTTATGCGCTGCCCGCCGAACTGCACCTCAGGGATGTGCTCTCCGCTGTGGCGCTGTCGCTTGGTCTGTCGTTTGTGGTGACAATCTTTCCTGCCCGGCGCGCGGCACGCATGAACCCGGTTGAGGCGCTGCGCTATGAGTAATCCAATCCTCGAAATGCGCGGCATCACCAAGTCCTACAACGCAGGTCAGGCCAATGCCGTCACCGTCCTGCGCGGAGTGGATCTGCGTATTGCCAAGGGTGAAGTGGTCGCGCTGGTTGCACCATCGGGTGCAGGGAAATCCACGCTGTTGCACATCGCAGGTCTGCTGGATGAGGCCGATACCGGTCAGGTCCTGATCGAGGGCGAAGAGATGCGGGGCCTCAGCGATGCGCGCCGCACTGCGATCCGGCGCAGCGATGTGGGTTTCATCTATCAGTTTCACCACTTGCTGCCGGAATTCAACGCCGCTGAAAACATCATTCTGCCGCAACTGGCCAATGGGGTGTCCAAAGCCGCAGCGGCGGAGCGTGCGGCGGGCTTGCTCTCTGCGGTTGGGATTGCATCGCGGGCCGCGCATCGCCCCGGTGCGCTGTCGGGGGGCGAACAGCAACGCGTCGCCTTTTGCCGCGCGCTGGCCAATGCGCCCAAAATGTTGCTGGCGGATGAGCCCACGGGCAATCTGGATCCCGGCACCTCGGATCAGGTGTTTGATGCGCTGATGAATCTTGTGCGCGACACAGGCCTGTCGGCGCTGATTGCAACGCATAACCTCGCGCTGGCGGCCCGTATGGACCGGCAAATCCGTTTGGACGCAGGGCAGCTGTCTGACGTATAATATCAAGGCCTTACGCAGGCTAGCGGGCGAACCGGAAGGAACAGTGATGCCATACCACAGCTTGGAAGACATAGAAGCGCTGACCAAACAGGCACTCATGGCCTATGGCGCGACCCCGTTTGTGGCCGCCGAAGTTGCCCGCGCCGTGCGCGTGGCCGAGGGCTATGGCAACAAGATCTGCGGGTTGTACTATGTCGAAAGTTATTGTTTGCAGCTCGAAACGGGTCGGGTCGACGGGCATGCGGTGCCCGATGTGACCAACCCCCGTCCCGCGGCGATCCATGTGAACGCCAATTATGGATTTGCCCAGCCTGCCTTTGCGCAGGGTCTGGTGCCTGCGCTGGACGCGGCCAAGACGCTGGGAACCGCGACGCTTGCCGTGGGGCATGCACACACCTGCACGTCGCTGGGGTATTTTACCGAACAGATCGCTCAAAGTGGGTGTATCGGGATCGGGTTCACCAATGCCTCGCCCATCGTTGCCGCACCCGGTGGTAAAACGCGGGTGATCGGCACAAACCCGATCGCGTTTTCGGTGCCTGACGGGGCTGGCGGCGTCGCGATGCAGTTTGATCAGTCAACCACCACCGTGGCCTTGGGCAAGATCACGATGGCCAAGGCCCTGGGCCAGCAGATTCCGTTGGGCTGGGCGCTGGATGCGCAGGGAAAGCCCACCACCGATCCGCAGGCCGCTCTCGAAGGTTCGCTGGTGTCGGTTGGCGGGCATAAGGGCTGGGGCTTTGGCCTGATGGCTGAAATCCTCGCAGCCGGCATGACGGGCTCGGTCCTGTCGGGCAGCGTCAAACCGCTCAAGGCCCCGCAGGGACCGCCGCATGATCTGGGGCAGTTTTACATCCTCATCGATCCACAAAGCGGGGAGGCCTTTGCCGAGCGGCTCGCCGCGCTGTCTCAGGCTGCTACCAAGGATGAAGGGGCGCGCATGCCGGGCCAGTCACGCCAGATCATGCAGGAAGTCGAAGTGGTGGATCAGGTCTGGAACAGATTGCAGGAACTGGCGCAGGGGCCTAAACCTTCTGGGTGATGAACACGCCGGTTGCCATGACCGCTATCCCGAGGGCGCGGGTTGCGCTGATCGGGCTGACGCGTGCGCCAAACAGGCCAAAGTGATCGATGACAGCGGCGCTGATCAATTGGCCCAACAGAACGAAAAACACAGCGTTTCCAATGCCAAAGCTGGGTGCGATATAGGTGATGCTGAGCACGTAGAACGCGATCAGCACACCGGCAAGGAACAAGTGTTTTGGGGCATCTGTGAGGCGCCACAAGGCCTCTGGACCCGTGGTTACGACCACGCAGGCGCAACTGATGAAAGCCACGGTGAACAAAACCGTCGCCGCAGCCGCGGGAGAGCCGATCTTGGCACCGAGTGCTGCGTTGAGCGCGGCCAGAACAGGGATGCCGATACCGGCCAGAACCATCGTGAATGCGTATTGCGCCATGGCCATCATCCTTTGAAAATCCGGGCTGTAAAGAGAATGCAGGCTCGTTACCAGATCAGCAAGACAATTAGGCTAGGATGGGTGCAACGCGTTTTTCGATGGAGTATGCGATGCCCCGTTTCAGCAGTCTGATCATGGCCGCTTGTGTTTTTCTGGCCGCTTGCAGTCCGGAGGACCGCGTCAGCCGTGGGGCCGTTTTATACAGTGAAAACTGTGCGATCTGTCATGGTGGCGATTTGCGCGGGGGCGGCGGCATCGGGGTTGTGGGGCTCAACAAGGTTCCGACCGATCTGACGACCCTTGCGGTGCGTTCGGGCGGGGATTTCCCACGTGGCGAGGTTCTCGCGCTGCTGAATGACTATGCGGCCGGTGTACAACCGGGCCGGCTGATGCGCCCCTTTGCCCATCTGACATCGCAAGACACCGAGCGCATTAAGACCGAACAGGGGCGCACCCGGATTCCCGCACCTCAAGCAGCCCTGCTGGCCTATCTTGAAGCGTCGCAACTGCCGTGATCAACGGCAAATCCCCTTCAACTCGACGCCCGCCCACGGCAGCCCCACAGCATAGGGCCTCTCCTTTGGCAGCGGGGCGACGGGCATCACCTGCGACAGGAGCGCATGCAGGCGCGCGGTGCGCGGGGCGGTCGGGTCCAATGCGCGGCAACAGATGAATTCCTCGACGATGGCGCCCTGTTGCTCATATCCGAAATCGTTGAATGCCGGGCTTGCATCAATATCGAACAGGTAAGGGTCGCGCGCCCCGCGGTGCTCGAATGCCGCCGCCCAGGGGGAATAGCCCGTTTCAGCCCGGTTTTGCCATTGCCAGGCATGGGTCAACTCATGGCCAAACAGCATGGCTGCGATCAACCCGATCTGATCGGGGTAATCGGGCATGTAATCCTCAAGATACCAGTCGCGATCAAACAGGATGTGATTGTAAAGCGCGATCGCAGCAGGTTTCGATGTCACCGTTTCCCCTGTTGGGGGCGGTAAAATACGCTGGCGGCAGGTTGTGCGCGGTTGCGGCGTGCGCGTGAAGGTCACCGCCCGCGTGGGCGCGCCATCGACGATGCGCACCCGCGATGTATCCAGCGTGTCGCCATGCAGCGTATAGGCAAACGCCTTTTCATTATCCGTCATCGGGCGCCCGCAAGCGGTCAACAGGGCGAGACAAAGAAAGATCAGCAATCGCATCCCGCAGCAGTGCAGAATTGTGGCGCAGGGATCAAGATGTCTTTGGGTCACATTCACAGGCGCGTTCGGCAAGATCATTGATCGAGATCACAGCCCCTTGCCGGGTCTGATGCTACACTCGGATCGAAAGTGATGAGGAGGGAGCGATGAAGAACCTGATTCTTGGTGTGGCGCTGTCGATCTGCGCAGGGGCTGCGGCTGCGCAGGACGTCGAAAACGGTGCGCAGATTTACGCGCGCCACTGTGCGACCTGTCACGGTGCCGATGCGCAAGGCGGCGGGCCGATGGCCCCGGTGCTGGTGCTGCAACCGCCTGATCTGACGGCGCTGTCGGCGCGCAACGACGGCGTTTTCCCCATGACGCGCGTGGTGATGCGCATCGACGGGCGCGACCCGCTGGTCAGCCACGGCTCTCCCATGCCGATCTATGGTGACTTCTTCGTGGGCGATGATCTCTCGCTCAGGACCGAAAGCGGCCAGCCGATCCTGACCTCCCCCGCCGTGGCGGATCTGGTGGCGTTTTTGCAGGGTTTGCAGGACTGACACGATGTTACAGCCGCTCCCGCAGGGGTGAGGCATCGTGACGAAACGGGGGCTTTTTGTGTCAACGAAGCGCCCCCATCTCTTTTCCAGATCGCAGGGCAGAACGTCCTGCGGCGCACACCGCACCCCGGAATCGGGATGCCTGGAAAGGAAAAGAGACATGCTGAAAGTCATTTTGCCAACCGCCGTCGGATTCGCCTCCCTGATGGGCGTATGGGTTGTATTTTCGACATTCCACATGGTGGTGATGTAAGAAACGACGCCGCCCGGATGACCCTTCCGGGACTTCGGGCGGAAGTTTCTAGGTGAATACCCCCTCGCGTGCAACGCTGTTGCATCTTTTAAGGGAGGGTATTGAAATGAGCTATTGCACAGTAAGCCATTGGACAACGACCGCATGGACCGACGAGATGGAGGCGCTGGCGCGCGAGAAATACGTGCCCCTCGTCATGGCCGTGGGCGCATCCAGCGTGCAGATGCTGCGCACGGATGAAAACGCATTTTCCGTCGTGACACAGTATGTTGATGAAGCGACCGCCATATCCGCGCAGGAAAAGATCGCCGCCATCCGCGCAGAGGCGACGGAGGAGTTGCCCATGACAATGCAGAACAAAACCGGCGGGGTGGTGTTTGCGTCGGGCTGAGCGGCCGAAACTGGAATTTATTCTGTGTGAACGTTGTTCAGGGCAGCGCTCGACCTCGGGCCGGAGGGCGTCTTGCAAAAGGTCCGGGGGACCTTTTGAGCCCGGAGGGATGCGGGAGCATCAGGGCAAACGCAGTGCGCCCTCCCCGGGGGGAGGTCGGGCGCTGCCCGAGGCGGGGCCTCGGGCACATTTGCAAAACTGCAGCCAGTGCATATGTTGTTTTATGAATGTCGACAAAGCGAGCTGCAGCTATTCTTTTTTGTCTGGCATCTCCTCTACTTCGGTAAGCGAAGGGATAGAGTGCCAAAACATCACCGCGTATTCTTCAGCGTTTTCAATCCAGTCTTTTGGGTCGATAACTGAAAAAGTCCAAATTCTAATAGCTTCACTAATGATTTCGGCTGTTTCAACCGACATATCCAATAGCTGACGATATGTTATCGGACTTGGATCAATGTCTATTTTATTGAGTTTTCTTCGCTGGCCGCTTTCTCCTTCGAGGGAATGCGCCAACATCTCGTCGCGATTTATCTTTAAAGCAAGAAATTGCTCGCTGCTCTGCAAAAGATCAACGCGTTCAGAGAGCTCGCGAATTGTTTTTGCAACGCCGCCGACTTCAAGCCATTCGTCGCTCCAATCTGGGTGTTTACTTTTTCTCACGTGTTCAATGTACGGTGCCATTCCATCGACTTCTCTCAGAAAGCTCGTGACGGAGTGCGAATTTTTATCAAAGGATTTAGTTACGAATAGCGCAACTTTGGCACTAAGCGCCCGAATTGAAGTGTCTAGAAAGTGCCCAGAATACGAGTGCCCCAGCTTCTTTCCTACGTTTGGGTTATCAACAGTCCCCTTCAACGAGCCAATGTCATAAAGTGCTGACGAAAAGCGCTTTTCAAGCTGCCCGACAACTTTATCTAAGCGTTTGACGCGCCGACATAGCTCGGGATCTTCTAATTTTTCTGGCTTCAAACATCCAACTCCTCCACAAACTTCGCGTTTTCCTGAATATACTGGAAGCGCAGTTCGGGTTTCTTGCCCATCAAACGCTCCACCAGATCGCCCGTCTCGCCCGGTACGTCCTCGTCGATTGACACGCGGATGAGTTTGCGGGTCGTGGGGTCCATAGTGGTTTCCTTGAGGTCCTTGGCGTCCATTTCGCCCAGGCCCTTGAAGCGCGAGACGTCGATCTTGCCCTTGCCGCCCAGACCTTTTTCCAGCCAGTCGTTCTTTTCCTCCTCCGTCAGGCAGTAGACGCGTTTGGCCCCTTGAGTCAGCCGGAACAGGGGCGGGCAGGCCAGATAGAGGTGGCCCGCGTCGATCAGCGGCCGCATCTGGGTGTAGAAGAACGTCATCAGCAGGGCCGCGATATGGGCGCCATCCACATCCGCGTCGGTCATGATGATGATCTTTTCATAGCGCAGATCATCGAGGTTGAATTTGGTGCCCATGCCACAGCCAAGCGCTTCGCACAGGTCCGAGATTTCGGCGTTGGTGCCCAGTTTTGACGACGCCGCCCCCAGCACGTTCAGGATCTTGCCCTTGAGCGGCAGGAGCGCCTGCGTGTTGCGGTTGCGCGCACCCTTGCCGGAGCCGCCGGCGCTGTCGCCCTCCACGATGAACAGTTCCGTGCCGGCGCGATCCTTTGAAGTGCAGTCGGTCAGCTTGCCGGGCAGGCGCAGTTTCTTGGTGGCCGATTTGCGCGCGGTTTCCTTTTCCTGACGGCGACGCAGGCGTTCTTCGGCGCGCAGCACCAGAAAATCGAGGATCGCCCCGGCGGATTTCGTATCCGCCGCCAACCAGTTATCAAAATGATCGCGCACGGCCCCTTCGGTCATTTTCGCGGCGGCTTCAGTGGACAAACGGTCCTTGGTCTGCCCGACAAAGGCGGGTTCGGCAATGAAGCAGGACACCAGCGCGCAGCCGCCGGATGTCAGGTCTTCACGCGTGATCTGCGCGGCCTTCTTGGTGTTGGACAACTCACCATAGGCCTTGATACCCTTGAGGATCGCAGCCCAGAACCCGGCCACATGGGTGCCCCCTTCGGGCGTGGGGACGGTGTTGCAGTAGGACTGGATGAACCCATCGCGTGAGGGTGTCCAGTTGATGGCCCATTCAACCTTGCCCGGTTCGCCGAATTTCTCTTTGAAATCAACGGACCCGGCAAAGGGGTTGTCGGCATAGGTGGTAGCAGTCCCGAGGGTTTCGCGCAGATAATCCGACAGGCCCCCGGGGAAGTGGAACGTCGCCTCCTGCGGGGTGTCGCCATCCGCGATGGCAGATTTCCAGCGGATTTCGACGCCGGAAAACAGATAGGCCTTGGAGCGGATGGAATTGAACAGCCGCGCAGGTTTGAAGCGGTGTGCGCCGAAGATTTCGGCATCCGCATGGAAGGTCACCGTCGTGCCGCGCCGGTTCTGCGTCGGGCCCAGTTCCTGCACGGGGCCAAGCGGCACGCCGCGCGAAAACCGTTGCTCAAAGAGTTGTTTGTTGCGCGCGACCTGCACCACCATACTGTCGCTGAGCGCATTCACCACCGAAGCCCCGACGCCGTGCAAACCGCCCGATGTCTCGTAAGCCTTGCCGGAAAATTTACCCCCCGCATGCAGCGTGCAAAGGATCACCTCAAGTGCGGATTTGTCGGGGAATTTCGGGTGCGGGTCGATGGGGATGCCACGGCCATTGTCGCGGATGGTGATGGCGTAATCCTCGTGCAACTCGACCTCGATCCTTGTGGCGTGACCGGCGACGGCCTCATCCATCGAGTTGTCGAGCACTTCGGCCACCAGATGGTGCAACGCGCGTTCATCCGTGCCGCCGATATACATGCCGGGGCGCTTGCGTACGGGTTCGAGACCCTCGAGCACCTCAATGGAAGACGCATCATAATCTGTGGCCTCGGTCCCCGAGGAAAGAAGGTCATTCATACCGCTGCTCTTTTTTGTGTTGGTTTGACCATGAGTATGGCAGAGGCGCCGCTTGGGGAAAAGACCGTGTCGCCGCGCGCATGCCGTCACAGCGCAAAAAGCTGTCGCAGGCGGCGGGTCTGCCCCTTCGCGCTGTGCACACAGCGCCGCGGTGTGTGCGGCCATCGCGCAGGATCAAGGTGATCCGTCAGATCGGTGATCTGAGCGCCGAAGAGCGGCCATCGCCCGATGGATATGGCATGCACCTGTTCGCGCAGTTGCAAAAGTGCTTTGGCCATGCGTGCAACCCCTGGCAGCCGCGCGAGGGGCACAAGCCCGCGACGTCACGGAGCGTGAACGCATGTGCCAGATCAAGCGCCAGCGCTGCGCGGGAGGGGCCGGTTTCGGCCGGATGCGTGGCAAGGACGATGCGTGGATCTGTGCCCTTTGGCCTCAGAGCACCAGCCGCCCGTTTTATTCGCCCTTCAGCTTGGTTTCAAACCTGAGGCCATTGGCGGTGCGCGGAGCAAAGCCGGTCCAGAAGGTGTGATCTTCGGTTGGTTCGGCGTTTTCATCCAGCGCGATGACACCGTCGGCCCCATTCGGGATAAGCTCGAGGTAGGGTTGCTTGGTTGCGTCGTTCTTGAGGTGAAGATCGAAAAACGCGGTCGCGAAATGCTGGGCGATGTTGTTCATCCGCACGGTATCCCAGACGGGATCGGCGTAATGCTCAAACGGGACAAAATCGAGGGTGTCGACAGGCTCCCAGCTTTCGATCGGAGCGGGGATCGGGGCGGCGGCATTGTGATTGGCATATTCAAACGTCAGCAGATGCCGGTCGGTGCCGGTCGCCTCGTCAAAAATGGTTCGGATTGCCTCATAAAGGGAAACATCATCCGAACTGCCCGCCATCAGCAGCGTCGGTGTGCGCAGTCCCGCCATGCTGCCCGCATCCCATAGCCCTGCATTTCGACCCCATGGTCCGATCGCGATGGTGGCCCGCACCCGAGGGTCCACAAGCGCCTCGTGCTGTTCTGATCCGGCAAGATGCGCGGCCAGCAGGCCGTTGGGTGTGCCCCAGCTGTATTCGGTCGCAGCCTCCGTCACCCCGGCGCCGGCAAAGACCAGCGCGCCATACCCGCCCATCGAGTATCCGATCACCCCGACCACATCCGTGTTGATGATCTCGCCCAGCGGCGTGTCCGTCTCTGCCAGATAGTCGATGACAAATCGCTGATCGAGCGGCCGGTTCAGCAGCGTGGATCCGATTGCCGCCTGATCGCTGTAGGTGCTGTCAGCGTGATCAATGGCAACCGTGACATAGCCTTTTGACGCGAGGTTCTCACCCAGATGCGACATCAGATAGCGGTTGCCGGGATAGCCGTGGCTGATCACGATGAGGGGATAGCGCTCCGACGTGGCCGGTGGCGCGTCACGCTGTGCACGACCGCTCAGGGTCACGACGGAGACGCCATCGCGCAAAATGGCAGAATAGCTGCCGCGTTCACTGGCGGGAGCGCTGCTTGGATACCATATCTCGACAGTAAGCGGGCGATCATACATCGGGATGTCATCGTCCGTAATCGAAACGACATCAATCTGATCCGGGTTGACCATCGACAGCGTCTGCACACCGATTGGCATGGCGCCATAGGGGGCGAGTTCGGGAGCGTCGGGTCTTATCTGATCAATCGAGTTGGAAAACACCGGCGCTGCAGCTAGGCTCGCAATCGCAGCGATCCTGGTGGTTGTCTTCATTCTTGGGCTCCGGTCGGTGCCGCCGTAATTGACAGCACCCGTAAAGTGACAGACTCCCCCAGAAAATCAAGCGCTTAAGAACTGTTTTTTAGGTTGACCCGTGATCAGTATCGTATCCGCGTGGCCTGAAAATGTGTCACGGATACAGGATGGCTGTGTCGGTTGTGTCGCAAATTGTCCTGATCCGGGCGGCTGGCCTCTTTCGTTCGGGGCAACGCAGGCGTATGGAAAACCAATGCAAGCCAGTGTCACATATCCCCAGCACGCACGTGCCATCCTGAGCCTCGGCCTGCCGCTTGTCGGCGGGCATTTGGCGCAGATTGCCATCGGCATGACCGACACGGTCATGTTGGGGTGGTATTCAGTCGAAGCGCTGGCGGCGGTGACGCTGGGGTCTACCTATTTCTTTGTGCTGTTCATCTTCGGGTCGGGTTTTGCCTGGGCTGTGATGCCCATGGTGGCGTCTTTCGCGGCAAAAGGGGATGAAATCGGGCTGCGCCGCTGCACGCGCATGGCGCTCTGGCTCAGCCTTGGGTTCAGCTTTCTCGCCATGCCGTTGATGATCTGGTCCGAGCCGATTTTGCATCTGATCGGGCAGGAGGACAGTGTTGCAAGAGATGCCAGCGCCTACCTTGAGGTGGCGGCCTATGGCATCATACCCGCCTTGCTGGTGATGGTGATCAAATCCTATCTGGCGGCGTTGGAGCGCACGCAGGTGGTGCTTTGGGTGACGATCCTGGCGGCGGTGGTCAATGCGATCGCCAATTATGCGCTGATCTTCGGCAACTGGGGTGCGCCGGAACTTGGCATCAGGGGGGCCGCGATTGCATCGCTGATCACGCAAACGGTGTCGCTGATCGGGGTGGTGGTTTATGCGCGGCTCAGCTTGCCGGAGCATGCCCTGTTCCAGCGCCTGTGGCGGGCCGACTGGCAGATGTTGCTGCAAGTTTTTCTGTTGGGCTGGCCCATCGGTCTTACCGCGCTGGCAGAAGTGGGCCTGTTCGCAGGTTCCGCCGTAATGATGGGATGGCTGGGCACGGTGCCGCTGGCGGCCCATGGGATTGCGTTACAACTGGCGTCGATCACCTTCATGGTGCATCTGGGTCTGTCCAATGTCGCCACAATTCGCGCGGGCAACGCTCATGCGCGTAATGACCCGGTTCAGATGGGGCGGGGCGGCAAGATGGTCACCTTCATGTCGCTTGGCTTTGCGGCCCTGACGATCATCATTTTCCTCGCCGTACCCGAAACGCTTTTGTCGCTGTTCATGCAAGAAGACGACCCGCAGCGCGCGGGGATCATGGCCATCGGCGTTGGGCTCCTGGCGATGGCCGCCCTGTTTCAACTGGTGGATGGGGCCCAGGTCATCGCACTGGGACTCTTGCGCGGGGTGCAAGACACCAAGATTCCGATGATCTATGCCGCCGTCAGCTATTGGGGCGTGGGCATCCCGTGCTCTTATGTGTTTGGGTTCGTTCTTGGGTTGGACGGGATCGGCGTGTGGCTCGGCCTCGTTGTCGGGTTGTCGGTGGCGGCGCTCCTGTTGTCACAGCGATTTTGGGGCGTTACTTTGCGCACGCTCAAGGCCACCGAGGGAGAGCCGCCTTAAAGCGTCATGCGAAAAACCCGGATCACGCAACGCTGCCTGACATCAAAGATTTCAACGCGTTACGTGGTTCTTGATGTTTCGGTTAATTCGTCAGGCGCAGTAGACGCCGGGCCTGTACAGGCGGCAGGCGCTATTGCCAAAAGCGACGTGGCACTGTCAGTACGGCGTCCAACGGCTCAGATGGTCCATCACCTCGCGCAGCGTTTCCCGCAGGGGTCCGGCTTTTTCAGCGTCGTAATGCCCGCCTTCGCCCTCACGCTCTTCCGTCAGGTAGCATCTTTCGTGCACGTCCATATCAAAGGCATGCGTGTTTGCCTTTGGCCTGCCATATTGGCGCGTGGTCAACCCGGTTCGCAACTGACCGTTGAACGTCACACTATGGGCGCTGCTACTTTTAACCAGCGTGGCCAGTTTCATCGACAGGCTGACAGCGCAGGATGCCCCCAAATGCGTGGAGAATTCGATGTCCGGTACATCTGAGCCAGCGGCGTTCGTGTCGCGCCTTGCCCGACAGTTCAGCACAATCGCATGGCCATATTTGGCGCGTACGCGGGCAATCTGTGTGGCCAGCGCTGCATGATAGGGCGCGAAATACAACGCCCGCCAAACCCTTGCGTCACTCACGCTGGGCGGCGTGTCCCAGATACCGGTGCCATCGCGATCAATCAGGGGGATCACGCCGAGCATGCCATCGCGCGCACGCAATTCCGAGCCTTTTGAGACCGCATCCACATCCGAGACATAGCGATGAAAGTTGGTGCGAATGGTCGTTGCATCCTGTGCCAGACCGCTGAGCAGCCGGTCAAGATATCGGTCATTGGAGGTAAAATAGCGGCTTTGATCATGCAGGCGCTCCACCAGTTCGCGCCGGATATTCGTGCCGGTATAGGGCATCGCAACGATCAAAGGGCCATTTCCCGGAATTATTTCCAACGGCATGCGGATACCCCCCCAATATCAGTGAATGCAGCGGCAAGATCATACTGGTAATTTGACAGCGCGGAGTTCACGCGCCGTTCGGTCAATCTGTCACTGCACACGACAGCCATCGGTCAGGTCTGCTTTTTGTCGTTCACGACATTCATCTGGGCCAGCCCGCTTTGTCCAAGGTCGACCTTGGCAAAAGGTCCGCCGTGACACATCTGCCCCGGGTCGGTGGTATCAACCGGCTCTGCCTGTGCGAGAACCTCGGCGGCATAGACTTCGGCATTGTCGATGGGGCGGTAGCCCAGAAAGCTCGCTTTGGCATTGTCCACGGGCGCGCGGTCGTTGTTGGACACGCCGTAGATGATGCTGAACCCCACCGATGGCGTGTCGATGGCACGGGTGACGAGTTGGATCAGGTCGGGATAGCTCAGCCATGATCCCAGGGCGCGCGTGTTGTTGACTTGCGCGCAGGAGAGGATGCGCAGGTGAACGGATTCCAGCCCGCGTTTGTCCCAATACATCCGGCCCAGATCTTCGGTAAAGCATTTGGCGAGCCCATAAAACGTATCGGGGCGGTGTTCTGCGTCGATTCCGATGAAATCGGATTTCAGATGCATGCCTACCGCGTGGATTGACGAGGCATAGACGATCCGTTTCACACCGGCCTTATACCCGGCTTCCCAGATGTTGTAGGAGCCGACAAAGTTCGGACCCAGCAATTCCTCAAAGGGTTTTTCATCCACGATGGCCCCGAAATGCACCACCATATCGGCCCCCTCGAGCACCGGCGCAATCTGGTCCATCTGCGCAAGATCGGCTTTGACATAGGTTTCGCCCGCATAAAGCGTGCCGATATCGTCCACGATATCCGTGCTGACCAACGTGTCACAGAGCGCGGTGAGCGGCTCGCGCAGGTAAGAGCCAAGGCGACCTGCGGCTCCTGTCAAAACCAGTTTCTTCATATTTGTCTCCCTGCCGTCAGATCACGGCTTTTTCCAAGAATTTCTCGCCCCGCAGGACACGTTCGACCCCAAAGGGCGCAAGATCAAGACTGCGATAGGCACCATAGGCGATCCATTCGGCGATGCCGCGCCCGATGGCCGGGGCCTGCTGCAACCCGTGACCCGAGAACCCGTTCACAAAGACAAAGTTGCTCACTTCCGGGTGCGGGCCGAGAATGGCGTTCTGATCCAGCGTATTATAATCGTAATGTCCAACCCACATGTTCACCAGCTTGATCCGTTCGAACTGCGGGATGCGATGGGCGATGATGGGCCAGAATTTCTCTTCCCACAAACTGTGATCCGCCTCGAAATCATCGACATCAACTGCGGGGTCCTGGTCCGGCCCGCCGCCGGCCATGTAATACCGCCCATCGGTGCGGAAATGCACACCGGAGGGGTCGATCGTCAGCGGCAGATCCCGGTCAAGCGGTTCGGCGGCGTCAAAGATGTACGTGTAGCGGCGGCGGGCCTCCACGGGGATGTCGAGGCCCGCCATGCGCGCAGTGGCAGCCGCTCGGGTGCCTGATGCATTGACCACCAGCCCGCAGGAGAGCGTCGCGCCGGACTTCAGCGTCACACTTTCCACGCGGGTGCGGGCACGCGTCATGGCGACGACCTCATCGCTCAGATACTCCGCGCCGTTCTTGCGCGCTGTGCGCCGAAGGCAGTCAAACATGGTGCCGCCGTCAAAATACCCTTCGTTCACGCGGTTATGGTTGGCGGCCAGAATATCGTCGAGGTTGTAAAACGGGTAGGCGGCGGCGATCTCATCGCGCAGCATATGCCGGGTACCTGCGCCCAACTGCGCCTGCACCTGCTGGCTTTCGCGCAATGTGTCGGCCTGCGCGGCTGTGTCGGCCAGATAGAGATAGCCGAAGTTTTGCAAGGCAAGCGCGGGTACGTCATCCGACGCGCCCATAAACTTTTGAAAGTTATGGATAAATTCCGCCCCGAATTGCGAGATCGCAATGTTGGTCGGGTTCGAGAATTGCTGCCGGATACAGCTGTTGGTCAGGCTGGTGGCGGCCTGTGCATAAGTCGGGTCTTTTTCGATCACGAGGATGCGGCCGTCAAAGCCCGCCATCTGCGTCAGCCACCACGCAATGCTGGAGCCGTAGATGCCGCCGCCGACGATCACAACATCATAACTGGCGTGTTTGGGGTTCATCGTAATCCTCGAAAATCGCGGTGCCGCCAAAGCAGGATCACAGGTCTGCCCACGGCGTCAAGCCTTCAGCCGGTCAAAGCAGGTCATGCCGTTTGTGCAAGCTGGCGCGCATCGTGGGCCAAAAGCGCAATCACATCGCGCAACCGCTCTGTATCCTTGGGGTTTGAGGCGTTGCCCTCCAGCCCGCGGCGCCGCACCCCTTGCAGGATCGCAAGCAGGCGGAAATAGGAAAACACCAGATAGAATGTCCAGTTGTCCGGCACCGAAATCTGTCGCCGCGCGCAATAGGCGGCCACATAGGCGGCCTCATCCGGCAACCCAAGGGCGGCACGATCCACCCTCCCCAGGCCGCGAAAATGACCGGCATGGGGCAGCCGCCAATGCATGCACTGATAGGCAAGGTCGGCCAGCGGGTGGCCGAGGGTGGACAACTCCCAATCCAAAACGGCCAGAACGCGCGGCGCGTCGGGCGCAAAGATCATATTGTCGATGCGGTAATCGCCATGCACGATACTGCTCGCGCCGTCATCGCTCACCATGTTTGTGCTGAGCCATTCCATGAGCCAGAGCGCATCAGGCAGCGGCGCGCGCGCAGCTTGCTGGTATTGACCAGACCAGCGGGTCACTTGCCGTTCGAAGTAATTGCCCGGCTTGCCGTAATCGCCCAACCCGATGCTGTCGGGCACAACGCTGTGCAACCGAGCGAGCGTTTCGTTCATGGCGTCATAGATCGCGGCTCGCTCTGCCGGGGACATGCCGGTCAGAGCCGGATCCCAGAAGATGCGGCCTTTGACCATCTCCATCACCATGAACTGCGCGCCCAGCGGGGTGTCTTCACCGCTCAGATGCAGCACATGGGGCACCGGCACATCTGTGCAGGCCAGCGCCTGCATCACGCGGAATTCGCGATCCACCGCATGGGCGGATTTCAGCAGGACACCGGGGGGTTTGGCGCGCAGCACGAAATCCGTGCCCCCACTGGTGAGCCGGTAGGTCGGGTTGGATTGCCCATCCGAGAATTTTTCGATGCCGTCCAGCGACCCGAATCCCGGCACGTGTGTGGCCAGATACGCCTCCAGCGTTTTGTGATCATAGCTGTGCATGCGCATCCCCCTTGATTTGTCTTATGGACACCGCAGGTGATCTAAGCAAACCTGTGCCGCGGGGGAAAGCCCCGTTGGGCGGGCTGAAGGAGACGGTGATGGATATGAATTTCGGCATGCGAGAAGAGAACCGCGCGTTGTTGCAGCGTGTCGCCGATATGATCCGGGACGTCGTCATGCCGCTGGAAGAAGAATACCACGGCGAAATCGGTCAGGGGGACCGCTGGCACTATACCGACCGGCAGGCGGAAATCCTCGAAGGGCTCAAGGCGCAGGCGAAAGCGGCCGGGTTGTGGAATTTCTGGCTGACCGACAGTGACAAGGGGTTCGGCCTCAGCACCGTGGAATACGCGTATTTTGCCGAAGAGATGGGAAAGACCCCCCTCGGGGCGGAGGTGTTCAACTGCTCGGCACCTGACACGGGCAACATGGAAGTCTTTGAACGCTACGGCACGCCCGCGATGAAGGAACAATGGCTCGCGCCACTGCTGGAGGGGGAGATTCGCTCTGCCTATCTGATGACGGAACCGGAAGTGGCCTCGTCTGATGCGACCAATATCGCCATGTCCTGCGTGCGGGATGGGGACGATTATGTGCTCAATGGCGAAAAATACTGGGCCAGCGGTGCCGGTGATCCGCGCTGCAAGGTCTACATCGTCATGGTGCGCACGGGCGGTGACGAGGTCTCAAAACACCAGCGCCATTCGATGATTGTCGTGGATGCGGCGACACCGGGGATCGAAATCCTGCGCCCGATGAAGGTATTTGGCCATGATGATGCGCCGCATGGGCATATGCATATCCGTTTTTCGGATGTGCGCGTGCCTGCCGAAAACCTGTTGCTGGGTGAGGGGCGCGGTTTTGAGATCGCGCAGGGGCGTCTGGGGCCGGGGCGTATTCATCACTGCATGCGCTCGGTCGGGCAGGCCGAAGCGGCGCTGGAGTTGATGTGCAAAAGGTCCCTGCAAAAGGAAGCCTTCGGCAAACCGCTGGCGATGCTGGGGGCGAATTTCGACATCATCGCGGAATGTCGGATGGAAATCGAGATGGCCCGTCTGTTGTGCCTCAAGGCGGCGTGGATGATGGATCAGGGAGACGCGCGCGCGGCCGCCCCGTGGATCAGCCAGATCAAGGTCGTGGCCCCGCGCATGGCCCTCAAGGTGATTGATGAGGCGATGCAGATGCATGGTGGGCAGGGCATAAGTCAGGACACGCCGCTGGCCATGGCCTGGACATGGCAGCGCGCTCTGCGCTTTGCCGATGGCCCGGATGCGGTGCACCGCCGTCAGGTTGCGCGCACGGAATTGCGCAAACACACGCAGCAAAAAATCTGAGACATTTGGTTGTCCATGCCATGCAGGGCGCGGGGCGGCGAATATGGCGAAATATCGTAAAATGTATATAATTCTGTATTCTGGAAGTGTTCGTTGGTCAGTTATGTCGATAAATGAAAAGCCGCGGGCGCCGATATCAGCGGATTTCCGGCACCTGCGCGTTTGGCGCTGACTTAAACGACCGGGCACATGCCGCTTTTGGAATTGAGTAATGCGCAGGATTTCGCAACATGCCCTTATGAAAACACCGCTGATCGACAACCTGCAATACGCCAATTTTTCACCTGAGATATTTTCGCAGATGCGCGCGGGCGCGGTGGATGCGGTGCATGTCACCATCGCCTATCACGAGAGCTTTCGTGAGATGGTGCTGAACCTTGAGCAGTGGAACCGCTGGTTCGAGGCGCACCCTGATCTGATCTTCAAGGGCACCTGCGCTGCGGACGTGCGCCTTGCACAGGAAACAAACCGCACGGCGATATTCTTTGGGTTCCAGAACCCCAGCCCCATTGAGGACGACATCGGCCTTGTTGAGATTTGCCACCAGCTTGGCATCCGCTTCATGCAACTGACCTACAACAATCAGTCCCTGCTCGCCACGGGGTGTTACGAAGACGATGACACGGGCCTCACGCGCATGGGCAAACAGGTGGTCACCGAGATGAACCGCGTGGGAATGGTGGTGGATATGTCCCATTCCGCCGACCGCTCGACGCTGGAGGCGATCGAACATTCGACCCGGCCCATCGCCATCACCCATGCCAATCCGCATTGGTGGCACGCCGCGCTGCGCAACAAGAAAGACGAGGTGTTGCAGGCCTTGACGCGCGCGGGGGGGATGTTGGGGTTTTCGGTCTATCCTCACCACCTCAAGGGTGGTTCGGCCTGCACGCTCGATGGTTTTTGCGCGATGGTCGAAGAGGCCGCCCGCCGCTATGGCGCGTCCCATCTGGGCATCGGCACGGACCTGTGTCAGGACCAGCCCGACAGCGTTGTGGAATGGATGCGGGTGGGGCGATGGTCCAAGGTCATGGATTACGGCGAAGGTTCCGCCAGCAATGCAGGTTTTCCGCCGATGCCGACATGGTTCCAAGACAACCGCGATTTTGGTAACATCCGCGCAGGACTGTCGCAGACCTCTCTATCCGAAGCTGATGTGGACGGGATCATGGGCGGCAATTGGTTGAGGTTTTACGAAGAGAGTTTTGCGCCGCTATGAAGGATTTTCCAAACCCGCCCCAAGCGCCGCTGCGCAGCCCGGACACGGTCATGCGGCTGGACCGGATGGGGTCGATGTTTCCCACGCGTTTGTCCTTCCTGCGTACCTTGATGCGCGCGCTTGCCGCTGAGAACGTGCAGGTGTCGCGGCCCGTCTGGCAGATCGACGCGCAGGGGTTTGGCCATGCGGTCTATGCCCTGCGGTTCGGCGGGCATGATTATGCGCTCGTTGCCGTCTCCACCGATCTGCCTGCGGATCAGCGCACGGATCGCGTGATCGCGACCGCCTGGGACACGGCCTATGTGCTTTATGACGGGATGCCTGATGCGGATGAAATCGCGCGGATCTGCGCCACCGCCCCCAAGCAGGAAGCTGCCCGCTTTACAGAGCGTGATCTGGTGTTGAGCCGGGCTAATAAATCCGTGCGCCTCTTTGCCCATGTGGTTGAGCGGCTCAAGGCCGGGCAGCAACCCGACGAAGCACTGGTGCGCCAAACCGGGTATCTGATGCGCACCACGGCCGTCTATGGCAACGGTAAATTCGGGATCGCGGACCGCGCGCGTATTGAGGCGCGCCCGGGGTTTGGCGGGCCTTTCATGGCCGAAATGCTGACGGTCTGGCTGATCCGGCATTTCACCCATGATCTTGTGGAATTTGTCGGTGGTGCTCCGCTTGATCGGCGCATCAAACGCCATCTGGGGATTGGGAATTCAACGGGCCTTGGCATGGCGCCGTTTCTGGTCAACCACCCCGTTTTGTTGAATAACTGGATGCTGGCGCGCGAAACGGCGCTGGCGCAGGTGCGCGCGATCCAACTCGTGCCCAAGGGGCAAGCGGCGCAACTGGAAGCGCTGGCGCTGCGTGCAGAACGCCACCTGAGCGAGTGGCACGTCCCCGATGCCGGACATCAGGACCGGATCGACCGGTTGCTGCGCGACTGGGCAGCGGCGCGTGCCGAGGGTCGCTTTGAGCAAGGCGCGCTGGTCAAGATGGGTGCGATCGAGGCGTTGCTGGCGTGGTCCGAAACCGCGTCGCTTGATGTGCTGGAACTGGTGGTCGCACTGCTGCTTGAACCTTTTGGCGATGTGATTGACGGGTTGGCTGACTGCATGTCCGACCCCTTTGGCGCGATGGTGCCGCCGCTGCCTGACACGGATGCCGTCAAGGCGCAGATCGAAGAGGCGGCACCTTGGGCGCTCGCGCCTGACTATGATGCCAAACCAGAATGTCACCAGTTCTGGTATGTGAGTGCGGCAAAACAGGAACCGCGTCTGGGCAACCGTTTCGAAGAGCCGGGGGCCGATCTGGAATCGCCGCTGGACATCGGGCGGCGGATCAAGGCGCTCTATCAGGATTTGCCCGAAACGGCGCAACCCATGGCCGATTTTCTGGCTGATCACCCGGATCATGCGCTGGCCGCATCGCGCGTTGCGGCGGCGACCCAGTATCCTTACGGCGAAATCCGTGACAACCTGATCGCGCAAACCTGCCTGCCGATTGACATGCTGCGCTGCAAGCTTTCGTTCTTTGGCGCGTCCAAGTTCGATCCGAAATCAGACCGCTGGACCCGGATCACCCTGTGTCAGGGTGCGCCTTTGGCGGATGAATTGCAGGATCGTTCGGATGACTGGTGGTTGCCGGTCTATGCTGCGTGAACTGGTCGGCCACTGAAATCACGGCACTGGCGAGCAAGGCCGCGCGCGGGGCAGGGGCACCGCCGCTGCAGGCTGCACGCTTTGGACAGGCGGCGGCTGTGCATCTGACCGCGGCGCGGCCCCCGGATGCGCTGGCGCAGGCTTTGGATTGCCTGCCGGGGGGGCCTATTCTGGAATACCCTTTGGCGCTCGATGCAGCGTTGAGCACTGCGCGCACCGACGGGTGCGCTGTTGTCGTCAGCGTTACACAGGATAGCCTGCTGGACAGCTATGTCGCGGCATTGCCTTTCACGGCGCATACCGAATGCATGCAGGACGGTGCGATCAGGCTGGTCGTGGATTTCGCAAAACCCCGGCCGCGCAATCAGGCGCTGCGGATCACGGGATGTGATGCGCTGGTCGCGCGGATGAGCGATCTGGCCGCGCGCACCTTTGTGCCCGAAAGTGCCGCCTCACGCAGTGCCGGTGCCGGTGCCGGGCTGACGGATAACGATTAGATCGATCGCTCCGCCTCAAAGGGCGGGCGGTCGTAAACCACATGCGCCAGATAGAGGCCATGGGGCGGGCAAACCGGCCCGCAGGCGGCGCGGTCCCGCAAGGCCAGCGCCCTTGCCACATCCTGCGGTGTGGACGACCCGGCCCCAACCCGTTCCAGCGTGCCCACGAAGCTGCGCACCTGATTGTGCAGGAAGGATCTGGCGCGCACGTCGAAATGAATCTCACGGCCATAGGGCGTATCGACTTCGTTCACATCCAGCCGGTCGAGCGTTTTGACCGGGCTTTCCGCCTGACAGATGGTGGAGCGGAATGTCGTGAAATCATGCTGGCCGATCAGCAGCGCCGCGGCTTCGCGCATGGCGGTTACATCAAGCTTCTGTTTCACCTGCCACACCAACCCTTTTTGGTGGGTGGCCGGGGCGCGGCGGCACAGGATGCGAAACAGATACTGACGTTGGCGCGCGGAAAACCTTGCGTGCCACTCCGCGTCCACGGCTGTGCAGGCGGTGATGGCGATGGGCGCGGGTTTGAGGTGGTAATTCAACGCTTCCGACAGACGAAAGGGGTCCCAGTCGCGCTCAAGATCACAATGCGCCACCTGCGCGATCGCATGCACACCCGCATCCGTGCGCCCTGCAGCCGCGATCGTGTGCGGGCCCGGCGCGATCTTGCCCAACGCGCGCTCAATCGCCCCCTGAATGGTGGGGTGTTCTTTTTGACGCTGCCATCCGACAAAGGGCGCACCGTTATATTCGACTTTGAGGGCGTATCTGTGCATGGGCGTGGGCCTAGCCAACTCGCCCGCCAGCGTCAAATGGCTTTCTTGCTCTGGCGTGCTCGGGGATGCGCGCTTATGTAGGGCCAATCGAGAAGTTCAAAGGCAGACACGTTTTGGTTATATCGACACTCGCCGACACGGTGCTGCGCCAGATCGAAACGGTACAGAACTCGGTCAATGAGACCTTGTTCGAACCGGTGATACGGATCGGCGTTACGGGTCTGGCCCGGTCGGGCAAGACGGTTTTCATCACCTCGCTGGTTGCGAATCTGATGAACCGGGGGCGGATGCCGCATCTGGCCGCCGCTGCAGAGGCGCGCATCGAGGCCGCTTTTCTGCAACCGCAGCCCGACGATACGGTGCCGCGCTTTGATTTCGAGGCGCATCTGAGCGATCTGACAGGTCCCAAACCGCGCTGGCCCGACAGCACACGCGCGGTTTCCGAGTTGCGGTTGTCGTTGCGGGTGCGCCGCGCGGGGCTTTTGGCGGGGCTGCAGGGGCCGCGCACGATCCATCTGGACATCATTGATTATCCCGGTGAGTGGCTGCTGGATCTGGCGCTTTTGGACAAGGATTACGCCACATGGTCGCAGGAAACGCTGGCGCGCGCGGCTGAGCGCCCACAGGCGCAAGCCTATCTGGCGCAAAGCGCGGCCGTCGCAGCGGATGCAAAACTGGACGAACCGTTGGCCAAGGCGCTGGCGGCGGGCTTTACCGACTACCTCAATGTCGCGCGCCTTGCGGGATATTACGACTGTTCACCGGGGCGTTTTTTGCTGCCCGGTGATCTGGAGGGGTCCCCCGTGCTGACCTTTGCCCCATTGACAGGGGATGGAACAAATGCGCGCGGATCGTTGCGCCGCGAGATGGCACGGCGGTTTGAAGCCTATAAACGCGCGGTCGTGCGCCCGTTTTTCCGGGATCATTTTGCGCGGATCGACCGTCAGGTCGTGCTGGTTGATGCCTTGGGCGCGATCCACAAGGGCCCACGGGCAGTTGAGGATATGCGCGGGGCCATGGCAGACATTCTTGGTGCCTTCCGGCCCGGGCGCAACGCCTTTCTGACGCAGCTATTTGCGGGCAAACGGGTGGAAAAGATACTCTTTGCCGCGACCAAAGCGGATCATTTGCATCACAAGCAGCACGATAAACTCACCGCGATCATTGACGCTCTGGTGCGCGATGCGCGCAACAAGGCGCAGTTTGCAGGGGCGCAGACACAGGCGATGGCGATTGCCTCTTTGCGCGCCACCACCGAAGAAACCGTCACCCACGCGGGTCAAACCCTTGATGTGGTGCGCGGTCAACTGCTTGAGACCGGCAAACAGGCGGCGTTTTATCCCGGTGACCTGCCAGGCGATCCGGCCAGAGTGCTGACGCCTGCGCGGGAGGGCGCCGAAAGCTGGCTCGATGACGATTACCGTGTGATGAATTTCGCACCATCGGTGTTGAGTTTGCGCCCCGGCGATGGTCCGCCGCATATCCGACTTGATCAGGCGGCCCAATTCCTTTTAGGGGATAGGCTATGATCGAATTCACTATTTCTCCCGCCCGGTCGCTGGATGCCGGTGCTGTTGGAAACATTCTGTCGGTGTCAAATGACTTGATGCCGTGGCTGCCGCGCGTGCATTCGGCGGCGGAAGAAATCAAATATGCCGGCGACATGATTGAGGCCGGGTGGGTCAAGGTTGCCAAGATCGACAACAAGGTTGTCGGTTTTATCGCCCGTCACGAGAGCGAGGTTTACGCGCTGTATGTCCTGCCAGAAGCGCAGGACAAGGGCATCGGCACCGCGCTGCTTGAAGATGCGAAGGGCGAATGCGACAAGCTCGGCTTATGGAGCTATGAGGCCAATGGCGTTGCCGCGATTTTCTATGAGTTGCGCGGTTTCGTAAGCGTGGATCGCACGAACGGCAGTGGGAACGAGGCCGGTTTGCCGGACATCCGCTTTGAATGGACTCGCAATGCGCCCGAATTCAAACCCGCGCGCGGCGCAAGGAAAACGGGCTGATGGCCAAAGGTCCTGTGCTGATCGACCTTGAGGCGCAAGAAACCAGATCCGTCGCCGAGGCGCCGCCGGTCCCAGACCTGACACCGCCCCCGCAGGGGCAGGCGATGCAAAGCGTGGCAGGGCTGGCCGCGCGCCGCCCGTCCCGGCTTGTGCGCTGGTTTTTTGGCCTTGGCGCGGGGCTGATGGGGGCCATCGTCTCGGTTGCGGCCTGGGATTTTGTCACCGGCCTCGTGATGCGCAATCCGGTGCTGGGCTGGGCGGTGACGGTGCTGCTTGCTGCTTTTCTTGTCGTGCTGGCGCTGATTGTCCTGCGTGAACTTGCCGCGCTGAGCCGTCTGGCAAAGGTTGACAGCCTGCGCCGCGATGCCGATGCCGCCTTGCTGGACGCTGATCTGGCAGCGGCGCGCAAAGTGTCGGATCGTCTGGTCGCGCTGTATAAAACCCGCGAGGAAACCCGCTGGGCACGCGGACGGTTTGCCGATCTGGCCCCCGATCAACTGGATGCGGCCGGCTTGCTGGGCGTGTGTGAAACCGAACTGCTCGCCCCGCTGGACCGGATGGCGGCGCGCGAAGTTGAGGTGGCCGCGCGGCACGTCGCCACGGTAACGGCGCTGGTGCCGCTGGCCCTCGCGGATGTGGCCGCTGCATTGACCGCCAACATCCGCATGATTCGCCGTATCGCCGAAGTCTATGGCGGGCGCGCCGGGACACTGGGCAGCTGGCGGCTGACGCGTGCTGTGCTTGCGCATATGGTGGCGACGGGTGCGGTTGCCGTGGGGGACGATATGCTTGAGCCGATCCTTGGCGGCTCCATCGTGGGCAAGCTGTCGCGGAGATTTGGCGAGGGGCTCGTCAATGGAGCACTGACCGCACGCGTGGGTGTCGCGGCGATGGAGGTGTGCCGGCCCATGGCTTTCGCGACGCAAAAACGCCCGAAGGTGCGCGAGATCATCACCAACAGCCTGAGCGGCCTTTTCAAACCCGGCAGAACCTGAAGGCGCTGGCTGCAGGTCCGTTGGATGGGGTCTTGTGATGGCGCAACGCTGGGCTTATACACGCGCGCATGACAGGATTTTTCGTGATTACCGTGCGAATTACATCCCCGGCGCTCTGAGTTGATGAGACGCCGGGCCAAGGTGTTTGAGCTTTTCGCACCGACAGCTTACTCCATTTCAAAGACCATCCGAGAGGACGCCCGCAATGTGCGCCGACACGACTGACACGACAGCCGCCCCTGATTACAAATCCACGCTGAACCTGCCCAAGACGGATTTTCCGATGCGCGCAGGTCTGCCCAAGCGCGAACCCGACTGGTTGGCCCGCTGGGAACGGATCGGGATTTACGACCGGCTGCGTGAAAAGGCGCTTGCCTCGACGGGCGAAGATGGCAAACCCACGCGCACGCCCTTTACGCTGCACGACGGGCCGCCCTATGCCAATGGGCATCTGCATATCGGGCATGCGCTCAACAAGACCATCAAGGATATGATCGTGCGCAGCCACCAGATGATGGGGCATGACGCGCGCTATATCCCCGGCTGGGATTGTCACGGGCTGCCGATCGAGTGGAAAATCGAGGAACAATACCGCCAAAAGGGCCGTAACAAGGACGATGTGCCGATCAACGATTTCCGCGCCGAGTGCCGCAAATTTGCCGCAGGCTGGGTCGATATCCAGCGCGAGGAATTCAAGCGGCTGGGTGTCACGGGCAATTGGGAAAAACCTTATCTGACGATGGATTTCCACGCCGAACGGGTGATTGCCGAGGAATTCATGAAGTTCCTGATGAACGGCACGCTCTATCAGGGCAGCAAACCCGTGATGTGGTCGCCGATCGAGCAGACGGCGCTGGCCGAGGCGGAGGTGGAGTATCACGACAAGGAGAGCTTTACCATCTGGGTGAAGTTCCGGGTGGATATGATCTCCGCGCCGCAAGCTGGATCTCTAGGCGATGAGCCTATCGGAGAAATGCCGGAGGATTTGATGGGAGCGCATGTCGTCATTTGGACAACTACGCCATGGACGATCCCGTCAAACAAGGCCGTGGTCTATGGCGAGAACATCTCCTATGGGCTTTATGAGATCACCGGCCGGCCCCAAGAAAACTGGGTGAAGATCGGCGATCGCTACATCCTCGCCGACAAACAGGCTGAAGAGGTACTGACGAGAGCGCGCCTCGACGAGGGAATGTGGAGGCGCCTACGTGACGTCACCAACGATGAATTGGCCGGTATCAAACTGGCGCACCCACTGAAGGAAAAAGAGGGCGCCGACGGCGAATGGGACGGCCTGCGTGATTTCCGCGCTGCGGATTTCGTGACTGACACGGAAGGCACCGGTTTTGTCCACTGCGCGCCCAGCCACGGGATGGAGGAATATGAGCTCTACCGTGATCTGGGCATGTTGCAGGATGTGATCACCTATAACGTCACCGATGAGGGCATGTTCCGCGAAAGCCTGCCGTTTTTCGGTGGCAAATACATCCTCAACCGCAAGGGCAAGGAGGGCGATGCCAATACTGCGGTCATCAACAAGCTGGCAGAGGTCGGCGGTCTGCTTGCACGGGGCAAGATCAAGCACAGCTATCCGCATTCCTGGCGCTCGAAGGCTCCGATCATCTATCGCAATACCCCCCAGTGGTTCGCGGCGATCGACAAGCCCATGCAGATCGGGGATGACGAATTTACCATCCGCGCCCGCGCCCTGCGCGAGATCGACAGGGTGAACTGGACCCCGCAATCGGGGCGCAACCGGCTCCATTCGATGATGGAGGCACGGCCTGATTGGGTGTTGTCGCGCCAGCGCGCCTGGGGTGTCCCGCTGACCTGTTTCACCAGGAAGGGTGCCTTGCCAACCGATCCTGATTTCCTGCTGCGCAATGAGGATGTCAATCAGCGCATCGTCGATGCCTTTGAGGCCGAAGGCGCGGATGTGTGGTATGAGGAGGGTGCCAAGGAACGGTTCCTCGGCGGGATCGTTGACCCGGACGACTACGATCAGGTGATGGATATCCTTGATGTGTGGTTCGACAGCGGATCGACCCATGCCTTTACCCTGCGCGACCGGGCGGATGGGTCCGAGGATGGCATCGCGGATGTCTATATGGAAGGCACCGATCAGCACCGCGGCTGGTTCCATTCGTCGCTGTTGCAATCGGTGGGCACCACGGGGCGCTCACCCTACCGTAACGTGGTCACCCATGGGTTCACGCTGGATGAAAAGGGTATGAAGATGTCCAAATCGCTCGGCAATACCATCGTGCCTGAAAAGATCGTTCAGCAATACGGTGCGGATATCCTGCGGCTTTGGGTGGCACAGACCGATTACACTCTAGATCAGCGCATCGGGCCGGAAATCCTCAAGGGTGTGGCCGACAGCTATCGGCGGTTGCGCAACACCATGCGCTATATGCTGGGCTCGCTTACGGATTTTACGCAAAGCGACCGCATGGACCCTGCCGACATGCCGGAATTGGAACGCTGGGTGCTGCACCGGCTGGCCGAGTTGGACAAGACCGTGCGCGATGGCTACGCGGCCTATGACTTTCAGGGCGTGTTTCAGGCGGTCTTTACCTTTGCTACGGTGGATTTGTCGGCCTTTTATTTCGATATCCGCAAGGATGCGCTTTATTGTGATGGCGACACTGTGCAGCGGCGTGCGGCGCGGACGGTTCTGGACATCCTGTTTCACCGTCTGACCACATGGCTTGCACCGGTGTTGGTCTTCACCATGGAAGAAGTCTGGCTGCAGCGTTTTGACGGGCCTGACAGTTCGGTGCATCTGCAGGACTTCCCCGAGACACCCGCCGCCTGGCTGGACCCTGATCTTGCCGCGAAATGGGCCGGGGTGCGCAGCGCGCGCCGTGTTGTCACGGCTGCGCTGGAAGTCGAGCGTACCAACAAGGTCATCGGCGCGTCGCTGGAAGCGGCGCCGACGGTCCATGTCAGCGACGCCGCGCTGCGCGCCACGCTGGACGCCGTCCCCTTTGAAGACATCTGCATCACATCGCAGATCACCCTGACGGGGGATGCGGCACCGGACGGGGCCTTCCGCCTGCCGGAGACCGATGGGATCGCCGTTGTGTTCCGCAAAGCCGAGGGCGGAAAATGTGCGCGTTGCTGGAAGATCTTGCCGGATGTGGGCAGCCACAGCCATGCAGGTGTTTGCGGGCGTTGTGACAGTGCGATGAGCTGACCCGAAAAGGCGCGGCCCGAAAGCGCAGCTTTCGGGTTGTTCCGAGGGCCGTGATGCGCGACGGTCGGGCGATGTTGACATGCACGGTGGATACGCAATTCGGACGCCTGACCCTGAGGGAAGAGGCGGGCGCACTTGTCTCCGTCAGCTGGGGCAGTGCAGCCCGAGAGGATGCATCAGAGCTTTTGCAGCGCGCCTCCTTGCAGGTTTCGGAATATGATCAAGGCGCGCGCCAGCAGTTCGATCTGCCTGTTCGCATCCGGGGCAGCGCCTTTCAACGGGCGGTCTGCGACGCAATCTGCGCCATTCCGTTTGGCGATACCTGCACCTACGGGGATATCGCCAGAGCGCTCGGCGTGCCTGCACAAGCGGTCGGACAGGCTTGCGGGGCAAATCCGATCCCGATCATCATACCCTGTCACCGTGTCATGGGGGCCAAAGGGCTTACCGGGTTTTCGGGGGTAGGTGGGGTGGAAACCAAAGTGGCGCTTTTGCGTCACGAAGGGGCGGCGGGTTTGTTGATCTAGAGCGTCTGACGAACAACCTGAAACATCGAGTATCACGTTACGCGTTGAAATCTTTGATTTCAGGCAGCGTTGCGAGTATCAGGTTTTTTGCATGATGCTTCAGGATCAACTTGAAACGCTTGTGCTGAAATTCATGGTGTCTGATGCGCCGTCATTGCGGATCAGTGGTGCGCTTTTTCCGGGATGATCTGTTGGGCGACCCCTGCGAAAAGAAGGTAGACGGATGTCGTGACCAATCCCCAATGTGCCCAGCTTTCGGGGTGGAAATCCACCCAGGCGGCCCAGCCCGCAAACCCCGTCCACGCTATGGCCATGGGCAGCGTCACCCACCGCCAGCGCCGTGTGCGCACCGGGTGCACAAACTTCAGCGGCAGGAACATGCCAACGGCAAGTACAGAGACAAGCGCAAGGCTGACCCAGAAATTGGGCTCGAGCGCAAAGATCACCAGCACTAGCATGTTCCAGCATCCCGGAAACCCTGAAAAAGAATTGTCCTTTGTTTTCATGCGCGTATCGGCGAAATACATGGCCGAGGCAAAGGTAATCACGATGATCGCGACCCAGCCTGTCCAGCCATCCATTAGCCCAGATTTGAACAGCGCAAAGGCGGGGATGAAGACATAGGTGAGGTAGTCGATTATCAGGTCGAGCAATACGCCATCAAACTCCGGCGCGTTGACCTTGACGTGGTATTTCCGGGCAAGCGGGCCATCTATGCCATCGACGAAAAAGGCGACGACGAGCCACAGGAACATCAGGTCCCATTTTTCGTCCACGGCGGCCAGCATCGCCAGCATTGCAAATACCGCGCCTGTTGCGGTCAGAAGGTGAACCGCAAGCGCGGCCATTCGATTGGTCATGCGGGCTTTTTGACCGATACGGCCTTGGGATGCAAAAGAAATGTCGCCTTCGCGGGGATCCATTGCAAAGAGATCACGCTTTGGGGTGGGTGCGGTCATAAACCTCCATCAGACGCACGGTATCAACGGCCGTATAGGCTTGCGTTGTGGACAGGGAGGCATGGCCCAACAGTTCCTGAATGGCGCGCAGATCACCGCCCGCGTTCAGAAGGTGGGTTGCAAAGGAGTGGCGCATCGCATGCGGTGTCGCGGTGGCGGGCAAACCCAGTTGCATGCGCGCGGCGGCCATGACCTTTTGGATCGCACCGGGGCGCAAGGGCCCGCCGCGCACCGCCCGAAACAGCGGGGCATCAGCGGTCTGCGGGTGAGGGCACATCCTGACATATGCGTCCACCGCGTCGCGCGCGGCGGGTAATACGGGCACGATGCGTTCCTTGCCACCCTTGCCCGATATCCGCAGTGTGGCGGGCAGTGGCGCGTCGGCTGCGGTGAGCGAGAGCGCTTCGGAAATACGCAACCCGCAGCCCCACAACAGGGTCACGACCGCCACATCGCGCGCGCAGACCCAAGGGTGTTGCGATTGGATTTCGATGGCGTCGATCAGGTTTCGCGCCGCATCCGGGGCCAGCGGGCGGGGCAGTTTCTTTTGAAACTTGGGTGCGCGCGTGGATAAAACCGCCGTGGGTTCAAAGCCCTCGCGCAGGGCCAGCCACTTGTAAAACGCCTTCACCGCCGAGAGTTTTCGCGCCAGCGAGCGCGCCGCGACGCCAGTTTCGCGCGTCTGCGCCATCCACGCCCGCATGTCGGTTACGGATACATCCGCCAGCGCGCCCAAACCTTGCGGCGCGCCCTTATGCGCGGTGATGAAGGACAGAAAGTCGATCACATCGCCCTGATAGGCGATCAGTGTGTTCTCCGCGGCACCCTTGATCGCGCGTTGATGCGCCAGCCAGCTTTGCAGCGCATCAGCGGCGGCAGGGCTGATAAAGCTCACGTCACCCAGCGGCGCAGGGTCCGTTCCAGCACGCCGGTGAAAAACACAAGTAAATCCGTGCCTTGCTGGGGTCCAAACATCTCGGCGTCCTGTGAGCCCAGAACCACAAGGCCGGGCAGGCGCTGCGTGCCCAGATCAAGTTTGAGACAGGCCTCGGAGCGGATTTGCGCGGCGTCCTGTCCAAAAAGATCAGCATCGCCGTGATCCACGCGGCGCAGCGTCACCTGCCGTGAAATGCCCCCGCGCCCTTGGGTCACATAGCCATCAATATAGCCCGAAGGTGCGCGCAGCATACCGTTTTCAGCCGCCGCCGGGGGCGGGCCACTGTCGTTCTGATCGCTCTCCAGAACCAGCCGGATCGCATCGACTCGCAGGGTTTCGCCCACATCGCCTTGCAGATGCGCAAGCAGGTCTGGCAGGCTGTCGGCTTCGAGAATCCGCAGGATCGCGCGGTGTATCTGGTTGGTTCCCGCAACGTTTTCATAAGCCGCCGCGATCACGGAACGATGGGTGTCTTCCAACCGGTCAAGGCGGCTTTCCAAACGGTCCATCGCGATGCCGCGCAGATCGACAATATTGTCGCCCATGATCTTTTCATTGGCGGCCACAAGGGCGCGCATGACGTCCTTGTCGTCCAGAATGACATCGGGAGTGGCGATGATCTTTGCGCGCAATGCGTCTTCGATTTTCGGTGTGCTGGTCATATGCTGCTCATTTTTTTGGTTTTTCCGAACACTACCACGGGTCATGTTCAAAATCTGCCAAAATGTGCGACCGACCCGCATGTGTTGCCCGCACGCGCCACCCCGCGTCAGGGCGGCGCGCCGGTAAGGCGGTGTGTCAGGGTCTCAGAGGATCTTCTGGCCGGTTTTTTCCCAGTCCGACATGAATTGCTGCAAGCCCTTGTCGGTCAGCGGATGCGAGGCCAGTTTCTGGATCACTTCTGGGGGCGCTGTCATCACATCTGCCCCGATCAGCGCCACTTGCTGAACGTGGTTCACCGTGCGGATGGAGGCCGCGAGGATTTCAGTGCCAAACCCGTAGTTGTCATAGATCGTGCGGATGTCCTCTATCAATTCGCAGCCATCCAGGCTCATGTCATCGAGCCGCCCGATAAAGGGGCTGATGAAGGAGGCACCGGCCTTGGCCGCCAAAAGCGCCTGATTAGCCGAGAAGCAGAGGGTCACATTGACCATTTTACCCTCATCCGACAGGGTCTTGCACGCCTTGAGGCCATCCCACGTCAGGGGCAGTTTGACGGTGATGTTCTCCGCGATCTCGGCAAGCTTGCGCCCTTCGGCGATCATTGCCTCTGCTTCAAGCGCGACCACTTCGGCGCTCACCGGGCCAGAGACGATGCCGCAGATTTCCTTTGTCACCTCGATGATGTCACGTCCGGATTTCAGGATCAGCGAGGGGTTCGTGGTGACGCCATCGACCATGCCCAGATCGTTAAGCTCTGCAATGGCCTGCGTGTCGGCGGTATCGACGAAAAACTTCATGTGCGTGGTATCCTTTTTGGCGCGGTGTTCAGGTGTCGCGGCGTTGATCGCTCTTGCGCTTGGCTTTACCGCATGATCTGCGATGCTGAAACCCTCAATTGCCGTTTCAGCCGGAGCCTGCCCTTTGAGCCTGCCGCAATTTTACGATTGTGATGCGTTGATCGCTGTCCTGACGACCCAGCCTCTGGGCCGCACGCTGGATTATCGCGCGCCCGAAGGGGGGTGCCATCTGGGTGCTTTTGTCGAGGTGCCGCTTGGCCCGCGCAAGGTGCTGGGGGTGGTCTGGGGGCCGGGGCAGGGGGATTATGAACGCTCCAAAATCCGTCAGGCCTACCGGGTGCTGGATGCCGCTCCCATGCGCGAAGAGATGTGTCTGTTTCTCAAACGCGCGGCGGAGTATACCCTGACGCCGCTGCCTGCGATGTTGCGTCTTGCCACCCGCGCGCCGGGTCTGGGTGATCCGCCGTCGATGCGCAAGATTTACCGGCGCGGAACAGGAGAACCTGACAAGATGACGGCGGCCAGGCGCAAGGTTCTGGCGGCCCTGGCGGAATACGGTGATCTGGCCTTCACGCTCAAGGAACTCGCCGAGATGGCCGATGTGGGTACGTCCGTGGTCAAAGGTCTGGTCGCACAGGGCGCTGTTGTCGAAGAAGACAGCCCGCGCGATCTGCCCTTTCCCCGTCTTGACCCCTCGCGCCCCGGCAAGGCACTGACAGCGGATCAGGCGGCGGGGGCGGCGCAATTGACGCAAGCGGTCCGTTCAGAACGATATGGCACGACCTTGCTGCGTGGTGTCACGGGTTCGGGCAAGACCGAGGTTTATCTTGAGGCGGTTGCGGCGGCCCTTACGGCGGGCCGGCAGGCGCTGGTGCTCTTGCCCGAGATCGCCCTGACCGCTGAATTTCTGACCCGGGTGCAGGAGCGCTTTGGTGCGCGCCCGGCTGAATGGCATTCAGGCGCGACCATGACCGAACGCAGGCGTATCTTTCGCATGGTTGGTCAGGGTGAGGCGCAGCTTGTCATCGGCGCGCGGTCGGCGCTGTTTCTGCCCTATCAGAACCTTGGCCTGATCGTGGTCGATGAGGAACATGATACTTCCTACAAGCAGGAAGAGGGGGTTTTGTACAACGCGCGCGATATGGCAGTGCTGCGCGCTTCGATCTGCGGGGCGCAGGTCGTGCTTGCCTCTGCCACGCCCTCGCTGGAAAGCTGGGCCAATGCGCAGGCGGGCAAATACGCCAAGCTGGAACTGACCTCGCGGTTCGGGGCCGCTGTGATGCCGCAGATGCGGGCCATTGATATGCGCGTTGAAAGCCTTCCGTCCAATCGTTGGGTCTCTGATGTGCTGCACAAAGAGGTGGAGGCACGCATGGCGCGGGGGGAGCAGTCGATGCTGTTCATCAACCGGCGCGGCTATGCCCCGATCACGCTGTGTCGCGCCTGTGGCCATCAAATCGGCTGCGATCATTGCGACGCGCGCATGGTGGAGCACCGCTTTCTCAAGCGCCTTGTCTGTCACCAGTGCGGCGAAAGCAAACCGATGCCGACGGTCTGCCCGTCCTGCAATGCCGAAGACAGACTGGCCGCGGTCGGGCCCGGTGTCGAGCGGCTCGCAGAAGAGGCGACAGAATTGTTCCCCGACGCCCGGATCGCCGCGCTCAGTTCGGATATGTATGGTTCCGCCCGCGCGCTCAAGGCGGAGATCGAAGATATCGCGGCGGGCGGTGCGGACATCATCATCGGCACGCAGCTCGTGGCCAAGGGGCACAATTTTCCTAACCTGACGCTGGTTGGTGTGATTGATGCGGATCTGGGCCTGCAAGGATCTGATCTGCGCGCTGCCGAACGGACGTTTCAATTGATGCGGCAGGTGGCGGGCCGTGCAGGGCGTGCCGAGAAAGCAGGCGTGGCCCTGTTGCAAAGCTATCAACCCGAACATCCCGTCATCCGCGCCATTCTGGCCGGGGACGAAGATGAATTCTGGGCTGCCGAGGCGCGCGAGCGCAAGGCCGCAGGTGTGCCACCTTACGGGCGCATGGCGGGTATCATCCTCAGCGGGTCGGACGTGGCAATGGTGTTTGACGCAGGCAACCAACTGGCGCGGCAGGATGCGCCGTTGCGGGCCATCGGTGCGCAGGTTTTCGGACCAGCGCCTGCGCCGATTGCGCGGGTCCGCGGGCGCCATAGGGTCCGGATGCTTGTAAAGGCCGAGAAATCCGCCCCTTTGCAGGAAGCGCTCGCGCGTTGGGTGGCCCAATTGCGGATCAAAGGTGATTTACGTGTCGCCGTTGATATCGACCCACAGAGTTTCTACTGACCTTCACCGTCATCATGCGGGGCATCAGGGACATTGACGCGCCGCGAAATAGCACCTCGTCAAAGGCCAGCAAAAGGACTAAGCAACCGGTATGGCCCGCTATGTTCCCCTTGCAGATGCACATCGCCTCCCGTTGTGGCGGCGGCCCATCGCCTTGTTGTTCCTGATGGCGCTTGCGATGCCGATTGCGTTCAATACATGGTCTGCATTGCTGAACAACTTCGTGATTGAAGCCGCCAATTTTGACGGTTCCGACATCGGTCTTTTGCACACGGTGCGCGAAATACCGGGGTTTCTGGCGGTCGGTGTCATCGCCATCATCATTTTCATGCGCGAACAGGTGCTGGGGCTGGTGTCGCTGATCCTGCTCGGCGTTGCCACTGCGGTCACGGCGTGGTTCCCGTCCATGGGCGGCATTCTGGCCATCACCATGCTGAGTTCGATCGGCTTTCACTATTACGAGACGGTCAATCAATCCCTGCAACTGCAATGGCTGAGCAAACAGGAAGCGCCGCGTGTCCTCGGCTGGCTGCTCGCGGCCGGATCAGGGGCCACGTTGATTGCCTATCTGGCGATCATGGCGCTCTGGGACACTTTGGGGCTGTCCTACAATACGGTCTACATGGTGGGCGGTGGCATCACCGTCGTCCTGGCAGTTTTTGCGATGCTTGCCTATCCGCAGTTCGAAGCCCCCAATCCGCAGATCAAGAAAATGGTGCTGCGCAAACGCTACTGGCTCTATTACGCGCTGCAGTTCATGTCCGGCGCACGGCGTCAGATTTTTGTGGTTTTTGCGGGTTTCATGATGGTCGAGAAATTCGGCTATGATGTGCATGAGATCACGCTGCTCTATCTTATCAACCTTGTGGTCAACATGATGGTGGCCCCTTTGCTGGGCCGTGCGGTGGGCTATTTTGGCGAACGGCGCACGCTCGGGTTTGAATACATCGGTCTGGTGCTGGTGTTCCTGTGTTATGGTGGCGTTTACTATTTCAGCTGGGGCGTGGCAGTGGCGGCGACGCTTTATGTGCTGGATCACATTTTCTTTGGGCTCGCGCTGGCGCTGAAAACCTATTTTCAGAAAATCGCCGATCCCGGTGACATCGCGCCGACCGCTGCCGTGGCCTTTACCATCAACCATATTGCGGCGGTCTTTCTGCCCGTGTCTTTTGGTCTGCTGTGGCTATGGTCCCCGGCGGCGGTGTTCTTTCTGGCGGCGTCCATGGCGGCGGTGTCCTTTGTGCTGGCGATGATGATCCCGCGCCATCCCGAAAAAGGGTTTGAAACCATTTTCGCGCGTGGCATCCCCACACCGGCAGAATGAGCACCGGTCGGTTCCTCACGGGATCGACCATGGGGCATGTTGTGCGCATGACGGCCACAGGGGCCTTCGGGATCACCTTCGTTTTTCTCGTGGATGCGGCCAATCTGGTCTGGATCGCACAATTGGGGGACCCGAGGCTTGTTGCGGCCATCGGTTTTGCTTTTGCGATCCAGTTCTTTTCGGTCTCCTCCGGCGTGGGGTTGATGATCGCCTCCACCGCCATGGTGTCACGCAGCATCGGAGAGGGGAACCGCGAGAAAGCCCGGATGCAGGCAGGCGCGGCCATTGTCACGGCGGCCCTTATTCAGGCCGTTGTGGCCACGCTGGTCATCCTGCTGCGCCATGATTTGCTGGCGCTGGCAGGGGCCACTGGTGAAACGGCCGCCATGGCGGCGCGCTATCTGCTGATCACCATGCCCTCGCTCGTGGTGATGGCCATTGGTCTGATTGCCTCCGGCGTGCTGCGGGCTGATGGGTTCGGGGCCAAGGCGATGTACACCACGCTTTTGTCGGGAACCTTGCTGATGGTGATCGACCCGGTGCTGATCCTCGGCTTTGGCTGGGGGCTGGATGGTACTGCAATCGGTCTGTGGCTCTTCCGCGCCGCCTTGATGGGCCTCGGGCTTTATTTCGCGGTCTGGCAGAACAAGCTGATCGCGCGCCCCGATTTGGCGGCGGTGCGCTGCGTGCTGCCCCTATACCTTGCCATTGCCGTGCCCGCCATCGCCACCCAGATGGCCACGCCGGTCGGAAACTACCTGCTGACAATGGTCATGGCCCCTTTTGGCGATGATGCGGTCGCGGCATGGGCGGTGGTGGGGCGGCTCACGGTGGTGGTCTTTGGCGGTATCTTTGCCTTGTCGGGTGCGATTGGCGGCATTTTTGGGCAGAACTTTGGGGCGGGGAACTATGCGCGCCTGCGCTCCACCTACCGGGACGCCTTGGTGTTCTGTCTTATCTACACATTGACCATGTGGTGCGCCCTGTTCTGGGCAACGCCTTACGTCAGCGCGGTGTTCGGCTTGACCGGGCAGGGGGCTGAGGTGTTGCATGCCTTCACGCTGATCGGTGTTGGCGGATTTGTCTTTGCGGGACCGCTCTTTGTTGCCAACGCCGCCTTCAACAGCCTTGGCAGACCCAGCCGGTCGACGCTGCTGAACTGGTCCAAGGAAGCGGTGCTTGGATGGCCCGCCGCTGCCGCGCTTGCGCTCTCTTTCGGGGCGTCCGGTGTGATTTACGGGCAGGCCTTCGCCAGCATGCTGGTTGGAACGCTTGCCGGGGTTTGGGGATGGCGTTTCGTGGGCGGTTTGCACGGTGCGCGCAAACGGATGCTTGACGGCGCAGCGCTGCGGCCCTACCCGAACCCTGATCGATACCGGAGACGCTGATGCCTACTTTTACTGCCCTGACGACGCTGCGCGGAAAGGATGCTGCCGAAAAACTCGGCCTCGCGATGGAGGGCTTGCAGCCTGAACCCACCGGCATTGGCGTCTTTGAGGTTGAGGATGGGTCGGGCCTTTGGGAAGTGGGTGGCTATTTCACCGAATCTCCGGATGAGACGGCCTTGCTGTTGCTGTCCACAGCGCTTGATGCAAACCCTTTTGTGATTTCAGAACTGCCCGAAACCGATTGGGTCGCCCATGTCCGCCGCGAATTGGTGCCGGTCGAGGCGGGGCAGTTTTTTGTCTATGGCAGCCATGACGCGGACAAGGTCCCCGCAGGCGCAGAGCCTTTGCTGATCGAGGCCGCGATGGCTTTTGGCACCGGGCATCACGGTACAACACTGGGCTGTTTGCGTGCGCTCGATCGTTTGGACAACAGCGGGTTTTCCGGCAAGAACGTCGCCGACATTGGTTGCGGCACGGCTGTGCTGGCCATGGCCGCCGCGAGGATCTGGGAAAACCCGGTGCTGGCCAGCGACATTGACGAGGTTGCGGTGGATGTGGCCAAGAGCAACATCGCGGCTAATGGGCTGACGGGGCGCGTTTTCTGTGTCGAGGCCGCCGGTTTCGATCACCCGGAATTGCGCGCAGCCGCCCCCTTTGATCTTGTTTTTGCGAATATCCTCAAGGGACCGCTGATCGCGCTTGCGCCGGATATGGCCGCCAATATCGCGCCCGGCGGGCAGGCAATCCTGTCTGGCATCCTGAACGAACAGGCGGATGGCGTTCTCGACGTTTATACACAGGCCGGGTTCAATCTGGCCCATCGCGAAGAGATTGTTGACTGGACAACGCTTACGTTAAGCAGGAACAGGTGAAATTGGACGTATTTGACCAGTTTTCGTTGAATTTTTCATAAATTCAGAACACCTTGTGCGCTGATCGGGTGGGGGCTTGATCAGCGGGAGAGTGGGATGTCCGACGCATTCACTCAGTTTGAAAAACGGCGCGACAGGCTTGAGCGCAGGCATCGCGCACCGGCCAAAGGCTATGTGGCGCAGGTCGATCCCGATGGATTGATCACCATTTCCGCCAGGCCGACGCGTTCCGGTCTGAACTTCCGTTTTATCGGCGCGGCCGCATTTGGTTTCCTGGCGTTCAAAGCCTTGGCAATCGCTTTGATCGGCCCGGTGACCTATCAGGGTCGGATTGATGCTCTGGCGGCCGGGCATGGTTTTGAAAAGCTATGCGCATGGATCATGCAAGCCGACCCGATATCGCTACAGATCGCAACATTTCTGCTGATGACCGTTGGATAAAACGCAGCACTTATTCATGCGCAATCACATAAAAAAGCCGCGCTTTCCCGTATCGGAAAACGCGGCTTGGTGTTTTTGCCTATCGTGTCCTACCCGCGCAGGGTCGAACGCGCGCCTTGTTAGCGGATCATCGTGTTTTCTGCGACCGCGTCGATGTCTCCGCGTGTCAGGCCGATGTCTTCGAGTTCACGGTCGGTCAGACCGGACAGCGCATTGCGTGTGACGCGCGCGTCATTCCATGCAACAACAGTTGCAATGACCGCGCTGATGGCGGCAAAGAAACGGCTCGATGCTGTGGCGGAGCCGTATGTGGTGCGGGTGGTGTCAAAAGTAGCCATTGTAGCCGTCCTTTATGTTACTGAGTTGACCGGTCATGCCGGTGTGTTGTGAGGGGCAGATAGGGTGTGCCTGATATTTCAGCAAGGTGAGAAACTGCATGGTCGGTATGCAGTTTTCGCATAGGTCGAAACGGTGATTAACCTAAAGTAAATAAACAATAAATAATCATCCGGACGTGTCGGAATTCTGCCTTTTGATGGCGTTTTCGGGCCTTTGTCGGCGGATGTGCCGGAAAACGCACATAGGGAGATGCGAAAAAGGAACTGCTTGGCGGATGTTCGCCTTTCGTGCTAATGCGTACAAAACGAATAAAAAGAGCAGGACAGCATCTATGACACGGGTAATCGGCATTGATCCGGGGCTGCGCAATCTGGGCTGGGGTGTCATTGAAGTGTCCGGCAGCCGAATCGCGCATATAGCCAATGGGGTTTGCGTGTCGGGGGGCAGCGATTTGGCAGACCGTTTGCTGTCCCTCCACCAGCAACTGACGGCGGTGGTTTCGACCTTTGCGCCGGATGAGGCCGCGGTGGAACAGACATTCGTCAACAAGGACGGGGCCGGAACGCTCAAGTTGGGTCAGGCGCGCGGGATTGCCATGCTGGTGCCCGCGCAGGCCGGTCTGCGCGTAGGTGAATATGCGCCCAACAAGATCAAGAAGACCGTGGTGGGGGTTGGGCATGCGGATAAGGCGCAGGTGCTGCATATGGTACGCTTGCAATTGCCCGGCGCAGAGATCAAAAGCCCGGATGCGGCGGATGCTTTGGCGATTGCCATCTGTCATGCACATCACGGGGGGGCGGCTGGTTTGGGCGCGGCAATTGCAAAGGCAACGGCATGATTGGCAAGATCACGGGCCGACTTGAATACCGCGCGAGCGATCATGTGCTGATTGATGTGCGCGGGGTCGGGTATCTGGTCTTTTGCTCGGAACGTACATTGGCGGCTCTGCCGGGTGTGGGCGAGGTTGTCGCGCTATATACGGACCTGCTGGTGCGCGAGGACGTGATGCAGCTTTTCGGTTTCACCACGTTGACGGAAAAGGAATGGCACCGGCTGCTGACCTCTGTGCAGGGGGTCGGGGCCAAGGCGTCGCTTGCGATCCTCGGCACCTTGGGAGCGGATGGCGTCAGCCGGGCCATTGCGCTGGGGGACTGGAACGCGGTCAAGGCGGCCAAGGGGGTCGGTCCAAAGATCGCCCAACGCGTGGTTCTGGACCTCAAGGACAAGGCCCCCAGCGTGATGGGTATGAGCGACACGCAAGCCACGGTGGCTGCTCAGTCGTCAGATGCGGTCATCGAAACGCGCGCCGCACCAAGCCCCGTTGTCCAAAACCCGTCGGCGCAGGCTGAGGCCCTGTCGGCGCTATCCAATCTGGGTTATGCTCCGGGTGATGCGGCCGCCGCCGTGGCGCAGGCGGCAGGTGAGTTGCCCGACGCAGAAACGCCCGATCTGATCCGGGCGGCATTGAAACGGCTCGCCCCCAAAGGTTAGGCTGGGCCAGATGCAGGATACCTCATGAGCGATATTGATCCGACCGTGCGCGCCGATCCCCTGCCAGAGGATCACGACCGCGCCTTGCGCCCGCAGATGCTGTCGGAGTTCGTTGGGCAGGCGGAGGCGCGCGCCAACCTCAAGGTGTTCATCGCCTCTGCACGGCAACGCGGCGAGGCCATGGATCACACGCTGTTTCACGGCCCCCCCGGTCTGGGCAAGACCACGCTGGCACAGATCATGGCGCGCGAATTGGGCGTCGGGTTTCGCATGACCAGCGGCCCGGTGCTGGCCAAGGCGGGCGATCTTGCGGCGATCCTGACCAATCTGGAAAAACGCGATGTGCTTTTTATTGACGAAATCCACAGGCTCAACCCCGCCGTGGAAGAAGTGCTCTATCCCGCGCTGGAGGATTTCGAACTTGATCTGGTCATCGGCGAGGGCCCTGCGGCGCGCACGGTGCGAATTGAACTGCAACCCTTTACGCTTGTGGGCGCAACCACGCGGATGGGGCTGCTGACGACGCCATTGCGCGACCGTTTCGGCATTCCCACGCGGTTGCAGTTCTACACCGAAGATGAGCTTTTCATCATTGTGGATCGCAACGCGCGCAAACTGGGTGCGCCCGCGGATGAGGGCGGCGCGCGTGAAATTGCGCGCCGGGCGCGTGGCACGCCCCGGATTGCCGGGCGATTGTTGCGCCGCGTTGTGGATTTCGCAGTCGTTGAGGGCGATGGCCGGGTGACACGCGCGCTTGCGGATATGGCGCTGAACCGGTTGGGGGTGGATCATCTGGGCCTTGATGGCGCGGACCGGCGCTATTTGCGGCTGATCGCGGAAAACTATGGCGGCGGACCTGTGGGCATTGAAACGATGAGCGCGGCCCTCAGCGAAAGCCGCGATGCGCTCGAAGAGGTCATCGAACCCTTCTTGTTGCAGCAGGGGTTGATCCAGCGCACGCCGCGCGGGCGCATGCTGGCGCAAAAGGGCTGGACGCATCTGGGCCTTGACGCGCCGCGCGCCCAGACGGATTTGTTCGAGGGATAAGCGGCGCCTGCGCGTGCCGCCAAGCAGGAGACAGCAGCCTTTATGATGGATGCCAGCGAGATCGAAGCGCTTTTTACGCGCAGCGGAGGTCAGTTCGCCTTTGCCCGGTGGGGGCGGCCCATTGCGCCTGTTGTTTTTGGTGTGACGGATGAAACACTGTCCGTGATCAAGGGCGCGCTTGAGGCGGTCATGGCGCTATCGGGGCACAAGATGGCCGAGACGGACCCCGAGCTTGGCAGCAACCTGATGATGTTCTTCTTTCGTGAATGGGACGAATTGCCGGAGGTGCCGGGGCTGGATCGTCTCGTGCCGGATCTGGGGCCGTTGCTGGCGCGCCTCAAACAGGCGGATGCGAACCAATACCGTATTTTCCATTTTGACACCGACGGTGGGATCAAGGCCTGTTTCGTTTTTCTGCGGATGGAAGAAAACCTGAGCGCTGTGCCGGCCGAAACCCTCGCGTTGAGCCAGATCGTGCAATCGGTTTTACTGTGGTCGGACACGGCCTTCAAAGACCGCTCACCCTTGGCGGTAGCGGGGGAGAAGACCATTCTGCGCCCGGATATCGCCGGGCTTATCCGCGCGGCCTATGATCCTGTTCTGCCGGTGGCATCGTCGGATGCCAGCCATGCACTTCGGCTTGCGGCGCGCGTGGGGCTGTCACAATGAGCCACAGCTTTCCCATCCGCGTCTATTACGAAGACACGGATATGGCCGGGATCGTCTATTACGCCAATTACCTGCGCTATATTGAGCGCGCGCGCAGCGACTGGGTGCGCGAGATCGGCATCGATCAGCTTGCGATGAAAGCCGCAGGCGTTGTCTTCGCCGTCAGGCGGGTCGAGGCGGATTACATCGCCCCGGCAACCTTTGATGACCGGCTGGTGGTGCGCACCGAAATGACGCAGCTGACACCCGCACGCATGGTGATGTCGCAGGACATTTGGCGCGATGAGACGCTGATGTTTGCAGCAAAGGTGACGATTGTGTGCATCGGGCCGGGGAGTAAGCCTGCGAGGTTGCCAGCAAATCTCCGCTCACTGCCCTTATCTGACGAGCGATAACACCATAGTGATAGCTTTCTGTACAAGGCTGCGCTAGACTTGCCAGCAATGGAGGTCGAAACAATCGACCCCGGGCGTATTGGGCAAAGAGCAGGCATATGGAAGCAGAAACGCTGGCTATGGCGCATGAGATTGATTTCTCATTCTTCGGATTATTCGCGCGCGCAACTTTAATCGTAAAGATCGTGATGATCATGCTGATCGTGGCCTCGTTCTGGGCGTGGTCGGTGATTGTGATCAAGCTGATCCTCTATCGCAAGACTCGCCATGAAGCAGCGGTTTTTGATCGTGCGTTCTGGTCGGGGGAGCCGCTGGACGGTCTCTTTGAAGAAGTCGGCCCGGCCCCTTCGGGCGGTACGGAAAAGATATTCGCCGCCGGGATGATGGAATGGCAACGCTCGCATCACGATGACGGCGGGCTGATCGCAGGGGCGACGCAGCGGATCGACCGCTCCATGGATGTGGCGATCAACAAGGAAGCCGAGCATCTGCGCGATGGTCTGACGGTCTTGGCCACCATTGGGTCGTCCACGCCGTTCATTGGCCTTTTCGGGACTGTCATCGGGATTATGAATGCCTTTATCGAGATTGCAGAGCAGCAGAACACCAACCTCGCCGTTGTCGCCCCCGGCATTGCCGAGGCCTTGCTGGCCACGGGTCTGGGGCTCTTTGCGGCGATCCCGGCGGTGATCTACTACAACAAGCTCAGTGCGGATGCGGATCGTATTCTCGCAGGTTATGAATCCTTTGCCGATGAGTTCGCAACCATCCTCAGCCGCCAGTTGGACAGTTGAGCCATGGGTGCGAATGTTCTTCAGAAACCGGGCGGCAGCACAAAGCGGCGCAGGCGGACCACGCGCGCGCAGCCCATGTCCGAGATCAACGTAACGCCATTCGTCGATGTGATGCTGGTGCTGCTGATCATCTTCATGGTCGCCGCACCGCTGTTGACGGTCGGCGTGCCGGTTGAACTGCCCAAGACGGCAGCTGGCGCTTTGCCCACGGATCAGGAGGAACCCCTGACCGTAACGATCACGGCGGAAGGATCCATCCAGATCCAGACCACTGAGACGGCAGGCAATGAACTGATCCCGAAACTGCGCTCCATCGCGGCGGAGCGGACCTCGGACAGGGTGTTTTTGCGTGCCGATGGCTCTGTGCCTTACCTGCGCGTCATGGAGGTGATGGGGGCGCTCAACGCCGGTGGGTTTTCCAACATCGGTTTGGTGACGGATATCGGCGGGCCGACGCTTGATGGGCGCGATGGGGCTGCCGACGGGGCAGATCGGTAGGCGGCGCGGTGCACACCGGTCATTATATCTCGGGGGCGGGGCATCTGTTTTTGCTGGGCTGGATGGCGTTTGGCGACGTCTTTGCCGCTGAACCCTTGCCGTTCCAGACCACCGATGTGTCGGTGATTTCCAGTGCCGAATTCGACGCGCTGGTCGCTGCCGTGCAGCCGCCGCAATCGGTAACCGAGGTTGCGCAACCTGCGACACCCTCCGTGGTGCCGGACGCACCGCAAGTGCCGGATCAGCCAGAGGATCAGACTGATATCGCCACACCGCAGGCGACCCCGACACCGCAGGCAGAGACGCCGCCGGATGTGTCCGAGATCGAACCCTTGCCGCCGCGCGCCGACATCTCGGATCAGGCTCCTGTTCTGGATCAGCCCGAGGCGGATATCGCCGTTCTGGCGCCCGACGTCAGCGACACACCCGTGCCGCAAGCCGCAGACCGTGTCGCCCCCGAAGCCTTTGCGCCGCCAGCGCCCGAAGCCTTGCCCGACCCTGTTGAGCGCGACGCGGTCGCGCCGGATGCAACGGGAGATGATACACAGGAACCCGCGGATGCGACCGCACCGGAGGCTGCCGCGACCGAGATTGTGACCGAAGCCGACCGTCCCGCGCGCGCGCCCGAGCAATCACAGCGCCCGCCCGCGCGCCGCCCCGAAGCGCCCGTGCGCACTGCCGTTGCAGCACCGCAAACGCCGCCAACGGAGGATGCCGTGAATGCGGCCCTGCAAGAGGCGCTGTCGAATGAAACGCCCGCGCCTGCCGTGCCGCAGGGCCCGCCGCTGTCGGCGGGTGAAAAGGATGCGCTGCGCGTGGCGGTATCCAACTGCTGGAACGTCGGTTCGCTGTCAACGGATGCGCTTGGCACCACGGTCGTGGTCGAAGTGTCCATGACGCAGGATGGTAAACCGATCACCGGGTCGATCCGGATGACCTCCAGTTCCGGTGGTTCGGAGGCGGCGGCAAGACAGGCCTTTGAGGCGGCGCGCCGTGCAATCATTCGCTGTGGCGCGCGCGGATTCAATTTACCGGTTGAGAAATACAGCCAATGGCAAGAGATTGAGATGACATTCAACCCCGAAAGGATGCGGGTCAAATGAGTTTTCAGATACGCGTTTTCACAGCAATTCTGGCTGTTCTATCGCTCTTCACCGCGCCGGTGCTGGCCCAGAACAGCGGCCCGCTGCGCATTGAGATCACCGAAGGTGTGATCGAACCTTTGCCCTTTGCCCTGCCGGTTTTCGAGGCCGAGACTGCCGATGCCGCCGATGTGGCGGCCCAGATCACACAGGTGATCGCGGCGGATCTGACAGGGACGGGACTGTTTCGCCAGATTGAGCCGGACGCTTTCATCAGCACGGTCAGTAGCTTTGCCGCGCCGATCCAATACGCGGATTGGAAAGCCATCAACGCGCAAGCGCTGATCACCGGGGCTGTAGCGGTGCAGGGCAATCAGTTGAACGTGAAATTCCGCCTGTATGATGTGTTTTCGGGGGCGGAAATGGGCGATGGGTTGCAGTTTTCCGCCACGCCCGACGGCTGGCGTCGCATGGCGCATAAGGTGGCGGATGCGGTCTATAGCCGGATCACGGGGGAGGGCGGGTATTTCGACAGCCGCGTCGTCTACGTCTCCGAAACCGGCACCAAGGATGCACGCCAGAAGCGGCTGGCGATCATGGATTACGATGGGGCAAATGTGAAATACCTCACCGACAGCAGTTCCATCGTGCTGGCCCCGCGGTTTTCGCCGGATGGACAGCGCATTCTCTATACCAGCTATGAAACAGGCTTTCCGCGCATCTATGTGCTGGATGTGACCTCGCTGCAGCGTCGTGGCCTTGAAAGCCAGGAAGGCACCATGAGCTTTGCGCCGCGTTTTGCACCGGATGGGCAGACCATCGTCTTTTCGCTCAGTCAGGGTGGGAATACCGATATCTACCGCATGAACGTCAATGGCGGGTCGGCGACACGGCTCACATCGGCGCCCTCGATCGAGACCGCGCCGAGCTATTCGCCCGATGGCACGCAGATCGTGTTCGAAAGCGACAGGTCCGGCTCTCAACAGCTTTATGTGATGCCCGCAAACGGGGGGGAGGCGCGCCGCATTTCTTTCGGACCCGGACGCTATGGCACGCCGGTCTGGTCGCCGCGCGGCGATCTCGTCGCCTTCACCAAGCAAAACGCCGGGCGGTTCCATATCGGCGTGATGCGCCTTGATGGTTCCGAAGAGCGTTTGCTCACGGCTTCGTTTCTTGACGAAGGGCCCACATGGTCCCCCAATGGCCGCGTGATCATGTTTTCGCGCGAAACCCAGGGTGCCCAGGGACGCGCCACGCTCTATTCCGTGGACATCACGGGCAGAAACCTGCGCCCGGTGCGCACGCCCGAAGGAGGGTCGGACCCATCGTGGTCCCCGCTGCAGAGATAACGGTGCGCGCGAAACAATTTCTATTGGCGGCGCGCATCTGGTAAAATATCAGGCATAGAAATATAATCTGACCGAATGAGGCAAAGAGCATGAAACTTACACGGAATATTCTTTTACTGGTGGCGGGGCTGGCGCTGGCCGCCTGTACCGATCCGGGCCGTTTTGGCAGTGACGGCACCGGGGCTGGTGGCCTTGGCGGTGGTGCGGTTGTGCCCGGCAGCGCCAATGATCCAAACTCTCCTGCGTTTTTCAATCAGACCGTGGGGGACAGGGTGCTGTTTGCAGTGGATGAATCCTCGATCAATCCGGCCGGGCAAACCACATTGGAAGGTCAGGCGCAGTGGCTGCTGGCAAACACCGATTACACGGCGGTGATCGAAGGGCACGCGGATGAACAGGGTACGCGCGAATACAACGTCGCCCTGGGCGCGCGGCGCGCGAATGCGGTGCGCGAATATCTGATTTCGCGCGGGGTTGCGGGCAACCGGTTGCAGACTGTCAGCTATGGCAAGGAACGCCCGATTGAGATTTGCAGCAGCGAAGAGTGTTATGCGAAAAACCGCCGGGCTGTAACGGTTCTGGCCAGTGGCCTGTCCGGTTGATCCGATGCGCTTTTTCGTGATCTGTGCCGCAGCTTTGTTGCTTGCGCCCCTGCCGGCAGCGGCACAGGATGATCAGACCCTTGCCGACATCCGGCAGGAACTCACCGTGCTTTATGTGGAAATGCAGCGCCTCAAGCGCGAGCTTTCCACGACCGGTGGGCCGTCTGTCGTCGTGGGAGGGGATACGGTGCTTGAGCGTCTGTCCGTGATGGAAGGCGAAATGCAGCGGCTGACCTCCAAGACCGAGGAACTGGAATTCCGGGTCAACCGGATCGTCGAGGATGGGACAAACCGGATTGGCGATCTTGAATTCCGTCTGGTTGAACTTGAGGGCGGCGATATCAGTACCTTGGGCGAAACCACGACGCTCGGCGGCGACACGGGCGCTTCGGTGCCTGCAACCGGCGGCACTGCGGCGCTTCAGCCGCCTGCAGCCTCGGCGGGCGTGACAGGTGGCGGTCAGCTTGCGGTCGGTGAGGAGGATGATTTCAAAAAGGCACAGGCGGCTTTGGCGCAAGGGAATTATCAATCCGCTGCGGATCAATTTGCCGCTTTTTCAATGAATTATCCGGGGGGTCCGCTGGCTGCTGGCGCTGATCTGGGCCGTGGGGAGGCACTCGAAGGGTTGGGGCGCACACGCGAAGCGGCGCGCGCCTATCTGGACAGTTTCAGCGCAGAACCAACCGGGCAGGTGGCCCCGCAGGCGCTCTTCCGGCTTGGACGGTCATTGGGTGCGTTGAATCAGGTCGCCGAAGCCTGCGTCACCCTAGCCGAGGTGGGCATCCGCTTTGCCGGTGATCCAGCGGTGGCGCAAGCCGAAGAGGCCCGGCGCGCGCTGGCCTGTCAATAGCACGTCATGTGCGATCTTGACGCTGAGATCGACGCACATTTTGTGAATGACATCCCGAAAGCACTTGGTGTTGCCGTGTCGGGCGGCAGTGATTCAATGGCGCTGCTGGTCTTGCTGTGCGGCTTTGCGGAACGCAATGGGGTCGCGCTGTCCTGTGCGACGGTGGATCATGGGCTGAGGCCCGAGGCGGCTGACGAGGCGCGGAGCGTTGCAGGATATTGCGCCGCGCATGATGTGCCGCATGTCACGCTGAAATGGGAGGGATGGGACGGCACGGGCAATACGCAAAACGCTGCCCGCGTGGCGCGGTATCGGCTGCTGGCGGACTGGGCGCGGGGGCAGGGCATTGCGGATATCGCGCTGGGGCACACGCAGGATGATCAGGCCGAAACCGTGCTGATGGGGCTCGCGCGTGCGTCCGGTGTTGATGGGCTCAGCGCGATGCCGGCACGGCGCGATGATCGGGGCCTGTGCTGGCACCGGCCCCTCCTCGCTACATCGCGGGCAGGGTTGCGCGGTTTCCTGAGCGCGAATGGTGTGGCGTGGTGCGAGGATCCCAGCAACGATGATGCGCAATTCGAAAGGATAAAGGCACGCCGCGCGCTCACGACGTTGGCGGAACTGGGGGTGGATCGCGCATCCCTCGCGCAGGTTGCACAGAATATGGCACAGGCGCGGGCAGCACTGGAGCAGCAGACGCGGCGGGCGATTGGTGATCTTGTCAGCCTGCTTGGCGGTGGTGCGATGATGCCATGGTCCGGCTTTCAGACCCTGCCGAGCGAGATTGCGCGCCGGGTGCTGATGGCCGCCATCGACTGGATCGCCGCGCCGCCCCATGCGCCGCGACAAAAAGCCCTCACCGCCGCTCTGTCGGCGTTAAGGGCCAGCGGCAGCGCAACAGTGGCGGGCTGTCGTTTGATCCTCAAGGATGACCGGTTCTGGATGTTCAGGGAATTTCAGGCCGTGGCGCATGCGCGTGCAGATGCATCACAGCTGTGGGATAATCGCTGGAAAGTCACCGGTGGTCAGGGCAAACAGGCAAGAGAAATCAGGGCCTTGGGTGAAATTGGTCTGCAACAGCACCCGGAGTGGCGAACCATGGGCCTGCCGCGTGCACTCTTGCTCGCCACGCCGGCTGTTTACCAGGGCGACGTCCTGATCGCGGCACCGGTGGTGCAAAACACGGCACGATGGCGCGCGGACGTGATAAAAAGGCCGGGCTGCCTTTTTGATGAGGTATTCGGCCATTGAACATACTGGTGGTACGTCTATCTTAAGACTGTGGCTTTATCATGCGGATCAAGACCACAAACGGTATTAGGAGGTTTTCTTTGGGAAACGCACGCAACATAGCCTTTTGGGTTGTACTATTTCTGTTGATCTTGGCGCTGTTCAACCTGTTCAGCGGTCCCGGCAGCACCATGCAAAGCCGCGAAATCAGCTATTCGGAGTTCGTTGAAGCGGTCGAATCCGGCAATGTCAGCAATGTGACATTGGACGGGGAACATGTGCGTTTCCGTCAGGAAGACGGGACAGATTATGTCACGATCAAGCCATCGGATGCTGAAATCACGCAGCTTTTGATCGCCAATGACGTGGCTGTGCGGGCCGAACAACAACAGCAATCCGGGTTTCAGACATTCTTGATGTCCTTGCTGCCCTTCCTGTTGCTGATCGGCGTGTGGATCTACTTCATGAACCGGATGCAGGGCGGTGGCAAAGGCGGCGCGATGGGCTTTGGCAAGTCCAAGGCCAAGATGCTGACCGAAAAGCATGGCCGTGTCACATTTGACGATGTCGCTGGTATTGATGAAGCCAAGGAAGAGTTGGAAGAGATCGTCGAATTCCTGCGCAACCCACAAAAGTTCAGCCGCCTTGGCGGTAAAATTCCCAAAGGCGCCTTGCTTGAGGGTCCTCCCGGGACCGGTAAGACGCTGCTGGCGCGCGCCATCGCGGGCGAGGCGGGCGTGCCGTTCTTCACGATTTCCGGGTCGGACTTTGTGGAAATGTTCGTCGGTGTGGGTGCCTCGCGTGTCCGCGACATGTTCGAACAGGCCAAGAAAAACGCGCCCTGCATCGTGTTCATCGACGAAATCGACGCGGTCGGGCGCCACCGTGGCGCTGGTTACGGCGGCGGTAACGACGAGCGCGAACAGACGTTGAACCAGCTTCTTGTCGAAATGGATGGTTTTGAGGCGAATGAAGGTGTGATCATTATCGCCGCGACCAACCGTAAGGACGTGTTGGACCCGGCCTTGTTGCGTCCGGGCCGGTTTGACCGTCAGGTCACTGTCGGTAATCCGGACATCAAGGGCCGTGAGAAGATCCTCGGCGTGCATGCGCGCAAAACGCCGCTGGGCCCTGATGTTGATCTGCGCATCATCGCGCGGGGAACGCCCGGGTTCTCCGGGGCTGATCTGGCAAACCTCGTGAACGAGGCGGCATTGGGTGCGGCGCGTGTCGGACGTCGCTTTGTGACGATGATTGATTTCGAGCAGGCAAAAGACAAGATCATGATGGGGGCTGAGCGCCGCTCCATGGTCATGACGACCGAGCAGAAAGAGATGACAGCCTATCACGAAGCCGGTCATGCTCTGGTCGGGATCAAGCTGCCGAAATGTGACCCGGTCTACAAGGCCACCATCATTCCGCGCGGCGGCGCGTTGGGCATGGTGATGAGCTTGCCTGAGATGGACCGTCTGAACATGTTCAAGGACGAATGCCACCAGCGCCTCGCCATGACCATGGCTGGTAAGGCGGCTGAAATCCACAAATACGGTCCTGATGCGGTGTCGAACGGTCCTGCCGGTGACATTATGCAGGCCTCGGGTCTGGCGCGCGCGATGGTGTTGCGCTGGGGCATGTCGGACAAGGTCGGCAACATCGACTATTCGGAAGCAGCCGAAGGGTATCAGGGCAATACGGCGGGTTTCTCCGTTTCGGCCAATACCAAGGAGCTGATCGAGGAAGAGGTACAACGCTTCATTCAGGACGGCTATGAATGGGCGAGCAAGATCATCAAGGAAAACGAGGTCGAATTCGAACGCCTCGCGCAGGGTCTGCTGGAGTACGAAACCCTGACCGGAGAAGAGATCAAACGCGTCATGAATGGCGAACCACCTGTCCCGCCTTCGGATCAGTCCGACAAGCCGGACAGCGGTGAGACAACAAGCGTGACGGCCATTCCAAAAGCGAAGGCCAAGGCGAGCAAAAGGCCTCCATCGGATGGCGGTCTGGAGCCTGAACCATCGGTCTGAACGGGCCTTTATCCATAAGAGGTTGCGCTTGAAATCTGCGGCCTCACTTGCAAACCCCGCCCTTTCGGCGGGGTTTTCGTTTGTACTGATGTGACGCATCGGGTCGCTGTTTTATCGTCAGGCGACTTGAGGCGCGATGTGCTTGAGCGCCTTTGCAATCCGTCTGCTGCGTTATGCAAAGGACGGAGAGTTGGCGTGCCGGGGGGCGATGCGGTGGTTTCCTGTCTGCGCGTGTAGCGATATTTGCGCGGTCGGTTGACCCGTTGGCATCCGTTTCGATGTGGCGTGTGAGTGTTTCCTGCGTCCCGGCGTCGGCGGTGCAGGATAGTGTTCGCGGATGGTTTTATGCCCGGCAGACAATCGCACAGGTTGGGGGCGACGGCCTATGCCGCCCTTTGCCAGTGCGTGATCTGGCCGTTCCAGCCTGACAGGCTTGCTGAGGGGCCTTTTCTTTTGTGCGCCGTTTCTGCATCCTGCCGTCAAATCCAAAAGCGGAGGCGGACAATGCCAGCACTGATGCCCACAGAGTTTCGCGGCCATGTGAAATGGCTGGGGCGCGTGATCAATACGCAGGAAACGCTGCGATCCGAAACCTTGCAGTCCGCGATGTTGACGTTTTCCGGCATTGAAGGCGAATGCCATGGTGGCCTGACCCGGCCTGCCTGCGTGCGCACCGAGGCGCAGTATCCGCAGGGCACCGAAATTCGGAACGTGCGCCAGCTCAGTATTTTATCGCAAGAGGAGTTGGACGCGATCGCGCGTGACATGGGCATGCCCGACATTGACCCGGCGTGGCTCGGGGCATCTATGGTCATCGCGGGCATTCCCGATTTCAGCCATATTCCACCCTCGTCGCGCCTGCAGGTCCAAAGCGGTGCCAGCATCGTGGTGGATATGGAAAACCGACCCTGTATTTATCCCGGACGAGAGATTGAAAAGGACCGTCCCGGCTTAGGTCCAAAATTCAAACCTGCCGCAAAAAACCGGCGCGGTGTGACGGCTTGGGTCGAACGTGAAGGGTCGGTATCAGTGGGAGACACCCTGCGCCTGCATATACCGGATCAGCCAGTTTGGCAGATGTTGGGAGAGGCGCGCGGTCAAAACCCCGCATTCTAGCGCGTGGGGGGCGCCTGTCAGGCGTTGTTTCCACCAGGACAGGAAAATGTTGTGCCGGCGCAGTGGTTGGTCAACTTGGCGCAGGGTCGTCAAATGGCGATCTGGTCGTTGCTCTCCCCATCGCTCCCATGCCCGCGGGCGAAGATGAATCCACGTTTTTGCCCTTCTTTGCGATGCTGGAACAGGACAGTCAGCGCGGCCGCTGCCTGCATGCGCAAGGGCCCGATCTTTGGCGGGAAGAGGCGCATTGCAGGGGGTGACAGCGCACGGGTTCTCCCGATGCGTAACTGTCAAAGGTGTTCCATGCCCCGCACGCACCGCTTGCTACCGCGTTCAAACTGGAGGTCAGGGGTCAGCGTCGCGTGGGATCACAGAGCCATAAAGACAGGACGGTGCGCGTTTTACCTTGCTCGCAGTACAGTTGTTGGGCAGTCTGAACGCCTGAGGAGCGGAAAGGAACCACGATGATCAGATGGATCGCTTTTGTTGCGGCCCTGTTGCTTGCGGGCGGCGCGGTGGCTGAGGACCGGTATGCCGGGTATTACTATCCCCGGGTGACGACCTCAGAGACATTTGATCGGGTTGTGCGCAGTTCGGAAGGTACGAGCAAAAGTGTGCGGATCGACTTTGTGAACGTATTGACCAAAGCGCAACTGGAAGCGCCGGAAAGCCCGCGCTTTGTCTTTTTCACAAAGGGCGAGGGGGCGGATACGCTGATCCTTGTGGCCCTTGATGATGACGTGTTTTCAACCATTTACCGTGCGCGTGCCATCCTTGCGCAACTGACGGTCAGTGTCCGGCAAGGGGGGTATTTCCGTCAGGAAGACCTGCAGTATGTCGTCACATTTTACGATCTTTTACAGTTGCTGGCCTTTGATGAGTTGATCATCAGTGACGGTCAAAACTGGGCCCACCGGGTCGATTTCATCAGATGACGGAAGGGTCAGATATGTCAGCTACGCTCATTGATGGCAAAGCCTTTGCCGCGCGCGTGCGCGCGCAGGTCGCAGAGCATGTAACGCGGCTCAAGGCCGACCACGGGATCACACCGGGCCTGGCGGTTGTGCTTGTTGGGCAAGACCCGGCAAGTCAGGTCTACGTGCGTTCCAAGGGCAAACAGACCACCGAGGTGGGGATGAAATCGGTTGAGCATAAGCTGGATGCCGACACCTCGGAAACGGATTTGCTGGCGGTTGTGGATCAATTGAACAAGGATCCTGACATCCACGGCATTCTGGTGCAACTGCCCTTGCCGGGGCACCTGGACGAGGATCTCGTGATCAATTCGATTGCGCCGGAAAAGGACGTCGATGGCTTTCACATCTCGAACGTGGGGCTGTTGGGCACGGGACAGAAAAGCATGGTGCCCTGCACGCCGCTGGGCTGTCTGATGATGCTGCGGGATTATCATGGTTCCCTCTTGGGGATGGATGCGGTCGTCGTGGGACGTTCGAATATTGTCGGCAAACCGATGGCGCAGCTTTTGCTGGGTGATAGTTGCACCGTGACCATTGCCCATAGCCGCACCAAGGACCTTGCGGATGTCGTGCGCCGCGCCGACATTGTCGTGGCGGCGGTGGGGCGGCCCGAAATGGTGCCGGGGGATTGGATCAAACCCGGCGCGACGGTGATAGATGTGGGCATCAACCGTCTGGATGCGCCGGAAAAGGGCGAAGGCAAAACGCGCCTCGTGGGCGATGTGGATTTTGACAGCTGTGCGGCAGTTGCCGGGGCCATCACGCCTGTGCCCGGCGGTGTAGGGCCGATGACCATCGCCTGCCTGCTGGCCAATACGGTCACTGCCTGTTGTCGTGCAAACGGTCTTGAGGAACCCGAAGGGCTGACGGCTTAAGCCGGATGCTTTGAGGTTGCGGGAACGGGCACCATCGTGCCCTGCAAGGCGGCGACGTGGCGTTCCTGTGCACCGTTCATCGCATAGACATCCGCGGCGACGACGATCAACTGGCGGCCCGTCTTGATGATGCGGCCCTTTGCGATCAGATGGTCACCAAGCGCAGGGGCAAGCAGGTTGATTTTCATCTCGGCCGTCACAACCTCGCGGTCAAGGGGCAGGGTGGTCAGCGCCGCGTATCCTGCCGCGCTGTCCCCGATGGCAAAGGTCAGCCCGGCATGGGCAAACCCCTGTTGTTGCCGACTGCCCGGCAAGATCGGCGCTTTGATGGTGATCGCTGCCGGGGCGATGCTGGCCAGCTCCGCGCCGAGGGTGTGCATCATGCTTTGCGCTTCAAAACTGCGTTGAATGCGGTTCAATTCGGCTTGATCCATCGGTCTGTCCTATCGTGGCATCGGCACGCAAGTGGGCACCGGACCAGTCAGAATTGCAAGAGCTTGCGGGCCCATCAGTTGGTTAAGGGCTTGGTGCTGTGTGTGAAGCCCGCCCGTATAGGTCCCGTAGGCAGGCATCACGAGGCGCTTTTCATCCATCAGAAAGGCCCGGCGCGAGATCATCCGCCCGCGCGTCGCAAGCTGTACCTTGGGGTGATAATGTCCCGATACCTCAGCCTCTTGACCGGGGTCTGCGATATGGCGAAAGGTCAGCCCGCCTTGCTGCAGTTCACGCAGGTGTTGTCCACCCAGTTCAACCGGCCCCGGATCATGATTGCCCTCGATCCAGATCCAGCGCCGCCCTGCTTGCAGCCGCATCAGCCAGTGGCGATCCTCCTGCGCAAGGTTCTCTGCGGCGGTGACATCGTCAAAACTGTCCCCGAGACAGACAACCACGCGGGCATCGGTGCGCCCCAGATCTTCTGCCAGCCGCGCCAGCGTGTCGCGGGTCTCGTAGGGCGGCAGGGTTTGCCCGCTGCGCCGCGCCACCCGCTCGGATTTTCCCAGATGCAGATCGGAAACGCAGAGCAGTTCGGCGTCCGGCCAGAAAAGCGCGCCCGAAGGCATCGCCCAGAGCGTCACGCCACAAAAGGAGAATTCGTAGGAGTTCATGGTTTGTTCATCGCGCACTCCGGCGGTCTTGACAAGGGGTTACCAGCCCACGCGCCATTTCGGCTTGTCGCTCGGCGGCGGTGTGATCTGTGCCAGACCTGCCGCATTCATCAGACGCTCGGCCTCTTCGGCGAGCAGCCGCTCCTCGGCAGCGCCCTTGACGGGAACGCGGCCCATTTCCAACAGCATCGGTGCGGCGAGCGGGCTGACGCGGGGCAGGGTCACATGGTCGATCCGGCCCGCGACACGCTCTGCCATCTCCCTGATCCGGCCAAAATCGACCAGACCGCGCAGCGCCTCCTCGCGGGTGACGTCCAGCAACAGATGTTCGGGGTCATATTTTTGCAATGTGTCGTAAAGAATATCCGAACTGAAGGTCGCCTGCCGGCCTGTCTTGCGCGCCGATGGCGTGTTGCGTTGGATCAGACCGGCGATTGTCGCGCTGGCGCGAAAGGTCCGTTTCATGACGGCGTTGCCTGCCAGCCAGGTTTCCAGCCCGGTTTCAAGCGCTTCGAGATCAAACAGCGGTGCGGGGTCCGTCACAGGTTGCAGCCCCCAGATCAGCGTCGCGTAATCTGTCGCGACAAATCCCAGCGGGTCGAGCCCCATCTCCTCCATGCGTTTGGTCAGCAAAAGGCCAAGGGTCTGTTGCCCGTTTCGCCCCGCAAAGCCATAGACGACGGTCTGCGCGCGTCCGTCGTGGGCAAAGCTTTCGATCAGCAAACGGCCCGGCGCGGGCAATTGGCTGCGTTCGCGCTGTAGCGCCAGCCAATCGGCGGTATGTGCGGGCAGATAGGGCCAGGCGGTGTCCTGAAATATTTCGACAACGCGGGCACTGAGCTGCGTGGAGGTTGCGAATTTCGTTCCGAGGAACGTGGCAACCTTGGGCTTCTTGGCAGCGTTGCGGCTGACCTCGACGGTCATTTCGCGCAATCCCTCATAGCGCACGATCTGCCCGCCGATCAGAAAGGTATCGCCGGGTGTCAGTGTTGCGGCAAAGCCTTCCTCGATCTCGCCCAGAGGTTTGCCGCCACGGCTGCGTTGCAAGCGTACTTTCAGCGTGTCCGTGTCCTGTATCGTGCCGATGTTCATGCGGATTTTCTGTGCGGCGCGCGGGTCGCGCAGGTGCCACAACCCATCGGCATTCTGCATCAGACGTTGCCATTGATCATAGGCGCGCAGCGCGTATCCGCCCGTCGCACAGAAGGTCAGACATTCATCGAATTCCGCGCGCGTAAGGTCAGCGTAGGCCCCGACGGTGATCACTTCACCATAAAGCGCATCCGCGTCAAATGGTCCGGCGCAGGCGGTGATGAGGATATGTTGGCACAAGACATCACGCGGCCCGCGCCCGCGCGGCTCACCATCAAGCTGCCCGGCGTAAACCGCATCCAGAGCGGCATGGCATTCGACAACTTCAAACCGGTTCGCAGGCACGAGCAGCGCCTTGGAGGGGGCGTTGTAACGGTGATTGGCGCGTCCGATCCGCTGCACCAGACGTTTGACGTTCTTGGGCGCGCCGATCTGTATGACCAGGTCCACATCGCCCCAGTCGATCCCCAGATCGAGGCTGCCGGTGCAGACAATCGCGCGCAGATCGCCGCGCACCATCGCCGCTTCGACCTTTTCGCGCTGTTGGCGGTCCAGCGATCCGTGATGGATGCCGATCGGCAAGCCCTCCTCATTGGCAAGCCACAGGTTATGAAAGAAAATCTCGGCCTGCGCGCGGGTATTGTGAAAGATCAGCGTTGTTTGATGCGCCTTGATCTGCTCAAGCACTGCCGGAATGGCATAGGCCGCATTGCCCCCCGCCCAAGGCGGCGCCTTGGGCGTGGTCAGCATCGAGATATCTGGGGCCGGGCCGGGGTCGGCCTGCAAAATCTCGCACGGGTCGGGGTGTTTTGCCAGCAGGCGCGCGATGGCCTGCGGATCATCCACAGTCGCGGACAACCCGACCCGGCGCAGGTCCGGGCAAAGCCGCTGCAACCGCGCAAGTGCGAGCATCAACTGATCGCCGCGTTTGGATTCTGCCAGCGCGTGGATTTCATCCACAACAACGCGCCGCAGCCCTTTAAACATGCGCGGTGCGTCCTCGTAACTGGTCAGCAACGCAAGGCTTTCGGGTGTTGTCAGCAGAATATGCGGCGGGTCAGCGCGCTGGCGTTTCTTGCGCGCGGCTGATGTGTCGCCTGTTCGGTCCTCAACCCGGATGGGCAGGTCCATCTCAGTCACAGGGGTTGTCAGGTTGCGCTTTATGTCTGCCGCCAGGGCTTTGAGAGGAGAGATGTAAAGCGTGTGCAATCCATCCCGTGGCGCAGTGGCCAGATCAATCAGCGTTGGCAGGAAACCCGCCAATGTCTTGCCGCCGCCCGTCGGCGCAATGAGCAGTAACGCCGGATCATGCGCGCGCGCCAGCATGTCAAGCTGGTGCGGATGGATTTGCCAGCCCTTCGAGGCGAACCAATCGGTGAATTTCTGCGGCACGCCGGTCATGGCCAGACTGTAGTGCCAGGCAGCGCAACGGCCAATACCACGCTGCGTTTCTGACCCTATTTGACGATTTTTTCGCTTTTGACGAACATATTCGCCCATGCACGATCCAACAGGTCGGGCCGCATCTGATAGGGGATGCCTTCGAATTCGCAAATCGCGATCATCTGGTCGATCAGGAATATCGGCTGGTAGTTGGCGTACACATTGTCGATTTCCGGGTATTTCACCTTGAGCAAATGCTCAAGGGTCGCCTCATCCAGCGGCATGCCGCGTTTCTTGGCCATCATGGCAAAGATCTTGAGGAAGCTCTCCTGATCCGGGCCGTCGATCTTGATCTTGAAAAAGATCCGCCGCAGGGCCGCCTGATCGAAAATCTCGTTGGGGTGAAAGTTCGTGGAAAAGATCACCAGCGTATCGAAGGGCACTTCGAACTTTTCGCCTGATTGCAGCGCGAGGATGTCCTTGCCTTCTTCCAGCGGCACAATCCAGCGGTTCACAAGCGCTTGGGGCGGTTCTGCCTGTCGGCCAAGGTCGTCCACGATGAAAATACCGCCCGTCGATTTCAATTGCAGCGGGGCCTGATAGGTGCGCGCGGTGGGGTTGTAGACCAGATCCAGCATATTGAGCGACAGTTCGCCACCCGTGATCACCGTCGGGCGTTCGCATTTTACATAGCGTTTGTCATACCGCGTGCGGCGGCGCAGGCAGGTGGGGTCTTCGGCCTCGTCCGCCACGGCCACATGCACGATGGGATCATAAACGGTGATGACCTGTCCTGCGTATTCGATGGCGCGCGGCACATAGACCTGATCCCCCAGCGCGTCGCGAATGCCGTTTGAAATCGAGGATTTGCCGTTTCCGGGCGGGCCATACATCAGGATCGAGCGGCCGGCGGATACCGCAGGACCAAGTTGGCCCAAGAGATCATTCGGCAGCACAAGATGCCCCATCGCATCGGTCAACTGACCTTTTGTGACCATGATGTTTCGGATCGACTGCCGTTTGACCTGTTCGCGGTAGACATCCAGCGGCACGGGCATCGGGCCGAAGTATTCAGATTGCGCCAGCGCATCCAGCGCGCGCGCCTTGCCCTGTTCTGTCAGCTGATAGCCCATCTCGTTGCCGTTGTTGGCATTCAGCGTTCCGGTCGCTTCGAGCAGTTGCTGGCTGCGGGCAAGATCAACCAGTTCCTGCGTCACCGGGACGGGCAGGCAGACCGCCGCGCTGAGTTCGCTGACCACATCGACATTCTTGCGAAACATGGTCTTGAGGATGATATCGCGCATCATCACGGTCGAAAGTTTCATATCCGCCAGTCGCATTGGGGCGGGCGGCGACATCACGTCGGTGGTGTGCATATTCATCTGGCGGACCTTGCTTTCGTCATTCTCCGTGGGGCGTTTCGCGCCCATGACCCGTGGGATACAAAAGGAAAATGGCGTAATTCAGGCACCATTGAGCGCGCAGAGGCACAGATAAAGGGCGAGGGTGGGGCCAAGTGCGAGCCCGAGGGGAAAGCGTTTGTCTTGTGACCAGCTGACCCAGTCGGGCGCGAGGTTGCGCAGTCGGCTCGCGCGCGCACCGCGATGCGTGATCAGGGCCGCCAAAAGGATGCAGGTGAAAAGCAACACAACGCGGGGCAGGTCGCCCGGTGCGATATAGGGCGCGGCGAAGGCGATGAATTTCGCATCCCCCGCCCCCATCGCCCCGATGGCACTCAGCACAAATCCAACGCCCAAGGCGATGGCGAACTGCGCAAAGCCCCAAAGATAGACCTCAATGGAGGGCAGGACGAAAGGGCCAAGGATCACGTAAATGGCCCCCAGTGTGACAACCGCCTTGTTGGTGATTTTCATCCGGGCCAGATCGGTATAGGCGACATAAAGGCACAGCGGCAGCACAAAGGGCAGGAACCACAGTGCGGCCGTTGATGAAAATGCCATGCCGCTTCAGCCGCTTCTTTCGAGGGCTTCCAGCGCACGCACGGCGGCGTCAAAGTGTTGGGGGTGCGTGTCAATCGCGTCGCGCAGCAGGCTCTTGCTGGTTTGAATGTCCCCCTGTCTGACCGCCGAAAGCGCCATCGTGTGCAGCAGTTGCGCGCGTTCGGATTGTGTCATCGGCACCACGGGCAGGGTGTATTTACGCTGTGCGCTTCGGGCCAGAACAAGGTTGTTTTTGGCTGTGAACAATGTGGGGTCCTGACGGATCGCTTGGCCAAACAGCTTCTCCGCGCCGGAAAAATCACCACGGGTCAGTTTGGAATAACCCCAGTTGTTGAAGGCACCGGCTGGCGTTGTGGTCAGCCCGATCGCTGTTTCGTAAAAACTGTCGGCTTTTCTCCACTCTTTGTTGGCGTCTGCCATCATTGCTTCGAGGCGGTAGCGTTTGAAGGTCTCATAGGTCGGGGGCACGGTATCCAGCACCTTTTCGGCGGTGTCCCAATCGCCACTGCGGATCAGCGCATCGGCGTAATTCACGCTGTCTTCATGCGTTGAGTCTTTGAGTTCTGTGACTTTCTCCCATGCGCTGGCTGCTTCGGTAAAGCGTTTGGCGCGCACGAAAGACGTGGCAAGCCCGCGCCGCAAATCCAGCCTGTCCGGATCGCTTTTCAATGTCCGCTGGTAATATGAAATCGCTTCATTCGGGTCCGTCACCGTCAGCATGACTTCGGACAGGTTGGTTTCATCAACCACGTTCACGTCCTGAAAGGCGCGCTCGACGGTTTCTTCATCTGTCTGCTTTGGGGCACAACCTGCAACAAGCAACGCGCCCGCAACGCAGGCGGGAAAAACGTAAGGGTGGCGCATTTTTGCGTCCTTTTTCTGCTCTGGCCTCGTTTATGGCGTCGGGCGGATCACAAAATCGCTGTTTCCGCGTCGCACCAATTTGTATTCACTGCTTTTTTCTGCCTCCAGCGTAGCAGAATTTTCTGTTTTTGCGAGTGCCAAGCGCAGATTATCCCGGATTGCGATGTTTTCGCCATTGCTGAGGGCGAAGGCGCGGCGAAAATACTGCAGCGCCTCGGCGGTGTTGCCCTGTTCCATCAGCAAAACGCCCAGATTGTTGTAATCCACCGGCTGTGCCGCATCGTCACGCACGGCGCGCCGCAGCAGTTCTTCGGCCTGCCCGAGACGGCCGAGGCCCAGATTGGCGGTGCCCAGACCGGACAGAATTTCCGCATCCAACGCGCCGCGGCTCAGTGCTGCGCGATTAAAGGCGCGCAGGGCAAGTTCGTATTCCCCGGCGGCAATCATCCGGTGCCCGGCTTCGACTGCTTCTGAACTGTCCTGTTTGGCCGCAGCGCGCAGATCGACACCCGGTGCCATGACCTGATCTTTGGGCAGCGACGGGCTGCTTGTGTTTTCACACGCGGCCAATCCAGCAATCGCAAAGGTGGCAAAGGCAAAAGCCCGCCGTTTTGCTGTTTTCATTGTCCGGCGCCCAGATTCCCCAGTTGTGTGATCCCGTGCACCGATGGGCCAACCAGAATGATCAGCAGGGGCGGGACCGTCAGCATCATAGTGGCAAGGGTCATCTTGGTTGGCAACTTGTTTGCGGCCTCTTCGGCGCGCATCACACGTTTATCGCGCATCTCTTCTGCATAGACCCGCAGGGCCTCGGCGATGGATGTGCCAAATTGCTGCGACTGGTTCAGCACGGTCACAAAGGACGACACATCCTGCACACCGCAGCGTTCGCCAAAATCATTCAGGACAGTCGTTTTGTCCTTCCCCGCCTTCATCTCATAGGCCACCACATCAAATTCCTGTGCCAGCGCGGGGTAGGAGGCGTGCAACTCCTTGGAGACACGCACGATGCACTGATCCAGCGACTGGCCCGCCTCGACACAGACCAGCATCATATCAAGGCTGTCGGGGAAACCGCGTGTGATTTCATCCTTGCGGGCGTCGACCCGGCGTCGCACCCAATAGACCGGCAGATAATACCCCACCGCGCCGGGAATGATCGTATAGATCATCATTTTCTGCGTGGTGAACCCCTCACCGTGGCCCAGCAGGTTGAGGTAGACAAAGGCGAGAACCAACCCCGCAATCCCCAAGGCAAATTGTGCAAAGTGGAAAAAGCGGACAGCGTCCTGGCTTTGATACCCGGCCTGACGCAGCATCAATTGCCGCGCGCTCAGTTCCGCGACGTCCTGTGGTTCGAGAAAGGACGCAAACCTTTGCAGCTGTTCATTGCGTTCGCCCTGACGCAGGCGTTGTTCGGGGGCGTTGGTCTCAGGGGTCTGGATTTGCCTTTTGAGCTTTTCTATCGGGTCTTCGGGCTGGGCCAGCATCAGGGCAACGGTCACGCCGATCATGATCAGACCCAGCGTGCCCAGCAGGATCACCGGGCCGAGGGGGCCAAGGTATTCAATAATCAACGCGTTGATATTGTGAAAGAAATCCATCATCTCACTTCCTATACTTTGATGTCGGTCAGGACGCGCATGACAAAAAGGTTCAACGCGAGGAAGATGCCCACAAGGAAACATGCGGGGATGAAATACGCATGATCGCGCACCGCGTCATAGTAATTCGGATCGCCGACATTGATCACGATCAGCGCCACGACCGGAAAGGCAGAGAGGAACTTGCCTGACCACTTTGCCTCGGCGGTGATGGCTTTGACCCGGCGAAAGAGGCGAAAGCGCGCCCGGATCACCTTGGCGAGGCCAGCGAGGATTTCCGCAAGATTGCCGCCGGAGGTCTGTTGGATGTTCACCGCAACCGCCAGAAAGCGCAAATCCTGCATGTCCAGACGCTCCGCCATTTCCTTGAGGGCGTCACCGACATCACGCCCATACGCGCTTTCATCCGCGATGACACCCATTTCGGATGCCAGCGGGTCCTGCACTTCCTTGGAGACGATCTGCACCGCCGAGGAGAACGGATGCCCAACCCGCAGGGAGCGGACCATCAGTTCCACCGCATCGGGCAGTTGTTCTTCGATCATGGCGAGGCGCTTGTTGGCCTTGCTGGAAACCCAGAAATAGACAGCACCGACACCGATGCCGATGGACATCATAATCCGCACAGGCAGGGATGAAGCCGTGCCCACGCTCAGGCCCAGAAAGGCAACGACCGCGAGCATGCCCATGATCATGACCAGCTGGCTTGGCGTGAAGGCAATCGCGGCCTTTTGCGCCTTTTCACCGAGCAGCGAATAGAGCGGGATCGACTTCGACTTCATGTGCTGCTGCATTTCCTTGCGCAGCTTTTCCAGTACTTCATCGCGGCCCGTGCCCTTGTCCAGCATCTCAAGTCTGCGGTTCACCCGGCTGTTCAGGCTGATGGATTTGCCGAAGGTCACGAGGTAAAGACCCTCGACCAGAACAAGCACGCCGATAAAGATCAGGCCATAGATGATGGGTTCTGGGCTCATGGTCAAATCCTCAAGTGACGCAACGGCAGGTCACGTTGAAAACCCTTGCGGGGCTGCGGTGGGTTCATAGATGGAAGCCGGCAAATCGTAGCCCCACATACGGAAGCGTTCGGCATAGGCGCTGCGCACACCCGTGGCCGTGTAGTGGCCGATGATCTTGTTTTCCGGTGTGAGACCCACGCGCTGGTAGCGGAAAATCTCCTGCATCGAGATGACTTCACCCTCCATCCCCGTGACCTCGGTGATCGAGGTCATGCGGCGTGAGCCATCCTGCAGGCGCGAGGCCTGAACAATCAGGTTCACCGCCGAGGCGATCTGACTGCGCACCGCCTTGAGCGGCATTTCAATCCCCGCCATGGCGATCATGTTTTCCAGACGAGACACCCCGTCGCGCGCCGAATTCGCGTGGATTGTCGTCATTGATCCATCGTGACCCGTGTTCATCGCCTGCAGCATGTCAATCACTTCCTCGCCACGCGTCTCGCCCACGATGATGCGATCAGGCCGCATCCGCAGCGCGTTCTTGAGGCAGTCACGGGGGGAAACTTCGCCCTTGCCCTCCACGTTGGGCGGTCGGCTTTCCATGCGGCCCACGTGTGTCTGCTGCAATTGCAGTTCCGCCGTGTCCTCGATGGTCAGGATACGCTCCGAGTTGTCGATGAAGGACGACAGGGCGTTCAGGGTTGTGGTCTTGCCCGAGCCTGTCCCGCCCGAAACAATGATGTTGAGGCGCGTCGCCACAGCCGCCTGCAGATAGGCGGCCATCTCTTCGGTAAAGGCGCCGAAATGCACCAGATCATCAATGCCCAGCTTGTCTTTCTTGAATTTCCGGATCGACACGAGGCTGCCGTCCACGGCCACGGGGGGCACCATGGCGTTAAACCGCGACCCGTCCTTGAGGCGGGCATCGACGTAGGGGTTGCTTTCATCGACGCGCCGCCCGACGGCCGAGACGATCTTGTCGATAATGCGTAGCAGATGGCGTTCATCCTTGAACATCACATCCGTGAGTTGCAGTTTGCCATCCCGTTCCACGAATATCTGCTGCGGCCCGTTGACCAAAATATCGTTGACCGAGTCGTCTTTCAAAAGCGTCTCAAGCGGACCGAGCCCTGTGACCTCATCATAGAGTTCGGATGTCAGCGTCTGGCGGTCTTCGCGGTTGAGAACGATGCTCTGGGCTTGCAGATGCTCGCTGGTGATGGCGCTGATTTCCTGACGCAAATCCTGTTCGGTCGCATGTTCAAGTGCCGCAAGATTGAGGTTGTCGAGCAGCACGTGATGCAGGTCCAGCTTGATCTCGCCCATCCGCTCCTTGCGTTTGCGTTCCTTGTCCATGGCCGCGGCCTGTGCCGGGGCGGGTTGCGCCGCCTTGCGCATGACATTTTGCACCGGCGCATTGGCAGGATCGCCGGATCCAGCTTGCTGGGCCAGAGCGCCTGACGCGACGGGTGTCGCGCCCTTTGCCTTCTTGTACTTCGAGAACATGCAGGGTTTCCTTTGAAAATCAGGCGGCTTTGACGTCGCGCGTACCAAGCGCGAGGATGGAGGCTGCGAGCTTGGCGATCTCATGACGTAATGGGTTTTTGGCGGCTGATTGGGCGAGCGGTATGCCGTGATCCGCGCCTTGCGTGATGGGTTTGCCCCCATCCGGCATTTGCAGATCAATTGAAATGTCCAGACTTTCCGCCATCCGCTTGATCCGGCTTTTACCGGACAGATCGGTGAATTTGGGCGCTTTGTTCATCACATAGCGCAGTTTTTCGACGGGCAGGTCTTCGGATTGCAGCGCGCGTTTGAAGCGCAGCGCGTTTTGAGCCGAGCGCATGTCCATGTCCAGGGTCGCAAAATAGACATGCGCTGCACTCAGCACCGTTTCGGACCACGTCACAAGCGTGGAGGGCATATCAACGACCACATAGTCAAAATGCCGGCGCGCCATATCCAGAATCCGGCTCACATCCTGCGCGGACATCAGATCAAGCGGCAGCATATCCGCCGGGGCGGTCAAGACCTCGAGCCGGTCCTGAAAGGTCATCAAACACTGGCCGAAAATCTCGTCATCCATATTTTCCGTGTCGGCCAGCATGTCATAGACCGCTTCGCGACGCGGCAGATCCAGATAGGTGGCAACTGCGCCGTATTGCAGGTCGAAATCGATCAGGCAGACGCGTGGTGCGTCTGTCTTGTCGTGGTTTGCAAGTTCCCAGGCGAGGTTCACCGCAAGGGTCGTGGCCCCGGTTCCGCCCGCCAGCCCATGTACGACGATCACGGCCCCTTCCTTTTGTGCACCAGCATGCAACGCGGGGGTATTGGCGCTCGCCTGCACTGTTTGATCGGCGGCGCGCACACGTTCAATTGCCTCGGCCAGTTCGTTTTCGGGCAGGGGGTAGGGCACAAATTCATCCGCGCCTTTCCTCAGCAGCGTATGCAGCGCGGCGGGTGTCACGTCTTCGGCAATCAGGATCACCTTGATTCCACGTATTTTCGCCTCTGCGATGATGTCGCCGATATGGGTGAGGTTTTCCTCATCGGTTTCGTCAATCGCAAGAGCGATGAACCCCAGCGCCTGCGCCTCGGGTTGGGCAAAGAACGCCAGCGCTTCGCCAAAGCCAAGGTCGCCCCAGTTTTCACCAAGGGCGAGTTCCATGTCTTCGATCAGCAGATCAAAGTTCTGGACATCGCGGCTGACCGTACAAGCGACGATCGGTGCGATCTGCGAATTTGGCGGTGTGCTGGTCATTGCCTCGTCTTCCTTCGTGTTCCGCAGCGGATCAAACAAGGATGGCGCATCATCAGCGCCCTGCGTTACCTCTTTGACGCCAGCGCTCGGCTGATTGTGCCGAACCTGCGTGTCCCCTCGCAGAACATCGCAGTGAACTTGGGCATTATTAGGGCTGAATCCGCCCAATTGTTGGGTTTGCCGACACAATGGCGCATGTCATGTCGAATTGTTGGAGCGGCCCGGGCCAACAAAAAAGGCAGAGCATGGCTGCTCTGCCTTGTGTTTCTGCGGCGGATTGGGGGCGTTATTGTGCGTCGGCCTGCTGCACATTTGAAGTCTGCACGCTGCTGCCGACGTATTCGCGGTAGATCACTTGCGCGAACTTTCCATCCAGCGTGCCATCGCAGTGCACACGGTATACCCGGCGCTGCAGCGTGCTTTCCGGGTCAAGCACCACGAGCGGGTCGCGCCCCTGAGCACCGGCCTTGCCCACGCCTGCATTGTTTGTACGACAGGTTTGCGACAGTTGATTGTGCAGCGTCGCGTTACCGAATTCACCTGTGTCAACCTGTGCGCCAGCCTCGCGGTAAAATTGACCGACCCCTGTGTCCGGGGCGCAGGCGGTGAGCGCAGCCAGCCCGGTCAGAATGAGAAAAGCACGTGCGGGTGTGGTGAGAGAAACAACCATCTGATCAATCCATCACGTAGCCATAAGACCCGCTGAAGTCTTGCTTGGCCACTTCGCCCGCAGAACCGCGCGCATTCAGGGTTTCGATCGTGCGCCCGTTCAGGAACAGATCCTTTTCGCTTGGTGGCCTGATCCGGTCCGTGGGCAAGGCAAGGGCTTCGCCACGGGTCGGGGTCACCAGATGCGCGGTTATGATTATCACCAGTTCGGTCTGGTTGCGCATGTAATCCGTGCTGCGGAACAGGGCGCCAAGGATCGGCACATCGCTGATCCAGGGCACCTGTGTGATGTTGTCGTTAAAATTGTCCTCAAGCAGCCCGGCAATCGCAAAGCTTTCACCATCGCGCATCTCGACCGTGGTTGACGCTTCGCGGCGGATAAACGCATCCACGGTGAAACCGTCACCGACGCTGATCCCGTTTGAGGGGTCAATCGACGAGGTTGCCGCCGAGAGTTGCAGGTTGATCAGATCGCCGTCCACAACGCGGGGGACAAAGTTCAATTCGATCCCGAAAGGTTTGAAATCAACGCTGATGCCATCTTCGCTTTGCACCGGGACGGGGTATTCGCCACCTGCAAGGAAATTCGCCTCTTGCCCGGAAAGCGACACAAGATTGGGTTCGGCCAGTGTGCGCACGGCCCCCTTGGTTTCCAGCGCTTCCAACAACAGTTGTACCTGCGTCGATCCAAGGCCGAAGTCAAAGAACACCGCGCCCTGCGCTGAATCTGCGGCGAGGTTCGGAATGCCGCCGATGCCGCGCCCGATCCCTGCCTGAGCGTCGCTGCCGCCGATCCGCAAGGAACTTTGCAATTGTTTGGAAACACCGCGGCTCATCTCGGCAAAACGCACCTTAAGCATCACCTGCTGCACACCGCCTACCGTCATCAGGTTTGAAACCCGATCCGGTGCATAGCGCGCTGCCAGTTCAAGCGCTTTTGACAGCCGTTGGCTGCTCGATACCTGTCCCGACAGAACGATGCCGTCATTGGCGGTGCGCACTTCGATCGCTTCACCGGGCAGAATCTGGCGCAGGCGTTCCTTGAACTCGGTCAGATCGGGGGCAACCCGCACCTCCACATTGGTGATCAGCTGCCCGGCCGCATCCAGAAGAGTCAGCGTCGTGATGCCCGGCACCTTGCCAAGCACATAGATGCTGCGATCCGACAGCGACGAGATATCGGCAATACCGGGGTTTGCGATGCTGAGCTCTGCGAAAGGAATTTCGCTTTCAACCACAACCGCCCGGTTTTGCGACACATTCAGCGTCTCGCTGGTCTCTCTTGCAATGATCCGCAGGGCTTCGGCCTGCGCGCTCAAAGGTGCCGTAAAGGCAATAGGACTCACGCTGATCGCCAGCCCGAGAAGGGCTGCTTTCAATATTCCATTGGTTTTCATGTGACCTGCCTTTTTTGATCACGCCTCGGTTTCGGGTCTTTTCGCCCGTCTTTGAGACACTCTGCGCAGGTTTTGGTTTTTTTGCAAGAATCAACGGGTTCTGCGGTGCTCCTTATGTGGATAAACGGCAACACGCAAAACGGGAATAGGCGCAACCTATGCGATTGCGCCTGTGTAAACTCATGGTTTTGTTCAGTTTGTACAGGGGATCGGGATCGCCACAACTTCTGAGCCGCGTCTGGTGCGGATGGAGCATACGCGCGCTGCGGGCGCGGCGATCACGGGGGCGGCCTGTTGCAATCCCAGCAGGGAGACCTGATTGACCTTGATCTCATCCAGTTCCTCATCATCCCCCACCCCGACAAGGGACAGTGACAGGTTGCCGGTGGATTGGGCCTGCGCCAGCGCTGCGACCTGTTCTGGCGTTGCGGCGACCGTCACGGTGCGGGCAATGCGCGCGCCATTCATCTGGTCGTCGATCTGGTCAACCGCGATCAAGCGCACGGCGGTCTGGATCAGCTTGGTGACGTCTTCGCGCCCATTGCCGGTTTGCACGCCGCCGGTCCAATAGACATCCACCTTGTCCCCGGGCCGCAAGAAGCCCGACACACCGCTTGCCACATCAACCCGGATCGCAAAGGCACGCATGCCCTTTTCGAGCCGCGTGGTCAGCCCGATATCTTCGCCGGGTTCGGTGATCTTGACCGCGAGCACCGCTTCACTCGGCTCCATCGGGCGGATGATCAGGCGTGGTTCATCCGTCCCTTCGGGGAAGAGCGCTGCGATATCGGTGAAGACCCCTTGAGGAATGGCGTTGACCGGCCAGTTGACCGCGCGCACATCCTCGGGTTTCAAGGTGTCGCCATACCGCAGGTGCCTTGTGGCGACGAATACCTGTTGCGTGGGCACAATGGCGCTGTGCATCTGCTGCGCGCGCGCCAGTTCCGCCTGATACTGGCCAATATAGCCCTTGGCCATATATACCGCGCCACCGGCAAGGGCGACGCCCGCCAGAAGAACCATTCCGAATATCACTCGCATCCTGTCACCTCGTTTTGCCGATACGCCTTCGCGCGTCGTCGCCTTGGTATTGAGGGTGCTGGTGAAATATGGCCATTTCGCGGTTTTCGTGCGGTATCTCAATGGTTTGTTGCGCGCATACCCCATAATACGGTGCGGATCCGCGATGGTTCACGCCGCACCGTCAATCTTGTATCATGCCGCCAGCGGCCGCCTGCGGGTCCTGCGCTTCGAGGTATCTTTGTGTCAGAAAACTAAGGCTGGTGGCGTCGCTGCGCAGTTCCACAATGAAAGCGATGCAAAAACCGGCAACGGCAGCGGTCAGGACCACCCAGTCCGCTGATACTGCGCCATTTTCCCTGGACATGAATTTATTCAACTTGGCCAGCATCACACCACCCCGTGCCCCCTGCATAGCAGCCTTTGAAAAGAAGGGGGCCGCAGTCTGCGTGCAGATTGCGGCCCCCCTATGGATATAGACGGTTGGGGCTTTTACTCCGTTGTCGTCGTGGCGGGTGTTGTCGCGCTTGGTGTCGTTGTGGCTGGTGTCGTGGTCGCCGGTGTTGTTGTACCACCGCCAACGACGCCCTGAATGTTGCCGCCCGCGGCAAGTGCCGGGTCCTGCGCACCAAGGAACGTGCTGGTCTTGCCGGTCAGTTCTGTCGCGCCCGTCTGGATCGAGCTATACGCCGCAACAGCCAGACCAACGACAGCAGCCGTCAACACGACCCAGTCGACCGTGACGGCACCGTCTTCGTCCGTGCGGAATTTATTGAAAGATTTCATCATGCCTTGTCCCTCCAAAGGATCACTTGATTAAACGTACGCACCTTGTCGATTTCAGTGACCGTTTGCGTATCTTGATCGGCCCGACTTGGTATGCGGACATATAGCTGCGTGAATAAGGCATCATTTTGACGCTGATTGTGACTTTTGCGTATCTATTGAGGAAGTGTCGTGTTCATTTCCAAGGTATTGAATCTAATTTGAAAAACTATCCGGACTCGATCTTGTACCGGCGGATGCTGTTTTGAGCGGGGCAAAATCGCCGTGATCTGAGCCTCGATTTCTGGTCAGGGGCTGCCTGATCTGAAATACTTCCCCCAAAACAAGACCAAGAATACCGAGAGCAGAGATCATGCGCATTCGTTTCCCACTGCCATTTTTGGCGGCGTTATTCATGGGCTGTGTTGCAGCGGCTGACACCCCTGCGGCTTTCCCTGACTTCAGTGCCAAGCGCATCGGTGTGCCCAAAGCCGGTGAAAGACCCCGGATCGTGCAGATTGATCCCGAAGAACAAGCGCGCTTGCTGGCCCGTGTTGCCCAGCCGCCAGCCCTGCGGGACGTGGTCCTTCTGGAAGATTTGCAAATCGGGGCCTACAGTTGGTTCTGGTCGCGCATTTCCCCGCAACTGCGCGATTCCGGTCCGGGGCGATTGCACGAAGCGATCAGTGTGATGGGCCGTGAAGGCAGCATTGCACAGCCGAGATTGCAGCATCTGCAGGAAATCGCGCGTCACAACAGCGCCACAATTCTGCGCGCGACCGTGGGGACGCGTGTGTCGCCCGCTCTCGTGCTGGCGGTGATTTCGGTGGAATCTGCCGGCAATCCGGGAGCGGTTAGCAAGGCAGGCGCCGCAGGTCTGATGCAGCTGATGCCCGCCACGGCAGAACGCTTCGGGGTCGAGGATCCATTGTCAGCGCAGCAGAACATCCAAGGCGGCGTGCGCTACCTCGACTGGCTGATGGAGAGGTTTGATGGCGACCCGATCATGGTGCTTGCCGGGTATAACGCGGGCGAGGGGGCTGTGGCCAAACATGACGGCGTGCCACCGTTTCCCGAAACGCGCGACTATGTGCCCAAGGTTCTTGCGGCGTTTCAGGTGGCAAGGGGCTTATGCCTCACCCCGCCCGAACTCGTGTCGGACGGATGTGTTTTTGCCGGGCTGAACGAGCGCGGCGGATGAGGTGCCCGAGGTAGCACGTATCGTGCAACGCGACGGCCTGCCTCAAAGCGGTATCAGACGATTGTCGCCTCGGTCGCGGCGCGCAGGTCTTCTTCGCTGACGCCATCCGCCGTCTCGACGATTTTTAAACCACCCTCGACCACGTCAAGCACGCCGAGATTCGTGATGATCCGATCCACGACATTTTTGCCCGTCAACGGCAAGGTACATTCGCGCAGCAGCTTGCTGTCGCCGTGTTTCGAGGTGTGATCCATCACCACGACAACGCGCCCGACGCCCGCTACAAGGTCCATCGCGCCGCCCATACCCTTGACCAGCTTGCCCGGAATCATCCAGTTCGCCAGATCGCCGTTTTCGGCCACTTCCATTGCCCCGAGGATCGCCATCGCAATCTTGCCGCCCCGGATCATGCCGAAGGACTGGGCGCTGTCGAAATAGGCGGTCTGCGGCAGTTCCGTGATGGTCTGTTTGCCCGCGTTGATGAGGTCCGCATCCTCGGTACCCTCGATGGGGAAAGGGCCCATGCCCAGCATGCCGTTTTCCGACTGCAGCGTCACTTCGATGCCGTCGGGGATGTAATTGCTGACCAGCGTCGGGATGCCGATCCCGAGGTTGACATACCAGCCGTCTTCAAGTTCTTGCGCCGCACGCGCCGCCATCTGGTTTCGATCCCAAGGCATAAAAGTCCTATCCTATTCGGTGACCGACGCGCCTGCCGGCACATCAATTGTTACAAAGCTGCCCGCAGCCCCACGGCCGAGGTGCAGTGTTCCTTCCAGACCTTCAATCAGGCCGCAGACGATCCGCCCGCCAACGGTGGCGCTGGAGGGCCATTCCATCGAGCGCGGTATGCCGATCCCATCGTCGGATACAATTAGGCGCAGACCGCCCGCGCTCAATTGCGACATCCGGATTTCCACAAGACCCGTGTCCATGCGTTCAAACGCATGCTGAAACGCATTGGTCAGCAGTTCCGACACCACAAGACCTACACGCGTCGCCACCTCGATGGAGACCTCAAGCGGTTCGATCTGCATATTCATGCGGATGCCGGGGCGGCCTTCCGTATGGGCAATCGCACTGGCCAGCCGGGAGACGAAACTGCCCATCTGAACCGCGTCGCGATTTGCGTGCTGATCCGCCAGCTTCATCTCTTCATAAAGGAGTTCCAGCGTCTCGACGCGCCGCTTCAGGGCCGCGAAATCATCCGGAACCGAGGTTGCTGCCGACTGGTTCCGGATCATCGTAATGATCATGGACAGATCGGATTGAACCCGGTTTTGCACTTCCATCAGATGGTCATGCACTTTTTCCGCGTTCGGATCCCGCTCTCCGTTGCGCAACTCTTTCTGAATGCCGATGAAGTATTCGGTCCTGCCCTGTGCGTCCATGATCGGCGATACAATCAGCCGGTTCATGAAAGGCGCACCATTGGCTTTGTAGTTCAGAATATCGACCGTCACATTCTGATCGAGTTCGATTGCATGGCGCAGGACATCCACAGCCGCCTTATCCGTATCTTCACCTTGCAGGAAGCGGCAATTACGCCCCACGATCGCACTATGGGAATAGCCGGTGGTCCGCACGAAAGCTTCGTTCGCATAGACGATGGGATTGTCGTCGAGGTTCGGGTTGGTCATCACCATCGCCACCTGAGAGCGGGAAAACCCGCCGAAGTCTTTCTCCGATGGTGTCCCCGCCGCATGCGTCGCATCGCTGCGCGTTTTCGTATTCGTATCTGCCATACCCTGCGCCTTACGCGGCCCTTGTGGTGCGCTGTTCAATGCGTTTTTCGTGTTCGCCCTGTATCAGGCGATGCACATAGATGCCGGGCAGGTGGATGCTGTCGGGATCAAGGCTGCCAGTTGGCACGATCTCTTCAACCTCAACCACGCAGATTTTTCCGCACATCGCGGCGGGCGGGTTGAAGTTGCGCGCGGTTTTTCTGAACACCAGGTTGCCGGTCGCATCCGCCTTCCACGCTTTTACGATGGACAGATCCGCAACAATGCCGCGTTCGAGGATGTAGGTCTCTCCATCGAAATCCTTGTGCTCCTTGCCGTCGGCAATCACCGTGCCGACGCCGGTTTTTGTGTAAAATCCGGGTATGCCGCAGCCGCCCGCGCGCATCCGTTCGGCCAAAGTCCCTTGCGGGTTGAATTCCAGCTCCAATTCGCCCGACAGGTACTGGCGCATGAATTCCGCATTCTCGCCGACATAGGAGGAGATCATTTTCTTGACCTGCCGTGTCTGCAGCAAAATGCCGATGCCGAAATCATCAACACCGGCGTTATTGGAGGCAAAGGTCAGGTCCTTGGTGCCAGCATCGCGGATCGCAGAGAGCAGCAATTCGGGGATGCCACATAACCCAAAGCCCCCCGCCGCGATGAGCATGCCGTCGTGCAAAACTCCCTCAAGCGCCTCAGAGGCCGATCCGTACACTTTATTCATCGTGCTTCCTTACTTCTACTCTGCGAACCGGAAGCCGATGACAAATTTGTGGTGTATTGCCACAGCGCAGGCCGGTGTTGCCCACGTTTTATTTCACGCATGCGCGTAGCACAAGATATTAACACGGCCTGGGGCGCACGCCGTTCAAACGTCCGTTACTCCTTGGCTTTTTTTGCCGGTGCCTTTTTCTTTGCAGCCGTCTTTTTGGGCGCGGCCTTTTTTGTCGCAGTCTTTTTGGCGGCTGCCTTCTTGGGGGCCGCCTTGCGCCGCTTCTTGCCTTTCGAGGCGGCTTTTTCGTCGATCAGCGCGATGGCGGCTTCCATGGTCAGCTCGGCAGGGTCGCTGTCCTTGGGCAGGGTGGCGTTTATCTTGTCCCATTTCACGTAGGGTCCGTATTTGCCCTCCATGATCGCGACGGGGCCGCCCTCTTCGGGGTGTTCACCAAGGTCACGCAGCGTTTTCGCAGCGCCACCGCGCCTGCCACGGGATGCGACTTTTTCCGCCAGAAGCTGCACCGCGCGGTTCATGCCGACGGTAAAGACCTCCTCGATGCTCTCGAGATTGGCATTTGTGCCCCCCCGGTCAGAGGTCGATGGCGCGTGTTTGAGGTAGGGCCCATAGCGACCGATATTGGCCCAGACCATGATCCCATCCTCGGGGTGGGGCCCGATTTCGCGTGGCAGTGACAGCAGTTTGAGCGCCTGCGGGAGATCGACATCCTCCGGCGGCCAGTCTTTCGGGATGGACTGGCGCGGTGGTTTCTTGTTGTCCTCGGTGACTTCACCGCGCTGCACATAGGGGCCGAAACGTCCCTTGAAGGCATAAATCTTGTCGTCGCCGTCCTCGCCCAGCAGCTTGCCTTCGGGTGGGATGCCACTGTCATCCTCTTCGCCGGGCGGACCAAAGGCGCGGGTATATCGGCATTCGGGGTAATTCGAGCAACCGATGAAAGCACCGCCGGAACGGGCCGTGCGCATGCTCAGTCGCCCCGCGCCGCAGTTTGGACACAGGCGCGGATCGCTTCCGTCTTCATTCGGCGGAAACAGATGCGGTTCCAGCACCTCGTTGATTTTTTCCAGCACCTCGGTGATGCGCAGATCTGCCGTTTCGGCAATCGCTGCGGAGAAATCGCGCCAGAACCGCCCCAAAACCTCCTTGTAATCGGCATTTCCTGCGCTGACCGTGTCGAGCTGATCCTCAAGGTCGGCAGTGAAGTCGTATCCGATGTATTTGCGGAAATAATTGCTCAGGAAGGCGGTAACGAGACGCCCCTTATCCTCCGGGATCAGGCGGTTCTTGTCCTTTCGAACGTATTCACGGTCCTGAATCGTCGTGACCACGGAAGCATAGGTGGAGGGGCGACCAATGCCCAATTCTTCCATGCGTTTGACCAGCGTGGCTTCGGTATATCTGGGCGGTGGCTGGGTGAAATGCTGCTCCGGGGTGACGGTGCGTTTGTCCAGCCGGTCGCCCTGATCAATCTGTGGCAGGCGTTTGTCGTCGTCATCCACCACCGCCACATCGTCGCGGCCTTCTTCGTAGACGCGCAGGAAACCGTCGAACAACATGACCTGACCGGTCGCCCTGAGGCCAACCTGGCCGTCTTCGCTCGCGATCTCGGCGGTCGTGCGTTCCATCCGGGCGGCTTCCATCTGGCAGGCGAGGGTACGCTTCCAGATCAGATCATAGAGTTTGCGTTGATCCGCATCCGTGGTCTTGAGGTCCTCGGCCTTGGTCATCATGTCCGTGGGGCGGACACATTCATGCGCTTCCTGCGCGTTCTTGGCCTTGTTCTTGTAGATACGCGGTTTTTCGGGCACGTATTTCGACCCGTAGAGCGTTTTGATCGCATCGCGCGCGGCCGTGACCGCTTCGGGCGCCATGTCGATGCCATCGGTCCGCATGTAGGTAATGTAGCCGGCCTCATAAAGCCGCTGCGCGGTGCTCATTGTCTGGCGCGCACCCATGCCGAACTTGCGGCTTGCTTCCTGTTGCAGCGTCGATGTCATGAAGGGGGCCGAGGGGTTTCGGTTCGCCGGTTTTGCCTCAACCGATTTGACGCTCAGATCGCGGCTGGTGATGGCCTGCACGGCCAACTCGGCCTGCGTCTGGTTTTCGATGTCGAAGCGGTCCAGTTTCTTGCCCGCCAGAACGGTCAGCTTGGCTTCGAACTCCTGACCCCGCGGCGTGGCCAGCAGTGCCTTGACGGACCAGTATTCGCGCGCGCGGAACGCTTCGATTTCCATCTCGCGCTCAACGATCAGGCGCAGGGTCACCGATTGCACGCGGCCTGCGGACTTTGCGCCGGGCAGCTTGCGCCACAACACGGGGCTGAGGTTGAACCCGACCAGATAGTCCAGCGCCCGCCGCGCAAGGTATGCCTCAACCAGCGGCATATCCACCTGACGCGGGTTCTGCATCGCTTCTGTCACGGCCGCCTTTGTGATCGCGTTAAAGACCACGCGGCTGACGGGGGTATCCTTTTTGATGGATTTGCGTTTTGTCAGCGCTTCCTGAAGGTGCCAACTGATCGCTTCGCCCTCGCGGTCGGGGTCGGTTGCGAGGATCAGGGCGTTATCCTCCTTCAGTGCATCCGCGATAGCCTTGACGTGTTTGCGGCTGTCATAGCCCACTTCCCAAAGCATCTCGAAATCCGCATCGGGATTGACCGAGCCGTCTTTCGGGGGCAGATCGCGCACGTGGCCGTAGGAGGCCAGCACCGTATAATCGTCGCCCAGGTACGCATTGATTGTCTTGGCTTTCGCAGGGGATTCGACGACAACAACCGGCATGTACTGAAGCACCTCTGATCAAAAATATCTTGTGTCTATGGCCGTGAGACAGGTGGTGCGCAAGTCATTATTTTCAATGGTAAGCTGATTTCAGCGCGGTTTTATCTTGCGGGAGTGAGGCCGCCGGGCAACAGCTTTGGCCCCCGTGAGGCGGGGTTGAAAAAACCGCACGAAGCGCGCGATTGACCTGCGCTGCCGCCTGTCTCGCGCCGCGCCGGTGGGTGCGGGCGCAAGCGGTGACGCGGTGCCCTGATAATGGGTCAGGCGCGCGACAGCATACCGCCTGCCTCACGCTTAATTTGGCCATCCAACTCCAGATCAAGCAGCGCGGGCGCTGCCTCTGACGCGCTGACGGCCAAATCGCGAATCAACTGATCCTCGGGCACCGGGGCAGGGCTCAGTTTCGAGAGAATTTGACGGTGCAACGCAGCCGCCTGTTTCAATGTGGTTTTGATTTTGGTGGGGCGGGCGGTTTCCTTCGGGCGGGCGGTTGCGGATGCGGGCAAGGGCAGTTCAGGGGCGTCTTTGTGCATCGGGCTGAGCGCTTCGATCACATCCGCTGCGGAACGGATGAGCGTCGCACCATCCCGGATCAGTTGATTGCACCCCGCCGCACGGGCGTCAAACGGGTTGCCCGGCACGGCCAGAACATCCCGCCCCTGATCCAATGCATCGCGCGCGGTGATCAGGCTGCCGGATTTCGCGGCGGCTTCGACCACGACCGTGGCCTGGCTGAGGCCGGCGATGATTCGATTGCGGCTGGGAAAATGCCGCGCCATGGGTTGCAGGCCCATGGGCTGTTCGGAGATGCGCAACCCATGCTCGGCCATGGACAGCGCCAGTTCGGTGTTTTCCGCCGGGTAGATCACGTCGACACCGCCGGCCTGTACCGCGATCGTGCCGGTCTCCAGTGCTGCGTTGTGGGCTGCCGCATCAACTCCGCGCGCAAGACCGGATACGACCGTGTAGCCCGCAGCGCCAAGGTCCCGCGCCAGCGCGCGCGCCATACGCGTGCCCAGCGACGACGCGTTGCGCGCTCCAACGAGGGACACCATCGGTTTTTTCAATAATTCAACGTCGCCGATCACCCATAAAAAGGGCGGCGCATCCTCAAGCTCGTTCAAAAGGTCAGGGTAGGCGTCGGTGCCTTGCATCACGAGGCGCGCCTGCGCGGCATGCGCCTTGTTCAGTTCCGCCTGCACGACCGCTTCGGGGCAAATCTCATATTTCTCTACGCCGGCGGCACGCGCTACCTCAGGTAGCGCGGCCAGCGCGTTCTGCGCAGTGCCGTGTTCAGTCAGCAGTCGTTTATACGTCGTTATGCCAACCCGGCGGGATCGCAACAGACGGAGCCTGGAAAACTGTTCATCTTCCGAGGTGGGTGGGAGTGGGGGGTGAGTGGAAGAAGGATTGTGGTCCCTGTCAGTCATCCGTGGCTCCGTCCGTTGCAGAATCAGGTTTAAGCCGACTTGGTTAACAACGGATGAACGAAATGCCTTGTATTCAGCACTAATTTTGTGCGCTGTTTTACGCCGCAGACCCTCCGACTGTCAGGCCGCCGATCATCAGGGTCGGCTGGCCCACACCGACCGGCACCCACTGGCCCGCCTTGCCACAATTGCCCATGCCGGGATCAAGCGACATGTCGTTGCCTATGGCCCGGATGTGTTTCAATGCGGTTGCACCGTCCCCGATCAGGGTTGCGCCCTTTACCGGCGCGCCGACCTTGCCGTCTTGAACGCGGTAGGCCTCGGTGCAGGAGAAGACGAACTTTCCATTCGTGATATCCACCTGACCGCCGCCAAACCCCACAGCATAGATGCCATCCTTGAGGTCTGAGACGATATCAGCCGGCGCGGCATCCCCCCCCAGCATATAGGTATTGGTCATACGGGGCATCGGCGCATGGGCATAGCTTTCGCGGCGACCGTTGCCGGTGGGGGCAACACCCATCAGGCGCGCGTTCTGGCGATCCTGCATATAGCCGACCAGAATGCCGTCTTCGATCAGGGTATTTTTGCCCGACGGCGTGCCTTCGTCATCCACGGTGATCGACCCGCGCCGATCCGGGATCGTGCCGTCATCCAGCACCGTAACGCCCTTGCTGGCGATTTGCTGACCCATCAATCCGGCAAAAGCCGATGACCCCTTGCGGTTGAAATCCCCCTCAAGCCCGTGACCGATGGCTTCATGCAGCAAGATACCCGGCCAGCCAGGGCCAAGCACCACATCCATCACACCCGCAGGCGCGGCGACGGCTTCAAGGTTGACGCAGGCCACCCGCAGGGCCTCTCGCGCCTTGGCCTGCCAATCCGCCGGATCGAGCAATCCGTCCAGCCCGACGCGCCCGCCACCGCCTGCTGACCCTGCCTCGCGCCGCCCGTTTTCCTCAACGATCACGGACACATTCACGCGCGTCATCGGCCGCACATCCCGGACAGAATAGCCATCGGGGCGCAGGATTTCGATTTCCTGCAGGCTTGCGGCAACCGTGGCGGAGACCTGCACCACACGGGCATCAAGACCGCGCGCATAGGCATCGATTTCGCGCAGCGTTTCCACCTTTACCGGGAATTCGGCGCCGGCAATCGGATCTCGGTCCGTATAGAGCCGCTTGTTCGTCGCGGCGGGCGCATCCGCCCAGGTCCCGCCGCCATCACCGACCGCCAGTTGCGCGGTCTGCGCCGCCCGTTGTAACGCGGCCTCGGTCATCTCGGTGGAATGGGCATAGCCTGCGACCTCGCCGCGCACGGCGCGCAGCCCGAATCCTTCGGAGGCGTCATAGCTTGCGGTCTTGAGGCGCCCATCGTCAAAAACCAGCGACTCAGAGCGGCGGCGTTCCAGAAAAAGCTCGCCATCATCCGCGCCATCCGTGGCCGTTTTGAGGACCCGCAGGGCGGCGTCCCGATCCAGAGCGTCCTCAAAAGGAGAAAAGGCATTTGCTGTCATGAAAGGCTCCGTCCGGGGTTGTGAATTGCAAGAACTGCGTCGGAAATTCGCAGCATGAAGTCTTTATCTTGTGTACAGAATATGATTGTAAGGATGAAGATTACAACGGGCAGGACGGTGCGCACACCTTTACCCTGCCCACAATGCGCAACATGATCCCACGATCAGTTCAAGATCAGGACGGCAAATGACACGACTATTTTCAATGGCAGCACTGGCGGCTGCATCAACGGCGACGGCTGCTTGGGCACAAGAGGGCCTTGAGATCATCGGAACGCCTGTGGACGGCGCGGTTGGTTTTCAGCCCGCAGCGACAGAGCTTGCAACCGATCTGCAGTGGCTGGATGGGATGATTCTGGTGATCATCACGATCATTACGCTTTTCGTGACCGCCCTGCTGGCGTGGGTGGCCATCCGCTACAACGCCAAACGCAACCCTGAGGCGGCGAGTTTTACCCACCACACCCCGGTTGAGATCGCATGGACTGTCGTGCCGATCGTGATTCTTGTTTTCATCGGGGCGTTTTCGCTGCCGATCCTGTTCAAACAACAGGAAATCCCCGAGGCTGACCTGACGATCAAGGTGACCGGCTACCAGTGGTACTGGGGCTATGAGTATGTCGACGAAGGGTTCGAATTCGAAAGCTACATGCTGGGCTCGCCCGCGACGCTTGACGAAAACGCCCGTCCTGACGATGCAAATGTGACACCCTTCGTGCTGGATGAGCATATGGAAGCCAAACTCATCGACGCGGGATACAGCCGTGATGAGTTCCTGTTGGCGACAGATACGTCCGTTGTCGTGCCCGTCGGTGCAACCGTCGTTATGCAGGTCACCGCGGCGGATGTGATCCACGCATGGACCATCCCGTCCTTTGGCGTAAAGCAGGACGCGGTGCCCGGTCGTCTGGCGGAGCTCTGGTTCAACGCGGAGCGTGAAGGCATCTATTTCGGCCAGTGTTCCGAACTGTGCGGTTTCTACCATGCCTATATGCCGATCACGGTCAAAGTCGTATCTGAAGAGGCATATGCCGAATGGCTTGCGGACGCGCGCGAGGAATATGCCGGTATCCCACGCGACCGGGTCCTGGCGTCCAACTGATGCACGTGGGGTGGGGTTCGCAGATGCTTCCCTTTGGCTTTGGAGACCGTGAGGCGCGCAAATGGCTGACGTAGGATATACATCTTCCCCGGCGGCGAAGGAATATGAAGCGCAGCTTGGCGACTATTTCGCGTTGCTCAAGCCGCGCGTCATGTCGCTGGTGGTCTTCACTGCGCTTGTCGGCTTGCAGGCCGCGCCTGTGTCTGTGCACCCTGTCATCGGCTTTGCATCAATCCTGTTTGTGGCCATCGGTGCAGGGGCGTCCGGCGCGCTGAATATGTGGTGGGATGCGGATATTGACGCTGTGATGCGCCGCACGGCCAACCGCCCGATCCCTGCTGGCCGCGTCCAGCCGGGCGAAGCGCTGAACCTTGGCGCTGCCTTGTCGGGCCTTTCGATCATGATGCTGGCGCTGACGGCCAATTTTCTGGCGGCGGGGCTGCTGGCCTTCACGATATTCTTTTACGCGGTGATCTATTCCATGTGGCTGAAACGCTGGACACCTCAGAACATAGTGATCGGTGGTGCCGCGGGGGCCTTTCCGCCGGTCATCGGCTGGGTCATCGCCACGGGGAGCCTGTCGATTGAGGCGTGGTTGATGTTTGCGCTGATCTTCATGTGGACGCCGCCGCATTTCTGGGCGCTGGCGCTGTTCATGAAGTCTGATTACGACGACGCCGGTGTCCCGATGCTGACGGTGACCCATGGGCGCAAGAAAACCCGCGCGCATATCATCGCCTATACCGTGCTGCTTGCCGTGCTTGCGGTCGGGACGGGCTTCAGCGCGATCGGCGGGCCGGTCTATCTTGCGGCGGCGCTGGTTCTGAATGCACTGTTCCTCAAGGGCGCAATCGACATCTGGCGGCGCGATGAAGACACTGCCATCGCGGATGAATACCGGGTTGAGAAAAAGTTCTTCCGGCTGTCGCTGTGGTACTTGTTCGCGCATTTCGGGGCCATCCTGCTGGAATCGGCGCTGCGCCCCTTTGGTTTGGGAGGCTGGTAAAACATGGCCATTCGCGCTGAACATGAAATCCATTCGCGCCGCAAAGGGCGCAATGTGGGCGTCGGCCTGATGCTGGCCGGATTTGTCGTGCTTGTTCTGGCAATCACCTTTGCCAAGGTCACGAGCGATGATTTTGTTGTGCCAGATGCATCGGAGGTATCTAACTGATGGCCCTGAGAGGACCCGCAAAAACCGTAGCGCAAACCGTCAGCGTCGTGATTTTCATGGGCGCGCTGGCTTGGGCGTCGGTGCCGCTTTATGACTGGTTTTGCCGGGTGACCGGTTTCGGGGGCGTGACGGGTGTGTCCGATGTCGCGCCCGAGGATATCCTCGATCAAACCATCACCATTCGGTTTGACGGGTCGCTGAACAACCATATGCCGTGGGAATTCAAACCTGTCGTGCGCGAGATGGACGTGCGCATCGGCGAATCCGGTCTGGCATTCTATGAGGCGTATAATCCGACCGACAGGCCCGTCGCCGGCTCGGCAAGCTACAATGTGACCCCCTATCAGGCCGGTGGGTTTTTCAACAAGATCCAGTGCTTCTGCTTTGAAGAGCAGGTTCTGCAACCCGGGGAGCGGGTGCAGATGCCCGTGACCTTCTATGTCGATCCGGAAATCGTGGACGACCGGGATGGCAAGCATGTCCACACGATCACGCTGTCATACACATTTTACGAAATCGACCTGCCCGAAGAATATGCCGACGCGCAGGACATCGAAGAAAATTCAGACACAAGTCTGAACTGACCAACATAAGGTAAGGGACGAAACCATGGCGCATGAAAAGAACCATGACTATCACATTTTAAACCCCTCGATCTGGCCGCTGCTTGGCTCTGTCGGGGCATTTTTCATGCTCTTTGGCGCTGTGCTGTGGATGCAGGGGCAGTTTCCGTGGATGTTCCTGATGGGCTTTGTCGCCGTGCTCTACGTGATGTTCGGGTGGTGGTCCGAGGTGGTCGCGGAAAGCAAAATGGGGGATCACACGCCGGTCGTGCGGATCGGGCTGCGGTATGGCTTCATCCTCTTCATCATGTCCGAGGTGATGTTCTTTGCCGCGTGGTTCTGGTCGTTCTTCAAACACGCCATCTACCCGATGAGCGGATATGCAGGCACCGAATATGTTCAGCCGGAAATCTACCATGTGGATGCGTTCCACCTGCCGCTGATCAACACGCTGGTCCTGCTTTTGTCGGGCTGTGCGGTCACATGGGCGCACCACGCGCTGGTGCATGAGAACAACCGCCGCGATTTGATCTGGGGTCTTGCGATCTCGATCATCCTCGGGGTTTTGTTCACCTTCCTGCAGGCCTACGAATACTCTTACCTGCTCTACAAGGGCTGGGAGTTTGGCGGCGACAAGTTCTTCTCGAACTTCTTCATGGCCACCGGCTTCCACGGGCTGCATGTCATCATCGGCACGATTTTCCTGACCGTCTGTCTGGTGCGTGCCATCAAGGGGCATTTCACCCCCGAGAAACATGTCGGCTTTGAGGCGGCGGCCTGGTACTGGCACTTTGTTGACGTGGTCTGGTTGTTCCTCTTCTTCGCCGTCTACATCTACGGGGTCAGCGTGATGCCCGGCGCGCACTAGGCGTTCCTTCAGGGTTTGAAATCAAAGCGCGCGTTTTTTCGCGCGCTTTTCTTTGGGAAAGGCAGCACCGAATGGGCCGGTTGGTGTTTCTGGTGGTTATAGGGCTGGGCGGGGCGGCAATCCTGATCAGCCTTGGCGTTTGGCAAGTGCAGCGTCTGGCGTGGAAAGAAGGCGTGATCGCTCAAATCAACAGCCGCATTGCGGCCGAACCGGTGGCGCTGCCGATGCAGTTGGACCCGACACGCGACGCCTATCTGCCCGTGCGGGTGACGGGCACGTTGCGCGCGGATTATATCAGGGTGCTTGTGTCCAAAAAGGACGTCGGTGCGGGCTACCGGATCATCCGACCACTGTTGCACCCCGACGGTGACATCCTGATCGACCTCGGCTTTGTGACGACCGAAAACGCCGCCGGTCTCAAGTTCGAGGAAGGCCCGCCGCTGAACATCGTGGGCAACCTGCAATGGCCGCAGGAAGTCGACGGATTTACCCCGGAACCTGATCTTGCGCGCAATATCTGGTTTGCCCGCGACGTTGATGCCATGGCGGCAGCGCTCGGGACGCGGCCGATCCTCGTGGTGCGCCGGGATGCGCCGCAACTCGGGGGGCCTTTGTCGCCAATGCCTGTGGACACGCGCGCGATTCCGAACGATCACTTGCAATATGCGGTAACGTGGTTTTCCCTTGCGGCAATCTGGTCCCTGATGACTTTCTTCTTTCTCCGCCGGAAATCCGGCGCAATCAAAAGCTGAACGATATGCAGTATATCTCGACCCGTGGCACGGCCCCTGTGCTGAATTTCGAAGAGGCGATGTTGAGCGGCCTTGCCCGTGACGGCGGCCTCTATGTGCCCCAGACGATCCCGCAGCTGTCGGCCGAAGCCATCAGCGCGATGGAGGGTCAGCCTTATGAGGAGATCGCCTACAGGGTGATGCGCCCCTTTGTCGGGGAGGTGTTCACGGACACGGAGTTCCGCGAGATCATCGCGCGCGCTTATGCGGTCTTTGGCCATGATGCACGCGCGCCCTTGAAACAGCTGGATCAGGGTCATTTCCTGCTGGAGCTGTTTCACGGGCCGACGCTGGCCTTCAAGGATTTTGCGATGCAGTTGATCGGTCAGATGTTCCAGACCGCATTGGGGCGCAAGAACGAACGCGTGACGATTGTGGGGGCCACATCCGGTGACACCGGCTCCGCTGCAATCGAGGCCTTCCGGGGTCTGAGCAACGTGGATGTGTTCATCATGTATCCCCATGGCCGCATTTCAGAGGTCCAGCGCCGCCAGATGACTACACCGGGCGAAAGCAATGTGCATGCGCTCGCCGTGGATGGTGATTTTGACGACTGTCAGGCGCGTCTGAAGGACATGTTCAATGATTTCGAATTCCGCGATACCGTGCGCCTTGCCGGGGTGAATTCGATCAACTGGGGCCGGGTGCTTGCGCAGGTGGTCTATTACTTTTCAGCCGCCGTTGCGCTTGGCGCGCCGCACCGCCAGATCAGCTTTACCGTGCCCACCGGAAATTTCGGGGACGTCTTTGCCGGCTATATCGCCAAGCGGATGGGCTTGCCGATTGACAAGCTGGTGGTGGCCACCAATCAGAACGATATTCTGCACCGGTGCTTGAGCGGGCAGGGCTATCACAAGGGCGAAACCGTGCCCTCGATCAGCCCGTCGATGGACATTCAGGTCAGTTCAAACTTTGAACGCGCGCTCTTTGACGCCTATGACCGTGAGGCACCCGCCATCGTCCAGCTGATGGATGAGTTGAAGGCCGGCGGCTTTGACGTCAGCCAGGGAGCGATGCAGGTCCTGCAATCGCATTATGCGTCCGGTCGCGCCTCCGAAGAGGAAACGTCGGCGACCATCACGCGCGCGCTGAAACACAGCGGAGAGTTGCTGTGCCCGCATTCTGCCATTGGCGTCAAGGTCGCCGAAGAGCAGCGCGTAATCGGCACGCCCATGGTCACGCTGGCAACCGCCCATCCGGCCAAATTCCCCGCAGCCGTCGAGGCGGCATCCGGCGTACACCCGCCCTTGCCTGCGCGCATGGCGGACCTGTATGACCGCACCGAAAGGGTGACTCGCGTGCCAAACGATCTGGCCGCCCTCAAAGACCACATAAAAGGGCACATCTGAGCGTGACATTGAACCAACACCGCCTGCCGAATGGCTTTCGCATTGTAACGGAACATATGCCGGGGCTTGCCTCTGCCTCGATCGGCGTCTGGGTCACGGCGGGGGCACGTCATGAAACGCCGCAACAAAACGGCATCGCCCATTTTCTGGAACATATGGCGTTCAAGGGTACGACGCAGCGCACAGCCTTGCAGATCGCGGAAAGCATCGAGGATGTGGGCGGCTACATCAACGCCTATACCAGCCGGGAGGTGACGGCCTATTACGCGCGGGTGTTGCAAAACGATGTCCCGCTGGCACTGGATGTGATTGCGGATATTCTGCTCAATCCCACGCTGGAAGAGGCCGAGATCGAAGTCGAGCGTGGTGTTATCCTGCAGGAAATCGGCCAGTCGCTGGACACGCCGGACGATGTGATTTTCGACTGGCTTCAGGAAGAAGCCTATCCAAACCACCCCATGGGGCGCACCATTCTGGGACCGAGCGAGCGGGTATCGCAGTTTTCAAGGAATGATCTGCAGCAGTTCATCGCTCAGCACTACGGACCCGAACAGATGATCCTGTCGGCGGCTGGCGCTGTGGATCACGATGAGATCGTGCGCCTCGCGGAGCAGCTTTTCGGCAGCATGCAGGCCAAACCGATGTTTGATGTGGATGCCGCGCAGTTTCTGGGCGGTGAGCGTCGCCAGAGCAAAGCGCTCGAGCAGGCGCATTTTGCGCTGGCCTTTGAAAGCCCCGGCTACCGGGATGATTGCATCTATACGGCGCAGATTTACGCCTCTGCACTGGGGGGCGGCATGTCGAGCCGCCTGTTTCAGGAAATCCGCGAAAACCGTGGCCTGTGCTATTCGATCTTTGCACAAGCCGGGGCCTATGCCGACACCGGTATGACGACGATCTATGCCGGAACCAGTGCCGAGCAGTTGGGTCAACTGGCGGAGATCACAATCGACGAGATAAAACGCGCCGTGGATGACATGTCTCCCGCCGAAGTGGCCCGTGCGCGCGCGCAGATGAAAGCGGGTCTGCTGATGGGGCTGGAAAGCCCCTCCAACCGCGCAGAACGGCTGGCGCGTCTGGTGCAGATCTGGGACCGGGTGCCGCCACTGGATGAAACAGTGGCGATGATCGACGCGGTGACCACCGGGGACGTGCGTGAATTTGCCCAAAGAATTGCGCAAAGTGCACCGGCGGCCCTCGCGCTTTACGGGCCGGTTGACGGCGCGCCGACGCTGGCGGCTCTGCAGGAGCGCCGTGCAGCGTGATACTTCGCGGTCGTCGCAAACTCAGGATCGAGACGGAGCGGATGACATTGCGCCCGCCGGTCCATTCGGATTTCCGCGCGTGGTCGCACCTGCGTGCGCAAAGCATGGATTACCTCACCCCGTGGGAGCCGAACTGGGCCGATGATCACCTGAGCCGCAAGGCCTTTACCAACCGCGTCTACTGGGCGCAGCGGTCGGTCACGGGGGGCTCCGCCTTGCCGCTCTTCCTGATCCGCAGGCAGGATGAGCAACTGCTGGGCGCGATCACGCTTGATAATATCCGACGTGGCCCGGCACAGGCCGGCACCTTGGGCTATTGGACGGGCGAGCCCTTTGCCCGGCAGGGATTCATGCGCGAAGCGATCACGGCGCTGGTGCATTATGCCTTTACGCGCCTTGACCTCAGCCGGATCGAAGCCGCCTGCCTGCCTGAAAACAAGGCGTCGCGCGGGCTCTTGGAAACCTCGGGGTTCAAATACGAGGGCGTTGCTCAAAGCTATCTGCAAATCGACGGCCGCTGGCGCACCCATGTGCTTTATGCGGCGCTGCGCTCTGACCGGCGGGGCAAGACCAACGTGTCGTGAACGCGACATCTGCCCGCCATTTGAGCGGATCACTGTCAAACATCGCGAATTTCTGCGCCCCACGGTCTGGAATTTCACGGCACTGTGCTAGTCTTTAGGCCTAGCGGAGGGGATATGACATGATATTGCGAAGTCTTTTTATCTTCATCTTGTCGGCCGGAATAGGGCAGGCACAAAGCCTTGAACGCACGCCGAGCCATTGTTTGGCGCTGGCCGAAGGTACACCGGGCGTCGAATACATCGTGCCCGCCAGCCTTGGCCCTGTCGATGAAGAGACGGTGCGCATCCACTATATCCACCACGCGAGCTTTCTTATCCGCAGCCACGGCGGGCTGAATATGGTTACCGATTACACAGGCTATACCGGCACGCTGCCGCTGATCCCTGATGTGGTCACCATGAACCATGCCCATTCCACGCATTGGACGGCAAACCCCGATCCCGCGATCCCCCATGTGCTGCCCGGCTGGGGCCCCTTTGGCGAAGGCATCGTGCACAACCTGGATCTCGGGGAGGTTCTGGTGCGCAATGTCTCGACAGATATACGCTCCTCCTTTGCGGGAGTGGAGCCGAAAGGCAATTCGATTTTTGTCTTTGAGCTGGCGGGGTTATGTGTTGGGCATCTGGGGCATCTGCACCATGAACCGGATGCGGAACAATATGCCGCGCTGGGGCGGGTCGATATCGTGATGGCGCCGGTGGATGGGGGCTATACGCTTGATCTTGCGACGATGACGCGCGTGTTGAAACGGCTCAGGTCCTCTGTCGTGATCCCGATGCATTGGTTTTCGCTGTTTGCGCTGGATGATTTTCTGCAAGGCATGTCCGATGAATTCCAGATCGTGGAGGTCGGTGGCCCCTCGCTGGAAATGTCACTGGACCGGCTGCCGTCACGCCCCACGGTGATGGTGCTGCGCCCTGCCTTCCTGAGCGAAAACTAGCGCGCCCTTGCATCCGGCGGCCCGGCAAGGGATCAAGGCGCATGATGCATAATTCAGCCGATTCCGCGTTTCGACAGACGCTTCTGGAGCAGTTGCCAGCCGAGGTGCTGCGCGACGCTGAATCGCGCTACCGCGAGGAGCCGCGTGGCCGGTGGCAGGGCAAGGTGGGGGTGCTCGCGGCCCCGCGTTCCACCCAAGAGGTGGCGCATCTGGTGCGGCTGGCCGCGGATGCGCGTGTGCCCATCCTCCCCTATGGCGGCGGTACGGGACTGGTGGGCGGTCAGGTCATGCCGGAGGGTCCTGCGCCGCTCATGATCTCGTTGGAGCGGATGAACAGCATTCGCGCGGTTTATCCGCAGGAAAATGTTCTGATCTGTGACGCAGGCGCGATCCTTGCGGATGTCCAGCAGGCCGCTGCAGATGCGGGGCGGCTTTTCCCGCTGTCGCTGGCAGCACAGGGCAGCGCGCGGATCGGCGGTAATCTGGCGACGAATGCCGGTGGCACCGGGGTCTTGCGCTATGGCAACGCGCGGGACTTGTGTCTGGGGCTGGAGGCTGTTCTGCCCGACGGGCAAATCTGGCACGGGCTGAAACGGTTGCGCAAGGACAACAGCGGCTATGACTTGCGGCATCTGCTGATCGGTTCCGAAGGGACGCTGGGGATCATCACGGCGGCTGCGTTGAAGCTCAGCCCGCAACCGGCCCATATGGGCACGGCGGTCCTGGTCGTGTCATCGCCACAGGCCGCATTGTCGCTGCTCGCCCTTGCGCGCGCGCAACTCGGGGAATTGGTCAGCGCCTTCGAGCTGATCAGCGGGCAGGGCCTGGCCTTTTTACGCGAAACGCTGCCCGATGTGCGCCAGCCCTTTGACACAGCCCCTGCGTGGTCTGTCCTGATCGAAGTGGGCCTTGTGCACGGGCTTGATCCGCAGAAGTCACTGGAAACACTCTTTGCCGCCGCCATGCAGGCGGGACTCGTCGAGGACGGCATCGTGGCCCAAAGCCATCAACAAGCCGCTGAATTCTGGTCGGTGCGCGAGCATATTCCACAGGCGAACAAGCGCATCGGTTCCATCTCATCCCATGATATTTCGCTTCCCTTGGGGGTCTTGCCGGAATTCATTGAACGGGGGGACAAGCTGGTTCAGGCGTTGGGCGATTTCCGCATCAATTGCTTCGGCCATGTGGGGGACGGCAACCTGCACTACAACGTGTTTCCGGCCAAGGGCCGCAGTGTTGCCGATCACGCCAACCAGCGCATGGAAGTGCAGCGTGTGGTCCATGACCTCGTGCATGCGTTCGGCGGCTCGGTCAGCGCGGAGCATGGGGTGGGGCGGTTGAAGGTGGACGATCTGGAACGTTATGGCGACCCGGCCAAACTGGCGGCGATGCGCGCGATCAAGGCGGCGCTTGATCCGCTGGGGATCATGAACCCGGGCGCGGTTCTCAAAACAGTGCCGAGTGCGGTGCAACAGACATAACATGTCCGTGGGTGCGGTTGTCTGTCGGCACATGCGTACTGATCTCATGCACAGGATCACCGTCATGAAAAGAGAGGTCAGGTATGGCATTGACACGCAGACAGGTTTTATGGGGCATCGCGGCTTTACCCGTCGCAGGCTGGGCGATCAGCAGCCGTCGCGCGGACGCCGGGGCAGGCAAAGTATATTCTGAGGGTGGTATTGCGGTAGATGGCAGCGACGTGGTCGCTTATTTCACCGATGGTGTGCCAACCAAGGGCCGCACGGACCTCACCCATGACTGGATGGGCGTCACATGGCGCTTTGCCAGTGAAGAGAACCGCGATGTCTTTGCGGCCGATCCGACTGCCTATGCCCCGCAATACGGCGGCTTTTGCGCCTATGCGGTCAGCAAAGGCTACACCGCTTCTACCGTGCCGGAGGCGTGGAAGATCGTGGATGGCAAATTGTACCTCAACTTTTCACGCCGCATTCAACGCAAATGGGAACGTGACGTCGCGGGCAACATCGCTGCGGGGGATGCAAACTGGCCAACGCTTGTGGGTTGATCACAGCCCCTCATAGGCGCAGAGCGCGTTGACCTCCACGCCCATGGCCTCAAGGCGCGCGCGCCCGCCAAGATCGGGCAGATCAATGATAAAGGAGGTGGAGATGATCTCCCCTCCCAACCGCTCGATAAGCTTGATGCCCGCTTCGGCAGTGCCGCCTGTGGCGAGCAGATCATCGACCACCAGCACCTTTTCGCCCGGTTGGATGGCGTCATCGTGGATTTCGACAATCGCCTCGCCATATTCCAGCGTATAGGCTTCGCTGATGGTTTTGCCCGGCAGCTTGCCTTTCTTGCGGATTGGGACGAACCCCTTGGACAACTGGTGCGCGATGGCGCCGCCGAGGATGAACCCGCGTGCCTCCAGCCCCACAACCTTATCAATCTGCAAGCCCGCATAGGGGTGCAACATCTGGTCAATCGCGATGCGAAACCCGCGTGGATCTGCGAAAAGCGTGGTCACATCGCGAAACATGATCCCCTCGTGGGGGAAATCGACGATGGTGCGGATGTAGTCTTGTACGGTTTTCATAATGTCTCTCAGGGTTATGTGGCGCGGCGCAGGGTTGCGGTCAGCACGCCCATGCCAATCAGGGTGGCGCCGCCTGCGCGGGTGATCCACGTCAGGACGGAGGGTCTGGCGATGACACGGCGCAAACGATCCGCCAGAAGCGCATAGGCCAGTGCGTTCAGGGCAGCAAGCGTGACAAAAGTTGCGATCAGGATCGCGAATTGCGGCAAGAGTGCTGCGTCAGGCCGGATGAACTGCGGTACAAAGGCGATGAAAAAGGCGATGGATTTCGGGTTGAGCGCTGTCACCATGGCCGTGTGACCAAAGACACCATTCGCGGTCACATCGCGTGCAGGGGTCAAACCGTCCGTGGGGGCAGAGCGGATCAGCTTGATGCCGAGCCAGACCAGATAGGCGGCACCGACCCATTTGAGAACCGTAAAGGCCGTCGCAGAGGCCAGCAGGAGCGCGCCAAGGCCCAGCAAAGATGCAGTCATCGCAATAAGGTCGCCGAAAGCAACGCCGGCTGCCGAGGCCACGGCGACCGAGCGCCCTTTGGACAGCGCATAGCTGAGCACCAAAAGCACAGTCGGGCCAGGGATCAGCAGGAGCGCGGTGGAGGCTGCAACAAAGGTCAGCCAGAGGTCGAGAGGCATTTCATGGATTCCTTGGATTAGAGTACGCGCCCGGCCACGGCATCCAGCTTGGCCATGACCGCCGGATCGCGTGCGTCGGGTTGCGTCAGGATCGCGAAATCCAGCGCGCGATCGCAGCCGTGGGGGCAGGGTGCGCGCTCCGGCCCGAGCATCGCCGGCAGGCGGCGCACCAGATCGCGGCCCTTATCCGCGTTGCCCATCAGGGTCTGGATGATCTGCGTGACATCGACTTCGCCGTGGTCGGGGTGCCAGCTGTCGTAATCGGTGATCATCGCGACCGAGGCGTAACACAGTTCGGCTTCGCGGGCGAGTTTCGCTTCGGGCATGTTGGTCATGCCGATCACATCCGCGCCCCAGCTTGTGCGGTACATCTTGGATTCCGCAAGGGTCGAAAACTGCGGGCCTTCCATCGCCAGATAAGTCCCACCGTCATGCACCGTGATGCCCGCATCGGTGGCCGCCGTGTGGCAGGCTTTGGACAGACGGGGGCAGGTCGGATGGGCGACGCTGACATGTGCCACGCAGCCTGTGCCGAAGAACGATTTTTCCCGCGCGAAGGTGCGGTCGATGAACTGATCCACGATGACGAAATCACCCGGTGCCATTTCCTCGCGAAAGGAACCGCAGGCCGACACCGAAATGACATCTGTCACCCCAAGCCGCTTGAGCGCGTCGATATTTGCGCGGTAGGGCACTGTGGTGGGGCTATGCACATGGCCGCGTCCGTGGCGTGGTAAAAAGGCCATCGGAACACCATCAAGTTCCCCGGTCAGAATATCATCGGATGGTGCGCCCCATGGTGTTGACACCTGTGTCCATTTCGCTCCGGTCATACCCTCTATATCATAAAGACCGGATCCACCGATCACGGCTATTTTTGTTTGGGTCATTGAAGCTGTCCTTTCGTGCGTTGCCGGCAGTTTGCCCGTTGAAGCGCAGGTTGAAAAGGCACAAATCGCCCGGTTTCATTAAGGTGTTGTGAAGGGCGCGCGCGCCAAGGCGTGGGGCGGATGGCGTTTGTTCATCATTGATTTACCATGATCAACGACAAGGGGCGGGGTTTTCATTTGTACCGAATAGGTCTAGGGAGCCACCATGTTAGCGCGCGCAGGACGCGGGTTCAGACGACTCAAACTCAGGAAAATGACATTATGGCGCGCGCATCGTTTCGCACCTTTGCAAAGAATTTGGATGTGACGGACCTGCGTTGGATGCCCGATAAGGGCTTTTCACCGGCGCGGTTGCGGATTGAGCTCTTGTCGGGCCTGACGGTTGCGCTGGCGTTGGTGCCGGAGGCCGTTGCCTTTGCATTCGTGGCCGGTGTGCATCCGCTTGTCGGGCTTTACGCGGCCTTCATCGTTGGGTTGATCACTGCCCTGATCGGCGGACGGCCCGGTATGATCTCCGGCGCGACGGGGGCTTTGGCCGTTGTCATGGTGGCGCTGGTGGCCGAACATGGTGTCGAATATCTCTTTGCGACTGTTGTCTTGATGGGGTTCTTGCAGGTTTTCGCGGGTGTGATGCAATGGGGCAAGTTCATCCGGCTGGTGCCGCACCCGGTGATGCTGGGCTTTGTCAACGGGTTGGCGATCGTGATTTTCCTCGCACAGCTCAGCCAGTTCAAAGTGCCCGGAACGCTTGAGAATACAGGTCATGGCATGGGCGGCGGAGAGTGGTTGTCGGGGCAGCCGCTTGCGCTGATGTTGCTGCTGGTGGCGGCGACCATGGCGATCATCTGGGTGATGCCCCGCATCACGCGGGCGATCCCGGCGCCTTTGGCGGGGATCGGTATCGTTGCTGCGGTTGTGATCTTTTTCGGGCTGGATGTGCCGCGCGTCGGTGATCTTGCATCGATTCAGGGCGGCTTGCCGAGTTTGCATATTCCCATGGTGCCGCTGAATTGGGAGACGTTGGAAATCATTCTACCCTATGCGATCATTCTGGCGGCGATCGGATTGATCGAAAGCCTGCTGACGCTGAACCTTGTGGGCGATATGACGGGCAAACGCGGCGGGGCCTCGCAGGAGTGTATCGCGCAGGGCCTTGCCAATACGGTCACGGGTTTTTTTGGTGGGATGGGCGGCTGTGCGATGATTGGACAGTCGATGATCAACGTGAAGTCGGGAGGGCGTACCCGGGTTGCCGGTATTGCGGCCGCGGTGTTTTTGCTTTTGTTCATTCTGGTGGGCAGTTCGGTCATTGAATTGATCCCGCTGGCCGCGCTTGTGGGCGTGATGTTCATGGTGGTGATCGGCACATTTGCGTGGAATTCCCTGACTATCCTGCGCAAGGTGCCGCTTACGGACGCTTTTGTCATTCTGCTGGTGACGGTGGTGACCGTCATGGAAGATCTCGCAGTTGCCGTGGTGGTCGGCGTGATCGTGAGCGCGCTGGCCTATGCGTGGAACAACGCGCGCCGCATCCACGCAAAGGCCTATACCACTCCGGAAGGTGCCCGGGTTTATCAGGTACAGGGACCATTGTTTTTTGGCTCATCAGACGGGTTTACGGAACTGTTTGATGTCGAGGGCGACCCATCCGAAGTGATTGTGGATTTTGCAGACAGCCGTGTGGTGGATCAATCCGCGCTGCAGGCCATTGAGGCGATTGCCGGAAAATACGAAGCGCAGGGAAAGCGCATTCAGCTGCGTCACCTGAGCCCTGATTGCCACAGACTGCTGAATAAGGCAGGGCATCTCATGGTGGATAGCGATGACGATCCGGACTACGCGCTGGCGGTGAATTACAGTGTGCGCACGGGGGTTCTGGGCGGGCACTGACGGTTTGGCGGCGCTGTTGGCCCTTGGCCAATGCGCCCCACCCACCGTCCCACAGCCGTGGAGCGTGGGAAACCGCGTGAATCCGATTGCGATGGTGCTTAGTCGTCGGGCCGCGACAGTTCGAAAACCTCACTTACCTTGGTGTAGTCGCGGTAGCCCATCCTGCTGAGCGGATTGAAGGTCGTCACGTCGAACCGGCCGTTGATCAGTGTATCATCGCGGATGTGGACGCCGACGACCTCACCGAACACCACGAAATTATGTGCGCCTTCGATCTTGACGATCTGCGTCATACGGCATTCCAGCGCTGCCGGTGCGCCCGTGACCCGCGCACAGTCGATGTCGCGGCAGGGCGTTGGTGCGATACCGGCGTGTTCGAATTCATCAACCTCGCGCGCGAGGCCCTCCGATGAGGCATTCATCACGTTGCGCATGTCATATTCGACGATATTGACGCAGAATACACCGGTTTCGCGGATATTGGCGACGGAGTCTTTGGTGTCGTCGCGATCCGGTTTGGCCGATGTCGAGGCGAACATCACCTGGGGGGGCACATAGGCCACCGCATTGAAAAAGGAGTAGGGTGCAAGGTTGTTCGCCCCCGCCTCATCACGCGTTGAAATCCATCCGATGGGGCGCGGCGACACGATGGCGTTGAAGGGGTTATGCGGCAGGCCGTGGCCTTCTTGCGGACGGTAGAACATGATCACTCCTGATGGTTTGCAGGCGGCATATCCCATGTGATAGGGCCGGACCACCTGAAACACGATGCAATCCCCAAACGGCCCTTTATTCCTGTGTATACCCTGACCCATGAAACCGAGCAGGACCATCACGAGGTCGAAGCGCTTTATGATCTGTGTTTTGCGCCGGGCCGTGAGGCTTTGTCGTCCTATCGGTTGCGGGACGATGTGCCAGCGGTTGAAAACCTCAGCCATGTTGCGCGGGATCGGGATGGCATCCTTGGCGGGGCGATCCGCTATTGGCCGGTGCGGATTGGCGAGGCGAGTGCGCTGCTCTTGGGGCCGGTTGCGGTACACCCCACCCGTCAGGGCGAGGGGCTGGCGTCGCTGTTGATCCGCAGCACACTTGAACTGGCCGCAGAGGCGGGGTGGCAGCGCGTGATGCTCGTGGGGGACGCGCCCTATTACCAGCGGTATCAGTTCGCACGCCTGAGCGATGTCACTATGCCACCGCCGACGAATCCTGACCGGGTGTTGGGGCGGGCGCTGGTGCCGGGGGCCTGGGACGGGGTGGCTGGTGAGGTGACGCGCTGGCGGGCGGATTGAAATTGCACCCTGCCTATCCCATCTTGAACGCAAGGAGGGCATATGGACCTGATCAACGTCAACGACCTGCCGGATACCGAGGCACGACTGGACGCACTGGCAGAGCGCTATCGGCGCGCGGGCGGCTTTGGGGTTGAAATCCTGAACCTGATCGGGGGGCGCGCCGAAGGGTTGCTCGACCGGTTGCCGGGGCCCGTGCGGGGTGGTTTGGAACAGGCCACCACCCGCGCGCTCGAGCAGGCGATGAAAGCGGCACATGGCAGCCGTGGCGTTGTGCCGGATCAAAAGGGGTGGCTGAATTCGGCTGTCGGTGCGGCGATGGGGGCTGTTGGTGGCATGGGCGGATTGCCCACGGCGCTGGCTGAATTGCCCGTGACCACAACCCTTTTGCTGCGCGTCATCCAGGGGGCGGCGCAGGAGCAGGGATTTGATGCTTCGGCGGAAAATGTGCAGTTTGATTGCATCCGTGTCTTTGCCTCGGCAGGACCGCTGGAGGCGGATGATGGCGCAGATCTGGCCTTCATTTCCGCCCGCGTGACCCTGACCGGGGCTGCGGTGCATGGGTTGATTGGCCGGGTTTCGCCACGGCTTGCGACTGTTTTGGGCCAAAAGCTTGCCGCGCAAACCGTGCCTATTTTGGGGGCAGTGGCGGGGGCTGCAACAAATTATGCCTACACCAGCTATTATCAGGAAATGGCGCATGTTCATTTCGGACTGCGCAGGCTGGCGATTGATGCTGATGTCCCACTTGAGGATCTGGTGGAGCGTCTGCGCCTTCGGCTTGAAAAGAGGGCCTTGGTGTAAACCCGCTGTCCGCGCAAAATGTGGCGTTAACGCGCCGTTAAAGAAGCTCGCCTAGTGATAGATTATATGAAATTGTTGGAAACTGGCTTTATGCTGCGGCGTATTTGTACTATTGATGCGGCCTTTTCGGACGTATGAGCAAGCATCAGCATAACATGATCAAGCAACTTCCCATTTCTCTGCCCGGTGGCAGAAAGTCCGATGTGAGGTCGCAGTTTGCCGCGCTTTGCTATCGCGTGCGCAAGAAAAAAGTGCAGATTTTGCTGATTACATCGCGCAATACCAAACGCTGGATTGTGCCCAAGGGCTGGCCGATGGATGGCAAAACGCCGGCGGAATCCGCCGCCATCGAAGCCTGGGAAGAGGCGGGCGTGCGCGGTCAGAGCGATGGGCGCTGCATTGGCATTTTTTCCTACAGCAAAGAAACCGACACGCAGGGCGAATTGCCATGTCTGGCGATGGTATTCGCGGTTGAGGTGACGTCTTTGGCCGATGTGTACCCCGAGGTGTCCGAGCGAAAGCGCACATGGGTGTCGCGCAAGCGGGCCGCGAAAATGGTTGAAGAGCCTGAACTGGCGCGCATTTTGCTGGATTTCGACCCGCGGTTTTACGGCTAGCCCGGCTTGACCTTCGCTTTTTCAATCCCCATTTTCTGAGTGGGAAGAGCATTCGGAGACGCAAGCGCGGTATGATTCAATACGCTTTGAAATGTGATGAAGGTCACCAGTTTGAAAGCTGGTTTCAATCGGCATCGGCTTTTGATGCGCTTGCCAAATCCGGGCATTTGTCCTGTGCGGTCTGCGGCAGCACCGATGTGGCCAAGGCGATTATGTCACCGCGTGTGTCCAGCAATGCCGATGCGCCAAAAGTGCCGGCACTGACGTCTGAGCAGTCGGACAGTGAAAAGGCGCTTGCCGCCCTTCGCAAACACGTCGAGGATAATGCGGATTACGTCGGTAGCAATTTCGCGCAGGAAGCGCGGTCCATGTACCTTGGCGCAACACCGGAGCGCGCGATTTACGGCGAGGCGAATGGGACAGAAGCAAAAGCGCTGATCGAAGACGGGGTACCCGTTGCACCGCTGCCCTTTTTGCCAAACCGAAAGGCGAACTGAACGTAAACCGGTCTGATGACCGCCACCAGCGATGGGTTCGGGTATCTTGCAGGTTCGGGCCGTGCTGTTTGCTGTCTTTCCCTGCGGTCGAACGCGCAAAGTGGTGTGTAAAGCCTCACGCAAAACTCGAAAAGCCTTGGTGAGAGCAAAAAACCCGTCCGGGGATCGGGATGCAGATGCTTTGGGCGTTTGCAAAGTACTTGTGTGTCATGGGCGTTGCGCGTAAACCCGCCGCGACTGATGCAAGGGACGCACAAATGCCTGTTCTGGTAATGAAATTCGGGGGGACATCGGTCGCGACGCTGGACCGTATCCGGCGCGTGGCAAAACGGGTCGGGGTCGAAGTGGCCAAGGGCTATGATGTCATTGTGATTGTCTCGGCGATGTCGGGTAAAACCAATGAATTGGTCGGCTGGGTCAATGAAATTTCGCCCCTTCATGATGCGCGCGAATATGATGCTGTTGTCTCCTCCGGTGAGAATGTGACGGCGGGCCTCATGGCTCTGACCTTGCAGGAAATGGACGTGCCTGCGCGCAGTTGGCAAGGCTGGCAGGTGCCGGTCCGAACCACCAATGCGCATTCCTCCGCCCGGATCGAAGAGATTCCAACCGAAAATATACGTGCAAAATTCGCCGAAGGGATGCGGGTCGCTGTTGTCGCGGGGTTTCAAGGCCTCAGCCCGGAAGGGCGCATCACAACGCTGGGGCGCGGCGGGTCGGACACCACGGCCGTCGCCTTTGCCGCTGCTTTTGAGGCAGAGCGCTGCGATATCTATACCGATGTCGATGGGGTCTATACAACCGATCCTCGCGTCAGCGCCAAGGCGCGCAAGCTTGACAAGATCGCCTTTGAAGAGATGCTTGAATTGGCATCATTGGGGGCAAAGGTTCTGCAGACCCGCTCGGTCGAGCTGGCAATGCGCTACAAAGTGAAACTGCGCGTGTTGAGCAGTTTCGAAGAACAATCTGACACAGCGGGAACGCTGGTGTGTGATGAGGAGGAAATCATGGAAAGCAATGTAGTCGCCGGTGTCGCCTTCAGCCGCGATGAGGCCAAAATGACCCTTCTCAGCGTCGCCGACCGACCCGGAATCGCAGCGAACATCTTCACCGCGCTCAGCGATGCGGGTGTCAACGTGGATATGATCGTGCAGAATATTGCCGAAGAAGGGCGCACCGACATGACGTGGTCCTGCCCCACCGATCATGTGGCCCGCGCCCAGAAAGCGGTGGAAAATGCGAAATCCGAAGGGGTTATCAACTACCACGAGGTCATCGCGGATCTTGATGTGGCCAAAGTGTCGGTGGTTGGAATCGGTATGCGCAGCCATACGGGTGTCGCTGCCAAGATGTTTCAGGTACTCAGTGCCGAAGGCATCAACATCAAGGTCATAACGACCTCGGAAATCAAGATTTCTGTCCTCATTGACCGGAAATACATGGAACTTGCCGTGCAGGCCCTGCATGATGCCTTCGAATTGGAAAAGGCCGCCTGACCGTCACACGCAAAATGGCGTCGCGCATATGGGAAGGAAGCATACGTGGCTGAACGTCTCGAGAGTGAATCGCGCAAACTGCTGGGGCGATTGCGCGATGCGATGGCAGGGCTCGCCGCCGGGCAGGAACGGCTGGATGAGATTACATCGCTGATCGCGGAAAGCATGGACTGTGACGTCTGTTCCATCTACCTGTTTCGCGATGCAGAAACGCTGGAGCTATGCGCCACCAAGGGCCTGAACAAAGAGGCCGTGCATAAGACACGCATGAAACTCGGTGAGGGTCTTGTGGGGCGTGTCGCCAAACAGCGCACCATCGTGAACACGCCCGATGCGCCGCAGGCCAAGGGTTTTCGCTACATGCCCGAAACCGGTGAAGAGGTTTTCTCCAGTTTCCTCGGTATACCGATCCAGCGCCTTGGTGATGCGTTGGGCGTGCTTGTGGTGCAGTCGCGCGCGGCGCGGGAGTTTTCCGCAGATGCCGTCTATGCCCTCGAAGTTGTTGCGATGGTACTGGCCGAGATGACGGAACTTGGCGCTTTCGTGGGCGAGGGGGCCGCCATGTCGGCGCGTCATTCCCAGCCTGCGATGTTTCCGGGGACCGTCGGGCAGGAAGGCGCTGCGGAGGGTCATGTCTGGCTGCATGAACCCCGCGTTGTCGTAACCAACCCGATCGCCGATGACCCGGTGCGCGAGGCAGAGCGTCTTGACGAAGCGGTCGAAGAGTTGCGTGTCGGCGTTGACAAGATGATGCAGATTGCCGGTGGGCAGGACAAGGATCAGCGTCAGGTGCTCGAAGCCTACCGCATGTTTGCCAACTCCAAGGGGTGGATGCGGCGCATGCAGGAGGATATCGCAAACGGTCTGTCCGCCGAAGCCGCCGTCGAAAAGGAGCAATCGACCGCGCGTGCGCGCATGTCACAGATCACGGACGGATACCTGCGCGAGCGCTTGAGTGACCTTGATGATCTGTCAAACCGGCTGCTGCGCATTCTGACCGGGCAGGGTGCCGACACAGGCGCCGAGATGCCGGATGATCCGATCCTGATTGCACGCAATATCGGGCCGGCTGAATTACTGGAATACGGGCGCAAGCTGAAAGGCATCGTGCTGGAGGAGGGTTCGGTTGGCAGCCACGCCGCGGTGGTCGCGCGCGCACTGGCCATTCCGTTGATCGTCCATGCCCAGCGGATCACGACCGAGGCGTTGAATGGCGATCATATCATGGTGGACGGAGAGCAGGGCATCGCACACCTGCGACCGGACGAATCCGTTGTCTCTGCGTTTCGCGACAAAATCGCGATGCTGGCCGCCGCGCAGGAACGCTACGCCTCCATCCGCGAAAAACCCGCACTGACGCAGGACGGGTTCACAGTGGCGCTTAATATGAACGCCGGGCTCATGGCGGACCTGCCTTCGCTGGTCTCTTCTGGGGCGGAAGGTGTCGGTCTTTTCCGGACCGAATTGCAGTTTCTCGTGCGCAACCAGATGCCAAGGCGCTCTGAACTGGTGGCTCTTTATGCCCGCGTGCTTGATGCGGCGCAGGGCAAGCGGGTCGTTTTTCGAACGCTCGATATCGGCTCCGACAAGGTGCTGCCCTATATGAAGCCGAACGAAGAGCCGAACCCGGCGCTTGGCTGGCGCGCCATTCGCGTCGGTCTGGACAAGCCGGGCATCATGCGCATGCAGCTTCAGGCGCTCATCCGGGCTGCAAATGGCCGCCCGCTCACCGTGATGTTTCCCTTTGTGGCGCAAATGGAAGAATATACCGAGGCGCGGCGCCTGATGGATAAAACCGTGGCCGCCGAAGCGCGACTGGGTCACATTTTGCCTGAAACGATTGAAATCGGCGCAATGCTTGAAACGCCGAGCCTCGCATTCGCCCCGAACAAATTTTTTGAAAACGTGGATTTTCTGTCGATTGGTGGCAATGACCTCAAGCAGTTTTTCTTTGCGGCGGACCGGGAAAACGAGCGGGTGCGGCGGCGCTATGACACTTTGAATGTCTCGTTTCTGAGCTTTGTGGAGCGGATTGTGGAGCGTTGCGAGGCGACCGGAACACCTGTTTCATTCTGCGGCGAAGATGCCGGACGCCCGGTTGAGGCTTTGTGCTTTGCGGCGATGGGGTTGCGCAGCCTGTCGATGCGGCCTGCCTCCATCGGCCCGGTGAAAAACCTGCTGCGCCGCAGCGATCTGGGTCAGGTCCGCAAGGTCATCGCAGACGCGCGTCACCGGGGTGAGATGTCCGTGCGACCTGCGGTCATGGAATGGCTGCGCGGGCAGGGCTGACCGGGCGGCAGTATTGCCCGCTGCATGGCGTCAACTGAGCCACTGACGAAGCTGGAAAAGGTGGTGACAGACGTGGGTTTTCTTGGCGATGGCGCGCTGCGATATGTGACCCCTTTTGTATTCGCCTTGAGCGGTGCGTGGCTCTTTCACGTTCTGGATTTGCCCTTACCCTGGCTGATCGGGCCGATTGCGGCTTGTCTGGCGGCGGCGCTTATGGGCTTCAAGATGCGCGCGATTGCACCCGTGAATGCGGCCATGCGCACGATTTTGGGTGTTGCCGTCGGTGCAACCTTTACGCCGGCTATCCTGTCCTTGATGGTCGATATGTGGGTCACGCTGCTGTTGATACCTGTGATGATATGTTGCGTGGCCGCTGTAGGTGTGCCGTATTTTCAGAAGCTGTGGGGGTATGATTTTGCGACGAGTTATTATTCCGCCATGCCGGGCGGGCTGCAAGATATGCTTGTTTTCGGGGAAGAGGCGGGGGGCAATCCCAGAACGCTATCCTTGATCCATGCGACGCGTATTTTGGTCATCGTCACGGCATTGCCCTTTCTTTTGCAGTCATTCTGGTCGGCAGATTTGTCAACGCCGCCGGGCGCGCCACTGACGTCCATCGCGCCGGGGCAATTGACGGTCATGCTCATATGTGCGGCCTTGGGGTGGTATCTGGCAAACCTTGTTGGCTTGTTTGGTGCGTCAATTCTTGGGCCGATGATTTTCGCGGGTGCGGCGGCCGTGACGGAAGTGTTGATCGTGCGCCCACCGGCCGAAGCCATCTGGGCTGCGCAGTTTTTCATCGGTATGACGGTGGGCGTCAAATACAGCGGTATTACACTTGATGAGGTCCGGCATGATCTGGCCGCCGGCCTCGGGTACTGCGTCGTTTTGTTGCTGATCACATTCGTTTTTGTGGAAATCGTTTATATCGCCGGTCTTGCGCCCGGTCGCGAGGCGCTCCTGGCCTTTGCGCCCGGAGGGCAGGCGGAAATGGCGGTCCTCGCCTTGATCGTGGGGGCCGATATGGCCTTCGTCATTGCACATCACGTGTTTCGGATCATCGTGATCATCATCGGTGCCCCGCTTTTTGCGCGCTTTTTCGGTGCGTCCAGATGCGATTAACTCTGTGACTTTGCCAATTGTGCAAGCACGCGCATCGCTTCATCTTCTCGGCCCAGAGGGACAAACAGGTGATCGTGATAAAAACCGGAAACCGGATTGACGCCCATGCCGGCCTTGGTCAAGGCAGCGGAGATCCGTGCGATGAAGCCAACCGCTTCGAGGGATGAATGCACATCAAGCGTGATCATCCTGCACGCAAACTCATATGGCAGATTGTGCCGCTCTGCGTCGCTGAGTTTCAGAATAAATGTTGTGCCTTCTTCTTCCTCGAATACCATGCGCGGCTTGATATCCGGCGGAACACCGTGGCGGGCAAGCGTTGCGAAGACATAGGTAGAGTCGTCGAGCTTCGCCGTCATTGTATGCAGCAGTGTTTCCAGGTCAGTCTCGCCGCTCATACGTTACTCAATTAATGTCTGGGCTGGGGCGGCCCTTCTTATCGGAAGTTCGCAAATATGCATGGCCACGGGGGCTGACGCAAGACGTGGTGTGACAACTCGTTTTTTGGCGATGGTGCAAAATCCCTGTGGGTTCTCATCGCGGGAAACAGAACGCCAGGTTGTGTTCGTATACCCGGCAACATACTTCATTTGCCCGTGCAAGTCTCAGAACTCATCCCAGCCCCCGTAGTTTTCTGCGCCAACTGCTTTGGCTGGTGCGACTTTGGTTGTGTCCGCTGTTATGATGTTGTCAGGCAAGGGGGGTGTGAGCGTGTTCGTAGTCCCCGACACGCGGAACCGGGCGGTGGAGGTCAGCAGATCGCCTGCTTCCTTTGCCAGCACATGGCTGGAGGCCGTTACTTCTTCGAATGCGGCGGCTTGCTTTTGGGTGTTGCCATCGACCAGCGAGACGGAGGTGGATATCTCCTTGATGCCGGCGGCTTGTTCGGAAACGGCGCGAGTGACCTCTTCGACGCTTTGCGAGATTTTGATCACCGTACTGGCAATGTCGTCAAGCGAAGCTTTGGCGTTTGATACGTTTTCCACACCTTCCGTCACGGCAGCGTCGCTTTGAGTCAGGACGACCGAGATTTCCTTGGAGGCTTCACTTGCGCGTTGGGCCAACTGCCGCACTTCGGATGCAACGACAGAGAACCCGCGCCCGGCGTCTCCGGCACGGGCCGCCTCCACGCCTGCATTCAAAGCAAGCAGGTTGATCTGGAACGAGATATCGTTGATCACCTCGGTGACACGCATGATCTCTTTCGAGCCATTTGCGATCTTATCCATGGATTCTGACGCTGTTTGCGCAATCCTTTCGCTGGAAACGGCGGTTTCTTTGGCCTCCTTCGCGTTGTTGCTGACGTCAGTGATATTGTCATTGACCTGCGAAATGCTTGCGCTCAGCTCTTCCAACGCGGCGGAGGTTTCCTCAACCGATGCTGCGTTCTGTTCCGCTTGACGCGATAAAACATCGGCAGTTTGACGCAACTCCGAGGCCGAACCGGACAGTGTCTGACCGCTTTCGGAGATTTCCACGATCAACCCTGTCAGCGCGCCCAGCATGTTGTTCACATTTGTTTGCAACTCCTGAAAAGCCCCCTTGAACGCGCCTTCCATCCGATGTGTCAAATCGCCCTGCGCAACGCGGCTCAACACGGCACCTGTTTGCGAAAGGCCGTCGTCGACTGTGGACATCAGTTGATTCATGTTTTCGGACAGTTCCATTAAGATCTGATCGTCAAACTTAGCATCTATTCTGTTTTTGAAGTTGCCGTTGCGGGCCGCGTGTACAACCTCTCCGAAAGATGCGCCAAGGGTGCGCATCATCTCTTCACGCAGGTCTTTTGCGGCGAGATCGGCCTGTTCCTTTTCCTTCGCCAGTTCGATTTCGCGTTGCGCCGATTTTTCCCGCTCATCACTGAGTTCTGCCATTTTCCTCGCAGCCTGTTCCTGCTGCTGGCCCATCTCTTCCATTTTCAGCGCGTTTTGTCGGAAAACCTCGGTTTTCAGAGCAAGTTCACCGATTTCATCTTGTCTGTCGGTGCCGGGTACGACTGTGTCCAACGCACCTTCGGCAACTTCCTTGACGGCTTTTGTAAGTCGCTGGATTGGTTGCGCAATGCTGCGTGAAAAGTGAATGGCGATAATCAGCACGCCAAGCAAAATGACGCTTGCAAGAACCAGCGCGCGCAGTTTGGCAGCATAAAGACCGGCAAACAGCTCCTTTGTGTCTTGCTGGACAACCGTGGCCCAACGCGTGCCGAGAAACTCGACCGGGATCATGTACCCCATCACGTCCTGCCCATAGTGGCCCGTCGCCTCGAACAGACGTGCCTGATTGTCAGCCAATCCTTCCAGAATGGCAGCGGTCTGAACAGGGGTCGTCAGAATGTCATCGATGTCCGTCTGCGTGGAGTCAGAGCGCATCAAACCATCCGAGCCGACCAGAAACCCGTCCGCCGTTTCCCCTTTGCCTTGCAGATCGCTCGCCGCGCTGCTGATCTCCGTAATCGGCATCTGATAGGCAAGCACGCCAAGGCGCGTGCCTTGTTCGTTAAACACGGGGCGTGCGATAAAAGCGGCTGGTGCGTCGTTGCTGGGTGCATAGGGCGCAAAGTCAATGAAGACTGACGGCGCAGTCGCGTCCAATGCCGCAGCGGCGGTATAGGCCTGTGCCAAGCCAGAGGTGGCCCAGGGGCCGTTTATCATATTCGTTGCAAAGTCGTTTTCCTTGAAGACGCTGTACACAAGGTTGCCCTCAGTGTCGAAAAGGAAGATGTCGTAGTAATTCATCTCATTTTGAAGGACATCAAACGCCGGGTGATAGATTGCGTGGATAAACCCGTAGCTTGAACCGGTATCGGCTTTGACTAGCAGGTCCTTCTCGCCCAGCGGGTGTTCGTTTTCGTCGATGTAAACCCGGCGCAACACGTCTTCGGCATTTTCCAGCGCGTTATAGCCATCCGCCAGAGCAATAAGTGCGACAGAGGTCGCTGGTGCAGCCGCCCGCAATCTGATGTCGCGATCAACAGTTTCCAACAGTGTTTCAATGCGGCTCTTGTTTAAAACTGCAACCGTTTCGAGGCGCTGCGACGCGGCATCTGCGATTATTTTCGACGTGAAATAGAAGTTGGCGACAGACATGATGAGAATGGTAAAGGCGACCAGGATACCCATCACGATGGGGAGTTTTACGCCGATTTTTAGGTTTTGAAGGGTCATTGCTGCACCGCCTGACTACACACTGAGTTACGTTATCCGCCACAGGACGCGCGCCAGATCGTTCGGACGTGCCACGCAGAAAATACTTGCCGCAGCCTCAGTACACCGAAAAGCGTGCATGAAGCGTAAAGGGTCAGAAGAAAGTGACTATTGTTTTAATGATCCCGCACCGCGCTTGTATTCTGCGGCATCTGCGGGCTGCGATCAAAACCCGGTCCGTTGCGCCTCAGACGGAGACAGCGGCATGCAGGCGATCACGATCAATGTGTCCGGCAGTTTCGCTCAGCTTGATCTGTCCGCGTTCAAGCACGACAAACTTGTCCCCAAGTTCAAACGCAAAGTCGAAAAACTGCTCAACGAGTATGATTGCCATATCCCCCCGGCTGCGCAGGAGCTTGATGACTTCGCCGATCTGTTTGATGATATTGGGCTGAATGCCTTCGGTCGGTTCATCCAGCAGCAACAGCCGGGGCTGCGTGATCAAGGCGCGGGCGATGGCCAGTTGTTGTTGTTGACCCCCGGAAAGATCGCCGCCGCGCCGGGACAGAAAGTCCTTGAGGATCGGGAAAAGGTCAAAAACCTCATCCGGGATTTTGTGATGCTGTTTGGGCAGACAGGCAAAACCCGTTTCAAGGTTCTCGCGCACGGTGAGGAATGGAAAGATTTCGCGCCCCTGTGGGACGTAGGCGACGCCCATATGTGCCAGCGCCTGCGCGCTGGTCTTCCCGATGTCCTGCCCTTCAAGCCTGTAGCTGCCGTCACTGCGCGGGTGCGTCCCGGAGATCGCCTTGAGCAGGCTGGTTTTGCCAACGCCATTGGTGCCCATCACACAGGTGACTTCGCCCTTGGCCGCCGACATGGAAATACCATTGAGGATCTGGCTGCCGCCATAATGCAGCGTCAGATCGTTGATTTGAAGCAGGTCAGCGGCCAAGATACACCTCGATTACTTTTTCATCCGAAGTCACGTGATCCAGCGACCCTTCGGCCAGAACGGACCCTTCATGCAGCACCGTGACCTTGCAGTTCAGCCGACGCACGAATTCCATGTCATGTTCAACGACAACGACGGCGCGGGTTTTCGCGGCCTGCACCAGCAGTTCCGTGGTATGCTCCCGCTCGGCAGGGGTCATGCCGGCGGCGGGCTCATCCACCAGCAGCAGCCGCGGGTCCTGGGCGAGCAACATGCCGATCTCAAGCCATTGTTTTTGGCCGTGCGACAGCTCCCCCGACTTGCGGTGCAGCGCTGCGGACAAACCGATCTGATCGGCGAGATCCGCAACTTTTTCATGGTCTTGCCGCGTCGGTCTGAAGCGTAAAACAGCGAAAGGATTGCGGGGTTTTTTCAACGCCATCATCAGATTGTCCGCGACCGATTGGTCCTCGAAAACCGTCGGGCGCTGAAACTTGCGCCCGATGCCTTCCTGCGCGATCCTGCTTTCCGACATGGCCAGCAATGAGACGGATTTCTCGCCCCAAAGCACGTGGCCACTGTCAGGTTTTGTCTTGCCGGTTATGATGTCCATGAAGGTGGTCTTGCCCGCGCCATTCGGCCCGATCACCGCGCGCATCTCAGCCGCACCGATCTTGAACGTCAGATTGTTGATCGCCCGGAACCCGTCAAATGAGACCGAAACGCCGGAAACCTCGAGCAATGTGCTCATTTGTCCGCCTCCCTTTCTTGCAGGGCACCCGCATCCGGGCCAAGGTCTGCCCCATGCCGTTTGGGGCTGCGCCGGTCTGAGATCAGATCGATCAGGCCGCCGATCCCGCGCGGCGCAAACAGCGTGACCGCCACAAAGGAAAGGCCCAGCAGGATCGTCCACCAATTCACCCACTGGATGGTATAGAACCCAAGGTTGATATCGGGTGCCTGTCCACCGGTGAACCAGGTCGAGAGCAGTGACACGAAAGCGGCGCCGATCACAGCACCATAGAGCCTGCCCCGCCCGCCGATCGCCACCCAGACGGCCAGATAGATCGAAGCGATCGGGGCAATTTCCGCCGGATTGATGATGCCCGCCTGCGGGTAGTAGAGCGCGCCCGCGATTGCCGCCAGAATGGCGGTGAAGGTAAAGATAAAGAGCTTGTAGGCCTCAACCGAATAGCCAAGGAAGCGCACGCGCGCCTCGTCATCCCGGATCGCGCGAATGACGGAGCCGAATTTACCCGACACGACGGCCGCACATATCACATAGCCAAGCCCAAGCGCGAGAGCCGAAGCCCAGAAAAACCACATGGAAACAGTCGATTGCGGCACATGGCTGAGCCCGGGCAGGTTTTGCAGACCAGACAGGCCGTTATTGCCGCGCAACCCGCTGTCGTTCTGAAAAAGATAGAGCGCGAGGGCCAGCGTCATCGCCTGTGTCAGGATCGACAGGTAGACGCCCGTGACGCGGCTGCGGAATGCCAGCCACCCAAAGATCAGCGCAATCAGTCCCGGCACGACCACCACAGCGGCCAGTTGCAGGGGCAAGGAATGGGCCACCGCCCAGATGGGCGGGAATTCGGATGCACCCACAACGCCGAAAATCTGGCCCGCGATTCCATCCGATATCTCTTGCGGGGTCGGCGGCAAGGGGGCATTCGCGAGACTTTCGCGCACGATGATTTCGGTGCGCGCATACATCAGCCACATCCCGATGGCGTAGCCGCCGATGCCGAAAAACGCCATATGACCGAGTGAAAGGATACCGCAATAGCCCCAGACGAGGTCCATCGCCAGCGCCACAACGCACAGGCACAGCGTTTTGCCAAGGGTTTTGACAAAACTGGTGCTGATCACCCCGATGCCAAAGCCTTCGGCCAATATGGTCACGCCGAGGGTAAAGAGCGCCAGAAGCCCGAGGAAAATCAGGACCGAAGGATGGCGCGCCACGAAGGGTTTGTGCGGGGGGGCGAGGGCGATGTCTGCCATGGTTCAGGCCTCCGCCGCCCGGCCTTTGAGCGCGATGATGCCGCGGGGCCGGAACTGTATAAAGAGGATGATAAACAGGATCATATAGGTCTGCGCCGCCAATGTGTTTGAGGGGTTCAGCCACTCGATCCCTTTTTGCAGCGTGCCCACCATCGTGGCCCCGAGCAGCGTGCCCCAGATGTTGCCAACGCCACCCACAACAACAGTCATGAAGCTCTGCACGATGTATTCGCTGCCCATCTCGGAGGTGACTTTTGAATAAAGCCCGATGGCCACGCCCGCGATCCCCGCGATGCCCGAGCCAAAGCCAAAGGTCAGCATGTTGATCCTGTCCGGGTTGATGCCCATGGAGGCGGCCATGCGCGGGTTTTGCGTCACCGCGCGCACCTCAAGCCCCAGTCTTGTTCTTTTCATCACGAAAAGGAACAGCGCCAGAAACATCAAGGCGAGGAAGAAGATCGCGATGCGAATATAGCTGATCGACACGATATCGTTGATCACCCATGATCCATCCAGCCAGCCGGGGGCGGTCAGCGGGCGGGCCTGCGTGCCAAAGATGTTCTTGGCCAGCTGTTGCAGCGCAATCGAGACCCCGAAAGTGGCCAGCAAGGTCTCCAGCGGGCGATGGTAGAGCCAACGGATCACCAAACGCTCCATCGCGACACCCGCGCCAAAAGTCACCATAAAGGCGAGCGGAATGGCCAGCAGGATCGACAGCGTATAATCGGGGATGAACAGCTGCACCACATAGCCTGTATAGGCCCCCATCATGATGAATTCCCCGTGCGCCATGTTGATCACGCCCATCACGCCAAAGGTGATGGCAAGCCCGATGGCGGCCAGAAAATAGATCGACGCCAGCGACAGCGCATCCAGCGCCAGATCAGCGGTCTGGTTGACGGCGACACGGGTTTCGATCTGCTCAAGCGCGGTTTGGGCCGCTTGCGCGACGGGCAGGGGCGCGCCGGTGAAAACCTCGAAAAACCTGAACGACGCAAGTGCCGCGTCGATGTCGGCCTCTGTCACCAGCGGTTGTGCCAGCCCGCTTGCGGCCAGCAGCGCATAGGCGGCGGCCCGCGCGTCATCCGTGTTCAAAGAGGCGACCTGAACACCTGCGATCTGGCCTGCGTCGATATTGGCGATCAGCGTATCGCGCATGTTGTCTGTGGACACACGCGGCGGCGCGAGGTCCCGTGCGATCAGAGCGTCATAGGCGGTGACACGGGGCAGGGCATCGCTGCCAACCTCCAGCGCGCGGGCGCCATCAGGCACGGTCTCGCCGACCTCAATGCGGGTCGCGACCAGAGGGTTCAGCGCGGCGCGCAGGTCCACGCCCAGATCGCCGGAGAAGCTTTCAATCGCGGCGATCCTGGCGGTGTCGTCCGTGTCAAAACGGATGGTCAGCAGACGCTCCAGACGCTCTTTTCGCAGTTTGAGGGCCGGGTCGGTTTCCGTAGCGGCGACGCTGCGCAGGGCAGTGAGGTGAGACGGGTCCGCATCCCGCTCAATCGCGCTGAGCGCGACAGCGCGTTCTGCGGGATCAGGGCTGTTCAACTGGAATTGCACGAGGGCTGCGCCGATCATCGCGCGGATGCCGGAATTGGGTTTGAGCTGTTTGTAATCGTCTGCGTCACCCTGCGGTAGCGCCCCGCCACCGGCGACATCGAACAGCGCCAGCGCATCGCCCTCTGCAGGTTGGGCAAAGACAAAGACGCCGGTGGATTTATTGTACCACATCTCCTTGTCCTGCCAGCGCTGCAGAATGCTCTGCGCTTCCACCATGCCGCTGTTTGCAAGCGCATCAATGGCCGGTCCGATGGTGCGGCGCGATGATTTCTTGATGATCTCACCATGGGTTTGCAACAACTGCTGGATCGGTGCTTGGCTATCCTGCGCCGGCGCAGGACCTATAAGCGCGGCGCAAATGAGAAGGCACGCACAGCACCGCAGGACGACAGAAATCATGGGAGAATCCTTCGGATCTGGAAGGCGGCGCGTGCCAGCGTCCGGCACGCGCCCGGTTCAGCGTTCAGGGCGGATCAGTAGTTGGATTTGATCTGCACGCAGGAATTGGTCTCGGTGTTAAACATACCGCAGCCCAGTTCTTGCCAATCCGACTTCAGCACCGCCGATTCCGGCAGGAAATCGGTCCAGGCATCGCCCGGCACCTCTTCTGTCTGCGAGATGATGTCGAATTGACCATCGGCCTGGATTTCCCCGATCAATACCGGTTTGGCGAGGTGGTGGTTGGGCAACATCACTGCCGTGCCGCCGGTCAGGTTCGGAAATTCCTGCCCGTACATCGCAGCGCGCACGGCATCGACCTCGGTCGAACCCGCTTGTGTCGCGGCGTTTACCCACATGTTGAAACCGATGTAATGGGCTTCCATCGGGTCATTGGTCACACGCTCCTCGCCCATGCGGGCTTTCCAGGCCGCGACCCATGCGTCGTTTGCCTCGGAGTCTGCCGACTGGAAGTAGTTCCATGCGGCCAGGTGCCCCACGAGGTTCGACGTGTCGAGACCCGCAAGCTCTTCTTCGCCGACGGAAAAGGCAACGACAGGAATGTCATCTGCCGAGATGCCCGCCGCCGCGAGTTCCTTGTAAAAGCCCACATTCGCATCACCATTGATGGTGGAGATCACACCGACCTTTTTACCATCGGCCCCCAGCGCCACCACGTCAGCGACGATCTTTGACCAGTCAGAGTGACCAAAAGGCGTATAGTTCACAAAGATGTCTTCGGTCGGGATGCCTTTGTGCTGCAGGTAGGATTCGAGGATATTATTGGTCGTGCGTGGATAGACATAATCCGTTCCGAGCAGCGCGAATTTTTCAACGCCAAGCTCTTCGAGGAAGTAATCCGTGGCCGGGATCGCCTGCTGGTTGGGTGCAGCACCGGTGTAGAATACGTTTCTGGAGCTTTCCTCGCCCTCATACTGGACGGGATAGAACAGCAGCCCGTTCAGTTCCTCGATCACGGGCAGCACGGATTTGCGCGACACGGACGTCCAGTTGCCAAAGATCACATCAACTTCGTGTACCGTCAGCAACTCGCGCGCTTTCTCGGCAAAGAGCGGCCAGTCGGATGCGGGATCCACAACAACCGCTTCAAGCTGACAGCCCAAAACGCCGCCCGCCGCATTCTGCTGTTCGACAAGCATCTCCATCGTATCTTTCAGCGTCGTTTCGGAGATTGCCATGGTTCCGGACAGCGAGTGCAGCACGCCAACCTTGATCGGACAATCCGCCAGAGCGGGCAGCGTTCCCGCCAAAACAAGGGCGGTTGTCGCGCCAAGCATTTTTCGTGACATCGTAAATTCCTCTCTTACGATGCGCGGTGGGCTTGCGAAGTCTCTTAACCTTCCCCATATCCCACTCACGCAATTTATTGCGGCGTGCGGCGGCGCTTGGGTTCGTAGGCCGGTGCCGTCGCACGGTTCTGAATGACCTGTTCAGTCACTCCGGAGGCTATGTCCATTATCGGGGGAGGATGGAGTCGCAGCGTGCATTAAGGGAAAAACAGCGCGACCCTGTGCCTGTTTTTTAACCTATACGTGTAAAAGCGCTTAATAATGCGGCGCGCGGTGAATCCGCTGCCCTAGCTGTCCAACAACAGATGCTGACAGGTTTTTCGGTAAGAGGCTGCAAGCTGTCTCGCTCTGGTGACCTGCTCGGGGTGTTGCGAAAACGTGGCGCGCTGCAGCAGCGAGGCATGCGCCATTTTTACCTCAACCCGGTGGGCCAGTGCATCACGTGCCCGATCCCGTGGCAGGGTCGCATCCAGAAGTGACAAGAACACCCGGTGTTGATCCTCATAAAGCGCCGCATCAGGATCGCCCACCAGCCAGGCGTGTTCACGCTCAGCGGAAAATCGCCCGACGCATTCCGCAAAAACCCGAAACAGACCATTGTCCGCGACCGCCGGGGCCGCCAAAGACGCCACCGCAAGGACTACAAAAACAAGTCTTTTCACACTGCCCATTTTTTCAGCATCGCTGTTTGATTTGAACACGTCAATGCTGACACAAACCATCTAATATGGCGTTACCGGGGCGTATGGGCGCGTCATTCCACGGATTATTTTGCAGAAAATGCGTCTAAAATCCGGACAGTTTTTTAATGCGGGCCACAAGACAGCGTACGCAGATCGCGAAAGACCCAGCCCCATGAACGGGCCGCATCATGGAAAATGGCGCTGGTCGCACAGATCAACCAGCGCCACCGCTGTCGTTTAGAGCGTCCAACGAAACATCTGAAACATCAAGTGTCACGCAACGCGTTGAAACCTTTGACTTCAGGCAGCGTTACGTGATGCAAGATTTTCGCATGACGCTTTAAAACAGTCCTTCCAGCAGCGCGGTGGTGTTGGATTTGGTCATCTCAACCGGGTTCCCGCCCGTGCTTGGATCATTGAGTGCTCCTGCGACGATCCGGTCGATATCAGGTGAAGTGACGCCAAGCTCTGTCAGTGTCTTGGGGATGCCCAGTGTTGCATTCAGATCATCCACGAAGGCACAGAAGCCGTCAAAACCACCCTCGATGCCCAGATAAGCCGCGGCGTTGCCAAGGGGGGCGGCAATGGCGGATTTGTTGAACTGCAAGACCGCCGGCATGCAGACGGCATTGGTGGTGCCGTGGTGCGTATGATGGATCGCGCCAATCGGGTGGGACAAGGCATGGATCGCCCCAAGCCCTTTTTGGAACGCCGTTGCCCCCATGGCAGCTGCGGACATCATATGCGCGCGCGCCTCCAGATCGCTGCCGTCGGCATAGGCGCGTGGCAGGTAGTCCTTGACCAGTCGCATGCCCTCAAGCGCAATGCCCTGCGACATGGGGTGGTAATGCGGTGAGCAGAATGCCTCGACACAATGGGCAAAGGCATCAAGCCCGGTGCCTGCCGTGATGAATTTTGGCATGCCGACTGTCAGTTCGGGATCGCAGATCACGACGCTGGGCAGGAATTTCGGATGGAATATGATCTTTTTCTCTTCGGTCTCAGAATTGGTGATGACGGAGGCGCGACCGACCTCTGAACCGGTCCCGGCGGTGGTGGGCACGGCCACGATTGGCGCGATGGCATCGGCATCCGCGCGCGTCCAGTAATCGCCGATGTCCTCGAAATCCCACAGCGGTCGGGTCTGGCCTGCCAGAAAGGCCACCAGCTTGCCCAGATCAAGGCCGGAGCCGCCGCCAAAGGCAATCACACCGTCATATCCGCCCGCTTTGAAGGCCTGAACACCAGCGGCGGCGTTCTTTTCGTTGGGGTTCGGGTCCACATCGGCAAAGATCGCACGGCCAAGGCCCGCCGCTGCCATCAGGTCAAGCGTGCGGGTGGTGATATCCATCCCTGCAAGCCCACGGTCGGTGATCAACAGGGGTTTTTTGATCCCGGCAGCCGCGCAGGCTTCCCCGATCTCTGAAATACGGCCGGCACCGAAACGGATGGCGGTGGGATAGGACCAGTTTGCTGAAAGGGTCATGGGCTCAGGCCTTCTTGAAGTGGTAGGATTTGGGGCGCGTCAGGTTGTGATAGCCGATCAGCGACAGACCACCTCCGCGCCCGGTGTCTTTGCATCCGGTCCAGCACAGGCCGGGGTCAAGGTAGTCGGCGCGATTCATGAATGCGGTGCCGGTTTCGATCTGGTCGGCGATGGCTTCGGCACGCGATGCATCTTGCGTCCAGATGGACGCGGTGAGGCCGAAATTGCTGTCATTCATCAGCCGGATCGCCTCAGAATCGTCCTTGACGGGCATGATGCCCACGACGGGGCCAAAGCTCTCGTCGCGCATCACGCGCATGTCGTGGGTCACATTGGTGAGGATTTGCGGCATGAGATATGCGCCCGCATCCTGCGGGAACAACGCGGGGTCGATATGCGCCCTGGCACCGGCGGCGATCGCCTCGCGGGTCTGGGCGCGGACCTCCTCGGCGAAGCGCGCATGCGCCATGGGGCCAAGCGTCGTTTCGGGGTCCAGCGGGTTGCCCAGCTTGTAGCCACTGACGATGGCCACGGCCTTTTCCACAAAGGCATCAAAATGCTGCTCGGCGACGTAAATCCGTTCGATCCCGCAGCAGCATTGCCCGGAGTTGAACATTGCCCCGTCGATCAGCGTATCCACTGCCGCGTCGATATCGGCATCATCGCAGACGTACCCGGGATCCTTGCCGCCCAGTTCCAGCCCGATCCCCGTGAATGTCCCGGCGGCGGCGCGTTCAATCGCCTGCCCACCGCCAACCGAGCCTGTGAAATTCACAAAACCAAAGGATTTCGCCGCGATCAGGTCGGATGTCGTCTGATGGTCGAGAAACACGTTTTGAAACACATCCGCGGGGATGCCTGCCGCATGGAAGGCCTGTGCGAGGCGTTCGCCCACCAGCGGGGTTTGACTTGCGTGTTTGAGCATCACCGCATTGCCCGCGATCAGCGCAGGGGCCACGGTATTGATCGCCGTCATATAGGGATAGTTCCACGGGGCTACGACCAGAACAACGCCGTGGGGGACGCGTTTGATGACCCGGCGAAAGGCCGCGCTGTCTTCGATCACGATATCGGCCAGCGCGTCCTTTGCGATATCGGCCATGTAACTCGCACGTTCGTTGAACCCGCCGAATTCACCGCCGTAGCGGATGGGGCGGCCCATTTGATGCGCCAGTTCTGGCACGATTTCGTCGTTCATGGCGCCCACATTAGCCACCGCCTTTTGGACAAGAGCGATGCGCTCGCTGAGCGGGCGCGCGGCCCAGTCGCTTTGGGCGGCCCGCGCGCGGGCCACGGCGGCTTCTGCGTCCTCGGCGCTCAGGGTCGGGCGCTGGGCATAGACGCTGCCATCAATGGGGGAGATACAGGTGATCATGGCTCAGGCCCTTTCAAATCCGCGCGCGACTTCCCAGTCGGTCACGATACGGTCAAATTCTTCTTGTTCCCACTCTGCGCAGCGGGTGTAGTGGTCGACCACATCGTCGCCCATGGCCGCGCGCAGCATGGCAGAGTCGCGCAGGGTTTGCGTGGCCGCGCGCAGGGTTTGCGGGATATCGGCGGCTTTGGCGTCTTCATAGACGTCGCCGGTGGTGGGGGCGGGCAGGGGCATCTTGTCTTCAATCCCCTTGATCCCTGCGGCCAGCATCGCGGCCTGCGCAAGGTACGGGTTCAGGTCCGAGCCACCGATGCGACACTCCACGCGCACGCCCTTGGTGCGCTCGCCGCACAGGCGAAAGCCCGCAGTCCGGTTGTCCACGGACCAGACGGTTTTCGTGGGCGCAAAGGTCCCCTTGGCAAAACGTTTGTAGCTGTTGATGTAGGGGGCCAGAAAGAACGTGTAATCCGGTGCATAGGCAATCAACCCGGCCATATAGTTTTTCATCAGCTCCGACATGCCCAGCGGGTCGGCGTCGTCAACAAAGACCGGCGTGCCATCCTGCCACAGCGATTGGTGGACATGGCTGGAACTGCCCACGCGGTCATGGTGCCACTTGGGCAGGAAGGTCGCGGCGTGACCCTGCGCCCATGCGATTTCCTTTATGGCGTTTTTTGCGATGGTGTGGTGATCGGCACAGAGCAACGCCTCTGAATAGCGGATGTTCAGCTCTTCCTGCCCCGCCTCGGCCTCACCCTTGGTGTTTTCGATCGGCAGGCCAGCCGCGTATAGATGGTTGCGGATGGGCCGCATGACCCCTTCTTCCTTGGTGGTCTGGAAGATGTGGTAGTCCTCGTTATAGCCGCTGATCGGGGCCATATCGCGAAAACCGCTCTTTCGAATATCATCAAAGGATTTCTCAAACAGGAAAAACTCGAGCTCGGTGGCCATCATCGCGTCAAAGCCAAGCGCTTTCAGCCGGGCGATCTGCTTTTTCAGCATCGCGCGCGGCGAATGGGGCACCTCGGCATGGGTATGGTGATCGAGAATGTCACAAAGCACCATTGCGGTGCCCTCCAGCCATGGCACGGGCCGGATCGTGTCCAGATCGGGCTGCATGACATAATCGCCATAGCCGCCCTGCCAACTGCTGGCGGCATAGCCATCGGGCGTTGCCATCTCAAGATCCGTGGCCAGCAGGTAGTTGCAGCAGTGGGTCTCCTTGAAGGACGTTTCCACGAAGTTGACCGCGTGAAAGCGCTTGCCCATCAGGCGGCCCTGCATGTCGGGAAAACAGGCCAGTACCGTGTCGATGCTGCCGTCGGTGACGCGCGATTTCAGATCATCAAAGCTGAGGGTGCCGGGCATAAGTCTGCTCTTTCGTGAAAAGGGGGGGCATGGGGGCGACCACAAAGCCGCCCCGCACGACGTCACGTATAGCGGTAGGGACGACCCGCTTTCAACATGTCGGCGTTATACTGTTTGAAGATATCCACCACGCGGCGTTTGACGTCGGATTCGGCTGCGATCTCTTCCCAGAATTCCAGCGCTGCGTTTTCGACCGTGGCCCATTCCTCGTCGGGGATGGTGGTCAGTTCCAGCTTGGTGCCGTTGACGCGCAGGTTTGCCTCGCCGCCCCAATACCACCACTGGCGGTAGTAATGGGACTGATCGCAGCAGACCCGGAACAATGTCTGCAGGTCCTCGGGCAACTCGTTCCAGCGTTCCATATTGGCAAAGAACGACCCGGCCCAGGCACCGGAGATGTTGTTGGTCAGGAAGTAGTTGGTCACATCCGCCCAGCCGACGGTGTAATCTTCGGTGATGCCCGACCACGCGATGCCATCCAACTCGCCCGTTTGCAAGGCGACCTCGATGTCTTCCCATGGCAGGTTCACAGGGACCACGCCGAACTGCGACATGAAGCGGCCCGCCGTGGGGAAGGTAAAGACGCGCTTGCCCTTGAGGTCTTCGAGGCTGCGAATGGGGTCCTTGGTCGCAAAATGGCACGGATCCCACGCACCCGCAGAGATATGTTTGACGCCGACGGCGGAATATTCCTCGTCCCAGATCTCGTTCAGGCCGTACTGGTTGAACAGCACCGGCACATCGAGGCTGTAGCGCGATCCGAACGGGAAATAGCCGCCGAACACCGTGACTTCGGTCGGGGAGGCCATGGAGTCATCATCTGACTGCACGGCGTCGATGGTGCCGCGTTGCAGGGCCTGAAACAATTCGCCCGTGGGGACCAGTTGGTCGGCATAAAACAGCTCGATCTGCATCCGGTCGCCCGCGATCTTGTTGAACATCTCGATGGCCGGGTCGATCACATGTTCGGCCAGGGCAGCCCCGGCATAGGTCTGCATGCGCCATGTGATCGTGCCCTGCGCAATTGCGGGGGCCGCGAGGGCGGCGGGGGCGGCCACGGCGGCCCCTTGGATAAACTTACGTCTGGTTGTCATAGTGGTTCTCCTTATTGGGTTATGTCAGGTTGGCCTGATCTTGGTTGGTTAATTTCCATAAACATACTCCGGCAGCCAAAGCGCAAGGCCGGGAAAAAGCATCACCAGCGCCAGTGCGCCCGCCATGATCAACACAAAAGGCGTGATGGAGGCATAGATGTCGCGCAGGGAGATTTCGGGCGGGGCCATGGCGCGCATCAGGAACAGATTGTAACCAAAGGGCGGGGTCATATAGGCGATCTGCGTGGTGATCGTGTAAAGGATGCCGTACCAAATCAGATCGAACCCCAGCGCGCCCACGAGCGGCACGTAAAGCGGGGCCACGATAACCAGCATCGCGGTGTCATCCAGAAAGGTGCCCATCAGGATAAAGCTGAGTTGCATCAGGATCAGGATCATCCATGGGTTCAGGTTCAAGCGTTCGGTGAACAGGCTCTCTATGGCTTTGACAGCGCCCAGCCCGTCAAAGACCGCGCCAAAGGCGAGCGCGGCGAGGATGATCCACATGAACATGCAGGTGATGCCCAGCGTATTGCGCACCGAATTCTCAAAGACTTCGCGCGTCATGCGGCCCTTGAACACGGCGGCAAGGAAGGCGGCCAGCGCTCCGATGGCAGAGCTTTCGACCAGCGAGGTCCAGCCGTTGACAAAAGGCACCATCATCACGGCAAAGATCGTCAGTGGCAGCAGACCCGCGCGCAACAGGCGCATCTTTTCAGCGCGGGGAATGTCGCGCTCCTCCGCCGCCAGCGCGGGGCCAAGAGTGGGGTTTATCCGACACCGCAGCGCGATGTAGAGGATGAAAAGCGCGGCCATCATCAGCCCCGGAATGACACCCGCAAGCCACAATTGCCCCACGGGTTGCCGCGCGATCATCGCGTAAAGCACCAGCACCACCGAGGGTGGCACCAATATCCCAAGGGACGATCCGGCCTGAATAACACCCGTCACCATCCGTTTGTCATAGCCACGTTTCAGCAATTCGGGCAGCGCAATGGTCGCGCCAATCGCCATGCCCGCAACCGACAGCCCGTTCATGGCGGAAATCAGCACCATCAACCCGATTGTCCCGATGGCAAGCCCGCCGCGCACGCCGCCCATCCAGACGTGGAACATGCGATAGAGGTCATCTGCGATTTTACTTTCAGACAGCACGTAGCCCATGAAAATGAACATCGGCAGGGTCAGCAGCGGATACCACTTCATCAGCTTCATCGCCGCTGAAAAGCCCAGATCATACCCGCCCCGATCCCCCCAGAGCAGTAGGGCGGCAACCACAGCCACAAAACCAATCGCGCCAAAGACCCGCTGTCCCGTCAGCAGCATCAGCATCATGGTCGAGAACATCAGCGTGGCGATCAGTTCATAGGGCATCAGATGGTGTGACCTTTCAGACGCAGCACGTCCTTGAACAGCTCGGAAATGCACTGCAGCAGCATCAGGAAAAACCCGACGATCATCACGGCCTTGATCGGCCACATAAGGGGACGCCACGCGGACGATGATCGCTCCATCCGGCCGACTTCCTCGGTGCCGATCAAAACGCCAAACAGATAGGAAAACGGCGCGTCCTTCCAATAGCCCAGCGAATAGGCGGTGGAACTGACCGCGCCATAAAGCAACACGCAGAGGTAAAAGATCAGGAAACACACGGTAGTCAGGTCAAACCACGCCTTGCGCCTTATCGACCATTCGCCATAAAGCAGATCCATCCGCACATTCGCCCCCAGTTGGATCGAATAGGGCCCGCCAAGGATGTAATAACCGACCATCACGAATTGCGCCATTTCCAGCGTCCAGAGCGTGGGCAGAAAGAACGTCTTGCTGATCGAGGACCACAGCAGGATCGCCATCAGCACGAAAATTCCATACATCACCACGCGCCCAAGGCGATAGTTGAGCGCATCGACGCCGCGTATGTATCCGCGCATCAGACCTTGCATGAAAGGCCCTTGGTGTGCGCGACAGCCTCCGCCACCCAACGCGACATCAGCGTCGCCATGGCGGTCTGCGTGTCCTCTGTTTCAATCAGATCGTTGCGGATTTCGATCATCACATTGCGGCGGCCATGGGGCAACGCGTGCTCCTTCAGAGTGTGCGTCACGCCGTCTGCCGGCCCGTAGGGTTCATTGCGCCGGGTCACAAATCTGCCGGTGTCGGCTTCCAGCATCGCATCGGCAAGCCGCGTGTCCTGATCATGCAGGATGCCGATCTCGACCTCTCTGGTGATCCCCTGATAGATGCGTGTGAAACTATGGATCGTTACGATGATGGGATCGGGTTTTGCGGCCAGAACCTGTGTCAGCCGGTCTCGAAACGGGGTGTAATATCTGGCCGCCCGGGTCTTGCGGTCCTCTTGCGTCAGATTTTGGTTGCCGGGAATGTCGAACACTTCGCTGCGCTCAATCATCGCGCTCGGCACATGGGGCGGGCGGTTGCAATCATAGACCAGCCGCGACACTTTCGATGCAACGAGAGGCGCGTCCAACTGTCGGGACATCAGCACAGCCACCGCGCGCGCGCCGGGGTCCCACGCCGCATGGCTCCGCTTCGCCGCGTCAGACAGCCCCAGATCGCTCAACGCAGGCGGGATGAAGGCGCTGGCATGTTCGCAGACCAGCACGATATCCGAGGTTCCCGCGGCATTGAGCACCTCGACCACTGCGTCATCATCTATGTTTTGCGACTGATTCATCCGCACCCCTGAGCGATAAAGTGCTTGCCTCAGCGCAGATATGTCAACAAAATTGTGAAAAATTTATCACAGACGTGCCGCTGCTGGTAATTTTCTGAACATTTGGAGGGGCGCATGGCAGAAGCAGCGCAGACCATATCGGATCGTATCCAGCAAAAGCTGGAAGATCTCACGCGTGCCGAGCGGCAGTTGGCCCTGTCGATCCTCGAAAACTATCCCGCGTCGGGTCTTGGTCCGCTGACCGCGCTGGCCAAGGACGCGAATGTCTCTGTGCCGACGGTGGCGCGGATGGTGCAAAAGCTGGGCTACAAAGGCTACCCCGATTTTCAGGCCGAACTGCGCGAGGAATTGCGCGCCAAAGTCAAAAGCCCCATCGCCAAGCATGAAACATGGGCAGAGGCGGCGCCCTCGGGTCATATCCTCAACCGCTTTACCGATGCGGTGATCGACAACATCCGCCACACGCTGGGCCATATTGATCCGGCCGGATTTGATGAGGCCTGCGCGCTGGTCGCTGACCCGGCGCGGCATCTCTATATCGTGGGGGGGCGGATCACGCATACCATGGCGGAATACCTCTTTTTGCACATGCAGGTGATCCGCCCGAACCTGACGCATGTGCAGTCCACGTCAAACACCTGGCCGCATTATTTGCTGAATGCGGGCAAGGGCGACGTTTTTGTGATTTTCGACGTGCGCCGCTATGAAAACAACACACTGAAACTGGCGGAACTGGCCCATGCGCGCGGCGCGAAGATCGTGCTCTTTACCGATCAGTGGCGATCGCCGGTGCATCCGCTGGCCGATATCACGCTCAGCAGTCGTATCGTCGTGCCCTCGGCATGGGATTCAGCCGCCACCACATTACTGTTGGTCGAGACACTGATTGCCGCCGTGCAGGGGCTGCATTGGGGCGAGACCAAAGAGCGCATGCAGGAGCTGGAAGAGATCTTTGACAGCACCAAACTGTTCCGCAAATTTACCTGACGCAGCGCGTTTAAAACCCCATTGCGCAGCCGTCTTTGCGCGGGTCGGACCCGGCGACATACCCGCGCCCCGGCAGGCGGTGAATAAGCTGCGCGCCGCCAAAACCAAAGGCATTGTCCGGGGTTTCCAGCGTGATGTCATGCCCCATCGCGCGCAGGGTCGAAATCGTATCGGGGGCCATGGTCGTTTCGCAGGCAACGCCGAGGCCTTGCGTCACGCGCCAGCGGGGGGCATCCACCGCCATCTGCGGGTCCTGGCCCCAGAGTTGCGTGCGCAGCACCATCTGAACATGCCCTTGCGCCTGCATGGGGCCGCCCATGACCCCAAAACTCATCAGAGGCGCGCCATCGCGCATGAGGAAGCCGGGGATAATCGTATGAAACGGGCGTTTGCCGGGGGCGATGTGGTTTTGATGTGATGGATCAAGAGAAAATCCGAAACCCCTGTTCTGCATGGATATTCCGGTATCTGGCACAACCACGCCGGACCCGAACCCCATATAGTTCGATTGAATGAAGGACACCATCATCCCGCTGGCATCTGCCGCGCTCAGATACACGGTGCCGCCGCGTTTCGGCGCGCCGGGTTTGAAGTCGCTCGCAGTGTCCAGATTGATTTCCGCCGCCCGCGTTGCGAGATACCCATCGTCCAGCAAGTCCTGCACGGTGACGGATGTCATATGGTCCGCATCCGCCACGAATCCTTCGGCGTCGCGCAGGGCAAGTTTCATGGCCTCGATCTGTAGATGGAAGGCCTGCGCGCTGTCAGGGTCAAGATCGCGGATGTTGGTCCGGGACAGGATCCCCAGGCCCATCAGCGCTGCTATCCCCTGACCATTGGGCGGGATTTCATGCAGCGAGACCGCGTCAAAATCGCGCGCGATCGTGCCGCACCAATCTGCCCTGTGTGCGGCCAGATCGGTCACCGTCAGCGCGCCGCCGTGGGCCTGCGCATGGGCTGCGATTTCCTCGGCCAGCACACCTTCGTAAAAGGCTGTGCCCTTGGTTTCGGCGATCAGTCGCAGCGAACGCGCGTGACCTGTGCTGCGAAAATATTCGCCTGCGCGCGGGGCGCGGCCACCGGGAAGGAAAGCATCGGCAAAGCCGGGCTGTTCGGCCAGTTGCTCTGCCGCGCGCTGCCATAGTTTGGCAATCACGGGTGAGACAGGAAATCCGTTTTCCGCATAGCGGATCGCTGGTTCAAACAAGGCCGCAAAGGGCAATTTGCCAAAGCGATCCGACAGCGCCACCCATGCCGACACCGCCCCCGGCACGGTGACAGAGCCCCAGCCGTGCATTGGTATCTGGTCAAGCCCGGCAAACCTCTCAGCCGTATAGGCAGCCGGGGCGCGGCCCGATGCGTTCAACCCATGCAAGTCCTGCCCATCCCACAAAATGGCAAAGGCATCTGAACCGATACCATTGCCTGTCGGCTCAACCACCGTCAGCGTGATCGCCGTGGCAAGGGCAGCATCCACCGCATTTCCGCCCCGCGCCATCATGGACACCCCGGCTTGCGTGGCCAGCGGATGCGAGGATGACACGATGTTGTCCGCCGCAACAGCAGAGCGACGCGAGGGGTAGGGGTGATGTGCGCTGAGTTCCATGGGGTGGTCTGTCCTGCGGTTTGGTCGTTGTGCCAAGGTCTGTGGCCTGACGCGCGCGGAGTCAATCGGGGTGGTTGTGTTTCCAGTGATACCGTGCTGGTCTTGAATGGCCCTGTCTAACGCGCCAGCGCCAGTATACCGTCAACATCCGCATGAGCTTCAAGATGCGTCGCCAGAGCATCAAGGGTGGTTTCAACCGTCGCCGTGTAGGATGCGTTCTGCGTGACATCGAACTGTGCAAGCCATTGCGCCCTGAACGCATCATCCGTGAACATACCGTGCAGATAGGTGCCCGTGACCTGCGCGTTCTGACTGATCGCACCATCGGGTTGCCCGTGAACATAGGCAAAAGGGCGGGCGCAATCGGGCCCGTCTGTGCGACCAACGTGAATTTCATAGGCGGGGAACATCGCACCGCTCTGCGCGTGTTTCGCTGTGATCCGGGCGACCCGTTTTTGCGGCGTCATGACCGTGGTGATGTCCAGAAACCCCAAACCCTCCGTCGTGCCGGGGGGGCCTTCTATGCCATCAGGGTCGGCAATGGACTGCCCCAGCATCTGATACCCACCGCACAAGCCCAGCACATGGCCGCCACGGCGCAGATGCGCGGCCAGATCAATGTCCCATCCTTGCGCACGCAGGAAGGCCAGATCACCCCGCGTTGATTTGCTGCCCGGCAAGATCACGATATCCGCATCCGCAGGCAAAACCTCGCCTGCGCGCAACATGGTCATCTGCACGCCGGGTTCATGGCTCAGCGGGTCCATATCGTCGAAATTTGCGATGCGAGACAGGTGCAGACACACAATGTGCAGACCACCCTTGCGGGGTGGCGTTTTGATATCATAGGCGTCTTCAGCCGGGAGCTTCCAGGCATCAGTAAACCACGGCAGCACGCCAAATCCGGGCCAACCAGTATGGTTTTTTATGATCTCATAGCCTTCATCAAAAAGTTTAGGATCGCCGCGAAACTTGTTGATAAGGAAGCCCTTTATCATGCCTGCATCAGCGGGTGATATGACTGCTTGCGTGCCCACGACCTGCGCGATCACACCGCCTCGGTTGATGTCCCCACAAAGTAGCACGGGAACCTGCGCCGCCTCAGCAAAGCCCATATTGGCGATGTCATTGCTGCGCAGGTTTACCTCTGCCGGGCTGCCGGCGCCTTCGACGATGATCAGATCATACTGCGCCTTGAGCCGGTTGAAACTGTCGAGCACAGGGCCGAGCAATGTCGGTTTCAGCTTTGCATAATCGCCCGCTGCAACGGAGGTCATGCGCTGGCCCTGAACGATCACCTGCGAGCCTGTTTCGGTTTCAGGCTTGAGCAGGATCGGGTTCATGTCCACCGTTGGGTCTAGCCCGCAGGCAAAAGCCTGCAACGCCTGCGCGCGGCCGATCTCGCCCCCGTTCGTCGTGGCTGCCGCGTTGTTGGACATGTTTTGCGGCTTGAACGGCGCGACAGATATGCCGCGACGCTTGGCAGCGCGGCAAAGCCCTGCCACCAAAAGTGACTTGCCGACATCAGAGCCTGTGCCCTGCAGCATGATCGCGCGGCCCATGCGCGTTACCCTAAAACTCGATGCCTTTTTGGGCAACGACACCGTCTTTGAACGGGTGTTTCACCAAGGTCATCTCGGTCACGAGATCGGCGGCCTCAATCAGTTCGGGCTTGGCATTGCGCCCGGTCAGGCAGACGTGGGTCATGTGTGGCTTTTGCGTCAACAGAAACTCGACCACCTCGTCGATGTTCAGATAGTCATAACGCAGCGCGATGTTTATCTCATCCAGCAGTACGAATTGAATGTCGGGATCAAGGATTTGCTCTTTCGCGATCCGCCAGCCATTTTCCGCCGCCGCAATGTCGCGCGCCCGGTCCTGCGTTTCCCATGTAAACCCTTCGCCGGAGACGAAAAACCGGCATTCATCCGCATAATTGTCGCGCAGGAACGACTTCTCGCCCGTGTCCCAGTTGCCCTTGATGAACTGGACCACGGCGCAGGGAATCTTGTGCGAAATGCAGCGCATGATCATCCCGAAGCCGGAGGATGACTTACCTTTGCCCTTCCCGGTATGCACCATGATGAGACCCTTTTGTTCGGTCTTTTGCTCCATCATCTTGTCGCGTGCCGCTTTGATCTTGCGCATCTTGGCGTTGTGACGTTCGTTTTCGTCAGACATGCTGGAAATCCCCGTGCTTGTGTTGGCGCAGTTAGTGCATTCCCGCTGAGCAGGGTCAACCACCACTGGATCGAATTTGCAGCACCGGGCGGGATAATTCCGACGTCGGCCCCGCCGTCATGTCTTGCCCCTTGCGCGAAACACTCCGGGTCGCAATAAAAGTGCCAAACAGCACAACCAAATGGGGAGAAGTCGAAATGCACAAGGTCCTGGCCATTTCCATTATTGCGTCAATGATTGCAGTCGGTGGCGCGCAGGCGCAAAGCTGCCACGAGGGCAAGACGATCAGTGCGGGCAAGCTGACCATCGCCACCGGCAACCCGGCCTATTACCCTTGGGTGCTGGATGATGCGCCGGAAAGCGGGCAGGGCTTTGAGGCGGCTGTGGCCTATGCGCTGGCGGGCAAAATGGGGTTCATGCAGGAAGATGTGATCTGGACCCGCACGTCCTTTGATCAGGCGATCCAGCCGGGTGCAAAGGATTTCGATCTGAACATGCAGCAGTTTTCCATCACCGCGCAGCGGGATAAAGTCGTCGATTTCTCAGCACCTTACTACACCGCACCCATGGCTGTGCTGGTGCGGGGCGGGGACGGGTTGACCGCTGACATGGCAACGTTGAAACGGTTGAAATGGGGTGTTGTTGCGACCACGACCGCGCTGCCGGTGGTGATGGAGAAGATCGCGCCCGAAAGCCCTCCGCTGATTTATGACGACAACGTCAATGTGGTCGAGGCCATGAAAGCGGGTCAGATAGATGCAGCACTCTTTGATCTGCCCACCGCGCTTTATCTGGGGGCGGTGGTGCTGGAGGGCGGGCAGGTGCTGGGCCAGTTTACCGCCGATGAAACCAAGAACCCTGATCATTTCGGCGCGCTTATGACTGAAGGCAATCCGCTGAAGGAATGTGTTGATGCGGCACTTACGGAGATGAAAGCTGATGGCAGCCTTGCCGCTATCGAGGCGCAATGGTTGCAGGAAGCAACCGGTGTGCCACTGATCCAGTGAGCCGGTGGTGAACCGCAGGCAGGCATATGAAGCGCAGCAGCGGCGCAGGTCGCTGAGCATTGCGGGCATCAGCACGGCGCTGGTCTTGGCTGCCGTGGTCGTTCTTGTGCCGCTCGCGCCGGGCTGGCCAGCGGTCAGGGCCAGCTTTTTTGACGCCTCGGTGTTTGCCGAAACCTTCCCGACGCTTTTGCAGGCCTTCATGATTGATGTCATGATTTTCGCGTGGTCGGTGCCGCTGATCCTCGGGCTGGGGCTTGCCATTGCGCTGGCGCGCGGCGCACGCGCGCCGGCCCTTTTCCCGCTGCGGATTTTCGGGGCCGTCTATGTGGATGTGTTTCGCGGCGTGCCGGTGATCCTGACCATCTATCTGATCGGGTTCGGGATTCCGGGTCTTGGCCTGCCGCGCCCGTGGAATTCACCCTACATCTGGGGAACGGTGGCGCTGGTGCTGACCTACTCGGCCTATGTGGCCGAGGTGCTGCGCTCCGGCATCGAGAGCGTGCACGCCAGTCAGCGCAACGCCGCCATCTGCCTTGGCCTGTCGGAGCGGGATACCATGCGCTATGTCGTGCTGCCGCAGGCCATCCGCCGCGTGGTGCCGGCCAATATGAACATGTTGGTGGCGCTTCAGAAAGATGTGGCACTGCTCAGCTTTATCGGCCCGGTCGAAATATTGCGTCAGGCGGGCATCTACAAAAGCCTGCTGGCCAATTTCACGCCCTATCTGGTGGCCGCAGTGATCTTTTTGATGGTGACCGTGCCCGCCACGCGCTACGCCGACTACCTGTTGAACCGAGACCGCGATGCCCGAAGCTAAACTGTCGCTGCGCGGCGTGCAGAAATCCTTTGCCGACAATCAGGTCCTTGCCGGTATTGATCTGGATGTGCATGCGGGCGAAATGATCTGCCTGATTGGCGCGTCGGGCTCGGGTAAATCGACGCTCCTGCGCTGCATCAACCAGCTTGAAGCGATTGATGAGGGGTCAATCTGGCTCGACGGTGTGGACATCTCGGAACCGGGGATGGATCTGGCCCCGATCCGGCGGCGCATTGGCATTGTGTTTCAATCATACAACCTGTTTCCGCACATGAGCGCGCTTGAAAATGTGCAACTGGCACCGCGCCGGGTGCTGAAACAATCGGCGGATGCCCGAACCGAAAAGGCCGAGGCGTTGTTTAGCCGCTTTGGTCTTGCGCAACATATGCATAAGTTTCCCGATCAGTTGTCAGGGGGGCAGCAGCAACGTGTCGCCGTGATCCGGGCGCTGGCCATGGAACCCGAAATCATGCTCTTTGATGAAATTACGGCGGCCCTTGATCCCGAACTCGTGGGCGAGGTGCTCAGCGTTTTGCGCCATTTGCGCGCTGAAGGCATGACGATGTTGCTTGCAACCCATGAGATGGGCTTTGCCCGCGAGGTGGCGGATCGCATCTGTTTCATGGATGGCGGGCGTATCCTTGAGCAGGGCAACCCGGAGCAGATGTTCACGGCACCGCAAAAGCCACGCACCCGGGCCTTTTTGAAAGCGGTGCTGCGCTGAGCCTTTGCGCTGCTGGGAGGAAGCGGTCCCGGCGAATAAACAGTTGCAAGTTCTGCAAGCGCCGTTAACGTCGCAACTCCAAAAAGAAGAATTCACGGGAGGAACCACATGTTCAGAAATGCAATCCTGGGCGCTGTTGCGCTGACTGCGCTCAGCGGTGCCGCCATTGCGCAGGAGAAAATGCGCATCTCGTTGCAACTGCCCCTGACCAGCCACCTCGGAGAGAACCTCGTTCTGTTCGAAAAAGAGGTTGAGGAACGCACGGGCGGTGCCATCGACGTCGAAATCTACGACAGTGCGACGCTTTACAAGGACAAGGAAGTCCCCGCTGCGGTCGGGTCGGGTGCCATCGAAGCCGGTGTCGCATCCCTGACGCGCTATGTGGGCGATGCGCCTGTTGTTGACGTGTTCTACATGCCGTTCCTGTTCAACACCGAGGAAAAGGTGCGCGCCGCCGTGGCCGAAGGGTCGCCCGTGCGCACTGTGCTTGAAGAGGAAATCGCCAAGACCGGCGGTCAGGTTCTCTATTGGCAGGCCTATGGCGGTGCGATTTTGCTCTCACAAGGAGGCCCGATCCGCACACCGGAAGACATGAAGGGCAAAAAGGCGCGGGTTTTCGGTAAAACCCTCGGTGACTTTGTCACCGCAGCGGGCGGGGCACCGACGCTGATCTCCGGTTCGGAGCAATATCTGGCCTATCAGCGGGGGACGGTGGATGTTGGTATGACCGGGGTATCCGGCGTCAAATCCCGCAAGCTCTGGGAGGTCATGGATACGATCACCAAAACCAACCACGCCAATATCGAATTTGTGGTTGTCGTGAACAGCGACTGGTGGGCCGGTCTGTCACCCGAGTTGCAAGGCCATATCAAGGCGGCAGCACAGGTCGCACAAGATGACGTGCGCGACCGCATGAGTGGGATCGAAGCGGCAGCCTACAAAGCCGCCGAAGAGAACGGAATGACCATCGTCGAACTCAGCGATGCAGAACTGTCCGCATGGCAGGAGGTCGCACAGCCCGTCTATGACGCCTATCTTGAGGCCACGGGTGAAGCAGGTCAGAAAATTCTTGATGCTTTGGGTGCAGGAGGCTCCTGAAGTATCTGTAATATAGAAGGAAAGCGGGTGGCTGATGGGCTGCCCGCGTCCATGTAATATGTCAGTCATTTCCAGAATATCACGGGCGCTGTGCGCCATTGGTGCGGTCCTGATGGCCGCCACCGGGGCCATGCTGACCTATGAGGTGATCGCCAGATACTTCTTTATCAAACCGACGATCTGGGCCGCTGAACTCAGTCAGCTGTGCCTGATCTGGGGGTGTTTTCTCGCACTGCCGCATCTTTTGGTGTTGCGTCGCCACATCACGGTGAACGCTGTTACCAACCTGCTGCCTGAGCGTGCGCAGAAGGTTTGCGCCGCTTTTGCGCTTGTCGCGATTATCGTGTTTTCATCCATCGTTGCGTTTTACGGCTGGCACATATTCTACGACAGCTTTTCGCGCGGGCGCACCACCGGGTCGCTGCTGAACCTGCCGGTCTGGATCGCGGAACTGTCTGTGCCCGTGGGGTTTGGCATGCTCGCCTTGCAGGGTCTTGTTGAGTTGATCCGACTGCCCGGCGCGGGCACCACAAGCCTTGGAGCGACACACGAATGACCATTCTGCTTATTCTGGGCTCCCTTTTCGGGCTGTTGCTGGTCGGGGTGCCGGTGGCCTTTGCGCTGGGGGGCATGGGGCTTGGCATGTTGTTGCTGGGCGGTTTTTCACCGCTCATGGCGCCGCAATCGCTGCTCTCTACCTTGGATGGTTTCATCCTTCTGGCGGTGCCGCTGTTTCTGCTGATGTCGAACCTGCTGCTCAAGGGGGGCGTCGGGCGTGACCTTTTTTCGGCCGTACAGGCCTGGGTCGGGCACTGGCCGGGGGGGCTTGCCGTTGCTACCATTCTCAGCTGCGCGCTTTTTGCCGCCATCTCAGGCTCGTCCGTCGCGACGGCAGCCACGATTGGCACGGTGGCCATTCCGGAGATGATAAACCGGGGATATGAAAAACGCTTTGTTTACGGGTTGCTGGCGGCGGGCGGCACGCTGGGCATTTTGATACCGCCCTCCATTCCGATGATCGTCTATGGCTTTGTGACCGAGCAATCGGTGATTGCGCTGTTTCTGGCAGGCATCGGGCCGGGGGCTGTGCTGGTCACATTGTTCGTGCTTTTCGCGATGTTGCACGCGCGCCTTTGGGGCGGGTACACGCCGGTGCCCAAGGCGTCGATGCGCGAACGCGCGACAGCCTCCAAACGCGCATTGCCCTCTGTGGCGCTTGCGGCTCTGGTCATTCTCGGTCTCTATTCCGGGGCGTTCACCCCTACGGAAGCGGCTGCGATTGGCTTTGCTGCGGCCCTGTTGATCACCGTATTCTGGTTGCGCACCATGACGTGGGCTAAATTCTGGGAAGCGGTGCGCGAATCCGCGATCACCACGGCCGCGATCCTGTTGATCGTGGCGGGGGCGAAAATCTTTGGCAAGGCCATCGCCCTCTATCGCATCCCGCAGGATATTTCGGCCTTCCTGGCCCAGACCATCGACGGGCCGATCATGTTCATTCTGGTCGTCTCGGTCGTGCTGTTGTTGATGGGGCTGGTGTTCGAGGCCCTGTCGATGATCCTGATCATGACGCCGGTGCTGTTGCCCGCGGCGATGGGTCTGGGCTTCGATCCGATCTGGTTTGGCATCTACATGGTGATCATGGTGGAATGCGCCCTGATCACGCCGCCGGTGGGTCTAAACCTCTACGTCATACAATCGGTTGCGCGCGCCACGCTGGCCGATGTTGCGCGCGGGGTCTGGCCGTTCCTGATGCTGATGCTGTTCACGGTTGGCATTCTTTATCTGGTGCCTGATCTGGCGCTTTATATCCCGTTCAAATGGTGAAATCATGACTGCTGCGAAAACGCTCCGTACCTTGCTGGCGCAGGATAAATGCCATGTGATGCCGTGTTGCTTTGATGCGCTCTCGGCCAAACTGATCGCGCAGGAGGGGTATGATCTGACCTTCATGTCGGGTTTTGCCGCCTCCGCCAGCCGGATCGGCGCGCCGGATCTCGGCCTGATGAGCTATGGTGAAGTCGTGGATCAGGCCCGCAACATCGCCACTGCCATCGACATTCCGCTGATCGGGGATGGCGATACGGGCTATGGCAATGCGATGAATGTGCGCCGCACGGTGACGGGGTTTGCGCAAGCCGGTTGCGCGTCGGTGATGATCGAAGACCAGCTTGCCCCGAAAAGATGCGGGCACACGCCGGGTAAGGCGGTTGTGCCACGACAAGAGGCATATGACAGGATCAAGGCGGCGGTGGATGCGCGCGATGCCCTGCGCGAAGACGGCGGCGATATCCTGATCCTTGCCCGCACGGATGCGCGTCATGAACACGGGCTGTCAGAGGCGATCGAACGGGCGGCAGTCTTTGCCGAACTCGGCGCCGATATCCTGTTCGTGGAGGCTCCTAAATCCATCGCAGAGATGCAGGATATCTGCTCAAACCTGCCCGGTCCCAAGATGGCGAATATCGTCGAAGGTGGGGAAACACCGGATTTGCCCAATGCGGCCCTGCATGACATCGGCTATTCCATCGCGGCCTATCCGCTGTCTCTGATGGCGGCGGCGATGCAGGCGATGGTCACATCGTTGCGCGCGATGCGCGCGGATCAGCGGCCCGGATTGATGGATTTTGGCGAGTTGCGCAGCCGGATCGGGTTTGACGACTACTATGCGGCGTCGCAAGCCTATGCGTCCTCAAAGCGCGACTGAGTATGCGTCGGGGTCGCCGGATGCGTGCTCACAAGTCCTTGACCAGCCTCAGGGCGTCGTAAATCGCCGCATGTGTGTTGCGGGCCGAAACCGCATCCCCGATGCGGAAAAGCTGAAACGCGCCATCGGAGTTGGTGTTCACATTCTGGACTTCGCCCGCGATCAGCGCGTCATGATCCACAGCGCCAAGGTTGCTGCTGAGCGGTTTGAGCGCGTGGTAAAGCTCATCCAGCGGGAAGGTCCCATAGTTCACAACGATCTGGTCGTAATCGGTCTGATAGCTGTGATCGCTGTAATCCGTCCCGATTGTGGCACGTAACTTGTTGCCATTGCGCGCCACATCCAGCAGGCGGCGCGTCACGGTAAAGGTGACGTCCTTGTCCTGCAACGCGCGCATGTAAGGTGTCAGGTTCATCGCCATGATGTCGGGCGCAAATACGCGATCAGGCGTCATCACCTCGACTTTTGCACCGGCCAGGGCAGCCGTCTCAGCGGCTTGCAGCCCCGGATGGTCGCCGCTTTCATCATAGATCAACACGTGATCTGCCGGTTTGACATCGCCTGCGATCATCTCCCAACTGCTGATCACATGGGGCGTGTCGCGGCCAGCCTCGAAAAGTTCGGTGTTTGGCAGGCCGCCCGTCGCCACGATCACCACATCCGGATTCAGGTCGGTGATTGTTTCAGGTTCGGCCCATGTGTTGAAATGAAAACGCACATCGCGCGCGGCACATTGGGCCATGCGCCAGTCGATGATTGAAATCATATCGCGGCGGCGCGGGTTCTGGACGGTCAGCCGGATTTGCCCACCGGGATCGGCTTGCGCCTCAAAGACCGTGACAACGTGCCCGCGCTCGGCGGCAACACGGGCGGCCTCAAGCCCCGCCGGACCTGCGCCGACAATCACAACATGGCGTGGGGCAGGGGCCGGGGCTATGACGTGCGGCATGGACAGTTCGCGCCCCGTGGCCGCGTTGTGAATGCACAGCGCCTCGCCGCCCTGATAAATCCGATCCAGACAAAAGGTGGCCCCGACACAAGGGCGTATGTCGTCCTCGCGCCCCTCGCGGATTTTCTGCACAATATGCGGATCAGCCATATGCGCCCGCGTCATCCCGACCATATCGAGCAGCCCGTTTGCCACGGCATGTCGCGCAGTCGCCACATCGGGGATTTTGGCGGCGTGGAATGTGGGCAGGCCGGTTGCCTTTTTGACCGCCCCGGCGAAATCAAGATGTGGCGCATTGCTCATGCCCTGCACCGGGATCACGTCGACCATCGCAGGGTCCGTATGGATGCGCCCCCGGATCACATTCAGGAAATCGAGACGCCCATCATCGGCGAGGATTTTTGAAATGCGCAGGCCCTCTTCGGGCGTGATCCCGCCTTTTTGCACCTCATCGGCGGTAAAGCGAAAGCCGATGATGAAATCCTCGCCCACGCGTTTGCGAATGGCCCCCAAGACATCCAGCGGAAACCGCATCCGGTTTTCCAAAGTATCGGCACCGTAAGGACCGGACAGATCGTTCGTAAGCGGTGACCAGAACTGGTCCAGCAGATGGCCGTAAACCTGCAATTCGATCCCATCCATGCCACCGGCCTGCATCCGCTCGGCTGCGTCGGCGAAATCGGTGATCACCCGGTCAATATCCCAGTCTTCGATCAGTTTGGGAAAGGCGCGATGCGCCGGTTCGCGGTGGCGCGAGGAAGACAGGGAGGGCAACCAGTCGCCTTTGTTCCACGTCGTGCGCCGCCCCAGATGCGTCAACTGGATCATCACCGCACAGCCATGCGCATGGCAGGCATCGGTCAGATCGGTGATCCATGGCACCACCTCATCCTTATAGGCCAGCACGTTGTTGAACACCGGCGGGCTGTCTTTGGACACCGCCGCCGAACCTGCGGTCATCGCAAGTGCAAGCCCGGCCTTGGCGCGCTCTTCGTGATAGGCGCGGTAGCGTTCCTTGGGCATGCCGTCTTCGGGATAGGCAGGTTCATGGCTGGTGGTCATGATGCGGTTCTTCAACGTCAGATGCTTGAGTTGAAAGGGTTGCATCAAGGGATCTTTTGACATCGGCTGCACGTTCTACCTGTCCTGTTGCGTCCCGTCTCGGCGACGCTTCAACGCGCAGTAAGCCGCATATCCTAGGGCTTTGCCAGATCAAAAACGCCGGATAGCGGGGGGATCAGATCAGGGGCGATATCGCCGCACCAAAAGATGCGGCGATGTGGTGTTACAGGTTTCCGGCGGACATCTCGCGCGCCATGTGATCGGCCTGCCGGATGGCCAGCGCCACGATGGTCAGCGTGGGGTTTTCGGCCGCCCCCGTCGTGAACTGCGACCCATCGGAGATGAACAGGTTCGGGATATCATGGGTCTGACCCCATTTGTTCACCACCCCGTCGCGGGCATTTTCCGACATCCGGTTGGTGCCAAGGTTATGCGTTGACGGATATGGCGGCGTCGGGAAGGTGCGCGTGGCCCCGACCGCATCATAGACGGCCTGCCCCTGCTGATAGGCGTGATTGCGCATCGCGATATCATTGGGGTGGTCATCAAAGTGCACATTTGCCACCGGCAGGCCGTATTGATCCGTGACGTCGTGGTTGAGTGTCACGCGGTTGGTTTCCTGCGGCATGTCTTCGCCCACAATCCACATGCCCGCCATGTTCTCATAGGCATCCAGCGCGGAAGTGAACTCGCGGCCCCATGCGCCGGGATCAAGGAAGGCGGCCATGAACGGCAGGCCGAGCGCGAGCGTCTCAAGTTCATATCCGCCGACGAAACCACGGCTGGGGTCATGGCGGGCCTCGTCCTGAATGATGCCTGCCATGGTCGTGCCGCGCCACATCCTGACCGGCTGATCAAAGGTGGCATAAACCGACCCTGTCATGTGACGCATGTAATTGCGCCCCACCTGACCGGAGGAATTGGCCAGCCCATCCGGGAACATGGATGTCGCCGAATTCAACAGCATGCGCGGGCTTTCGAACGAATTGCCTGCCACACAGACGGCGCGCGCCTTTTGCAGCTGCAGGTTGCCGTCCGCGTCGAAGTATTCAACGCCCGAGACTTTGCCGGCGTCATCGTGCAGGATGCGCGCCACATGGGCCCGTTCGCGCACTTCGAGGTTGCCGGTCGCTTCACCCTGCGGGATGTCGGTATAGGCGGTCGACCATTTCGACCCCCATTTGCAGCCCTGAAAGCAAAACCCTGTCTGTTGGCAGGCGGTGCGTTCGCCCCCATCGGTGGACTGGATCGCCATGCGCCCGGTGCTGACTTCGGTGTATCCCAGCGCCTTGGCGCCTTTCTCGAACACAAGGTAGTTGTTGTTGCCCGGCAGGCCCGGTCGATCGCCCGTGCGTGTCACGCCCAGCTTTTCCTCAGCCAATGCGTACCATGGGTCCATTTCCGCTGCATCTATCGGCCAATCCAGCAGGCTTGCGCCCTGCACGTTGCCATAGGTGGTCGCCGCCTTCCATTCGTGTTCCTGAAAGCGCAGGCTCGCCCCCGCCCAGTGGGTCGTCGCACCACCCACCGCCTTGACGATCCAGGCAGGCAGGCCGGAAAAATCTTTGGCCACGCGCCAGTCGCCCGATGTCGTGCGCGGGTCCAGCCACGCCAGTTGCCCAAAGCTTTCCCATTCGTCGTTGACGTAGTCCTCGGGCAGGTAGCGCCCGCCGGCTTCCAGCGCGACAACGCTGATGCCTTTTTGCGCCAGTTCATTTGCCAGAACGCCGCCGCCCGCGCCTGTTCCGATCACGACAATAACGCTGTCGTCCGTGAGATCAAAAGGTGCCGTCATGGTGCCTAGTCTCCCTTATAGCCAGTTGATGTCATTGAATCCGCGGTCGATATAACCACCGAATTCATAAGAAGAGCCCTCGTAGCCAAAGATCGGCCAGACCGCTTTCTGATTATAAAGCCCGGTTACAAGGCCGCCGCGGACCTGCTGAAAGAACGCGCTGTTCTCCATACCGCGCAGGATGTCGACCCGGTCGCGTTCCCAGCCAATGTCGAGGTAACTGGCGTAGCCTTTGCCGGCCGCCGCTGCGTTGAGCGCGGCAATGCCATCCTCAACTGCCTGTGCGGCCTCGGCTGAGTCATAGCCTTTCACGGCGATCACGTAAAAGGCATCGCCCACCTTGTCATGCGGATAGATATCGCGCGCCATTTGCACCAGCGTCGCAAAGGTTTCCGGTTGCAGCTCGCTCGTTTCCATCGCCCATGCCCCATCGGGTGCGGCAAGAAACCCCGCGCCGACAACAAATGAAGCCCCCGCAGATGTCGCACGCGACAATAGCTGGCGTCGGGTAAGCCCTTTCGGGCCGGTTGTGGTTGTCATGGTATCCTCCCTTTGAATTACAGATAGCGTCCACCGCGCTCAAGCACTTCGATCTCGTAGCCATCCGGATCGGCCACAAAGAAAAAGCGCGCGATGACCTCCCCATCGGGCGCAAATTCAACGATCTTTCGCGGTGACAGGCCTGCGGCCTCAAATCGGGCATGTTCGCTGTCGAGATCCGTGACCGACACCGCCAGATGGCCATAGCCTTCGCCAAGCTCGTAAGGTTGGGTGCGGTCTTTGTTGACGGTCAGTTCAAGTTCGAAACTGGTTTCCGGATTGCTGAGATAAAGCAGCGTGAAATTGGTGAAATCCAGCCTGTCTGCGACTTTCAACCCGAATGCGGTATCGTAAAAGCGAACCGACGCATTTTCGTCACGCACCCGGATCATGGAATGAATGGCTTTGGCCAAAGTGGTCCCTCCCGTTGTTCACATGGAACATCGTGCAGGAGGGCCGCAGGACTTGGGTAGTATTCCCGTACTACCCCGTATTTTTTCTTTGGCCTGTCTGGCAGCCGCTATTCAGCAGCCAGCGTCAGGCTTTTGCGCTCCGGGTTCATCTCTGCGAACTTCAGGCAGGCGCAGCGCAGCAGTGAGGTGAAATTCTTTGGTTCCCCGCGTTTTTCCAAAACTTCGGTGTGCAGCTTTGAAATGAAACAGGGGGCGGTTGTGCCCTCGCTCTGCGCGATTTCGTCAATCACTTCCCAAAAGGCATTCTCCAGCCTGATGCTGGTGCTTTGCCCGTTCAACCGCAACCGACGCGTGGTGCAGCTATATCGTTCCGGATCCTGTCCGGCAAAAACGTCGCACATAAGGTGCCCTCCCATTGGTCCGCTGCGCCAGTGATGTTGTTCCGGCGGTCGGATGTTTGGTTTTAACGTTAAACATCATGGGTATTATTGTCTATTGCCTTGCGGATGTGTCATTTGGGCGATGCGCATACGCTGGCGTGTGTTTGACGTCTTAGAGGTCTGATATTATTTACCAATCTGTGCCGCCACATGCCACAGTCGTGCATCAGGGCATGCGTTTTGCGCCGCTGGCCGGGGGCAGGGGGTGCGTATCACGCGCCTTCTGCCCAACCCCGCGCACGATGGCCCCAATCTGCATCAGCTGGTCGGACAGGGGGTTGGTTTTGCGCCAGACCATGCCAATGGTGCGCGACGGGCCGGGTTTGGGAAAGCGCGCAACCGCCACATCCGCAGACCGCGTTTCCAGCGACAGAGCCATTTCGGGGATCAAGGTGACGCCGATGCCCGCCCCGACCATCTGCACAAGCGTCGAGAGCGAACTGCCCTCCATCATCTGGCGGGGGTGCGCTTCGACCGATTTGCAAAAGGACAGGGCCTGATCGCGAAAACAATGACCCTCTTCAAGCAGCAACAGGCGCATCTCCTGCAGCATTTCCGGGCTTGGGACGGGTTTTCCTGCATCCTGCGGCGGGCGGACCAGCACGAAATCCTCTTCAAAGAGCGCAAACTCCCGCAACGCGGGTTCCGAAATCGGCAGGGCCACAATCGCCAGATCCAATCGCGCCTCCAACAGGTCCTGAATCAGGGCTTGCGTCACGGATTCGCGCAATTCGACATCAAGATCCGCAAACCTCTGCGCGAATGATGTCATGATCGACGGTAACAGATAGGGGGCGGCGGTTGGAATGACCCCGAGCCTGAGTCGGCCGGCAAGTGGGCCTTGCGCCGCGCGGGCGAGTTCGTCCAGCTCATCAATACTCAGCAGAATTTTGCGGGTTCTGGTGATGAAATCCGACCCCAGGGACGTCAGGCGAATTTCGCGCGTTGCCCGTTCAACCAGCGGCGCGCCCACCAATGCTTCGAGTTCCTTGATCTGCAGGGACAGGGCGGGCTGCGTGATGGCGCAGGAATCAGCGGCGCGCCCAAAGTGTTTGTGGCGGGCGAGCGCGTCGAAATATCTGAGCTGTTTCAGGGTGAGGCCAATCATAAGAAAAACTTATCACGATGGTCAGAATAATCAATTAGTGTCTTTGCGGTGCAGTTGTTAGAACCGTTCCAAACTGAACCCTCAACCAACTGTGGAGAGACTGTGATGGACGGAAATAACGTAGATCCAACCGGCGGATGCCCTGTGATGCATGGCGGTAACACGGCGATGGACAAGCCCGTGACCAAATGGTGGCCCAATGCGCTGAACCTCGACATTCTGCACCAGCATGGTGCGCGCACGAACCCGATGGACCCGGATTACGACCATCGCGCGGCGGTCAAGGCGCTTGATTTCGAAGCGGTCAAGGCGGATGTCAAAGCGCTGATGACGCAGGATCAGGATTGGTGGCCCGCAGACTGGGGACACTACGGTGGCTTGATGATCCGGCTGGCGTGGCACTCGGCGGGCACATACCGCATGCAGGATGGCCGTGGCGGTGCGGGATCCGGGAACATCCGCTTTGCGCCTCTGAATTCATGGCCCGACAACGCCAGCCTCGACAAGGCGCGTCGCCTGTTGTGGCCTGTCAAAAAGAAATACGGCAACGCGCTCAGCTGGGCGGATCTGATTATCCTCTCCGGTAACATGGCCTATGAATCCATGGGCCTGAAAACCTTTGGCTTCGGCTTTGGCCGTGAGGATATCTGGGGCCCTGAAACCGACGTCTATTGGGGCAGCGAGAATGAATGGCTGGCGCCAAGCGAAAACCGTTACGGCGATCTGGATGATGCCTCCACCCTGGAAAACCCCCTGGCGGCGGTGCATATGGGGCTGATTTATGTCAACCCTGAAGGTGTGAATGGACAACCTGATCCGGCCCGCACCGCACAGCATGTGCGTGAGACTTTCGCGCGTATGGCGATGGATGACGAGGAAACTGCCGCCCTGACCTGTGGCGGGCACACCGTGGGCAAGGCGCATGGGCGTGGCGCTGTCGATAACATCGGTGTCGAACCCGAAGCCGCAGGGATTGAGGCGCAGGGCTTTGGCTGGTCAAACCCCAGGCATGACGGCAAGGCGACAAACGCCTTCACTTCCGGTATCGAGGGGGCCTGGACCACGCATCCGACACAATGGGACATGGGCTATTTCAAGCTGCTCTTCGGCTATGAGTGGCAGTTGACCAAATCTCCCGCCGGTGCATGGCAGTGGGAGCCGATCGACATCAAGGAAGAAGACATGCCGGTCGATCCGACCGACCCTTCAAAACGTCACCAGCCGATGATGACCGATGCGGATATGGCGATGAAAGTCGATCCGATCTACAACGAAATCTGCCAGAAGTTCATGGCCGATCCGGAGTATTTCGCCGATGTCTTCGGGCGCGCGTGGTTCAAGCTGACGCACCGCGATATGGGGCCAAAGGCCTGCTATATCGGCCCGGATGTGCCCGCAGAGGACCTGATCTGGCAAGACCCCATCCCGGCGGGCAGCACGGAGTATGACGTCGCTGCCGTCAAGGCGCGCATTGCCGACTCCGGTCTGTCTGCGGCTGATATGATCGCGACCGCCTGGGACAGCGCGCGCACCTTCCGCGGTTCTGACAAGCGGGGTGGTGCCAATGGCGCGCGCATCCGTCTTGCGCCGCAGAAGGACTGGGCCGGTAATGAGCCTGAGCGTCTGGCGAAAGTGCTGGGCATTCTTGAGCCGATCGCCGCGGAAACCGGTGCCTCTGTTGCGGATGTGATCGTTCTGGCCGGGAATGTGGGGCTGGAGCAATCCATCAAGGCCGCAGGGTATGATGTTGACGTACCTTTCGCCCAAGGACGCGGCGATGCAACGGCAGATCAAACCGATGCTGCATCCTTTGATGTGCTGGAGCCGCTTGCCGATGGTTTCCGCAACTGGCAAAAGGCGGACTACGCCGTCAGCGCCGAGGAAATGATGCTGGACAAGGCGCAATTGCTGGGGCTCACAGCGGCGGAAATGACCGTTCTGGTGGGTGGCATGCGTGTGCTGGGTGTCAATCACGGCAATTCCAAACATGGTGTCTTTACCGACCGCGCAGGGCAGCTGACGCCTGACTTCTTCGTCAACCTCACCGATATGGCCTATAGCTGGCATCCGGTGGACGGGGAAAACACCTATGAAATCCGCGACCGGGCCACGGGTGCGGTCAAGTGGACGGCAACAAGTGCTGATCTGGTGTTTGGTTCGAACTCCGTCCTGCGCGCTTACGCCGAGGTCTATGCACAGGATGACAACGCCGAAAAATTCGTGCGTGACTTCGTGGCAGCCTGGACCAAGGTGATGAACGCGGACCGCTTCGATCTGGCGGCCTAAAATCAATGGCACCGGGCGCGTGATGCGTGCCCGGTGCCATTTCTATATTCGATAAGTCAGTGGCTCATCAGAACCGGGATTTTTGCGTGCAACGCGATGTCATGCGTCACACCGCCGATCAGGCCCTCGCGCAAAGGCGAGTGCTCATAGGCCCCCATGATCAGCAAGCCCGCCCCTGACGTTTCACAATAGTCCACCAGCGTGTCGGCGATGGTTTTGCCAGTACGATCAAGCTGCTTGATCGACACATTCACGTCGTGGCGATCAAGCACCATTTCGACATTCAGACCGGGCAGGCTGCCTGCGAGCGGCGAGCGGCCCACGGATACGATTTCCACCGAAACTTCGGTCTCAAGGATTTGCATCGCATCCGCCAGTGCGCGCGCCGCCGCCCGTCCGCCATCCCATGCGACCACAGCCTTGTTGTTGAAAACCGAGCCGCGATACCCGGCGGGAAAGATCATCACCGGGCGCCCGCTGTCGAATGTGACCCGGTCGGGGTAGATTTCGATATGCGACTGACCGGGTTTATCGGATGTCTCATGCATGCCAATGACCGTGAGATCAAACAGGCGGGCATAGCTTGCCACCGTTTGCTGAACCGGCCCGTCGCTGTCGATCCAATGCAGTTTATCTGCTGGAACGTCGGCGCATATCTCTCTGAAACTATTCTCTATTTCCTCATTCGACTGGTTCTCGACCTCCATGATCGCCTCTTTGACCCGCTTGGGCATCCAGGGTTTGATCTGGCTGGAGAGTTGAGAGCCACCATGCGCAAACAGGCCGGTCAGATGCGCATCGAAAAACTTCTGCATCGTGACCGCGCCGTGCAGGGCCGCACCGGATCCGGGCAGGCCGTTATAGGCGACAAGAATGTTCTTGATGGACATAGCGACCCTCCCTCAGGCGTAGAGCCCGGCCGTTTTCGCGCGCAATTTGGTCAGCGCAAGCACCGTATCAATCGTGGGCGTCGGCGTCTGCGTCACCTTGCCCAATTCATGTACCGAGCCGAGCAGGGCATCGATTTCCATCGGGCGACCAGCATCGAGGTCTTGCAGCATAGATGTGCGATGCGCGCCCACAGCCGCCCCCCCGTCGATGCGACGATCCACATCAATCGGGAATTTCACGCCAAGTTTTTCTGCGATTTCCTGCGCTTCGACCATCATGCCGCGCGCAACGGCACGGGTGCCGGGATCTGTGCACAACACATCCAGCGTTGCATGGGTGAGCGCAGAAATCGGGTTGAAAGACAGGTTGCCCCATAGCTTGACCCAGATTTCGTCGCGCAGGCGGGGGCGCACGGGGGCCTTCAGCCCTGCAGATGCGAGCGCTTTTGACAAGGCCAAGGCGCGGTCGGACTTTGATCCATCCGGTTCGCCGAGGGAAAAGCGGTTGCCCTCGATGTGCTTGATCGTGCCGGGTTCGGACACTTCGGCGGCGGGATAGACCACGCAGCCGAGCACGCGGTCCGGACCGAACCCGTCCCATTGTGCATTGCCCGGGTCCACGGTGCTGAGTCGTGTGCCTTCCAGTGGGCCGCCGATTTTGTGGAAATACCACCACGGCACGCCGTTCACGCCGCTGACGATGGTCGTGTTCTCACCGATCAGCGGCTGCATTTTATCCACCACAGGCGGGACAGAATGGGCCTTGAGCGTGACGATCACGTAATCCTGCGGCCCAAGGTCCGACGGGTTGTCAGAGGCGGTGACCTTGACGGTGCTTTCGCCGCTTTCCTCGATCAGCGTCAGGCCCTTTTCCTGCATGGCCGCAAGGTGTGGGCCCCGCGCGACGAGACTGACGTCCGCGCCAGCCTGTGCGAGTTTTACGCCCATATAGCCGCCTATGGCGCCCGCTCCGAATATGCAAATCTTCATGGTGTTTTTCCTTCAAATCCCCTGAGCCGCGCTGGTGGTATTGCAGCTATAACAGGGGCTTAACTGCGCTGATCAACTTTGCAAAGCTGATCAGCGCATTTTGCAAAGTACCCGGTCAGGCGCTTTCGACAAGGCCGAGCTTTTCCGCCATCCCGATCCGCTGCATCTTGCCGGTGGCCCCTTTGGGAATTTCATCCAGAATGATCACTTTGCGCGGTACTTTGAAATCGGCCATCCGTTCAGCGGCAAAATTGCGAATGTCGCGTTCGGTCGCTTCCGCTTTCAATACAACTGCGGCTGCAACCTCTTCGCCGAGTTTCGGATGGGGCAGGGCAAAGGTGACCACCTGTGCAATCGCCGGATGATCCAGCAGAACGCCGTCCACTTCGAGGGGGCTGATCTTTTCACCGCCGCGGTTGATGATCTCCTTCAGGCGTCCGGTCAGATGCAGGTATCCATCCTCGTCAAACGCCCCCTGATCCCCGGTGCGGAACCAGCGGTCGCCATCGGCCTCGAAGAAACTCTTGGCGTTGGCTTCGGGGTTGCCTTCATACCCGGGCGTGACGTTGGGGCCGGAAATGACAACCTCGCCGGTGCCTTCGGTCAAGCGATCCTCGATCTCATGGGCGATGCGCACCTTCGGGCCGGCTTCAATTCCGACGGCACCCGGTTTTTGCGCGCGCGGGGGCAGAGGGTTTGACGCCATCTGATGCGCGGCTTCCGTCATGCCGTAGCCTTCGATCACCGGCGCGCCAAAGGTCTCGGTCAGCGCATGCATGACTTGCGCAGGCAGCGAGGCAGAGGACGACCGCAGGAACCGCAGGGGCACATTTTCGATGATCTCTGCATTGCGCCCCGCGCGCGTCAGGATCGCCTGATGCATTGTGGGAACGGCGGTGTACCAGGTCGGTTTGGCATCGCGCATCCAGCCGAAGAACTTGAGGGCGTCAAAACCGGGGGTGCACCAGACCGAGGCCCCCGCCGCAAGCGTCGCGGAAACAGCGGCAAGCAGCCCGTGAATGTGAAACAGCGGCATGACGTTCATGCAGCGATCCTTGGGTGTCAGGTCGAGCGATGCGCGAATGTGTTCTGCCGAGGCGGCGACATTGGATTGCAGGAGCGGTACGATTTTCGGTCGCGATGTCGTTCCGGACGTATGCAGGATCAACGCCACATCATCCGGGCCGGGTGCGGCTGTGTCGGCCTGACCGGTCGCGTCCGAGGACAACTCGAAACGGCCGGCGTCAGCGCCATCAGGGACGCTGACGCGCAGAATGGCGATGTTCAATCGGCGAGCTGCCGCAACGGCGGGCCCTTCGTCGCCTGCCATGACCATCAGCGCTTTGGCCTGCAGGTCCTCAAGGTAGAAAACGTATTCATCCTCGCGGTAGGCAGGGTTCAGAGGGGCGGTGACTGCGACCTGTGCTACGGTGATGAAAGAGGCGGCCATTTCGGGCCCATTGGGCAGCACGATGGCAACGCGGTCGCCCCGGCCAATGCCGAACCCGTGCAGTGCGTCGCGCACATTTGTGCTCAACTCACGCAAGCCCCCATAACTCAGCCACGCCGCTGTCGGCGATCCAAGCGCGGGCGCGTCATCTGCATGAGCGGCGATGAAACCAGACACTGTTGTATGCATCGTAATAATCCTTGGTTTATTTGACTTCCGGCTCCGATCAAGCCTTTTGCGCACGGTTCGCCTTTTTGACGTACTTGAGCAAGGGCAGCAAGAAGAACACCACACTGATGGCGATAAAGGTGCCAGACAAGGGCCGTTCGATAAAGGCCATCATGTTGCCCTGCTCCGAGATGAGGGTTTGACGGAAGCTCTTTTCCATCAGCGGACCCAGCACGAGGGCCAGCACCAGCGGTGCCATCGGGTATTCCGCCTTGCGCAACAGATACCCCGCAACGCCAAAGCCGATGATCAGCCAGACGTCATGCATTTTCTGGCTCGGCGCAAATCCCCCGACGATGCAGAGCACCAGAACAAGCGTGCACAAAACAGTGAACGGCATCCTCAGCGCCCAGACAAAGACCGGGATCAGCGCGAGGTTGACCAGCACCGCGGCAAGGTTCGCCGTGTACAGCGAGGAAATCAGACCCCAGACGAAATCGGGCTGTTCGATGAACAACATCGGCCCGGGCACAAGCCCCCACATGACCATCCCGCCCAGCAACAAGGCCGTGGTCGGAGAGCCGGGAATCCCCAGGGTCAGCATCGGCAGCAGCGATCCGGTCGAGGCGGCGTTGTTGGCCGTTTCAGGCGAGGCGACGCCCTCGATATTGCCCTTGCCAAAGGTCTCTGGTTGTTTGGACATCAGTTTGGACAGACCATAGGACATCAGCGCGGCAGGCGTGGCCCCGGCGGCGGGCAGCATGCCGACGAAGAAGCCCATGGAAGAGCCAAAACCGAGGGTTTTCCAGAGTTTGCCTACCTCTTTGATGCCAAACCACAGATCGCGGAACGTCAGTCTTGCCGGCGTGACGGAGGGGGCGGATTTTGATGTTTCGATGGTATAGAGAATTTCGCCGACGCCATAGATGCCGATAGCCAGCACCAGAAAGCTGACGCCTGAGTAAAAGCCCGGCTGGTCAAAGAAAATCAGCCTTGGATCACCGGAGATCAGATCCAGCCCAACAGTGGAAAGCGCAAGACCGAGACAGATCATGATGATGGTCTTCAGGATGTCATCCCCACCGAGGCCCACGAATGTGGTGAAGGCAAGCAGGACCAGCGCGAACTCCTCAGCAGGGCCGAAGGCGAGCGCCACATCGGCCAAAGGGGCGGCAAACAGCGTGAACAGGATCACCGAGATCGTACCGCCCACAAAGGAAGCAACAGCCGCCGCAATCAGCGCCAGACCCGCGCGGCCCTGTTGCGCCATGGGTCGTCCATCAAATGTTGTCGCCACGGCCGTGGAAGCGCCCGGGATGCCCAGCAGGATCGAACTGATCGCGCCGCCATACATGGCGCCATAATAGATGGCGCACAGCAGGATGATGGCCGAGGAGGGCGGCACGATAAACGTCATGGGCAGCACAATGGCCACACCATTGACCGAGCCAAGACCCGGCATAGCGCCGATGAAAAGCCCGGCTGTGACGCCGATGATCACGATAAAGAGGTTGAGCGGCGAGAGGGACGTGGCAAAGCCGTCCGCCAGATGACCGATGAGTTCCATGGTTCTGCTTTCCTAGAAGAACATCGCGTAGAGCGGGAAAAAGAGTGGCTCTGTCAGGCCCTTGGGCAACAGGATCTTCAGAGTGACTTCGAAGAAAAAGAACAGGAAGATCGGCGTGCAGATGCAAAGGGACGCTGTCAGGGTCCAGCCGTGTCTGCCAAAGATCTTGAGATACCAGAACATGAAGAGCGGCAGTGCGATGTAGGCGCCCGCCACGGGCATCAGCGCAATTGTGATCGTGAGTGCAACTGCGACGCTGACCACCCAGGAGAGCGTTTCAGGGTCAAAGAAGTTGCCTGAATAGTCGGTCTTGCCCCGCAGGCTCCGGACCAGAATACCTGCGGCGCAGACAAACATGATCGCCGAGAGCCAGAACGGGAAGGCCCCGCCGCCCGGCCCGCCGGTCATTCCGTTCCAGCCAATGGACAGCTCCGATGCGTGCCACATGAAGTACAGGGAAAGGGCCATTATGGCCCCGGCGATCACTCTGTCAGCCATTAACATGAGGTATCTCTTTGCATTTCAGAAGGGTAGGAAAAGGGGGCACCTGCGCGCCCCCTTCCGGCTCGTGTCCGAGGATAATCGAATTAGGAACCTTCGTTCATGGAGCTCAGCAGGTCGGCATGTTTTGCACGCTCTTCGATGAAATAGGCCTGCAGCTCATCACCGGTCAGGAAGTCCGCCATCAGGGCTTTTTCCTGCGTGTATGTCTGCCACTCTTCCGAGGCGGCGAGGTTTTCAAACATCTTTGTGTAATAAGCAACCGCTGCCGGATCCATGCCTTTGGGAGCTACGAAGGAACGCTGCATCCAATAGACCAGATCATGGCCCAACTCTCCCATGGTGGGCGTGTCGGGAAAGACCGAAATCCGCTCGGGCGTGAAGGCCGCGATGGGGCGTACCTTGCCCGCATTGTAAAAACCGAGCGCTTCGGAGGGGTTGTTCACGGAACTGTCGATGTGCCCACCGACAAGGTTCTTGGCAACATCGCCGCCACCTTTGAAGGGCACGTATGTGACTTCGATCCCGAATTCCTTCTCAAGCATCGCCGTGACGAGGCTGTCTTCCTGGCCTGTGCCGGTGCCGCCCATTTTCCATGTGCCACCCGCGTCCTTGACCGCAGCCACATAGTCATCCAGCGTTTTGATGTCGCTGTCGGCGTTTACCCAGAGCACGAATGTGTCGAGCGCCATACGCGCCACTGGCGTGAACTCTTCGATATCGACACCGATGTCCGTGCGCAGGGGGGTTGTGTAATAGCTGTTGAGCGTCGCCATGATGACATGGTTGTCGCCTTCTTTGTCCTTGAGATAGCGCAGCGCTTCAGCGCCGGACCCGCCGCCCTTGTTCACCGGCAGGATCGGCATGGAGGCAAGGTTTTCCTTTTGGATGATCGACTGGAACAGACGCGCCAGACGGTCCGCACCACCACCCTGACCGGCCATGATGACCATCTCGACCGGTTTTTGCGGCTTCCAGTCGCCAGCGATGGCGGGGGCTGCCGTCATCAGCGCCGCGGTGGCTGCCATGGCGAGCGCGATACGCCGTGTAAATCTGTTAGTCATGTAGTGTCCTCCCTAAGACCAAACGGGGCATGCACCCCTTATGAAAGCGTTGAGAAAGGCTGTCGCGTACCTTACCTGACGAAGCTACATAGACCCGCGAAATATTATTTCACGAAAATACGTGTTCGGATGTTAATTATTGCATTAACGAAATTATTTCTTGTAAACTTGTTAATATGAGTAAAACACTTGTCGGACCGCAGTTGCGACAACTCAGGCGGTCGTTTAATCACACGCAGGCAGAAATGGCGCGCCAGCTTGGTGTCTCCGCCGCCTATATCAACCTGCTTGAGAACAACCAGCGCAGCCTGTCCGTCAAGATGTTGATGGAACTGACCGAAAGCTACGGCATTGATTGGCGCAGCCTGGTCAATGACAGCGAAATCACGCATCTGGCCGATCTGCGCACAGCGGTGCGCGACCCGATTTTCGAAGGCGATACGCCGGATTTACAGGAAATGCGCGCAGCGCTGGACCATGCGCCCAAACTGGTCGATCTGTTTTTGCAGCTTTATCGCAATCACGCGAAACTGCGCGACAACATGCGCAGTGTCACCGCAGCCGGTGGCGTTGCGGAGATGATGGTGACCTCGCCGGAAACGGCGATCTATGATTTTTTTCGCAACCACGCCAATTATTTCAGCGATCTCGAACTGGCGGCGGATTCGGCCCGCAGTGCTGTGGGTGGGCGGCAGGACGACATTTACGGCAACCTCAAACGGCACCTCAAAAATGCCTTTGGTATTGAGGTGGAGATCATGGGTGTGGACAAGATGCCCGAGGCCCTGCGCATTTTCGCCGAAGATCAGGGGCGCGTTGAGCTTTCCGAGGCGCTGGATCAGATCAACCGGAATTTCCAGCTGGCCCATGTTCTGGCGCTGGTCAGCTGTGCGGGATTGCTGGATAAGTTATCCGCCAGCGCGCAAATTCCGACGCAAAAGGGTCAGGCGCGTTGCCGGGTGGAACTGGCCAACTACTTCGCCGCGGCCTTCATGATGCCCTATGACGATGTGCTGCGGGTCGCACGAGACACGCAGTATGACATAGACCGGATCGCGACCACCTTTGGCGTGTCCTTTGAGCAAGCGTGCCAACGGCTCACCACGCTACAACGCAAGGGGGCGCAGGGCGTACCGTTTTTCTTTTTGCGCACCGATACATCGGGCAATGTGACGAAACGCTTCAATGCCACCGCCTTCACCCTTGCGGAGCAGGGCGGTTCCTGTCCGGTATGGAACATCCACAGCGCCTTCATCTCGCCGGGGCGTATCGTGGCGCAAATGGTCGAACTGCCGGATGCCGGGCAGTTTTTCACCATCAGCCGCACCTCAGACCGGCCTGTGGTCAGTCGCCACACGCCGGACCGGCGGCGCGTTGTGACCTTGGGGTGCGAACGCGCGCATGTGGATCAGATCGGCTATGCGGCCCCGCTGAACATCGAAGACCGTGCCAACATCGCTAAAATCGGCATCAACTGTCACATTTGCCCGCGTCAGGCCTGTTCGGAACGCGCGCATGAGCCCTTGCATGTCAACCTGCCGGTGGATGCCAACCGGCGCGGCTCCACCCGGTACGAAAGTTGACAGAACCGGGCTGGGTACAAAAAAAGCCCCGGCGATGTCGCGCGCCGGGGCTTTTTCAGCGGTCAATTCGTGGCTCAGGCCAGAATTTTGTTCAGAACCTGTGACGGTCGCATCACGGCAGCGGTCTTGGCGTCATCGGTGTGAAAATAGCCACCGATGTCGGCAGGCGCGCCCTGTACTTTGGCAAAATCAGCCACAATCGCGGCCTCATTCTCGGCCAGTGCCGCTGCGATGGGCGCAAAACTGGCTGCAAGTTCCGCATCGTCGGTCTGCGCGGCCAGTGCCTGCGCCCAATAGAGCGCAAAATAGAAGTGGCTGTCGCGGTTGTCGGGCTGACCAACCCGGCGGCCGGGTGATTTGTTGTGATCCAGAATGCCTTGGGTCGCCACGTCTACGGCCTTTCCGAGCACGCGGGCCTTTTCGTTGCCTTTGACGTCTGCCAGAAACTTCAGGCTTTCCCCCAAGGCGCAGAATTCACCAAGGCTGTCCCAGCGCAGGTGGTTTTCCTCGACCAGTTGCTGCACGTGCTTTGGGGCTGACCCACCTGCACCGGTCTCAAACAGACCACCGCCCTGCATCAGTTTCACGATCGACAACATCTTGGCCGATGTGCCCAACTCAAGGATCGGGAACAGGTCCGTCAGATAGTCGCGCAGCACGTTGCCGGTGACGGCAATGCTGTTTTCGCCCTTGGCAATGGTTTCAAAGGACAGGCGTGTGGCCTCGCGGGGGGCGAGGATCTGGAATTTGTCGGTGGCCCCCGCAGCGGCAAGCAAGGGTTTCACATAGGCGATCAGCTCCGCATCGTGGGCGCGATCTTCGTCGAGCCAGAAGATCGCCTGACACCCTTCGGCCTTCTGGCGGTCGATCGCCAGTTGTACCCAGTCCTCGATCGGGGCCTGGCGGGTGGAGGCGGAACGCCAGATGTCGCCAGCCTCGACCGTATGTTCGTGCAGAACATCACCGTTGGCGGCGCTCATGCGCACCGTCCCGTCATGGGGGATTTCGAAAGTGGTCGGGTGCGAGCCGTATTCCTCGGCCTTTTGCGCCATCAGGCCCACGTTTTGCACGGTGCCCACAGTGGCAGGGTCGATCGCGCCATTGGTCTTGCAGAAATTCACCGATTCCTCATAGACCGCCGCATAGGAGCTGTCAGGAATGACGCAATTTGCATCCGCTTCGGCCCCGTCCGGCCCCCAGCCTTTGCCGCCGGCACGGATCAGCGCGGGCATGGAGGCGTCGATGATCACATCGGAGGGGACGTGCAAATTGGTGATGCCCTTGTCGGAATTCACCATGTACATCGGGGGCTGCTGCTGCATCAGCGCATCCACTTTCGACAGGATTTCAGCACCTTGCGGCAAGTCCTTGATGCGGTCCAGCACCTCGCCCATACCGGAGTTTGCATCAATTCCGGCCGCAGCAAAAGCATCGCCATATTCGGCAAAGATCGGTTTCAGATAGGCTTTGACCGCATGACCAAAGATGATCGGGTCGGACACCTTCATCATCGTGGCTTTGAGGTGGATCGAGAACAACGTACCCTCTGCCTTGGTGGCCTCAATCTGTGCCTCGAGGAAAGCCGAGAGCGCCTTGGCAGACATGAAGGTGGCATCGACCACTGTGCCTGCCGGAAAATCAATGCCGTCTTTCAGCACTGTCACGGCACCATCCGCGCCGATCAGTTCGATCTTGGCAGGGCCTGCCTGCGCGGCACTCAGGGTCACGGATGTTTCATTGGATCGAAAGTCATTGGCGCTCATGGTGCTGACGCGGGTTTTGCTGTCTTTCGACCATGCGCCCATGGAATGCGGGTTGGATTGGGCGTAATTCTTCACGGCAACTGCGGCACGACGGTCCGAGTTTCCTTCGCGCAGCACCGGGTTGACTGCGGACCCCTTGATCGTGTCGTAGCGCGCGCGCGCGTCCTTGTCGGCCTCTGTCTGCGGGTTTTCCGGATAGTCCGGCACCGGGTATCCTTGCGCTTGCAGTTCCTCGATCGCAGCGACCAGTTGCGGGACCGAGGCGGAAATATTCGGCAGTTTGATGACATTGGCATCTGGTGTCTTCACCAGTTTACCCAGTTCCGCCAAATCATCGCTTTGGCGTTGATCGGCTGACAAATGCTCGGGGAATGCGGCGAGGATGCGCCCGGCGAGCGAGATATCCTTGACCCCCACCGAAACGCCGGCGGCGGCTGCGAACTTGCGGATGATCGGCAGAAGCGACGCGGATGCGAGCTGCGGTGCCTCGTCAACTTTGGTGTAGATGATGTCGGGAGTGGTTGTATCGGACATAGATTCCAAGCCTTTCATGTCAGTTGGCGTTGATTAACCGACCGTTCTGCGCAGGTCCACAGCGTGTTGCGGTAACAGAGCGGATACGCCGCACCCCATGGTATACAATTGAGCAATCGTGACGCCAGTCACAGCGGAATCGGCACGACTACTGCGCGGCCAGCGGGCGCGGCGCATCCGTCAGCGTCCCTGTTTGGCTTGCGTCCTGCGATTTTTGACGGCGGGCATAGAGCAGCGCAAACATCGGCGGGACGAAGTAGAACGAAACAACGGCGGACAGCAGAACACCCCCGGCAATCGCCACGGCAAAAGGTGGCCAGAACCCGCCGCCCGCCAGGATCAGCGGTAAAAACCCGCCAAAGGTCGTGATCGTCGTTGAGATAATGTGCCGACTGGACCCGGTGACGACTTGCGCCATGGCCTCAGTATCGCCCATCGCGGCGCGTGCGTTTCCCTTGAGGCCCGTTAGGATTATGATCGCGGCATTGATCGACACACCGATGGAGCCGATCACGCCGATGATTGCATTGATGCCAAAAGGAAATTGCATCACGGCAAGGGCCAGCATCGACAATCCGGCAGACAGGACGCACACGATCAGGGCCACCGCTGTCAGGCGGAACGAATTGAACGTCAGCGCAATCGTGGCAATCGTCAGTGTCACAATCAGCCCGACAGAGGCGAGCAGATTGCCAATCGTGTCTGACCGCGCATCGGAATCGCCGCCCAGTTCAATGCGGTAGCCGGCGGGGGTTTCGAAACCCGCAGCCTCAAGCGAGGCGAGCACGGATTGCAGCGCCTCTTCGGGTAAGACGCCGGGCACGATATAGGCCTGCACGGTGTTGACGCGTTCCCCGTTGCGCCGGGTTATGACGCTTTCTGCCGCCTCAACCACAGGGCGGGCCAGTTCCGACAGTGGCACCGCCGGGTAAAGCCCCTGCGCGGAAAGCTCAGCCGCATTTGGCATCAGAATCGGCAGGTCCGCCATGGCGGATATTTCGCCCTGCACGGCGTCAGTGAGGCGGACGCGGATCGGCATTTGGTCGGTGCCTTCGACCATACTGCCCCCCGTCACGCCAACCAAAGCGGCCTGAAGCTGCGCTGCAATATCGGTGACATTCAGCCCCAGCAGCCGTGCGGCGGTCTCATCAATCTCAAAGCGCAGTTGCGGCGCACCCCCCGTCACGCCGGAGCGGACCTGTGTCACAAGCGGCAAATCGGCCATCAGCGCGCGCGCCTGATCGCCCAGAGCGCGCAACACATCAAGATCCGGGCCGACCAGCCGGATTTCGACCGGGGCGGCAACGGGCGGGCCCTGAATGAGGTCGCGCACGATGATGCGGGCCTTGGGGTGCGCGCGGTTCAGGGCCTGTGCACCTCTGGCACCAACCGTTCAGCGGCGTAGGCGTCCGTGGTCTTGACCATGGCCTGCGCATATCCGGGCTCTGACGAGCGGCCACTGGTGATGTTGTAGTAAAACGCAGGGCCGGATTTTCCGATCGACCAGTAGACGCGATCAATGCCCTGTTGTGCCGCAAGACGCGCATCAATTGCCGCGGCTATCTCTGCCGTTTCAGAAATCGCCGTGCCGGGGGGCATTTCCACTTCGATATAAAACTGATCCCTCTGAACGCCGGGAAAGAACTGCGCGGTCAGCGTCGGGAAAGCGCCAAAGCCCATGGCTGGCAGGATCAGGGCCAGCGCAATGGATTTTACAGGGTGGGTGACGGACCATTGAATGGTCTTGTGAAACGCGCGGCCCAGCACGGGGATGGACAGGCCACTGCCCGTGCCACGTTTCATGAAACGACCGGCCAGTGCGGGCGTGACGGTCACGGCGACGAACAGCGACCAGATCAACATCAACACCACGGCAATCGCGATGGCGCCGACGAAATCACCCGCAGGCCCCGGCAGCAGGATCATCGGAGTGAAGGACAGCGCGGTCGTGACGGTCGATGCCAGCAGCGGTGCCGCCAACCGGCGCGTGGCGTCACCGACCGCATCTATCCGTTCCATCCCGCGGGCGAGACGCTGGCGTACTTCGTCGACCATCACGATGGCGGCGTCCACCAGGAGACCCAGTGCCACGATCAACCCGGTGACGGACATCTGGTGGATCGGCAGACCGAGAAAGTTCATGCTGGCCAGTGTCGCCAGAGACACAACCGGCAAGACCACCGCCACGATTGCTGCCGCCCGCACGCCAAGCGTTACAAACAACACGGCCACAACGAGGGAAACGCCGATGGCCATATTCATGCCGACCTCGGCCAGCCGGTCCGCGGTATAGGTGCTTTGATCAAACATCAGTGTTTCGGTGATGCCATAGGGCAGGGCGTCCTGGCCGCTTTGCAGTTCTTCGCGCACGAAAGACATCCAGCGGTCGATCTGCACGCCATCCTGCGCCAGAACACCCACCAGCACCGCCGGTCGCCCCAAGGCCAGCGCGAGTTCTTCGGGCGGGTCGGCGACGGTGCGCTTGATCTGCGCGATATCGGAGAGAACGACGCTGGCGCTGCCCTCATTCTCGCGCAGAACGACAGACCCCAGCCTGTCCAGCCTTTCGATTTCTCCCGAGATGTTGATGGTCAGGTCCACGTCGCTGTTTTGCAAGCGCCCCGCCTGCACTTTGCCATCGGCGGCGGCGATACGTGCGGAGATATCCGAGGCGGTCAGACCCAGCGCAACGGCCTGCTGGGGGTCGACCTCGACGCGGATTTCGTCCTCCGGTTCGCCAAAAAGGTCAACGGCGCGCGTGGAGGGGATCGTGCGCAGCCGGTCCGCCAGCGCCTCTGCATGATCGTGCAGGATCGAGAGAGGGACGCCATCGTGATCCGACGTGACAGCGACGACGGCAGAATAGGCGGAGATGCCCTCGGCGTTGAATTCCGAGGCTTCGACACCGGCGGGAAAATTGCGGCGCGCGTCCTCGACCGCATCCCGCGCCTCCGACCAGACCTGTTCGATGGTGGCCTCATCCAGCGTTTGCAACAATTCGACAGACACAACCGAAACACCGGAGCGGGACACGGATTCGATCACGTCCACTTCGGCGATTTCGCGCAATTCCTCTTCGATCTCCGCCGTAACCAGCGTTTCGACGCGCGCAGGATCAGCGCCGGGAAAGGGCGTTGTGATCGTTGCAAACAGATTGGTGATGGTCGGGTCTTCCTGACGGCCCAGCGACAGGAAGGAGGACAACCCCGCCGAGACAAGGACCAGAATGATCAGCGCGACAAGCCGGGGGTGGCGAAAGGTCAGCGTTTCCACGCGTCAGCCCTCCTGCGTCAGAACGCTGACGCTCTGACCGGGCACCACGCGGTGCGCGCCTGTGGTGACGAAAACGCTGCCCTGCTCAAAGGTGCCGCGCACATAGGCGCGCTGGTCTTCGATATGAAGGATTTCCACGGCTGCGGGTTGCAGCCTGTCCTCGACCACCAGCATCAGCGTCCAGACGCTGCCTTCACCGGATTGCAGCGCATCAACTGGCACCCAGGCACCCTGCGCCTTGATGTCCGAGCGCAGGACGAGGGATGCGCTTTGCCCGAACAGCAGGTTTCCCGGTTTCTCCAGCGAAAACAGGGCGGTGCGGGTTCGGGTGATCGGGTCGATATCAGGCCGGATGCGCGACAGTTTTGCAGGGTGGAGCGTGCCACCAAGGGAGATCTCCACCGACCTGAGGTCATCCGCAGCGATATCGAGCGGCAAGCCGACCCGCAGTTCCGGCGCGGAGGTTTCCATGATCCGCACGATGGGTTGCCCGGCCTGAATGGTTTCTGCAGCATCCACGTTCTGCATCCCGACCTGCCCGTCAAAAGGCGCATAGATCACCGATTTCTCAAGATTGATCTGTACCGATTTCAGTGCGGCGTCGATTTCGGCGATGCGGTTGGTCAATTCATCGCGCGCAGCCAGTGCATCATCAAGCCGCGCCTGACTGGTAAATCCTTGTCGTTGCAGCTCAATCGCGCGGGTCAAACGCGCCTCTGCGGAGCTGAGTTGTGCGGCAACCGCGCCCCGCGACGCGCTGAGCCGGGTTGCCTCTGCATCCAGCAGATCGGTATCAAGGCGGGCAATTTCCTGCCCTGCCACGACGCTGTCGCCCTCATCGACCGACAGGCTGACAATGCGCCCCCCCAATTCAAAGGACAGGGACACATTTGCGCGCGCCTCGATCTGACCGGTAAAGTGGCGCGGGGTGGTATAGCCCTGCTTCATCTCGATCGTCTGCACATGAACGGGCAGGGGGCGGGCAGCTTCGGGTTCCGGCACAGCGCGCGCGCGGTCGCTCAAAAGGCCTACGCCCATGACCACAGCAAAACCCGCGATCCCAATGAAACTAACGGTCAGGATCATGCGCGCCGTTGTGCCCAACACCTTTCTTGTCCAAGTCTGCTTTGTTGGTCCGGTCATCTCAACTCTCACTCAAGTTAGCACCTCTAACATATGTTAGAACTTCTTACTTTGACAAGGGTTACGTATTCTGAAACAGAATGGATTATGGAAGAGAGTACAAATGCCGGAAAACGGGGCAGTTATCATCACGGGGATCTCAGGTCTCAACTGATCGAAGCCACGCGCGCCCTGGTCGAGGAAAAAGGACCGGATCACTTTTCGGTATCCGAGGCCTGTCGCCGTGCCGGTGTGTCCACTGCGGCGCCCTATAAACATTTCGCGGATAAAAGCGGCATGCTGCGCGCCGTCGCCATGGAAGGGATGGTGCGCCAGCGCGAACAGCTTCTTGCCGAATTGCAGAAATACGAGCCCGGCACGTTGGGGCGCATCGTTGGTATGGGGCGGGTCTATGTCAATTTCGCGGTGGCGGAACCGGGCGTTTTTCGGCTGATGTTTGGTCTGTCCGAAGATCACGGGGATCACAGCGATCTCGTGGCGATGGGCGATGATACGTTTCTGGTCGTCAAAAAAGAAGTGGCGCGCTGCCGCGGCGCGGATGAGGTGACGCCTGAGGACGAACATCAGGCGTTCCTGTTGTGGAGTTTCGTACATGGTCTGTCGTTTTTGACCATAGACGGCAAGCTGACCGAAAAAAGAGTGACCGTCGATCTGGAACATGTGCTGGAGGACATTGCCCGGCGGGTCGTGACCACAACCATAGGGTGATCGCGCCATCGGCAAGACCCCGCCGAGTGATAAAATCTCTTTGATTTCAGCGGATAAACGGTGGACCAGAAGCCCATTCACTGTAAGGGTCGCACCAATTGTATTGAAGGAGAGTGACCGTGAACAATCGAAGTCAGGCAGCCGTTGAAATTGCGCGGATCGGGGGCGAACTGGCGCTGGAGTATTTTCGACGCCTCGGATCACTCGTGATCGAAGACAAGGGCCCGCAGGACTTTGTATCCGAGGCTGACAAAGCGGTTGAAACACATATTCGCAACCTGATCACCGCCGCTTTCCCGGATGATGGGATCGTTGGTGAGGAGGATGCGCCAAAGCCATCCACGACGGGGTACACTTGGGTCATTGACCCGATTGACGGGACCACAAATTTCATCTCCGGCATTCCGGCGTGGACGGTGGTGCTGGCTGTCGTGTGCGAGGACAGCACGCAGATCGGTGTGATCTTTGATCCGGTGCATAACGAGATGTTCGTGGCCAATCGCGGTGCGGGGGCCACTCTGAATGGTGCGCCCATGGCCTGTGCGAGCGATGCGCCGATTACCCGTGGGACCGTTGGCACCGGCTATTCAAGCCGGATTTCCGCGCAGGCCTCTGCCGAGGTCGTGCTGGCCATTCTGGAAAAGGGTGGCGTGTTTCATCGCAATGCATCGGGCGCGCTGTCGCTGGCCTATGTGGCGTCGGGACGGTTGCTTGGGTATATCGAAGAGCACATGAACGCCTGGGATTGTCTGGCCGGACAGCTGCTGATTGCCGAAGCCGGTGGGCAGATCGAGGATCAAAGCGCCAACCAGATGATTGCACAGGGTGGACGCGTGATCGCTGGCGGAAGTGCGGTTTTCGATGACCTGTTGAAGATCGCGGATACCGCCTACAAGTAGCCTGCCGAGCACCGGGGCACGGTTTAGGGCGTCTGACGAAATACCTGAAACATCAAGAAGCACGTAACGTGTTGAAACCTTTGTTTTCAGGCGGCGTTACGTGATTGCGGTTTTTCGCATGTCGCTTTAGGGCGTTGATTTTTGGTGCAGGGTGCAATCAGGGGTCAGCAATGCGTTACATATGGTTTGCGCGTTGGGCATGTCGTTTTGCGCAACCTTTGCCTGCGCATCTGCATCCGCGAACCCGTGATCGTGCCAGCGTTTCAACAGGCGAGCGCGCAGTACGTCGGAGGAGACGGACACATAAACCGCGAAATCCCAAAGAGGGCGCAGATCGCGCCACTCCGGGGCGTCGAGCAGCAGATAGTTGCCCTCGACAATAACGGTCGTCGCACTCGCCTCGGCGATGCCTGCGCCAGCCACGGCGCAATCCAGATGGCGGTCAAAGAGCGGGTAAACCACGCTGTCCTCCCGCAGCAGGCGGCGCAGCAGATGCGCCAATCCGGCCACGTCGAAGGTCTCGGGCGCACCCTTGCGCGCACTCAACCCGCGTTCGCGCAGGATGCGGTTGTCAAGGTGAAACCCGTCCATCGGCAGCGCGCAGCTGTTGGGGACGCGTTCGGCCAAGGCCTCGGCGAGCGTTGATTTCCCACTTGCGGGCGGGCCAGCCAAGGCAATCAGCCGCCTTTTGTTGCGAAAGGGCAGCGCCGTGATCCGTGCGGCCAGCGCCTCTAGATCCCAGTCAAGCTGCATGCGCCCCATCCGGCACGGTGGCCCCGGTCATATAGGCCACGGCGTCGGACATGGAGTGATCCTTGGGGTCGACAACACAGAGGCGTTTGCCCAGACGGTGCACGTGAATGCGATCTGCGACCTCGAAAACATGCGGCATGTTGTGGCTGATCAGGATGATCGGGATGCCTCGGCTTTTGACGTCCTGAATAAGTTCCAGCACGCGGCGGCTTTCCTTGACGCCAAGTGCGGCGGTCGGCTCGTCCAGAATAATGACCTTGGACCCGAACGCCGCAGCGCGTGCGACCGCCACCCCCTGACGTTGCCCGCCCGAAAGCGTCTCGACCGCCTGATTGATGTTCTGGATCGTCATCAACCCAAGTTCGGACAGCTTTTCGCGCGCGATCTCTTCCATCTTTTTGCGGTCAAGCTGGCGCAGCACCTTGCCGCGAAACCCCGGTTTGCGCAGCTCGCGCCCCATGAACATATTGTCGGCAATCGACAGGGCCGGTGACATGGCAAGTGTCTGATATACCGTTTCAATACCGGCATGACGCGCATCAATGGGGGAGGTGAAGCGCACCTGTTGGCCTTCCAGTTCAACGATGCCTTCGTCCGGTGTCACAGCGCCGGACATGGCTTTGATCAGCGTGCTTTTGCCCGCCCCATTGTCCCCGATCACGGCCAGTATTTCGCCCGGCATCAGGTCAAAGTCACAATGATCAAGCGCTGTAACCTTGCCGTAGCGTTTGACCAGCCCGCGGCCCTTCAAAATCGGTTCCATTATGCCGCCACCTTCCTGATCCATTGGTCAACCGCCACCGCGGCGATGATCAGCGCCCCGATCAGCAGGAATGTCCATTGCGCATCCGCACCGAGCAGACGCAGGCCGAGCGTGAAAACCCCGACGATCAGCGCGCCAAAGAACGTCCCAAGGATCGACCCGCGCCCGCCAAACAGCGAAATCCCCCCGATCACCACGGCGGTGATGCTTTCGATGTTCAACAGCTGTCCTGACGTGGGGGAGACCGAGCCGATCCGCCCGATCAGTGCCCATCCGGCAAAGGCGCAGATCAAACCGGCCAGCGCATAGACAGAAATCAGCGTCTTCTTGACATTCACCCCGGACAGGGCGGCAGCTTCGGGATCATCGCCCACCGCATAGACGTGCCGCCCCCAAGCCGTGTGTTTGAGCACATAGGCCAGCACCAGCACAAGGACCAGCATAAAGACCACACCAAAGGTAAAGACCGCGCCGCCCACATTGAACTTCGCACCCATCAATTGCAGCATCGGGGCCTGTTCCGCGATGTCCTGACTTCGGATTGTTTCATTCGCGGAATACAGGAAATTCGCCGCCAGCACGATTTGCCACATGCCCAGCGTCACGATGAATGGGGGCAGTTTCATCACCGCGATCAGCCAGCCATTCACGGCACCGATCATTGTGCCAAACGCCAGACCACAGACGATTGCAACCTCAACCGGCACCCCGTAGCGAAAACTGAATTGTCCCATCACAACCGATGAGATCACGGCGATGGCCCCGACGCTGAGGTCAATGCCGGCGGTCAGGATCACAAGGCTTTGCGCTGCCGCCACAATGCCGACGATCTGCACCTGTTGCAGGATCAGCGTCAGCGCGAAGGGCGAAAAGAACCGCGTGCCCAGCAAGACGCCAAAGATGGCAATGGATGCAAGCAGGACGATGAGCGGGACAAGGGCAGGGGTTGTATGCAGCGCATGGTGAAAGCGGCTGACAATCCCCTTCTTGCCTGTATCAAACGAGGCAATTTCATTCGCGGCATCCGCGCTTGCGGCCTCGTAATTGTCGGGTCCGGACATTGCGGTCTCTCCTTGTTGAGATGCCGTGACATCTGGTTTTGAACAACCAAGGGGGGCGGGTTCAGACGCGCCCCCCTCTTATCTCAGGTAAGATTATTGCGACCCGCGGATCAACCCCAGCACAGATCCATGCCCTCTTTGGTGTCGATGCTGTCCACACCGTCCACGGGCTGGTCCGTCACCAAGGCAACGCCTGTGTCAAAGAACCCTTTGCCTTCAGTGGCTTCGGGCTTGCTGCCGTCTTTGGCCCAATTCGCAATCGCCTCGATACCCTTGGAGGCCATCAGCAGCGGATATTGCTGGGAGGTCGCGCCGATCACGCCGTCCGCCACATTCTGCACGCCGGGGCAGCCGCCATCGACCGAAACGATCAAGACGTCGTTTTCACGGCCAATGGATTTCAACGCTTCATAGGCACCCGCTGCCGCCGGTTCGTTGATCGTATAGACCACGTTGATCATCGGGTCCTTGGCCAGCAGGTTTTCCATGGCGCGACGCCCGCCTTCCTCGTTTCCGGCGGTCACGTCATGGCCAACAATACGCGGGTCGTCCTCGTCACCCCAACGGTTGGGGTCTTTGACGTCGATCCCGAAGCCGGTCATGAAGCCCTGATCGCGCAGAACCCCGACGGAGGGTTGGCTCACGGCCAGATCCAGCATGGCGATTTTCGCATTCGCTGCATCATCCCCCAAGGTTGCGGCCGCCCATTTGCCAATCAATTCACCAGCCAGAAAGTTATCCGTCGCAAAGGTCATATCGGCTGAGTCAATGGGTTCAAGCGGCGTATCCAGCGCGATCACCAGCAGTCCGGCGTCGCGGGCCTGCTGCACCGCAGGCACAATCGAGGACGTGTCTGAAGCTGTCAGCAGAATGCCATCCGCGCCATTCGCGATGCAGGTTTCGATTGCAGCGACCTGCGTTTCATGGTCGCCGTCGACCTTGCCTGCATAGGAGTTCAGCGTAATCCCCAGTTCTTCGGCCTTGGCGGCAGCGCCTTCGCGCATTTTGACAAAGAAGGGGTTCGTGTCTGTTTTTGTAATCAGGCACGCGGAAACGGAATCGTCCGCCACGGCGGTGCTTGCGGATGCAATCAGCGCCAATGCGGTGCCAGCGATAAGTCTTTTCATGTGATCCTCCCAAACCAATTTGTACACACGTTGTCTGACGTGCTTGAGGCCGGACGGTGCGCTAAATCGCGGCGCGAGTCAATTAATAAGTAAACTTGATTTATTAACTCCGCTCCGGCAGCTTGGAAGCGAATTTGCGAGGGAGCGGATGACCCAGTCACCTGTCATCAGGGCGTCGAATCGCGGGGCCAATCAGAAGGGGTTGCGCGCCTACAACGAGCGTTTGATTCTGTCGGTTCTGCACCGGAATGGGCAACTGCCGGGCAGTGAGATCGCCCGACAGACCAAGCTTTCGGCCCAAACCGTTTCGGTCATTTTGCGTAAACTGGAAAGCGACGGTCTCGTGACCAAGGGGCGGCCCTCCAAGGGGCGGGTGGGCAAGCCATCCATACCGATGGCCTTGAATCCCAAAGGGGCCATTTCGGTTGGGTGCAAACTGGGCCGCCGCGGTAGTGACGTGTTGCTGACCGACCTCAACGGGCTGATTTTGTTCAGAAAACATATCCAGTACGATCTTGCCTTGCCGCATGAGGTCTTCGCCTTTTTGCGCGCGGCTTTTTCCGAAGCAGTGGAACAGATTGGCCCGGAGCTTGCCAACAAGCTATGCGGCATCGGGATCGCCGCGCCCTTTGAAATCTGGAAATGGGGCGCATCGGACGGCAATACGCCTGAGGAATTTCTGTCGTGGAAAGATGTCTCTTTTGAACACGAGGTCGCAGGCTTCACCGATTTGCCGCTTTACATGGTGAATGATGCAACCAGCGCCTGCTGGGCCGAACAAATCTACGGACGTGGCAAGGCGTTGGACAATTTTGTCTACTTCTTTGTGTCCACGTTTATCGGCGGGGGCGTTGTTCTGGGCAATTCGGTTTATGAAGGCAAGCTGGGCAATGCGGGCGCGTTTGGGCCGCTTCGTGTCGGTGACAAGGCGGGGCGCACGCGGCAACTGCTGGATATTGCATCGCTGCATGTGCTCGAAACGCGGCTGGCACAATCGGGCCATGACCCCAAACAGCTTTGGTCGCAGCCTCAGGACTGGGACAAATTTTCAGCGCAGGTCACACCCTGGATAGATGAAACCGCCCATGCCATTGCGCAAGCCTGCATTTCCGCCTGTTCGGTCATTGATTTTGAAGCCGTCCTGATCGACGGATACATCCCGGACTGGGTGCGCAGCGCTTTGGTGGAGGCTGTCGCGGCTTACGTGGCCAAGGAAGACAGTCGCGGCCTCATTCTTCCGAATATTCTCGCCGGGCAGGTCGGCGCCGAGGCGCGCGGCATCGGTGCGGCATGCGTTCCCGTTTTCTCTCAGTATTTTCTGGTATCCAAACCGATGGCGTCAGATGGCCACTTTTGAGTGCATTGACTCTCGCCGTTAGCCTATTGCGGTAGTGATAGTGAAAAGAAGGCAATTCATTGTGAATTTTAAGAACTCATCCCCTAGTTGGGCACATTCTTAACACTTTCCCACCCGAATATTTTGACATATTAATAAGTGTTAACGTTATTTAAGGGGGAATTTTGGTGCCGTTTCAGCAGAACCGTTCGGAAAAAGCAAATGCAACTCTGGCTGCGCGTCCGACCCCTTTCATCTCACGGCTTTTTCCCCAACCGCAAAACCCTGTGAAAGGGTTGTTTCTTGGTTTGGCCGTTGGCGTGGCACTTGCGGTGAGCACTGTGCCTGTCGCCGCTGCCGGAAATGTTGGCAGCGCGTTTCTTGTGGCGCAAAAGCCGGCAAAGGCACCGTCCGGGTTTATCGGGCTGTGTGCGCGCTACGATTGGGTTTGTTCTGCAACAAAAGCGCGCGGCAACGTAACCGCCGAGCATATTTCATTGGCAAAAACCATCAATCGAACGGTCAACCGCCAGGTCAAGGAAATCGAGGATCTGCGCCAATATGGCAAGGAAGAGCACTGGGCGCTGCCCTCTGCGCGCGGCGGAGACTGCGAAGATCTCGTGTTGTTGAAAAAGAAAATGCTGGTGGAGCGTGGTGTTCCTTCGGACGCACTTTTGATCGCCACCGTTCTGGACCGCAAACTCAACAGTCACGCGGTTCTGGTTATGCGCACAAAGGCGGGTGATCTCGTGCTCGACAATCTGACAAACAAGATCAAGCCATGGAAAGAAACGGGCTACACGTTCCTGAAGCTTCAAAACCCCAAGTCGCTGAACCGGTGGGATGCCGTGCTGGCCGGCGGTGTCATTTCTGACCGGCCTACTGCGTCGCGCTGACAGTAGTTTTGCCATCGTGTGACGAAAAAAGCGCAGACAATCGAACGTTTGTCTGCGCCTTCCGGAGTTGTGATAGCGTCGTGCGGTTTTTTAAAGGTGCGACTTACCCGGGCAATGAGCTTCCATCGCCACCCTGGCTCGAGCTGTCTGATGATCCAGTGTTCTCTCCGCCGGAGTTATCACGTTGACCGAGTGCGTCTCGCGTTGATGACAAGCTAGCGGTCGGGCGGTCGGTCAAAGACAGTGCGCTTTCCGGGCATGCTTCGAACATACGGCGCAGGATATCGTCGTAATCGGCGCGATTGGTAATGCGCATCACCACGTTTTGAGGGATGTTCTCCCAGTTGCACATATCCCATTTGTTCGTCTGCTCAGCGCTGGCAGACGCCATGGAGGCGAGCAGGAAGACGGAAGACAAAACGGCAGCTTTTGAGTAAACAGAGATTCTCATTTTAATTACCTTTCGGATCGGATTGGGTTGCGGGGTGGTTGGCGCCTACAAAGTGTCGGTCAGTCCAAAGCCCCGTTGAGAGGAAGTATGAAGGCGAATTCGTCAGGTCTGCGGATCTACGGTGAAAGTCCTTGACTGAGCAGACGGGTTTCAAAGATTACCAAGGTTTTCACGCCGTTTTTCGTTTGAAGCGTCGGGCCAAGAGAACGCTGCCGAGGCCTGACAGCATCAACCAGATGCCTGCTGGCAAAGGAACGGCTGCGATGGATGCATAGACGCCGATGGTTGAGCTTCCGCCTTCGCGGTTGACCCATAGACCTGTTGACTGATCGTACGTGCTGCCAGAGGCCTGACCGTTGTGAAGGAAGCCTGTTCTGGTACCGGGCGTGCCCGCATCGTCAAGACGGAAGAAGATATCCATCACCTTTAACCCGCCATCCAACGCCACAGGAAGATTCAGGTCTGAAGTGTCAATGTAAAAGCCGCTGATCTCGTCAGGATTGTCGCCGGTTCTTTCGTTCCTGTTGGTGTTGACCGAACCGTCGATCGAATTGTAGGTGTTGAACCCGACTTGCAGCGATTGTGACACACCGCCGCTGGCCGTGTCGAAGTCGATGTCCAAGGACAGCACGCTGCTCCATCTCCGCCCGGCGAACCAGTTGGAGTGATTTACCCATGAAATCGACCCCAGCAGGACATCGCCTGGCCCGGAAAACGTATGGTTAAATGACTGACCGTGCACGGAAAGCACGCTGGAGTTTGACTTGTTCACATTTCTTGAGGTGGCATTCGGCGTACCCCAATACAAAGTATCGGTGTTCTGTCCCACTGTTCTCATCGGCGTCGTGTTCGAGCCGCGCGGGTCGGATATCGAGCCGCTAAAATCTCCGGAAATTGTGCTTGCGACAGACGAAGTCGCGCTCAGAACCGCTGCACAAGCGGCAAACATCACATACCGTACCATATTCAACTCTTTTAAACTATTTACAACTCGACTCACTTAGCCTCCCTGTTCTAGCACTTCAACCCGCCAAATTACGACGATTTTGAACTATGTTGATTAATTGTTCGTTTAGAGAGCGTTATCCGATTGGAAACCCGTCGATCGTTTTGGTGTGAGAAACGATCACCCGCTTTCGCCGTGTTACCCGCCTGAAATGACCGGAATAGACGGCATCCGTTGACCAAAATCTGCCTGAGTGCAGCCGCTCTCTGAAACTGATATGCCCCGGCGCAGGGCGAATAGTCATGGCAGACGTGGGTTTCGGACTGGTTTCAGGCGACCTGACGCGTTCGATCTTACTCTCTTGTTTCCATCTCTTGGTGCAGCAACTGATTAAGGCGGTACTGCATGCTGCGGGACTTGGACTGGTCTTGCCGATTGATGTACATCCGCGTGTCAGGCGTATGGGCCGCAACGACCATTGATGGCACGCATTTGGCAGGTATGCCAACCCGCGCATGGACCCCGGCAGCAAGTTCTGCGGTTTTTGACCAGCGAGCAGGAAAACCGACCCACCCGTCAGCCTGCCTGCTTCCTTCGTGTTTGCGCATGTTTTCCTTTGATCAGGAAATCTGTCGTTTTCTGCGCACTTACCGGTTTGCTGTACAGATACCCCTGTACCTCGTCGCAATTCTGTTTGCGCAGAAAGGTTTCATGCGCGTGCTTTTCCACACCCTCGGCGATGACTTCAAAACCGAGGCTATGGCACAGGCGTATCAGACCGCTTGTCAGCCGCGTGTTGGCCGGATTCTTGTGAAGATCGGTAATGAACCGCTGGTCGACTTTGACCCGGTCCAGCGGGAATTGCATCAAAGAACTCAGAGATGCAAAGCCGGTTCCGAAGTCATCAAAGGCAATCGTAACGCCCAAGTCGCGTATGGCTTCAAGCACTGAGGTGATTTTCTCCACGTTGCCAAGCGCGACGCGCTCGGTGACCTCAACCTCGATCAAAGCGGGTGCTGTGCCATGCCGGGTCATTGCGTCATTCAGGACCTTCGGCAGGTTGTCCCCGTAAAGCTGGCTGGCCGATACATTGATCCCGACCCGCACTGGCGTGCCCAAATCCTGCCAGATCCGCGCTTGTTTGCAGGCAAGGTCGATCACTTGCTGGCCTGCGGGAATGTCATATGCAGATGTTTCAAGTGCGTTCAGAAACTGATTGGGAAACAATAACCCGCGTTCCGGATGGTTCCACCGCAGCAGGCTCTCGACACCGACGACAGTATCGTTTGAAAGACGTATCTGCGGCTGAAAATGCAGCTCGAATTCGTTATTCTGCAATGCGCGCTCGAATTGTGCGGTGAGCGTTATGCGGCTGTCATTCTCTTTGCGCATGCTCGGTTCATAAACGACATGCCGACTGCGGCCTTGCATCTTGGCCGTTCGCAATGCGAGGTCCGCGTCGACCATGATCCTGTCGCATTCAAATTCGCGCGTTCCAACCAGTTTTATCCCGATCGAAAGCTCGACATGCAGATTGTGCCCGTCAATTTCGAAAGGCTGTTTCATCGCCTGCAAGATGCAATCGGCTGAACGCACCGTATCTTTGTTCTTGCCTTCTATCATCAAAGCGAACTCATCCCCGCCAAGGCGCGCGGCGAGCGATGTTTTCAGCGAACAATTCACAATACGCTTGGCGATTTCGATCAGCAGGCGATCACCGACGGCATGCCCGAGCGCGTCATTTATGTCCTTGAACCGATCCACGTCGAACAGCAAAATGCCCGTCGGGGGTATCTCATCCGCGTTGAGACGCTCGCGCAGGGCCGCGTTCCAACAGCGGCGGTTGGCAAGGCCCGTCAGCGGGTCCGAATTGGCCAACCTTTCCGCCTCAAGTCTCGATTGCTCTTGTTCGGTGACATTCTGCGTCGCGCCTCGGTAGCCAAGAAATGCACCGTCCTTGTCGAAAACCGGTCGTCCGCTTACCGAAAAATACATGAGTTTGCCGTCAAACTCCTTGGCATAGCGCAAATCTCGAAAGGGCTTGCGAGCTTCCAGAAGTTTCAGGTGAGAACGCCAGGGCTCGCGCGTCGTATCCACCTTCAGGATGTCCCATCTTTTATGGCCCACCATGCTTTCCAGCCCTGAGTCCCAGGGGTTGGCGCTGGCCGACATGCCGGGCATTGTTTCGGAAGACAAACGGGTAAACCGATGCTCGACATCTGTTTCCCAGAAAATATCGAGTGATGCGGTTGTGAAATCCTCCAGTTTGCTTTTCGCCTCCAAACTCGCCTGATGGCTGGCGCGCCCTTCCATCAGGTCGACAACAAGAACCGCCAGTTTCGCAAGGAGTGCGCGGTCTTCGGACCCAAAGTCCAGATGTGGAACCCCATCAACCAGACATAATGTCCCCACAACAAAACCGTCGGCGGTGCGCAGTGGCGCACCCGCATAAAAACGAATGCCGTCTGGTCCCCTGACAAGTTCGTTATTTGCAAAGCGGGCGTCCTTGGTCGCATCAGGAATGACCATCACATCGTTCTGGCGCACGGCGTAGGTGCAAAAGGAGACATCAAGGTTTGTCTCGCATAATTCCAAGCCAACCTTGGCCTTGAACCACTGTCGGTTGAGATCGATCAAGGAGACGAGAACAATAGGAACCGAAAAAACACGCGAGGCAATTTCAACAATATGATCGAAGGCTGCTTCGGGTGCGCTGTCGAGAATGCGAAACCGCTGCAGCGCCGACACATTTGCGAGATGAAGTGATTGATCGGGGTCGCGGTGGATCGGGACAGTGTTCTGTTGTGTCATGCGCAATGCCTCCATGCCGCCAGAATGCAGGCAGTACGCCTTGCCGGAAAAATCACCGGGAACACTATGCGATGTGCCGTGCTGATCTGTGAGCTCATGCGTTTCCCCTCTGCTCCAGCGCATAAGGTGCCCATCAAAGCTCTAATTTTTTCTGAAATTCCTTTTGCAACAATGCATTGGATTTTGCGCATTTACATCAAATCGGTCGCATTTGAGCGCGGGTGTCGTGCTCAATTCCTTGTTGGTAACAGGGGCGGTGCTCAGTGACGCAAGCCCTTGGGTTTACGGCAATCCTGCCTCAGATGCTCCGTCATCCGGGGCGGGCAGGTCAGTGCAATCAGCGTTTGCGCGCGCGTCTCGCGGCATAGCGCCGGTCGCGTTCGGCCTTGCGCTCCGCTTCGAGCGCTGCGAATTCTTCAAGCTCTTTTTCTGCCGCCTTGGCCTGTTCAGCCGCCAGTGCCGCGGCGCGTTCTGCCGACTGTGCGGCATCGCGTTCGGCATCTGCCGCCTGTTGCGCCGAAAGGGCCTCTTGCGCCTTGCGCAGTTCTTCCGCTTCGGCCTTGCGTTCTGCCGCGCGGGCGAGCGCTCGTTCGTCCCTCTCTGCCCGCTTTGCCAACCGGTCAGGATCGCTTGCGGCTGCCTTGAACCGCTCCAGCAGGTCCTTTTTCGCTTCGGATGCATTTTTCAAGCGTCCGTCAAAGCGATCGCGATTGGAATTCTTCATAGTGTGTCAGCTCACCTTCTTGCAGTGCAGGGGGTATTTGCGTTGCCACAGGTAACGTAGCACCCGATCTGGTGCCAGTTATCGCAGGGTTGTGTTTCTGGCAATAGGCAAGCGCGTGGCGGTCTGTTTTACCCCGTGGCGTATGCGATGAATCATTCCGCCAGATGGCAGGCCACGCGGGATTGATTCAGGTGCCGCATGGCCGGGCGCTCTGTTTTGCAGATGTCGGTTGCAAGCGGGCAGCGCGGATGAAAGGCGCATCCGGTTGGCGGGTTGATGGGGTCGGGTATCTCTCCCTCGGGCAGGGTGGCCTCGCGACCGATGGCGGTCATGCTGGGCGCGGCGTCGAGCAGCATTTGCGTATAGGGGTGTTTGGGGGTGGCAAACAGATCCTCAGGGCTGGCTTCTTCAACAAGACGACCGAGGTAAAGCACACCGATGCGATCCGCCATATGCTGCACAACCGTCAGATCATGGCTGATCAGCACATAGGTCAGGCCGAAGTTATCCTTGAGATCGCTCATCAGGTTCAGAACCTGCGCCTGAACGGAGACATCAAGTGCCGATGTCGGCTCATCGCAGACGATCAGTTTGGGTTCGGATGACAGGGCGCGTGCAATACATATGCGCTGGCGCTGACCTCCCGAAAACTCATGGGGGAATTTGCCCGCATCCAGAGCGGACAGCCCCACCTGCTCCAGCAGCTTCTCCGCCAGACCGTCCGCGTTACCGCCCCGCGCCACAACCGGTTCCACGATGATGTCGCGCACCCGCCAGCGCGGGTTGAGCGAGGCGAAAGGGTCCTGGAAAATCATCTGGATGTCAGAGCGGATCGCATCAATCTTGCCCGCGTCCGTTTCCCGGACAAGGTTGACGCCGTTGATTTCGACGGTCCCGGAGGTGGGGGTCAAAAGCCCGACCAGCATGCGCCCGATGGTGGACTTGCCGGAGCCGCTTTCGCCGACAAGCGCATAGGTGCTGCGTGCCGCGACTTCGAAATCCACCTCCGAGACGGCCGTCAGCAGGGATTTCGGGCGCCGTTCCAGCACGCGGTTCAACCAGGGCTTTGAGACGTCAAAGACACGGGTGAGGGATTTGACGGAAATCAGGGACATCAGGAAACCTTTTGTGCGGCCATCGGGAACCAGCAGGCGGCAACACCGTCGGTGATCTGCGGGCTTGGGGCCGCGCGGCATTTGTCTTGCGCCTGCGCGCAGCGTGGATGAAACGGACAGCCCTCGGGGACTTTGTTCAACCGGGGCATCGCACCTTCGATTTGATGCAGCCGCGCCTTGCCCTGTGAGGCGAGCGGGGTCGAGGCCATCAGGCCAAAGGTGTAAGGATGGCGCGGGGCGGTCAGGACATCGCGCACGCTGCCCAGTTCCGCAAGCCGGCCCGCATACATGACGGCGACGCGGTCGGCGGCTTCGGCAATCACGCCCATGTCATGGGTGATCAGCATCACCGCCGTGCCACGTTCACGGCAGAGCCGCTTGAGCAAGGCGATGATCTGCGCCTGCACGGAGACATCGAGCGCGGTCGTCGGCTCATCCGCGATGATCAGGGACGGTTCGGCGCATAGGGCGAGGGCGATCACGACGCGCTGGCGCATACCACCGCTGAATTCATGCGGATAGCTGTCGATGCGTTCGGCGGCGCCGGGGATGCCGACCTCTTCGAGGGCCGCAACCGCGCGCTTGTGTGCTTCGCTGCGGCTCACATCAAGGTGGGTCAATATGGTTTCGGTCAGCTGATCGCCGATGCTGAGCAGGGGGTTCAAAGAGGTGAGGGGGTCCTGAAACACCATGCCGATCTGCTTGCCGCGCAACCGGCGCATCTCTTCGCCTTCAAGACCATCAATCCGGGTGCCATTCAGCCAGATCTCACCTGCTGCCACATGTGCAGGTGGCGTCAGCAGACCAATCACGGCATTGCCCGCCATGGATTTGCCCGCACCACTTTCGCCCACAACACCAAGGATTTCGCCCGCACGGATGTCATAGCTGACACCGTCCACCGGTTTGACCGTGCCGCTGCGGTTGGGGATTTCGACCGACAGCCCGCGGATTGACAAGACAGCATCCGACATCAGCGCAGCCTCGGGTTGAGCGCATCGCGCAGCCAGTCGCCCAGCAGATTGACACTGAGCGCGAGTGCCAGAAGCGTGATCGCCGGGAACAGCAAAATCCACCACTCGCCCGAGAAGAGGAACCCTTGCCCGATGCGGATCAAGGTGCCCAGCGAGGGTTGGGTGGGCGGCGCGCCGACGCCCAGAAAGCTCAGCGTGGCCTCGGCGATGATCGCTAGCGCCAGCGTGATCGTGGCGATCACCAGAACGGGCGAGAGCACATTGGGCAGGATGTGCCGCAGCATGATGGCAAAGGGCGTGCGCCCAATCAGGCGCGCCGCCTCAACGTATTCCTTGCGCTTTTCGACCATCGTAGCTCCGCGCACGACGCGGGCAAACTGCACCCACTCCCCCAGCCCAATGGCGAGGATCAGCACCCATATGGCCATCTGGTCGCGGTATTCGACCGGCGTGATCCCCTTGGCGATCCCGAAAATCAGCATGGCCACGAGGATGGAGGGGAAGGTCAGCTGCACATCCGCCGTGCGCATGATGATGGTTTCCGTCCACCCACCCACATATCCCGATATCAACCCCAGCGTGATGCCCAGCACCATCGCGAGCAGTACGGCGGACACCCCGACAAAAAGCGACACGCGCATCCCGTAAAGGATGGTCGAAAACACATCCCGCCCCTGATCATCGGTGCCCAGTAAAAAGCTCTCCCCGGTGAAGGCGTTCGGGGTCATCGGCGCGGTGAAACCATTCATCAGGTTGAGGGATGACGGATCAAACGGGTTGGTCGGGGCAATCAGCGGTGCAAAGACAGCCGAGAGCACAAGGAGCCCGAATACGATTGAAGAGACCACGGCGACAGGCGATTTCCTGAACATGTAGAAAACGTCGCTGTCGAGAAAAACCCGCAAGCGCGATTGCTCTGCCGCCTTTACTGGCAAATCCGTCATCAGTGCCCTCCCGCACGGTCAACCCGCAGGCGCGGGTCGATAAAGAAATAAAGGATATCCACGATCAGGTTGATGGCCACGAACATGACCGAAATCAGCATGAGGTACGCGGCCATGACGGGGATATCGACAAATTGCACAGCGTTGATGAAGAGCAAACCGACGCCCGGCCATTGGAACACCGTTTCGGTAATGATGGCAAAGGCGATGATCGCGCCAAGCTGCAGGCCGATCACGGTGATCACCGGCACCATCGTATTTTTAAGCGCATGGCGGAAATGGATCGCCCGGTCGCGCAGGCCCCGCGCGCGGGCAAAGCGGATGTAGTCCTGGCGCAGCACCTCCAGCATCTCGGATCGTACCAGCCGCATGATCAGCGTCATCTGATAAAGACCCAGCGTGATCGAGGGCAGGATCAGCGCCTTGAGGCCGGAACTGGTGAGCAGCCCCGTGGACCAATTGCCGATCTGCACGACCTCGCCGCGCCCGAAACTGGGCAGCCAGCCGAGTTCAACAGAAAAGATATAGATCAGCAGGATCCCGATCAGGAACGTCGGCAGGGACACACCGATCAGAGAGGCGGACATGATGAAATTGGCCGTGAACCCGTTGCGCCGGATCGCCGTGAACACTCCAAATGCGATGCCAAAGGCAATGGCAAGGATGCCCGACACGGCGGCCAGCTCCAGCGTGGCGGGCGCACGTTCGAGCAGGATTTCCGCCACGGGCCGTCCCTGACGATAGCTGACACCAAAATTCCCCTGCACCGCCTCCTGCAGGAACCTGTAATATTGAACGGGAAAGGACTGATCGAGCCCCAACTGCTCACGCAGCCGTTCGATATCCATCGCCGTGCGTTCCTGTCCGAGCATGTTGTCAATCGGATCGCCGATAAAGCGAAACATGGAAAACGCCGTCAGCCCCACGATCAGCAGGACAAGCGCGGATTGCAGGACACGCCGGATGATAAAGGCAAGCATGATGGTGACTATCCCCGTTGCCGCAGGGCCTGAACGCCCCGCAGATGTTCCTAGTTAAGGCTAACCCAGCGCAGAATAAAGAAGTTGTCGGGCCGTTGCACCAGATCAATATGCGCACGGGTTCCCCACACGAGCGGCTGCACATAAAGCGGCACATAGGCCGTGTCCCGCTGCAGGATCTGCGCCACCTCATCCAGCATCGCCTGACGCGCAGGCTCGTCAATTTCCGACTGGATCATTGGCAGCAATTCATCGACGCGTGCATTGGAGTAGCCGCCGAAATTCCAGCTGCCCAGCCGCTTTTCCGCATTCGGGGTCGCGGCCAGAAAGCGGATCGGGTGTTCAGCATCAAAGGTGCCGGGCGACCAGCCCAGCAGGTACATGTCGTAATTGTCCGCGCGCAATTCAGGCCAATAGGTCTGCACCGGCATGGCATCGAGCGTGGCGCGCATGCCCACCTGTGACAGCATGGCCGTGATCGCCTGACAGACCGCTTCATCATTGAGGTAGCGGTCATTGGGGCATTTGAACCCGAATGAAAACCCATCCGGATATCCTGCTTCGGCCAACAGGGCGCGCGCGGCATCGGGGTCATAGGGGGGCTGCCCGGCCAGCGCATCGGAATAGCCGCGCATGGCGGGGCTGACCAATTGGTTCACCGCTTCGGCGTTGCCGCGCATCGTTGTTTGCAGGATCGCGGGCACGTTGATGGCATGGGCTACGGCGCGGCGCACGCGCGGGTCGGTGAAGGGATTGGCGTCCGGTGTTTCCGCAGAATACTTCAATGCTTCTGCCTCATGGGGAAAGCCCAACATGATCACACGCGCCTCGATGCCCTGTATCACCCTGATATTGGCGTCCTGCTGCAAGCGCGCGACATCCTGCACCGGCACCGGGTTGATGAAATCGACTTCCCCCGAAAGCAAAGCCGCGATGGCGGTGGCGGGGTTCTGGATGGGCGTAAACTCTGCCCGGGTGATGTTATGGGTCGCCGCGCCCCACCAGCCTGCGTGCGGTTCAAGCACGGTGCGCAGCCCGGGTTCACGGCTGGTGATCGCAAAGGCCCCGGTGCCATTGGCGTGCAGCGTGGCATGGTTGCCGCGTTCCTTGTCCGGGCGGGTGGCATCGTTTGCCACAGCCCAGTCGCTGTCCATGATCATCCAGTTTGCGATACTGTCGGGAAAGATCGGATTGGGCGCGGTGGTCATGAAATCGACCGTGAAATCATCGACGAGGATCACCTCCGAGACCGGCGCGAACCAACTGCTGGTGTCCGCCGCATCGCTGGCGGCGCGCTCATAGGAAAACAGCACGTCCTGTGCGGTGAATTCAGCGCCATCGTGAAAGGTCACATCGCGGCGCAGGTTGAAACGCCAGCCCGCGCCCTCGCCAATCGCTTCCCAGCTTGTGGCGAGGGCGGGCTCGATGGCCATGTCCGGGCCGCGCCGTACAAGACCTTCGTAGACGTTGTTGAGAAACCCCAGAACCGGTGCGGAATTGACCGCATGGGGGTCCATGGTTTGCGGATCCGTCGTGCTGGACCATGTGAATTCTGTTGCCTGCGTGACAGGTGCCAGAACGGCAAAGAGGGCGGCAAAGCTGAAATTACGTAACATTCTATCCCTGAACCGGGCCAAAGCGGTGGCCTGTGCTGACGCATGAAAACAGCGGTGCGCCCAAGGGCAGGGCGCACCGCGTCTCGTTTAGTTCATGGTGAAGTATTTCACCTTCGGCTGATCTTCGGGATCCACTTCGATGCCGACTTTTTCCGCCATACCCCAGTTCAGCACCTGATGGTGGATTGGGATGTAGAGTTGCTCATCCTGAACGACCCGCCAGATTTTGGCGATATCGGCGTTGCGCGCTTCCAGATCGGTGTTGGAGGCCAGCGATTTGATCATCGCGTCGAGGTCGGCATCACCAAATCCGGTGCCATTCCACGTGCCGATGTCAGATTCGCGGCTGTGGACGAGGAAGTTGAAGATGTACTCGGAATCGTACGTCGGCACGCCCCAGCCCAACATGTAGAAGTCAGTCTTGCCATCGGTGATCAGCGGGAAATGCTGCGCCTTCGGTTTGGCATCAAGGTTCACCGTGACGCCGATCTGACCCAACATGCCGACCGCCGCCTGACAGATGCCTTCGTCATTGACATACCGATCGTTCGGGCAATCCAGCCGGATCGAGAACCCATCGGCATATCCGGCCTCAGCCATCAGCGCCTTGGCCCCTTCGATATCCGTTGTGGATTCCGCATCCATCTCGGCCGTCCAGCCGTTCACGAAGGGGGGGGCGATCATGCCGGCAGGCTGGCTCTGCCCGCGCATCACGACCTGACGGATCGCATCGCGGTTGATCGCCATCGACATGGCCTTGCGCACGCGCACATCGGCCAACGGGTTCGCACCGTCGACGTTATCCGCTTCGATGTCATCCGCGCCCTGGTTCATCCCAAAGAAGATGACCCGGTTTTGCGGCGCTTGTTTGACCACCAGCCCATCCACGTCATTCACGCGCACGAGGTCCTGCACGGGCATGTCCTGCAGGAAATCAATTTCACCCGAAAGCATCGCAGCCACGCGGGTCGCTGCATTTTGGATCGGCGTATAGATGATTTCGCTCACTTCCATCGGGAACTGATCCCGACCCCAATAGGCTTCATTGCGCGTCATCACCGTTTTCACGTCCGGCTCGCGGCTGGTCAGCACGTAGGGCCCGGTGCCGTTGACGTTGGTGGTCGCAAAAGTGATCTCGCCACCCTCGAAATCCTGCACATTGACGGTGTCGTTTGCCTCGGTCCAATCCTTGTCCATGATGAACAGGTTGGTCAGGTTCGACGGCAAGATCGGGTTTGGCCCATCGGTCACGATCTCGACGGTGAAATCGTCAACGGCACGCACTTCGGTGATTGAGCCGATCAACTCCTTCATGTCGGAATTTGGCTGCTTGGCACGCTCAAAGCTGAACACCACGTCCTCGGCCGTAAAGGCCGCGCCATCGTGAAAACTCACGCCTTCGCGCAGGTTGAACACCCAGACATTCGGATCATCCGCCTTGGGTGCCCAGTCCGTGGCCAAAGCTGGCTCAAACGCGCCGGTGACGTCGCGGATGATCAGCGGCTCGTACATCTGGTGGCGGATCGTGTGGGTCGGCCCTTCGTTCTGGGCGTGCGGATCAAGCGTCAGCGCATCGCCGGAGCGCGCCCACCGCAGTGTCTCTGCGCTCAGTGGTGCGGCAGTGGTCAGCAGCAAGGCGCCGATCATGGTTGCTATTGTCGGTTTCATTCAGAATCCCCGTGGTTGTTATTTTTGCGCTGCAACCTTGGGCTATTTTTTGTCAATGGCAAGAGCCTGACGGGAAATCCGGCCCCTAATTCAATCCCCATGTCGGGTGACGTGGCTTCCCGCACTTGTTTTTCATGTACGTCCGCATCAGCAGACACCCGCGCTCGAACGATGTGCCGCTGACGCATGGAACCTGATCGGGTGATGTCACCGCCGTCTGGGATCAAGCGATCTTGACCGTTTTCAGACGGTTTTAGCGGTTCATCTAAACCTTCAGCCGGGCTGCGTCGTGTGAGAAAGCCGATGTATGCTTTTGGATGAAATTCGTCGCAGTAACTCATTGTGACGTTGGCAATACGCGCGCGCGGGACACTGTTCTGAGTTGCTGACGAGATGCAACGCGCTTTGTCCTTGCTCTTACGATCAGCGCTTACCACAGGCGCTGGGCGATCCGAATGAGCAATGCCCACACCTATGTCCATCACTTGCAAATCAATTGCCGGATGCGTGGTCTCCAACTGTCGCTGGCGTGCGAAATTGAAGGCGCAACAAGCAGGATTGAGACGCAGATCCCCGCTTGTGCTCGATCCATTCAATTCGTCCGATTTTCTGGCCCTTAGGGTCTTGCACTAATCGGATTTTGCGATTACACGCCTCCGCACCAGCGTTGGGGATAACCGGTTCATCGCAAGATTATTGCAAACCCGGTTCTCCGATTAACGCCTGACGCATGAAAAACAAGTTTTGTCCAAGCGTCTGCCCCTATAGCTCAGCTGGTAGAGCAACTGATTTGTAATCAGTAGGTCCGCGGTTCGAGTCCGTGTGGGGGCACCATTTACCTACATTACAAAGTCCAGTGACATCCATTTAAGCCTTGTATATAAGAGCTTTTATGAGATTTATTGTCCAGCCACGTTTTCTGCCGTCCGATACAATACCCCCAGAAAAGGGGCAATATTGGGGGTATCGGCAGAACACAAAAATCACGATACCCCCAAAATGCCTTTAAGCGACGCCAAGATTCGAAACCTCAAAGCGCGCGACAAGCAATACAAAGTCGCTGATTTCGACAGCCTGTATGTGCTGGTCAAACCGAACGGCTCGAAGCTTTGGCAGATGAAGTACCGCTTGGATGGACGCGAAAAAACGCTCTCCATCGGCGCTTACCCGGCTGTGTCGTTGCAGCAAGCCAGAAAGTCGCGGGATGCAGCCCGTTCGATGATTGCCAATGGTGAAGACCCTTCCGAAGAGAAGCAGGAACAAAAGAGACTGAAGCGCGAGGCCAGTGGACAGACCTTCGAGAAAATTGGCGGCATGTTTCTTGATAAGCAGCGCAAGGAGGGAAAGTCCAAGGCTACGCTCGACAAGACCGCATATCATCTGAAGCTCGCGAACCACGACTTTGGCAAGAAGCCCATAACGGCGATAACTGCACCAATGATCCTGCGCACGCTGCGCAAGGTCGAAGCGAAGGGCAACTATGAGACGGCGCATCGCCTTCGGGCGCGGATCGGGTCTGTGTTCCGTTATGCGGTTGCAAGTGGCCTCGCAGAAACCGATCCGACCTATGCTTTGCGCGATGCGCTCATCCGTCCGACCCGGCAGCATCGTGCTGCAATCACGGACCCAACAGCATTCGGCGCTTTGCTGCGCGAAATTGATGTCTTCGATGGCCAAGTGACAACTCGCATCGCGCTTCAGCTTTTGGCCCTACTCGCCCAGCGCCCCGGAGAGTTGCGGCACGCCAAATGGAGCGAGTTCGATGAGGCGGACAAAGTGTGGGCAATTCCGGCTGGCAAAATGAAAATGCGCCGCGATCACTTTGTACCTCTCGCAGATCAAGCGATTACGTTGCTGAACGAGCTTCGCCCTCTGACCGGCGAAAGCGAGTACCTTTTCCCTTCCCTTCGGTCATGGCACCGGCCAATGAGCGAAAACACTATGAACGCGGCACTTCGGCGTATGGGATACTCCGGCGATGAAATGACCGCCCACGGTTTCCGCGCCACGTTTTCCACGCTGGCCAATGAAAGCGGTCTCTGGAACCCAGACGCAATTGAACGAGCATTGGCGCATGAAGAACGCAACGAAGTGCGCAGAGCCTATGCGCGCGGGGCACACTGGGAAGAGCGCGTGAAATTATCCGACTGGTGGGCTGGAAGACTGGACGATTTCCGTTCAAGCTGAACCGACTCATTTCGGGAGTAACAGCTTGAAGTTAAATGAATCGTCACGCGGATTAGCCTTTCAAAATCTATTGAAGCAAAAGCTTGGATGGCTATTTGAATGGGAATTGCCCACTATTGTTGAAACCGTGGGTCCCCATGATCCGTCCAAATTCGCAGACTTCGACGAAAAACGCTTGGCACTGGTCAAGCGCGTACAGGATTATCTTGCCGACCTGTCGGATGAGGTAGTTGACAAACTCTCCGATCCGGAAACTCCCAGCGACGACGACGATAAGTCAAATTGGTTGCGACACGAACGCGAAGCCATTCGCCAGATGCAAAAGTTCAACCCGCCTTGGTACGCAGGTGGCTTTGGGCACGAGAACTATAGGGCGGATTTCGAATACTGGGCGCAGATGTCGTCCTTCACGAACCACGAGGCGCTCCTTCTATCATTAGGCGTTGAACCCAAGCACTTCCGCGAAGAAGAAGTCATGAACATGCAATCGCAGCTTGAAAGAGGTGACACACTTTGGCTGCCGCTGGTGTACCTATTGAGACGCCGTGAACAAATTGAGCGTCAGTTTCGGTCTTACGGGCGCGGACACAAGATCGACCCAAAAGAATTCTTCGAATGGGCGCATTATGTGCAGCTCGACATGCATCCAGAATTTCACTCGCATTTCGTTTCAACGGGAAAGGCACAGGCGACGCCCAATGCAAATGAAACCGACGAAAACTTGGACCCGCGCGTCAGATCATCAATGCTCAAAATCATAGCAACGATGGCCGTTGCTGGATACACTTACAATCCAAGAGACAAGAAGAGTGATGTTACATCAGATATCGTAAACGACGCCAGCAAATTAGGAATCAGTCTTACTGATGATACGGTCCGAAAGTACCTGAAACTCAGCACGAAGATGATTTCGAAAGACTGGAAGCCAAACAACTCCTAATCGGTTTCCGATTAGTTTGGCTTTATTTAATGAAATCAATGCTTAAGATTGTTCCGTTTGGGCAAAAGGCTAATCCGATACTTATCCCGGAATTTCAGACAGGTTCTCCTCGAACTTAATCAAACGAGGATGAAGCAGTATGGATTTTCCAGCATTCCCCAAGACCGGACTTGTTCGCCTTTCCCAGATTTTAGCGCCCGCCGGGCCTATACCGGTTTCCAAGTCTGCATGGTGGCAAGGCGTAAAGGATGGTCGCTTTCCCCAGCCTCAAAAACTTGGTCCCCGCACAACGGTTTGGAAGGTTGAAGACATCCGCGCACTTTTTGAAGGTGACGCTGATGGCTAAGTATCCGAACCCCATGTTGGTGAAAGCATCCCGCACCTATGACGTGATCGAAGCAGCCAATGCGCTTGGACGGACGCCCGCAACCATCCGGCACTGGATCAAGGATGGGTTAGAGATCATGGCGTCGCGCAAACCGTATCTGATCCTTGGTCAAGCGATCCGCGATTACATCAAGGCAAAATCGGCGTCACGGAAAAGACCACTCGCGCCAGACGAAATCTACTGCCTGTCTTGCAAAGCCGGACGCACACCGCTCGCTATGTCAGTCACCTTGAGTGCACAAACCAGTAAAACCAGCAGGATCAACGGCCTTTGCGGGACCTGCGGCGCACCAATGTCGCGGATCATATCCGCTAAGGACGAACCTCTTTTCTTCCAAGTGTTCGGGTTCAAAAGAAAACGCGCCAGAAGAGACTAATAGATACCGGCTCTTACCGTTTGAACAACACATCTGAAGGAGATGAACGGACATGAGAAAAGTAAACGAGGAAAACGAGCGGATAAAGCGAAAATACTTCCAATACCGCAAGACCGCCCAGCGCAAGGATGAAGCGACCATTGACAAAGATGCGGAGGCGATCCTGCACTTTGAAGCCAGCACCAACTACGCGCCTTTCAAAAAGTTTCGCATTGAACAGGCGATCCGCTACCGGGATAAACTGGACATCGAGAAAAACAAGAAGACAGGTAAGCCGCTGGCAAAAGCGACCATCGCCAAGCGTTTGGCCAGCATCAAGGCATTCATCTTTTGGCTGGCAGATCAACAGGGATACAAAAGCCGGATACGCTACTCTGATGCGGACTATTTCAACATGGACGCAAAAGGACAGCGCGTTGCTAACGCGGTCAGAGAAAGGCCCCATCCCTCTCTGGAGATGGTTCGCCACGCTTTTAATCAGATGCCTGCAAATACAGAATTAGAGCGACGTAACGCGGCAGTTATCGCGTTTTTCATGATCTCCGGCGCAAGAGATGGGGCGGCAGCGTCACTTCGGCTCAAGCACATCAATCTTGTGGACGGGTACGTTTTTCAGGACGCGCGCGAGGTGAAAACGAAAAACTCCAAAACCTTCACGACCTACTTCATGCCTGTTGATCCGATTTACATGGAGTGTTTTTGCACATGGGTGCAATATCTTCAATCTGAATTGCTCTTTGGCCCCGATGATCCGCTTTTCCCTCCCCCGGAGATGGGTCTCAAAGATGGTCAATTTACGGTCGTAGGCTTGAAGCGGGAAACTTATCAAAACGCCAACGCACTCCGGACAGTGGTAAAACAAGCCTTTGAGAATGCAGGCCTACCGATTTTCGCTCCGCATTCGCTTCGCAAAACACTGACCAAGTGGGCGACAGTCCAATATCCCACCCACGAAGCATTCAAAGCATTCTCGCAAAACATCGGGCATTCAAACGTCGCAACGACCCTAAGTGCGTATTGCCCTGTCAGTACGGAACGACAAGGCGAACTCATCAAAGCACCCAAAATTCCGGCTTAGGCCGTTGTCCATTCCGCGCCCAGCGCCTACGGTAATCAAAAAACAGGGCAAAACATGTTTGAGAACGCTTTCAACAGCATAGACAAGGAACTGCGCAACGAAGACGGATTGGCGTCGGAGTTGGACTACGCCGAACAGACCTCTTGGATCCTCTTTCTCAAGTATCTGGACGATATGGAGCAGGAGCGCGAAGACGAAGCGGAACTCGAAGGCAAGGACTACACGCCAACCCTTCCGAACGACATGCGTTGGAAATCCTGGGCCTCACCCAAGAATCCTGACGGAACCGACCGCAAGGACGTTCTGACTGGCGAAGACCTCATCACCTTCGTCAACACCGAACTCTTCCCGACGCTCAAGAAGTACCGCGAGGACGCCACAAGCCCCGATACCATCGAATACAAGATCGGCGAGATCTTTTCCGAGATCACCAACAAGTTCCGCTCCGGCTATTCCCTGCGGGACGTGCTTGAAATCGTGGACGGGCTGGAGTTCAACACGCAGGAAGCCAAACATGAGCTTTCCGACCTTTACGAGTCCCGCATCAAACGCATGGGCAACGCAGGGCGCAACGGCGGCGAATACTACACGCCAAGGCCCCTTATCCGCGCCATGATCAAGGTGGTGGACCCCAAGATCGGCGAGACGGTCTATGACGGCGCGTGCGGCTCTGCGGGCTTTCTCTGCGAAGCCTACGCGCATATGCTGACGACCGACATCTCGGCCAGCGATTACAGCACCCTGCAAACGCGCACCTTCTACGGGCAGGAGAAAAAGTCGCTCGCCTATATCATCGGCATTATGAATATGATCCTTCACGGAATTACCGCGCCCAACATCCGGCGCACCAATACGCTCACCGAAAACGTCATGGATATTCAGGAAAAGGACCGACACGACGTGATCCTTGCCAATCCGCCTTTTGGCTCTGGCGAGCGTCCCGAGGTACAGCAGAACTTCCCGATCAAGTCGGGCGAGATGGCGTATCTGTTCATGCAGCACTTCATCCGCAAACTGCGGGCGGGTGGGCGCGCGGCGGTTGTCATCAAGAACACCTTTCTAAGCAATGGCGATGCGGCGGCCTTGCGGCGTGAGTTGCTGGAGACTTGTGACCTGCACACGGTGCTCGACTGCCCCGCCAAGGTGTTTCAGGGCGCGGGCGTGAAAACCGTCGTGCTGTTTTTCGAGAAAGGGCGCAAAACGCGCAAAACATGGTACTACGCGCTCGATCCGGGGCGGTCATTGGGCAAAGGCTCTCCGCTGCGGGATGATGAGCTGGCGGAGTTTCTGGAGCTTCAAAAGACAAAGGCCGACAGCCCCAAAAGCTGGACCGTCGCGCGCGAGGACATCGATGCGGAGACGATGGATATGTCTGTGAAGAACCCCTTCGCCCCCGAAGAAGCGCCGCTCCGCTCGCCCGAAGAGATCATCGAAGATATGCTGGCCCGAGACAAGGAGACAGCGGCAATACTGGAAGACATCCGGGGGATGTTGTGAAAGCAGGTTGGGAGGTTAAGCCGCTTGGCGAAGTTGCAAAATTGCACTATGGAAAAGCCCTTGCAGAATCTGAGCGTAGTCCAAACGGCACTGTGCCAGTGTACGGTGCAAATGGTGTTCTGGGTTGGTCCGACCATACACTTACAGAAGGCCCCTCGCTCATCGTTGGCCGTAAAGGTTCCGCAGGAGAGGTCAATCGTGTAGACGGCCCGTTTTGGCCCAGCGATGTAACGTATTACACCGAGCACGACCCAAATCGTCTGGACTTCGACTATTTCCACTATGGTCTAATGACTCTAAATCTCCCGTCTCTGGCAAAAGGTGTGAAGCCCGGAATAAACCGTAATGACGTGTACGAACTTGGTCTCCCAATCCCGCCTCTTGAAGAGCAAAAGCGGATTGTGGCGATTTTGGATGCGGCGTTTGAGAGGCTGGACCGTGCCAAAGAGAACGCCGAAGCCAATCTCCAAAACGCCCGCGAGTTGTTTGATCGAACCCTCGAAAGAGTTTTCGCAGAACTAGTTGCTGTACACGCGACGATCAAGCTCGAGGAAGTCACCTCAAAAATCACGAAAGGCTCTTCCCCTAAATGGCAGGGGTTTTCATATGTCGATTCGCCGGGAGTGCTTTTTGTCACAAGCGAAAACGTAGGCAAAAATGAGTTGCTCCTCGAAAAGACAAAGTATGTCGAAGAGGGTTTCAATCAGAAAGATAGGAAGTCTATTCTTGCACCGGGTGACGTGCTGTCGAACATTGTCGGGGCATCTATTGGGCGCACCGCTGTTTTTGACTTGGACGCGGTTGCGAATATCAATCAAGCGGTTTGTTTGATGCGTTGCTTGCCGGAGCGACTTTCCCCCAAGTTTTTAAGCTTTTTGCTGAACTCTCCTTACTTTAAGGCCCGCCTTCATGAAGGCGAAAGTAACATGGCTAGGGCAAATCTCAGCCTTGCCTTTTTTCGGGAGTTCTTAGTGCCGTTGCCAGAATTGGAGGCACAAGAAAGGATCGTGCAGGAGATTGAAGAACTGGCCACGCATTCAGCAGAGTGCGAAACCAACTACCGAACCAAACTCACTGACATTGCCGACCTGCGTCAATCCCTCCTGCAAAAAGCCTTTGCCGGGGAACTCACCTGACGCTAACCTCCAACAATGGTTGAACATTCTTCCCTTGCCACAGAGACCGAAGCGGACACGCGCGCTCAGCGGATAGACCCTGCGCTTGCCGCCGCCGGATGGGAAGGCGCGGGAAAGATCGACGGCGCGCGGGTGCATCGCGAGGAAATGCTCTGGCCCGGTCGCATCATGTCGGGCGGTGGGCAGAACGCGCCCAAACCCGCTGACTACGTGCTGCGCATGAAGGGCCACGTTATGGCTGTGTTGGAGGCCAAGAAAGCCTCGCTATCCTATACTGAAGGGCGCGGCCAAGCCCTCGACTATGCCCGCAGGATCGGCGCGCGCTTTGCCTATTGCACTAATGGACTGCGCACCTACGAGATTGACCTCAACACGGGCACCGAAGGCGAAGTTGAGGCAGTCCCATCGCCCGACGTGCTCTGGGAGCGGTGCTATCCCACCGGGAACGCATGGCGCGACCGTTTCGGTCAGATCCCTTTTGAGACTGATGGCGGCAAATGGCAGCCCCGCTACTATCAGGCGGCGGCTGTGAATGCCGTACTGGAAGCGTTGGCGCAAGACGAAAAGCGCATCCTATTGACCCTCGCCACTGGCACCGGCAAAACTTCCATCGCCTTCCAAATCGCATGGAAGTTGTTTCAATCGCGGTGGAACCTTTCTGGCGCGCCCACACGTCGCCCGCGCATCCTGTTCCTTGCTGACCGCAATATCCTCGCGGATCAGGCGTACAATTCATTCTCCGCTTTCGCGCCTGATGCACTGTCGCGGATCAATCCAAAAGAGATCAGCAAGAAGGGCAAGATGCCCCGCAATGCGAGTGTCTTCTTCACGATCTTCCAGACCTTCATGACGGAAAACAAATCTGGTGAGGCAGAGTTTAACTTTCGCGAATACGAGCCTGATTTCTTTGACTTCATCATCATTGACGAATGTCACCGGGGCGGTGCGAAGGACGAAAGCTCTTGGCGCGGTATTCTAGAGTATTTCGCACCTGCTGTGCAGCTTGGTTTGACAGCGACGCCCAAGCGCAAGGTGAACGCCGACACCTACACCTATTTCGGCGAACCGGTGTATACATACGCCCTGCGCGAAGGCATTGATGACGGCTTCCTCACGCCCTTCAAAGTGCGCCAGATGGCCAGCACGATTGATACCTATGTCTATGACCCGGAGGATGAGGTCGTCGGTGGCGACGTGGACCCCGATCATGAATACACAGAAGATGAGATCAACGCGAAAATCGTCATTCCTGCGCGCGAGCAAAGTCGCATTCATGAATTCATGGATCAGATCAACCCACGCCAGAAGACGCTGGTGTTCTGTGCAACCCAGAACCACGCGGCGGCAGTGTGCGACTACATCAACCAGATCAAGGACATCGAAGACCCGCACTATTGCGAGCGCGTAACGGCGAATGACGGCGCTCTGGGCGAGCAACACTTGCGCGAGTTTCAGGACAATGAGCGGAGCATTCCAACAATTCTGACGACATCGCAGAAGCTTTCCACCGGGGTAGATGCGCGCAACGTCCGGAACATCGTCCTAATGCGGCCTATCAAGTCGATGGTGGAGTTCAAGCAGATCGTTGGGCGCGGAACACGTACCTTCGAAGGCAAAGACTTCTTCACCATCTACGACTTCGTGAAAGCATATGAGCATTTCAACGATCCGGAATGGGATGGCCCACCCGAACCGCCGGACACTCCGGGAACGCCACCGAAACCGCCGAAACCGGGCGACCCTGTGCCCCCTGGCGATCCACCACCGACCCCGCCGGAACCGGAAGAGAAAATCGTGATCAAGCTTGCTGACGGCAAGGAACGTCGGATCAAGTACATCGCGACAACGAGTTACTATTCACACGACGGCAAGATGATCTCCGGTGAAGAGTTCATGGAACAGCTTTTCGGGGATCTAGGCGATCTTGTGACCGGCGAAGAAGAACTGCGGTTAATCTGGAGCGATCCGGAAAAGCGTGTGCAGTTTCTGAAGGTGTTGGCAGACAGAGGCTACGACACTGGGCGGCTTGAGGATATGAAGCGCCTCATTGACGCTCCGAACAGCGATGTGTTCGACGTTCTGGCCTATGTCCGTTTCACTCTTTCGCCAAAGTTGAGATCAGAAAGAGCAGCGGCGGCGCGTGAGAATGGCTTGACTGGCCTCGAAAGTGAAATGAAGGCATTTCTTGAAGCGGTGCTTAACGCCTATGAAGTTCACGGGGTCGAAGAGCTTGCCTTGCCAAAGATCAGTGATTTCCTGAAGGTGAAGTATGGTGGCACGAACGGAGCAAAGCGCGTACTTGGCGACATACCGAAAATCAGGCGCGCGTTCACAGAAATTCAGGCCCATATCTACTCCAGTTAGACCTTAGAAATGCTATTTTTTTGTATGTCTGGGGGTATGATTGGGGGTATTGTCAAATCTCATTAGTTTTTCTCATATTTATAACAATGATTTAATCGTTAAATGCGGAGACGTGTGGGCACCATTTCAAACTACTGACATTAAATGATAAGGACTGCTCAGGCGATACTCGCAGCGTCCAGTTTTTGATACATTTTTGATACGCGTGTTTAGCTTTGGATGTCCTGCCAGGTGTGAAAATGCCTCGAATCCGGCAGCGATCAAAAAAAGACGCACCAAGTCTTGTATCTTGGGAACCAATACCCACTTCATAGAGTGCCCCGGGGCTAAGGACCCGGATGACCGGTGTTCAGGACCGCAAGCGCTATCTGCGTCAGCGGGTTCCGGGTCGGCTTGATCTCGATCATGTCGCATCCTTCCAGGCACATCGTGGTTACAACATACCACGCTAGGTTTTCTCGTACCGGAGAGTGCTTTGGCGCTCGATGATGGGAGCTAGGTCAAATAGCCCGGGCATTTGAAGAACGGAGTTCATTGATGCCCGGGTTTTACCTACCCACCGAATACGAATTTGACCCATCCACCGACGACTTTATCCTCAAGTCAATGTCGAAGGCGCGCAGTTACAAACACTTCGACCTGCCTCTACCCGAAAACAGGCGAGAGCGGACAATTGATTTTGGTTCGGAAATTAAACCGCATCGCTTCTGGCCCTTGCTGGGTTTCACTGATCTGACGCGGCGATATGTTCGCGTCAAAGATGCTGACGGCAACTGGCTCCGTGACGACAAAGGCAAGTTCGTCAGAAAAGAGAAGGCCAAACCAAGACCTATCCGCTTTGCCGGACACGAGGACGCAGCTTACCTGCAAGGTTACGCAGCGCACTTGAACGGGTTCTACGAATATGCGCTCTCTGCTGACGGCAGTTCAGGTTCCGTCCTTGCCTACAGGAAAGGTGGTGGCACTAATATTCACCACGCAAAGTCACTTTTCGATGAGATTGTAAAACGCCAAAACTGCTCCGTTTTCGCGATGGACATTTCTGGTTTCTTCGATTGCCTCGACCATAAGCTACTCCGCGATGAGATTGCTGGTTTGCTCGGCGTTAGCCGACTTCAGTCTCACCATGGTCGGGTCTGGGCGAACATCACGAAATACGCATGGGTCGAGACGGACGACCTGGACAAGCTGCTCGGACGGAAACGAAACGGTCACGGACGCGTTTGCTCGCCACAAGACTTCAAGGCCCATGTGCAAGGACGCAAGAGCGGTTTGATCCGCCGTCATGACCGCGACTATGGCATCCCGCAAGGGACACCTGTCTCTGGCCTTTACGCGAACATCTACCTTCGCTCTTTCGACCGTGAGATGATTGCTATGTGCGCGAAGTATGGTGGCTCCTATCGTCGCTATTCGGACGACATTGCAGTCGTTCTTCCGCTTGGTGCCAAGGTCCGCCATGTGGTTGCTATTGTCGAAAAGATGCTTTCGGACTTCGGCCTCGCAATGTCGGTCGAGAAAACCGAGACAGCAGACTTCGCTAATGGTCAGCTGATATCCGAGAAGCCGATCCAATATCTTGGTTTTACCTTCGATGGGCAACAAACGCTGATCCGAGCGTCGTCGCTTGATGCCTACCGTGGCAAGATGCGCCGCGGTATTCATGCGAAAATGGTTGCCGCGAAAGCGAAAAGCATTCCGTCCATGGAAGTATTCAAGCGCGAGAGCCTCGCGCGATACACCCACCTCGGAAAGAGGCGCAACTTCCTGCGCTACGCCTACAAAGCATCAGACATCTTGGGTTGTCCTGAAATCAGACAGCAAGTCAGCCATCACGTCACGTGGTTCAACAGAGCGTGGGAGCGTGAATCTGTCCGGGTTTTCGGCGGGCTGGTCACTACGCCATAACACCTTCATCACTTTTGGTTGGCCAAACGTCCCGCTCTTCTTTGTGGATGTCATGGTCGGTCTGCACAGCAAGTCATCTGGACCTTTGTCAACTCTGCCATGAAGGGTTGATTGGGAGCATCGTTAATTTTTATTTTGTAGTCTGCCCGAAGTACATCTCGCGTTTCGCGGGTGTCAGAGGGTGTCGTGAGTTGCTGAGAAACAGTCGGTTCTCTTTGCTTTTGCAAGGCTTGATCGCAAAGCGGTCGTGTTCGTACTTCACAGCCAAATGCCTTCGGAACCGGTCCAATTCGCTGTTCCCGTTTCGCCGACCTTTCGCCAGCCGCTGCGGTCATTGACCATGTCGGAACTGGTGAAACTGGGGCGATGATGGCGTCGCGTGGTGGCAACGATCATCGGATGTTCTAGATCGTCCACTATAAGGGCGATAAGGCGAGAATGATGACAGGACGTGCACGCATTGCGATCATCGGGGCGGGTATTTCAGGGCTGCGTCTTGCGCAACTGCTGTCTTCCAAAGCTGACGTAACCGTTTTCGAGAAATCACGCGGGACTGGCGGGCGGATGTCGACACGGCGTGCGGACGTGTTCCAGTTTGATCACGGCGCGCAGTATTTCACGGCGCGGGGCGACGATTTTCAACGCTTTCTTGCAGCCCATATTGAACAGGGGACTGTGGCGATGTGGTGTCCCAGACTGGCGTGTTTCGGAGGGCAGCCCCCGCAGTGGACAGCACCACGTTATGTGGGCGTGCCGGGGATGAACGCGCTATGCAAGGCGATGGCGGGCGATGTCGAAGTGCGGCACGAAACCCGTGTTCTGGAGCTTGAACGCAAAGACGGCCGCTGGCACATTGGGACTGCAGATGGCGAGGGTTTCGGCCCTTTTGACTGGGTTTTTTCCTCTGCCCCGGCGGAACAGTCCGCCGCGCTGCTGCCCGCCTGTTTTTCGGGGTCATTCGCGCTGGGACAGGCCCGAATGCTCGGGTGTTACAGTCTGATGCTCGGTTTTGATGCCGCGCCGGATCTGGCTTGGGATGCGGCAGCCGTCCTGAATAGCCCCTTGGCGTGGCTTGCGGTCAACAGCACAAAACCGGGGCGCAGCGCTGGTTTCAGCGTCTTGTGCCAATCCAGCAATGACTGGGCCGAGGCACATCTGGAGGCAGATGCCGATCACGTGCGCAGCACGCTGGCTCAGGTCGTGCGGGAGGTCACGGGTCTGGATGTCGACGCGGCGCAATATGTCAGTTTGCACAAATGGCGCTTTGCCAAAGTCGACCGCCCAACGCAGCGGCCGTTCCTGTTGGATGCAGACAACAAACTGGGGGCATTCGGCGACTGGTGCGGAGCGGGGCGCGTCGAGGCCGGATTTGACAGTGCAACGGAACTTGCAAGAGCTTTGATAATTTAACCATTTAAAAACAGTATGATGATCACCGTTCTTAACCTATAACATAAAGACCGATTGCGTGACCTGGACTGATTTTCCGATCGCTAGGTTCCATTTTCGCAGATGGTTTGCCAACACGCCCTTGCGATACGCGCTTGGTGCTACATCTCTTGGTCTGTACGCAGCCTTGATGGGACACGCAGATGGTTTTGAAGGTCAGCCACCTTGCAAAGGAATATGAGACTGGCGGCATCTCAGTGCCGGTTTTGCGGGATGTGAGTTTTGAGGTGCCGCGTGCGGGCACGCTGGCGTTGGAAGGCGAATCCGGCAGTGGCAAAAGTACGGTGTTGCACCTGATCGCCGGGCTGGATGTCCCAACGGGCGGCAGTATCATGCTGAACGGGCAGGAGGTGGCCGGTTTGCCTGATGCGAAAACCGCGCACCTGCGCCGCACAACGGTCGGGATAATCTTCCAGCAGTTCAACCTGATCCCGAGCCTGAGCGTCGCCGCAAACATCACGTTTCATGCCCGACTTGGCGAACGCTACGACCCGGATTGGGCACAGCATGTGACCGAGCAGATCGGGCTGGGGGATCACATGGCGAAATACCCCGAGGCGCTCTCGGGCGGGCAGCAACAGCGCGTGGCCATTGCCCGCACCCTCGCGGCGCGCCCCGGCCTGATCCTTGCGGATGAACCGACAGGCAATCTGGATGAGGACACGGCAGATACGGTGTTGAACCTCATGCTGCAAAGCGCGGCAGAGGCGGGTGCTGCCGTGCTGATGGTCACGCATTCCCCCCGTCAGGCGGCCCGGATGGGGCGGCGTATTCGTCTGTCGCACGGCGTTGTGCAGGATGCGGACGCGCCGATGCGACCCGTGGCGGTGCCATGACGCGGCAAGGGTTCCTTGCACTTTGGTCCCACTGGCGGCGCAATCCGTGGCAGTTGCTGACCTTGCTGGCCGGGTTGGCCCTGTCCACTGCGCTGTGGTCCGGTGTGCAGGCGATCAACGCCGAAGCGCGCGCGAGTTACGCCTCTGCCTCCGATGTCCTGGGGGCGGGCGATACCAACCGCATCCTCAAACAGGATGGCAGCAGCTTTACGGTCGAGGAATATGTAACCCTGCGCAGGCTTGGTTGGCCGGTCAGCCCGGTGCTGGAAGGCTCGGTTGATATTGCCGGTGCTGAACTGCGCATCGTCGGCATCGACCCGCTGAGCTTTCCTGTGGCCTTGCCCGCAAGTATTTCGGAAGATGGCGGTTTTCCCGACATGATCGGCGATGATCCGGTCGGTTTCGCACACCCGGATGACATGGGGCTGACGCTGCCGGGAATAACCCTGCGGGTGGATGAAAACCGACCACGCGGCAACATCCTGATGGACATCGCGCAGGCGGACCGACTGCTGGGCGATCAGGGGGAGATCAGGCGACTGTTGGTCAGCAACCAGCGGCCTTGGGGCCTTGGGGCCTTGCCGGACGCCTATCGCATTGCCGAAGTTTCGGTGCAGGCGGATGTGGCGCGCCTGACGCAGAGCTTTCATCTCAACCTCACGGCCTTCGGTCTGTTGTCCTTTGCTGTAGGGATCTTCATCGTCTACGGCGCGGTCGGGCTGGCCTTCGAACAGCGCCGGGCGGTATTTCGGACCCTGCGTGCTTTGGGATTGCCACTCAGACGGTTGATGTTGCTGCTTATTCTGGAACTGGGCGTGTTTGCGCTCTTGGCTGGTGGCGCAGGTGTCGCTTTGGGTTATGTGATCGCGGCGGCCCTGTTGCCGGATGTGGCGGCGACCTTGCGAGGGCTTTACGGGGCCGAAGTCGCGGGCCAGCTACAACTGCGCGCAGCTTGGTGGCTGTCGGGGCTGGCCATGGCGCTGGGGGGCACGGCGGTTGCGGCGGCGGCGGCTCTGACAAAGCTGGCCTATATGCCGTTGCTGTCGTTCAACCACCCGCGCGCGATGAGCATTGGGGCCCTTGCCGCCGGACAGTGGCTGGCGCTGATCGCGGCTGGGCTGTTCATCGCGGGCGTTGCGATTGCCACTTTCGGGCAGGGTCTGGTTGCTGGCTTTGCCTTGCTGGCCTGTTTGCTGATTGGATCGGCGCTTTTTTTGCCGTTCCTTTTGGCCCAGTGCCTGAGTTTCGCCGAACGTCACAGCAAAGGCGCCTTGGTGCAGTGGTTCTGGGCGGACAGTCGCCAGCAATTGCCGGGGCTGTCGATGGCTCTGATGGCTTTGCTGTTGGCGATGGCGGCCAATATCGGGGTTTCCACCATGGTGTCGAGTTTTCGGCTGACCTTCGTGGATTATCTAGATCAGCGGTTGGCCTCCGAGTTGTACATAAACGCCAGCGACACGGCCGAGGCGGGGGAACTGGTCGCCTATCTGGAGGACAAGGCGGAGGCGGTCCTGCCAATTGTGTCGATTGACACGCGGCTCGGAGGGCTTCCGGCTGAAGTCTTTGGCATCCGTGATCATGCGACCTACCGTGAAAACTGGCCGCTGCTGAGTGCGCAGCCAGAGGTGTGGGATTTGCTCGCCGCGGGGCAGGGCGCGTTGGTCAATGAACAACTGGCCCGGCGGCAGGACTGGCAGGTGGGGGATACATTGCCCACCGGGGATCGTTTGATCGGTATCTACAGCGATTACGGGAATGCGGTGGGCCAACTGGTGCTGGGCGAGGATCTGTTCTCGATGCGGTATCCGGATGTGCCACGCCTGCGGTTCGGGGTGCGCACGGATACGCCCGAGGTGCTGGCCGACGATTTGCGCGACCGCTTTGGGCTGGGGGAGGATGCGTTGATCAATCAGGCCGATCTCAAACAGTTTTCCATGCAGGTCTTTGAGCGCACGTTCTCCGTGACGGCGGCGCTAAACGTGCTGACGCTGTCGGTGGCGGGGCTTGCCATCCTGATCAGCCTGCTGACACTGGCGACGATGCGCTTGCCTCAACTGGCGCCTGTCTGGGCCTTGGGGCTTACGCGCAGCGCGCTGTCGCGGCTTGAGGTCGTGCGCGCGGTGTGTCTTGCGACCCTGACCGGCGTGCTGGCGTTGCCCGTCGGCTTGATGCTGGCTTGGGTTTTGCTGGCCGTCGTCAATGTCGAAGCCTTTGGCTGGCGGTTGCCGATGTATGTCTTTCCGCTGGATTATCTGCGCCTCGGCCTGCTGACGGTAGTTGCGGCGCTGCTGGCTGCGCTTTGGCCCGCGATCCGGCTGGCGCGCACCGATCCGCAATCTCTTTTGAAGGTATTCAGCAATGAGCGTTAGACTTTGGTTGTCGATCTTCTGCATCAGCATCTTGGTGGCCGCGCAGGCCGCAGCACAGGGTTTTGCCGGTCTGGGGCGGGACGCGAGCACCTTTAGCCAACCCGAGCGTGGATATGCGTTTTCCTTCCCTGAAGATCACGGCGCGCACCCGGATTTCCAGATTGAGTGGTGGTATGTCACGGCGAACCTCACCGATGCCACCGGGCGCCAGATGGGGCTGCAGTGGACATTGTTCCGATCCGCCATTGCGCCCGAAGAAAAACCCGGCTGGGCCAGCCCGCAACTGTGGATGGGCCACGCGGCTGTCACCACGGAGGATGCGCATTTCGTAACAGAACGGATCGCGCGCGGCGGGGTCGGGCAGGCGGGTGTGACCGCCGCACCCTTCAGCGCATGGATTGATGACTGGCACATGTCTGGCGATACGCTCGACGAGGTTGCAATGCGCGCCTCCGGCCCTGATTTCGGCTATGAGGTCACGTTGAGCGCGCAAGGCCCGCTGATCTTTCACGGCGAGGCGGGCTATTCACAGAAATCCGCCAGCGGGCGGGCCAGTTACTACTATTCGCAGCCCTTTTATACCGTCGCAGGGACGCTGTTTCTGCCCGAAGGTCCGGTCGAGGTGACAGGCACTGCATGGCTGGACCGCGAATGGGCCTCGCAGCCCTTGGCGGCCACGCAGGTCAGCTGGGACTGGTTCTCGATGGTCTTTGACGACGGGGTGCGCCTGATGGGGTTCACGCTGCATGACGAGGATGGCAGCGATTATACGCAAGCAACCTGGATCGAACCGGATGGCACCACCACCGCTTTTCCCGATGGCGCGTTTTCGGCAACCGCGTTGGCCACCACGGATGTGGCGGGCCGGGCGGTGCCGACCAAATGGCGCGCGCAACTGCCGCAAAAAGGCGTCGATGTCACGGTGGAGGCTTTGAATGGCGCGGCCTGGATGACCACGTCCATTCCTTACTGGGAAGGCCCGGTTCAGATCACGGGATCGCACAGCGGGCGCGGCTATCTTGAGATGACGGGCTACTGAGCGACCCCTTGCAGCGTCCGACCGGGATGATATGCCTTGGGCCGGGCTGCTTGGGCCGCACGATCATTTGAGGATGCCGATGGATTTTTCGCTCACCGAGGAACAGCAAGCGATTTTCGACATGGCCTATGCTTTTGGCCAGGAAAACATCGCACCCTTTGCCCAGGAGTGGGAAGCCGCCGGGACCATCCCAAAGGCGCTGTGGCCCAAGGTCGCTGAACTTGGCCTTGCCGGGATTTATGTGTCCGAAGAACACGGCGGCTCAGGGCTTTCCCGGCTTGATGCGACGCTGGTTTTTGAAGCACTGGCAATGGCTTGCCCGTCGGTCGGGTCCTTTCTGTCGATCCACAACATGTGCGGCGGCATGATCGACACCTATGGTTCTGACGCCATGAAAACACACTGGTTGCCCAAGCTGTGTACCATGGAAACCGTATTCTCTTATTGCCTGACCGAACCCGGGTCAGGATCTGATGCCGCTGCCCTGCGCACGCGGGCGCAGCGCAGCAACTCAGGCTATGTGTTGAACGGCACCAAGGCGTTCATTTCGGGTGGCGGATATTCCGATGTCTACCTCACGATGGTGCGCACGGGGGATGCAGGCCCCAAGGGTATTTCCGCCGTACTGATTGAAAACGGGCGCGAAGGTCTGTCTTTTGGCGCCCTCGAAAACAAGATGGGATGGCGCGCGCAACCCACGGCACAGGTGCAGTTTGATGACTGCGCGATCCCGGCGGACAATCTGGTCGGGCAGGAAGGGCAGGGGTTTGCCTACGCGATGGCGGGCCTTGACGGGGGGCGATTGAACATCGCCGCATCCGCCCTTGGTGGCGCGCAGGCGGCGCTGAACGCTGCCCTGTCCTATACCGCGGAGCGCAAGGCATTCGGGCAACGGCTGGATCAGTTTCAGGCGCTGCAATTCAAACTGGCGGATATGGAAGTCAAGTTGCAGACCGCGCGGATATTCCTGCGTCAGGCCGCGTCCAAACTGGATGCTAAAGCTGCGGATGCCACAAAATATTGTGCAATGGCAAAGCTTTACGTGACAGATGTTGCATTTGATGTGGCCAATCAGGCGCTGCAACTGCACGGCGGATACGGCTATCTTGCAGACTACGGGATCGAAAAAATCGTGCGGGATTTGCGCGTGCACCAGATTCTGGAAGGCACAAACGAAGTCATGCGTGTCATTATTTCGCGCCAGATGATCGCTGAACACGGGGCCTGACGGGCGTTTCACCGCTTTTTAGGGACTGCGATGCACGACCATTAAGGCTCAATTTACATCTGTGCGGCATGTTTGGACAAGTGCGTGTCACATCAGGCATGCTTTGGGACCCCAAACGGAAAAGAGCATGGTTTTGCACAGCGATACGAACGAGCATCAATCTCACGTACCGGCCAAGAAGGTCTTGATTGTTGACGATTCGCGTGTGATCCGGATGTGGCTGCGCACAGTATTGGCCTCGGACAGACGCCTAGAAGTTGTCGGGGAGGCAAGCGATGCCGTTGAAGCGCGCGATTACATCCGCGCCAATCCGGCCGACGTCATAACGCTGGACATCGAAATGCCGGGGATGAGCGGTCTGGAGTTTTTGACGCGCCTGATGCGCGCGCGCCCTATGCCGGTTGTCATGCTGTCCAGCCTGACAAGCAAAGGCAGCGATGCGGCTGTTCAGGCGCTTTCACGCGGTGCGATCGACTGTATTTTGAAACCGACAGATGGGTATGACCTTGATCTTTCGCGCGACATTTGTGAGCGGGTCTATCAGGCGGCCTGCACGCGTCCGGCTTCCCTGAAAAGGGGCGAGGCGACAGAAAAACCAGCAGATGCGCCCATGATGCAGCGCGCTTCCGCGCTGGGTCAGCCTTGTCGCAGGGGGTCGCTGATCTTGATTGGCGCATCAACAGGCGGCGTGTCAGCCTTGGAAGCCGTGTTGCCAAAGCTTGACCCTGACGGTGCACCCGTCGTCATCGTTCAGCACATGCCCGGTAACTTTCTTGAAAGCTTTTCCCAAAGGCTGGACAGACAACTGCCGCAGAACGTGAAACTCGCCGAAGAAGGCGTGCCGCTGCGTCGGGGTGATGTGATCCTAGCGCCCGGGATCGGAAAACACACGGAAGTCGTAAGGCGCATGGATGGCTGGCAGTGTCGGTTTGTTGCGAATGATCCCGCCGCCTTGCACTGCCCATCGGTTGATACCCTGTTTTTATCCGCTGTTTCCGAAGCTAAAAAAGTGTCCGTTGCGATCCTGACAGGTCTGGGGAAGGATGGTGCGCAAGGCATGTTGAAATTGGCAGAGGCTGGTGCCACCACATTCGGCCAGGATGAGGAAACATCCGTGGTTTACGGCATGCCGCGCGTCGCTTTCGGTCTGGGCGCTGTCCAGCATCAACTGCCAATCCACAAAATCGGTGAAGCGCTGCGAGAGAGCAAGAACGCATCGGCACGAACAGCGCGCAGAACGACCAAGGTACCTTTGCAATGACAAAAAACCGTCAACATATAACTCAGGGTGAACGTGCGGTTTCCGCTGATCCTGATCGGGCAATCTCCACAATTCTAGGGTCTTGCGTTTCATGCTGTCTGTGGGACCCGGTGGCCAAGGTAGGTGGTATGAACCACATGCTTTTGACCGTCAGCACCAGAAGCTCGGGTGTTTGCAATCTGGCGGGTATCAACGCGATGGAATTGTTGATCAACGATATTCTGAAACTTGGCGGCGAACGGCGTCGCCTGCGTGCAAAGGCCTTTGGCGGTGCGCGTATGGTTGCCGGTCTGAGTGATATCGGCTTGCTGAACAGTCAGTTCACACTGGATTTTCTTCGAAAAGAAGGGATTGACTGTGAAGGACATTCACTCGGCGGAGACTCGGCGCGACACATCATGTTCTGGCCCACATCAGGCCGTGTCATGCAAAAAGTAAGAGCGGACGAAGTGCTACCCAAAGAAGTACCCGTACCGTCCCAGCCAAGTGGAAACGATTTGGAACTGTTTTGATAATGTGCTTTCAACGGTTGGCGCTCTTTGCCTGAACACGGTTGCGCATGTTACCGGTCGCGATAAGACGGAGAGTGCCGAAGGGACGGAATGGTGAAATCACTGCCGCTTGCCAGTATATCCATTTGTGATATCCAAGGGTAAAGACGATAAGATTTGACGCAAGATCAAGTAGGTGTCTGAGATTAGCACCAAATCACTACTGGGCCCGCCGTTTGGCATGTTAGGCAGCTGCCAAACAGAGCTATTCAGATATTACAGTAGCTTAGCGACAGTTTTGATAGCTGAATTTGTGTATCACCGGGATGAGTTGGACCATGGGAGTGGTCAGGTGTACGGGATTTGGCGGAGTAAGTTTCCGCCACTATATTTCTGAGACCAGCTAAACCGGTGCTGGCATTGACGATGTGATGCAGGGCGTGAAGACTGAGATCGAGGCGTGCCAAGCGGATATGTCATAGCAGTCGAGTGTTACCCTGCCAAAATATAGAGGCCTCACGAATTGCGAGGCCTTTTCCAATTTACTGCTTTTTTAGGTGAAATGGCTCCGGCGGTAGGAAGCTCAGAATGAAAGGTAATAAGAAAAAATATATAAAAAACATACATTTGCGGCTAGATATTCAGATGGCATTTTGGTCGTAGTGTGTCGTAAGAGCCACGTTTTGTGTGTCGTGCGAAATTGACACTGAACTGCCATAATGCGCTTATCCGGTGGGTTTAGATCAACTTGTTGTTCTGATTGACCGCGAAAAATGCGACAGCGCGGAGATGAAGGTCAGTAGCAGTTTGCCCGTAGGCGGGGCTAAGCGGATATCGAAAGGGAGCGGCAAAAGAAAACTGACGCGGGTGTTCAGCAAATACATCTTTGTTTTTGACCTGCCCCCCAAGGCTCCCTCATTCATAACGAGAGTTTGCGGGTCTGATTTTCATATTCTTCGTTGTCCGTATGGGCAAGCGCGTCGGGTGCGGAGCCCTCAAATTGCTCAAGCGTCCGGCGCGCTTCTGTAGGCGTTTTGTTCCCGAGCGATGAGTGTGGCCTGATGTTATTGTAATCGTAACGCCAGAGGGCCAGCTTGCGCCGGGCATCGTCCAGGCTGTCGAACATCTCCTCGTTCAGCAGTTCGTCCCGTAGGCTGCCGTTGAAGCTTTCGATGAACGCGTTCTGTTGGGGTTTGCTCGGATCGATGTAGTGCCAATCCACCTTGTTGTCGTTTGCCCACTTTAGGATCGCCCGACTGGTGAACTCGGTGCCATTGTCCGAGACAATGCTCTTTGGCTTTCCATAGACACGCAACCAAGCATCCAACTCGCGCGCCACCCGGGCACCAGAGATCGACGTGTCTGCAACAAGGCATAGGTTTTCGCGGCAGCAGTCATCGTTCATGGCCAGAATGCGGAACCTACGGGATGCACCGAACGTGTCAGACAGAAAGTCCAAAGACCAACCTTCGCCCGGCCTCAGGGCTTCTGGCATCGGTGTTCGCGATCCACGCGCCCGCTTGCGGCCCCGCCGTCGCCTGACCCCCAGTTTTTCTTCTGTGTAGAGGCGATAAAGCTTCTTGTGGTTCATCACATATCCTTCGCGCTCAAGCATGATGCCGATCCGGCGATAGCCAAACCTGCGCCGCTTATTGGCGATCTTCTTCATTTCTTTGCGTATCTTGGGATTGTCAGGCGGACGGTCGCGTCTGACAGTCTTAGGGTCGACACCAACGAGCCTGCACGCCCGACGCTGCGAGATTTCATGATCCCGCATCGCCCGGAGCGCGGCGTCCCGCCGTTCAGCTGATGTCGTCAGTTCTTTCCCAGCAAATCCTTCAGCACCACGTTGTCCAACATCTGATCTGCAAGAAGGCGTTTAAGCTTGGCATTCTCGTCCTCAAGCGCCTTCAGCCTTGCGGTGTCAGAAACCTCCCTCTCACACATGCTCTGCATGTGTTGCCGGGCAATGCATGCCGCCATATCTGGATTTAAATTTGTAGAACGTGCCCTGACTGAGACCGTGCTTACGGCACACCTCCGCCGTCGGCATGCCAGCCTCTTGCTCTTTGATCATCCCGATAATTTGTGCCTCAGTAAAACGGCTCTTTCGCATTCGCTTGCTCCTTCAAAAGGTTGAGCAAACTCTACATCAGAATGAGGGAAGTTTCGGGGGGCAGGTCACCAGTGACGCCCTCACGCAGTCCTTCCGCTTTCATCAAGGCGTCATGCCACTTCTGTTGGGCGGTCCTGTTGTCCGTGCCTTGTCGCTTCATGTCATCGCGAGCGTGCGTGACCATTCTGTCGAACTCTCTCAAGATCGCGTCGTATTCCCGGGCGAAGGCAACCCCCGAAGTATTCCTGATGTGGACCTGAAAGAACTGCTGCCCGAGGGTCTTCGCGACATCCTTAGGAAACCTGCGGCGGAATCTCAGGACACCATTCGGTCTTGGATCAACATGTTTGATCTTGGGGGCTATGGCCATCTCTGTGTGTCTCCACGTGTGTCTTCATGTGTGTCGTGAAGAGCACCGATACCCCTTAAAATCAAGGAAATAACGGGCTTACGTAGAAGAAATGGCTCCGGCGGTAGGGATCGAACCTACGACCAATTGATTAACAGTCAACTGCTCTACCGCTGAGCTACGCCGGAACGGTCTGGGCGATATAGCAGCGCTCTTATTATGCGTCCAGTGCCTTTTTTGTGAAAATGTGGAATTTATCGTCGATGGCGGTCGATCCGTTTGAACGGGGTTTTGAAATCAAGCGAACCGGTAAAGGTGACCTTGAATTTACCTTTCAGATCAATGAGGTGCGCTATCACATTGCGCCGTGCCGCCGGGATGAGAGCGGCGGGCGTGTCCTGATAAACGTGATCCGTGATCTTCTCCACATCTGCCGGACCATCGTCCAGAAAATCAAGGATCGCAGCTTCCCTCGCATTTCTGTGCGTGATCAGCCATTCCAACCGGTCGTGAGGGGCATCGATAACATCGCCATGACCCGGTAAAAAGCGACGCCAGGGATAGCGTTTGAGGCGCGCACAGGAGGCCATGAAGTCGGTCAGGTCGCCGTCAGGCGGAGACACGAGCGAACTGGCCCATCCCATGACATGATCGCCCGTAAAGCAGATGTCCCCGAACCCCAATGCGATGTGATTTCCCAAGTGACCCGGTGTATGGATGACATTCAACACCCAGTCCGATCCCTCTATCACCGCGCCATCTGCCACCGAGATATGGGGTGAAAAGGCCAGATCCATGCCTTCACCCCCGCCTGACAGCCCGGAATCCGCCATGTCTTGCATGATTGCGGAACGACCCGCAAAAGAGCCGCCAAACGCATAGACGGGTGCCGCGGTCAGGTCGGACAATCGCGCCGCCAGAGGCGAATGATCGAGGTGACTATGCGTGACCACGATATGGGTGATGCGTTGGCCCGTGCAAAGGCAGGACAGGATCGCGTCGAGATGCCTGTCATCGGCGGGGCCGGGATCAATCACCGCGATGTCGCGACTGCCAAGCAGATACGTATTGGTTCCCCTATATGTCATGGGGGATGGGTTTGGCGCGAGGATGCGGCGGATATCCGGCTCTATTGATTGCGGGACGCCGATGGGCGGGTCGAAATCATCTGCCATGGTCATTCAGTCTTTCTAATGCTGGGGGGCACCGTTAGGGTCTACCGCATGTTCTTTGGGTGGCTCAAACAATATATGCCGCGCAGCCTGTATGTGCGGGCGGTTCTGATCCTGCTGTTGCCGGTGGTTTTCCTGCAACTGGTGGTGACGGTGCTGTTTCTGACCCGACATTTCGAAGACGTCACGCAGCAAATGGTAACGGCCGTTTCCCGCGAGATTCTGCTGGTTCTCGATATTGTTGATACCGCGCCGGATGCAGGCTCCGTGCCAACGCAAGTGGTGGCTCAGGCCAGTCAACTGGCGTTGACGGCCACGCCTGTATCGCCCGACGCTGTGCCGAGCCAGATGTTGCGCCACTGGTATGACTTTTCCGGGCGCGTGATCGTGGCGCGTTTGCCGTCGCGCGTTGCGCAAATCGAAACCATAGATCTGTTGAACGACCAGCGGGTCCATGTTTATGCGCAAACCCGCCATGGCCCGGTCCGCATAAGTTTTGACCGCGATCGCGTCTCGGCCAAGAATCCGCATCAGCTTTTTGTGAACATGATCTTCTTCGGTGGGCTGGTGACCGTTATCGCCATCCTCTACTTGCGCAATCAGTTGCGGCCGATCAAGCGGTTGGCGCGCGCGGCAGAGGCGTTTGGACGGGGAAGGCATGAGCCCTACACCCCGGCCGGTGCGTCCGAAGTCAGGGCGGCGGGCAATGCGTTTCTGGATATGCGCAACCGGATCGAACGCCAGATCGAACAACGCACCTTGATGCTGTCGGGGGTAAGTCATGATTTGCGCACCCCGCTCACGCGCATGCGGCTCAGCCTGTCCATGCTGGAGGATGCCGAGAGAATACCGCTTGAGCAGGATGTCAACGACATGCAGGAGATGCTTGATGCCTTTCTCAGCTTTGCCAAGGGCGAAGGAGAGGGCGAGCCCGAAGCTGTCGATCCACGCGCATTGGTCAGTGCTGTGGTTGAGGACGCAAAAAGGGCAGGGCGCGATGTCACGCTGGTGGCGCAGGAGGGCGAGGGGACGGGCACTGTCCAACTGAATGTGCTGGCCATAAGGCGCGCGCTGGACAACCTGATTTCCAATGCGGTGCGCTATGGAACGCGCGCGCAGGTGTCCGTCTTGCTCACGGATAAAACCCTGCGGCTGCGGGTTGAAGACGATGGACCGGGCATTCCGGAAAAGCGGCGGGCAGAGGCGACGCGCCCCTTTACCCGTCTGGATGCAGCGCGCAATCAGGATCAGGGCAGTGGCGTTGGTCTGGGCCTCGCGATCACCAGTGACATCGCGCGCGCGCACGGCGGTATGCTGAGGCTTGGCAAATCTGAACGTCTGGGCGGCCTCAGTGCCGACATCGTCATCGCGCGCTAAAGCGTCACGCGAAAACAGTGTCAGTTGGTTTGGCCCATGTGCAGGGTTTGGAATTCATGGCGGTCATGGTAGGCCCGGCAGGACTTGAACCCGCAACCAAAGCGTTATGAGCGCTCTGCTCTAACCAGTTGAGCTACAGGCCCGCCATGGCTGTTGGGTAATGGCCTGTGTGCACGGCGTCAAGGGGCTGCGTGATCTGCTTTGGATTGCAGTTCGCTCAGATATGATTTACCCCGCCTTTAACCATGCTCACGCAGGAGAGAGCGCCATGAATTTGCCGAAAAACGGGATGACTTACGCCGATGCCGGTGTGGATATAGACGCTGGAAATGCGCTTGTGGACCGGATCAAACCGGCAGCCAAGCGCACCAACAGATCCGGCGTCATGGCGGGCTTGGGCGGTTTTGGTGCGCTGTTTGATCTGAAGGATGCAGGGTACACGGACCCTATTCTTGTGGCTGCCACGGACGGTGTCGGCACGAAACTGCGGATCGCCATTGATACCGGCCATGTGGACGGTGTGGGAATTGACCTTGTGGCGATGTGTGTGAACGACCTCGTCTGCCAGGGGGCGGAGCCGTTATTTTTTCTTGATTACTTTGCAACGGGTGCATTGGAAACCGACAAGGCTGCGCGCATTATCGAAGGCATCGCGTTGGGATGTGAGCGTGCCGGTTGCGCCCTGATCGGCGGCGAGACAGCAGAGATGCCGGGCATGTATCCTGCCGGTGATTTTGATCTGGCGGGGTTTTCTGTCGGCGCGATGGAGCGGGGCGCCGCACTTCCGGCGCATGTGGCGCAGGGCGACGTGTTGCTGGGCCTTGCCTCTGATGGTGTGCATTCCAACGGCTACAGCCTTGTGCGCAAACTGGTCGAAGTCTCCGGGTTGTCGTGGGATGCGCCATGCCCGTGGGCCGAACAGTCCCTGGGGGCGGAACTGCTGACCCCGACGCGGTTGTATGTAAAACAGGCGCTGGCGGCGATTGATGCAGGGGGCGTGCATGCGCTGGCGCATATCACCGGGGGTGGCTTGACGGAAAACCTGCCGCGCGTTTTGCCCGAGGGGCTGGGGGCGGATATTGATCTGAGCACGTGGTCGCTGCCTGCGGTTTTCGGCTGGATGGCGCAGACGGGCGGCATGCAGGAAGCTGAAATGCTCAAGACATTCAACTGCGGGATCGGCATGATCCTCGTCGTGGCGCAAGAAGAGGCCGACAAGCTGACACAGTTGCTGGCCAGTCTGGGCGAGGATGTCGCGCGCATCGGACATGTCAGCGCGCGAGAGGGTGTGCGCTATTCCGGCACGCTTTTGTGACAAAACGGGTCGCTATTTTCATTTCCGGCGGGGGGTCGAACATGATCCGCCTGCTGGACAGCATGACCGGGGATCATCCCGCGCGCGTCTGCGTTGTCTTGTCCAACAACCCCAAGGCTGGTGGGCTGGAGCGGGCCGAAGAACGCGGCGTGCCAACCGAAATCGTGCGGCATCAACCTTTCGGGGCCGATACCTCCGGCTTTGAGCATGCGATTCTGGGTGCGCTGGCGGAGCATAAGCCCGATATCATTTGCCTCGCGGGGTTCATGCGGATCCTGACAGCCGAGTTTGTAAACAGATGGCGCGGCAAGATGCTCAATATCCATCCCTCATTGCTGCCAAAGTACAAAGGGCTGCATACCCATGCGCGCGCCCTTGCTGCGGGAGATACCGTCCATGGCTGCACGGTTCACGAAGTGACACCGGCCCTCGATGATGGCCCGATATTGGGTCAGGCGCGGGTGCCTGTATTGGCAGGGGATACCGCAGAAACGCTGGCCGCCAGAGTTCTGGTGCAGGAGCATATATTGTACCCTATGGTGCTGCGCCGATTTGTCGGTGGTGACACGGCTCCCGTGTTTCTCGACGGGTGATGGGTGGTGCTGCTGGTCAATGCCACCCGGCTCGTGTAACGTCCCGTTACGGGGTGGACGCAAACATCAAAAACAAAGAATTGCCCGAATGAAAACCATCACAACGACACAAGCGCTGGCCGAGTTCTGCACGCAGGCAGCCCAGTTCGATTATGTGACGGTCGACACGGAATTCCTCAGAGAGCGCACGTATTATTCCAAGCTGTGCCTTATCCAGCTTGCCATGCCGGGGGAGGATGACAGCACCGGCTGTATCGTGGACCCGCTCGCGCCGGGGTTGTCGCTTGAACCGCTCTATGCGCTGTTTCGCGACACATCCGTGGTCAAGGTGTTTCACGCCGCTCGGCAGGATCTCGAAATCTTTTACGTCGATGCCGAAGTCTTTCCCGAGCCGTTGTTTGACACGCAGGTCGCAGCCATGGTCTGCGGCTTTGGCGAGCAGGTGGGCTATGAAACGCTGGTGCGCCGGATTGCCAAAAAGCCGCTGGACAAGACCTCACGCTTTACCGATTGGTCGCGCCGCCCGTTGACGGATGCGCAGATGAAATATGCCTTGGCCGATGTCACCCATCTGCGGGAGGTCTATGAGTTTCTGGCAGAAAAGCTCGAAGAAACCGGGCGCAGCCGCTGGGTGCGTGAGGAGTTGACCGTTCTGACCAGCCCGGAAACCTATATCATTGCACCGATGGACGCGTGGCGGCGGGTGAAAACGCGCACCAATTCGCCCAAGTTTCTCGCCGTGGTGCGGGAGTTGGCAGCTTTCCGCGAGACCTATGCGCAGGAGCGCAACGTCCCCCGTAACCGTGTGTTCAAGGATGATGCGCTGATCGAACTGGCCTCCAACAAGCCAAAGACGCAGGAAGAACTGGGGCGCTCGCGGCTGCTGCTGCGCGAGGGGCGGCGCGGCGATGTGGCGGATGGTATCTTACAGGCGGTCAAGCGCGGTGTGGAATGCCCGCAACAGGACATGCCCAAACCGGATAGATCACGCGACAAGCTGCAGGTGAACCCTGCGCTGGCGGATCTGTTGCGCGTCCTGCTCAAGGCCAAGACGGAAAGCGCGGGTGTTGCGGCCAAGCTGATCGCTCCTGCAGCGGACCTTGATGCGATCGCCGCCGGCCTGCGCGATGTGCCGGCACTCAACGGATGGCGGCGCGAGGTGTTTGGCGAGGATGCGCTGCGGCTCTGTGAGGGAAAGATTGCCCTTGCTGCGGAAGGGGCAAATGTGCGTATCGTCAACCTTGACGCATGACCATGCGCTCAGCGCCGCCGCTCCAATGCGTTTTGCAGACCTTCAACCCGGATCGTGCGCGTCCCTGACAGTTCCTGATCGGTGAGCGTGCGCGCAACGATGACTTCGCGCGTTTCCGGCGCGCCGCCTGTGATCTGCGTATACTGCGCCTGCAGCTGGTAGGTCAGAACGCCATCTTCGGGCAATTCGTCTTCGTTGCTGGGCGTCAGCCGCGCATTGAAGGGACCCTGGGTCGCCGCGCGCCCTGTGGCCCGTATCAGCAACCCGCCGGGCACAGGTTCCAGTGTCAGGTCCGAAATCGCGTCGATCGTTGTCCCCGGATAGATCGCAATCTGATTGCGCCTGTTCTGGAAAATGCCGTCACTTTCCGGGATCAGCGGGTTTGCCGCGTCGATCGGTTCCAGCACGCTTTCATCCGGCGCGTCATTTCCAAACCAATTCATGGGGTTGGCCGAACTGCCGCATCCGGCGACAAGGACAATGCTTACCAACAAAGCGGGGATCGTTATACGCATGCGTTCGCCAATTACGTTTTCTGTTTCCCCTGACCTAGACTATCTGCAGGCTGATGAAAAGTGTCCATCAGAGGCGGGGACCTTTACCTTTGTGCGATGCCGACTTACCTGTGACATCAAAAGACAGGAGACCCGTCATGGCACAGGCTGCATTCGAAGAATTGGTCGAAGATTTTGAATTCCTCGACGATTGGGAAGATCGCTATCGTCTCGTCATCGAAGAGGGTAAAGCGATGGCGCCGCTTGATGCCGCGCTCAAGGTGCCTGCCACAAAAGTTGAGGGTTGCGCCAGTCAGGTCTGGCTGCACGTGACCCCCGAGGACGGTGTGATGCAGTTTGAGGGCGAGAGCGATGCGATGATCGTGAACGGTCTGATTGCCGTTTTGCGCAAGCTCTATTGCGGGGCCGCGCTGAGCGAGGTGGTGGCCATCGACGCGCGCGCTGAGATGGCGCGTCTCGGGTTGAATGACCACCTGTCCGCGCAGCGCTCAAACGGGTTGCGCGCCATGATCGAGCGGATCAGGGATGTCGCCGCCAAATCCCTGTAACGCCCGCTACAATCGTGCCAATGCGGTCGACAAATCCCCATAGCCGGTGAACCGCCGCTCAAAAGCCAGTCCAAGCCGTGCGGCGCAGTGTTTTGCCTTTTCGGTCAATGCGGGATCATCGGTTTGCGCCTGATAGACCAGTTTTTCGTAATGCGCGAAATACATACCCCGCAGTTCTGGATGGCGGTCGAGGCCCATCGGCCGGATCACGAAAGCGTCGAACTGACGGACCAGAAAATCGGTCAGATAAAAGGTTGTGATCTCATGCTCTGCCGTTTCGGCAAAGCGCGCGTTGCCCTCAAAGAAGCTGTAGCAATGCGGGCCTGAGATCATTTTGATACCCAGCGCGTCGCAGGCCGATTGCAACTGCCCGCCAGTGCCGCAATCGGCATAGACGACGAAAATCTCGCTGTAATCCTGCCGATGCTTGGCGACAGCGTCGCACACCGCCGCCGTTATCTTGTCAGGGTAAAGGTGCAGCTTCGCGGGCAGGCATGTCAGGTCCAGATGGCTCCACCCGTTTGCCGCCCTGAGGTCCAGAATTTCGCGCGCCAGAGCACCGCAGGCAATCAGCAGAACGCGCCCGGTCTGATGGGCCATGTCCAAGCCGTCTTCGGTCAGTTGCCGATCATTCAGGTCCGTCATGTCCATGCCTCACACAGATGCCCGACCGGGCGCGGCGTGTTTCAGGCCGATTTCTGATTGTGTTTGCGCCCGACCCATTCCTTTGCCGTTTCCACGGCCACGGCGGCATCACGGCAATAGGCGTCTGCGCCGATGGCCCTGCCGAATTCTTCGTTCAGCGGCGCACCACCCACCAGCACGATGTAGTCATCACGCACGCCTTTCTCGACCATCGTGTCGATGACCACTTTCATGTAAGGCATCGTCGTGGTGAGGAGGGCGGACATGCCAAGTATCTCCGGCTTCTCTTTTTCCAGAGCATCCATGTAGGATTCGACGGGGTTGTTGATGCCAAGGTCCACGACCTCGAAACCCGCGCCTTCCATCATCATGCCGACAAGGTTCTTGCCAATGTCATGGATGTCGCCCTTGACCGTGCCGATAACCATCTTGCCCACGCGCGGGGCGCCTGTTTCGGCCAGCAGCGGTTTCAGGATCGCCATGCCGCCCTTCATCGCATTGGCGGCCAGAAGGACCTCTGGCACAAAGAGGATGCCGTCGCGGAAATCCGCGCCCACGATTGTCATGCCGCCGACCAAAGCCTTGGTCAGGATGTCATAGGGTTGCCAACCGCGATCCAGCAGGATCGTGACGCCTTCCTCGATCTCCTCCTTGAGGCCATCATAGAGGTCGTCAAACATTTGCTGAACAAGCTCTTCATCGTCCAGTTCCGACAGAATGATTTCGTCTTCATCCGACATGATCGTTCCTTTACCGCAGGCACTATATGTGCGTCACTTTGAACCATCTTTCGCTTGAACCGGGCTTGCGCACTGTCCGGATTGCGACACGGTGAAAGCGGAGTGCGACGCGCGCGGGCGAAAGTGTCACGCGGTGCATGCATCGGGTGCGGCGGCAATAGGGTCGGAATACGGGAATTAGCCGGCGCGTCTGCTTCTTCGCGTTGCGCGGCGCGCCGGCGTGTTTTCCTTGTCGGTCCCGTCCGCAACGGAGGAAAAGGCACCGAGCCGGTCCACGATTTCCTCCAACGCCGGGGGGTGGTCCATCCTGCGCGTATCCAGCGCCTCGCGCATATGGCGCAGATGCTCCGGCATGGTGCCACAACATCCGCCAATGATCCGCGCACCGCTCGCCCGCGCCATCACGGCGTAATCCGCCATCAGTTCGGGGGTGCCGTCGTAATGAATGTGACCGTCCACGTATTTGGGAATGCCGGCGTTGCCCTTGGCAATGATCGGGCGTTCGGCGCCCTGCGCGGCAAACCCGAGGATCGTGCGCAACAGGTCAGACGCGCCGGTGCCGCAATTCGCCCCAAAAGCCAGCGGCGCAAGATCACCCAGATCATCGACCATTTTGACCATATCGGCGCTGGTCAGCCCCATCATGGTGCGCCCGGCGGTGTCAAAGCTCATCGTGCCGCACCAATCCAGCCCGGCGAGCGCGAAGCCCTCGGCTGCGGCGCGGTATTCCTCAGGTGCGCTGATCGTTTCGAGCCATCCGATATCCGCACCGCCCGCTTTCAGACCGTCTGCGGTTTCGTGAAACATCTCAACCGCCAGCGCATGGCTGAGCGTGCCAACAGGCTCCATGATCTCACCGGTCGGCCCGACGGAGCCTGCGACAATCACCGCCCGTCCGGCGGTATCCGCGACCTCGCGTCCGATCTCGGCAGCGACGCGGCTCAACTCATGAACGCGTTTCTCGGCGCTGTGCAGTTTCAGGCGCGCGGCGTTGGCTCCGAAGGAATTGGTCAGAAACAGATCACTGCCCGCATCGACCGCGCCTTTGTACAGCGCCTTGATCTTTTGCGGCTCCTGCGTGTTCCACAATTCGGGTGCATCGCCGGACATCAATCCCATGTTGAAGAGATTCGTGCCGGTCGCGCCATCGGCCAACAATACGCCGCGCGTTTCAAGAAGATCGCTGAAAGGGTTGGGCATGATCACGCTCCGCTGTCCTTGCGTGCGTCATGTCACAGGTTGCGTGCCGTCGCAAATTCATAATTCTCATCATTTACATGAAATGACGAAGACCCCGGTGCGCACGCGCGTCCGCCGTTGGGTCAATGTGCCGCCCTTCAGGCGACACATGAAGGCTGAGCCGGGGGGTGTCTTACTCGTTTGCCATCAGTTGGCGTTTGGCCTCGACCATCAGCGACGCCATCTGCGCGCGAATCGTGGCCTCATCCGCCTTGTCGCCCAGATCACCGGACACCTTGCGATAGACATCCTCGTCGCCTGCTTCTTCGAAATCCGATTTCACTACCTCTTTGGCGTAGTCATCCGCCTCGGACCCGCTTTTGCCCAGAAGCTCCGCCGCCCACAGACCCAGCAGCTTGTTGCGGCGCGCCTCTGCCTTGAATTGCATCTCGGCATCATGGGCGTATTTGTTTTCAAACGCATTTTCGCGATCATCGAATGTTGTCATGGGCCTGTCTCCTGGTGGCGTGGCTGTTTGCGTTCTAGATATGCGAGTTTGCAAGCCATTGCGCAAGATGCCTCGGCTTGCAGCGACGCAACCCTTCCACTAAGAGAGGCGCAGATAAGTCCCTGATCCTCAGGGCTCAGTCTTGAAAGGACGCCCATGGCCCGGCGCAAGAAAATCTACGAAGGCAAAGCGAAAATCCTGTATGAAGGACCCGAACCGGGCACCATCGTGCAGTACTTCAAGGACGATGCCACCGCGTTCAATGCCGAAAAGAAGGCCGTGATCGAAGGCAAGGGGGTGTTGAACAACCGTTTGTCCGAATTCTTCATGACCGGACTTGGCCATATCGGCGTGCCGACGCATTTCATCAAACGGCTCAACATGCGTGAACAGCTTGTGCGCAGCGTGGACATCATCCCGCTCGAGATCATCGTGCGCAACTACGCCGCTGGCACCATGTCAAAGCGACTGGGGTTGGAAGAGGGCACGCAACTGCCGCGCCCCATCGTTGAATATTGCTATAAGGATGACAAGCTGGGCGATCCGCTGGTCACAGAAGAGCACATCGCGGCCTTTGGCTGGGCCAGCCAGCAGGATATGGATGACATGCTCAGCCTCGCGCTGCGGGTAAATGATTTCCTGTCGGGGCTGATGTTCGGCGTGGGCATTCGTCTGGTGGATTTCAAGATCGAAGTGGGCCGCGTCTATGACGGGGATTTCCAGCGTCTTGTTGTCGCCGATGAGATCAGCCCGGACAGTTGCCGCTTGTGGGACATCGAATCCGGTCGCAAGCTGGACAAGGACGTGTTCCGGCGCGATCTCGGCGATCTGGCCGATGCCTATACCGAAGTGGCGCAGCGTCTGGGCGTGATGCCCAAGAACGCCACGCCGATCACAAAACCGACCCTGATCAACTAACCCCGGGAAACAGTGCGTCCGGGGCGCACAGAAGGACGAGACATGAAAGCACGAGTACATGTTATGCTGAAAAACGGTGTGCTGGACCCGCAGGGCGAAGCAGTGCGCCACGCCTTGGGGGCCATGGGATTTGAAGGTATCAATGGCGTGCGACAGGGCAAGGTCATCGAGCTTGATCTGGCCGAAGGCACGACCGAAGCGGACGTGAGCGCGATGTGTGAAAAGCTGCTGGCCAATACGGTGATCGAATCCTACTCGGTGGAGATTTCCTGATGCACGCGGCGGTCGTTGTCTTTCCCGGGTCCAACTGTGATCGCGATCTTGCCGTCGCCTTTGAGGCGGCTGGCGCACAGGTCACCAAGGTCTGGCACAAGGATACCGACCTGCCCGAAGGCGTCGATATCATCGGTATTCCGGGCGGATTTTCCTTTGGCGATTACCTGCGTTGCGGGGCCATCGCCGCAAACTCGCCGATTTGCCGATCCGTCGCAGCACATGCGGAGCGGGGGGGCTACGTCATCGGCATCTGCAACGGGTTTCAGGTGCTCACCGAAACCGGGTTGTTGCCGGGCGCGTTGCTGCGCAATGCCGGGTTGAAATACATCTGCAAAACCGTCGCGCTCAAGGTTGAGACATCTGCATCCGCCTTTACCGAAGGGTACACCGCCGGGGATACCATCAGTATTCCAATCGCCCATCACGACGGCAATTACTTTGCCGATGATGAGACGATCGCGCGTCTTCAGGGCGAAGACCGCGTCGCTTTTACCTATGAGGACACGCCCAACGGTGCCAAAGCGGATATCGCGGGCATCCTGTCGTCAAACCGCCGGGTTCTTGGCATGATGCCGCACCCGGAACGCGCGGCGGATGCCGGGCATGGCGGGACGGATGGGCAGGCGCTCTTCCGCGCATTGACGGGCGCGCTGGCGGCGGTGTGACTTGAGCCGATACGCGCCTTTGGCGTAAGCTGCTTTCATGGAAGCCGAGCTTCAATCAAAAGAGCCGAACCCGATCAGCTCATGGCGGGTGCGCATGGCTGTGGGCATTCTGCTCGCGCTGGCGGTGACGGTCGTTTCTGTCACCAACAAGCTGCTGACCGACCGTTTCACGGATACAACCCGCGACCGTGCCGAACTGAGGCTTGCGCTTTATAGCGGGAACCTGCTGTCCGAGCTGCGCCAGAACGCCATCGTGCCGCAACTGCTGGCGCGCGACCCGGAGTTGATCGGCGCGCTGAACTCGGCTGATTACACCGCATCAACACGGCGGCTGATCTCCTTTGTGGAAGAGATCGGCGCGGCATCCTTGATGTTGCTGGATATTGACGGGCGGACGGTTGCGGCGACCGACCGTAACAGGTTGGGGTCAAACCACCGGTCAGAGGCCTATTTCGTCGATGCGATCCGTGCCAGCGGCACCGTTTTCACCGTGGCGGAGCGCGAAGAGGGCGGTTACGGGTTTTTCTATTCGCGCAGGGTGCAGTCGGGCTCGGATGTGTCGGGCGTGATCCTTGTCGAGGTCGATTTGCAAAAATTCGGCCGGGCCTGGGCCGGGATTTCGGATGCGGTGATCGTGACGGACAGCACCGGCACAATCATCCTGACCACGGAACCGCGCTGGCGTGGCCGCACCGAAGAAGAAGCGCTGGCCCGTCAAACACCCCAGAACGCCATCCAGCGCGCCATTCAGGCCACCGCAGACTGGACCGCCTTGCCGCCCGATGCCTATCTGCAGGGCGAGGCCGTGATGCGTCTGGAAACGCGGATCCCGTTCCGCGGTTGGCGCATGACCAGCTACACCACCTATGCCTCGGTGCGTGAACGTGTGAATGGTGTACTCGCGCTTGAGATCATGGGCTTTGCGATTCTGCTCGCGCTGACCTTCTATGCGCTCAGCCGGCGCACGGCCTTGCGCATGGCGCTTTTCCAGCGGGAATCTGCCGAATTGAGATCGCTCAACGCTGCGTTGCAGCGGGAAATTGCCGAGCGCAAACGGGTGCAGGAAACGCTTGCCGTTGCTGAACAGACCCTTGAACAATCAAGTAAACTGGCCGCTCTGGGCGAAATGTCAGCCGCCGTCAGTCACGAGTTGAATCAACCCCTTGCCGCGATGAAAACATATCTTGCCGGGGCGCGTTTGTTGCTGCGGCGCAACCGCCATGAAGAGGCGCTGTCCTCCTTTGGGCGCATTGACGATCTGATTGAGCGGATGGGGGGCATCACGCGCCAATTGAAGTCTTACGCCCGCAAAGGACAGGAGGCCTTTGCGCCAGTCCCCATGGGCGATGCGCTGGCCTCAAGCCTCGCGATGATGGAGCCGCAATTGCGTCAACGGCAGGTGCAGATCACCCGCATCCTGCCCGATGATCCGGTTGAGGTCATGGGCGACCGGCTGCGCATTGAACAGGTGATGGTGAACCTCTTGCGCAACGCGATTGATGCAACCAAATCAGCCGCTGCACCCAAGGTCGAAATCATCCTTTCTGCGGGGGAAACGGCAACACTCACAGTACGTGACAATGGGCCGGGTATTGAAGACCTCGATGCCCTTTTTGAGCCATTTTACACGACCAAACAGCCAGGGGATGGTGTCGGGCTTGGGCTTGCTATCTCGTCCCAGATCGTGACAGACCTTGGTGGAAGGCTTACAGCGCGCAATGGCCAGCAGGGCGGCGCGGTTTTTGAAATGCAATTGCCGATCCTAAGCGGCGAACCAGCGAAACAAGCGGCGGAGTAGACAATGACACAAGCCATGAAAATCGCGATTGTCGATGACGAACAGGACATGCGCCAATCCATCAGCCAGTGGCTGGCCCTTTCGGGGTATGACACGGAAACCTTCGGCAGTGCCGAGGATGCGTTGAAAGTGCTCGGGCCGGAGTATCCGGGGATCGTCATTTCCGATATCCGAATGCCGGGCATGGATGGGATGCAGTTCCTCAAGAAGCTGATGGGCAATGATTCTGCCCTGCCGGTGATCATGATTACGGGGCATGGCGATGTGCCGATGGCGGTTGAGGCCATGCGCGTCGGCGCCTTTGATTTTCTGGAAAAACCGTTCAACCCGGACCGCATGTCGGACCTTGCCAAAAAGGCGACAGGTGCGAGACGTCTGGTGATGGACAACCGCGCATTGCGGCGGGAACTTTCCGACGGCACCCAGTTGATGAGCAAGCTCATCGGGCAAAGCCCGGTCATGGAGCGGCTGCGCGAAGATATCCTCGATCTGGGGCAGGCGGATGGCCATGTGCTGATCGATGGTGAAACCGGAACCGGTAAAACGCTGGTGGCCCATGCCTTGCATGCGGTGGGCAGCCGGGCGGGCAAGAAGTTCGTGCTGGTCAGTTGCAGCGCCTTTGAAGAGGACGCGCTGGCCAAACGCCTGTTCGGGCCGATGATGCCGGAGGATGCGCAACTGCCCGCCATGGAAGAGGCGCGCGGCGGCACCTTGGTGCTGGAAGACATTGAGGCGCTGTCAGAAACGATGCAAGCCCGCCTGCTCAGTGTGATAAACGAGCAGGGTACCCCGGCAGAGACGCGGCTGGTCGCGATCTCGAACCTGCAGGAAGCGGGGCGCACCTCCGAGGATGCGTTGCGCTCTGATCTGTTCTACCGCATCGCGGCATTGCGCATCACGGTGCCACCTCTGCGCATGCGGGGCGAAGATATCCTCACCCTCTTCACCCGTCTGAGCGAACAGTTCGCCGAAGAATACGGCTGCGACACACCGCAGGTGACGGCACAGGAGGCTGCGCAGCTGTTGCAGGCGCCCTGGCCGGGCAATGTGCGCCAGCTGATCAACCTCGCGGAACGCGCGGTGCTGCAGTCACGGCGCGGGGCAGGGACCATATCATCGCTGCTGATGAACGATCATGAGGACATGCAGCCTGTGATGACGACCGAAGGCAAACCGCTGAAAGAATACGTCGAAGCCTTCGAGCGGATGCTGATCGACAATACCATGCGCCGACATCGCGGCTCTATCGCGAGTGTGATGGATGAACTATGCCTGCCCAGACGCACGCTGAACGAAAAAATGGCGAAATATGGCCTGCAACGCTCAGATTACCTCTGAAACCGGGAATTTGATCAGTAAATCCGACGGTTTAGTGGATTCAATTCAGGGTTGAGGCAGGTAAATGTCGATTGACCATTGTGTTTTTCAGGCATGTAGCATTATCTAGCAGTGTAGAGAGGCGCGCCTGACGCGCACGCCATCTGCAGAGAGATTCGCTGTCGCGGGCGCGGTGTGGCATGGCTCATGCACCCCACGGCAGACCGATTGGACCGGAAACGGTTAAGGAACCGCTGATGTGATACCGGCTCTATGATCCGGATCGCGCAGTTAAAAATGGATGCGAGGCCGCAAGACGTGCCCGTGTCGGAGAAGAAACGCGATGACGCGCGCAAATGCATTGAGCAGATCGGCGAGGGCCTCAGCGGCCCGGCCATGCAGTGCGTCTCAGATCGCCCTGACAAGACATACCCCCCACTGCAACGCTCCCCCGGGGGCTGTGCGGTCGCGGCTATGCAATTTGGAAATATGGCTAAGAAAATGCTTATCGATGCCACCCACGCGGAAGAAACCCGCGTTGTGGTGGTGGATGGAAACAAGGTTGAAGAGTTCGATTTTGAATCCGAAAACAAACGCCAGCTTGCTGGCAACATCTATCTTGCAAAAGTAACACGGGTTGAGCCGTCCTTGCAGGCGGCCTTTGTGGAGTACGGGGGGAACCGTCATGGTTTCCTCGCCTTTTCAGAAATTCATCCGGATTATTACCAGATTCCCGTCGCGGACCGTCAGGCCCTGATGGAAGAAGAGCGCGCCTATGCCGAAGCGCAAAAGGCCAAGGAAGACGAGGACGAAAAGCCCAAACGTCGCAGATCGCGCAGCCGCACAAAGGCCAAGGGCGAAGACACCACGTCAGAGGATGTGGTCGCGACGAAGGATGTGGAGTCCGACCAGATCGACGGCATGGAAACCATTGATCTGGATGACAGCGAAGAGGGGTCCTCTCCGATGGAGCGGGTCGCCGAGACACCTGTCGAAGAGCCCGAGGGCGATGATGCAAGCGCGGAGGCTGCGCAGACGGCTGACGCGTCCGATGATCAGGACGCGCAAGCAGCGTCTGAGGATGCCTCGGAAGACGATACCGCGACTGAAGATGGCGACGATGATGACGACGACGACGATGATGCGCCGCGCAAATCTGATGCATCCTCCAAGGATGACACCATCGAATCCGTCGCGGATGACGATGATCAAGACGATATCCGCCCCGTGCGCAAACCCCGGCCACGGCGCTATAAAATTCAGGAAGTCATCAAGGTCCGCCAGATTCTGCTCGTGCAGGTCGTCAAGGAAGAGCGGGGCAACAAGGGCGCGGCGCTGACCACATACCTCAGCCTTGCAGGGCGCTATTGCGTCCTGATGCCCAACACGGCGCGCGGCGGTGGTATTTCGCGCAAGATCACGAATGCTGCGGACCGCAAGAAGCTCAAGGAGATCGCAAATGAGATCGAAGTGCCGCAAGGCGCGGGTCTCATCGTGCGCACCGCCGGGGCCAAACGCACCAAGGCCGAGATCAAACGCGACTACGAATATCTGCAACGCCTGTGGGAGCAGATCCGCGAGTTGACGCTGAAATCCGTCGCGCCCGCCAAGATCTACGAAGAGGGAGACCTGATCAAACGCTCGATCCGCGATCTCTACAACCGCGAGATTGACGAGGTGTTTGTCGAAGGTGAACGGGGCTACCGCATCGCCAAGGACTTCATGAAGATGATCATGCCGTCCCATGCAAAAAACGTGAAACTCTATACCGAAGGTCTGCCGCTTTTCGCCCGCTACCAGGTCGAAAGCTATCTTGCGTCGATGTTCAACCCGACTGTGCAGCTTCCGTCGGGGGGGTATATCGTGATCGGCGTGACCGAGGCTCTGGTGGCGATTGATGTGAACTCCGGGCGGGCCACCAAGGAGGGCTCGATCGAGCAGACCGCGCTCAAGACCAACCTTGAGGCCGCCGACGAAGTGGCGCGGCAGTTGCGCCTGCGGGACCTCGCGGGCCTGATCGTGATCGACTTCATCGACATGGATGAGCGCAAGAACAACACCTCCGTCGAAAAGCGCATGAAAGACAAGCTCAAGACGGACCGCGCGCGCATTCAAGTGGGGCGTATCTCCGGCTTTGGTCTCATGGAAATGTCGCGCCAGCGCCTGCGCCCCGGCATGATCGAGGCAACGACACAGCCGTGTCAGGCCTGCCATGGTACGGGCCTGATCCGGTCCGATGATAGCCTCGCATTGTCCATCCTGCGCCAGATCGAGGAAGAGGGCACGCGCAAGCGGTCCCGAGAGGTGTTGATCAAGGCGCCGGTTGGTATTGCCAATTTCCTCATGAACCAGAAGCGCGAACATATTGCGCATATCGAAGCGCGCTACGGGCTGTCTGTGCGGATCGAAGGCGACCCCATGCTGGTCAGCCCCGATTTCAGTCTTGAGAAGTTCAAGACGGCCACACGGGTCGTGTCGGTTGCAGCACAACATGTTGTTTCTGTTGATACCTCATTGATGGATCAGGTGGATGCGGACGACGATGAGGCGCCAGCGGAAACGGCCGATAACGGCGCAGAGACGGCAAACAAGGAAAACAACGTCGAGAATGATGGCGAGGATCGGCCCAAGCGCCGTCGCCGGCGTCGTCGGCGTCGCAACAAGAACGGCAATGGCGAGACGCAGACCGCATCCGATGAGACAAATGCCGAGGCATCCGAGGCCCAGGGCGCTAAGACTCCGAAGAAAGCGGAGCCTGCAGCCGACAGCCCGGTAGAGGCGCCTGCTGCGCAAACCGATGATGCGCCAGCCCCTGCGGCAGAGCAGGAAGAGGCACCGGCAAAACCCAAACGGACACGGTCGCGCACGCGCAAACCGAAAGTGGAAGCCGACACACAGGATGCGCCAGAAGCAGAGGCGAAAGCCGAAACCGCCGCGCCAGTGGAAGAAACCGCACCCGCCGAAGCGACCGAAGAAACCCCTGCAAAACCAAAGCGTAAACGGGCCAGCCGGGCCAAGAAGGCCGCTCCGGTTGAGGCGGCACCAGACGCCGAACCAGCCCCCGTGGCGCAGGACGCCGAGCCGGCACCTTCATCACAGGAAGCTGCGGCGGCACCGGTGGCAGAAGAGCCAGCGCCAGCAGCGCCTGAACCGGAACCTGCAGGTGCCGAGCCCGAACCGGTGGTCGCTGAGGCCGCGCCAGAGCCAGCCAAACCAAAGCGGCGCGGGTGGTGGTCCATCGGAGGCTAAGGGCTTTCCAACACCAAAAACCCAAAAAGCGCGTCCAAATCGGGCGCGCTTTTTCATGTCACCTCATTTTTTGCGGATGACATAGACCTGCACCGGCCCATCCAGTTCGCTTGACACAAGGTGGTGCCCTGTCTCGCTGCAAAAGTGCGGGACATCGACAATCGCCGCGGGATCATCCGCGTGCATCGTCAGCACCTCACCCGAAGCAAGGGATTGCAGTCGTTTGCGCGCCTTCAGAACAGGCAGGGGGCACAGCAGACCAGTGGCGTCCAGCAGGTGTATTTCTTTTGTCATACCGTTCAGATAGGCGCGATGTTTCGTCCTGTCCACAATCTTGTGACCCTTGGCGGGGTGACGCTGTGGCGCGGATAGGCTAAGGGAGGTTTATGTTCGGAATTGAAATCATTGATGCGGGTCTGTTGCCTGCCATGACGGTGGCGCTTTTTGCGGGAATCATCAGCTTTCTCAGCCCCTGCGTCTTGCCGATCGTCCCGCCCTATCTGGCGTATATGAGCGGTGTCAGCCTGAATGAAATGAGCAGTGAGGGGGCGGCACGGCGCCGTGCCATTATCGCCGCCTTGTTCTTTGTGATGGGGCTGAGCACGGTGTTTCTGATCCTTGGTTTCACGGCCTCGGCATTCGGTGCTTTTTTCCTGCAAAATCAGATTCTTTTCGCGCGTATTTCAGGTGTTGTCATCATTGTCTTCGGATTGCATTTTCTGGGTATCCTGCGCATTCCCTTTCTTGATCGCGAGGCGCGCATGGACGCGGGTGACAAGGGTGGGTCGAGCTTTGGGGCCTATGTGCTGGGGTTGGCCTTCGCCTTTGGCTGGACGCCCTGCATTGGTCCGCAACTGGGCGCGATCCTGTCGCTGGCGGCTTCCGAGGCCTCTGTGACGCGCGGCACTGTCCTGTTGGGCGTTTATGCGGCGGGTCTGGGCATCCCCTTTCTGCTGGCGGCGATGTTCATCACGCGCGCGATGGGGGTCATGGATCGGCTCAAGCGGCATATGAAAACCATAGAACGCGTGATGGGCGGGCTGCTCCTTGTGGTCGGTGTTGCAATGGTCACCGGTGCGTTCACGACGTTTTCCTGGTGGCTTCTTGAACGCTTCCCGGCCTTGGCCACTCTGGGGTGATTGCCCGCCGTATCATCTGCGGGGCCACGCTGGATGTCCGGCGCTAACATATATCATCTTTTGACAGCTTGATTTAAGGACGGGTGATCGTTCGGAATCATGAGAAGAGGTAAGAATGTCAGACTACAGTAAGATGCGTGAACAAATGAAATCAGGTGCGGGCTTTGTTGCCGCGCTGGATCAGTCTGGCGGGTCCACGCCAAAAGCGCTTAGCCTTTATGGCGTTGAGCCAACGGATTACGAGGGCGAAGAGGCGATGTTCAAAGCGATGCATGACATGCGCGCACGGATCATTCTGGCGGATGACTTCACCAATGCCAAAATCATCGGCGCCATCCTGTTCGAACGTACGATGCATGATGAGATTGACGGCACACCGGTCGCTGAACTGCTTTGGAACCGTCGGGGTGTTGTGCCGTTTCTGAAGATCGACAAAGGGCTGGAGGATGAGGCAAACGGCGTTCAGATGCTCAAGCCCATGCCGGGTCTTGAGGATGTCTTGGCCACGGCCAAGGGCAAAGGCGTGTTCGGGACCAAGGAACGCTCTGTCATCAACCACGCAAACCCCGAAGGAATTGCGGCGATCGTCGCCCAGCAGTTTGATGTGGCAAGAACCGTTCTGGCGGCGGGCCTTGTGCCGATCCTTGAGCCGGAAGTGAACATCCACTCGGAAACCAAGGCTGAAGCCGAAACGCTGTTGGAGGCGGAGATCGCAAAGCATCTCGACACGCTGGACGAGGGCGTTGATGTGATGCTGAAACTGACCTTGCCGGATCAACCGGGCCTTTATGACGGGCTTGCGCAACACCCGCGCGTGCTGCGGGTCGTTGCCTTGTCGGGCGGCTATTCGACGGATGTTGCCTCTGCCAAACTGGCGCAGAACGCGCATATGATCGCAAGCTTCAGCCGTGCGCTGACCGAAGGTTTGAACGTGAAGATGACGGATGCCGAATTCGGTGCCGCCCTGGGCAGCAACATCGACAAGATCTATCAGGCATCCATCTGAGCGCGCGCAAGCTGCGCTTTCAGGTCTTCCAGCACAAAGACCCGGATCGCGGAGGCCAGCCCTGTGCTGGTCCCGCGTTTCACATCAATGTCGGCGACCAACCCGTTGATCGGCTTGCCGTTTTCCTGTGAGATGCGCCGGAGTTCTTGCCAGAACTCATCCTCAAGCGATATGGATGTGCGGTGACCTTTCAGGGTCACCGAATGTTTGACGGGCCGGGCACTCATGTCTCGCGCTTATGGGCGTCCAGATGGCGCGCGATCCTGTCGGCCTTTGCCTTTGACGCGTCTTTTTGCGATTTGCTCTGGCCAAATCGCGCGGCGTTTTCATCAGCCTGCGCCTTGCGTGACGCCCGGGCCCGCTCTTTGCGGACCTTGTTGAGGTTGATGGGCGTGCTCATTTGGGCCCGATCATGTTTTCGGGGCGCACGACCCGTTCAAACGTCTCGGCATCGACAAACCCCAGCGCGATCGCCTCTTCCTTGAGGGTCGTGCCGTTTTTATGCGCCGTCTTGGCGACTTTGGTGGCGTTGTCATAGCCGATTTCCGGGGCCAGCGCTGTGACCAGCATCAGGCTCTCGCGCATCAGGCGTTCGATGCGATCCGCATCCGCCGTCAGCCCGTCCACGAGATTATCCGTAAAGGTCGATGCCGCATCGCCCAAAAGCTGCATGGATTGCAATACGTTGTACGACATCATCGGTTTGTACACGTTCAGTTCGAAATGCCCTTGCGACCCGGCGAAACCGACCGCAGCGTCATTGCCGAAGACATGCGCACACACCTGTGTCAGCGCTTCGCATTGTGTCGGATTGACCTTGCCCGGCATGATCGACGATCCGGGTTCGTTTTCAGGCAGCACCAACTCGCCCAAGCCGCAGCGCGGCCCGGAGCCGAGCAGGCGAATGTCATTGGCGATCTTGAACAGGCTGGCGGCAACGACCTTCAGCGCGCCGGACATCTCAACCATGGCGTCATGCGCGGCGAGGGCCTCGAACTTGTTGGGCGCGGTGACAAAGGGCAGGCCGGTGATATCAGCCATGTTTTTTGCAACCATCACGTCCCAGCCGACAGGCGTATTGAGACCGGTGCCCACGGCGGTGCCGCCCTGTGCCAGCTCGTAAATCCGACCCAAGGCGTCCTTGACGCGCTGGATGCCCATGGCCACCTGATGCGCATAGCCGGAGAATTCCTGACTGAGGGTCAGAGGGGTCGCGTCCTGCGTATGGGTGCGTCCGATTTTGATGATACCGTCGAACTGGGCGATCTTGACCTCAAGCGCGGCATGCAGTTTTTCCAACCCCGGCAACAGCACATCGCGGGCCGTCATGGCGGTCGAAATGTGCATCGCCGTGGGAAAGGTATCGTTGGACGATTGCCCCATGTTGCAGTGATCATTCGGATGCACCGGATCCTTGGTGCCGATCACCCCACCCATGATCTCAATCGCGCGGTTGGCGATGACCTCATTGGCGTTCATGTTCGACTGGGTCCCGGACCCTGTCTGCCACACAACCAGTGGGAAATTGTCGTCAAACTTGCCTGCGACCACCTCGCTGGCGGCCTGAATGATCGCCTCCCCGCGCGCAGCGTCAAGTTTTCCCAGTTCAACATTTGCCTGGGCACAAGCCTGTTTGATCACCCCCAAGGCACGGACAATCGCAACGGGTTGTTTTTCCCAACCTATGGGAAAATTCATGATCGAGCGCTGCGTCTGTGCACCCCAGTATTTATCGGCAGGGACCTCGAGGGGGCCAAAACTGTCGGTTTCTGTGCGGGTCTGGGTCATTCTGCGCTCCGTTACACTGGCTTTGTACAGCGGTTTAGCGCTGCGGGGGGGCTCGTGCAACAGGGCGACGGCGCGTCACGGGCATTGTTTGCCAAACCAAAGGAATTATCTGATAGGGTTGTGAAACCGTCCGGCTTGTGGTCGTGCGGTCAAAACGCCAAAGCCTCGGAGGATTTTGAATGAACCGTCAGTTCTTGCCACGTCACTTGGTGTTGGCCTGTGGTGCATTGATCATGGGCCTGTTGCTGACGGCCACTGCCGTGCATGCCGATATTTCCCGTTTTGTCGGCAGCTACGTTGGTGCAGCGGACGTGCAGTCTGCGGATGGAACCAGCCGCCCCCGCGACATGAGCGTCAAGATATCGCAAACCAAGGAGGGGTTTCGCGTCTATTGGAAATCGACGACCTACCGCAAGGATGGCACCGCCAAGGAAAAGGCCTATACCATTGATTTCGTGCCAAGCGCGCGCCCGGGTGTTTACGCTTCCGCGATGAAGCGCAACGTTTTCGGTCATGCCGCACAGCTTGATCCGATGAAGGGCGAACCCTACGTCTGGGGGCGCATCGACGGGGAGACGCTGAGCGTTTATTCGATGTATGTCACCGAAGATGGCGGCTATGAAATCCAGCAGTTTGACCGTTCACTGGCATCACGCGGCCTGATGCTCGACTTCCAAACCATTAGGGACGGTGAAATCCAGCGGACGGTGTCAACGCTGTTGAAACGGGAATAACGCGCGTTTACTTGCGGAAACTGTCCAGTGAGACGATCTCGGCGTCCTTTGCACCGTCTTTTGCCGGTGCTGCCTCCGCTTTGGGTTTTTCAACCTGCGTTGTGGGGGGGCAACTGCGCGGGCGCTGCCTCTTCGTCCTCGTCATGCTGGGTTTCAAAGCGCAGCCCGAATTCCACGGACGGATCAACGAATGTCTTGATCGCGTCATAGGGGATATAAAGCGGCTCAGGCGCATCGCCAAAGTTCAGCGTGACGGAGAACCCTTCGTCGGTCACTTCCAGGTTGTCGTACCAGTGTTGCATCACCACCGTCATTTCACCGGGGTAGCGGTCAAACAGCCAATCGGCCAGCTCCGCATCGGGGTGGCCGGTGTCGAATGTGATGAAAAAATGGTGCTCCCCCGGAAGGCCGTGATCGCATACATCCAGCAGCACCTTGCGGATCAGGCCGCGCATGGCCTCGTGCATCAAGTTGCCGTAGTCAATAGTGCGGGTCATCTCATACCTGGGTGCAAAGAGTTCGTCTAACGCGAGCATAGCCGATTCCTCTGGGGATAAAAGAGGTCTCTGCGTCTTAACCGGCGTCGTTTTACAGAAGCGTCAGCGCAAGGCCCGCGACCGCCAGAATACCCAGTGTTTCCGCGATACCACGTTTAAGCAGCAGCACAACGACAGCGGCCAGCAGCGTCAGAGCGAGCGCATTGATGTCAAGCGACGTCGGGACAGGGGCCGGGGCGGGCAAACCGGGTAGGGTGGTCACCTGCCCAAACAGCACATGGATTGAAAACCACACCGCAAGATTGAGGATCACCCCCACAACTGCCGCGGTAATACCGCTGAGCGCGCCGGAGAGGCGCGGGCGTGTCGCGATCGCATCCAGATAGGGACCGGCGAGGAAAATCCATAAAAAACAGGGTGTAAATGTCACCCAAAGCGCAACCGCCCCCGCAGCCAGCGCCAAAAGCGGGCCGCTTTCATTGAACCCGGCGATCATGGCGACGAATTGCGTGACCAGAATGAGCGGTCCGGGCGTCGTTTCCGCAAGGCCCAAAGCATCCATCATTTGCCCGGTGGTGATCCAGCCATGCTCTGCCACCACGGTCTGCGTCATATAGGCCAGCACGGCATAGGCCCCGCCAAAGCTCACCACGGCCAGTTTCGAAAAGAACAACGCGATTTGCATCAAAAACATGTGGTCCATCAGGGCGAGCACAACAATCGGGCAGCCCCATAGCGTGCCCCAGAGGGTGAGCGTCAAAACCGGGTTTGTGGCTGTCTCATGCGACGCCGAAGCCGCCGGTGTGGCGGGCGCCATGGTCAATGCACCGACGGCAGCGGCCGTGGCGATGATGAGCGGATAGGGAATATTCAGGAAATACAGGGACATAAACGCGCCAGCGGCGAGGGCCCATGCGCCTTTGCCGGTGAGCGTCTTGCGCGACAGTTTCAGCAGCGCCTGCAGGACGATGATGATCACGGCGGCCTTGATCCCGGTAAAGGCTGCCTGAACCAACGGCACCTGTCCAAAATGGGCATAGATCAGGGCAAGGGCAAGGATCACAGCCGCACCGGGCAGGACAAACAACAACCCCGCGACCAGCCCGCCGCGCACACCGTCCAGACGCCAGCCGGCATAAGTCGCCAGTTGCATCGCTTCGGGTCCGGGCAGCAACATGCACAATGACAGCGCGCGCAGAAAACTGTCTTCGGACAGCCATTTTTTCTCTTCCACCAGCGTTTGATGCATCAGGGCGATCTGCGCGGCCGGTCCGCCAAAGGACAAAACACCGATGCGGGCAAAGACCCGGCACAATTCGATGAGTGTTGGCGCGGTCATTTCCGTACCTTTCGCGGCCTGCCGGGGGCGTGCGAGATGTCATGCGACGGGTTGTATCGCTAACCGCTTTGTCCCTGGTGCAAGAAGTGGCACATCGCCCCACACCGGGTCAATTGCGAAGGTTTACTTAAAAACCGTGCCACTGAGCATCAGTTCGAAGCTGTCAGGCGGCAGTTGGTCCAGTTGTTCGAAAAGGGACAGGAAATCAACGGCTGGATAGCTTTCAACGATGACATCCCCGTCAAGGCGCACCATCGTCAACCACCGCATGTTGACGGGTTTATCCGTGCCGGCCTTGAACCCATACATCTCAACCAGCGCAGAGAGCCACTCACCCTGTTCCACGCAATGAACCACCCGGATTTTCTGATCCGTGATCAGGCTGTTGAAAACAGTGGCCAATTCGCGTGCTTCGGTCGTGTTGATGAGCCCACCGGGTATCAGCGATTCATTTTCAGGTGCGGGGCGGTAGATCTCGTCGATCATATCCGAGTTTCCCTTGACCCAGACCTCTTCATACCAGCGTTGGATGATTTCAGTTTTGCGCAACATAGGTTCTCCCCGCCTTTCCACGCAGGATACCATTCAGTGGCGTAGAAAGGGTAAACAAAAGCAACTTATGGTTGTTTTGTTCAGATTTGTTTTGGAGAGGTAAAGTGCAGGCTTCTGTTGCCAGGTGCCTGCGAACCCCGCCTTAGGTCGCTAAACCCAAGGAGTTAAGTTTCAGTCGCTGAAACCGCTTACGCGGCCATCGCAACTGGAGCACGATTGTCATTTGCAATTGTACAAGTTTCGCCGATAACGGTGGCAGACAGCCGAAACAAAGCAAACCCCTTTAGACGTTCGTCGATCCTGTTTCGACCCCATGATCCCCAAATGAAGGATGTTTGGTGGAGTCGCCGGGTACCGCCCCCGGGTCCGATCCGCTTATTACGAGCGCGTTTATGTTCATAGTCCCGAAGGACGCTATGAATATAGGCCAATCGCGCCCGAACCTCAAGGGGTCCGAACGGTTTGTCGCGCTGGTTTATCATGGTGACAGGGCGCGCAGTTGGGGGGCGCGCGGCAGGTGGAAAAGGGGGCGCAGCCTGTACCAACAGGACGACCCCGTGCCTCAGCCGAGGTTCCCCGCCAGAAACCATGCAGCGAGCACGGCTTCGATCCCGCCGAAGAGCAGCACCTTCTTGACGGGTGGTTTGTCAAAAATCAGCGACAGCACCCGACCCGACGCCGCCCCCGCGAAGGCAAAGCCGATCATCGCATAGGCCAGCGGGTCGCCAAGCAACAGGGCTGCCAGCCCCGCCGCGACGAACAGCCCGCCGACCGAGGCCCGCATTTCCGACAGCCCCATGGTCGACTCCGTTGGCGCAAGGTCCAGCACGCTGGCGGTGTAGCGCGGCGCAAGAAAGCCAAACAGGCCAAAGCCAATGGTCAAAAGCGCGCCGATTATGTTGAGAGTGTCAATCATGGGAGACAGCTAGGTGCATGTCGCGCTTTGACAAGCAGCCAGTGACGGTTGCTGTGCGTGTCACTTCCTTTTCTTCCCGCCACCCTTGCTTTTGCTGCCGCCTCCCGCGGCGGCAGCTCCGGCACCGGCATCCGCCGTTTCGTGTGGTTCATATTTTATGTCGAGCAATTCACAAAGATATTCGCGGCAGTCTTCATAGCCCTCCAGTGCTGCGTTTCGCTGATCCCCGACGAGGGCTTCATAGGCGTCCTGTATGCGCGACTCCTTCTGAGGGTTGCCAAAATTATACACGTCACCGCGAATTTTGATGTGCGGATTGCGCATCTTGTTGCCCACATGACAATGAATCGCGGCTTTCATGCGAGGTACGAAAAAGCCATCCTGACCTTTGACGGTCTCCGTTGCATAAAGCTGCGCAACGTCTGTGGCGCCTGCAAGGGCCATCTGTTGTATTCGGGCGAGGTGCGCAACCACGGGGCTGTGATCGGCGCGTTTTTGCAACGGGCTTTTGGGGTTGGTGCGCAGTGACCTGCCGGTGCTGCGGGGCTTTGGGCTGCGGTTGGCGTGCATCTGGCCTCCTTCGCGGGCGCGCGAAGCTCCCATGACGGAAAGCCTACCAACAATCGCGCACCGATCAAGCGGAGGTTGCGCTCGCGGACCGCCCGGAGGCTGCAGCACGCGCGGCAAGAACGCTGCGCGCGAGGGTTTGCGTTTCGTTTTCCAACGCAGTCAGCCCGTCGAAGGTGGCCGCCGCATCCCTCGCGTCGATGGCATCGGCAATTGCCGTATGCAGTGCCACGATACGCGCGCGGTCACGGGCGGTGAAGGTGATCATGTTCATCAAGGGCTGCATGGCCTCAACCGCCCCGGCGAGTTGATAGCTTAGCACCGGGTTGCCTGCGCCATCGACAAGCGCGCGGTGGAACGCGACATCGGAGGCGCAAAAGGCTTCGTCTGTAAGCCCCGGTTGATTCTGGCGGTGAATTTCGGCCCGCATGGTCGCGAGGTGATCCGCCGTGCGCCGCTCTGCCGATAGGGGCGAACAGGCGCGTTCCAGCGCATAGCGCGCCTCGCAGGCGGTGCTGAAGCTGACGGCATTCATCGACAACAATAGGGTCGAGGTGGTGATTTGCTGCGGATAGGCGTCCTGAAACGAAATCCGGTTCACAAAGGCCCCGCCGGTGGCACCGCGCTGCGTGCGGATCAGCGATTGCGCCGCCAGTCGTTTGAGTGCCTCGCGCACGGTCGGGCGCGAGACGTCGAAGTGTTCCGCCAGTTCCGCCTCCGACGGCAGGCGTGCATCCACCAGCAAGGTGCCAGCCACGATGGCATCCCGGATCGCGGCTGCAATCTGGGCGGATAGATCGGCTGGGTTTTCAGGATCAATTTTCATATGTCTTACATTTAGTGTTTGCCCGTTTTCTAATTGTCTGGCATTTGAAGTGCAAGGAAAAGGAATCCCCCGTGCACGGTATTATGCGCTCCACCCTCTGGCTTGGTTTTTTCGGTGCCATTCTGGCGGCGTGGTGGGTGATGTATGCGATGGCGATTGACATGGATGTGGATATGCTGGGGCGTCCGGGTGAAATGGGCGCGCGTATGGCCGCGATGGATCCGCGCATGCCGATGTATATGCCGATGGCGAACTTCGGGCCGCTGTTCTGGATGTGGGCCGTGATGATGGCGGCGATGATGCTGCCGACGCTGGTGCCGACGCTGCGCGCCTATGAGGACCTGATGACCAGTGCCACGGGCACGCGGGCCGGGTGGTCCGGCGTGCTGCTGGGATATTTCATCGTCTGGGTTGCCTTTGCCGCGCTGATCACGGGGGTGCAGCTGGCGCTGCTGTTTGGCGGCGTGATTGACATGCTGGGCATCGCGAAAAGCCCTTGGGTGGCAGGGGGCTTGCTGATCCTTGTGGGAGCTTTCCAGTTCACCCGCACCAAGGAGGTTTGCCATGGCGTATGTCATTCCCCGATGATGTATTTTCTGGGCCATTGGCGGACGGGTTTCGCGGGGGGCTTGCGCATGGGGCTGGGACTTGGTGCCTTTTGCGTGGGATGTTGTTGGGGGTTCATGGCGCTTGGCTTTGTCGGCGGCGTGATGAACCTTGCATGGATGGGTCTTGCGACACTGTTCATGGTCATCGAAAAACTGCCCCAGATCGGGCATTACGTCACAAAACCAATGGGGTTTGTCCTGATCATCGCGGGGATCGCGGTGTTGGGCTGGCCCGTCTTTTCGGGAGGATAAGGCATGGCGAAGAACAGAAGGGCGGATGCGGATCGGTTGCCGATCAGTCAGCGCATTGATCAACGAATGCCGAACCCGAAGCGTCGGCAAAGCAGCCCGACCGAATGGGCGATCAAGGGCGAGTTGTTTCTCAACTGCTCCTGCACGGTATTTTGTCCCTGTGTCGTCAGCCTTGGCGCACACCCGCCCACCGAGGGGCATTGTCATGCGTGGATGGCCATCGCCATCGACGAAGGGCACTTTGAGGGCGAAGACCTCGCCGGCCTCAATATCGGTCTGCTCGTGGACATCCCCGGTCGCATGGGGGAGGGCAACTGGAAGGTTGCCGCCTATGTGGATGAACGCGCCAGTGGCAAGGCCTATAACGGTATCCTGCAGATCTTTTCGGGTGCTGCGGGCGGCACCACGGGGCTGTTCACCATGCTGGTCAGCGAGATCATCGGCGCGGAACGTGCGCCGGTTGAGATCGTGCGCGAGGGCAACCGCCGCTCCATCATGATCGGGCGCAAGATACAGGGCGAGATCGAGATGCTGGCGGGCAAGGATCCGGAGCATCCGGTGATGGTCAGCAATTCCAAATACTGGATGGGTCCGGATATCATCGCGGCCACGGGGCTCAAAAGCCGGGTGCGGGATTATGGCCGCGTCTGGGACTTTGGCGGTAAATCGGCGGAAATCTGTCCGATCGACTGGAAAGGCCCCAAGCCGTGATCGACTCGCGCTATGTGCAAACCATGGCGCGCTACAACAGCTGGCAGAACAACCAACTGATGCCGGTGTTGGAGGCCATGTCGCATGCAGAGCTGACCAAGGATCGCGGGGCGTTCTTTGGCAGCCTTATGGCGACCGCGAACCATCTGCTGTGGGGCGACATCCTGTGGATGAGCCGTTTTGACCCGTCCGTGCAGCCACCGCAGGTGGGCGGGGCGGACAGCACGAAACTGCATCCCAAGATCATGTCATGGGCGGCGGATCGCTTCCGTATGGATGGCAAGATCCGGTTCTGGGCCGATGGCTTGCGCGCTGTCGATCTGATCGGCGACATAACGTGGTACTCGGGCAGTCAGGAGCGCGACATAACTACGCCGCTTGCAACAGCCATTGTTCATTTTTTCAACCACCAGACCCATCACCGTGGTCAGATCCATGCGATGCTGACCGCTTCGGGGCGCAAAGCTCCGGTAAGTGATCTGGTCTTCATGCCACAGGATGCTTGATATGGCGCTTATCTCTCCGTCGCGCAGGCTGCGCCGCACCCCTTTTTCCGATGGTGTGGAGGCCGCAGGGGTCAAGGCCTACACGGTCTACAACCGCATGTTGCTGCCCACCGTCTTTGAAAGTGTGGAGGCTGACTACCGTCACCTCAAGGAACATGTGCAGGTCTGGGATGTTTCGGTCGAGCGTCAGGTCGAACTGCGTGGCCCGGATGCCGCCCGCCTGATGCAGATGCTGACCCCGCGCGATCTGCGCGGCATGCTGCCGGGGCGGTGCTTTTACGTGCCCATCGTGGATGAGACGGGTGGCATGCTGAACGACCCCGTGGCGGTCAAGCTGGCCGAAGACCGCTGGTGGATTTCCATTGCGGACAGTGATCTGCTGTTGTGGGTCAAGGGGATTTCCAATGGCTATCGACTGGATGTGCTGATTGATGAACCGGATGTCAGCCCGCTGGCCATTCAGGGGCCAAAGGCGGACGAACTGGCCGCCCGTATCTTTGGCGACAGCATCCGCGACATCAAGTTTTTCCGCTTTGGTCTCTTTGAATTCGAGGGGCGTGAGATGGTCGTGGCGCGGTCGGGGTATTCCAAACAAGGCGGTTTTGAGGTCTATGTCGAGGGGTCGGATATCGCGATGCCGCTCTGGGATGCGCTGTTCAAGGCGGGCGAGGACCTGAACGTGCGCGCAGGGTGCCCCAATGGCATTGAGCGGATCGAGGGCGGTCTGCTGTCTTATGGCAACGACATGACTGACGACAACACGCCGCATGAATGCGGGCTTGGGCGGTTTTGTGATACGCAGACCGCTATTGGCTGCATCGGTCGGGATGCCTTGCTGCGCGTGGCCAAGGAAGGACCGGTGCAACAGATCAGGGCGATTGCGATCGAGGGCGACCGGCTGCCGCTCTGTGACCGGGCCTGGGGGCTTTACGCCGGGGATACGCGCGTTGGGCAGGTCACTTCCGCTGCCTGGAGCCCGGATCACCACACCAATGTCGCCATCGGCATGGTGCGCATGACGCATTGGGATACCGGCACAAGGCTGCGCGTTGAAACGCCGGATGGCGCGCGCGATGCGACCGTGCAGGCCGGTTTCTGGCACTGATGGTTTTTGCTTTTGCCGGGCTTTCCGGCAGGGGCGTTCAACACCAACGACAGGGGCAAGTCCCCGGATAGGAGAGAGACATGTTTAAGGCGCTTGTGGTCAACAAGGACGAAGAGAGCGGCAAGACCTCCGCTGCGGTCGAAGAGATGACCCTCGACCAACTGCCCGCGGGCGATGTCACGGTTGCGGTCGAATACTCGACAGTGAACTATAAGGACGGGCTGTGCATCGGGCCCGGTGGCGGGCTTGTGCGCAACTATCCGCATGTGCCGGGGATCGATTTCGCCGGCACTGTCGAGACGTCCGAGGATGCCCGTTATGCGCCCGGCGACAAGGTCGTGCTGACAGGCTGGCGCGTGGGAGAGGCGCATTGGGGCGGCTACGGCCAAAAGGCGCGCGTCAAGGCCGATTGGCTGGTGCCATTGCCCGCCGGTCTGGACACGCGGCAAGCCATGGCGGTAGGGACCGCCGGGTTTACCTCGATGTTGGCAGTCATGGCGCTGGAAGATCACGGTCTGACACCGGGCAACGGGCCGGTGCTGGTCACCGGTGCTGCGGGCGGCGTCGGGTCGGTCGCGGTCGCGATCCTCGCAAACCTCGGTTACGAGGTCGCTGGCGTGACCGGACGGCCCGAAACCGCAGATTACATCAAATCGCTGGGTGCGGCGCAGATCGTCGCGCGTGACGAGATCAACGAAACCGTCAAACGCCCGCTCGAGGCCGAAACATGGGCTGGCTGCGTCGATGCGGTAGGCGGTGCCATGCTTGCGCGGGTGCTGGGGCAGATGAAATACGGGGCGTCGGTCTCTGCGGTCGGATTGGCCGGGGGGGCGGGGCTGCCTGCCACGGTGATCCCGTTCCTGTTGCGCGGTGTGAACCTGCTGGGCATTGATTCCGTCATGCAGCCCTATGACAACCGGGTCCGCGCCTGGGAGCGGATCGCGCGTGATCTGCCGATGGACAAGCTCGAAGCGATGGTGCAGCCCGCAACACTTGCCGATCTGCCCAAGCTCGGCAGTGATATCCTCAAAGGTCAGGTCAAGGGCCGCGTGGTCGTAGACGTCAACGCCTGAAATCCAGTGTGAACGTATGGCCCGGTAGCCAAGGACAAGGCCTACGCGCGGGCAAAGCGTACACATCCGATGAAAAAGCGCGTCACGGTGTGGCGCGCTTTTTACGTGTGCAGGCCGAACCTATTCGGCTGGCTGCGCGGCTGCCGGGCGCACGCCCGCTCTTTCACGGCGACCATCGTTGAACAGCGCCTTGATCAGCGACAAGACCATCAGCACCATAATCATGGTGAAGGGCAGCGCCCCGATGATCATGGCGTTTTGCAGGGCGGACAGCCCGCCACCCCCCGCCAGAAGCAAGGTGCCGATCACCAGCGTCAGGATGATACCCCAGATGATCCGGTGCTTGACGCCGGTTTCCTCGGCCCCGCCGGACATGATCGTATTCATGACCAGAATACCGGAATCCGCCGAGGTCACGAGAAAGGTCATGATCAGCACAACGCACATGATGATCAGCGCCTGAAGCACCGCGCCCGACAGCATCTGCTCCAGCGTGACGAAGAGCTTGGCCGAATTTGACGCCGCAATGATTGCGCCCTCAGCAGCACCGCTGATTTCAAGATCAATGGCCGTACCGCCGAGGATCGTCATCCACGCAAAACACACCAGTGCCGGTGCAAAGACCGCACCCAGCACAAATTCACGCACCGTGCGTCCCCGCGAGATACGGGCAAGGAACAATCCGACAAAGGGCGAGAATGCAATCCACCACGCCCAGTAGAATGTCGTCCATCCGGCCTGCCACCCGAATAGACGGCCCTGTTCGCCAGCCGCATAGGCGGCGTCCAGATCGGCGGCGGGCAGGGCGGCAGCGGCCCCTTCAAGCCCCGCAGTAAAGCCTGCATAGCTGCCCCACTGGTTTGTGGCACCCGCATAAACGGCGGCGAGTTCTTCGGCGGGCAGGGCCTGCACAGACGCGGGCGCTGCGGTCGCAAAAGCGTCTTGCGCCAGCGGTGCGTAGGCCTCAAAGCTGAGGTTCACAAAATGCAGCAGATAGTCGATCAGCGCGGTCGCATAGGTCGTCATGGCGAAAAAGAACGACCCGAAAATCACGAATGTCATCAACAGGATCAGCGACAGGACAAGGTTGAGGTTCGACAGGTATTTCACACCGCGCCCCACACCCGACACAGCCGAGATGATCGACATGCCCATGATGACCACAAGGGCGGCGATCAGGCCCGTCTTGGTCGCAACCGGCGTATCGCCAGTGGTGTCCATCATCCATTCGGCACCGGTGATGGAAAACACACCATCCACCAGCTGGCTGACGCCAAAACCGATTGTGACCGATACGCCAAGGATGGTCGCAACAACACCCAGAACGTCGATCAAATGACCAAAGGCACCATTCGCAAAGCGCCCGATCAGCGGGGTCAGGGCCGAACGGATCGTCAGCGGCATGCCCCTTGTATAGGCGTAATAGGCAAGGCTCAGCCCCGTCACCACATAAATGGCCCAGGCATGAAACCCGTAATGCAGGAAGGTATAGCGGAACGTGGATTGCAGCGCTTCGGGCGTGTTGCCGGCCACCTCACGCGAGACCACCGACGGGTTTGATCCCCAAAGGCCGAGCGGTTCGGCGGTGGCAAATGTCATCAACCCCACGCCGAGACCTGCGCCGAACATCATGGAAAACCAGCTGAAATTGGAAAACTCGGGCTTTTGACCGGACATGCCGAGAACACGTTTCCCGGTTGCGGGGATGATGGCCACTAAAAAGAGGAAAAAGGCAAAGGCACCCACCGAGAGGATGTAGAAAGTATTGAATGAGTTCAGCAAGGTGCCATTGACCTCTGCCAAGATCGCCCCTGCACCGGCAGGAAAGACGAGGGCCCAGAGGACCAGAAGCACCATGCCGATCTTTGAGACCAGCGCGATGGGTAGGCTGTAGCCTTCGTAAAAGCCGGAGTCCTGAGTGTTGATCTCAAGATCCGTAAATGGAGGTTTGACTGTCATTTTTGTTTCCCTGTTTTCGAAAACCGCGTTTCGCGTCGTTTTTTGATCTCAGTCTGAGTTTAGCATAAATGAGTCCATTTTTCGCGCCATGCGTGTTTTTTGGACTTAAACGGGTGACATCCGCTTCCTGTTTGTGCAACGCTGACCCCCTACCTGTGGGCAGGCGCATGACGCTGATCCCGAAAGTCTGGGGCACCGTTTGTGTGTGTTCACTGCGGAATGCGGCGTTTTGAGGGGCAAAACTGACGTTTCTCTGCATTGTCTTTCGTGCCGTTCAAGTAGCTTGAAGAAATAATAACGAACAGGGAACAGTAAAAAATGGCACTAAAACCCCCATTATCCGATCTGCCGATCAAAACGGCAAATGCGGGATTTTACCGCGGCTTCAGCGTCGATGTGACGGTGGCCAGTAAAATCATCATCAGCGTATTGGTCGTCTGGTGTATCTTCTGGCCGACGCAGTCCGGCCGGGTCCTCAGTGATCTCAACAGCGTGATCCTTGCCAATGCGGCAGGCTGGTACATCTGGACCGTCGCATTCTTTATCATCATATGTCTCGGGTTGGCGATATGGCCGACAGCGGGTCGAATGAACCTTGGCGTGGAAGGTGAAAAGCCCGAATTCTCCAATTTTTCGTGGTTTTCGATGATGTTTGGTGCGGGTATCGGCGTTGGCATGCTGACCTGGGCCGTGGCCGAACCGGTTGCGCATTTCGGCAGTAACCCTGAGACAATTCAGGGCCTTACCACGGGCGGCGCTGCGGACAACGTGCGTATGGCCTATAAGTGGTCCTTCCTGCACTGGGGCCTTGGCGCGTGGGCCTGTTATGCGGTCTGCGGTCTGTCACTTGCGTTTTTCAGCTATCGGCGCGGATTGCCGCTGACGATCCGCTCGGCACTGACCCCACTCTTTGGCAAGGCCTTGTCGGGTAAGCTGGGCCATGTGATCGACATCGTCGCGGTGGTTGCAACCATCCTGGGCGTGGCGCAAACGCTTGGCTTTGGTGTCGAACAATTCGTGGCGGGTCTGACCCGGATCGGCATCGGCGGTCTGGTCTATGAGGATGGCGGCGCCACCTTCGTCGGTATCATCGTCGCGCTGCTGGTCATCATGGGAGCATCGACGCTCTCGGCGCTTTCCGGTGTGGGCAAGGGCATCAAATGGCTCTCCAACATCAACATGGTGCTGTCGATTTTCCTTCTCGGCTTCTTCATCCTCTTCGGGGCGACTTGGTTTGGCGCATCTGCGATGTTCCTTGGGCTGATCGACTATCTGCTGGCCTTGCCGCAGATGAGCTTCAACGTCTGGAAATCTGACGGTGTCGAGGGATCAGAAGCCTTCCTGCTGGCACAGTGGCAAGGGTGGTGGCCGGTGTTCTACTGGGCCTGGTGGATCGCATTTGCACCTTTCGTGGGCTTGTTCCTTGCGCGGATCTCGCGCGGTCGCTCCATCCGTGAATTCGTGCTGGGTGCGATGATCGTGCCATCGCTGATGTGCTTTGTCTGGTTCGCCTGGGCTGGTGGTACGGCGATTGATCTTGAATTGAACGGGGGCGCGAATGGTGTAATCTTCGATGCCGCCAATGGTGACAAGATCTTTGCGATGACCGAATTCATGCTGGCACCGATTGCGGATATACTGGCATGGGGCATGGCCTTTCTGATCGTTGTTCTGCTGATGACGTTCCTCGTGACATCTGCGGACTCTGCGGTGCTGATCGTGAACACGATCAATGCTGCCGGGGACGAGGGCCCGAAAGCACGCCCGCATATCCTGTTCTGGGGGGCCGCTTTGGGGCTCGTGGTTGCAGGGCTGCTCTTGTCGGGCGGAACATCCGCCATTCAAACCGCCATGGTCATCGGTGCCCTGCCGTTTTCGATCGTGATGGTGCTGATGTGTATTTCCCTGATCAAGGCGATTTACAACGATGGCCGCCGTGAAGCTGCGGGCATTCCGGCGACCATGGAGCCGGACGCAACCGCAGCTGAGTAATGCGCTGACGTCATTTTAAGAAAGGGCCATGGTTCACCCCATGGCCCTTTTTTATGGATGTGACGCAATGAAAGCCGTAAATGCGCTTGACGCTTTGCCCGGGGCGGACAAGTTTGCCACTCATGAGACTGGATACAGATTTTATACGCGCGCAGTTTCCTGCGTTTCAGGTGCCCGCCCTGCAGGGGCAGGCGTTTTTCGAAAACGCGGGCGGGTCCTATACCTGCAAACAGGTGATTGACCGGCTGACCCGGTTTTACACCGAACGCAAGGTGCAACCCTATGCGCCTTATGACGCCAGCACCCTGGCGGGCGCGGAGATGGACGAGGCGCGCACGCGCATGGCAGCACTCCTTGGTGTGGATGCGGATGAGCTGAGCTTTGGGCCTTCGACGACACAAAACACCTATGTGCTGGCGCAGGCCTTTGCCGAATTCCTGCAACCGGGCGAGGCGATTGTCGTCACCAATCAGGACCATGAGGCCAACACCGGGCCATGGCGGCGTCTGGCCAAGCGCGGCATCGAGATCCGCGAATGGCGTGTGGACCCGGTCACCGGCCACCTTGACCCGGAGGACCTCGAAGCGCTGCTGGATGAAAACGTGCGCCTTGTGTGTTTTCCCCATTGTTCCAACGTGGTGGGAGAGGTCAACCCGGTGATCGAGATCACGGCACTGGCCCATGCCGCCGGGGCCTTTGTCTGTGTCGATGGGGTGTCTTATGCGCCGCATGGGTTTGTGGATGTCGGCTCGCTCGGGCCGGACATCTATCTGTTTTCGGCCTATAAAACCTATGGTCCCCATCAGGGTCTGATGGTGATCCGTCGCGTTCTTGGGGGGCTGTTGCCCAATCAGGGCCATGAATTCAACGGTGACGCTTTGTACAAGCGGTTCACACCCGCCGGGCCAGATCACGCACAGGTTGCTGCCTGCGCGGGCATGGCCGATTACGTTGACGCACTGTTTGATCATCACATTGGCGGACCTGCCAGCCCGACAGAGCGGGGGCGTGCGGTGCATGACCTGATGCGCGACCATGAGGAAGCGCTGCTTGCGCCCCTGCTTGACGCGGTCAGCGGGCGCAACGCGGTGCGTCTGATCGGCCCTGGCACGGCGGCTGGCCGCGCGCCCACGGTGGCGCTGGCTCTTGAGCGTCCGGGCGAGGAAGTAGCGGCGGAGCTGTCGCGCCATGGGATCATGGCGGGCGGTGGTGATTTCTATGCGGGCCGCGCACTGTCGGCCATGGGGGTCGATGACAGGCTTGGCGTGCTGCGTTTGAGTTTCACGCACTACACGACCGCTGAGGATGTCGCACAGTTGATTGACGCTTTGGACAAGGTATTGTGAGCGGCGCGACTGATCTAACTCTGAGGCCCGCGCGTAAAACCTGCAATAAATTCAGAAGGGTTACGGTTTGAGCACATCTCCCGTTTTGGTCTGGTTCCGGCGTGATCTGCGCCTGAGCGATCACCCCGCATTGGACGCTGCCGTCAAATCCGGCAATCCCGTCATTCCCGTATTCATCCACGATGATCAGGTTGAGACGCTGGGCGCGGCGCCCAGATGGCGTCTGGGTCTGGGGATCGGACATCTGTCAGAAACGCTGGAGGGGCTCAACAGCCGCTTGATCCTGCGGCGCGGTCCGGCGCTTGAAACGCTTCGCACGCTCATCCTTGAAACCGGGGCAGGGGCTGTGTTCTGGTCGCGCCTCTATGATCCGGCGGCGGTCGAACGCGACACGGAGGTGAAGGCGGCGCTCAAGCAGGACGGCATCGACGCGCGCTCTTTCGGGGGGCATCTGATGTTTGAACCCTGGACCGTGGAGACCAAGACGGGCGGGTTCTACAAAGTCTACACGCCATTTTGGAACATGGTCAAAAACCGTGATGTTGACGCGCCCCTTTCGGCCCCGTCCAGAATTGACGCACCTGCGGCATGGCCGGGTAGCGATACGCTCAGCGATTGGAACATGGGCGCTGCGATGGATCGTGGCGCTGCGGTTGTTGCACCCTACGTTCGCTTGGGGGAGGCCGCCGCACAGACGCGCCTGAACACGTTCATCGACAAAATCGTCGCAGGTTATGACACCACCCGCGATCAGCCCGCAATCGATGGCACATCGGGGCTGTCGGAAAACCTCGCCCTTGGCGAGATCAGCCCGCATCAATGCTGGTATGCCGGGCTGCGCGCGCGCGAGGAGGAGAAACCGGGGGCCGAGACGTTCCTCAAGGAACTGGTCTGGCGCGAATTTGCCTATCACCTGATGCACCACACGCCGCGCATCCTGACGGGCAACTGGAAAGAAGACTGGGACAGCTTCCCGTGGAACCGGGATGAAACGACGCAGGCCGTCCGGCGCTGGCAACAGGGCCGCACCGGTATCCAGTTTGTCGATGCCGCCATGCGCGAGATGTATGTGACGGGGCGGATGCACAACCGGGGCCGCATGATCGTGGCGAGTTACCTGACCAAACACCTTCTCAGCGATTGGAAGATCGGGTTGAAGTGGTTTGAGGACTGTCTCATCGACTGGGACCCGGCCAGCAACGCCATGGGCTGGCAGTGGTCGGCGGGGTCCGGACCCGACGCCACCCCGTATTTCAGAGTGTTCAACCCCGTCACCCAGTTGGATAAGTTCGACAAGAACCGCCAGTATGTAAAGCGCTGGGTTGCCGAGGAGCGGCGTGCGCCGACGCAAACCGCGCTGTCCTATTTCGACGCGATCCCGCGGGCCTGGGGCCTGAGTGCGGATCAGGATTATCCCGCTCCGGTTGTGGCGGCGGATGAGGGGCGCAAGCGTGCTTTGGAAGCCTATGAAAATAGAGGGTTTTAAAACTTTGAAAGGCTTGATCACAGCCCTAACTCTGTCCTAATAAACTGTTAACTAACGGCAAGAAACGAGCATTTCATTTATGATCCTGACATCGACAGACGGGCAGACCGACTTGCCGCGCTACTTTGCGCAGAGCTTTCAAGTGGCCCAGAAGATCAAGTCGGGGCGTCTCGATATCATCTTGCCGGACGGGCGGACCTTCTCGGCCAGCGGCTCAGAGCCCGGCCCGATTGCCGTGCTCGAAGTCAAAAACACGGATCTTTTCGCGCGTCTTGTGCGCGATGGATATGTCGGGTTTTCCGAAGCCTATATGGACGATTGGTGGTCGACGCCCGATCTGCAAGCCTTCATGGACCTTGTGAACAGCGACAATGATGACATGTACAACGGGTATCCCGGCCAGAAGCTGGTGCAACTGTTCGAAAAGCTTCGGTTCTGGCTGCAACGCAATCACAAGGCGCAGGCGCGCAAGAACATCAGCTATCACTATGATCTGGGCAATGATTTTTACGGTTTGTGGCTGGATGACAGCATGACCTATTCCTCGGCCCTGTTTGAAACCGGGCAGGAGAGCCTCGAAGCGGCGCAAACCGCGAAATACAAGCTGATGGTCGACGAAATGGGTGCAAAACCCGGCGACCATATCCTGGAGATTGGCTGCGGGTGGGGCGGCTTTGCCGAATACGCCGCAAAGGAGCGCGGCCTGCGGGTGACCTGCCTCACGATCAGCGAAGAACAGTTTAAATACGCCAAGGAACGGATTGAAAAGGCTGGGCTTTCTGATCTGGTGGAATTCAAGTTGCAAGACTATCGGGATGAAAGCGGGTCCTATGACGGTATTGCGAGCATCGAGATGTTCGAAGCGGTGGGCGAAAAATACTGGCCGACCTATTTCAGCAAGGTCCGCGACAGGCTCAAACCGGGCAAATCCGCCACACTGCAGATCATCACGGTCGCTGATGATCGCTGGGAAGCCTATCGTAACGACGTCGATTTCATCCAGAAATATATCTTTCCCGGCGGCATGCTGCCCAGTCCAACCGCGCTGAAGGATCAGGTGGTGCGTGCGGGCATGGGGGTCGAACGCTCCGTCGAATTCGGTCAAAGCTATGCGATCACGCTTAAGCGCTGGCATGAGACATTCAATGAGAAATGGGATCAGGTCAGCGCGATGGGCTTTGATGAACGGTTCCGGCGCATGTGGAACTATTATCTGACGTCCTGTGCGGCGGCCTTCGAAACCGCCAATTGCGATGTGACGCAGATCACGATCACACGTCCGGCCTGACCCCGCGCGCAAAAGTTGCCACGCTTGTGCCTTAGTTTTTACACGCCTCAGTGATAGACCCGAACCACCCTCGGCTTCATGAACAGTCGGGGGAGAGGTTCGTTTGCCAGTATCCGAGGTTCGCAATGCCCGACGCCGCCAGATTGATCGCCGCCCTCTGCATCGGCGCGCTTGCCTATGTTGTATCGCTGCAGATCAAGCCGCTGATGCCGGAAAGCACGGCCTTTGGATCATTCGCCTATATCAACGCGATACTGGGTATCGTCTGCGGCTGGACAGTGATGGGCAAACGCGCTGGCCGGGGTGTGGCAGCAGCGATCAACAACGGCTTGAGCGGCGCGTTGGTGCTGGTCATCTGGGGCCTGCTGCTGCACGCCAGTTATCAGATGTTCGACCGCGCGATGGACAATTGGTACAACGGTTTCTTCGCGGCGATGGCAGCGATCTTCCAGTTCATGGCGGAATACGCGCTGGTGATGGTGAACCCGCTGGTGATGTTCTCCCTGATGGCGGGCGGGGTTCTGGCGGGGCTTGCAACGGAATACGCTTGGCGCATGTGGCGATAGCCGTTAACAGTCGGGCATGAGACCACTTTTCCTGTTCGGAACACTGCAATATCGACCGCTGCTGGATGCAGTATTGGGGCGCAACAATGATGTGGCGATGGCTGCTGCAGTGCTGCCGGGGTTTGCAGTGCAGGCCGTGGCTGAGGGCCCTTTCCCGACGATCACGGCGCAAGATGGTGCGCGGGCCGAGGGGATGGTGATCAGCGGTCTGACCTCAGAAGATCACGCGCGGCTTGCGTTTTATGAAGCGATATTCGGCTATGGGCTTGCGCCCGTCACCCTTGAAGACGGCGTTCTGGCCGAGGCATATTTCCCCCAGCCGGATATGTGGACTCTCCAAGGTGCGTGGTCGCTCGATGCCTGGGTCAGTGCGTGGGGCGAACTCAGCCTGCGTGCCGCCCGCGAAGTGATGCAGTACCGGCACTCGAAGCGGCCTGATGAGGTTGCTGGCATGTTCCCGATGATCCGCGCGCGGGCGTGGTCACAGATGAATGCCAAGCAGTCTCGGCACGGTGCCTTGACGCTGATGGGGGATGTGGCGGTTGACGCGGTGCGGCGGCCTTATGCGCATTACTTTGCGCTTGAGGAATATGACCTCAGGCACCAACGCTTTGACGGAACCATGACGCCGCAGGTGGAACGCGCGGTGTTTCGTGCGCCCGATGCCGCATTGGTGCTGCCTTATGATCCCGTCCGGGATTGCGTGATGCTGGTGGAACAGATGCGCATGGGCCCCCTTGCGCGGGGGGATCGGGCGCTGTGGCAACTTGAACCCATTGCGGGCCGTCTGGACCCCGGTGAGGCCCCCGAGGCGGCGGCAAGGCGCGAAGCGGTGGAAGAGGCCGGTCTTGAGATGGGCGACTTGATTGCCGTGGCGGAAACCTATTGCTCGCCGGGCAATTCATCGGAGTTTTACTATGTATACGTGGGGCTTGCCGATCTGCCGGAGCGTGCGGCCGGTCTGGGTGGGGAAGAGGCGGAGGATGAAGACATCCGCTCGCATATCCTGCCGTTTGAGCAGTTGATGACGATGTGTGATGACCTGTTGGTGGCAAATGCGCCTTTGGTCATGGCCGCCTATTGGCTGGCCCGCCACCGCGAACGGATACGGGCGGCGTGAGTCAGCGGCTTTTTGTTCAGCCCGCGTGGCACTGGCATACCGCTAAGCCTTGAGGTCGGACGGGTGCCCCGATAGAGGTAGGTGAAATTCGGCTAAAAAGAGGACAGGCTGATGCGTGTCGCGCGCGATCTTGAGCAGGCAATCGGAAACACCCCGCTGATCCGGCTGAAAGCCGCAAGTGAGGCAACAGGGTGTGACATCCTCGGCAAGGCCGAATTCATGAACCCGGGGCAATCGGTCAAGGACCGCGCCGCGCTGTTCATCATCAAGGATGCCATCGCTAAGGGGACGCTCAAACCCGGCGGCACAATTGTCGAAGGGACCGCGGGCAATACCGGCATCGGTCTTGCGCTTGTGGGGGCGTCGATGGGCTTCAAGACCGTGATCGTCATTCCCGAAACGCAAAGTCAGGAAAAAAAGGACATGTTGCGGCTGGCCGGTGCGGAACTGGTGCAGGTGCCCGCAGCCCCTTATCGCAACCCCAACAACTTTGTGCGGTACTCGGAGCGTCTAGCGCAGGAACTGGCGCGCACGACAAACGAAGGGGTGATCTGGGCCAACCAGTTTGACAATACCGCCAACAGGCAGGCGCATATCGAAGGGACGGGGCCGGAAATCTGGGAACAGACAGGCGGCAAGGTCGATGGTTTCATCTGCGCCGTGGGCTCAGGGGGAACGCTTGCGGGCGTGTCCGAAGCGCTCAAGCCCAAAGGGGTCAAGATCGGTCTGGTCGATCCGGACGGCGCGTCGCTGTACAATTACTACACGCGCGGTGTGCTGGAGATGAGTGAAGGGTCCTCGATCAACGAAGGTATCGGGCAAATCCGGATCACGAGGAACCTTGAAGGCTTCACGCCTGACTTAAGCTATAATGTGCATGATGCAGAGGCTTTGCCCATCGTTTTTGACCTGCTCGAACACGAGGGCCTGTGCCTTGGCGGCTCCTCCGGCATCAATATCGCGGGGGCCGTGCGCATGGCGCGCGACATGGGGCCGGGGCATAGGATTGTGACCATCCTGTGTGATTACGGAACGCGCTATCAATCCAAGCTGTTCAACCCGGAGTTTCTGGCGAGCAAGGGTCTGCCTGTCCCGGCGTGGCTGGACCGCGCGCCGGCCAGCATTCCGGGCGTGTTTGAAGACGTATGAGGGCGCTCATGCCTCTTTTGCTGGCGATGTTCCTCGCGCTGTGGGGGGCGATCGCGCAGGCGCAGGAACTGGCGGTGCGCGACGAGGACGATTCGCTTTATTCCTTCTGGGAGGATGCGGCGTCCCGGGCAGAGCAACGCATCGACACAGCCGACGATACGAGCACCGAAGACCTCGAAACGCTGCGACAACGGCTCGCGACGTTCCGGGGCGAGTTCGATTTGGCACGACAGGCCAATTCAGCGCGTATCGCGACCATCCGCTCGCAGATCAACGCTCTGGGACCCGTGCCGGAAAATGGCGAGGAATCCCCGGAAATCGCTGCGACACGGGCCGAACTGGCGGGCCAGTTCGACGACCTGCAAGCTCCCATTCTGGCAGCGGATGTCGCATTTCGTCGCGCGGATGGTCTCATCAATGAAATCGACACGATCCTGCGGGAGCGTGAAACGCGTCGTTTGCTGTCACTCGGGCCTTCACCCCTGAACCCCAAAACATGGTCCGTTGCCTTTGGTGATACCGAACGCATTCTGCGTGATCTTGGCGATGATCTGTCAGGCATCGCCAACACGGCCAATCAACGCCAACTCCGCAACAACCTGCCGCTTGTGGCTTTGCTGCTGGTCATTTCGCTGACCCTCATTGTGCGAGGACGCGTGTGGGCGGGGAAGGCCGTTAATTTCATGCGCCGCTTTGGTGGTCGAGGCTCCGGCGTATGGAGCTTTCTTGTGTCCTTGCTGCGCATTATCCTGCCGCTTTCCGGGGTATATATCCTTGCGCATGCGATTTTGCTGACCGCGCGTTTCGGCGACACCATCGAGGAATTGATCGCGCTTTTCCCTGTCTGGGGCCTCCTTTTGCTGGGTTTTCGCTGGCTCGCGGAACGGCTTTTCGCCCGTGAGGAAGACGATGCCGTGATTTGCCTGACGCCTGAAGGGCGGCGCGCAGGTCGGTTTTACATGTTCGTGCTGTCCGTTCTGTTCCTGTCGCATGGGTTGATTGCGGTTCTGTTTGACCTGGAACAGGCGGCGCCGGAAACGCTTGCCGTGATCGCATTCCCGATCGTGGTTCTCTTTGGTTTCGTCCTCTTTCCGATGGGCTTCATGCTGCGGAAGTACGACCTGACGGACGAGTCAGAGGAAGCAGAGGATCACGCGCAGAAAGCCGGTGTGGGGCGTGTCATACGCTTCTTTGGGCTCATCCTGATTGCAGTCAGTGTGATCGCCCCCTCAATGACGGCCATCGGGTATGCCGAGGCGGGCAACGCGATGCTGTATCCCACGATTCTGAGCATGCTGGTGCTGGGATTGGTCATGGTGCTTCAGCGCTTCGCGGCTGATGTCTACGGGCTGATTACGGGGCAGGGGGTGGAGGCGCGCGACAGTCTCATGGCGATATTCGCCGGCTTCGTACTGGTGCTGGCAAGCCTTCCTTTTCTGGCGCTGCTCTGGGGCGCGCGCGTAACGGATCTGACCGAACTCTGGCGCAGGTTCCTGGACGGTTTTGAAATTGGCGGCACGCGAATTTCGCCGTCGGATTTCCTGACGTTCGCCATTGTTTTTGTCATCGGCTACACCGTGACCCGCCTGTTGCAGGGCACCTTGCGCACCAACGTGCTGCCGAAAACGCGGCTGGATATTGGCGGGCAGAATGCCCTGATTTCCGGCATTGGTTACGTTGGTATCTTTCTGGCGTCGCTGATTGCTGTAACGGTGGCGGGCGTCGATCTTTCCGCCTTTGCCATTGTCGCGGGGGCCTTATCGGTTGGCATCGGTTTTGGCCTGCAGACCATCGTGTCCAATTTTGTGTCCGGAATTATCCTGTTGGTGGAACGGCCCATTTCCGAGGGCGACTGGATCGAGGTGGGCGGTCAGATGGGGGTGGTCAAACACATCTCTGTCCGCTCCACCCGGATCGAAACCTTCGACCGCACGGATGTCATCGTGCCGAACTCCGATCTGATTGCCGGGACGGTCACCAATTATACGCGCGGCAATACAATCGGGCGTCTGATCGTTAAAATTGGCGTCGCTTACGGCACCGACACCAAACGTGTTGACAGGATTTTGCGCGAGATCGCGAATGCGCAGCCCATGGTGCTGAACAATCCGCCGCCAAATGTGGTTTTCATGGGCTTTGGAGCGGATTCGCTGGATTTTGAAATCCGGGCCATCCTGCGCGATGTAAACTGGATTCTCTCGGTTCAGAATGACATCAACCACGAAATCGCCGCGCGCTTTACCGAGGAGGGGATCGAAATACCCTTTGCACAGCGCGACGTTTGGTTGCGCAACCCGGAAGTCTTGCAAACAGGATCTGACAAAAGCGAGTGATGCCCGCTTTCCCGAATTTGCCTCTTGCAAAGAACCTCACCGCCGCGCTACACCGCGCCAACGGAGCGGTGGCCGAGTGGTCGAAGGCGCACGCCTGGAAAGTGTGTAGGCGGGAGACCGTCTCCAGGGTTCGAATCCCTGTCGCTCCGCCATGATCCCTGTGATGTACCTGCGCCCCACCTTCGGAGGAAGGGTTGTCTGTGTTGCCCCTGTTCCAAGCACCGGCAGGGGAGGCGTGTGGGACAGCAGGGGTGAGCGTCGGTTGTGAGTTTGTGACCCTCGCATTTTGGGCGTTGTGGTTCTAACGCGTCGTGCGAAAAACCTCGATCACGTAACGTTGCCGGAAATCACAGACTTCAACGCGTTACGTGATACTCGATGTTTCAGGTACTTCGTCAGGCGCTCTAATTGGCACGGTTCTGCTCATCTCGTGCGGTGGCATTTGCCTGATATATGCGTTGTTCTTCGGGCCATTGCGTTTTGATCCATGCCAGCACGTCTTTCAGTGCGTCTTCGGAGTAATCCCCAGCGAAACCCGGCATGTTGCTTTCGTAGCCGCCGCCCACAACGGCTGCGGTGCAATGCAGGGTGATGTCCAGAAGCAGGCGGTCGGGGTGATGCCAGGTATGGCCCGTGGCATCATGCGGGGGCGCTGGCAGCCTGCCATCGGGTCCGGGCGTGCGCCAATCCGGCTCTCCCTGCAGGTTGGCGCCATGGCAGGCCGCACAGGCCTCGGCATAAATCGCTTCACCGCGGGCAAGGTCGGGTGTGACCCCTGTGACGCGCAGATCTGACCCCGGCGCCAAAGCCATACTGGTGAGCGCCACGAGCCCCCCTGCCACCCCGGCAGGCAAGAGCCATCGCGTCATTTCACAGGCACCGGATGCAGGTCCACCGATGCGTTTTCACGCGCGCTCTGGCCGATGGGTTCCGGTGTCCAACTGCGCAGACGCAGTGCGTTTGCGAGCACGAAAACCGAACTCAACGCCATCGCACCGGCGGCGAACATAGGCGACAGCAGGATGCCAAAACCCGGATAGAGTGCGCCCGCCGCAACCGGCAAAAGCGCTGTATTATAGGCAAAGGCCCAGAACAGGTTCTGCCGGATGTTGCGGATCGTGGCCGCCGATAATGCGATGGCCCTGGCCACGCCGCCAAGCGCGCCTGACATCAGAACCACATCCGCCGCCTCGATCGCCACATCGGTGCCGGTGCCGATCGCCAGCCCCACGTCGGCCTCGGCCAGTGCGGGCGCGTCATTGATCCCATCGCCGACAAAGGCCAACCGCCCGTGGCGCGATTTCAGGGCACCTATGGCCGCGACCTTGCCTTCGGGCAGCACCTCGGCGACGACCTCGTCAATGCCGAGCCGCCGCGCGATGGCGTCGGCAGTGCGCTGGTTGTCGCCAGTGATCATGGCCACCTTCAGACCCAGCGCATGCAGCGCGGCGATGGCTGCGGGGGTGGTTTCCTTGATCGGATCAGAGACGGCGATGATCGCCGCGAGGCGACCGTCGATGGCGGCATAGAATGGCGACTTTCCATCCGCCGCCAGCCGCTCAGCCGTTTCAGCAAACTGCGCCACGCAATGGCCAAGCTGCGCCATATAGCGCGCGGCACCGATCTCCACGGGCGTGCCACCGGCGCGGGCGCTGACGCCCATGCCGGTGAGGCTTTGGAAGCCGGATACCTCCGGCAGGTCGCAGCCCTCGCTGTCAGCGGACGCGACAATGGCGCGGGCGATGGGGTGTTCGGATTTCGCTTCCACAGCGGCAATCCGCGCCAGCACCTGCCTGCGCTCGAAGCCTTCTGCCACATGCAGGTCCGTCATCCGGGGGGCACCTTCGGTCAATGTACCGGTCTTGTCAAAGCCGACAACCTGCACATCCGACAGCGCCTGCAAGGCTTCTCCCTTGCGGAACAGAACGCCGATCTCGGCCCCGCGGCCCGTGCCAACCATGATCGAGGTCGGCGTCGCCAAACCCATGGCGCAAGGACAGGCGATGATAAGAACCGCGACCGCGTTGATAAGGCCAAAGCTCAGCGCAGGTTCAGGGCCAAAGAGCAGCCAGACACCGAAAGTCAGGGCCGCGAGAGCAATCACAGCCGGGACGAAATACATCGTCACCTTGTCAACCAGCGCCTGTATCGGCAGCTTGCCGCCCTGCGCGTCTTCGACCATGCGAATGATCTGGGCAAGCATCGTATCGTGACCCACGGCCGTCGCCCGGAATACGAAATGTCCGGTCTGGTTGACCGTGCCGCCAACAACTTGCGCGCCTGCCGTTTTGGCGACGGGGACGGGTTCGCCGGTGATCATGCTTTCATCGACGAAGCTGCTGCCCTCCAGCACGTCGCCATCGACGGGCAGTCGCGCCCCCGGCTGCACCTCGATAACATCGCCGATAACGACCTGCGCGACGTCTATATCCAGCGTTTCGCTGCCGCGGCGGACGCGCGCGGTTTTCGGGGCGAGCCGCACGAGGCGCTGGATCGCCTGCGACGTGCGCCCCTTTGCCCGCGCTTCCATCCATCGCCCCACGAGGATCAGCGTTACGATCACCGCAGCCGCTTCGAAATAGACGTGCACCGTGCCAGCCGGCAGCAGACCGGGCGCAAAGGTGGCGATCACGGAAAAGACGTAGGCCGCAGCGGTGCCAACTGCCACAAGGCTGTTCATGTCCGGTGCGCCCTTGATCAGCGCGGGCAGGCCGTTGATGTAAAACCCGCGCCCCGGACCCAAAAGCACGGCGGTGGTCAGCGCGAACTGGATCAGCCAACTGGCCTGCATGCCGATGCTGGTCATGATCAGATGGTGCATGCCGGGCACCAGATGGCTGCCCATTTCCAGCACAAAGACCGGCATTGTGAGAAGGGTGGCCAGCGCCACGCGCCCTCTCAGGCTGCGGGCTTCTTCATCCCGTTTGGCGACCTGATCGACGGGCGGCGCGTCGCGGTTTGATGCCTGCGCGGTTTTGCCCGTGCGTCCGATCGCCGTGATCAATGCGTCGACCGGCGCGACGCCGGTGACAACCGCGCGCTCGGTTGCAAGGTTCACATGTGCTGCGGTGACGCCCGGCACGGCCAGCAGCGCGCGCTCGACACCGCCCACGCAGCTTGCGCATTTCATCCCCTCCACACTCAGCGTCACGCTGCGCGCCGGCACCCGGTAGCCCAGACCTTCAACGACCTTGATCAGCGCATTTGCCTCCAAAGTCGCGTCAAACCGCACGTCCGCGCGCCCGGTGGCAAGATTCACAGTGGCGTCTGACACACCGGGAACCGCCTTGAGCGCGCGCTCAACGCGGCCCACGCATGAGGCACAGCTCATGCCGTCGATGGGCAATGTCAGGTTCTGCATTGTTGTGGGATCGGTCGGCATGACCGGGCTCCTGTTTTGCGTTGGCATGTCTGCTGTGCTGACACATAGGGCCTCCAGCAACTGGAAGGTCAAGGGGAAATATGCTATTGACTCTCCAGTAGCTGGAAGCCGTAAACGAACGCTCAGGAGGTGCCTTGCACATGAATATCGCAGAGGTGTCGCGCGTCAGTGGATTGCCGACAAAGACCATCAGATACTACGAAGACATCGGCCTTGTGACGCCAGCGCGCAGGGCCAACGGTTATCGCGATTTCAGCGCGCAGGACGGGCACAAGCTGGCCTTTCTCGGGCGGTCGCGCTCGCTCGGCTTCTCTATTGAGGAATGCCGCACGCTTTTGTCGCTTTACGAAGACCGCGACCGCGCCAGCGCCGACGTCAAGAGCGTTGCCGCCAAACATCTGGAACGTGTCGCGAAAAAGATAAAGGAACTGGAGGCGATGAAATCGACACTCGAAACGCTTGTCACGCGCTGTCACGGGGATGACCGCCCGGATTGCCCGATCCTGAATGATCTCGCTGGTGGTGAGGGGGCAACTGCATGATCGTTGCATCCGAGATATGTTCTGGCACCGCTCCCCTTGCTCCCCCGTCGGTGGGCTGTGATAGGGCTGTGACCTTGGACAGCACCGGACCGCTCAAGAGCGCGAGCCATGAAATCGCCTTTGCGCCCGTTGCGTGATGGCGGGCGCGAAATGGTGACGCTCATCACCGTGACACCCCTGCCGGGCAAAGGCCCCGGCGCATCGACACCACTTATGTTGCCACCCATCGGGGCGGCAGGGCACACATCAGGAGACGCGGCATGACAGGGTTCACCCGCAGGCAGTTTCATCAATCGGTTCTCAGTGCCGCAGCGGCAGCAGCACTGCCGAGCGTCGCAGGGGCTCAGACGGCGCCCGTGCTTCATGCGCGGACGGGCAGCGCGCGGCTTGCGCCGGCACAATACCCGGAAACGCGGATTTGGGGGTATGACGGCACCGTGCCGGGGCCGATCCTGCGCGCCCAACAGGGACAGCGCATCGGCAGGGTCTTTCAAAATGACCTGCCGCAGGCGTCATCCGTGCACTGGCACGGCATTCGGATCGAAAACGCCATGGATGGGGTGCCGGGCATGACGCAAGCGGCGGTGGAACCGGGCGCGGCGTTTCTGTATGATTTCGTGCTGCCGGACGCGGGCACCTATTGGTATCACCCGCATAACCGCACCTATGAGCAGATGGCGCGTGGCCTTTATGGCGCGCTGATCGTGGATGAGGCGACAGGCGCGCCCGAGGTCGATCTGGACGAGGTGTTGCTGCTGGATGATTGGCGTCTGAATGATGACGCCCAGATCGCCGAAGGGTTTGGCAACATGCGTGACTGGTCCCATGCGGGCCGGATCGGCAACTGGATCACGGTGAACGGCGATGGCGGCTGGTCGCGCGCGGTGCCGCGTCTTGCCCGGATGCGGCTGCGCCTTGTGAACACGGCCAATGCGCGGATTTTCACGCTGGCGGCGCGCGGTCTTGAGGGCTGGGTGGTCGCTCTGGACGGGATGCCGCTTGCGGCTCCGCAGCCGCTGGCTGAACTGACACTTGCCCCGGCACAGCGCGCTGACCTGATCGTCGATGTGGTGGCTGGTGAGGGGGAAGAAGCCTTTCTCGTCAGCTATGAGCGCGACGGCGGCTATGCCGTTGCGGCTTTCCCGGTCACCCGTTCGGCGCGGGAAATGCGCATGACCGCACCTGTTGCCTTACCCCCAAACCCGGTGCCTGCACTCGGCCCGCTGGAGAGCGCGCGGCGCGCTGATCTGCTGATGGAGGGCGGGGCCATGGGCGCCATGGCGGGCGCGATGATGGGCGGTCAAAGGATGGAAATGCGCGAGATGGTCGCTGCCGGAAAGGTCTGGGCGTTCAACGGCATGGCCGATATGGCTGACACCCCCCTCATCGAGGCAAACCGTGGCGAGACCGTGCGGATCGCGATGACCAACGACACCCGCTGGCAGCATGGGATGCATCTGCATGGGCATCATTTCAGGCAGATTGGGCGCGATGGCGCTTTGGGTCCGCTGCGGGACACGCTGCTGATGAACCGGGGCGAGACGGCTGAGATCGCCTTTGTCGCGGATAATCCGGGCGATTGGCTGCTGCATTGCCATATGCTGGAGCATTCCGCGGGCGGGATGATGACCTGGTTGCGCGTCCTGTAACGCGCCATCTGACGAACACACGTAACAGGAGATACAAAATGAACCGCAGACGCTTTATCTTTAACAGCCTCGCCTCCGGCCTTGGGGCCGGGATGCTCGCCGCTCCGGCACATGCGATGTCGGCCCGGGTTGAGGTTTTCAAATCACCCACCTGTGGCTGTTGCACCGCCTGGGTCGAGCATATGACCCAAGCAGGGTTTGAGGCCGTGACCCGTGACGTTGATCAGGAAACGCTCTGGTCGATGAAGGCCCGCGCAGGTGTCACACCGGAGCTGAGTTCCTGCCACACGGCCTTTGTCGAGGGCTATTTCATCGAGGGCCATGTGCCGGGCACTGACGTTCAGCGGCTGTTATCACAGCGCCCTGATGCGCTTGGCCTGACGGTGCCGGGCATGCCAATCGGCTCACCGGGGATGGAGATGGGCAACCAGCGCGACGCCTATGACACGCTGCTGGTGTTGCGCAGCGGTATGACCGAAGTCTTTGCGCGCCACGGCTGAAGGGTGAAACATATCCGCAGCACCCGGCCCCGGGACAGGTTGGATCACCACAACGCACGAATAAAACGTAAGCCGAGCGCTGTTGTTTAAGTGATATCGCCACGCGCGACTAGGCGGAGAGGTGCACACCAAAGGTGCTTCTCCACAGAAAGCTCAGCCCTCAAGGGTGACAGCCTGCCCGGTGGCGGCCGAATGCTGCGCGGCCATCCCCATGCGCACAGCCCACAGGCCATCGCTGAAGGACACCTCTGTTTCGGTGCTGCTGCCCTGCACAAGGGCCATGAACCTTTGATGCTGGAAATAGGTGGCGCCATTGTGATCCCCCGCCTTGAGCAGCTTCGGATCGACAGGTATTTCATGCACTTTGATCTGTTTTGACAGGCGGGGGCTGATCTCGATCAGGGGGACGGGCGGGGCGCCCAGATCGCCGGGCCAGAAACGCGTCGGCCCGGGCACGAAGGCTTCGATTTTCCCCGCCGGTCCGACGGCTGAAATGGTCTCCTGATATCTTGCGCCATCCGCGAACATACAGAGTTCCAGCATCGCCCGTGCGCCGCCCTCGAAGTCGACAATGACATATCCATTGTCAAGAATGTCGGGGGTTTTGCCGTCATAACGCTCATCCAGATGGTTCACGGATTGCGCGGCACTTGCCATGACGCGCACCGGATTGCGTCGCAAGACCAACCGCATCAGGTCAAAGAAATGGCAGCACTTTTCCACGAATGTGCCGCCAGTGTTGACATTGAACCGGTTCCAGTCGCCCACCTTTTCCAGAAAGGGAAACCGGTGTTCGCGCAGGCTCAGCATCTTGATGCCACCGGTGACAGCCTCGGCACGCGCCAGCAAGGCAGCGATCGGCGGCATGTAACGGTATTCCATCGCGACCCAGATGGGGGCCGGATAGCGCTCTGCCGTTTGCGTCAGTCGCGCGATATCGGCGGGATCAGTCAGCAGGGGTTTTTCAACGAGAAGGGGCAGGGGGCGTGTGGCGGCGATTTCGACGATCTGATCGGCGTGGCAGTAATTCGGGCTGGCAATAACGAGACAGTCAATATCGGCAGAGGCCAGCAGCGCCTGCACAGACGGATAAAAAGCGGCCTGTGGCGCGATGGCGTGTGCGGCCCGTTGCATGGCGGCATCCGGTTCAAAAATCGCGCTGACGCCTGCGCCATCCAGCAGGGCGATATTGCGCAGGTGTTCCTGCCCCATCATGCCGCAGCCAATGATGCCGTATCTTACCAGTTGGGTCATCGGGCGACTCCTTATTTCAAACGCTGCACATATACCGCGCGGTTCGGGTCAAACCATGTGCGCGAGAATTCCACCGCTTCGGGATGTTCTGCCCAGCTAAAGCGTTCGATGTAACCGCAGGGTTGGTCCATCCGGGCAAAGTCGGGGGATGTCCAGTCGGGAAAACGGCCGACAGAGACGCGATCCTCCGCGCGCGTAATCCAGAAGTTGAGGTGTTTCAGATAGGTCTGATAAAGGGAATCAGACACGGTTTTTGCATTCAGCGTGCCAACGGCCGCATCCAGCCAGATCTCTTCGACGGCGATTGCGATATCGTTCAGGAAGCGCAGACGTCTGATGCGCGTTGCCTGATCCGAGCGTCCGAACCCGGGCAGGGTGGCGGGTTTCTGCATCACCTCAAGCGACAGGATGCGCGCGCTTGGCAGGCCGCCCCCGTCTGGTAGTTCAAGCCGGAACATGGCATAGACACCTGTGGGCGTGTGGCCTTTGCGGATGTAGTTGCCGGAGCCCTGAACCCGCTCCAACAGCCCCTTTTTATGCAATTCCGCAAGCGCCTTGCGCAGCGTGCCGATGGAGACACTATAGCTGCGCGCCATTTCGCGTTCGGGGGGCAGGCGTTCTGCGTCCAGCAAACGACCGGCATCAATCTCGCGAATGATATGTTCGCAAAGCTGGATGTATTTGGGCAAAGCGCCTCGGGTATCGTGTGATGCCTGCAAACAAACGACCGGGGTGGGTGAAAATTGATACATGATTGATCTACATGTTTCGCGGTGCTATTCAAGAAAATTCACGAACTGTTGCCAAGAGGGGCCAGATGACCGTTGTGCCGATCACATCCGCAGGTTTGCGCGCCTCAGAGGTGTCGTGGTTTTCCGCGCTTTGCTCGGATGACTATCGGTTTCTGGGGGTGCCGGATGGTGATCTACGCTCCAGTTGGGCGCATTGTTCGGACATCGTCAAAACAGCACAGGCGCAGGGGTTTCGCAACATCCTGTGCCCCTCCTCCTATCAGGTCGGCCAGGACACGCTGAGCTTTGTGGCCGGATGCGCCCCGATCACGGATCGCATCAACATGCTCGCGGCGGTGCGCTGTGGCGAGATGCAGCCGATCATGCTGGCGCGCACTCTTGCCACGCTTGATCACATGCTGGAGGGCCGCTTGACGGTCAACATCATCTCATCCGATTTTCCGGGGCAGAAAGAGCCCAGCCCCTACCGATATCAAAGATCGCGCGAGGTCGTGCAGATCCTCAAACAGGCCTGGACGCGTGACCAGATCGATCATGCCGGAGAGGTCTATAATTTCTCTGGCCTGACCACCGATCCGGTCAAACCCTATCAGACGGGCGGGCCGCTCTTGTATTTCGGGGGCTATTCCCCGGATGCGCTGGATTTATGCGCTGAATACTGCGACGTCTACCTGATGTGGCCGGAGCCGAAAGATGCGCTGGCAGACAGAATGCGGGCGGTGCATGATCACGCGGCCGCGCGGGGTAGGACGCTGGATTACGGGCTGCGCGTGCATGTGATCGTGCGCGACACGCAAGCCGAGGCGCAGGAATATGCGGAATATATCGTGTCAAAGCTTGATGATGAGCATGGGCGCAAGATACGCGAACGCGCACTTGATGCCACGTCACTGGGCGTCGCGCATCAGTCCAAGAACCGCGATATCGCAGATGATTTCGGCTATATCGAGCCACATTTGTGGACGGGCATCGGGCGGGCGCGCTCTGGCTGCGGCGCGGCTCTGGTCGGCTCTGCCGATCAGGTGCTGAGCGAGATCGAGACCTATCGCAAAATGGGGATGCGCGCCTTCATCTTTTCGGGCTATCCGCATATTGACGAGGCCGAACACTTTGGCCGACTGGTGCTGCCGGAGCTTGAAACATGTTCCTTGCCGCATGCCTATGGCCGCGTCCCGGACACATGCCCCGCAACACCGCTTGGAACAGGAGAACGCCGCTGATGGAACGTGTAAGCCTGTCTGCTGATGTGCACGTCAGCCGGATCATCTATGGCATGTGGCGTCTGGCGGAGGACGAAGACACATCTCCGTCCCATGTGCGCGCCAAGATCGACGCCTGTCTTGCGCAGGGGATTACCACTTTGGATCAGGCCGATATCTACGGTGGATATGCGGCCGAAGCGCTGTTGGGCGCGGCGTTTGAACAAAGCCCGGGCCTGCGCGATGACCTGCAGATCATCACGAAATGCGATATCGTCGCGCCGGTTGGCAAATACGCTGCGGCCCGGGTCAAGCATTACGATACATCCGCCGCCCATATCACCGCATCGGTGGAGGCGTCGCTGTCGAATATGCGCATTGAGCAGATCGATGTTTTGCTGATTCACCGCCCGGACCCGATGATGGATGCGCGTGAAACCGGTGCGGCGCTCGATGCGCTGATTGACAGCGGCAAGATCAAAACGGCAGGCGTGTCGAATTTCAAACCGTGGGATTGGGATTTGCTGCAAGCGCATATGAAACACCCGCTTGTGAGCAACCAACTCGAACTCAGCCTTGCGGCGCGCGACAGTTTCACCAACGGCGATCTGGCCCATGCGCAACAACATGGCGTGCGCCCGATGGCATGGTCGCCCCTGGGTGGGGGCTCTCTGATGACACAGCAGGGCGAACCGGGCCTTGCCTTGGAAAAAGTCGCAGAGGCGCAAGGCGTTGATCGCGCAGCGGTCGCGGTTGCATGGCTGCTGGCGCATCCTTCGGGGATTTTGCCGGTGATGGGCACCAACACGCTGCCCCGCATTGCGACCTTCAGCGATGCAACGAAGGTTGAGATGGACCGCCAGACGTGGTTTGAGCTGTTTGAAGCCGCAAACGGGCATGAGGTGCCTTGATGCCGGATGGAACCACCAAAGGGACGGCGATGCTGCACTTCGAGCCCACACAGGACAACCACCGCATGTTTCGCGATGCGTTGGGACGGTTTGCATCAGGTGTGACGATCGTGACGGCCAATACGCCGCAGGGGCCGGTCGGCATGACGGCCAATTCCTTTACCAGCGTTTCGATGGAGCCGCCGCTGGTTCTATGGTGCCCGGCGAAATCGTCCAGCCGCTACGGGCTGTTTGCGCAGGCCACTGATTTCGCGATCCATGTGCTCGGGGCAGATCAAAAGGCACTTGCTCTTGCCTTTGCGCGCTCGGGCACGGCATTCGAGGCGATTGATGCCGCCCTCAGCGACCGGGACGTCCCGATTTTTGATGCTTGTCTGGCGCGGTTTGAGTGTGAAACCTACGCGCTGCACGATGCGGGTGATCATTCGATCATGGTCGGCATGGTGCGCCACGCGGCGTTCCGGCATGGCGCGCCGCTGATTTTTTCGCAAGGTGACTTCGGACAATTTGACAAAGAGGTTGAAAAGGCGAACGTATAAAACGGCGGGGAAACCCGCGCGCCGCCGGCAGAATGTCGGTTGCAGGGAGGAGGCCCATTCATGGGGGCACTGCTGCTGGTGCTTGCACCGCTTCGGGTGATCAACGAAAGCGCGCTGGCCATTGGGCGTGCGATTGGCATTGTCGCCGTGGCCGCGATGGTCATCGCAATTCTGGTGCAGGTGTTTTTTCGCTATGTGCTCAACAATGCCCTGCCTTGGCCCGATGAAGCGGCGCGCTTTTGCATGTTATGGATGACGGGCCTGATGGCGCCTACCGCTTTTCGCCGCGGCGGGTTTGTGGCGATTGACACGCTGGTGATCCTTTTGCCCAAGCTGTTGGGCAGCCTGCTGGCGCTCTTTTTGCTGTTTGTCAGCCTTGCCGTGCTTGTGGTGGCGGTGCAGATCGGTTGGTCCGAAGTGACGGGTTTTGCCGGGCGTTTCGCGACGGCCTCGCTCTATCTTCCGACCGACATGAGTTTCGAAAGCTGGTTCCGCGTGCCGCGCAGCTGGATGATGGCCTCTTTGGTGGTGGGGCTGATCATGCTGATATCTGTCAACGTGGAACTGATCCTGCGCGCAATTGTCAAACTGCTGGGCGGTGCGGATCGCCTGCCTGTCATTCCGCATGATGAGAAAGTCGGGGCGGAATAGATGCTGGTCTGGTTTCTTCCGCTGTTTTTGCTGTTCCTGCTGATCGGGTTGCCGGTATTTTTCGGCCTGCTCGCAGCGCCGGGGCTACTGCTGTGGCTCAACGGTCAGGAAAAAGACATCACGCTGCTGTATCGCAATGTTTATAACGGGATAGACAGCTTTCCCCTGATGGCGATCCCCTTCTTCATGCTGGCCGGAGAGTTGATGAACCGGGGCGGGATCACCATGCGTCTGGTTGAATTCAGTCAGGCCATGATGGGGCATTTTCGCGGCGGGTTGGCGCATGTGAACATCCTGTCCTCCATGCTGTTTGCCGGGCTTTCGGGGTCTGCCGTGGCCGATATATCCGCACTCGGGTCGATGTTGATCCCGGCGATGGAAAAACAGGGCTATAGCCGCAAATTCGCCGCCGCGATCACGGCGGCCAGTTCCGTGATCGGGCCGATCATCCCGCCCTCGGGCATCATGATCATCTATGCCTATGTGATGGGCGAAAGCGTTGCCGCCCTGTTTCTGGCGGGCATTGTACCCGGAGTGATGGTGGGCCTTGGGTTGATGTTCATGGTCAAGATCATGGCTGACAAATATGATTTTCCCGTCGCCACCAAAAAACACACGTGGGGCGAACGCGGGCAGGCCAGCCTCAAGGCGTTTTTTCCGCTGATGACCCCGGTGATCATTCTCGGCGGTATTCTGGCAGGCGTTTTTACCCCGACCGAGGCGGCGGCGGTCGCCGTGGCCTATGCGCTTTTCATCGGCCTCTTCGTGATGCGCAGCCTCAAGCTGAGCGAGTTGCCGGATGTGCTGGGCCGCGCGGGGCTCACATCGGCGGTTGTGCTGTTGCTGGTCGGTGCGGCGATGGCGTTCAAAACCGTTGTCAGCCTCAGCCACGCGCCCGAAGCCATGGCCGAATTCGTGCTGGCGCTCACGTCCAACCCGCTCATCCTGCTGTTTTTGATCAACCTTTTGCTCTTTGCGGTGGGGATGTTCTTGGATGCGGGGCCTGCGATTATCATCCTTGGGCCAATTCTGGGGCCAATTTTCGTCAGCCTCGGCGTGGACCCGATCCATTTTGCCATCATCATGAGCGTCAACCTGACCGTCGGGCTGGCCACACCGCCGATGGGGCTGGTGCTCTTTGTCGCCTCCTCGGTTTCGGGCGAGCGGGTCGAGGCGATTTCAAAGGCGATCCTGCCGTTTCTGGCGGTCGAAATCGTGGTGATTTTCCTGATCACCTACATACCGGCCATTTCCATGACCATCCCGCGACTGACGGGCTTTGCCAACTGACACATCATCCAACTGGGAGGAATAAATGATAAAACAAACCCTGAAATGCGCGCTCCTTGCGGCCTTGCTCGCCGGGACGGCGATTGCGGCACAGGCGCAGGAATACACCATCCGCGCCACCGCCAATTCCAACGAAAACGACGAAGACTACGACGGTCTCGTCGTGTTCAAGAACTACGTGGAATCCGCGTCAAACGGCACCATCGCGGTTGAACTGTTCATCGGCACGCAGCTTTGCAGCAACGGTGCCGAATGTCTGCAAGGCGTGGCGGATGGCACGATTGACGTTTACGTTTCCACATCCGGCGGCGCGTCGGGGATTTTCCCTTACGTGCAGGTGCTCGATCTGCCTTATCTGATGGCGGATGATCGTATTGCCGAACATGTGCTGTCGGGTGATTTTACACGGAAAATGCGGGCGATGGCGCTGGAGGATTCAGGCGATATGATCCGCCTGATGACGATTGGAAACACCGGCGGGTGGCGCAACTTTGCCAACACCAAGCGCCGCATCGCTGAGCCCTCTGATATGGAAGGTCTGAAGATCCGAACAGTGGTTGCGGATTTGCCGCAGGAATTGGTGCGTGCGCTTGGCGCATCCCCGACGCCGATTCCGTGGCCTGAGCTTTTCACGTCCTTCCAGACCGGCGTGGTTGAAGGGTCCAAGAACGGCATCACGGATATCATGGGCATGAAATTTCCGGACGCCGGGCTGAAATATGTCACGCTGGATGGGCACGCCTACATGGGCGCGCTGTGGTGGATGAACAACGCGAAATTCACCGGCATGCCAGAGGATATGCGCCGGGTGGTCGTGGATGGGTTTTACGCGCTGCAGCAGGCGACTTTTGCCTCGCCCAAGCGCAAATCCATCGCGGCCTATGAGGAATTCGTGGCCGATGGCGGTGATCTATACGTGCCCACGCCTGAACAAAAAGCGGCCTTCAAAGAGGGAGCGGCCCCTGTGTTCGACTGGTTCAAGGCCAATGTGGGGCGCGGGGATGAGATATTCGACGCGCTGACAGAGGCCGTGGCGCAGGCCGAAGCCGAAGTCGGTGCGGCGCGTGCCGCCGATCTGAATTGACCACGAAAGGGCGGCCTCCGGGTCGCCCCGATCATCTGAACGGATACATCCACACCTTATAGTCAGCGACGAGAACATGGGCCTTGTTGATTTCTTCCGCCGTCATTTTCTTGGCAACCTCTTCAAGGCTGATTGCCGCGTCCGGGTCCCCGCCAATCGCGGAAAGCGTGTACCACATATAGGCGCGCATCAGGTCCGGTGCGGGCAGGCCGCGACCCACTTCGTAGTACCAGCCGACACCCGATTGCGCACCGGGATGGCCCTTCATGGCCGCGCGCAGATACCATTCAAACGCGCGCTGGTCATCGCGGGGCCGTCCCAGACCCATGGCATAGATGACACCGATCAGTTCTTCCGCTTCGGCATTGCCCGAACGCGCCGCGGGCCAAAGTGCTGCATAGGCCTCGTCAAATCGACCCGCATCCATGAGATCGCGCGCCGCTTCCAATTCCGCCGCAACCGGCGTGGCCAAAAGAGCGAGGGCAAAAGCTATTGTGCGCATGGGCTTGTTCTGTCCTGTTTTGCATCACTGGCCGCCGCCGCAGATTTACTGCCGCCGCTGACAGATGAGGATTTCATCGAATTCGACGTAGCGCAAGCCGCACTGGGCCAAGCGCTGTTTTATGATCCGATCCTGTCGGGCAATCGCAATATCACCTGTGCCCATTGCCATCATCCGGAATTTGGCACGGGCGATGGGCTGTCCCTCGGGATCGGGGAGGGCGGGCAGGGGCTGGGACCTGATCGCACGCCCGGTGCGGGCGCGGATCGGGTTGCCAAACGCATTCCGCGCAATGCGCCTGGCCTGTGGAATCTGGGTGCGCGTGATCTGCACACGATGTTTCATGACGGGCGGCTGAGCCTGTCGGATATCTACGGCAACGGGTTCAATTCACCCGCGCAGGAGTGGTTGCCCGAGGGGTTGAATTCGCTGCTGGCCGCGCAGGCGCTGTTCCCCCTCGTCGCCCAGTTCGAAATGGCGGGCAATCCGGGCGAAAATGACGTGATCGGCGCGGTGCATGACCGCATTGATGCGGCATGGCCGATCCTCGCAAAACGCGTGCGCACGGATGCTGACTATGGCCCGGCCTTCGTAGCGGCCTTTGACGAGATCGACACGGCGCAGCAGGTCAGCATCGTGCATATCGCAAATGCGCTGGCCGCCTTCATGGCGCTGGAATGGCGCAGCACCGACAGCCCCTTTGACGCCTATCTTGCCGGGGATGAGGCGGCGTTAAACCCTGCCGAACAGGCGGGGATGGCATTGTTCTACGGCAAGGCCGCTTGCGCTGACTGCCACGCCGGATCGCTGATGAGCGATCAGAAGTTTCACGCCTTGGGCCTGCCGGCATTCGGGCCGGGTCGCACACGCGCATTCGATCCTTATGCCCGCGATGTTGGGCGCATGGCCGAAAGCAACCGGTTGCGCGATGCCTATGCCTTTCGCACGCCGATGCTGCGCAATGTGGCTTTGACCGCCCCATATGGGCACAACGGGGCCTATCCGACGCTCGAAGGGATTATTCGCCATCATCTGGACCCGGTGGCAGCAAGGGCTGCATGGCAGCGCGAGATGGCGCAGCTTCCCGATATTGCGTGGCTTGCGGCAACGGATTTCATTCTGGGCGCTGACGCATTGGAAATGGCCCGACAGGAACGGGCAATAGCGGTGACACCCTTGCAACTGACAGATGCGGAAATCGCGCAGTTGGTCGCCTTCATGCACGCGCTGACCGGGGCAAGCGTCAATACGCCAGCGTTTGGCATACCGTCGGATTTCGTGCCTTAGAGCGTCTGACGAAATACCTGAAACACGTAGCGCGTTGAAACCCTGAGTTTCAGGCGGCGTTACGTGCGCGAGGTTTTTCGCATGACACTTTATCGTGCCAGCGCGCGGGCTATCGCGTGATAGGATGCCTTGGGCGTGCGGTGCAGCGTGTCAAAATCCACATGCACCAGACCAAAGCGTTTTTCATAGCCCAGCGACCATTCGTAATTGTCCATCAGGGACCAGAACGTATAGCCCGCCAAGGGCACGCCCGCCGCGATGGCGCGTTGGGAGGCTGCAAGATGTGCGTCCAGATAGTCCATGCGCGCGTCATCAGGCGTGGTTGTGTCATCGGCATTGGCCATGCCGTTTTCCGTTACGTAAAGCGGCAGTGCGCCGGTGTAGTTTTGCTGTAACCACGTCAGGATATGTTCAAGGCCTTCAGGTTCTATCTCCCAACCCATCTGGGTTTTCGGCAGCGGCCCTTCGACCTCGCGCAGCGATGGCCATGGGCCGCTGTCCGCCGCAATGCGTTTGCAGGTGTAATAGTTGACACCGAACCAGTCGAGTTTCTGCTCGATCAGGTCAAAATCATCTTCCCAGCCTTTGGGCATATGGGCCCCGAGCCCTTCGAGCACCTCGTCCGGATAGGTCCCGTGAAACAGCCCGCCCACGAAAAAGCGGTTGTAAATCGCCTCATAGCGGCGCGCGGCCTCCGACGCCTCGTGCGTGTCATCTGCGGCGTGTACATATTCAAAATTGCACACAGCGCCAAGGTTGTTCATGCCAAGGGCGCGCATGGCCTGAATGCAGCGCCCATGCGCGGTCAGCACGTGATGCATTGCATGGGCGGCGGCGCGAATATCGCGCAGACCCGGTGCTTGCAGTCCCATGAAATGGGATAGCCACGCAACGCACCATGGCTCGTTGATGGGGGCGGCACTAAAGACACGATCGCCGATGCGTTCCATCACGATGCTGGCAAAATCGGCAAGCCAATGGGAAATGTCGGGGTTGCGCCACCCGCCCAGATCCGCGAGCGCGGCGGGCAATTCCCAGTGATAAAGCGTCGCCATAGGTTTCAGGTCACGCGCCAGCATGCCGTCAACAAGGCGGTCGTAAAAATCCAGACCCGCCTGATTGACCGTGCCACGCCCCTCGGGCAGCACCCGCGCCCAGCTGGTGGAAAAGCGATAGGCATCAAGGCCCATCGCCTGCATCAGATCGAGATCCTCCTCCCAGCGGGAATAGTGATCGCAGGCGATCTGCCCATGCTCTGCCCGCACCACATTGCCCGGTGTTGCGGCGAAGGTGTCCCAATGCGTCGGCCCCGCGCCCCCGAACCCATGTCCTTCGATCTGATAGCTGGAGGTTGCGGCGGCAAACAGGAAGCCCGGCGGAAAGCTGCTGCGGGAAAACTTCATGATGGGGATACCTTTATGCGTAAGGACCGGGGCCAGTGGAAGCACCCTGGACAAATTCAGCTTCCCACAGTTCGCAGGGCAGTTCGGTGCCGGGTGTTTTGATCCGTTCAAGCAGCAGGGTCGCGCAGCGTGCACCGGCGGCCTGCACCGAGGAGCGCATCGCCGTAAACTGCGGCGTGCGCCCGGCATTGGGCAAATAGGAGATATCATCGTCAAAGCAGATCACCGACACGTCCTTGCCGATGCGCAGCCCGCGTTCTTCGATGGCGCGTTTCACCCCGAGGGCGATCACGATGGAGGAGGCGACAAAGGCCGTCGGCGGGTTCTGTTGTGCAAGGCTTTCGAAGGCCGCCATGTAGCCATTGGGCTCCGACATGTCGCCGGACCGCACAAGGCACGCATCCGCCGCGATCCCCGAACCCGCCAGTGCAGCCTCATAACCGGCGCGCCTGCGCACCGCGAAGTCCATTTGCGCGCGCCCGTTGATCAGGGCGATGCGTCTGTGGCCAAGGTCAATCAGATGTTGTGTCGCTGCCTTGATGGCGCGGTGGTTGTTCACGTCCAGCCACGCATAGGGCGTGTCGATCCCGGAGGCCCGCCCGTGCACCATGAAGGGGATGTTCAGTTCGAGCAGGCGGGCAATGCGCGGATCATCACAGGTCGGGCCCTGCACGATGACCCCATCTACCGCACCCCGTTCCGCAAAGGCGCTATAGGAGTCCAGTTCATCGTCATCCCGAACAATCGACAGGGTCATGGTGTAGCCATGTTCGGCATAGACCAGCCCCGCGCCAGCCATGAAATCCGAAAACACCATATTGACCAACTCGCTTTGCTTGGACAGGGGGATCACATGGCCCACCGATCTGGATTTGCCCGTAGCGAGGGTCTGGGCGCGCACATTGGGGCGGTAATGGTACTTTTCAGCGGCTTCCGTCACACGCTTGCGGGTCGCCTCATTGACTTCGGGGTATCCGTTCAGGGCGCGACTGACCGTCGTTTGCGACAGTTTCAGCCGTTTTGACAATTCTCTGAGGTTCAAGGTCCGGCCTCATTGGTGGCATCACAGGGGTGCATGGCCGAGGGGCGCATGCGTCGAGTCACCGGATATCATGCCACCAGCCGCGCCATTCTCAAAGCGCTTTGAGAAAATTGTGACAGAACGATAACGCGAGTTGACAGAATTGCACGCATAGGTCACGTTTTAGGCATCCAAAGCGCTTTGAGGCGATTCTAAAAGCGCTGACAGAGAAACATACGAGACCGGTGAAGACACCGGCTCAACGGGAGGACATCACAATGGCACGGTTTTACGCCGGCGCAGCGGCGCTGGCTTTATTCGCAGGGGCGGCTTATGCCGACGGGCATCAGCCTTTTGCCGTGGGTGAGGGCGATTTCAACTGGGACAGTTATCAGGCCTTTGCCGATAAATATGACCTGAGCGGCCAGACGGTCGAGATCACCGGCGCATGGACCGGCAATGAAAAGGAAAAAGTCGACATCGTCTTTTCCTATTTCGAAAGCGCCACGGGCGCGACCGTCAATTATTCCGGGTCAGACAGTTTTGAACAGGACATCGTGATTTCGGCCCGCTCCGGTTCCGCGCCCAACCTCGCGGCCTTCCCGCAACCGGGTCTTGCGGCGGATCTGGCCAGTCAGGGGCTGCTGACGCCGCTTCCCGAGGGATCAGCGGAATGGGTTGCCGAGAATTTTGCCGCAGGACAGTCCTGGGTGGACCTTGGCACCTATGCCAATGATCAGGGCGAAGAGGACATCTATGGTCTGTTCTACCGCGTGGATGTGAAATCGCTGGTCTGGTATTCGCCGATTGCCTTTGATGAATCCGGCTATGACATTCCCGAAACGATGGAAGAGCTCAAAGAACTCACCGACATGATCGTTGAGGACGGGGGCACACCATGGTGCATCGGTCTTGGATCCGGGGCCGCGACGGGCTGGCCTGCGACGGACTGGGTCGAAGAGATGATGCTGCGCACGCAGTCGCCTGAAGACTATGACGCATGGGTGTCAAACGAGATGAAGTTTGACGATCCAAAGGTCATCGCCGCCATGGAAGAGTTCGGCTATTTCGCGCTGAATGATGACTATGTGGATGGCGGCAGCGAAGCGGTGGCGAACACGGATTTCCGCGACAGCCCGACAGGTCTCTTCTCGATCCCGCCCAAGTGCTACATGCACCGTCAGGCGTCTTTCATCCCGGCGTTTTTCCCGGAAGGCACGCAGGCGGGTGAAGATGTCGATTTCTTCTACTTCCCGGCCTATGAGAGCAAAGACCTCGGCAAGCCGGTTCTGGGGGCAGGGGCGCTGTTCGCGATCACCAACCCGTCCGAGGCGACAAACGCCATGATCGAGTTCCTGAAAACCCCGATCAGCCATGAATTGTGGATGGCGCAGGGCGGGTTCCTGACACCGCACAAGGGCGTGAACCCTGCAACCTACATGGACGACAGTCTGCGCGCGCAGGGTGAAATCCTGCTGGGCGCGACCACCTTCCGCTTTGATGCATCCGACCTGATGCCGGGCGAGATCGGCGCGGGCGCTTTCTGGACGGGCATGGTGGATTACACCACCGGCACGCCCGCGGCAGAGGTCGCCAAAGGTATTCAGGACCGCTGGGACGCGATCCAGTAAGTACCGCCTAGATCACTTCGCCCGGCAGGAACACCCTGCCGGGCGGATCACATGTCATCCTGGGGAGCGTCTGATATGTCACCACTCGTGCAAGGAATGTTGACCATCTTTATCGGTGTCGGTGGATGTGTCGGATATTTCTACCTGTCGAACCTGATCCTCGACAAAGTGATTTTCCCGGCCAGGGGCGACAACCCCGGGATCAACATCAACCGTGCCAACCTAGTGCGGCCCTGGTTGTTTCTGTTTCCGGCGATGGCTGCCTTGGGCCTCTACCTTGTTTATCCGGTGGTCGGTTCGTTCTGGCGGTCCCTCTACAACCGGTCGGGCGACGAATTCATTGGCTTTGGCAATTACGCGGTCATGTTCAGCGATGACGGCTTTCAGGTGGCATTGTTCAACAACTTCCTGTGGGTTCTGATCGTGCCCGCCGGGGCCACGTTCCTTGGCCTGCTGGTGGCGCAGCTGACGGATCGGCTCAAATGGGGCAATATCGCAAAATCGCTGATCTTCATGCCGATGGCGATTTCCTTCGTAGGCGCGTCGCTGATCTGGAAATTCGTCTACGCAAACAACGCGGATATTGGTCTGATCAACGCGCTGCGCGACTTCTTCGGCGCCGAAGAACCGCTCGACGTGCTGCAGGTGCGGTTCTGGAACAATTTCTTTCTGATGGTGATCCTGATCTGGATCCAGACCGGGTTCGCCATGGTCATTCTGTCGGCGGCCCTGCGTGGCATCCCCGAAGAGACCGTAGAGGCCGCGATCATCGACGGGGCCAACCCGTTTCAGGTGTTCTTCAAGATCAAGGTGCCGCAGATCATGGGCACGATTGTCGTGGTCTGGACGACGATCACCATCCTCGTGCTCAAGGTTTTCGATATCGTTTACACCATGACGGGCGGTAACTTCGGCACCGAAATCCTGCCCAGTTACATGATGTCCTACATGTTCCGGGATGACGGGCGCGCGACCGCGGTGGCCTTTGTCATCATGATCATCGTGTTACCGGTGATGATCTGGAACATCCGTCAAGCCCGCGCGGAGATGAGGTAAGCCATGGATAATATTGCTGGAACGAAGTCTTCGCTCGGATGGGCCGTCAATATCTCGGTGGTGTTTCTGGTCCTGCTCTGGCTGATCCCCACTGTGGGGCTGCTGGTCTCCTCCTTTCGCGACCGCGACCAGATCACGGCGACGGGCTGGTGGTTGTCCCCCTTCGCGGTAGAGCAGAATTTTCAGGCGCGCATCCCGGCCGAGGAGGCCGTGCGGGATGGGGATTACTTCGTCATTCAGGGCAACATCTTTTCAGGTGGCGAGAATGAAATCATCCGCTTTGGCGGCACACGTTCGGCCCCGACCGCCTTTGCCCCGGGAGAGACCGCGGATCTGCGCCGGGACCGCTCGCTGACTGTCGAGGCAAACGGCGATTTCATCTACAAGAACCCCAATGAAATCACGCGCGATCCCAGCATCTATTACTCCAGCGCCACGCCGCCGAGTTTTTCATTGGATAACTATCGAACGATCCTGTTTTCCAACAACATGGATGTGGCCTTTATCAACACGTTTACCGTGACGATCCCTGCCACCATCATCCCGATCCTGATTGCGGCCTTTGCGGCTTACGCGCTTGCGTGGATGGATTTCAAGGGACGCGGTTTCCTGATCGCGATGGTCGTCGGGCTGCTTGTCGTGCCTTTGCAACTGGCGCTGGTGCCGCTGTTGCAGTTTCATAACCAGGTCGGCATCGGGCAGAGCTTCCTTGGGATTTGGATGGCGCACACGGGCTTCGGCCTGCCGCTCGCGATTTATCTGTTGCGAAATTATATGGTGGGTCTGCCGCGCGATATTTATGGTGGGTCTGCCGCGCGATATTATCGAGTCTGCGAAAGTCGATGGCGCGACCGATTTTCAGGTCTTTACCAAGATCGTGCTGCCGCTGAGCTTTCCGGCCCTTGCTTCCTTTGCGATCTTTCAGTTCCTCTGGGTCTGGAATGACCTGCTGGTGGCCAAGGTGTTTTTGCCTTCCAACTCGGAAAGCTGGGTCATGACGGTGAAGATCGCCGATGACCTTCTGGGCTCGCGCGGCGGGGACTGGGGCATTCTGGCAGGGGCGGCCTTTATCTCGATCGCTGTGCCGCTGATCGTGTTTTTCACAATGCAACGCTATCTGGTGCGCGGTCTGCTGGCCGGCTCCGTCAAGTAGGAAAGAACTGCTCCATGGCCAAGATGGAACACAATCTGCACCTGAGTGCAGTCGACAAGGACTGGTGGCGCGGTGCCGTCATCTACCAGATTTATCCGCGCAGTTTTCAGGACAGCAACGGTGACGGGATCGGCGATTTGCTGGGGATCGCGCAGCGGATGGAATATGTGGCCTCGCTCGGGGTCGATGCAATCTGGATTTCGCCGTTCTTTACCTCGCCGATGAAAGACTTCGGTTATGATGTCAGCGATTACTGCGATGTTGACCCGATGTTTGGCACGCTCGCGGATTTTGATGTGCTGGTCGAGGCGGCGCATCACCACGGGCTGAAGGTGATGATTGATCTGGTGCTCAGCCACACCTCGGACCAGCACCCGTGGTTCATCGAAAGCAAGTCGAGCCGCAACAACCCCAAAGCGGATTGGTATGTCTGGGCCGACCCCAAACCGGACGGCACACCGCCCAACAACTGGCTGTCGATCTTTGGCGGGCCTGCGTGGCAGTGGCATGCGGGGCGTCAGCAGTATTACCTGCACAACTTCCTGATCGAACAACCCGACCTGAATTTCCACAACACGGATGTGCAGGACGCGCTTCTGGATGTGACACGGTTCTGGCTGGATCGGGGGGTGGATGGCTTCCGGCTTGATACGATCAACTTTTACTATGCGGATAAAGACCTGCGCGACAATCCGGCCCTGCCGCCCGAGCAGCGCAATGATACCATCGCGCCCTCGGTCAATCCCTACAACCATCAGGAACATCTCTACTCCAAGAACCAGCCTGAAAATATCGCCTTTCTCAAACGCTTCCGGGCGCTGTTGGATGAATACCCGGCGGCGGCCTGTGTCGGCGAGGTGGGCGATGCGCAGCGGGGTCTGGAACTGTTGGGGGCTTACACCTCGGGGCCTGAAATGGTGCATATGTGCTATGCGTTCGAGTTTCTGTCCAAGACTAAACTCGATGCCGCGCGCGTCGCCGAAGTCTTTGGCCAGCTGGATATGGTCGGGCCGGACGGCTGGCCGTGCTGGGCGTTTTCCAACCACGATGTGATGCGCCATTCCACCAGATGGGAGCTGTCACCGGCTGCTGAACGGCTGTTTGCGACCCTGCTGATGTGTCTGCGCGGGTCGGTGTGCCTGTATCAGGGGGAGGAACTGGGCCTGTCTGAGGCCGATGTCGCCTTTGAAGACCTGCAAGACCCCTATGGCATCACCTTCTGGCCTGATTTCAAGGGCCGCGATGGGTGCCGCACGCCTATGGTCTGGGAAATGTCCAACCAGAACGGGGGGTTCTCCGAAGGGTTTCCGTGGTTGCCGGTCAGCCATGAACACCTCAACCACGCGGTGTCAGTGCAGGAGTCCGAACCCGGCTCCTTGCTGCATCACTACCGAAATGCGATTGCATTTCGCGCCGAGCACCCTGCGCTGACCAAAGGGTCACACGACGGGGTGCAGGCCAACGGCGATGTGTTGCACTTCACCCGCGAATATGACGGTCAGACGCTCTATTGCGCGTTCAACATGTCGGACACGCCGTCGTTGCACCAGATGCCCAAAGGCACCTGGCAGGTGATCGGACAGGAACTGGGCAGCGCCAGCGCGTCTCCCCAGGGCCAATTGCACTTTGGGCCGTGGCAGGTCTGCCTCGCGAAGAAACAAGACTAACCCGCGTCTTGGGAGGGACGTAAGATATGGCAAATCTCAATCTGACAGACGTTGGCAAGGCCTATGGGGGCACTGTTGAGGTGCTGAAAAACATCAACCTCGATATTGAAACCGGGGAGTTGATCGTCTTTGTTGGCCCGTCGGGATGCGGAAAATCGACACTGCTGCGGATGATTGCGGGGCTTGAAAAGATCACGTCGGGTGAGTTGCTGATTGACGGTCAGCGAATGAATGACGTCCCGCCAGCGCAGCGCGGGATCGCCATGGTCTTCCAGTCCTACGCGCTTTACCCGCATATGACGGTGCGCGACAACATGGCCTTTGCCTTGAAGCTCGCCAAGAAATCACCCAGCGAGATTGACGAGGCGGTCAACCGTGCGGCCAAGGTGCTGCAACTGGATGAATACCTTGACCGTCTGCCCAAGGCGCTGTCGGGCGGGCAGCGTCAGCGGGTCGCGATCGGGCGCTCGATTGTGCGCAACCCCAAGGTTTATCTCTTTGATGAACCGCTCTCCAATCTGGATGCGTCCTTGCGCGTGGCCACGCGGATCGAGATCGCGCAGCTCAAGGAGAGCATGCCGAATTCAACCATGATCTACGTCACACATGATCAGGTGGAAGCGATGACACTGGCCACCCGTATCGTGGTGCTGGCCAACAAGGGGATCGCGCAGGTCGGCACGCCGCTGGAACTTTATGAGCGGCCCGAGAACGAATTCGTCGCGCAATTCATCGGCTCGCCGGCCATGAACCTGATGCCCGGAGAGATCGTCCAAACCGGTGAGGTCACGAAGGTGCGCGTTGACACAGGGCAGGGCACCATCGTGGCGGATATCCCGACCACTGAAAACGACCGCGGTGCGCGGGTCAACGTGGGCATTCGTCCCGAAGACATGATCGCCACGGAGCATGAGGACTATGCCTTTGCCGGCAAGGTTGAAATCGTTGAAGCCCTGGGCGAGGTGACGCAGCTCTATTTCGAAAAGAAGGGTGCGGATGACGCAGCCGTCATTGGCAAGCTGCAAGGTATCCATGCCGGGGTGAAAGGGTCACAAATGAAAATGACGGCTCATGCGGCCAAGGTGCACCTGTTCCAGAACGGTCAATCGCTGCTCTATCGTTAAGCCTTGGTGCGCATATCCCCTCCCGTGTCATTATTTCATCGGTGCGGGAAGAGAGGTGACGTTTTCCCCGTTAAATTGTATGCAGCCTGTATTTACTGGGTGTAAGGTATTTTTATTTTAAGGTTTTGGTTCAGGTCCGAGAGGGGATTGGTTTGGGCGACGTATTTGAGGCTTTGATTGTTCTCCTCTGTTTGCTGCAGGCAAAACACATGTTTGCCGATTATTTCCTGCAAACCAGATCCATGTTGGGCGGACGTGACATCTATCTGCATCAGGGGCGCTTTTTGCACGCGGGCGTTCACGCTGCGGGTTCGGCGCTGGCTTTTCTCATCATGGGCACCCCGGTGATGTTGATCCTGTTGGTCGCTGTTGGCGAATGGATCGCGCATTATCACATCGATTGGGCGAAGGGGCGCTATACGGCGCGGCAAAACCTGACACCTGACGATGCCGCTTACTGGCGGGCGACGGGTGTGGACCAGGCGTTGCATCAGCTGACCTATATCATCATGCTTTGGTGCTGGCTGACATTTGGAATTGCCGGATAACTGGTCCGCGAGAGTTAAAAAACTGAAAAAACGGCAGCGCCGGGCCGGGAGACTGTTTGCAGCGCGTCACAGTTTGCCGCTATAAGGCTAGCATCCGGGCGCATCCTGACCCCAACATATAGACGTCAGATGCGTATCCAAGAGGGGGCAGAGGTAATATGGCGATGCACAATGCGTCTTGGGGCAGTCGGAACATCTCTGCGCTGGCATCGGCATTGTGCATCTGTTTCGCAAGCTCTGCTCTGGCCTATGAGGCGACGCTGTCGGGCCCCCTGGACGAAGAGCTTGCGGCTGAATTGCAAGGCGGCTCGCTCCTGATCGAACAATCGCTGTTGGAAGAAACGCCGGATGTGCGTGAAATCGTGTCCTCAGCGCAGGCGGATTATCGTCGCCTGCTGGCCGTGCTCTACAGCAGGGGATATTTTGGCCCCACGATCGAAATCAAACTCGATGGGCGCGAGGCCGCGTCGATTCTTGCGGTTACGCCGCCCGAACGCGTGTCGGTGGCGACCATCACCGTTGATCCGGGGCGTCAGTTCCGCTTTGGCGCGGTCGAGGTCAGCCCGCTGAACCAAAACACGACCTTGCCAGAAGAATTGGAAAAGGGCGAGGTCGCGCGCATCACCTTGTTGCAATCCGCAGCCGCATCGGCGGTATCGGGGTGGCGCGATGCGGGGCATGCCAAGGCCGAAGTCACCGACCAGCAAATCACGGCGCGCCATGGCAGCGCACAGATCGACGCAAAAGTGCGGATTGATCCCGGTCCAAAGCTCAGCTTTGGCGCGTTGCGCGTGCGGGGCGAGTCGGCGGTCAGTCGAGAGCGGATCATCGAGATTGCAGGGCTGCCCGAGGGGGAACAGTTTTCCCCCGAGGAAGTCAGGGATGCGGCTGGCCGCCTGCGCCGTTCGGGCGCGTTCCGATCTGTGGCCATGATCGAAGGCGAGGTGTCAGACAGTGGCGATACGCTGCCCATCAATGTGCGCGTCGCGGATAACAAGCCGCGTCGCCTGGGTTTTGGCGGTGAATTCGCAACGATCGAAGGCGTGACCCTCAGCGGTTTCTGGCTGCACCGCAACATCTTTGGCGGGGCTGAAAGCCTGCGCTTTGATGCCGAAATCGGCGGTATCGGTGGAGATACCGGGGGGATCGATTATTTGCTCGGAACCCGCTTTGAGCGCCCGGCGACATTCAGCAAGGACATCAACTTTTTTGCCTTCGGCGAGATTGAGCAGGAAGATGAGCCAAACTACTTTTCGCGCAGCGTCTCGGTCGGGGCGGGCATCACGTATTTCGCAACGGATGAGCGCACATACCGCTTTGGCCTCGGATTCAGCCGCGCCACCACCGAAGACGCCTTCGGTGACAGCGATTACACGCTTTTCCTCCTGCCGGTGGGCGCGACCTATGATTATCGCAACAACGAGTTGGACGCGCGGCGCGGCTATTACGCAGAGGCGAAGCTGACGCCGTTTGTTGCCTTGTCCGGGACCGACAATGGTTTGCTCTCTGAACTGGATGTGCGCACCTATCTGACCGCTGGCGAAACGAGCCCCACAACGCTGGCGCTGCGCGCGCAACTGGGGTCCTTGGCCGGACCGTCGCTGCGTGACGCACCGGCGGATTTCCTGTTCTATTCCGGTGGTGGGGGCACTGTGCGGGGACAGGATTTCGAATCCCTCGGCGTGGATGTGGGCGGCGGTGACATTATCGGTGGCCGCTCCTTTCTGGGCCTGTCCGCGGAGCTGCGTCTGCGCACGACCGGCAGTCTTGGGTATATTGGCTTTGTCGATGCAGGCTACATCGGTGAGGAAGCATTTCCAGATGGCTCCGGTGAGTGGCACAGCGGCGCAGGCGTTGGCATCAGGTATGAGACACCGATCGGGCCGCTGCGTTTTGATGTTGGTGTACCGACAAGCGGTGATACAGATGGGGAAAGCTTCCAACTCTATTTCGGGATAGGCCAGTCGTTTTGAGATACCTGCTGATCATTGCTGTCACCCTGACATGTTTGCCGCTCTCGCTCGTGGCGCAAGAGGATGAGGATGACGGTGGCTTTCTGACCCGCACGATCGAGGGTGCGCTGTCGGGGGCCGGACGCGAGGTGAACATCGTTGGTTTTGCCGGCGCGCTGAGTTCCGAGGCGACGTTCGAGACCATGACGATCGCCGATGCCGAAGGCATCTGGCTGACGCTGGAAGAGGTATCGCTGATCTGGAGCCGCACCGCACTGCTGCGCGGACGTCTCAAGGTCGACAGCCTGACCGCAAGTTCCCTGAAGGTGGCACGCTTGCCCATCGCAGAAGAGCAACCCGTTGAGATCCCACCCGCCGAGGCGGAAGAGTTCAGCCTGCAATTGCCTGAATTGCCTGTGTCGATCAACATTGATGCCTTTGAAGTGTCTGAAATTGATCTGGGAGAGCCCATTCTGGGGGTGGCGGCGCGACTGTCCCTCAAAGCGCGCGCGCGGCTGGATGATGACGGGCTGTTTCTGGACCTCACGGCTGACCGTATCGACGAGGTCGCAGGTACATTCGCCCTGCGCACAAATGTGGAGCGGGATGGCGCGGAGATTGACCTCAACCTGACCCTGTCCGAAGCGGCGGATGGCATTACGGCGCAATTGCTCAACCTGCCGGACAAACCATCGGTGGATCTGAGCGTCGCCGGTCTTGGCCCGCTGGATGACTTTACCGCTGATATCGCGTTATCGACCGCAGGGCAGCCGCGTCTCGCCGGGCAGGTCTCCTTGCGCGCCGAAGAAAGCGCTGTGGTTGATGCCGGTCCTGACCGCCGCATCCGCGCTGATCTCGGGGGCGATATCACCGCCTTGATCGCACCGGAGTATCAGGATTTCTTTGGCCCCGACGTGGGGCTGAAACTGGACACGCTTCTGGTGGCGGATGGTTCCGTTGATGTGCAGGACTTTAGCATCGACGCGCAGGCCGTTGATCTTGCTGGTAAAGTGCGACTTAACAGTGACATGTGGCCGAGCTTTGTCGACGTCAAGGGTTTGATTGCGCAGGATGATGGGGATGTTGTCCTGCCGGGGTCGGATGCGGGTGTCACGGTCAGTGCCATCGGGCTGGATATCTCATTTGACGAGACGGCAGGGGATGTATTCACGGGTGTGTTTGACATCGACAATCTGCAACACTCGGCGGCACAGGTTGCGCGCCTCGAACTGGTGCTGGATGGCACGCTCGATGGCAGCGTGGACAGCATCGGCCGCTTTGCCACCGATCTGCGGCTTGATGCGACGGGCGTGGAACTGAGCGATGAGAACACGGCGCAGGCCTTGGGTGATGCGATAAACGGCTTTGCCACGATCACGTATGTCGAGGATGAACCCATCGAGATCACCGACCTTTCGCTGGCTGGTCCCGATTTCGGACTGGATGGCGACGTGGTGATCGAAGGGTTGGACGGCGGCTTTCCCACCACCCTTGATCTGGCCGTCGTGACGCGGGATTTATCGCGTTTTGCCGGTCTTGCCGGGCGACCCTTGAGCGGGGCGGCGGATCTGTCGGTTGCCGGGCGCGTTGTGCCATTGTCCAGCATGTTCGACCTCAAGATCGCGGGCTCCGCACAGGATGTGATCGTCGATGTCCCGCAGGCAGACGCCCTGCTGACAGGTCGCACAGAGTTGTCACTGGGTGCGGCACGTGATGCCACGGGGACATTCCTGCGCGACTTGTCGCTGCAAAATGATGCATTGGATGTGACGGCCGATGCCGCGCTGCGCAGCATGGGCAGTGAGGTGGTCGCGCGGGTCAGGCTGTCGGATGTTGCGTTGGTCGCACCACAGTATCAGGGAGCGTTGTCGCTTGATGCGGATGCAAGCCAGTCACAGGCAGGTTGGCAGATCGAAGCCGCGCTCGATGCGCCCTATGATGCGCGCGCGGTGGTTTCGGGGCTTGCGACCGGTCCGGACGCCGACCTGAACTTTGACGTCTCGATCCCGGAAATCCAGCCGCTTGTGCCGGATGCGCAGGGGCCGGTTTCTGCAAAGGGGCGGCTTTGGCAGTCCACCGCCGGCTATCAGATCGACGTCAAGGCGGATGTGCCCTTTGACGGGCGGCTTGAGGTTCTGGGCCTTGCCACGGGGCCTGACGCGAAAGTCACCTTTGACGCCAGCCTGCCCGATATGAGCGTTCTGGTCCCTGATATCGGCGGACCTCTGGCGCTGAAAGGCGATCTGGCCCGCGCGGGCGAAGGGTGGGCGGTGGATACGCTGCTCGAAGGGCCGGCGGGAATGACCGCGACGATTGCAGGCACTGCTGCACAGGACGCGAGCACGGTTGATCTGGACATCGAGGGGGCAGTGCCGCTTGGTCTGGCCGCGCCATTCCTTGCACCGCGCAACCTCGTGGGGCAGGCGGCCTTTGACCTCGCCCTGCAAGGCGCGCCATCGCTGGAGGCGCTGAGCGGGCAGATCACCAGCAACGGGGCGCAGTTTTCTGACCCGAACCTGCGTCTTGGGCTGGAAAATCTGGATACCCGTGTCGATTTGCGCAGCAATACCGCTCAGCTGGACGTGGGGGCGAATTTCGTGACCGGTGGCCGGGTCGAAGTCGGTGGCTCGGTCAATCTGGCCACTCTTGTGGGCGATCTCACGATTGCCTTGCGCGACGCGCTGCTGCTGGATCCCAACCTCTATGCCGCAACCATCGGTGCGGATATCAACGTTGACGGGCCATTGACGGGCGGGGCGCGGATTGCCGGGCAGATTGACCTGAAAGAGGTCAATATTACCGTACCGGGCACTGGTGTGACCTCCATCGGCGCGATCCCTGAAATCCGTCACATCGGCGCACCGCAGCGCGCCGCTGTGACCCAGGCCCATGCGGGCGTGTTGCCAAAGGAAGAGAAACAGCAAAGCACCGACGCGCCTGCATTTCCCCTCGCCATCGACATCAATGCGCCGTCAAAACTCTTTGTGCGCGGGCGTGGGATCAACGCCGAAATGGGCGGCGATCTGTCGGTGCGCGGGGATACCAACAACATCATCTCATCAGGCAGTTTCGATCTGATCCGGGGGCGTCTGGATATCATCGGCAAGCGGTTTGAACTGGACGAAGGGTCGATCCAGTTTCAGGGCAGTGTGACCCCTTACATCCGCTTTGTCACGACCACGCAGACCCCTGAAGGCACGGCCAGCATCACCGTTGACGGTCTGGCGGATGAGCCGGATATCACCTTCAGCGCCGTGCCCGAGGCCCCGGAAGACGAGGTGATGTCGCTGATCCTCTTCGGGCGCTACGTGTCGGAACTGTCGGCATTCCAGGCGCTGCAACTGGCCAATGGCATCTCTCAGCTTTCCGGGCGTGGCGGCGTCAATGTGCTTGGCGGTTTGCGCAGCGGGGCCGGGCTGGACGAATTGGATGTCACCACCGATGAGGATGGCGCGACCTCCGTGTCGGCGGGGAAATACATCACGGATACGATTTATACGGATGTGACCAACAACAGCGACAAGGGCACGGATATCTCGCTGAACATCGATCTGACCAGCGACCTCAAAGGCAAGGCGACCGTGGCTGAGGATGGCGACAGCAGTGTGGGCTTCTTTTTCGAACGGGATTATTGATCGGCAGGTCCGGTGGGCGAAAACTGTCCAAAACGGCTCTGATCAAACAACAGACCGTTCTTGCCATTGGCGCGGTGTACAACGCGGCGCACAAGCCCAAGGATCAGGGAGTGATCGCCGGCCGGGTGGATCGCATCCGTGTCGCAATGAAACTCCGCAATGCATCCGCGCAGCGTAGGGGCGCCTAAAGGCCCCTTATACCAATCAAAGGCGTCAAAATCCGTGCCGTTACTGGCGAAATGGCGCGCCATGCTGAGTTGATCCGCTGCGAGGATGTGAACGCAGAAGTGTTCAGCGCTCACAAAGGCCGCATGCCGTTTCGAACTGCTGGACGGTGCCCAAAGCACAAGCGGCGGGTCAAGCGATATGGCGGAAAACGAGTTGGCCGTCATCCCCACCGGTCCATCGGGCGTCTGGGCGCAGATCACGGTCACCCCGGTTCCAAAACACCCGAATGCGGTGCGCAGGTCACGGCTATGATCCGGGCTCGGCTCGAAAGCATGGGCCGCGCTCACGTTTGAAACCGCTGTTGACGCAGAGATTTGAGTTCGCACATTCTGATACCGCATTCCCAATGACGCTCGGAGTGTGACGATATAAATTCGAAACCTGTCAGGGCAAGAGGATCCTGCGCGCCAGACAGTATCCACGGCCTGCCGCGCAGCAATTCGGGGTCGTGACATCGCGCGAGGCACGACCCATCCATATTATCAAGCGTCCTGTTTGTTCATTCTGTTTTTGATGAGGTCATCTACGACGGTTGGGTCTGCGAGTGTTGAGGTGTCTCCGAGGGTTGCGAAGTCGTCTTCGGCGATTTTGCGCAGGATGCGGCGCATGATTTTGCCGGAGCGTGTTTTGGGCAGGCCGGGGGCCCATTGGATGAGGTCTGGGGATGCGATGGGGCCGATTTCTGCGCGGACCCATTTGCGCAATTCCTGATAGAGCTCATCGCTGGGCTCTTCGCCGTTCATCAGCGTGACGTAGCAGTAGATGCCCTGTCCCTTGATGTCATGCGGGTATCCGACAACGGCGGCTTCGGCGACTTTGGCGTGGGCGACCAGCGCGCTTTCGACCTCTGCGGTGCCCATGCGGTGGCCCGAGACGTTGATCACGTCATCGACCCGTCCCGTGATCCAGTAATCGCCGTCCGCGTCGCGCTTGCAGCCATCTCCGGTGAAGTAATAGCCTTTGTAATCAGAGAAGTAGGTCTTTTCGAAGCGTTCGTGATCGCCCCAGATGGTGCGCATCTGGCCGGGCCAGCTGTCGGCGATGACCAGCACGCCCTCGACGTCGTTGCCCTCCAGCACCTCGCCTGACGCAGGCTCCAGCACCATCGGCTTGATGCCAAAGAAAGGCTTCATCGCCGAGCCCGGTTTCATGGTATGCGCGCCGGGCAGAGGGGTCATCAGATGCCCGCCTGTTTCGGTCTGCCACCAGGTGTCGACGATGGGGCATTTGCCCTTGCCCACCACGTCATTGTACCAGTTCCAGGCCTCGGGGTTGATCGGCTCGCCCACGGTGCCCAGCACCTTGAGATCACTCAGATCGCATTTTTCGACGAACTCCTTGCCCTGTCCCATCAGCGCGCGGATGGCGGTGGGGGCGGTGTAGAACTGGTTGACTTTGTGCTTTTCGCAGACCTGCCAGAAGCGGCTGGCATCGGGGTAGGTCGGCACGCCCTCGAACATGATGGTGGTCGCGCCATTGGCCAGCGGCCCGTAGACGATATAGCTGTGGCCCGTCACCCAGCCCACATCGGCGGTGCACCAGAACACATCGCCATCGTGGTAATCAAACACGATCTCATGGGTCATCGCGGCATAGGTGAGATAGCCGCCCGAGGTGTGCACGACGCCCTTGGGCTGCCCGGTGGAGCCGGAGGTATAGAGGATGAACAGCGGGTCTTCGGCGTTCATCTCGGCGGGGTGGGAGACATCGGAGGCCTCCAGCATCATCTCGCCGCAGTCAAAATCGCGCCCGTCGATCCAGGTGGTCTGCCCGCCTGTGCGCTTGACGACGAGGCACTTCACGCTGTCCTTGCAGTGCAGCAGGGCCGCATCCGTATTGGCCTTGAGCGCTGTGGCGCGCCCGCCGCGCGGGGCGTGATCGGCGGTGATGACGACTTTGGCGTCACTGCCATTGATCCGCGCGGCAAGTGCATCGGGCGAGAACCCGGCAAAGACGATGGAGTGGATCGCGCCGATGCGCGCACAGGCCAGCATCGCATAGGCCGCCTCGGGGATCATCGGCAGGTAGATCACCACCCGGTCGCCGCGCCGCACGCCAAGGCTTTCCAGCACATTGGCCATCTTGCAGACCGAAACATGCAATTGCTTGTAGGTGATATGTTTGGCGGCATCCTTGGGGTCATCCGGCTCCCAGATGATCGCGGTCTGATCGGCGCGCGTGGCCAGATGGCGATCGACGCAATTGGCCGCCACATTCAACGTCCCATCGCCGTACCAGTTGATCGACACAGAGCCGAGATCGAAGTTCACATCCCTGACCTTGGTGAACGGCTTGATCCAGTCAACCCGCCCCCCCTCACGCCGCCAAAACCCCTCAGAATCCGAAACAGACTCCGAATAAAGAGACGCGTATTGCGATAAGGTGACGTGGGCATTTGCCACCATGTCAGCGGATGGCGGATAGGATTTCGGGGTGTTTTTCGTGTCGGACATTGTGGCTCCTCCCTCTTTGATCGTGTGCGTATGGGGCGGCATCTTGTGTATGGCCGATGACTTGGCTGCCAGCCCTTTGCGTGCTGGGTGTAGTTTGAAGTCAATCGCGGATCAAAAACAAGCCGATAACCCTCAATGAGGTGGGGAAATTGTGGCGGGCCCGCGTAAAATGATGTGGTTTGCCCTCATGGATGGCTTTGATTGCATTGTCGGTGCGGATGCGCCTGATGGTGTGAGATCTGAAAAATCCCGGCGTGTTCTGGGATGTTGCTCACGCAGGCATTCAAAGGGGGCTTGGCAGTCTTGCTGGCGTTGAGTAGGTTTGCCCCAATCCGTTCTGAATAATACGGGCAACCAGGGAGAAATATCATGAATAAATACCTCAGTGGGGCGGCCGTTGCCGCCATCAGTTTTGCATTCGTGTCCGAGGCCGCGGCCACGGAATGGAACGTGTCGGTTTGGGGCAAACGCCGTGCCTTTACCGAACATGTTGAAAAACTTGCCGAGCTCGTGTCGGAAAAGACCGGTGGTGAATTCACCATGAATGTCAGCTACGGCGGCTTGTCGAAGAACCGCGAAAACCTTGACGGGATCTCGATCGGGGCGTTTGAAATGGCGCAGTTCTGTGCGGGCTATCATCCGGACAAAAACCGGGTGATCACGGTGCTTGAGTTGCCCTTCCTCGGTGTTGAAAACCTTGAGCAGGAGGTCGCGGTAGCCAACGCGGTCTACGCACACCCGGCGGCAACCGAAGAGATGGCGCAGTGGAATGCCAAGCTGCTGATGACCTCGCCCATGCCGCAGTATAACATCGTCGGCACGGGCGAGCCGCGCGACGAGCTTGCGGAGTTCGAAGGCATGCGGGTGCGCGCCACAGGTGGTCTGGGTGAAGCGTTCAAGACGGTTGGTGCGGTGCCGACATCCGTGACGGCAACCGAGGCTTATCAGGCCATGCAGGGCGGCGTGGTGGACACGGTCGCTTTTGCCCAGCACGCGCATCTGAGCTTTGGCACGATCAATCAGGCGGATTGGTGGACGGCGAACCTCAACCCCGGCACGGTGAACTGCCCGGTGGTTGTGAACATCGACGCCTATGAATCGCTGTCGGACACGCATCGTGAAGCGCTGGATTCCTCTGTTGACGAGGCCATCGACTATTACCTCGCAAATTACGCCAAACTTCTGGAGCGCTGGGATTCCGTGCTGGCGGAAAAAGGCGTGCAGAAGGTTGAGATCGCGCCAGAGGTGATCGAGGCGTTTCAGGCCAAGGCAGGCAAACCGAACCATGAAGCATGGATCGCTGACATGGAAGCGCAGGGCCTGCCGGGACAAGAGCTCTATGATCTGGTGGTAAGCACCTTGGCCGAAGCCAAGGGCGGCAGCTAAGCTGTTTTGGGCCGCTCCCCCCGGGGGCGGCCTTTTTTCATGATGTTCCAAATACAACGGGAGGTGGGCCATGGCAGGTTCCGCTGCGGTGCTCGAAGATTCCAGTCTGCTGAGCCGATTGGACCGCGCACTTTTACCACTTGAACGCTTTTGCGCCTTGCTGAGTGGTCTTGCCATTTTCTCGCTGATGTTTCTTGCCGTCTATTCGGTGACCGGGCGCAAGTTCTTTGGCTCACCGATGGCCGGATATGTGGATTATATCGAGGCCATGATGCCCATCATTGCGATCATGGGTATCGCTTATGTGCAGCGGGACGGCACCCATGTGCGCATGGATATGCTGGTGGGCGCGCTGAGGGGGCGTTTGCTCTGGCTCTTTGAGTTGATTTCGGTCTTGTTGATCCTCGTTTTGATTGTCGCCCTGACCTGGGGGGCGTGGAACCATTTCGACCGCTCCTTTGATTGCGCGCGCCCGCTGTGCAGCCGGGACAGTTCGATTGATGTGGGCATTCCGCTCTGGCCATCCAAACTGGTTGTGCCCATCGCCTTTGGGGTGCTGGTGCTGCGTCTACTGCTGCAAACATGGGGCTACGGGCGTGCTTTGGTGCTGGGGCTTGAAAACCCCGTTGCGGTCCCGCTGAACCTGACCATTGCCGAGCAGGCCCGCATTGAGGCCGAAGCGCTGGAAGGGGCCGACTGATGGAGCCAATCGACATCGGGTTGTGGGTCAGCGGAGGGCTGCTGGTCTTTGTGATCCTTGGCATGCGCGTGGCCTTTGCGGCGGGTCTGGCCGGGTTCGTTGGGCTGGTCTGGCTGCGCTGGAACGGCTTTGATTATGATCCTGAACGGTTCTGGAAGGCGGTCGAGATCAGCGTCAAGATCGCGGGCCTCACGCCGCATTCCAAAGTGTCCGCACAGGTGCTGAGCCTGATCCCCGTGTTCATCATGATCGGCTATCTGGCCTATCATGCCAAACTGACCACGGCGCTGTTTACCGCCTGCAAACGCTGGATCGCATGGGTGCCCGGTGGGCTTGCGGTGTCAACGGTATTCGCCACCGCCGGCTTTGCGGCTGTGTCAGGCGCATCGGTGGCGACGGCGGCGGTCTTTGCCCGCATTGCCATCCCCGAAATGCTGAAGATCGGGTACAACAAACAATTTGCAGCCGGTGTTGTGGCCGCCGGTGGCACGCTGGCCTCGCTGATCCCGCCATCGGCGATTCTGGTGATCTATGCCATCATCGTGGAACAGGACGTGGGCATGTTGCTGCTCGCGGGGTTTATCCCCGGTATGTTCTCCGCGCTGGTCTATGCAACGCTGATCATCGGTATCGCGGTCATTTTCAAATCCGTCGGGCCGCCGGTCAGCGGGTTTACCTGGCGCGAACGGTTTGAATCGCTGCCGCCCGCCTTGCCCATTGTGGCGGTGGTCGTGATCATCGTGTTTTTTGTCTACAACCCTTTCGGAGATGCCTGGGGCACCCCGACCGAAGGGGGGGCCATCGGCGCTTTCATCATCTTCCTGATGGCCCTTTACCGGGGCATGCGCTGGTCGCAGCTTAAAACCGCCTTGCTGGATACCGCGAAACTCACCGTGATGATCTTTTCGATCATCTGGGGAGTGTTGATCTACGTCCGCTTTCTCGGCTTTGCCGAACTGCCCGAAGCCTTTGCGGGCTGGATCACCGGTCTGGATATGTCGCCCATGCTGATCCTTGTGTGCATCCTGTTGGCCTATGCCATCCTCGGCATGTTCATGGATGCGATCGGCATGCTGCTGTTGACGCTGCCGGTGGTGTACCCGGCGGTTATGGCGCTGAATGGTGGTGAATACGTGACCGCTGCGGACAGTGCTTTCGGGATGTCCGGGCCCATGTGTGCGATCTGGTTCGGCATTCTGGTGGTCAAGATGGCGGAGTTCTGTCTGATCACGCCGCCCATCGGTCTGAACTGTTTCGTGGTTGCCGGGGTGCGCGATGATCTGAATGTGCAGGATGTGTTCAAGGGTGTGACGCCGTTCTTTCTGGCCGATGCTGTCACCATCGCGCTGTTGGTCGCCTTTCCCGCTATCGTGCTGTTTTTGCCGTCGCTGGCGGGCTAGAGCGTCTGACGAAATACCTGACGCATCAAGTATTACGTAACGCGTTGAAATCCTTGATTGCAGGCGGCGTTATGTGGTTCAGTTTTTGCGCATGACGCTTTAGTCGTCGTAGGGCAGGCCCACGTAGTTTTCTGCCATGGCCTGCTGTGCGGCTTGATTGCTGCGCAGAAATTCGATCTCGGCGCGCTGCATCCGCAAATCAAAGCCCGAGTGATGTGGGAACCGGTGCATGAGTTTTGAAAACCACCAGCTGAACCGTTCGGCCTTCCAGACCCGCGCCAGCGCATGTTGCGAATACTGCGCCACCGCATCCGCATCATTGTTCTGATACCAGCGGGATAGCGCCGAAAAGAGGTAATGCACATCCGACGCCGCCGTGTTCAGCCCCTTGGCACCCGTGGGCGGCACGATATGGGCGGCATCGCCACATAGAAACAACCGGCCCCATTGCATCGGCTCGCAGACGAATGACCGCAGCGGCGCAATGGATTTTTCAATCGACGGGCCGGTGATCAGATTGGCGGCCTGTTCCGCCGGGAGCCGCCGTTTCAGTTCCGCCCAAAAGGCGTCATCGCTCCAGTTGTCGGTGTGATCGCCTGCCTCACACTGGATATAGTACCGCGACAGGGACGGGGTGCGCATGGAACACAGGGCAAAGCCACGATCAGAATTGGCATAGATCAGCTCATCGTTTACCGGGGGCGTTTCGCTCAGAATGCCCAGCCAGCCGAAGGGGTAGGTCTTTTCATAGTAGCGTCGTTTGGCCTCAGGGATGCTGGTGCGGCTGACCCCGTGAAACCCGTCACATCCGGCAATGAAATCGCAGGCAATGCGTTTGCGCTGGCCCGTTTGCAGATAGCTGACTGCCGGTGCATCGCTGTCGGCCCCCTCGATCCGGACGTCCTCGACCTCAAATTCAGTCTGCCCGCCGGTGCGGTCGCGCGCGGCGTAAAGATCGCGGGTCACTTCGGTTTGTCCGTATACCATGACGGATTTGCCCGTGTGTTTGGCGAAATCAATGCGAAAGGCTTCGTCCCCGTAGCTGATCCATGTGCCCTCATGCGGCATGCCATCCTGCCGCACGCGCGCCCCGGCCCCTGCCTGTTCCAAAAGGTCGATCAACCCGGTTTCCAGCACGCCCGCGCGGATCCGGGCAAGCACATGCGCGCGCGTGCGGCGTTCCAGCACAATACTGTCGATGCCGCATGTGTGCAGCAGCTGCGCCAGTAACAGGCCGGAGGGCCCGCCGCCGATGATCACCACCTGTGTGCGCATGTTCGTCATGATAACCTGTTGCCATACCCGCCCGCGAACCGCTAGCAATGATTGGAACAGGTCAGTGCGTTTTCATGCCATTGGCTTTTGATTCTGGATGACAATAAAAGGTTGAGCCTGATGGAAATGCGCCCCAATTCGATAGAAGCCCGTGATGTTGCCTATCATCTGCATGGCTACACCAACCCCAGGGCACATGAAGAGCAGGGTCCGATGGTGATCGAGCGTGGCGAGGGGGTCTATGTCTTTGACAATCAGGGCAAGCGCTACATCGAAGGGATGGCCGGTCTGTGGAGCGTCGCGGTGGGGTTCAACGAAAGCCGCCTTGTGGACGCCGCGCAGAACCAGATGCGCGCGCTGCCCTATTACCATAGCTTTTCGCATAAATCGCACGGACCCGCGATTGATCTGGCGGAGCGGTTGATCGACATGGCACCGGTGCAGATGAGCAAGGTGTTTTTCACCAACTCGGGGTCCGAAGCGAATGACACGATCCTCAAGATGATCTGGTATCGCTCGAACGCGCTTGGCAAACCTGAGAAGAAGAAGGTGATTTCACGCCTGCGCGGCTATCATGGCGTGACCATTGCATCGGCGTCCATGACCGGGTTGCCGAACAATCACCGCTCGTTCGATCTGCCGATTGAGGGCGTGTTGCACACCACATGCCCGCATTACTGGAAGGAGGGGCGGGACGGCGAAAGTGAAGAGGCATTCGCGACCCGCTGTGCTGAGGATCTGGACGCGATGATCCAGTCCGAGGGGCCCGACACAATCGCCGCCTTCATTGCCGAACCGATCATGGGGGCAGGGGGCGTCGTGGTGCCACCGGCGACCTATTGGCAAAAGATACAGGGGGTTCTGGCGAAATATGACATCCTGCTGATCGCGGATGAGGTGATTTGTGGCTTTGGTCGCACCGGCAAGATGTTCGGATCAAACACCTATGACATCAAACCGGACATCATGACCATGTCCAAGCAACTGACCTCGTCCTATTTCCCGTTCTCGGCCTTCATGATGAATGAGCGGGTCTATGAGCCCATCGCGGATGAGGGTAACCGCATCGGTATTCTCGGCCATGGCTATACCGCGAGCGCGCATCCGGTGGGCGCGGCGGTTGCGCTGGAAAACCTCAAGATCATCGAAGAGCGTGACCTCGTCGGCAATGCAGCCGAACGTGGCGCGGAATTGCAGGCGGGACTGGCGCGCTTCGCCGATCATCCGTTGGTGGGTGAAACCCGCGGTGTTGGCCTGATCGCAGCGCTTGAGCTTGTCGCGCCCGAGGGGGCGGGCGATGCGCGTGCGCCGGGGGCGCTTGGACTGCATATGAACCGGATTTTCCACAAGAACGGGTTGATTTCGCGCAATGTGATGGATGCAATGGCATTTTGCCCGCCGCTGATCATCACGCAGCAACAGGTTTCCGACATGGTGGATATCGTTGAGAAAAGCCTTGAAACCTTCGCATCGGAGGTGGCGTGATCACGCCAGATGCTGCCCGCCGTTGATCGGGATTTCAGCGCCGTTCACGTAGGATGATGCCTTTGAGCACAGGAAAGCCACCACATCCGCAACCTCTCCGGGATGACCGAGCCGTTTCATCGGCACATCCCGGCTGACGACTTCGCTGGTGCCCGGTGACAGGATCGAGGTTTCGATCTCTCCGGGCGAGACGGCATTGACGCGCACGCCCTTGGCGGCCAATTCATGCGCCAGTTCGCGCGTAAGCGCGGACAGCCCGGCCTTGGAAATCGCATAGGCCGCGCCCGCAAACGGGTGCACTTGCGTGGCGGCGATGGAGGAGACATTCACGACCGACCCACCCGCCTGCATCAACGGGTCAAGGAGTTCGCGCACCAGAATGAGCGGCGCGATCAGATTGACCATCTCCACTCTGCGAAAGACCTCGATCTCGGTTTGCGTGGCCAGCAGACGCCCGCCGGCCGCATCCTTGGGCGAGATTCCGGCGTTGTTCACCAGCGCATCCAGCCCACGGCCCCCGAGGCGGTCGCGAAGGTTCAGCGCCGCCGCCCGCACAGAGGCTTCATCCGACAGGTCCGTCTCGATGTGATGCACGATGCCTTCCGCCCATGGGCACACCTGGCTGAAGGGGGTGCGCGCCAGCGTCAGCACGTCCCAGCCATCCTCGTAGAACTTCTTGACGATGGCGTGCCCGATGCCACGACTGGCCCCGGTGACGGCAACGATCGGTTTTGTTGTCGGCTCAAAGCGGCTCATGGCGTGCTCCCGCATGCTGGTCAGCGATGTCTTTTTGTCTCACCGGGTAAATACCAAAGTTGCCAGGCGCGCGAACGCAATGTCCCGCCGCCTGATGCCGCTAGCTTGCACGCATCGACATGGGATGCAAACGGTCTGTGTGACGTCGCACCCTTGTCGATTGCGTCTGACGAAACTCCAGATTGGCCGCATATCGCCTACCGCGTTGAAATCCCTGATTTCAGTCAGCGGCGGATGCTTCAGGTTTTTGCGCGACGCTTTGGGCGTTACCTCAACGGCCTGATGCTTGCCAATTGTCGTTGCCGCGCAACAGGAATTGGCCTTGCGGCTGGTTGCAAGATCAGAAGGTGTGTCGAAAGTCCGGACCACAGGGTTGCAACCGCTGCTGTGACACGCGACGTAGCGGGGTTGAAAGGGGTTGAATATGTCTGATTCCAAGGTGCGCATCCAAACGGTGGGTCCTGCTGATGTGCCGGATTTGATGGCGGCTTTGCAGGCACTGGCGCGCAATCTGGATGATCCCTTCAAGGTCACACCAGAGGATGTATCCAAGGCGCTTTTCGGCCCCGACAGCTTCACCATGGCCTTGCTGGCCCGGCAGGGCGGTAAAGTCTTTGGCGCGGTTTTTGCAGCCCCCTTGTTCACGACGCTGGGCGGCGGTGCCGTGCTATATGTGTCGGACCTTTGGGTCGATGCCTCGGTGCGCAAACAGTCGCTTGGAAGACGTTTGCTGGCCGCTGCCGCCGCCGAAGGGGCCAGCCGGTGGCAGACTTCGGGGATCAGGTTGACGGTCTATTCGGACAATGCGCCCGCACGCGCCTTTTACGCGAAGCTTGGCTTCGTCGTGAACGAAAAGGACCTCACTGCGTTTCTGTCGGGTACGCGCGTTGCCGCATTGCAGGCGCGCGCGCAATAAGTGTTGAGGCGCAGTTAGAGCGTCTGACGAAATACCTGAAACATCGCGTATCACGTAACGCGTTGAAATCTTTGATTTCAGGCAGCGTTATGTGAAGCAAGATTTTTGCATGACGCTTCAATGCCGCAAAGCCGTTGCGGGGTGCGCAAAGGGCGGATATTCCCACCTACCGATGACCTGAAACAGATCGATCAGATAGGGCGACATGGCACAGGAACGCCCCGAAGGAGCAGAGGCAGGCGGTGCCGCTTGGCCGCTGCGAAGCTGATGTTTTCTGCCAAGGGGTGCTGCGTCTAGGGGGACGCTTTTTGGACAACGGTTTTAAATATTGTCGCCGTGTCCTGCCACGTGGGCAGGGCGTTGGCGCGGGTTTTGGACAAAGCGCTGAATTGCGCCGCGGTTTCCGGGCACTCAAGAATGCGCCGCAACGCAGCCGCAAAGGCGCTCGGGTCATCGGGCGGTGTCAGCAAACCTGCGCCGCCAACGGTTTCCGGCACGGCCCCGACATGGCAGGACACGACCGGCAGGTCAAAGAGCATCGCCTCGCTCAACACCATGCCGTAGCCCTCGTAGCGGGTGGCAAGGGCAAAGATCGACGCCGCCTCGAAATGCTGGCGCAGCGCTGCTTCGCCCAGTTCTCCGGCGAAACGGACACGCGCGCACAGATCAAGGTCACGGCACTGATCACGCAGCTTGTCGGCAACCAGCGGATCATGCGCCTGCCCCACGATTGCCGCGCTCCAGTCCAGATCCCTGATCCTCGACAGCGCATCGAGCAGCACGTCATGCCCCTTGCGCTCTGCCAGAAGGCCGACAGAGAGGATCAACGGGGGGTCAACCGGGGCGCTGCTCCTCGTGGGGCGGTCAAATCCGGGCAGCGCGACGGTGATCGTTTCGGGGTCGGCACCAAACTCCTGTGTCAGCACCTGCGCGGTGTGCGGGCTCGGGACGATCACCTGCGCCGTATGCGCAAGCGCCGCCGCCTCATTGGCGCGCAAGAAGGCCGCGCGCGCTGGTGACAGGCCGGTTTCAGTGCCGAGGGGATGGTGGATCATCGCGATGATCGGTGCTTGCACCTGCGCCAGCCCCTGAGGGTCAATGGCCCCGAACACCAGACCATCCAGAATGATCGGCACATCTGCGGGCACATCACGCAGGGCTGCGAGTGCGCATTGCATGTCGCGGGCGGATGGATCGGGAAACCCATCCGGAAGTTGCAGATGCGCGGTCTCAAACCCCATATCGTTGAGCACACGCAACACCGTGGCCTCATAGAGAAAGCCGCCGGTTCTGCGATCCTTGTCGCCCGGAATTGCAAAGACCGCCCGTGTCATATCACCTGTTCACTTGCATATTTTGATAAAACCACGCGCTCCACCCGGACCACAACCGCATAGATCACGACCGCAAGCACCGTTGTCGCAACGATGCAGGACCACAACATATTGTAGTTGGAGGTGGTGGAGGTCAAGGCCACCAACAGCCCGATCCCTTTGCCCGTGACCAGCCATTCCGTCGTTGTGACGGCCAGAATGGCGGCAGGCACCGCCATTTTCGCCGCAGCAAAGAATGCAGGCAGCATGCCCGGGATCTGGGCGAGGTACAGGACGGTCACGGGGCCGGCGCCATAGCTGCGAAAAAGGTCGCTCACGGCCCGAGGCGTTTGCCGCAACCCCTGCAGGCAGGCCACGAATGTCGGGAAAAAGATCATCACCGCAATGACCGCGATCGTGCCGGTCGCGCCGCGCCCCAGCGCCAGCACGATCAGCGGTGCGGTGGTGATAATGGGGATCGCGCGCAAGGCGACGGCCACGGGCAAAACGACACCTGAGGCCCTGGGAAGAAGGATGACGCCCATCGCAAGTGCGGCCCCCAGCACCAGCCCGGCAAGATAACCGGGGATCGTGGTCGCCGTTGTCTCTGCCAGCGCGCGCAGCAATGTGGCGCGGGCCGGGGCATCGGCAAGCAGATAGCTCAGCACATCTGCTGGGCGTTTTGCAAAGAAACGGTTGAGGTCTGCCAGATCCATGCTGATCTGCCACAGCAGGATCAACAGCAGTGCCGCGCCACATGCCTGAAGCATCCCCGTCCAGCGGTTGTGCGCCATCGTGCGGGGCGGGGACAGGATGATGTCAGGGGTGTATCCGACAAGCCAACGCCCCGCTGCTCCCACCAGTGCATAAAGCAGCATCGCCATGGCGGCGGAAATCACCGCAAGTGACCATGTGGCCTCGACATCCAAGCTGCGCATCGCCCGCAGCGTCAGCACGCCAAGGCCGCGTTCGGCGCCCGTGAACTCTCCGATCATCGCGCCGAGAAAGGCGGCGGGGGCCGCGATCTGCAGGCCGACAAACAAATAGGGCAGGCTGGCGCGTGCACGCACGGTGAGAAGGGTCGCCAGGGCCCCCCGCCCGTAAACAGACATCAGGTCGGACCAGTTGGCCGGCATCGCACGCAACCCCACACGCATTGCAAGGAATGTCGTGTAATAGACCGCCAGCGCTGCGAGGGCGATCTGTGGCGTATCGCCGGGGCCTGAAATGACGCGCAGGATCGGCCCGGTTGCCACAAGCGGCAGGCAGAACACCACAAGGGCGGCAGAGGAAATCACCCGCTCCGTGCGCGGCAGCACAACCACGACACTGGCCATGAGGACGGCAGCAAGGTTTCCCCAGAGGAACCCGAGCGCGGCATTCTGGGTCGTGGTGGCCGTGGCGCGGACCAAAAGACCGGGGTTTGCGCCGATATGGAACAGGATCCCGAGGGGGCCGACGAATAACACGCCATCCGAAAGGACCTGCGCCGCCCCTTCCCAAAGACCCAGCAGCACAACCGCTGCGATTGTGCCGCGCCGAATGGACATTCAGAGGATGACCCCAAGGGCGTCGAGCACCTCTTTGGTTTTGGATTGAAACGCCGGCAACCGCGTGACGGAGATGCCGCGCGGGGGCTCAAAGATCACCGGAATATCCGCAACGATCTGCGCGGGACGCTCTGAGAGGACGATGACACGGTCGGAGAGCAGCACTGCCTCCTCCACGGAATGCGTCACCATGACCGTCGTCGTGCCCCGGTCGCGCCACAGGGGGGGCAATTCGGCATTCAGCTTGCTGCGCGTCAGCGCATCCACCGCGCCAAAGGGTTCATCGAGCAAGAGCACATCAGGTTCCGAAACCAGAGCGCGCGCGATGGCCGCGCGTTGACGCATTCCACCCGACAGTTCTGCCGGACGGTGCCCTTCGAACCCCGCCAGACCCACCATGGTGATCAGGGCATCCGCACGGTCAGCCGGTTTGCGCGCAAGCCGTGCGCCCAAGGTGACATTCGCGCGCACCGTCCGCCAGGGCAGCAGCGCGTGATCCTGAAAGGCCATCGAGAGCGCGCCGGATCGGGCGACGTCCCAAGGGCGCTTGTCGCCGATGCGCAGCGTGCCATCGGTGGGCTGATCCAGCCCGGCGATCAACCGCAACAGCGTGGATTTACCGCAGCCCGACGGCCCGACCAGAGCCGTCGTCTGACCGGCTTCAAAGGTCAGGTCAAGCGGTCCGATGGCCGCGCCATCCTCAAAGCGTTTGGTAAGCCCCGCGCAGCAAATGTCCTTGCCTGACATGGGGGTTTACGCGTGCGCCTCTTCCAGCAGCGATCTGTCCCATAAATCCGCGCTGACGTTCCGGCCCAGCAGCGCGAGCGTTTCCACATTGGCGGCGATGGTTTCATCCGTGAACCAGCCAAAGCCACTGGCCTGCGTCAAATCCGAGAACATCAGCGGCACCTGCCGCTTCGCCTGCAACTCTTGTGTGGCCAAATCAAGGCCCGCATCGGGAAACATCCCGACCGTCAACGCGGCGGCGGCATCCGTGTCGGACAGATAATCGTTCCACCCCATCACTTCGCCCTTGAGCAGGCTGACAAGATCCGCGCGGCGGTTGGCGATGCTGTCTTCGGTTGCGATATAGGTTTGCGAATGCACGGAATAGCCGTGATCCGCCATCAGCATCGTGGTGTTTTCAACCCCTTGGATGTCCATGGCGACCGGCAGGTCCGTCTCCCAACAGAGCAGGCAATCGACCTGTCCGCTGACCAGCGGGGCAGGGTCATATTGGGTCGGGACGATCTCGATCTGTGTGATGTCGATGTCGTTGATGGTGCACAACGCTTGCAGGACGGGGGTATTGGACACGGACATCCCGATTTTCTTGCCGATCAGATCCGCCGGGCTGTTGACCGGGTTGGCCGCAAGCGAGGCAATGGCAAAGGGGTTCTTTTGCATGGCCACCGCGATGATCTTGAAAGGCGCACCCTGTGCCACGGCGGCGGCGGTATAATCGGCGGCCGAGATGCCCACCAGTGCCGTTCCCGAGACAACCGGCGGCTCGACCGGGGCATTGGGGCCGCCCTGGGAGAGGGAAACATCAAGCCCCCGGTCCGCCCAGTAGCCACGATCCAGCGCGATATAACTGCCGCCAAACTGCACGGAATGCAGCCACGAAAGCTGAAAATTGACAGCTGTATCAGCACGGGCCAGACCCGGCAGGCCAAGGGCGGTCGCACCCAAAGCAGCCCCGCTGCTCTGAAGAAAAGCGCGTCGGGTGGAGGGGGTAATCTGTTTCATAGAACGTCCATTTTCGAGGTGTGAGGGATAGGGTGGGTCTGTGTAGGTTTGAGCGCGAGCAAAACAGCGGGTAGGGCGGCCAGCAGCATCACCGCACCATAGGCGATGCCCGCTGCGATCCCTGCACCTGGACTGGCGCCGATCAGGGGAAACAGGGCGGCGGCGGCACCCTCGCGCCACCCCAAGCCGCCCACAGACAGCGGGATCAGCATGGCGCAGAGGATCAGGGGCACGAGCGTGGCAAGGTCGGCCAGCGGAATAACGGTCTGCGTGGCGCGGGCGCAGGCGTAAAAGCTGAAAATCAACAGGGCTGTAATCACCAGCGCGAGCCCGATCATGCGCGGGGCTTTAAGCAGAACAAGCGTCAGCCTCATAAAGCGCGCGGATGCAGATGTGCCGCGCGCAAAAACCACCGCGCCGCACATCGCGATGCAATAGGCCGCAATGGCGAGCCACGTCCACACAGGCCATGCAGCCCCGCCCGGGATCATCAGCGCACAGGAAAAGCCTGCCGCCATCAGCGCAAATATCGAAATCTGACCGATCAGCCGCTCTGCCGCGACAGATTGCGCGGCACGCACAAGGTCGCCCTGTCGCCGGATGCGATACGCGCGCCCGACATCGCCAACGACCCCGCCGGGCAGAGCCATATTCGCCAGTTGCGCGATATAGTATTCGCGCCACGCCTGCGTGAAAGAAATCCGGATATCAAAGGCTTGTGCCACATGTTGCCAGCGCCATGCCATCAGGGCGGTCAGCAGGGTCAGAGAGGCGAGCGCAGCGAAAAGCCATCTCGCATCCGCACCGCGCAGCTGATTGGCCACGATGACCGGGTCGGTCCACCACAGCAGCGCGGCCATCACCGCGGATGAGGTGGCAAGCTTGACAAACCATCGCATCACTCGACCACCCCGACCATATGCTGCGCCGTGGAAAAGGCCGACAGGAAATCGTTGCGAAACCTGTCCATGCGGCGCACGGGAGTGGTTGCATCCGGGATCAACCCGTCGCGCCACCCCCATGTGTCAATCTGCGCCAGCAGGTCTGCGGGTCCGATCATATGCACCGCAACGTCGCGATTGTCGCTGCCTGCAACGAAACCTGCGGCCTGATGATCGCCGATCACCATCACCAGCGGCGCGCGTGCGCCCAGTTGCGCGATATGGAAGAGTGTCACCTGCAAGGAGTAATCGATCGCATCGCGATAGGCGGCGCGCACCTTGTCACGGTCTTTCCATAATTCGCGCGGGGTCGGGCCTTGGGCTGCCATTTCGTTGAATTCCGTGCCATCTGCAATGTCGTCCCATTCAAGCACCTGTGGGACGGGGACCCAAGGCGCATGTGACGAGATCAACGCAATTTGTATGAAATCCGGACGCGGATCATCGGAGATGAGCCGGGGGTAGGTCGCCAGTGTGAACTGATCAGGCATGGTGACCCAGTTGAAGGGATCGCCCTTGTAGGGAATATCGGCTGCGGCAAAGACCTGATCAAACCCCATCTTGCTGCTTTCCGGCCAGTTCAGCGTGATCGCGGGCATGATGGCCGTGGTGCGATAGCCTGCGTCTTGCGCGAAATGGAACAGCCATTTGTGACCGCTGGCCAGCATGGCGGTGTAGCGCCCGTTGTCGCTCGTCCACAGCCCGCTGGCGAGCGTGCCGTGGGCTAGCCAGCTTTGACCGCCCGCCGTGGGAGAGGTGAGCCAACCGCTGCGCATGGCAAAACCGGCCGCTTCAAGCGCGGTCTCGCCCGCCTTCAGCGTTTCGAGATGCTGCGGGGCATAAAGCGGGTTGTCAAAGCTCGCGCGGCCATAGCTTTCGATGTAGATCATGATCACGTCACGCCCGTCCAGCCGATCCAGCAAACCGGTGGCGCTGGCAAAAACGTCGGTCTGTGCTTCTTCGGCAAAGCGGATCAGATCGGTGGTCGTCTCCTGCATTTCCACGGCGCGTTTGAACACAAGGCGCGATGTCCACGCGGTGCCAGGAGGGCTGCGTTCGAAATTCCAATAATCGAGGTGATGACCCGCATCTGCCACGGCCCAACCCCCAAACCCGAATGCCGCAATCAGGCTGCAGATCCGGCCCCAGCGCGGCAGGGCAAGCGTCGCCCAAGCCCGCAGACTGCGCATCAGCGCAACATACATCATGGCCAGCAGGACTATAGCGCCGGCGATGGCGAGATATGTGAGTGGCGTGCCGATGCTATTGCTCAGCAGCGCGATCCCGGCCTTGATCAGAAAGGCATCAAGGACGGGGTTGAAGGTGCGATTATAGGCGATGAACATACCAAAATCGGCGAGTTTCAGGAATATCGCGGCAAGCAGGATCAGGGCCAGCGCGGCGATGACCCATCGCCGATTACCAAGCGCAATCATGCCCAGAAGCAGCACCGGCAGTTCCAGCGGAAACCGGTTGAGGGCCGAAAGCGACATCGTGCCCGGATGATTGGGCAGAACGAGCGCCAGAAAAACTGTGAAACCGGCAAGTGCGAGGCTTATGATCTTTATCATCAAGGACGGCCCAGCAACCAACGTATGTCTGTTGCAAAGGAGCACAGCAGCAATACCGCAGCGCCCCACGACAGTGGTGGCATCAGCCACAGAGGCGTCAGCGGGCACAGCAATGCGATCAGCGCTGCAATTTGTATAACACATATGGTCTTGCGTCGCAGGCTGTCGGGCAGGGGTCTGCGCAGTCGGTCCAAAAACAGGCTTGCGATGACAAATGCATAACGGGTGAAGCCCAGGAACAGGATTTCGAGGCCAACGTGACCGTCGCTCAGCAGAATGAGTGCCAGAACGGCGGCGAGCAGCGCGTCAATCTCCATGTCAAAACGCGCGCCGAAAGCAGACGTAAGGCCGGACCGGCGGGCAAGCCATCCGTCCAGACCATCCAGCGCAAAGGCCACGCAGGCGAGCGCAAACACGACCCAGCCTGCGGGGTGCGGGGCCATGACCGCCCCGGCAAGCACCGCAACCAGTGCGGCGCGTATCAACGTGACGCCATTGCCCATTCCAAGCGCGCGGTGCGGGTAGTGAACCAGAATGCCACGCAGGGCGATGCCAGCCGTGAATGCAAATAAAGCAATCGGCACAGCGAGATTGCCAAAGATCGCCAGCGCAGCAAATGAAACGGGCCCCAACAGCGCAAGACTCAGCACCGCGAACAGCGACTGCGGACCCGGCGCGATGCGGTCTGTCCAAACATTCTGCCGATTGCTTTCGATCACCTAGGTCCCACCTTTCGTCTCCATTAAAAGGACTTAGGTCACGGATGGAACACGGCTACGGTAGCGACCCGTTGTAAGTGGCATTTTTACGCCTGTTCACGCGACAGTGAGCATGGCAACTGCCGGATGGTGATCAGATGCCGCATTTTTTGCGGGACAACTCCCTCAAACCCGCCTGCCTTTTCGGTCACATTGAGGTCATTCGGATAAAACAGCGGCTGCGCACCTGTCGGAAACCTGAAATCGAATTATCTTAATGGAGAGCAAACCGAAAAGGGAGAAGATCATGCGCATTTTGACGTGTACCGCTGTCGCCACGGCCATCTTTGGCACAACCGCTCTGGCCGAGCCAGCACGGTTCGAACTGGACCCCTCCCATACGGCTGTTTTCTTTACCGTGGATCACATCGGTTACGCCAAGACGTTGGGCATTTTCGGCACCGTCAGTGGCGAATTCACCTATGACATGGAGACGCAGGATCTGAGCGATGTGCGTGTCAGCATCGATGCGGCAAGCGTCAATACGTTTGACGACGCGCGGGACGGGCATGTCAGAAACAAGGATTTTCTGGATGTATCAAACCACCCGGAGATCACATTTGTGGCCACCGGCGGGACCCCGACGAGCGATACGGCAGGCACCGTGACGGGGGATCTGACCATTCTGGGACAGACCCGGCCTGTGACGCTGGATGTAACGCTGAACAAGGCGGCCGAATATCCATTTGGTCACAAACGCATGACGCTCGGACTGTCGATCGAGGCGTCAATTGAGCGCAGTGATTTTGGCATGACCTACGCGGTCGGCAATGGGCTGGTCGGCGATAGGGTGGATATCCAGATCGAAACCGAAGCGATGAAGATGGACTGACGCCTAACCGCGGTGCTTTAGGGTCTCTGACGAGAATCCTGAAACATGAAGGGTCATGTAGCGCGTTGAAGCGTCTGATTGGAGGCCGCATTACGTCGTGCGGGACTGCATTACACTTTTGCACTGTTTGAAAACGGCGTGGATGTCGCGCGGGGGCGCCAGCCGCGCCATGGGCTGGCGTTGCGGGATCATGAAACCGCAGCACTCGGCGTGGCCTGCGCAGCATGAAAACCATCAGCGCTGTGCCTTGCCGAAAACGCGCATGGAGCGAATAAATAGCCGCATATAATCTGTCACGATAACAATAAATTACGGCGATTTATTAAAGCGGTGCGGATCGCAAGTCCGGGCGCTTCATTCCAACCCCAAGGCAAGGCGCACGCGCCTGACCATCGCCTCGGCAGGGGATCCCGTTTGCAATGTAAAATCACCGTTCAGGGGATCGGTGAACAAAGGGTCGATGCCGGTGGTTTGCCCGTCCGCAACATTGAAATTATCGACCACTGTAAACCGCGGATCACCTGCCACATCCACCCTCATGCGCATCTCGCCATCCGGGTTCCACGCGATATTGCCGCGCAATTCGATTCCCTCCAAGATCGGTTCACCGGCCAGATTGGTGCCGAATGTCGCCCAGTCATCAATGTTGAGATCGCGGTAAAAGCCGTCCGTGTTCGTGTTGTAAAGCGTGTTTAACCGTGCGCGGATGCGCCGTATGTGACCAATGTCCTGCAAGTCCTTTGAGGGGTGCCGCTGAAAGTGAATACCGATGCGCGAGAGATGGGCGAGGGTGTTGTTGTCGATATCAATGTCTTCGAACACAAGACCGTCGCCACTGTCGTCGCCGTCTTCTTCACGCGACAGAACAATGCCCGCACGACAATGCGTCACCACGTTATCCCTGACGGAGATTCTGCGAATATCGGTTTCACCCGCATCCAGATAAATCCCATAGCGGATGACGCGGTCAATCCGGTTGCCATGAATCTCGCCATCAACCACGTGATTCTTGAAGTCGATTCCGTATTGGCGACTGTTGTGGACGGTATTGCCGTAAACAAAAACGTGCTGCACGCTATTGGCGACGGTGATCGCTTCGCCAACGCCACCCGGTTCGCCGAAGGAGTTCGTGACCGTATCATTGTAATCGGTGACCACATTGGTCTGTGTCACCTCATTGTTGCGGATGATGATCTGACGCGTGCGAAAGGGATCATCGGGGGACACGGACAGTTCCGGCCGTTCGCCGCAGGCGAGGATGCCACTGAGGCCGGTGTGTTGCGTGAAACAATCCTCGACAATATGGTTGCCCGTGATCGTGTTTTCGCCATTGCCCGCGATGAAGATGCCATTGCGCCAGCAGTACTCCACAGTCAGTCCCCGCAGCACCACGTAGTTTTTGCCCACGATCCGAATGCCATCACGCATGGCATTATTCTGAGGCACACCGGGGCCGCCATAGGTCACATGGCTCAGTAAATCGCCCCGTATGATGACCTGCCGCTCCGCGCCGGGCAGGGCCGTGATGGTAAGCGGGCTGCCGGGGCTGCCGCTGCCTTGCACCTCGAAGGGATCGTAGACGCCGGGGAGCAGAAAGACCGTGTCACCGGGCATGGCTCTGGATGTGGCATATTCCGGGCTCTGGTAGGGGTTCGTGGCCGCCCCGGTTCCGAGGCTGTCACTGCCTGTGGGCGCAACATAGATATCCGCCGAAGGGACATAGGCTTTGCCTGCGCGGCGCAGCTCCCCCGCGCCGACCTCCCAGTTGATCCGTCGACCGGCATCCGGACCACGCTGGCGAAGTGATATCACCCCAAAGGTCAGATCGCCGTTGATACGCAAATACGGGTTCAACCCCTCATTACGGCAGGTCAGGATCACGTTGTGCACACCGACGCTCCGGGGGAGTTGGCGAAAGCCGAACGGGCCATTGATCGCCGTGAACAGCCCGTTTGAGCCGCCATCTTCTGTGATTTCATAAAAAAGAACGTAATCTTCACCAGTGGTCAAAGCGCGCGATGCTGTCGCTATGGCTGCGCCGGATCCGCTGAAGCGGCCTGCCGTGGTGTTGCTGAGCTCTTCGCCCGACGTGCCCAGGGGCAGATCGACGGTCCATTCCGCCTTGCGGCAGGACGCAAATCCCAAAACGACGTCGCCTTGGGTATGCATGAGCGTCGTGTCGGTGTCATTTGTTGCTGTCACAAGGCGATTGTGCACCCCCGGCGCGGCGTTGAGGTGCGCAAAGTCAAACGGGCAGCCAGAAGCGGGGAAATAGACATGCGCCGAGGGGCCCGCTTCACGAATTTCATAGGATACAAGATAGCGCGCACCAACCTCCAGCGTTTGCGTCAGTTGTGCTGCGACAGTGCTGCCATCCTCTGAGGGTGCAGAAAGGCTGCTCACCATTTCCGCGAGTTCAGGGCTGGTTGGCGCGTCGCGCAGCAAGGCACTTGTATCACGATCATCAAGGGTCAGTTCCGATAAGGTCAGATCAACGGGCCCATCCGCGCGCAACCGCGCAAGCCTCAGTCTCAACTGCATTGCAGTCGTGTCAAAGGAAGATGCGACTGACATCTTGATCTGAGGGGCCGTCGTGGACTGGCTGACGCCGAGACTAAGTATATTCATGGATTATAAGTCCTAAACATTGCCGTTGTTCTGTTTACAAAGGGTGCCAGGGCACCGACGGGTCATTCGTGTCGCAGTGGTCGCGCAGGCAAGGCATGCAGAAGGCGCAAGCACGGATGCCGCGCAGCTTTTGTCTGCCCGCAGCATTCTGTGCACGCCCGGCCACCCCACATGGTCACTTCGATCAGTGCACAGGGTGGCGCACAAAAATTGACTTATTCCGATGTGAGCGCTCTGGGGCCGGACAAAGCATTAACCCTTGGACTCTGTTGCCTGCCGGTCTCAGGCTTGGACGCGGCAGCGATATCTGGCCTTTGATGCAGGTCACCAATTGATTTATGCGGTTTTCTGTATCAAGAGGTTATGCATCAAGATGCTGGCACACCCTTAACTGACCATTTGCACAAGACTGATATGACCGCGTTTATATGACATCTGACAAAAAAACATTCGTTCTGGGCTTGGGCGCGCAAAAGGCCGGAACAAGCTGGCTGTATCATTATCTGAATGCTGACCCTGCGGCGGACTTTGGTGGATTAAAGGAATATCGCGTATGGGACGCGCTTGAGCTTCCGGAAATGTCCTATTTCGACGTGCGGCCATCGAAACCCGTTAACCGGCTCGTGGTGGCGTTGACAAGTCGGGTGCGGGGGCGTGCGTCAAATGCATGGAAATTGAGGGGGCATCTGCAGGATGATCCCGCAAACTATTTCTCCTATTTCAAGGAACGGCTTGCGCAGCCGGGCATTCGCATGACCGGGGATGTGACGCCCTCCTATTCGGGTCTCTCTGCGCCGACGCTTTGCACTATCCGCGACCAGTTCGCGCAGGCAGGCATTGACGTCAAAGTGTTCTTCATCATGCGCGATCCGGTGACCAGGGCGATTTCGGCGGCGCGCATGAACCGCCGCAAGCGGGATTGGCGCGAAAGCGTGCCGCCCTTCGGTGATTTTGATCGCGCGATATTGCGCTATGCAACGTCCACGCATCACAATCTCATTGCCAATTATGAGCATACCGTGACGCAGGCGCGCAGTGTATTCGGTGCGCAGAATGTCTACCTCGGTCTCTACGAGACGATGTTTCAGCTTGAGGAGGTCGAGCGTGTGTCCACCTTCATGGGCGCGGCCTACATGCCCGAAAGGGTGAAGAAGCGGTTTTATGAATCGCGCTCGGAACAGCCGGTGAAAGAAGAAACGAAACATAAGCTGCGTGAATTGTTTGATCCGACCTATCAATTTGCAGCCCGGGAGTTTCCCGAAACCAAAGAGCTATGGTTTGCGCCGCGTTCCGCACAAACCTAATTGAGATGCCGATCAAGACGTGAAAGATGCGCTCTGCCGGGCAGGGCGCATCCTGTGCGTGCAGTGGTTTCACGCTGGTTGTTTGATATTGAGCAGCGCGTCGAGGGTGCCTGATGAGTTGAGGGCGGTGAGGTCGCTGTTTCCGCCGACGTGGAAGTCTGCGATGAAGATTTGCGGCACGGTGGTGCGCCCGCCGGCGCGGGCGATCATTTCGCCGCGCCGCTCCGGGGTGATGTCGATGTCGTGGTTCACGAAGCGCACGCCTTTGGCGCTCAGCAGGGCGCGGGCGGCTTTGCAATGGGGGCAATAGCCCTTGGTGTAGAGTGTGATTTCAGGGGGCATGGGGTGTCTCCGGGTCTGCGCCCCCGCCGCATTGGCGGGGGCGGTGATGGGTCAGCTGCGGGCGATGCGGCGCAGGGCGTCACCGGACAAGAACAGCGCGGCGGCCAGCAGGACGATGTCTTTGAGCAGGAACTGGCCCGGCACGACCGATAGCGCGGGAAAGCCGCCGAGGCTCGGCTCGGTCACGGGCGCGGTGAACAGGAAGCTGGCCGTCACAAAGAAGGTCGCCAGCGCGCCCAGGGCCCCCAGCAGCGCCACCTTGGGAAATTTCGCACCCACCACCAGCAGCAGGGCAATCGCGATCTCGGCGGATCCGATCAGGTTCGACGCCCCCTGCAGCGAAAACACCGAATAGAGCCAGCTGGTCAGCGGGCTGGAGGCGACCAGACCCTCGATGGCGCCCGCCTCATAGGCGGTGAATTTCATCGCGCCGATCCAGCCCAGCACGATCGCGCTGGAAAAGCGGATCGCATGGGTGCCCGCATTCGCCACGGTGTCGCCCAGATCGGCGAGGTTCACGGCGGCGGCGGGGGTTTCTGTGACATGTGTCATGATGTGTTTCCTTTCTTGACCGAGTGGTCTTTATTTGGGTAAAGCTGTGCGGCGTCAGTGCCGATGACCAACACCTAGAGATTACGGACCAATCGGTCAACAACTATCTGTTCACAGCTTCGCGAGGACAATGACACATGCAGCAACCCGGACGCCCGAGGGAATTTGACCCCGATGAGACCCTGTCGAAAATCATGCATCTGTTCTGGGAACACGGCTATGAGGCGACAGGGCTGAGCGACATCACAAAGGCCACGGGGCTGGGCAAGGCGAGCCTTTATGCGGCCTTTGGCAACAAGCAGTCGATGTACCTCAAGGCGCTTGCACATTACGACGCCCGGATGGTGGAGGGGGCGGTGCGCATCCTGCGCGCGCCTGACACGGCCCCGCTGGCGCGGATCGACGGGTTTCTTTCCGCGCCGCTCACCGCCCTGCGCGATCACGCCGACAGCCGTGGCTGCTTCCTGTGCAACGCCTCGGCGGATCGCGCAGCACTCGATGCACAAACGGCAGCCCTCGTGCGCGCAGGCTATGACCGGATGCGCCACGCCATCGCCCATGCGCTGAGCGAGGCACGCCCGGACATGACCCGGGACGCGCGCGCTCAACAGGCGCAACTGATCCTCACGGTCTATTCCGGCCTGCGCATCATGGCCCGCGCCGCCACAAACCCCGAAACCCTGCAACAGGCAAAAGACGCCGTCATGATAAACCTCGGAAACAAAACAGAATAACGCGCAAGGGGGTGGGTTGCTCTGCCCCTGTGTGGTCCCTGCACCCTTCGGTTTCCGTGACTGCATTGAGGCCTGTTGCCGCAGCGGGCAGCCAGCGCACCAGCAGCCACTTCGCGCCCGGCTGAAAACCGAAGCTCACTTGTATCGCGCCGCGACTGGTCTTAGCGTGACTCTTGGGTCGATTCATTGTGTAATTCTGCGCTGTTAAACCCTTTGACCGGCAGCGGCTGCGCAGATGTTTTCGGCCTGTAAAGAACATTCTCAGGATCAAGACATACAAGATGAAATTCCTATACATATCAGCACTGGCTATCGCAGCCAGCACGGCACCGGCTTGCGCGTCGGAAATCGTGCTTGGCCTCGGGACCAGCGACGTGGGCGACTCCTCATCGGGATCGCCCGCATTTCAATTCGAGTACCACAGCAATCCGGTGCGTAGCTACCAGTGGGGCAGCGTCGCGGGCCTTGCACTTCTCCAGCTGGAAGACGATTCAACCATCTATGCAGGCCTTGGGTTGTCGGGCATATGGAACCTGTCGCCCAATTGGTTTGCCGAGGGCAGTCTTGCCGCCGGGTATTATGATGCAGGCAGCGGCGGCACGGACCTCGGCGGTAACTTGCAGTTCAGAACCCTGATCGGCCTTGGGTACCGGCTGTCCAGCGGCGCCAGGATATCCTTTGCTGTTGATCATCTTTCGAACGCAGGGATCGAAAGCCACAACCCCGGCAGGGAAACCGTCTCCGTCAGATACGGCTTTTCATTCTGAATTGAAGCAGCAAAAGCGGCGCGCAGGCTAACGCATCAGCGCATCGAGTCTCCGCATGATATCCTGAAAGGTCAGACGCGCCGGCGTCTTGTCCGCGCCAAGACGCACCGCTTGCGCATTATCCATCCTCTGCTTGACGATGCGGGCAAATTCTTCACTCAGGTCCGGTCTGTTTTGCAACAGCGCCCGGATGCATTCGATATGTACGCGAATGACCGTGACATCCGTGGCTGCGGCAAATTGCTGAAACGACGGGGTGTCGGCAATCATCGAATAAAGCCCGTAGTATTCACCCGGTTTCAACTCGCCAATCATCCTAGATGATGTCCCGCCAGAATTGACACTGGTTTCGACCACGCCATGCACAATGATATCAAAGGCATGTGACACTTCACCTTCGGCCACGATGGTGGTGCCTGCGTCAAAGACAAGCCGCTCGCTGGACCGCACCAGCTGTTCAAGCTCTTCATCGGTGAGGAAATTGGCAATATCCAACTTTTTGAGGGTGACAAGGGCGGTCGGTGGTTCAACCTTGATCACATCCGCCCTGCGGGAGTGCAGTTCGTATGTTTCCGGTGCGATCTGGATCCCGGCATTTTTCAATGCGTAGTGGATTTCCCGAAAGAGCTGCTCGCGCCCGGCAAACATCGACAGGAAGTTGGGAAAATGCACCCAGACCGTATAAACATAGGGGATGGTCGTCGCATCTGCCAAGCGGATGGCGGGGCTGGGTTTTTTTAACAGTTTGTCACATCGCAGGGCCGCTTCGAGCAACAGCGCCTTGGCCATCGTCGGGTCGACTTCTGCGGGTATCTTGATTTCGTACCACTCCGCATAAGGGTGGTTTGTGCCATGCATGTTGTTGATGCGCTGTTGAGCAAGGGTGCTGTTGGGTACGACGACAGTCGCATTGTCCCATCCGCGCAACCGCGTTGCCCGCCAGTTTATGTCGGTAATCTGTCCCTGCGTACCATCCTCAAGTTCGATGTAATCGCCAAGGCGAAAGGGATGCTCCACGCTGAGCGCGATGCCGGAAAACAGATCGCCCAATGTCTTTTGCATGGCAAAGGCGATCAATGCCGCGAGGGCACCGGTCGACAGGTAAATGCCCGTGACAGAGTAATCCATGATGTTGAAAAAGGCGATGGCGCTTGCCAGCAGGAAACCTGCGAAAAGCAGACCGCGCTGCAGCCCGGGCAAATAAGTGGCGTCGTCATTCTTGCGTTTTGACAGCACGAAAAGCTCAACCAAACGCGCGCAGCACCACCCCAGAACGATCAACAGAGTAAACAGGGTCAGCGCATTGATGAATGCGCTCAGATCACCAAGCTCCAGCCATTTGTGCGCATTGTAAGTGAGACGCCCGACCAGCAGGGTCGCAAGAGGCAGAACCACGAGATCGGCCGTCACGGCGAGTTTGGGGTATCTTTCACCCAGTGGAACCTTGCGAAAGAAGAGCTTCAGCCCGAGCCATGCGATCGTAAGGAGGGCAATACTCAGAGAAATGGCGAAATTGCCGTCCAGCATTTCAAATGAACTCAAGAAATTCACGAGCGTTCCCTTACCAAATCTGCCCCGGTCAATGGCGTCTTTCATTGAAACAACGCTGTGCGGCTCTGGATTGATACCGCGGGTCGCCCTGTTGAGCAAATGCGCCCTGCGCTGCGCCCCCAAGCTGTGCATCCTTGGCGTCGCGCGCGAAGGCGTCTGTGACAGCTTTGCCGCAGAGGTGTGCCACCCCCCGCGTGATCGGGACGGCGTAATCTACCCTCTGTGACCCTGAATGAGACGCGTCAGCAATTGACCGAGTTCGGTTTGTTCCTTGTCCGAAAGGGGCTGCAAAACCCGTTCTGTGACAAGGTGGCCGCGCGCGCGCAACCGTTCGGCCAGCGCGCGTCCTGTATCCGTCAGATTGATCACCCTATAGCGCTTGTCCGCGCGCGAGGTGGCGATCGTTACAAGTCCCTTGGACAGCAGGCGCTTGAGCAACCCGTTCAGCGTCGGCATATCCATCGAGGTGCGTCGCGCTAGTTCCTTTTGCGACAGGTCCGATGCCTCCCACAGCACGGCCAGAACGGCAAACTGGCTGGTGGTGATTTTGGCCGTTTCGGCGTCATCTGCATAGACCTGCGAAAATTGCTCGATCGCAATCTGGCTTGCGACCCGCAGTTGGAACCCGACCTGAGATTGCAGGTGATACCTCTCGGCGCGCAGCCTTCTGTCTTGTGGTTGATCCGACCCGGTTGCGTCATCCATAGCGGCCCCCTTAAATCTGGAATATGTTTTACGGTGATGCGTTTTTCCCTATGGCAAGCCTGTCAGAACCCTCATTGCTGACACGGCGTTCACCAAGTTCACTCTGTGGGCCAGTAGGCCAAAAACCGTGTTTCTTCCGTGCGTCCTGTGTCTTTTGCGCAGGGGGTATAGGCAACGCCCTAAAGCGACATCGAGGTGCAATCACTGCGATTTATACCACACGCCTGCGTATGCCGCTAACTGTGGATGATGTAGGAGCCATCGGGTGGTGCCGATGCATCATCCGTGCGCTCGCGCTCCAGCATCTCGGCGATACGTTTGCGGTAGACCATGGGCCCGTGATCAATCGCGAGGCGGATCGGTCGTCGCTTGCGCGGGCGCTGTTCTTCCATGTGAACGGCTTCAAGGATCTCCTTGTCTTCGCCAAAGGCAATCTCGAACATCGCGTCCATCTTGTCGGAGGCCTCATCAGAGCCCACGGCGGTATTGCGCAGGTGCATCCAGCGGTCAATCGTATAGGTTTCCGTCACCGGCGTCATGAAATGCAGGGCAAGAATACGGGTGCCGCTGTCGCGGTCGTCCTCTGCGATCTGACGGGTCGCGTCGGCAGAGCCAAAGTCGATATAAGCGGTGCAGGGCAGGCGCAGGTGATAGTAGTGCCAGCGGTCCACATTGCCGGTGAAATTGCCGAAGGCCTTGAAAAAACCGATCGGCTCGGAATTGCGTATCCAGCGCCATGCGATGATCTCTTCGCCGCTCGTCGAAACATGTACGGGCACGTTTTCGGAAGCCGAATTGCCCAGCGTTGTTTCATGCACAAAGCTCACATGCGCAGGATCAACGAGGTTTTCGGCCACATTCAGGTAGTTGGATTTGATATGCAGCGCACCGCCGTGGTGCATGTGCCAGCTGTCATCATGGAACTGGGGCAGATCAAAAATGTCGTCGGGATTGGCGCGTTCCGGCTCTCCCATCCAGATCCAGACGATGCCGCTGCGTTCTTCGGTGGGATAGGCATCAACACAGGCGGACGGCGGGATGCGGTCCTGTCCGGGCACGCGCACGCATTTTCCATCCGTATCAAAGGTCAGCCCGTGATACCCACACTGCACCGTATCGCCGATCCGCTTGCCCATGCTCAGCGGCAGTTGGCGATGCGGGCAGACGTCTTCAAGCGCTGCGACACGCCCATCCGTGCGGCGGAACAGCAAGACCGGATCACCCAAAATGACAAACCGCCTCAGCGCGTCATCAATTTCGCTAGACCAGGCAGCCACATACCACGCGTTACGCACCAGTGTCGTCATGGATTCATCCCCGTTGCAAGCCTATATAGTTTGTACGCTAAGTATTATGGCCGGTGCAGGATGCGTCAACCATAAATCTTGGCGTGTCCGGCCTGCAGCAGGTTGCACTGAACGGGTTGAGGCGCGCCAACAGACAGATCAATGGCGATCTGCCAATTTGCCCGATACCCGAAACCGATTGTTTTGGTTCACTGCCTATTCGGCAATATCCTCGGCCCAAAGGTCGGGTTTTTCGCGGATGAAGCGCTGCATCAGGGCGATGCAATCTGGATCATCGGCCACGATGACCTCAACCCCCTTGGAGCGCAGAAAGTCCTCATTGCCACCAAAATTCCTGTTTTCGCCAATGACAACACGCGGAATGCCGAATTGAATGATCGTGCCCGTACACATCATGCAGGGGCTGAGCGAGGTATAAAGCGTCGTGTCGCGATAGCTCTTTTGACGGCCCGCCTTGCGCAGTGCATCCATCTCCCCATGAGCAATCGGATCGCCCTTTTGCACCCTTTGATTGCGGCCCTGTGCCACGACCTCGCCACCGCGCGCCAGCACTGAGCCGATGGGGCAGCCGCCTTCGTCAAAACCGGCTTTCGCCTCGTCATAGGCGATGCGCAGCATGCGGATATCGACGTCATTCATATCTGTCATTCCTTTTGACCCAAAACCGGCCCTTGATAATAGGGCAGCGTCTCGACACTTGGGTGCCAGATGCCATCCCGTTGCAATGTGTCCATATGATCGGCGATTTCGCTCAGCGTTGCAAACCAGACGTCCCGCGTGTCACGCGTGCGGGTGATCCACGCCTCAACCTGTTTCCAGCGCGCAAGACGTCCGGTCAGAAATGGATGGATGATCAGCATGAAAAACCCGCCCGCGTCGTATTGCGCCTCAAACTCTTCCCAGAAACCGCTGAGACCGTGCGAAGGCCCGGCGACGGGCATCATATACCCGATTTCATCGTAATGGGCGAAGGGCGGCCAATCATCCGTGCCCCAATGCACCGGCATTTCATAGAGCGCCCCATTGGCGGTCTGTAACTGGTAGGGAATGTCATCCGCCATCATGGAACTGTCATAGCGCATCCCGTGCTCGATCATCAGATCGACCACTTCCTGCGTGATGTTATAGACAGGCGCGCGATACCCTTGCGGCTTTTGTCCGCAAATGCGCAGGTGAACGTCGAGCGTGCGTTCAAACCATTCCCGCTGCGCGCCGCGCGTTTTGACCGGGTCCTCGTGCAGATAACCGTGATGGCCAATCTCATGACCGTCTTTCAGAACGGCCTCGGCCACGTCGGGGTATGTCTCAAGGCACCAGCCGGGGATAAAGAATGACTGCCTGAGACCGAGGCGGCGATAGGTATCCAGAATGCGGGGCAGGGCGACCATCGGCCCATAGCGCCCCATCGAAATGGGATAGAGCCGCTCATGTGCGTCTTCGGGTTTGGCGATATGGATCAGGCTGTCCGCATCCATGTCAAAGGTGATCGCAACGGCACATTTCGCGCCATTGGGCCAGGGGATCGGGTTGCGGATCACCCTGTCAGCTCTGGTTCAGGACATGCGCGCTCTGCGTGTCCCACGACAGCCAGATTTCATCGCCACTGTGCAGGTCGAACTTGGACAATTCGCGTTCCTGCATCTGCACCTTGAATTCATGACCCTGCGCATCCTCAAGAAAGAGTGTGACCATGGAGCCTACGAATTCTTCGGAGATCAGCTTGCAAAAGGCGCTGTTTGCCTCGGCGGGTTCATCCTTGGCGATATGGACGAGGTCGGCCGAGATCACGAAGCTCGCGTCATGGCCTTCGATCAGATGCACCTCATTGGTGGGCACGGTAAAGGCCCCGGATTGCGTCGTGATGCGCGCCGTGTCGCCGTCCACCGACGCCACTTTGCCCGACAGGATGTTGTTGCGCCCGACAAATTCGGCAACAAACTGGTTGGCGGGTTCGCGGTAGATGTCCTTTGGCGTGCCGATCTGGGCAATCTCGCCCTTGCCCATGATGATGACCCGGTCGGCCATGGCAAAGGCTTCGGATTGCGAATGGGTGACATAAACGAATGTAATCCCCAGTTCGCGCTGCAAATCGGTCAGGACGGCCTGCATGCGGATGACAAGATGCGCATCCAGCGCCGAAAGCGGTTCGTCCAACAGCAGGATCTGTGGCTCCATCACCAGCGAACGCGCAAGAGCGACGCGCTGTTTCTGCCCCCCCGACAGGGTCGAGATGTGGCGGTCAGCAAATTCAAGAATGCCCATCTTGTCCAGCCACTTCAGGGCGCGCTCTCGCCGTTCCGCCTTGTCGACACCGCGCATCTTGAGGCCGAATTCCACGTTTTCACGCGCGGTCAGAAAAGGGAAAAGCGCCAGCGACTGCCAGACCAGCGGTGTGTCGCGTTCATGCGGGGCGACATCATTCATGACCCGGTCATTGAGCCGGATTTCGCCCATGCTCGGGGCCTCCAGACCGGCCAGCATGCGCAGAGTGGTGGTCTTTCCACAGCCCGATGGCCCCATGATCGCCAGAAACTCACCCTCGCGGATTTCGAAATCCAGTTCCTTCACGGCGACGAAATTGCCGAAGTGTTTTTGTACTTTGTCAAAGACAACCAGTGGCTTGTTCATGATTGAGTGCTCTTCATTTGGCGGCTGGCGAAAAACAACTGCGCCAGCACAACAAGGGTCATTGAGATAAGGAAAACAAATGTGCCGATGGCGTTGACCTGCGGGTCAATGTTGCCCTGAACGATTTCGAGCACGACAACGGGCAGTGTCTTGTTCAGACCCGAAACGAACCACGAGACGGCAAATTCATCAAAGGAAACCGCAGCCGTCAGAAAGAGACTGGAAAAGATCGCAGGTTTGCAGAAAGGCACGATGACGTGACGCATGGTCTGCCATTCTGAACCGCCGAGATTCCACGCGGCGGCTTCAAGATCAGGGTCCATCTGGTTGAGGCGCAGCCGGATCACGGCCATGGCAAAAGGCGCTGTCAGAACGCTATGGGCGATAATGATCGAATAAAGCTGCCCGGACATGCCGATCTTGGAAAACCACGCAAGCATCGCCAGCGCCATGATGATCAACGGAATGGTCGGCGGCAACAGGATCAGCGCCAGATAGGGGCCTTTGAACCGGAAACCATAGCGGAAATCGGAATAGGCCGTGCTAAACCCCAGAAAGGTTGCGATGACCGCTGTTGAACAAGACACGATCAGGCTGTTCAGCGCGGCCTCCCAGACATCAGGGTCCGCAAGGATTTTTGCGTACCACTCGGTGGTGAATTCGCCCAGCGGGATGGTCGGAAACCGTTGCGAGTTGAAGGAGAAGATCATGCTGAACACGATCGGCGCGAAAACGAAGACAAAGATCAGCGCGACATAAAGGGCGAGGGCAAAGTTCAGGGACCGGCTTTGTTTCATTTCGCGCCCTTTCCCTTGCGGTAGGCCAAGGCGATGCCGGTGAAGGCAATGGCGAACAACGTGAGCATCATCATGATGGCGACCACAGCGGCGCGGGGCCATTGCTGCCCGGATTTGGTGGTGTCAAGGATCAGGATCGGCAGGGTCGGTTCCTGTGATCCGCCAAGGTAAAACGGGGCCACGAAATCACCAAACGACAGGATGAAGCAAAAGATCGCGGCAATGATCAGGCCGGTCTTGGCAAGCGGAATGATCACCTGCCAGATCGTTCTGAGCGGCGAGCAGCCGAGGTTGCGGGCCGCCTCGATCAGGTTCTTGTCGATATTGGCCATGGTCACGGTCTGCAGGATCACGACAAGGGGCAGGGTCAGGGTCATGTATCCGACCAATGTGCCAAAATTCGTGTTCAGCATTGTATAGGGTCCAAGACCGACATAGCCCAAAATGGCATTGACCACGCCACTTTCAGACAGGATCACGAACCACGAAAAGGTGCGCACCAGATAGCTGGTGAAAAAGGGAATGATCAGCAGGAAGATCGCCCAACGGCGGGTACTTTCAGAGGCGCGAAAGGCCAAGGCAAAGGCTGCGGGGAATGCGATACACATCGCGCAGACGGTCGACACGGTGGCAATGAAAACCGTGTACCAGTAGCTGTCCCAAAAGAAGCCGCGCGTCAGCATGCGCCCCCAGTTAACGAACTCGAACGCTTCGGTCATGCGGTAGTTTTTCACGAGGAAAAACGACATTGCGACCATGAACAGGACAGGCCCGACAAAGAAGACCAATTGCCAGAAGATGATCGGCAGACGCCAGGTCAGCGCATAGATATTCGGTCGCGGTTCAGGGGTGGTTGACATGGGGCTTTCGCATTCTTTGGGAAAGGGGGGCGACCGGTGGGCCGCCCTCTTTGATGTCGTTCAGCGGTTGATCAGGCGCTTTTGTACTCGGACCAGAAGTCGTTCCAATCCTCCAGCGACTGTTGCTGCGGGATATCGCGGTAGTGGATGCGCCCTTCGTTGATCAGGGTGATCGGATCTTGTGGATCACCGTCAATCTGATGCGAGCGTTGTGCCTCGGCCGGGTCCGCTTCAATCAGGGCGGCGCGACCTGCCTTGGTTACGCAAAACCCCGGATAGGCCGCCATTTGCGCCGATTTCACCTGACCTGCCGGGGACATCATATACTGGATGAATTTCCTGGCCTCTTCCACTTTTTCGCTGCCCTTGCCGATGGAATAGCTCTCGGTGAACTGGATGCCGCCCTCTTTCGGGATCACAGATGCGACCGGCGCGCCGTCTTTTTCCAGAACGCCCGTGATCCAGTCACCGATGCCGACCATCGCCTGCATCTCACCGTTCTTGAGGCCGTTGAACGTGCCGCCATAATCAAAGAAACCGCCGACCTGTTTGCGCAGGCTCATGGTGGTTTCCTGCACCTTGTCCCACTGGTCGTCGTCAAGGTTCCAGAGGTTTGCGCCATTCCCGTCATAAAGGCTCATCATGCCCAGCGTCGGCAGGTGCCAGTCAAAATGACCGACCTTGCCTTCAAGCTCCGGTTTCCAGAAGCAGGCGTAGCTTTCCGCTTCTTCGGCAGACACAGAATTTGTGTTGTAAGACACACCCAGATGGCCGCCACGCAGCATCATGGAATACATCTTGCCATCGGCCCAATGGCCGGGAAATTGTGTGAAATCCTCATGCAGCATATCGTCCAGCGGATAGTCGCCGGGGTTCATCTCTTCGATATATTCCGCGAGGTTGAGCTGCTGCACAAACTCCGCGTCCGACAGGATCAGATCGTAAGTGCCCGGCGGGGACTGCGCGATTAGCGCCAGCATGTTGTCACCCCCTGCATAGTATTTGGGGACGAATTTCACGTTGTTGGCAGCTTCGTATTCCGCAACGATATCCGGCTCGCCGTGTCCGTACCACGCCAGCATGTTGATCTCGGTGGTTGAGGCCCATGCACGGCTCACAAAGGGCGTGCTCAGCACAGCGGCACCGCCCGCCTTGAGCAATTGGCGCCGGCTTGGTGCGCTCATGAATGATCCTGGTGTTGTCTTAGTCATCGTCGTCTCCCGGTTGGATGCTCTTTTTTCAACAAAAGAGCCATTATTGTCTTGCCGAACTTCAGGTTCGGTCGGTGTTTGAAAGAATGCTATTGTAAAATGCAGATTTTGTGAAATTTATCGTTGATATGCTTGCATAATGAGCGCTTATCCGGATTGCGTGCCCGATGCATGCGCTTCCAGCGTTGTGACCATCGCATCAATCGCCGCATATCCGCCCGCGCCCAACTGTGTTTGCCGCGCAAACAAGCCGATGTGCAGGGGCGGCAGGACGGGCAGGCCATCTTGTTCCGTGAATTTGCGCATACCGCTTTGAACCGTGGGCGCGGTCAGACAAGACAGGCCGAGCCCATCCTGAACCGCGCGTTGAAGGCCGCCAATGCCCGGGCTTGAATACGCGATGCGCCAGCTTTTTCCCGCCAGTTTCAATGCGGTCGCCATCCGGTCCCGGTAGACGCAGCCATAGGGGTGCACGACCAGCGGGATATCGGCCTGATCGCAGATTTCAAAATCCGTGGCCCCGACCCATGTGGGCTGTTCCTTCCAATTGCGGAACAGGAATTGCTGATCATCTCCGTCAAACAGGGCCACCGCGATGTCAATGTCATTGCTGCGCATGGCCGACAGCAGATGTTTGGACAGATCGCAGCGAATTTCGATCTGGATGTCGCTGTATTGTTTGACGACATCGGTCAGGCAGGATTGCAGCGTGTTGACCGCATAATCCACCGGCAGGCCCACACGCAGCTTGGCCAGAGGGTTTGGCCGTTCAAACTGCGCCATTGCCAGATCATTCAGCCGCAGGATTTGCCGGGCATGGATCGCCAGCGCCTCGCCCCGTTCGGTGAGGGATATTTCCTTGCCTTTGCGCTCGATCAGCGTGCAGCCGACCGACTCCTCCAGCCGTTTGACCTGCAGGCTGATTGCAGGCTGCGTGCGCCCCAGTATTTCCGCGGCACGGGTGAAACTTGCAACTTCCACAACGGTGATGAACGCGCGCAAAAGCTCTGTCGGAAGGTTGATGGGACCCATGTGCGCCACATTAACGGTGGAAATTCAAATTGAGAAGCCATTAAGCTTTTGAATATCCGCTCGCCCGTTCCCGACCCCGTGATCGGGTATCTTGCGAAACGCCCGTCGCGTGCAGCACTCGCTTTCCAACGCAAGCGGGGCACGCCGAAACGGGCGCGCGCCCAAGCTGAATGAGCGTCGTGCCCTGACCTTAAACGGGGAACGCCATCTCGGGCTTATAGGTCTTGAAGCTTTCAAGGTACTGCGCATTTGCCTGGCGCTGCCATTCGGTGCCGGGCTGAATGGCCGTGACGCATTTGTATTTCTTGCGGTATTCAGCGGTGTTGTCGTTTTCTTCCATGACAATGGCGACCATGCCGGCGACCTTGCCCTGCTGTTGTTCGACAAGCTGCACCGCGCCATGCATCGTGCCGCCGGTTTCAACCCATTGATCCACCAGCAAAACCCGTGTTCCGGGCGCAAAGGCAGGCGTGCGCATTTCCATCGATTGCGTCTGGCCGGAATAGTTTGTCATCGACGCGCTGTCCGTGTCCACACACAGCTTGCCGGGCTTGCGGATGGGCAAAAACCCACGTCCGATGCGCGCCGCGATACCTGCAGCCAGCACGAACCCCATCGCGTCCAGCCCTGCGACGACGTCTATTTCATCCGCGTCCAGATCATTGCACAGATCGTCGAGCAGATCGTGATAGGCTTTGCCATTGATGTAGATGGAGGTCGGGTCCAGCCATGCAAATTTGTCGCCCTTGGTGTTGGGCGCCATGAGCGAGAAGTACCAACGGTCGTCTCTGGGTCCTTTGTCGTGAGCCATTCTTGAATTCTCCCTTAGTTCGATGTGAGGTCCATGAGGTGCTTGAGGCGGTCAGGGTCGATATTGTAAAAATCCCCGTCAAAGTTGATGCCTGTCGCCACCATGAAAAGGTCAACCGCGTCCGCGTATTGCCCTGCGTTCTCAGGTGTGATTCCGGAGGCAAGGCCAAGGGCCGTGTCCCCGCAGTGTTCGCGAAAAACGCCGATCTTGCCGACGTCGGCCGCATGGCCTGTCGCCACGCCGGATGTGACAACGACATCCATGTACCCCGTCGCGATGCGCGCGCTTTTGGCGTAATCTGCCGGGTCCACCTCGCGCTGTTTCTTGAAGGCGGTTCCGCCGATGTAAAGACCGCTCCACCCGCTTTGCTTGCGGATGCTGGCGATCTCGTCGGCCTCGGGCTGGTCGTCTTCGGCGCGGCGCTCGTCAATGCGGGCATCATCGGCCCAGTAGCCGTCAACCTGACACCCTTCGGCCTGAAGCGCGCCCAGAATGGGGAACGCGAATTTACCCGTCACGGCCAGAAAATTGATGCCCATCCAGATGTCCGGGAAGGCCTGCCGCATCTCCCTGATGATCGGAACCAGCTTTTCCTTCTCAAAATCGTGATTGATCAGAAAGACACCGGGACAGCCGCCCGCGATTGCGGTCTCGATATTCCTGCGCGTCTGATCGGAATCAATCACATGGATGACAGGCAAAATGACCGGGCCTGAGGTGCCAAATCTTTTTCGGAAGTCTTGCCGGTTCATGTCTATCCTCAATCTCGTGTGTTTCGCTGAGGCTATCATTGGCATTTTGATTTATAAAATTTATTGTTTTTATTTCACCATATGATTTTGAAATATCAAATGCGGGTTGATGGCGGTGGTGTTGCATGCGGTTGGAGTGCCGGATGCTGCATCCGTATGCATCGATATTGTGGGGCTAAACCGCAGCGAGCAGCACCGCCCAGAGTAATGCGCCGACACTCAAAGCAAGTGACAACTCTTTTGATCGCACTGCCATCAAAAGGACCATCAGAGCGGTCAAGACCAGCATACCCACGACATTCATCAGGCCGATGATAAACATGATCAGCATCAGCGGCCCGCAGCAGGGCAGACAGCGCCGCCCAAGCGCCAGACCCGCACGAAAGCTGGTCAAACCCTCGATATCGTTGTCGGTCTGTTTCGCCGCAAAAACGTATCTGCCAAAATAGAGGCAAGCGATGCCCAGCAGGATCGCAACGCTCAGCCCGTCATGGTGCAAGAGGGCATGCGCGCTGAGCAGATCCGCAGTTTGCAAGGCCCACTGAACCCCCACGGCGAGGGCACAAAACGGCAGCCACGCCGCGACATAGCCCGCAACTCCCGAACATCTGTGCGGATTGCTGGCCGAGGGGCCGCGCAAAAGAAGGACCGGCACCATCATGGCACAGATCATGCCCAGCCACATGGCGGCCGCCTTGAGGAAATCCAGAACGCCCCAGTCACCGGTGCTGGCAGCGCAGAATGACAGCGCGGTTTCAAAGGCAAAAGGGTCGCCAAACAGCCCTGCCTTGATATGGGCGAAAATCGCCATTCCCGGACCGGCCTGCGCGAGCGATCCGGGCGTGTCCAGCGTCAGAACCTGTGCCAGCGCATAGACCCAGCCAACGGCGATCAGAGCGATGATCAGTCTGCCCGACCAACGCCCGGCATGCGGGCCGATGGCGATGTCGGGCAGCGCTGTCATTCCTTGCTCGCCCGCGCCAGTTGACTGGCTGCTGCAGCGCTGGCGAATGGGTTTTGATAAAGCGTTGTATGGCTTTCAACACCGACGTCAAAAACGCAGTCCGCCGTCGGTCGCGCCACACAAAGCAGCACATAACCCGCCTCTGATTGCCGTTTGTTCAGCGCGGTGCCTTTGGGTTGGCGCACAGAGCCAGAGATCATCCGCGCTGCACAGCTGATGCAGCCGCCGTAGCGGCAGGCGATCGGCAGCACATGGCCTGCGGCCTCGACGATGTCGATGATCGCCTCGTCTTCGCCAACATCGAATGTCAGGTTATCGCGGTTTCGCAATGTCACCTTGTGTTTTCGCATGCGCCCCCCACTGTGACCCCGGCCCGAAATCCCGGGCCGGGGCAGGTGTTACCGATTGTTCAAATCCAGATGTCGGATGAGCAATCACCGCCGGGATAGCGCGTTTCATGCGCGCGGGCAGGGCCGTGCGGCTCGTTGTTGAAATCAACGATGAAGTTGTCGCGGATCGTCATGCCGCCATTTTCATTGTCGCAATCCACAATCAGCATGATCCCGCCCTTGTCTTTCATGGAGGGGTAGAACTGGTTGTCCCATGTCGAGAACAGCGAGGTGGTGACATAGAGCCGCTTGCCATCCAGCGACAGCTGGATCATCTGCGGCGCGCCATCCACGGTGCGACCGTTCACCTCGGGAGCCTTGCCCAAAAGCCCGCCGATCCAGACCTGGCCGGTGAGTTTCGGATTGGCCGGATCAGAGATGTCATATTGCCTCAGATCGCCGTGCAGCCAGTTGGAGAAGTAGAGGTATTTGTCATCCATCGACACCAGAATATCGGTGATCAGGCTGGGCATCGGGACGGGGAAACCTTCGACATCCACGGTGGGCACGTCGATGATCTTGTTGATCTCGATCTTGCCGTTGTCCTTGTGGTAGTGGAAAATATTCGAGGCCAGCGCCGCGCCGACAAAACCATGGGTGCTGTCGGGATTGTGGTGAAACCGCGCCTCCAACGGGATCATGCCTTCGGGCCCCAGATCAATGCTCTGCTCGACCTTGCGGTTCTCGAAATCCCAGAAATGGACGTGCTGGCCGTATTTGCCACGGGCCACATCCTCAAGATCAAACCCCGGCATGAAAGTGTTGGGTGAGCCCCATTCCGTCGAAATCATCATGTTGTGGCGTGGTTGATACCAGAAATCATAGTTGTATTTCATGTCACCCAGATCGTTTTCCCAACGCCCGATGATATTGAATTCCTTGTCCAGATGCAGGAAGCCACCCGGTCCGTTGCCATCGGCATCGCCCAGCATCGACACGATGATATCGGCACCAAGACAATGCACCGTGTGGGGCGCGGACAGGTTGGTCTTGGCCTTGATCTCCTCGCCATCAATCGTCTTGAACAGCGTCGGTTTGCGCGGGTCGGTTGCGGTATCGACGATGTAGAAATTCGTCGTGCGCACGCCCGGTATGATCAGATATTTCCGCTCCATGCTGCCGTCGGTGTTGCAGGAAGAACAGGCGTTCCAACCCATGTGGTGAAGCTCATCTCCGATCACGGGCATTTCCGTGCGGTGAATGACCTCGCCGTAGGTCGGGCTGTCTTCATCCACATCGATGGTGGCAAGGTAGTCGGGTTTCTCGATCCCCGTGCCGGTGTAAATGCAGATCGTATAGACGACCTTTTCGCGCGGCGCCTTGATGGCTTCCTCTGGTGATGCATAGCCCGGGCCTGCGCAGCAGCTTCCGTTTGTCTCTGTCATGGTCTCGCTCCCTTAGTGGTGGTTTGGCAGTTGTTTTGCCTTCTGTTGTGGTTCTGTTGGTCTTGGCATGTCTGCAATCCGGTCCTGAGACACAGCGCAAAGCTGGATTGCGGCACCGAGTTTTGCAGAAATGGCGATAAGGTCTTCGCCCAACCTCTTGCGGTATTGCTTTGTGAAGCGGCGCACAGGGCCGACCGCGCCCACGCTGAATGTCGTGCCGGTCGCGCCCACAAAAACGGGGGCCGCGACGCTGGAAACACCGATGTCGATTTCCTCGTGACACTCCGCATAGCCTTGCTGCACGATCGCGGCGAACTCTGCTTCAAGGGCTGCGCGGGTGGTTTTTGTGTGCGGCGTGTAGGGGTTGAGCATACCCGAGAGTATGTTTTCCTGAAAACTCTGCTTGGCAAAGGCCGCAATCGCCTTGGAGCAGGAGCAGGCGTGCATCGGGCGGACGCCGAACCCGGGATGGATGAAACCGTGTGTGGAATTGCTCGGGGTTTCGACGTGGATGATTTCAACATCCGTGCTGCGCAACCGGGCAAGAAACACGCTGTCTTCGAGGTTCAACGCGGCTTCGCGCAGCACCGGTGCGCAGACGCGCCGGACGTCGATGTCGGATTGCCCCAGCAGCGCGATCCCGATCAAACGCTCACCGATCACATAGCGCGATGACCCGCCGGGATCGTCGATCAACCTGTTTTCAGCGAGGGTCTGCAACAGGCGGTAACATGTGGGCCTCGGCAGCCCGGTCGCTTTCTGCACCTCCACCGCCGAGAGGCCACGGCCTGCCATGGCGATGAGTTCCAGAATTGTGATCAGGCGGTCCAGATGCAACAGTGTCTCGCAAAATGTGATTCTGTCTCATTATATGAACATTCTTGAGCGTATGGATAGCTTTTTCAACGTCCCGCGGATTTGGGCCATGACGCGGTATCGACAACGTGCCACGCACAAGCACCCGACGTTGCTGCACCGCGTGTGGTCGAACACGCGTTTCACGTTTTTCAAGTGGAGGAGAGTGATCCGGCACAGCGCTGGTCTGACGGCGCGCACTGCTTTGGTCTTTCAGGTCTCCCGGCCCCAAGGCGATGGGGCCGGGAGGATCAGCCTTACCGCGCGGGCAGGGGCATCCAGTCGGCCATCGCCACATCGGCATGCTGGAACTGGGGCATCTTGACGCCCAGATCTTCCATATTGCGGATGTTGTTGTCGTTCAGGAAGGCCTGCGTGATGAGGGTCGGCGGCACGATGACCGAAGCGCCGGGATCTTCGCCCACCAGCATCAGGGCCAGCGCGCGCACTGATACCTCGCCGACCACGGCAGGGTTCGTGGCAACGGTGGCTTTCCACGCGCTGTCGGGTTCGCGCATCAGGGCAATGTCGGCCGTCGAGATATCGGCCGAATAGATGGACATGTTCGTGCTGACGCCCAATTCGTCCGCGGCAATCTTAACGCCTTTGGCGAATTCATTATAGGGTGCGAAAAAGACCGAAATGCCGGGGTTGGCCTGAAGCGCCGCGCGTGCCTGATTGGCGTTGGAATTGGCAATCGGGTTGTCGAGCGTGCCGATGCGTGCGGCCTCGGTTATGCCGGCGTTGGCGGCCTTCACTTCTTCCCAGGCGACATGACGACGATCAAGCGGCGCGATGCCCGGCACATAGACGTAGCCTGCGGAAAAGCTGTCGCCATTGTCCTTGATCGCCTGTTCCAGCGCCAGTTTGCCCAGCAGGTAATCGGATTGTTCAATCTGCGGAATGGCATCGTTTTCGACATTCACGTCAAAGGCAACCACCTTGATCCCGGCATCCACAGCGCGCTGTGCCGCGTCGCGCATGGACTCGGTCAACCCGTGCTGGATGATGATCCCGTCCACACCAAGGGCGATGGCCTGTTCCACCATATCAGCCTGAAGCGCAGCATCCTGACGGCTGTCGAAAACGCGCAGGTTGACGCCAAGAGCGGCGGCCTGCGTTTCGACACCGGACAGGTAGGCCTGAAAGAAATCCCCCGTGGAGAGATAGCGCACAAGCGCAATGGTGACGTCCTCTGGGTTGTCCAGAGGTGCAGGGGCATCCTGTGCCCCGGCGACGCCAGCGCCAAGCGCAAGGCCTGCCGCGCTCGCAAGGGCCATGAAGTGACGTTTCAGCATATATAGTCCTCCCTATTGCTGATGATCAGTGCCCCGTGCCGGTGCGGCGCGAGGATAGGTAAAAGGTGAACACAAGGGCCACCACCAGAACGGCCCCCTTGACGAAATCCTGCGTGTAATAGGGCGCGTTCATCATCGTCATGCCCTGCAGCAGGATGCCGACAAAAAGCGCGCCCATGGCGGTGCCAAAAGCATTCGGGCGCGCGGCCCCCAGCACGGCAAACCCGATCAGCGCTGCTGCAACACTGTCCAGCAACAGGTTGTTTCCACTGGCAATATCCCCGCGACCCAGCCGTGCGGCCAACAGGATCCCGCCGACAGAGGCCGTGACGCCGGAAATCATGTAGGCGATGACCTTGTAGCGGTTGACGGGCGTGCCCACCAGACTGGCGGCGCGCGCGTTCGACCCGATGGCATACATCAGCCGCCCATGACGGGTAAAGCCGAGGAACAGCCAGATCAGCACCGCGATCACCACGAAAATCACCACGGGCATCGGCAACAGGCGCTCGATGATCACATCAAAGCGGTGACGGCCCAGCCAGAGGAAGGCGGCGGAAAACGTGCCCTCCGCCACGGTGCCGCCTGACAGCGTCATGCCGGTTGAGATTGAATTGCCCTGCGTCGGGATGCGTTGCAGGCCGATGAGCAGAAACATCATGCCCAGCGTCGCCAGCAGGTCGGGTACGCGGAACTTCACGATCAGCAGCCCATTTATCAGACCCACGAGCGCGCCCATGACGAGACAGAGCGCCACCGCAACGATCGCAGGGTGTTCGAGGATCACCATGGAATAGGCCGACAGCATCAGCGCTGATGTAGCCACAGCACCGATCGACAGATCAAATCCGCCCACAACCAGCGTGCAGGTCACGCCAAGCGCAAGGATGCCCGTGATGGCAACCGATTGCAGCACAAAGGCCGCCGACAAGGGGCCAAAAAACCCCGGTGCGGCGAGGCTGAAATAGACGATCAGCCCGACAAGAAGGATCAAAAAGCCATACCGAATGGCAAAGTCGAGGATGCGGTCGTTCATGCGGATATGCCTGTTGCCTTTGATGTTCTTCCGGTGACGTCTGCGATGAGCGCGGCAAGGTCGACATCCTTGTTCACATGTTCGCCGACAAGGGTGCCCTCGTGCATCACGAGAATACGGTCGGCGATCTCAAGTGCTTCGTCGATCTCGGCGAGAAACACCAGTGTCGCGCGCCCTTTCGCCGTGCCGCGGATATGCCGCCCGATATCGCGCCGCGCACCGATGTCCACGCCCTGAAACGGCTCATCCAGCAAGAGCACCTTCGCAGGCTCCAGCAGCCAGCGCGCGATCATGACCTTTTGCTGGTTGCCGCCCGACAGGGTGCCAATGCCGTCATGTGACGATTGGCAGACAATGCCCAACTGATCCACCATGCGGTCGGTGCTTTTGCGCTGTGCGCGTGATTTCAGGAACGGCCCGGTACTGAGGCTGCGCAGAAAGGGCAGGGTCATGTTATCGGCGATGTCAAAGGCCGGGATCACTGCATTGCTGCTGCGATCCTTCGGCGACATGAACACGCCCTGTGCCACAGCATCCTCAACCGAACGGGGGGTGTAGGGGGTCCCGTTGATGCGCATCTGGCCCTGCGCGGGCTGTGAGATGCCAAAAAGGATATCGGCCAACCGGCTTTTGCCGCTGCCCAGAAGGCCCACGAGTGCGACGACCTCCCCGTCCCGCACGGTCAGATTGAAAGGGTCTGTCCCGTCAGAGAGGCACAGATCGGACAAGTCCAGCACCGGGGCGGCCCCGGTTTGAACGGTGACATCCACATCCGTCATGCGGTGGCCGAGCATGGCGGTGACGGCGGCGTTGTAATCAAGCGGCGCGCTTTCGAACAGGCCGGAAATCGCGCCGTCCCGCATCACCACGATCCGGTCCGCAATGCGCCGGATATCGGACATGCGGTGCGAGATATACAGGATCGCGACACCTTGCGCGCGTAGCCGGTCAATCAGATCAAAGAGCCGCTCCGCCTCTGACGCCGAAAGCGAGGAGGTCGGCTCGTCCAGGATCAGCACTTTGGGCGCGCGCGCCATGGCCCTTGCGATGGCGATCATCTGGCGGTCGGCAACCGACAGATCTGATACCCGTGCGCGCAGATCGACATGAATGCCCATGGCGGCGGCGACTTTGGCGGCCTCGGCGCGCAGGTGGCGTTCGCGGACGAAAAACCCGTGGCCGCGTTCGACCAAACGGTCCAGCATCAGGTTGTTGGCCACGTCCAGATCGGGAATGACCCCATCATTGATGGATTGGTGCACCGTCACCACCCCTTTGCGGATGGCGTCCGCCTCGTCCACAGGATCAAAGGGCGCGCCGGTCAGCATCACCGTGCCACCATCCGCGCGGTGATGGCCGCAGATCACCTTGACCAGTGTGGATTTCCCGGCGCCATTCGCCCCCATCAGAACCGTCACGGACCCCGGTGACAGGGTCAGGTCAATGCCGCGTAACACATTATTTTTGCCGAACGATTTCTGCAGACCGTTCACCTTGAGCGCGTCGCGAGCCACTCACTTCCTCCCCTTGGTGGTCTGACGATAGGCAGGGTGAAATACTTTTGTCAAACAGTTTGACATAAGTATAAACCGCCAAGTATGTCATTGAGGCAAAGCGCGCGTTGGAGCAAGAGAGGGAGGCCAGCGATGAGTGCAAACACGGCGTATGAGGCTCTGAGCGTCGATACTCTGACGCAGCGGCTGAAAGATGTGCCTGCGCTTATCGAACACGTCGGATCGGATGCTTCGGAATGGCACGTGCAGGAGGTCGGGGACGGCAATCTAAACCTCGTCTTCATCGTGAGTGGGTCGGTCGGCAAGATCATCGTCAAACAGGCGTTGCCCTATGTCCGCCTTGTGGGGGACAGCTGGCCCTTGCCGCTTTACCGCGCGTTTTATGAGTATCACGCGCTGACCCGTCAGGCCGCACGCGATCCCGGCGCCGTCCCGGAGGTTTATCATTTTAACGAAACGCAGGCGCTGATCGTGATGGAGTTCCTCGCGCCGCATGTGATCCTGCGCCGCAAGTTGATCGCCGGGGAAAAGGTTGCGGGGCTGGCGGATTTTCTGGGCCAGTTCTGCGCGCGGACGGCCTTTCGCGGGTCCGAGTTGTCGATGCCAAGCCCCGACAAGAAGGCGGATGTGGCGCTTTTTGCCGGTAACGTCGAAATCCCCGCAATCACCGAGGCGCTGGTTTTCACCGATCCCTATTTCGATGCGGAGATGAACAACCACACCGAGGGTCTTGCCCCGGTCATTGCCCAATTGCGCGGGGATGCGGCGCTGAAAATCAAGGTGCAGCAAATGCTGCAACGCTTTGTGTCCAATACGGAAACCATGGTGCACGGCGATCTGCATTCCGGCTCCATCATGTCGACGGACAGCGACAGCAGGGTGATCGACCCCGAATTCGTGCAATATGGCCCGATGGGTTTTGACATCGGCATGCTCTGTGCGAATTTCCTGATGGCCTATTTCAGCCAGCCTGCGCATCGCGGTGCGGATCTGTCCGAGTATCAGGAGTGGATACTGGAAGTCATCGCAGACACCGCGCGCAGCTTTGAGGCAGAGTTCCGCCATCTGTGGGCCACCGAGCGGACGGGCATCCTGTACCCGGCGTCGCTGTTCGAGGATCAGGGCCAGGACAGCGCGGCGGCCTGCGATGCGGTTCTGGCCGGAATCTGGCGCGATGCATGGGCGGTCTGCGGGATCGAGATGCACCGGCGGTGTCTGTCCCTTGCGCATAACGCCGATTTCGAAGAGATCGCGGATGTCGCGATGCGTGCACGGCTTGAGGCGCGAAACCTCAGCATGGGCGCGGAATTGATCCATATGGCAGACACAATTGCGGATGCGCAGGCGGTTTGCGCGCTCGCGCGGAACTTTAACCGAAAGGACGTTCTATGAAGATCGACGGCACGCACTACCGATCCTTGTGGTGGAACAGCGAAAACCACGTTCTGGAGATCATCGACCAACGCTGGTTGCCGCATGAATTTCGCGTCATCCCCGTTGCGACGATGCAGGATTTTGCCGATGCCATCTACCAGATGCGGGTACGTGGCGCGCCCTTGATCGGGGCCACGGCGGCCTATGGGATGGCATTGGCGATGGCCGAGGATGCATCGGACGCAAATATGGATGCGGCATGGGCTTTCCTTGAAAAAACCCGCCCGACCGCGATCAACCTGCGGTGGGCGCTGGATCGGTGCCGCGCGGCATTGCGCCCCTTGCCGGAAGCTGACCGCGCCGCTGCTGCCCTGACGCTGGCCCATGAGATTGCCGATGAGGACGTGGAGATCAACCGCCGCATCGGGGAGCACGGTCTGGCCCTGATCCGCGAGATCGCGGCGCGCAAACCGGCGGGCGAACCGGTGCGCCTGCTGACGCACTGCAACGCCGGGTGGCTGGCGACCGTCGATTGGGGCACCGCGACCAGTCCGATGTATCACGCGCAGGACGCGGGCATCCCGCTGCACGTCTGGGTGGATGAGACGCGCCCGCGCAATCAGGGTGCGCTGACCGCGTGGGAGTTGGGCAAGCACGGCGTGCCCCACACCTATATCACCGACAATGCGGGCGGGCATCTGATGCAGCATGGCATGGTGGATATGGTCATCACCGGCACCGACCGCACGACGCGGCGCGGTGATGTGTGCAACAAGATCGGCACCTACCTCAAGGCCCTGGCCGCGCATGATAATGGCGTGCCGTTCTACGTCGCACTGCCATCCCCGACCATCGACTGGACGGTGAGCGATGGCGTGGCCGAGATCCCCATCGAGGAACGTGATGCACAAGAAGTCACCCATGTGCAGGGGCTGACCGACGGTGGTGGACTTGGCACCGTGCAGGTCACGCCGACGGGGACGCAAGGAGGCAACCCGGCCTTTGACGTGACGCCGAACCGGTTGGTCACGGGCCTGATCACCGAACGCGGGGTTTGCGACGCCTCCGAGGCCGGGTTGTCCGACCTCTTCCCCAACTTTGCGAAGGCGGCAGAATAGAAGGTGTCGCTGCCGGCAGGGTCCACGGGCAAGGCGAGAGCTGCCGCGCCGGATCTGGCGCGGTTCCCCGCACGCGAAGACGCGCTTTATATTGAGGCCGCGTGGCTTTATTACCACGATGGGCTGAACCAGAACGAGATCGCAGCGCGCATGCGGATCAGCCGCGCATCGGTGGTGAATTACCTCAATGAGGTGCGCGCGCGTGACTGGGTCCGGGTCCATCTGGACAGTGATGTGTTTCGGGGGCATCGGCTGGCGGCGCAACTCTGCGCGCGATATGGCTTGGCGGAGGCGCTGGTGGTGCCGGAGGTCACACAGGATCGCGACGCTGCTGCCAGTGTGGCGCGGGTCACGCGGGCTGCTGCGGATTGGTTGCCGCGATTGCTGGAACCGGGCGATCGTCTGGGGGTATCATGGGGCGCGACCGTCTATCAAATGGCCCGGCAGGTGCCCCACACGCCCGTGCCGGATCTGACGGTGACGCAGCTTCTGGGCTCACGCTCTGCCGCACTTGGGTTCGAAGCGGAGGCCTGTACGTCGATGCTGGCCCATCGTTTGGACGGGCAGTGTATCAACCTGCATGTGCCACTGGTTCTGTCGAGCAAGAACCTGCGCGATGCGCTTTGTGATGAGCCTGTTGTGCGCGACCAGCTCGCGGCATTGGCGATGTGTAACAAGACCGTGCTGGCCTGTGGCACCTGCGACGCGGACGCCCATGTCGTACGCAGCGGCATCCTGAGCGCCGAGGGTATCGCGGCATACCGCGCAAAGGGAGCGGCGGGCGTGATCTGTGGACGCCTGATTGATGCCGAGGGGCGGCCCATGGTCGCCGAGGTCGAAGAGCGGATGATCGGCGTCTCACTGGAGCAGATGCGCGGCAAGGACATCGCGCTTTTGGTCGCTGCCGGACCGGGCCGCGCCGGACCCGCGCAAGCCGCGATCAAGGGCGGTTTCGTTACACATCTGGTGACCAGCGCGGCGGTGGCAGAAGAGCTTCTCGGCATGAAACCTTGAGGCGTCATGCGAAAAACCTCGATCATGAAATGCTGGCCGACATCAATGATTTCAGCATGTTACACGATACCTGATGTGTCAGATACTTCGACAGACGCGCGCATGGCTGCCAGTCCCTTTTCCCGACTTCTGACAGCAGCAACTCAGGGGATGGGCAGGGAATATGTGGATCTGCGAAATGCCAGTCGGGGTTGTTGGCGACACCATCCTCAGCGTTTTTGACAGGGATCACCCGATCTGAAGGTCTGATCGCAGCCCGACGCAGTGGCACCCGTAACCGCCCTAGGCAACCTTGTTGCCCCGGCTCCAGACGCCGCGCAGCAGCGGTGTTTGGCCAATGCTGCGCACACGCAGAACATCGCCGCGCAAACCGGTTTTCAAAGCACCACGGTCATGCAGCCGCACGGCTTTTGCGGGGTTGCTGGTGACTGTGGCGATGGCGCGGGGCAGATCGCTCCAGATATCGGCAAGGCGGAAGGCCGACCAGAGCAGCGCCGAGGGCACATAGTCTGACGACACGATGTCGAGAAGATCGGCCTTTGCGAGCACCTCCGCTGCCACATTGCCAGAATGCGACCCGCCGCGGATCAGGTTGGGGGCGCCCATCATCACCGCAATGCCGTTCAGCCGACAAGCGTCAGCGGCCTCCACGGTTGTGGGAAACTCGGCAAAACCCACGCCGTTTCCTGCCGAGGTTTGCACGTGATCGCAGGTGGTATCATCATGGCTGGCCAGAACGGCCCGGAGGCGGCGGGCCTCTTGCACCGCACCTGCCTCATGCCTTGCCCCGAGGCGTTTTTGCAAAGCCAGCAGGCGCTCCACATGTTCGCCAAATTCGGCATCGTCCATCCCGCGTTTCTTGGCGATATAGGTTTTCAGCGCCGACAGGTCCCGAAACTGGCGCTGACCCGGGGTGTGATCCATCAGGCTGACGATACCGACCCTGTCAGAGGGTCCGAAAGCCGCCAATTCCTCAAGCAGCGTCTCAGAACAGATTTCAGCCCGCAGATGCAGGAAGTGACTAATCTTGAAATACCCTTGCGCGCGCGCTGCGAGGAGTTCATCCGCAAGCTTTCGGGCATAGTCGGTGTAGCGCCCCTTGCCGCTATGGATGGAGCCGACCCGCATGGCGTCAAACACCGTCGTGATGCCTGTAGACGCCAGTTCTGCATCATGGGCGATCAGGGCGGGCAAATGTGGCCAGTCCACCGCCGGGCGCGGTTCGATGTGGCGTTCGACATTGTCTGTATGCAATTCGACAAGACCGGGAAGAACGAGATCACCGGCACAATCCACGGCACCGGTCGGGATATGATCCCCCTCAGTAATGTCGCAAATGACGCCTTGTTCGATTGTCAGCGCACCGGTAAGCACCTGATCTGCCAGCACAAGCTGCGCATTGGCGAAACAAAGATCGCCTGATACGTCACTGTCACCAGCTTTGCCCAGAGAGGACGTGGGAAACGGGGAATTCATGTCGATCTCTCGATTTGCAATGTGCTGTCTGTCGCCGCCTTGAGGCATGGGATAATTGGGCGCGTCCGGGTTCGGGTCGGATATGGTGCAGGGCCGTAAGACGCCTTGGCGGGATATGCCGGGGTTTGGATGACATCACCATGACACCGCGCAGCGACGGGGTTCAACCGCTTTTCAATAAGCCTTTGCGTCTGGCTTGTGGGCAAGACGTGCCGGATCATATCGCCTTGCGCGCTGCCTTGCGCGCTGCGTGGGAAGATGGCCGGTTCGAGGGGGTCCATCGCTACACACTCACTGGCTGGAGCAGGTCCGCCGCTCGGGCGATGGTCTGGGACAGCGGGCCGTCGTTGGCAAGGTTGATGACCTTTAGCCCGGCGGGCAAGGGTTTGTCAGCCTCCGCAAGGCGTTTGCTGATTTCTTCTTCCGTTTCACGGGCCCGCGCGGCCAGACGCTGCGCAAGCGTTTCCGGTTTCGCGGTGATGTTTAGAACGACGAGCCGGGGAAACATCCCGCCCGCCTCAGGCAGAGCCTTGCGGGAGAAATTGACAAGACAATCGGTGCCCTGCGCTAGCTGGTGATTGACGGTGATCGGAATGCCATAATGCAGACCATGCGCGCCCCAATGCAGCGAAAAGGCCCCATCCGCGACCAGTTTTTCAAATTGCGCCACGCTCGCCGCGTCGTAGTCTTCGCCGCCAAGACCGGGCGCGCGGGTGATCACGCGGCGCACCATATGCAGACTGGGGATGGCGCGGCGCAGGCCCGCCATCACGCTGTCCTTGCCAACGCCCGATGGGCCGACAACCGCGATGAGGCGTCCAGCGGATGGTGCGGTCAGTGTCATGCCGCCATTCCGGGAGTAAAGCGGCCAACATCAATCTCGCGATCACAGACGCGGGCGCGGGCGGACTCGTCGTGGAAAATACCGATGATGGCCGCGCCGCGCGCCTTGGCGTCTTCGATCAAGGACAGCACCACTTCGCGGTTCGCAGCATCGAGGCTCGCGGTGGGTTCATCAAGCAGTATCGCAGGGTAGGCATGGGCAAAACCACGGGCAATATTCACGCGCTGTTGCTCGCCGCCCGAAAAGGTTGTGGGGGACAAGGACCACAGCCTTTCGGGGATGTTCAACTGGGTCAGAAGCGCCCTCGCGCGGTCCTGCGCTTCATCTGCCGGTACGCCCAAAGCGCGCAGAGGCTCTGCCACCACATCAAGCGTCGGGACACGCGGCACCACACGCAGGAACTGGCTGACATAGCCCAGCACATCCCGGCGCAATTTGATAATGTCGCGCGGCTCAGAGCGAACAATGTCCAAACCGCCGATGCTAATTTCGCCCGACTGCGTCAGGTAATTGCCATAGATCATCCGCATCAGCGTGGATTTACCCGCACCAGAGGCCCCGGTGAGCGCCACACATTCCCCCCGGGCAACCGCGAAGGACACATCATTGATCACCTCGATCACAGCACTTCCCTGATTATGCAGGGTAAAAGTTTTGGAAACGTCTTTGAGTTCAATCATGGCTCATACCTGTAAAACGGAACTGACAAGAAGCTGGCTATAGGCGTGCTGCGGATCATCCAGCACCTGATCGGTCAGGCCCGCCTCGACAACGTGACCGGACTTCATGACCATCAGGCGGTCCGCCAACAGGCGCACCACAGCCAGATCGTGGGTGACAATGATCGCTGACAGGCCCATGTCGCGCACGAGACCGCGCAGCAGGTCCAGCAGCCGCGCCTGCACCGAGACATCAAGGCCGCCTGTGGGTTCATCCATGAAGACGAGACGCGGGCCGGTAACCAGATTGCGCGCGATCTGCAGGCGTTGCTGCATCCCGCCAGAGAAGGTCGTGGGCCGGTCATCCACACGGGATGCATCGATCTCGACCCGGCCCAGCCAGTCCGTGGCCTTGTCGCGGATGTCGCCGTAGTGACGCTCGCCCACAGCCATCAACCGCTCGCCTACGTTGCCACCGGCACTCACGCCCATGCGTAGCCCGTCACGGGCGTGCTGGTGGACGAAGGCCCAATCGGTGCGCCCCAGCATGCGCCGTTCGGATTCGGACATCGTGATGGTGTCGCGCGGGCCGTCGGTGCGGGTGTCGTAGACCACCCGTCCGGCATCGGGGGCCAAATGCCCCGCCATGCAATTGAGCAAGGTGGATTTGCCCGACCCGCTTTCGCCCACGATCCCCATAACCTCACCGGGATAGAGATCAAACGAAACATCCGCGCAGCCGATATATGTGCCGTATCGCTTGGTGATGCCTTGAACGGATAGCAAAGGGGTCATGCCGCGTCCTTTCCGCCATTATCTTTGCCGATGTGGCCCGCGGCGCGGCGCGCTTCGCAGTAATCAGTGTCGGAACAGACAAAAATCCGCCCCCCTGCGTCATCCATGATCAGCTCATCGAGATAGCTTTCGGTTGCACCACACATGCCGCAAGCATGATCGGCCCTGCACGGCTCGAACGGGTGATCCTCAAAGTCGAGGCTGACCACTTGGGTATAGGGCGGCAGCGCGTAAATACGTTGCTCGCGCCCCGCGCCAAAAAGCTGAATTGCGGCCATATTGCCCAGTTTGGGGTTGTCGAATTTGGGGATCGGCGAGGGGTCCATCACGTAGCGCCCCTCGACCTTGACCGGATAGGCGTAAGAGGTCGCGATATGGCCGTGGCGGCTGATATCCTCGTAGAGCTTCACATGCATGAGCCCATATTCCTCAAGGCTGTGCATCTTGCGGGTCTCGCTTTCGCGCGGTTCCAGAAAGCGCAGCGGTTCGGGGATGGGCACCTGATAAACAAGGATCTGACCCTCGTGCAGCGGCTCTTCGGGGATGCGGTGCCGGGTCTGGATCACGGTGGCGTCACCAGTTGCGGTGGTCGTCGCAACGCCCGCTGTGCGTTGAAAGAAGGTCCGGATTGAAACCGCGTTTGTGGTGTCATCGGCCCCTTGGTCGATCACCTTGAACCTGTCCTCGGGCGTGAGTACCGCAGCAGAGACCTGCACGCCGCCCGTTCCCCAACCATAGGGCATCGGCATCTCGCGCGAGGCGAAGGGGACCTGATAGCCGGGGATCGCCAGACCCTTTAGGATCGCACGGCGGATCATCCGTTTGGTTTGTTCGTCCAGGTAGGCGAAGTTATACTCGGTCATTCCGCTGCCTCCTGCATCTGTTGCGCACCCGCTTCGCGGCGCAGCTTGCGCACCAGTTCCAGTTCAGATTGAAAATCGACGTAGTGGGGCAGTTTGATATGCTCCAGAAAACCCGTCGCCTGAATATTGTCGCTGTGATAGAGCACGAATTCCGCGTCCTGTGCGGGTGCACCGACGTTATCCTCGCCCAGTTCTTCCCAGCGTAGCGCGCGGTCCACCAAGGCCATGGAGATTGCCTTGCGCTCGGTCTGGCCAAAAACCAGCCCGTAGCCACGTGTGAATTGGGGCGGTTCGGTCTTCGATCCGGTGAACTGGTTGACGGTTTCACATTCGGTCAGGGTCACCTCTGCGATCTCAACGGCAAATCCCAGTTCGGGAATCTCCATCTCAACGGGAACGGAGCCGATCCGCAATTCGCCCACAAAGGCATGGTTGCGCCCATAGCCGCGCTGTGTGGAGTAGGCGAGGCCAAGGGTAAAACCTTCGTCCGCGCGGGTGAGCGCCTGCAGGCGCAGGGCGCGGTTGGCGGGCATCTCAAGCGGTTCGCGGGTCAGGTCGGGGGGCGGTGCGTCGTCATGGGGGGCCTCTTCGATCAGCCCTTCGCGGTTCAGGAATTCGGTGACATGCGGGACATTGCCCGGCTCGGCGTCACGGGAGGGCGCATTGGCCACTTCACCATCTGCGGCCAGTTTGAAATCGAGCAAACGGTGCGTGTAATCAAAGGTCGGACCCAAGACCTGCCCACCCGGCAAGTCCTTGAACGTGGCCGAGATGCGGCGATCACAGGCCATGGCGCCGGTATCCACAGGCTCGGACGCCCCAAAGCGTGGCAGCGTGGTGCGATAGGCGCGAATGAGGAAGATCGCTTCGATCAGATCGCCGCGCGCCTGTTTGATCGCGAGTGCCGCGAGGTCCGGATCGTAAAGCGACCCTTCGGCCATGACGCGATTGACGGCGAGACTGAGTTGCGCGCGGATCTGCGCGATGCTGAGTTCCGCGATATCCGTGTCACCGCGGCGTTCTTCGGCGAGCCATGCGTGGGCATTCTCGATTGCCCGCTCTCCGCCCTTGACTGCTACATACATGTCAGGATGCTCCTGCGTGCGCTTCGTCACTTGAACGCGAGACTTCGGTTGAGCGGGGCAAGGCCGCGAGGCATTCGCCACAGGTGAAAATGAAGTCAAGCCCCAGCGGGAACAGCTTGCGGTTGGCCTGAAACGCCTCCACGTACGGCAAGGAAAGCGCGGCGTGATCCTTGATGCCCGGACCGGTCAGTGTCGCACCTGAGGTGACAAGCGCGTCGCATTCGACGATCAGCGTGGCCGAGCGGTCCGGATACTCGGACGTGCCGATCGGATAGAGCGCAAGCGGCACCAGCGCGTCCCACTTGCCCACCGCAAACATGCAATGCGCGGGGCCAACAAACGGGGCGCCTGTGTGAAAGGACAGCCACGCCCGCACCGCATCGCAATCCATGTCGCCCGCCAGATAAACCGGTGTTTCCGTATCGCAGAGCGTCAGCAAAACAGCGCCCATCGCGGGCGACACGGGGGCAGGGGGTGCGGCCCCTTCGATATCCTGCAGGGTGCCCGGACGCGCCATGGCCTCCATCACACTGCGAAAGGCTTGGGCCGACTGGATGGCCGGATCGGCAAAGCCGCCCGACAGGGTGTTTGCCTGCATCAGTCTTCTCCCCGGGTCATGGTAAAGAAATCAACCTTGGTTGCGGCCGCCTTGGCGGCGCGGGCAGCTTTCATGGCGTTCATTTCTGCTTCCAGAGGCTCAAGAACCGTCTCGCGCAGCCTGTTCGCCATTGGGGTCTGCATAAGCGCATCAATCAGCGCAGCGACCTCGGCATCTGCCTTGCGCCGCCCCTGAATGTAGCTGTGTCCGACCTCGCCGGTCTCCAGCGTCAGTGCGCAGCGGGTTATGGTCATCTCGCCCAGATTGAAGGGCGCACCGGTGGCACCAGCGCGCGCACGCACCATCGTGCTGCCAATCTCCGGTGCGCGCAGCCAAGTGAAAGCAGGGCGCGATGTTTCACCATCGAGCAGGGCAGCCACTCGGCCCTCGGGCGCTTTGGCCAGCAGACCCATCCAAGCTCCGCGGGGATTATTATCGCTTACAGTGTCTTTCATATCGACAACTTGTCTCTTTCCTATACAACTATACATATTCTACCATATCCCCAACTTTATGACAGAAGAGATTTGTGAATTTTGCGTGACAGCTCTGACAAAACCCCGATCTGGAAGGCCATCGCGAGCGCCTTGCGCAGCGACTTGGCCGAAGGGCGCTATAAAACGGGTGACAAACTGCCGACCGAGGCTGCGCTGGCGGAGCGCTTTGGCGTGAACCGTCACACGGTGCGCCACGGGATATCCGCATTGGTTGCGGAAGGGCTGGTGCGCACTCGGCGCGGTGCAGGGGCCTTTGTCGCGGCCACGCCAACCGACTATCCCATCGGCAAGCGGGTGCGTTTCCACGAAAACCTGATCGCAGCAGGGCGCCGGCCAGAAAAGCGCGTGCTCGCGTTGGACGAGCGCGCAGCGACCGTTGGCGAGGCGCAGGCGTTGCAGATTGAGGCAGGCGATCCGGTCTGTGCCTATCACGGGCTTTCACTGGCTGATGGTCAGCCGATTGCAGTGTTTGAAAGCCTGTTTCCGCTGGCGCGCCTGTTGGGCATCACCGCTGCTTTGAAGGACACAAGCAGCGTCACGCAGGCATTGAGCGTTGTGGGCATCGACGACTACACACGTGCCTCAACCCGCCTGACGGCGGTGCGCGCCACGCCAACCTTAGCGCTGCTCTTGCATGTTGCCGAAGGCGATCCGCTGCTGAAATCCTCCGGTGTGAATAACTGCGCGGGCGGGCAACCCGTCGAATACGGCCGGACCTGGTTTGCGGGGGATAGGGTAACGCTCACGCTTGAAACCTGAGGGCCAATCATCCTGACGGGTGGCAGGTGTTGTGGATCGCCTGATCCGTTTCACGCCCATGATCGTCAGGACCGCCTGTCACAAAAGGTTCACTTTCCATACCTCTATAATTCATATATTCGTGAAATATGGAAATAATGATCCCCAACCGACTTTCGACACTCGGCCACCCGCAACGGCTGGCGCTGTTTCGCTTGCTGATGCGGCGCTATCCTGATCGCGTTCCGGCGACGGAACTGGCCAAGGCGCTTGGGCTGAAGCCGAATACACTGTCGAGCTATGTGAACGCCCTGATGCAGGCGGGGCTGATCCGTCAAGAGCGGGTTGGCAGGTCCTTGCGGTATGCCATCGACATGGATGCCGCGCGCGAGACCGTGGATTACCTACTGCACGATTGTTGCCGGGGCAGGCCTGAAATCTGCGTGCCGCATGCATATTTGGCTGCTGATAAAGACAAACCGATGTCAGACCGCGGATATACCGTATTGTTTATATGTACCGGCAATTCCGCGCGGTCCATCTTTGCGGAAACGCTCTTGCGCGACCTCGCCGGTGACAGGTTCACGGCCTGTTCGGCAGGCACCAAGCCGCGCTCGCAACTGAACCCCTTTGCGCTCACGGTGCTGGAACAAAACGGGCATGATGTATCGCCGCTGCGTGCCAAACATATCTCCGAGTTTCAGGGACCGGACGCCCCGGATTTCGATTTCGTCTTTACTGTCTGCAATCAGGCAGCCAATGAAGAATGCCCCTCCTGGCCCGGCCAGCCCATCAGCGCGCATTGGGGCCTGCCCGATCCGGCGACGGTTGAGGGTTCAGATGCAGAAAAAAGCCTCGCTTTTCACCAAACCTATGCCGCGCTGCGCAATCGCATGATTGCCTTTGCTGCCTTGCCTGTTGCGTCGCTGGATCGTCTGGCGTTGCAGCACGCTGTCGACGGGATCGGCCAATCTACTGACAAAGGATCAAAGATATGACTGTCTACGCACTCAACGGCCTTGGCCGGATTGGCAAGCTGGCCTTGAAACCGCTGCTGGAACGCGGGGCTGAAATCGCATGGATCAACGATGCGGCGGGTGATCCGGAGATGCACGCCCATCTTCTGGAATTCGACAGCGTCCATGGCCGCTGGAAGGCCGATTTCGCCCACGCTTCTGACAGCGTGACAATCAATGGCCAGCGTCTGCCGTTCATCGGCACAGGCGACATCGCCGCGCTGCCACTGGAGGGCGTTGATGTGGTGATTGATTGCACAGGCGTTTTCAAGACAGAGGCGAAAATAGCCCCCTATTTCGATGCAGGGGTGAAGAAAGTGGTGGTATCGGCCCCGGTCAAGGACGGGGATGCCGCCAATATCGTCTACGGGGTCAATCACGATATCTATGCACCGGAGCGTCACCGCATCGTGACCGCGGCCAGTTGCACGACAAATTGTCTGGCGCCGGTCGTAAAGGTCATTCACGATAATCTGCGGATCAAACATGGTTCCATCACGACGATCCACAATGTGACCAACACGCAGATCATTGTGGACCGCCCGGCCAAGGATCTGCGCCGCGCGCGCTCGGCGCTGAATTCCCTCATTCCGACCACGACAGGCAGTGCCACCGCGATCACGCTGATCTATCCCGAACTGACGGGCCGCCTGAACGGTCACGCCGTCCGCGTGCCACTGCTCAACGCGTCACTGACTGATTGCGTGTTCGAAGTGGAACAAGAGACCACTGCTGACGAGGTCAACGCTCTGTTCAAGGCCGCGTCAGAAGGGCCGCTGAATGGCATCCTCGGCTATGAGGAACGCCCGCTCGTGTCCACGGATTACACAAACGACGAAAGATCCAGCATCATTGATGCGCTTTCTACCATGGTAATCAATGGCACGCAGGTGAAAGTCTATGCGTGGTATGACAACGAGATGGGGTATGCGCATCGGCTGGTGGATGTGGCCTGCATGGTCGGGGACAGTCTGTGACCAAAAGCGCCACGCGCCCAAAGGGCCTGTCGGCCTATATCGCGGTCACGGCGGCCTATTGGGCATTCATGCTGACCGACGGTGCCTTGCGCATGCTGGTGCTGTTGCACTTTCACACGCTGGGCTTCTCTCCGGTCCAGCTGGCCTATCTGTTTGTTCTCTATGAAATCGCCGGCGTCATCACCAATCTGAGCGCGGGCTGGATTGCGGCGCGCTTCGGCCTGACGTCGACGCTTTACGCGGGGCTGGGGCTGCAAGTGCTGGCGCTGCTGGCCCTGGCGCAGCTTGATCCGGGCTGGGCGATTGGCACATCCGTTGTTTTTGTCATGCTTGTGCAGGGTGCAAGCGGCGTGGCCAAGGACCTTGCCAAGATGTCGTCCAAATCCGCCGTCAAATTGCTCGCGCCGACACAGGATGGATCGCTCTTTCGCTGGGTGGCAATTCTGACAGGGTCCAAGAACATGGTGAAGGGGGCGGGGTTCCTGCTGGGCGCGGTTTTGCTGGCGATGGTTGGATTTGTCTGGGCGGTTTTGGGCATGGCCGCGATCCTTGCCGCAATTTTGCTGGTCGTTTTGATTGCCATGCCGCCGGGCCTGCCGAAGGGGCGCAAGGGCGCGAAATTTTCGGAGGTGTTTTCAAAATCTCCCAACGTGAACTGGCTGAGTGCGGCACGGGTGTTCCTGTTCGGGGCGCGGGACGTCTGGTTCGTTGTCGGCATTCCGATCTATTTCTACGCTGTGTTGTCGGATGGGACGACTGAGGGCAACCGCGCTGCATTCTTCATGATCGGGACGTTCATGGCCCTTTGGGTCATTCTCTATGGTCTCGTTCAGGCCAACGCGCCGCGCATCTTGCGGGCGAGGGAACGGGCCGAAGCGGATCTGATCGGCGCAGCGCGCACGTGGGGCTGGGGCCTTGCTGCGGTTCCAGCGGTGCTGACACTCGCGGCGATCACCGCCACGGGGCCGCATATGTGGCTCACCGTCACGCTTGTCGCCGGGTTGCTGATCTTCGGGGCAGTCTTTGCAGTGAATTCATCGCTGCATTCCTACCTGATCCTGTCCTTTACAAAGGCGGAGCGGGTCACGATGGATGTGGGTTTTTACTACATGGCCAATGCGGGTGGACGCTTGGCCGGCACCTTGCTGTCGGGCCTGACATATCAGGCAGGCGGTCTGGCCCTCATGCTGGGCACTGCGGCAGTGATGGTCGCGGTATCAGCGATCACGGTCGGTTTCTTAACGCCCCAGAATCGCGAAAAATCATAAGCCTGCAGCACCGTTGCCACGGCAGACTGGAAGCGGTTGGCCCAAGGATTGCCTGATATGCCGCTGATCTGGATGCCTTTTTCCAGTCGCGCCATGCTAAAACCATGCGGCGTCTTATGTCAGACCGTGCCCTCGTAGCGCTCCAGAAATTCCTCTGCACTGAGGGTGCGAATATCATCGAGTGCGCCGCGCAGGCGGTCGTGCGGCCAATCCCACCATGCAAGCGCCATCAACCTGTCAGCAACGCTGGACGTAAATCGGGGGCGCAGCGGGACAGCTGGAATACCGGCAACGATCATGTATGGCGGCACATCCTTGGTCACAATGGCACCGCCTGCGACAACTGCCCCGTGGCCGATGGTCACGTCGGGCCGGACCTGTGCGCCATGGCCAAGCCAAGTGTCATGGCCGATCACAGTGCGGCGGCTTCGCCTGTGATCAAACCACACCTCATCATGCGTTGCATCTTCGAAATAATCGGCTGAGCGATAGTGAAAGTGATGCAGACTTGCCTTGTCCATCGGGTGGTCCGTCGCGCCGATCCGCACGAACGCAGCAATGTTGGAGAACTTCCCGATGGAAGCATTGGCAATATCGGCATATCGGTCGCAATATGAATAGTCATCCAATTCGCAATGGGCCAAGCGGCTGCCGCGTCCGATTTCGACATATCGTCCGAATGTTGCATCTGTGATTTCGCAATTGGGATGAACAAAGGGGACATCCGGTTTCAATCTGGTCGCACTCAAAACACGCGTTCCTCGTTATTCCACCCATGAGGAGTATCGGTCTGCTCAATCATGAAGGCTGCCACTCATGCGTCCTTGCGCCCGATCAGCTTGCCGCGCAGCCAGCCCGAGAACCAGTCCATGAACATCACCATGGCGATGATCAGCACAATGTAATAGGCGACTTCCTCCCAGTCTTTCTGGGTCTGGATCGCTTGGGTCAGCATCAGGCCGATGCCGCCGCCGGTGATTGCGCCGATGATGGTGGCGGAGCGGGTGTTGGATTCCAGAAAATACAGGATTTGCGCCAAAAGCACCGGCACAATCTGCGGGATGACGCCAAAGCGGTAGCGTTGCAAGGGTTTGGCCCCGGTCGAGACGACACCCTCGATCTGCTTTTGATCCACGTTTTCCAACGCCTCCGAAAAGATCTTGCCAAAGGTGCCGGTGTCCGTGATCAGGATTGCCAATGCGCCCGTAAGCGGGCCGGGGCCAAAGGCGCGGGCCAGAACCACCGTCCAGATCACCGCATCGACACCGCGCACAAAATCGAACAGGCGGCGGGTGGCGGCGCGTTCCAACATGAAGGGCGAAAACCGCTTGGCCGCGAGAAACCCCAGTGGGAGGGCGATGATGGCCGCCCCCATCGTGCCAAGGAAAGCGATCAGGATCGTCTCGCCAATGGCCCAGGCCACATCCCTGTGCCGCCACATGGCGTTGTTCCACCAGTCCGAAATCGCGCCGGAGATGTTTGATCTTGCGGGGTCCAGACGGTCTGCAAACAACAGCGTGCCGAGGCTGTGACCATGATAGGGGCTGTCGAGCGTGAACCAGAACAGCTCCCATCCGGGAAAATAATTGAACACTTCGGTGCGCGCGCCGGTCAGGGTGATGCGGCCTTCGGGCGTGGTGATGCCCACGCGGCGGTCAGAGGCGGAAATCCAATCGGGCAGATCACCGCGCAGGTTGGTCGTGACGGTGCGCCCCTCGGCCTGCGCCCTGATCAGGGGGAAGCCGGGAATTTCGATCTCGGTCCGGTTGTCCGGGAGATATCGCACGATATGCCCGCGCCCCAGATCGATGATGATCGCATTATCGCCGCTTACCCAATCGGGTCTTTGACCTTCGGGGTAGCGGCCCTTGCGCTCTCCCTCGACGGCATAGGTGATCTCTCCCGATCTGTTGTCCCGGGTAACATGCACCTTGTGGGACCAGCTGTCGGAAGCCAGCGTCACGGCGTTTTCCATATTGGCGCGTCCGGCAAGCCCGGGCAGGTCAAACGCAAAGAAGACATAGACCAGGTAGACGGCGAGGACCAAGGGGATGCCGAAGCCAGTCAAGCGCTTGCGGTGAAAGAGTTTTTCGGCCTCAAACTTGGTTGCGTCCAGATCGGTGGTGGTCATTGGGCCTTGCCCCTCGGTCAAGCGGTTGCGGTAGCGGCTGGAGAGTTGATCAAAGAACACGATCGTGCCGAACAGCAGGATGAAAATCGCGGCCGCTTCATCAAATCGGCCCGGACCCCAAGCCATGGAATTGCGCAGCTCATATCCCAGCCCGCCCGCGCCAACGAAGCCGAGGATGGCGGATGCACGAATGTTGATCTCAAAGCGGAGCAACGTGTAGCTGACGTAGTTCGGTGCGACCTGTGGCAGCACGCCCAGAAGCATCCGTTGCGACCACGTGGCACCTGTGGAGCACAGCCCTTCGACTGCCTTGAGATCCGTGTTTTCGGAAACTTCGGAAAACATCTTGGCCAGAGCGCCTGCCGTGTGGATGGCGATGGCGATCATGGCGGGCACCGGGCCGCCCCCCAGTACAAAGATCAGCACCAGCGCGATGACGATTTCCGGCACGGCGCGCATGATGTCCGAAATGCGGCGGAACAAGGGGATCAGGCGCGGCCATTTCGCCAGCCCGCGCGTGCCCAGCAGCGACAGGAACAAACCGCCCATTGCCCCGATCAGGGTGGAAACGGCGGCGATGTTGATGGTCTCCACCAAGGCGGGAAAATACTTGGCGATCAGCGCAGGCAGATCGGCGCGTTTCTCCCACGCTTCGGACAGAACATCGGCGGGGTAGTCGCCAATCTGGTGCAGACCTTCCCAGAAACCACCGGCATTGCGATCATCCGCGACATTGAAACCTGACACCATCAGAATGATGAATATCAGCAGTGTGAGACCCCCATAAAGCCTGCGGCGCTGTACCTGCGCCATATAGGCAGACTGGATGCTGCCTACGGTTTGCGGCGCGCCGCCTGTAGAAATGTCAGCCATGCTGCCCCCGGATACAAAAATACCGACAGGCCCGAGGGCCTGCCGGACGCGTGATGAAAAGGGCTTAGCCGCCGATTTTCGCTTTGCGCGCTTCGACGATGGAAATGTAGGTGTCATGTGTCACGGGCTGAAAGCCCAGCGTGTCGCCTGCAGCCACACCATAAGCACAGTCCGGGTCACGTTCATGCAGGCCGTCAACCAATGCGGTCATGGTTTCGCGCACTTGTGCCGGAAGGGCCTTGCGCAGCACGACCGGACCTTCCGGGATGACGTTGGATTTCCAGATCTGAACCATGTCGTTCATGTCAACGAGCCCCGCGTCCACCGCCTTGCGCAGCGCGCCGGAGTTGTAGCCGTCTTCCCAGTTGCCCTGACCATCGGCCCATGTGACGCCGCCATCAATGTCGCCGTTGTTCACCGCAACGATGGTCTGCTCGTGGCCGCCCGTGAATTTGACTTCACCGAAGTACTCACCGCTTTCCATGGTCATGCCGTCCTTATACTGCGGGATTTCGATGGAAGGGATCAGGTACCCGGAGGTCGAGTTCGGGTCGCCAAAACCAAAGACCTTTCCTTTCATGTCATCCAGCGAGGTGATGCCACTGTCCACGCGGGCAAAACCGATGGAGTGGTAGCCGATGGAGCCGTCGACATTCACCTTGATCAGCACAGGCTTAACCGCTTCCGGGTCCTGCAGGTAGGTTGCGGCATAGGCAGAGGCCCCCAGCCACGCCATATCGATGGTACCGCCCAGCAGGCCCTGAATCACGCCGTTGTAGTCAGCCGGCGCAAAAAGCTTGGTTTCGACGCCGAGCGCTTCGGTCGTGTAATCGGCAAGGCACTGATAGCTGTTCATCCGGTCCTGCGCGTTTTCACCGCCGAGGATCCCGATGCGGAACTCGGTGATCTCTTGCGCAAAAGCTCCTGTGCTGAGGGCTGTGGAGGCGGCAAGCGCCAGTGCGAGGGTCTTTTTCATCGGTATCTCCGTCGTTGTCTGCCCTGCCGATATGCGGCTTTTCGGGGCGGGTTGATTTATGTGGCCTGCAGCAGATGCGCAGGGTGAAACCGGCTCAGGCGTAGGCCTTGGCTGTCGGGATGTCTGGTTTGTCCAATGCGTCGATTTCGGTGGAGGTCGCGGCTTCGGAAAAACCTGCCCCGGCCCCGTAGATGTCACGCGCGACACCGGTGGTCAGCTGCGCCGGCGTGCCGTCAAAAACAATCCGCCCGTCGCGCATCCCGATCACCCGGTCGCAATAGCGCCGCGCCGTATCAAGCGTATGGAGGTTTGCGATGACCATGCGCCCGTCTTCCTCATGGATGCGGCGCAGAGCTTGCATGACCACTTGCGCATTCATCGGGTCAAGGCTTGCGATAGGTTCATCGGCAAGGATGATTTTCGGATTCTGCATCAGGGCGCGCGCGATCGCCACGCGCTGTTGTTGCCCACCCGAAAGCGCTTCGGCCCGTTTCGCCGCCTGTTCGGCGATGCCAAGCCGGTCCAGAATTTCAATGGCGCGGTGGATGTCCGACTGCGGGTAAAGGTTGAACATTGTCGCAAAGGTCGAGCGTTTGTTCAGGGTGCCATGCAGCACGTTTGACACGACATCCATGCGGGGGACGAGGTTGAACTGCTGGAAAATCATGGCGCAACGCGACTGCCAATTGCGCCGCGCAGCCCCCCGCAGCCCGGTGATCTCTTCACCTTCAAAGGTGATTGTGCCCTCAGAGGCGCTGCTGAGACAATTGAGCATCCGCAAGAGCGTGGATTTGCCAGCACCCGAGCGGCCAATGATCCCGATCATCGTGGGTTTTTCGACCCGGATGGTTGCGGCATCGACTGCCGTTTTTTCCCCGAACCGCTTGGTCAGCTTGTCAATCGTCAGCATATCGCCCCCATGTTTGATGAGGGCGTACCCGCCGGACGCTACGGTTTGATGACGGTTTTGAGTCAGTTTCCTTACATAATGGTAAAAGAAAAATGACACCCGAAGAATGTGACAGGGGCAGGGCGCTGTGCCTCATGATCAGGGTGCAAATGTCAAATCCCGCGCCGGGATGGTCTTGCCGCGCCACGGGGTTGGACTTCTTCCTACTCCACCAATGAACGCACGCTTCAAAACTGTGTTTAAGCGCATAGGTGGCCCGATGTTTCGGTAGCCCTAGGAGCAGGAAGAGGCCGCCTTACCCGCGCGCGGTACAAGGTCTATGACATTGGATGAAATCAAGGAAGCTCAGCGGCGCGCCCGACACTGCATTGAATTCGAGGCTGGAAACCACGGCCGCTTCTCCCAAAGAATAGAGCTGGAGCGATTGGCGTAATGCCTGAAGTGTCAATAATCAGATACCGCGTTGAAACCCTTGATTTCGGACAGCGCCACGCGATTCAGGCTTGTCGCATGACGCTTTAGGGTTTGCCAATGCTGGATACGCCATCGCCATGCCTCCTGCATAACGGCGACCGATAAGATCGGAAGCTCTTGATATCCTGATGTTCTTTCCACTCCCCGTGACAACGTAAAACGCGATTGCGGACAATGGGATCAAGCGAGTGCAGGCACCTCCGCTTGTTTGCACGTCACATGTGTGTTGTTGCAAAATTACTTTTTGTCGTCATGCTCAGAGCTGCACGTCCGGTGCCCCGCGTTCCAGATGTTCGCCCATTGGTGGACCCACGGGGTGGCCATCCTGCATGACGGATTTGCCGCGCAGGATGGTGCGCACAGGCCAGCCTGTCACCTCGAATCCCTCCCATGGTGTGTAATCAGAGCCGTGATGCAGATCGTGCTGGCGAATGGGCTTGGTCACTGTGGGATCCCACAGCGTTATGTCGGCATCCGCACCGACCATGATCGCCCCCTTGCGCGGATAAAGCCCGTAGAGACGGGCGTGATTGGTGGCGGTGATCGCAGCAAAGCGTTCAAGCGACAGACGCCCTGCCACCACGCCTTCGGAAAAGAGGATCGGCAGGCGTGTCTCGACCCCCGGAATGCCGTTTGGGATATTGCGAAAACTCGTGCGGGCGCCGGGAGCATCCTTGCCCGCCGTATCATTGAAGCGAAACGGACAGTGGTCTGAGGAAAACAGATCAAATGTGCCCTGTTCGATGCCGGCCCATATCTTCGGCCATTCATCCGCAGTGCGCGGCGGGGGAGAGCAGACGTATTTCGCCCCGTCAAACCCGTCGCGATCCAGATCAGACGCAGTCAGCGTGATATACTGCGGGCAGGTTTCGGCAAAAACCGTCAGTCCCCGCGCGCGGGCGCGCACGATCTCCTCGGTCGCCTCGCCGTTGGAGACGTGCACGATGGTCAGCGGCACGCCCGCGATTTCGGCCAGTGATATGGCGCGATGGGTCGCTTCACGCTCTACCGGGATAGGCCGCGTCGTTGCATGATGGTAGGGCCCGGTTTCGCCTTCCCGCTCGGCCCGGTCGCGCAGGAATTCGATGGCATCTTCGTTTTCGGCGTGAACCATCACCATGGCATTCTGTTCCTTTGCCACGGCCATGACGTCGAGGATCTGGCGGTCCGACAGGGCGAGGCCCGCGTAGGTCATGAAGACCTTGAAGCTGGTATAGCCGGCCCGGATCAGCGCGGGCAGGTCCTGACCCAGCGTAACCGGGTCGGTTTGTTTGACGATCAGGTGAAAGGCCACGTCGGTCATGCAGTTGCCTTCTGCCTTCTTGCGGTAGGCCGCCACCGCCTCGCGCAGGGTTTGGCCGTCCTCCGGCAGGCAAAACGGCAGGATGGTCGTGTTTCCGCCGCAAGCTGCCGCGCGGGTGCCCGAGATAAAATCATCGGCCATCTCAATCCCCGGGCCTGAGGGCTGCGAGATATGCACATGGCTGTCGATCCCGCCGGGCAGGGCAATCAGGCCAGTGGCGTCGATCACCTCCGTGCCCGTCAATGCGCTGCCAAGGGTTGCGATCTGTCCTTGCGTGATCCCGATGTCGCACATTGTGGTTCCGCTCGCAGCAACGACGCGGGCCCCGGTGATGACGGTGTCATGGGTCATGTTTTTTCTCCTGCGATGACGGCAGTCAGCTCTGTGCTCAACCCGGTTGAGGTCTTGTGCAAGGGGCGGTTGGTGCGATTGGCGTAGCTGGGCGCAAGGCGCGGCAGGGCCAAAGCCTGCAAGGTCGCCGCCGCAATGGGGTCGACCAGAATACCGGGCGCATCCCGGGCGATTGCAGGGGCCAGTCCAGCGAGAGGCGCGCCGCCCATGATCACCACGTCCGCACCATCAAGTGCCACGGCGTCGCGCGCCAGATCGATCAGGTCCTGCCGGAGTGCCGTTGCAATATCGTCGAGCGTGTCCGGTGCTGTCACGGGGCACCGCACCCCTGTAAAACGGGCGCCCAACCCGGTCTGGTGCACGCAATCGGAGTACCAGCGCGACATGTGAGGCGAGAACGTCACGATCGAAAAGCGCTCTCCGAGCATCGCGGCTGACATGACTGCGGCCTCGGCCATACCGACGATGGGCAGATCAAACAGTTCGCGGGCAGCTGTCAGGCCCGGATCACCGAAGGCTGCGATGATGACAGCGTCCACGCCGCTTTGGTGACTGGCAATAGTATCAAGCACGTCCGCGCCCGCAATCTGCGCCTCTGCGCGCGAGGAGATATAGGGAAAGCCTGTGCGGGCCGTGACGGGGACGACCTCGGCCTGTTGGCTGGCGATTTGTCGTGCGACCGTGGTCATCGCCGCTGTCATGCTTTGCGTTGTATTCGGGTTGATCAGCAAAAGGCGCATGTCAGGCGATCTCCTTCAGAAGCGGTTCCAGCCGCCGTGCGAGGGCAATCAGTTCCGCGTCATGGCCCGCGCGTGCGATCAGTTGCAGGCCAAGCGGTCGCCCGTCGCCATCCGTGCCACAGGGGAGGGATAGGGCCGGAACACCGGCATGGTTGATCTGCGGTGTGAAGGCGGCATGATCCCGGGGTCCTGCGGGTGTGCCACCGATCCGGGTCGGGGCGTCTTGCGCAGCGGGCCATGCCGCACAGGGTGTCGTCGGAGTGGCAATCACGCCATAGCGATCCAGCGCGGCCCGCAGTGTTTCGCGCATCTGGTGCGAAATCTGGTGCGCCCCGGCCACGTCAACCCCGGTGAATGACAGGCCCGTTTCGATTTGCCCGGCAATCGCGGGGTCGAACAGTTCCGGCGTTTCCCGCCAGATATCGCCGTATAAATCCGCAAGACCCGCGCACTGAAGCGGCAGGATGCTATGTCCCTTGATGGTCCCGGGCCAGTCAATCTGCGCTTGCGTGACCGAGACGCCCGCTCCCTCAAGCACCCCAAGCACTTTGTCAAAGTTTGCTGCCACATCTCGATCAAGCGCTTGGCCTGTGCCGAAATCCGATGAGGCGGCGATCTCCAGCATCGGGGCCGGCACAGGTTCCAGCCCGGCGAGGCTCTGCATGGCGAGGCTGATGTCCTCCATCCGGCGCGCGATGGGGCAGATGACTGAGATGCCCCAGACCGGCTCATCATGGCATGGTCCGTAGGGGATCAGATCCTGCGTCGGTTTGAAACCGCACAGACCCGTATGGGCAGGCGGGCGGCGCGACGAGCCACCCGCATCCGTGCCAAGCGCGAGCGGGACAATCCCTGCTGCGACCGCAGCGACGGACCCGCCCGAAGACCCGCCGGGCGTCAGGTCCGGGTTGACCGGGTTGCGCGTGATCCCCTGCAGCGGGGAGTTGGTCGCCCCTTTGCACGCGAATTCGGAACAGGTGCTGATCCCGATGATGACGGCACCTGCCACGCGCAGGCGTGTCACCGCTTCGGCATCCTGCGGTGCGATGAAATCGGCAAACAGCTTTGAGCCTTGCGCGCAGCGCAGCCCTGCGACCCAGATATTGTCTTTGATCAGCACAGGCACGCCCGCAAGCGGCAGGGTCTCTCCGGTTTGCAGCCTTTTGGACACATTCTCTGCCTCCGTAAGGGCGTGGGGATTGATCTGGCAGATTGCATTGATTGCCGGGTTGCGCGCCTCCGCACGCGCGAGCGCTTCGGCCACAAGTGCCTTTGGCGTGACTGCGCCGGTTTGCACTGCCGCAACAAGCTGCGAGATAGGACCATCGAGAGGGCTCATGACCGCATGCCTTCGTACTGCGCCCCACCGGTGGCGGAAGCGATCCAAGTATTTTCATGACGGCAGCAGGCGGGCATGTTCATAAAAGTGTCTGTACCATTTCATCAGTATCCATTGTCTTCATCCCTGGATCATCCTGTTCAGGCCAACGGTCCGGGAGCCGATGATGAGCACGATACAGGCCAACAGGATCAGCCCTGAAGAGATCGCCGCAAGGGACGGGTCGGGTTGTTCTTCGAGGTATTGCAGCATCTTGATCGGCAGTGTCTTGTTGCGCGCATCCGTGAGGAAGATGGATATCGGGTAGTTGTCCATCGACGCGAGGAAGGCAAACAATCCACCGGTCAGGTAGGCGGGCGCCAGATTGGGCACCAGCACTCGCAGGATTGCGCGCGGATAGCTCAGGCCAAGGGTTCGTGCGGCATCGACAAGGCTGAAATCGAAGGCCGCCATGGAGGCCAGAAGCGTGCGCATCACGAAGGGCAGGGTGATGACGATATGACCCAGTAGCAGCGACCAATAGGCGTCCCGCAGGCCGATCTCTCGAAAAAACTGCAGCAAGGCAACACCGACCACAAGCCCCGGCATCATCAGGGGCGAAACCGTAAAGGTGGCAATCGCCTCGCGTCCCTGAAACCGCCCGCGCGCAACAGCGATGGCGGCCAGCGTCCCAAGCACGAGCGAGATCATGGTCGAGACGACCGCAAGGTTGAGCGACAGCGCCACGGCGTCCCACAGCCCGAGGCGACGTTCCAGCGACTGATACCAACGCAGCGACCATTCAGGTGGCGGCAGCGTGTAGACGGCCGAGGAGGTAAAAGACGCCGCAAGAGTAATGACAATCGGCAACATCAGGAAAAAGACGCAGCCCAAGGCGACAATCCAGCTCAGGCTGAGGGCAAGGCGGTCGGTTCCGGTCATTGCCGCGCCCCCAGACGGTTCGCAAGCCAGCTTGACCCCAGAACCACCGAGATCGCGATAACCAGCAGGATTGAAGATATCGTGGCCCCAAGTGCTTCATTGCGCAGGTAGAGAAACGAGCGCGCGGTGAGCATGGACAGGGTTTGCTGCCTTTCCCCCACGATGAGCGAAGGGATCACATACATCGAAACGGCGAGGCTGAAGGTGAAGGCGGATCCTGCGACCACGCCGGGCAGGCTGAGCGGCAGGGTGACGTTCATGAAGCGAAAGACCGGCGTTGCCCCCAACGATGCCGCAGCCTCCGGCAGGCGGCTGTCCATCTGGCGCAGCACCGCGTAGATCGGCAACACCATGAAGGGCAGGAATACGTTCGCAGCACCAATTACGAGGGCTGTTTCGGTGAAAAGCATACGGATCGGTGCCTCCGTGATGCCCAGCGACATCAACGTGTCGTTCAGCACGCCGCGCGTGCGAAAAAGGATCGTCCATGCAAAGGCTTTGACGACAACGCCGACAGACATCGGCAGCACCATCGCGACCAGAAACACCGACAGCCAGAAGCCTTTCACCCGCGCCATGATGATCGCGGTGGGATAGGCGATGATCAGCGCCAGACCCGTGGTCAGCAGGGCCACGCGCAGGGTGCGCCACAGCACGTTCAGATTATACTCATCACTGAAAAAGGTGACGTATTCCTCCACGGAAAACTGACCGTCGATCTGGAACGATTTGAGCAGCAACATGAAAAGCGGCAGCGCATAAATGATTGCCAGAAAGCTCAGGCCGGGCAGCGCGAGAAGCCCGATACGCTCGGCCCGGCCCCTCATGATGCCGCTTCGTAGACGAGTGTGTCCGCGGCGGCCCAGCCAAACGTGACGCTGTCCCCGGCGGACAGTCCGCAGCCCATGCCCGGCAGTTCGCACAGCAGCCGGTCGCCGTCATTGGCGCGCCCATGCAACTGGGTTTTCGAGCCCAGGACCATTGCATCCGCAAGCGTGACGGATACGCTGTTTTCCCCCGGCTCTGTTTTGATGAGTTCCGGGCGGACACCGACGGTTACCCGTTCTCCGGGGAGGCGTTTGCCGGGTGTCCTGATGGTGCCATAGGCAGTCCGGACGATGGATTGATCCGCGTCCGTGTCGATGACCTCCCCGGTCAGCCGCGTGGAAAGCCCGACAAAATCCATCACGAACGCGCTTGCGGGCCGGGCGTATAGATCGGCTGGTGAGGCGAATTGTTCGATCCGGCCTGCGTTCATAACGGCGATGCGATCGGACACGCCCATCGCCTCGTCCTGATCATGCGTCACGAAAATCGCGGTCATGTCGCGCTCCCGCAAAAGCGTTTTCAACTCGACCTGCATGGTTTCGCGCAACTTGCGGTCCAGAGCGGAAAATGGCTCGTCCAAGAGCAACAGCACCGGATCGACAATCAGCGCGCGCGCAACGGCGACGCGTTGCTGCTGCCCTCCCGAGAGGGCGGCAACAGGGCGGTCGGCAAATTCACTCATCCGCACGAGGGCGAGCGCCTCGGTGATTTTCGGACCGCAATCGGCTTTTGCCGTTCCCCGTGCGCGCAGACCGAAGGCGACGTTCTCCGCAACCGTCAGATGTGGAAACAGCGCATAGCTTTGGAAGACGACGGAGATATTGCGCCGATGCGCAGGCACCGTGGTGATCGCGCGCCCGTCCAGCAGGACATCGCCCGTATCCGCAGGGGTCAACCCTGCGATGATGCGCAACAGCGTGGTCTTGCCACATCCCGAAGGTCCCAGCAGAGAAACCAGTTCCCCCCGTGCTACGGAAAAATGCATGTCCGACATGACCGTGGTGCCTTTGAACGCCTTGCCGACAGCAGTCACGTCCAGATATTTGCCCATTCGCAGGCTCCGCGGCACTTGGGGTGGCATGGGTTCAGAGCGCCATCAACTTGTCGAAACGCTCAATCCAGTCGCGCCGGTTTGCCGCAACAAACGACCAGTCGGGTGAATAGATCGGGACGCCGTCGGGGATGATGGCACCAGCGGTGACGGTGGTATTGGCGGGCACCGAGGTCGCAAAATCCGCAATCGCCGTTTGCATCTGGGGCCCGAGCATTTCGTTGACATAGGCCTCGGCCAGTTCGGGGTTCGGGCCCCCTTTGACGAGGCAGATGCCCGATGGCATGGCGAAAATACCTTCGGACGGGGCAGCCAGATCAACAGGCACCCCGGTCGCCTTGCGCGGCAGCGTGTAGGACGAGAAATTACCGGCCAGCATGGTAATCTCGCCCTGCTCCAGCAGGTTGAAGGCCTGACTCATCGTCGTGTAGACCGAGAGCAGATTGGGTTTCAGTTCCTCCAGTTTGGCGAATGCGGCGTCGATTTCATATTGCGCCTCGGAAAAGGGTTTGCCCGACCCCAGCATGGCTGACACGAAAAGGGTCCACATGCCTTCGGTGTTCTGCAGCGATGGGATGATCAACTGCCCCTTGGCTTCGTCGGTCCACAATTGCGCCCAGGATTGCACCCCATCGGGCTGGAACTCGGTGTTATAGGCGACCCCCGCCCAAGGCTGGACATAGTTGCACCACATGCCATCCATATGCACCGCATCCGGGCGCAGATCGGTCATGTTGGGCACCGGCTCTGCGGTGATCGGGGTCAGCAGATCCGCCTCGACCGCCTGTATCATCACGGGGTCGTCCATCTGAACCACCGAAAGATAGGGCGCATCCTTGTTGGACGACATCTTTTCTAGGTTCACCGAGGATTTGGTACCCTCAAACAAGATATCCGCGCCGATGGCACCCTTCATGTGCGGCACGACAATCTGTTCCATCCACGCTGTGTGGGACCCCGCGCAGCCAATGACCAGTTCGCTGCTTTGAGCACGCAGAATGGCGGGTGCGGCCAAAGTACCAAGCGCTGCATAGCCCGATGCCTTGAGCACAGATCGGCGCGTCATCGCGGTAAATTTCGGTTGTGTCATATCAATCCCCAGTTGTTATCATTTGGAGCATAAATGGCATGCCATTTGGATTGACGTCATGAAAATAGCGGCAATCCCGACGGTCTAATTCGCAATTGATGTAAATTTAGGCAGAATTTGGGGCTGCTGCCGGGAATGTGCCGTTCAGATGTCTGCCTCTGCCAGCAACACGGCCGCGACCGTTTCCCCGGTGTGGCGCAGATGCCTTTCCCAAACCTGCGCAGCCTTGTCGGCGCTTTCATGGCGGAATGCCTGCATCAGGTCTTCGTGTTCTGCGACGGCCTGTTCCAGACGTGCCTCGTTCAGGATCGCAAGATAGCGCCCGCGCCGGGCACGGATCATCAGGCGGTTGTGCGTCGTGATCAGGACGGGGTTGGCGCAGGACTGGATGATGAAGTCATGGATCAGCGTGTTGTGATCGAAGTAGTCATTTGTGCGGCCCGCGTGATGATATTCCAGCATCTGTCCGTGCAGATCTTCGAGGCGCTGAAGGGTGGATGGTGTCATGCCTTCGCAAACCCGTCTGGCGGCTAGGCTTTCCAGCACCGAGATCACATCAAAAAGAACCACAGCATCTTCAGGCTTGTAGTCCGACACGATTGCCCCGCGGTGAAGTGTGATCTCGATCAGCCCGTCCGCTTCCAGCAATTTGAGCGCTTCCCGGATCGGTGTGCGCGAGACGTCGAGTTCTGCCGACAACTGTCGCTCGACGATCCGGTCGCGGGCGGTCAGTTCCCCCTTGACGATCCGGTCACGCAGAACTGCCGCCACGTGTTCTGCAACGGCTGTTGCGTTCTTTTGATCGGGCATTGGGTTTCTCAACACTTGTTTTCGCAGCCGCAATGGCACCAGTACATGCGGGAGGCATCCCGCTGCGTCAATCCCCTATGAATTCTGATCGCGCGCGCGTTACGTGGGTGCGTCAAGCTGGCGATCAAAACAGCCAGAAGGCTGCAATCCGCATCAATCCTAAGCTACCTGAGCCAATGTGGTGATGGTCATGGCGCAACACTTAGGCGTAGAAGTGGGTTTTTACGCTCAAAACTGATGCCTTCGGGACCATGGGTCAGCATCTCGGGGCAGGTCTGCTGCCGGGCCTGCCACAGTGCGTAAGTGCAAAATCATTGGAACGAGGCGTGTTCGGCGCATCGGATAGAAATTGAGGTATCCTTGTGCGTTCGGGCGCACTGGTCCGGGTGATTCACGATGGCTCATGCCGGTTCCGGCCGCCCTAACACGCCCAATCGTGGCATGGTTCCGACGTTCAGATCCTGCCGGTTTGCTGCGGATCATTCGTTTACCTTGTCCAGCCCGATGCTCATCGACACGGCGACAAGCGCGAGGATTGCCAGCAGGATCTGAACGCCGGACACCGCTGCCACGAGGGGGGTGGAGGTGTATTGGACGAGGGCCAGCAACTCCACGGGCAAGGGTCTGTCCCGGAAGCCATGGGTGAAAATTGCGACCGACAGGTTGTCAAAGCCCTCGACGAAGGTGAACACAGCCCCCGCCAATATCGCCGGCAGCAACAGCGGGAATGTGATAGTGCGCAGGCTCTGAAAGGATGACGCACCGAGGTTCGTCGCGGCTTCCTCCAGCGCGGGGTCAAGCCGGACAAGACGGCTTTGCACCGTGCGCACCATGACGGCCATGATGAACACGGCGATCGAGACCGCCTGCAGCCAGATCGAGGGGGAGACGCCCACAAGCGCTCCGGCAAAGAGCACGGCCACCCCGAGAACGATGCCGGGCACCATATGCGGCACCAGCACGAAGACGGAAAGCGCCGTGGTGCCGCGAAACTTGCCACGTACACAGGCGAGGGCAGTGGGCACACCCAGCACGATGCACAGTGCCGTGACCATCAGACCCACCTTGAGGCTGGTCCACATGGCGCCGACCAGTTCGGTCTGCTCAAAAACCTCTGCGTACCAGCGCAGGGTGAAGCCTTCCGGCGGAAAGCTCACGAACGCGCGGGTGTCAAAAGAAATGATGACAACAATGATCGACGGCGCGATCAGCAGGATCAGCGAAAACACCGCGATGAAAAGGACCAAACCGATGCCCAGAATATCCCCGAGCGAAGAGGTGCGCAGCGCTTTGATCATGCATCCCGTCCTTTCGTCCAGCGGGTAAAGATATTCGTCAGCATCGCGATGATCACGAGGACGATCAGGCAGGTGGCCATGAGGATCAGCGAACTGACGGATCCTTTGCTCCATTCCAGTGAAAAGACGACCTGTTCGTAGATCATGGTGGCCGCGTTCAGATAATTGCCGCCGCCCAATAGCTGAGGTACGACAAACGTCGTATAGCTGAGCGTAAAGACGAGGGCCGCGCCCGTGCCGATGCCCGGTGCGCTGAGCGGCAGGATCACCGTGCGTAGGGTCCCGAGCCGGGATGCGCCCAGATTGGCCGAAGCCTCCATCAGCCCACCTTCATGGCGGCTCATCACCGCGATCAGCGGAAGGATCATCACGGGCAGGTGGATCTGTACCATGCCGATCAGGACGGCCCAATGCGTGTTCATGATGCGCAAGGGCTGGTCGATCAGCCCAAGGCTCATCAGGGTTGAATTCACCACACCGCGCCCGCCAAGGATCACCAGCCACGCATAGGTGCGCACGATCCCGCTGGTCAGCAGGGGCGCGATGGTCAGGATGAGGATCAGCCGCCGCGTCCACTTGCCGCCAATCAGAAACAGGTAGGCAACCGGATAGCCGAACAGCAGGCAAAGCAGAGTGGTGTTGATCGCCAGCACCAGTGAACGCTGAAAGGTGATCCAGTAGAGCGGGTCGCTCAGCGCATTGCTCAGATGGGAAAACGACAGGGTTTGCGACACGATCGCGCCGCGGGCCACCTCAATATCCGAAAATCCGAGGGACAGCAGGATTATGAATGGGACAACGGCAACGACAATCAGAACGATGATCGCGGGCACGGCGGGCCAGATGCCCCGACCGGATACCAGTTTGTCGAGAATGACTTCGCCCAGTCGCGCGTTCGGTGGGGGCTGGAAGGCTGTTGCGTCCGACATCAGACCGGATACACCGCGCAATAGGACGGATCGATCACCGATAGGCTTACGACCTCTCCGGCTTGCCACGGGCGCGTGCGTTCCTGGCGCATGGCAGCGACCTGTATCGTGGTCCCATCCGGTATTTCGACGTGATATTCAACCAAGGCACCGACGGTCCTGTGAAAGGAAACCTGTCCGCGCCACGGGCCTTTGTCCCCGGCGGCCAGTCGCAGGTTGTGCGGCCGCGTCATGACTTGCACCGGCCCGGAAATATCTGTGTCCGTGATCTGCCCGTCCGGCAAAGCCACCTGACCGCCCGAGGCCTGCGCCTGCCAGAAATTCGATGTGCCGATAAAGTCCGCGACATAGGCGGTTGCCGGGTGATCAAACACCGTATCGGGCGCGGCGACCTGTTCAATCCGGCCCGCACGCATGACGGCGATACGGTCGGACATGGTCAGCGCTTCTTCCTGATCGTGGGTCACGAAGATTGCCGTGAGCCCCAGCCGTTTGATCAACTGGCGCAGTTCCACTTGCATGGCGCCGCGCAATTTCGCGTCAAGCGCGCTGAAGGGTTCATCAAGCAGCAGGACACGCGGCTGCAGGATCAGGACCCGCGCAACGGCCACACGCTGCTGTTGGCCGCCAGAAAGCTGTGCGGGGTAGCGATCGGCAAAATCCGCCAGCGACACGGTTTCCAGCGCCTCGCGCACGCGTGCGTCGATCTCGCTTTGGGGCACACCTCGCATGCGCAGACCGTACCCCACGTTGCGCGCTACGGTCAGATGCGGGAAAAGCGCGTAGCTTTGGAAGACCACGCCGACAGGGCGGCGATTGACGGGCAGGTCACCGACGTCGTGGCCGTCGATCTCGATCTTGCCCTCCTCGGCGTCCCAGAACCCGGCGATGCACCGCAGCAGCGTGGTCTTGCCACAGCCCGACGCACCAAGCAGCGTGACGATCTCGCCTTCGGCAATATTCAAGGAACAGTCTTTCAGGACAGTGACCGTTCCAAAACGTTTGGAAACCGCCCCGATGCGCAGCACCGGGGCGGCTGGTTCCGATCCGTCGGTCAGATCGGCCTTCTCCTGCCTCATGTCGCGGCGAACATTCGATCAAAGGACTCAACGGTCTGGCGGCGCAAGGGCGCGAAATCAGGCCATTCTAGAGAGGTGGTCGTTGCCAGTTCTTCGGGTGTCGAAGGAACATAGGGCGCGGCCTCTGCAGGTACCTCGATGCCTTCCACGACCGTTCCGAAATAGATCGGCGCGCTGCCTGCCATCGACTGGATTTCCGGCGTCAGCAGAATGTCGGTGAATTCGTGCACAAGGTCTGCGGTGCCGTCCTGCGTATTGACAAACTGCACGATATTCGTGGGCAACATCAGCGGTCCTGGCCCCGTGATCTTGGTGTAGCCGATGGGCAACCCGGAGTTTGCGGCAAGTGCGGAATTGACGTGCCACAGGGGGGCCAGATCCACTTCGCCACGCTCGATCATCTGCTGCAGCAGCGGCGGTGAGCGGCCCACCAGCGGATCAAGTTCCATCCATTTGTTCAGCGCAAAGTCCATGTCGGACTGCGGCATCCCAAAGGCTTCGCTGGTTGCGGCAAGGACCCCAAGGCCAAGGTTGGATTGCGGGCGACACATGCCAATGCGCCCGGTGTAGTCGCCGCTCCAGAGTTCTTCCCATGTGGTGGGCGGCGTGGTGATCTTGGTCTTGTCGTAGGCGATGCCGATCCCTTCAAACCAGATCGGCTGGCCGACGTCATAGCCATAGGACGGGAATTTCGGATCCACATTGGCCGTGTTCGGGATTTTTGAAAAGTCCAGTGGTACCAGGACATCTTCGGCCAGCGCGTTGATGATCGCGGGGGACCCCATGACGCCGAGGTCATAGGGAGAATTGCCCCGTGCCGCTTTGATCTGAGCGAGCGCTTCGGACGACAGGCCGCCGATGATGCGCAAAGAAACACCGGGGTTGCGGCGGGCAAGTTCTTCGCCGGCGGCAATCAGGGGCGCATCCGAATCGTTACCATAGCCTGTCATTACCAATTCGCGGGTGGCAGCACGCAGGATTACCGGGCTGGCCAAGGCGGTTGCGGCTGTTAGCCCGCCAACAACGCTTCTTCTGGTTAGTTTCATGTCATGTCTCCCTGTCAGGATTGCTATGCCGGATTCCCGGTCGATGCAGTATACAACAAAACCTTCGAATACTTTCGCAAGATAAAAAATAAAAAAGGCCGAAAATTTCTTTGCCGTTGATGACCTCGAAGCATCGCGCACAAAAAAGCGGCAGTTCATTTCAGGCAAGAATAACCTTCAGGCCCGATTTCTGCAGTTCGGACACATCGGTGGGGTTCGCCTTGCGATCGGTCACGAGTGTTGTGATATCCTGAATGGGGGCGATCCGCGCGCCGGCGACGTGCCCGATCTTGCCCCGATCGGCCAGCATGACGCAGCGCCGCGCGGCTGAAATCATGAAGCGTTTCACTTCTGCTTCTTCCAGGTTCGCGTTGGTAAAGCCGCGTTCTGCATCGATACCTGCGCAGCACAGGTAGGCGAAATCGGCGTTCAGGTGATCCAGCAGTAGCCCCGCAAAAGGCGGCACGAGGGAGCGGGAGTTTGGATTTCGCCCCGATTTCTTAAGCTTACCCCCTGTTACGAAAACCGTCGCGCCGGGGTGTTTTTCAAGCGCAATCGCAATATCGAGGCTGGATGTAATGACCACGACGTCCTCGATGTCCTTGGGCAGGGCCATCGCCATGGCAAGTGTGGTGGTTCCTGCATCGAGGATAATGGTTTCACCGCTGCGTACCATGCCAGCGGCGACAGCACCGATGCGCTCTTTCTCTGAGGTAAAGCTATGCGTCGGTACATCCACCGGGCGCTCGAAACGGGCGGCCTGCATGGCCATTGCGCCCCCCCGGACCCGTCGCAGGAGCAAGCGTTTGTCCAGCGCATCAAGGTCCGAGCGAATGGTGACTGTGGAAACGCCGAGCGCATCCGAGAGTTGGCCGACGTCTGCGATGCTTTGTTTGTTGACGATCTCCAGGATGCGCTGGTGTCTGTGCGTCAAAGGAGCATTATGCAGATTATCCATTCAGATTTACTTTCGAAGACTTGCATTTCATTTCAATATGGCAAATATCAAAAAGGCGCGTCGAGTGCCACATTTTTTCGATGCGCTCCTATGCTGGCGGTCAATCACGGAGAGCCCAATGAGTATCGAGCAAAGACTGAAAGAAATCCGGCGCGAGTCGTCTTCGGATGCGGCTGGCGATCCGGAACGGTTTCGCCGTGTCGCGTTGACCGAATATGAGATGATGTCGCAAGGGGAGGCGATCAGCGCCACGCTTGAGGCAAACAGGGGCCCGCTAACGGATATCGGGCGCGATCTTGCGGGGCGGACGATCCGTCGCGTGGTCACGGTCGGATGCGGCGACAGCTGGATCGCAGGTCACGGTGTGCGACCCGCCATCGAGGCGGCGCTCGGCGCGCCCTGCGAGCCTGTGGAAGCGTTTGATTTCGCCACGTACGGCTTGCACACGATTGATGCGGAAACCGTGGTGATCGGGCTGAGCTCTTCTGGAAAGACCGAGCCGGTGGTCGAAGGATTGACCGCGTCGGCTGCGCGGGGGGCATATACGATTGGTCTGTCCAACACGCTTGGGTCCCCGTTGATGGAACAATGCCCGGGTGCGCTGCATATTCGCGCGACACGGGGCGGTTGGCCCACGCAATCGAGCACGGCTGCGATGGCCCTGATGCTCGCGATGGCGGCGTCGGTGCAAAAGGCGAAAGGTGGAGACAGCAGCGCGCTTGAAGCTGCCCTCGATGCGCTGCCGGGTCAGGTGGATGACGTGGCGCAGGCTTTTTACGAGCCTGCCAAAGCAGTGGCAAAGCACCTTGCCCGCGCCGATCTTATTCTGACGACGGGGGCGGGTCCTTTCTTTGCCCCGGCAGAGTTCGGCGCGGCCAAGTTGAAGGAACTGGCCCCCATTCATGCCTATTCCTTTCCGCTGGAAGAGTATCACCATTACCGCACACAGAAAGCGGGCGATCCGATGTTCATGGTCGCGGGTGACGCAGAAAGCCACGCCCGTGCGCTGGAAACCGCGATCATGTCGCGGGGCTGTGAGGGCTATTGCGTGGCGTTGGTCCCCGAGGGTGAGACGGAAATTGCCGAGATCGCTGATGTGGCCTGGCATCTGCCGTTAGTGCCTGCCGAGACCGCACCGATTATCTACAGCGTGCCTTTGCACCTCTTTGGGTATCACGCCGCGGTAGAGCGCGATGCGCTTGGCCTTGGTGCGCCGAGGCTTGGTCTGTGACGTGACGCCTGATCTGATCACGGTCGGCGGGCTTACGGTGGACAATGTCGTCGCTGCTGACGGCACGGTCGCGTTGGATGTGGCGGGGGGCAACGGGGCATTCTCTGCCGCAGGCGCGCTCAACTGGGTGCGCCGGGTCGGGTTGGTCAGCTGTGCGGTGGCGAGCTATCCCAAAGAAACCATCGCGCGGCTGGAGGCAGGGGGCGTCGATCTCTCCGGTGTGATCTGGCGTGACGCGACCTTGTCTGCGGGCAGTTGGTTTCTCTATGATGATTCCGGCCGGCGGGAAGAGGGGCTGACCGCGCCGGGCGCTGCACTGGCCGAGGCGGGTTTTCCGACGGACCGGCTGTCGCCCGCGCAAAAGGCCGCGTGGCGCAGCATGCTGCGGGATCATGCGCAACCGGACGAGATTGGGTATTCAGAGTTTCGTGTGTTACACCCCTTAACTGCGGCGCAGGTGCCCGCGTCATGGGGCGATGCGCCGGGTGTCCATCTGGCCCCGAGTGCGCTGGCGGTCGTCGGCGAGATGCTGGAATTCTTTGCCGGGAAAGGTGGCGTGATAACAGCGGATCCCGGCTGGCAGTTGGCCGACCTTTCGCTGGATGAACTTGGCCCGGTCCTCGCGCGGCTGGACGCCTTTCTGCCGAGCGAAGTCGAACTGCGTGCCCTCGTGCCCGGCGCGTCGGTCTCTGATGCACTGGCGGAAGTGGCCGCGCGTTTTTCCGGTGCCCTCGTGGTCAAGATGGGACCAAAGGGCGCGCTGGTCTGGGACCGCAGCGCGGGCCAGCCGATCGACGTGCCAGCCATCAAGGTGGCGACACGCGATCCGACGGGGGCAGGCGACAGTTTTTGCGGTGGCTTTCTGGCCGGATTGGTGGAAAGTGGCGACCCGGTGCAGGCGGCACACTTTGGCGCGATTTCCGCCGCCCGAACGGTGAGCACATTCGGCGCCTCAAACGCGTTGCCCGAAGATGCGACCCTCGCGCGCGCCGCATTGCAACAGGAAGCCAGTCTATGCCCTTGAAATTGTTCGACTCTAACAAACCCGTCATTGCCGCGCTGCACCTGCCGGATTTCGCGCTGAACCGGCATCTGTCGGTCGCATGGTACGAAGATTACGCGGTCGCAAACGCCCGCGTGTTTGCCGAGGCTGGCATCCCTTGGATCAAACTGCAGGATCAGACCAAGACCGCAGGACAGGCAGCGCCGGACACGTTGACGTTGATGGCTTCACTCGCTCGTTTGATCCGCTCGGAAGTGCCGCAGCTTCGACTTGGTATCATCGTCGAGGCGCATGATCCCGGTGCAGCCCTTTGCGTGGCGCATGCGTCGGGGGCCGATTTTATCCGGTTGAAGGTGTTTGTCGGCGGCGCCATGACCGCGCAAGGCCCGCGCGATGGCCTGAGCGCGGAGGTTGTGGCGATGCGTTCTGAGCTGCGCCGCGCGGACATCGCGATACTGGCAGATATTCATGACCGCACGGCGATGCCGCTCTCTAGTGAAAGCCAGCCCTTTGCGGCAAACTGGGCTGTGAAATCCGGCGCCGATGGATTGGTCATTACTGGTGCGAGTTTCGCCGACACGCTGAGCCGCATCAGTGCCGTGCGGGACAGTGGTGCGCGTCGTCCCATCCTGATCGGAGGCGGCGTGACCGAGAGCAACGTGCATGAGGCGATGGCGGCAGCGGATGGTGTGATCGTCAGCAGTGCCCTGATGCGGCGCGACGCGGCGGCGGATGATGTGATCCAATGGGACGCGGATCTGTGCAAGCGTTTCATGGACGCGGTCGGGGTGGCGGCATGACGCAGCCGCGCGACTTTGCAGGCTATGCGGGGCACCCCCCCGCGATGCGCTGGCCCAATGGCGCGGGTCTCGCGGTTTCCATCGTCGTGAATGTGGAAGAAGGCGCGGAGCTTTCCCTTAGCGCGGGGGATGAGCGCAACGAGCATATCTACGAGGCCGTTGAGCGGGTCGAAGGTCAGCCTGATCTCTGTATGGAGAGCCACTTTGAATATGGGCCGCGCGCGGGATGGCCGCGCATTCGCGCGGCGTTGCGCAGTCGCAAGGTGCCTGCCACGCTGAACGCCTGCGGTCGCGCGTTGGAGGCGACGCCGTGGATTGCGCGCGAAGCCGTGCAGGACGGACACGAGATCGCGGCCCACGGCTGGCGCTGGGAGCGGCATGTCCACATGGACGAGCAGACCGAGCGGCGCGCCATCGCGCGCGCCGTGGCAGCCATCGAACGCGTGTCAGGTCGCCCGCCGCTGGGGTGGCATACCCGGTCCGCCACCTCGCTGCGCACCCGTGATTTGTTGATCGAGCAGGGCGGCTTTCTTTATGACAGCAATGCCTATAATGACGACATTCCGTATGTGGTTGATACGGGGCATGGCCCCCATGTGGTGCTGCCCTATGCCTTTGATACCAACGACATGCGGTATTACAACAATGGCGGTTTCGTCTTTGCCGAGGATTTCGCGCGCTACTGCATCGCGGGGTTCGACAGGCTGTTGAAGGAAGCCGACGATGCCCCGCGCATGCTGTCCATTGGCCTGCACACGCGCATTATCGGACGTCCGGCACGTATCGCGGGGCTGGAGGCTTTTCTGGACCACGCGCTGGCCCGCGAAAACGTCTGGTTCGCGAGCCGTGCCGACATCGCACATGCGTGGCGCAAGGCGATCGGACTGCCAGACTGGCAGCCCCGTCCTTGTCCTGAAACCTTTGCAACGGATAGTCCCACATGACCCGTGACCTTATCGGCTATGGCGGCGCATGGCCCGCCCTGACCTGGCCGGGCGGGTCAAAACTCGCGGTTTCCGTTGTGGTCAATTTCGAGGAAGGGGCAGAGCAGCAGGTGATAGATGGCGATCCGGTCAGTGAACGGATGGGCGAGGTGATCTCCGTCGTGCCGGAGGGCAAACCGGATCCCGGGCAGGCGCAGATCTTTGCCTATGGCACCCGCGCGGGTGCGTGGCGTATGGCAGATGCCTTGCGGCAGTACCGCGTACCGGCGACTGTTTTCGCCTGTGGGCGCGCGGCCGAACGCGCAGCACCTGTTTTGCAAGTGTTTTGCGAGGATGGCCATGAAACCGCCTGCCACGGCTGGCTCTGGCGGCCGCATGCCGACTATGACACCGCCGAAGCCGAAGCCGAGGATCTGGATCGCGCAACAGCAGCGATTGCAAAAGTCACCGGTGCCGCGCCGGTCGGTTTTTTCTGCCGGGGTGCCGAAAGCCCATGGACCCGCGACCTGCTAGCGGCGCGTGGGTTTGTGTATACGTCCAACGGGTTTGATGATGATCTGCCGTATCGCGATCCCTCCGGGCTGACGGTCGTTCCTTATGCGCTGGACGCCAATGACATGAAGTTCTTCCACCCCAACGGTTTCGTGCGGGCGCAGGACATGGTCGATTATGTCACGGATGCGCTGGATGTGCTGGAGGCCGAAGCCGCCCGAGGCCTGCCGCGTCTGCTCAACATCGGGTTTCACTTGCGCATCGTGGGGCGGCCCGGGCGGTTCAAGGCGTTCGAGCAGATCCTCGCTGAACTGGACCGCCGCCGCGACCGGCTCTGGCTGGCGCGGCGCATCGACATCGCCGAGGCGTTTGACAAGGCCTGTCCGGCATGATCGCCTTGATCAATCCAAATACGTCGACCGCCACGACCGCCGCTATGCTGCGTATCGCGCAGGAAACGGCAGGGCCCGACGTGGACATACACGGCTTTACCGCGCCATTCGGGGCATCGCTCATCACGAATCCGCAGGCCTTGGCTGAGGCGGAACAGGCGGTGATTGCCCTCGCACCAGAGCTGTCGCAGGCGTCTGCGGTGATCATTGCGGCTTTCGGTGATCCGGGTCTGAGCGCTTTGCGCGCACGTCTGCACAACCCTGTCACCGGCATTGCAGAAGCCGGCATGCAAGAGGCGGCGGAAGGGAAACGTGCCTTTGCGGTCGTCACGACAACACCGGATCTGGTGGATCCCATCGCTGAAATGGCTTCTCGCAATGGTCATGCGACATTCATCGGAACATGGACCACAAAGGGCGATCCTGTGAGCTTGATGTCGAACGCGTCTGACCTGTGTGATGCACTGGCAGAGGCGTGCGCCCGCGCCATGCGTGCAGGGGCAGGTGCAATTGTCATCGGGGGCGGGCCACTGGCGCAAGCCGCGCGCAGCCTGTCGGCTACCTCACCCGTCCCGTTGATCGAGCCGCTGCCTGCTGCCGTCCGGCTGAGCCTCGCGCGCCTTGGGCAAGGGGGCGTTCAATGACCCGTCATCTGGTCGTCGCAGATCATATCATCACCGGCTTTGACGCCGGTGGGGTGGCGCACATTGTCGAGGAGGGGGCGATCCTGATCGACGGCGACCGGGTGGCCGGGATCGGCGCGGCAAAGGCGCTTCGGCGGGCTCATCCGGATCTGCCCGAGACCGGAGGCGCGGGATATGTCGCCATGCCGGGCCTGATCAATGCGCATCATCACGTGGGTCTTACACCGTTCCAGATGGGTGCGCGCGACCAGCCGCTGGAGCTGTGGTTTCCCGAACGCCTTGCCATGCGCGATGTGGATCCGCGTCTGGACACGCTCTATTCCGCGTTCGAGATGGTTGCATCGGGCGTGACCACGGTGCAGCACCTGCACAGCCGGGCGCCGGGGGACACCGACGCGGTGCTTGCCCGGGCCGATAAGATCATTGGCGCGTACCGCGAATTGGGCATGCGGGCGAGCTACTCCTTTGCCCTGCGCGATCAGAACCGGATGATCTACGCCGCCGATGAGGAATTCGTGGCCGCGCTTCCGCCCGCGCTGCAGAAACCGACGGCAGAGTATCTCGCAGGCTTTGGACTGCCGCTGTCCGAGCAGATCGCGGTGTTTCATGCGCTGCGCGAACGCTGGGCAGATGATCCGCTGATCGGGATACAGATTGCGCCCTCGAACCTGCACTGGTTGTCCGATGCAGCGCTGGAAAGTGCGGCGCGCATGGCGCAGGACACCGGCGCGCCCTTGCACATGCACCTGCTGGAAACGCCCTATCAGCAAGAATACGCGCACAGGCGGACCGGGGGGTCTGCGCTGGAACATGTGGACAGCTTTGGGTTGATCGGACCGCAGCTTACGATCGGGCACGGGGTCTGGATGACGCCGGATGACATAGCGCTTGTGGCGGAGCGGGGGGCGTGTCTGTGCCACAACTGCTCGTCAAACCTGCGGCTTAAAAGCGGGACGGCCGATCTGAATGCCTTTCTGGCCAGCGGCGTGCCTGTGGGGCTGGGCATTGACGAGGCGGGGATCAACGATGACCGGGACATGCTGCAGGAAATGCGGCTGGCGCTGACGCTGCATCGCCCGCCCGGACATGACGCACCGTCCCCCGATGCCGGCGACATCCTGCGCATGGCCACAGAACACGGTGCCGCCACGACACCTTTCGCGGGTCGGATCGGTCGACTTGCGCCGGGGCAGATGGCCGATATTGTCTTGCTGGACTGGCGCGCCGTGACTTACCCCTGGCAAGATCCCGCAATGCCTTTGATAGATGTACTGGTAAGGCGCGCCAAAGCAGGGGTCGTCGCATCAGTGATGATCGGCGGGCGCACCGTTTACCGGGACGGCAATTTCATCGGCGTTGACCGCGGTGAAACCCTCAAGGAACTCGCGCTTGAGCTGGCCCGTCCGGACACCCCGACGGATGCCAAGCTTCGGCGCTTGTCCCAAGACCTGTTGGAGCCTGTTCGCAGGCATTACAGCGGATGGTGCAAGGACCTTCAGGGCCGCTGAAAAAAAGCGCCCTTGGTTTTTCATCAGGTTGTTTTTTGCGCATTTCCAAAATGGCATGCCATTTTATTGAGCAGGTCGCCGGATGGCCTTGTCGCACGGGTCGGAAAGTCTGGCCGCCCGGTTTGGGTGCGAATACGCAAGTTTTGTGCAAAATTATAACGGACAGACTGTGGAACGCGCCATTTCCATCGACGACGGGGCGATCACGCCAAACGCTCAAAAGCAATCGGTTGGCGAGCCGCTGACCCTTGGTGGCATATCGCACAGCTATGGGGACGGGCTGGCCGTCGATGACGTCACACTGGAAGTTGCCGGTGGGGAACTGATTGCGCTTCTGGGTCCGTCCGGGTGTGGGAAATCCACCCTGCTTCGCATCGTGGCGGGGTTCCTCGAACAAACCAGAGGTGAGGTAAAGATCGGGGATCGCTTTGTCGATTCCTTGCCCCCGAACCGTCGCGAGGTGGGGATCGTTTTCCAGAATTACGCGCTCTTTCCACATATGACCGTGGCCGACAATATCGCCTACGGTCTTGATGCGCGCGGCGACGCCAAATCCGATCAGCGACAGCGTGTGTCGGAAATGCTCAAGACCGTGCGGATGGAAGCCTTTGGCAATCGCAAGCCGGGGCAACTGTCGGGCGGACAACAGCAGCGCGTTGCCCTTGCGCGTGCGCTTGCTGTACGGCCCCGTATCCTGCTGCTTGATGAACCCTTTGCCGCGCTGGACAAGAATCTGCGCCTTGATATGCAGATCGAAATCAAGCGACTGCAACGCCAGTTCGCGCTGACCGCGATCCTCGTGACCCACGATCAGGAAGAGGCCATGGGCATCGCTGACCGCATTGCGGTGATGAACAAGGGCCGCATTGAGCAATTGGGCAGTCCGGTGGAAATCTACGACCAGCCCGCGACGCTGTTCGTCAATGATTTCATCGGATCTTCGAACCGGTTCGCGGGGGAGGTGTTGGGTCGCGAAGCGGACCGCTATGTCATTCGTCTCGACAATGGCGCGATCTGGCACGTGGCATCGTCCAAGACTTTCAATACTGCAGACGGGGTCCTGCTGACTGTGCGGCCGGAACAGCTGATGCTGGTGGACCAGCCCGCGCCGGGCGCGTTTGCGGTCGAGCACACGCTGAGTATGCCCCTCGGCGGGACGCTCATTCACGATGTTCAGACGCCAGATGGTGCCACCATCAAGGTGGCAGCGCCGCGCCGTGTGGGCGAGGTGGCAACGCCCCTTGGCCCGAGCCACTGCGCGCTGGCTGAGACGGCCGCCCCGATCCTCTTTCCCAAGCCCAAATGAAAACAACCATAAAACACCCAAATCCAACAAAGGAGACCACCATGAATGACCTTTCCCGCCGAAGACTCTTGCAAAGCGCCGCCGCGTTCGGCGCAGCCTCAGCCTTGCCGTTCTCGGCTGCGCGTGCTGCGGACTCTCTGGCAGCCGCCATCTATCCAGGAACCTGGGACGAGGCCTACCGGTCCGTCGTCGCCCCCTTGCTTGCGCAAAAGCATGGCGTGGATGTGGCTTTTGATCCGCTGTGGGCCGTGGATCAGGTCACCAAGGCACGCGCCGGGCGCGGTATTGCGCCGTTTGACTGTTTTGTCCTCGACCCCGGACCCACGGCTGCGGCGAGAGAGGCCGATCTTTTCGAGCCGATTGACGCCTCTATGCTGTCCAATGCGGCAAACCTGCCCGATGGGATGATCTCGGCGGATGCGGCGACCGTCAATGTGCAGGTTGTTGGCCTGTGCTATAACCCGACCGCCTTCCCCGAGCCGCCAACCCGTTGGGAGCAGATATTCGAGTCTCCTTATGTCGAACGGCTTGGCCTCACGGGGTTCCAGACCACATTCGGTACGGTGTCCCTGATCGAGATGGCAAAGGTCTTTGGCGGGTCCGACACGGATATGGAGCCGATCTTTGCAAAACTGCAGGAAGCGCTTCCCAAGGTTGCAGCCGTCACCGGGCCCGCCGGGTTGCCCGGCCTGTTCCAGCAGGGTCAGATCGATCTGATGTATACCAACACCAACAACGTCGCGACGCTCAAGGCGCAGGGTGTGGACATCGAATTCATCGCGCCTGAAACCGGGGCCATCACATTCTCGACGTCTCTTCACATCACGAAGGGGTCCGAGAACGTCGAAGCCGCGCACAAATACATCGACACGGCGATCTCGGCTGAAGCCCAGTCGCAATTGCAGCTGTCCCCCTACAACATGATCCCGGTGAACAAGCAGGTCGAACTGGCAGAGACCCTTTACATCAAATCCGTGGATGAGTTGTCGGATATGGTTGTGCACGATTGGAGCGTGATCAATCCGCAGCGTGCGGGGTGGATTGAGCGGTTCAACAAAGAGATCACCAAGTAATCATGGCTGGTGCCGCAACATATGAACCCGGACGTGTGGACTGGCGGCTCGCAGCGCCGCTCGGTCTGACGTATCTGGCGTTTTTTGCGGCACCGCTCCTTATCCTGCTGGCGATGTCGTTTGCGGCGGATGATCGTTTTGCGTCCTTCTCTGCGGACAGTTGGGTCAAGTTCTGGGGCGACCCGTTCTATCGCGGCGTTGTCTATGACACGGTGTGGCTTGGTCTGATCGCCGTGGTGGCGACGTCGATCCTGTCCTATCCGATTGCGCTTCTGTTCATTTCGTGCGGGCCGCGCCTGCGGAAACTTCTGATCTTCATCATCCTGCTTCCGCTGCTGACATCGGTGGTGATCCGCACGTTCGCTTGGATCGTGATCCTCGCGCGCGAGGGCGTGGTCAATCAGACCCTGATCAGCCTCGGGCTGACTTCTGCGCCGCTGAACCTTTTGCAAACAGAACTGGGCCTCGTGATTGCGCTGACGCAGATCGAGATGCCCCTGATGCTGTTACCGCTCGTCACGGTCATGCAGCAAATCAACCCCAGCCTGTCGGATGCGTCCCGCGCGCTTGGCGGTTCCAAATGGCGCACATTCTTCCGCATCATCCTGCCGCTTTCGCTGCCCGGATGGATTGCGGGCGCAACCCTTGTGTTCGCCTCGGCGACAACCGCGTTCATCTCGCAGACGGTGATTGGTGGCGCGCGTCTTGTCTATCTGCCGTCGCTGATCTGGCAGCAATCGATGGTCGTTTTCGACTGGCCCTTTGCCGCCGTGGCATCGGTTACACTGCTGGTTGCTGTGCTCAGCGGCGTGATGCTGTTTTCCCTGCTTGGTCGTTTTGCGAGGATAGACTGATGGCGCATCGCAGCACCGTTTCGGACCGGTCCTATTCCATTGTCATGGGCGGCCTTGCAGCACTTGGCATCCTGATCCTTGTGGGTCCCGTGATCATCGTGCTGCTCACGTCGTTCACATCGTCCCGCGTGTTGACCTTTCCGCCGCCGGGTTTTTCGCTTGAATGGTATGCGGCGCTTTTTGATCCGGTGAAGTCGGGTCATATCCATTCGGCCTTGGCCAATTCCCTCTATGTCGCCGCGATTGCCACGGCCCTCGCTGTCCTGCTTGCAACGGCTGCGGCACTGGCCATGGCCCGGTCCAGGGGGGCCTCTGCGCGCGCACTCGAAGCCAGCTTCATGTCACCCCTGATCTTGCCGGGATTGTCCTTTGGCTTGGCGGCGTTGATGTTTTTCTCGATCCTCGGGTTTCGTCCATCGATCAATCACCTGATTGCGGGGCATCTTGTGGTGATCGCGCCTTTCGTCTTTCGCACGACGCTCGCGAGCCTGTCACAATTCAACCCGGCACTTCTGGAAAGCTCTGCCAGCCTTGGGGCAGGGCGCTTTTATGCGTTCCGCCGGATTACGCTGCCAATCATCACGCCGGGCATTGTTGCGGGCGGATTTCTGGCATTCGTGGCGTCGATGGACAACGTGCCGGTGTCGCTGTTCCTGTCCAATGCCCGCACCAATATGCTGCCCATTCGCATGTGGGGCATGATGGAAACCACCCTTGATGTGCGCGTGGCCGCGATTTCCGGTGTGATCATCATCGCCGTGCTCGTGTTGATGATTGTGATGGATCGATTGACCGGCCTGACGCGCCGGATGAGTATGTGAGGCCCAGATGACTTACCCCCGAGATTTTGTTGGCTATGGCGCCAACCCGCCGGATCCGAAATGGCCAAATGGCGCGCGTGTCGCTATCAATTTTGTGATGAACTACGAAGAGGGGTCCGAGCCGTCGATTCAGGATGGTGAGGGCTTTACCGAGGTCGCACTGACAGACGCCCACGGCCTTGATCAAGCGGTCAAGGGGCGTGATCTGGCGGGCGAAGGGCTCTTTGCCTATGGCAGCCGCGTGGGGTTCTGGCGGCTGATGCGGCTTTTTCAGGAGCGCGGGTTGCCCATGACGGTCTTTGGCTGCGCGCTGGCGATCGAGCGGAACCGGCAAGCGGCGCAAGCCATTCGCGATTCTGGATTTGACTGTTGCTGCCATGGCTGGCGCTGGGTCAAGCACTTTGAGTTGAGTGAAGACGAAGAGCGAGACCATATCAAACGTGCCATCGCTTCACTGCGGGAAACCTTGGGCGAGCGGCCCCTTGGATGGTACTGCCGCTATGGTCCCAGCGTAAACACCCGCAAGCTGGTGGTGGAGGAGGGCGGTTTCCTCTACGATTCAGACGCTTACGACGATGAATTGCCCTATTGGACCAAAGTCGCTGGCAAACCGCATCTGGTCGTTCCCTATTCGCTGACCAACAATGATGCGAAATTCTGCGGATCCTTTGCGACGTCCAACGATTACTTCGAGTGGCACAAGGATGCCTTCGACATGCTCTACCGGGAAGGGGCGAGCGCGCCCAAGATGATGTCGGTCGGGCTGCACATGCGGCTGATCGGGCATCCCGCGCGGGCCGTGGGCTTGGAACGTTTCCTCGATTATGTTGCCGGTCATGACGATGTCTGGATCACGCGGCGGCTGGATATCGCCCATCATTGGGCCAAAACACATCCCTATTCCGGACCTCTTGGATGAGCGGCACGCGACACCAGATCGTCGTTGCATTGGGTGACACCCGCTACCGCGTGGATCGACCCTTTGGGACGTGGCCGCAAACCGCCGGTAAGGTGTCGGATGTCGTCGTCCTGCGCGATGGCCGTGTCCTTGTGTTGCTGCGCAGCGACCCTTATGTGGACCCGGATGGTCCGCGTGTCATCGTGCTGTCCTGCGACGGTGACTACCTTGGCGCATGGGGCGATCTTGACATCGCTGATGCGCATTTGATGACCCCGGCGCCGGATGGGCGTCTTTTCATCGTCGACCGTGACATGCATGAAATCATCGTCTTTTCCGCAGATGGACAGCGGGTCGGGGGGATTGGCACACGCGGGGCACCCGGTACGCCGTTCAATCACCCCACGGATGTGGCTTTTGCGCCAAGCGGTGACTTTTATGTGTCAGATGGCTATGCTGGCTGGCATGTCCACCGTTTTGCCGGCGACGGCACGCATCTGGCCACGTGGGGTGCATTCGGCAGCGGTCGTGGCGAATTCCTCGAACCGCATTCCCTCTGGTGCCTGCCCGATGGTCGCGTGGTTGTCGTGGACCGGTGCAATAATCGGCTTCAGGTATTTGATGCGGATGGCGTTTTTCTTGACGAATGGACTGGCTTTCACCGGGCTGTTGGGATCTGGGGGGATGACGCAGGTGACATATTCGTTTCCGATCAGGTCCCAAGCCTGCATCGCATATCGCAGAACGGAACGCGCTTGGGGCGCGCGCGCCCGGTACTGAACGGGGCGCATGGGATCTTCGGATCGCCGGATGGCACGATCTATCTCGCAGAAGCCAATCCAAGCAGGGTGTCCCGTCTGACGCCGCTGTGACAGCCGTACCTCCCGCTGTGCCGTTGCATCCTTTGTACGCAGGCCAGCGTTGCCCGCTAAACAACGCTTGAGGCGCGCAGAGGCAGGTCCGGCGCAAGGGCGCGCTCAATCACGATGTTCCGCTTCCCCCTCACCATCCAGAAACTCGAACAGATCGCCCGGTTGACACTGAAGGACACGGCAAATGCTCTCCAGGGTGCCAAACCGAACACCGCGCGCGCGGCCCGATCTGAGTGTTGACAGGTTCTGCTCGGCGATGCCGATCCGGGCTGCGAGCTCCCGAGAAGTCATCTTGCGTTTGGCGAGCATCACGTCGAGCCGAACCACGATGGCCATTTCAGACGATTTCCTTGTGATCTTCCCACAGCGCCGCGACGAGGGTCAGGGCCTGGGCAAGAAAGGCAGCCATGAGCGCGGCCAAAGCGAGCGAGACCTGTGGGCTGCCGATGGCAATGCTCAGGGCGCGCTGACCGGGACCGGCATGGGCCGTCGCAATCAACACGGCCAGCGTATGCGCGATTATGCTCCAAACCAGCACGGCCCACACCCAACGGGACAACGTCCTTGCGGCTTGTCCCGCAGCCGCCAATTCTGCGCGCGCAAGGATGCGGCTCACCGCTCTGGCGGCAGAAAAAGTCGCCGCGTAAAGACCAAGGCCAAAGCAAGCCACAGCAGCCAAAGCAAAGCTTTGCCAAGGTTGAGGCTCTATCGCATGGCCCGTCAAGCTGGCAAGCCATGCGCCGGTCGCGGCTGTCCCGACCAAGGTTGCGACCACCACGCCCCCCGCCAATGCCACCATCAGAAGGCTCGCGGCCTGAAAGCCCAGTTCGAACCTTCGTGCCGTTCTGCGCAGGGGCGCATCATCAATGAGTGTCATTTTAACCATTCCATCCTTCATGTTTTACATGATACATATAGCGTAAATCATTTAGCAAAGGAAAGACGAAATGCCCCTTGCCCGTTCAATCGCCGCGCTCTTCATCCTTGCCATTACAAGTGCATGCGCCGCAGTCACACCGCGCGGTGTCATGGAAGCCGCGCGTCTCGACCCATTGAACACACCGCCACAGGAACTGGGCCTCGCGTTGAGTGTTCCAGACACGATTGTGTTGAAAGACGGCGACGCCATGGTCAGGCTTGCCTTGTCGGTTGCAGGCGAAGCGTTGGTTGATGCCCGCGTGCCCCTGTCTGTGCAGCGCGCTCCGGAGGCAATATTGGTCAGCGCATCGCAGGGCGAGGTCATCTATGCCGCTTCCCTCACGCCGCAAAACGCCGCAATCCTTGCAGCCGCACAGGCCGAAACCCGGGCATTGCGCGCGGCGGGGACCCAAGGCGAAGGCATCTTTTCAATCGCGGTGGTTGGCGGATGCCGAACAGGGGACCCGCTTGAGGCATTACCCGTCTCCACATGGCTGCGCACCAATCCATCCGCATCGTTTGTCCCGCTCACACGACGCATGGATGTCCTTGACGGGCTTGAAGGCGGCGGCGTGATGGTGCCACCATGTGAAAGCTGACGACGACGGCGGCGCCTTCAGTCGAGGTCTTCGATCCAGGTTTTTGCCGCAACCGCACGCGGTAAACCAAGCGGGCCAATGGCCAGCATCGCTACCTGCAGCAGCGCTTCCTTCTCAATGCCCTCGGCTTCTGCGCGCCGCGTGTGGGAGTGTACTGCGCCTTCTGAACCTGCACCAACAGACAATGCGAGTTTCACCAGGCGACGCTCGCGATCAGTGAGCGGGCCGCAATCTGCGGCAGCACGGCCAAGCATCTGATAGGCGTTCCAGATGTGGGGGAATTCTTCGGCGAGATCACCGGCGGCACCGGGCATTTTTTCGGACATGCGTTTTCCTTACGTTGAATAGTCATCAATGAGGGGGCTTGGTTTCGCGAAGTTTTCGATATCTTTCTGATCCGAGATGTTCACGCGGTTGCCGCTCACTTTCACCCCATAGGATTGCAGGCTCTTGAAGGCGCGGCTCAGGTTTTCGGGCGTCATGCCAAGCATGGAGGCGAGGCGGCGTTTCTCAATGGGGAGATCGAATTCTGAATTCCCGCCAGTACGCTCTTGCTGGCGCAACAGGTAGTTCGCCAATCGTTCAAGAGACGTCCTCAGTTTCAAGTCCTTGGTGTTCTTGACAACAGACCGGTAGCATTGCGCCAGTTCCGTAACCACGTTTCTGGCAAATTTCGCATCGATATCAAATACGCCCCGCACATCCTGGCTGGGAATAAGCGCAACCCGGCTTTTCTCCAAGGTGCGGGCGGACATCAAATACGGTGCGTCCTTGATCGTTGCAGCGAGGATGAAGGTCGATACCGGGCGGACCGTTGCCATTGACGTCTCGCGGCTGTTCCAGCTTGAGAAAAGCTCGACCGAACCGGACAGGACGATATGCAGAAAATCGCTCGGATCGCCTTCCTCGATCAGGTCGATCTGCGGTGGGAAGTTCTGGACATAGGATCCCCGCATGAGCGCGAAAAAGTTCTCGTCGCTCATCTCTGCAAAAAGATGCAGACCGCGAATATCCGGAAAATCCGATTCGGGCATTCCAAGGTACACCTGTTAACTCCAATTGATATATGTTGTTAATTGCATTGATAAATGTCAATCCATGATTTGATGTATTTCGGTTGCCTGTTTGATGCCGCACTGCAAACAAAATGACAAATCTTGATAAGCCATTTATTTCAATGCACTTTCTCTCAAATATTGATCCAGATCAACAAGAATTCACAACGGCCACCTCACACAGTTTCTGAACTTCAAATCACCCAATTCCGGGTGCGTCAGAACGGAGGAACCGATGGAAATAATGCTTGCGTACGACCATTCGCGCAACGCGCGAATTGCGCTCGGCGCAATTCAGCAGATGTTCGGACCGTTGAAACCCAGCGTTACGCTGGTGTCGGTCGTTGAGGATATCGGGAGCGCCACATCGGGTGCGGACGAGCTTTTCACCGAACAGTATCAGGATCAGAAAGCGGGCGTTGAAGCGGCGGCCGCCGAATTGATGGCAGCAGGCTTTGACGCGAAGGTCATGCTTGCAGAAGGTGACGCGCGCAAGATGATCTTGCGCGCGACAGAGGAACGTCAGCCGGACCTTTTGGTTATGGCGCGTCACAGCCATCACGCAGATGGGGGGCCGTTGGGGTTCATCACCAAAAAGCTCGACGCGCTTGTCGAGGAATTTGACCACATGACCTTTGGCTCTGTGTCGGCCTTTCTGGCGCGGCGCGCCAAGTGCCCAATTCTCATAATTCCAACCCACGTCCCCGCATCTTCGATGCAGGCGGCCGAATAAACCCGGGGGACACTACCGATGAAAATCTCAACTCTGTTCCGGGTTCAGGACCGCGCCATTCGCGCGCTGCACCTGACCTGGATCGCTTTCTTTATTACCTTTTATGTCTGGTTCAACATGGCCCCGCTGGCATCTTCGATGTTGGCGGCAAATGATTGGCTTACCAAGGATGACATCAAGCTCTTCGCCATCGCAAACGTGGCGTTGACGATCCCGGCCCGGATCCTTGTTGGGCTGGCGCTCGACAAATACGGCCCGCGCCGTGTGTTCTCGATCCTCATGGTCGTGATGGCCGTGCCGACGCTCTTCTTCGCCTTTGGCGACACCAAGATGCAGCTCTTTGTCTCGCGTCTGATCATGTCGTCTGTCGGCGCAGGTTTCGTTGTCGGTATTCACATGACAGCCCTTTGGTTCAAGCCGCGTGACATCGGCTTTGCCGAAGGGTTCTACGCGGGCTGGGGCAACTTCGGTTCCGCTGCTGCGGCTCTGACCATTCCGACAATCGCTCTGAACATGTTCGGTGGCGATGATGGCTGGCGCTACGCGATTGCCATGTCGGGCATCATCATGGCGGCCTATGGCGTGTTCTACTGGTTCGCGATCACTGACGGTCCGAACCCCGACACCCACAAGAAGGCAAAGGGTTCAGCACTTGAGGTTTCGACCTACAAGGATCTGGTGCTGCTGGTCATCTTCACCGTGCCGCTGATCGGGATTTTGTCGATCCTCATCTACCGTGTGCAGATGATGGGTTATATCGATGGCTTCGTTGCAACCATCTGCTACGCCTCGATTGCAACCCTGGTTGTCTATCAGGTCTGGCAAGTGCTGCGCACCAACCTGCCGATCCTTCGCAAAGGTGTTCCCGAGGATGACAAGTATCCCTTCAGCTCGGTCGCAGCGCTCAACACCACCTATTTCGCGAACTTCGGTGCGGAACTGGCGGTCGTGTCGATGCTGCCGATGTTCTTTCAGGAAACCTGGGGGCTGACAGCAGTCGTCGCTGGTCTGATCGCGGCCTCCTTTGCCTTCATCAACCTCGTGGCGCGTCCGATGGGCGGTTTGGTCTCAGACCGCATGGGCAACCGCCGCTTTGTGATGCTGGCCTATATGCTGGGGATTGCCATCGGTTTTGCGCTCATGGGCCTGTTGAACAGCGAATGGCCTCTGATCATCGCGATCGCCATCACAATCGCTTGCTCGTTCTTCGTGCAGGGGGCGGAGGGGGCAACCTTCGGCATCATCCCCTCGATCAAGCGTCGGGTGACCGGACAGATTGCCGGCATGGCCGGGGCCTACGGCAACGTTGGCGCGGTGTTCTACCTCTTCATCTTCACCTTTGTCGACACGCAGACCTTCTTCTTCATCATCGCCTGTGGTGCGCTGATCTCCTGGGTTGTCTGCTTCTTCTGGCTGAAGGAACCGGAAGGTGGCTTTGGGGAAGAGTACGTCCTCAGTTCTGTTGACCAGGCCATCGCAGCGGAAGCCACGCGCAAGAAAGAGGCCGAAGCTGAACTCGCCTTGATCTTTGAGGGCTCCGAGAAGGTGGCACTCGCCGAGAAAGGCAACGGCCTGACCGTCACCGCAAGGTTCAAGGACCTTGACGATCTCAAGACCGCTTTGGCCCGACTAGGTCCAAACGGCAGCCAGCAACCGGCTGAATGAACGCATGGCCGGCCGGGCAAGGTGGCCCGGCCGGCCCCCCGAAACCGCCGACAGGGGAGGATTTACCCATGGCGATTACAGACACCTCAAATGGCAGCAGCCGTCACGTGTTGACGGACTGGCGCCCCGAAGACCCCCAGTTCTGGGAGGAAAAGGGCAAGGCCATCGCAACCCGCAACCTTTGGATCTCGATCCCGAACCTGCTCATGGCCTTCTCGGTCTGGATGGTTTGGTCGGTCGTTGTGGCCAAGATGCCTGCCATTGGCTTTGATTTCTCGGTTTCAGAGCGTTTCTGGCTGGCGGCTTTGCCCGGCCTGTCGGGCGCAACACTGCGGATTTTCTACAGCTTCGTTATCCCGGTCTTTGGCGGCCGTCGGTGGACGGCCATCTCGACCGCTTCGCTTTTGCTGCCCGCACTCGGTATCGGCTTCGCGGTACAGAACCCCGAAACGTCATACTTCACATTCCTGATCCTTGCCCTGATGTGCGGCTTCGGCGGCGGCAACTTCGCCTCTTCGATGGCCAACATCGCCTATTTCTATCCCAAGAAAGTCAAAGGCCAGGCGCTGGCAATGAATGCGGGCCTGGGCAACCTTGGCGTCTCCGTGATGCAGTTTCTCGTGCCTGTCGTCATCACCATGGGTGTTTTCGGCGCCGTGGGTGGTGAGCCGCAAACCCTGTCCGATGGCGGTCAACTCTTCATTCAGAATGCTGGCTTCATCTGGGTGCCGTTCCTGGCCATTGGTGCCATCGCCGCGTGGTTCGGCATGAATGACATCGCTGACGCAAAGGCCTCTGTGGGCGAGCAGATGTCCATCCTGGGCCGCTACCACAACTGGGTGATGTGTGTGCTTTATGTTGGCACATTCGGCTCCTTCATTGGCTATGCTGCGGGTTTCCCGCTTCTGATGAAGACACAGTTTCCAGAAGTTGATGTGCTGAAATACGCCTTCCTCGGCCCGCTTGTGGGAGCGCTGAGCCGCTCTGCCACGGGCTGGATTTCCGACAAGTTCGGCGGTGGGAAAGTGACTTTCTGGGTGTTCCTCGGCATGATCGTTGCGGTTTACGGCGTGATCACCTTCTTGCCATCGACACCTGAAGCGGCTGACGGCAGTTTCTGGGGCTTCTTTGCCTGCTTCATGGCGCTCTTCTTCCTGACCGGTGTGGGCAATGCCTCCACCTTCCAGATGATCCCGTCGATCATGAAACAGGAAATCCCGCGTCTCATGCCGAACCTCGAGGCCACCAACATGCAGCGCACCATCGAGCGCGAGTCTGCTGCCATCATTGCCTTTACGTCGGCCATCGCAGCTTACGGCGCCTTCTTCATCCCGAAGAGCTACGGCACCTCGATCGCCATAACCGGCAGTCCGCACGGCGCGCTCTGGGCCTTTCTCGGGTTCTATGCGGTCTGCACCGTAATCACCTGGGTCTACTACAGCCGCAAGAACGCACCTGTTCCCTGCTGACCCACTGACCAAGCTCTGCGCCGGATCGCCCGGCGCAGAGGTAGCCAAAAGGAGAAAATTCCATGAGCCACCTGCTCGACAGATTGAACTTCCTCCAGTCCAACAAACTGGAAGAGTTCGCCAACGGCCACGGTCAGGTTACCAATGAAGATCGTGGTTGGGAAGACACCTACAGAAATCGCTGGCGTCATGACAAGGTCGTCCGCTCGACCCATGGTGTGAATTGCACCGGGTCCTGCAGCTGGAAGATCTACGTCAAATCCGGGATCGTGACATGGGAGACGCAGCAAACCGATTATCCGCGCACGCGGCCCGATCTGCCGAACCACGAGCCGCGTGGTTGCGCCCGTGGTGCCTCCTACAGCTGGTATCTCTATTCTGCCAACCGTGTGAAAAACCCGCTGATCCGCGGGCGGCTGATGAAAATCTGGCGCGAAATGCGCAAGACCAAGACCCCCGTCGAGGCCTGGACCGCGATCCAGAACGATCCGATCCTGCGCAACTCTTACACCTCCAAGCGGGGTTCCGGCGGCTTTGTGCGCGCCACATGGGATGAGGCCACCGAGATCACGGCAGCGGCCAACGCCTATACCGCGAAAACCTATGGCCCCGACCGCATCTTCGGCTTCTCACCGATCCCCGCGATGTCGATGGTCAGCTACGCTGCGGGCTCGCGCTACCTGAGCCTGATGGGCGGCGTCTGCATGTCCTTCTATGACTGGTATTGCGATTTGCCACCAGCTTCGCCGATGACATGGGGCGAGCAGACCGACGTGCCCGAGTCGGCCGACTGGTACAACTCCAGCTACCTGTTGCTCTGGGGCTCCAACGTGCCGCAGACCCGGACGCCGGACGCCCATTTCTACACCGAAGTGCGCTACAAGGGGACCAAGTCCGCAGTTATCTGCCCCGACTATTCAGAGGCGTCCAAGTTTGCAGATGTCTGGCTGAACGTGAAGCAGGGCACCGATGCAGCCCTCGGCATGGCTTTTGGCCACGTCATCCTGCGCGAGTTCCATATTGATCGTCAGGCTGAATACTTTGAGGATTACTGCCGCAAGTACTCCGACATGCCGATGCTGGTGCGTCTGGACGAAAAAGACGGCAGCCTTGTGCCCGGCCGTTTCCTGCGCGCCGATGATCTCGACGGAAAACTGGGCGAGGAGAACAACCCCGAATGGAAAACCGTCGCCATTGACGAAGCCACGGGCAACCTTGTCGCACCAAACGGTGCCATCGGTTACCGCTGGGGCGAAAAGGGCGAATGGAACCTCGAAGAAAAAGCAGACGGCAAACAGGCCAGACTGCAGATGACGCTGATCCTTGATGAAGCACACGATGAAGTGCGCGGCGTTGATTTCCCTTACTTCGGGGGGGCCGCGACCGAAGCCTTCACAACCGGCGATACCCGCCCGGACGTTCTGACCAAGAATATCCCTGTCAAACGGATCAAGACCGCAGACGGTGATGTGCTTGTGGCGACGGTCTTTGACCTCTTCTGTGCCAACTATGGTGTGGACCGGGGTCTTGGGGGGGACTGGGTTGCTTCGTCCTACGACGAGGATGTTCCCGGCACTCCTGCATGGGCTGAGAAGATCACCGGTGTGCCTGCTGACAAAATCGCTCACGTCGCGCGCGAATTCGCAGATACGGCCGAAAAGACCCATGGCAAGTCCATGGTGATCATCGGGGCCGCCATGAACCACTGGTACCATATGGACATGAATTACCGCGCCGTCATCAACATGCTGGTGATGTGCGGTTGTGTGGGGCAATCCGGTGGCGGCTGGGCGCATTACGTGGGTCAGGAGAAACTGCGGCCACAAACCGGTTGGCAACCTCTGGCATTCGCGCTCGACTGGGGTCGTCCACCGCGCCACATGAACTCGACCAGCGCTTGGTATGCCCATACCGATCAGTGGCGTTACGAGACCCTGGAGGCAAATGAAATCCTGTCACCCACAGCGCCAGAAGGCGATTGGGACATCAGCCTGATCGACTACAACATCCGGGCTGAACGCATGGGTTGGTTGCCTTCGGCGCCTCAACTCAAGACCAACCCGCTTGAAGTTGCAAAGCAGGCGAAAGCGGCCGGGATGGAAATCCCCGCCTATGTCGCGCAGCAACTCAAATCCGGCGCGTTGGAAATGTCCTGTGAGGATCCCGACGATCCGGCGAACTGGCCGCGCAACCTCTTTGTGTGGCGCTCGAACCTGCTGGGATCGAGCGGCAAGGGGCATGAGTACTTCCTCAAACACCTGCTGGGCACCGATCATGGTGTTCTGGGCAAGGATTTGGGCGAAGAGGGCAAGGCGTTGCCCAAGGAAGCCAAGTGGCATGAGAAAGGCCCCGAGGGCAAACTCGACCTGCTGGTCACAATCGACTTCCGCATGTCCACCACGGCTGTCTATGCCGACATCGTTCTGCCAACAGCGAGTTGGTACGAGAAGGACGACATGAACACGTCGGACATGCACCCGTTCATCCACCCGCTGCAAGCGGCGGTGGACCCGGCGTATGAAAGCAAGTCGGACTTCGAAATCTTCAAGGCAATCGCCAAGAAGGTGCAGGAAGTAGCCCCGGAAATCCTAGGTGTAGAAACCGACATCGTCGCGCTGCCGCTGCTGCATGACATGCCGGCGGAAATTGCCCAGGATCAGGTGCGCGACTGGAAGAAGGGCGAATGTGACCTCATTCCGGGCAAGACTGCGCCGGCCTATGTGGCCGTGGAACGCGACTATACCGCAATCTACGACCGTTTCACCGCGCTTGGACCGCTCATGGACAAGCTTGGCAATGGCGGCAAGGGCATCACCTGGAACACGCAGGAAGAAATCGATGGTCTGGCCGCTCTGAACGGTGTGGTGCAGGACGGCCCCGCAAAGGGTCGACCCAAGATCGAGACAGCGATTGATGCCTGTGAAGTGATCCTGATGCTGGCGCCCGAGACCAACGGCAACGTCGCCGTGAAGGCCTGGGAGGCGCTGTCCGAGAACACAGGGCGTGAACATGCGCATCTGGCGGAGGGCGAGCATCACCAGAAAATCCGCTTCCATGACATCGCGGCACAGCCCCGCAAGATCATCTCCTCGCCCACATGGTCGGGCATCGAGAGCGAGAAGGTCAGCTACAACGCGGGCTACACCAACGTGCATGAATTGATCCCATGGCGGACCCTGACCGGGCGACAACAGCTTTATCAGGATCACCTGTGGATGCGGGCCTTTGGTGAAGGCTTCATGTCCTACCGTCCGCCGGTCGATCTGAAAACCGTGACGGCGGAGATCAATCACGAAGCGCGTGACGGCAACCCGCATCTGGTGCTGAACTTCATCACACCACACCAGAAATGGGGCATCCATTCGACCTATTCGGACAACCTGTTGATGTTGACGCTCAACCGTGGTGGTCCGGTGGTCTGGATCTCCGAGAATGACGCCAAATCGGCGGGCATTGCGGATAACGACTGGATCGAGCTTTACAACGTGAACGGTGCTTTGACTGCGCGGGCCGTGGTGTCCCAGCGGATCAAGGATGGCACCACCTTCATGTATCACGCTCAGGAAAAGATCGTGAACACGCCCGGATCGGAAAAAACCGGCAAGCGCGGGGGGATCCACAACTCCGTGACCCGCGCGGTCCTGAAACCCACGCATATGATCGGCGGCTACGCCCAGCAATCCTACGGCTTCAACTACTACGGCACCGTGGGCTGCAACCGGGACGAGTTCGTCATCGTGCGGAAAATGCAAAAGGTCGACTGGCTCGACAACGAAGCTACCCAGAAGGAGGCAGCGGAATGAGAGTTCGTGCGCAAATCGGTATGGTGTTGAACCTCGATAAATGTATCGGGTGCCACACCTGCTCCGTGACCTGCAAGAACGTGTGGACCACACGGGACGGGGTCGAATACGCCTGGTTCAACAACGTCGAGACAAAGCCGGGCACCGGCTATCCGACGGATTGGGAAAATCAGGCCAAGTGGAACGGCGGTTGGGAACGGACCAAGTCCGGCAAACTGCAGCCCAAACAGGGCAGCAAATGGCGGATCCTGTCCAACATCTTTGCCAACCCCGATCTGCCCGAGATCGACGACTATTATGAGCCGTTCGATTTCGACCACGATCACCTGAAGTCAGCCCCGGAAATGGAAGCGTTCCCCACGGCGCGCCCCCGCTCCAAGATCACCGGTGAACGGATCGAGAAGATCGAGAAAGGCCCCAACTGGGAGGAAATCCTCGGTGGTGAGTTCTCGAAACGCTCGGAAGACTACAACTTCGAAGGCATCCAGAAGGAGATCTACGGGGAATACGAGAACACCTTCATGATGTATCTCCCCCGGCTCTGTGAGCACTGCCTCAATCCGGCCTGTGCGGCCTCCTGCCCATCGGGCGCGATCTACAAACGCGAGGAAGACGGCATTGTCCTGATCGATCAGGAGAAGTGCCGCGGCTGGCGGATGTGCGTCTCGGGCTGCCCCTACAAGAAGGTGTATTACAACTGGGAAAGCGGAAAATCTGAGAAATGCACCCTGTGCTACCCCCGGATTGAAAGCGGCAACCCGACCGTGTGTTCGGAAACCTGCGTGGGTCGCATCCGGTATCTGGGCGTGATGCTCTATGATGCGGACAAGATCGACACCGCCGCGAATGCGCCGACGGATCAAGAGCTTTATGATGCGCAGCTGGATGTGTTCCTCGACCCCAACGATCCTGTGGTCATTGAGACCGCAAGGGCCGACGGTATTCCGGAGGACTGGATCAAGGCGGCTCAGGAAAGCCCCATCTGGAAAATGGCCATGGAATGGAAAGTCGCCTTCCCGCTGCATCCGGAATACCGGACGCTGCCGATGGTGTGGTACATCCCGCCACTCTCACCGATCCAGAACGCCGCCGAGGCCGGGAAGATCGGCACGGATGGCATGATGCCCAACGTCAAGGATTTGCGGATTCCCGTTCGGTATCTCGCGAACATGCTCACGGCAGGTGACGAGGCCCCGGTGGTGTCGGCGCTCGAACGGATGATGGCCATGCGCGCCTACATGCGGTCGAAAACCGTGGACGGTGTGATTGACGAGGCCATCGCCGCACGGGTCGGCCTGAGCGGGCGTGTGATCGAGGACATGTACAAGATCATGGCCCTTGCCGATTACGAGGACCGTTTCGTCATCCCGACAACCCACCGTGAGCAGGTCGAAGAAGCCTATGACCTCAAGGGGGGCTGTGGATTTACCGACGGCAACGGTTGTTCGACCGGGACGTCCAAGCCCTCGCTTTTTGGCAAAGGGAAGAAACCTCTTAAAATGCCGGAGGCAATGTGATGACCATTGATCGTACATTCAAAGCCATTTCGCTGGTCCTGAGTTACCCGACGCGCGAGCTGCAGCATGCCATGCCCGAGATCGGAGGCGTTCTGGCCTCGGACACGCGATTGACAGCAGCAGCACGTCGGGCCCTGCGCCCGCTCATCGAAGAGTTGGGCGGGCGCGACATCTATGACCTGCAAGAGACCTATGTGGGTCTCTTTGACCGATCGCGCACGCTTTCGCTCAACCTGTTCGAGCATGTGCACGGCGAAAGCCGCGACAGAGGGGGCGCAATGGTCTCACTGGTCGAAATGTATCGCGAGGGCGGGTTTGACCCGGCCACCTCAGAACTGCCTGATCATCTGCCTATGCTGCTGGAATTCCTGTCCACGCGTCCCTTCGTCGAGGCACAGGAAACCTTGGCGGACGCGGCGCACATTCTCGAGGCTTTGAACGCACGGCTGGGCCGTCGGGAAAGCCCCTATGGAGCCGTGTTCGCCGCTTTGCTGCAGCTCTCTGGAGCGAAAGCCGACAAGGCGGCTGTGGCAGAACTGCTTGAGGAGCCGGAGATGGATCCGGATGACCTCGAGGCACTCGACAAGGTTTGGGAGGAAACCGAGGTTCGCTTCGGCCCCGATCCCAACGCAGGATGCCCACAAGTGCGCGACATGCTGTCTCGCATGGATCAACCCAACACCCCCACACCGCAACACGCGGCCGAATGACGGAGGATGTCATGAACCAGTTTCTTTTCGGAACCTTTCCTTACATCGCACTGGCGATTTGCATCATCGGCTCGATCGCACGATACGAGCGTGATCCATTCACATGGAAGTCTTCTTCATCGCAGATGCTGCGGCGCAGGCAACTCATCATTGGCTCGGTTCTGTTCCATGTCGGTGTCCTGGTGATCTTCTTCGGTCACCTGGTTGGATTGCTGACACCGATCTGGATTTTCGATGCCATCGGCATCAGCCACGGTGCAAAGCAACTCCTGGCCGTGGTGGCTGGCGGTATCGCGGGCGTTGCGGCGCTGATTGGGGGCATCCTGCTTTTCCATCGCCGGTGGACTGATCCGCGGATCGCGAAGAATTCCAGCTTCTGGGACAACGCGATCCTGCTGATGTTGATTGCTCAGCTGGTACTGGGGTTGGGCACCATTTTCGTCTCCCTCGGTCACTTGGACGGGCACGAGATGGTAAAGTTCATGTCCTGGGCGCAGGGTATCTTCACCTTTGATGGTGCGGCCGCCGGATACGTCGCGGATGTGGCGATCGTCTTCAAGCTGCACTTGATCCTTGGCCTGCTGATCATCGCGGTCTTTCCGTTCACACGGCTTGTGCACATTCTGTCAGGATTAGCGGCACCGTTCCGGTATCTATTTGGACGCACCGGCTACCAGGTCGTTCGTTCACGTCGCAAGGTTGCCTTGCCGAAAACTGTCGGTGCCGGTTCTCAAGGCCGCAAGAGCCCGATGCCAGAACGCAAGGGTGCAGCAGCACCTGACGCAATGCCAACCCCTGCGGAGTAATCGTCATGAATGCGCTTTTTCCTGATCTTGTCGTAAATGGTGAAACGGTCCCGTCAGCACGGATTGCGGCAGAGACCCAAAACCACGATGGCCCAAAGGGCAAGCCCGGCATCGCCTGGCGCAAGGCCGCCAACGCCATGGCAGTGCGCACCTTGCTTCTGCAAGAGGCACGCAAGCGCGGTGTGCAAGCGCAGGTTCAGGAGATCGCGCCCAGTCGGTTTGAAACAGAGGAGGAGGCCCTTGTCCGGGGCCTTCTCGACGAAGCCGTTGTGGTGTCAGCGCCGTCTGCGGCATCCGTTCGTGCGGAATGGGAGAAGGATCCGCTCCGGTTCCGAACCCCGCCACTATGGGAGGTGTCACATATTCTGGTCGCTTGCGACCCGAGGGACGAGGAGGCGCGTAGGCAGGCACATGCCCGCGCAGTTGATCTCACTGGGCAGGCGCTCGGCAATCCCAATGGCTTTGCGAAACTGGCGGCTCGGGAAAGCGACTGTGGCTCAAAATCGACCGGTGGGGCCCTCGGGCAACAAAGCCCGGGCGACACGGTTCCCGAATTTGAAGCGGCTCTGCGCCAACTGACGGAAGGGGGCATCACGGGAGAACCCATCCTCACGCGCTATGGCTGGCACATCATCAAGTTGGATGCCGTCGCGATTGGTGCCGTGCTTCCCTTCGACGCAGTTAAACAGAAGATTTCCGATGCCATGGAGAAAGCATCGTGGGCCCGAGCGGCCAAAGACTTCGTGCAAACCCTGGTTGCGTCCGCCGAGATCTCCGGCGCGGACCTCCGACCGGTCTCGCCCAGGAGGGCAGATCATGAAAAGCATCACCACTGACCACCGTTCGATTGATGGCAAGACACCGACCAGTGTCATGCTCCTTCAGAATCCCTTGGACTTCATCGCGGAGGACCATCTTCGCCTGAGAGCCATGTGCGCAGCGTTGGATCGTCTGGCAGAGACAACGCCGGTTGAAGGCGCAGCAATCTCGGAAATGATCGACTACCTCGGACACGAATTGCCACTGCTGCTGGCAGATGAAGATGACGACCTCATGCCCCACATTCTGTCCCGCGCCGAACCGGAAGATGAACTGCCAAAGCTGACCAGACGACTAGAAAAAGAGCACGCCGAGATAGCCTGTCTTTTGAAGGCCGTGACCTCGGGTCTTGCCGGTCTGGCGCTTGCCACCTCAATATCGAATGCGTTGCGGACCTCAATGCATGATCTGGCAGACGCAGCACGACGGCACCTTATCCTGGAGAATGCAGTCTTGCTTCCTTTGGCCAAAGCGCGGCTGACCAAAGAAGACTTGCACGCAATTCGCGCCGCAATGCTCAAGCGAAGAGGGTTAGAGAGCCTCTTCGCAACCTAGTCCCCAGATCATCAATCCTTCCTCCAGAGAGTATGAAAATGAAGAAATCCTTGTCCAATGCACGTTCACGGGACCCACATTATCATGCGACAGACATGGACCTTTTGGTCAACCCGCTGGAATTCTTCGAAGAGGATCACCTGCGAACAAGAACGGTTTGTGCAACCTTTGATCGCATCGCCGACAGTGAATTGCCGGCCAGAGAAGATGTCTTCGAAGCACTGAGCTACCTTGAAAACGAACTGCCGCTCTTCATTGTTGATGAGGATGCAGACCTTGTGCGACTGATGCGCGGCCATTTGGACGAAGCAACATCGCTCTTTGAGGTGCTGCGCTGCGTCACAAAACTCCATGAGGAAATCGCATTCAGATCGCGACCGGCGATTGACCTGCTTGAGATCCTCAAGCAGCACCCTCGCGGCCTCACCAATTCCGAACAGACATGCCTGCGCGATCTGGCAACAAGTCTGCGCACAGACATGGCAATGGAAAACAGCGGGCTGCTGCCGCTCGCCAAGACGCTTTTGACCAAGGACGAGTTGGCCGAGTTGCGCTTGGCGATGTTTCAGCGGCGTCTTTCAGACTTTCGCGACCACAGGGCATGTGGCGCATGACGCGTTACAAAGGAGAGCGGGGCCTATCATGACATATCTTCCAAGGGACATGCCCACTGGCTGTGGGTGTGATGACCTTAAAACCACGTCCAAATGGATCAGCATCGACGAAGCCTTTGATCGGATATCGCGTCACGTCTTCCCCATCGCGCGCGCGGAAACGCTACCGATCCAAAATGCGAAAGGTCGTGTGCTTGCAAATGAGGTTTGCGCCAAAGGCGACATGCCGCGCTTTGACCACGCTGCCATGGATGGATACGCGGTCGACAGCACAGCATTTGCAGGCGACGGGCCATGGCTGTTTCCGGTGACGGGTCGGATTGCTGCGGGCGATGCTCCTGGCACAGGATGCGCCTCTGCAGATGCCTGCCGGATCTTCACCGGAGCGCCGCTTCCTGAGCGGTATGACAGCGTGATCATGCAGGAGAGGGCAGAGAAAATCGGAAACCTGATCCGGTTTGATACCCGTCCGGAACCGCGCGAAAACGTGCGTCAAAGAGGGGAGGAGTATCAATCAGGCGCTGCAATCCTGTCGGCGGGCACAGTCCTGACACCGGGCGCGATCGCGGCCTGTGCCTCTGCCGGGCACGGGAAGGTCACGGTGCACAAGCGCGTGCGCGTGGCGCTCATCGCAACCGGGTCGGAGGTCGCCACACCGGGAATGCAGGAGTTGGAGGAAGGTCAAATCTGGGACGTCAACACGCCGATGCTGCACGCCCTTCTGTCCCGCCCGGATGTCGATCTGAACGATATCATCCGGGTCAAGGATAGTTTGCACGACATTCGTGATGCCATGCAATCCGCCGCTGAAAACGCAGACCTCGTTGTCACGACTGGTGGTGTCTCGGTCGGTGATGAAGATCATCTGCATGGTGCCGTTCAGGCCGCAGGCGGTAGTGTGATTTTTGCAGGTGTTGCGATGAAACCGGGCAAACCCGTCACACTTGGACGGATCGGCAACGCAACATGGCTTGGGCTGCCCGGAAACCCCGGCTCCGCCTTTGTGACATGGTCGATCTTTGGCGAGGGCGTTCTGAATGCGCTGTCCGGACGGCAGCGGACAATGCCGAAACGCCGCCATGTGCTGTTGGGACATGATCTGTTCAGGAAAGCGGGTCGATGTGAGATCCGCGCCGCTTGCATCGTCGGTATCGCTGGCGATGGACGCGATGTCATCGAATGCACATCAGGCGGGACCTCCGGACAGGTTTCTCACTACGCAACGGCAGATGGCTTTGCCTTCCTTCCTTCCGAGTTGGACCAGATGCCGGCGGGCACGTTGGTCGAATTTCTTCCCTTTTGCACAAACTGAGAACTGACATGCACATCGCTTACACAATGGCCCCCGGGCGGGGCGACACCGACCTTCTCCTGCACCGGGTAGCGCAATCGATCATCAAGGCAGGGTATTGCCCGGCCGGCACGACCCAGATCAATACGGCGCGACCAGATGCAGGCCCGTGTGACATGGATGTCCTCGTCCTTCCGGGTGGGCCAACGCTTAGAATATCGCAGAGTCTTGGGCGCGAAGCGCGAGGTTGCCGGTTGGATCCGGAAGCGCTCGAAGCTGCCGTTGCTTTGGTTCAGGCAAGCCTGCCCGAAAGCGATTGTCTGATCGTGAACAAATTCGGTAAGCATGAAGCGGACGGGCGCGGATTTCGGACCGTGATCGCGGAGGCCTTGGCGCTTGAACTGCCGGTTCTGGTTGGACTGAATGCTCTCAATGCCGAACCATTCTTCGAGTTCAGTGGCGGAATTGCGGAAAAAATTGAGCCAAGCGCAGACGATTTAAAGCACTGGCTCTTGAGCAGTATGGCGTCGCGGCACGATGTCGCGTGTTGAGCCGTCTCGTGGTATGGGTCGAACGGCACTTGCGTGAACATAAACTTCACACGCTTTTGTTTTGTGCAGGAGGGGCCGGTTTCTCTATGTGCCCAGACTTTGGCCGCAACTGTTGCGACAATCGGCTGGGCGTGCTCGCTGATCGGCTTTATTGCGCTGACGCTCGCCCCGGGGACATGCCAAGGGCGGTTCAGACGTCCCCGGCGCCCAAACGATCCATGTTGAAACACCACGCCAGTTACTTTCCGCGCGGTTTAAAAAAGACAGGCGATAAGACCGCTGCTCAGGACGCAATGACACAGGGTTCAGACAGGTGAACTGTCTTTCTTCAGCGCATCGCCGTAATCGATCGGGAGCGTGATGAGTGTCAGACCTGTACGTTGATCCTCCAGCGCCGTTTCAAGTGTTTCGAGGGTTTCTGTGCGAATGTGCTGCCAGCCGAATGACGTTGCCAATGAATCCCATTCGGGGTTGCCAAACGAAAGCGGCGTGTGGCCGCCGGTGTCCGCTTGCTGCTTTGCCTTGATAAGCCCATATCCCTTGTCTTCGAACATGACCACAGTCAGCGAAAGACCCAGCCTGTCAGCGGTCTCCATCTCCTGGACGTTCATCAGGAACTCCCCGTCGCCACAAATGGCCATAACCCGGCCATGGCGGCCAAGGTGGGCCGCAGCAATGGCGCCGGGCAGGGCGAGGCCCATCCCCGCGAGCCCATTTGGAATGATGATCTGATTGGGCTTGCGCGCTGCAAGGTAACGCGCGACCTCCATCTTGTGAGTGCCCACTCCCGACACCACGAATGTGTCGTGCGTCAACGACGCCTCGATCTTGCGCAGTACATCTGCGGGATGCAGGGCGTTGTCATCAGACCCATGATGCCGGGTGCGCTGCTCAGTGATCTCTTTGCGCACGGCGACGATCCGGTCATCCTCTTCCCACGTCCTGCCATCGAGCCCCGCGGTCAGGCTACGCATGGTTTTTGCAACGTCACCTGCAACATCGCCACGGATAAACCAGTCGTGTTCCAGCGCGGCGGGATTTTCACCCACATGCAGAACCGGGATTGCCCCGCCTGCTGTGATGCTCTGCGGGGGGACTTCCACGGGATCAAAGCCGACGGCGATGATGAGATCCCGGGTCCGGAACGCTTTGTCGATATGGTCTTCGAAGGGCTGTCCGACACAATGCAGATGAAGCGGATGATCTGCGGGCAAAATGCCCTTGGCCATGAAGGTCGTCGCGAGCGGTATGCCCGTGGCTTCGGCGAAAAGCTGAACGTCATGCCCGGCGCGCGCGCGGATGACCCCGTTCCCTGCAACGATCATCGGGTGTTGCGCTGATTTCAATATCTCGAGTGCGTCACCGATCGCCTTGGGAGCCGCCGTTGCGGGTAGCGGTTCCGGGGCGCTCTTGGGTCGTGCGTCTGTTTGCTCACCGGCCAGATCCTCCGGCAGCGACAGATGCACCGCGCCGGGATGGGGGTCCTGTGCGCGCCGCAAAGCCTCGGCCACAAGGCCGGACACTTCATCTTTGTGCATCAATGTCCGGCTGAATTTGGTCACGGGTTTGAAGAGCCGTTCAAGATCAATCAATTGATGTGACACGGTTTTGCCGATCCGCTCTCGTGCGCCCTGACCTGTGACAACGAACATGGGGGCATGATCCAGTTGAGCATCCGCCACGCCGGTTATCAGGTTTGTGGCGCCCGGACCCAGTGTCGCAAAACACATGGCAGGTTTTCCGGTTATCCGCGCGTGCACGCTTGCCATGAATGCCGCGGCTTGCTCATGTCGCGTCAGGATGACCTCAATCCTCGAGGCTTCCAGAGCCTGCATAAGATGTGTGTTCTCCTCACCCGGAACGCCAAAAGCCGCAATGACGCCCGCTTTCTCCAAACTTGCGACGATCAATTCTGCGATGTTCATGCCGCTGTCCCCAAAGCAGTGACCGCATCTGCGACACGGCGATAGGCTGCGATGTTCGCGCTGCGGGCGTAGTCAATGGTTTTGCCGACACCTGCTTCTTCCAGAAGGCGGGCGTGTATATCGCCCATGAGCGACTTCAGTTCGGCGTCAATCTCTTCTGCACTGTTGAAACGGCGGTGCGCGTTCTGGCTCATCTCAAGACCTGAGATCGCAACGCCGCCCGCATTGCTGGCCTTGCCCGGTGCATACATCAGGCCTTCTGTGCGGATGTGTTCCAGCGCCTTTGATTGCAACGGCATGTTCGCACCCTCCGCAAGCAGGGTGGCGCCTGCTGCGCAGATATCTTTGGCGGCCTTTGCATCCACCTCGTTTTGCGTGGCGCAGGGCAGGGCGATGTCGTGCTCTGCCACGCTCCACGGCGTGCTACCCGCGTCAAAGGACAGGTCAAGTGCTTTCGGGGGGTCGGAAATGTCCGCGCCCTGTGCCTTGCGGTCGCGCACCCATGTGATGGCGTCATGCGACATGCCATCGGGTGCATGCAGTACACCCGACGTGTCTGACAGGCAGACGACCTTGGCTCCTTCGCATGTTGCCTTTTCCGCTGCATGGGTGGCCACATTGCCCTTGCCGGAGATCACGACCCGTTTTCCGTCAAGAGCACTGCCGGACTGCGCCAGCATGGCTTGTACGAAATAGATCAGCCCGTATCCCGTGGCCTCGACCCGCATGGCACTGCCGCCAAAGGAATGTCCCTTGCCGGTCAATGCGCCATGGGATGCGCCACTCACCTTCTTGTACGTCCCAAAGAGCCAGCCGATTTCGCGCGTCCCGACGTTAATATCGCCTGCGGGGACATCCACGTCCGGCCCGATGTAGCGGGCAAGCTCCAGCATGAAGGCTTGGCAAAAGCGCATGATCTCGGCATCGCTGCGCCCGTTCGGATCAAAATCAGAGCCGCCTTTCGCACCCCCAAGCGGCAAGCCCGTGAGCGCGTTCTTAAAGACCTGTTCAAAACCGAGAAACTTCAGAACCGACGGATTGACCGACGGATGAAACCGCAAGCCACCCTTGTAAGGCCCGATGGCGTTGGACGTCTGGACCCGCCAGCCGCGATTGATCTGAACATCCCCATGATCATCCATCCACGCCACACGAAAGCCGATCACGCGGTCGGGTTCGGTCAGCCGCTCAAGCACCTTGGCATGGCTCCAGCGCGCATTGTTTTTTTCAACCGCCATGACGTCCCGTGCCACATCGCGCACCGCTTGAAGGAATTCAGTCTGTCCTGCGTTGCGCGCTTCGACCCTCTCCATCAGATTATCGGTCAGCTGCTCTTGCCCTGTCATTTTTGTCCACCTTACTCTTGATTGCCCGGTCAAACGCGGGTGGTCCGTGAAAAGTTCCGCATCGTTCTTCTCACAAATGCAAAACGGCTTTTTGGGAACAAACGCCCCGAATTGGCGTTGAGACCTCACAGGAAGTGGAGGAACACCCTATGGTTACGGACTGCAAGAACTGTCCGTTACGACAGCATGACCTTTTTCAGCCAATGTCAAAGGAAGAGGTTGAAAGAACGCAGAAATTCAAGTCCGGCGAACTGTCTGTCGATGCCGGCACACCCATTTTGATGGAAGGCTCGAATGCGCCGCAGATATACACGGCACTGCGTGGCATGGGGCTGCGGTACAAGATCATGCCGGATGGGCGGCGGCAGGTGGTGAACTTTATTTTTCCCGGCGACTTTATTGGTCTGCAGGCGGGTCTGATCGGGGAAATGGGGCATTCCGTTGAAGCGTCGACGCATATGAAACTATGTGTTTTTGACCGCAAAGACTTCTTTGACTTTTTTCGAAACTCCACGTCGCGTGCCTTCGATGTGACGTGGCTGGCCGCATCAGAAGAGCACTTTCTGGGCGAAGCCCTTGCAACCGTGGGACAAAGGACGGCACTGGCGGGGGTGGCCTGGGCCTTGACGCAGCTTTTCATGCGCGCCGATGCGCGAAACATGGTGCAGAATGACACGATGCCTTTGCCGTTTCGCCAACAGGATCTGGCGGACGCGCTGGGGCTTTCATTGGTACATACGAACAAGACGCTCGCCCGCCTGCGCGAGCGCCAGCTTGCCAATTGGTCCGACCGCAGGCTTGTGATCCACGATCTCGAAGAACTTGCGAAAGTCGCCGAGATGGAACTGAACGATCTCAGGCCGAGGCCGCTGATCTGATGCGTTGCATTTGCGAGTCGCGCACCAAAAGGAAGCGCGATGTTTGAGGTCAGCCAATCCGAATTCATGGTGCGCCTTGTGGTTGCAGCACTGTGCGGTCTGCTTGTCGGGATCGACCGCGAGATCAGGCAAAAGCCACTGGGCGCCCGCACCTACGTTCTGGTCACAGCCGCCTCATCGGCATGGGTCATGGTGACGATCAATTTCTCCATCGACGCAGCAGAGGCGTTCCCTGACCTCAACAGTGATCCGACCCGGGTAATTCAAGGCTTGATCGGTGCGATCGGGTTTCTGGGGGCAGGGGCCATCATCACACAAAACAATTCGGGCCGATTGCGCGGCGTTGCCAGTTGGGCTGCGATCTGGGGCACCGGCGTGATCGGAATCGCCTGTGGGCTTGGGTATTTTGCGCAGGCGTTCGCCGTGTCGTTCCTCTTTTTCGCCGTGCTGAACATATATGATGCAGTTGAACGCGTGTCGGATAAAACCGCCCAAGGGTCTGAACGCAACCGGTGAAGGCGCTTGTGCAGCGGGAACAAAGCACCGATCACCGCGTTCCCCCTCAAACAAGAGGAAGTTTCATATGTCTTGGGAAGAAATGCTGCGCACTGTCGAGCAACGCGTATTGGCCTATTGGGATGGGTTGATCGCGGCTGTGCCGAAACTTGGGGCTGCGATCATAGTGCTGCTCGTCACATGGGTGGTTGTTGCCCTTGTCCGCGCCTTCATTGCGAAGGTTGGAAGCAAGACGCGGATGCGGCAGAACCTGATTGACGTGTTGTCCATGCTGGCAAGCACGGGTCTTTGGCTGATGGGCATGCTGGTGGCGCTTGCCATCGTTTTTCCAACCATCACCCCGGGCAAAGCCCTGACCACCTTAGGTCTCGGCTCGGTGGCGATCGGTTTTGCATTCAAGGACACATTCGAGAACTTTCTGGCCGGAATCCTGATCCTGCTGCGCGAACCCTTTGCGATCAACGATTATGTTGAATGCGGGGACATCGAAGGCCAGATTGAGGAAATTACAATCCGCGACACGCATGTCCGCCAGACGGATGGTCAACTGGTCGTGGTGCCCAACCACATGCTTTTTCAAAACCCTGTCACTGTTCTGACGAACCGGGATTTCCGCCGCACCACCATCATCTGTGGCGTTGCCTATGGTGAGAACGTCGATGATGCGCGCAAGGTGATCGAAACCGCGGTGCGACGCGTTGATACGGTTCGCGATGACGTCCGCGACGTGCAGGTTTTTGCGCAGGAATTCGGGGCGTCCTCGATCAACTTTGAGGTGACATGGTGGACGGGGTCCAAACCCCTCGACATCCGCACCTCGCGGGACCAGGTCGTCGCAGGTGTGAAAGCGGCGCTCGACGAAGCTGGCATCGAAATTCCCTTTCCCTATCGCACGCTCACTTTCAATGAGCCGTTGCCCGTGCGCGAACAAGGCAGCAAACTGGAGGAGGCCGCGTAACGGCGGCTCTCACACAGGAGGTTTCTCGCGGCACGTGGACGCAAAACGGAGGATCCGACGGGTACTTCGTGGAACGCCGTCCTTGCGCATCAATGGCGCAACGCCAAGGTGCAGCGGCATTGCGAAAACAAATATCAAACTGGCGCTGGTGATGACCCTTGGCACCTGTCCGGCCTTGTAGGTCACAGGTGCAGTGCCTGTTGCAATGACATTCTAAATGCAGGCCCGGCGATCACAACGCATGGCGCGTGAACGGTGTTTGCATCGCTCTTTGGGTTGGCCGTTGTGCGGTAATTCTCCAAACGTGCTTGGGTGTCATGGGCGCTGATTAGCCAATCGTGCCTGTTTTCTGGAACCTTTCGCAGATTTGAAGGTTTGGGAAGTGAACAGTTTGAAAGGGAAAGAAATGTTTAGAATTATCGCTCTTGTCTTCGCTCTGACCGCACTGGCAGCCTGTGAAACAACAAAAGGTGTTGGCCAGGACATCCAAAACGCAGGTGAGGAACTTGATCAAGCAATCTAGCGTTTGCTGGCAGAACTTAATCGAAAACGGCTCCTGTTTTGGGGCCGTTTTTTTATGTGCAAGGCTGGGCAAGCGTGGTCATGCACGTACCCATCGCGCAGGATCGAAGTCGCGGCAAAGGCGCGGCCAGCCGGACTGTTGGTTGCTGACCCGACCCCGGCGCGCCAATCAACTGCATAATTCGGCAACACGAGGCGCCCCGCGGAATTTGGTTGTCAAGGAAAACACATCGGCAAGCAGCATTGTCCAACTGACACGCAGCCCTACACCAGCCAGACCAGCATGGTGGCGCATGTGCCAATCGTCAAAATGCCCATGGCAGCCCATAATCCATCACGCGATACAGCGGCGATACTGAAGAAGGCAATTGTTGCGGCCATGATGGATGATGAGAATGGAATGAGCTCAAGCACCGGCATTAACAATCCACCGATCAGAAAGAAGCTGAAAAGCAAGGTGCGTGCGGGGCCTGTCACCAGAATGTCGAAGCGTGGCGCGGTGTGGTTGTCCAGAAAGGATGAGCATTTCCTCAGAAATGACAAGGCGCCGGACAAACTGTCGTTGTTCAGTGATTTGCGGCTCAAGAACTTTGGAAGACGGACCCTGTCGCGCCCGCATAATGCCTGGGCTGAACTGAGCGCAATGATAAGACCACACACGGTTGCAAGACCCGGGATACCGCTGAGTGGGGTGGATGCAAGTGCGGCTGCCAGCAGAATGACAGTGAGGTGCGAGCGGCCGCCGACCGCTTTCGTCACCTCGCCTATGGTCGTCGTGTCGCCATGCTCACTGATGGAGCTAACGCGATCAATTGTATCGGTAAATTGGGTCTGCAGGTCATTTTCTGACATGGTAATGGTTCGCATTTTCCTATCAAATGAAAGCGTTTAGCCCGTCCGGTAACTGGAACGTCCGAGGGTTGAGAATGTTCCGGGGCGCTGTGGGGAGGTTTGCCCTGAACCCGTTTTGATACCTCTATCCCAACCCTGAAACGGGTGAATATTCCCGATGCCGGCACTCGGACATTTAATTTGGGATATATGCGAAGGCCAAACGCGTTTCGCTGTTCTGACGCCCTGCTTTGCCGGCTCGGACCACTGCGGCGTAAGCGCGTTTGCGCTCAGGTCGGGCGTTTTTCATCTGCATTGCTATGTCACAGTTTAATGCGCGCCTCTTCAAGCCGTTGGATAAGGGCTCTGCACATCTGGAGCGCTGGAATGAAAAACCATGTTGAAATCGCCATCATCGAATCTGATTTGTTCGTGTCTTCGGACATGGTTCATACCATTCATGCGGTGCTGCCATCGGCAGAGTGCAGGGTTTTCACCTCGATTTCAGAGGCGCGCGGCGCGTCCGTACAGCCCGCTGCTCATTTACTCGCAATTGTCTCTGCAACGTCTGACGGTGATTTTGTGGTGTCTCCAGACGATGCCCGATGGTTGTCTGAGCGAAAGGTAGTCGCCTTTGATTTTCGTGACCGTGTGGCGCGCTCCGGTTGGATCTACCTTGACAAGCCGTTTTCCGAAGAAGACCTCGCTGCCGCGGTGCTTGCTCTGTTACCATCAGGTTTGAGCAAACTGAATGGCATGACGCAGGAAGCGCGCTAGCCCGGATACCCTTGCCAGCCGCTGCTTTTTACGACCCCAATGCACTTGCGACTTGCGCAATGCAGGTGCTTGCCAGTCTTGCGCAACGATGTCGCAATTCCCTTTGAGCGCTGCCGGCCAGACACTGGTTTGTTGACCTCTCGATCCGGTTGCGGCGCATCAGTGCGTGCCGAGCAGGTCATCCTTGCGGCCTTGTTGGTGCAAAGGCTGGTCGGTCAGCGCATCTGTCAGCAAACCGCCCTCAGCCGCGCGGGCCTCGTCTGGCATTGATAAACCTGTAGCTGTCAACGCCGATTTGACAGCCCGCAGCAGGCGAACCCATCGTGACGAGTCCGGCGGCACCGACGCGGTAACGTGACATGAGTTCCGGCAAGGTTCCGCATCACTGTGCGTTTGGTGGTTTCAAGTTTCTTGGAACTTTTGCTTTGCCACAGAGGTTTAGCTGGTGAACGGCCCATATGTGGCCTCAAACCAACCTACGGAGGATTGAAATGAAAAACCTCATGACAACAACCGCTCTGGTGATCGCGACCGCCGTGCCCCTATCTGCCAAGGACACGACAAATGATCGTGTTTTCATGAACTATGGTGATGGCTATCTGGCCCCGGCTGAAATGCTGGCGTCCGACCTGATCGGTATGCCCGTCTACGCCAGTGAGCAAAAGATCACGGCAGATCGCATGACCCAAGCGCCCATGGACTGGGACGAGATTGGTGAAGTCGGTGACGTTGTGATGTCGCGCAACGGTGAGGCCGAGGCCGTATTGATGGACATCGGTGGCTTTCTTGGGATCGGCGAAAAGACCGTCGCAGTGAATTATGATCAGCTGCATTTCATGACAGCGCGCGACGGTTCAGACAGCTTCTTTCTTGTGGTGAACGCGAGTGAGCAGATGATGGAGGAGGCAGAACCCTTCAATTTCGAACAACTCGGTGCATGGACGTCGGCTGCATGGTCAGACGCCAAAGCGACCGCCTCTGCTGCGATGAACGACGCGTCCGAAGCGGCCGGTGACGCAGCCGGCTATGTCACTGGATCCGCCACGCAAGCCGTGGACAGCATGCAGGAAACTGCGGCGCAGACGACAGACAGCATCAAGCAGACCACAGAAAATCTGACCGAAGACGCGGCACAGACGGTGGAACGTGCTGCGGCATCAGTTGAACAGGCGGCCGGGGAGCTCGGCGCCCCAACCAACTTGCACGATGGTTTCGAGCCTGTCGATGCCCGCGTTCTGACCTCAGAGGATCTGACAGGTGCGGCGGTCTACGATATCCGCGCCGAATGGATTGGCGAGGTATCTGAACTGGTGCTGGATACCAACGGTCAGGTCGAGAAGGCCGTGATCGATGTCGGCGGCTTCCTTGGGCTGGGCGAAAAGCCGGTGGCGAAGGAGCTTGACAGCCTCACGATCACGCGCGCCTCGGAAGGAGATGAGGTCCGTGTTTACGTGGATGCAAGCAGGACCGAGCTGGAAGAAATGCCCGCCTACAGCGGCAGCTGAACCAAAGATTGTTAAGACAGTAACGAGTAACGCCCGGGGCCTTTTTGCTCCGGGCTTTTTTGCGGCACCAGCCCGGGGAGTTGGTGTTCCTGCAACAGGTGAGGGAACGGGTATCATGCGAAAGTGTCAGATCAATGTCGCGAACGCGCATGGCGTTTCGTCAACTCAACACCCTACCACTTTGTCACGATCCTTGAGGTGGCGCGTTTTACGGCACACGGATGGCCCGTGCTTGGGTGCGGTGCGAAACGGGTCCAGGTGCTGAACGCATCTTGCGGCGACATGCGCTTGGTTCTCTTTCAGTCAAATCGGGGCCCTTTACGTGCCCGCACAACACATTTTGACCAAACCTGTCGCAGCGCGTTGATGCCATCTGGCAGGCGTCGAAAGGCCAACCGCACCCTGGTTTTTATGGCTGGGGTCGGAACGATTCAGATCGTCAGGGGTTCACTTGATGACGTTAGGCAATAACAGAGGAATGGATTATGAATAAGGAAAACACATCATTTCACGTAGGCTCCGACGCGGAGCGGGCCTTGCAGACGCTGATGACGCGGGTCGAGGACGTACGCCAGGGAATGGAGCGCTTGGTTGAAGAGGCCAAAGAGGATTTCGAGCCAGTCGCCGAGGAATTTCGCGAGCTGCACGAAAAGCACGCGGCGCAATTGCGCTCAAAACTCGCTGAGCATGGGTTTGATGTGGAAGAGGGTGGATCCTTCATGGCGAAGGTACATGAGACAGTCATCGCCGCGCGGTCACATTTTTCTCATATCGATCAGAACATCTTGGCCTCGGTTCGCAATGGGGAGCAGCATGTTCTGAACGCATTCGATGATGCGATCAACAAAGTCGAAAATGACACGTTGCGTGACGCGTTGAAGAGCATGCGTAGCGAGTTACGTGACTGCGTAGAGCGCACGCGCAACTTGGGCTGAACGAAACTGTTCTGGTTGGACCGGGTCACACATCGCGTCGCTGCGAATGTGCGGCTTGGATTTTTGAAAGAAATGATACGATTGCAGACAAGGCTTCGGCGCTTGTCGGCAATAAAGGCATACCCCCGCCCGAGTAGTTTGCCTAGGTGGATACCCTGATTTGCAGTGTCCGGGAGCCACAGTTTTCAGCAAAATGGCCGCGTGCTGATGCCGCCATTTCCAACGGCGGTGCAGTATAGCGCAGAGCGTTCCATTGGCCTCGACTTGCCAACAATTCCACGCCCGATAGATCAAACCGGGCCAGAGCAGCGCTCAGTCCTCTTCGGCGCGCTTCTCGACGAAATCACTCTCTTCAGGATTGAAAGCGCTGATGTTGAAGGTTGTGCTGAATGAATAGAGGCCGCTGTGATTTGAGGTTACGGCTTCGCCATCCAACTGGTGCGTGAAGGCGCGCAAGAGCTGCGATCCAAGTCCGGTCCCTTCATCATCATCCACCGTGTCGCCAACGGTGTTCGCAATCCTCAGGGTGGCCGTGTGTCTGCTGGTGCCATCCTCGTCATCCGTTGAGGTTGTCGATAAATCGACCGCGATAAATGCATTGTCACCGCCCACGTATTTCAACGCATTGGTGATTGCCTCTGAAACGAGCAAGGACAATGGCATGGCCTGATCAGGGTAGAGCGAGACAGGGGATAGATTGCATCTGATGTCGACATCGGACCCGCGCGGCAAACCGATTGCCACCCCTTGATTTACAATCTCCCGGACGATTTCAGACGCATCCACCCGGTCCATTGACTGTGCCTGATAAATTGTGCGGTGGACCGAGGCGAGCGCCATGACCCGATCCTGCAGCCGTTTTACAACAGTACGTGTTTCGGGGCTTTTTGCCCCCCTCAGGATCATGTTGATGATGGAATTGATAAGTTGTAGATTGTTTTTTACCCGGTGGTGTACCTCTTTCAAGAGAACATTCTTTTCATGCACGGCGTCTTCCAGCTCGGCTTCGTCCCGCACAATCGTTTCGGCCATGGCGACGATATCAACTTCCAGATCGTAGAGTTCGCCCTTCGCCACGATTTCGCCGGCAGGAATTGTCCGCGTATCCCGAAAGCTGCGCACCTGCGTTCGGAGGCGCTTGATCCCGCGGATCACCAGTAATTGCATGATCAGAAAAATAACCAGCACGCTGCCCAGCCACATAAGTGCGGCGAGTATGATGGTGCGCCAGTATCCTGCCTCACCCTGCAACAACGCAGCATCCGTATTCCATGTTCCCAAGGCATAGGCGTTTCCTGCCGTCAGGGGGACGAAAGCATAGGTGCGTTCGATCTCGTTCGCCGATACGGCCGTGAAAGTGTATGGATCGTCGGCGATGAGGTCTTGCAGATCCACATTGTCGGGCAGGGAATCTCGCGCTGTTGCCAACACGCGTTCTGACGTCAGAATTTCGCCTTTGTCACTGAAGGTTATCAGCCCAAGCGGGCGATCGCCTCCGAAGACTTCGGTTGTCTCGAAACTGGCATGCGGGACGTGCAGACGGAGATGTCCGACGTAGCGGCCCGCTTCGAAGGCCGGTGTTGCGATCACAAGCACTGACGCGTCGGGGTTTTCCGGATCACGTTTGACATAGAGGCCCAACCGCTCTTCAGCGACGAATTCGGCAAACTGCGCATTATCGTCATAGGCGCCTGTCTGGCCTGAATGGCATCCGGCAGACCCTGATGCCGGTGTGAACCCGGCAAAACTGTAAAGCGCGCTGCCTTGCTCGAAGCTTGCCATGACGGACCGGCACGCTGCCGGATCGTCTTTCAGTGAGTGCGCCGTGTTGCCCATCGCCGCGGCAGCACCGATCGCCCGTTCAATGATGCGCCGCTCGCGCGCGGCCGCCTTTTCAGTGATGGCGAGCAGCGCGCGCTCTGCTGTATCGCTCTGGTTTTGAATGATGCGGTCTGTCTGCCAGATCGCGATAAGCCCCAGAGGCAGCAGTGCAAGCGTCACAAAAGCCATGGCGCGTGCGGCAAGCCCCAGCCGGGAAAAACGGTTCTTCAGGCGCACGCATTTACCTCATGCAGCCGTCACACCCGCCGCGACAACTGCGACCGTGTGGGCGTCCGTAAGCTCCATGGGTTGATCCTCATTGACATCCATCAGTTCCGCCAGCCGTTTGCGGCCACGGTTCACGCGGCTTTTTATCGTACCGACAGCGACGCCGCACATTTCTGCTGCTTCCTCGTAGGAAAAGCCAGAGGCCCCCACAAGTAACAGAACCTCGCGTTGTTCATCGGGCAGTTGCGTGAATGCGGCGCGAAAATCCGTCATGTGCAGACGCCCGTCATGTGCGGGCTTCTCAGACAATTGTTCAACCATTGCACCTTCCGGGTCAGCGACCTCGCGCTTGGCGCGGCGACGGTTGGAATAATAGGTGTTGCGCAGAATGGTGAAAAGCCACGCGCGCATGTTGGTGCCTGCCTCGAACTTATCGATGTTGCGCCAGGCCTTTTCGATCGTATCCTGCACCATATCATCTGCCATCGCCGTGTTCCGCGTCAGGCTGAGCGCGAAGGCCCGCAGCGTTCTGAGGTGCTCAACGATCTCGTCTCTGGGATCTGTCATACTTTTTTGCCGCCGCTGCTGTTGTCGGTTGATGCATCTTTTGCGCGTAACTGTTCGATCAGATTGGTGAACCGGTCTGGAATGTCGCGCTCTATTTCTTGTTGAAAGATCTGCTTCAGGTTCTTGTCTATGAATTCGGAGGTCTTGCCTGCCTGATCGTCCCGAGCCATAAGTGGGATCCTTTCGAAAAATTTGATGTGCACATGGGAACCAAACGCGCGTCCGGTGCGTTTGGTTCCCATAGAATTCAAAAAAAGTTGGAGATGTCGATGCCATACGAAGCAACTGCCGATGATCTTGCCGAGAAGGTGGGCCAGCAACTTCCCTATCTTCGCCGTTATGCGCGTGCGCTGACGGGCAGTCAGGAGACAGGTGATACCTATGCCGCAGCAACGCTTGAGGCACTGCTGAGCGATGCAAGCGTCTTTGACCATGCAGCCCACCCCAAGACCGCCCTGTTCAAGGTCTTCCATGTCATCTGGCATTCCAGCGGTGCGCCCACAGGTGCGAAGGACAGCGAACTTTCCGCAGCGGCCCACGCCCATCTTGAAAAGCTGACGCCCAATAGCCGTGAGGCTTTGCTCATGACGGTGATCGAGGGGTTTTCTGCCGCGGAGGTCGCGCAGGTCACATCAATGAGCAAAGAGGACGTCAACGCTTTGTTGCAATCCGCATATGATGAAATGAAAGCCTCGGTCGCGGGCAGGGTCATGATTATCGAAGATGAATCGCTGATCGCGATGGATCTGGAAAACATGGTGACCGATATGGGGCATGAGGTGACCGGAATTGCGCGGACGCACAAGGCTGCCGTCACGCTTGCAGGGCAGAAAGAGCCGGACCTGATCCTTGCGGATATTCACCTCGCTGATAACTCGTCCGGTATAGACGCCGTAAAGGAAATCCTCGGCGATCTTGGCGACCGGCCTGTCATTTTCATCACCGCCTATCCGGAGCGGTTATTGACCGGGGAGCGCCACGAACCGGCATTCATGATCGCCAAGCCCTATACCGAAGAGCAAGTCAAAGTGGCGGTGAGCCAGGCGATGTTCTTTTCTTCCACCGAAACGTTGAAAGCCTGAAGCGTGATGGTAGGAACCTGAAGTACGCAACGCGGCCTGAAGTCAGATATTTCAACGCGTTACGTGGTGCTTGGTGCTTCAGGTGTGTCATCAGACATGCCAGACCAGAGGGTGCCGGTCCCTTGTTTCAAGGGACCAGCGCATGTTCACGATGTGGCGAACAACGCCTTGAGGTCTGCAACGCGGTCTTCGTGAACCGCAAACAGAATATCTTCACCCTCGCTCACAACCGCATCCGGGTCAGCAAATTTTTCGCGGTCCTCATGCACAATGGCGACCGCCCGACATTCATCGGGCAGATCCAGTTCCGACAGGCTGCAGCCACTCAATTGAGACGTCACGGACAGGCGCAAGAGCCTCAGATCACCAGTGAGGTTGGTGTCGCGCGCCAATTCGGTGTCTTCCTCCAGCGCACGGCAGATGCTACGGGCGACGGTGACATGGGGCGTTATCGTGTCTTTCAGATCCAGCTCAACGCAGACGTCCAGCAATTCCGCTTCCACGATTTGCGGGATGACCCGCCCAAACCCGACAGAGCGTGCAACGAGCGCGGTCAGAATGTTGTCATCTGAGGCATTGGTCAGGGCGACCAGGACATCGTTTTCCTCCGCGTAGGCTTCTCGCAGGACCTTGGGCGAAGATCCATCGCCCTGGATCATGCCGCAATCCAGCCGATCCGTGAGAGCTTCCAGTTTCTCACGGTTCTTGTCGATCAAGACGACCTCATGACCTTTGTCGATGAGTTGTTCAGCGGTTGCGACCCCGAATTTGGAGCCTCCGACGATGACAATACGCATTATTTTCTCCTGTGATGTGGGATGTGCCAGGTTCTGGGCAAGACAAGCAGCAGCACCGCGACAAACTCCAGCCGGCCCAGAAGCATTGCGAAGGTTGTCGCGATTTTGAGCAGGGCAGGGTTGTCAGCGCCTATGACGCCTGTGGACAGGCCGACGGTTGAAAATGCCGACACCGCATCGAAAAGAGCAGGCAGTGGCGGATGGCCATGGGCGAGGAATAACGTCCACAAGCTCAGCACGAAAACGGAGTAAAACAGGAGCAGCGCCAATAGGGCGATCAATTGGCTTTGTTTCAACACCTGCCCGTGTTCCCGCATGGGGGCCACGGCGTTCACTGGCAACCTCGGCCCACGCGCGGCATGCTGACCCGTGCGCATCAAGGTCAAGAAACGCGCCAGTTTTATGCCACCGGCGGTTGATCCGACATCCCCCCCGATGGCCATGACCGCAATGAAAAAAACAAGCAGTACCGGTTCAGTGGGCATCGCGCCGATGGAATAGCCTGCCGTGCTGATGGCACTGAGCAAATTCCAGGCGTGAACGTAATAGCCGGATCCGCCTAATACCCAAACGCATATGCAGAGCGTCAGAACGCAGCCCATGGACCAAAGCGCCATACGTTGCAGCGAGCCGGTCAACCATGCGTTGGACCAGTCTCTCTTGCACAACAGCGCGACTGCGAGCAATGATACCGCGCCGCAAAGAGATGCCGATATCGTCAGGCCCTGCGTCATCGGCGCATAAGATGCGACCGAATCCGGCAGATACGCAAAACCGCCGGTAGAAACAGCCGACAGCGTCAAGAGCAGGCCTTCGGGTACGGATCCGATACTGGCCGAGATCGCAGCGCCGAAAACCAGGGTAATTCCTGCATAGGCACCCAGAAGCTGGCGGGCGTGCGTGCGCGTCGATGATATGAGATCGCCGTCATCCATGTTGACCTTGCCGAGTTTTCGCGCGGTAACACCGGGCCCTATGAGCATGGCAAGGACGGCAGTTGCCATCGCAAGCCCGCCGCACCACTGCATCCAACTGCGCAGCAGGTGACCTGCAAATGGCCATGTGTCCGCGTTGGTCGCAACCGAAAGGCCGGTTGTTGTCAGAGCGCTCATACCCTCAAAAAGCGCATCAACTGGAGGCATGCCGAGGGTCATGAAAGCCGGTATCGACAACACGGGCGTCAGAACAAACAGCAGCGCCAGCACAACGATCGCTTCGACCTGCCGTAAATCCTTGGGCAGAGCGGTTCGTGCGACAGCAAGCGACAGTCCGCCGCCCAGAGCGGCTGGCGCCAGCAATGCCAGCACAAGGCCCCAGGCCAATTCAGAGGCGGCCCATACCGTCGGCGGCAGAAAAACAAGGGGCAACAGGACGCCGTGCTTGGCCAGCGCCAGCGACACGCGGGACAGCCGAGCGGATTGCAAGACCATTTCTGCACCTGACTTGCGTGTCACGGATTTTGTCATGATGCCGCCATCGCTGTCGTTGCGCAGGAAGAGGAAAATAAAACCATGTAGGAGCAACACGCATAGGGCGCGGATTGTTCCGTCCGGGAACAAAACCGGGTGCAGGCGCGTATGTCATCTTTGAATGGAGGAGCCCCAGTGACCGAGCTTACCGAGCAGTCCCGCGACCTGACGCGCAAGGAAGAAGAGAAAGAAGCGGTTGAAGAGGCCGCTGGTCTTTCTCCTCTGCTTGTCTTTGAGACGATCCGACGCAATGGCGAAGAAGAACTGGAACGCCCGATGCGTGCCCTTTGGTTTTCGGGCATCGCAGCTGGTTTGCTGATCTCTTTTTCCGTTTTGGGCGAGGCGACGTTGCGCGCGTATCTGCCTGATGCCCCATGGCGGTTCATCGTGGAGAATGCGGGTTACAGCCTCGGCTTCCTGCTCGTCATTCTGGGCCGGATGCAGCTTTTTACCGAAAACACCATTACGACGGTGGTGCCGGTCACGCTCAACCCGACCCGCCGGGCACTACGCCGCACCCTCAGGCTGTGGGCGGCTGTTCTGGCCGCCAACGTGGTGGGTGCGTTCCTGATCGCGGGCTTTTTCGCCTATGCCGGCGTGCTTTCAGATGACGTGTTTGTCGCCATGACAGACCTCAGTCACCACGCGACAGGCATGCCTGCCATGGAGGGGCTGATGCGGGGTATCCCCGCAGGTATCCTGATCGCCGCGCTGGTGTGGATGTTGCCATCATCCAAAGGCAGCGAGGTCGCCGTCATCACTTTGTTCACATGGCTCATCGCTTTGGGCGATTTCACGCACATCGTGGCGGGATCCGTTGAAATGGCGTTCCTGCTCGTTCAGGCAGAGATGGGGCTTGCTCAGGCAATCTTTGGCTTCTTTATTCCGGTATTCATCGGCAATGTTCTGGGCGGTACGGTCATCTTCACCATGCTGACATGGGCTCAAGTGCAGCCTGAAGTCGAAGCGCAGGACGCAGATTGAGAAAAAGCCGCGCCGGTCAGATCCGGCGCGGCCTTGTCGATAGGGGGGCAGAAATCGCTACGATTTTTCAACCTCGGAGGCGGATTTCAAAACTTCGTCTCCATCCTCCTGTTCGATCAGAAAGGCGGGGCAGTCAGCGTCTGCCTTTCGTGTGACGTCGGATCCCTTGATGGTTTGAGTGACGTCTTCTGTAAAGCGTTTCGTCACTTTGCCGCGTCCCTTTCCGTTGCCCCAATTCCATTGGACGTTGTCTCCGACTGATATCTTGGACATTGCGTTCTCCTTTCGTATCTGAAGCGTCATGGGAAAAACCTGAATTGCGCAATGCTGCCTGAAGCCATATATTTCAACGCGTTACGTGATATCTGATGTGTCAGGTATTTCGTCAGACGCTCTCATCGCGCAACGCGCGGATGAGTTCTTCCTTGGTCATGGTCGATCTGCCGGAGATGTCCCGGTCGCGTGCAAGCGCCATCAGATCGTCTTTCGTGCGCGCTTCATAACGGGGCGCCTTGCCGCCTTTTTCAGACGGCGACATGGTGTCGTTGGCCTGAGCGTTGGCGATCGCTGCGGCCTTTGACTTGGACGCGCCATCCGCGCGCAAGGCCTCATAGGTGTCATTTTTCTTGATCGACGTTGTGTGTTTTTTGCTCATACGGTCCTCCGTTTGAGCAACTAACGTCGGGGCCGCTCACAAGTTCCATGATGGAAGATGTGGAACAAACCCTATCGTTCAGAGTTCCTGACCGTCGGTGGCGTTGTGGTGCCACCGTGAAATGAACAACAGTTTGGAATTTTTCATGGCATCCAGAGAATTGACAAGCGGGCCGGTGTGGCGCGCTTTGATCGCTGTATCTGCACCGATGACCTTTGGCATTCTGGCGGTGCTCAGCGTTGGACTGGTCGATGCGTTCTTCCTCGGCCAGTTGGGAAACGCGCCGCTGGCGGCCGTCGGTTTCATTTACCCGCTGACAACCGCGCTGACGTCGCTGTCGATTGGTATGTCAGCAGGCGCCAATGCCGCCATATCGCAGGCCGTGGGTCGCGGCGGATCTGACGATCATCCGCAGCGCCTTGCAATACACGCAGTGGCTGTTGGGCTATTGCTGTCTGTCGCTGTTGCGTTGGGCTTTCTATTTTCCGCGCCGCTGTTGTTTTCGTGGATGGGTGCATCCGATCAGCCGTTGACGGAGGCGGTGTCCTATGTGCCTTTCTGGTCATTATCGTTCCCCTTCCTCGTTGTGATGATGGTGGTGAACGCGATTTTTCGCGCCTATGGCGATGGGGGGACATCGTCATTGATCATGATTGGGTCTGCACTGGTCAACATCGCGCTTACCCCTTTGTTTATTTTTGGCTGGGGTCCTGTGGCCGGAATGGGAACCGAAGGCGCAGCACTTGCTACGGCAATCGGGCGGGGATTGGGGTGCACGGCCGCGATTTACTGGGCGTGGCGCACGGGAGTTCTGGCGATCTGCGGCGATATGCTCAAGGGCATCGCCTTTTCCCTGCAGGAGATATTCAAGGTCGGTTTGCCCGCCGCATTCTCAAACGCTATCAATCCCGCCGGTATCGCGTTGGTGACGGCTGCCGTGGCGACCCTGGGCGATGAGGCCGTCGCAGGTTTTGGGGCCGCCACGCGCATCCAGTCGGTTGCGGTCGTCGTTCTTCTGGCGCTTTCGGCGGGGATCGGTCCCGTCGTCGGTCAGAATTGGGGGGCAGACAAGCAAGAAAGAGCGCAAGCGGCTATGCGTATCGCATGGATGGCCTGCGTTGCCTATGGGCTCTGCCTGGGCGTTGTCATGGCCCTGTTTGCCGATCAGCTCGCGGGTCTTTTCGCGCAAGGGGACGCCGCAGCCTATGCTGCGCAATATCTGCGGATTGTCGGGTGGAGCCTGTTCGGTTACGGGATCGTGATTACCACGAATGCCGCAATGAACGCGCGGTCCAAGGCGGGATATTCCATGGGTCTGAGCATCGGGCGCATTTTTTTCGTCTACGTGCCCGCGGCGTGGGTGGGTGCGCTCTTTCTGGGGTTCACGGGGGTATTGTTTGCGGCGGTAGCGGCGAACCTGCTGGCCGTTGGGGCCGCGTATTTCTGTGCCCGGAAAACAAAGATCGTGACTGCACTGATCTGAGGGTCGAAAACGAACAACGCCGCCCCCTTGTATCAGGGGCGGCGTTGGGATTGTGCGCTCAGTAGCCGCTTAATCCCTGGTGTCGGGTGCGTCCTTGGCGAGTGTCGATTTTGGTGCTTCGTCATCCTTCATTCGTTTTTCTGTTCTGCCCTTGCTGACAACCGCAAAAATCAGGACGGCGCTCAGCGTGATGAGAAATAGCAAGCCGACGAGATACGTCGTATCCATTGTGATCTCCATTCGTTGTGCCAGCCTGTGCCACAGTGTGAAGGTTTAGCGGGCTGGTCGTGCATCGTTACTGTGCTGCGATCCATGCGACAGCATTGGTGCGCGAACATCGCAGAACGTCTTGTTCTTCGAACGCGACGGGCTGCACAGAAGTTCCCTGAAATTTTTGTTTCCCAAGTCTTGGTAAACAACGCCGGAACAAAAGCCCCCCCGGGACGTTCATTGGGCAAACAGCCTGATGAAAGGAAATCATGTGAAGACGACATCGCAAACCGTGAAATATCCGCACCTGAAAGGGTCAGAACAACACATCCCGCTGAAGAAGCAGAGGGATCAAGAACACGTTGGCGACGATGCGGCCAAGACAGCGAAACTGGACGAAAAGGTCGCAAAGGTCGTGGACAATTCTGAAGCGGACACTCAGATCGCGGACGAATTGCGCGATCTGGCGGAAAAGACCTGAGCCCGCCATGCGCCAGTATTCAATCCATCGCGAACATCTGGATCGTCTGGAGCGGCTGGAGCGGCTGGCCAAACGGTTCGACAGCCGGTTTCGCATGCCACTCATCGGCGTCAGATTTGGCTGGGATGGTATCCTTGGCTTTGTGCCGGGGATCGGTGATGTGGCGACAACGCTGCCAAGTGTGCTGATGATCTATGAGGGTACGAAGATGGGAGTTCGCCGCAGAACGCTGATGCGGATGGGGCTGAACACCGGCCTCGATTTGACCGTTGGCGCCTTTCCTTTGTTTGGCGATGTGTTCGACCTGCATTTCAAATCGCACCAGCGAAACATTGGCCTGCTGCGCAAAGATGTCTTGCGACACAAACACATTCGATCTTTCCAGTCATAGCCTGACATTGCTGATCAAATCAAAAAGTCCGCCGCGGATGTGTTCCGGGCGGATTTTTTTATGGGCGCGGCGTATCAAAAAATGCACCGCTTCATCTCGAAGCGGTGCATGGTGTATTTTAAGGTCGCAGGTGTTTATTGATTATCGGCGACGCGGTTGTCTTCTTCTGGTGTCTCGATCTCGATTTTCGGCACCTCCATAGTCACCTCTTCTGTGCCCAGCTCGATGTCACCGGTTTGCACGTCGAATTCGGGCACGTTGCCTCCCTCGATGGACAGATCCACCTCGGGGAGCGAGGCTTCTTCTGTCATGTCCACATCGACCATATAGATGCCGAAACCGATTGCGGCCGCAGCAGCGACGCCAGCGATGATAAATCCAGTACGCATTTTTAAAACTCCTCTTTGGTTCTGCCCATTCAACGAACGGGTCCAAAATCAGTTCCTGATATTTTCTTTGGAACAATGCGGGCATCTCGTGGGTTGTCCGCTCAGAAGCTCACAAATGGAGGTACACATCATGGAATATGGAATTCTCGGACTGCTTGTCCTGATATTGAACATCTACGCAGTGGTCAAAATCTGGACCAGCGGTGCAGCACTGGGTGGCAAACTGCTCTGGACGTTGTTGATTCTTGTTCTGCCGGTCATTGGATTTATCATCTGGTTTTTCGCAGGGCCACGGGGGGCGACACGCGCAACCGTGTGATCACCCCAAACAGCACAACCGGCGAGCGCAGTCTTGCGCCGCCGGTATTTTTTTGAGCAGGAGGACACTCATGGACCACCCCGAGCCGGCGCTTGATCGTCCGACAGCATATATTGCCCGCGTGGTTTTGGTGGTGGTCGGCATGGCTGCGTTCGTGTGGCTGATGAAGGCTGGCACACATATCTTCATGCCGCTGATCTTTGCTCTTGTGGTCGGGGTGGTCTTTGCCCCGCTCACCAACTTTTTCCAGAAACTGGGCGCTCCGCCCGTCGTCGGGGCGCTGGCCGTCTTGATCATCGTGATGTCGAGCATCATCGCAGGTGTCTATATTTTCTATCCGGTCGCGGCAGAGTTCGCCTTGCGTATTCCGATCATGTGGCTCGAACTGCGCGATGTCATCAGCGGCTTCAGAACGACCATAGAAAATGTTGAAAACATGCAAAATCAGGTCGCGCAGTCTTTGGCGCCCGGTGCCTCACCGGAAGAGGCCACCGCGAGCGCTGTCGAGGTCTCTGTTCCATCCGTCACGGACATCCTGAGCCACCTGCCTGCCTTTGCCGCGCAGATCATGATTTTTGTCGGTATTCTTTACTTCTTCCTTCTGACACGGATCGAGCTTTACAAATACGCGGATGTTTCATCGCTCTCTATCTCCGAGGAAATTCTCTACCGTGCCGAAGCAGATGTCTCTCGCTATTTTCTGACGATCACGGGGATCAACGTCTCCTTTGGGGTGCTCGTTGCGCTTGTTCTCTCCGCCTATGGGATGCCCAACGCGATCTATTGGGGGGTCGGCGCGTTCCTTGTAAACTATGTGCTTTATCTTGGTCCGATCAGTTTTGCGGCGGTTCTCTTGCTGGGCGGATTCGTCGTATTCGACGGGCCGATGAGTTTTTTGCCGGCGTTGACCTATATCTTAATGAACATGACTGAGGGGCAGTTCGTAACCCCCAGTTTGGTGGGCAAGCAAATGTCTGTGAACCCTTTGCTGGTCTTCTTATCGCTCGTATTCTGGCTTTGGATGTGGGGGCCGTTGGGCGGCGTGATCGCTATTCCGCTCTTGGTGTGGTTTCGCCAGGTCAACAAGGAGATACGCACGGCACTGATGCGGGAGCCGACCGTTGACAACAAACCAAGCAGCACCGACACAACAACAAGAACGGATGCAGAGTTAGACTATGGCCCGGCTGAATAACCTACAGATTTTGATAACGGCACAGGAGGGCTACCGCGCCCTCGAAGCCGCCGTTCTGAGTGCCGAGACCCGGATTGATATGGGGTTCAGGGTGTTTGACCCAAGGATGGCTTTGGTGTCCGACGAAGCCGCAAGGGTTGGAACGCAGTGGGTGGACCTCTTGCTTGCCAAGCTCGACGACGGCGTTGACATCACAATTCGCATCTCTGATTTCGATCCCGTTGTGCGTCCCGAACTGCACCGCACCAGCTATAAAACCCTCAGTATCATGACCGGTATTGCAGAGATGGTCAGCGGTTCAGGCCGATTGCAAGTATTCGTTGAACCGCACCCTGCGCGTGTCGGTTGGGGGCCGCGCATCGCTCTGTGGCCCAAGGTTCAATCGCAAATCGGACAGACCTGCGACTGGTTGAATGGTCTGTCTGCGCATGCGCGTACCGAAATGCTGCGCTGCATGCCGCGGTTTCGCGGCTTTACCTATACCAAGGCGGGCCGCATTTACCCAAAGCGCCGTGATTTCCCACCCATGTTGCCGGTCACGCACCATCAGAAACTGGCAGTAATTGATGATAGGACTTTATACATCGGTGGCCTGGATTTGGACGAGCGCCGGTTTGACACCACGCAGCATGATCGTCCTGCCGAAGAAACCTGGCATGATGTCCATGTGCTTCTCGAAGACAGCGCGCTTGCACGATCGGCAAGGGATCACCTTGACCGCTTCTGTGCGGAATGTGCCGGTGAGCGACCCGTGGCCCCCCCAAAGGGCCTGCTGCGTACGCTGTCTGTGCGGCGTGAAAAGAACCAAGGGTCGTTATCGCCGGTTGTAAGTGACACCGGGATCATGGACCGAACGCTGGAATTGATCGGTCAGGCCGAAGACCTGATCTATCTGGAAAATCAGTTCTTGCGCGATCCGGTGATCACAAATTCCCTGTGCGAGCGTGCGCGTGCCCGGCCCAGGCTGGGGTTGCTTGTTCTTCTGCCTGCTGCACCGCTTGAAGTGGCCTTTGACGGCAAGACCGGCCTTGATCATCAATATGGCGAATATCTGCAGGCAAAGTGCCTTGGCCAGTTGAAGGAGGCATTTGGAGACAGGATGTACTGTGTCACGCCCGCGCGGCCAAAAGAGGCGGCAGGGAGCGGACGACCCGTCATCCACGGCGCACCCATGATTTTTGTCCACTCCAAAGTGTCGATCTTTGATGACAGGGCGGGGCTTGTGACGTCTGCGAACCTCAATGGCCGGAGCATGCGCTGGGACACCGAATTGGGGCTCGAAATCGACGACCCGGCGCAAGTGTCCCATTTGCGTAACCGCGTGATGTCGGCTTGGCTGGCCAAAGATGCTGGCCCGCACTACCGCGCTCCTCAGCTTGAAACGGTGGATCTGTGGCGCGCCCTGGCGCAGCAGAATGCAGCCTCGGTGCCAACTGAGCGTAGAGGGTTTTTGCTGCCCTACGATGTGTCCCGCGCAAGGGATTTTGGAACGCGTCTGCCGGGTATACCCGTCGAGATGGTCTAGAACCTCTGGCGAAATACCAGAAATATGACGTAACGCGTTGAAATTTTTGATTTCAGGCAGCGTTTCACGATCGAGGTTTTTCGCTTGGCGCTTTAGCCCCCTCACCAGATCGCGCCGTCATCCCCCAATGACCGATATCAGGAAAAAACAGCCTGATGCGGAACAAATTCTGTCCTGTGTTGTTGTGCAGGTAGAGTTTTAACGGAGGATCAAATGACAGACCATCCAGCAAAAAACGACGAAGCGACCCTGTCCGACAGGATTGAGGGGGCCGCCGACCGGGTCGGTGAACTCGCCCGCGATCAAGCCGAAGCTCTGACTGAAAAAGCGACGCAGAAGGCAGAGACGACCGTGTCAAACGTATCCGACGCGGCAGCTGCGGCGTTGGACGAGCTTGAGAGCGGGAGCGTGCAGGCTGAGGCTGCCGATCAGATTGCCAGTCATCTTCAGGATGCCGCCGCCATGCTGCGTGAAGCGGATTTCAGCACGGCCGCATCCAAGGCTACGGCCTTTGCGCGCGAAAACCCGGTGTTGTTTCTTGGGGGTGCTGTCCTGCTGGGGTTTGCAGCGGCGCGCTTTTTGAAAGCCAGCGATCCGACATCGCATGAGACAAACACAGATGACAGCGATCCATGGACGGGCCACGTGTCCGGCATGCCGTCCCCGGCCGCCGCAGCGCAAGCCACGAGTGCGCAGCACGACGACAGCGGCAATGGGAGGGTTCATAGATGAGCCACAGCAGCCATCCTCTGCCATCATCGCAACCCGACGCGACGGATGCGCCCGCCTTGTTGAGCGATGCAGTGGCCCGAAGCGCGCGCCTTATCCAGAGCGAAATCGAACTCGCAAAGCGAGAGGTTGCAGCCAAGGCATGGCACGCCGGTGCAGGTATCGTCATGATCATCGCGGCCATCCTTCTGGTTTTTTCAGCGCTGGATGTTCTGACGGCAGCTGCCGTCGCCGCGCTGGCCGAAGCGGGCGTGCCGGTATCAATCGCGTCTTTACTGGTCGCGGCGGTCGCCGTGGCACTTGCGGCAGGTCTGTTTTTCGCGGGGAAATCGCGACTTGCATCGAAAAACCTGAAGCTGAAGAAAACTGCGCGGAACCTGCGCAAAGATGCCAACACGATCAAGGAGAATGCCCATGTCTGACGACGTCCAGGATCTCGAACGAAACATCCAGGTAGAGCGGACCATGCTGGACCGCACCCTGTCCCAATTGTCGGATGCATTGTCGCCCGAACGGATATCGAGCACCGTGGCGCGGGAGGTCCAAGCCCGTGGTGGTGCGCTCGGTCACACGGTGGTGGATGCCGCCCGTGCCAATCCAGCAGGCGCCATGTTGGTGGGTGCGGGCCTCGTCGCTCTGCTTGCCGGTCCAAAACGCCCCGCGCCGGAGCCTGCGTATGACACACGACACAAACCGGTCTCTCGCGGTATGTCGCGCTCTGATCCATTGACGGAAGAGTTTGATCGGCGTGTAGATGCGGCCACCTCGGCCCAAGATGATGCGCCGCGTGCGCCAAGGATGCGCGCGGCACTGAACAAAGGTTTGGCCCATCTGCCAGCCCCAGCCCGGCAGCGTGTCATAAGAGTTCGCGAAGCTGCGATCGACGCACAGGAACGGCTGGATCGTCAGGCGGCGATCGCCAAGCGAAAGGCGCAGAGTTTTCATCACCGTCAGCCTTTCTCGACCGCGGCGCTGGCCGTCGGTGCAGGCGCATTGCTCGCCGCGTTTTTGCCACGGACCCGCACGGAGGATGCGTTGCTGGGCTCAAAGCGTGACGCTTTGATGCAGCAAGCCGAACTGACCCTGCGCGACGAAATCGCCGCGGCAACAGCCACCGGTGAAGCGGCGCTGCGCAGCGGCATTGAGGCCGGGTACGAGCAAATCCGGCCGCACTAGGCGCCGCGATGCCTTCCGGCACGCACCATGACACATATTTTCAAGGAGACCACTGATGACAACCATACACTCAGCCGACCCCGAAATGCTTAGCAACGCATCTGTAGACACAAAAGACAAGCGGCGCGGACCAGACGCGAAAGAGGCGACTGAAGCCGCGCGTGATTACGCCATGCAAACCTCCACTGCGGCGATGGAAACGGCCGAAGCAGTTGCTTCCGACGTGCGCGCCGAAGTAACGAAAGTCACCGCCGCCGCGCGCGATTTTGCGGTCAAACAGCCAGTGGCAACGGCAGCAGGGGCGTTGGCGCTTGGCGTGCTTCTGGGTATGGCGGTCAACCGGCGTCGCTAAGGGAACTTGCATTCGCTGCAACTCAACGCCAGCGTGTCCCTGTTTTTACGATGACCCCGCGCTGTGCTGGAATCCTGCGCACATCCTCATAAGAAAGCGGATATTGGCACGGCCGGCGCAAAGACAAGAGAACAACATCGTGTCGAAAACGGTACGGCTCGCATGGGTCGTACCGGGACATGAGGTTCTCCTAAAAATCAATGATCGCAATGACTTGCTTTGCGAAGATTCACGCAACAGAGCCGCGTGAACTGGTAAAACCCGCAGTGCGGGTAAAAATTCCGATTGTTTTTGTCGGACTGACAACTGAAGCGCCTTGTTTCAACTATCCTCCCGATCAGCCAGCTCAGCGATGTTGCGGCCAGCCGAAAACCACATGATTGGGGGGCGGGCCAATACGGCGTTGTGCCCCCCTCATGTTGACTATCGGGGGAATTGCGATGACGCGTGTGCTGAACGGGCCAGTTGATGGCGTATTACTTGGGGATCAGGGGTCCAGATCGATTGCGGGAAGCGACAAGGTTTACCTGCTCGCGGACACCAATGGCGATGGGGATGCCGCCGACGCCGGCGAGCGGATCGTCTTTTTCGACGGCGATAACGCAAGCGGGATCGACATGCCGACGGGCAATATTCTGAACCTGACCCAAGCGTCGGACGGTGTGGTCTACATCGGGGATGGGGATACTGACGCGGTCTATCGTCTCTTTGATCTGAATGGTGACGGGGATGCCAATGACGCGGGCGAGGCAAGCGTGTGGTTTTCGCAAGCTGGCAACGATGCCGCCTTCACACTGCCGACCCCGAACGGTATCGCCGAGGGGCCAGATGGTGCGATCTATGTCGTGAATGCAGGTGTGTCGTCGCGCCCACAGGACGGGATTTACCGCACGGTGGACCTGAATGGCGACGGGGACGCGGAAGATGCGGGCGAAGCGTCGCTTTGGCTGGACCTCAGCGCAGTCGTGCCGACGTCATCGCCCTTTGATCTGTCATTCATCGGTGCGCGCGGCTATCTGATTGATCCCTCCGGCAGCGCCGAGGACTCAATCTACACCTTCGAGGATACCGACGGATCGGGCGTCATCGAAGCCGATGAGTTCTCGACCTTCGCCGAGAAGACATCAACCGGCGCGCCCATTGATTTCACCGCCGCAGCCGATGGGCAAAGCGTTGTGGTGCTTGAGTGGCTGGACAGCGACGATGATGGCCACGATCTGGTGCGCTTCAGCGATCTGGACGGGTCCGGTGCCATCGACCAGCCCAATGAGACCGTCACGATCTGGAATTCCAGCCAACTGCCGGCTGTGTTCGAAACATTCGCCGCCTTTTCGGTCGCAGCGGATGGCGCGGGCTGGATCGCCCTGACGTCCAATGATTTCGATGCCTTCGGGGACAATGTCTATATTCTGACCGACGTGAATGGCGACGGCGATTACTTTGACGTCGGTGAAACCAACGTCCTTGCGTCGCGCGCGTTTGACGAAGACACGCTGGAGCGGCCGCGCTCGGTCTCTTTCTACGAAGGCACAGTGGCCACAGCGCATACAAGCGTCGGTGCGGGCAACCATTTCTCGGTCTTTCTGGACACTGAAACCGGCACCATGACGGCGACGGGCGAAAACGTCCTGGGCCAGCTTGGTCAGGGCGTTGCGGGCTATGATATCCCGGCACCGGTCGCGGTCACGCTGCCGGAAGGGTTTGATGGCGCCATCACATCCGTTTCTGCGGGTCTGATCCATGCAGCATTCCTGACCGCTGACGGCGATGTATATACATGGGGCTTTGGCAATTCCGGTCGCCTGGGTCTTGGCGATGAGGACGCCCGCCTTGTGCCCGAAAAAATTACCGGCGTTCTGGATGACAAACCGGTGTCGGTCATCGAGATGGGCAATGGTGCCTCTTACGCCATCACCGGCGATGGCACGCTTTATGCCTGGGGGCAGAACACCTCCGGTCAATTGGGTCAGGGCGATGAAGACGAACGTCTCGTGCCCACCGAAGTCGATCTGCCGGGCCGGGTGCTTGCGGTCGCTGCGGGCACGTCGCATGCGCTGGCCTTGACGGAGGACGGTGCGGTCTATGGCTTCGGCTCCAACATCGACGGGCAGGCCGCACCCTCGGAGCAGATCGACGGCACCCCGGTGCGCGAGGTGCTGTCCCCGGTGCTGATCGAAGGGCTGCCCTCTGACCTCATTGCCGTTGCGGCGGCCACGCAAACATCCTACGCGGTTTCCGCATCCGGGCGGCTTTATGGCTGGGGGGAGAATTCCTTCGGTCAGCTTCTGATCGGCACGGACAATGGCGACAACACTTTCATGCCGACGGAAGACAAGATCCTGACCCCGGTTGAGATCGACACCCCGGTACCGTCATTGACGTAAAGGGCGGTGCCCGCTGGGCCGTGGCGCTTACGGAGGATGGAGATGTCTATGCCTGGGGTCCGAATGACCGGGGCCCAACGGGTGGTCTGGACGGCGATCCCGCGACCGAAACCGATGGAACCTTTTATCCGACCAAGATTGCCGAACTGGACGATGTTGAGATCGTGGAGATTGCGACGGGGCCAAACCACATCATCGCGGTTGCCGCCGATGGAACAGTCTACACTTGGGGTTCAGGATCGGACGGGCGTCTCGGCTATGAGGTCAGCGGAACCACCACGACCCCGGCGGTCATTGATTTTGACGCCGACGCACGCCCGTTTCTATTGTCATCCGACCCGGCGGATAATGGCCGCGATGTGGATCCGGGAACATCTGTGCGGCTTACCTTCACTGAGAGTATAGAACGCGGCACGGGGGAGATCCGCTTTGTGAACCGTGACGATCCATCGGACGTTCTGGTCGTTGACGTGGCCGATCCGCTGTTCGTTCAGATTGATGGCGATGTGGCCACCGTTACGACCGCCGACTTCTTCCGTCCGGATGCGCGCTACGCGGTCGAACTCGATGAAGGCGTATTCGAAGATACCACAGGACAGCCGCTTCCAGCCATCGCAACCGGCGACACCTCCACCTTCAATTTCGCCACTGCCGATACCCCGCTGCCCGGTGACACGGTTTTGCGCGGCACCGAAGACGGCGACCTGCTGCGCGGTGCGGGCGGCGACGATACCCTTGGGGGCCGTGGCGGCGACGATTTCCTTGCGGGCAATGGCGGTGATGACAGGCTGTTTGGTGGCGACGGCAATGATCGTTTGTCCGGTGGTCTAGGTGACGACCTGATCATCGCAGGCAAAGGTGATGACGGTCTGGCCGGCGGCGACGGAAACGACCGGTTGCTGGGTCAGGATGGTGCGGACTTCGTCTCCGCCATTTCCCCAAGAATCAACATCTCGTAACCGCATGATAGTAGGGCAGAATTCGGCGTTTTCGCGCTGAAGGCGGTGTTTGGTCCGCTTGATTTGCTGCGCATTTTGCTACACAATTTGCTGCACAAACGGAGATTTCTCCGCCATGAGCATTGCCAAACGAGGCCGTCTTTACCACCTCCGCCGCCGCGTCCCGCGCCGGTATCGGGGCATCGAGCCGCGCGAAACTGTCTGGATCAGCCTGCACACCGACTCGGAGACTATCGCTCGGAGTAAGGCAGACCGCGCGTGGAGCCAGATGATCGAGGCTTGGGAGGCGCGGCTGGCCGGGAACAGTGAAGATGCAGAGGTCCGCTACGAAGCCGCCCGCGACCTCGCCCAGGCGCGCGGCTTTCGGTATCTGGATGCGGGGGCGGTGGCCAAGTTGCCGGTTGAGGAAGTCGTCGAGCGCGTCGAGGCGATCCCAGCCCCGGCGAAGCAACCCGATGCCATCGAGGCCGCGGCCCTTCTCGGCACCGCCCCGGAACCCCGGATGTCGGTCACCAAGGCACTGGAGCTCTACTGGGGCCTCGCCAAGGAAAAGACCCTCGGCAAGAGCGAGGACCAGCTGCGCCGTTGGGAAGCACCGCGCAAGAAGGCGGTGAAGAACTTCGTCGCGGTTGTTGGCAACAAGGAGATCGCCAACATCACCCGCGACGACATGCTGGACTTTCGCCAGCACTGGCTCGACCGGATTGAGGCGGGCGAGGTCACGGCGAATTCGGCCAACAAGGATCTGATCCACCTGGGCGACGTGTTGAAGACCGTGAACATGATGAAGCGGCTTGGACTGGTGCTGCCGCTGGGCGAGTTGTCCTTCAAGGAGGGCGAGAAGCATACGCGCCCGCCTTTCAGTGAGGATTGGATCAGGATGCGGCTGCTCGCGCCCAGTGCACTTGACGGGTTGAATGGCCAGGCCCGCGCTTTGCTGCTGGGAATGATCAACACCGGCTACCGGCCGTCCGAAGGCGCTGCGCTGACGGCGGAGACGATCCGGCTCGACTGCGATGTCCCGCACATCTCCATCGAGCCCGAGGGACGGCAGCTCAAGTCGCATTACGCGCGCCGCATCATTCCGCTGACCGGAGTATCGCTCGAGTCCTTCAAGCAGTACCCTCAAGGCTTCCCGCGCTACCGCAACCGAGCGACGCTCAGCGCGGTCGTCAACAAGTTCCTCCGAGCCAACGGCCTGCTCGAGACGCCGCGCCACTCGATGTATTCCCTGCGCCATTCCTTCGAGGACCGCATGCTTGCCGCCAGGATCGACGACCGCATCCGCCGCGACCTTTTCGGTCATCGGCTTGACCGGGAACGGTATGGCAAGGGCGCATCGCTGGAACACGTCGCCGAACTCGTCGCCCGCATCGCCTTCTGAGCCAGCAGCTCCCGCGCCCGGCGTTGCGCCTCCGACAGCCGTTTCTCCTTCTTCACGGCCGCGGCCAGTTCCGCCTCAAGCCGCTCGAAGACCGGCGCGAAGGCTGGGTCTTCCGCGACCAGCAAAGCGACCTTCACCAACGCCGCCTCGATCCGCGCGGCATCGACCGGCAAGGCCGGTTCGGTGCGCGTTGCTGATGGGCGTGACGGTGCCATGTCGAGCAGCATGCGGCGGCGCGTGCGTCTTGTGCACTCCAAGCGAACGCGTCGCGCAAAGCGGCCTGTCACAGCGTACAAATCGGATGGGCAGGCTCCCGAACGCGGCTCAAATCGAAGCACCGAAGTGGGCATCTTGGCGGCCGCGCCCGGCCCCCGACTCATGCATCTGGGAGCGTCGCCCGAGTCTGCATGTTTAGGGCTTTGAACGTGCGCAAAGAGCTGGTTTCGGAGGGCTGCGGAAGACAACAGGAAGAAGGGCAGGAAGAAGGGCAAGATAAAAGCGCCTGCCACGAATGCCGCAAGTCACTGACGTGACTAGCGTTTTCGCGTGCATGCAAATCGATCGTGTGCAGGTTTCCTGCAATTTCGCAGTGTTTTCAGACCTCTGGTATGCACACTGCGAAAACCCGCTCTTGGCAGCTACTCTTTAGACGAGGCGACGAGTCCGAGCATCAAGAGATAGTATCTTGCGCCCAACAATGGGAGCGCAAGATAAAAGAGGTGCGGCAACACGTGCCTAGGTGTCTGATGTTGATGAAGAAATCGCACGGCAACCCTCCAAACCTTGCCGCTTAAAGGCACCCAAATATCTGATTTTGCGTTGAATTTGACGCCGCAAAAAGCGCCCATCGGGAATGTGCCGCTGAATTATTCCTGCAAAGTCAGTGCGTTAACCGTATTGTCGCCGCATCACGTAAATGGGTGCGGCTGAATAAAGTCAGTCACAACAATCAGTTGCCTGCCGGATGCGGCAACCCTTTTATCTCGCGCTCCACTGATGCGCCGTCTTGGGGGCTGTGTCTCGCCAAAACTACTCAGTGAATGCTTGCCTGAAAACTGGTTGCGGTCAGCGACACATACGCATCAAGCGGCGGGCGCAACTCGAAGGCCTTGGGCGTTCGTGCGAAGTTCCAGAGGCGAAACAAGCACCATTCCTCGCGCCGTTCATCTGCCACTGCAAGCTCATTGCGGGAGATATGAAACGGCGTGCGTTCCCACCCGTTTGTGGTCTTCACCTCGATGAGACGCTGCCGTCCGTCTGCATCGAAACTGGCAATATCATAGCCCGCGCCATCCCCTTCTTCTTCGGAAACCCAGCGGATTTGTTGCGCCAAGTCCTCCCGCCCTGCTGCAGTCAAAGTGTTACGCTCGTGTTTCAAGACGCGCTCTTCTCCAGCCTTGCCAAGGGCGCGGTTGCGTCCATCCCGCGCGGCCACGTCGAACTTCTTGGCGATGTGGAGCATCTGCTCAAGCTCGTCCGGCGACGGTTGGTTGGTCAACGTCGGCGCAGGCCCGACCCAGAGTTGCGCCGCCTCGGCCATGCCATCAACGGGCCGGGAAGAAAGGGTGCGGTGCGTCCAACCGGGGTTAATAACCAGCCATCGTGCGACGGCGTCGACGAGGCTGGTCTGGAAGTTGAAGGCCGGTTTGTACCCGGTGATCCAAACCTCGCCGAGGCCCTTGAGAACGGCACTGATGTTCTGATGTTTGAACTCGACCGATCCGTCCGAGCGGTCGTTGAGTCGCGGTAGAAGCTGCCGTCGATGCTCGGCCTTGTTGTAGGGATGGCCTGCCACATCTTCGGCCAGCATCGCGAAGTAATCCGCGACGATCAGGTCATTCTCGACATCTGTCCACGCTTGGCTCGACATCATGCCAGGCTAGGGGAAGGTCAGACTTATGTCACTTAGTTGCGCAACTTTGGGTGCTTGCGCCCGACGTGATGGGTCTTGATAGTGTATTTAGCGCGATGCAGTCTTTGCGATCTTCGCTTTCCCATTGCAGTCCGGGAAACGGACACACCCGAGGAAGGGTCCGAACCTGCCACGGCGTTCAATGAGCCATCCAGCGTCGCAGCTGGGGCAGGCTTGCTGCGACGTATCGCATTCCGAACATTCCATCAGACTGCGTTTTGGGTCCCGGACCGGCAGCCCTACGCCGCATTCTGGACATGCCGGCATACGGTTTCCGCACAATTTCACATGCTCGCAGCGATACCATCCCGGTCCATCCTGCCCGGGCATGTAGAGAAGACGCCCCCCGCATTGCAGGCAGGTGTGTGTGCGTTCCGTCGCCTCGACCGGGCTGTCGACGCCGTAATCCGGATCGTTCATCAGTTCGGTAACGAAGATCGAAGGCCGCGCTTCCGACGCAAGGATTGTCACCGAACGTCGGGCGCGCGTCATAGCAACGTACATCACGCGACGCTCTTCTGCGTTCTCGAACGGCTCCGCTTCCGGTGAGACGAGGCTTAGCAACGGATCGTCAACGATCATGGACGGGAACCCCATTCGAGCCTTGTCGGCCCCGAGAATGACCACATGGTCTGCCTCCAGGCCCTTGGAAGCATGGATCGTCTTGAAACTCAGCGAAAGTGCCGGGTGTTGCCGCCGCAGGCGCCTGAGGTCAGGTTCATTGAACCTGTATCGGCCAAGTAGGAGCACGGACGGCTTTTGGACGCCATCTGCGCTCGCCTCTGTCAGAGAAGCGAGGGTTTCGTGGAGGACGTTTTCGGCGTTGTCGCGCCGGGTCCATGCAACCTGAATCGCAGGCTGGTCCGTTTCTCCTGCTGCGCGCACTGTCTTTGTGATCTGGGCCGGGTTGCGCAAGACGAAGCGTCGTGATGCGAGCGCGATCTTGTCAACTGATCGGAAAGTGCGACCAAGATCAACGGTTCGGTGGATGCCGGTTATGCCGGCAAACTGCCCCCCAAACTCGGCCCCGAAGTTTCGCATGATATGGATATCGGAGCCGACAAAGCGGTAGATCGATTGCCAATCATCCCCAACCGCAAAGACCTTCGCATCCGCGTGCTGCTCCTTGAGTGCTTTGATAAGACGCGCTCTTCCGGTCGAGATGTCCTGAAACTCGTCAACGAGAATGTGGCGAAACGGGCTGTTGTAACGTCCTCTTTCGACATGCGCAGTCGCCCGGATCACCATGTCCTCGAAATCGATACGGTCGCCTAGGCGGTTCTGATACTCTCGAAAGACCGCTCCGAAGATCTTGAGGAAAGCATCGGCTCTCTTTCCCATTTTCAGGGTGGATGCTTTGTCGGAGCAGTCATCGATCTGATACCCGCCGTTCTTGAAATGGCGAAGAAAGGTGCCGATCAGCGACGAGAACCCGTCCACGACACCGACCTGTGTGACCTGATCATAAATCTCGATATCCGGGATCGGCCTCAAGGTGACGTGTGGCGCGAGCTTTTCGGCTAACGCGTCGAGCAACCGACCCTCCTCGCGCTCCCAGCTATAGGTTTCGATCAGGACCGTCTCATGTTCCGTATGGACCTTTCGCTTCCAGTCCATGCTGGCCAGGTATTCGTCTCGATCGACAAACGGCGCGGTTGTCAGCTGCTCCGTGCCATCTGAGGTTCGTCTCTTCCGGACCCCGAAGTGTTCGATGTAGACGCCACTTTCGGTCAAACGGAAATCCGGGGTGTAGACACGTCGCCCAGTCCCGGTCAGCTTGTGTTCGTAGGTAGGCTCGTATTCGAAGGCAATGCCGTTCCGATACAACCAGTTCGCGATGATTAGTTCTTCGAAACTGTTGACGGTTTCCCCTTGCAGCGTCCGTAAATTGCGGCTTTCGACCTCGGAATACCATTCATGGGCAGACTTGAAGTCCCAAGGTGATGGGAAGTCGTCGAAGAAGCCCGCAAACCAGCCGATCACGGTTTCTGCCACGTCGCTGACGCGGCTGACGATGTATCGCAGGATGTCCCGGATAAGCGATAGGAACGCCTTGTCGTCCGTTGCCGTCGGCGCAAGCGCGGGCTTTTCCCCTTCGACATCGCCTATGATCTCGTAGGCCAGCGCATGGAACGTGCGCGCGGCGATGGGCACGCCACAACGAGCTTCGATCCTCTCAGACATCTCAGTCGCTGCATCTCGTGCAAAGGCCAGGAGAAGCAGTTCTTCCGGAGACCTGATCCCGGCCTTAACGAGATAGGCCGCTTTCGCGGTGATGACGCTGGTCTTGCCCGATCCGGCCCCGGCTAGAACCAGCGTCGCATCCTCATCGACAACTACGGACAGACGTTGTTCGGGCGTCAACGGCATGGACTCGACGGTGTCGAGAAATTCCGTCCAACGGTCGAGCTGTGCATCGACAAAGCGCTCGATCGCGGCTTCGCGGGCTTTGGCAGGGTCAGCAGAGAAGGAAAGGATCGGGGCGATCCGACGCATCGTCTTGTCGCCAACAGCCTCGGCGTTGAGCTTGGACAAGACACGGTCAGTCAGGTTCAATGCCTCTCGTGCCAATGGGTCGATATGGAATGCTGACGGGTATCGCTCAGGCGCTTGGAGCTTCTCTAGGAATTGAAGGAGCCGCTGGATTCTCTCCTCTTCCTTGGCAAGTTCCCTAAGGTTGAATTTGGACCACGCCTGCCCAAAAGCTTGGGCGAAAGCATTCGCCGCTGCTTTGTTGACGGCTGGGAGAACAACCTGTTTGTCGCCATGGAGATTGAGGGCGAAAGACGAAGAAAACACTCCTACCTGGGTAATCCCCCCATTTTCAGAGGGGCGCGTCAGTAGAATCTATGCTGCTTTCAGTTTCTGTATCGGTGTCACTCCGCCGATCCCCATGTTTGGTCTTTCGTTGTTATATGTCCAGAGCCAACGGGTGGCATGGTCTTGCACCTCTTCGATGCTGTTGAAGTGATACCGCCCAAGCCATTCCGTGCGGACAGTTCTGTTGTATCTCTCGACATAGGCGTTCTGTTGGGGCTTGCCGGGCTGGATGTAGATCAGCCCGATCCCCGCCTTCTCTGCCCAGTTCTGGAGCCTGGCGCTGACGTATTCTGGGCCATTGTCCACACGAATGGCCAACGGCTTGCCACGCCATGCAATGATCTGGTTTAGCGTCCGAACCACGCGTTCTGACGGCAGTGAGAAGTCGACCTCAATGGCCAAGCCTTCTCGATTGAAGTCATCCAGCACGTTCAGCGTCCGGAACGATCTGCCATCCGCCAACTGGTCGGCCATGAAGTCCATCGACCACACTTCGTTCGGGGCCTCCGGCACGGCCAGTGGCTCAGGCTTCTCCCGTTGCAGCCGTTTTCGGGGCTTGATCCGCATGTTCAGCTCCAACTCGCGATAGATGCGATAAACGCGCTTGTGGTTCCATTTGAACCCTTTCACGTTCCGCAGATGCAGCAAGCACAGGCCGAAACCCCATGTCTTCTTGGCATTCGTCAACGCGACCAGCCAATCAGCGATCAACTCGTTCTCATCGCTGAGCTTTGGCTGATATCGAAAGCAGGTCTCGCTGATTGAGAACGCCCGGCACGCCAGAGCGATGCTGGCGGAACGGTAGCGCACCGCCCATTCGGCCATCTCGCGTCTTTGAGACGGCCTCACCACTTTTTTCCAAGGGCTTCCTTCAGCAGATCGTTCTGCATGCTCTTCTCGGCATACATCTTTTTCAGCCGCTTGTTCTCTTCGTCGAGCTCCTTCATCCGCGCCATCAGACTGGCATCCATGCCGCCATATTTTGAACGCCACTTATAAAAGCTCGCGCTGCTCATCCCATGTTCGCGACACAGATCAGACACCGGCACGCCGTTCTCCGCCTGCTTCAAGATCGCCATGATCTGCGCGTCGCTGTACTTCGATTTCTTCATCAGAATCTCCTCTTCCATCTTCGAGAAAATTCTACTTCCGCAGACCCCTAAATTTCGGGGGGATTACCCCTGGATCGCTGGTTTGGCAACGATCTCTTCGAGTTCGATTCTAGGTCGCGTGCCGCCAGTAGCGGCAATGCCACTGTCTTGCAGTTCCAGCGCACGCGGAAGTCGGCGACGCGCGTCGGCAAGGAAAGCAAGAAATGGCTGGGATTTAAGCTTCATAGACGATGGTTTAGAGCCTTTCCCCACGGATTGGCAGCCCGCGATCGAAGTAAAGACTGTTGTCTTTCATGAGGAGCCAGATGTTATCGAAAACGCGACCTACATCTTCCGGCGTCGCATGGACGGGCAACAGCCCGGAAGCCCTGATCGTTCGCCAAGCTCCGAGTGAAGCATGCAACAAGCCGACCTCGGCTGAAGCAAACACAGATTTGAAGTCCAGCCGGAGACAGTTGCGACATCGGTCAATTGGGCATCTCTCAAAGGTGGGCAGCGAGGACAGGCACCTGAGCTCAGATGAAGCAAGCAAGCTTCTTACGAGTGCGAAACGCTCTTGGCTGCCAACAAGGCTTGCCAGCTCCTCCAAGTCTTGGAGTGACGACAAGGAACGCGCTAATGTGTGTGTGACCGCCTACTTACACCAAGCGAAGTCAGCGTTAGTAGACGTCAACCTCGGCTACCGAAGCAGCGTTAGCGATCTAGCACAAGAACCTTGCCGCCAGAAAGCAGTTAGCCTGAAAAATAGACGGGAGGCAACCTACGCTGAACTAGTTCAAAACCCGGCCCATTTGCATCCCAGTTGATGTGGCGGAAGCATAACGCCAACTCATCAAACGCCGCTTTACTCAATCCCTGTCCGCCAAGCTTGTCTTGGAATGTCTGCCAACGCACGTCTCTGTCTATCGCAGGGCAAGACAATGCATCACAAAAAATAAGGTATTCCTCGCAACTCACCTCAATTTCGAAGTCGTTGGACAATATCCTATTGATCAGACCATCAACGAAGGCATTTTTTTCGTCCTCTTTGATATTTTCCACCGAGTTCAGTGCGTGGAGCGCACACAAAACCGAAAAATAGCATTTATGCTTTCCGGTGAGAACATTGTGCAGAAACTTCGCAGAGCTTTCTTGCATTGCAAAAAGAGCCGGCTCAACAACCAAACCCAAAACAAAGGTATTTGCCACTTCTAAGCCCACGGCCTCTGCCTCTTCGACGTAGTGAGTCGCCATCAACTCACTCAACTCGTACACCAAGTATCCGGTGATAGTTTCACGGTACGGCTGGGCCAGCTTCTTCGACAGCCTCACGACCTCCTTCAAAATTAAGGACAGCCGAATGATTGGTGGAACTCGAAAATCTATTGCTGACAGGTAAAACAAGACACGAACAACAGTTTTCACCCTTGCGATCAAATCTTCTGATTGCGCTTCGCTCAGGTCAAGTTCCGTCATTTTGTTTAAACTTCTTACAATACGGGAAAGTGTTGTAAAAACCTCAGACATAGCACTAGGCAAAAGCGCCCTTTCGGTTCCACCAATGTGTCTTAGCGCGTCTAGCGAAACCCGAGCTTTGCGCAGAGTTTCACGAGCTTCAGCTGAACTTTCTTCATTGTTACTCAAATCCACCGTAAGCTCGTCATACAGCTTGGCGCAAATGCCGCTGACTTCAAACTTCAACCGGGAAATTCCAGTCACAAAAGGGCGTTCAACCTCTTCGCTCTTCCCCGTATTCAAGAACAGCTTATACGTCTCAAGAATTTCGGCTAAGACACCCTCTACCTTATCTAGAACGTCTTCATCATTTGCGAATAGGTGGAAATCGTCTACGTACCTTCGAATATCATAGTCTCGACCACACTCTAATTTCAATCGTTTGGAAACTGCTCGCTCAAGCTCGACGTCAACCCTCTGAAGAATAATTTCCGCAAAAATACGAGAAACCTCAGGGCCAACGAGAATACCAGCAGTCTCATTATAATTTGAGTGCTGCATTAAGGTGTCAAACTGTTGTTCGAAAGAATAGTTTTTTGCGTTCTTCTTGGAAAAATCCTTATCTTTGAGAGACCAACTTATTGAATGGGTATAAATATTGAAAAAGCACTTGGAAACATCCAGCATTCTCAATCTAGAATACTTTCCCTCTAGCCTGATTATCTCGTTTGAAGAGAAGAATTTATCAAGCAACAAATACTTCCGGTAGGCAAAGTAAGATGAGGTGTAGGATGTTTTTATTGCATGCCCTACATTCTCTCCGGGAAGAGCAAGCTTCCACCTTTTCCGCACATCCTTCGCGCTATCCTTAGAGTATATACGCAAAGCTTCGTATGGATGGCGGATCGAAAAAGTACTCCGACCGCAAGCCTGAATGATAGTTTGCTCAAACTCAGAATAGAAAGTAGCAATCCTAAGCTGAACTGCTGGATGGATAAGACCTAGCGTGTTCTTTGATCGCCGAGAGCGGTTTATGCTGTAAAGATAAGGCTTAGTGTAGTTATTGTGCGGCCGTCTTAACCTATTCAGATAGTTTTGCTGAACTCCCGTCATCTGATCCAATCTCAGCTCAGAGAGGAACAGATTTTCGTTTGTAAATCCGAGAGGTAGTTCAAATGGAAGAGTTTCAGTAAGAACTGCTCGAACTTCACGCATACGGTCGTCAATATTACTCATTATTCCAAGCCCTGAAAATCTCTGCGACACGCGCCCGCGAGTGCCGACGTATGATGCGCGCTCTGTAGCCCTGCGCGAATGACAGCTTTCTCAGCTCAGCTAGAAGTGGGGGAGGAAGGGCCAAAATGTCCGCTGAAAATTCGCTACTTGGGCTAAAGAGAAGCGTCTTTAGATAACCATCGAGGCCTACGAGTTCAAATGCCGGGTGGGCCCGTTTCTCGCGCCCTCGCTTTGATGGCGGGTAGTAGCCACATCTATTGTAGTTGTAGAATATTCCTGTCCGCACTTTTTCGCGCGGCTTTCCGCGCGAGTGCTTCGTACGGTATATCGATTGATTTGAAGTTATATATCTGAGCCGATCCAAAAGCAGCGACGCATTCTTGTGCTTCTTGAATGACTTAAGCGCGAGATAAGCTCTTGTCTGCCTCTTTTTAAGTTTTCTTTCAGTAATTGATACAGAAAATTCTCGGCTCTCAAAGCTTTTCACACTATTATTTGCCGTGAATTCGTAGCCCAGGAAGTCAAAGTTTGCTTTGGTATTAGCTCCCGCCCCACTTGGTTTGTCGGACCTAAAGTGAGTTACTGTTGTCTTCTCGTTAATCTCCAGACCCAAAGTATCTAAAAGATCATTAATTTCAGCTAGTATGTCATATTGAGGAAGGTGGAAGATGACCATATCATCGGCAAATCGGAAATACCGATGGACACCAGGCAGTTTTTTCAAGGCTTTGTCAAAGTCGCTCAGGGCTAGCTCGGCAAGTACTGTACTGATAGCCAAACCACGTGGTGCCACATTAGAAGGGACCGCGCCACCACCAGCGTCGTAAATCCATTCAATCACAGCACGAAGGCTAGCATCCGTACGAGTATCTGCGATTACTTTCTTAACTATTGGCTCTGCATCAATGTTTTCATAAAAGGATCGGATGTCACATCGAGTAACTGCGTAAGGGCTTCCTTCGCAAACTGCTTCAAGAATTCCAGAAATAATAACTTCTCTATTCGGCAGCTGGATGTTGTACTGCTTCGCCAAGCGACGGTAGGTCGCCCGCATTATCAAATCTGTTTCGATGTCAGCGGCGAACCGATGGACCACTCCAGAAGCGTCAGTTCGTGACGACAAACTTAGTGCAACCGGTCTCTGCTCAGCTCGCGACGCCGCTGAGTCGGCGATCGCTTCTAGTTGTGTGTCAAGATTCACCTTCCAGCGTCCGCCATCGCCGACACGAAAACAACCCTTGAGTGCGTCTTTTGAGTAGGGAGACGATGTCACGGTTTACCTTTTGCCTGTCATTTGACGTTTGGTTTGTTTGTTCGAACCGTCGCCCACGATCATTTAGCTACGACCGACAGCAATTCGGCCATAGCCATTGCTTTACCGGCCCTTCTGTCCATCACACACTATCATCTCAGTGGTTGGCAATAGATTTCAATGATTTGCGCTTTGCAAGCACCCGGTCAGCCATGTGCCTTGGTTTTTTATCCCACGCAATCTGTCCCCTTCGAATTTCCGCTACGCTCGGTCATGTCGATTGATCAGTTCGTATGGCCAACGCAGCGTGCTTGGCTGTGAGTGTCGCGTTGCGGCATCGTGATCCATGGCACGACAGTTCTGCGATCCTGGACAAAGTCGCGAATCCTCGCAGATTTTCGAACGATCAATACTCAGCGAAAGGCTGCCATGTTCGAAGGCTAGCAGAAGCGAAAAGCGCTTAACTTTGCTGCACATTTTGCTGCACAATCCGCAGCACGCCGCGATCCCGCATTCAACAAAATCAATCACTTAACCAATTGATAAGCAATAACTTTCGGACTTCATGTCCGCCGGTGCAGGCGATGACCGGGCCTTTGGCGGGACAGGCGATGACACGATCTTTGGCGAAGACGGCACGGACGTTCTGGGCGGCGGTGCCGGCAACGACATGCTCGACGGTGGTGCTGGCAACGACATCATCAACGGGGGCGCGGGCAATGACGTTGTCAGCGGCGGCACGGGCGACGACAGTGTCACTGCAGGCACCGGCAATGACGACGTGGACGGTGGCGACGGGACGGATAACCTGCGTGGCAATGATGGCCGTGACGAGATCAACGGCGGCGCGGGTGCGGACCGCATCGCGGGTGGCGCTGACAATGACAGGCTGACCGGCGGCTCCGGAAACGACCTCATCTTTGGTGGTGACGGCGATGATGTGATCACCGGCGGTGGTGATGATGACCGCCTCGTGGGCGGACACGGCGCAGACATGTTCCATTTCGGCACTGCGGACGGGCGGGATGTGATTACCGACTTTGAAGCCGGTGTCGACAGCATCCGTCTGGCGGATGCGTCGCACTACAGTCTCAGCTACAATACGTTCACGGGCGACACGACGCTGGCCTATGGCGCAACCACGGTTGTCCTGCGCGACACGGTGCTGACGCGGGCGGATATCTCGGTGCAGCCGCTCTCGGTTGTTGCGCTGACGGGCCTCGATGCGGGCGACAACGCGGGTATCTCGGTCTCCACCGCCGGGGATATCAACGGCGACGGCACATCAGAGGTTGTCATCGGCGCCTTCAGCGCAGACCGCGATGCGCTGCTCTCACCCGGTGAGGCCTATGTGCTCGACGGCGCCATGTTAGGGGCGTTGGAGCCAACCAACGGTTTTGCAGCGCTCGACCTTGGTGACCTTTCGGGTGGCGCTGGGGTGCTCCTGCAAGGCGCGCTCAACGCTGAATTCGCGGGGTGGAGCGTGGCCGACGCAGGCGACGTCGATGGAGATGGCCGTGCGGATGTCATTGTGGGCGCGTTTGGTGCCAATATCTTTGCAGGTCGCGCTTTTGTGGTCTTCGGCGACGCGATCGAAGATGCACGCGCGAGTGAAACCGCCATCGACCTCGGAGCGCTGACACCGGATCAGGGCGTGACGCTCACCGGTTCTGCGATCCTTGATTATGCCGGGCATCAGGTCGCAGCCCTCGGCGATCTGGACGGGGATGGTTTGGATGATATCATTATCGGTGCAGGCCAAGCTGACGGGCGCAGGGGCGAAACCCATGTCGTATTTGGGTCGGCCATTGTCGCAGGGACGGGCGAAGACGGCGACGGTGAAATCGCGCTTGGCGATCTGTCCGGCGGCGATGGTGTCACCATCACCGGCGCAAAGGCGCAGGACCTGCTGGGCTTTGCGGTGTCCGGTGCGGGCGATGTGGACGCGGACGGCTTGCTTGACGTGATCGCAGGGGGATGGACCGGCTCGCCGGACGGCTCTGGCGCACAAAACGGGGTTGGTGCCGTGATCTTTGGCTCGGCAATCCTCGCCGCGCGCGGTTCCGGTGGCGAAATCGATGCAGGCACAATGACCAACAGAGAGGGCCTCGTGATCTACGGCCCGGAGGCAGGGGATGCGCTTGGCCGGGGCCTTGCGGATGCGGGCGATATTGATGGTGACGGCTTTGGCGATGTGCTCTTTGGGGCGTATCTGTCTGATGCGGATGGCATTCCCTTCGGCGGGGAGGCGTATCTGCTGTCAGGTGCCGCACTGACGGCTGAAACACTGCCGGGCCTTGATGTGTCGGTTGATGTCTCTGATCTGTCCGGCGGGCGTGGGGTGCGCTTTGTCGGTGCGGATGAACGGGACCTGACCGGGTTCTCGGTTTCAACGGCAGGTGATGTCGATGGCGGCGGTGCGCCGGATGTGCTTGTCGGTGCCTATGGGTTGGGCGAAAGTGGCGGTGCCTATCTCGTCTTTGGCGAGGCCTTGGCGGCGGATTTCACCGCTGAGGGCGATGGCTTCTTCCACTTTGCCGATATGACGCCCGACGAAGGCGTCAAAATCCTTGGCCTCGGCGAGGACAACACCGCAGGATAGAGCGTCGCAGATGTCGGGGATCTCGATGGCGACGGGCGCGATGATATACTGCTCTCTTCATGGCGCGGCGATCTGGGCGGTGCCGATGCTGGCGAGGCTTACCTCGTCACAGGCGCTGCCGTGGCAGAGGCCGTGCGTTTCGACGGGATCATCGACATCGCGGATTTCCTGCCTGCTGACGAGTTCCTGTTCACTTGAACGTTCAAAGCGGTGCCGCTCACAGGCGGCACCGCTTTTCAACAAGGCAACCGTCAAAGGGAATTCTGTCGCAAGGTTTGTGTGCGTTTCCCTCTGTACTCTCCTTTGAAGCAAGTCATGTCTACATCCGATCAGCCGCGCGTTCGGAAATTTCCTGACGCAGATCCCTTGTGAGCGGCAAGATGACCCGCGACGTTTTGGCGACCCGCGACTGATTTTTGCGCTTGTGGTCAACGTGGTTTCGGTTGCCTTGGATGCAAGCAATCATTTGCACCATGGGCAGTCAATAACCATCCTGCTGCGCGCCTTACGTGGCTTTTCATGACACAAAGGCCTATTGCGTAAGGAATGATGAGGGCGATTTCGCGTTTGCCAAACGCCCGGCACCGTCAAGGCTCAGGTTCGGCGGACCGCGCATAACATGCATCCGGCCAGTGCCGTATGGACATTGATGAATGCAATCTCATTGTTTTGCAGAATACGCTCGACTTCGTCGCCGACACCCTTCCCGTCGGACAAGGTGTTCATCGCATAATCCATAAGCCCTTTTGCGCGAAATGCGCGCAGGGCCACGAACCTGTTTCCGACAATTTCAGGAACGCTTTGTCCACCGGTGTAACCTGTGCATTCGCCTTTGCACAAGAACACCGCCGTCGGTTGGGCATAGACACTGTCGGGCAGGGGGAGGCGATAGGAAAAGAGCAGCGCCCCATCCTTTTTACCCGCTTCCTTGAGGCAGTGGCGACAGGGATACGTACCACCATCGTGAACATGCAGAATCCTGTTTCCGAGCTTGTCCAGCCGGTTTTTGCGGTGCCAATGCGCCACTGTCGATGGCATTGCTTCAAACTGGTAGCGCATCGAAGTCCTCCGTTTTCCAGCAGAGGTTAGAGGTCAAGGGCGCCGCGTCCGACCCGGTTCTTGCGGTTTCCGGAAGTGTCGCATCGCGTGGTGAGATTTGACCCTAAGGGGTCTTGTTGCTCAGCCGGTCAACGGCGACTTTGCCGGCTTCAACAATCTGCGTCGCTTCTGCATCCGACTGAGCCAGCCGGGCAAGGGTTATCGTTCCCACCAAGAGCGCCAAGGTCGCAACGCCATCACCTGCGGTCTTGTCCTCTGAAGCGTTAAGCATCGTAGAAATCCGCTTGATCGCTTGGCAGGCTTGGGAGCGCAAACCATCGCCAAGCTTGGTTACTTCTGATCCGTTGGCGGCGAAGGGGCAGCCTTGGCCGGCGTTCTTCACATGACTGAGTGAGAGGTATCTCGCGATGTAATCTGCGCGCTTTTGGCTCTCTGTCTTGCCTTTGGTTCTGGTCAGGAGTTCCTCGGCAGACCTTTCAAACGCAGCAGCTACAAGATCCTCCTTTGAGGAGAAGTGGCGATAGAACCCGCCCTGCGTAAGCCCCGCGGCTTGCATCACGTCCGATACGCTCGTGGCGCTAATACCATCCCTGCGGAACAGTCTCGCAGCCGCGTCTAATATGCGTTCATGGCTCTTTTGTTTGTCGGCTTGGGACATTCTCGGCATGTGTCTGTCTCCCGGGGATTGACATTATAGAGTTTGCATAACATCTATAATTTAAGAGTACAACTATACGCTAAACTCGGGTGCAGGTTATGCCAAAGGATCAAAGAACCACTTTTCGTGACTTTGCGCGGGTCTCCGGACCCGCTGCTGCGGTGAGGGCAGACGAAGTGCCAGATCGGTGTGACGGCGCCCCACGCGCCATCGACAGCCGTTCCGCCTCCTAATTCAGACCTTCGAATTCATCCCCCACAATCTGAGAGAAATGACATGACAGACTTTCTTGTTTTCTATGTGCGCACCTTTGCTGTCGCACTGCCGCTTATTGCGATCGCGATCCTGATGATCGGGGCAGGCCGGGCCAACCTCACGGCAGGGCAAACAGGGGTTGCGATCACGGTGGCGGCGTTCCTGTTCGGGCTGTGGTTTGCCATCGTGGTGCCGCCCTCGGAATCCAACGTGCTGAACGTACCGCCGACCCTTCAGGACCCTCCGATTGTCCTGGCTTTCCTGTTTGGCGGCGCGGTGATTGTCTGGGGGCTCGCGTGGCTCACACCGCTGGGGCGACGCATCTCCATGGCCACGCCCCTTGCCGCCATCGCCGCCTTTCAAATTCCCCGCGTCATGGGCGCTGTTTTCTTGATCGGGTGGCTCGGCGGCAGCATTCCAGCGGAATTCGCACTGCCGGCGGGGTTGGGTGACATCTGGGCCGGGATCGCCGGATGGCAAGCCAGTACAGCCTTGGCCAGCGGGGCGGCGAACGCAAAGAAACTGCTGATGCGGGCGAACGTCATAGGGATATTGGACTTCGTCTTTGCCGTAGCCCTTGGGATCATGACATCCGAAGGCTTTGCACATCTGCTGTCCCAAGATGCGCCCAACATCGTCAACGATCACCCACTGGCGCTGTTCCCTGCATTCTTTGTCCCGATCTTCCTTGGGTTCCACCTTATTTCCATCAGCAAACTCCGTGCTGAGCGCCGGTGCGAAAGGACAACTGGCGCATGACAGGCCGGCTGATCTGGCGCAGATGTACGAAGGGCCCAGAACCGCAGGTGCATGCAGGGTTTCAAATTCCTTGAACCACACGTTCGGGCATTTCCAACAAGCGAAAGTTGATGGCCACGACATCGACCATCCTACATTTGGCGGCAAACGCTGAATTCGTGTCGATGCCTTGCTTGGGGCGAGCATCATGTCTGCGGAAGCGGGCTTGCGCTTGGTTCCGCCTGCGCTTGGGTTGCTGAATCAATTCCTGATCAATGGTGCGATGGTGGTGCATGTCATGGGCCTTGGGCAGCTAATGCGGTTGCCTTCGCGTACGTTCGGGTGGACCTGTCTTTCCCGACCGTCATGCTCTTCGCCACAAAACCCTGGCGGGCTGACTGTGTGGCGGATTATCCAGTAATACCAGACCACTTGCAAAGGTGGTAAACAGCGCGGGAAAAAACCCTGCCGATAAGGCCAGCCAAGGACCCCGGTCGCGTGCTATGGACGCCCGAGCAGTTCATCAGGCAGCGTTTCAAGAAACCGTTCGAAGGGTGCTTGCGATCCCATCCCCCGCGACAGGACCAAACTGCCATGCAACAACATGACGGCACGTTCGGCGCGCGCCCTTGCGCCTGATTTGTCAAAACCTTGTTCCTCTGCGAGGGTGGCAAATGAATCAATCAGGGCGTTGAAGATCCTTTTGATCGCCGCCGCAAAGGGATTGTCACCACCGTTGGCGGAGCTGAGCATGTTCAGAATGCAAGCCTGTTTGCCACTTGAGTAGAGCGCATCCAGCTTGCGGGTCATCGCTTGTAGACGCTGCTCGGCTGGAGCATCGCCCTTCAGCGGCTCAAAGAGGTTCTCCGTCAGCCAGTTTTCAGAGGCGGCCAGGACTTCCTGCGCCATCTGCTCCTTTCCGCTGGGAAACCGATGATAGAGACTTGCGCGTCGAAGGCCGGTCTCCTGCGACAAAGAGGACAGCGTTGCTCCTTCATACCCCATGTCACGAAACACGCGCGAAAGCGCTTTGATCAGGTCTTCCTCCCCGATGCTTGATCTTCGTCCCAAATGCAGATCCTCCAGATCACTAACACGTTACCGAACGAACGGTCAAATATAGTTGTCAGTATCATTGCCGTCCGTTACTCAATAATTGAACGTTCGTTCGGTAAAGGCAAATCAAAAACTGGAACCCCTCATGTCCAAAACTGCAATCGTCATCTATTCAGATCCAAAGGCAAACTCGGAAGAAGCGCTCGGTCGCGTCTTCAACGCCATGTTTCTGACCTATGCGCTCAAGGAAAAGGAACAGGACGTCGCCCTTATTTTCCAAGGCACCGGGGTGCGTTGGGTGAATGAGTTGATCAATCCCGAACACCCGGCCAATCCGCTTTATACTGCGGTCTCGGACAAGGTGGCAGGTGCATGCCTTGGATGCGCCGATGTCTTTGGGGCAACCGAAGACGTGAAATCGACAGGCGTTGCTCTTGTCGGTGACAAGGCCATTCCGGGCACGTCGGGCGTCATCGACCTGTCTGGCTACCTTGATGAAGGATATCGGCTCGTCACTTTCTGAGCCTGAAACAACCCCATTGCATCGCCGGTCGGGCGGTGCAGGGACAAACACGAACCAAAGGTATGTCTCAAATGTTCCATCCCGGTGAATTGGCCATCCAGGACGCCACTGGCGTGCGCGATATCGCTGGCGCAAATTCTAAAATGATACGGTCAACGATTCCGGACCACATTATCCCATTCGTGACATCACAGTCGTACTGCGTCGTCGGTGGTGTGTCCGCGATGGGTGACGTTTGGGCGGAATTCGTTGTGGGGGCTGCCGGATTTGCAACCGTTGGTTCTGCCGGCGCATCGCTTAGCATATCTCTCGGCGCGGGCGGATTGCGCGAACGGCAACTTGATCTCGGCATCGGGAACCACCTTGGTCTGCTCTTCATTGATCTTTCGACACGCAAGCGGTTGCGGGTAAATGGCCGCATTGCTGCGATGTCAGGGCAAAACCTCACTCTGTCCGTGGATCAATCCTTTCCCAACTGCCCCAAATACATTCAGGCACGGCGTTTCAGGGCAGGGGGTGCGTCAAGCGATCCACAATGCATTGAGTCCGGTGCGACACTGCCCGATCATGTGGCCAATTGGATAACCAATGCCGACACATTTTTTGTGGCCAGCACCGCCACGGACGGTGCTGCGGATGTTTCGCACCGTGGCGGACAACCCGGGTTTGTGCAGGCTCAAGGCCAGACACTGTTCATCCCCGACTACCACGGGAATTCAATGTTCAGCACGCTGGGTAATTTCCTGCTTAATCCGCGCGCTGGCCTGCTCTTTGTTGATTTCGAAGCAAACCGGACCCTCCAGTTGACCGGCGTTGTCGACTTGCAGCTAGCTGCCAAAGACGCCAAGACTGCTTCGGCTGATACGGGCCGATGGTGGAAGTTCCGCGCCAGACGCTATGTGATTTCATCAATAGGATCATCCGTGTCGGCGGAGTTTATCAGCGCGTCACCATTCAATCCCTCCTTGGCAGGGAACCCAATGAAATCTGTTTCTGCGACGCGGCAGGATGTGGGTTGATCGCATCTATCCGCGAAAACGCCGAATTCACCCCCAACAGCCGACCCATCAGGAAAGGTGGAACCGATGACCGAACCTGCCCAGTCAAAAATACGTGGCAGCTGCCTTTGCGCAGCGGTCTCCTACGAAGTCAGAGGCTCATTCGAAAAGCTCTTTTTATGCAGCTGCGATCAATGCCGCCAAATTACAGGATCAGCTTTTGCATCCAACCTTTTCGTTGGTACTGACGGGTTTGAGTGGCTCAGTGGCACCGAGCAGATCGTCCGCTATCAGGTCCCGGGGCGGGACATTTCCAAGTCGTTCTGCCGGGTCTGCGGGTCAGGAGTTCCCTGGACCAATGGTGACGGGACAAAGATGATCGTGCCCGCTGGTTCTCTGAGCGAACCAGCCCAAGTCGTTGAACGGCTCAGAATTTTCGTGTCGGAACAGCCAGAGTGGGCATTTGATCTGGAGCACGTTCCAACGCATGCGAAATTCCCGAAAACTGCCGGTTCATAGCGTCTGGATGCGACACTGCTTCATCAGGCGATAGGGCGACATTGGGTGGAGACACACACGACAGCCCATCTGGTGCGCAGCCGTGCGTTTTATGTGTCACGTTGCCTGATCAGCACCTTTCGGCCCTTCAAAAAGGGCCATGTCGGCGCGGGCCCCTTCAATCATTGCATCGAACACTGCCCGGACCCGTCGATTGCGTCGCATGTCGTGGTGGCAAACGATCCAGAGATCCCCAATCGGGGCCTCAAGCGCACCACCGACGCGGCGCAGTCCCGGCCAGACTTCGCCCAGGATCATCGGCAATGTGGCGGCATGATCACCCTGAGCGCACATGGCCGCGCGCAGGATCAGCGAGCTTGCAAAGAATTGTGGACCCTCGGTGGCATTGGGGTCGAACGCCGTCGAGCCAAAATTTGCCGCCAGCCGGGGATCCCCCGCGTGACCGATGAAAGCGTGCATTTGGTCTATGTCGTGATGGCGGTTTTTATCGGCGACATAGGTCGCCCAGCGAATCGTCGCGAGCTTTCGCCCAAACAGGGCATCCGAGCAGAGGCGCTTGGGCCGGATTGCAACGTCTGCTTCATGGCGTGACAAATCCAGCATCGTGTCATCGCTGACAACCTGCACTTTCAGGTTTTGGTGCTCCCGCCCCATCGCCATCACATGACGCGCGACAAAGAATGACGACAAAACCTCGCTCGTTGTAATCTTGACAGATCCCGACAGGGTCTGGCTTTCGCCGAAAAGATGGCGTGCGACGTTGGCTGTCTCCTGCTCCATTTTTTCGGCGGCGTGCACAATGGCCACGCCTTCTTCCGTTGGCGTGTACTGCCCGCCATCCCGCTGAAACACCGGGATGTTCAGCTTACTTTCGATCGCGGCAAGGCGGCGAAAAACGGTCGATGGCGTCACTTTCAAATGGTGTGCCGCTTCAGGAATACGCCCGAAACGAGCGACATGCAGCAACAGGTGGTACTCGTCCCAATCAAGCATCTTATTCTCATTTTTGCGATTCAGAGTCACGAAAATGCTCGTGTACTCGCATTCGTGCAAGGGGTATTCGATCGACCAGAAACAACAGGTTAGATCAAAATGTCAAAAATCCTCATCGCAGGCGGTGGGTTTGCAGGTCTCTGGGCTGCAATGGCCGCCGCTGCAACGCGGCACCGTCAAGACGCCAATAACATCGCAATCACGCTCGTTTCGAAGGATCCGCATCTATGTATTCGACCACGTCTTTATGAAGGAGCGCGTCCCGAAATGCTGGTCCCCTTGGAGCCCTTGCTCGAGGCGATCGATGTCGGTTTCGAAACCGCCCGGATTTCGGAAGTGACCCCCACCGCGTTGCACACCAGACAGGGTGTCACCATGGAGCATGATCGCATGATCCTTGCCATGGGCAGCCATGTATCGATCCCCGCTGTGCCCGGCGCGGCGGTGCACGGCTTTACCGTGGATGCCTATAAACAGACGGAACACCTCGATGCGCATCTCTCCAAGCTGGACATCGCAGCGCCCGGCGCATCCGGGTTTGTCGTCGTGGGCGCGAGTTTCAGCGGGCTTGAAATCGCAACATCTCTGCGTGATCGCCTCGGGTCTGATCCCGAAATCTACCTGATTGATCGGCAGGACATTCCGGGCCAGTCGCTTGGAAACAGCCTGACCCTCGAAATCACGTCTGCGCTTGAAAAAGCGAACATTCAGTTTCTGGGGGGTGACTCCGTGACCTACGTCACGGCGGATCGCGTCATCCTGCATTCGGGCAAGGTGATCGACGCCGCGACCACGATTTTCGCAACCGGCCTGCAGCCTTCCCCCCTGGTCAAAGACATTGGCGTTCACGCGGGCGACGGGCGGCTGCGGCTTGACCGGAACCTCCGGGTCGTCGGTGAGACAGGTTTATTTGCCGCTGGCGACATCGGAGTTGCCGCAGCGGATGCCACACACATGACGCTGATGTCGTGCCAACATGCGAGGCCCATGGGCGTTGTGGCCGGCCAGAATGCCGTGCTTGATCTGCTGGGACAGGACCTGCGGCCCTATGCGCAGCCTGACTACGCGACCTGTATCAGCCTCGGTGCGTCCAACGCCGTTTTCACCCAAGGCTGGGACAGGACCATCGCCAAGACCGGGACAGAAGGTGCCGCGATAAAAACGCAGATCAACGAAACGTGGATCTATCCCCCCAGTCCTGACGCGGGCCGCGAAGCGATCTTCGACGCCATCGTGCCGACACGGCCATGATGGCGGGAAAACGCGCGTATCCCTTCAATCAAACACCCTTCAACGAGGTCAGACATGACAGATACAAAAACAATTCTCATTACCGGCGCAAGCCGCGGTATTGGCCATCTTGCATCGCTGGCGCTGGCTGCACACGGCCATAGGGTCTATGCCGGAATGCGCGACATTGCAGGAAGCAACAAGGACGCGGCCTCCGCCATGCAGGCACAGGCACAGGCGGAGAGGCTCAACCTTGTCCCGCTTGAACTGGACGTTACAAACGCGCAAGCCTGCCAAACAGCCATCGACAAGATCGAGGCAGATGGCCCTCTTGATGTGCTGGTCAACAACGCCGGGGTGATGCCTGTCGGTCTGACCGAGGCATTCACGATGGAGCAGGCAAAGGATGTTTTCGACGTGAACGTCTATGGCATCATGCGTTTGACGCGGGCCGCGCTGCCCTGCATGCGGGCCCGGAAATCCGGTCTGGTGATCAACCTCAGTTCTTCCGCGGGGCGTTTCGGGATGCCCTATTTCGGTATCTACTGCGCCAGCAAGTGGGCGGTTGAGGCTTACAGCGAAGCGCTCCACCACGAGCTTGAGACCTTTGGGATCACCTGCGTTTTGATCGAGCCAAGCGGGCATGGCACAGATCTGGTCACGACAGCACCCGCGCCGCAGGACACGGCGCGTCTGGAGGCCTATGGCGATCTTGCGGCAGGTCGGGAACGCCTTCTGGACATGTTCGGGCATATGTTCGCAACGGACCTCATTGGGACCGATGCCAATAACGTGGCGACAGCAATCGCGCAGCTGATCGAGATGCCGGGAGCGCGGCCAATGCGCGTGCAAGTGGGGCACGACATGGGAGTAAGCGCGGTGAATGAGGCTGTCGCGCCCCTTCAGGCAAAACTGATCGAGACGTTGAAACCGGTCTATCGCGGCGCGCGCCAAGCATGATATCGGCTTCCTGCGAGGCTTTGACGCGGAGGTTGTTTTGGCTTGGCCGAATGATAAGCAGCTTGCCGATCCGGATGTCCTGCACCGTAGTGTCCGCGGCCATGGTATCTTGCTTTTGCGGTAAGGGGGCACGCAGCTGCGGAATGTCACTTGCCTTGCCGCATGGGTGATGATCATCGGGATCACGCCGATGTCGATGCGTACCGCAGTCGGTCGGCCATCGCTGGTCGAGGTGACCAGTCTTCTCCTTGCCCAGGTTGCGCCGGAGCGTCTTGAGCGCGCCGGACGCGGCGGTTTGCCTGCCCCGCACATATCGACTATGTGGAGGGCGGTGAGATCGCGGAAGGTTGTCATGCGCGCGGCGACTTCGGCGCCAGCCCCTGATTGACCCGGGGTCAAGCTTCGCGGGCTTGGGCGTGGCATCGTCGCGACGGAGAAACGTCTCGCTCGCGTAGCGGCCCTTTCGTCTGATCTGAACCCGGTAGGCACCGGAGGGGAGTTTGGTGATGTGGGCCATTTCGTGTGCGGCCTATGTGTGCAATGTGTCGTCGTAGGAGGGGCGCATTCAGGGTTATCGAGGCGTATTCCAGCGTAGCAGCATTCGCCGCCAACAGTTTGAAGATACGGAAAAAATGCAGATAAACCAACACGCTAAATTGTCTATCGCCCCTATGATGGACTGGACTGATCGCCATTGTCGGATGGTGCATCGTCAGTTGACGCATCAGTCGCTGCTTTACACGGAGATGGTGACCTCTGCGGCTTTGGTACGGGGTGGGGCTTTGCATTTGCTGGCGTTTTCGCCGGATGAGCATCCGGTCGCGCTTCAGCTTGGCGGGTCTGACCCCAAGGAACTGGCGCAGGCTGCCATGCTCGGTCAGACGGCGGGGTATCGCGAAATCAATTTGAACGTGGGGTGCCCGTCTGACCGGGTGCAGTCGGGTTGCTTCGGTGCGGTGCTTATGGAAAACCCGGGACTGGTTGCCGATTGCGTCTCGGCGATGCGCGAGGCTGTTGACATACCGGTCACGGTGAAGTGTCGCATCGGCGTTGATGATCAAAACCCGGACGAGGTCTTGCCGGAGTTTCTGGCACGCATCGTGGCGGCCGGGTGTGAACGCGTGTCGATCCATGCCCGCAAGGCTTGGTTGCAGGGGCTGAGCCCCAAGGAAAACCGCGATATTCCGCCGCTGGACTATCCCCTCGTGCTGCGGATGAAGGAATATTTTCCCAATCTTCATATTTCGATCAACGGCGGGATCACATCGCTGGAACAAGCGGTGGGCTTTCTTGAGGCGGGCCTTGATGGCGTGATGATCGGTCGTGCGGCGTATCACACGCCAACGGATGTCCTGGGCGCGGTGGACCCGGTGATTTTTGGGACCGGCAAGGTCGTGACCGGCGAAGAAGCCGTGCACGCGATGCTCCCCTATATCGAGGCGCATGTCACCGGGGGCGGTCGGTTGGCGCAAATTACGCGCCACATGCTGGGCTTGTTTGCGAATCGCCCCGGTGCGCGGGTCTGGCGGCGCATGTTGTCAGAAGGTGCGCATTTGCCAAATGCCGGGCCAGCGCTGGTGTTGGACGCCCTGGCGCAGGTTAGGCACCATCAGGAGCTGGCGCAGCAGAGCGGGTAACACAGGGCGCAGGTTTGCAGCCCTGCGCGCAGGGTTTTTCAAGCGCCGTTGCATGCAAGGTGCAATCGAGATGGAATGGGTCGGGTCATGAAAGCCGAATTTTTTCAAAAAGGGTGGGGCGTCTTTGCCCCTGAAGCCGCCACGCTGAACTGGGCGCGGCATGCCTTGGGTGATGCGATTGACGCGCTGCACAATCCAGCGTTCAGCCAGTGGCACCAGTGCGAAAACACATGGTTTGTCGGATTGGATGTGTTGAGCAATGACGCGCAAGGGTGCATTGCCGGATCTGCGCCGCTCTCGGGGTCTGCGGTGGATTTCATTGCAGAGGCCTGTGGCGGCTGGCCTGCATTGCACCGGGGGCAGGTGTCGGGGGTCTTTCCGGGTTATCCGCGCCCGCGGGCAGGCGAAACAGAGGCCGGGTTCAGGTATCGCGCAAAGCGTGACGCCGCGCATGTGGATGGCGTTCTGGGTGTTGGCACGCCCAAGCGTCGCTTCGTGCAAGAGCCGCACGCCTTTATCCTTGGGCTGCCGTTGACCCGGGCCGACCGGGATGCCGCCCCTCTCGTGGTGTGGGAAGGCAGCCACAGGATCATGAAAAACGCTTTTAACAAGGCGTTTAGCACCACGCAAGCCACGGATTTGTCGACTGTGGACGTGACCGAGGTATATCAATCCGCGCGCCGCGCCGTTTTTGAAACCTGTCCGCGTGTCATCGTGCATGGCCCGCCGGGGTCTGCCATTGTGGTGCATCGTCTGGCGCTGCACGGTGTGGCCCCGTGGGCGCAGGGGGCGACGGCTGATCCGGAGGGTCGCTTGATTGCCTATTTCCGCCCTCCGATCGCGGGCGGGGTGCGGGCGTGGATCGAGATGCCCTAGGGCAGGATGCGCAACAGGGAATGAATGCGGCTGCAGCGCGCAATGGCCCCTTGGCAAGGGCGTGATCTGCAACTATACGCGCACCCTGATCTCCCGAAGGAACACGAACATGGTTGGCAGCGCAAATCTCAATATCATGATGAAAGCCGCACGGCGGGCGGGCCGATCTCTGGTCAAGGACTTCCGGGAGGTGGAGAACCTTCAGGTGTCCATGAAGGGGGCGGGCGATTTTGTCACCCGTGCTGATCTCAACGCCGAGAATGTCCTGAAAGAAGACCTCATGGGGGCGCGCCCGACCTATGGATGGCTTGCGGAGGAAAGTGGCGAGGAAGAGGGGCAGGACCCGACCCGCCGCTGGATCGTTGATCCGCTCGATGGGACCACCAACTTTCTGCACGGGCTGCCTCATTGGTCGGTGTCAATCGCGCTTGAGCACAAAGGGCAGGTGGTCGCCGGTGTTGTCTATGACCCGGCCAAGGACGAGATGTTCTTTGCCGAGAAAGGGGCCGGGGCCTGGATGAATGACAGCCGTTTGCGGGTGTCAGGGCGCAGCCAGATGATTGAGAGTATTTTCTCGACCGGCTTGCCTTACGCGGGCAGCACGGATTTGCCGGAAACGCTGCGCGATCTGGGCCGTATCTTGCCCGGATGTGCCGGGGTGCGGCGCTGGGGTGCCGCCTCGCTTGATCTGGCCTATGTCGCGGCGGGCCGGTATGATGGCTTTTGGGAACGCCGCCTCAAGGCGTGGGATATCGCGGCCGGCGTGATCATCGTGCGCGAGGCAGGCGGGCTGCTCGAACCCTTCGATCCACGTGGTGATATTCTGGGGTCGGGCTCGCTCATCTGTGCCAATGAAAAACTGTTCTCACCCCTGGCCAAATTGGTGCGCGGCTGACGAAGCGCGCCAAGCCACGCTGGCCCGACCTGCCTAGCGGCGCGTCACTTTGGGAATGCGGCTTGGGCCGATGCGATAGGTGGCCTCGGGATGGGGCGGATGGCCATCTGTGCGCTGCCAGAACGCCGGGCCGCCCCGGCGCACCCAGAACGGGATCAAAAGAACCATGCCGGCGATGAACCCGCCCGCATGCGCCCAATAGGCCACCCCTGCTTCATCCGAACTTGACCCGACACCGCCGATAATCTGCATCCCCAGCCAGAGCATCAGCATGATCCACGCAGGGATCGGCAGAATACGGAAAATCACGATCAGGATGATCAGGATATCCACCTTGGCCTTGGGAAAGAGCAGCAGATAGCCACCCATCACACCGGCAATGGCGCCCGATGCGCCAACCGTGGGGATCATCGCCATGGGGTCGACGGCATATTGCGCCAAAGAGGCGATGATACCGCAGCCCAGATAAAACAGGATGAATTTGCCATGGCCCAGCTCATCCTCGATATTGTCGCCAAAAATCCATAAAAACAGCATGTTGCCTGCCAGGTGGAAAAACCCGCCGTGCAGGAACATGGATGAAATCAGCGTATAATACCCATCCCCTTGCGACAGCCGGGCAGGGATCATCGCCCACTGCAGCCAGAACGCATTTATCGCGCGCACGTCTTCCATGATCCCGAAATAGCTCAGGAAAATGCCGGTGTTGGCAGCCATCAGCATATAGGTCACATAAGGAATGCGCCCGGAGGGATTGTGATCTCGGATCGGAAACATGGCGTCAAGCTGAGCGATTGCACCGCACAGGTCAAGCCGTTGTTCCGGCCCAGTGTTAACGCATTATGTCACGCCGCCGCCCCAAGAAGAGCGGCGTTCCCGCCAGAGGCTGTCGTGTCAACGCAGACATGCCGTTCCGCCAGCACCCGCGCAACATCCGGCGCGCCGGGTATCAGGGGAATGATGGGACCTTGGCGCGCGGCAAACGCGACCTCAATGGCGCGTCCTGTCGCCGCGTCGCCCCACCACAGGACACCGCCGTACTCCGGGCCATCGCGCAATGCGGCGGGGTCGATCTTTCCCTGCGCCTCAAGGGCCACGCCGCCCAATGCGCGGACGAGGCGCGCTTGTTCTTTTGCGGCTTGCGCACCGGGGCCCATGCACAACAGCGCAGGCCGGGGCAAGGTGCTCAGACGGTTGGACTCGCCGGTCGGTCCCGGCAGGCTCAACGAGCTATGCGGCGTCACGGGTGCATCCATCGTCAGCGGCGCAAGCGTTGCCTGCGGTTGTGACCACTGCTCGGACACTTCCTTGCGATCGGCTTGCAAGAAGCGTGTCAGATAGTGCGGCCCACCCGCCTTCGGCCCGGTGCCTGACAGACCTTCGCCCCCAAAGGGCTGACTACCCACGATGGCACCGATCTGGTTGCGGTTGATATAGACATTGCCCGCCGCAATGCGCTCGCAAACATGTTGTACGCGATCATCAATACGCGTGTGCAGGCCAAAGGTCAGACCGTAGCCTGTCGCGTTTATGTCATCGATTACCGCATCAAGCTGGTGCGCCTTGAAGGTGGCCAAATGCAGCACGGGGCCAAAGATCTCACGCTCCAACGCGGCAATGCCGGGCACGGAAATCAGGGTTGGTGCAATGAAGGTGCCGGTTGCAGGCGCGGTGGTTTCCGCAATGACGCGCCCCTCTGCGCGGGCCTGCGCGATGTGCTGCGCGATGCCGTCGCGGGCCGCCGCATCGATCACCGGGCCGACATCGGTTGACAGGTGCCACGGGTCCGCCACGGTCAGACACTGCATGGCGCCCAACAGCATCTTGGTGAATTCGGGCGCGATGTCCTCCTGAACATAAAGGCACCGCAGGGCAGAGCACCGCTGCCCGGCGGATTGAAAGGCGCTTTCGATAATCGCCTGAACGGCTTGTTCGGGCAGGGCGGTGCTGTCCACGATCATCGCGTTCAAACCGCCTGTTTCCGCGATCAGCGGCGTGCCGGGACGGCAGTTTTCAGCCATGGCGCTGCGGATGCGCAAAGCGGTCGCGGTGGAGCCGGTAAAGGCCACGCCTCCGATCCGGGCGTCCGAGGTGACCAGCGCGCCGATGTCTCCCGCGCCCGGCAGCAGTTGCAGGGCGCTGCGCGGCACGCCAGCCTCGTACATGAGGGTGATGGCGCGGTGGGCGATCAAGGGTGTCTGCTGGGCCGGTTTGGCCAGAACGGCATTGCCTGCGGCAAGCGCTGCGCTGATCTGCCCAAGGAAAATCGCCAGCGGGAAGTTCCACGGGGAAATGCAGGTAAAGATGCCCGCACATGGTGCGTCGGTGGCCTGTGATGCGTAAAAGCGCAGGAAATCCACCGCCTCGCGCAATTCCGCAACGCAATCCGGCAGGTTCTTACCGGCCTCGCGGGTGAGAAGCGTAAAGAGTTGCGCGTGATCGGCCTCCAGCAGGTCCGCCGCCTGCAATAACACGCGCCGCCGCTCTGTGGGGGGGGCCGCCCATGGCGTTGCCGTGGCAAAGGCAGCCTCGACATCAGCCGCCGTTGCCCAGACGACCGACCCCACCCGATCCGAAGGGTCAGCGGGATTGAGGACCGCCTCCGTGGGAGCATCATTCGCGGTCTCGCCAGAGACGAGCAGCGGTGCGGCCTGCCACGCGCTCTTGGCAAAGCCATCGCGCGCCTCGAACAGCGCCTCCAGCGTTTGACTGTGCGTCAGATCGAACCCGCGTGAATTGCAACGCTCCGGTGCAAAGAGGTCGGGGCCGGACGGAATCTGCGCCACAGGCTCTGTAATCACCTTTTCAAAGGGGTCAGCGGCCACAACCTCAGCCGGGACATCTTCATCCACGATCTGGTTCACAAAGCTCGAATTGGCCCCGTTTTCCAACAGCCTGCGCACAAGGTAGGCCAAGAGGTCGCGATGCGCACCAACCGGGGCATAAATCCGGCAGCGCGTCTTGTTTTGCTGCAAAACCAAGGTATGCAGCGTCTCACCCATCCCATGCAGGCGTTGGAATTCATAGGCCTGCGGGTCATCTGCCATATGCAGGATGGCCGCGACGGTATGCGCGTTATGGGTCGCAAACTGCGGATAGATGCGATCGGTCATGCCAAGCAGTTTGCGGGCGTTGCAAATGTAGGAGACATCGGTTTGTGCTTTCTGCGTGAACACTGGAAAGCCTTCAACGCCTTCGACCTGCGCGCGTTTGATTTCCGTGTCCCAATAGGCCCCTTTGACAAGGCGGACCATGATTTTGCGGTCGTGCCGTTTGGCCATTTCATAGAGCGTATCAATCACAATGCCCGCGCGCGGTCCAAAGGCCTGCACAACGATGCCAAAGCCATCCCAGCCCCGCAGCGCCGGCTCGCCCATCACGCAGTCTATGACGTCGAGCGACAGGCCAAGGCGATCCGCCTCTTCGGCATCCACGTTGAGGCCCATGCCGGCGGATTTTGCCAGAAGCGCAAGCGCGCGCAACCGCGGGACAAGGTCGGACATCACCGCCTCTTGCTGCGCGACTTCGTAACGCGGATGCAGAGCGGAGAGTTTGACCGAAATACCGGGGTTCTTGCGAATGTCGTCGTCGGTGCAGGCCGTGGCAATCGCGGAAATCGCGCGGCTGTAGCTCAGGTGATAGCGTTTTGCATCGGCTTCGGTGCGGGCAGCTTCCCCCAGCATGTCATAGGAATAGGTAAACCCCTTTTTCTCCATGCCTGCAGCACGTTCCATGGCGGCATTAATGTTCTCTCCCAGTACGAACTGCCGCCCCATCTCTTTCATGGCACGGCTGACGGCGGTGCGGATGACAGGTTCGCCCAGGCGTTTGAGTGCGGCGCGCAACTGGCGCACGGGCCCCGGATGGCTGTCATCCAGAACCCGCCCGGTGAGCATCAGGGCCCATGTAGATGCATTGACAAGGCTGGAGGCAGAGTGCCCCAGATGACGCCCCCAATCGGAGGGTGCGATCTTGTCCTCGATCAGCGCATCAATCGTTTCGGGATCAGGCACGCGCAGCAGCGCTTCGGCCAGACACATCAGCGCGACACCCTCATCCGTGGACAGCCCATATTCCGCGAGGAAAACCTCCATCAGCCCGGGGCTGGTGGTGTTGCGAATGTCATCGACCAGCCTGGCCGCCGCTGCACTGATTTGCGCACGGTCTGTTTTGGTCAGGGCGGTCTGCGATATCATCTCCAGGATAATCTCGTCAGGATCGGCATAGGTTTTTTCATCAACGCTTTGGCGCAAGGCAGAGATCATGAGACGGGTCAATTCATGTTAGCGTGGGTATTTTCACTAGATTACCACGATCTGATAAGTCATATTGCCTTTTCAGCGTGGCAGAATGAGAAAAAAGATGGAATTTTTATCAGGTGACAGGACAAATGAGCAAATGGATATCGACCGGTTTGATCGTGCGATCCTGTCCGTACTGGCCGAAGATGGCCGGATCAGCATCACCGATCTGTCCAAGCGGATCGGCTTGTCCAAATCGCCCACGCAAGCGCGTCTGCGGCGGCTCGAACAAAGTGGTGTCGTGATCGGATATCGGGCCTTGCTGGACCCGATCCGATTGGGCTTGGATCACGTGGCTTTCGTCGAAGTGCGCCTGAGTGATACCAGAGAGGCGGCGTTGAATGCGTTCAACCTCGCGATTGCGCGGGTGCCGCAGATCGAGCAAGCCCATATGATTGCTGGGAATTTTGACTATCTTCTGAAGGTGCGCACGCGCGACATGTCTGATTACCGCCGCTTTCTGGGCGAGACGATCTCGGAGCTGCCCCATGTCGAAAACACCTCCACCTATGTGGCGATGCAGGCGGTGAAGGAAACAATGCTGGCGGAAAAGGGTTGACGCGCGACGGCGGCGGGTCATTCTGCCAGACATGAAACTGAAACTCATCGCTCTTTGTTTTTTCGCGGCGCCCGCCTTTGCGCAATGTCCGCCGGTGTCGGATATCACGGGGCAGATTGAACAACTCGCGGCAGAGGCCCGCACGGCCGAGAATGAAATGGCCGGGCGCGCGGTCTCGGATCAGATGTGGCAGCTTTGGTTGATCGCGCCTGATGAGCCTGCGCAGGAAATGCTGGACGCGGGCATGCGCGCGCGCACCAGCTATGATTATCATGCCGCGATTGAGGCTTTCTCGCGGCTGATCGACTACTGTCCCGCCTATGCCGAAGGGTACAACCAGCGCGGCTTTATCCAGTTTCTGCGTCAGGATTATGAGGCGGCATTGGTGGATCTGGATGCGGCCTTGGCGCGATCTTCAAACCATGTGGGCGCGCAGTCCGGACGGGCGTTGACCCTGATGAACCTTGGCCGAATCGACGAGGCGCGTGTGCAATTGCGTGAGGCGCTCGAAAACAATCCGTGGCTGTCTGAACGCGCCTTGCTCAACGAAGGAGCGCCGCTTGCGCCGGTGGGTCAGGACATCTGAACGCCGTGACCTGAAGCATCTTTGACCGATTTCTGCGCGCGTGGCTGTCTTTTTGTGAGCCGTCGATTTTTTCTTGGTATGCACCGCAAAGCGCGTTGTTTTTGGTGCCCCGGGAGGCTACGAAGATGAAGCGTGTCCGATCAGGTTGCGCCATGCCGTGCGGGCGTGATGGAATGGTAGACATATCAGACTTAAAATCTGAAGGGCGTATGCCCGTGTGGGTTCGAGTCCCACCGCCCGCACCATGACGTAGAAAAATTACATAAATATCAAAATATTACGTCTCTTTACTAATCCTTATTGTATCGGCCCATCGCGGCACGCGCTCAAGCGCGGCAAACAACATGCATTCTGGCGAAGGGGCGGCTCATCGTGTCGCAAGCGTTAAGCGGTCTGTAACACCTGTGTTGTAACTGTGATCGCAGGCGCAGGGCGTGAACGCCTTTGTCGTTGGGTACACTACTATTACCGGGGTTACAAAATGCCACTCTTCAAACGGTCCAATGCAGATGGAAATCCGCTGAATTCCTTGTTTGTCAAATGCACATTCATGGTCATTCTATGCGTCTTGGGGGTTGTTGGCACGATTACCGTGAACGAATCCCGAAGTAAGACAAAACTGACCGAAAAAGCGTTGAGCGAACGGGCGTCCGAAGTAACGGGACTACTCTCCATGCAATTGGGCGGTGCGATCCGGTTCGGCAATTCAGAGGCGATCAGCGGTGTTGTGTCCGGTGTGATTGAAGCGGCCAGCCCCGACGCGACAGGTGCGCGCGTTGTGAACATCAACGGTGACGTCCTGTATGACAGTTTTCCCGGCACGCTGGATACCGCTGCAATAGAATCGTTGACGTCCCAGGCCATTTCAGAGGCTCAACCTGTGGCCTCACCCGACGGTTTCACCAAAGCGGTTCCGGTGTTTTTTGGGGATGACCGGGCGCTGGCAGGTGTGGTCGTGACGGATTGGGATGCGACGCATCAACTCGCACTTTTGCGCATGACGCAGAACGAGAACCTGATGCTGGGCTCGATTGCGATGCTCGTCGGTCTGATCCTGTCTGGTTTTTTTCTGCGCACGCAAATGTCCAAACCGCTGACGCGGATCGAATGCGCTATGACCAGTGTTGCCGAAGGCAGTTACGATGTCGACGTGCCGTTCACCGCGCGCGGCGATGAAATTGGGAAGATTTCGCGCCGCTTGGACAGCTTTCGTGTCTCTCTGGCTGATGCAAAGGAAGCTGAAAGGGAGAGCGCGTTCAAAAGCGCTGCCTTTGGTGGGTCAAGTGCACCAATGATGATGGCGGATGAAAAGTTGTCTGTCATTTTTATCAACCCAAGCTGCGACGCGCTGCTAAACACCCTTGAGGCGGATATCACAAAGCTCTGGCACGGGTTCAAAGCTGACACAGCGCTTGGATCGAACTTGACCGATTTTCAACCGCTCAAGGCAATCACCGACAAGATACTCGCGTCCGGGCAAACGGCGTTTCCCCTGTCCGAAGTTGTCAAGATTGGCGATCATCTGGTGGAACTGTCGCTCAATGCGGCTCTTGATGAGCATGGCAACATGATCGGCGCCGTTATCCAATGGAGTGATCGAACGAAGGCCGCGCGAAATGCAGCAGTCCTGGATGCAATTGACGAGAACCAGATCCGCGTCGAGTTTAATGCCAAGGGCCAGGTTCTTGGGGCGAACGGCAATGCCGAGACACTATTCGGTTCGGACGCTGAGGCGCTGAAGCAAAAGACATTCGATTCATGTTTCGTATCCAATGCTGATGGAACTTTGACAGCAGCCCAGATGCTCGGTGCCGTTTTGCGAGGGGAGCCGCTGTTTGGACAGTTCAAGCTGCTTTCGTCCACGGGTGAAACAGAAAAGCAGGTAGATGGCAGTTTTGCAGCGGTTCTTAATCCCGAAGGCTCGGTGGAACGGGTAATTTTCCTCGGAACGGATGTCTCCGAGAATACAGTTTTGCTTCGCAAAGCAGAAGAGGAACGTTTGCATATCTCGCAAGAGCAGGCGGCTGTCGTGGAGGCCTTGGGTGTTGCATTGAAGGGCTTGGCAGATGGTGATCTGACCAAGGAAATCACCAATACTTTTCCGTCAGATTATGAAAGCCTGCGTCGAGACTTCAATCTGGCAGTGGAGTCGCTGCGAAATGCCGTTGGTGCTGTCACTCACAATGCTGACTCGATCAGGAATGAAGCTCAGGAAATCACAAGTGCTGCGGATGATCTGTCGCGCCGCACGGAAAAGCAGGCAGCAACGCTTGAAGAAACCGCAGCCGCGCTTGACGAACTTACCAGCTCTGTACGCTCTGCTGCTCTGGGTGCGGATGAAGCGTCAAGGATTTCGGCAGAGGCCCAGACCAATGCAGAGACCGGCGGCGAGATATCGCGTCAAACCGTAATTGCGATGAACGGCATCAAGAACTCCTCGCAAGAGATATCGAAAATCACTTCGGTCATTGATGATATAGCCTTTCAAACAAACCTGTTGGCCCTGAATGCCGGCGTGGAAGCTGCGCGCGCAGGGGAGGCGGGACGTGGCTTTGCAGTGGTTGCGACTGAGGTGCGCGCGCTAGCACAGCGGTCTTCCGATGCAGCCCGTGAGATCAACACATTAATCTCGGACTCCGGAGAGCAGGTAAGGCAGGGTGTGGAACTTGTGGATAAAACGGGCGACGCCTTGGCCGCCATTGTGAATTCTGTGGCAGAGATTTCGCAGCGCGTCTCCGGGATCGCCTCCTCTTCCAAGGAGCAGTCCGTTGGGTTGAATGAAATTAACTCTGCCGTCAATGATCTCGACCATGTAACTCAACAGAATGCCGCCATGTTTGAAGAGACGACCGCAGCCAGTCATGCGCTGACCGCCGAAGCAGATGCGCTGGTTGCTGCAGTCTCTAAGTTCGAACTCGGCACGCTCAGTGCGATTGCACGTGGAAATGACAAGGCACGACCAGCACAGGAGGAGCGCGTTGCACAACCACGTCCACGTTCGGACGGCAATGCAGCGCTGGCTGTTGATCACAATCAGGCGGAACAGCTTGATGCAGGCTGGGAAGAGTTCTGATCAGTCGCAATGCTACTTAGCATCTTGTGATTTTTTAGGAAGGGAAGCACGCGACTTGATCTGACATTGCGGCTCCTGCAGCACGCAACAAGGAATGACGATTAACGACAAGTATTCAATAGAAGATCATCAAGCCTGAGCCGGAGATGTTCTAATTTGCGAGGCAATTAAGGCCTGTTGCGAAAGTGTGAAACATATTGGGGCATCCGCGGGACAGCTCTCGCTGGTTCAAATAGTTTTTCGAAAAAGGCGGTAAGAAAGCTGTCGTTGACCCAACCCATAGGTTATCGCTTCTGAGAACCGGGTTTAAGAGCATTTCAAGCGCGAGCCGGTCGAGTTGGCCTTCGAGAGCCCGGTTTCGGGTCAGTAACGCGCCAATTGGGAACTGCCGCAGAAGGGGACCATGACGTGGTCATCGGCTGTCCGTTCAGCTTGGTTCAGGAACGATCTTCACACCATGAGGAAGCGATAAAAGGCGTCGGAGGCGCGGGCCGCCCAAAACAGCATCCCGCTTAGCAAGGGCCAGATGGCCGCGCTGGAAATGATGGAGGCAAGGAATGTGGCTGTTGGTAAGATCAAGTACCACCATCCCGGGCTTCTCGCCTCTCAGGATACCTGATACCTTGAAAAGATGAAACGTGTAGGTCGGATTTGCGCTCTAACCTTCGTTGAAACCTACGCCCGCTTGGTATGTTACAAGCTGTACACAAAAAGACAGCAATCACGGCAGTAGATTGGCTGCATGATCACGTTATTCCATTTTTTCGACCAATAATTGAAGTATCAGCGCATCCTGACAGGTCGCTGTGGCAAGGTTGAGAACCACGCTTATCTGCTTGAAACACACCCGTTGCGGATGTGGGTCACACGAAACCCAAAGCGAAGGGTCCGCACACGAGTGGGAGATGTGAGCGCTTTCAACGCACAATCAAAGGCAAGTTTTACGACAACACCTCCTACAGAAAGCTGCATCGTTCACAAAAGAAATCACAGTCCGATCAGGAGGCACGGCAGGCCAAGTAGAACGCGCAGTAACCTCGTTCTGGCAGAAAACGTTTTAGCGAAACGCCTATGCAGGCCTTCCGCGAACCGTTTTTTCATCGCTGCCAAGATAACCATCAAAACAGCTAACAACGCGTTCAGCGACCAACCCATTTTTAGCCTCGCACGCTCAGGCGTCCGCCAGAGCAAGTCTGAAGTGTTAATCATTACGGCCATGATGTTTTGTCCACTTTGCAAAATCAGTCTCATCTCGCCGCGTGAATGTAATGGCAATATGGAAGCTATTTTGACGAATGCGCTGCGGGGTCTTTAATCGTTGTGACATCTGCGTCCGTCCTCCATTTTTCGGCAATCGTCTAGCAGTTCGAGAGCCGGTGCATTTTTTCAGTGACCTGCCCCCGGCCTCCCCATTCAAAGCGAGAGAATAAAGGTCTGTTTTCATGTTGGTCGTCGTTGGTTCGTGCAACCGCGCCAGGCGCGGCGCCGTCAAATGGCTGAAACGTTCGGCACGCTTGGGCGGGTGCTCTGTCTCCGAGCGAGGAGTCTGATCCGACCAAGGCCCGGCAGAGCATTGCGCAGCAAAGTCACGAGGGGCGTGCTACAATCCTTCCGCCAGAGCGCCAGTTTTCGCGGCGCGTTATCAAGGCCGTCGAATGTCTTTTCGTCTGTGTCGGGGCGAGACATTTTCTTACGGTGCTTTGCGTAGCTTTCGCGTTCCAGCATCACGTCGGTCCGGCGGGAGCCAAACTGGCGACGCTGTGTGACATCATCCGCGCGCTACAGGGTTCTGATATTGCGGCCCACTTTGGTCTTCTGCCCCTTTCTTGCCCAAAGTGGACGAGGCGCGTTGCGATGCGCGGGCAGGTGCCGGCAAAGCTCATGCTCTATGCCTTCCATGGTCGCCTATCAGGTATTGCATTGTTTTCTAAAAAAAATTGCACTATGGACTCGCCCCCCATCGCATGCGGCCCGAGCCCGCCATCTTGGCAAGCAGGGGTCAATGTGATGGACTTTTCCGGCTGGCCCAATAGATAACAGTCAGTACTGCCCCGCAGAGCGAGTTTGCATGCATGAAGGTGGCGCCTTTGATAGGCAATCAACTTACGCCGCGCTGCACTTTCGGCATCAGGACATCTGAAGTCTTCAGCTTTGGGTGCCCGAAAACTTCGCACTATAGGTTGCGCGATCCTCATCCGTCAGCTTTGCAAAAAGCACTTCGGGCACTTCGAACGGATCACCCGGTTTCATGCTTGTTACGAAGTCTGTGCACGTATCTGGCCAACGCGCAGAGGGATGTCCGAGGCATTTCAGGATCTTTTCAGAGGCATCCGGCACAAAAGGTGAAGACAAGACGCCGAACAGGAGGGCCAAATTCAGCCCTAGCCGCGTTTGCATGGCGGCGGTTTCGGGGTCTGTCTTGAAAACAGACCACGGGGCAACGGTTTGCAGATACTCGTTTCCACTGGCCCAGATCGCGCGCAACTCCTGTGCCGATTTTCGAACTTCCATCGCGCCCATGTAATCCTGATAGCGCGTGAGGCTCTCATCCAGCTTGGTCAGCAATTCCAGCTCCGCCGAGCCATATGCTCCGCCGGCCGGCACTTCGCTGCCGAATTTCGCAGCGCAGAACTTTGTAATCCGGCTGACAAAATTGCCCAAGACGTCTGCCAGATCCTTGTTTACTGATGACTGGAAGTTCTCCCAGGTAAACTCGGAATCGCTGTTTTCGGGCGCATGGCTGAGCAACCACCAACGCCAGTAATCCGCCGGCAACAACTCCAGCGCCTGATCCATGAAAATACCCCGACCCTGCGATGTCGAAAACTGTCCGCCATCATAATTCAGGTAATTGAAGGACTTGAGGTGATCGACCATTTTCCACGGCTCACCCGAGCCGAGCAGGGTAGCGGGGAAACTCAAGGTGTGGAACGGCACGTTGTCCTTGCCCATGAATTGCGTGTAGCGCACATCATCTGCACCCTTGTCCGTCCGCCACCATCTTTCCCAGTCGGATTGTTCCAGATTGTTTGCCTCGGCCCACTCTGACGCACATGCGATATATTCAATCGGCGCATCGAACCAGACATAGAACACTTTGCCCTCCATGCCCGGCCAATCCTGCGTGCCTTTCTTGACGGGGATGCCCCAATCGAGGTCCCTCGTAATACCGCGATCCCGCAGACCGTCCCCATCATGCAGCCATTTCTTGGCGATCGAGGTCGTCAGGACGGGCCAGTCGGTTTTGCTGTCAATCCAGGCGTCCAACTGGTCCTTGAGCACGGATTGTTTGAGGTAGAGATGCTTGGTCTCGCGCACCTCAAGGTCGGTCGAACCTGAAATCGCGGAACGCGGTTCAATCAGATCGGTCGGGTCCAGTTGCTTGGTGCAGTTCTCGCATTGATCTCCGCGCGCCTTGTCATAGGCGCAATTGGGGCAGGTCCCTTCGATGTAGCGATCTGGCAGAAAGCGGCCATCCGCATGTGAATAGACCTGCTTTTCAATCACTTCGTCGATCAGGTTCGCTTCGTCCAGTTTGCCTGCGAAATGCTGCGTCAGACGATGGTTTTGCGCACTTGAGGAGCGTCCGAAATGATCAAAGGATAACCGGAAACCCTTGGCGATCTCCGACTGGATCGCGTGCATTTCTGCGCAATACTCATCAACCGGTTTTCCGGCTTTGGCTGCGGCCAGTTCTGCGGGCGTGCCATGTTCGTCCGTTGCACATAAAAACAGAACCTCATGGCCGCGCGCGCGCAGATATCTGGCATAGAGGTCGGCGGGCAATTGGCTGCCGACCAGATTTCCCAAGTGCTTGATACCATTGATATAAGGAATCGCAGAAGTGATGAGGTGACGTTCCAAAACGTGGCTCCGTAGGCTGATTTCTTGCACAGGGTCTACCTCAGGTGATCCGTGAGGGCCACGGCGAAATTAACGCTTCGTTTCACGCTTGCGGCTTTTTCCGGTCAGCCGGCCGATCAGAAACGACGTGCGCGGCGCATAGGTATAACGGGTTCTGTCAACAGGAGAGGGTCGGGCGCGCATCCGCGTCAACCCAAACGCCACAAGAACCGCATGCCCGACCGCGATCATCATGAACAAGGCCGCAGGCCCGTAGTTTTCGATCAGGAGCGAGGCAAGATAGGGGGCCGCGATGGCGCCAAGCGCGAAATAGAACATCAGTGCCGCGGAAAGCTCGACGCGCTCGTCATCGGTTGCAAAATCATGCGCATGGGCGGCCGCGACCGAATAGATCGGAAAGGTCGTCAAGCCGAAAAGACCTGCCGCCAGCATGATACCTGCGGTGCCAAGGTCTGCTGCGCTGATGGTAACGGCGGAACTGACGATAGCGGCAACTGAAAGCCAGATCAGAACCCAGCGGCGGTCGTATTTATCGGCCAGCCATCCCATGGGATATTGCGCCACGGCGCCGCCAAGAACAAATGCGGACAGGAAATAGGCGATCTGTTCCGTGTTCAACCCGACCTGCTGCCCATAAACGGGGCCGACCATGCGAAAGGAGGCGCTGGAGAGGGCCGCGACGATCACAGCCGCCGCCGCGAGGGGGGAGCGATGCCACCCAAGGCGCGGGCGCAACCGGGGGGAACTTGGGGTGACGGGTTGCTGCACGGTAGAAAGGGTGATCGGCAGGAGGGCAGCGCAGCAAATGATCGCCAGTATATTGTAGGAGACGTAGGATGCAGGTTCCAACACGCTGATGACCATCTGAGCGGCCAGCGAGCCTGTCATATCGACAATACGGTAGACGCCCATGGCCCGCCCGCGTGTCTGGTTGGTGACCTTGGCCTGCAGCCATGCTTCGATCACGGTGTAGCATCCGGCGACACACATGCCTGTGGCGACACGCATCAGCGCCCAGGCATAGGGGTCGAGCACGAGCATATGGCTCATCAGGCCAATGGCCCCGGCGGCGGTGAAGGCCGCAAAGGCGCGTGAGTGGCCGATACTGCCCATCAGGCGTGGCGCCCACCAGCACCCGATAAAGAAACCGAGAAAATGCGCCGATCCCAGTAGACCGATCTGTTGTTTGGAAAAGTCGAGCTTCAGTCCTGACAGCGCATCAAGCGGTCCGACTCCACCCGATGAAAGCTGCAACAGCAGGACCGACAGAAACAGAGCAGCAAAGGAAATGAGCAGTCGCATGGTAAGACGCACCCTACGCGCTTGTTGGATAGGGCCTTGCGCTTATTCGACAAAGGGCGTCGTTTTCAGGCCCGGGCGCGGATTTCTGCGCGGATGTCCAACAGGACGGTATCGTCTGCCAGACCCGCGTATCCGCTCGCCCCATAGGCGGCGCGGCTGAGTTCTCCGTTCAGTTGAATGAACAGCACTGACAGATCATCCGGGGCGGTGCCGGCCGGGCGGCTCAGCACGGCATCAAGGGTGATGGGGCGCGTGACACCGCGCAGCGTCAGCTGACCTTCGATCTGCGCCCCTTCGGAAATGCGACCGTTGGCCCCCAGTCGAATGCGGGTCGATGTAAAGCGCACCATGGGATGGGTGGCGGCATCCAGCAGTTCGGGGCTTTTTATCGCCTGCGTGATCAGCAGGAGGCCGGATCGGACCTTGCGCACATCGGCTGTCACCTGTGCCGTCGAATTGGAGAGGTTCTGCCGATCAACGAGAATGTCAGCCCTTTGCACAGGGACGGTGCCTGATTGGCTTGCCCCGTTCGAGGTAAAGATAAAGGCAACGCGGGAACCTTCGGCAACCAACTCATAGCTTTGGGGGCGGGCGTGCCCCGCACCCGCCAAAGCGCTGAGCGCAGCCGCGATGAACATGCGTCGGGTGAGGGGTGAGGTCATGCTGCACAGCTCCTTTGGCAGGATAACATAGGCCGGTTCGGGCCGTTTTCCCGGGCCTCACGACCTCTTGATAGACAGTTTATGCGCGTTTGTGTCCTTGCACACCGTCCAGTCTTTGGGGGGGGCTGCGCGGGCCCGTCGTCGTTCCAGCCGCCAGCATTCACGTGCGCCGGCGTGCCTTGGGCTGAGGTGCCAGCGTGTTTCAACACCGGCTGCACCACCTTGCCCCGGTGTCAGCAGCAGCCCGGACGAAGACCCCGTTGCACTTTTGCTGCCTGTCTCTGCGGCGAGGTGCATGCGCCTGACCTGTGTCAGGCTGGGCAAGGCTGGCAGATCTGCAATGCTCAAGGCAACAGCGCCTGAACGCAGAACCTCCTCCATCGTCCACAGCAGGTCTTCGGTGCGCTTGGGGGACACGAAAATCAGACGTGCAGGATTGATCCAGGCGCAAACACCATCACTGTTCAGCTTTTCCTGACCCAATGCGGGGGCAATCCACAGCACGGGGCCCTCTGTTTGTGCCGCAAGCCACATCGCAAAGCTGCGCCGCGCCGGGCCGCTGGCCTCATGTACACGTCCCTGCACCAGAGCCATTTCCGGCTCATCGGGAATAAACCCGAGCGCGGGCGCCGTATATGCCGGACGCCGCGCCAGAAGAGGATGAGAAATCGTCATACGCAAAGATATAATGTTCTATTTTTGTTCTCAATGTAAAACTTACCAGGATGCAAAACAGTCAGTGTGTATAGAGAGGTTGTAAACCACCTTGCGGTTATCGCAGCCCTGATTACTGTGAGGCGAGCAGGAAAAGGGAATACACGATGAAGATGAATCCACTGGGCCACTCGGGAATTGAGGTATCAGAGTTCTGTCTGGGGTCCATGACCTGGGGGACGCAAAATAACGCAGAAGAGGCGCATGATCAGATTGACCGCGCGTTGGATGCAGGCATTAATTTCATCGACACCGCCGAGATGTACCCTGTGAACCCGGTTTCGGAGGAAACAATCGGTCGCACGGAACGCATCATCGGCCTGTGGTTTGAGCGTGATGAGCGGCGCGAGGATGTGATCCTTGCCACCAAACACTCCGGTGAGGGGTTGGCATCCGTTCGCGAAGGCGCACCCATTTCATCCGCGACGATTGCCGAGGCGGTTGAGGGTTCGCTGCGCCGTCTGAAAACCGATTACATCGACCTCTATCAGTTTCACTGGCCCAACCGCGGCAGCTATATGTTTCGCAAGAACTGGGCCTATGATCCTTCCTCGCAGTTGATGCTGGACACGAAACATCACATGGAAGACGCGCTGGACGCGCTGCAAAAGCAGGTGAAGCGCGGGACGATCCGCGCCTTTGGGCTCAGCAATGAAAGCGCATGGGGCACGACGAAATGGATCGAGACGGCCGCGCGCGTTGGCGGGCCACGGGTTGCTTCCGTGCAAAACGAGTATTCGTTGCTGTGCCGCCTTTATGACACCGACATGGCCGAGATGTCGCTTCAGGAAGATGTGCCGCTGCTGGCCTTTTCCCCCTTGGCGGCCGGTTTGCTGACGGGGAAATATCAGGGCGGCGCCGTGCCTGCGGGGTCGCGGATGTCGTTGAGCAAGGATCTGGGCGGGCGCAAGACCGCGCGTGCGTTTGAAGCTGTTCAGGCATATCTCGAAATTGCGCAAAAACATGATCTGGACCCTACGCAGATGGCATTGGCATGGTGCAAAACCCGACCCTTTATGGGTTCCATCATTTTTGGTGCGACGACACTGGCGCAGCTTGATGTCTGTCTCGGTGCGATTGATCTGGAATTATCTGCGGAGGTTGTGGCGGATATTGATGCAGCCCATCGCGCGCATCCCATGCCCTACTAACCCTTTACTTATACGGTATCCTTTGCGGCAGAATCGGATTATCCCGGCTTTGCCGGGCCTTCCGTTCGCCCGTGTTGCGCGTAAGAAAGGGATGACTGATGCCACTGGCCATGAACAAAGACGTATTTATCACCTGTGCTGTGACAGGTTCGGGGGCCACGCAAGACCGCAGCCCGAAAGTGCCCAGATCCCCCCAAAGCATCGCTGAAAGTGCTATCGCCGCCGCCAAGGCCGGGGCCGCCATCGTCCATTGTCATGTGCGCGACCCTGAAACCGGCGCGCCGAGCCGCGATCTTGACTATTACCGGGAGGTCACTGACCGCATTCGGGACGCCGAAGTCGATGTGATCCTGAACCTGACGGCCGGTATGGGGGGCGATATGGTGTTTGGCGGCACGGAAAACCCCTTGCCACTGAGCGACGCGGGGACTGACATGATTGGCGCGACGGAGCGGGTGGCCCATGTCGCCGCCTGCCTGCCGGAAATCTGCACCCTTGATTGCGGTACGATGAATTTTGCCGAATCCGATTATGTCATGACCAACACCCCGGGCATGCTGACGGCCATGGGTGGCATGATGACTGAACTGGGCGTCAAGCCCGAGATCGAAGCCTTTGACACCGGGCATCTTTGGTATGCAAAACAATTGGTTGCCGATGGTGTTCTGGACAGCCCGGCGCTGGTTCAGCTGTGCATGGGCGTGCCGTGGGGTGCGCCGGATGACCTCAACACCTTCATGGCGATGGTGAACAACGTCCCATCCGACTGGACGTTTTCGGCCTTCGCCCTTGGACGCCATCAGATGGCCTATGTTGCGGCGGCTGTGCTGGCGGGCGGCAATGTGCGGGTCGGACTGGAGGATAACCTCTGGCTGGAAAAGGGCGTTCTGGCGGAAAATTGGCAGTTGGTGGAGCGCGCGCAAAACATCATCGAGAACATGGGCGCACGCGTCATCGGTCCTGCCGAGGTGCGCGCCAAGCTGGGTCTTGAAAAACGCGCGCCGCGCGGATGACCGTCACACACAGGATGATCCCGATGTTGGCGACTGCGCTGCTGTGCGCGTCTTGTGCGGTTGAGCGAGGGGGCGCTTATCGCGACGCTGCTGCCCCGATGGGTGTCACAACGCGCTTTGATGCCGCGCGTTTTGCCGGGTCATGGATGCTTTGGGAGTCGTTTGGCCCGGCAGCCCCGGGCAGTTTCGTTTTTGAAGAGCGTAACGGTGTACTGCAGATTTCGGGGCCTGCCGCCTTAGATTTGGCCGGCGATTATCGCAACGGCGCGCCGGGCGAGTTCGTCGCAAAGGCCCCAAATGGTGAAACCCTTGTGGTGATGTGGGTGGATGAAGATTTTGAAACAGCAGCCATTGGTACGGTATCGGGCAGCTTTGGTGCGATCCTTGACCGGGATGGCTTTGTGCCCCCTGACCGGGCACAAGCCGCACGCGATATCATGGAATTTTACGGATGGGATGTCCGCACCTTGGAAAGGACAGTGTTGTGACACATAGGGCAGCGATCATCGGTGGCGGTGTCATCGGCGGCGGTTGGGCGGCGCGCTTTTTGCTGAACGGTTGGGATGTGCAGGTTTTTGACCCTGATCCCGAGGCGGAACGCAAGATCGGGCAAGTGCTCGCCAACGCGCGGCGCAGCCTGCCGGGCCTGACGGATGTGGCGCTTCCCCCAGAGGGGCGTTTGCAGTTTTGCGAAACGCTGCAAGAGGCAGTGGAGCATGCGGACTGGATACAGGAAAGCGTGCCTGAACGCCTTGATATCAAGCATGAAACACTGGCCGACATTCAAAAGATGTGCCGCGCGGATGCGGTGATCGGCTCATCCACATCGGGTTTCAAACCCTCCCAATTGCAAGAGGGCGCGGCACGACCCGGGCAGATCATGGTGTGTCACCCGTTCAACCCGGTTTACCTTTTGCCGCTGGTCGAAGTCGTCACAACACCGGCGAACACCGCTGAAAGCGTGGAGGGCGTCAAGACGCTCTTGCAAGAGGTGGGGATGTATCCGCTGCATCTGAAAAAGGAAATCGACGCGCATGTGGCTGATCGTTTTCTCGAAGCGGTCTGGCGCGAGGCGCTTTGGCTGGTGAAAGACGGCATCGCCACGACCGCTGAAATCGACGATGCGATCCGTTATGGCTTCGGTATTCGCTGGGCGCAGATGGGGCTGTTTGAAACCTATCGGGTTGCGGGCGGAGAAGCCGGCATGAAGCATTTCATGGCCCAATTCGGTCCCGCATTGAAATGGCCCTGGACCAAGCTGATGGATGTGCCGGAGTTTAACGACGATCTTGTTGATCTGATTGCCGGGCAGTCCGACGCGCAATCGGGCGCATATACGATCCAGGAATTGGAACAAATCAGAGACGGTAACCTTGTTGCCATGATGCGTGCGCTCAAAACCCAGAACTGGGGTGTGGGGGCCTTGCTGGCGCAACACGAAGATCGTCTGCGCAACGCGGATGCGGTATCTTCACCCCTCGATCACACCGCACCGGTTGTCACGGGCAACCGTGTCGTGCCGCTGGATTGGACGGATTACAACGGGCATATGAATGAGGCGCGGTATCTGCAGGCTTTCGCGGATGCGACGGACCGTTTCATGGCGATCATCGGCTGCGATGCGGACTATATTGCCGCCGGTCACAGCTATTTCACCGCCGAGACGCACATCCGGCATCTGGATGAGGTGAACGCAGGACAGATCATTCGCATCGAGACAACGGCATTGGGCGGCGGGGGCAAAAAGTTGCATCTGTGGCATGAGATGTATGTGGGGGGGAAACTGATCGCCACGGGGGAGCATTTTCTTTTGCATGTGGACCTCAAGACCCGCAAGGCTGCGCCGGCAAGCTCGGCAGTGGATAAGGCCCTGAAAAAATGGATAGACGCACATGGCAAGCGGCCACTTCCGGAGGGGGTAGGGCGCGCAATCAGATCATCCGCACCGCGCTGAAACGACAGGCTGTGATCCAGCGGAGCGAGCTTGCGCTCGCATTACATTTTTTGTCCGCATCGTGGATAGGTTGGGGGACAGGGATTTGAGGGCTCAGGCAGCATGAACCTTTTGCAATCTGAATTATGGATTCTGGTCTCCTTTGCCGCCGCGGGTTTTCAGACGGTGCGGTTTTTGCTGCAGAAGGTTCTGTCGACAGCGATTCTGTCACCTACCGGGGCTACTTTTGCGCGTTTTGTCTATTCGGCACCGATCGTCGTTCTGGTGATGGCGGTATATGTGAAGATGAGCGGCGCGCAGGTTGGATTTGGGTCCATGGCGTTCTGGGCCTTTGCGGTTATGGGGGGCTTGGCGCAGGTCTTGGCAACGATCTGCGTGGTTACACTGTTTAAGACGCGCAATTTTGCGGTGGGGATCACCTTCAAGAAAACCGAGGTGATCTTATCCGTTGCCATCGGATTGATTTTACTGGGTGAGGGTGTGAGCCTCGCGGCGTTTGGGGCCATTGCGCTTGGCCTTGTCGGCGTGCTGCTCTTGTCAAAACCGCCCGATGTCACAGGGTGGGGCTGGGGGCAGATCTGGAACAAGGGCGTGGCCCTGGGGTTGAGTGCGGGTGCCCTGTTCGCGGTTTCAGCGGTGAGCTATCGTGGTGCGTCGCTGGAGATTGCCGTGTCAGACCCGATTATCCGGGCAGGTCTTACCCTTGGCGCTGTGACGACGTTGCAGATGATCGGCATGGGGCTGTGGTTGTGGTGGCGCGACAGGGACCAGATTGCTGCCGTTTGGGGGGTGCGCCGTGTTGCGGTCTGGATAGGCCTGCTGTCTTTGGGCGGTTCATTCTGCTGGTTTCTGGCCTTCACGCTACAAACTGCCGCCTATGTCAAAGCGGTTGGGCAGGTGGAGTTGGTGCTGAGCCTGCTGGTGTCCATTCTGTTCTTTTCAGAGCGTGTGTCATGGCGTGAACTGACGGGGATCGCCGTGCTCTGTGTATCTATCGTCTTGTTGATCCTCGTCACTTAAAGCGTCTTACGAAAAATCTGAAACACCAATTATGACGCTACGCTCTGAAACCCTTGGTTTCAGAGCGTAGCGTGATCAAGGTTTTCGCTTGACGCTTCAGCAGGCATCACCTCAGTGCCGGTTGCCGTGCAAGCGGAGAAACAGGCTCTCTTCATCGTTGTTTTTGAAAAAGGGAACGCTGTCTGGTGGGGAAGGTTTGTCGATGCGTGCTTGTACTTCTGACAGGACAACTTCCGTGATGAACGGCATATCAAAGCTGCGTGCATCCTCAAGGCGCACCCATTGCAAATGGGATAACTCATCGGATGCGGCGGAAAAATCATCCAGATCGCTGACAACGGTTTTCGCATCAACAAGAAAGAAGCGCGCATCGAACCGCCGGGGCCGCCCCGGTGGCGTGATGGCCCGAAACACGAACTGCAGCGCGCGGGCATCAGGTAGAAAACCGCTCGCGGCGAAATCGTGCCAGTCTTCATGCGGTGTGGACGACCACGCGCCCGGCGCGCCGAGCATCAGCCCGGTTTCTTCCCAAAGCTCGCGGATGGCGGCGACGGCCAAGGCATGGGCCAGCCCCGCGGGCGCGTCATCTTGCAGGCGATCAAGGCAGGGGCTCGGGGGTGGTGCGGCAAGCGGGATGTCGCTGTCGCTGCGATCCACAGCCCCGCCGGGAAAGACAAATTTGTTCGGCATGAAGGCGGCCTTTGCCCCGCGCTGGCCCATCAGCACGCGCGGTGTCGTTTCGCGGTCCCGTAAGACGATAACCGTCGAGGCGTTGCGCACGGCTGTTTTGTCTATGGGCGGGTGTTCGGTCACTGAGCGTGCCCCTGTGATCATGGTTTATGCCGTTTCGATCCGGCCTAGGTGCCAAAGCCACCCATGCCACGGGCCCATTGGTATCCGACTATGGCACCTTTCAGCCGGGGTAACAAATACAGCGACAGCGCCACACATCCAACAGCGAATATCGTAAACAGCGTCAGGGGTTCGGGCCGCCATGTCACAAAGACAACGTGCAAAAGCGGTGCCATCAGATGGCCCACAAAGAGGATCGTCAGATAGGCCGGGCCATCATCGGCGCGGTGGTGGTACAGTTCTTCACGGCAGACCGAACACACATCATTTACCTTGAGGTAGGACTTCATCAGCGGGCCGCTGCCGCAGTGAGGACACTTACGCCGCCACCCGCGCAGCATGGAACGCTTGGTGTCGCGGTCCCGTTCCGGGGCGGTGTCGCTGTGTTCGAAGCTGGCGTGTTGTTTTGTCACTCTGTTCATCTCGTTCACCGACGTGGCCTGTGAGTTTGTACAAGTCCTGCCTTTTGCGCCTTCAATGTGTCGATTGAAAGATGGTGTACGGTCACTGCGGCGGGATGTCGCGAAAATGAGTGTAAATTTGCGACAGAAACATGCAGTTGCTTTGATCCGGGGCGCATCAATCAACTCAGGAGTGGTGCTCCGCTGAGAACTGCCGGGAGATGGTGTTCAAACGACCCAAGTAAAAGGCCGACTGGCCGCCGTGAACGATTTTGCCCTGCCGTGGTGGTCTTCGCAAAGACGGCCCTCGTGCCCTTGGCCTGCGATGGCTCCGCGCGTGGTCCAGCGCTTAAGGCCGGAAGGCTGGCATGCGATTGAACTGATTCAGGCCAGGAGGCGGACATGCGTGTCCAAAAGGCGGGGTATTTGGTTCTTTGTGGACGCGGAAAACCCTGCCGCCGCTTGAGCGTGTCACGGCCCGGGCAATCCGATGCTGCCTTATCCTTAAGAGGGATCAGGCGGCAGGGCGGGCAAGGTTGACCTGATTTCGCCCCTGCAGCTTGGCCTCGTAAAGCGCCTTGTCCGCGGCATCCAGAAGTTCGTTTGCATCCAGTGGCGGTGGTTGCACGCCGCGCAGGCTCCTGACGCCACCCATCGTGACACCGATGGAAATCGTGACCTGCACAAGCTCATTGGAGCCCGGTATCTTAAAGCCTTGCCCGCCTATTTTTCGGCACAGCCTGCTGGCAGAGACGCGCGCCTCGCTGAAGGGCGTCGCGGGCATGACGATCAGGAATTCTTCGCCGCCGATGCGCGCCAGCATATCGACACCGCGCAGGTTTTCCCGCAAGCGCCGCGCTGCTTCCACCAGCACAGCATCGCCGGAGGCATGCCCGTAAACGTCATTGATCTGTTTGAAATGATCAAGATCGGCGACCATGACCGCAAAGCTGCGCCCGGTGGCTGCTGAATGTTCGGCAACCCGTGACAGGTGGGGCAGGGCATATCGGCGGTTGTGAAGCCCCGTGAGCGGGTCAGACACCGCGGCCTTCAGACCGGTGCGCACAGTTGCGCGCAGTTGGTCCGCAATACGCTTGCGCCGCATCAACGCCTTGATACGCAACACCAATTCGTCCTTGTTGAAGCCGTCGGTCATCAGATCGTCGGCCCCAAGGTCGAGCGCATATGCCCCAAGCCCGGGGTCGGGACGCGGCTGGATCACCAGAATGCCGGCATGGCGGGTGATCGCGGTTGCACGCACCGCTGCCAGCAAGCGCAGGATCTCTCCGCTGATTTTGTCGCCATCATCGAGCACCATGATAAAGACATCGGGAATGCGCCCGGGTGTCAGATCGCGCAAAGCCGTTTCAGGCGAGGCCTGCGTCAGGGAAGACCTGAGGTGCGGGCGCAGCTGCTGGATCCAGTTCTGTGCCGTTTTTACCCCGGAGCACACCATGACAGTGCGTCCTGCCGGGCCGAAATCGGCCGTATCTTCGGCAAAACCGAGGGCTCTGGAGGTGTCGTCGCGCATCTGCCACTCGGCAGCCGTATTGTGCGCCCGGATCAGGCTGCGCACCCGAGCCAACAGCAAGGTGTCGTCAATGGGTTTGACCATGACATCCTGAACGCCTGCCTCCAGCGCGGCGAGGCGGCTTTGTGTGTCGGGTCGGCACGCCACGACCATCATGGGAATAGACCGCGTCTGGGGATTTCGGTGCAACCTGCCACACAGGCCTGCCGCATCGCCGTCGGGTAAAGCCATGGCTGAGATGATGAGGTCGGGTGCGTGCCTCAGAGCGGCGACGCAAGCCTCATCCGCAGTGGATGCTTGCAGAACTTCATAGAAAGCGGACGCAAGTTTTACCTTTAAGACAATGCGATTAGTGGATATCGCATCTACTATGAGAATTTTGCCCTGCACGCTGATTGCGTCCTTTCGAAGGGAGGTTCGGGTGGCTGACATTGATCGCAGATTGGTTAACAAACCGTTTCAAAGAGATTTAAAATTTGAGGTGTAGCATGTCCCATACGCAAGAGTCCGCCGAAGTGGTTGCGCTGCAGGTTTTGGCATGGCTGGCAGGTGATGAGGAATTATTACCGGTATTTCAGGGCTCTAGCGGCGCCTCAACCGAGGACCTGCGCGCAGGGGCGCAGGATGCGGTGTTCCTGGGGTCGGTTCTGGATTTTATCATGATGGATGATGCCTGGGTGGTCAGGTGCTGTGATGATCTGAAACTTGAGTACACAAGCCTCATGCGTGCGCGTCAACAATTGCCGGGTGGTGCGCAGGTGAATTGGACATGACATCGCTGAAAGCCGTTATTTTTGACAAGGATGGCACCCTTTTCGACTTTTCCACGACGTGGGAGGCCTGGGCCGCCGCATTCCTGAGGCGAATCGCAACGAGTGATGTGCAGGCGGACGCATTGGGGCGCCGGGTTGGGTTTGACATCCATCGGCAAAAGTTTCTGCAAGGCAGTATCGCGATTGCTGGCACACCGATGGAGGTGGCACAGGCTTTGGCCCCACTACTGCCTGACCTTACGACCGACGCTCTCGTCGCTATCCTGAATGAGGAGGCCGCATCCGCACCGCAGGCCGAAGTGCTGCCGCTGCCGCCGTTCCTTGATCGTTTGCGGGGGATGGCCTTGAAGCTCGGCGTGGTGACGAACGACGCCGAGACCCCGGCGCGCGCGCATCTCGCCGCGGCAAATGTCGCGGACAGTTTTGATTTTATCGCAGGCTTTGACAGCGGCTTCGGGGCCAAGCCTGCCCCGGGTCAGTTGCTGGCCTGTGCCCGGGCGATGGATATTGCGCCAGAGCATATCGTGATGGTTGGCGACAGCACGCACGATCTGATCGCGGCGCAGCGCGCGGGCATGCGCGGTGTTGGTGTGCTGACCGGTCTTGCCGATTATGAAACCCTCGCGCCCTACGCCGATGATGTCCTGCCCGACATATCCGCGCTGCCCGGCTGGATATCGTCGCACTAGGGCAGAAAACGACGAATGACGTCGCGAATAAGACGGTTTGCGCCCTGCCTCTCTGTGTTGTTTGGACTTCAGGAAAGTGCTGAAGGAAGATATCCATGGCCGAGCAACCGCCAAGACGCCGCACGCGCACAGGGGGCCGTGCAGGCGCTGCCAACCGGCGCGGCACCGCTGTCATCGAACAAATGCCGTGGAAGCCACCGGTCAACACGGATCGCCCGACGGAGCCTCTGTCACAGGAAGGTATTGCGGCGATCCACGATGGTGCCATGCGCATTCTGGAGGAGATCGGTATCGAGTTCCTCAATCACGAGGCCTTGGGTATCCTGAAAAAGGCAGGGTGCACGGTCTCGGGTGAAAACGTGCGCATGGGGCGCGAGTTTGTGATGGAGTGGATCGCCAAAGCGCCGTCCGAGTTCACGCTGACCCCGCGAAACACGGATCGCAAGATCACCATCGGCGGTAAAAACCTTGTCTTTGGCAATGTGTCTTCGCCGCCCAATTACTGGGATATGGCGCTTGGTACGAAAGTGCCGGGCACACGCGAGATGTGCCGCAACCTGCTCAAACTCACGCAGTATTTCAACTGTATCCACTTTGCAGGCGGATACCCGGTTGAGCCGGTGGATGTGCATGCCTCCGTGCGCCATCTGGACGTGTTGTTCGATAAACTCACGCTGACCGATAAGGTGATGCATGCCTATTCGCTCGGCAAGGAACGTGTCGAAGATGTGATGGAAATGGTGCGCATCGCGGGGGGGCTGTCACATGAAGAGTTTGACGCAAGTCCCCGAATGTACACGAATATCAATTCCACCTCACCGCTTAAACATGATATCCCGATGCTTGATGGCTGGATGCGTCTGGCGCGCCGTGGTCAGGGGTTGGTGGTCACGCCCTTCACGCTGGCGGGGGCGATGGCGCCCGTCACCATGGCGGGGGCGGTCGCACAGTCATTGGCCGAAGCGCTCTGTGCCGTTGTTCTGGCGCAGATCATCCGTCCGGGATGTCCGGTGGCGATCGGCACATTTACATCGAACGTCGATATGAAATCCGGCGCGCCGGCATTTGGCACGCCTGAATACATGCGCGCGACACAAATGACGGGGCAGCTGTGCCGGTTTTATGGTCTGCCGATGCGATCATCGGGCGTATGCGCGGCGAATGTACCCGACGGGCAGGCCATGTGGGAGACATCAAACAGCCTTTGGGCCGCCGTGCAATCGGGCACAAACATGGTCTATCACGCGGCGGGCTGGCTGGAAGGCGGGCTGATTGCCAGTCCCGAAAAGTTCATCATGGATTGTGAGGTGTTGCAGCATATCCAGCGTTACATGGAGCCAGAGATCGTGGCGACGGGGCCTGATGAAATCGCGCTTGATGCGATTAAATCTGTCGGAAATGCCGGCCATTTCTTTGGTATCCAACATACGCAGGACCGCTACAGCACCGCGTTCTACCAACCGTTCCTGAGTGATTGGAAAAACTACGAGGGATGGGAGGCCGCTGGCGGCGTCTGGACGCCAGAACGGGCGCATAGGATGTTCAGGGAGATCATCGAAAGCTATGAAGAGCCGCCCATGGAAGCTGACATCCGTGCGGAGCTTGCGGCCTTTGTGGCGCGGCGCAAAAAAGAGGGTGGTGCGCCGACCGACTTCTGATCTGCGCTGGAAAAACCGTTAAAATTTGAGCTGTTGGACAAATGTTAACCGCTCTCAGTCATCTTTGCGGCATGCACGGTTTGATTAATTGCGGAATTCAACGGTTCGTCATCGACAGCTATGGTGACGTGAAATGGCGTGAGGTCACACTTCACGCCAGGTTGCCATTTACCGATTTTGAAGCGATGTGGGTTTATGAAGATGAACTGACGCCCCGCGTTCTGGCGTCCGTCTGTCATGTTCTGGACCGCCCCCACGACGATCTGCTGGAAGATATCGGGACCTATCTTGTCTCCCATGCCAATGTCCAGGCTTTGCGACGGCTGTTGCGCTTTGGTGGCGTGACCTTTGTGGAGTTTTTACACTCGCTTGATTATCTGCCAGACCGCGCGCGGCTTGCCGTGTCCAACCTTGAACTGCCACGCTTGGAACTCTTCGAAGAAACGGACGAGCGGTACAGCCTGCATTGCTATAGTGTCCATGCGGGATGGGGGTTTTTGTTCATGGGTGTTCTGCGCGCCATGGCGGATGACTACGGCGCCCTTGCCTTCCTGGAACACAAAGGTGTTCAGCACGGCTGTGAGGTGGTGGAAATCACCCTGCTTGAGACGGAGTTTGCTGCCGGTCGCGATTTTGATTTGGGGGCGAAACGCGCATGAGCGGTGATTTGTGTCAAGAGATGCTGAACGTGCTGTGCCCGATGCACATCGTCTTCAATGACAAGGGTGAAATGACCTCTTGTGGTCCGACGGCACTGAAGATCTTTCCCGGTGGGCTGATCGGACGAGGCTTTCTCGATGTATTTCACATCAAAAGGCCCAGAAAGATATCCACACTGGACGCACTGATGGGGCAGACCGGTGTGCGACTAAACCTGCAATTCCGCGACATGCCCGACAGCCAGCTGCAAGGGGTGGTCATGCCGGGCCCGGTGGCTGGGGATATGGTCGTCAACCTGTCTTTCGGCATCTCCATTGTGGATGCGGTCAGTGACTATAACCTCACCGCTGCCGATTTCGCAGCAACGGATCTGACGGTTGAGATGCTGTATCTGGTCGAAGCGAAATCCGCGGCGATGGAAGCGTCACGTCGCCTGAACGAAAGGTTGCAGGTCGCGCGTGTCGAGGCGGAGGAACTGGCTTTGACCGACACGCTCACCGGCCTGAAAAACCGGCGCGCGTTGGATCAGGAACTTTCTGCGCTTCTGCATCAGGGTACGCCCTTTGCGTTGATGCACATCGATCTGGATTTCTTCAAGGCGGTGAATGATACCCTCGGGCATGCGGCGGGCGATTACGTACTGCAACGCGTGGCCGCCATCATGAACCATGAGACACGTAAAGTAGACGTGGTCGCACGGGTTGGGGGTGATGAATTTGTGATTCTCATCAAGGGTACGGAAAATCACGCGCATATCGAGCGGATCGCCGGGCGCATCATTCGCAAACTGCAAAACCCGATGCATTTTGAAAACGAGGTCTGTCAGATATCCGGCAGCATCGGGACGGTTGTTGCAGGTGACTACATCGAGCCAACAGCGGATCTGCTGTTTGCGGATGCGGATGCAGCGCTTTACGCGGCCAAACATGCTGGCCGTGGCTGTCATCTGTTCTTCTCACCTGCGATGCGAGACATGCCGCAAACCGCGTGACGCGATCAGCGCCGCGTTTTACCCAACACCGTCGTTTCAGCACCACGCAGGACGAACCCGTCGTGCATGGTAGAACGACCGACGCTGTGCTGTCCCTCTCAAACGATATTAGTTGGCGGTCACATCCTTGTGTTTGAGCATGCCTTTGACCTTTTCCCGCACGGATTGCAGCAGGACATAAAGAACCGGCACCACGATGACGCCGATCACCGTTGCGGCCAACATGCCACCAAATACTGCAATACCGATGGCCTTTTGACTGGCGGCCCCCGCGCCTGACGCAACCAGCAGCGGTACGACGCCCAAAAGGAAAGACAGCGCCGTCATCATCACAGCGCGGAACCGCTGGCGGGCCGCTTGCAGTGCCGCTTCGCGAATGCTCGCGCCATTGGCGCGTTCTTCCATGGCGAATTCCACAATCAGAATGGCATTCTTGGACGCAAGCCCGATCAGCATGATCATCCCGATCTGCGTGTAAAGATTAACATCGCCCGCTGTGACGAGAACGGCCGCCAGCGCCCCAAACAAGGCAACAGTGACCGACAGCAGAATGCCCAGCGGCATCGTCCAGCTTTCATATTGCGCCACCAAAAACAGATAGCCAAAGATGATCGCGGCGGCCAAAACCAGAATAACCGTACCACCTGCATCAAGCTGTTGCTGTGCGGTCCCGGTCCATTCATAGGCATATCCGGGCGGCAGCGCTGTGAGCGCCTCTTCCTGAAGCACCGCGATGGCATCCCCCGTCGAATAGCCCGCCGCCGGAACAGCCGTTACAGTGGCGGCGCGAAACAGGTTGTAGCGGTTGAGCAGCACCGGCCCTAGCACTTTTTCCACGTCAATCAGGGTGGACAGGGGTGCCATTTCGCCGTCTTGCGTGCGCACATGCAGCCTTCCGATATCCTCAACCGTGTCTCTGAAGGACGCATCCGCCTGTATCATCACGCGGTACACCTTACCAAAGAGGTTCAGATCGTTCACATAGATCGACCCGAGATGCGCCTGAAGGGTTTCAAACACATCGCTGACAGGAATCCCGAGGGTCCTCGTTTTTTCGCGGTCAAGGTCCACAAAGAGCTTGGGCACATTCGCGCTGAAACTGGTGTAGGCCTGCGCGATCTCGGGGCGTTGATTGGCGGCGAAAACAAGCGAATTGACAGCCGCCGAGAGGTCGTTTGCCGCCCCGCCACCGGTCTGTTGCACTTTCATTTCGACGCCCGCACTGACCCCCAATCCGCTGATTGGCGGCGGGTTGAAGGCAAGTACCTTTGCCGAGGCCTCTTGTGCCGCGATGCCGAATATCTGTGCAAGGATGCCATCAGCGCTGAGGCTCGGGTCCTGTCGTTCCTCCCAGTTGTCGAGGTTGACAATGATCATCGCCCCATTTGAGCCGACACCATTCAGCAGGCTGAACCCGTTGACCTGAACCGTGTTTGCAACGCCGCCAAGGGCGCGGATCTGCGTGTTGAGCCGGTCTGAGACGACTTCGGTACGCTGAAGGGTCGAGGCATCGGGCAGCTGGATATCGACAAAAACATATCCATTGTCTTCGAGCGGCAGGAAGCCTTTGGGTAAGGAGCCCATCATGGAACCTGACCCGAGCCCGAGCGCAATCAGAATGGCGAGCCCGAGAATGGGCAAGCGGACAAGACGGCCAACAATCCCGGCGTATCCATCGCGCAAACCACCGATGACTTTTTCAAAGCTGGCCAGCAGCCCCCTTGGCGGGCCGCTGCGTTTTTTCAGGACAATCGCGCAGAGGGCAGGTGACAGCGTCAGCGCATTAATCGAGGAAATCACCACAGCCACGGAAATGGTGACCGCAAATTGAGAGAACAACTGCCCTGAAATCCCCGGCATGAAGGTGACGGGCACAAAGACCGCCAGGAGAACCAATGTCGTCGCGATGACTGGCGTTGTGATTTGCGTCATCGCCTTGGCGGTCGCTTCAGGCGGGCTGAGACCCTCTTCGGCGATTACGCGTTCGACGTTTTCGACCACGATGATGGCGTCATCCACGACGATACCAATCGCAAGCACAAGTGCAAAAAGCGAGATCGTGTTCAGCGTCATGCCCATCAACAAAAGAAACGCAAAGGTGCCGATCAGGGAAACCGGGATGGCCACGGCCGGGATCAGCGTGGCGCGCGCGCTGCCCAGAAAGACAAAGACCACGGACATCACCAGAATGAACGTCAGGATCAGCGTTGATACAACATCGTTGAGGGATTGTTCCACAAAATCAGTGCTGTCAAACGGGACCTCATAGGCAATATCGTCGGGAAAGGCCTGCGAGAGGCGGTCAAGTTCGGCGTAGACCCCTTCGGCCACGCTCAGCGCGTTCTCGCCCGGTGCCTGATAGACGGCGATGACGGTCGCTGGCTGGCCCTCGTACTGGCCGGAGACGCTGTAGGAACTGGCCCCAAGTTCAATGCGCGCGATATCCTTCATCCGCAGAACGCTGCCTGAATCGCCGGTGCGGATGATGATGTTTTCGAACTCGGCGACCGTCGCAAGACGGCCCTGGGCCGTAACAGTGTATTGAAACTGCTGGTTTTCCGGGGCAGGGGGGGCGCCGATCTGCCCGGCCGATACGGTCAGGTTCTGCTCGCGAATGGCCGCCATGACATCGGCCTGCGTGACACCGAGGCCGGTCATCCGGTCCGGGTCCATCCAGATGCGCATGGCATAGGCAAAGTCGGTCAGAACCTCCGCTTTGCCCACGCCCGGCGCCCGGGCGAGCGCATCCTTGAGGTTGATGGAGGCGTAATTTGACAAAAACACCTCGTCATACGTGCCATTGGGCGAGAACAGCGTGGCGACCAAAAGCATGCTGGTTGACGATTTTTCCGTAACGACGCCGGTTGATGTGACTTCGACCGGCAGGCCTGACATCGCTTGTGATACGCGGTTTTGCACATTGACCGTTGCGATCGTGGGGTCGGTGCCCACATCGAAGGTGACCGACAGGGAATAGCTGCCTGTGTCGCTGCTGTCAGAGGACATGTAGATCATATCCTCCACGCCGTTGACCTCCGCCTCGATCGGGGCGGCGACGGTGCTTTCCACCGTTTCGGCATTTGCACCGATATAGCTGGCGGTCACATTGACCACGGGCGGGGTAATGTTTGGAAACTGTTCGACCGGGATCACCGAGTAGGCAACCAGACCCATGAGCGTGAGGACCGTTGAAATCACAATGGCCATCTTGGGGCGCTTGATGAAAACTGTTGAAAGCATCAGGTCAGTTCACATCGCTTGTGCCGGTCAAAACGGCGTTGACCTCGATACCGGGGCGCACGCGCTGCAAGCCCTCCACGATCACACTTTCACCCTCGCGCAGCCCCTCGGAGACAACGACGGCGGTTTCTGCCTGCGGGCCCAGCACCACATATCTTTGCTCAACAAGCTGTTGGTCCGTCACGACCAGAACGAAATCACCGCGCTGGTCGCGCTGCACCGCATTTTGCGGAATCAGAACGCTTAATGTCGGCTCCAGCGCTTCGATGACGACTGAGATGAACCCCCCGTCAAGGATCATGCGGCGGGTATTCTCAAACTCTGCCCGCAGCGAGATGGTGCCGGTTGCGGGATTGATCCGGTTGTCCAGAAAAACGATTGTGCCCGGTTCCTCCAGCATAGTCCCGTCGGGAAGCCGGATGAAGACATTGGGCGAGGCCCCGCTGGCGATCAATTCTTCCATGCCGGTTTCCAGACGCTCAAGCACGCCGAGCAGCTGCGGTTCTGACAGGGAAAACGTGACATACATCGGCGATTCCTGCACCAGCGTCGCGAGCGGCCCCGTTGACGGCCCCACCAAAGCGCCAAGGCTGATGCTTGAGCGGCCAATGCGTCCGTCAAACGGCGCGGTGATGTCGGTGCGCTCAAGGTTCAACTCGGCTTCGCGCAAGGCCGCCTGTGCTGCCAGCAGATCCGCCTTGGCCACAGCGGCGTTCGCCTGTGCGATATCAAGTTCGGATTCGGCAATCGCCTCGCGTCTGAGCAGTTCCGTTTTGCGCACCAGTTCGATTTCCGCCAGTTTCACATTTGCATCCGCCCGCTGCACGGCAGCTTGTTGCGCCTGCAACTCGGCCTGATAGGTGTCTGGTTCAATACGGAAAATCACATCGCCTTCTTTGACAGTGGCCCCGTCTTGCACCACCATCTCAGTGATGATCCCCGTGACACGTGCAATCAGATCGGTTTTCGCCGAGGCCTCACCTCGCCCCACAAAGGTCGCCTCCCGCGTCAGTTCTTCGCTGTAGGCAGCAGCAATGACGACTTTCGGGGGGGGATTCGAGCCGTCTTGAGACTGCGCGCTTGTCGTCGAAAGGCCAATGGTCAACGCCAGGCAAGCGACAAGAATGATCCCGCGCTGCACGGTATGTAAAAGTGACGTCCGATATGTCATGGATTCTCCGGGTTCGATCATTACGCTGCACTTTGCTGGCATCGGCGCGTTAACGCAAGGCGCAACCAAAACTTGTAAAGGCTGTCTGGCTTGGCGACCACCAGCGCGATATGCCCATGTGAAAACGGGCATTCGGCCAAACTGCAAGACAGTGCAGAACGGGTTTCCTGCCTTGGGATTGGATGGCCCATGATCGAACTGATTATCGCTTTAAATCATAAGTCTAGCGCTGGTGCGGTGAATCACGGATAATCATTTTGCACCTTGATGGCCCGCAAGACCTGCCGTCGGTTAGCCTTGCGCGTTTTGCAAAGGAAATGGACGATCCACCGAAAGCTCATCAGATGTGTTTCATGCCATTCATCTTGGGAAACTGGCGCATAGGGGGGTAGCAGCATATGGCAAAACGCAGAACCGGTGTTTCCCATCTGAATGACCCTTGGGTGCCTTGATCGCTTGAAAGCGCAGGAAAATACCTAATCAAGCGAAATGAGATGCAATCATTTGACCTGATCGTTGCAGTTTTAGCACCGGCCATCGATGGATTATCTGCACCACATGCCAATAAGACGAAACAATTATTCGGAGAAGTTTGTGGCAGCCCGTAGGGGAATCGAACCCCTCTTTCCAGGTTGAAAACCTGGCGTCCTAACCGATAGACGAACGGGCCACTGGCGTTGTGAGGGCTGATTAGGCAATCCGCGCCATCGGCGCAAGCGGAAATTTAGGGCGAGGTGTAGAAAAATTATCCCGTCTATTGTGCGCATGCTGCGTCTTCAAGGCGCAACTGTACAGATTGGCGTCCACGCCATGTGTTGATGTCCAGACGCCCGGCCAGATGAAAGCGCGCGCCGCCATGCATTTCCAGGGCGGGGCCAAGTTCGGTGTCGTATGCGCCAAAGCAAATCGCGTCCATGGAGCCTGCATCGCTGCCAAAGCTGATCTTGAGATGGTTTTCGCCCACGCGTTTTGCGTAACGTATCGCCACATCCGCGAAGGCATAGCGCGGGGCGGGGGCTGCGGCACCGAAGGGCCCGGCCTGTTCAATCTTTTGCACCAGTTCGACGGCGGCGGCTTGGGGCATCAGCATCCCGTCGATATGCAGATCGGCGGCGCCAATGGAACCGGCCCCCTGTTTTTCCAGCAATTCAGACAGGCGGGCCATGGCCGGTTCGATCTTGCTTTCCTCAACCGTAAGCCCCGCCGCCATCTTGTGCCCGCCACCTTTCAAAAGCAGACCCTCCGCTGCCAGGCGATGGATGGGCTGGCCCAGATCAATGCCGGCAACGGATCGTCCCGACCCTTTGCCGATGCCATCGGTGATGCCGATGACAATGCTGGGCCGCCCGGCGGCCTCCTTGAGCCGCGATGCAACGATCCCCACCACGCCGGGGTGCCAATCCGCACCGGCGGCCCAGACAAGCGGGCGGTCAAGCCCGCGTGCCTCCGCCTGCGCGAGGGCCGTTGCGCGCACGGCGGCTTCAATGTCGCGCCGCTCCGTGTTCAGCTTGTCGAGCCGTTCGGCCAGTGCCGCCGCCTCATGCGGGTCATCGCTCGCCAACAGGCGCGCGCCAAGATCGGCCGCCCCGATCCGCCCGCCCGCATTGACGCGCGGCCCCAGAATGAACCCAAGGTGGTAGGCGTTGGGTTCGGTATCCACTCCGGCCACATCCGCGAGCGCGGTCAGGCCAACCCGCTCCCGTCGCGCCAACACCTTGAGACCCTGACGCACAAAGGCGCGGTTGACCCCGACCAGAGGGGCCACATCTGCCACTGTCGCCAGCGCGACAAGATCCAGAAATGCCATCAGATCCGGTCCCGTCTGGCCCGTTTCGCGCAGCAACCGGCGCAGTTCGACCAGCAAAAGGAACACGACACCCGCGGCACACAGATGCCCCAGATCGCCGCTTTCGTCCTGCCGGTTCGGATTGACCACGGCGAGGGCGTCGGGCAGCTCTTCGGTGCCGAGGTGATGATCCAGAACCAGCACATCCGCGCCCGCCGCCGCAGCGATCGGGCCATGAGACAGCGTGCCACAATCGACGCAGACAATCAGATCATGGCTGCGGGCAAGCTGCGCCATCGCCTCATCATTCGGACCGTACCCTTCATCAATCCTGTCGGGAATATAAAGCGTGGCCTCGCGTCCCATCTGCCGCAACCACGCTAGCAAGAGCGCTGCGGAACTGCCGCCATCCACGTCATAATCCGCAAAAATCGCGATTTTTTCGCGCTTTTGCACGGCGTTCAAAAATCGGGTAGCGGCCTTTGTCATGTCTTTGAGGCTGCGCGGGTCGGGCATCAGGTCCCGCAAGGCGGGAGCAAGAAAGCCCTCGGCATGCTCTGCCTGCACCCCGCGCCGGGCCAGAACCTGACACACGGGCGCGGGCAGGTCCGTGCGCTGTTCAAGGGTCTTTGCCGCGCGCGCGATCTCGACGGAGGGTCCGATCCAGCGCCTGCCGGTCAGCGAGCGCTCTATGCCCAGAAAGCTCATGGCGACGCCTCAGCAATCACGCCCGACGGGAGGCTCAAACCTGTGGTGATGAGACAGGCGTGCGGTAGTTCATGCGCCGCACCGATCCGGTCTTGGATCGCATGATCAGCGTTTCGGTTGTCATCCAGCCCGGTTCGCGGTGCACGCCGGCCAAGATGCTGCCGCCGGTCACCCCGGTTGCGGCAAAGATGACGTCTTCGGTCACCATGTCATCACGCGCATAGACACGGTCGAGATCGGTTATGCCCGCTTTGGCCGCGCGTCCGCGTTCGTCCTCGTTGCGAAACAGCAACCGTCCGAACATCTGGCCGCCCATGCATTTCAATGCCGCCGCGGCCAGCACGCCTTCGGGTGCGCCACCTTCGCCCATGTACATGTCGATGCCGGTGTCGGGTTCTGCGCAGTGCATGACACCGGCCACATCGCCGTCGGTGATCAGGCGGATCGATGCGCCGGTGGCGCGCACTTCGCTGATCATGGCCTCGTGGCGGGGGCGTTCGAGGATGCAGACCGTGATATCGGATGCCGCACAGCCCTTGGCGGCGGCGAGCGCTGCGACACGTTCGGCGGGGCTCATATCAAGGGTGACGACGTTTTCCGCAAAACCCGGCCCGATCGCCAGCTTGTCCATATACACATCCGGTGCATGCAGCATCGAGCCGCGCGGCCCCATTGCAATCACCGTCAGGGCGTTTGGCATGTCCTTGGCTGTCAGGGTTGTCCCTTCCAGCGGGTCCAGCGCGATATCGACGCCGGGTCCGTTGCCGGTGCCGACCTCTTCGCCGATGAACAGCATCGGGGCCTCGTCGCGTTCGCCTTCACCGATTACGACCACTCCTGCAATGTCCAGCATGTTGAGCTGTTCGCGCATGGCGTTGACGGCGGCCTGATCGGCGGCCTTCTCATCTCCGTGACCGACCAGACGGGCAGAGGCCAGCGCTGCTGCTTCGGAAACGCGGGCGAGGCCCAGCGACAACATGCGGTCGTGAAATTCGGCGGTGGCAGGCATTACAAATTCCTTTTGGTCCAGAAGAATGAGCGTCGGGGCGCGTTGTAGCCGCCCCGGAGGATAAGAACAATGATGCTGTCCGTGTCAGACGTCTTCGATACGCAGGGCGACGGGATCGCCGGACAAGACAGCCGTGGTTTGCATCGCCGCCAGGGCGTCGGATATGGCGGCGGGCGTTGTTTTGTGCGTGACAATCAAGACCGGCGCCGCGGTATCTGCATGGCCATATTGGCGCATCCGGTCAATCGAGACGCCAGCCTCGCCCAGAACCGTCGCGATCTTGGCAAGCGCGCCGGGTTTGTCATGCAGTGACATGCGCAGATAGTAGGAGGCGGGCAGGGCCGCCGTGGCAGGTTGCGAGGTTTCAAGCGTTGTTGCGGGCAGACCAAAGACCGGCCCCGAGAACCCGCGCGCCAGATCGCAGATATCGCTCAGCACGGCACTTGCCGTGGGGCCTTCACCCGCACCGGGTCCGCGCAGCACGATCTGCCCGACCGCATCGCCCTCAAGGACGACCATATTGGTGCCGCCGTCGAGTTGACCCAAAGGTGACGTGGCAGGGACAAGGCAGGGCTGCATGCGCTGTTCAAGGCCGCGCGCGGTCTGTTGCGCAACGCCCAGCAGTTTGATCTTGTAGCCCATATCAGCAGCGGCCCGGATGTCATCAATGCTGACCCGGTCGATGCCTTCCAGCGTGATTCCGGCAAAATCGACCTTGGTGCCAAAGGCGAGAGAGGACAGGATGGCCAGTTTGTGCGCGGCATCGATCCCGCCCACGTCCAGTTGTGGGTCCGCTTCGAGATAGCCAAGCCCGTCGGCCTCGGCAAAGACTTCATCGTAGCTGAGACCGGCGGTTTCCATCCGCGTCAGGATGTAGTTGCACGACCCGTTCATCACGCCCATGACGCGGGTGACGGCATTGCCCGCCAACCCTTCGGTCAGTGCTTTGATCACCGGGATACCGCCCGCAACGGCGGCCTCGTAGCGCAGCGCGCGCCCATCCGCTTCGGCCTGTTCGGCCAGCGCCTGACCGTGGATCGCCAGCAGCGCCTTGTTGGCTGTGACGACATCCTTGCCTTTTGACAGCGCGGCTTCGACAGCGTCTTTTGCCGGTCCTTCATCGCCACCGATCAGTTCGACAAAAACATCGATGTCACCGCGCTGCGCAAGGGCAACCGGGTCTGCTTCCCACGCATAAGACGCCAGCGATATGCCGCGGTCCTTGGTGTGGTCGCGCGCCGAAACGGCGGTGATTTCAAGGCGGCGACCGGTGCGCGCCTCCAGCAAGGCGGCATGTTCCCTCAGAATGCACACCACGCCAATGCCAACCGTACCAAGACCTGCGATACCGAGACGAAGAGGCTGAGACATCGGGGTGATTCCTTTGCGCATTTGGATGTGGTGTCTGCGCGGCGTTTATCCTGTCAGATTGAAGCGTGCAACGCGCAAGCGACCGGAGACGGGCGTTATTCGATTGTCGTGCTCCGTAAATCGGCGGCGCGCGCGCGCAACCGTGCGATCCGCGCCGCCAGTGCCGCCTCGGCTTCTATTTCATCGGCCTGTTGTTCCGGGCTCGGCAGGCCCGCTTTATCGAGCGGTACGAACACGGGGTATCTGGCACCCTTGTTGGTGCTGCCCGCAGCAACAGGCACGTCCGGCCAGGGTCCACAGGCCGTGATGGACATGGCAATCAAAAGCACAAGGGAAAGTCGCAACCGCATCAAGGAGCCCTTTTCGAGATGAAAAAACAATGCCGCAAGCATGTGGTACAGGCAAGGGACCTTTGCGGGTAAAGCGGGTTTCCGCAGAACGCAGTATCCCGCAAGACAGGCCTGCGCGGCGGCAGGTCGCAAACAGGCGCGACAGGTCGTATGCGCCCCCTAGCTTTGCGTAAAACAACGGGTGGGAGCGTGGGATGAAAGTCGGGTTTATCGGGCTGGGCAATGTGGGCGGCAAGCTCAGCGGGTCTTTGTTGCGCAATGGGACGGCCCTTTGGGTGCATGACCTGAACCCGGATTTCGTGGCGCAAAAGGTTGCACTGGGTGCGCAGGATGGCGGCACGCCGGCACAGATGATGCAGGACTGTGACGCCTTGATCACCTGCCTGCCAAGCCCTGAAGCCTCTGCCGCCGTGCTGGCCGAGATGATGCCGCATGTGGGCCCGGGCAAAATCTGGATGGAAATGTCGACCACCGATGCACAAGAGGTCAAAAGGATCGGCGCGCAGGTCATCGCGGCGGGTGGGGCGGCGGTCGATTGTCCCGTCTCGGGCGGATGCCACCGGGCGGACACGGGCAATATCTCGATCTATGCAGGATGCGATCGCCCGACGTTTGAGCGCATTTTGCCGTTGCTGACGCTCATGGGGCGGCGCGTGCTGCACACTGGCCCGCTGGGCAGTGCAAGTGTTTTGAAAGTCATGACAAATTATCTGGCCACCGCCAATCTGCTGACCCTGTGCGAAGCGTTGACGGTGATGAAGGCTGCCGGGATGGATCTGGGCACGACCTTTGAGGCGATCAGCATCTCGTCGGGCACGTCGTTCGTGCATGAAACCGAAAGCCAGTTGCTGTTGTCGGGATCGCGTGATGTGAATTTCACCATGGACCTTGTGCAAAAGGACATCGGCCTGTTTCAGAAACTGGCTGAGACGCACGCCGTGCCGTTGGAAATCTCACCGCTGATCATCGAAATGATGCGCGACGGGCAGCGCCGCTATGGCGCGCAGGCACAATCGGATCGCATGATCGAACGGCTTGAGGAGGCAACTGGGCTTGATATCCACGCGCCGGGTTTCCCCGACGCGCTGATTGATGATGAGCCCGAAGAGCGCGGGTATGAAGTGCACCCGAACCGCTAGCCAAGGTCGAGGTCAGACCAGCGTGCCCTCAGCGCTCAGCACGGTCTTGCCACCGAGATAGCCCGCAAGGACCGGCGGCAGAACCACGGACCCATCTGCTTGCTGCCCGTTTTCCAACACGGCAATCAGGCAGCGCCCCACGGCAAGGCCCGAACCGTTCAGCGTATGCACGAACTGCGGCTTGCCCCCATCGGCGGGTTTGTAGCGCGCATTCATGCGCCGCGCCTGAAAATCCCCGGTCGTCGAAACCGAAGATATCTCGCGATAATTGTTCTGACCGGGCAACCAGGCTTCGATGTCAAAGGTGCGCCGCGCCCCGAACCCCATGTCGCCCGTGCAAAGCAATACCGTGCGATAGGGCAGGCCAAGACGTTCCAGAATATCCTCGGCACAGCGCAGCATGCGTTGTTGTTCCGCCTCGGACTGGTCCGGTTCGGTGATGGAAACCATCTCCACCTTTTCGAACTGGTGCTGGCGCAGCATACCCGCCGTGTCGCGCCCCGCGCTGCCCGCTTCGGAGCGGAAACACAGCGTATGCGCCGTCAGCCGGATCGGCAGGGCGGCAGCGTCAAGGATATCACCAGCGACCGTATAGGTCAGGGGGATTTCCGATGTGGACACAAGCCACCAGCCATTGGTGGTCTGGTAGCTGTCCTCGGCAAATTTCGGCAGTTTGTCCGTGCCATACATCGCATCGTCACGCACCAGAACAGGGCTGTTGATTTCGGTCAGCCCGTTGTGATCCACATGGGTGTCGATCATGAATTGCGACAAGGCACGATGGATCCGGGCAACCGCACCCTTCAGCATCACGAAACGCGCACCTGATGTCTTGGCGGCCGTGTCAAAATCCATCGAAGCGGCAACGCCACCGATTTCGTAGTGTTCCTTGGGTGTGAACTCGAAATCGGGCAGATGCCCCCAGCGGCGCACCTCGACGTTGTCATCTTCGTCGGCACCGTCGGGCACGTCATCGGCCGGGATGTTGGCAATCCACGACAGTTTTTCCGTCAACTCTGCGTCCAGCGCCTTGGCATCGGCCTGCATCTCAGCCACCAGCGCCTTTTTTTCGGAGACGAGCGCGCGCAGTTTCTCAAACGTCGCTTCATCGCCCTGTGCCTTGGCCTGTCCGACCTCTTTGGAAGCTTTGTTCTGTTCGGCCTGAGCGTTTTCCGCCGCGTTGATCTTGGCGCGCCGTGCTGTGTCCAGCGCGAGGATCGCCTGCGACATCGGTGCCTCCCCACGTCGCGCCAAAGCTGCGTCAAAGGCTGCCGGGTTCTCTCGGATTGCGCGGATATCGTGCATGTCTGGTCCTTGGGTCTGACTCGTTTCTGGCTCTGCTTATGACCGAAAGTTGAATGGATCGTAAGCGCCGCGTGGCCCGTCGGGGGCTGTTATTTGCGCAAATCCACCCGTTTTTGCGCTTCTTTCACGGCATCGCGCATCCAATCGTTGACCGGAACGGCAAGCGCTTCGCCCTCTGCTCCCTGACGCGCGACGATGACGGCGGCAAGACGCCATCCGGTCTGGGTTTCGACCATCACCGCCCCGCCTGATGTGCCGCTGACCACCTCGCATCCGTAAATCACCCATTTCGTCTGACGCAGTTGTTTGCGGGGGCATCCCCGTGCCCCGCTCAACGCATGGGGGCGGGTGTTTTGATAGCCAAGCAACATGCCGGTCGGACCGGCCTCTTCATGCTGTGCGATCAGATCAACGGGGGGAACCAGCCTGCGCTCGATCGGTGTTTCCAATTGGATCAAGGCGATGTCATAGGCAAATTTGGCCGCCCCTTCGCTCAGCTCATACAGCGGATGTACCTGAATGTCCGCAGAGACACGGTGTGCCGCAAAGTCACCGCGAAACCATCCGGCCAGAAAATGGCGCTCCGACCACATGGACCCGGTTGAGGTGACACAATGCGCCGCAGTCAACACCAAATCGGGGGCAATCAGCGTGCCCGAACAGCCGCTTGTGGCGCGAAATCCTGCGCCGTTTACGCGCCCGACGGCCTGCCATTGCAGGCGTTGATCCGCGTCCAGCATCGGCAACGGCCCCGCGAAACCCGGCAGGGTGGCAGACAGACAGAACGCGAAAACGGCAAAGATCACGCGCAGGTAAGCGCGCCACGGGGATAGGCGGCGGCACAGGCTGCCTTTGCGCGGCGCAGGCGGCTTTTTCAGACCACGCAAGCCGGCGCGCATTTCATTTGCAATCCCCCTACGGTCTGCCTTGCAAAGCGCGGCATCAGACCATAGGTTCCGCCAAAATTCGCGTGTCGCGGAAGTGACGTGGTACGCCATCATGTAAAGGACCCTGTTCATGGAAGCATTCGCCCAGTTCGTACCACTTATTCTGATCTTTGCGATCATGTATTTCCTGCTGATCCGGCCACAGCAAAAAAAGGTTAAGGAACATCAGGCAATGGTGGCGGCTTTGCGTCGGGGCGATCAGGTCGTCACGCAGGGCGGTATTCTCGGCAAGGTGGTCAAGGTCAAGGATGACGGCGAGCTTGAGCTTGAAATCGCCGACGGCGTCAAGGTCAGGGTGATCCAGAACACAATCGCGACCGTGGTCTCGAAAACGGAACCGGCGAAGTAAGACCGCCTTACAACGGCTTGAAAAGGCGTCACTATGCTGCAGATTGATCTTTGGAAACGGATCACGATCCTCTTGACATGTGTGGCCGGACTTTGGCTTGCGATGCCAAACCTCTTTTACACGACCGTCGAGCAGCACAATGATGCGGTTCAGGCCATTGAACTCGGGGCGGACACGCCCGAAAACAACGCTTTGCGCGCGCAGTGGCCGGAATGGATGCCTTCGGGTCTTGTGAACCTCGGGCTTGATCTGCGGGGCGGGGCGCATCTGCTGGCCGAGGTGCGGGTGGCGGATGTCTATGCCAACCGGATGGAATCATATTGGCCGGAAATCCGGGATGCGCTGCGCCCGGAGCGCGAGACCATCGGCACAATCCGGCTGCAACCCTCCCCAAGCGATGAGGTGCACGTCCGCATTTCGCAACCCGAAGGCATGCCGCGCGCGCTGGAAATCGTGCGTGGGCTGGCGCGGCCTATCCAGACGATCACGGGCGTGGGCGCCAATGACATCGAGGTGCGCGCGGAGGGCGATCTGCTGATCGTCACCATGTCAGAGGCTGAAAAACTGGCCTCCGATGAGCGCACGGTCCAGCAGAGCCTTGAGATCATTCGCAGGCGGATCGACGAGGTCGGCACGCGTGAACCCACGATCCAGCGCCAGGGGTCCGACCGCATTCTGATCCAGGTGCCGGGCATCGGTTCGGCGGCGGAACTCAAGGATATCATCGGAACCACCGCGCAATTGACGTTCAATCCGGTGGTCAGCCGTGGATCAGACGCCAATGCCAGCCCGGGTCTTGGCAACAAGCTTGTGCCGTCGCTGGATGAGCCCGGCACGTACTACACGATCGAAGCCGCCGCCGTGGTCACGGGCGAAGAACTGGTGGATGCGCAGCCCGCCTTTGACCAGAACGGCCGTCCTGCTGTCAATTTCAGGTTCAATACGACGGGCGCGCGGAAATTCGGGGATTATACGGCTGAAAACATCGGATCGCCCTTTGCGATCGTCTTGGACAACGAGGTCGTTAGCGCGCCCACAATCCAGAGCCATATCCCCGGGGGGTCGGGCATCATTACGGGGCGCTTCACGGTCGAGGAATCAACCAATCTGGCCATTCTGTTGCGTGCAGGTGCGCTGCCTGCGGGTCTGGATTTTCTCGAAGAGCGCACAATCGGCCCCGAACTCGGCCAAGACAGCATCGACGCAGGCAAGATCGCGACCATTGTCGCCTTTCTGGGCGTGCTGGTCTTCATGTTCCTGAGTTACGGCATGTTCGGACTGTTTGCGAATGTGGCGCTGATCATCAACATTGGTCTGATCTTTGGCCTGCTCAGTATGATAGGCGGCACACTGACCCTGCCGGGTATTGCGGGAATCGTGCTGACTGTCGGCATGGCGGTGGATGCGAATGTGCTGGTTTTTGAACGCATCCGGGAAGAGCTTAAAACCTCCAAAGGGCCGGCGCGTGCCATTGAACTGGGCTATGAAAAAGCGCTCTCCGCCATTCTGGATGCGAACATCACGACCTTCATCACGGCGGTGATCCTCTTTGCCATGGGGTCGGGGCCGGTACGCGGCTTTGCCATCACGCTGGGCCTCGGGATCCTCACGTCTGTCTTTACGGCGATCTTTGTCACGCGGTTGATGATCGTTATCTGGTTCGAGCGCAAGCGCCCGAAGAAAATCGAGGTCTGATATGCGTCTGCGTCTGGTTAAACAGAATACCAACTTCGATTTCTTCAAGCGCTGGAAACTGTGGCTGGGGATTTCCGGCCTGATGATGGTCGTGGCCTTTGTTTCCTTCTTGTTGCAGGGCCTGAACTACGGCATCGACTTTCGCGGCGGCACAACCATCAGGACGGAAAGCACGCAGCCGGTTGATATCGGCGTTTATCGCGAAGCGCTGGCCGCACTGGAACTGGGTGATATTTCCATCACCGAGGTTTTTGACCCGCAATTCGAAGCCGACCAGAATGTCGCCATGATCCGCATCGAGGCGCAGGAGGGTGGCGAGGCGGTCGAGGGCCAGCTGATCAGTGACATCGGTGCCGCGCTTCAGGCGGCGGATCCGGGGCTGAAACTGCCCTTTGCCTCGGTTGAATCGGTGGGGCCAAAAGTTTCGGGTGAGTTGATCCAGACCGCTGTCATTGCGGTGGTTCTGGCTATCGGCGCGGTACTGATTTACATCTGGCTGCGCTTTGAATGGCAGTTCGCAGCCGGAGCGGTGCTCGCGCTTGTGCATGACGTCATTCTGACAATCGGCGTCTTTTCCGAGCTTCAGATCCGGTTCGATCTGGCCATCATCGCCGCCTTGCTGACCATCGTGGGCTACTCTCTGAACGATACGGTCGTTGTTTTCGACCGGGTGCGCGAGAACCTGCGCAAATACAAGAAACGCCCGCTCAATGAAGTTCTGAATATCTCCATCAACGAAACACTGAGCCGGACCTTCATGACATCGGTGACGACGCTTCTGGCGTTGATCGCACTCTTCGTGCTGGGCGGGGATGTGATCCGGGGCTTCGTTTTTGCGATGATCTGGGGAGTCATTGTCGGGACCTACAGTTCGATATTTGTTGCCTCGGCTGCCTTGCTCTATCTTGGGGTCAAGCGCGACTGGTCAAAACCGGACGCCAATTCGGGCAATCAATACGCCAATATCGACCCCAAACCCTGACGACAGGCACGCCATGCGACTGAACGAAATCCGCTTTACAGATGCCAAACCGATCGAAGGCTACGGGCCGGGTTTCTTCCGCATCGGGGGCGAGGTGATCCATGGTCCTGTTCTGGCGGGGCCGGACGGCACGCTGCCTTGGGCGGGGTTTGACGATGATGCGGCGCTGCTGGCCTTGGCGGGCAAGGTTGATGTGTTGTTCGTCGGCACGGGCAGTGAGATTGCGCATCTTCCCGTTGCTCTCAAGGATAGTCTCGAAGAGGCCGGTCTTGGCATTGAGGTCATGGCGTCGCCTGCGGCATGCCGCACCTATAACATCCTGCTGAGCGAAGGGCGGCGGATCGCGCTGGCCCTGATCCCGGTTACCGCGTGAAATCGTGCTTTTGTGCCGTGGCACAATAGGTTAACGATCTGGGCATGACTGTTTCTGTAGATGATCTTTGCGTGACCCGCGGCGGCGTCCCCATCCTTTCCGGTGTGAGCTTTGATCTGGCTGAAGGGGCCGCACTGATCCTGCAGGGGCCAAATGGCTCGGGGAAAACCACCTTGCTGCGCACGCTCGCGGGATTACAGCCGCCACTGGCCGGACAGATAAGCGGCACCGAGGATCGCATCGCCTATGCCGCCCATTCCGACGGGTTGAAATCCATGCTCTCTGTGGCCGAAAACCTGCGGTTCTGGGCGGCGGTTTTTGGGCGTTCGGACATTGCCCCGGCCTTGCAGGCCTTTGATTTACATGACCTCGCGGACCGGCTTGCGGGGACGCTCTCGGCGGGGCAGAAACGGCGGCTCGGCCTTGCGCGCCTGCTGGTTACGGGCCGCCCGGTCTGGATGCTGGATGAGCCGACCGTGTCACTGGACAAAAGGGCAGTAGAGATGTTCGCCGCCGCCGTAGAGGCGCATTTGGCCACCGGTGGATCGGCCTTGATCGCCACGCATATTGATCTGGGTCTGCGTGATGCGCAGGTGTTGGATGTGGGACCGTTGCGCGCCTCGCCAACCGCACTTGCGGGCGCAAGTGACGAGGCCTTCCTGTGAAGGCGCTGCTGGTGCGTGATCTGGCCCTTGCGCTGCGGGCAGGGGGCGGCTTCGGCCTCGGGCTGGCCTTTTTCCTTATTGTCACCGTGCTTGTCCCGCTTGGGGTGGGTCCGCAGGCCGAACTCCTGTCGCGGATCGCGCCGGGTATCTTGTGGCTTGGCGCGCTGCTGGCGTGCCTGTTGTCGCTGGACCGGCTGTTGGCGCTGGATTGGGAAGACGGCACGCTGGATCTTTTGGCCACATCTCCCCTGCCGCTGGAAGCCGCGCTCAGCATAAAAGCGCTGGCCCATTGGATCACCACGGGTTTGCCGCTGGTGCTGACCGCGCCGGTACTGGCAATTCTGTTAAACCTGCCGGGTCCCGGCTTTTTCTGGCTGGTGCTGTCGCTCGCGCTGGGGACGCCTGCGCTTTCGGTGATCGGCACTTTTGGCGCCGCGCTGACGGTCGGGGTCAAACGCGGCGGGCTTTTGATGTCGCTGCTGGTTTTGCCGCTGTATGTGCCGACGCTGATCTTTGGCGCGGAGGTCGCGCGGCGCGGCGCTGTGGGCATGGAGACGCAAACGCCCGCACTGATGCTGGCCGGGATCACGCTGGGGGTGATCGCGGTCATGCCCTTTGCATCCGCTGCTGCCCTGCGCGTAAATCTGCGATAAGCGTGGCGTTTTGCCCATTGAGGCTCGTGGGGCGAGTGACTAAATACGGAGCATGACACTGACCAACGAAAAACCCGCGCCCAAACGGCCCAGTTCGTTCTGGAGCTATGCCAATCCGGTCAAGTTCCTTGCACTGAGCGAACGTGTCCTGCCGACGCTTTGGGTGCTTGCGGCCACCAGTCTTGTTGTTGGTCTGGTCTGGGGCTTTTTCTTTACGCCGGATGATTTCCGGCAGGGCTCGACGGTCAAGATCATCTATCTGCATGTGCCCTCTGCAATGATGGCGATCAATATCTGGGTCATGATGCTTGTCACCTCTCTGATCTGGATCATCCGACGCCATCACGTCAGTGCGCTTGCAGCAAAGGCCGCGGCACCGATTGGCGTGGTGATGACTATTATTGCCCTTGTTACGGGCGCGCTCTGGGGCCAGCCCATGTGGGGCACGTGGTGGGCGTGGGATCCGCGCCTGACGTCGTTCCTCATCCTGTTTTTGTTTTACCTTGGCTACATCGCGCTTTGGGCTGCCATTGAGGACCCGGATACGGCGGCTGATCTGACGGCTGTGCTCTGCCTGGTCGGGTCCGTCTTTGCGGTCCTGTCGCGCTATGCAGTGAATTTCTGGAACCAAGGCCTGCATCAGGGCGCATCGCTGAGCCTCGACAAGGAAGAGAACGTGGCGGATGTATTCTACTTTCCGCTGCTGGTGGCCATCGCGGGGTTTGTGCTGCTGTTTCTGGCGCTGGTGCTCTACCGCACGGGTACGGAAATCAGGCTGCGCCGCGCCAAGGCCCTGTTGGCACGGGAGGCCCGCTCATGATGCCCGATCTTGGAAAGTACAGCGAGGCGGTTTTGTCCTCCTATGCGGCAACGCTATTGTTATTGGCCTTGTTGGTTTTCATCACGTTACATAAAGGGCGCAAAGCGCGCCGTGCCCTTGATGAAATCGAACGCAAAAGAGACAGAGATGCCTAAGATATCGCCGCTGATGATTGCACCGCCGCTGATCTTTGCGGGCTTTATCGCATTGGCTGGCGTTGGCATGTTTCGCAACGACCCGAACGAGCTGCGATCGACTCTGGTCGGCAAACCCGCGCCGCCCATCACCGAGGTGGGGCTGGAGGGGTTTGAACCGGTCACCGCAGAGGCGATGGCAACGGGAGAGGTCACGCTCGTCAATTTCTGGGCCTCATGGTGCCCGCCCTGTCACGCGGAGCATCCAAAGCTTTTGGAGATGGCCGCGGAGGGCATGCCGATCATCGGTGTGAACTTCAAGGACAAGGCAGGCCCCGCCGGCGGGTATCTGACCGATGACGGCAATCCGTTTCGGGCGGTGGCTTTTGACCCGCAAGGGCGCACGGCGATTGACTGGGGGGTGACGGCCCCGCCGGAGACATTCATTCTGGATGCAGAAGGCACGGTGCTGTTTCGCTTTGCAGGCCCGTTGGTCGGCAGCGATTATGAGCAGCGGTTCCTGCCCGAACTGGAAAAAGCATTGGGCCAGTAATCGGCCCACCTGCGCATATGACCCCGGCACTGTGCGCGGGCTGACCGGTATTTTTGAACTTGGATCGGGCCATGGGCGTCACGAATTTGCACGCTAAGACAGCGCGGCCCTTTAGGGACGCCGGTGTAAACGCAGGCAAACGGGTATTTGGGCGGTCGCGCCCCCTCGTTCAGTTCAGACGCTGTCCGGAGTCCGGCGCAAAATACGAGACCTTGGCCAGATCAAAGGCGGGTTGCTGCATCTGACCGGGCTTGGCAGAAGTTTCAGCATGGAGCCGTGCCGACACCTTTGCCCCCCAGATGCATGGTGACAAAGCTGTCGGCCCCGGCGGCTTCGACGATATCCACCATACACTCGGCCTGCTGTGCGTCATGGGGTGCGCGGCCGTTCGGTTCGGCAAACAGGAACAGCTTGGGATCACGTACCAGCGCACGGCCCATGGCGATGCGCTGACGCTGCCCGCCCGAAAGCTGGCCCGGTCGACGGGAAAGAAGCTGTTCAATCTGAAGCTGCTTTGCGACCTGTTTCGGTTTCTGCGCCTGCGTGGCAGGGTCAACGCCGCGGACTTTCATGCCAAGGGTGATGTTCTTGACAACCGTTATCGTCGGGTAAAGCGCGTAGGATTGAAACACCATCGCGATGTCGCGATCCTTTGGGTTGACCGCGCTATTGTCCCGCCCGCTGATGCTGAGGAAGCCGCCCGAGATCGGCTCCAAACCCGCAATGCAATGCAGCAGCGTTGACGTGCCAGATCCCGAGGGTCCGACCAGCACAAGGAAATCCCCCTGATCAATTGCGACGTTGATATCCCTCTGGATCTCCGTCTGGCCGTAGTTCTTTTTGAGCTTCCTCATGTCACGAATGGGAGCCATGAGTATCACTGATCCTGCGGTCAGATCGCGGATGACATACTTGCCAGCAACGACATAGACGATAAGGGTGGGCAGGGCTGCGATGATCGCGGTGGCCATATCCACATTGTATTCCTTTACGGCGGTGGTCGAGTTGACGATATTGTTGAGCACCACGGTGACGGGTTGGGTACCTGCCTAGCTGAATGACACGCCAAACAGGAAGTCGTTCCATATCTTCGTGAATTGCCAGATCATCGAGACAACAATGATCGGCAGGCTGATAGGCAGGAAGATCGACCAGAAGATACGAAAGAACCCGGCTCCATCGACTTTGGCTGCCTTGGTGAGTTCCGAGGGAACCGAGACACAGAAGTTACGATAGAAGAGCGTTTTGAAACCGAGGCCATAAATCACATGAACAAAAATCAGACCAGGGATTGTACCTGCAGTCCCCATGATCCCGAGGACCCGCGCCATGGGCAGCAAAACCACCTGAAAGGGAATGAAGTACCCAAAGAGCATGGCGGCACGCTTAGTTTTGAGCCGGGCGCGTAGGGACTGATGGCCAATATCACAACTCTGCGGCAGTAGCATGTTGTCGGCCAAGGGTAGCGCGGGCAGCATGGACGTAGACCGCATGGTGCGCGACCGGTCCGCTTCGGGTCGTGCATGTCTGTTTTGCCGACTGTAAGCCGTTGACACTATCGTGGCGTCGACGGGCCACGTAGTTGATAAAGCGAAACGCCCCGGGCCGGGGCGTTTCCTTCAGGTTTCAAGCGCAGCTCAGGCCTTCTTGCGTCGCTTGATCCATGCAAAGGCACCAATGCCGCCGAGCAGCAAAGGCAGACCTGCAGGAACCGGCACCGCGGAAACCTCAATCTCGCCAACCGCACCGGACCTTGTGAAGACCACTTCCAGCTTGTCGCCGGTCGCACCACCAAAGTCGAGCACAGTAAACTCGTTGTTCGCGGGGTTGTTGCCCGTGTCCGACTCATTGTCGGCTGTCAGCGAAAATGCCTTGACCAGAGTGGAGCCGGAGAACAGGCTTGCTGTTGTCCCAATCTCGGAGTCCAGAAGGAACAGCTCGTCGAGGATGACATCGGTCAGGAAACTGAACACGATCGTTCCGCCGCTTCCATTGTCATCCGGCGCGCCGTCGTTTTCCTGAACGATCAGCGCGTTCCCAAACCCGCGTTTATCTGTCGCGTCTTCGGCGTTTGTGAAGGGCGACAACAGGTCCTTGTCCTTCGTGGTGTTCACAGCGCCAAGCGTGTTGAAGACAACCGCCTTGTCTATACCCTTGAAGGCCGTGATGTCAGCAAAAACGCCGCCACCGAGATCGGTATTGTCCCCAAGAACCGCGCCTTCGGCAAAGTTGTTGAAATCTACTGTCGCAGCCTGGGTCATCCCTGCTGCCCCCGTCATAACCGCAGCAACTGCGATACTTTTTAGCACACTCATTCCATATCCCTTTTAAATGTAGAAGCGTCCGTACCGTGTAGCCGAGGTTAACGATTAGTAAACGCGAAAAATGCAAAGGAAGTTAAGATAACACGTTCTTTTTACTCGATTGTTCAAGATAATCGCCAAACCTTCCCGCAATATGGGAAGGCTGATTTCGCACTCTCTTTATCAGTGTGTTTTGGGACATCCGCCCCCCGGCGCGCCGTCGTTTGCGCGCCGGGGTGCAGTCTTTCTCTAGGCGGCTTTCGCGAGATTGCGCAACACGTAGTGCAGAACGCCGCCGTGCTCAATGTATTCGATTTCAATCGCGGTATCGATTCGACATTTGAGCGTGATCGTTTTGGACGTGCCATCCGCCATCGTGATGGTGCAGGGCACTTCCTGCAGCGGCTGTATCGTGTCCAGACCGGAGATTGAAACTTTCTCCTCTCCGGTCAGGCCGAGCGATTTGCGGGTGTCGCCACCGGTGAATTCAAACGGGATCACTCCCATGCCCACGAGGTTCGAGCGGTGAATACGCTCAAAGCTCTCTGCGATCACAGCCTTGACGCCGAGCAGGGCCGTGCCCTTGGCCGCCCAGTCGCGCGACGATCCGGCCCCGTATTGTTCACCACCAAAGATCACCAGCGGCTTGCCCGCGTCCTGATAGGCCATGGCAGCATCGTAAATCGACACCTGTTCACCATTGGGGCCTTTTGTGTATCCCCCCTCGACACCATCCAGCATCTCATTCTTGATGCGGATGTTGGCAAAAGTGCCGCGCATCATGACCTCGTGGTTGCCACGACGTGAGCCGTAGGAGTTAAATTCCCGCACGGGCACCTGACGCTCGATTAGGTATTGCCCCGCTGGTGTCGTATCCTTGAAGGATCCCGCCGGTGAAATGTGGTCGGTGGTGATCATATCGCCGAGAATGGCCAGCACGGATGCGTTTTCGATGTTGCTGATCGTGCCGGGTTCCTGCCCCATGCCCTGAAAATAGGGCGGGTTCTGAACATAGGTGGACGAAACGGGCCAGTCATAGACCTTGCTGTCCGTGGTGCTGACGCCCTGCCATTTTTCATCGCCCTTGAAGACGTCGGCATATTTGGTCAGGAACGCCTCACGGGTCACGGTCTTTTCGACCAGCTCCGCGACTTCCTGGCTGGTGGGCCAGATGTCCCTGAGGAACACATCATTGCCGTTCTGGTCCTGACCGATGGCGTCGGTGGCAAGGTTGATATCCAGCGTGCCCGCCAAAGCATAGGCCACGACCAGCGGCGGAGAGGCGAGGTAGTTGGCGCGTACATCCGGGCTGATGCGCCCTTCAAAGTTGCGGTTGCCCGACAGTACGGAGGTTGCCACCAGATCCCCCTCGGCAATCGCGTCCGAGATTTCCTTTTGCAGCGGGCCGGAGTTCCCGATGCAGGTGGTGCAGCCGTAGCCGACAAGGTTAAAGCCGATGCTGTCCAGATCGTCCTGCAGTCCTGCAGCTTCCAGATAGGCCGACACCACCTGACTGCCCGGCGCAAGCGATGTTTTCACCCAAGGCTTGCGGTTAAGCCCCAAGGCGGCCGCCTTGCGCGCCACAAGGCCCGCGCCGATCATGACGTAGGGGTTTGATGTATTGGTGCAGGAAGTGATCGAGGCGATGACAACCTTGCCCGACTCCAACGTGTAATCCTCGCCCGCGACCGCGACCTTCTTGCCCATGGGGCGTTTGAAGGTCTCCTCCATTTCCTTGCGGAAGGCGGTTTGCCCGTCAGTGAGCGCGACAAAATCCTGCGGGCGTTTCGGCCCCGAAATCGCAGGCACGATCGTGCCCATGTCCAGATGCAGCGTGTCCGTGTAGATCGGCGCATAATCGGGGCCACGCCAGAAACCGTTTTCCTTGGCATAGGCTTCGACCAGTTGCACACGCTCCTCGTCACGACCGGTATTGCGCAGATAGCGCAGCGTTTCCGCATCAATCGGGAAGAACCCGCAGGTCGCGCCATATTCCGGCGCCATGTTCGCGATCGTCGCGCGATCGGCCAGCGGCAGGCGATCCAACCCTTCGCCGTAGAATTCAACGAATTTTCCGACCACACCCTTGGCACGCAACAGTTCGACCACCTTGAGCACAAGGTCCGTGCCGGTGGTGCCTTCCATCATCGTGCCGGTCAGTTCGAAGCCGATGACTTCGGGGATCAGCATGGAAATCGGCTGGCCCAGCATCGCGGCCTCTGCCTCGATTCCGCCGACACCCCAGCCCAGAACAGCCGCGCCATTCACCATCGTGGTGTGGCTGTCAGTGCCGACAAGTGTGTCAGGATAGGCCACTTCGGCCCCGTTCTGGTCGGTATCCGTCCAGACCGTTTGCGCCAGATATTCCAGGTTCACCTGGTGGCAGATGCCGGTTCCGGGTGGCACGACGCGGAAATTGTTAAATGCGCTCTGTCCCCATTTCAGGAAGGTGTAGCGCTCCATGTTTCGCTCGTATTCACGGTCCACATTCATCTGGAACGCACGCGGGTTGCCGAATTCGTCGATCATCACGGAGTGGTCAATCACCAGATCAACCGGGTTCAGCGGATTGATCTTCTCCGCGTCACCGCCAAGGCTGATGATGGCGTCGCGCATCGCGGCGAGGTCCACAACCGCCGGAACGCCGGTGAAATCCTGCAACAGGACGCGGGCAGGGCGATAGGCGATCTCGCGCGGGTTCTTGCCCCCCTGTGCGCCCCATTGGGCAAAAGCCTTGATATCATCGACGGTCACGGTCTTGCCATCCTCAAACCGCAGCATGTTTTCCAGAACGACCTTGAGGGCTGCCGGCAGTTTTGAAAAATCTCCCAAACCGGCTGCGGTCGCCGCCGGAATGGAATAGTAATCAATGCTCTGTGTGCCTGCGGATAGTGTTTTGCGCGTTTTTGACGTGTCGTGACCAACGGTGATGGGCATGAAGGGCTCCCTTCGGCTGAAAAGTGGACCTGAGTGGCTTTCGGGTTGAATGCCGTAACGTTTTGCAAAATACAACCGCTTTGAAGGCCTCTGCGTCAAAATGTATACCATTGTGTACAGAAATCATCACGAAAGAGCCTGTTGACTTTCAACAAAGCTTGATTGGTGTTTCTGTCAGGGAAATTCTAGGGTGTCGGGACTGCTGGAGAACGGACGACACGGGGAATCACATGAAGAGATTATTGCGCGTAGTTGCGGCGTGCTGGTTCGTAGCGTCGCCCGTGCTGGCAGAGAATACGCCGGTGGTGGTGGAATTGTTTACGTCGCAAGGATGTTCGTCCTGTCCGCCGGCGGATGAGTTCATGCAGGTGCTGGCCCAGCGGGATGATGTGATCGCGCTGTCGGTTCATGTGGATTATTGGGACTACATCGGCTGGAAGGACGAATTTGCAGACCCAAAACATGCGGAACGCCAACGTGCCTATGCAACACTGGGGGGGCGCAGGTCGGTTTACACGCCGGAAATGATCGTGAACGGGGTCAGCGACATCCTTGGTGCGAAACCCATGGCCGTCGCAACGGCGATTGAGGCGCATAAGTCGCAAGCGCGCGCCGTTTCGGTCAGCTTGTCACGCACCGGAAGCACCGTGTCCATAGAAGCGACGGTGCTGCAGGATGACCTTGGGCCCATGACCGTTCAGATGGTGCGCTATCAACCACAGCGGGTTGCAAAGATCACGCGGGGCGAAAACGCCGGGAAAACGATTCCGTACGTGAATGTTGCGCAGGATTGGCAGGTTGTGACGACCTGGGACGGGTTTGCGCCGCTGAGTATTGATGCCGATGCGCCGGGGGTGCATCCGGTGGTTGTGCTTATTCAGTCGGGCACGCACGGGCCGATCCTTGCGGCGGCGCGGGCAGAGTAGGGCGCTTACCGTCTGACCTTGCCGACCTTGGCGCGCCACCGGCGATGCACCCAAAACCACTGGCTCGGGTCCTGTTCGATCCGTCGAGTGAGCGTATCGGTGATGTCCTGGGTCATTCGCTCGGGTGTTGACGGGGAAATCGGAGCCTCAAGAACTGTTTCAAAGCTCAATCCATCCGGCTGCCTGATACCGTAAAAGGGCAAAAGCAGCGCGTCATAGCGCAGACTTAACTCCGCTGCCGAGGTGGCGGTATGGGCAGGGCGGCCCAGAAAATTCATTTTCGGCGCCCATCTGACGTGCTGATCAAACAGCAGCACCAGCTGACCGCCCTGTTTCAGGTGGCGCACAAAGCCTTTTGTCCCTTTGCGCCCTTGCGCGAACACAGGTCCGCCAAAGGTCTGCATCGTCTTGACGTAGTGTGCGTTGAAATACGGGTTCGTCATATTGCGATAAAGACCACCAACCGCGTGGCCGCGCCCGGCGAGCGCGGCGCGCACGGCTTCATAATTGCCGTAGTGCCCTGTCACCAAAATCACGGGCCGGTTCTGTGCGACCGCCTCTTCCCACGCGGCGACACCGGCCCCCGTCAGCGGGTTGTTGGCCAGCCGGGCAGGGAAGTCATGCCGGGAGTAATTCTCGATCAGTGTGCGGCCCATGTTGTTCATGCACCCGGATGCAATCTGTTTGCGCTCTTTCAGGGGGCGGTCAGGCCAGATCAGTTCGAGGTTTGAAAGGGCGCGCTGGCGATACCCGGCAATCGGGCCAATGACATGTTGCATCAGCCGCCCGACCATTCTGACGCGGAACTTATATGGCAAGGCAAGAGCGATGCGGATCACAAGAGTAACAATGAGGTTCGTCGCGTATTGAATCACACGGTCGACGTTACTCGGCGGCGCTTTCGGCATAGTGGCAGTGCACCCTTTTGGTCAGCGGGTGGCTTTTGGAAAGCAACCGCAGTACCCGAGACAAATAACGCCGTCTCGCCATGACCTCAAGGCTTAGGTAACGCAACCGCAGGGGTTCGCTTGAAGCAAACGGACCTTGTGCAATGCCCCTGAACAGATACCTCATTCGGCTTATTCTGCTGTGCCAAGGGAGGGAGCCCCTACCTTTAGCCTTTACTCAGGTTCACCCTCTTCCACAATTAGCAACAGGTCGCCTGACGCTTCCAACTCGCGAATGGCCTGAACGATGAGCGCCGAGGCTTCTTCCATATCGGCGGATTTGACCGTTTCGCGTTCTTGTACTTCTTCCCTCAGTTGATCGGCCATCCGTCCGGACATGTTTTCGAGGATAAACTCTGCGGAGGCTTGCATCCCTGCAGCTTCTGCCCCGGCCAGCGCGGTCACAAGTGCTTCCTGATCCAGTGCGCGCACAACGCGCGGGATGTCACGTGCGGCAATTCTTTGCGGGATGTTTGCAAAGGTAAAGATGGCACGCCGCACCATTTCCGCAAAGCCCGCATCCGTTTCATCCAGACCTTCGAGAACATCATCACGGGTGACGGTCGTTGTTGAATTCAGGATCGCGCCGACCCGCTCAACAGGGCCATTGTCAAAGGCGCGCACGGGTTCCGCATCAAGCTGGGCGGCGAGTGACAGACCAATACGGTCCACCGCATCCGGGGTTACAGCACTTGTGAGGGAAACCGCATAGGTAATGCGCCGTGCCTCCGGGCCGGGCAGTTTGCCAAGCAGTTCCGCGGCACGTTTCACATCCAGTTTGGACAAAAGTACCGCCGCGACTTCGGTACTTTCATTTTGCAGCACCGGCAGCAGTTTCTCGGTGCCGAGTTCGCGCAAACGCTCCCAGGGGTTGCCATATCGGCGCACGCCGGCCTCCTTGCGCAAACGATCCGCCGTCTGCTTGGATATCTTGCCCTCCAGCGCATCGAGCGCCCCGGCGATGCCGCCGGTGAAGGACAGACCGATACTCTCCAGCTCTTGTGCGAATTCATCCACGACACTGGCCAGCGTCGTGCGGTCGACCGTGCGCATGGATCCCATTTGCTGCGTCAGCCGCGCCTGCAACTCCTCCGGCAGATCCTCCAGCGGGATATCAGCGCCTTCGTTGATCAACAGACGCACGACAATTGCAGCTTTTGCCTTGCGGCTCAGCGGTACGGGCGCGGATGCCGGGCTGCCGGGCAGTGCGGGAAAAGAACCAATGGGCACCATTTCAGTCATTATTACCTACCTGTGTATGATCTTGGTTTGTTCTCGCATGGAAAGGTAAATTTAGGCTGAAATGCACCCTAAAATAACTGACAAATTTTCACCGATGTTTTTATTTCGTTCTACTGCTGAATAGGGCTGTTGTTTTACCGCTGGTGCAGAACGCGCGGACTGGATCAACAGGTCCCGTTCCAACGCCTGCGAACGCCCGATGATCGTCGCACAAAAAAAGGCGCTCCCGAAAGAGCGCCTCTTATCTCGCTTCCGTGACTGTACGGCTTAACCGGTGGTGGGTACGCAGGCGCCGGTTTGCGCGTCATATACGCTGCCTTCAGCGCAGGACATGGACGCCTGTTTCTGCTTGCTTGAATTGCATTCATAGGCAAACGACATGGCTGGGATAATCGTGAGGGCCACCGCGGCGGCCAAAGTCTTGATCGTCATTGCGGTTCTCCTGTTTGAGTACATCGTTAAAAGTAGCAGCCGCGCGACACGGGTCAACAAAAATAACGCGGCTCGTGTCCACCGAGTTGCCGGTGCCTAATCCTTGAACACACGCGCGAAAATCGTATCCACATGTTTGGTGTGATATCCGAGGTCGAATTTCTCTTCGATTTCCTCTGCGCTCAGGGCGGCAAGCACATCCGCATCCCCCAGCAGTTCGGTTTTGAAATCCTTGCCTTCTTCCCACACTTTCATCGCGTTGCGCTGCACCATTTTATAGCTGTCTTCGCGGCTCACACCGGCCTGCGTCAGGGCCAGCAGAACACGCTGACTCATCACCAGACCCCGGAATTTGTTCATGTTGGCCAGCATGTTATCCGGATAGATCACCAACTTGTCCACCACCGATGTCAGGCGGGCCAGCGCAAAATCCAACGTGATCGTCGTGTCAGGGCCAATGTTGCGCTCGACCGAAGAATGCGAGATGTCGCGCTCGTGCCACAGGGCAACATTTTCCATCGCAGGCACCACGGCCATCCGTACCAGCCGTGCAAGACCGGTCAGGTTTTCGGTCAGCACCGGGTTGCGCTTGTGCGGCATGGCGGAAGAACCTTTCTGCCCCGCGGAAAAGAACTCCTCCGCTTCCAGCACTTCGGTGCGCTGCATGTGGCGGATTTCGGTGGCGATGTTCTCGATGGAGGACCCGATCACCCCGAGAGTTGCGAAAAACGCGGCATGTCGGTCGCGCGGGATCACCTGTGTGCTGATCGGCTCTGGCTCAAGACCAAGCTGCGCGCAGACATGTTCCTCAACACGCGGGTCGATGTTTGCAAAGGTGCCGACAGCGCCGGAAATGGCACCGGTCGCGATTTCAAAACGCGCCTTTTCCATCCGGTTCAGGTTGCGGTCCATCTCTGCATAAAACCGCGCAAAGGTCAGCCCCATGGTCGTGGGTTCCGCGTGAATGCCGTGGCTGCGCCCGATTCTGACGGTGTCCTTATGCTCAATCGCGCGGCGTTTGAGTGCGGCGAGCAGCGCCTTGATGTCGGCAATCAGAATGTCGGAGGCGCGCACAAGCTGCACGTTGAAGCATGTATCCAGCACATCCGAAGAGGTCATGCCCTGATGCACAAACCGCGCCTCTTCGCTGCCAACATGTTCAGCCAGATGGGTCAGAAAGGCGATGACGTCATGTTTCGTGACCGCTTCGATCTCGTCAATCCGGGCGACATCGAACTCCACGTCCTTGGCTTTCCAGACCGCGTCGGCGTTTTCGCGCGGGATGACACCAAGGTTGGCCATGGCTTCGCAGGCATGGGCTTCGATTTCATACCAGATGCGGAACTTCGTCTCCGGGCTCCAGATGGCGACCATGTCGGGGCGGGAGTAACGGGGGATCATGGAATGCGTCCTTATTTGCGATTGCGTCCGGGTTTGGGCGGCTCATAGACTGGCGCGCGGCGTATCACAAGGCAGGAGCGGCAAAATGCGGGGTCTTTGGTCAGCTTTGATCTGTGGCAGCACCGGGGTGCGGGGCAGGTCGGTGGATCGGGTCAGGGCGACAGATGCAGATGAGTAAGGCGCGTCAACTGGGCGATTTCGAGGGGTCATGGACCCTTTCGCGACGCATCATGCCGCGGCGTGGCGCGGGGGCGGTTTTTGAGGGCACGGCCATCTGGTCGCGCGCCCATGGTGGTCTTCGCTATGTTGAAAAGGGTCTGATGCAGATCGACGGGCAGGCGGGCATGCAGGCAGAGCGGCGGTATTTCTGGTCCGGCGAGCTATCGGTATTCTTCGAAGATGGTCGGTTTTTCCACAACGTTCCGCCCCATGGCGGAGAGACCGAACACTGGTGTGACCCGGACACCTACAAAGGCATCTATGATTTTACGCGCTGGCCGCAGTTTGAGGTAACGTGGCAAGTCACGGGGCCGAAAAAGGACTATCTGTCAAAAACCCTTTATACCCGCGCATAGCGTTTGTGCCCTTGCGCGGCGCGCGCACCTGCGGCATTCAGGGGCAACGACATTCTAAACAGGAGACATCAACCGATGCAAATGTCCGCTTCTCATTCTGTTCTGGCAGATCAATTCGGGCCTGCGGCCGGCACCGCACGGCGGATCAAACAGGCGGTACTGGTCGTGCTGGGCATTGCCGTTCTTGCCGTGGCGGCCAATATCAAGGTGCCGGTACCGGGCTCGCCTGTTCTGATGAACATGGGCACCTTCGCGGTCCTGACAATCGGTGCGGCCTATGGCGCGCGGCTCGGCCTTACGACCATCATGGGCTATATGATCATCGGTGCGCTTGGCTTTGACATCTTCCAAAGCTCAACAGCCGAGTTGAACGGTATCGAATACATGATGGGCAGCACGGGCGGCTATCTGGTTGGCTATGTCATGGCCACTGTTCTGCTGGGTGCGCTGGCGCAACGCGGTTGGGACCGCTCGATGGTCTGGATGGCGGTTGCGATGCTGATCGGGAACATCGTGCTTTACGTGCCGGGCCTGTTGTGGCTGGGGCAACTCTACGGTTGGGATCAGCCGATCCTCGCGTGGGGCCTGACACCGTTCCTGCTGGGCGATGCGCTCAAGCTGCTGCTGGCGGCCATTCTGCTGCCGCTGGTCTGGAAACTGGTCGGCGATGCGCGGCGCTGAACGCCTGATGCGCATGATATGACAAACAGGGGCCGGCGCATTGCGCTGGCCCTTTTTGCATTAAGGTCAATACCGTACCGGTCTGCGTTAAACCGTTACAGCAGCGGAACCGGTCAGGTCAGAAAGGGAGATGGATGCGAAAAACGATCATCGAATTTGTCAGGCGATATGCGATTATCGCTGCCGCCTCCATATATCCTTTCGCGGGGCTGGCCGGGACGCCTGTCATCTATACAGATGGGTCAAAACCGCTTTTCGAGATGGAGGTTCCGGATTTCTGGTCGCTGCGCACGGGGGGGCTGCGCGACCTTGCCAGCCCGGAGCAGTCGGATGATTTCAGGGATATCTCGCGCCTGTTCGGCATGACGCCGGACGCGCATGAAGGTATCTGGGTCGGCGTCATATCGCCCTTTGGGGTCACGACATTGCCTGAGGCGCGCGCATACCTGCGCGATATTGGCCCGTTTCTGGTGCAGGATGCAGCGGTGGAGCCGCCCAAGGCGCGGCGCATCAATGGTCTGAACGCCAGCAGCCTATCGGGCACAGGACGCCGCGAGGGCCGCGATGTCTCCTTCACCGTTCTTGCGATTGACTTGCCGGGGGCACGGGTTGCGATTGCTGCCGTCGTCATCGAGGCGGGAGCCGACCTTGCGCCCATTGGTGATGTGAACGCGATGCTGGCGTCCATTCAGGCCGTTCGGTAAGGGGGCTGGTATGATACTGAAAACAAAATCACTGTTCATGTCGTTGGGCGTGTTGGGGGCACTGGCGCTCACCGGCTGCACTCCTGCGGGATACAGTACAAGTGGGTCGCTCTATTATGATTCCATGATGTGGAATGACTATTACTACGGCAGTTATCGACCCGGATACCGCCCGCCTGACCGACCCGAAAGGCCTGAACGGCCCGATCGACCGAACAGACCGGAGCGACCTGTGCGCCCGCCCGGTGGTATTGACCCCGGGTTTTCCCGCCCGCCCATCACCAACAAGCCGATCCATCGCCCGTCCCATCGTGGGGCAGGGGTGCGCGGCAGACGATAGCCCCCGGCTCGCCTAGGGGTTGACCAATTCGGTGATCACGGTGGAGCTGCGCTCAAGGGTGCGGTGCACCGGGCATTTGTCGGCAATCGCCAAAAGCCGCTGGCGTTGTTCTGTATCGAGGCTGCCCGTCAGCGTGATCCGGCGTCGCCATGTGTCGATCTTGTCCCCGACACCGGTTTCCGCATCCTGCGCATGGACCTTGTCGTGGTTGACATCCACGCAAACCTGATCCAGCGGCCAGCCCTTGCGCCGCGCGTACATCCGGATTGTCATGGAGGTACAGGCACCAAGACCGGCGGACAACAACCCATAGGGCGACAGGCCCTTGTTAGTGCCGCCGTAGGCCAGTGGCTCATCCGCCACAAGGTGATGCCCTTCACCGGAAGTGATATCGGTCAGGAACCCCTTCGGGTCCGCCTCCGCCACGCGCAGCACGCCTTCGGGCGCACCGGGAGGCGGGGCCGGGCGTGCGATATCCAGATAGCGCGCAGACCATGTTGCGATCAGGCTGGCCACATACTCCGCATCCGCCGCGGCGCTGACCAGATGATCCGCCCCGTCAAGCGTGATGAAGCTCTTGGGGTGTTTCGCGGCGCTGAAAATCTGACCTGCGTTCTCAATCCCGACAATATCGTCCAGCGGCGCATGCAACACCAGCAAAGCTGCATTCAGATTGGCCACACTCTCTTCCAGTTCGGTCTGCGCGACATCGTCCACAAATGCCTTGCTGATCTGGAAAGGCCGCCCGCCAAGGCTGACTTCGGCCACGCCCCTCGATTTGATCTCGGGCAAGGCCTGCGCAAAGTTGTGTGTGACGTGACCGGGATCAAAGGGCGCCCCGATGGTCACGACCGCCTTGATGCTGTCAAGCGCGGCTGCGGCTTTCAGTACCGCAGCGCCCCCGAGCGAATGGCCGATGATCAGCGACGGTGTCTTGTTGTTCTCTGACAGATAACGATGCGCTGCGATCAGATCGTCCACATTTGATGTGAACGACGTATTCGCAAACTCCCCATCCGAATGTCCCAGCCCGGTAAAATCAAACCGCAGCACCGCAATCCCCAATGCCGCAAGGCGCGCAGCAATCCGGCGCGCGGCCGGGATGTCCTTGCCGCAGGTGAAGCAATGCGCGAAAATAGCGGTCGCCACCAAAGGCCCCTGGGGCAAATCAAGCCGCGCGGCAAGCTGTCCGCCATCATGCCCGGCAAAGGCAATTCGTTCTGTTGGCATCACGCTACTCCTTCTTTCGCCTCAAGAGTGGGATGCACAGCGCATGGAGGCAACCCATGTGTCAGTAAAATCACGCGGTCGTGCTTTTTATGGATGTGCTTCGCTCAACACGCAGGGCCCAAGCCGCCCTGTAACCTTCGTTCACGACCATGTTTGCGGCACGGGATTGCGTTATGACTGAATCTTGGGAACTGTACCGGTTATGGTGCCGGCGGACTTCATGCCGGGATCGTTTCTGCGCGGGGAGGCGTCGAATGGGAAAAACACGAGGGTGGGTCGTGACCTTGGTGAGGTGCGCGGCAGTGACAGCAATGCTTGCAAGCGGCCCGGCTATGGCGCAGGAGTTCAAGTCGCCTGACATTCTGGTTCTGGGGGACAGTCAGATTTCTTTTGGCTCTGGTCCGGTGTTTGTTGATTTTCTGTCAAATATTGAAGCGCGCTGCGCGCCGAGCGGGCGTGACAAACGGCGCCTGAAAAACTTCGATCCGCAGAATACCGGTGTCATCGGGGTGCGGTCCAGTTCCATTCATTCCTGGACGGCACGGTCGGGTGCCGCCAAGGGGTCCATTTGTGACGTGGATCAGAAGTGGAAGGTGAATGCAGGCACCTATGGTGTTGTGAATAAAACAGATAATCAATTCAAGCAGATGGGGCAGGGGCGAAATTACCAGTTCTGTACAGCCGGAAAATCGCCGTTTGAGGCCATGTTTCAGGAAGGCTATTACGACCCTGATCTTTTGATCCTCAGCTTTCTGGGCAATGCGGCGCGCAGATGGGCCGACAATCCCGACCTTGCCATCAAAGATGCGCAGCGCCTCAGCGCGCACCTGCCTCAGGACTTGCCTTGTGTGTTCATGACCACCGCGCCTGCCTACACCAAGAAGGTGGCAAAGCTGCGCGCGCGTGCGCAGGCCAACATCAAGAGCGCCTTTGCCCAGACCGGCAACCGATGTGTCTTTGTGGAAGGCATCACGCCTGAAACCGTCGCGGCCAATCAATCCACGCCGCGCTTTTTCCGTCGCAATGACGCGGGCAAGGTCAAAGACCCCTATCATCCGAACGAGCGCGGCGCGCGCCACTTCTTTGATCTGCGCGGCCCGGCAATTTGCAAAGCTGTGTTTTCAGCGCTCGGCGGGTCGGGGTCCGGGTCCTGAACACAATAAACGCGACCCAAGGGCCGCGCTTCTCGCTTTGATTTCAACGCAGTTTTACGTGCGGGCTTTTTTGCGGCGCATCGCGGCGAATGCACCCAAGCCACCCAGCAACAGCAGCGAGGACGCGGGCAGCGGAACCGCCGGGACGCCAGCACCTTCAACCAGCAACTGCGATGGATTGCCGTTTGCAGCGGCGTAAACCAGTTTGAACTCACCGCCGGTAAATTCAATCGTACCGGTTCTTGGCGTGGTGCGGATGCCTGTCGGATTTGCGAATGACACCAGTTCGGCCCCATCGTCATAGATCGTGAATCCATCGTCATGGGTCACGCGGGTGTCGAAAGCATTGCTGTACACTTCGGTGAATTCAAAGAGCGTCGTGATCCGGAACGTCGGCTTGCTCAGTTGCAACGCCCCAACGGTCGCATCCAGACCCTGCACGTGACCAACAGGCAGGCCGGTGGTGTTGTGCAAAAAGAACTCGGAGATTGTCTCGGCGTCGCCATTCACCGGCCCCAGATTGTCGATGAAGAAATTCAGATCACCCGTGTAGGTGAACGTGTCGCGGTCCACGCCGTCGGTTGCGGCATCAAAGCGCGTGTCGAAATTATCCTGCGAGGCAATTGCGACGGAGCTTTTCTGCTTCGTGTCATAGGCAAAGTTGACCACACGCACATCGAAGGTGCCCGAAAGCGTGGCCGCTTGCGCGCCAATACCTGCTGAGAAAAATGCGATGGCTGTTGCGGCAAATGTATGTGCGATTTTCACGGTGACGTTCCTTACGAGTTACTTGGTTCACGGATCACTGAAACCCCATACTTCGGGGCGGCGTTGTGGCCTTCTACCACGGCAGCGCCGTGCGGCCATCAAAAGGTAAAGCTATAGTTAACGCGAGGAGTGCGCTGTGAGGGATCGCCCCGCCAGTGCCACGCGCGCCAAGGTGTCACGCGAATGGACCCATTTCAGGTCGGTGCATGACGTTTGCTCTTGCTGCGCTACTCAACGCCCATCAAGGCCGGATCGAACGGATACTTTGTGAGGTTTTCATAGCCGTCCTCAGTGATCAGGACCTGATCCTCCAGTTTGATCGAGAAATCACCGCCTTCCTCGCTGATCAAGGCCTCAACACAGAGTGTCATGCCCGGCTCCAGCGGGTAATCATAGGCGCCCGCGACCGCATGATCCGGATAGGCCACCAGCGGCCATTCATCACACAGGCCAACGCCGTGCATCAGACAGCCGTATTTCTGTTTCTGAAACTTCGCGTCCAGCACATGAGTATTCGCAGACAGTTCCGGGATCATCACGCCGGGTTTGAGCATCTCCATATTTGTTCGGATGTGCTCGACCCCATGCTGCATCGCGTAGATCATGTCAGCGCGTGGTTTTTGATCCCCGATCCACCAGCTGCGCGAAATATCCGTGCAGATGCCATAGGCACCCACCAGATCAGTGTCGAAGGAGATGATCTCGTTGCGTTGGCACACGCGCGGGCCACATTCCTGAAACCACGGGTTTGAACGCGGCCCGGAAGCCAGCAGGCGGGTTTCGATCCACTCGCCGCCCCGGCGCACGTTTTCGCTGTGCAGGATGGCCCAGATGTCATTCTCACAGGTGACGCCATCGCCGACCTTGCTGCGGGCGAAATCCTCCATCTTGCGCACAGCCACCTCGCAGGCATGTGAGGCGCAGCGCATCGCGCGGATCTCATCCGGACCTTTGACAGAACGGGCTTTTTCAGTGACCTCTTCCCCGTCCATGATCTCGAAACCCTGCGCCTGCAGCGCGCGTAAACCGTGCAGCATGACCTTATCGACCGCCAGCCGTCGCAATCCCGGGGCATGGTCGCGCAAGAGAATGCGCACCTCGTTTGCAAAAACATCCGCCGCCACATCCACCTTGTCGCCCCGGTCGAAATAGAACAGATCGGCCCCGGCGCGTTGTTCTCGTACCAGCGGGTTGAATTCACTCAGAAAAGGGGAGTTCTTGTAATCCCACATGACCATATAGCCATCCGCACAGAGCAGCGTCGCGCGAAACGGATTATGCGTGTTCCAAAGCTGCATATTGGTGCTGTCGGTGGCATAGCGGATGTTGAGCGGGTCAAACATCAGCAAGCCGGCATAGCCGCGTGCCACGACATGATCCGTGAGGCGACGGTGACGAAATCGGCGCATCGCAGCCAGATCGGGCAGGTCCAATCTTGCGGTGTGCCACTCTGCAAAGGCCAACTGCGTCGGGCCGATTTCGACCCTGTTCATGTCATTTGGCGAGCCATCGCCAAGGGTTGCGCCGCGGCTGGGATCAATCTTGCGTGTTGCGTTGAAATGACGGTTCATCGCGTGGGTCCTGTCGCTTTTCTGGATTTGAGGGTTCCAGTAATTTGACGTGGTTGGTTGTAAGATACCGACGTTTTGGGGTGTCGTTTTTTGCTGACAAGGCCGGTGCAACTGCGCATATCTGCGCCATGGTTGAGGTTTTACACAAAGCGATGCCGCAGGATTTGCAGGCAACAAACCCGCTGCCCGGCATGAGGCCGCTGAAGGACGGCCAATGGCTGCGTGTCGATGAAGCTTATGCGTCCCAGATGGCCTATCGGCGCAGGCTCATCGCAGAGCGCCGTGACGACGTGCTGTGGCAAAGCGATGCCGCCTGCGCGGCCATCGCGGAGCTTTTTGACAGGGTTCAGGAAAAGCTGCCGTCGCTGGGCTTTGGCCGCGCGGGGCATCAGATTCACTGCCCTGATGGGGTGGTGATAGATGATCAACAGGACGGTGCGCTCGCCATTTTGGGCAAGACCCTGCAGGAGGATTTCTGCATTTTGCAAAAGCAGGGGGACGAGCATGTTCTGACCGCTGCGGCTTCTTTTGCTTTCCAGCCAGTTGGACGCTGGCCGAAAAAGCAGGGCGGCCCCTGTCAGACATCCACGCACCGGTAAAGGATTACACGGCGGACATCGCGAAAAGAGTTCAACGCATGTTCAATGCGGTGCGCGCCGAACAACCGCTGTGGCGCAACAATATGTTGGGCTATGCGGACCCGGACCTGTTTCAGCCGCGCCGTGAAGATGATCCCGACCGGCAGGCAGGCAAGGCCGAAACATCCCCCTACATGCGCGCCGAAAGGCAGTGCATCCTGCGCCTGCCCAAGACCAGCGCTTTGGTGTTTACGATTCACAGCTATGTAGTGAAGTCCTGAAGTATCAGGGTGTTACGACTCCTTTCTAATGTGATATTGGCGTCGGCATCTCCTGAGAGTTCAGCGCAACGCAATCTCAAGGGATGGCCAGGGATGCAAAAAAGGCGCCCCGTGAGGCGCCTTTGATTTGCAACGGTACAGCCCGATAGTGACTTAGCAGCTGTAATACATGCCAAATTCGACCGGGTGCGGCGTGTGTTCGTATGTCTCGATCTCTTCCATTTTCAGCTCGATGTATCCTTCGATCTGATCCTTGGTAAAGACGTCACCCGCCAGCAGGAAGTCCATGTCCGCCTGAAGCGATTCAATTGCTTCGCGCAGCGATCCGCAGACTGTGGGGATCCCGGCCAACTCCTCAGCAGGCAGATCATAGAGGTTTTTGTCCATGGCCTCGCCGGGGTCGATTTTGTTCATGATACCGTCCAGCCCTGCCATCAGCAGTGCCGCAAAGCACAGGTACGGGTTCGCCGCCGGATCCGGGAAGCGTGCCTCGACGCGCTTGGCCTTCGGGTTTTCGGTCCATGGAATACGCACGCAGCCTGACCGGTTGCGGGCGGAATAGGCACGCAGTACCGGCGCTTCAAACCCCGGGATCAGGCGTTTGTAGCTGTTCGTCGCCGGGTTGGTGAAGGCGTTCAGCGCCTTGGCGTGCTTTAGGATGCCGCCGATGTAATACAGCGCTTCCTGGCTCAGGTCCGCGTATTTGTCGCCCGCAAAGAGCGGCTTGCCATCTTTCCAGATCGACATGTTGCAGTGCATGCCCGTGCCGTTATCGCCATAGATCGGCTTGGGCATGAAGGTTGCGGATTTGCCATAGGCGTGGGCCACGTTGTGGATCACATATTTGTATTTCTGCAACTCATCCGCCTGTTTGGTCAGGCTGCCAAAGATCAGGCCCAACTCGTGCTGACAGGACGCAACCTCGTGATGGTGCTTGTCCACTTTCATGCCCAGACGTTTCATCGTCGACAACATTTCGGAACGCAGGTCCTGGGATTCGTCAATCGGGTTGACCGGGAAATAGCCACCCTTGACGCCGGGGCGGTGGCCCATGTTGCCCATCTCATAATCCGTATCTGTGTTCCACGATGCATCCACCGCATCAACTTCGTAAGATACCTTGTTGATCGAATTGGAGTATTTGACGTTGTCAAACAGGAAGAATTCCGCCTCGGGGCCCCAGTAGGACACATCACCAATGCCCGATGATTTCAGAAACGCTTCGGCTTTCTGCGCTGTCGAGCGTGGGTCACGCTCATAGGGTTCGCCGGTATCCGGCTCCACGATCGAGCAATGCAGGCACACGGTTTTTTCTGCATAGAACGGGTCGACATAGGCGCTTTCCACATCCGGCATCAGTTTCATGTCGGAGTTTTCGATCGACTTCCAACCGGCAATCGAGGAACCGTCAAACATGAAGCCTTCTTCGAGGAAGTCTTCGTCCACCTCATCAGCGATGACCGTGACGTGCTGCAGCTTGCCGCGGGGGTCGGTAAAGCGGATATCGACGTATTCAACACCTTCGTCCGCAATCATCTTCAGTAGTTCTTTGCTCATTCTCGGATATCCCTTTTTTCTGGAATGGTCGTGTGGGGCCGCTTGGGTTCAGAGCGCGTCTGACCCGGTCTCGCCTGTGCGGATGCGGATGGTTTGTTCAACGGGGGTGACGAAGATCTTGCCGTCACCGATCTTTTCAGTTTTCGCGGCGGATACGATCGCTTCAATGGCGCTTTCCACCATGTCGTCGTCCAGAACGATTTCGATTTTCACCTTGGGCAGGAAATCGACAACATATTCGGCCCCGCGATAAAGTTCGGTATGACCCTTCTGGCGCCCAAAACCCTTGACCTCTATGACGGACAGGCCTTGTACACCAACTTCTTGCAGCGCTTCTTTGACTTCGTCCAATTTGAACGGTTTAATCACTGCCTCGATCTTTTTCATTGTGGGCCTCCCTCAGCGGTTTTCTAGAGTTTGCAGATCATTTTGATGTGCGACGGTCCATGGATAGACCTGAGTAGGCTTGGAAATGATGTGTTAATCCATCAGTGCCGCTTATTTTTGCGGCGTGATGCACAAATATTGGGCGAAACTGAATCGCCGGGAGGATTCGATTGCCGGAAATCCTGACATCTCTGGAAATGCGCGCCTTGGAAAACGCCGCCATCGACTCAGGTCGAGTCACCGGTTTGGAATTGATGGAGCGGGCCGGGTGCAGCGTGATCGATGCGCTTTTTTCCAGTAAACCGGAGCTTGCAACAGGGTCACATCGTGCCACGGTCCTGTGCGGTCCCGGCAATAACGGCGGCGATGGGTTGGTCATTGCGCGCCTGTTGCTTGAGCGGGGCTGGCCGGTCACTGTGTTTCTTTACGCCGACCCCGCAAAGATGCCGCAGGATGCACACCGCAATCTCAACAGGTGGGTCGAATTGCCAACAGGGTGTACGCAGCGGCTTTCTTTTCCGACGGTCACGCCGCAAGAAGCAGAGAGTTTCGCAGCCACCGCTTTTTGTAACCCACCGGCGCGCGTTGTTGTGGATGCGCTTTTCGGCATTGGCTTGAACCGACCCTTGCGCGGGCTGCAACCGGTTTTGGCTGCCTGCCATGAGCATCGGCGCGCGGCATATTTTGTCGCTGTCGACGTCCCTTCCGGTCTGGGTGAGCGCGGGCCGATGGACGCTGCGCAGCGTTCGGTATTTCCCGCAGATCTGACAGTTACTTTTCACAGACGAAAGCAGGCGCATCAAAATGGCCTGTCATATTGCGGCAAGAATATGGTTCAAGACATTGGTCTTTGAGCTCTGTATCTATAATCGCACGCGCAAACATAGGGCACATCATGGCCATCAACACGATCAATGAATCAAACCTGCCGCTGGAACTGTTACAGAAACAACAGGGGCACAAGTTCGATCACGGCCATGCGCTCGTCCTGTCGGGAGGTGCGGGTAAAACCGGGGCTGCGAGGCTTGCCGCCATGGCCGCGTTGCGGATCGGGGCGGGGGTGGTCAGCCTGGGGACGCCGCCAGCGGCGATGCTGGAGGTCGCGACGCATATCTCGGCCTTGATGGTCAGAAAAATCGCGACACCGCATGATGTGCAAACGGCCCTGTCGGACAAGCGGATATCGGCGATTTGCGTCGGGCCTGGTTTTGGGACAGCGTCGGCACAAGCAGCGCTCATCAAGGAGGTGTTGACATCCAAGCGCCCCACTGTGCTGGACGCCGATGCGCTTACCGTTCTGGCGGCAAATCCGGACCTGCGTGGGCTGTTGCACCCGGCTTGCGTCTTGACGCCACATGCGGGGGAGTTTGCGCGGCTGTTTGGAGGCGGTTGCGGGGATGCGTCCGTCGACGAACGTGCTGAAACAACGGTCAGGGCCGCCCGGAACGTCGGCTGCACATTGGTGTCAAAGGGAGAGAACACGCTGATTGCCGATCAGGGTGAACAGGTTTTCCTGCATCAGGCAAGCGGCGCGCGCGCGGCGCCATGGCTGGCGACAGCCGGGTCGGGCGATGTTCTTGCGGGCTTCATTGCCGGTTTGCTGGCGCGCGGGGTTACACCAATGGCGGCGGCGAAAATCGCAGTATGGCTGCATGTGGAATGCGCAATCACATTTGGCCCCGGGTTGATCGCGCAGGACCTGCCGGAAGTCCTGCCCCGCGTTTTGCAACAACTGTTTGTCCATCGCGAATGACGAGGCACTGGAGGTATCCAGAACCATCTAACAATTTGAAATATTGTGTTTAAAGCGGCGTCAGATGGTTGAAGTCTTTCGCAGCGCTTTAGTTCAGCGCGGGCGTAGGTATTGATGTATCCGCCGTGCCAAGCTCCATACCATCAGCATAGAGCACCTGCGGCGCTGAACAGAAAACACTGTAAAGGGTCAGGGTTTGAAGCCCCACGTCCCTGACGAATTCCCCGTCAACCAATCTGTCGACTGTCACCATTGTTTCCGGCGCACCTGCAAAGGCCCGCGCGCGCCAGTCTCTCAGCAGAACCGTTTGCGAGGCGGGCAGGAGGCTGTCGAGGTCGGGTTGATGATGCCCCAGCGACCCGGCGATGATATACACGGCGGGAACAACCATGCTTCGCTGCTCGATCAAACGTATAGGCACCGCGCCTTGGCCTCGCGTGATGACGTAGTCGCCGGGGCGCAGGTCTTCGATCCGGCGCGCGCCTTTCATCGTCAGGATACGCGCGCCATAGACAAATCCGGGCATGCTCCAGAGCGCATGCGGACTTTCAAGCGCCGCCACCGGGGGAGCCGCCAAACACTTGTCTTTTGCAGATCGCGCGATCGTCTTTTGCGTCATTGAGATGCCCTTTGAGGTGCCCATGGACGAAATATCGCTAAAATTTGATACTAAAGCTTTAACGCGATCACTGAATTTTGGGTCTCGCCACTGGGCTTGTGGTTTGCTAGTAGATTCCGAAGGCTAGCAAAAGCGGTCTCGTGCGGGTGTGGCGGAACTGGTAGACGCACCAGATTTAGGTTCTGGCGCCGCAAGGCGTGGGGGTTCAAGTCCCTTCACCCGCACCATCAATCCTGTAGATATCAGCAAGACGCCCTCAGGCGCAGCGCAAATCTTGTGTGCTGTTAAGCCGGATGCGGTGACATGGTTTTTGAGGGCCTATCGTTTCAAACTCGATAGGCCGTTTTTTTTGAATCCATATCGCGTGATACAAAGGCAAGCGGTCCGCGCGTATCGCGCCAAACCTGACATACGCATCACAGTGCGTGTTTTTATCTGCTCAACGCCGCTTCGCCCGCCATAATACGCATCAGAACGGAATTTCATCATCCAGATCGCGCGAAGGTGCCGGGCTTGGCGCGTTTCCACCGCCACCGTAACTGTCGCCGCCACGGTCGTCATAACCCATCTGGCCACCACCGCCGCCGCCTCCGTAGTTCCCGCCACCCCCGCCGGAGTCGCGACCGTCAAGCATGGTCAGCGTGGACGAGTACGGCCGCAGCACAACTTCGGTGGAATAGCGATCCTGCCCGGATTGATCCTGCCACTTGCGCGTCTCCAGCTGCCCCTCAAGGTACACTTTGGAGCCCTTGCGCAGATACTGTTCGGCCACGCGCGCAAGGGGTTCAGAGAAAATGGCCACCGAATGCCACTCGGTACGTTCCTTACGCTCGCCGGTGTTGCGGTCTTTCCACGTTTCGGAGGTGGCAATCCGCAGGTTGCACACTTTGCCGCCGTTCTGAAAGCTGCGGACCTCAGGGTCACGCCCCAGATTGCCGATAAGGATTACTTTGTTTACAGAGCCGGCCATGATGCCCCCTTTATTGCTCGTTCTTATGGCGCTGCGCGGATCAACGGATTTGCCGAATCTTAACGCAGAAAAATTTTGTAAAACCATAGTTGTTTCGTGGGTCTTAAACCATGGTAAACGCCTGAAGGGAACGGTCCAACGCACAGGATCGCGCAAGGGCTGGCAAATGCATGACAATTTGCTATGTTCTGCCAAACTGTGAGAAGGTTGAAACTCCACCTATGATGAAATCTATTTTGGTTTCCTTGGCGATCCTCGTTTTTGCAGCACCCATGGCACAGGCGCAGACCGTTTCCTCAAAGAGCCGCAGCAAGCTTTTTGAATCGCAAACCAGCGTTCTGGATACACGTGCCGCGGGGCAATATAAGAATTCCGTGCGTTTGCAGCCCCCCTCGGTGATCACGCCGAGCAAATGGAACCTGCTGCAATACACCGGAGCCTATCGTGGCGAGTTTCTGGAAATGGCGCGTGCGGCGGCGCGCAAACACCGCATTCCCGAAGATCTGTTTCTGCGACTTGTCCAACAGGAATCGGGCTGGAACCCGACGGCCAAATCGCACAAGGGCGCTCTGGGGCTGGCCCAGCTGATGCCTGCGACGGCGCGCTATTTGCGCGTTGACCCGCTGGACCCGGAAGAGAACCTCGAAGGGGGCGCGCGGTATCTGCGCAAACAATATGATCGGTTCAAATCATGGCGGCTGGCATTGGCGGCGTATAACGCGGGGCCGAATGCTGTGAAACGCCACGGCGGCATTCCGCCCTACAAGGAAACCCAGAACTACGTCCGGATCATCGCGGGCGGCTGATGCCCCGGTTATGGCGTGCCCTTTGCACAGCCCGGCGCCGCACCGGCGCAACGGGTGGCCTTTGCCGTTTACTCCGCAGCGACGCCGACCTCGATCACAGGCTCCATAGTGGCAAGCTGATCGTCGCTCAGGTGACATTTCAGCTGATGGTTGCCGGGAAGGGTGCGCATCGGCGGCACTTCCTTTTCGCACAGGCCACCGGGCACTTTCGATTTCCAGCCGCAGCGCGTCTGGAACGGACAGCCTGAGGGCGGGTTCATGGCCGAGGGAATATCGCCCTCCAGCACGATGTGCTTCTTCTTGACGCTGGTATCCGCGATGGGCACCGCCGAAAGCAGCGCTTCGGTATAGGGGTGGTAGGGGGGCGCAAAGACCTGATCTGTGGTGCCCAGCTCCACCACATGGCCCAGATACATCACCATCACCCGGTCGCTGAGGTAGCGCACGATGGACAAATCGTGGCTGATGAACAGCAGCGTGGTCTTGTGCTCGCGCTGGATTTCCATCAGCAGATCGGTGACCGCCGCCTGCACTGATACATCAAGGGCAGAAACAGGTTCATCGGCCACCACGATACGCGCATCCCCCGCAAAGGCGCGCGCGATCCCCACGCGCTGCTTTTGCCCGCCCGACAGCTGGCGCGGCATCCGGGTGGCGAAGGCGCGCGGCAGTTTCACCAGATCGAGCAGCTTGAGCATCCGTTCATTCCGCTCGCTCTCGTTTGAGCCGATCCCAAAGATCTCAAGCGCGCGGATGATCTGCCGCCCGACCGTCATCGACGGGTTGAGCGTGTCGAACGGGTTCTGGAACACCATCTGAACATCGGCGACGGTCTGCGTGTCGCGCTCCTCGATGGGGGTGTCCTGAATGGGGTGGTTGCCCAGCGTGATCGTGCCTTCGGTCGCGGTTTCCAGCCCCATCAGCACCTTGGCAAAGGTGGATTTACCGCAGCCGGATTCGCCCACGATGGCCAGTGTTTCGGATTCGCGCGCCTCGAAACTCAGGGTTTCATTGGCTTTGACCACCTTTTTGTCGCCACCGCCAAAGATCGCATTGGCGGCCACCTCATAGTATTTCTTGAGGTTTTCCATCCTGAGCACCACATCGCCAATTTCGCCCTTGGTCTTGACCTCGGCGAGTTCCAGCGGCGCATCCCAGTCGATTTCCCGGAATTTCACGCAGCGCGTGGCGTGGCGGTCATGCCCCTCCACGTCCTCCATCACAAGCGTGCCCTGATCGCAGCGCCCCGCTTCGAAATAGTCACAGCGGGGGCCAAAGTTGCATCCCGGCGGGCGTTCATGGGGCAGGGGGAAGTTGCCGGGGATCGCCACCAGCGGGCGCGCGTTCTTGTCGGCTCCCGGCAGCGGGATGGACCGGAAGAGCGCCTGCGTATAGGGGTGCTGCATGCGGTCAAAGACGTCTTCGATCGAGCCGCGTTCAACCGCCTCACCGGAATACATCACGCAGATGCGGTCGCAGGTCTCAAGCACAAGCCCAAGGTTGTGGCTGATGAACAGCATCGAGGTGCCGTATTTGCGCCCGAGGTCCTTGACCAGTTCGACGATGGCCGCCTCGACCGTGACGTCAAGCGCCGTGGTGGGTTCATCGAGGATCAGCAGCGATGGCTCCGACATCAGCGCCATGGCGATCACGATGCGCTGCTGCTGCCCGCCCGACAGCTGGTGCGGGTAAGATCCCAAAATGCGTTTCGGGTCCGGCAGTTTCACATCGGTCACAACCTGCAAGGCGCGATCATAGGCGTCCTTTTCCGACGTCCCCTGATGGATCATCGGCACTTCCATCAACTGTCGGCCGATCTTCATCGCCGGGTTCAGCGACGCCATCGGTTCCTGATAGATCATGGCAATTTCCGAGCCACGAATGCTGCGCAACTCATCCGTGCTCATCTCGCCAAGGTCGCGCCCCTTGAACTTGATCGAGCCCCCAACCACCCGGCCATTCTTGCCGAGGTCCTGCATGACGCCGAGCGCCACCGTCGATTTGCCACAGCCCGATTCCCCCACCAGACCCACCGCCTCGCCGGGTTGCACATGCACCGAGAAATCCATGACAGCAGGGATTTCCCGCAGCCGGGTGAAAAAGGAGATCGACAGCTTGTCGATTTCCAGAATAGGACCCTCAAAGTCATCTTTTGTCATTTCGGTCTCCTTGTTGGAGCGCGCCTGCATTTGCGGCGCATCATGTTTCCGGGGGCGCGCGGGACAGAGCTGCGCAGCCCCAAATCAATCACGCAAGCTTTCCTCGCGCAGCCCATCCGCCAGCAGGTTCAAACCCAGCACGAGCGTCAGCAGCGCGACCGCCGGGGCAATGGCCGCGTGCGGATAAAGCGCCAGCAAGCGTCGACCGGCGTTGATCGTGCTGCCCCAGTCGGGGCTTTCGGATGCAAGACCCAGACCAAAGAAGCCCAAGGTGCCCAGCAGAATGGTCGTGTAGCCGATCCGCAGGCAGAAATCGACGATCAGCGGTCCGCGGGCATTGGGCAGGATTTCCCACAGCATGATGTACCACGGTCCCTCGCCGCGAGTCTGTGCCGCCGCGACATAGTCGCGCGTCTTGATGTCCATCGCGAGGCCGCGCACGATCCGGAACACGGTGGGCGAGTTCACAAAGACCACCGACACAAAGACCACGAGGATACCGGCGTCGATGTCAAAGAGGTCCAAAGACGCAGGCAACCCCGGTATCGAATAGGTCGGCGTGGCAACCACGGACCCACCAGAGGATACCAGCGACAGATAGAGCCAGCCCAAAAGCCCCAGAACACCAATGAGCAGCGGCGTTCTGATTTTCGGCTGCGTGTAGTAGCGTGAGTTGAGCAGGATACACACAAAGACTAGCGGAAAGATGAACAGGAACAGTGCCATATAGTTGGGGATGCCCGTCAGGACGATCTCCGGCGTGACCAGCAGGTAGAACAACAGGATCACCGGGAAGGCGAGGATGAGGTTCGCCAGAAACGACAGCACCGTGTCCAGACGCCCGCCGTAATAGCCCGCAGGCAGCCCCAGCGTGATCCCCACCATAAAGGCGAAGAGTGTGGCGATGGGCGCGATCTGCACCACGATCCACGCGCCTTTGATGATCCGGCTGAACACATCGCGCGCAAGGTTATCACCGCCCAGCAGAAAATAGGCGTATTCGCCCTCTTCGGCACCGCGCATCGGCGTGCCGGGGATTTTGTTCTTCATCCCCGAAATCTGGCTGAGCGGGTCATGCGTGACCAGCATATCGAACGGACCACCGAGGATCCCCACGAATACCCAGAACATGACGAGGGCAAAGCCGATCATGCCGATCCGGCTGTCAAACAATTTGCCATAAAGGCCAAGCCTGCGTTTATAGACGATCGAAATCGTAAAGAGCGCGATCAGCGACACCCAGACGGGCATCAACTGTATGCCCATGCGGACAATGATACTGCCCCAGGAAAGTTCTTCCATGACCAGCCCCCCTTACGTGATACGAATGCGTGGATTGAGGTAGACGTAGCCGATATCGGATATCAACTGCGTGACCAGAACCACGAAAACAGAAACGACAGACACGGCGAGCAACAGTTCAATGTCATTGTTGGATGCCGCCTGCACCAACAACCAGCCGAAGCCCTTGTAGTTGAACAGGGTTTCGACGATCACGACGCCGTTGAGCAGCCAGGGAAACTGCAGCATGATCACCGTGAATGGCGCGATCAGCGCGTTGCGCAACGCGTGTTTCAAGACAATGTCGGAAAACTTGACACCCTTGAGCCGGGCCGTGCGGATGTATTGCGCGGTCATCACCTCGGTCATGGACGCCCGCGTCATCCGTGCGATGTAGCCCATGCCATAGAGGGAAATGGTCAGTACCGGCAGGGTGAAATTCTCAAATGTGGCGTTCTCCATCGCGGAGGTGGCCGACCCTTTGAACCACTTCAGCCCAAAGGCGGAGGAGGCGAAAACCGCGATAAAGATCACGCCCGACACATATTCCGGCGTCGCGGTCGAGGCGATGGAAAACGTCGACAGGGAGCGGTCGAGCTTTGATCCTTCGCGCATCCCCGCCAGAACCCCCACAATCAGCGCCATGGGCACCATCACCAGCATCACCGCGAACATCAGCTTGCCGGTGAGCGCCAGCCGGGTCGCGACAATGCTGCCCACCTCGTCCTTGAACACGGTTGAGAACCCCCAGTCCCCCTGCAGCACGCCGCAATAGGTCGGGCGCTCCGCTTCGGGTGTGTCCGTGGCAAAGCAGCGCCCGGTGATCGTGCCGTCTTCTTCATGGATCCAGCCGGGCATGACGCCCAGCCATTGGCCAAATTTGACGGGCAGGGGCTGCAGGTAGCCGTTCTTGTCCAGATAACTTGTGACAGCCTCATCCGACATGCGGAAATTGCCTTGGGTCTTTGCCAGCTTTTCAAGGTTTGGGTAGAGATTTGTCAGCCAGAACACGATGAAGGTGAGGCAGAGCGCCGTCAGCAACATCACGCCCAACCGTCTGAGTATGAATAGTCCCATTAATACCCCTGTTGTCAGGATGTGGCGCGTGGGCCGCACCGGTTTTCAGGCCGTTATTTGCCCGTTTTTGTTAATCCTGCGCAGTGAGGCATGAATCCGGGGGGCGCGTCAATGGAGGCCAGCGCCCTAAAATTGCAATTTTGCGACATAGTTCACGTCGCAAATGGGACAGGTGGGCCGCCGCGTGGTCGAGAGGTTGCAAACCTGTTCAGGCGGCGTTTTGAGGTTTAGTTGCAGCGCGTCGCAGGGCGGAGGGCGTTGATCTGGTGTGATGCACCATGAAGCGCGTGAAATAGGCAGCACTGCCAAACCCGAGAAAACGGGCGATATCCTGCGCCGGAACAGTCGTATTGGTCAGTAACTGGCGCGCCTCATATAAAATCCGATCGGTCAGCAAATCTGCGGCCGTCCGGCCCGTGGCCGCCTTGCAGGCGCGGGTCAGGTGGGTCGGCGTCACCTGCAGTGCTTCGGCGTGATCCGCCATGGTCATGGGTTGATGAAAGTGCTTTGAAATTCGCGCCGCATAGGCCGATGTCAGGCGCGCCGCCGCATTCGGGCGCGCAGCGATATGTTCCTCCAGCGCAAGTTGGCGCTGCAGCCAGATGGAAATCAGGCCGCCATGCGCGCTCAACGCGGCCTCCATCAGGGGGCGGGCGGTTTGCTGCTCGCGCGCGGCAGCTTCGATCAAACCGGTCAACTCCCCCATCGCGCTGGCATCACGGATCCGCAGTTGCGAGGGTGTCTGCGGAAAATCCAGTGTCGACCCTTCGGGCAGGACAACGACCTGACCCATCGCCTGCCTGCCAAGGTCCAGTGCGAACAGATGGCGGGCCGGGACCAGAATGGCATTATGGGCACCCACGCCGCGACGCTGCCCATCCAGCAGCAATCGACCCTGTCCGCGCGTCACCCAGATCAGCAACTGTTCGGGACGGTCATGCGGCAAGGAGAGCCGCCAGTCCTGCCCGGCCGACAGTTGTGCCAGCGTTTGAATTCTCAGATCAGCAATCATTCCTGATTTTCTCGCAAAAGTTGAATAGTGTCAAATGAACGCCCCGAATTTCGCCAATCAGCGGCATGAAAGTTCTCTTTTTGAAAGTGCTGTGGCCGATTTCAAGGCATGTAAGCGGACCAATGCCGCATTTTTGAGCGAAACCACGTGCGTTGCCGTTTGGCATATTGACGTGTTGCGGTGATGGCGGCCTCGCGCGCGGCTTCCAGCGAAATCTGACCTTTGAGATGGGCGATCAACTCCGGTGCGCCGATGGCCCGATGCGCGGGCAGGGTGGGGTCATAGTCCGGCAGGACGCGGCGGGCCTCTTCCAGGGCACCTGCCGCCAGCATCAGGTCAAATCGCTTTTCGATGCGCGCGTTCAGCACTTCTTTGTCCACGTCGAAAACGATTGCCTGCGCCGCTGACAGGGGCAGGGCAGGCGCCCCGGTTTCATCCTGCCATGCCGCCAGCCCGCGCCCGGTTGCCATTTGGACCTCCCAGGCACGTTGCACCCGCGCGCGGTTGGCGTTGTCGATTCTGTCGCGGGTCCGGGCGTCCAGCGCTGCCAGCATCTCGGCCCGTTCCAGACGATCCCCCTTTGCGCGGATTTCTGCCGGTGTGGGCGGGATATCTGCAAGGCCCCGCGTCAGGGCAGTGAAGTACAACCCTGTGCCCCCGACAATGATCGGGCGCGCTTCGCCAGCCAAATACGGCATCACATCGCGCAACCAATGCCCGGCGGAATAGCGCACCTTCGCATTCAGATGGCCATAGAGCGCGTGTGGCGTTTGCCGTTCTTCGTCCGGCGCGGGGCGGGCGGTCAACACCCGCCAGCAATCATACCCCTGACTGGCGTCGGCATTCACGATCACCCCGCCCTGTTCGGCGGCAATCCGCAAGGCCAGCGCGGATTTGCCGGACGCTGTTGGCCCGGCAATCAACACCGGTTTCTCCGGCACCAGCATTCCCATCACCGTCTGATGGTTCAATACGAGGCGTTCGTCCATTTTTTACGCGCCCTTGAAAGTTCGGTGCATTGCAGTTCCCGCGGTTTTGGGACATTTTGCGCGCAAAGACAAATCACCGATCAGGAGCCGCCCATGACAACGCCCGAACCTCAGGCCGCCTTTAAGCGCGTTATGCTTAAAATCTCGGGGGAAGCGTTGATGGGGGATCAGGGATTTGGGCTGCACCCGCCGACAGTGGAGCGGGTCGCGCGCGAGGTGCAGTCGGTCCACGCGCTTGGTGTCGAGATCTGCATGGTGATCGGCGGTGGCAATATCTTTCGCGGCCTGCAGGGCTCTGCGCAGGGGATGGAGCGGACAACCGCCGATTACATGGGCATGTTGGCCACGGTGATGAACGCGCTGGCGATGCAATCGGCGCTGGAGGGCCTTGGTATTCACACGCGGGTGATTTCGGCGATCACGATGAACGAGGTGGCAGAACCCTACATCCGCCGCCGCGCCGTGCGCCATCTTGAGAAAAAGCGCGTGTGCATTTTTGCCGCCGGCACCGGGAACCCCTATTTCACCACGGACACCGCCGCCACCTTGCGCGCAAACGAAATGTCCTGCGAGGCGATTTTCAAGGGTACCAAGGTGGATGGGGTCTATGACAAGGACCCCGCAAAATTCGCGGATGCCAAACGCTATGACACTGTCACCTATGATGATGTGCTGGCAAAACGGCTGGGGGTGATGGATGCCTCTGCCATTGCGCTGGCGCGGGATAACAACTTGCCCATCATCGTGTTTTCGCTGGATGAACCGGGCGGGTTTCGCGGCATTCTGGCCGGTGAGGGCACCTATACGCGGGTTCAGGACTAGCGGCGCCTTCGGACACGGCGGCGCTGTACACTCCGCACCCGAGCAGATTATAACTCCCCAAATGTACGAAAGGGCAGTGAGCAATGTCAGAAGACTTCATGCTGGACACAGACGATATCGAACGCCGTATGGATGGCGCCATTTCATCGTTGAAGACGGAGTTTGCATCCCTGCGGACCGGACGGGCCTCCGCTTCTATGCTGGAGCCGGTGATGGTGGATGCCTATGGTCAGCGCACGCCGATCAATCAGGTAGGCACCGTCAACGTGCCGGAGCCGCGCATGGTCACCATCAACGTCTGGGACAAGGGGCTGGTCGGCAAGGTTGAAAAAGCCATTCGCGAAAGCGGTCTTGGCATAAACCCGCAATTGAACGGCACGATCATCATGTTGCCGATCCCTGAATTGAATGAGGAACGCCGCCGCGAATTGAGCAAGGTCGCCGGGCAATATGCCGAACATGCCCGCGTTTCCATTCGCAATATCCGGCGTGACGGTATGGATCAGATCAAGAAAGCCAAAGCGGATGGCCTGTCGGAGGACGACCAGAAGCTCTGGGAAGGCGAGGTTCAGGAAATCACCGACCGCTACATCAAGGGCATCGACGACCAGTTGGCGACAAAGCAAGCGGAAATCATGCAGGTCTGACGCGCAAACACGAACAGGCGCGGCGAAAGTCCCGGAATTACGGGCTGTGACATCGAAAAATGCCCCTGCTTTGGCCGCGTTAAAGGTGATTTTAAAGATTTTAAGTAGTCATGGTTACTGACTCTGTGTCACAAGGACACAGACGTAAGACAAATGGAGCGCGGTGGCCTCACGGCGGGCGTGTTCGGAGGAATTAGTCATCGAGCCCGAAAGACAGCCCGACCTCAATCAAGTCCCCGGATGCCCGCGACACGTTGCGATTATAATGGATGGTAACGGCCGATGGGCCACGCAACGCGGTCGTCCGCGGCTCTTTGGCCATCATGCCGGGGCGCGTCGCGTGCGCGAAATCGTTGAGGCCTGCCCGTCAGTTGGCGTCAAATACCTTACAATATTTGCTTTTTCGACCGAAAACTGGAAGCGGACGCAGGCGGAGGTCGCCGGGCTGATGAGCCTATTCAAGCGCTACATCACGCGCGAGACCCGCGAGTTGAATACCTATGGCGTCAGGGTGCGCTTTATCGGGGATCGCACGCGGCTGGACGCGACGCTGGCGCGGCTCATGACCGAATTGGAAAACGCGACGGCCGGGAACACCAATATGCATCTGACCATCGCGATCAATTACGGCGGGCGTGACGAGGTGGCGCGCGCCACGAAACGACTGGCGCAGGATGTGGCTAACGGCATGCTCAAGCCCGAGGATGTGGACGAGGAAACACTGCCGAAATACCTTGATACCTATGTTCTGCCGGACCCGGATCTTGTGATCCGCACAAGTGGCGAGGCGCGGATATCGAATTTCCTGCTCTGGCAATCGGCCTATTCGGAATATGAATTCATCGACACGCTTTGGCCGGACTTCACGCGCAGCGAATTTGAGGAAGTCTGCACCGCCTACGGCGGGCGCGAGCGGCGCTATGGCGGCGTGAAGGCATAGCCTGTCATGGGGGCGGAGAGCGAAAAATGGGCTGATCTGGCAGTCCGGCTCACTTCAGGCGCTGCGATGGTTCTGCTGGGCCTTTGGGGTGTGTGGATGGGCGGTCATGTGTTTCACGCGCTGGTTGCCTTGATTTGCGGTTTGATGATTTGGGAACTGGTGCGCATGTTGCAGCCCCGCAACCCTCCCGTTGCGATACAGCTTGGGCTGCTTGGCGGGGCGGTCGCCGGGGCTGCGATCTACCTGCCGGTAGGGTTTGCGCTGCCGATCCTTATTGCGCCCGCGCTGGTCGGTTTCGGGCAACTGACGCAGAACCGCGCGCTTTACATGGTGTTCACTGTGCTGGTCCTTCTGGCCGGTTTTGGAATGATGTCGGTGCGGGACGATCTGGGTTTTGGCTGGATGCTGTGGCTCGTGCTGGTGGTTGTCGCCACGGATGTGGTCGGATATTTTGCCGGGCGGATGATTGGCGGGCCGAAATTCTGGCCGCGTGTCAGCCCCAAGAAGACGTGGGCGGGCACGGCGTTCGGCTGGGTTGGGGCGGCGGCGGTCGGCGCGTACTTTGTTGTTACAACCGGTGCCGGGGCGCAGTTGGTCGGGGTGTCGGTCGCGGTGTCCATGGCCAGCCAGATGGGTGATATCGCCGAGAGCGCCATCAAGCGCCGTGTCGGCATCAAGGACAGTTCGAACCTGATCCCCGGTCATGGCGGGCTGCTTGATCGTTTTGATGGTATGTTGGGAGCGGCGGTTTTCCTGCTGATTATCGGACCGTTCATTGCCTTCCCGCCGGGAATTGGGTGACACACAGATGCGCAGCGTCAGTATATTCGGGGCAACCGGGTCGATTGGACAAAACACGATTGACCTGATCGCGCGTGACCCGCAGGCGTATGATGTCGTGGCTCTGACCGGTGCAGGCAATATCAAACAATTGGCGCATGATGCCCGTCGTCTCAAGGCGGATATTGCAGTCACTGCACATGATGCCCTTCTGCCCGAACTGCGCGCGGCGCTCGATGGCTCCGGCGTGGTGGCGGCTGCGGGGGCACAGGCCCTGAATGATGCCGCCTGCCGACCCGCCGATTGGGTTATGTCCGCAATTGTGGGGGCCGCCGGGCTGGCACCCGGCCTCAGGGCATTGGAACAAGGTGCAACGCTTGCGCTGGCCAACAAGGAATCGCTGGTCTGTGCCGGGGCGTTGATGCTGGACACGGCCCGGGCAAACAAGGCGCGTCTGTTGCCGGTCGACAGCGAACATTCCGCTGTTTTCCAAGCGCTGACCGGCGAGGATATCGCATCGGTGGAACGCATCATCATCACGGCAAGTGGTGGCGCGTTTCGCGACTGGCCCATTGAAAAACTGGCCGGCGCGACCTTGGCGGAGGCCTCAAGCCACCCGAATTGGGATATGGGGCAGCGGATCACGATAGACTCTGCATCAATGTTTAATAAAGCCATGGAGCTTATTGAAACGAAAGAGTATTTCGGTGTTGAGCCTTCAAGAATTGAAGCCCTTGTACACCCGGAATCGCTCATCCACGCCATGGTCGGGTTTCGGGATGGCGCTTTGATGGCTCATGTCGGGCCGCATGACATGCGGCACGCGATCGGCTACGCGCTGCATTGGCCGGACCGCAAAACCCTCCCGGTTGAGCGCCTTGATCTGGCATCCATTGCGCAGTTGACGTTCCGCGCACCCTGTGAGCAGCGCTGGCCCGCCTTGCGCCTTGCCCGGGAAGTGATGGAAACCGGCGGTATGGCCGGGGCGATTTTCAACGCCTCCAAGGAAATTGCGCTCGACGGATTTATCGACGGGCAGCTGCGATTCACGGACATGGCGGGCATCGTCGAAGACGTCCTGACCCATTTCTCGGGCGAACCGGGTCACATTAACGCGGCCATGACCCTTGATAACGTGGCCCGGATAGACCATCTCGCCCGGGAAGAGGCGCGCAGGTTTATCAACAAGAGAGCAGGCTGACATTGGATATTATGACCTTGATCCCGCAGTTTGGCGGGCTGATCTGGACGATTGCGGCCTTCATTCTGGCCTTGTCGGTGATCGTGGCCATCCACGAATACGGGCATTACATCGTCGGGCGCTGGTCGGGTATCCATGCAGATGTTTTTTCCATCGGCTTCGGGCCTGTGCTTTTTGCGCGCACGGACAAACGGGGCACGCGCTGGCAGATTGCGGCCCTGCCTTTTGGCGGATACGTGAAATTTGCAGGGGACGCCGATGCCGCCTCCGGCAAAGACGACGCGGCGATGGCCGAGGTTCAGAACGACCCGGTAAGGTTGCGGGCTACCATGCATGGTGCGCCGCTTTGGGCACGCACGGCCACGGTGGCGGCAGGTCCGATCTTCAATTTTGTACTGTCGATCATTGTCTTTGCTGCCGTATTGCTGACAAGCGGTATCGCGCGTGATCCTTTGACCGTTGGCGAGATGCGGGCGCTGCCTGTGGAGGCGGTCGGCTTGCAATCGGGCGATGAAATTCTCGGCATCAATGGAGTGGATATCCCCAGTACCGAGGACCGGGATGCCTATCGCGCCTTTATCGAGGCGCTGCCGTTCGAGCCGGTGTTGACCTATGACGTGCTGCGGGATGGGCGCACGGTCACTGTTGATGGGCCTTACATGTTGCCGCCGCTGGTCAATTCATTGACGCCACAAAGTGCGGCGATCCGGGCGGGCATGGCGCAGGGCGATGTGATCATCGCGATCAATGGCATCCCGATCTATGCCTTTGACGAATTGAAAAACGCGGTCGAAGGAGGCAATGGCGCAACGCTGGACCTCACCGTCTGGCGCGCGGGAGAGACGCTGGAGGTATCGCTGACGCCCAAACGGGTGGATGAGCCTCAGGATGACGGTGGTTTCGCCACGCAATGGCGTATTGGTATTGCCGGTGGGCTTGCCTTTGAGCCGGCAACAGAGCGTCCCGGGGTCATCGAGGCAATTTCCGGCGGTGTGAGCCAGACCTGGCGCATCATCAACGGCTCGCTATCAGGTCTGGGACATATGATCAGCGGCGCGATCAGCACCTGCAATCTGAGCGGACCGATCGGGATCGCGCAAACCTCGGGTGCCATGGCCAGTCAGGGGGCGGAGAGTTTCATCTGGTTCATTGCCGTTCTCAGCACCGCCGTGGGGCTGTTGAACCTTTTCCCTGTGCCTGCGCTGGATGGGGGGCACCTTGTGTTTTACGCTTATGAGGCGGTGACCGGCAAGCCGCCCAGTGACAAGGCGCTACGCGTGCTGATGACATTTGGGCTGGCAACGGTGCTGACGTTGATGCTCTTTGCGCTTGGCAATGATATCTTCTGCCCCTGAGGTGGGGATGCGTGACAGATGGTCCCGATCCTGCCCGCGTTGACCAAATTCTTGCCATATTCCAATGCTACCCAAGCCTCACACAGCGAGTGAGGGCATTTTATGCAGACCGTACAAAACGGCTATCGTGGGTTGAGCCTGCTGATTGATTTGAACTGGGACAGGGCGCTTTACGTGTCTACTGTGACGTTGTCGCTGGGCATCGGGGCCTGGATGGCCACGCTGGTGCAGTAATCACCGGGGGCTGCGACCCTTTTGTCAGGTTCCGCCCCATCTAGTAGATTTGCATTTAGGACCCACATGGTTTTGACAAGTGGGGCCAAAATCGGTACTCAGAATATAATAAAATTCTGAGGGTCGAGGCAGATCATGAAACCGGGCATAACTGGCGCGCAAGGCGTGCAGGGCGCGACGCGCCGCACTTTCATAAAACCATTGCGGGCCGGGGCCTTTTGTCTGGCGATATCAGCAACTTGGATTGCGCCAAGCGGGGTCGCACTGGCGCAACAGATCGCAATCAACACCGTCAACATCGAGGGGAACGCGCGGATCGGGGATTCCGCGATCCTGTCACGGGCTGGTATTGTGCCCGGTCAGAGCATTTCCGCCGGTGAACTGAATGCCGGCCTTCAGAGGCTGCAGGACTCCGGTCTTTTTGAAAGTGTTGATTTTGAGCCACGGGGAAATGCACTCAACATCACCGTGGTGGAGTATCCGACGATCAACCGGATCAACTTTGAAGGCAATGCCCGGATCGGTGATGAAACACTGGCTGCCGCCATCGGTTCCAATGAACGCAGGGTCTTCAACCCGGCGCAGGCGGAACGGGACGCGGCGCTGATCGCCGACGCCTATGCATCGGAGGGCCGCATCGCTGCCAGGGTGACACCCACGATCATCCGCCGCTCTGACAACCGGGTTGATTTGATTTTCGAGATTTTCGAAGGTGACAATATCGAAATCGAACGCCTGAGCTTTACCGGAAACCGTGTTTATTCCGACAGACGCCTGCGCCGGGTCCTCGAAACGAAACAGGCGGGATTGTTCCGCGCCTTTGTGCGCAGTGACACGCTGGTTGAGGATCGGATCGAATTTGACCGGCAGGTTTTGCGCGATTTCTACCTGTCGCGGGGCTATGTTGATTTTCGCACCAATTCGGTCAACGCGGAGTTGACCGAAGAACGCGATGGCTACTTCCTTGTATTCGATGTGCAGGAGGGTCAGCAATTCCGGGTCGGCGAGATTACCGTCGCAAGCGAGCTGGCCGAAGCCGACAGCGATCTATACCGCGAGACGGTCAAAACGCGCAGCGGTGTGGTCTATTCGCCCACGCTGATCGAGGCGGACATTGCCAGAATGGAACGTCAAGCGATCATTGATGGCGTGGATTTCATGCGGGTCGAGCCGCGCATCACGCGCGACGAGCGCAATCTGACGATCAACGTTGAATATGTGCTGACCCGCGGTCCCAGAGTGTTTGTCGAGCGGATTGATATCGAAGGCAACACCACCACGCTGGATCAGGTGATCCGCCGGCAATTCAACAGCGTGGAGGGCGACCCTTTCAACCCCCGCGAAATCCGCGAATCCGCTGAACGCATCCGTGCGCTTGGCTTCTTTTCCGCGGCAGAGGTGAACGCGCGGGAGGGATCTTCACCGGATCAGGTGATCGTGGATGTCGATGTCGAAGAGCAGCCGACCGGGTCACTGTCCTTTGGTGCGTCCTTTTCGACCAACGATGGTATCGGTTTTGCGATCCAGTTCACGGAACGGAACTTCCTTGGGCGGGGCCAGCGGCTCGGTTTGACGCTGTCAACGGCAGAAGATGATCAACTTTACCGGGTCAACTTTTTCGAACCGGCATTTCTGGGGCGGGATGTCGGCTTCGGGCTGCGGCTTGATGTTTCGGAAAGCACGAGTTCAACAGTGACATACGACACAGATCGCGCGGTGCTGACACCGTCGCTCAGCTTTCCGGTCGGGGCGAACTCGCGTCTTGAGTTGAATTACAAATACGACCAGTCGGAAATGAAGGATCGCGGTAGCGATTCTGATAATGGCCCGATCATTGGCCGCGATATTGACGAGGGTGAGCTCGTCAACAGCTCCATCGGGTACCGGTATGTCTACGATTCACGCACGACGGGTCTGGACCCGACGGCCGGGTATCTGTTCGAGTTCGGACAGGATTTTGCGGGTGTCGGCGGGGACAACACCTTTATCCGTACCAGCGCCAAAGTTGTGGGTGAGCGTAAAATATTCAACGAAGACGTGACGTTGCGCGCCACTCTCGAAGGCGGGGCCTTGAACTATCAAAGTGGTGCCAACCGGGCGGTTGACAGGTTCCTGCTATCCACGAACACGATCCGCGGCTTTGAGCCGGGCGGGATCGGCCCACGCGATTTGTCGGAATCCAACGAAGACCCCTTGGGCGGCAACCTCTTTGTTGCGGCGCGCTTTGAAGCGGAGTTTCCCGTCGGACTGCCTGAGGAATATGGCATCACGGGCGGCCTGTTCTATGATGTGGGCAACCTGTGGGATCTGAATGACGTTGACCTGAGCGGCGGCAGGGTCGTCGGCGAGAGCGGGTCGTTCCGCCATGTCATCGGCGTGTCCGTTTTGTGGGAAACGCCTGTTGGCCCGCTGCGGTTCAACTTTTCCGATGCGATCCGCAAGGAAGATTTTGACCGCGAACAGACCTTCGAAGTCACCGTCAACACAACCTTCTGATTTGTGATGCACCTGCGCCCGCTTGTTTACGGTTTGGCGTTTGCGGCGGTCTGTGCATTTTCTGCGCAGGGCCAGCCGCTGGTGCGGGCGCCGGTTGAAAGCCCCATCCTGACCATCGATTCCGATATGTTGTTTGAAGACAGCCGTTTCGGGCAGCAGACAATCGAAGAGTTTGAGGCCCTTGGCGCCGCTTTGGCTGCTGAAAACAGGCGCATCGAAGATGCCCTGGAAGCTGAGGAAAGGGAGTTGACCGAGTTGCGCGCAACGATGACGCCAACCGAGTTCAGGGCCCTCGCTGATGCTTTTGACCAGAAGGTGCAGGAAACCCGGCGCACGCAAGAGGCAAAGAACCGCGAGTTGAACAGCGAGTTGGAAAACCGGCGCGTGATGTTTCTGAACGCAGCGGCCCCGGTGCTGGAACAATTGATGCGCGAGGCCGGTGCCGCCGTGGTTCTGGAGAGGCGGTCTATTTTTATCAGCTCGAACGCCGTGGACATCACGCAGATCGCGATCAACCGGCTCAACGTGGTGCTGAACGGCGTGGAATTCGCCCCCGAGCCGCAATAAGCGAAGTGGTCAACCTTGCTCCGGGACGTGGGAGTTGGTAGTCAGGTCGCCAAGCCCTTGAAGACTAAAGGACCTCCGAGATGTCGACCAGCCAGACCAGCGCGGATATTCAACTGATCCAGCGTATCCTACCTCATCGCTATCCCTTTCTGCTTGTCGACAAGGTGGTGGAAATCGACGGCACCACATCCGCCCTCGGCATCAAGAATGTCACCATGAATGAGCCGCATTTTCAGGGCCATTTCCCGGGAATGCCCATCATGCCGGGCGTTACGATCGTGGAAGCCATGGCACAAACGGCTGCGGTCATGGTCGGTGTGACGCTGGAAATGGCGGATAAGGAAATGAAAGTGTATTTCATGGCAATCGACAAGGCGAAGTTCCGTCGCAAGGTCATCCCCGGTGATGTGCTTGAGATGCGGCTGAACACCCTGCGTGGCAAACCCGGCGGCAAAGTCTGGCGCTTTGGCGGTGTCGCATCGGTTGAGGGCGAGATGGCCGCCGAAGTCGAGTTTACCGCCATGATGGACATGGGCTGATCGTTGATGGGCAACATTCACCCCAGTGCTGTCATCGACCCCGGCGCGCAGATCGACCCGAGCGCAAGGGTCGGCCCGTTTTGTGTGGTGGGTGCGCAGGTCACGCTGGCCGCGGGGGTGGAACTGAAAAGCCACGTCGTGGTCACGGGGCGGACCTCCATCGGGGATGATACGGTCGTTTTTCCCTTTGCCGTCGTCGGTGAAATCCCGCAGGATCTGAAATTCAAGGGTGAGGCGACCCGGCTGGTGATTGGCCAGCGCAACCGTATTCGTGAACATGTCACCATCAATTGCGGCACAGAAGGCGGCGGTGGGGTGACGCGCATTGGCGATGACGGGCTGTTCATGGCAGGGTGTCACGTGGCCCATGATGCTGTGATCGGGAACCGCGTTATTCTGGTCAATTCGGTCGCCATTGCCGGGCATTGCATCCTTGAGGATGATGTGATCGTCGGCGGATTGTCCGGCGTGCATCAATTTGTGCGCATTGGCCGCGGGGCGATCATCGGGGCGGTCAGCATGGTGACCAATGACGTGATTCCCTATGGTCTGGTGCAGGGTCCACGGGGTGAACTGGATGGTCTGAACCTTGTCGGTCTGAAACGTCGCGGCGTGGAGCGGGCAGATATCACGGCCCTGCGCGCCGCCTTTCAGATGCTGGCGCAGGGAGAGGGCACCTTTCAGAGCCGCGCGCAGCGCCTCAAGGAAGAAACATCCAGTGACTATGTACGTGAGATTGTCGAATTCATCACATCCGACAGTGACCGTCATTTCCTGACGCCACGCTGATGCTGGCGCTGATCACAGGACGCGGGGGGCTTCCGGCGCGGGTGGCAGCGGCACAGACCGCACGCCCGCTGGTCTGTGTGCTGGAGGGTTTCGCCCCAGAGGGGCTTGACGCGGATATCACCTTTCGTCTGGAGCATCTCGGTTCCTTCATCGCGCAGCTGAAGGAGCGCGGCGTAACATCCGTTTGTTTTTGTGGCGCGATTGAGCGTCCACCCTTTGATCCGGCGGCGCTTGACGGTGCCACTGTACCGCTTGTGCCGACATTGATGCAAGCCATGGGGGCGGGGGATGATGCAGCCCTGCGCGCCGTGATGGCGTTGTTTGAGCAGCAGGGCTTTGAGATTGCAGCCGCCCATGTGCTTGCACCTGATATTCTGGCCCCGGAAGGGGTCCTGAGCGAGGCGCAGCCTGATACGCAGATGCAGGCGGACATCGCGCGGGCGGATGACGTTTTGCAGGCCTTGTCACCGGTGGATGTGGGGCAGGGCTGCGTCGTCGGGCAGGGTCTTGTCTGGGGCATCGAGACCATTGGTGGCACGGATCATCTGTTGGCGACCCTTCCGACCGCTGTGCGCCGCGCGCGCGCGGTTCTGGTCAAAGCGCCCAAAACCGGACAGGATATGCGCGCGGATTTGCCTGCCATTGGCCCTGACACCGTGGAGGCTGCCGGGGCGGCGGGTCTGGCGGGCATCGTGATCCAAGCCGGGGCGATGATCTTGCTTGATCCCGAAGCCACCATTGCGGGCGCGAACAAGACAGGGCTGGTCCTGTGGTCGCGCGCAAGCGCGTGAAACGGGCGTTTATCATCGCGGGCGAGCCGTCAGGGGACAAGCTGGGCGGTGCGTTGATGGTTGGGCTCAAAACGCTGTCGCCGGGAATCGCATTTGATGGTGTCGGCGGACCCTTGATGCAGGCCCAGGGGCTGGAAAGCCGCTTTCCCATGGATGAGCTTAGCGTGATGGGGATTACAGAGGTTTTGCCAAAATACCGCGCCTTGAAAGCGCGCATACGTGAGACGGCGCAGGCGGTGATCGCGAGTAACCCAGACGTGCTTATCACCATAGATTCGCCTGATTTTTGTTTTCGGGTGGCCAAGCTGGTGAAAAAATCCAGCAGCATCCGGACGGTGCATTATGTGGCCCCGACCGTCTGGGCGTGGCGGCCCGGCCGCGCGGCCAAGATATCGAAATTTGTTGATCACCTGTTGGCGTTGTTTCCATTCGAACCTGCCTATTTCACACCTCATGGCATGGCGTGTGATTTCGTGGGCCATCCGGTGGTCGCCGAACCTGTCGCGACACAAGATGAGGCGGAAGCGTTCCGGGCAGAGCATGACATCGGATCCGCGCCGCTTTTGATGGTTTTGCCTGGCTCAAGGCGGGGGGAGGTTGCGCGTCTGGCGGATGTTTTCGGGGGTGCGATCTCACCCGTTCTGGCGCGGCACCCGGGACTGAAAGTGGTCGTGCCCGCCGCCAGACCCGTGGCGCAGCAGGTCAAGGAAGCCGTCGCACAGTGGCCGGTGGCGCCGGTTGTGATTGATCCTCGCGACATGGCCTCAGAAGATGCAGCTTGTGCGAAAAGTGCCGCGTTTCGTGCTGCCGATATTGCCCTTGCGGCCTCGGGTACCGTGTCGCTGGAACTGGCCGCGTCACGCACGCCGATGGTCGTGGCCTACCGCATGCATTGGCTCAGCTACAGGCTGATCCGCGCGATGGCTTTGGTGGATACGGTGACCTTGGTCAATCTGGTATCGGACACGCGTTTCGTGCCTGAATTTCTTGGTCCGGACTGTGAGAGTTCTGCTATCGGACAGGCTTTGATAGATGTGCTGAAAACCCCGTCTGATCAGGTGGAGGCCATGCAGATTACCATGGAGCGGTTGGGTCATCGGGGGGAGGCACCCGGGCTGCGGGCCGCCCGCGCGATCCTTCATCGAGCGGGGGTGTAATCCCAAGGACACGCTGCGCGTGACACGATCTGAGCCGCCCTCACGGGCGGGATTGGCGCCGGTTCATCCCTTGTGAATCCATCCGCCGCCGTAGATCCGGCTGCTGTCCGTGTCATAGAAGACGCAGGCCTGGCCCGGGGAAATGCCTTCTTCGGGTGAGGTCAGTTCGACGGTTGCTTCGGTGTCGCTGATCGGGCGGATGATGGCGTCGGTCGGCGGGCGCGTGGAGCGCACCTTAACGGCGAGGTGCCATGCATCCCGGGATTGGAAGGGTTCATCGCCAAGCCAGTTGATTTCGCGCACGGGCACGGTGCGTGTGGAGAGCATGGATTTGGGGCCCACGACGACCTGGCGCGCCTCTGCGTCGAGTTTGATCACGTAAAGCGGTGTGGCAAGCCCGCCGATGCCCAAGCCGCGCCGCTGGCCGATGGTGTAGTTGACCACACCGTCATGTCGCGCCAGAACGCGACCATCGGTATCCACGATATCGCCCGGTGCCGCTGCTTCGGGGCGCAGTTTTCGGATGACGCTCGCGTAATCCCCGTCTGGTACGAAACAGATATCCTGACTGTCGGGTTTGTTGGCCACGCTGAGCCCATATTTTTCGGCGAGCGCACGCGTGTCTTCTTTCGAGGGCAGGTGGCCCAGCGGAAACCTCAAAAAGGCGAGTTGTTCCGGGGTTGTCGAAAACAGGAAATAGCTCTGGTCGCGGTTTGCATCCGCGGCTGAATGAAGTTCGGCGCCGTATGGGCCCGATTTGCGTTGAATATAGTGTCCAGTCGCCATGCAGTCCGCATCAAGGTCCTTGGCGGTTTCCAGCAGATCCTTGAATTTGACGCGTTCATTACAGCGGATGCAGGGAACCGGCGTCGCACCGCCGAGATAGCTCTCTGCGAATTCGTCGATCACCGCGTCCTTGAAGATGTTTTCATAATCCAGAACGTAGTGCGGAAAGCCCATTTTCTCGGAGACACGCCGCGCGTCATGGATATCGAGCCCCGCACAGCACGCACCTTTCTTGGCAAGCGCTGCGCCGTGATCATAAAGCTGCAGGGTGACGCCCACCACATCATAACCTTCTTCTGCCAGCATTGCAGCCACGACAGAACTGTCCACACCCCCTGACATGGCCACGACCACGCGCGTTTCAGCGGGTGGTTTGGCAAAGCCAAGCGAATTTAGCGTCGGCGATGGGTCGAGGGGCATATGTCGTCTCCGGGATATACGAGGGAATATAGGAAAATCCTAATTACTCTCAAGAGCGCGCTTCATCGGTCTTTAAGGTGAATTCGTCAAGCTGTGGCAAACGAGTTGAATATAGGTAAGTGTATGTATCTCAAGAAAGTCGATGGTCCGCGCTCCGTCACCCTTGCGGATGGAACAGTCATGACTCAAGCGGATCTGCCACCAGTGACCACAAGGCGGTGGGTGGCCTCACGTAAAGCGGCTGTTGTGCGCGGGGTGGCCTATGGGCTGATTCCCCAGAAAGAGGCACTGTCGCGCTACCGGATCAGTGAAGATGAATTCCATGAGTGGGTGAAAGCGGTCTCTGAACATGGTGAAGATGCTCTGAAAGCAACAACTTTACAAAAATATAGACAACCTTAAGTTGATAAGCTAGTTTTTGGTATCACGGTAACGTGCAGTTAACCTTTTAAGTTCACGGTTAACGCGAAGATAAAATGATAGGCCTTTGCGGAGATTAATATGCGCGTACTGCTCGTGGAAGATGACCCCACAACGTCGAAGAGTGTCGAGTTGATGCTGACCCATGCAAATCTGAATGTATATGCAACAGACCTGGGAGAAGAGGGGATCGATCTTGCCAAGTTGTATGACTACGACCTGATCCTGCTGGACCTTGATTTGCCCGATATGAATGGTCACGAGGTTCTGCGTCAGTTGCGCCTTGCGCGCATCGAGACCCCGATCCTGATTCTGTCGGGCGCCGATGATACCGAAAACAAGATCAAGGGTTTCGGGTTCGGCGCGGATGACTACCTCACCAAACCGTTCCACCGCGAGGAACTCGTGGCGCGCATCCATGCCATTATTCGCCGCTCGAAAGGGCATTCCCAATCGGTGATCGAGACTGGGCTGATCTCGGTAAACCTGGACGCCAAAACCGTCAGTGTAGACAACAAGACAGTGCATCTGACCGGCAAGGAATACCAGATGCTGGAGTTGTTGTCGCTGCGCAAAGGTACGACGCTGACCAAGGAAATGTTCCTCAACCACCTTTATGGCGGCATGGATGAACCGGAACTCAAGATCATTGATGTTTTCATCTGCAAGCTGCGCAAAAAGCTGAGCAATGCCACAAATGGTGAAAACTACATCGAGACTGTCTGGGGGCGCGGTTATGTCCTGCGAGACCCTGAACCCTCGCAGATTGATGACACGCAACGACTGGCTGTAGGGGCCTGAACAATACCGACAGGCGCGACAGCAATTTCGCGTCTGTTTTGTCAGATCAGTCATTTCGCAAAACAACTGGACCTCTGTGCGACCTATGCCTAACTACGTGTGAGCAAATGGCAATCGAACAGGTCCCATGGATTTCGCCCCCCTTGACAGTCTGACCGAAAAAGCGGCGAAGAAAGAGCTGTCCAAGCTCGCAGATCTTCTGGATCAGGCGAATACCGCGTATCACGCAAACGACGCACCGATTATATCTGACGCTGATTTTGACGCATACAAGCGTCGCAACCTTGCGATTGAAGAACGCTTTCCCCACCTGAAACGCGCCGACAGCCCGACCGATCGCGTCGGCGCAGCGCCGTCAGCCGGTTTTTCCAAGGTGGTTCATTCGATCGCCATGCTGTCACTGGCCAATGCCTTTGACGAGGCAGATGTTTCAGATTTCGTTCAGCGCATTCGCAAACACCTTGGGTTGAGCGATATAGAGGCGTTGAGCTTCACATCAGAGCCAAAGATTGATGGCCTATCACTGTCTCTCAGATATGAAAATGGTACTCTCGTTCAGGCCGCCACCCGTGGCGATGGGGCGATTGGTGAAAACGTCACCGAAAACGCGCGAACAATACCGGATATCCCCGAACAGATCTCAAATGCCCCCGATGTTCTCGAAGTTCGTGGTGAAGTCTATATGTCTCACGCCGATTTCGAAGCGTTGAATGCCAGGCAAGCTTCGGCAGGCGCAAAACTGTTTGCAAATCCCCGGAATGCAGCGGCCGGGTCCTTGCGCCAGCTTGACGCGCGTATCACCCAGAGCAGACCGCTCAGGTTTTTTGCATATGCCTGGGGAACACTCTCCGAGCCTTTGGGGAAGACGCAAATGCAGTCGATCGAACGCCTGCAAAGCTTTGGGTTTCAAACGAATGACTTGACCGAAAAATGCAATGGACCAGAAGAGTTGCTGGCGCAATACCGCCGCATCGAAGAGCGCCGCGCCTCCTTGGATTATGACATTGATGGGGTCGTCTACAAAGTGGATGATCTGGACTTGCAACGTCGGCTGGGCTTTCGCTCCACCACGCCCAGATGGGCCATCGCACATAAATTTCCTGCTGAGCTTGCCTGGACCGAGTTGCAGGGTATCGACATTCAGGTCGGTCGCACCGGTGCGTTATCCCCGGTCGCGCGCTTGAAACCTGTCACTGTCGGCGGTGTCGTCGTGTCAAATGCCACGCTGCACAACGAAGACTACATCGCAGGGCGCGACAATAAGGGCGATGTTATCCGCGGTGGCAAGGATATCCGCGTGGGTGATTTTGTGCAGGTGTACCGTGCGGGGGACGTCATTCCGAAAGTGGCTGACGTTGACCTTAAAAAGCGACCTGCGGATGCAATCCCATATGTCTTTCCGGCAACCTGTCCGGAATGTGGCAGTGACGCGCTGCGCGAGGCAGGCGATGCGGTGCGCAGATGCACCGGAGGCTTGATTTGCCCGGCGCAGGCGGTGGAACGGCTCAAGCATTTCGTATCACGCGCGGCATTCGACATAGACGGTCTGGGTGCCAAGCAGATCGAGCAGTTTTACAAAGATGGTTGGATATCGGAACCGGCTGACATCTTCACGCTGCGCGACCGATTCGGATCCGGCATTCAGCAATTGAAAAACCGTGATGGCTGGGGGGAGAAATCGGCAAACAACCTCTTCGATGCCATTGATGACAAGCGACAGATTCCTTTGGCGCGGCTCATTTTCGCCCTTGGGATTCGCCATGTGGGCGAAGCGGCGTCCAATCTGATCGCGCAACACTATTCTACCTTTGATGCCTTCGAGAAATCGATGCTGGCCGCGCAAGACAAGGACGGCGAGGCATGGGATGACCTGCTCAGCATCGACGGTGTCGGGACGGTCATGGCGCAATCGGTCATTCATGCGATGGGCCAAGCGGCCGAACGTGCATCCATCGACCGCCTCGTGGCCCAATTGGACGTGCAGCCGTCAGAAGCTGTCGTGACGGACGGCAGCCCGGTGGCGGGAAAGACCGTGGTGTTTACGGGCACGCTGAGCAAAATGACCCGCGCGGAAGCCAAATCACGGGCCGAAAGCCTTGGGGCAAGGGTTGCCGGTTCCGTGTCAGCCAAAACCGACTTCCTTGTTGCAGGACCCGGCGCAGGTTCAAAGGCCAAGAAAGCCGCCGAACTCGGTGTTCAAACCCTCGACGAAGACGGCTGGCTGGCACTTATCGAGGGCTTATGAGCGGTCGTCCGGAAGCTCTGTTTGGCCTGTTTTCATCTCTTGAAACCCTTGACGGAGTTGGACCCAAAACAGCTGCGAATTTTGCCGGTCTGGGCGTTCATGCGCCGCGGGATCTGCTTTTCACCTTGCCGATAAACGTCCTCGACCGGCGACACCGCAATACGATTGAAGGGCTTGATTGCCCGACGATAACAACCGTTGCGGTCACCATCGGCGCGCATCGGCCACCCCGCACAAAGGGAGCGGCCTACCGTATTTCTGTTGTCGACGCGGAAGCTGCGTTTCAACTGGTTTTCTTCCATGCGCGGGGCGACTACCTCGCACGTATCTTGCCGCAGGGCAGTCGCCGGGTCGTATCGGGCAAGTTGGAGCGTTTTGACGGGGTGTACCAGATGGTGCATCCCGACTACATCTTGTCAGAGACCGAGGTCGACACGATCCCGCCTTTTGAACCTGTGTACCCCTTGACCTCCGGGATCACGCAAAAGGTGATGTTCAAGGCCACGCGGGCGGCATTGAAACTGCTCCCTGATTTGACCGAATGGATCGATCCCGGCCAGATACGCAAGGCCGGGTGGCCTGATGTCAGGGAGGCTTTTACCCTTGCACATCGACCTCAGGCGCCTCAGGATATCTCGATCACTGCCGCCGCGCGCGAGCGTCTGGCCTACGATGAAATGTTTGCACATCAAATGACGCTTGCCCTTGCGCGTTTGACAGAACGTCAGAAGAAAGGCCGCGCGACCCATGGCACGGGCGATTTGCAAATGCGATTGATTGAATCCTTGCCCTATCCGCTGACCGGAGCGCAGCAACGTGCCATCGCGGATGTGAACCGTGATATGGCGGAAGCGGTCCGCATGAACCGTCTGCTTCAAGGGGACGTGGGTGCTGGCAAAACGCTTGTTGCGTTTTTGGCCCTGCTGCGCGCGGTTGAAGGAGGCGGGCAGGGGGTTTTGATGGCCCCAACGGAAATTCTGGCGCGTCAACACCTGCAAAGCCTGAAACCCATGGCCGAGCATGTTGGCGTCAGGCTGGATATATTGACCGGGCGGGACACGGGGAAAGAGCGTACTGCAAAACTGGAGGACCTCGCAAATGGCAACATCGGGGTTTTGGTTGGCACCCATGCTGTTTTCCAAAAGGGCGTGACATTCAGTGATCTGCGGCTGGCGGTGATTGATGAGCAACACCGTTTTGGTGTCCAGCAAAGGATGGCGCTTGGGCAAAAGGGCGCAGCGGTTGATGTTCTGGTTATGACCGCGACACCGATCCCGCGATCCTTGGCATTGGCGCAATTCGGGGACATGGATGTGTCTGTATTGGATGAGAAACCGCCGGGCCGGATGCCGATCAAGACCGCGCTCGTGAGCGTTGATCGTATGGAGGAGGTCGTGTCGCGCCTGTGCGCCGTGGTAGAGGGCGGGCGTCAATGCTATTGGGTGTGTCCGCTGGTGGAAGAAAGTGAAGTGGTCGACCTGACGGCGGCCGAGGACCGGTTCAAGAAGTTGCGTGCGGCACTTGGCGAAGGCGTAGTGGGTCTTGTGCACGGACAGATGCCGGCGGCGGAGAAAGATGCCGCGATGGCGGGCTTTGAGTCGGGCCAAACCAAGGTGTTGGTTGCCACGACTGTCATCGAAGTGGGCGTGAACGTGCCGAATGCGACGATCATGGTGATTGAGCGGGCAGAGTTTTTTGGGCTTGCACAGTTGCATCAACTCAGAGGGAGGGTCGGGCGCGGCACGGCGGCATCGACCTGTTTGCTTTTGTACCAACCGCCTCTTTCAGAAAGCGGTCAGCGGCGGCTGGAGGTGCTGCGTGAAACGGAAGACGGGTTTATGATCGCTGAAACTGACCTGAAGATGCGCGGTGCAGGTGACGTCATCGGCACGGCGCAATCGGGGCTGCCGCGGTTCTGGATAGCGGATCTGGAGCGACAGGCCGGGTTGATGCAGATCGCACAGTCGGACGCGCGCAAGCTGCTTGCGGATGATCCGGGCCTTGCGACGCCAAGAGGGCAGGCCGCCCGCATGCTTTTGTGGCTCCTGCGCAAAGATGAATCAATCCGTTTGATTACAGTGGGTTAACACTTTTGCTCCCAAATGTTCTTAAAAAGTTCTTTACAGACCGTAAATAAAATGAGAACAAATAGGCAACATACGAGAGGCGGAGGCAAGATGTTTACTCAACTGAAAAAAATCGCACTGCAATCACAGGGAACGCTGGTGCAGGACGCGCTCGGCCTCAGCGCCTTGGTTGTGATGCTGATTGTCGCGCTTCATCTTCCCACGTTTATCTGATTTCTGCCTGCATTCCCATGTCGTTAAGGCTGTCACACCTCTTCCCCAATCAGGTGTCCTGAGATGACCACTGCCTGTTTCACATCTCACTAGGTTCGTTTTGGCAGCTGGCCCGATCCCCACATGAGAATGCTTAACTATGCCGCCGCCCGCAGGGTGCGCGGCATTTTTTTATTCGAAACTATAGGCAAGCCTGAGCCCGCCCCAATGACGACCCTGTACAAAAATCGGAGCAGAAAGGTCTTTCATCATTTTGAATGCGCCACCACCCATGTCGCGGCGATAAACCTGCAAAAGGAAGGGTTCAGTATTGCGGCCCGCCTTCAGACCTACCCGGTCATCAAAAATGCGACGGTTGCGGCAATTGGCCGTGTTCCAAACCGGATCATTCGTCTGTGGCTGGGAGAATTTCTTGTTATGTGAGGGCAGATACCCGTTCACGTCGACCGCGGCGCAGAATACGATTTTCGGGTCAAAGCCCAATGCCGGTTCCTGAATGGCCGGCATGATCTGATCCATAAGCCGCGTCGATTCGGTCATGAACTGCTCGGGATTCGTGTCCGGTATGGGGCGGTAACTTCGGTCGAACAGGCGGGACATGGAGATCTCACCCCGGCTCAGCGCGGTTTCCATTTGCGAAGCCACTTCGCCGGCCAGTCTGGTGACCTCATGGATGAAACGGGCATCCGCAGTTTCATTTCCCAGCAAGGCGGTCGACTGTACAATTGTTTCCGATGTGTCAATCAAGTTGAGGATACGGACATGGGTCTCTTCAACGCCGGAGGTCGTATCCTTCACAGCGCTTTCGATCTCGGCCAGAGCTGGTGTAAACTCCGAAATCGCCCTGTCCACTCGGTGTGCCTGTTCGGAAATGCGCTTTGCCTGCGTATCGGCCGCCGAAACCGAGGCTTCGACGCGCCCCAGAGCGGCGTCAGTGTCCCCGGTGGCTTCCAGAACATCGGACGCCTGTTCGGCGATGCCGTTTGCCTCCTGACCCAATGTGAAAATCCAGTCAGTGAGCGTTTCGACATTCTCCGTGATTTGCACGGCGGCACCGCGCGTCTGGCGTGACAACTCGTTGATTGCCTCTGCCACGACCGCGAAACCGCGCCCGGATTCGCCGGCACGCGCCGCTTCGATCTTGGCATTGATGGCAAGCGTATTTACCTGCGTTGCGATACTGGCGATTTGCTGGTTGTTCCGCTTCACCGCATCCAGGGTATCGGCCACATCTTGTGTTCGGCTTGATACCTGCTGAACCCACCCTGCGACCGCACGTGATTTTTCACCGGTCTGGCGTACCATCTCGGCAGAAGCGACCACATCAGTAACGGTCGTTTCAGTCTGTTCGGCCATCGCTTGCACGGCTTCGCGCACATCTGCGTTGGCCGCCGACATGTCCCGCGCCCGTGCGGTGACGATCTTCAGCCCGCTGGTCTGGGCATGGGCGTGGGCCTCAACCAGATCAAGAAAACCGGCGATGTCTACGATCTCATATCCGAGAGCGGCGGCGGCGGATGAAAGGCGATTAACATCAGTTTGTGCAGACAAATGTTGGGGGACTTGCATAGGACCTCACAATAGGGCTGTGGTGAGGTTTTGGCAGGATTTTCCTTAAAAAGTGCTAACCATAACCGAGGTTCACGCACAATCTGATTGCGCAATTTGCGCCATCGCCTCGCATGTCGCCTCGATGCACAACAGGATGGAGGCATGGCGGTTCTTGTACTCGCGCGCAGGCTCGAGCACCTCGAAACCATCAAACGGCGCTTGTGGCACCGGGCCGCCCTCTTTCAGCATGGCCCGCAACGCATCGCGCGCCTGTGTCATCTCGGCAAGGGTGCGGCCCATGACTGCCGCGCCGGTCACAGCCGCTGCCGCCTGTCCCAATGCGCAGGCCTTCACGTCCTGTCCGAACGCAGACACGCGCCCATCCGTCAACGCAACATCAACGGTTACGGCCGACCCGCACAGTGGTGAGCGTTTTTTGACACTCGCCATCGGGTCGCTCAGGCGCTCATGATGTGGTATCTCTGACGCAAGCGCCAGGATCCGCCCTGAGTAAAGCTTTATTAGATCAGTATCCGTGGCCATGGCTGTATTCTCGGTTTCGTTTGTCTGCCCCTCCATACATAAGGGGCAAGGAAGAAGATGCAAAAAGGTTTTTCGGCATGTCTGACGCAGCAAATGATACCAAGGTCCGTTTTGATCCTGAGAGGCTTACCTTCAATGAGGCCGGTTTGGTGCCGGCTATTGCGCAAGATGCTGAAACCTCTGAGGTTTTGATGTTGGCTTGGATGAACGCCGAGAGCATTGCGCGCACGCTTCGCACGGGGCGAGTGACCTACTGGAGCCGGTCACGGCAGGCGTTCTGGGTCAAGGGTGAAACCAGCGGCCATGTTCAGGAACTTGTTGATTTGCGGATAGACTGCGACCGCGACTGCCTGCTTGTGCTGCTGCGTCAGACGGGTCCTGCCTGCCACACCGGGCGTCGCAGCTGTTTTTACACCGGGGTGCGTGACGGGCATGAACAGGAACTGATGACCCCGCAGGACTAGACCGCAAGCCCGACCATGGCCCTGATGTCCTGCGGCGCGCACCCCTCGTCGCGGAATTTTGCCAAAGCCCGCGCATCATCACGTTTGGCCAACCGCTTGCCGGCATCGTCGCGGATCAGTCGATGGTGGTAATAGTCGGGTGTCGGCACATCAAGCAGGCGTTGCAGGATCACGTGGATCTGCGTCGCCTCGGCCAGATCTGCGCCGCGCACGACGGTGCTGACATTCTGGGCGGAATCATCGACGACCACCGACAGGTGATAGGAGGTGCCCATATCGCGGCGCGCCAGAACGATATCCCCGATGCGCGTCAACGCGGTCGCGGGCTCAATTGAAACCACCTTATGCGTCCCTGATCCGGTCTCCTGATAGGTAAGGGGGCTGTCCGCGATCAGATCCAGCGCCTTGGCCATATTCAGCCGTATCGCGGGCGCGGGGGGCCCACTGACAGCCTGGCTCCCTGCGCGGCAGGTGCCGGGATAGACCAGCCCGTCAGGTCCAAAAACTGGCGTGCTTCCTTCTTGTGGCGCGCTGGCGGCCAGTTGGATGTCCTTGCGTGAACAGGTGCAGGGATACGTCACGCCCAGCCTTTCGAGCCGCGTCAGCGCAGCCCGATAAACATCAAAGCGGTCCGACTGGCGCATAACAGGCTCGGGCCAGCGCAGGCCCAACCACGCAAGGTCCTTATAGATCTGCGCTTCCCAGGTCGGTCGCGCGCGGGATTGGTCAATATCCTCAATCCTGAGCAGGAAAGCGCCCCCCGCAGCCGCCGCCATATCCCAGGCCAGAAGCGCGGAATAGGCATGCCCCAGATGCAGAGGGCCAGTTGGGGATGGAGCAAACCGGGTTGTGAATGTCACGTTTTCTCAATGACATAAACGGTGGCCTTCAAGTCGATCCCGGGCAAATGCGGCCCGTGTTCCTTGAACAAGAGCCGTGCGGCACCACAATCGAGCCATTCCGAAAGGGCCGCCTCATTCTTCGGATCTGATAGCGCATGATCATTCAGCGACAAGACGCACAGCCCGCCCGATTCCAACTGCATCATGAGAGTATGAAAGACCGATATCGGGGCGGCGCCCGCGCCAATCACACCGATTGCACAGATTGCGGTGTAGGAAGCAGGTCGCCGGGGCAGGGCGGCCCCCGCCTCAATGACGCTGAGAGTGCGGTAGAGGTTCTTTTCCCGCGCTTTCTCAAGCATGTCGGATGAGATATCAACGCCGTCAATCACGCGGAAGCCCGCCAGTTTGAGCGCCAATCCCGAAAGCCCGGTGCCACAGCCAAAATCCAGAATGGGCGCGGTCATATCCGATGAAAACTGCGCGAGGGCCTCGGCGCAACGGCCCGGTGTTGCATAGCCGTTTTGCACCACCTCTGCCTCGTAAGTGGCGGACCAGTCATCATAAAGCGCGCGGGTGTCGCCTGCGTCACGCGCAGCATAGGCCTTCGTCAGAAATCCATCCGTCATATCGCAAAAGTAGAGTGCTTTGCGCCGAGCGTCCAGCCTTACGCCGGTTCCTTCACGGCTTCGAGCCAGTTCTGCCAGTCCCTTTTTGCCCGGTCCGTATAGGCTTTGTACCGGTCCTTGCGCCCGCGACGCCCGCCTTTCAAACCCTCAACCGGCGGGAAAAGCCCGAAGTTGACGTTCATCGGCTGAAAGGTCTTGGCCTCGGCACCACCCGAGATGTGGGTGATCAAGGCGCCCGTTGCGGTCGTATCCGCCGGGGCCGACAGGGAAATGCCCAGTATCTCGGCCGCTGCCAAACGTCCGGCCAGCAATCCCATCGCAGCGGATTCAACATAGCCTTCGACACCTGTGATCTGACCGGCAAAGCGGATATTGGGCCTTGAGCGCAACCGCATCTGTTCATCCAGCAAGGTCGGCGCATTCAAAAACGTATTGCGATGAATGCCGCCAAGCCGCGCAAAACTCGCATTCTCAAGTCCGGGAATGGTTTTGAAAACAGCCGCTTGCGCACCGTACTTCATCTTGGTCTGAAACCCGACGATATTATAGAGCGTGCCCAGCTTGTTATCCCGGCGCAGCTGCACAACAGCATAGGGTTTCACATCCGGCTGATGTGGATTGGTCAGACCAACCGGCTTCATCGGGCCAAAGCGCAAGGTTTCGCGCCCCCGTTCGGCCATGACTTCGATGGGCAGGCAGCCATCGAAGTAATCCGCCGTCTCACCCTCTTTGAACTCGGTTTTGTCTGCTGCCAGAAGGGCGTCGATGAAGGCCTCGTATTGGTCCTTGTCCATCGGGCAATTCAGATAGGCGGTGCGCTCCTCTTCGGTCTCGCCCTTGTCATAGCGCGACTGCATCCAGGCACGGCTCATGTCGATACTGTCGAAATACACAATGGGCGCGATTGCGTCGAAAAAGGCGAGCGCCGCACCACCGGTTTGCGCAGCGATTGCATCGCTCAGTTTCGAGGATGTCAAAGGCCCTGTCGCAAAAATCCACTGTCCGGACGCGGGCAATTCCGAGATTTCGCCGTATTCAATGGTGATCCGCGGGTGGGCGGTCAGCGTGTCCGTGACTGATTGCGCGAAAAGGTCCCGGTCAACCGCAAGGGCGCCGCCCGCAGGCAGCCGGTGTTTGTCGGCCATCCGCATGATCAGACCGCCCGCCGCCCGCATTTCCCAATGCAGCAAGCCCACGGCGTTCTGCTCATCATCGTCTGAGCGGAAAGAGTTGGAGCACACCATCTCGCCCAATAACCCGGTTTGATGGGCAAATGTGCCCACTTTTGGCCGCATCTCATGCAGCACCACGTCCACGCCCATTTCAGCCGCCTGCCAGGCGGCTTCGGACCCGGCCATGCCGCCCCCAACGATATGTAATGTCTGTGTCATGATGCGGATGTAAGCGAGGCGCCCAGCCACCGCAACCTAAAGCCTGCAACGCCCGGCTTTTCGCGCGCAAATTTGTGGTCCTTGATGAGGTGTGACCTTGCGCCCCGTCCCAAATCAATCAATGAAGAGAGCAGGGAGGGCAGGCGCATGACACTGAAGATGGACATCAAGACGCTCAGCGAATTTGTGGAGCAGGTTTTTGAGCAGGTCAAAGGTGATTTCACGGTCGAAGACCTGAGCGAAGACAGCCTGCGGGTCAGATTGAACGTGACTGACAAGCACCTTCGCCCCGGCGGCACGGTATCTGGACCGTCGATGTTTGCGCTGGCCGATATGGCCGCATACTATATGACCCTCGCGCGTATCGGGCCCGAGGCTCTGACGGTTACAACGAATTGCGCCATTGATTTCATGCGCAAACCGGCGGCTGGCGCTGATCTTATTGCCCATGCGCGGCTTTTGAAACTTGGTCGACAGCTTGCGGTCACGGATGTGTTGCTGTTTTCGGACGGGCAGCCGAAACCCGTGGCGCGCGCAAGCCTGACCTATTCCATCCCGCCGCAATAAAACTGCATGAGCGGATGGCCTGATCGCGGGTTTGCACGCGCCGGTTCACGCTCGCGATCTTGCTGTTATCATCCGCTGCGTCAAATCTCTGCTCAGAGAATTCAGGCACAAAAAAACGCCCGCTTTGACAAGCAGGCGTTTGAAATTTTTCGGCTTTTGACCGTTCGGTACTAGCGCTTGGAGAACTGGAAGCTCTTACGCGCCTTGGCCTTACCGTATTTCTTACGCTCAACCACGCGGCTGTCGCGGGTCAGGAAGCCCGCAGCTTTGAGCGCGCCGCGCAAGGACGGATCGTAAAGCTGCAGCGCTTTGGAGATACCGTGTTTTACCGCACCGGCCTGACCGGACAGGCCGCCGCCTTTGACGGTTGCAACAACGTCGAACTGACCATCTGTGCCGGAAACCGAAAACGGCTGAGCCAGGATCATTTGCAAAACCGGGCGCGCGAAATACTCGTTTTGCGGCTTGCCGTTGACCGTCACCTTGCCGGAGCCGGGTTTGATCCAGACGCGTGCGATCGCATCTTTCCGCTTGCCCGTCGCATAGGAGCGACCCAGATCGTCACGCACAGGCTCGCGCACGACCGCTTCCACTTGCGGTGCCGCAGCTTCGACGCCGGCGACTGCACCCAGTTCTTCGAGTGTGTTGATTTCTTCGGCCATGATCATGCGCTCCGGGTGTTTTTACTGTTCATGGATGTCACATCCAGAACCTCAGGGCTTTGCGCCTCGTGAGGGTGCTCACTGCCTGCATAGACGCGCAGGTTCGTCATGATCTGACGCGACAGGCGGTTGCCGGGCAGCATGCGCTTGACGGCAAGTGTCACGATCCGCTCGGGGTGTTTGCCCTCGAGGATTTGCGCCTTGGTCCGTGATTTGATGCCACCGGGGTGGCCTGTGTGCCAGTAATGGCTTTCTTCACGCTTCTTGCCGGTCAGTTGCACTTTATCTGCGTTTATGATGACGACATTGTCCCCGCAATCCATATGCGGTGTGAACGAAGGCTTGTGCTTGCCGCGCAGGCGCGTGGCAACGATCGACGCGAGACGACCCAGAACGACACCTTCGGCGTCGATCAGGATCCATTTCTTGTCGATATCTGCGGGTGTTGCAGAAAAGGTTTTCATGTACGGTTCCCCGTTTAAATGTGACGTCTCGTCTTTTGGGACCAGACCGAATTTGATTGGCGTTGTATAAATGAGTTCTCAGCAAGGTCAACTATAGTTGTTCCGATAATATCGTTACAAAACAGATATCTAGAAATACGGTAATATTATACCCCACGTTCATGGCCGTCAATCACGCCGCATATGGTGGCGGGCCGGCCACTGGGATTTACCGGCGAGCCCAACCAGTAATGCAAGCCGAACAACAGAAAAAATCGCGCTGCCTCTCCCCGCAGTCGAGCGCGACCAGTGATATGCAGCGCCTCGCGTTAAACCTGAGAATCTAAGGTCCAGTGCTTCATGATCCCAATGCGCTTTCCTGTGCGCGCACAGCATGCATGCGCTGCGGATTGGCATCATCTGCTTTCCGAAACTCTCAGAACGGAAAACGGGAAAGGGTGCATTGCGGCCTATCCCCCTCTCTGTCAGGGGCGCGTCGCGACCCGTTTCGCGTTTTTGCCACATTCGTCTGGCAAACAAGACGGCGGAAGTGGCGAATCATGTGCGTTCGCCGGGTTTGGATCGGTTGAATATCATGCGAAATCTTCCAAAACATCGCAGTCCGTTCTCCTTGCGCGGCTTTTGTCGGCGGCTCATGGGGTTCAGGCGCGAAGAAGATGGCGCAATGACGATTTTCGCCACGATGATGGTGCTCATGATGCTGTTGGTCTGCGGGATCGCGGTCGATTTGATGCAAAATGAAATGATGCGCACGCGGGTGCAGAACACTCTGGACCGGGCAATTTTGGCGGCGTCTGACTTGGATCAACCCTTACCAGCGGATGAAGTTGTCGACGATTACTTTGCCAAGGCAGGCATGACCGAGTTTCTCGATGATGTTCAGATCACGCCCGGGGCTCACCTTCCTACAACGAATTTCAGGGTCGTGCAGGCCGAGGCCCGCACGCGCACCCCGTCGATCTACATGGCGATGACGGGTGTGCGCTCACTACCGGTATATGTGGCTGGTACAGCAGAAGAAACCATTGAAAACACGGAAATATCTTTGGTTTTGGATATTTCCGGCTCCATGCGCAACAATGGCAAGATCGGCAATCTGCGCACTGCCGCAAAAGACTTCATCGGGGCGGTTCTTGAAGGCAATGCCGCCAATACCACCTCTTTGAACATCGTGCCATATGCAGGTCAGACGAATCCGGGACCGATCGTTTTTCAACGGGCAGGCGGGCGGCCCTTCGCGACATTCATAGAAGATTCCGATGGGAACGAAATCCTCTACGGTCAGACGTTCGTCGATGACGAGGGCAATTCAATCGATGTGCCTTATAACACGATGTCGTCCTGTCTTGACCTCACCAATGGCGATTTCGACAACATTGACCTGCCAAGCGGTGGGTATGATCAGACGCCATACTTCATGAACTGGCCCATTGATGCGCCGACCATGGATTGGGGTTGGTGCCCGCAAAACAAATCCTCCATCCGCTATGCGCAAAACAACGCAGGCCAGTTACAGGATTTCATTGATGACATGCGTCTGCATGACGGCACCGGAACACAATACGGCATGAAATACGGTGTCGCCTTGCTGAACCCGAGTTCGCGCGACACGTTTGTTGCGCTCAACGCGGCCGGTCTGGTGCCGGATGGTTTCAAGGACCGGCCCGCCGATTTCGGCACGACCGACACGCGTAAGTTCATTGTCCTGATGACTGACGGGCAGATTACCGATCAGTTCCGACCCGAGGATAAGAACGACCCCAAGAATGATGAAATTGCTTTGAACCAGCGCATCGGAGACCGCGATACCTATGCGACGCAAAGTACGAACGTCGCCAACTTTTATTCCATTTGCAACAAGGCGAAGGCGGCAGGCATTACCGTTTACACAATCGCTTTTGAGGCACCGGCGAACGCGATCACCCAAATGCGCACCTGCGCGACATCGCCTGCCTTTTTCTACAAGGTCGAAGGCGTCGAGATCAAAACCGCCTTCAAGTCGATCGCACGCCAGATCAACGAGTTGAGGCTGACCCAGTGACCTTCTGTTTTCGCACATATCTGCGGCGATTTCGCCGTGAGGAAGATGGCCAGATTGCGGTTGAGTTTGTCATCCTTGTCCCTTTGGTGTTCACGATTTTCATGACCGCAATGGAGCTTGGTATCTACTCCATGCGCCAGATGTGGCTGGATCGTGGCTTGGACATCGCTGTGCGTGAGGTGCGGCTGAACACGTCCAGCATTCCCTCTCACGACGCGCTGAAACAAACGATATGCGAGAATGCGGGCTTTATTCCCGACTGCGGGAACAACCTCAAGCTGGAGATGGTCCGCATTGACCCGCGCGTTTTTACCCCGCTGGACCCGATTGCCGATTGTATTGATCTGAGCCTGCCGATTTCCAGCCAGGATGCGCCCAACTACCAATCTGGCAATGAGCATGATCTGATGGTGTTGCGGGCCTGCGTCAGATTCAACCCGATCTTTCCCACAACCGGGTTGGGTTTTCAGTTTGCCAGGGACAACGGGCGCGATGCCGTCATGACCGCGATGTCCGCCTTTGTGCAGGAGCCGGGGAGTTGAGGAGCATCTGCACCGCGATCACAGCACGTCTGCGCCGCTTCCGTCGCGACCAGCATGGGAATGTTGCGATCGAAGCGGTGATCATTCTGCCCATCATGATCTGGGCATATCTGGCGATGTTCACGATTTTCGACACGTACCGCCAATACACCGCGCAACAAAAGGCGGCATATACCATTTCTGACCTGATTTCGCGTCAGGCCACGCCGCTGGACGCCGGGTTTCTGGATGGCACGCACGATCTGTTCGAGACTTTGACGCGGGCTGTGGGCCAAACCGGCATCCGGATTACTGTCGCGCGATTTGACCAGACACTGGCGGAATATCAGGTCATCTGGTCTCGCACGCGCGGGGGGATGGTGGCTTTGGGCAGCACGGATATAGCCGATTGGTCAAACAGGCTGCCGGTCATGCCGCAGGGAGATCAGATCATCATTGTGGAAACCACATCCGAATTCGCGCCGGTGTTCAACATCGGGCTTGATCGGCAACGGATCAACAATTTCGTCTTTACGCGACCACGATATGCAGGGCAGGTCTGCTTTTTTACCGGGTCCGAAGAGATTTGCGATTTGCCGGGTGCGCCCACGCCGGTCGTTACCAACGCGGATCAGGCATGATTTAGTCCTGCGCGGCCTCAGCGGCCCCAGGTGCGCACGACGCCGCAATCCATATGAACAAAATTGGATCGGCTGTATTTTCCAACGCCGCCGCCTTTGCAGGCCGCCGCCGCGCGGGCCATCTGGCTGACAGTGCGGGTGGAGAGGCGCAAATCTGCTGCCTGACCTTTGACGTGCAGCGAATTCTTTGCAACGCCTCTGCTGCGCGATCGCAGCATGGCGTTTGTCTGCGGGCTGCGATAGCCAGACAACAGCATATAGGGCTCATCCGCGTCCATCAGATTATGCGCCGCCGACATGATGTCGATGGTGCGCAGATCCATGGACTTCACACCGTCCGTGCGCCAGTCGCGCATGAAGTGATTGACCTCTTTAACCGCTTCGGGGACGTATTCGCCCTCGATCCAGTAGATCATGTCGATGCGTTCGCCCGTGCGCCCGGAATACATGCGGATGCGGCGAATATCGCCGGAGCCTCGCAGGAAACCTGCGGCGTTTGAGAAAGTTGGAGCTGCAGTTACCATTGTCGCTGCAAATGCGCCCAATAGGGCGCGTCGGGAAAAACCCGTTGGATTTTCGATGGTCATAACCTGTCCGTCGCTATTCCTGCCTGGCCCATGATGTTACACAGGCGTTTCATCTCTTCCCCAGATGTTCCCGATTTATGTCATATGGCGTAATATTAACCAAGTCCTGAACGGCAAATGGGTCTTTTATGCGCAATTTTAGGCAATTTCTTGCGCATCAGCAGAATGTGAACGCATCGCCGCACAGCGATGTGTTCCTGCATCACCTTTGTGTTCGGTCGCGTAGGGGGCGAATTTTTCATGGACACCCGGCACGCCCGCCTGCATCGTTAACCATTAAACGCGCGATATTGTTTATTGAGAGGTACCTTCATGATTTCTGCTGTCAGCAGCCGTTTACCCACCGCAGTGCACGTCATCACACTTTTACTGTGGTCAATTTTACCGTCTTCCGGGTCGGCTGGCACAGAGACCGTCGCGTTCAAGCAAGCCGTCGCAGAGGCGGCCGCGCAGGATCAGGATATCGCGGCGTTTTACAGGGAAACGGGGTATGATGCGATCTGGACCGGGACAAGTGGTCGCGAACGCAATCGGCGCGCAGCACTCATAGATGCGCTGGCCGCGGCGGATGATCATGGTCTTCCGAGTGAACGCTATGGTCTTGGCGCGCTTGAGCAGAAAATGAAAACCGCGCGCACCCCACGTGACCTGGGTTTGGTTGAGGTCGCGATGAGCCGGGCATTCCTGCAATATGCGCGCGACATACAGACCGGTGCGCTGGTGCCCTCCCGGGTGGATAAGAACATCGTGCGGCAAGTGCCTTACCGGGATCGAAAATCCTATCTCACCAACTTTGCAAAGTCGTCGCCAAAGGGGTTTTTCAAAGCGCTGCCACCGCAAACCGGCGAGTATAACGCGTTGATGAAGCAAAAGCTTGTCCTTGAAGGGCTGGTTGCAAAGGGCGGCTGGGGTCCGACGGTCAAAGCCAAGAAACTCGAACCCGGCGATCAAGGCGCATCGGTCGTAGCGCTGCGGGACCGGCTGATCCGGATGGGGTATCTCAAACGCAGTGCCGCCAGTACATATGATGCCGCCATGACAGCGGCGGTTGTGCGGTTTCAGGCCGATCACGGTCTCGCGCAAGACGGAATCGTCGGGCGGGGCACGCTGGCGGAAATCAACACCTCAGTTCGCAAACGCCTGCAGGCCGTGATTGTCGCGATGGAGCGCGAGCGCTGGGTCAACAAGGAGCGCGGCACACGTCATATCGAAGTGAATCTGACGGATTTCACGGCCAAGATCATCGACAAAGGCAAGGTCACCTTCAGTACGCGCTCCGTGATTGGCGCCCGCGATGCCAAACGTCAGTCTCCCGAGTTTTCCGACGTGATGGAATTCATGGTGATCAACCCCAGCTGGTTCGTCCCGCGTTCGATTGCAACCGGCGAATACCTGCCGGAACTTCAGCAGGATCCGAATGCGGTGAACCATCTGATCATCACGGATCGCAGCGGGCGGCAAATCGACCGTGCAAATGTCGATTTCACGAAATATACCGAACGCACGTTTCCTTACGCCATGCGCCAACCGCCAAGCCGCAGCAATGCGCTGGGGTTGGTAAAGTTCATGTTTCCCAATAAGTACAACATATATCTACATGATACGCCTGCAAAAAATCTCTTTGGGCGCGAAACCCGTGCGTACAGTCACGGCTGCATCCGGCTGGCTGATCCGTTTGAATTTGCCTATGCGCTGCTGGCCAAGCAATCGGGCGATCCCGAGGGTTTGTTCCAGAAAACACTGGCGACCGGGAAGGAAACGCAGCTTAATCTGAAAAAGCCTGTTCCGGTACATATCATTTACCGCACAGCGGTGGCGGATTCCAAAGGGCGGATCCAATACCGACGCGACGTCTATGGTCGCGATGGTCGGATTTGGGAAGCGCTCTCACAGGCAGGGGTGGCGTTGCGCGGCGTTCAGGGCTAAGTCACACCCGTGGCATCACCGGGAGCATCAGCATGGCGCGTCAGGAATTCAGCGTTGCAGACATCGCGAAAGCCCTTGGCGCAGAAGCCTTTGGCGAGACTGCGCTGAAAATCGACGGTGTGGCGGAACCGCAATCCGCCGCGCCCACGCAGCTGGCGATGGCAACCAATGCCGAATACGCGGAAAAACTCGGACAGGGACAGGCCGTCGCGGCGGTACTATGGCCCGGTGCGGATTGGTCCGCGCTGGGATTGAAGGCTGCGATCATACCGACGCGACCCCGGTATGCGATGTCGGGGCTCACACAACTGCTCGATCCCGGGCAGGGGTTTGCGCCCGGCATTCACCCAAGCGCGATCATCGACCCCAGCGCCGAGATCGGTGCAAATGTGGCCATCGGCGCCTTGACGGTGATTGGCCCTGGTGCTGTCATCGGGGCGAATAGCACCATTGGTCCGCAGTGTTTTATCGGCTGGAACGCGCGTTTGGGGTCAAACGCGATGCTGCGTGAACAGGTCAGCATCGGTGCGCGTGTGACCATTGGCGCGCATTTTCATGCGCAGCCCGGTGTGCGCATCGGGGGGGACGGTTTTTCCTTCGTGACCGAAGACAAATCGGGCATCGAAGCCGTGCGCGAAACGCTGGGGGATCCGCAGGATACGCAGGCTCAGGGCTGGACGCGCATTCACTCGCTCGGGGCGGTGACAATCGGCGATCACGTCGATCTGGGGGCTTGCGTCAATATCGACAACGGCACCATCCGTGACACGCGGATTGGCGATGGCTGCAAAATGGATAACTTCGTGCACATCGGGCATAACGTGATCATCGGCAAGGATTGCCTGATCTGTGGCCACTCCGGCGTTGCCGGGTCAACGGTCGTGGGGGACAATGTGGTGCTGGGCGGGATGACAGGTGTCAGCGACAACATCTTTATCGGGGATCGCGTCATCACAGGCGGCGGGACCAAGGTTTTATCCTCCATCCCGGCGGGCCGCGTTGTTCTGGGCTACCCGGCCACCCGAATGGACAAGCAAATCGACATCTTCAAGGCGGTCCGGCGCTTGCCGCGTCTGGTCATGGACGTCGCCGAATTGAAGAAAGCGGTTTTCAAATCTGGTGGCAGTGACTAAATCCTGCGCAGGCGTACAGTATAAGGGCAGACCGATGAGCACATTGGATCAGGTCATCGCAATCATCGCAGAGCATGCCGTCCTCGACCCTGCGGATGTGTCCGCGGACAGCACATTGGAAGAGTTGGGCATCGACAGTCTGGGACTGGTGGAATGCATCTTTGCGATTGAGGAGAGCTTTGACATTTCCGTGCCATTCAACGCCAACAACCCGACCGAAAGTGATTTCGACATCTCCTCTGTCGCGTCCATCGTGGAAGGAATCACGCGCCTGCAGGCAGAACAGGGCTGACGCTGCATGAAACGTGTTGTGATCACCGGGGCAGGCACCATCAATGCCTTGGGCCATGACGTACCCACGACACTGGCCGCGATGCGCGACGGTGTCTGTGGTATCGGACCCTTGGCCTTGCGTGATGTCGAGCGGCTGTCGATCCAGATCGGCGGGCAGGTGCGCGATTTTGAAGCCGAAGGGCGCTATAACCGTCAGCAGATGTCGCTTTATGACCGTTTCACGCAGTTCACACTGGCCGCCGCCAATGAGGCGATCGCGCAATCCGGGCTGAGCTTTTCGGGCGCGCTTTCGGCCCGCTCCGGCGTTGTGCTGGGCACAGCGGGCGGCGGTGTCAGCACGTGGGATGACAACTATCGCTCGGTCTATGAGGACGGAAAAAACCGGGTTCACCCCTTTGTCGTGCCGAAATTGATGAACAATGCGGCCGCATCGCATGTGAGCATGGAACATAACCTCAAGGGTCCGTCGTTTACCGTATCGACGGCCTGCGCCTCATCCAATCACGCCATGGCGCAGGCCTTTATGATGGTGAGATCCGGTTTGGCACCTGTCATGATCACTGGCGGGTCGGAATCCATGCTCTGTTTTGGCGGCGTCAAGGCCTGGGAAGGGCTGCGGGTGATGTCGCGCGATGCCTGCCGCCCGTTCTCGGCCAATCGTAACGGGATGGTGCAGGGCGAAGGGGCGGGAGTCTTTGTCTTTGAAGAGTATGACGCAGCCAAAAAGCGCGGCGCAGATATCTTGTGCGAAGTCGTGGGGTTTGCCATGTCGTCTGATGCAGCCGATATCGTCATGCCCTCCAAGAATGGTGCCGCACGCGCCATGGCCGGCGCGTTGAGCGATGCGGGGCTGAACCGGGACGAGGTGGGATACATCAATGCCCATGGCACAGGCACCGCTGCCAACGACAAGACCGAATGCGCTGCTGTCGCGGATGTCTTTGGGCCGCATGCGGACAAGTTGATGATATCCTCGACCAAATCAATGCACGGGCATCTGATCGGGGGCACGGGTGCTGTCGAACTGCTGGCCTGTATCATGGCGGTTCGGGACGGTGTGATCGCCCCGACCATCGGCTATCAGGAACCCGATCCGGAATGTGCGCTCGATGTGGTGCCCAATGAGGCGCGCGATGCCGATGTCACCGTCGCACTGTCCAACGCTTTTGCCTTTGGCGGCATGAACGCGGTGCTGGCCCTGCGCAAGGTATGAGCCGCGCTGCGCGCTCGCCTCTATTGCGTGAGGTAGGAGGATGCCTCGAACGCGGCGGTAAACCCTTTCAGTGACAAGGTCACATTGACACGCTGATCGGGGGCCGCGATGGGAACGATGGATAACACAGCCTCAGCGCCGCGTTTATAGGCCTCGACATCTGCCTGGGTGAGACCGATCCGCGCGTAACAGCCAATGGTGTTGCAATAGGCGTATGGGTATTTGCGACCGGCTGCGTCATCGACCTTGATTGCCAGCTGTTCCACCAGCGCAGTTTCAAGGGGGACAACGATGGTTGCGCCCGCTGCGGCCTGACCGCCTTCCGGCAGGCGGAACGCCGTAAATTCCGCAACAGGAGAGCCGTTGGAATCGGACAGAAGCTGGTACATCTGGCACAGATCATCCGCGTCCGCCACGACCACGCAGCGCAGCGACCAATCCTGAAAGGTCTCTTTAATGTAGGTGTCGCCCGGACGGGGTGTATCATCGATTTCAGTGCCCAATGCGAGCCCTTCGCCGGTGAGGCCACCTTCCTTTGCGTCCTGCGCAAAAAGGGTCATGGGCGCCGTCAAAAAAGCGGCTATCAAAAGAGCGCGTGCAAAAGGCGATCTGGAAGTTCTGGACATGGTGGCTCCGTCTTGGATGTTTGCCAATGCTCTAGCATGATCGCAAAAGCCTGTCAGGCGACCTGCCTTCATTTTTGCGTCAAAACTCAGTTTTTCGAGGGTCTTAAATCGAAAAAAGGAACGCGAAACCGCATTCCCTTTTCCGTATTTTTTTCTCCCCGTCGGACTGGCCGACTTATTGACGCAACGCTACGAAACAAGGGTCTGCCCGTCAACAGCTAAAACTCTGATTATCCATATAAGAACCCAGTTTTAAAAAAAGGCCGTACCAGAAGTTGGCACGGCCAGTCTAACAGGGAGGAAACCAACGCCAAAAGGACAAGAAGAGGCGTTGGCCACATTTACTATGGCCCTGAAAGGTTAAAAACGTATGGTCATTCTACGAAAATAAACATGATGGGAAAAAGCAGCGTGACATCAGACATCTTTATCGGTGGCGGCGGGCCGGAGTATGCAACCCAGCAATTCCTCAAACTTGGGTATGCAAACCGGCACGGTTTGATCGCCGGAGCCACAGGCACGGGTAAAACGGTGACTTTGCAAATTCTGGCTGAGGGGTTTGCAAATGCGGGTGTTCCTGTGTTTTTGTCAGATGTCAAAGGGGATTTGTCCGGGTTGGCCAAGGCGGGAAGCCCCAGCCATAAGCTGCACGCGCCGTTTAGTGAACGCGCTGCAAAGATTGGGTTTGCAAACTTTTCCTATGAGGCGTTTCCGGTCACATTCTGGGACGTTTTTGCGGAGCAGGGACACCCGGTGCGCACCACCGTCTCGGAGATGGGCCCCCTGCTGTTGGCCCGCCTGCTCAATCTGAGTGAAGCGCAGGAAGGCATCATCAATATCGCCTTCCGGCTCGCGGATGAAGAAGGCTTGCCACTGCTTGATCTGAAGGATTTACAGTCGCTGTTGGTCTGGATCGGCGAAAATGCCAAAGCCTTGTCCTTGCGATATGGAAATGTATCCGCCAACTCCATCGGGGCAATCCAGCGGCGGTTGCTGGTGTTGGAAAACCAGGGTGGCACCGGCCTCTTTGGGGAACCGGCATTGCAGCTTTCTGACCTGATGCGCAGGGATGCACAAGGGCGCGGGCAGATCAATATTCTTGCAGCAGACAAGCTGATGGGGGCGCCCGCGCTTTATGCAACTTTCCTGCTGTGGCTGCTGTCCGAACTCTTTGAAGAATTGCCCGAAGTCGGGGACCCCGATCAGCCCAAGCTGGTGTTCTTCTTTGATGAGGCACATCTGCTTTTTGATGATGCGCCCAAGGCGTTGGTGGACAAGGTTGAACAGGTCGCGCGGCTGATCCGCTCCAAGGGGGTTGGTGTCTATTTCATTACCCAGAACCCGGCGGATGTGCCCGAAGACATTCTCGGGCAGCTCGGCAACCGCATACAGCATGCGCTGCGTGCTTTTACGGCAAAAGACAAGAAAGAACTGCGCATGGCGGCGGATACCTATCGCGAAAACCCTGACTTTGATACCGAAGCGGCGATCCGAGAGGTCGGTGTCGGTGAGGCCGTCACCTCCATGCTGGAAAAGAAGGGCATCCCCGGCATCGTGCGGCGAACGTTGATCCGTCCTCCGTCCTCGCAGTTGGGTCCGATCACGCCAGCAGAGCGCGCAGATCTCATGGTGCGCTCGGACATGGCGGCGCGCTATGACACGCCGATTGATCGCAAATCCGCCTATGAAATCCTGAAACAGCGCGCGGAGACCGCCGCAAAGGAAGCGGCGCATTCAGAGGATCTGGCGGAACAGGCCTCAGCGCTTGAGCGCGAGTTCAACGCCGCGCGCCGCTACAGCGGTCAACGGGTTGCGCGATCCACATCACGGCGCAGCACGCGCGCGCGCAAGCAACCTGAAACGATCGGTTCGGCGCTCACCAATGCCGTCCTCAAGGAGTTGAGCGGGACAACGGGGCGGCGCATGGTGCGCGGGATCCTCGGCAGTCTGTTCAAAGGGCGCTAGTTTACCGCTTTTACTTTTCCGGGATCAGCCCGCGCGGGCTGAACCGCAATACCAAGAGCAGGACCATGCCCATGGTAAACAGCCGCATATGCGCCGCAGAGTCGATCAGATGCGCCTTGAGCGCGGACCCATCAGGCATGCCGGATGTGATCAATTCCATCAACCAAAGGCCCATCGGTTCAACCTGCACCCATAGAAACCAGATCAGGAAACCGCCGAGGATCGCGCCAAAGTTGTTGCCGGACCCGCCTACGATGACCATCACCCAGACCAGAAAGGTAAAGCGCAAGGGTTGATAGGTGCCGGGCGTCAACTGGCCATCCAATGTCGTCATCATCGCCCCAGCAATGCCGCAAATGGCAGACCCGAGAACAAAGATTTGCAAATGCCGCGCGGTGACGTCCTTGCCCATGGCTTCGGCTGCCACTTCATTGTCGCGAATGGCGCGCATCATCCGGCCCCATGGGCTGTGCAGCGCGCGCTGCGCCAGCACCAGCAGGACCACGAGCACAACCGTAAAGAGCCCCGCGTACATCAGCTTGACATAAAGTGTCGACGCAGTGACCGCATCCACCCCAAAGCCTGCGGCGCGCTCCACGAAGGCCGGGTCGTTTTGCAGATCGATTTCATTGGGCGTGGGGCGCGGCAGGCCCACGACGTTCTTAACACCGCGCGCGAGCCAGTCTTCGTTCTTGAGAACGGCAATGATGATCTCCGCAATGCCAAGCGTGGCAATCGCCAGATAATCTGAACGTAATCCCAGCGCGGTTTTGCCAATGACCCACGCCGCAGCCGCCGCAAACAGCCCCCCAACGGGCCAGGCCAGCGTCACCCAAAGCCCGCGATCAATGCCCAGCCCGCCGATATTGCCCGTCGCCGCGGGATTTATCGACTCGATTGCCTCAACACCGGGATCGAACAAGGCGCGATAGATGAAGAAACCAACGATCAGCAGCGCCAGCACGACGATTTTACGCGGCCAGCCAGCGGCCATGCGCCGGCGCACGCTGACGACCACTACCACCATCACAAGGGCAAAGACGAATGCGCTCAGGATATTCCATCCCCCCGCGCTCCATGCGCCGGGTGTTGGCGGCGCACCGATGAGAACCGCCGCCAGACCGCCAAGGGCCACAAAACCCATGATGCCGACGTTGAACAGCCCCGCAAACCCCCATTGCAGGTTCACACCCAGCGCCATGATCGCCGAAATCAGCCCCATGTTGACGATCACAAGCGCCGTGTTCCAGCTTTGCGTGAAACCGGTATAGAGGATCATTGCGCCCACGATCGCAAACAGCATGGTATTTTTCAGCACCGGGTTCATACGGATTTCCCTTTGAACAATCCGGTCGGCTTGAACAACAGCACGATCAGCAGGATCAGAAAGCTCACCGCCAGTTTGTAATCGGTCGACAAAAGCTGCACGAGGCCGCTGGGTTCAAGGTTTTCGGGCATGAGGTACGTCAGCACTTTTTTCCACGCGTAGGTCACGGTCACTTCGGAAAAGGCAATGACGAACCCGCCCGCAATTGCCCCAAGCGGATTGCCGAGGCCGCCCACAATGGCGGAGGCGAAGATCGGCAGAAGCAGTTGGAAATAGGTGAAGGGTTTGAACGACTTATCCAGCCCGTAAAGCACGCCCGCGATGGTGGCGAGGCCCGCGACGATCAGCCAGGTAATCATTACGACACGTTCGGGGTTGATCCCGGACAGCAAGGCGAGGTCTTCGTTGTCGGAATAGGCGCGCATGGATTTGCCTGTGCGCGTGCGGTTGAGAAACCAGAACAGCAGGATCACGCAGATGACGGCGACGAGCACGGTAATACCTTGTGTCGTCTTGATCGCCAGCCCCTCGCGCAGGCCCGTCATCTCACGGAATGTGCGCGCCGAGATGATGAAGCGTTCCCCATCGGTAAAGCGCTGATCGTCCGGCCCGATGATGAAACGCACGATGCCATTGAGGATGAAGGTGACGCCAAGGCTGACAATCACGAGGATCACCGGCTTGGCCTTTTGTTCGCGGTAAAAGCGATAGACCATGCGGTCGGTGAGCAGCAGCAAACCCATGCAGGCCAAGATGCCGAAGGGCAGGGCGAGCAGAGCGGTTGGCAGCGGCCCCAGTGAAAGGCCCCAGTTTTGAAACAGCCATGTAAACAGCACGGTGACCATGGCCCCGAACGCCATCGTGTCGCCATGGGCAAAGTTCGAAAACCGCAGGATGCCATAGATCAGCGTGACCCCGAGCGCCCCGAGCGCAAGCTGCGCGCCATAGGCCATGCCGGGGACGATCACGAAATTCAGAAGGGCGATGATGGCGTTGAGAAGGTCCAAGTTTTTCTAGCCCCGAATAATTGATACTAACAACGTCATTGTTTCCTGCATTGTGCTGCGTAGGTCGTGTGTGAGCCATTGCCGGTCCAGAATGACACCAAAACATCGCCGTTTGGGAAGAGAGACAGTAGACTGACGTCGGGTCCGCCACGTTCCGGGTCAGCGCGCCACCCGCTAACGCTCCAACTGCCATCTCCCCTGCGAGTGCCGACACCGATAGTGTTCCCGCTCGGTGACCCGTATCCAAATCCGGTGCCGACACTCGAATCATTCAACCTGACGAGAGCGAAAGGTGAGACATCACTAATGTTAACTGTGGTGTTTGGTTGACCTCCTGTCGCGACAATGGTGTCATACAGCTCGCAGCGTAGCATTTCGTTGGTCGTCAATTCGGTTATGGACGTACCTGCTGGTGTACAAGCCGTCAGTGTCGCGCCTGCAACGATTGAGCAGTAAGCGATAATTCTGCAATCCATCCTCATCCACCCAAAAAACTCTTGCGCACGTCCGGATCGGCTAGCAATTCTTTGCCCGTTCCCGTGTATGCATTCCGACCCTGCACCAGCACATAGCCCTTGTCGGCGATCTCAAGGGCTTGGCGCGCGTTTTGCTCGACCATCAGGATCGGGATGCCGGTTCGCGCGACTTCGATGATCCGGTCGAAAAGCTCGTCCATCACGATGGGGCTGACGCCTGCGGTGGGTTCATCCAGCATCAGCACCTTGGGCTTCGTCATCAGCGCGCGGCCGACGGCGACCTGCTGGCGCTGCCCGCCCGAAAGCTCGCCTGCGGCCTGATAGCGTTTGTCGCGCAGGATCGGGAAAAGTTCATAGATCTGTTCCATCGTCGGGCGGATGTCATCCGTCCGAATGAACGCGCCCATCTCGAGGTTTTCCTCGACCGTCATGGAAGTAAAGATGTTCGACGTCTGCGGCACAAACCCCATGCCTTTTGTGACCCGTGCCTGCGGCGTGAGGGCCGTGATATCCTCCCCATCAAGGCGCACATGTCCCTTCCGCAGGTTCAGCATGCCGAACACAGCCTTCATACCCGTGGATTTCCCTGCACCATTCGGGCCGACGATCACGGCGATCTCTCCGCGATCCACGGCTATCGTGCAATCATGCAGGATGTCAGGCCCCGCACCATACCCGCCGGTCATGGCCTCCCCGATCAGAAAAGGGCCGGGGGGTGCTGCATGTGCTGTGCCGCCCTTTTTCACCGGGTAGGCCTTGCCCATACCCGCAGCATTGCCCAAGGAAAGGTCGCGATTGCCGCGTGCATCGTAAGGATCACCGCTCATGCGCCTATTTTATCCTTGTTTTTCAGGCCTGTACCGAGGTACGCCTCAATAACCTGCTCATTCGCCTTGATCTCGGGCAACGTCCCTTGGGCCAGCACTTTACCCTCGGCCATGCAGATGACCGGATCACACAAACGCCCGATGAAATCCATGTCGTGTTCGATCACGACGAATGTATATCCGCGCTCCTTGTTGAGGCGCAAAATCGCGTCTCCGATGGTATTGAGCAGCGTGCGATTGACCCCCGCGCCAACCTCATCCAAGAACACGATCCGCGCATCCACCATCATTGTGCGGCCCAGTTCCAGCAGTTTTTTCTGCCCACCCGAAATCTGTCCAGCCTTGTGATCGGCCAGATGTTCGATTGTCAGAAACTCCAGAACCTCATCGGCCTTGGCGCGCAGCGCGCGTTCCTGATCGGCGATGCGTTTGCGGCCAAACCATGTGTTCCAAAGCGTCTCACCCGCCTGATCACCGGGGACCATCATGAGGTTTTCGCGACAGGACATGGATGAAAACTCATGCGCAATCTGAAAGGTGCGCAGCAACCCCTTGTGAAACAGATCATGTGGCGGCAGGCCCGTGATGTCTTCGCCCGCCATGAACACACGGCCCGAAGTTGGTTTAAGAACGCCCGCGATCACATTGAAAAGTGTTGTTTTTCCAGCACCGTTTGGCCCGATCAACCCCGTGATCGACCCCTGCGCAATTTCCAGCGATGCCCCATCCACAGCGCGAAAACCGCCGAAGTGTTTATGAAGGTCCTGAACGACGATCATGCCTGTGCCTTGCATCTTCCCAGCTTTCCTGCAGCGTTCAAAAACAGCCCGGCATCAGCGACACCGGGCTGTTTTCATATCAAACGGATTTTTACTTGAAGCCGATGGTGACGTTTTCGCCGTCCTGTACTTCGATCATGCGGTAGGTTCCGGCGGACTCACCCGGTCCGATCAATTCAACCGCAGACGCGCCGACATAGTCGATCTCGCCACCTTCGCGCAGGATGTCAAAGGCTTTGGCCAGATCGCCGGGATAGATCTTTTCGCCCGGTGCATTGGCCACATCGAGAATGTGCTTGCCATAGTCCGCCGGATCGACACTATCCGCCGCCTGCATCGCCAGCATGAAAAGCGCGGCGGCATCATAGCTTTCGGGCGTATAGGGCGATGTGGCATCAAATGCGTCGCCCGAAAGCGCCTTGAGCTTTTCGATGCCTTCACCACCGGACCCCGCGATCTGACCGTAGGACCCGTTCAGCGCAGAGCCGACATTGGCAGGCAGGCTGTCGCCGATCATGCCGCCGGGCAGACCGAAGGTGTCAAATGCGCCCGTGTCCAGTGCTGCGTTGATGATACCGAGGCCGCCTTGATCGAGATAGCCCGCAACCACGAGGATATCGCCACCCGCCGAGGCCAGCGCGCCCATTTCAGCGGAGTAATCCGCCTTGCCGTCTTCATGCGCGGCAACGATCGTGACTTCCCCGCCGATGCTTTCGAAATTGCTCTGGATCGCGTCCGCGAGACCTTTGCCGTAGTCGTTGTTGGTATAGGTCAGCGCGATGGATTTCACCCCACGTTCCTGCAGGATTTCAGCCATCACCTGACCTTCGCGCGCGTCCGACGGGGCGGTGCGGAAAAACAGGTCGTTGTCTTCAACCGTGGTCAGGCCCGGCGATGTGGCCGAGGGTGAAATCATCACCATGCCGTTCGGGATCGCCACGTTTTGCAAAATCGCACCCGTGACACCGGAGCAATCCCCGCCGATCAACCCGTTGATGCCTTCCGCGATCAACCGCTCGCCATTGGATGTGCTCAGACCGTTGTCGATGCAACCGGTGTCAGCCCGGATTGATGTCACGGTCGCAGAGTCGAGAAATTTGCCGCTTTCGGTCGCTTCCGCCATGGCAAGTTCGGCACCGGCGGCCATCGGGCCAGTCAGCGATTCGATCGGACCGGTGAACCCGAAGAGCACCCCGAGCGTTACTTCACTTTTCGTATCATCCGCCAGCGCAGTGGTGGCAATCAGTGCTGCAGCCGTTGTGGCCATAAGCAACTTTTTCATTGTTCATCTCCCATGTTGGAACTTGGCGTTCGCCTTGCAGATTATGCGCCCTATTTTCCAATTGAAAGCGGTTTTGGCCGGATCGCCCGACGTTCCTGCAAAAGGATCGCGTTTTACGCTCTGGGGTAGAAACCGTTGTCAGTTCAGGAGAAAATACATGCTCAGACTACTGTACATGTCGGCACTCTTTGTCTTCGTGTTGGCCGTCTCGCCCGCAACGGGGCGCGCGGATATCGTGTTCACGCCCGTCGTCACCGGATTGGACACGCCTTGGGCGATTGCGCATTTGCCGGACGGGCAGGTGCTGATCACTGAAAAAGACGGGCGGGTGCTCTTGTGGAGCGCCGGCACGCTGCGCGAGGTTGAGGGCGCACCGCAGGTTGTTGATCGCGGGCAGGGCGGGTTGATGGATGTCACTGTGGCACGTGATTTCGCGCGCAGCCGCACCGTGTTTCTGAGCTACAGCAAGCGACAGCGCGGTGGTGCCGGGACGGCGCTGGCCGCTGCAACCCTGTCGCAGGATGGCCGTCGGCTGGAAGACCTGCGCGATATCTTCGTGATGGCGCCGGGCTCTTCGGGGGGCAGGCATTTTGGCTCGCGCATTGTCGAGAATACCGACGGCACCCTCTTCCTGGCCATCGGTGATCGCGGTGACAGACCGTCGGCGCAGGATAGGGAGAACCACGCCGGCAGCGTGATCCGGATCAATCGGGATGGCAGCATCCCCTCGGACAACCCCTTCGTGAATACGCCCGGCGTGCAGCCGGAAATCTGGTCGTTCGGGCACCGCAATCCGCAAGGTGCCGGGCTGGATGCGCAAGGCAGGCTCTGGACGGCGGAGCATGGCGCGCGCGGTGGCGATGAAATCAATCTGGTGCGCAAGGGTGCGAACTACGGCTGGCCGGTGATTTCATACGGACGGCATTACACTGGGGGTAAAATCGGCGAGGGTACGGCGCGCGCCGGGATGGAGCAGCCCGCATCCTATTGGGATCCGTCCATCGCGCCATCGGGCTTATTGGTCTATCAGGGCGATATGTTTCCCGACTGGCGTGGGCATATGTTCGTCGGCTCGCTCAAGGATGACTACATCGCGCGGCTGACAATATCCGGCGAGACAACGCGCGAGGTTGAGCGGATCCAGAATGAGGCAACCACGCGTGTGCGCGACGTTGCCGACGCCGCAGATGGCAGCATCTGGTTCATATCCGTCGGAAACGGTGCGATCTACAGGATATCTGACTAGTTTCAAGATTTTGAAAGTCGAAATTAATGCGATAATTTTACACCCGGGTGTCCTGATGGATGGTTCGCTTTGGTTAAAAAGACAACCGCGCTGCGTGGCTGCCGCGCTCCCGGTAGGGCGTCGTGTCGTAATGTGCGCGGTAGCATTTGGAAAAATGCGACGGGGAAGCAAAGCCGCAAGCCAGCGCCACATTGATCACGCTCATATCGGTTTGCATCAAGAGATTGCGCGCTTTTTGCAGTCGCAACTCCATGTAATAGCGCTTCGGGCTGCGGTTCAAGTAGCGCCGGAACAACCGCTCAAGCTGGCGCGTGCTCATGCCGACGTCTCGGGCGAGGGTTGAGGGGCTGATCGGCTCTTCGATGTTGCTTTCCATCATCTGGATCACAAGGCTCAACTTGGGATGGCGCACGCCGATGCGGGTCGGAACCGACAGGCGCTGTGTATCCTGATCCGTCCGGATCGAGGTATAGATCAACTGATCTGCCACCAGATTGGCGAGATCCTCGCCCTGTTGTTCCGCGATGAGTTTGAGCATCAAGTCAATCGACGATGTCCCCCCCGCCGTCGTGATCCGATTGCCATCCACCACAAAGACGGATTTTGTCAGCGTCACATCCTCGAAGTCCTCGGCAAAACTGTCCTGGTTTTCCCAATGGATCGTGGCCTTTTTACCATCCAGCAAACCCGCCTTGGCCAATGTGTAGGCGGCAGTGCAAAGACCACCTAGCACGACACCCTTGCGGGATTCGCGCCGCAGCCAGCCAAGCACACGTTTGGTGGTCGCCGCCTGCACGTCGATGCCGCCACAGACCAGCAGAATATCGTCGCGCTGCAAGTCTTCGAGATCGCCATCCAGCTTGAAACCGCTTCCGGCGGAGCAACTCACGATGTCGCCGCCTTCGCCAATAATGCGCCACTCATACAGCGTCTCATTGGCCATCCGATTGGCGATGCGCAGGCTCTCCACCGCGGCAGAAAAACACAGCAGGGTAAAGTTATCGAGCAGAAGGAACACAAACCGTTTTGGCTTGGACGCATTTGGATCCGCGCGGGATGATCGTGAGATGTCGGACATTCCTGCCTCTTGCTGGTCGTCATGCCACCCGGTAGACGATCGCACGCGGACACCGGACTGTATTTTAACTCTGCTCACGGCACGAAAGCGACGTCAAGAGGACGAATTTGTGATATGGTCACTCGCGCCGCGCTTTTGTATAGAGATGAACGACATGTGAGCGCTCGCAGTGCGCGGGCCAGAAGCGGAGACGAAAAACATGAGCGAATGGACAAAATCAAGCTGGCGTGCAAAGCCGCGCATCCAGATGCCGGACTACCCCGATCAGGCTGCCCTGAACGAAGTCGAGGCACAGCTTTCGCGCTATCCGCTGCTGGTTTTTGCCGGTGAAGCCCGCCGCCTGAAAAAGCATCTGGGGGCTGCCGGTCGTGGCGATGCGTTCCTGTTGCAGGGCGGTGATTGTGCGGAGAGCTTTGATCAGTTCAGTTCGGATGCGATCCGCGACACGTTCAAGGTCATGTTGCAGATGGCGATTGTGCTGACCCATGGTGCCAAGGTTCCGGTGGTCAAGGTCGGCCGTATGGCGGGTCAATTCGCCAAGCCGCGTTCGGCTGCAACGGAAACGGTCGACGGGGTGGAACTGCCCAGCTATCGCGGTGACATCATCAACAAGCTGGATTTCACGGCCGATGCGCGCATTCCGGACCCGCAGAACATGCTGCGTGCCTACACGCAGGCAGCGGCGACGCTGAACCTGTTGCGGGCGTTTTCCACGGGTGGTTATGCCGATGTTCATCAGGTGCATGCCTGGACGCAGGGCTTTACCGAAGGTGAAAAGGCAGAGGCCTACCGCGAGGTTGCGAACCGTATTTCCGACACGCTGGACTTCATGACAGCTGCGGGGATCAATGCGGATACGGCGCATACGCTGCAATCGGTTGAGTTCTACACCAGCCATGAATCGCTGCTGCTGGAATACGAAGAAGCGCTGACCCGCGTTGACAGCACCACAGGCAAGTGGCTGGCGGGCTCGGGTCATATGATCTGGATCGGTGATCGCACACGCCAGCCGGACGGGGCGCATGTGGAATTTGCCAGCGGTGTCCAGAACCCGATCGGCCTCAAGGCCGGTCCCAGCATGACCTCGGATGACCTCAAGAAGTTGATGGCCAAGCTGAACCCCGAAAACGAAGAAGGTCGCCTGACCCTGATCGCGCGCTTTGGCGCGGGGTCGGTGGCGGAACATCTGCCGCGCCTGATCAAGACGGTGCGCGAAGAAGGGGCAAATGTGACCTGGGTGTGTGACGCGATGCATGGCAATACGATCAAGTCCTCGACCGGGTACAAGACCCGGCCGTTTGAATCGGTCCTGCGCGAGGTGCGCGAGTTCTTTGCGGTTCACGCATCCGAAGGCACGGTGCCCGGTGGCGTTCACTTTGAGATGACCGGTCAGGATGTCACGGAATGCACCGGGGGCGTGCGCGCCGTCAGCGATGAAGATCTGTCATCGCGCTATCACACTGCCTGCGATCCGCGCCTGAATGCCAGCCAATCGTTGGAACTGGCCTTCCTCGTGGCGGAAGAGCTTTCGGCGCGCCGCACGCAACATCAAAACGCCGCCGTAAGTTAAGGCACGGCATTAAAAAACGCCCGCTGGTTTCAAACCGGCGGGCGTTTTTGTTGTGTCTGAACCGACCTTGTGCTGCGGCCCTCTTGCCGTCGAACGCTCTAATCGTCGTCCGTCTTCACAAGTCTGAGATAAGGCGCATCACGACGCGGCGTTTCGGTCCGAAATTCGGCCTTAGCTTCGGCAAATCCGGGCACTTCGGCCCTCGGCTTTGGGGCCGGCAAGGGTTTTCTTGGCTCGCGCTTTGCCAGCAAGGGCGGGGTTTGGTTTGTCACGATGGGGCGCAGCGCAGTCGCCGTCACATCAAACCGCCGCGGGCTGCGGCCCATGTCACCCACCGCGACCAGCGCGCCAAGAACACGGCTGACATCACCCAGATCGCTTTTCAGCGGCATGAGGGTCAATCGCGCATCAAGCGGCGGCATGCCCGGCCCTTTTTCTGAGTGCAGCATCATCGTGCATGTGGCAGGTGTTTCGAAAACCTCTTCAAGGGTGTCGCTCAACTGACGCCGTGAAGCCGGTGTGATGAAGGCCGTCAGGGGCATCCCGCGCACTTCCATCCCCATCAGATCACTCAGATGGCTTCCGGCGATCCGAAGGCGCGCGATACCCGGCGCGATCCGCTCCACGATGAAGGCATACTCCAACGCCTGTTCAATGCCGCGCGGGTCAATTTCGGACCGGCTGGGCATCAGCCGCGTGCCGCGCAGCGCTTCCCAATAGGCCTCGACCTGAGAGAGTGGGGTAAATCCTGTTTCTGTAACGTGCTGTGTCATGTTAACCACATTGTGCGTGTTTTTACCGCCATTGTCCATTGCTTGCGCCTTCTGTTTCTGACCAGCTTTGAGGTCACCGGCAGCCGGTCGGTGGTACTTGTTACAAGCAGGAAACACTGCTTCCTGCCGAAAATTGATTACTGAAACGTTAATATCAACAATTTTCACAAAATGGGTGGCTAATTTGCGGAATGGTTAACCGCAGCGCGCTCATTTGCGCTGCGCGCCGCCCTGCGCACGGGGTTGCTCTGACCGCCTAAACTGCCATAAAGCAAGGCAATACTGGCTGTACGAAAGGAAATGCGGATGCTGCGATCTATGACCGGATTTGCCTCGGCAACCGGCGGCCTTGCCCCCCATGCGTGGAATTGGGAACTGCGTTCGGTGAACGGCAAGGGGCAGGATCTGCGCCTGCGGGTGCCTGACTGGATTGACGGGCTTGAGATCGGCCTGCGCAAGATGCTGGCAGCCCAGACCGCGCGCGGCACGATCACGCTTTCTCTGCGACTGACGCGGGACGAGAACGCCACCACGCTGAAAATTAACCATGAACAGCTGCGCTGCGTCCTCCGGGCCATTGATCAGGTCGAAGCCGAAGCCGCAGCGATGGGCGTTGGTCTGACGCCGTCAAAAGCCTCTGACATCGTTGCCATGCGCGGCGTTCTGGAGGCCGGATCGGTGGAGGATGACCCGGCACCGCTCACCAAGCATCTGTTGGAAGAGGCAAAGACGCTGATCAGCGCGTTCAATGACATGCGCCGAGCCGAAGGGGCAGCCCTCGAAAAGGTGCTGCTGTCTCAACTGGATGAGGTTGCGCAGCTGACGTCGCAGGCAAAGGAACATGCAAAAACGCGCAGTGCCGAGGCAGGCGACATCCTGCGGCGCAATCTGCGGCGCGTGCTCGACAATATCGAGACTGTGGATGAGGACCGCCTTGCGCAGGAACTGGCGATGATTGCCGTCAAATCGGATGTCACCGAAGAGGTTGACCGCCTTGCGGCGCATGTCACCGCCGCGCGAGACCTGATCAGACAGGGTGGCCCAGTCGGGCGCAAGCTGGATTTTCTGATGCAGGAATTCAACCGGGAGGCCAATACGCTTTGCGCCAAGGCGCAAAACACCGAATTGACACGCTGCGGTCTTGCACTGAAGGCAGTGATCGATCAGATGCGGGAGCAAGTACAGAATGTGGAGTAACCGATGAAACCCATGCGCCGCGGACTTCTGATTATCCTCAGCTCACCCTCGGGCGCTGGCAAATCCACCTTGGCGCGGCGGTTGCGGGACTGGGACACGGACATCGAATTCTCAGTGTCCGCCACGACCCGTGCCGCGCGTCCGGGCGAGGTTGACGGGCGTGAGTACCATTTCGTGGATGAGGCTGCCTTCAAATCGCAGGTGAGCAATGGGGGTATGCTGGAGCATGCGCATGTTTTCGGCAACTTCTATGGCTCGCCAAGCGGCCCTGTTCAGGAGGCCATCAACGCCGGTCGCGATGTGTTGTTCGACATCGACTGGCAAGGGGCGCAGCAAATCACCAATTCGGCCCTCAGCGCGCATACGCTGTCCATTTTCCTGTTGCCGCCCTCGATCCGCGAGTTGCGCAACCGTCTGGAGAAACGCGCACAGGATGATGCCGCAACCATCGCGCGCCGCATGGACAAGAGTTGGGATGAGATCAGTCATTGGGGCAGCTACGATTATGTGCTGGTGAATGACGATCTGGACACCACCGAGGCGCATCTGAAAACCATCGTAACGGCCACGCGCCTGCGGCGCAGCCAACAGCCGGGACTGACCGAACACGTGCGCCACCTGCAATCCGAATTCGAAAGGTTATCATGACGTTATACGCTTTAGGTGAGGATATACCTCAACTGCATGAGGACACATGGGTCGCACCGGGTGCGAACCTGATTGGCAAGGTTGTACTGGAAGCGGGGGCGTCTGTCTGGTTCGGGACAACCATCCGCGCGGATCACGAGGAAATCCGTGTCGGTGCGGGATCGAACGTGCAGGAAAACTGCGTCTTTCACATTGATGCCGGGTATCCGCTGCGCATCGGGGCGGGTTGCACGATCGGGCACAAGGTGATGCTGCATGGCTGCACCATCGGGGATAACTCCCTGATTGGCATGGGGGCAACGGTGCTGAACGGTGCCCGGATCGGCGCGAACTGCCTGATCGGTGCAGGGGCATTGATCACTGAAAACAAGGTGATACCGGATAATTCTCTGGTGATGGGTGTGCCGGGCAAAGTCGTGCGTGAACTGGATGCGGCTGCGATTGAGGGGCTGAGGAACTCGGCGCTGCACTACCAGAAAAACATGCGTCGCTTCAAACATGAGATTCGCGCTATAGAGATTTGATATGAAAAACGAAAAAGCGTCGGTGATACGGCCTGATGCCCTCCCGCATTCCGCCTCAAGACCTGTGGTCACACCGCTGAGCCCGTCGGTTGTTTACGCCTCGGACACACCGGACATGCTGGACCAGCAGTATGAAGGCGGGTTGCAGGGCTATACCTATTCGCGCGAAGGGCACCCGAATGCGGATGTGGTGGCCAAACGGCTCGACCGAATGGAAAATGCGCCCTTTCCGGGGGTGATGACCGGGTCCGGCATGGGGGCTGTGTCCGCGGTTTTGCTGGGGCTGACACGCTCCGGGGACCATGTGATCGGCGGCAATCAGCTATATGGTCGCTCGCTGCGCATGACGAGCGAAGACCTGCCCCGGCTTGGCATTGCCACGACTTTGGTGGACGCGGGCGACATCGACGCTGTGCGCGCAGCCTTGCGTCCCACGACCCGGATGATCCTCGTCGAAGTTGTTTCAAACCCGACACTGCGGCTTGCGGATATCGCGGGTCTTGTTGATCTGGCGCGTGAATCTGGTGTGCTGCTGGTGGTGGACAACACATTTACCACTCCGATGGCCTTCAAGGCGCTGGATGCGGGTGCGGATGTGGTGATCCATTCGGTGACCAAGCTGCTGGCAGGTCATTCCGATGTGATGCTGGGCTATGTTGCGGCGCGGGACAAAGCGTTGAACGACCGCTTGCGCGTCTTTGCCGTGACCATGGGGCTCTCGGCCAGTCCGTTTGACTGCTGGCTGGCGGAGCGCGGTTTGCTAACTCTTGAGTTGCGGTTCGAGCGGGCGCAACGCACGGCGGCTCTTCTGGCCGATCATCTTGCCGGTCTTCCGGGTGTCAAACGGGTGCTTTATCCCGGGCGCGCCGACCACCCGGACACCCTGCGGGCAAAGGCGCTGCTGAAGGGCAGGAACTGCAATATGGTCAGCTTTGAACTGGATGGCGCGCGGCACGCGGCGAATGCCTTTACCCGTGCGGCAGAGGGGTTGTCTTTTGCGCCAACCCTCGGGGATGTGGGCACGACGCTGTCGCATCCTGCGTCCTCGTCGCACCGGGCACTGAGCCCCGAGCAACGCGCCGCCCTTGGGATATCGGAAGGGTTTTTTCGTGTCTCTGTCGGGCTCGAAGACCCCGATAATCTCTGCGCGATCTTTACGGAAGCGGTCAGCGCGGCTGTGGCCCCCTAGCAAGGATTAAAAACACCCATGGCAGAGGCAATTCACGAGGTGCTCGCGGCCCTGCCGATGCCGGTTTTGGCCATAGGTGGCAGCGAACGCATCGTGTCGGCAAATGATGCGGCCAAGGCGCTGCTCGGGCAGGGGGTTTCCGGGCGCCATTACGTCACCTTTTTGCGCCAGCCACAGCTGATTGAAACCATTGCCGCCGTGTTGCAGGACAGCCAGCCGCGCGTGTCGCAGTATTTCTCCAGCGACGGAATCGAGGATACCACCTTTCGTGTCACCGTTGGGGTGCTGGCGAACATGCGCGTTGTGTTGCTGAGTTTTCAGGACGTCAGTCATCTGGAACAGGCGGATCAGATGCGCCGGGACTTCGTTGCCAATGTCAGTCACGAGTTGCGCACGCCGCTTACCGCACTGATGGGGTTCATCGAAACCCTGCGCGGGCCTGCGCGCGAGGATGCGGCCGCACGGGACAGGTTTCTTGACATCATGGAGGGCGAAGCCGGACGGATGAACCGGCTCGTGGGGGATCTGCTCTCCCTCAGCCGGGTCGAGGGAAACCAGCGGGTGCGCCCGCAAGATCGCGTGAACCTCAGCGATGTGGTGCAATCTGTGGCGCGCACCCTGGCACCGCTGGCGAATGATACGTCGGTGGTGCTCGAATGCGACCTTCCGCAGCAACCGGTGATCCTGATCGGAGATGCTGACCAGCTGATGCAAGTCATCACGAACCTTGTGGAAAATGCCGTCAAATACGGCGGGTCCGGTGGGCGGGTTGCAATCAAACTGACCGAAGTTGCACGGGATACATCGCTGCGCGCGCCGGGCGTTCTGATCAGCGTAACCGATTTCGGACCCGGCATTGATCCGGTGCATCTGCCGCGCCTGACCGAACGGTTTTACCGCGCTGACAGCCACCGCAGCAGGGCTTTGGGGGGCACGGGCCTGGGGCTGGCCATCGTCAAACACATCATAAACCGGCATCGCGGGCGTTTGCGCATCGACAGCGAACTGGGGCAGGGGTCCACGTTCACCGTTGTCCTGCCGCTTGACCTTAACAGCGCCTGAAACGAACCCACTTCGGGTCCGCGCAGCAACATCGCAGTTTATTTTCGTCATAAAATCAGATAGATATGTTATTTTCTGCCATGTCATAAAACCGTTACAAAACTGTCACAAAAGGATAGCGTCCAATCCTTAGCTATCCGGCAAGCGGTTGTGCATACGGTCATCCGCAGATTCGTTTCATGACAGGAGCTATCATGACGTTTGTAAAAATATCTTCCTCCGCGCTGGCGATTGCCGTCGTTGCCGCAACATCTGCTACGGCGCGCGATCAGGTGCAGGTTGCCGGATCATCCACGGTTTTGCCCTATGCCGCCATTGTGGCTGAAGCATTCGGCGAAAACTTCGAGTTTCCGACGCCCGTCGTTGAGTCCGGGGGATCCTCGGCGGGTCTCAAGCGCTTTTGTGAGGGCGTTGGCGAAAATACAGTCGATATCGCCAACTCGTCCCGTCCCATTCGCGAGCGCGAAATCGCGGCCTGCGCCGAAAACGGTGTGACGGACATCATCGAAGTGCGCATCGGTTATGACGGGATCGTCTTTGCCAGCCAGCAGACCGGCCCTGCCTTTACCGAATTCCAGCCTTCGGACTGGTACACGGCACTGGCCGCAAACCTGCCGGTTGACGGTGAGATGGTCGCGAACCCAAACATGACATGGGACGCAGTCAACCCGGCGCTGCCAGCGGTGGATATCGCGGCCTTCATTCCCGGCACCAAACACGGCACCCGCGAAGTATTCGAGGAAAAGGTTCTGCTGCAGGGCTGCGAGGATACAGGTGCGATGCAAGCCATGATGGACATGGGCATGGATGAAGACGCGGCCGAAAGCGCCTGCATGGCCGTGCGCACAGACGGCAAATCAGTGGATATCGACGGTGATTACACCGAGACTCTGGCGCGGATCGAAAGCAATGCCAACGGCATCGGCGTTTTCGGGCTGGCGTTTTATGAAAACAACACCGACAAGCTGAAAGTGGCCACCATGGGTGGTGTGGAGCCGACGACAGAGACGATTTCGACCGGTGAATACCCCGTGTCGCGTCCGCTGTTCTTTTACATCAAGAAGGCGCACATCGGTGTGATCCCGGGACTGAAGGACTTTGCCGAGTTTTTCGTTTCCGACGACATTGCGGGGCCGGATGGTCCGTTGGCTGAATATGGTCTGGTGTCCGATCCGGCGCTGGCCGAGACACAGGCCGCTGTCGCAGATGAAGACGTGTTGGGCAGCAACTCCTGACCTGAACAGAGACAAAAGCGGCGAAAGGCGGCAATTTCCTGCGGCCTTTCGCTTTACTTGAAGTGGCATGCGAAAAGGTTGGGTGCATGACGATCGGGCTTACGGGATTTATTGTTCTGGCCATTCTGGCCCTGACAATCGCTTCCTTCATGATGGCAAAGACGCGCGCGACGTCCGCCGCGGGGGGCGACATCCGGCTTTTGCATTCCTTGCCGAATTACTACGGCTACAACGCTGCGATGTTTGCGGCTGTTCCCGCCTTTGGCATGTTGGTCATCTGGCTGCTGGCGCAGCCGATGATGATCGAAAACACGGTCTATAACCTGCTGCCGGAGAGTATCATCGCCGAAGGTTCGAGCCGGAGCCTCGTCATGAGTGATGTGCGCCGGGTGGCCGAAGGGCTTGATATCGCCGTGGCGGCCGGCGCCTTGACGAAAGATGAAGCCGATCAGATCACCACCGGTACGGCCGACATCCGCGCCATACTCGGCGGTGTCGGCGTCGCGCTCGGATCAGATGTTGCGCCCGAGGTTTTGGCCGCAGCACAGCAGTATCGCGACAAATCCTCTACCGGGTCGGCCTGGATGGCAGTGATTGTCCTTGCTGCCGCCCTGGTGGGGGCCGCCGCGAGCATTTTTGCCAGCAAGGCCGATTTCAGGGCGCGAAACGTCGTCGAACGCTTTGCGCTCGGGATGTTGATGCTTGCGGCATCGCTCGCGATTCTGACCACGGTGGGGATCGTCCTGTCGATGCTGTTTGAGAGCATGAATTTCTTTCGCATGCACCCGTGGACGGATTTCTTTTTCGGCGGCACGTGGGCGCCGAATTTCCGGGGTGACAGCGATCTTTCCATCCTGCCGCTGCTCTGGGGGACGCTGTATATCTCGATTGTTGCCTTGCTGGTTGCGGTGCCGATCGGGCTTTTTGCGGCGATTTACCTGTCAGAATATGCAAGTCCGCGCGTGCGCTCCTTTGCCAAGCCGCTGCTCGAAATCCTCGCCGGTATTCCTACGATTGTGTACGGCCTCTTTGCGCTGCTGACGGTCGGGCCGTTTCTGGTGAGCATCTTTGGACGCGGGGATGCGGGCCTGCTCGGTGTCGAATGGATGAGCGGCGCAACGGCTGTGCTGACTGCGGGGCTGGTCATGGGGATCATGCTGATCCCTTTCGTGTCGTCCCTTTCAGATGATATCATCAACGCGGTGCCGCAGGCATTGCGCGACGGCTCATTGGGGTTGGGGTCCACAAAATCCGAAACGATCCGTCAGGTCGTTCTGCCCGCAGCCTTGCCCGGCATCGTTGGCGCGGTTCTTTTGGCGGCGTCCCGCGCGATTGGCGAAACGATGATCGTCGTGCTGGGGGCAGGGGCCATCGCCAAATTCTCGCTCAACCCGCTGGATGCAATGACGACCATTACCACACGGATCGTCAGCCAGTTGACCGGTGACACGGATTTTGCCAGCGCGGAAACCCTTGTCGCCTTTGCCCTTGGCCTCACCCTCTTTGTGCTGACCTTGGGCTTGAATGTGATCGCGCTCTATATCGTGCGCAGATATCGGGAGCAGTACGAATGAGCGACGCGACAACCACTGCAATACCATCCAGTCCCTCCGCCCCACCACGCAAAGGATCGCTGCTGACGCAGGATGCGCGCACCAAAAAGCGCAACGCGGCGGAGACGCGGTTCAAAGCCTATGGTTTGATTGCGATTTCGATTGGCTTGCTGATGCTCATCACGCTGATTTTCAATATCGTGTCGCGTGGCACCGGCGCGTTTCAGCAAACCTTTGTCACGCTGGAGGTGAGCCTGCCGGCGGACAAGCTGGACAAGGCCGGCAACCGCAACCCGGACGAGATGCGTAAGGTGTCAACCTTTGGCTATGCCCCTTTGTTGCGCACCGCATTCGAAGAGCATGTGGCGGAACAAGGCTATGAAACCGACCTCAGCCCCAAGGAAATGGCCGGAATTCTTTCCGGCGGCGCGCAGGCGCAGTTGCGGAATTTCGTGCTGGCGGACCCTTCGGTTGTCGGGCAACGGGTGGCGTTCGAATTTCTCGCCTCTGGCCGGGTGGATGGCTATCTGAAAGGCCGCGTGAGCCGCGACAGCATCGAGAACGACAAGAACATCAGCCCTGCGCAACTGGATCTGGTGGATCAGCTTGTCGAGGCGGGGACCATCGAGAAGCGTTTCAACCTCGCCTTCATCACCGGTGCCGACAGTTCGGGCGCGCGTCCCGAAGCGGCCGGGATCGGCGTGTCGATGATCGGCTCGCTGGTCATGATGCTGGTGGTGCTGGTGCTCGCCCTGCCGATTGGCGTCGCTGCCTCGATCTATCTTGAGGAATTCGCGCCGAAAAACTGGATCACGGATGTGATCGAGGTCAATATCTCGAACCTCGCGGCGGTGCCTTCGATTGTCTTTGGCATTCTGGGTCTGGCGGTCTTTATCAACTACATGCATTTGCCAAACTCCGCCCCCTTGGTGGGCGGGCTGGTGCTGACGTTGATGACCTTGCCCACGATCATCATCTCGACGCGCGCATCGTTGAAAGCCGTACCGCCCTCCATCCGGGATGCGGCCCTCGGGGTAGGGGCGTCCAAGATGCAATCCGTGTTTCACCACGTCCTGCCCCTTGCCGCGCCCGGCATCCTGACCGGGACCATCATCGGACTGGCACAGGCTTTGGGAGAGACGGCACCCTTGTTGTTGATCGGCATGGTCGGCTTCATTGCCTCCAACCCGCCTGACAGTATTGCCGCAGGGTTGATGGATCCAAATTCCGCCATGCCTGCGCAGATCTACGAATGGGCCAAACGCTCCGACCCGGCATTTTACGAACGCGCCTGGGGTGGCATTATCATACTGCTGGGGTTCCTTGTGAGCATGAACACCCTTGCTGTCATCCTGCGTCGCCGGTTCGAGCGGCGCTGGTAAAGGAACACTGTTATGAATGATATGAGAATACTGGAGAGAGATGTGGATGCGAAGGCCATCAAGATTTCGGCAAGGGACGTGCAGGTCTTTTATGGCGACAACCACGCGATCAAGGACGTCAATGTAGAGATACAGGACAAGACCGTCACTGCCTTTATCGGCCCGTCCGGATGCGGCAAGTCCACGTTCCTGCGCTGTCTCAACCGCATGAATGACACGATTGACGTGTGCCGTGTGCAGGGGCGCATCACGATCGACGGCGAAGACATCTATGACAAGCGTGTCGACCCGGTCCAATTGCGGGCAAAGGTCGGAATGGTGTTTCAAAAGCCGAACCCCTTTCCCAAATCCATCTATGACAATGTGGCCTATGGGCCGCGCATCCATGGGCTGGCGCAGAACAAGGCGGAGCTGGACAACCTCGTTGAAAACTCGCTGCGCCGTGCAGCCCTCTGGGGGGAAGTCAAGGATCGTCTTGGCGCGCCGGGCACCGGCTTGTCGGGTGGTCAGCAACAGCGGCTGTGCATCGCCCGCGCCGTGGCAACGCAGCCCGAAGTCCTGCTGATGGATGAGCCCTGTTCCGCGCTGGACCCGATTGCAACCGCACAGGTTGAGGAATTGATCGACGATCTGCGTCAGAACTATTCGGTCGTCATCGTGACGCATTCGATGCAACAGGCCGCGCGCGTCAGTCAGAAAACCGCCTTCTTCCACCTCGGCAACCTCGTGGAGTATGGGGAAACAGGGACGATTTTCACAAACCCCGAAGACCCGCGCACCGAAAGCTATATCACCGGGCGGATTGGATAAAATCATGATTGAACATCAACACATCGCATCGGCCTTTGATCGTGACCTTGAGGCGATACAGGCCCAGATCATGAAGATGGGTGGACTGGTTGAAGCCGCCATTCGCAACGGTGCACAATCGCTGGATACCCGTGACGAAGAACTTGCCGAAGAGGTGCGCGAGGCAGATAAAACCGTCGATGCGCTTGAAGAGACAATCAACGAAGAGGCGGCGCGCGTCATTGCCCTGCGCGCCCCTACGGCGCGGGACTTGCGGCTGATCCTCAGCGTAATCAAGATCAGCGCGAACCTTGAGCGGATCGGAGATTACGCGAAAAACATGGCCAAGCGGACCGGTGTTCTGGCCCAGATGGCGCCGGTGGATGACAGCAGTGCCGCCTTGCGCCGGATGGCGCGCGAGGTCGAACATATGCTCAAGGATGCGCTCGACGCCTATGTGCAGCGCGATGCGGAACTGGCGATGGATGTGATCGCCCGCGACAAGGAAGTCGATCAGATGTACAACGCGCTGTTTCGCGAATTCCTGACCTTCATGATGGAAGACCCGCGCAACATTACAGCCTGCATGCATTTGCATTTCATCGCCAAGAACATCGAGCGTATGGGGGATCACGTGACGTCGATCGCCGAACAAGTTGTGTATCTTGTGACCGGCGAGCATCCGGAAGATCCGCGCCCAAAGGCGGATCAAACCTCCGTGGTCGCCAAGGGGTAAGGCGGATGTCGGCTGATCAACCTCTTGTTTTAGTTGTCGAAGATGAGCCTGCGCAGCGCGAGGTGCTGGCCTATAATCTGGAGGCTGAAGGCTTTGCCGTCAGCCGCGCGGAAAACGGCGAAGAAGCGATGATGCTGGTGGATGAAACAGCACCTGATCTGATCGTGCTGGATTGGATGATGCCAAACCTGTCGGGCATCGAGGTGTGTCGTCGGTTGAAGACAAGGTCTGAAACCCGCGCGATTCCGATCATCATGCTGTCTGCGCGCTCGGAGGAAGTGGATCGCGTGCGTGGACTGGAGACAGGCGCGGATGACTATGTGATCAAACCCTATTCCATCGTCGAACTGATGGCGCGGGTGCGCAGCCAGTTGCGCCGCGTGCGACCGGCGGCCACCGGCGGGCAGTTGGAATATGAGGATATTGTTCTGAATGCCGCAAGCCATCGCGTGAGCCGCGGCGAAAACGAACTGAAACTTGGCCCGACCGAGTTTCGCCTCTTGTCCACCTTCATGGAAAAACCGGGCCGTGTGTTTTCACGCGAACAATTGCTCGACCGTGTGTGGGGTCGCGATATTTACGTGGATACGCGCACCGTGGACGTTCATATCGGACGGTTGCGCAAGGCGCTGACACAGTTTGGCGGTTCGGATCCGCTGCGCACGGTGCGCGGCGCGGGATACGCGCTGGGGTAGGGACGTCAGACGCGCGTCGGTCTCAGCCCGAGAATGGCGCGCGCTTCGGCGCAGGTCGCGACGGGGCGTTCGTATTTTTCACATAATTCAGCGGCCCGTTTGATCAGCGCCGCATTCGAGGGCGCAAGCGTGTTGCGGTCAAGGCGCACGTTGTCCTCAAGGCCTGCGCGGGTATGACCGCCGGCGGCGATGGCCCACTCGTTAACCTCAATCTGTGCAGCACCAATCCCGGCAGCACACCATGCCCCATCGGGCGCTCTTGAGTGCATCGTCTCGACGTAAAAGTCGAAAACCCGCTTGTCTGCAGGCATCGCATTTTTGACGCCCATAACGAACTGCACATACAAACGACCGAACAGTTTACCGGCGCGGTGCATCGCCATTGCTTGCAGAATGTGACTGAGATCAAACGCCTCGATCTCAGGTGTCACTTCATAGCGCTGCATTTCGCCGGCGAGCCAGGCTACGAGATCCGGCGGATTTTCGTAAACGCGCGTCGGGAAATTGTTTGACCCGACTGAGAGAGAGGCCATATCCGGACGCAGTTTCAACATGCCGCCACGCTCACGACCTGCACCGGATCGACCTCCGGTCGAAAACTGAATAATCATGCCCGGACAGTGCTTTTCAATGCCTTCTTTGAGCGCCGCGAATTTCTCCGGATCAGACGATGGGGTTTCATCGGCGTTTCGTACATGAGCATGACAAATGCTGGCACCAGCCTCAAAGGCCGCATGCGTGCTTTCTATCTGTTCACTAACGGTGATTGGGACCGCCGGGTTCACCGCCTTGATTGGCACACTGCCGGTGATCGCCACACACAGAATACATGGGCTTGTCACGTTTCAGCTCCTTTAACCGAGAATTCGCTAAACCGGACAAAATCATATCTGAGCAACGGGTGACACATCATATTGCACACCAACACGCCAATGATAAAATCGCGCAATATTGAGCACCAGATATGATGGGCAATATTTATTTAACATAATGTTGATTATAAATAACCGCATCCAAGCTGCGGCAAATTCTAAACTGGGTTGCGACAATTCCCCTATCTTGCTGAAAAGCAAGGAGAACGGACATGGCCCACACAGAGCTGGATTTGCGTGAAAGACGCGCAATCGAAGACATGCTGAATGCAAAAGTGCCTGTGAGCAAGATCGCGGCCGAGATCGGCAGGCACCGCTCGTCGATCTATCGCGAGATCAAACGCAATGGTTTTGAAGATGAAGAGTTGCCGGAACTGAGCGGCTACTACGGGATCGTCGCGCAGCGTGAAGCCTCCAAACGCCGCGCTCGAAGACGCAAGCTGATCCGGCTGGAGGACCTTCGCGACCATGTCGTCGCTCAGTTGAAGATCGGCTGGACGCCCGAGCAGATCGCGGGTCGTTTGGGACACGATGACCAGCCTGTTCGGGTCAGCCACGAAACGATTTACGCTTACGTCTACAGCCCTGAGGGCCAGTCCGAACAACTGGCGCGTCATCTCCCCAGCAGACGCAAGAAACGGCGGCCGCGCTATGCCAGACGACCCAGTGGCCAGGTTTTCCCGCCGGATCGGTCCATCCATGAACGCCCTGACTACGTGAAGACGCGCGAGACGTTCGGCGAATGGGAAGGCGATTTGATGATCTTTGAACGCTCTCAAGGCACAATGAACGTAGCCTCATTGGTCGAACGCAAGACCCGGTTCGCTGTCCTGTTCCGTAACAACGACCGCAGCTCGACACACTTCATCAACAAGCTGATGGATGTAATGGAACCCCTGCCTCAGCCTGCATGGCGCTCAATCACCTTTGATCGGGGCTTTGAGTTCCGCGCATGGCGCAAACTGAAATCCGGCATCGGCACCGACAGCTGGTTCTGCGACCCACAGGCACCCTGGCAGAAAGGATCGGTCGAGAACCTGAACAAGCGGGCCCGCCGATATCTGCCCCGAGACACCCAGCTCGCGGCGCTCTCAAATCGCAATATGAAGGCGATTTGTGACCGCCTGAACGGGACACCAAGAAAGTGCCTTGGATGGCGAACACCGACAGAGGCCTTCAGAGAAGAGATGATGAAACTGAGATAGCGGAAAACGTCGCAACGACTCTTGAGCCATCACGCGTGGGATCAAAAACGAAGTGCACGACAGATGTGACGGTCATGTCGCAGTGTCAAAATGATGACGCACGCCCCTGCGTCGTTGCTGGACAGGGTGTTTGGGACCTGTCACTTCACGTCCTATACAGCAAGCGAGCGAGATATCATGGTTTCAGTTCTCATTCTCAACGGTCCAAACCTCAATCTGCTGGGAAGCCGTCAGCCTGAGGTTTATGGCAAAACCACTTTGGCTGATATTGAAGGTATGTGCCGGGCGCATGGGCAAAATACTGATCTTGAAGTAACTTTCAGTCAGTCCAATCATGAGGGTGCGCTGATTGACGCAATTCATGCCGCGCGTGGTACGCATGCAGGTATCATCCTGAATGCAGGCGCGTATACGCATACTTCTATTGCCTTGATGGATGCGATCGCCTCAGTTGAACTGCCCTCCATCGAGCTGCATCTCAGCAATGTGCATGCCCGCGAGGAGTTTCGCCATACATCCTATATCGCCAAAGTATGTATTGGTGTGATCTGCGGCTTTGGCGCACAAGGGTATCTGTTGGCGATGGACGCAATGAAAGCTCACTTAAAGCTTTAAGTGTTGATCTCTAGTGTCTGACTTTAAACAAAAAAGGACGCCCCGTCAGGAGCGTCCTTCCGCGCATTCTTGCGAAGACCCTAGCCTTTGACCGCTTTGGCCACCTCGGCTGCGAAGTCCTCTTTGACAACTTCAATGCCTTCGCCGACTTCAAGGCGTACAAATCCTGTGATCGTCGCCCCCGCCTCTTTCGCGGCGTCGCCAACTGTCAGATCAGGGTTCACAACGAAGGACTGGTTCAACAGGGTCACTTCGGACATGTATTTTTTCATGCGCCCGATGATCATCTTTTCGATCACCTGCTCGGGCTTACCGCTTTCACGTGCGATATCCATCTGCACCTGCTTTTCCTTCTCGACAACTGCCGGGTCCAGATCGGCCTCGGACAAGGACGCAGGATTCACGGCGGCGATATGCATCGCAACCTGCTTACCGAAGGCTTCGTCACCGCCATTCGTGGCAACCAGCACGCCGATCTTGCCCATGCCGGGAGCCGCCGCATTGTGCACATAAGACACCACGTTTTCGCCATCAATGCTGGACATCCGACGCACGGACATGTTTTCGCCAATTACCGCAACCGCATCGATCACTGCCTGTTCGACAGTCTTGCCACCCATGTCTGCCGCGCGCAGCGCGTCGATGTCGGATGCGCCCAACGCGACATCGGCAATGCCTGCAACCATTTTCTGGAAATCAGCGTTTTTGCCGACAAAATCGGTTTCGGAGTTCACTTCCACAGCAACCCCGTGCCCGCCTTGAACCTTGACAGCCACGAGACCCTCCGCCGCGGTGCGGCCGGATTTCTTGGCGGCCTTGGCAAGGCCCTTGGTGCGCAGCCAGTCCACGGCGGCTTCCATATCGCCATTGTTCTCGGTCAAGGCTTTTTTGGCGTCCATCATGCCTGCGCCTGTGCTGTCGCGCAGCTCTTTCACCATTGCGGCTGTAATCGCCATCTCAGGTTCTCCTTTGGGAATTATTCAGGTTCTCGGGGCAGGTATGTACCCTGCCCCACGTTTCGCGCCTGCGACTATGTCTCAGGCTTGCGCTTCTTCCGCAGGTGCTTCGGCGGCAACAGCCTCTTCGACCGGGGCCTCTTCCATGGCACCGAGGTCAACGCCCGCCGCACCCAGCTGCGCGGACATGCCGTCAAGCGCCGCACGTGCCGCGAGATCGCAATAAAGCGAGATCGCGCGCGAGGCGTCGTCATTGCCCGGGATGATGTAATCAATGCCATCGGGCGCGCAGTTCGTGTCGACCACCGCCACAACCGGAATGCCCAGTTTGTTGGCTTCGGCAACCGCCAGCGCTTCTTTCTTGACGTCGATCACAAAAATCAGATCGGGGCGTCCGCCCATCTCGCGGATACCGCCCAGGGACGCTTGCAGTTTGCCCTGGTCCCGCTCCATGCCGAGGCGTTCTTTCTTGGTGAGACCTTCAAAGCCACGCTCTGATTGCTCATCAATCGCTTTCAGGCGGTTGATCGACTGCGAAACGGTCTGCCAGTTTGTCAGCGTGCCGCCCAGCCAGCGGTGATTCATGTAATACTGTGCGCATTTCTCTGCGGCGTCGGCGATGGGCTGTTGCGCCTGACGCTTGGTGCCGACGAAAAGAATGCTGCCACCCTTGGCAACGGTGTCACGGATCGCCTGCAATGCCTGATCCAGCATTGGTACGGTTTGCGTCAGATCCATGATGTGGATGCCGTTGCGCGCGCCATAGATGAACGGACCCATGCGGGGGTTCCAACGCTGCGTCTGGTGGCCGAAGTGAACGCCTGCTTCAAGCAATTGGCGCATGGAGAACTCTGGAAGAGCCATGTTAGTCTACCTTTCCGGTTTAATCCTCGGCGGGGGCATGACACCGTTTGGTGCCAACCGGCGGACCGACAGGGATGTCTCCCCCATCAAGCCCAAACCCCGCCTGCGGGTTTCAGTGGGGGCCGTATAGGCCAGCACGTGGCGCGGCGCAATAGCCTATCGACCAGTTCCGTCTAAACGCCCCCCTTTCACCTTTGGGAGGCCTTGCATGCCCTAAGTGCCGCGCCCTAGACTGCGGGCAAGGGACCGGAACAGGTCACATCAATCTTGGGAGAATTCATGAAACACGATCTGATTGCAGCCGCAGTATCATTTGCAGTGCTCAGTCCAGTTGCGGCCGTTGCACAGGCCCTCACGCTGGCACCTGCGGACCCGCAACCAAACGCAAGCGCGCTGGCGCCGGGCCTTGCGGTCAAATACGCCACGATTCCGGGAAATGTGCGCTCGGTCGAACTGGCGCGCAAATCGCTGGACCGGCGCGCCGAAGCGGGGCCGCCCATTGCCGGGTTGTCCTTTGAGGATACCAATGAAGGCGACCGGGTTTTGACTTCTGAACGCGCTGAACAGGTCGCGGCGGATATCTCCGGTTTCATCAAGTTCGATGCAGCAGGCAGCTACACCTTCGATTTCCTCAGCAATGACGGGTTGCAGATCGCAATCGGCGGTCAGGAAGTCGGGTTTTACGACGGTGTCCACCCTTGTGGTTATGTCGGTGAGATCGAGGTCGAGGTGCCGCAGGCGGGTTATTACGCAGTGGAAGCCACCTATTTTCAGCGCAAGGGCACCGCCTGCCTGATGATGGAAATCGGACCGGACAGCGATGGGCTGGAACTGGCGTCGGATGACATTTTCTTTCATCAGCCCTGACGCGAAATCAGGCGGTGTGCCCGCTGCGCACCGCCGTCTCGGCCATCTGCGCGAGCGTTTTACGATCCGCACAGGCCGCCACCGCCAAGGGGGTGTGATACACCACCTCAACCTGACCATGTTGCGGTGCGGCCAGCAACATCAACAGATGCGGTCCGAATTCCATATCCCCCCACCATCCGTAAAACCGCGGGTCGGCCCCTTCGGGCGCGGTATAGCGTAGTGATACCGGCTGCACCTGAATCACGTGATGCAATTCCGGCACGAAAAACGCCGCAAACAGGCTCGATTTGAACGGCAGCACACGCAAACCGTCGCTGCTGGTGCCTTCGGGAAAGAACAGCAAACGGTGCCCTGCCCCGAGACGCTGCGCAAAAACCAAAGCTTGCTGCGCAGCTTTGGCGCGGCTGCGTTCGATGAAAACGGTGCCGGTGGCGCGGGCGAGCCATCCGATGCCAGGCCATGCTGCCACCTCGGCCTTGGAGACAAAATAAGCCCGGGTCGTCGCGTTCAGCACAAAGATATCCAGCCAACTGGAATGATTGGCCACCAGCGCGCCGGCGGTTTTTGCAGGGCCGCCAACCGTGTGCAGTGTCAACCCGATGATGCGCAGCGCATTGCGGCAGACAAACACGGCAATAAACGGGGTCAGTGGGCGTTGCGCCCCAAACAGCGGTCTTTCGATCAGACGCAAGAGCAAAAGCACCAACAGTCCACCAAAAACCAGCGCGCCCAACAAGATTCCCTTGATGCCCACACGGACCCAGCCGACCGGACCAATGCTCGGCGCAGGCGGCGGTGGGGTCGTGCTGTACCAGGTCGGGCTCAATCGCCGCCCCCCTGATAAACCCGCGCCTGCCGCTGGTTCATCTGCGCGGTGTCCAGCACCAGACAGACGTCGGTGGTATTGAATGCATGGTCGATGAACGCTCCCTCCCCTACGAAGCCGCCCAACCGCAGGTAGGCTTTGATCAGCGACGGCACCTGCACCATGGCGGCGCGCCGGTCGAGGTCTTTTTCGGCAATCAAATCCATCGGCTGATACGCTTCTTCGCGCGCCCTTACACGCAACTTCGGCGGCGCAAGATGGCGGTGGTGCAGCAGCGACAAGGGCTGCGCCAGCGCCTTGGGGTCCGTACCATGAAAGCTCGCCACGCCGAAAAGCACCTCGATCTCGTGGCGCGCGATGTATCGCGCCAGCCCGCTCCACAAATGGTAAAGCGCCATGCCGCCGCGATAGTCGCGGTGCAGACAGGAACGCCCAAGTTCCAGAATCCGCCTCCCCGAGCTGACCAGCGCGGTCAGATCATATTCGGAGGCCGAATAGAATTCCCCCGCCTTGCGCGCCTGCGCCTGTCGCATCAAACGGTAGACGCCCACGACCTTGCCCTTGGTGGTATCTGTTAAAATCAGGTGTTCGAAATAGGGGTCGAACCTGTCCTGCTCCAGACGGTTCTCGTGATCCACCATGGCACCGCCACCGCCCAACTCCTCGACGAAGACCTCATATCTTAACGCCTGCGCAGCCCTCAAATCCTCTTCGCAGCTTGCCAGTCTCGTCTCAAAGGAAGGCGCAGAAGTCTTATTCATTTTGCGGTCTTGGTCCTTTGGTTGGTCGGGTGATGCCGCCCTATACCACGGTCGTGCAAAGCACCACGCGACCCTTTGACGGCTTTACAATATAAAGGCCGCCGTTAACCTTTTGGAAAGGATGTTCATCCATCAAAGACGGCACGCAATGCAACGCGAGCGCTATCAATGACAATCTTACCTTCATCTCTAAAATTTACGGTTAATTTGCCCCCAATGTTACTTTGCACTTGTCCTGTGCCCCATTCCGGGTGCTCTGGGTGCATGACCAGCATGCCCGGCGAAAATATAGCGTTTGTATCTTCCATTGTACCCTTTGCGCGCAGGAGAAAATAATGGGCCAAAGCAATATCAACCTTGGTGCCTTGATCGGCAGTCGCATCTGCCATGACTTGATATCGCCAATCGGCGCGATCAACAATGGCCTCGAACTGCTGGATATGTCCGGCGGCGCACCGGGCCCCGAGATGGACCTCATCCAGGAAAGCGTCGGCAATGCCAGTGCGCGCATCCGCTATTTCCGCGTGGCCTTTGGCGCTGCGGGGGAACAGATGATGGGGCGCGCTGAAATCGTGTCGATCATCAAGGATGTGATGCAGGGGTCGCGCCTCAATGTGGCGTGGGGCCCCATGGATGCACAGCCACGCTCTCACGTGCGCATGGCCTTTCTGGCGCTGCTGTGTGTGGAGACGGCCATGCCCTACGGGGGCCGTATCGAAATCAGTCAGGATGGCGGGCAATGGCTGCTGCATGGGCACGCAGACAAGCTCAACATCGACGAAGCGCTCTGGGATATTCTTGCCACGAAGGAGGCGCCGGATGATCTGCGCCCCGCTCAGGTGCAGTTTGCCCTGCTGCCCCTGATCGCAGGCGATATGAACCGCCAGACAGTGACAGAGATCGGCAAAAGCGAAATCAAACTGCGGTTCTAGAGCGTCACGCGAAATACATGAAACGCTTAACGCGGCCTGACATCATGGATATCAACGCATACTGCGATGATTGATACATCAAGTATCTGATCAGACGCTTCAGGCACGCGTTGTCCCGTCACCGCTCACCAGATACTTGAAACTGGTCAATTGCGCGGCCCCCACCGGTCCGCGCGCATGCATCTTGCCGGTCGCAATCCCAATTTCGGCACCCATCCCGAACTCCCCCCCATCTGCAAATTGCGTCGAGGCATTATGCATGACGATGGCTGAATCCAATTCCGTCATAAACCGCCGCGCAGCACGGGCGTCTTCCGTCAGGATGCAGTCGGTGTGGTTCGACCCATGGGTCCGGATATGCGCCATCGCATCGTCAATATCATCAACGACGCGGGCCGCGACGATCATATCAAGGTACTCCCGCCCCCAATCATCGGCCGTGGCCTTGACCACCCCTTGGATCGCGGACAGGGTTTCGTCCCCCCGCACCTCAACACCCGCGCGCATCAACTCTTTTATGACATCCGCGCCCAGTGTAGGCATCACATCCTTGTGGATCAGCAGGCATTCAGCCGCCCCGCAGATACCGGTGCGCCGCGTCTTGGCATTCATCACCACTTTGAGCGTTTTTTCAGCATCCGCTGCCGCGTCGATATAGATGTGCACGATCCCCTCAAGATGCGCGAAGACAGGAACGCGTGCCTCGCGCTGCACAAGACCGACCAGCCCCTTGCCCCCGCGCGGCACGATTACATCAATTGTATCGGTCATCGTCAGCATTTCGCTGACCGCCGCGCGATCCCGGGTGGGCACAAGCTGGATCGCGGCCTCTGGCAGATTGGCATCCCGGAGGCCCTGAACCAGACAGGCATGGAGCGCTTTGGAGGAATGAAAACTCTCCGAACCGCCGCGCAGAATGACCGCATTGCCCGCCTTCAGGCACAGCGCGCCCGCATCCACCGTGACATTGGGGCGGCTCTCGTAAATCACGCCGATAACACCAAGCGGCGTGCGCACCCGTTCAATATGCAGGCCCGTCGGCTGATCCCAGGCAGCGATCACTTCGCCGACCGGATCCGCCTGTTCCGCCACGGAGCGCAGGCTGGTGACGATCCCCCGCAAGCGCTCTTCATCCAGCAAAAGCCGGTCCATCATGGCATCGCTCAGCCCCTTGTCGCGCCCATAAGCGATGTCTTTTGCATTGGCCTCAAGGATGGCGGCGCGCTGCGTCCAGATGTGTTCTGCCGCAGAAATCAGGGCAGCGTGTTTACGTTCCACCGAGGCAAATCCCAAGCTCGCGGCTGCCTCTTTTGCGCGCTGACCGATCTGCGACATCATGGCCGACACACTGTCCATATCTTTCATCTGCTTACCCCCTCACGCCCTCTTCGAAATCAATCGCCATTCTGGATCGTTAATGCCATATCGTCCCGGTGAATCAAAGCCGCACGCGCGGGATAGCCAAGGACCGATTCAATCTCATTGGACTTGCGCCCCATGATCCTGCCCGCTTCCTCCGCCGTGTAGCGCACAAGACCGTGACCCACGGTATGCCCGGCCCCATCGGCGATCGCCACCGGGTCGCCGCGCTGAAAATGGCCCGTGATGTGCGACACCCCGGCAGGCAGCAGGCTCTTGCCCGACCGCAAAGCAGCCAGCGCCCCGCTGTCCAGATGCACAGTGCCTTTGGGTTTCATGGCGGCAATCCACCCCTTGCGCGCCGCCTGCGGGTCTGTATCGGCCCGAAACCATGTGGCCGCAGCACCCTCATTCAATGCCCGCAGCGGATTGAGAACGACGCCTTCGGTAATCGCCATCCGGCATCCGGCCGCGGTTGCAATCTTGGCCGCCATCAGTTTGGTTTTCATGCCGCCCTTGGACAGGCCGGAACAGGCGTCGCCCGCCATGTCCTCGATTTCAGGCGTGATTTCACCAATTTCATCAAAGCGTTGCGCGGTGGGGTCGATGTTGGGGTTGGCCGAATAGAACCCATCCACATCCGAGAGCAAGACAAGCTGATCCGCCCCGACCGTTACCGCGATTTGCGCCGCCAGCCGGTCGTTATCCCCAAAGCGGATTTCATCTGTGGCAATGGTGTCGTTTTCGTTCACGATGGGCACGACGCCCATGCTCAGCAGTTGTTTCAGCGTCGCGCGGCTGTTGAGATATCGCCGCCGGTTCGAGCTGTCATCCAGCGTCATCAGAACCTGTCCCGTGGTGATCCCATGCGGCGCGAGGACTTCTTCATAGGCGCGCGCAAGGCGGATTTGACCCACCGCCGCGGCCGCCTGCGCCTGTTCCAACGGCAAATCGGTGTCGGAGAGCTTCAGGATGCCGCGCCCTAGCGCGATAGAGCCGGAGGACACGAGCACGACCTTTACTCCCTGCCGCGTCAACCAAGCCACATCCTGCGCCAGCGACGCAAGCCACGCCTGCCGCAAGCCGCCCGCGTCCCGGTCCACCAACAGGGCGGACCCGATCTTGACGACCAGACAATCTGCGTCCGTCAGGGCCGCCATGGTTCTTTTTCCTCGACAGGTTTATGGCGCAGCGGCTCATCGCTGATCTCGCCGCGCAGTTTTCGCAACACATCAGTGACGCCGTCCCCGGCAACACCGGACATCGCCATCACACCCCCGCCACATACATTATTCAACTGTTTCAATGCCATTGCACGGCGCTCTTCATCCAGTGCATCAATCTTGTTGAGAACGGTAATGCGCGGTTTGTCCGCCAGACCAACGCCATAGGCTTCGAGTTCACCAATTATGGTATGGTAGTCCTCAATAAGGGTTTCGGAGGTGCCGTCAAAGAGATGCAGCAACACGGCACACCGCTCGATATGACCAAGGAAGAGATCTCCAAGGCCACGCCCTTCTGATGCGCCCTCAATCAGGCCGGGGATATCCGCCACGACAAATTCCGTGTTGTCGACACCCACAACGCCAAGGTTCGGATGTAGCGTTGTAAAGGGATAATCCGCAATCTTGGGGCGCGCATTCGAGGTCGCCGCCAGAAAGGTCGATTTCCCCGCATTGGGCAGACCGAGCAGGCCCACATCCGCGATCAATTTCAGGCGCAGCCACAGCGTTCTTTCGACACCGTCCTGACCGGGATTACTGCGCCTCGGGGCCTGATTGGTCGAGGATTTGAAATGCAGATTGCCAAAACCCCCGTTGCCCCCACGTGCCAGTTGCACCCGTTGGCCAACCTCGGTCAGGTCGCATATGACGGTTTCCTGATCCTCGTCGAGGATTTCGGTGCCCACGGGAACGCGCAATACAATGTCGTCGCCGTCTTTGCCCGTGCGCTGCCGGCCCATGCCCGGCTGCCCGTTCTTGGCAAAGAAATGCTGTTGATAGCGAAAATCAATCAAGGTGTTGAGCCCGTCAACAGCTTCGGCCCAGACCGAGCCGCCAGTGCCCCCATCGCCGCCGTCAGGACCACCGTATTCGATATATTTTTCGCGCCGGAAGCTGACACAACCGCCCCCGCCCGCGCCGGATCGAATGTAGACTTTGCATAGATCAAGAAATTTCATGCAAGCTTCCTAGCCTGAAGGGCGGCGCCCCTCAATTACAGTTTTTTCAGATACGTCCAGGTTGGCACTGTTGTCCCGCGCGCGACACTGAAACTTTCTGCATCGCCGAGGTATTCGAAACCACAATGCGTCAGAACCCGCGCCGAGGCCGGATTGTCCTGAAACACGCTGGCAAAGAATGTTTTATCCCCATGCGGGTTTGCATCGATCAGGGCCTGCACCGCTTCGGAGGCAAGACCTGTGTTCCAATAGGGCGGCGCGACCCAATATTCTATCTCGGATTGCTCCCGCTCAATGCGTTCGAGCGAAATCACCCCCATCAGTTCAGACGCATCCGCCTTTGAGCCGTCCATGGCCCAGATGTCCTGGTCGCGCTTATCCGCCATGGCGCGGGTCACATAGGCATCGACCATGCCGGGTGGTACCGGATGCGGGATCGATGTCGTCATTCGCGCGACCCGTTCATCCCCACCGTAGAGCTCGATCAGCCCCATGTCAGAGCGGCGCAAGGGGCGCAGGTCAAAACGCTCCGTTTCCACAAGGGCCCGTATTGCGATCTTTTCCATTTCCATCGTTATGCTCCTCCTCCGAACAACACGAAAAGTACCGAAGCGACGGTCAAAGCCGCCAGACTCCACATCAAATAAGGTTCACCCGCAGTCCCCGCGACGGTGCGGGCGATTGCGTCCCCCGCCAGCGTCCAGATCGGGTGCAGGACGATCTGACAGGCCAGCAGTACCACGGCGATTGTTACCGTGGCCTCAAGCGTCGGCGTGCCGGGGTCGACAAATGCGGTGAAACCGCCAACGATCATCGCCCATGCCTTGGGGTTGAGCGGGTGAACGATCAAACCGGCAACAAAACCGGGCGCCTGCGCGGTCTGCCCTGCCGTGTTCAGGCGCATATTTGCGACCTTCCACGCAAGCCAGATGATATAGGCGGCACAGATATATTTCAGCGTCTCGAACACCCAGGGCGCTCGTTCTGCCAGTTCCATCAGGCCAAAGCCGACGGGCCAGATCACAAGCTGCTTGCCCAAAGCGACGCCCGCGACAAACGGCAGTGCCGCGCGAAAACCATAGCGCGCGCCCGTGGCAAGGAGTGCCATATTCGCAGGCCCCGGCGTGCCGACCTGAGACGCGGCAAAGATCGCAAAACTGGCGACGGCAACGCTCATGCTGGAGTCACCCGGTTTGCAAAGGGCCAACACGCGCTTTGCAAAGTGGAATTTTGCAAAAATTGTATCTGCAAAGATGGTATTTGCAAACTTCCAACTCGGCTCGAACCATCATGAGGCTTGGGTGCCAGCCCAGGTTTCGCTCCACCTTTCCCGGCACCCGATTTGTCGGCCAGCATGCCAGAGCAAAGCCCATCACCAAAAGACGGACAGCCGCGTTTAAGAGTGCTGCGCATCTCCGTGGACCCGTCGTCTTGCCTCCGAACGGCTTCGTTTGACCCGTATCCCGGATGCACGTCGGCGGAACAATATTCAATAATCGCATGCCGCCCTGTCACCGCATGCGTTTTTCCCGTTAAGCGATGGCGCACAGGCAGGTGTTGCGCCTGCGTTTCTGGCCAAGCATGCTGCACCAGCGCGCGCCGGCACGATGCAGACAGGTTACTGAGTGCGGCCACAATGCGCGCGGCGCCACATCTGAAAACGGGACGCAGGATAGTCCTGCCAATATGGGCGCTCTTTGACATCACATTATCCTACTGTTTCCGCATGACATAAATGAGAAAAGGGACCGGCGGTAACGCCGATCCCCCTGATTGTGTCATGTCCTTGAGGAAGGGCTTATTCAGCGGCCTCCGCCACCGGCAGGACCGAAATAAATGTACGGTTTTTAAGACCCTTGTGGAAGGTCACAGCGCCATCAACGGTTGCAAAGATCGTGTGATCCTTACCCATGCCAACGCCTGCGGCTGGCCAGAATTTTGTACCGCGCTGACGCACGATGATGTTGCCGGGGATGACCGCTTCGCCACCGTATTTTTTCACGCCCAGACGACGACCCGCTGAATCGCGACCGTTACGGGATGAACCACCTGCTTTTTTATGTGCCATTTGGTCTCTCCTTAGCCTTTAGCCAATTCTTTGGCCTGTTCGATCCAGCCTTCACGCTCGATCCGGCCTTTGAATGACAGTTTCTCGTCCATAGCAGCTACATCCGCTTCGGTCCATGCTGCGATTTGAGCAAAGGAGGTCACGCCGCCTTCGATCAGCTTTTTCTCAAGCGCCGGGCCAACGCCGGACAGCTTTTTCAGATCATCCGCGCCTGCCGCGGGCGCGGCCTCAGCCTTCTCGGCTTTTGCCGGAGCGGCTTTCTTGGTGGGCTTGGGAGCGGCGGCAGCAACGGCTGTTGCCGATACGGAGCCTGCGCCCATTGCGGCTTTCACGCCGGATTTATCTGCGCCGGAGGCCAGAATGTCAGTCACTTTGACCAGGGTCAGCTTTTGACGGTGCCCCTTGGTGCGCTTGGAAGAGTGCTTCCGGCGGCGCTTGACGAAATTGATGACCTTTTCGCCTTTGATCTGGTCGACGACCTCGGCCTGAACGCCGGCGTCTTTGACGAAGGGCGCGCCCACGACGGTGTTTTCACCACCGAGCATCAGAACTTCGTTGAATTGAACTGTTTCACCTGCGTCCGCAGCCAGCTTCTCGACGCGCAGCATATCGCCCGCCTGAACCTTGTACTGCTTGCCGCCAGTCTTGAGGACTGCAAACATCGTGTTTCCTTTTCTTCCCCGCGCTCTGTGGCCGCCCGCGTCTCGGGTGTTGTGGCCTTTTGGCCGCCTCGAACTGCGCATCCCTGTAAGGATGTACGTTAAATAGCAAAAGGATCCGTCGATCGGACCCCAAAGATGAAGCTGTCGTTTGCACCGGCGCGCGGCTCTTGTCAAGCAAAAGCCGTCTAGATTTCATCCCCATCGGCATTTAACGCCACAGCCCGGCCCAAAGCATAGGAAATGTCGCGATAGACCGTCTCAAACCCCTCGAATAGCGCGGCATTCAAAGCCTGCCCTTCCGGGGTTTGAGCATAGGCCATATACCCTTCCATCATCTCGGCAGGCAGCGGTTGATAGGCCATCAACAGGAAACCGTTCAGCCATTCGTTGGTGTCCGCCCTGATGTCTTCCTGCTGCGCCCAGACTTGCGCGAGAATCTCGTCTTCGCTTTCTGCAGTATAGCGGCCATCCGCAAGCCCCTTGTAGAACTGATAATTGGAACTCATCGCGCCAGACACATTACGCTCCAGCAGGTCGTTGACCTCGATGAAGCGGCTCACGTGTTGAAACAAAGGATCATCACTGCCCTGCAGGCTCAGGAACAAGTCACGCGCCGCGTCCTCCACATCCGGATCCATCATCGCGCGGCGTGCGGCATTTTCCAATTCAATGATCCGCACGCCCGCATCGCTGGAAAAAAACGCAAGGGCTGCATCGATATCATCTTCATTCAGTCCCTGCTCCAGCGCCTGACGGATCTGTTCGGTGATGATCTCCACATCATAAATCTGGTCGACCTGCGCTTGCCAGAACGCGCCCCCCTGCCCGTTCAGCATGTCCCCGTCCAGCGTTTTAGCGTAGCTGAAGCCTTCTTCACGCAAGATATCGACCACTTCGCTGATGCGCAGCACATCCATCAAAACGGTCATGCGCGCATTCGCCCAAAGCGGAGACGCGCAGATACTCAGACCGACAGCAAGCAGCACAGCACGCATGGCTTACAACTCCTGAGTCGGGCGCAATTCACTCATCGCGAGGGCCATCTGTTCGTAACGATCGGCCATGATCTCAAACTGGACGGCATTCATAAGGGCGTAGACCTTCTGCATTTTCGGATGTTCCAAAGCATCCGCGTAGGCGCTGATTTCGTCATCGGAAAAGGCTTGATAGGTATAGGCCGACGCGGCCAGGCTGTTCACCTTCATGTTGCGCCGCATCTCGCCTTCCTGCCGCCTGAGGTTCTCGCGCAGATCCGCTTCATCCATGCGCAGTTCGATCACGCCGGCAGCGGCCGCCGCCATCAAGAAGCGTACCTGCACCTCCTGTATGGCGTGGACAGAGGCATCCTCAGAGCCGACCGCTTCATTCAGGCGCTTCAGCTCCTGCAAGCGCGGCGAGCCGATTTGCACAAGCCCCGCAATAATCGCCTGCCCGCTTTCCGATTTCAATTCATCGTCTTCTTTCATATGCGACGCGTTTTCAACAACCAGAAGACGCGTGCCCAGATCCGAGGTGTAAAAGTCAACGGCATGGATCATCAGGTCCTCTTCGAGCGTCTGTGACAATATGTCGATCGCCATATCGTGCATCGTTTGCGCGTCGAATATTTCGTCTACCAACCTTGTCCACTGCTGGCCGAAATCCTCCGCCTCAAGGCCGATCATCGCGGGCGCACTGCTCGCTGTCAGCTTCATGCTTTCGAGCGCAACATCAAACCCGGTAGCGCTCAAAAAGGCTTCGAGACGGTCGGTATTCTGAGCCTGAGAAGGTTTTGCGATGGTGATTGCGGCTGCGCAGAGCGTCAAAACCAGCACCCCCGCCCGGATCATCGATGTCATCTATGCCTCCTGTGTCGCAACGCCTAGGTAACATATGGGAGCTTAGGGCAATTGTGCAAAGGAGCAATGAAATTTCCCGAGGGCACACCAACAGGCGTGATCCCTCTTGTAAGGCGATGAAAATCCAATTACACGCGCACCACCAGACCCCCGCGGAGAGGTGCCGGAGTGGTCGAACGGGGCGGTCTCGAAAACCGTTGTGGGTGCAAGCCTACCCAGGGTTCGAATCCCTGTCTCTCCGCCATTTCCATATAGATCAGTGACTTAACAGACAGCCCGGCAAGCGGGGAACAAGGTCGTTGAACACGCGCAGGAAACGGCCCGCCGACTCCTTGCACCTACAGTACAGCGTGTATTTCTTTCGCTGGACCCTTGCGGCGCATCAGATGTATGCGGCTTGGACGGCCGACGGTCCGTGATCTGCCGGATGCGCCAATTGGGCGCCGTAAATGCAAAGTGCGCGCATTTCGTGAAGCATCTGGCTTGGATTGTTCCCTTCGGTCAAAAGCAATGCGTGGATATGCGCGCTGCTCCGTTTACCCACCCGCACAGCCTCCAAAGCCGATGTCAGTTGTTTTTCCCCTTCACTCAACATGCCAGCGCACACCGTACAATGCGGGTTTGAAAAACAGAAAGCTGACCGGCGCGCGATGCGCATGGCCTGAACGACCCTCAGGATCTTGAAAACATATTGCGCGGGGTCGCCCGTCTCGAAGGCTCTGCGTGCGGTATCAAAACTCTGCATCCAGCTTTGCCCGTCTGGATGAGCGAATGTCTGGAAAAAACACCGTGCCACCTCGAGCGTTCCCCGCTCAAAATCGTTCAGGCTTTTCAGGCTGTGCCGATTGTCATCGCGGTCCTGCGCGGTACAGCACTGCGGGGCGCGGCCATCTTGACGGGTCATTGCCTGATCCTCCGGGGAAGATCCGCGCGTCTCGGCGGGGCTCAGACCCGAAAGGCCGCACATATAGACTGATGTCTGGAAACTAAGAAATGCATTCTGGCAGTACCCTTTGTTCGTTTCCGGGACCGCGGTCGGCCATACTTTTAGAGCAGGCGAAACCTGCGGGCGTTCCCGAAACTGTTGAAACCTTGGTCGCTGCCTGTGTTCTGGTTGCTTTCATAATTCCTGACAAAAATATTTGGGTAATTCAAGAGATTTCTGCAACGGAATGAAACCGACCCGCAACACCAGCCTATTCGGTGGTGTTCGGGGCACCTGTTGCGCGCTCACGTCCGTTGCGTTTATGGCGCGACCAGATCACCAGCAGTGACCCTGTGACCATGACAACACCGCACAGGGTTGTCGGCCCATCCAAGGGCACCGGGTCAAGCAGCCCCAGACCTGTGGCCGCTTTTTCCAGCGCCAAGGACACCAGTGGCAGGGCTGCCATCCCGGCGAGATAATTCTCGGTACGCACCCGATGAATGGCGGCCAAGGCAACGAACATCGAAGGCCCGCGCAACGCCACCCCCACGAGGATCGCAGACACCCACAAAACAGGGTTCAGAACAACCAGCGGATCCGTCAGCCAGATCGGCCCCGACAGCATCGTGGTCCCAAGCAGGGGTATTTGGCTCAGCGCCGCCCCTGCCGTAAGCGCGCAGAGCAGCATGACAAAAGAGCTGACCAAGAGCATGACACCCGTCAATCCGGCGCGCGCGCGGGGGTTTCGGGTTTGGTTGACGGGGTGTTTTTCCGCGATGAACGTTGAAAGTACGACACAGAGTTCCGAGGCGATCATCAAAAGTACCGCGGGATTGCGCCAGGCACCGTCAAGCTGGCTGGTCAACAAGACCATACCCAGCAGGACCAGAAAGTGGCCCGGAAACTCCCCGGCCTGCGGACGACGCGCGGCGATGAACCACAGCAGAACGACACTGGTGGGAACTGACAGGATGCTGAGAAACGCAGCATTTGCCGCTGTCGTATAGATCAATGAAGCGGTGAAAAACGCGGCCGTCGCCACCCGTAACACCCCGTAGACCCAGATGACCGGATCGCGCAAAAGGCCCCAAGCCCGGATGGAGCGGCCCGAAACGGCCAGCAAAAACGCACCACCCGCCATCATTTGGATGAATGTGAACAGCCACGGGTCCAGACCGAACCGCAACAGGACCACCCGGCTGACAACGAGCAGTGTGGCCCATGAAAACAAGGCGACCACAATGATGAACGGGCTGGACATGCGCGAGGGTTTTTCCGGTCAATTGGGCAGAATGTGCCCTTTTCGTCAATGCAGGCTGGGGGGGTGCCGCGCGTGATATGACGATCATTCCCTGATCGAACCTGCAAGGCAAGCATACTCGTGTCGGCGGGCCATGCGTTCCCTCTGGTATCTGAGTATTTTCCTCTGAATTAGAATTATTCTAAAGTGTCTTGGCATTGCCACGCCGCTGGCTATAATCACACCAGCAAGCCAGCAGCCCGCAAGCCAGCAATCATCATTTTATTTGAAACGGGGACGTGTGATATGACTCAGACGGCGGCAGCGCTTTCGACAGATGTCAAAAACCAGATTGCGGATGCATTGAATCAATGTGTTGCAGAAACAGCCGTCGCGACCATGCTGGCACAGAATTTTCATTGGAACGTGACGGGGATGGCCTTTGGCCCTTTGCATGAGCTGTTTCAAAAGATGTACGAGGACCACTTTGTCGCGCAGGACGATCTGGCCGAACGTGTCAAGGCACTGGATGCGCATGCGGAAGGGACGCTTGCGGGCATGCTCAAGCGCTCGAAGATCAAGGAACATGACGGGAAGGCCAGCGCCGAAGAAATGATCAAAGTGCTGCAAGAGGCGCAGGAAACACTGGCCGCGACGCTTGCGGGCGCCGGTGCGCTGGCGGCGCAAGGTGGCGATACGCTGACTGAGGATCTGTGCATCGCACGCGGTCAGGCGCATGAGAAATTCGCCTGGTTCCTCAGAAGCCACCTTGCCTGAGCAAGTGATGTGCTGGCGATGATGCCAGCCTGCGCCCAGACCAAGCGACCTGCGCGCGAGATGCGCAGGCCGCATCCGCCTGGGCGCGGTGCAGTGCGGGCTGAAAACCTCCGGACCAGGACTGTTGCACCTACACCACACTTCGTTACCGATCGTCAGATTTTCGGCGAGATCGAATATATATATTCCCGACTAAATTAGTTGGACATTTGTATGCGCCTGATATACAAAGGCCGACATAGCCAATAGGAGACCGCTATGACGTATATGAAAAACGTCAGCGGCTTCATCGGTGCTATAGCAGCCACCGTGACGTTGATCACGACAGCCCCTGATGCGCATGCTGAAGCTCTGACCCTCACAGATATCGCTGGCCGGCAAGTCACCCTGCCTGAAATGCCCGACAAAATTGTCCTCGGCGAAGGCCGGATGATGTATGGGATTGCCCCCCTTGTGGATGGCAACCCGTTCGAAAAAATCGTCGGGTGGAAAGATGATCTGGTGCTTTATGACCCCGATGCCTTTCGCAAATTCGAAGCGGCCTTTCCCGAGGACGCAGCACGGATGATCAATTTCGGCAACCCCTACGCCGGTGATTTCAGCATCGAAGCTGTGCTTGAGGCCGAGGCAGATCTGGTCCTTCTGGACGTGGGCAACCTGTTCAAGGCCGAAGAAACCGGGTTGATCGAGAAACTCGACAAGGCCGGCGTATCCGTTGTGTTCATCGATTTCCGGCGGAATTCGACGGAAAACACCGTACCATCGCTGTTGATCCTGGGCCGCCTTCTTGGCGAAGAGGTCAATGCCATGGAGTTCGTGGACTTCTACATCGGCGAGATGCGCAGGGTATCCAATGTGGTTGACCAGATCCCGGCCGAAGAACGCCCGCTTGTGGTCATGGAAAACGCGCCGGGATGGGACCCGGAGTTTTGCTGCCGTTCGTTTGGCCCATATAACTACGGTCGTTTTGTGGAACTGGCAGGTGGGCGCAACTTCGGCTCGACCCTGTCGAGCGCGTATTCCGTAACCCTGTCGTTGGAAGGCATCATCGAAGCGGACCCGGAACACATCATCGGCACCGGCGCGAATTGGGCCGAGGCCAAGCCGGAAGTCACAGCTACCTTGCTTGGCTACGAAGCCGACCCGGTCGTGAATGCCGAAAAAATACAGGCGCTGGCGTCACGGTCAGGTTTTGCGGATATGCGGGCGGTGAAAGAGGGCAATTACCACTCGATCTACCACCAGTTCTATAACTCGCCCTATCACTTCATCGCGGTCCAGCAGATCGCCAAATGGCTCTACCCGGATGAATTCGAGGATCTGGACCCGCAAGAGACCTTCGATCGGATGCATGCACGATTCATGCCCTATGAAAACTCCGGACAGTTCTGGCTGAGTGCCAGCGCGCCGGGCAACTGAGGGTATGCCTGTGGCGGGTGTCATACCTGCCACAGGATGCTGATTTATGACAGTTCAAACAACAAACCCCGATCCCGCGCGCGACATCGTCGGCGCCTATAGGCGGCGCTCTGCCAAACGCGTGGCCCTTGTGTGCCTTGCAGCCGTTGCGCTGGGTGCCATGATTGTCATCGACATTATCACCGGACCGGCGGAGCTTGGGTTCCTGCGCACCTTGCATGTCATTCTTGATCCTTCGATCGCCACCGCCAAGGAAGCGGTCATCATCTGGGATTTGCGCCTGCCGGTGGCCTTGATGGCGGTTGTGGTGGGGGCAATGCTGGGCGTTGCCGGCGCGGAGATGCAGACGATCCTGAACAATCCGCTGGCGGACCCTTTCACGCTCGGCCTGTCCTCGGCGGCGTCCTTCGGGGCGGCGCTTGCAATTGTCCTTGGCTTTTCGGTGATCCCGGCTGTTGGCGGCCTGCTGGTCACGGTCAACGCCTTCATGTTTTCGCTGTTTGCCTCACTGGCGCTCTTTGCCTTTACCAAATTGCGCGGGGTGACGCCCGAAGCGATGATCCTCGTGGGTATCGCGATGCTCTTTAGTTTCAACGCCTTGCTGGCCTTTCTGCAATACGGCGCGTCCGAACTGGAATTGGCGCAGCTGATCTTCTGGCAGATGGGCTCGCTGGCGCGCGCCACATGGGCCAAGGTTGGCATCTGTCTGGTGGTACTGGCCATCGTGCTGCCCTATTTCCTATCACGCTCCTGGGCGCTTACGGCCCTGCGCATGGGCGAGGACAAGGCAGCGGCGCTTGGCGTCAATGTCGCACTGCTGCGGCTGGCCGTTCTGGCGGGCGTGTCGCTGCTGTCTGCGGTTGCCGTGTCCTTTGTGGGCGCCATTGCATTTGTCGGCCTTGTCGGACCGCATATCGCACGCCTCATCGTCGGGGAAGACCAGCGCGGTTTTCTGCCCCTGTCCGCCCTGATGGGCGCGCTGATCCTGTCAGCAACTTCCATCGTGTCCAAGGCGATCACACCGGGCATCGTCTATCCCATCGGCATGATCACCTCACTGATTGGCATTCCCTTCTTTGTCAGCCTCATTCTGAGCCAACGCAAAAGGCACTGGTAATGACCCTTTTCGCAACCGATCTGACCTTTGCCTATGACAGCCGCCGCGTGCTTTCGGGCACCAGCTTCAACGCGCTGCACCGCGGCGAGTTGACCGCTCTCATCGGGCCGAATGCGTCGGGCAAATCCACCCTGTTTCGGGTCATCGCGGGCCTGCTGAAACCCGGCACTGGCATGGTCAACCTGAACGGCACCGATCTGTCGACGCTCTCCACCCGCAAGAGGCTGCGGCGGGTGTGCTTCATGCCGCAGTTCTTCGCTGCCAATGCCGCGCTGAGGGTGTTCGACGTCGTGATGATGGCGCGCAAGAACCTCGCGGGCTGGCGCGTCAACGCTGAGGATATGGAGGCAGTCGGGGCTGCCCTGCATGATGCCGGTATCGGTCATCTGTCCGAAGCCTACATCTCCGAGCTGTCAGGCGGGCAGTCGCAGATGGTATCCGTGGCGCAGGCGCTGATCCGTCAGGCAGATGTTTATCTTTTTGATGAGCCGACATCCGCGCTCGATCTGCACCACCAGCTTGATGTGCTGGGCCGGATCCGGGATCGGGTACGCGAACGCAATGCCATCGGCATTGTCGCATTGCACGACCTGAACCTCGCGGCCCGCTTTGCGGATCGATTGCTGCTGTTGCGCGCCGGTCAGATACGTGCCGAGGGCCCGCCGCGTTTTGTACTGAACAGCCCCGAGATCGGCCAGACCTATGGCGTTGATATCCACATCACCACCGGCCCAAAGGAGGATCTGGTTGTCCATGCTTACGCGCCGTGAATTCACACTCTCCCTTGCGGCGCTGGCAGGAACGCAAGCCATTGCCAGGCCCCTCACACCGGCAGAGAAAAACGCGCGGCATTCGGTGCTCATGCTTAATGCCGCCTGCGGGGATGCGCAAAGGCTCAACCTGTTTGAGCCTGCAATTCTGAGGGTGAATGCGGGCGATACCGTCACTTTTCTTGCCACGGACAGCGGGCATAATACCGCCTCGAAACGGGGTATGATCCCGCAAGGGGCCACGCCCTGGAACGGCGGGATCGACGAAGAGATCAGCGTGACCCTGTCTATACCCGGCATTTACGGATACATCTGCCTGCCACATTACGAAATGGGCATGGTGGGTCTGATCATCGCCGGGGACAATCTGACGAACCTCGCCGCTGCCAGCAAACTGCGCCATCCCGGTCAGGCGCATGCGGCCTTCCGCGCATTGTTGAAAACGCTGGAGCCGCACAAGGCATAGTCGCGCGCAGATGATACCTCAATGCGCCGTGATGCGGAGGGTGCAACGGTGGCAGCGGCAAAGATGCCTTGGTCGTTGGACAGGCCGCATAAACCAACTGGAGCGTCTGACGAAATACCTGTAGCGTCAACTGCATCGTAATGCGTTGAAATCCTTGATTTCAGGCAGCGTTATGTGATCGAGATTTTTCGCATGACGCTCAAACGTTCCGATCAGACTGTCGAATAATGCAAAAGGGGTTGCCATGGAGCTTGCCGAAATACTCGCCACAATCGCCGCTCTCGCCGGTGCGCCCGACATGCCTGATCAATTCGTGACGTTGAGCGAGGGCGGATTTACCCCGGCCAACCGCGTTGCCATCGCGCCCTGCCCCCAGCCCCTGGGACGCGCGGAAATCGAAGGTCAAACCATCATATGCGGGACAATGAGCGTGCCGGAAAACCACGACAGTCCCACCGATCAGACAGTTGAATTGTTCTTTTCGGTTCTCAGATCGCATTCGGCATATGCAGAACCTGACCCGCTCCTCTACCTGCATGGCGGTCCCGGCGGTGGCACGGTTTCCCGGATCGCGCAGTTCGCGGGCATATTCGATACGTTTCGCCGGACCCGCGACGTTGTGATGTTTGACCAGCGTGCGGCGGCACTGTCGGGCGCGTCAGCCACCTGCAGCGCTTTATTCAGCCAATCCATCGGCGAAGTTATCGACGACGCCCTGCCCTTCACCGAAGGCGACGCTATCAAGCGCCCGTCCGATTTCATTGTCCGGTGCCTTGACGACATCAAGGCAAACGGACGCGACATCACGCAATACAATACGCTGCAGAATGCGCGCGATGTGGCGGCTCTGATGACAGGTCTGGGCTATGAGAGGTATAATATCTACGGTATTTCTTATGGCTCGCGATTGACGCTGGAGGTCCTGCGCAGCGCGCCGGCGGGCGTGCGCGCGGCCATCATCGACGGTGTGGCACCGCTTCAGGTGCCGCTTTATGATACGCTCGGCGTGCCTGCCTCGGAGGCGACTGACCTGCTCATCGCGGCTTGTGCTGCGGATGAAAAGTGCCATGGCGCTTATCCTGATCTGACCAAAGCCCTGCGGGATGTGCTGGCGCGTGCCGCTGCGGGTGTTCTGCGTGATATGGACGGAGATATCCTTGCGCTCGAGGATATCGTAACCCTGTTGATGAGCCGAAATGCGACCTCCGCCGCGCCAAGCACGCTTACGGCTTATCTGCCGGCGTTGATCTATGAACTTGCAAAACAAGGCGATCATAACCCTGTTCAACAGCTGCTGGCCGAAACGGACCTGCGCCCTGCGCCACCGGACCAGATCGCTGCCCTGCGCACGACGCTCACGGATACCGAGGCTGCGGCAGTTGACGATGCTGTTGCACTGGCAGAACTCAGTGCGGATGCGGAGGCTGCCCTCAATGCAGCCCTGCAAAGGCTGCGCAAGCAACTGGCCGAAACGGACCAGCCATTGGTGCGCATCCTTGATGACGAGATGGTTGCCGCTGCCGACAGCCTGATTGCGGACCCCGAGGCGCGGCGCAAGGCGCTGGTGGCTTACGCCATGCTGCGCGAGGGTAGCAAGGATCGGATGGCCCTGCGCAGCTATGTCACGGATACTTTTCCACCCGCGCGCCAGAGGCGTCTTCTCGATCTGATCACCGCCATGAGCGACGCGGAAGTGGCGGGGGTGTTCGCAGCACTCGAAACTGGAATATCGCAGACAATAGAACCCGACCTGAGCCAGTTTCACCTGATGGTCTACGCCTGTCAGGAAAGCCTGCCGTTCAACAGCTACGACGGCTTTCGCACCACGACCCAAGCCCTGTCCTGGCCCGAATTCGGCGAGATCTTTGACCCATCAGCGCGTGATATTTTCGCCGCCTGCCAAGCATTTGAGCAGTCCAACAGGCCGGGTTTTCACACGCCTGTGGTCTCGGATATTCCCGTCCTCGCACTCGGCAGCGACTGGGATACGCAGACAGCGCCCAGCTGGTCGGCTCTGGCGGTTGAAACACTTGCCAATGGCCAAAGCTTTATCGTGCCCGAGGCCGGTCATGCCGCCATCGCCTATCAGCCCTGTGTCGCGGATATGGCCTTTTCGTTTCTGAGCGATCCATTGCGCCGGCTTGCGTCAACCTGCCCGGACAGCATCGAGGTGGACTTCCTTGTGCCACCGGATTAAGCCATGCGCCTGTTGCAGCCTAGCGTTCAAATGTGTTTGTCGCCCGGGCAAAGGCTTCATAGACCTGCGGTAATATCAACCCGTGGCGCGCGAGACGTTCCCGCGACATGGAGACGAGGAACTGAAGGTTGTCGCGTGCCGGGATGTCGCTTGCCGCTTGCCCATTGATCAAAAGCCCCGCCAGTTCCGCCGCCACCTGCCCCTGTTCAATCGGTGATGCGCCGACGGAAAAGGTCGCGCCATCCTCGGTGTTGAACACATTCATGCCAATCACGGGGATGCCCGCGTTGGCCTCGGTCCATCCCATGACCTCATCCGGCGGAACAAAACTGCTATCCGCGTCAGAGCGTTTCAACTGCCGGTAATTCGTGACGATGATAACATCCGCCATATCCCTGGAGCGGCGCACTTCTTTCTGCCATGTGGGATAATCCTCTACGGCGACCGAGGCGGTATAGACCAGCGGCGACCAGTCGAAACGGTCGACATTGGGCCGGTCACGGACCACCGAGACGGAACTGTCCATCACGTATCTGATGCGGATCGGGCGACTGCCGTCCCACGGCGCGCTTGCCGGTCCGGTCTGTTGCAAGGCGGCAATTGCGTCGCGCACCGGACCCATGGCGCGGTTTTCGCGAATACCGGTGACGTTTGTCGCACTGTCATACCCAAAAGCGGATACCGGCCCGTTTACCCCTGCATAGACGATCTTGATCGTCGGGTGGTTCACGTAATCCTGCATCACCAACGCATGGGCAAGGTTATCAATTGCGATGACGACATCCGGCTTCCAGCGCTCCACCGCGTTGCCGGCCTGCACACCGGCCCGCCGCAGGGAGTCCGCATCAGAGAATTTCTTGGTATACATGTAATGCGCATTGAGATGCACATCACTCCAGGACTGCGTGACCCGATCCAGACCCTCGATGACACCGGCGGTCCAGGCGTAATCCGGCTCATAGCTCTGCAGGACCAGCACGCGCGGTTTGCCTGCGTGATAGGTGAGCGCCCCGCCGAGCAGGGTCAGGATTACGAGAATGCTGAGGATGCGGATCATGGTTCAGAGGATCCCGAGGCTTTTCCAGAACGGAATAGACGCGAGGATCGCGCCGATGCGCAGTCCGACAATCGCAATGCGCTGGATCGTCAACCGCGTGAGCGAGATGGTGCGACCGGGGTCCTTGCCGATGCCGGTGGCATGGCGGTAGGCCACATGCATGGGCGATTGAAAATCAAAGATCAGCGCATCATTCAGCATCAGGATCGAAAACCCGACCACCCATGCGGACACGCCGGAGGCTTCGGCCAGCGGCAGCAGCGCGGTGACCAACACCAGCGTAACCGCCGTTTGCGGGATAATGATGCGCGCCGTCACGATCACCCCCGCCAGAATGAGAATGAAGGTGGCAAAATCCTGCCGCAGAATATCCCCGAGCCACGATATTTCGGTGACAAGCAGATCGGTAAGCCCGAGATGTGCAGCAGTATTGGTAAAGCCCACAAGGGCACCCAGAAGAAAGATGAACGACCAGTCGATCTCGGCCACAAAGTCGGTTTTGTTCATGATCTGAACGCAAAAGAGCAGCGACAGGATCAGAAACGCCAAGACCGGCGCGGGGATCAAGTGGATCGGCGTGGTCAAAACACCAACGCCCAGCAAGACAATGCCGCCAATCGCGCCCCATTCGCGCTGCGACAGCTTTTCGGGCGGCTCGGCCGTCTTTGCGTTCTGCTGTGCCGGGGGTTTGCCATCGGCGAGGGATTCAAACTCCTTGCGCGACAGGGCCTTGGTGGCGCGGCCAAGGCCTTTCGTATCGGATTTCTTTATTCTGGTGGCATCAAAGGATGTCAGCAAAGCGATCACGATATATCCGGCGATCATCACCCCGACCGCGACCGAAGCCGCCGTAACCCAATCAACGAATTGAAACGCCACGCGTTCCTGTTGGGGCAACATAGAATAGACAATCAGATTGACCGGCGCAGCGGTCAGAAAGGCCGCCGTCAAAAGCGTCACACCATCCAAGCCGCCCATGAAGATCAGGGTCCGCCCCTTGGTCCCGATCTGCGGGCCGATCCGTTCTTCCAGTTGCGCCACGAGAGGTGCGACCACGGCGAGGCGCCCCGCAGGCGAGGGCAGGAATGGTGTGAGAAGCAGGCCACCGAAAAACAACGTGCCACTATATGCCAGCACATTTCCGGGCAGGCGATTGATCATCAGGGCCGCGCAGCGATTGACCAGCCCGGAGGTGCGGATCAACGCACCAAGGCCCAGAATGGCGATGATCAGCAGGTATCCGTAGGACGAAAACCCGCTCAACACAATGTCCGGCGGCGCAGCCCCGACCAGCAGGATCATTACGACAGCCAATAGCCCGGGCACGAAATCCGGCAAAAGGCTGAAGGGCCACATGACCAGCGGCAACGAGATAATGGCCAGAAAAACGGCAGAGTTCGACCCCATCCCCGCATTGCGCAGCGCAAAGAACACGCCAAAAGGCACCACAAGGCAAAGGCACCACCCGAAAACCTCCACAATTGGCGGCGGGCCCGCACGGCGCGCGGGGGGTTGGGTCGGCTCACTCATGATGCCGGACCCTGTGCGCGGGTTTTTGAAAATGCCATCTCATGCGCCTATTCATCGCCTTTTTCCCCGAGCGGATGTTTCAAGCACTCCGCGACCTTTGGCAGCGCGGTGGACAAGGCGTCATAGCGTTCAAAAACGCCGAGTGCCGACAATCTCTCACGTTCCTGCAAAGTGATCACGCCTGCCGGTTTCATCGGACGGATGCCCGTGGCTCGGATCACCGGTTCATGTGCCTTCGGCGTCAGGAAGGCTTGCGGTTCGTTCGGCAGCATCACCCCGGACCCTGCGGCCCCGAACCCCGGTTTTCTGTCCCAACCCTTCAACGCGTCGGAGGGAAACTCCCGCCCGATCGCCGCAAAGAGCGCCGAGAGTTCAAAGGCCGGGTTCCGGCACAGATCGTCGTAAGACAGGGCGTATGCAGGAACTCTGGCCATGGATGCCCGCTGCACGCTGCGCTGACATGCGGCCCAGGCCTGTGCGAAAACCTCATAAGAGGTGCGCTGCGCCCAGTAATAGCGCCAGGAGGCCCAAACCGCGGCCGGGTCGCGCAACAGGACCACCAATGCGATGCGATCCGCCGACAGGTTCGTCGCCAGCAACTCAGACAGCGGGTCATAGGTCGTCTCTTCAAGGTGAAAGGGTCCAAATGTCTCCTTCATGAAAATCGCATGATCCTTGGAACAGACCGGCGGCGACCAAGGATGCTCCTGCCCTTCATAGCGCCAGCGGCACGCGTTCTTGATCGGCTGAAAATACGCCGGCAGCCCGGCATGCCCGAAGGCGCGCAGCAGGATCGTCGATCCACTCCGGCATGGACAAACCAGAAGCAACACCCGTTCGGGCGTCGCCTCCCAATGTGAGACGAGCGGCATTTGAGCTGTGCATGCGGTGCCGGTTGTCAAAATAAAAGCCTGAAATCAATGAACTTAATTCCGTTTCCCATCTTACTATACATGGAAATATCAACATGTCATTCCCCATTGGGTTGTAAATCAACAGGGCGTTGCCACGCATAGCACTTGGTAAATCGAGGTTTACGCTGCAACCTGTAACAGTTTGGTTAATTGGCCTATAGGGAATGGATGAACATGCCAGCATCGTCCAAAATACCGATCATTCTTCTGGCGGCGGGCGCGTCGCGCCGGATGCGGGGGGGTGATAAGTTGCTGGAGGAGGTGGACGGTCTCCCCCTGTTGCGCCGACAAACCATGCGGGCCATCAACGCGACAAAGGGCCCTGTGATCGTAACACTGCCCCCGGAGGGACACGCCCGCAAGGAGGCTTTGACGGGGCTGAAGGTGACAACGGTACCAGTGCCCGACGCAGCGCATGGAATGAGCGTGAGCCTGCGGCGCGGCCTTGCGCAGGTGCCAGTGGATGCCGGTGCGGTGATGGTGCTGCTACCGGATTTACCGGATCTGACAACTAAAGACCTGGTGGCTGTGTTGGACGCTGCGGACAGAACCAAAGACGCGCTCATCTGGCGGGGAACCACGTCGGATGGCGCTGCTGGCCACCCGATTGTCTTTGCCAGAGCCTTGTTTGCCGAACTGGCGTCGATCAGCGGTGATACGGGCGGCGCATCGGTCGTGGCGCGTCATTCGGACAAGACGTCGTTCATCCGCCTGCCGGGCAATCGCGCACGGTTAGATTTGGACACGCCCGAAGACTGGGCAAAATGGCGCGCATCACAATGACGGTGCGGAGCGATGTGGCATTTTTTGCATCTACCGAAAGACGGCGCTTGATCTTGCCACTGGATAAACCTGCGCACCGCAGGAAGTCTCGAGCAAAATTTGGCGTCTTTGCGGTGCAAGGCCGGTATATCCGTCGCGGACAGCCAACACGCATGTAAGGCATACAGTGACCGCTGGCAGAGGTTGGGCAAGCGCCCCTCTTTCGCTAAAGCGTCATGCGAAAATCTTGCATGATCCAACGCTGCCTGAAATCAAAGGTTTCAACGCGTTACGAGATACTTGACGTTTCAGGTATTTGGTCGGACGCTTTAAAATGGAACTGAAGCCAGCGGGCTTGATCTGCTATATCCAAAAGCACGCCGCAGGATTTTCCGCGTTGGGAGGCAGTGTTGGAAAAAATCATTGAATCCATCGCCGCAGAGATACGCCAGCAAGACGACTGGGGTGAAACCGCGCAATACATCCCGGAACTTGCGACAGTTGATCCAAAGCAATTCGCCATCAGCGTATGTTTGGCGGACGGCCGGATGATCAGTGCCGGATCGGCGACAAAACCATTTTCCATTCAGAGCATCTCCAAGGTCTTTGCACTTGTCGCTGCACTTGGGCGGGTCGGGAACCAGCTTTGGAGCCGCACCGGACGCGAACCGTCAGGCACGTCCTTTGATTCCATGGTCCTGCTGGAGCGGGAGAATGGCCGCCCCCGCAACCCTTTTATCAATGCCGGTGCAATCGTCACGACAGATGCCCTGCTGTGCGGACGTCCGCCCAAACAGGCGCTGGCCGAAATTCTTGGGCTTGTCAGACAGATGTCCGGGTCCAACGGCATCTTCATCAACGACGCTGTTGCGGCTTCCGAGCAAAGAACGGGGTCGCGCAACAAAGCGCTTGCCTATTACCTTCAGTCCCATGGAAACCTTGTGAATGACCCGGACCTGACGCTTGGCACATATTTTCACCAATGCGCAATCGAGATGACGACAGAGCAACTGGCGATGGCCGGTCGGTCGCTGGCTGGCCTTGAGGGCGCACCAAGGGTCATATCGTTGAAACACGTTCGACGGGTCAATGCGCTTATGATGACCTGCGGGCACTATAACGGCTCGGGCGATTTTGCCTTCCGCGTCGGACTGCCGGGCAAAAGCGGCGTCGGCGGGGGCATCCTGATCATCGCGCCCAAAGTCGCATCCATTGCAATCTGGTCGCCGGGTCTGAACCACTATGGCAATTCCTATGCCGGCACACGCGCGGCGGAAATGCTCTCCAAGGCAACCAATTGGTCGGTGTTTTGAACGCTCGGCATCGGGCGCTCTTATGCGCCATGCTGAGGTCGCGCGGCACAAATCTGCCCTGCTGACACAGGCCGAGGCAGGATCACGTTAACAACCTAAACATGCAGCTTCTGCCCTTATTGCAGGCTTAAAGCGACCATCTTTTGTATTTTTCTAGGGAATTGAGCGTTTTTCATCTATCATAGGCAGAATAAGCGATTTGAGCACAACTGATTTTTCTAAAAGAACCTCGGGGGAGGGACAATGGTTATCAACCGGCAACGCACGAAATTGGTGCGCGATATTGACGAGTTTCGACGGGATGCCTTTCAGGACAAGCTGAGCCTGGATCGACCCGGCGGCAGCATGCCAGCCGCGTGGTTTCTTGGCCCAAAAGCGGAGAACGAAAAGTTTCTGCGCGACATGATCACACTGGCCATTGATGAGGCGGTCAAGGCGCGTCATGATTTTCACCCTGATGATCCCTCGACGCCATCGCTGGCGGAGCTTGAGGAGGATGGGTACAACACCGGGCGCGATCTGTTCGAAAGCCGGTTTCGGGAAGTCCTCGGTTTTCTCAGGGGGTCGGTCCCCATGGCGAGCTACCGCAACCAGAGCCATATGTACTGGGACACCACGCTGCCCAGTGTCGTCGGTTACTTCGCAACGATGCTCTACAACCAGAACAACTGCACCCCCGAAGCCTCGCCGATCACCACGGCACTTGAAATGGCCGTCGGGGATGACCTGTGTCGGATGCTCGGCTATGAGATCCCGGATCGCGAAGACGTCCGACATGGCGCAATCCGCCCCTGGGGGCACATCACCTGCGATGGCAGTGTCGCAAACATCGAAAGCATGTGGGCCGCGCGCAACATCAAGTATCTGCCCGTGGGACTGGCGGCAGCGATTCGGCATGATCCGGACATGGCCGATGCCCGCGATGTCACGGTGAGCACCTTGCAAGGCAAACGCCGCCGCCTTCTTGATCTGGACAACTGGAGCCTTCTGAACCTGCCGATTGATCAGGCCATCAAACTGCCCGCGCGCATCTCAAAGACCGCAGGCATTCCCGAGGATGTGCTGAAAGCTGCCCTTGCCGCCTATTCGGTTCAGGACCTCGGCCTGCTCGAATTTCACCGCCAGTTTCTGCCCGATACCCCTGCCCCGGTCGTCATGGCCCCGGCGACAGCGCATTATTCATGGTCCAAGGCCGTGTCGCTGCTGGGTCTGGGCCGCGCCGCCTTGCATGGTATCCGGGTGGATCTTGATGCAAGGACCGATCCGGTTCATCTGCGCCGCATGCTGGAGGATTGCCTCAAGGAAGGTCGCCCCGTCGTGCAGGTGGTCGCGGTCGTTGGCAGTACCGAGGAAAGCGCCGTCGATCCGCTGCATGAAATTGTCAAAATCAGAAACGAATTCCGCGAACGCGGCCTTGAATTTGCGCTGCACGCAGATGGGGCATGGGGCGGGTACTTCGCCTCCATGCTGCGCCAATCCAATCTTGATCGCCAGTATGATGCCGCAGAAACCGAGGAAGAACGCGAGGAAGTCGAACGGCTCATCATCAAGACCTACGGTGTGGACAACCCGGAAATCGACCCGGATGTACCGGCCCTCAGGGATTGGGAATCCAAAGCGATCTTTAATCGGCGCAATACGATGTTCGCACCGGGCATTGACCTGAACGAATACGTGCGCCGACAGTACCACGCGCTGCAACACTGCGACACGATCACGGTGGATCCGCACAAGGGCGGGTTTGTGGTCTACCCTGCGGGCGCCTTGTGTTACCGCAATGGCGCGCTGCGCCAGCTTATCGCCTTTGCCTCGCCCGTGGTACAGCATGGCGATATCGCGCAATCCGTCGGGTTTTATGGGGTGGAAGGGTCAAAACCGGGTGCTGCAGCCACGGCGGTCTACCTGTCGCACAGCCTGATCCCGGCAGATCGATACGGCTATGGTGCCTTGCTGGGCAAATGCATGTTTGCCAGCAAACGGTTCTATGCAGGGTTGGTCAGCATGGCCCGGGAGGATGATCCGTTTTACGTGACAACCTTCCAGCGACTTCCGGCCGAACGGGTGGGCGCGCCCAGAAGTGCGGTGCGCCGCCAGATTGATCTGATCCGCAATGAAATCGTCAAACCCATCACCGATGATGAGTTGCTCACGGCCCTGAGCAAGGATTTCGAATTGCGCGAACTGTTTTCCGAGATGGGATCAGATCAGTGTATCGTGGCCTATTCGTTCAATTATCTCAATGGCTTCGCGCAAAACCGGAAAATCTCCCGGCTCAACGAGATGAACGAACGGATGTTTGAAGCCATGAGCATCCAGAAGTTCAACGACGGGGCCGTTCCGGATGTCGACCTTCTGGTGACGGCATCCAGTTTCGATCCGGAGGTTTATGGGCAGGACTTCGTTGATTCCTATGCGCGCCGGATCGGGGTGAACCCGGAACCAGGCGTGGGCATCAAATTCCTCATTTCAACGCAACAGAACCCGTGGCTGACGCGGGCGGACGATGGAAAGCTGTTGCCAAGACTGATCGAGGTTCTGCGCGATGTTGCGACCGAAGCCGCCGAATATGTGATGGCACAGCACAAGGACGATTACGGTCAGGAGTTTTACCATACCGGTGTGTCAGGATATCAGGGACCGGATTTACCCCATCCGGACGCCGCCCCTGCCCCAAGTGCCACGCGCAAACCTTGAGGATCCCGCAGAATGTCAGATCACAGCCATCATCACGCCGCAGCCCCCACCTCTGCGCTGGAACCGCAGCTTGCCACGGTCGTCCATAACCCACCGCATCTGCACGCCTTTTCACTGATCGGGGACAAACATGTCTTTGCGGTGCATATGACCCAGTATCACCATGAGGTGCACAAGTATCAGATCGCCTATCAGGTCCATCTGCCCGAAGCCGTCTTGCAGGAATACAGGCAGGTGCGCCGCCACAATCCCGGTGATTTCATCGTGATGTGCAACCACGCCGAAGACCCCTTTATCATCCCTGCAATACCGGCGGGAGAAAAGCCGACCTTTCGGGCCAATATCTTTCAGGGCATGCCGTCCTTTCCCCCCGAATACCTTGATGATCCACATTTTTTTCCGTGGGACCCGCTGAAGGTCGTGCTGCCCATTGCCGGGGATTTCACGGCGACGGTGGGGCGCATGGTCATGTTCCGCCCCTTTGCCCACCATTATCAGCAGCCTGAGGTTGCGACCTATCTGCTGTTTGGTGACGGGGGCGAGGCGCATATGACCAACCTGCAGACCGCGAGCCTTGCCAGCGGACCGTTTGAGCCGGATGCCTTTGGCCCCGATTATGACCACCAGCTGACCCTCAAGGCGGCACCGGACTGGCTGGATCCGACCTTGCTGAAGGCCGGGGTCGTGGTCACGGTGCCGTCGGTTCGCTTGCGGGACGCGGCGGGCCATCCGACGATACCCTGCGCCAGCCCATTTGCAAATGGCGAGACAATCGAGGTGCTGTATCGCGGCATGGGCCCCGCGCGCAAGGTCACTGTGGCGCACACCGTGCTCTGCGCAACCGGGGTTTCAAACAGCGAGGCCGTGATGCCCTGCTCCGAAGCCGAGTCGATGAACATTTCTGCAACGCCCGATCGTTTCCTCCTTGCAAATCAATAGGGCCATATCTGCCATGAAACACGACTATCAACGACAAGATGGCAATGAAGAGGTCTGGAAACTTGTTCTGATCGAAGGCCACCCGCTGTTGCTGTCCAAGAAAAAACGTTTCGGCTTCCTGCCGCGTGATCCGCGATGCAAGCTGTGTACCGCGCCGTTCAAAGGTATCGGCGGATGGCTGCTGAGCAGGTTTCAGGGCATCCGACAATCCAAACGCAACCCGTTGTTCTGTAACGCATGTGATGAATTTCTAAGGGCCTATCCCGGGGGCACGGACACGCCCATGACGATGATGTTCGTCGATATCCGCAACTCCACGGGGCTGTCTGCCCAGATGTCGTCAAAGGCATTCATGGAGCTTGTATCAGAACTGCGCAACCTTGCGCTCGATGCCATGGCCAAGACCGATGGGTCGGTTCTGGAATTCATTGGCGACGGGGTCATCGCCGTCTGGCCACCCGGCATCGCCGGGGCTGATCATGCCAAAAAGGGCGTGGCGGCGGCGCGGCGCCTGCAGGAAAAGGTGAAACGGATTGCACCGCAGGGCATTGATCTGCCGATAGGGATCGGTGTGCACACGGGCGAGGCTTACCTTGGCACCATTGCCGCCGCCAGCAATGATATTCAGGACATCAGCGCATTCGGTTACGACGTCAATCTGGTCGCGCGCATATCCACCGCAGCGCGCGCGGGTCAGGCGCTCATCAGTCAGGCAACCTGTGATGCGGCGGGTCTTGAGTATGACACGGGCAAACTGCTGCAACCAGATCTGAAGGGGATCGACAAACCGGCGTTTCTGTTGCCACTGGACTGATTACGCCGGGGCGGATGTGGCATCTGACGTGGAGAATGTCGGAATATGGCGGTCCCAGCAGGATTCGAACCTGCGACCTCACGCTTCGGAGGCGTGCACTCTATCCAGCTGAGCTATGGGACCGCATTTCACACATTGCTGTGCGGGTATCGTTGCGGAGGTATCTGCGCAAGTCCTTTTTGTCTCTTCGTACCACTTGCCAATACAGGTCGGCGTCACGCCATGCGGTATAAACCGGGCGTATCGCTCCTGCAATTGCTAAATCACCGCGCGCAGATCACGCAAACAGATCATGCGCCAGTTCCAGGGCTTCGACAAAGACGTCCACTTCCTCTTTGGTGTTATACAATCCAAAAGAGGCGCGACAGGTCGCAGACAGGCCCATGTGCTGCATCAACGGGCCAACACAGTGCTGGCCTGCGCGCACAGCCACCCCTTTCTTGTCGAGAATGGTGGAGACGTCATGCGCATGTGCCGCCCCTTCCAGCGTGAAACTGAAGATCGCTGCCTTGTCCGGCGTCGTGCCCTGCACCTGCAGCCAGTTCAATCCGGCGAGCCGCTCGACCGTGTAATCCCGCAACGTATCCTCATAGGCTGCGATATTCTCCATCCCGAGGTTCATCATGTATTCCAGCGCGACACCAAAGCCGATCGTCTGAACGATCCCCGGCGTGCCAGCCTCGAACATGAGCGGCGGATCGTTGTAGATCACCGTCTCCTTGCTGACCTCCTTGATCATATCGCCGCCACCGATGAACGGGCGCATTTCCTTCATCCGTTCCGACTTGACAAAGATGGCACCGGACCCTGACGGCCCGTAGAGTTTGTGACCCGTGATCGCATAGAAATCGCACCCCAGATCCTGCAGATCCACCGGTTGGTGCACCGCCGCCTGCGAGCCATCCACCAAGACCGGCACGCCGCGCGCATGCGCTTCAGCGGTGATGGTTTTGACATCAACCTTGGTCCCCAAGACATTGGAGAGATGAGATATTGCAACCAGTTTTGTCTTCGGCCCAATCACATCAATCACCGCTTGGGGGTCCAATGCACCGGTGCTGTCCACATCGACCCATTTCAGCACCACACCTTGGCGTTCGCGCAGGAAATGCCAGGGCACGATATTGGCGTGATGCTCCATTACGGACAAAATGATCTCATCACCGGCCTGCAGACGCGGCATGGCCCAGCCATAGGCAACCATATTGATGCCTTCTGTCGTACCCGAATTCAGGATGATTTCATCTTCTGATTTCGCATTGAGGAACCGCGCGATCACACCGCGCACGCTTTCGTAGTTATCCGTGGCCAGATTGGACAGATAATGCAGCCCGCGATGCACATTGGCATATTCGTTGGCATATGTGTTGCTGATGGCATCAATGACAACCTGAGGCTTCTGGGCCGACGCGCCATTGTCCAGATAGACCAGCGGCTTGCCATTGACCTCACGACTGAGGATCGGGAAGTCTTTGCGGATTTCGCTCACATCATACATTCAAAGGTACTCCGACGGCGGACACGCCGATCATGGATAGCAAGAAAGTCAGGATTGCCATCAAGGCAACGGCCCCCAGAAACAACACGCCAACCGCCCGCAAGAGCGAGTTGAGCCGCAGTCCCGCATTTATGAAGTGGACAAAAACCCACAGCGTCGCCACCCCGATAAACAAGACCAGAAAGCTGGCCAACACTGGTGCAAGGATCAAGGAGATCAGAACCACCACCTGTGCCCCGGCGCGCAGAGCCTGCAACCACAGCAGCAGGATCATCATATCCTCGATGCTGCCCTCGCCGCCCAGAATGCGGCCGGTCCAGTAGATTGCATAGACAGTGGCAATGAACCCACCCGCAGCAATCGCGCAATAAAGGAACGGATTGCCGACAATGCCGTTCAGGGGCGGCGGCACGGGGATGATCATGTTCGACAGGGTCGACAGGATGGTGACAACGACGCTGATCAGCGCAATCGCCGTCCACAAGGCTTCACGCGGCAAATTCCATGACAGCACGACCTGCGCAGCAGATTTGGGATCCCGCAAGGTCAGCACGGCCAGATCGGGGAAACTCATTGGTTTGGTCATCATTCTTGTCCACGCTCCGCTGCAATCAACCCGCCTAACCAGAACCAGCAAAAGAACGCAAACCACAAAAAACCAACGGCCTGTAATTCTATGCCCGGACCCACAAACCCCGCGACCAGCCCATTCAGCAGCATCAGGGGGGATGACGCAAGCAACGCCCAGAAAAGTGCAAGCCGTGCCCCGTAATGAGTGCCCTTGCCTCTGAACAGTTTTGCCACAAGATGCGTCACAGCCGCGACACAGTAAAGCCCGAGCGGCGCGATCAGGACCCAAGCCATCAGGGTTGCGCCCATCAGCATGTTGAGGTCTTCCCCACTCAGATGCGCTTCGCGGGCGAGACGCGGCATCTGCGCGATAAAGACGATGATACATCCGGCCATCAGATAGGCCAGCGCACGGTCTTCGCGTTGCCCCAGTGCCAAAAGCCCGGTCACAACACGACCGGGCCCCCTATAGGTAGCGGTGATATTGCGGGTGACCGCCATTACTTTCGATGCCGCTCCAGCCAGCCTGCGAGACGGTCAACGATCTCTTCACGCAACGCTTCATCTTCGATCTCATCGACCGCTTCGGCCAGAAACGCAAGGGTCAGCAAATCCGTGGCCTGCGCGCGGGGCACCCCGCGGGACCTCAGATAGAAAAGCGCGGTCTCGTCAATCGCCCCCGAGGTGGAACCGTGTGAACAGGCCACATCGTCCGCGTAGATCTCAAGCTCCGGTTTCGCCAGAAACTGGCTGTCGTCATCCAGCAGCAACGACTGGCTGATCTGGTAGCCATCGGTTTTCTGCGCACCGGGCTGGACCAGAATCTTGCCCTGAAACACGCCGGTGGCACCGTTGCGCAGCACCTTCTTGAAGACCTGTCGGCTCTCACAATTCACCGCGTCATGGGTGATGAACACCGTGTCGTCGTGATGGAAATCACCGTCGCCGACACAGGCGCCCGCCACATGGGCAATGGCATCATCGCCTGTCAGTTCGATAATGCACTCATTGCGGGTCAGAACACCATTCGCGGTCAGCGTGAAGCTTTTGAAAGTGCTCTCGGAGCCCAGACGGGTAAAGATGTGGGTCGCCGCACGCCGCTCATGATCACGCCCCTGCGCCCGCACATGGTGGAAAACGCCCGTGTCGGCGATGTCCACTTCCATGACCTTGTTAAAGCGCGCCGCCGCCGGGCCGGTTTCCAGCAGGGTCAGTTCAGCGCCTGCGTCGACCTTGATCACATGGTGCAGGATCGCATCGGAGGTCTCATCACGGTGCTGATAGTGCAGGCTCACCGGTTTGCTGGCCTTTCCGGTGACATGGATCAGCACACCATCGGTTGCATAGGCCGTGTTGAGCGCCGCGAGCGGGCGTTCGACCGGTGACTGTCCGCGGGCTTCCAATGCACCGTATAGGTCACGCGCCCAGTGAATATCCGCCGACTGCTCCGCCAGACGCTCAATGGCAAGCCCCTCGCCCACAAGATCATCAGAGGCTTCCGCATCAAACACCCCATCCACGAAGACGATCCGGATACGGTCAATCTCACCAAAAAGCGGTGCCTCATCATTGTGAAACAGTGCCGCGGGCACGGCATCAGCCTGTGTCAGCGTGTCGGGGTGGGTGTATTTCCAATACTCGTCGCGCCGGTCCGGCAGGCCCATCGCCTCGACACGCGCCTTTGCGTCCTTGCGTGCGGCTGCGGTCCAACCGCCTTCCGGCAGCGCGAGACGCGCCAACCGCGCCTCTGTCGTGCTGGTTTTCAGTGCTGCTTCGGCCATTATGCCACCTCTGCCAGAATGTTGCCGTAGCCGTTGTTCTCGACTTCAAGCGCAAGTTCGGGACCGCCCGTTTTCACGATCTTGCCATCGGCCATGATATGCACCACATCCGGTTTGATGTGATCCAGCAGACGCTGGTAGTGCGTGATGACGAGGAACCCGCGCCCCTCATTGCGCAGCGCATTCACACCCTCCGCCACCAGTTTCATCGCATCCACGTCGAGGCCGGAGTCAGTCTCGTCCAGGATACACATCTTGGGTTCCAGCATCGCCATCTGAAGGATTTCGTTGCGCTTTTTCTCACCGCCCGAAAAGCCGACGTTGACGGGCCGTTTCAGCATATCCGCGTCGATCTTCAATTCCTTTGCGCGCGCGCGCACGGCCTTGAGGAAGTCGGCCGCCGACATTTCCTCTTCACCACGTGCCTTGCGCTGTGCGTTCACGGCTGTGCGCAGGAAGGTCATGTTGCCCACACCGGGGATTTCCACGGGGTATTGAAACGCGAGAAACAGGCCTGCCGCGGCGCGCTCTTCGGGCTCCATGTCAAGCACGTCTTCGCCCTCCAGATCTGCGGATCCGCCGGTGACTTCATAGCCGTCCTTACCCGACAGGACATAGGACAGGGTCGACTTACCCGACCCGTTCGGGCCCATGATCGCATGCACCTTGCCTGCTTCGATCTCAAGATCAACGCCTTTGAGGATTTCCTTGTCTTCTTCTTCCAGTTTGACCTGCAGGTTTTTGATGCTCAGCATTTTTCTTCCCTTATATCTAATCGCACAGAGGCGTTTTACTTCAGTGCCTTGCGGCGTGTTCTTTAAGTTGATTACGTTATGGTCACAGCCGTGCCCGAAACGGATACCATCAGCATGCTGTCCCCGGTCACCTCATAGTCGAGATCAATGCCCACGACGGCGTTGGCCCCGAGGGCTGCGGCGCGTTCCTCGATTTCGGCCATCGCCTCGGTGCGCGCGTCCTGCAGCTTGTCCTCGTAGGCACCGGAGCGTCCACCGATCACATCCGTCACGGAGGCAAAGAAATCCCGCACGATATTCGCGCCCATGATCGCTTCGCCCACAACGATGCCCTTATAGGCGGTGATCGTGTGACCTTCGATGGTGTTTGTGGTCGTCAAAATCATCTGGTGTCCCGTGGTGCTCGGTTGGCAGATTGAGGCCTATCGGTTTCACGTCGGTACGACGTCGGTGTTGCGTCGGTGCGGCGCGCCGATCAGCCCACTGACCCTTCAAGCGAAATCGCCACCAATTGCTGCGCCTCCATGGCAAACTCCATCGGCAGCGCTTGCAGCACGTCCTTGCAGAACCCGTTCACCACCAGCGCCACGGCCTCTTCTTCGTCCATCCCGCGCGAGCGGCAGTAGAACAGCTGATCGTCGTCCACCTTGGAGGTCGTCGCTTCGTGCTCCACTCGGCTCGAGTTGTTCTTGACCTCGATGTAGGGCACTGTGTGTGCGCCGCATTTGTCGCCGATCAGCAGGCTGTCGCACTGGGTATAGTTGCGCGAATCCTTCGCTTTGGGGTGCATCGACACCAGCCCGCGATAGGTATTCTGCGCCTTGCCTGCGGAAATACCCTTGGACACGATGCGCGACTTGGTGCGTTTGCCCAGATGGATCATCTTGGTGCCGGTATCGGCTTGCTGCATGTTGTTGGCGATGGCAATCGAATAGAATTCGCCCTGGCTGTCGTCGCCGCGCAGAATGCACGACGGATATTTCCAGGTGACGGCCGAACCCGTCTCCACCTGCGTCCACATCACCTTGGCGCGATCCCCCCGGCAATCGGCACGTTTTGTCACGAAGTTATAGATGCCGCCCTTGCCCTCTTCGTCGCCCGGGTACCAGTTCTGGACGGTGGAGTATTTCACCTCCGCATCTTCCTCGACAATGATCTCCACCACAGCGGCGTGAAGCTGCGCGATGTCGCGCTGCGGCGCGGTGCAGCCCTCGAGGTAGGAGACATAGGACCCCTTGTCCGCGATGATCAGCGTGCGTTCGAATTGACCGGTGTTTTCCGCATTGATGCGGAAATAGGTCGACAGTTCCATCGGGCAGCGCACGCCGGGCGGCACATACACAAAAGAGCCGTCGGAAAACACCGCCGAATTGAGCGTCGCGTAGTAGTTGTCAGACACCGGCACGACCGAGCCGAGGTATTTCTTGACCAGCTCGGGGTGATCCTTGATCGCCTCGGAAATCGAACAGAAGATTACGCCCGCCTTCATCAGCTCATCCCGGAATGTCGTGCCGAGCGAGACGGAATCAAACACAGCATCCACCGCCACCTTGCGCGGCTCATCGGTCAGTTCCTCAGCGCCCTCGACACCGGCGAGGATCATCTGTTCCTTCAGCGGAATGCCCAGCTTTTGATATGTTTCCAGCAGCTTGGGATCGACGTCATCCAGCGACTTCGGCTTGACTTCCATGGATTTGGGCCGCGCATAGTAGTATTGATCCTGAAAATCGATTTCCGGATAATCCACCATGGCCCATTTGGGCTCGGACTTTTGCAACCAGCGCTCGTAAGCGGCCAGACGCCATTCCAGCATCCATTCGGGTTCTTCGTTCTTTTCGGAAATCAGGCGCACGATCTCCGGGCTGAGGCCCTTTGGCGCGTATTCCATTTCAATGTCGGTGGACCAGCCGTGCTTATATTTGCCGCCCACTTCGCGCACGGCGTCAACTGTGTCCTGGTCAACGCCTTCTTTGACCTGAATATCCTCGGTGATCGGCTGGTCTAATGCTGTCATCGTATCCTCCAGTGCTCACGCCGCGCGGGCGCGAAATTTCTTTTCTTTTTCAAGCCAGGCCTGTGCAAACTGCAGGACCTCGGTTTTCGTCGTCTCCAGACCCAAGGACACGCGAATGGCGCAGCTTGCGGTCGCTTCATCCAGCCCCATCGCCCGTAACACGCTGCTCGCCTTGACCTTGCCGCTGGAGCAGGCAGACCCTGCGCTAACGGCGAACCCGGCAAGATCCATCTGGATCACCTGGGCCTCGCCTTTCCAGCCCGGCGTGGCAAAACATAACGTGTTCGGCAAACGATTTGCCTCTTTCCCGATAAAAATAGTTGTCTTTGTCTCGGCTGCAAGGGTGTTTTCTAGAATCTTTCTAAGTTCTTTGATTTCTTCCCAGCGTCCGGCGTCCAGATCACGCCGCGCTGCCTGCGCAGCAGCGGCGAAACCCGCGATTCCAATCAGGTTTTCCGTGCCTGAGCGGCGGCCCATCTCCTGCCCGCCGCCTTTGATCTGCACCGGTATGTCCTGCCCGCGCCGCAGGATCAGCGCACCGATCCCCTTGGGACCACCCAGCTTATGGGCCGAGATCAGCGCCATGCGCGCACCGCTCGCGGTGAAATCGAGCGGTATCTTTCCAAAAGCCTGTGTCATGTCGCTGACGGCGAGGTCCTGTGGCAAATCCTGCAGGATACCGGTTTCCGAATTGGCCCGTTGCAGGGTCGATTGTGCGGGATCATCGACCGTAACACCGCCCTGCGCGTCGGTATCGAGGAGCGGTGGGCACCATGCACGCACCGCGTCATGTTCGATATCACTGGCCCGCAGATTGCGCCCGGCGCAGGCGAGCGCTGCGGCTTCGGTGGCGCCGGACGTGAAAACGATCTCCGCATCCTGCGCCCCCAATGCCTCGGCAATGTCGCGGCGTGCGCGTTCCATCATACCCTTGGCCGCGCGCCCTTCTGCGTGCACAGAGGAAGGATTGCCCGGCAGATCCATCACCTCCAGCATCGCCGCGCGCGCCTCCGGGCGCAGCGGTGCAGTCGCATTGTGATCGAGGTAAATTCGTCTCACATCTCGGCTTTCATAAAGGTGGACGCGCTTTTAGGCGGGTTCTGTCGGCTCATCCACGATGTCGAACAGGTTGGGCACCGCAGGACAGGGTGCGAGTTCATTGGCAATCACATCCGACAGCCGCGTTTGGTGCAGAAATACATAGACATGCGCGCTCAGACTTTCCCACAGGCGGTTGGTCAGAGACTGCGCCTGACTGCCGGAAGCGCCCCCGGAGGCCCCTGCCCCCTTGTGCATCGCATCCACGGTTTCATCCACCGCGCTCAGGATTTCCACAACCCGGATGTCGGACGGCGAGCGCGTCAAGCGATACCCGCCCCCCGGTCCACGCACGGATGCGACAAGTTCGGCACGGCGCAGCTTGACAAACAGCTGTTCCAGATAGGCCAGCGAGATCGCCTGCCGCGTCGCGATATCCCCCAGCGAGACCAGTTTGTCCTGCGGCTGCATCGCGATATCCGCCAGCGCCACCATCGCATATCGCCCTTTTGTTGAGAGTTTCATCGCAGTTCCTTGATACCCGCGCGCCCGTCAATTGATTGACGTCGGGCGCGTTAAACCTTAAGGCCATAGTCCGCAGCAGATGTTGTTTTCTGCGATCTAATTAGAACCGTTCTAAGGTCCCTGCACGAAGTCGTCAAGATTTCTGGCAGGGCTGGCGACACAATACACAGGGACACTCATGCCTGAGGTCATTTTCCCCGGCCCCGAGGGTCGGCTTGAAGGTCGTTACCACCCCCAAAAAGAGCGCGACGCGCCGATTGCGATTATCCTGCACCCGCACCCCCAGTTCGGCGGCACCATGAACCATATCATCGTGCACCGGATGCATTATGCGTTCTACAACATGGGCTTCACCGTCCTGCGGTTCAATTTCCGCGGTGTCGGCCGCAGCCAGGGCGAGTATGATCAGGGGATCGGTGAGCTGTCCGACGCCGCCTCGGCGCTGGATTATCTGCAATCCATGAACAACAATTCGAAACACTGCTGGGTTGCCGGGTTTTCCTTTGGCGCCTGGATCGGGATGCAGTTGCTCATGCGGCGCCCCGAGATTACAGGGTTCATTTCCGTGGCCCCCCCTGCAAACATGTATGACTTTTCGTTTCTTGCGCCCTGCCCGTCCTCGGGCCTTGTGATCAATGGCACGGCAGATCGTGTGGCCCCGCCCAGCGATACCGAAGCGCTGGTGAGCAAGCTGCACGAACAAAAGGGCATCACGATCACCCATGAGCAGGTCGAGGGTGCCGGGCATTTCTTCGAAGAGCCCCACCTTGATACGCTGATCGAGACAACAACGGATTATGTCAAACGTCGGCTGACCGAAACGTCACGCTGAACCATGGGTATTGTCGAAGATGTCGCCGATGAACTGGCGCTGGAAAGCCTCAAGATCATAAACGCCACGGGCGATGATGCTTTCGTGCAGCGGGTTGCGGATACCATCGGCGGCTCTTCGCAGACCATGGAAGAAGCCTATTTGACAGCCCTGCGCGTGCGACGGGCCGAACAGCGCGCCCGCGCGGTTCTGGACCAGATCAGGAAAGACCTGCCACCCGGTACGCAGGCCGCCCCGGATGAGTGATCGGCTGGCAGCCCAGATCGCCTTTCTCAGCGAAGCGGACCAGCTGAAATCGGTCATGCGCGCCTCGCGGCTGCACGACAATTCCCGCTATGAAAACTCCGCCGAACACTCGTGGCACGTGATGCTGTATGCTTTCGTGCTGGCGGAACAGGCGGGTCCGGACGTGCGCATCGACCGGGTGCTCAAGATGCTGCTGCTGCATGACATCGTGGAGATCGACGCAGGCGACAATCCGATCCACGGCACTGTGGATGCTGCCGCACAAGAGGCAAAGGAACAGATCGCGGCGGACCGCCTGTTCGGCCTGTTGCCACAGGATCAGGCGAAAGCGTTTCGCGACATCTGGGACGAATTCGAAGCCGCAGAGACACCGGATGCGGTTTTTGCCAAATCCATCGACCGGGTACAGCCGCCGATTTCCAACATGGCAAATGGCGGCGGGTCGTGGCTTGAATATGGCGTCACCATCGATCAGCTGTCGCAGCGTGTGGGCACGCCTGTGCAAAGGGGCGCGCCGCGCCTTTGGCAGTGGCTTTTCCCGAAACTGGAAGCGTTTTTCAGCAAGATGCCGTCAAAATAACCGCGCGCCGCAGATTGGTATACATTTGTATACTTAATCCTTTGCAGCCCCCATGAATTGCGCTAAGGCCACCGTGACACCCAGCCAGAACGCAGGAGATTCCGGTGACGAAGATCAAAGTGCAAAACCCCGTTGTGGAACTCGATGGGGATGAAATGACCCGCATTATCTGGGATTTCATCAAGCAGAAATTGATCCTGCCCTATCTGGATATTGATCTGAAATACTATGATCTGGGTATGGAATCCCGCGATGCCACGGACGATCAGATCACCGTGGATGCAGCCCATGCGATCAAGGAACACGGTGTCGGTGTCAAATGCGCGACGATCACGCCGGATGAAGCCCGCGTCGAAGAGTTCGGCCTGAAACAGATGTGGCGCTCGCCCAATGGCACGATCCGCAACATTCTGGGCGGGGTGATCTTTCGCCAGCCGATCATTTGCCGGAACGTGCCGCGCCTCGTGCCCGGGTGGACAAAACCCATCGTTGTGGGGCGTCACGCCTATGGCGATCAATACCGCGCGACAGATTTCAAATTTCCCGGCAAGGGCAAGCTGACCCTCAAATTTGTCGGTGAAGACGGCACGGAGATTGAGCGCGAGGTCTTTGACGCGCCCGACAGCGGTGTTGTGATGGCGATGTACAACCTCGACAAATCCATCATCGATTTTGCGCGCGCATCCTTCAATTATGGCCTCACTCTGGGCTGGCCCGTCTATCTGTCCACGAAAAACACCATTCTGAAACAATATGACGGGCGGTTCCTCGAACTCTTCGCGCAGGTTTTCGAGGCGGAATTCAAGGAGAAATTCGACGCCGCCGGTATCTGGTACGAACACCGCCTGATTGATGACATGGTCGCCTCTGCCATGAAGTGGTCGGGTGGATATGTCTGGGCCTGCAAGAATTATGATGGCGATGTGCAGTCGGACACGGTTGCGCAGGGCTTTGGATCACTGGGGCTGATGGCATCGGTGTTGATGACACCGGACGGACAGGTCGTCGAATCCGAAGCCGCGCATGGCACCGTCACCCGCCATTATCGCCAGCACCAGAAAGGCGAAGCGACCTCGACCAATTCCATTGCCTCGATCTATGCCTGGACAGGCGGGCTGAAGCACCGTGCCAAGCTTGACGACAATGACGCCTTGCTCAATTTTGCCGAAACGCTGGAAAAAGTGGTCGTGGATACGGTGGAAAGCGGGTTTATGACCAAAGACCTTGCGCTGCTCGTGGGGCCGGATCAGGGCTGGCTGACAACGCAGGGGTTCCTGGAAAAGATCAGCGAGAACCTCAACACGGCGCTTGCAGGCTGACCGGACAGGCGAACCGCCGGGCTTGGTTTGCGGTTTTGTCAGCCTCATGCGCGTCTGTTGCTGCGGCTGCGCAGCGAAGCCGAAGCGCACCGACATCCAATTCCGCGACCTGGGTGCATGATTTTTGCGCCGCCCGCGCCACATGGCGCAGGTTTCAGGCACCCATCGCATGCGCGGCGATCTTGATTGCTTGATCCATGCGCGCGTCGCGGATATGGCGGAACGTATCATTCCCCGATCCGGCGTGTGGCCTTGTCTGATATGTCTGCCAGCCTCGTGATGGCGCAGACCAAAGACACGCACTGTCTGCCGGTCTTACGCCAGAAGGGCCGCTGCCATGCCACTGCACTATCTCTATCTGATCCTCGCCGTCCTGTTTGAAACGATCGGCACCACCGCCCTTCAGGCCAGCCAGCAGTTCACCCGCACAGGCCCCACCATCGTCGTTGTGATCGCCTATGGGCTGGCTTTCTTCCTGCTGGGCCTGACGCTCAAATACATGCCCGTCGGTGTGGTCTATGCGATCTGGTCGGGTCTGGGCATCGTCTTTATCGCCTGCATCGGTTTCGTGGTGTTTGGTCAACGGCTCGACCTGCCCGCGATCATCGGGTTGGGTCTGATTCTGTCCGGTATTCTGGTCATTCACCTGCTGTCAAATACCACGCAGCATTAACTCTGCACCCGCCTTGGGCGATTATCGCTGGCTTTCTGGCAGGCTGCGCGGTATGCGGCCCCCAAAGCGGCGCCGGGAGGCGCGCATATTCAGTCAAATCGAGGCGCTCTCATGGACCTGCGAAACATCGCAATTATTGCTCACGTTGATCACGGTAAAACCACGCTTGTGGATGAATTGCTCAAACAATCGGGCACCTACCGGGAAAATCAGGCCACCACGGAACGGGCGATGGACAGCAATGATCTGGAGCGCGAACGCGGTATCACCATTCTGGCCAAAGCCACATCCGTCGAATGGAAGGGCACGCGTATCAACATCGTGGATACCCCCGGCCACGCGGATTTCGGTGGTGAGGTTGAGCGCATCCTGTCCATGGTGGACGGTGTGGTGCTGCTGGTGGACGCGGCCGAAGGGCCGATGCCGCAGACGAAATTCGTCACCTCAAAGGCGCTTGCCCTCGGCCTGCGCCCGATTGTTGTGCTGAACAAGGTCGACAAGCCAGACGCCGAACCCGACCGCGCGCTGGATGAGTGTTTCGATCTTTTTGCCAACCTTGGCGCGGATGATGACCAACTGGATTTCCCGGCCATGTATGCCTCGGGGCGCTCTGGCTGGGCGGATGTCGAGCTGGATGGTCCGCGCAAGGACCTTTCGGCGCTGTTTGATCTGATCGTCGAACACGTCCCCGCCCCGGCGCAACTGGCGCAGCGCGACGCGCCGTTCCAGATGCTGGCCACAACACTGGGTGCGGACCCGTTTATCGGGCGCATTCTGACGGGCCGGGTTGAGGCCGGGACCGTCAAAGCGGGCGAAACCGTCAAGGCGCTGAGCCGGGATGGCACGCAGATCGAATCCTTTCGTGTGACCAAAGTGCTGGCGTTTCGCGGGCTGAACCAGCAACCGATTGATCTGGCTGAAGCGGGTGATATCGTGAGCCTTGCGGGCATGTCCAAGGCAACCGTCGCCGACAGTATCGTCGCCCCGCAAGTTACCGAGGCCCTGCCATCGCAGCCCATCGACCCGCCGACCATCACCGTCACCTTCGGCATCAATGACAGCCCGCTTGCTGGCCGCGATGGCAAGAAGGTCCAGTCGCGCGTCATCCGGGAGCGGCTGATGAAAGAGGCGGAAAGCAACGTGGCGATCAAGATTTCCGACACACCCGGCGGCGAGGCCTTCGAAGTTGCAGGGCGCGGCGAACTCCAGATGGGTGTTCTGATTGAAAACATGCGCCGCGAGGGGTTTGAACTCTCCATCTCGCGCCCGCAGGTGCTGTTTCGCGACATCGACGGGGTGCGCCATGAACCCATCGAAGAAGCCACGATCGATGTGGATGATGAATATTCCGGGGCCGTGATCGAAAAAATAACAGGCACGCGCCGGGGGGAGCTTGTCGAGATGAAACCAGCCGGTGCGGGCAAGACGCGCATCGTGGCACATGTGCCCTCGCGCGGGTTGATCGGCTATCACGGCGAATTCCTGACCGATACGCGCGGCACGGGCGTGCTGAACCGCGTCTTTCATGGCTGGGCACCTCACAAGGGGCCTATTCCGGGCCGGCGGGCGGGTGTCCTGATTTCGATGGAAAACGGCACCTCGGTGGCCTATGCGCTGTGGAACCTTGAAGAGCGCGGTAAAATGATGATCGGGGCGCAGGCTGATGTCTACACCGGTATGATCATCGGTGAGCACAGCCGTGAGAATGACCTCGAAGTGAACCCGCTGAAAGGCAAGAAACTGACCAACGTGCGCGCCTCCGGTACGGATGAGGCCGTGCGGCTGACCACACCGATCACCCTCAGCCTGGAAGAAGCCATCGCCTATATCGACGATGATGAACTGGTCGAGGTGACACCAAACGCCATCCGGTTGCGCAAACGCTACCTTGATCCGCATGAGCGCAAACGCATGGCGCGCGCAGGCTGAATGACTTTTCTGCGCCCGGTGCCGTGCCGGGCGCAAAGGGCGCTATTCGGTTGTCTCGATGATCATCAGATCCCGCTCGGACGCATCGCGCGCATGGTTTAAGGCCCGCTGGTAAATTTCTGAATTATAACATTTTTCAGCGGATTCAACATCGGGAAACCGTGCCACGACATTGCGCGGGCGGGCTTGACCTTCCAGTTGGACGAAGCGACCACCGCGGGCGATGAAATGGCCGCCATGCGCGGCAATCGCCTCTGTGGCGAGGGCTGCGTATTTTCCATAGGCTTCCTCATCCGTGACCTTGACATGTGCAATCCAAAGCGCGCCCATCACCCTATCCTTTCAAGACTGTTTCTGCGGCTGCAATCGCGGCATCGGCATTGGCGGCATCTTTTGCACCGCCCTGCGCCATGTCGGGACGTCCACCGCCGCCCTTGCCGCCGAGGGCCGCGACGCTCGCCTTGACGATATCCACAGCGGACAGTTTGGCGGTGAGGTCCTTGGTCACACCCGCCGCGACAGCCGCCTTGCCATCCGCATCCGCGATCAGCAAAACGACGCCCGATCCCATTTGTTCTTTCATCTGATCGACGAGGCCGGGCAAGTCCTTGCCGGTCACGCCCGACAGCACCTGCGCCATGAAAGGCGTGCCGGCCACGTCCTTGACGTCCGGGGCGGCACTGCCACCACCGCCGCTCATGGCAAGTTCCCGGCGCAGTTGCGCCACTTCGTTTGACAGCGCACGGCGTTCCTCGAGAAGGCTGCGCACACGCTCGGGCACATCGGCAAGCTGCGCCTTGAGGTCTGCCGCGACGGCGGCCAGACGCTGATCCTGCGCGCGCAGATGCTGCAACGCGGCGGCCCCGGTCAGCGCTTCGATCCGGCGCACACCGGCGCTGCTGGCGCTGTCCCCAAGCGTCACAAAGGCGCCGATGTCGCCGGTCTGGCGCACATGCGTTCCGCCGCAAAGCTCCAGCGAATAGGTATCACCGCTCAACCCCTTGCCGGAACCTTCCTTGCGCCCCATAGAGACCACGCGGACCTCATCGCCATATTTCTCGCCAAAGAGCGCCTGCGCGCCCAGTTCACGCGCGGCATCCGGCGTCATGATGCGGGTTTCCACCGGCGCGTTCTGCCGGATGTAGGCGTTCACATCCGCTTCGACCCGGGCCAGTTCCTCGTGGCTCAGGGCCTGCGTGTGGCTGAAATCGAAGCGCAACCGATCTTCGGCGTTCAATGACCCGCGTTGCGCCACGTGATCGCCCAAAGCCTCGCGCAGCGCCTCATGCAACAGATGCGTCGCCGAATGATTGGCGCGGATCGCCGTGCGGCGGGCGGGATCAACCGTGAGCTGCGCCGCCTCCCCGACCGACAAGGCGCCCTCAGTGACCTTGGCCATATGCACGAAAACATCCGCCGTCTTGCGGCAATCCGTGACGTTTGCAACCCCATTGGCTGTCTTGATCACGCCGGTATCCCCGACCTGCCCACCGCTTTCGGCGTAAAAAGGCGTCTGGTTCAGGGCAATCTGAACGGTCTCTCCGGCTTTGGCCGTCTGCGTCGCCGTGCCGCCCTGCACGAGCGCGACGATCTGCCCTTCGGCAACCTCGGTGTCATAGCCCAGAAAATCGGTCGTGCCTTGTGCATCTGCCACGTCAAACCAGATCGCAGCATCCGCCGCCTCGCCCGTGCCTGACCATGCGGCGCGCGCCTTTGCCTTTTGTGCAGCCATCGCCGCGTCAAATCCATCCGTATCCACACCGCGCCCCTTCTCGCGCAGCGCGTCCTGTGTCAGATCCAGCGGAAAGCCGTATGTATCGTACAGCTTGAACGCGGCAGCACCGGGCAGATCATCGCCCTCGCCAAGCGCGCTCAATTCATCGTCCAACAGTTTCAAACCACGCTCAAGCGTCTGTTTGAAGCGGGTTTCTTCCTGCAACAGTGTCTGTATGATCATGCTCTGGGCTTGGCCCAATTCGGGATAGGCCGCGCCCATTTGCTGCACGAGCGCGGGTACAAGCTGGTGCATCAACGGATCTTTCGCACCCAGCAGATGCGCATGCCGCATGGCGCGCCGCATGATCCGGCGCAACACGTAGCCGCGCCCGTCGTTGGAGGGCATCACCCCATCGGCCATCAGAAAAGAGGTCGAGCGCAGATGGTCCGCAATCACGCGATGATGCGTTTTGCACGGCCCATCCGGGTCGGTATTGCTGGCATCGGCAGAGGCTTCGATGAGGCTGCGCATGAGGTCGGTTGCATAATTGTCGTTGGTGCCCTGCAAAAGGGCCGCGACCCGCTCGATGCCCATGCCTGTGTCGATGGACTGCGCGGCCAGATCACGGCGCGTTCCGTCCTCGAACTGCTCATACTGCATGAAAACGAGGTTCCAGATTTCAACAAACCGGTCGCCGTCCTCTTCGGGCGAGCCGGGAGGCCCGCCCCAGATGTGATCCCCATGGTCATAGAAAATCTCGGTGCAGGGGCCACAGGGTCCCGTCGGCCCCATCATCCAGAAATTGTCATTCGTGGCGATCGGAATGATACGATCCTCGGGCACGCCGACTTTCTTCCAGATGGCCGCCGCTTCCTCATCCGTGTGGTAGATCGTGACGTAGAGGCGCGATTTGTCGATGCCAAGCTCGCGCGTCACGAGATCCCAGGCGAAGGGAATGGCGTCTTCCTTGAAGTAATCGCCAAAGCTGAAATTCCCCAGCATTTCAAAGAACGTGTGGTGGCGCGCGGTATAGCCGACGTTGTCCAGGTCATTGTGCTTTCCGCCTGCCCGGACACATTTCTGCGCCGTGGTTGCGCGTTTATAGGCGCGTGTTTCGACCCCGGTGAACAGGTTCTTGAACTGCACCATGCCAGAGTTTGCAAACATCAGCGTCGGGTCGTTGCGCGGCACAAGCGGGCTGGAGGCCACGACCGAATGTCCCTGTTTTTCAAAGTAGGACAGAAAGGTGGATCGGATATCGTTCAGCGTTTGCATGATGCGGGCCTTCGGGCGAGATATTTCAGGTTAAATCCAAATACCCCCGTCCGTCGTGGCTGTCCACAAGCAGCTTGCGCATAAATGGAAAAGGGCGCAGCCGGTTGGTGCGCCCTTGAAATGCGGGTGTCTTGCTTGGTGGTGCTTTAGGCCTCAAGAATATCGTCGTCCGCTTTCTTCTCATGCGCCGGCATGTCGAAATCCAGCCCATGTGCGGCGCGAATCTTATCCTCGATCTCAAGCGCCATCTGGACGTTTTCGCGCAGGAATCCCTTGGCGTTCTCACGCCCCTGCCCGATCCGTTCATCCCCATAGCTGAACCATGACCCGGATTTATCCACCACACCGGCAGCCACGCCAAGGTCCAGAAGCTCCCCCATTTTGGAGATACCTTCGCCGTACATGATATCAAATTCGACTTGCTTGAAAGGTGCTGCAACCTTGTTCTTGACGACCTTGACGCGGGTGTGGTTCCCGACGACCTCATCGCGGTCCTTCAGTGCGCCGATACGCCGGATATCAAGGCGAACGGATGAATAGAACTTGAGCGCATTACCGCCCGTCGTTGTCTCGGGCGATCCGAACATGACGCCGATCTTCATCCGGATCTGGTTGATGAAGATCACCATACAGTTGCTGCGGCTGATGGAGCCTGTCAGCTTGCGCATCGCCTGGCTCATCAGGCGGGCCTGAACGCCGACGGAACTGTCGCCCATATCGCCTTCCAGCTCGGACTTTGGCGTCAGCGCGGCCACAGAATCCACGATCACCATGTTCACTGCACCCGAGCGCACGAGCGTATCGGTAATTTCAAGCGCTTGCTCGCCGGTATCGGGCTGACTGATCAGCAATTCGTCCAGATCAACACCCAGCTTTTTTGCATATGTCGGATCAAGCGCGTGTTCCGCATCAACAAATGCGCAGACACCGCCCGCTTTTTGCTGCTCGGCAACGCAATGCAGGGTCAGCGTGGTCTTGCCCGAACTTTCAGGGCCGTAGATTTCGACGATTCTGCCCATCGGCAGACCACCTATGCCCAAGGCGATATCAAGCCCCAGGGAGCCGGTTGAGCTTGCCTGAATGTCCTGAACGGCACCTTCGGCCCCCAGTTTCATGATCGAGCCCTTGCCGAACTGGCGTTCGATCTGGGCCAATGCGGAGTCGAGCGCTTTCTGTTTATCTGCGGATTTCTTGCTGTTCATGCTGAGTAGATCTGCCGTTGCCATTTCATTTCCTCTTACTGTCACAGTTTACCCGCTGCAGCAATCGTTGCCGACGCGCTCTGTGCGTTTGTTCTCATTACGTTCCTTATGGGACCAAAATGAGAACATTTCAATTTAAATTTTCTGGAAGCACTGTGCGACGGAACTGGTTAAAGAGTGATTGAAAAAAAATGCGGCGATGCATTTTATCTCGCCAGCCACCCGGTCATCGCGTCACGCTGGCGGCGAGGCAAGGTGCGATGTCAATGCAGCTGCTCGTGAACTGTGTCCGTCAAGTCATTGAGAGAAAACGGTTTTGGCAGAAATACCGAGTTTGGGATTTTCATCTGCGCCTCGCCAAAACTGTCCTCAGCATAGCCCGAGACAAAGACGACGCGCACATCCGGTCTGTTCTTCAGCGCCTCGCGCACCCAACTCGGGCCGTCCATTCCGGGCATGACCACATCCGTCACGAAAACATCCACGTTCAGCGTCTCATCCTCAAGGGTCTTGAGCGCCGCTTCGGCAGAATCGGCCTCCAGCACCGTGTAGCCCCGCAGGCGCAACGCACGGCTGGCAAAGGCCCTGACGGGGGCCTCGTCCTCCACCAGAAGGATCACGCCATCGCCATGTTTGCCGGTTGGTTTCTTTGTTTCAACGCGCGGTGCAACCGGCGCAGGTTTTCTGTTTTCAAGTACAGGAAAATAGAGGGTAAAGCGCGTGCCAACGCCAACGGTGCTGTCTACGAAGATATAGGCGCCGGTCTGTTTCACGATTCCATAGGCCGTTGACAGGCCCAGACCCGTTCCCTCGCCGGTGCGTTTCGTCGTGTAAAAGGGCTCGAAGACCTTTTGCAGCTTGTCGGAGGGGATACCGATGCCGTCATCTGACACATGCACAGTGACATATTCGCCCACAGGCACCGTGACACGGTCGCGGTTGAGCGGCGCTTTCAGTCGGATGCATTGCGTTTCGATACGGATTTCGCCCCCGTTGGGCATCGCATCGCGCGCATTCACCACGAGGTTCATCAGAACCTGTTCAAGCTGGCGTTTATCGGCGCGGATGGGCAGTAAAACCGGATCATGGGTCAGGGTCAGCGTGACCTTCTCGCCCACCAGCCGGTTCAGCAGATGCGTCAGATCCGCGAGCGTGTCGCGCATGTCCAGCGTTTCGGGGCGCAGGGTCTGTTTGCGCGAAAAGGCCAAAAGCTGGCCGACCAGCGCCGCGGCCCGGTTTGCGTTCTGATTGATCTGAACCAGATCGCTGAAATCGGGGTCGCCCTGGTCATGGCGCAGCAACAAGAGGTCGCAATGACCCGAAATCGCTGTGAGCAGGTTGTTGAAATCATGCGCAACACCGCCGGCCAACTGCCCGATCGCCTGCATCTTCTGGCTCTGTACGAATTGTGCCTCCAGCGATTTCAACTCGGTGGCGTCGCTGAGCACCGCAATCAGCGTCGGATCGCCGCTTTCTGAAATCCTGTTGAGGGTCACCTGAACAAACACCTCCTTGTCGGTGCGTTTCAGGCGCAGAAACTCCGTCGGCTGCGATGCACGCCCGGCAAGCGTATCGGTCAGCCAGTCCGTGATGGACCGGCCAAGCCCCTCCATGAGGTCGGACAAATGCACATCGCGTTCGAGCGCGATGCCGATCAGGTTGGACGCCATGAGGTTGAAGGCCTGAACCTGACCATCCGCCCCCACCTTGAGCAGCGGAACCGGCAGGTTTTCAAAGACGTTCCATTCATCATCCCGCACAGAGGCTGGACCGGGCGGCAACAGATAAAGCGCCTTGCGCCCTGCCCCGGCGGATACTTCGCTCACAAGCACCCGCGCCGGGCCCTCCACCCCTTCGATGTCGCAGACGGTGCCCGATTGCACAGGCATCGTCTTGAACAGACGTTCGAGCGATGTGACCCGTCCGCCCACCAGATCCCGCGCAGGATCATTCATGTAGAGGATCGCATTTGTGCGGCCCACAAGGATCATCGGCAAAGCAGGCCCGTCGTTTTGAGCAGCCGCAACCGCGACATCTTCAAAGCGCCAGGCATAGGCATTCGCGCCCGCTTTATTGACGCCAACGCGGATGTGGCCCTTGCGCGTGACAAGCTCCTCCTGCGCGAACCCTTCGGTATCGGCCCGCGTCTGAAGGCGAGAGAGGATGGCGGCCGGATCGGCAACCGTCCTGTCGAGTGCGCCGATCAGCGTATCACCGGCCTGCCCCTGAAAACGGCTGCGGGCCGCCTGGTTGCGCGACAGGATTTCACCATCCGCGCGCGTCAGAAACCCGGGAACGGCATCCTTGTCGATAAAGCTGGACAGCGTGGCAAGGGTCGCCTTCTGGCGTCTGCCATGTGCGCCAACCAAACCATACAACACGCCGCACAGCACGATCAGAGCGGTGGCCGCGGCAAGCAGCGATTTCTGCAAAACCTCATGCGGGGCGGCCAGCCCGACGATGGCAAGCACGGCGGCGCCAACCAATATGCCGGCAAATCTGTTCTGGGCGCCAAGCGCGAATTCAGTCAGTTTTGATGGCAGTATGGCACTCGTGGACAATCGCTCGCTCCTGGTATCGAATCGCACCGTCATCAAAGCGCCCTAGGAGTTAATCCCGACTTAACCACGATCAGGTGTGCTCGTTAAGGTTGAGTATTGCAGCAATTATCCCCGCGTCAAGTGTGCCGTGTAAAACCCGTCGCAGTTTTCAGACAGTGGCCAGCGCCTTTGGAGCGTGCAGCGCCAGTCCGGGTTCTGCGACAGAAATGCCGTGATCTGATCCTCATTTTCCGCTCTCAGCACAGAGCATGTGGCATAAACCAACCACCCTTGCGCATCCACAAGCGGTGCCGCCTCGCGCAGGATATCCTGCTGCATCGCCTGCAATTCCTGCAAACGCGCGCTGGTAAAGCGCCACTTTGCCTCCGGGCTGCGCCGCCACGCGCCACTGCCCGAACAGGGCGCATCACATAACACCAGATCGAACGGCCCATGGGCGTGCAAGCGGTCTGTTGCCAGCTGCTTTATCACCGCCCCGGCGCGTTTGGCGCGGGGGGCGATATCCCTCATTCTGTCCGGGTCACGGTCATGCGCGAAAACCCGGCGGCCATCCTGCGCGGCCATGGCCAGAGCCTTGCCGCCCCCGCCCGCGCAGTAATCCAGACAGCGCTGTGCTTCTGGCAAGTCATCGACAACGGCTTGGGATGCCGCGTCCTGCACCTCAACCTGACCTGACAGAAAGGCCGTCGCATTCCTGACCCGTCGCGCGCCCTCGGTGACCGTCAGGGCCGTCGCGCAGACCGGGTTTGCGGTGGTCACAACGCCATCAGTTGCGAGACTGTGCATGGCTGTTGTGACGTCCGCCCGTTTCAGATTGACCCGCAGGGTGACAGGTCCGCGCTGCGTCAGCGCCTGCGCAATCGCGCCCGCCTCTTCCCCGAGGCTGCGCTCAAATTCAGGCACAAGCCAATCCGGCAGGTTCCACAGGCCGCAGGCGGTGTCCCGGTCTGCACTGTATGCCAGCTCCTGCGCGGACAAGGCCGCTGGCGCATAGCCCTGACCGTTGAAAAACGCCGATGGGTCAAGCCCGTTATACCGCAGCAGGCCCAGCATCAGCGCCCGGCCCGACGCGCCACCCCCAAGGGCCGCAACCGTATCCCTGAGGCGCAGCACGTCAAAGACGTGGTCCCGCACCGCCGCGCGATCCTTGGATCCGGCAAAACGGCTTAGTCGCGCCCACCGGGTCAGGGCCTGTTCGGCGGCGGCCCCTTGCGCGATCACATCCAGAATCTCGATGGCGGCAGCAATGCGCGCGGCGGGTGTCATTGCGCCCTCTCCTTCAGACCGGGGGCGTGACTAGCCAACCCGATAATTCGGGCTTTCGCGCGTGATCTGCACATCATGAACATGGCTTTCCTTGAGGCCCGCCCCGGTGATCTTGACGAATGTGCAATTGCTGCGCATCTCGTCGACGGTCGCACAGCCCGTATAGCCCATGGCCGCACGCAGCCCACCCACGAGTTGGTGAATGACGGCACCGGCCGACCCTTTGTAGGCCACCTGCCCTTCGATCCCTTCGGGGACGAGCTTGTCGCTCGCGGCGTCTTTCTGGAAATACCGGTCTGCCGACCCGCTGGCCATGGCGCCAAGACTGCCCATCCCGCGATAGCTTTTGAAGCTGCGCCCCTGATAGAGGATCACCTCGCCGGGGCTTTCGTCGGTGCCCGCGATCATGCTGCCGACCATGGCGCAGGAAGCCCCCGCCGCAATCGCCTTGGCAAAATCGCCCGAAAACTTGATGCCCCCGTCCGCGATGACCGGCACGTCCCCGGCAGCGGCGGCGCAATCAATAATGGCGGTAAGTTGCGGCACCCCGACACCTGCAACCATGCGCGTGGTGCAGATCGACCCCGGACCGATCCCGACCTTGACCGCATCCGCCCCCGCGTCGATCAGCGCGCGGGTGGCCTCGCCGGTTGCGACATTGCCCGCCACGATCTGTACTTCATTGCTGAGGCTCTTGGCGCGCCGGACCGCCGCCGCGACACCCTCGGAATGGCCATGCGCGGTGTCGATCACGATCATGTCCGCCCCCGCATCCACCAGCGCCTCGGAGCGTTCAAACCCTGCATCCCCCACCGTGGTGGCAGCGGCGACACGCAGGCGGCCCAATTCATCCTTGCAGGCAGTGGGGTTCAGCACCGCCTGTTCGGTGTCTTTCAGGGTGAGCAAGCCCGTCAGCTTGCCCTCCCCATCGGTCACCAGCAGCTTTTCGATGCGCCGGGATTTCATCAGGCTGATCGCCTCTTCACGGTCTGCAGGTTCAGTCAGGATGGCGAGGTTTTCGGCCGACATCATCACGGAGACGGGCGTGCGGTCATCGCTGGCAAAGCGCATGTCGCGATTTGTGACAATGCCCAGAACGCGCCCCTTCTCGTCCACCACCGGAAAGCCGGTCACGCGGTATCGCTCCTGCAGCGCCTTGGCATCGGCCAGTGTCTGTTCGGGGCGCAGGGTGATTGGGTTGTAGACGATGCCGCTTTCGAACCGTTTGACGCGCCGGACTTCCTGCGCCTGTTCCTCAACGGAAAGGTTGCGGTGGACAACACCGATACCGCCCGCCTGCGCCATCGCGATCGCCATGCGCGCCTCGGTCACCGTATCCATGGCAGAGCTGAGCAGCGGGATGTTCATGGCAATGCTGCGCGTGACACGGGTGCGCGTGTCCGCCGTCGATGGCAGCACCGAGGACGCACCGGGCACCAGCAATACATCATCAAAGGTCAGAGCCTCACGAATCTCCATGGCATACCTCGCAATCGGAGCGTTTCACTTGGCAGTTTCCTATTTCACGGGTCCCGCAGAATGAAAAGGGGCAAATTTTTCCGCAACCCCATATGCGGGTGATTGCCAAGCGGCAAACCGCAGGGCAAAGCTGGCGTCAATGACAGATGGGACGGATAAGATGACAGACCATGGCTACGCCAGCGGCAGGCTGGATTTACCTTTCGTGGGCATCTCGACATTTGGCAAGCGCCCCTATGTGGCCGATTGGGACACCCTGGACGCGGATGTCGCCGTGCTGGGTGCCCCCTTTGATGGCGGAACACAATGGCGCGCAGGGGCGCGCTTTGGCCCGCGTGGGGTGCGCGAGGCATCCACGCTGTTCAGTTTCGGTCACGCAGGCGCTTATGATCACGAGGATGATGCCACCTACCTGCCCGCCGATGTCAGGATCGTCGATATGGGCGATGCGGATATCGTGCATACCGCGACTGAAAAGAGTCATGACAACATCGAAACCGGCGTGCGGGCCGCCCTGCGTGCAGGCGCGCTGCCAGTGGTGATCGGGGGGGATCATTCGATCAACATCCCCTGCATTCGCGCCTATGACGGGCCGGAATACAGCGGCGGCGCGTTTCATATCCTGCAGATTGATGCGCATCTGGATTTTGTCGATGAGCGCCACGGGGTGCGCCACGGGCATGGCAATCCGATGCGCCGTGCCGCCGAACAGAGCTATGTCAGCGGGTTAACGCAGGTGGGCATTCGCAATGTCAGCTCGACCGCACGCGAAGGATACGCAGATGCCCGCGCCATGGGCTCGCAGATCATATCGGTGCGTCAGGCGCGCAGGATGGGGCTTGAAAAGCTGCTTGATAGCGTGCCCGCCGGGGTGCCTGTCTACATCACGATTGATATTGATGCATTTTGCCCCTCCATCGCGCCGGGAACGGGCACGCCCAGCCATGGCGGCTTCCTATACTACGAAGTGCTTGAGCTTTTGCAGGGCGTGGCGGGGCGCAACTCCGTGATCGGCCTTGATCTGGTGGAGGTGGCACCGGATTATGACCCTACCGGCAGCACCTCCATTCTGGCGGCTCAGCTTCTGCTGAACACGATTGGTTTCATCTTTCACGCGCGTGGCCAGTCACCAACGCTTGTGCCCTAGACGGCTGATCCCCGAAAACCTCATGACGTTTATGATAAAATCAAAAGAGGAATGCCGCGGCTGACGCATCAAATGACGCGGATCGGCTGTCTTGGACAGCGCTGTGGCCTATGGTGGGGCAAATCAATTCAACAGGCGATACATGTCCATGCGCAATGATCCTCTCGTCGTATTCACGCCCTCAGGTAAACGCGGCCATTTTGAGGTCGGCACACCGATCCTGACCGCTGCCCGCCAATTGGGCGTTGATCTGGATTCGGTCTGTGGCGGGCGCGGCATCTGTTCAAAATGTCAGATCACCCCAAGCTACGGCGAATTTTCCAAACATGGCGTCACCGTACGTGAGGGCGCGCTGTCCGAATGGAACAAGGTCGAACAACGCTACAAGGACAAACGCGGGTTGATCGACGGGCGCCGACTGGGGTGTCAGGCCACGGTGCAGGGCGATGTGGTGATCGACGTGCCGCCCGAAAGCCAGGTGCACAAACAGGTCGTGCGCAAACGTGCCGAAGCGCGGGACATTATCCTCGATCCATCGACCAAGCTTTACTACGTCGAAGTGGCGGAGCCGGACATGCATGACCCCTCCGGTGATCTGGAACGTCTGCGGGACGCGTTAAGGGATCAATGGGAGTTGGAGAACGTCGCAGCGGACCTGCACATCCTGCAAAGCATGCAGCCGATCCTGCGCAAGGGCGACTGGAAGGTCACGGTTGCCGTCCATCTCGGGGATGCCGAAAACCCGCCGCGCATCATGAACATCTGGCCGGGCTATTACGACGGCACCGTCTATGGTCTGGCGGTCGATCTTGGCTCAACCACGATTGCGGCGCATCTGTGCGATTTGCAAACCGGCGAGGTGCTGGCCTCTTCCGGGGTAATGAACCCCCAGATCCGCTTTGGCGAAGACCTGATGAGCCGGGTCAGCTATTCGATGATGAATGCCGGTGGCGCGGATGAGATGACCGAAGCGGTGCGCGAGGGCATGCGCGCGCTCTTTACCCAGATCGCCGCCGAGGCGCAGATCGACAAGGCGCTGATCGTGGATGCGGTTTTTGTCTGCAACCCGGTGATGCACCACCTGTTTCTCGGGATTGATCCCTTTGAGCTTGGGCAGGCCCCCTTTGCGCTGACCACCAATAACGCGTTGCGCCTGCGCGCCGATGATCTTGATCTGAACATCCACCCCTCCGCGCGGGTCTATCTGCTGCCTTGCATCGCAGGACATGTGGGGGCCGATGCCGCCGCCGTGGCCCTGTCCGAGGCCCCGGATAAATCCGACGATCTGGTTTTGGTGGTCGATGTGGGCACCAATGCGGAAATCCTGCTGGGCAACAAGGAAAAGGTGCTCGCCTGTTCCTCGCCCACCGGACCCGCCTTTGAAGGCGCGCAGATCAGTTCGGGACAGCGCGCCGCCCCCGGTGCGATTGAACGTGTCGAAATTGACCCGGTGACCAAGGAGCCGAGGTTCAAGGTCATCGGCTGCGACCTGTGGTCGGATGATCCCGATTTCACCAAGGAAGTCGGCCCCTCCGGCATCACCGGGATATGCGGTTCCGGCATCATCGAGATGGTGGCGGAGATGCGCATGAACGGCATCGTCGATGCCCCCGGCCTGATCGGCACACCGGAGCAGACCGGAACGCAGCGGTGCTTTCTGGACGGGCGCACCTATTCCTACCTCGTCTATGACGCCACAGCCGACGGTGGCCCACGGATCACCGTGACAAACCGCGACATTCGCGAAATCCAGATGGCCAAGGCAGCGCTATACTCCGGCGCGCGGCTGCTGATGGATAAATTTGGCGTCGATAAGGTTGACCGCGTGGTGCTGGCCGGTGCTTTCGGGGCGCATATCTCGTCCAAACACGCGATGGTACTTGGCATGATCCCGGATGCACCGCTCGACAAGGTGACATCCGCCGGAAATGCGGCAGGCACCGGGGCACGCATCGCACTGCTCAACACAGCCGCACGCGCGGAAATCGAAGCGACCGTCAGCGCCATCCACAAGATCGAAACCGCGATTGAGCCGCGTTTTCAGGAACATTTCGTCAATGCCTCGGCCATCCCGAATGCGGTCGAACCTTTTCCCATCTTGAACTCGATCGTTTCCCTGCCCGAGGCGACATTCAACACGGGCGGCGGCAGCGAGAGTGACGCAAGGGGCGGACGGCGCAGGCGGCGGCGGGCGTGATCCGATCTGATGGAAGCGGTGCAAGCCGCAGGGAACAAACGCGCTGATCTCAACTTGACCGGGCGGCGCAGTATCGCTAACACGCAGGTGCGGCGGGTATGGTGAAAAGGTATCACGGCAGCTTCCCAAGCTTTAGTTACGAGTTCGATTCTCGTTACCCGCTCCAGGACATTTGATGTCAGGTTCATCGGATATAATTCGACCAAACGACCCGAGGCAGGGACTTTTCTGGCCGTCCGTGTGACGTTTGATTTCCCTGTGCCCATGGGCGCAAAACTGACGCAAGGCTTGGCAATTCCGCTTGCCCGCGCTAAGGGCGCAGGATGACACTCGCCTACCACACCCCCCTTGCCGCCGACGCACAAGCCCAATTGGGCATCACGCCGCCTGCCCCTTTGGCCATGGCCGATCAGGTGCGGTTTTCAGAGCTGGATGTGCTGCACCACGTGAATAACGCCGTCTACATGCAGTGGTTCGAACGGGTCCGGGTCAGATATACGCAACTTTGGGGCCTGAGCCGTGATTTTGGCAACGATGAAGGCCCGCGCATTGTCATCCGCTCCGGTACAATCCACTACATTCAGGAAATGCTGCTGGATGAGGACTACGTCGTGACCTGTGGCTGCACGGCTTTCCGCAACACATCCTTTACCATGCATCAGGAGATATGGTCAGGCGGCACGCGGCGGGCCACATTCGACTGCGTGCTGGTCTTGCTGCACCCGGATGGCAGTGGCCGATATGCCATTCCCGACGCACTGAAACAGCGATTTGTCGATGTCGACGGTGCCAAGCAAGACAATTAACCCCGGTTTGCAATCACATAGCCGACCAATTGCGCCGTTGATCCATCCTTGCCATCTGCAGGCGCTTCCCCGTCCACGATGGGTTGCAGCGACGTGGCAAGCTCCTTGCCCAATTCGACGCCCCATTGATCGTAGGAGTTGATGCCCAGAATGACGCCCTCCACGAACACCCGGTGTTCATAAAGCGCGATGATCTGACCCAACATAAACGGATCAAGTTTGGGATAGGCCAGTGTCACGGAGGGGCGGTTGCCCGCGAAGACACGGTGCCGCGCCTGACGTTCAAGTTCCTGCCCGGTAAAACCCGCCTGAACCATCTTGGCGCGCGCGTCCTCAATCGAGCGCCCGCGCATCAGCGCCTCGGACTGCGCCAGACAATTCGCAACCAGCAGGTTGTGGTGATGGGCAAGCTCGGGCTCATGCCCTTCGGCCGCCACGAGGAATTCACATGGGACAACCCGCGTGCCCTGATGGATCAGTTGATAAAACGCATGTTGGCCATTTGTCCCGGCGGCCCCCCAGACGATGGGGCCGCTGTCAACGGTGACATCCGCGCCCCCGATCTGAACGCTTTTGCCGTTCGATTCCATTTCCAGCTGCTGCAGGTAATCGGGCAGCTTGGCCAGACGCTGATCGTAGGGAAGCACAGCACGGCTGCTGCAGCCGCAGACCTGCGCATGCCACACGCCGACCAGAGCCAGCAAGACCGGCAGGTTTTCGCGCCAGTCGGCAGCCTGAAAATGGCGGTCCATCGCCTGTCCGCCACGCAAGAACGCATCAAAGGCGCGTGGTCCGATGGCGATCATCAGGGACAGGCCAATTGGCCCCCAGACGGAGTATCGCCCGCCGACCCAATCCTCAAACCCGAAGACACGTTCGGGCGGGATACCAAAGGCGGCCGTCAAGTCATCCGCCGTGGAAAGCGCTGCAAATTGCGCCTTCGGATCGCCTCCGTGCTCTGTCATCCAGGCGCGCGCCGTGCGGGCATTCGTCATGGTTTCAATGGTCGTGAAGGTCTTGGAAGCCACTATCACCAGCGTTTTTTTCGCATCCAGACCGCGCAGCGTATCGGCGATATGCGCCCCATCCACATTCGAGACGAAGTGACACCGTGGCCCGTCATGATAAGGCGACAGGGCGGCAACCGCCATCGCCGGGCCAAGGTCCGACCCCCCGATCCCGATGTTGACCACATCCGTAACGTCACTGTCGCGCACACCCTGCGCGAAGACCCGCATCCGCTCAAGCGTCGCCAGAACACCCGGCATGACATCCGTGCCATTCACCAGAACCGGGCCGCCATCCAGATTGCGCAGCGCCGTGTGCAAGACCGCGCGCCCTTCGGTGTCATTGATGGGCTGTCCTGAGAACATCGCGGTGCGCTTTTGTGCCATGCCGGATGCATCCAGCAAGCCCGACAGCAGGTTCAGCGCCTCATCGTCGATATTGGTCTTGGAGAAGTCAAAAAACAGATCGCCCGTTTTGGCGCTGTACTCCTGCGCGCGCCCGGGATCGTCAAACAAGGACAGGATTGAACGGTCGCTTACCTGCGCCTGTTTCTCGCGCAGGGCATCCCAAATTGACATCATGCGGCCCAATGGACGGTCCCTCCCTGAATGACTGCAGCGATTGGTGCCTGTTCCGGTGGTTGTCCCATGGCACGTTCCAATGCGTCGCGTTTGTCCTGCCCGAAGATGATCAGGTGCTTTTCCAACGCGCCGTTCAACGCCGCCGCACTGAGCGTGATGCGCACATCAGGCTGGCTTTCGGCGTCGATCGGACACAGAGCGGGCGCGTCGGGGTGCAGGGCCTGCGACAATCCCCTCGCACCCGGAAAAAGGGAGGCCGTATGCATGTCGTTGCCCATGCCCAGAACCACCATCGACAGCGGCATCTGTGCCTTCAGGCTCTCTGACAATTCCGGTGCGGCCGCATGAGCGGTCTTGCCATCCCTGTAAAACGGCAGGAAATGCGCCTTGGCGGCGGGCCCCTGCATCAGCCGCGATCTGATCAAGGCCGCATTTGAACGCGCGTGGTCCTCCGGCACCCAGCGTTCATCCGTCAGCATGATCGTCACGCGGTCCCAGTCCAGCACGGCGGCGCTGAGCACGTCAAAAATCGGCCCCGGCGTTGTGCCTCCCGGCACGGCGAGGCTGACCCTTTCCTGTATCGACAGCGCTTTTTTCAACCCGCTGGCCAGCGTGTCGGCCACGCCAATGGCCGCAAGATCCCGGTCGATATACTCAATGATTTGCATGGTTCAGATCTTTCGCCATTCTCTCTTGTCCCGCACCAGCAGCTGCGCGGATGCATCCGGCCCGTCGCTCAGGCTGTCATAGGGTTTTGGCACATCGCCCCGATCCGTCCAGCCCTGAATAATCGGATCGGTCCAATCCCACGCCGCCTCAACCTCATCACCGCGCATGAACAACGTCTGGTTGCCCCGGATCACATCCATGATCAAGCGCTCATAGGCATCCACCGTCTCACCGCCATCCGGACCAAGCGCTTCGGCAAATGTCATATCCAGCGGTACGTCGATCAACCGCATCCCTCCCGGTCCGGGCTCCTTGATCGTCACACCGAGCGTGATGCCTTCATTTGGCTGCAGCTTGATTGACAGGACATTGCGATGCCGCCCGGCATCTTCGGCAAAGATGGAGTGCGGGGTTTCCTTGAACACGATGGATATCTCGCTGGAGCGTTCCCGCATGCGCTTGCCGGTGCGCAGATAAAACGGCGTCCCGGCCCACCGCCAGTTGGCAATATGGGTTTTCAGCGCCACGAAACTTTCCGTTCTTGAACGCGGGTTGCCCACGGCGGTGCGGTAGTCGGGATAGGTGTCGGCATCATCCGGGTCGGCGTTGTATTGGCCGCGCACGATGTGATGCGGCTCTACCGGCTCCAGAGCGCGGATGACCTTGAGCTTTTCGTCGCGCACCGCATCAGGGTCAAAGCGTGCCGGAGGTTCCATCGCGATCAGGCACAAAAGCTGCATCAGATGGTTTTGCACCATGTCGCGCATCGCCCCTGCCCGGTCATAGTATTCACCGCGCCCGCCAACGCCCACCGTTTCGGCGACCGTGATCTGAATATGATCAACAAACTGGCTGTTCCACAACGGTTCAAACAGCATATTGCCAAAGCGCACAGCCATAAGGTTCTGCACGGTTTCCTTGCCAAGGTAGTGATCAATCCGATAAATCTGTGTTTCGTCAAAATAGCGCGCGAGCGTGGCATTCAGCGCCTTGGCCGTTTCAAGATCGCGTCCAAAAGGTTTTTCCACGACGATCCGCGCGTTTCTGTCCGCCAGCCCATGTCCTTGCAAACGCTCCGCCAGCGGGCCGAACAAGGAGGGCGCGACGGAAAAATAATAGGCCTCAACCCGGTCCACCGAGGTGATCTTTTGGGTCAGCTCCGCCCAGCCGGCCTCGCCCATGGCGTCAATCCGGACGTAAGAGATAACGCCAAGAAAATCCCTCAGCCGGTCCGCATGACTTTGCGCGCCGGGGCTGAATTCGCGCAGCGCATCCGCGACCATTTGCGTGTAGGAGGCATCGGACATGTCCGATCGTGCCGCCCCGATGATACGGGCCGTTTCAGGCATCTGCCCCGCGCAAAAGCGTCGAAACAAGGCCGGCAGGATCTTGCGGCGGGCAAGGTCACCCGTGCCGCCGAAAACAACCAGATCGAAGGGATCAACCGGTATGACGCGTGAAACCATGATGGGCACCTCATGTTGCAGGCCGGATTCGGCTCCGGCGTGTGTTAGCGCAAACATGGGCCAATGGTAAAGCGTTCACAACACTGTGCGCGTAAATCAGGTGGCTCTTTCTTGCCTTCTATGGTGCTCTCGCGCAAATAGAATTTCAAAGACCGAAGGAGCGATAGGCAGATGAAAGACCGGCTTGAGGCAAATGTTGGGAAGTTCCAGAACCCGCAAATCACTGCCAAAGGTGAGCCGCGCGCGCATGTGAGCCTGACACAGCCCAAGACGCTGTGGTTCAACACCGGCACGTTGTGCAACATCGAATGCGTGAACTGCTATATCGAAAGCAGCCCGACCAATGATGCGCTGGTCTATATCACCGCAGATGAGGTGCGCAGCTATCTGGACCAGCTTGAGACGCGCGCATGGCCCGTGCGCGAGATCGCCTTTACCGGTGGGGAGCCTTTCATGAACCCGCAGATGATCGACCTTGCGCGTGCTGCTCTTGAACGCGGCTATGAGGTCCTCGTTCTGACGAATGCCATGCGTCCGATGATGCGCAAGAAGATGCAGGCGGGGCTGCTTGAATTGAATGCGGCCTACCCCGGCAAGCTGACGTTGCGCATTTCTGTCGATCACTATGATGCATCCCTGCATGATGACGAGCGTGGCGTCGGTGCTTTTGAAAAAACGCTTACCGGCATGAAATGGCTGCGCGACAATGGCTTTACCATGGCCGTTGCCGGGCGTTCCATCATGGGCGATAGCGAGGCGGAAAGCCGCGCGGGCTATGCTGCGTTCTTTGCGCAGCATGGATTTGACATTGATGCGCACAACCCGGCGATGACTGTGCTGTTTCCAGAGATGGATGTGTCTGTCGAGGTGCCGGAAATCACGACCGCCTGTTGGGGCATTCTGAACAAATCCCCCAACGACATGATGTGCGCATCCTCCCGCATGGTGGTTAAGCGGCGCGGTGCCGATGCGCCCGCCGTGCTTGCCTGCACGCTGCTGCCCTATACGCCCGCGTTCGAATTGGGCAAGACGCTGGAGGAGGCCGAGCAGGACGTGGCGCTGAACCATCCGCATTGCGCGAAGTTCTGCGTGCTGGGGGGCGCAAGCTGCTCAGCCTGACGCAGCCGTGATGTCAGTGGATCGTCAATTCGCCCGTGACATTGCGCCATTCGCCCGGCGATACCATTTTGCGATGGGTAAAGCGCACCGAATGCAAGGGGCCTTCTATTTCTGACTGCCAGAACTCAACGAATTTGAAGAGTTTCGGATGATCCGGCGCCAGGTCATAATCCTGCCAGATATAACTGTTCAGCACATGCGTATAATCCGGCATGTGGTAAAAAAACTCAGCCGTGGTCAGGCCATACCCTTTAAGCATCAACTCTGTTTCTGATTGGACCATTTCTTTCCTCTTTTTTGCGTACTGTTCGTTCAGCATGCCACCAAAAAATTACTTTTCAATAAAAACAATATGTTGGCACTTGGCTGCGGTGGCTGCCAAGCCGCAGCAGACAATTGGATTGCACCTTATGTACGGGCTCTGTTATGCTGCAGACACAATATATAGACCCGGCGCAAAAAATGGGCAGACAACGTGAGCGACACACCACAACCTCCTGAAAATGATGATGAAATGCGCCCTGAGCGCCCTGTTTACGACGGGCCTTCGGTCAGCATCGAACAAGAAATGCGCACATCCTATCTGGATTATGCGATGTCGGTCATTGTCAGCCGCGCGATCCCGGACCTGCGGGATGGATTGAAACCGGTGCACCGCCGCATCCTGTTCGCGATGCATGAAACGGGCAATACCCACGATAAACCTTATCGCAAATCCGCGCGTCCCGTGGGCGATGTGATGGGTCAGTATCACCCCCATGGGGACAGCGCGATTTATGACGCACTGGTGCGCATGGCACAGGATTTTTCCATGTCACTGCCGCTGCTGGATGGTCAGGGGAATTTTGGCTCGATGGACGGGGATAACCCTGCGGCCATGCGCTATACCGAGGTGCGCATGGACAAGCCTGCCGCCTATCTGCTGGCGGATATCGACAAGGACACGGTTGATTTTCAGGACAATTACGACGGCAAACAGAAAGAGCCGACCGTGCTGCCCGCGCGCTTTCCCAACATGCTGGTCAACGGTGCGGGGGGCATTGCTGTCGGCATGGCCACCAATATTCCGCCGCACAATCTGGGCGAGGTGATCGACGCCACGCTGGCGCTGATCGAGGAGCCGGATCTGACGTCCGAGCAGCTGATCGACTATGTGCCCGGCCCCGATTTCCCGACGGGTGGCATCATGCTGGGGCGCGGCGGGGCCCGCAAAGCCTATCTCGAAGGGCGCGGCTCGGTCATCATCCGCGCCAAGACACGGGTGGAGGAAATCCGCAAGGATCGCTGGGCCATCATCGTCGATGAGATCCCCTATCAGGTCAATAAGGCCACGATGATCGAAAAGATCGCCGAACAGGTGCGCGAGAAAAAGATCGACGGCATCGCCCATGTGCAGGACGAAAGCGACCGCAATGGCGTGCGGGTCGTGATCGAATTGAAACGGGATGCGACCGCCGAAGTGGTGATGAACCAGCTTTATCGCTTTACGCCGCTGCAAACCTATTTCGGGTGCAACATGCTGGCGCTGAACGGTGGGCGCCCCGAACAGCTGACCCTGCGCAAGTTCCTGACCTATTTCATCGACTTCCGCGAGGACGTTGTGGCGCGCCGCACTGCGTATCTGTTGCGCAAGGCGCGCGAACGCAGCCATGTGCTCTGTGGTCTGGCTGTGGCCGTGACGAATATCGACGAGGTCGTGGCGACCATCCGGGCCTCCGCCGATGCCGCCGAGGCGCGCGAAAAGCTGATGACCCGGCGCTGGCCCGCGCAGGACATCCTGCCCTATATCGCGCTGATTGATGATCCGACCCATACGGCCAATGACGACGGCACCTATAACCTGTCGGAAACACAGGCCCGCGCCATTCTCGATCTGCGCTTGCAGCGCCTGACCCAGATCGGTGTCAAGGAAGTCACCGACGAGCTTGAAGAACTGGCAGGCAAGATCAAGGAATACCTCGAAATTCTGGGGTCACGCGACCGGATCATGGGCATCATCGCGGATGAGCTGCGCGAGGTACGCGAGTTGTTCGCCGTACCACGCCGCACAGAGATCGTCGATTGGTCCGGTGACATGGAAGACGAAGACCTGATCGCGCGCGAGGATATGGTCGTGACCGTCACCCAAGGTGGCTACATCAAACGCACGCCGCTCGCCGATTTCCGCAGCCAGCGGCGCGGCGGCAAGGGTCTGTCAGGTGGCAGCCTCAAGGAAGATGATGTGGTCACCACGCTGTTCGTGGCAAATACCCACACGCAACTGCTGTTCTTTACCACCGACGGCATGGCCTACAAGCTCAAGACATGGCGCTTGCCGCAGGGCGCACGCACCTCGAAGGGCAAGGCGATTGTCAATATTCTGCCGATCCCGCAGGGGGTCTCCATCGCGGCGATCCTGCCCATTGACCGCGACGAAAAGGACTGGTCGCAATTGCAGATCGTCTTTGCCACCTCGGCGGGCACAGTGCGGCGCAACGCGCTATCCGATTTCACAAACGTGAAATCCAACGGCAAGATCGCGATGAAGTTTGAGGATGAACATGCCGAAACCACGCTGATCAACGCGCGCATCGCCTCTCCGGATGATGATGTGATGCTTGTCACCGCGTCGGGGCGCGCGATCCGGTTCCCAAGCGAAGACGTGCGCGTGTTCAATTCCCGTAGCTCTGTGGGCGTGCGCGGTGTAAAACTCTCTGGGCATGACAAAGTTGTATCGATGTCCGTAATCCGCCATTTTGACGCGACTGCGGACGAAAGAGCGGCCTATCTGAAAATGCGACGCGCGATGGTGGGCCTGACAGATGATAGTGAGACCTCTGATGAGGACGAAACCAGTGCCAACGCCACGATCAGCCCGGATCGCTATGCGGAAATGTCTGCGGCGGAAAACCTGATCCTGACACTTACGGCGGGAGGCGCGGGAAAGCTGAGTTCCAGCCATGATTATCCGGTGCGCGGACGTGGGGGCATGGGTGTGACCGCTTGGGACAAACGCATGCAGACGGGTCAAATCGTGGCCTCCTTCCCAGTTGAGATGGACGACCAGATCATGCTTGCCACCTCCAAGGGCCAGTCGATCCGGGTTCCCGTGGAAGGCATCTCTTTCCGCTCCCGCTCGGCCGGGGGTGTCAAGGTCTTCAACACCGGCAAGGGCGAAGAGGTCGTGAGCGTCGCGTGGATCGCAGATCAAGGCGAGGATGACACCGACGGTGAGGACGCCCAGAACGCCTGACCAAAAGCTGAAACATCGAGCATCACGTAACGCGTTGAACCCTCTGATTTCAGGCAGTGTTGCGTGATTGAGGTTTTTCGCATGAGGCTTTGGCCCGCGTTTGGATCAGCAGGACGATCCTGACAGTCGGCCGGGTCACGTATGGGCACGGGTCGTCTACCCGTGCGCCTTCAAGTGTTGCGGCCAGGGTGTGACTAACGCGCCGCCCGATCACCATAAGCAATCATGTCAGAGCGCGTAGATCCGGCTGAACTTGTCTTTCAGATAGGCCAGCAAGGGCGCCTCTGACGGGGCGGTGCCGGTGGCCTGGGCAATCACATCACGCGGTTCATAAAGCCCCCCGTGGCGTTGCACATTCTCCTTGAGCCACCCGGTCGCCGCGCGCGTATCCCCCTGCCCCAGTTGCCTATCCAGATCCGGAACCGCGCGCCGCAGCGCCGCGTGAAGGCACCCGGCATAGACATTACCAAGGCTGTACGTGGGAAAATAGCCGAACAGGCCGACCGACCAATGCACATCCTGCAACACGCCATTTGACGCCTTGTCGACCGCGAACCCGAAATCGGCGAGAAAACGGTCGTTCCATGCAGCTTCCAGATCGCGCACGGTCAGATCACCCGCAATCAGCGCACGCTCCAGATCGAACCGCAGCAAGACATGCAGGTTGTACTGCAACTCGTCGGATTCGGTGCGGATAAACCCGTCGTGCACGCGATTCACCGTTGCATAGAACGCATCCTCATCGGCAGTGCCAAAGTCGCCAAAGGCATCACGCATCTGACCATAAAGCCAACCGGTGAAGGCCCGGCTGCGGCCCAATTGGTTTTCATAGATACGGCTTTGGCTTTCATGCACGCCCATCGACACACCACTGCCCAGAGGGGTGAGCAGATAGGCATCGTCAATGTTTTGCTCGTAGCAGGCATGGCCGACCTCGTGAATGGTCGAGTAGATGCAGTTGAACGGATCATCCGCATTTGTGCGCGTGGTAATCCGCACGTCCAGACCGGAGCCGGAACTGAAAGGATGTACCGCCTTGTCGATCCGCCCGTGGTGCAGGTCATAGCCGAACGCCTCCGCCAGTTTCCGCGTCAGCTTCATCTGGGCATCCGGATCGAACTGCCCTTGCAGCGGCGCAGGTGGCTCCGCCTCAAGTGCCGCGGCACGCAATACGCTGAGTTCGGGGCGCAAGGCGCCAAACATCGCTTCAAGCTCGGCAGCGGTGGTTCCGGGTTCATAATCCGACAAAAGCGCGTCATACACATCGCCCCCCTGCGCGAGGGCGGCACCCTCTTCGCGGCGCAGGGCAATCACCTGTTCCAGCGTTGGCGCAAAGGCCGCGAAATCATCCGCGGCGCGCGCCTCGGCCCACACGCCCTGTGCCGCGGAGGTCACACGCGCCAATTCGCTCGCCAGGCTTGCCGGTACTTTCGAGGCGCGCTCAAAACTGCGGCGGATGTGGCGCAGCTGCGCCCTGGCAACATCATCGGTGGCGCCGGCCTCGGACGCGGCGATCCAATCGCCCATGCGCGCATCGGTCCGCCGTGCATGCAGCACCGCCTCAAGGGCGGCGGATTCCTCGGCCCGTTGGGGTGCAGCACCGCGCGGCATCACGGTTTCCTGATCCCAGTCCAGCCGACCGGCAATGGAGGCCAGCGCTTGGGTGTCGCGCATGAAGGCCATCAGTTCACCATAGGCATCGGCCATAATCAGGTCCCCCTTACGGATGTGGCAATCGGGTATCCACTCAGGAAGCGCGCCCGCAGGATCAGCACCCAGACAATCACCGCAAGGGTCTGGTGGAAAATGGCAATATGCGCGGGCGCGCCATAAAGCACGGTCACGATCCCCAGCACGATCTGCAACGTCATGGCCGCTAGTACGGCATTGAAGGCAAAACGCGTGTGCGGATGGCTCGATCTGCGCCCGCGCAACCAGACCACGACCGTAAAGAGGATCAGCACATAGCCCGTCACACGATGCATGAACTGGACCAATCCCGGGCTTTCAAAGAAGTTGCGCCAGATCGGTTCCAGCACAAGCGCGGTTGAGGGGAACCACTGCCCGCCCATCATGGGCCAGTCGGTATAGCTGCGCCCGGCGTCGATCCCGGCTACCAGCGCCCCGAGAAGAATTTGCAGAAAGGTGAAATGCAACAGCCCCGTGGACATGCCCCATTGCTTGCCCTCCTTGATCCGGCGCGCCTGCATCAGATCGGGCGCACTGCGGCCCAGTTCCATGATATACCACGCAATGAACCCGAGGATCACAAAGGCAAGCCCCAGATGGGTGGCGAGGCGATAGCTGGCCACATCGGTCACCCCTTCGCCCTGCGTCACGCCAGAGGCCACCATCCACCAGCCGATGGCACCCTGCGCGCCCCCGAGCAGACCGAGGAACAACAGCTTGCCATGCCACCCCGCAGGCACTTGTCTGCGCACAAGAAAATAGCCAAAGCCAAGCGCCCAGACCACGCCAATCACGCGCCCAAGCTGGCGGTGGCCCCATTCCCACCAGTAGATGACCTTGAAATCGGCCATCTGCATCCATTGGTTCTGAATGCGAAACTCATCAATGGCCTGATACTTTTCGAATTCGGACTGCCATTCCGCCTCCGACAGGGGCGGCAATGCGCCGGTCAGGGGGCGCCATTCGGTGATGCTGAGCCCGCTGTCGGTCAGGCGGGTCAGCCCCCCGACCGCGATCATGATAAAGACCAGCGCGAAAAGAATTTGCAACCACACACGAATGGCTTTGCGGGCACCGCTGTGCCGCTTGTCGATAAGACCGGGTTGCGCCGCTGGCCGGGTGGCCGCCGCTGCCCCAACTTCTTCAAACAACTTGCGTTTGCTGCTCATTGGATATCCTCAAACTGTCGCGCCGCGACCCTAGGGGGATGCGCTGGAGAGGTCCAGCGCGACTAGTCGCCGCGCGTCTTCCAGCGGACCATCTGCCGCATCATCCCGTGCAGCATCTGAACATCCGCGCGCGTCATGGGCATCCGGCTCCAGAAGTTGCGCAGATTGACCCGCATGGAGTGCGATTTATGCGCCGGGAAAAAGAACCCCATCTCTTCCAGCCGGTCCTCGTAATGGGTGGCGAGGTGTTCAACCTCGATATGATCAGCCCATTGCGTTCCCGACATATCGACCGTGTGCGGCGTCACATCGTGCGTGGCCCGCATCCATTCATAGCCCACCAGCAACACGCATTGCGCAAGGTTCAGCGAGGGGAAGGCCGGGTTGACAGGCACCGATATGATCGCATTGGCGCGCGCAATGTCATCGTTTTCCAGCCCTGCCCGCTCCGGCCCGAAAAGCACCGCAATGCGCTCGCCCGCCGCGATCCGCTGCGCTGCCACGCGCATCGCCTCTTCGGGGCTGAACACAGGTTTGGTCAGGTCGCGCGGGCGCGCTGTCGTCGCAAAGACAAAGGAACAATCGCCCACACTACCGGGCAAATCATCGCTCAACTGCGCATTGTCCAGAACCCGGCCCGCGCCGCTGGCCAGCGCAACCGCCGCCTGATTTGGCCAACCATCGCGCGGGGCCACCACACGCATATGCTCAAGCCCGAAATTCCACATCGCACGGGCGGAGGCACCGATGTTTTCGCCCATCTGCGGACGGACCAGAACAAAGGCCGGGGTGGTTGGGGTGGTGATTGTTTCTGTCATGCCTGCGTCTTACGTCGCGCGGCGCGGCGGCGCAACGGGCCGCAACAGTCGGGCGGCAATTTTGACGCGCCGGGGTCAAATGCGTTTTCATTCCCCATGGTCTGCGGTAGGGCTTTGCGCACGTCAGACCTCAAGGACCCCGAATATGGAATTGCCCGAAAAACCGCAGCTCTACCTGATCACGCCACCGGAATTTGAGTTGAGCAGTTTTCCCGATGTGCTGGCGCGGGTTCTTGACACGCACAAAGTGGCTTGCGTGCGTCTGGAACTGGCGGCGCGCGATGAAGACACGGTGTCGCGCGCAGCCGATGCGCTGCGCGAGGTGACCCATGCGCGCGATATCGCGCTGGTGCTGAGCGATCATTCGGTTCTGGCGGATCGCCTTGGGCTGGATGGGGTCCATCTCAGCGATGCGGCCCGCTCCGTGCGTGAGACGCGCAAACTGCTGGGCGAAGACGCCATCATCGGCAGTTTTTGCGGCACATCGCGACACGACGGGATGTCCGCTGGAGAGGCGGGTGCCGATTACATCTGTTTCGGACCTGTTGCGGCCTCGTCCCTTGGCGATGGCAGCTATGTCGCGCAGGAGGTCTTTGAGTGGTGGTCCGAGTTCATCGAGGTGCCCGTGGTCGCCGAGGGCGGTCTTGATGCGGCCCGGATCGCACAGCTGACGCCCTTCACCGACTTTTTTGCCTTCGGACAAGAAGTCTGGAGCGCCGAGTATCCCGCGCAGCGTTTGGGTGAACTGCTTGAGGCGATGGGCTAGGGTTACAGAAATACCCGCTCGACACACCAATAGGCCCCGATGATGGCAATGATCAGCGAGGCCGGGATCGACACCGCCCGGAACATCACCGCATAGGTGCCGACCGGTCGTTCGATTTCGGACAAATCCGAGCGGCGCGCCAGACGGGTGCATCCAAACAGGATCAGGGCGGCCAGCGCGATCACGGTCAACTGACCCAGTTCCACACCCACATTGAACCCGATCAGCGCGGGGATGAACTGGCTTTCGGGCAGCCCAAATTCGCCCAGCACGGAGGCAAAGCCGAGCCCGTGCAACAGACCAAATCCAAATATGATGAAGGGTCGCCATTTACTCAGCCCGCGCTGAAACAGGTTTTCCACGGCGACATAAACGATAGAGGCGGCAATCAAGGGCTCCACGATGCTGCCCGGCACGTTGACCCAGCCCAGAGCACCCAGCGCCAGCGTCACCGTATGCGCCAGCGTAAAAGCACTGACCTGCCACAGCAACGGACCCCACCGTGTCGAAAGAAAGAACAGGCCCAAGACAAACAGGATATGGTCGAGTCCCTTGGGCAGGATATGATCGAACCCGACAGGGATATACGCCATGAAGGCATCGCTCGGGCTTTGTGCATCGCCACCGGCCAGCACGATCGGTGCGCTGGATTGGCCCCCATCGAGATAGCCGGTGTAGGGGGCCTCGACCCCTTGCTGACGCAGCACCAGAGCGCCTGATCCTGCGGGCCAATTGACGATCACCGACGTGGTCTCCGGCGGCAGTTGCGCGCTCACCTGCATCTGGGAAATCCGCGGCAGTTCAAAATCAAGGTCTTCGGGCATGGTGATGGTGCCGAGGGTCAGGGGCGTTGCACCATCGGCTGACAGCAAGGGCAACGCATTCCACGCGTCGATGATATCTTGCGCGCGTGCGATGATATCTGAATTTGGCAAGGCCCGCAGCGCGTCATAATCAGGCGCGGCGCTGTCTTCATCCGTATCCGCAACCGCATCCAGATCAATCCCCGCCAGAAACGCCTCGATATTGATGCGGAAATCAAACAGAAGCGTTCCGTTTTCCGCCAGCGTCATATCGGCAATCGTCGGCACCACCTCATGCGCACGGCTCTGGTTTGCCTGCGCGCTCCAAAACAGCGTTGACACCAGCAGGAAAAAGCCCAGCCTTGCGACTGCATTTACAAAGGATGTCACCATGGGCTTTCTGCGCCTTTCGATTTTTCTGACGGTTCTGAGCGTCGGCCCCGTCTTCTCTCACGAGTTTTGGATTGAACCGCAGCAATATCAAGTCGAAAGCGGCGCAGCGGTCCATGCGGACCTGAAAAACGGAGAGAATTTCAAGGGCATCACGCTGGCGTGGTTCGAAAATCGCTTCACACGTTTTGAAACCGTATCCGGCGACGTGGTGCGCCCGGTGACGGGACGTATGGGCGACACGCCCGCGCTGCAGATGTCGGATCATCCTGATGGTTTGCTGATCGTGCTGCATGAGACCAGCGCCGCCACCCTCACCTACCGCGACTGGGACAGGTTTCTGAAATTCGCCGCGCATAAGGACTTCAGCGCGGCAGCCAGAATGCATGACGACCGCGGTTGGCCCAGAGCGGGATTTCGCGAAAGCTACACCCGGCATGTCAAATCCCTGATCGCCGTGGGGCATGGGCGCGGCGCGGACCGACCCTTTGGGCTTGCAACGGAATTCACCGCGCTGACGAACCCCTATGATGCCGATTTCGACGGACAAATGCGGGTGCGTCTGACCTATGACGGCGCGCCAAGACCGGATGCACAAGTCGAAGTGTTTGAACGTGACGCAGCGGGCAATGTGGCCGTGTCCCTGTTGCGCACCGACGCACAGGGGCTTGCAACGGTTCCCGTCAAACCGGGTCACGACTACCTCTTTGACGCCGTTGTCCTGCGCCCCAGCCCGCTGGCCGGCAGTACAGAACAGGCCCCCGTCTGGGAAACCCTGTGGGCGGCTTTGACCTTTTCCGTCCCTTCCCGATGAAGCTGCGCAGCAGGGGCTTGATCCTTTGCGCCTTCCCCGTCACAAGACCGCATGATGTCCAAGCCTGATATCCTTTGCATCGGCTCCGTTTTATGGGACGTGATCGGCCGCTCGGCCAGCGCCATGCGGCAAGGCTCCGACGTGCCGGGGCGGATCACGCGCCTGCCGGGCGGGGTCGCGATGAACATCGCAATGACGCTGGCTCGATTCGGCCTGACGCCTGCCATCCTGACCACCGTCGGGCAGGACAGCGCAGGGGATGAATTGCTCAGCGCATGCGCGGCGCGCGGCATTGTGACGGACCTTGTGTATCGCTCCGCTGACCTGCCGACGGATCAGTACATGGCCATCGAGGGGGCAAACGGCCTGATCGCGGCCATCGCCGATGCCCATTCTCTCGAAGCGGCAGGCGCCAAGATTCTCGCACCGCTCTCGGATGGGCGTGTGGCCTGCGAAAACGCGCCTTTTCAGGGCCGCGTCGCTTTGGATGGCAATCTGACGCTGACCTTGTTGAGCGAGATCGCGCAAAGCCCGCTGTTCTCCTGCGCCGATCTGCGCGTCGCGCCCGCCTCCCCCGGCAAGGCCGAGCGGTTGTTTCCTTTCGTCAAACAGAGCCGCGGCACGCTTTACGTCAATCTTGAAGAGGCTGGATTGCTGTGTAACCAAACATTCAAAACGTCACGCGCTGCCGCAGAAAACCTGTTGGCACTGGGCGCCGCCCGGGTCTTGGTGACCGATGGTGGTGCCGATGCGAGCGAAGGGCGACCGGATGGGCTGCTGACGCAGACGCCGCCACAGGTGCTGGTTGCGCGCGTGACCGGTGCGGGCGATACCTTCATGGCCGCCCATATCGCATCTGAAGCGCAGGGGCTGGACCCTGCCGCTGCCCTGGACCGGGCCCTCAAGGCCGCCGCAACCTATGTATCCGGAGAAACACCCTCATGACCAACCTACCCTTGCGCCATAGTGCCGAAGTGGCCGCCGCCAAAGCCGCCGGACGCCCGATCGTGGCGCTGGAAAGCACCATCATCACCCACGGCATGCCCTATCCCCAAAACCTTGAGGTGGCCCGTCAGGTCGAGGATGATTTGCGCGCCGCAGGGGTAACACCCGCCACCATCGCCGTGATGGACGGTACGCTGCACATCGGGCTTGAGGCGCATCAACTCGAGGCGCTTGCGCAGGCCAAGGGGGTCGCCAAACTCTCGCGCGCCGACATCGCCGCCTGCATGGCCACGGGCGGCACCGGGGCGACGACCGTTTCAGCGACGATGATCGCGGCCCATCTTGCGGGCATATCGGTTTTTGCAACGGGCGGTATCGGCGGGGTCCATCGCGGCGCGGAGTCCAGTTTTGACGTTTCTGCCGACCTGCTGGAGCTTGCACAAACCCCCGTGACCGTCGTGGCCGCCGGGGCCAAGGCCATTCTGGATGTGGCCAAAACACTGGAAGTGCTGGAAACACAGGGCGTGCCAGTCATCACCGTGGGTCAGGACAGTTTCCCCGCCTTCTGGAGCGCGGAATCCGTTTTCAAATCGCCCCTGCGCATGGATGATCCCGTCGGGATCGCAGCGGCCCATCAGATGCGCGTCGATCTCGGCCTGCCCGGCGGTCAACTGGTGGCCAATCCCATTCCGCACACGGATGAAATCCCGGCAACCGAACTCGCGCCGATCATCGCCACAGCGCAGGCGGATGCCGAGAAGCACGGCATCAAGGGCAAGGCCGTGACCCCGTATCTGCTGCAGCGCATCTATGAGTTGACGCAAGGACGGTCCCTGACGGCAAACATCGCGCTGGTGCGCAATAACGCGCGGCTGGCCGGGGCGATCGCCCAAGCCTTGATCGCCAATGCCCGCATTGCGGGAAAGTGAGCCATTGCGCGGGCAGCCCCCATTGTTAACCGCTGCCAAACCCCCTAACTATCGCGAGTGCCTTGCAAAGACGGACACTGAATGAACACGCCCTTCGACCCTGATATGCCACCACCGCGTCGCGGTATTCTTGCCCGGATGCGTTCCAATTTCCTGACCGGACTTGTTGTCATTGCGCCGGTAGGGCTGACCATCTGGCTCATCTGGTCGGTCGTCGGCTGGATTGACGGCTTCGTTCTGCCGCTGGTGCCCAACAGCTACCAGCCAGACCGCGTGCTGCAGGATTTGCTGGGCCTTGACCCTTCGGTGCAGATTGACGTGCGCGGCATCGGCGTTGTGATCTTTTTGCTGTTCACGATGATCGTGGGCTGGATGGCCAAAGGGCTGATCGGGCGCTCGCTGATCTCTTTTGCCGAAGGTCTGGTGGAGCGCACCCCCGTCGTGCGTTCCATCTATTCCGGCATCAAACAGATATCCGAGACCGTTTTCGCACAGTCCGAACGCTCCTTCGAGAAGGCATGCCTGATCGAATACCCGCGCAAGGGCATCTGGGCGATCGGTTTTATCTCGACCAATACCAAGGGCGAGATCGCCGTGCGGGCAAATGACGGGCAGCCAATGCTGAGCATCTTTCTCCCCACGACACCGAATCCGACATCGGGGTTTTTGCTCTTTGTGCCGGAAACCGATGTCATCAAGTTGGATATGACGGTCGAAGAAGCCGCCAAACTGGTGATTTCCGCCGGTCTGGTCTATCCCAACGGCAAGGATGAGCAAAGGCCTGCCGGGCAGGCGTAATTACTGGAACATCTCGACCATATCGACGGAACTGCGCTTGTTGAGATCATCGCGATGCACGCTCAGAAAATCATCCGCGGCCCGCTGTCCGGCCTCTTTCAGCTTCGCCAGCGTGTAAGCGGTCGGGATCACTTTTGTTGCCACGGACAATTCGTTCATCAAGGCATCATCGGCAATCATATGCATCAGAACACGTTGTTTTTCATCGGATTCCAACCTGCCACTGTCAAGCAACCGTTGCACGAAGTGGATGGCGCGCATCTCGCGCAGCAGCGATGAATTGAAGCTGATTTCGTTGATCCGGTTCTGGATCGCCTGCGCTGTGCGCGGAGTGTCGACACGTTCCAGCGGGTTGATGTTCACCACCACGATATCTTCGGGCAGGGACGGGTTGAAAAGCGGGAACAGGGCCGGATTGCCGGTATAGCCGCCATCCCAGTAATCCTCGGTTGTGCCGGTGACGGGGTCCGTGACAGGAACGGCCTGAAACATCGTCGGCAGGCAGGCAGAGGCAAGGATCACATCGGTGCTGATTTCGCTGTCCTTGAACACGCGGATCTTGCCGCTGCGCACCCGCGTTGCGCACACGAAAAGGCAGGGACCCTTGCCGTTTTCTGCACACACTTCATCATAGTTGAACTTGGACACGATCGGCCTGAGCGGGTTGGTATAAAACGGCCCGTAGGCATAGGGCGATACCACCCGCGACCAGGCATCCGCAGCAAGGTAAGGCCATGAGTTTTCAAGCGCCGAGGACACGGAGGTCAGGGAAAACGGCGCCATCCATTCCGACATTTTCATCTCGGGCCGCGCGCCAACTTCTTTCCACAGCCACTCCAGCATGTCGCGCGCGCCCTCGCGCCCGCCCTCAATCATGCCCGCCTTGAAGGCCGCACCGTTCAGTGCCCCGGCACTTGTGCCGGAAATCGCGGCCACTTCCAGATCTTCATCCATGAGCAGCCGGTCCAGCACACCCCAGGTAAACGCGCCATGCGCGCCTCCGCCCTGAAGTGCGAGGTTGATCCGTTTTTTCGCCATTTTCCATCGCCCCTTCTGGTCGATTTGTCAAAGATACCTGCGCCCGTTCCTATAGCAACAGGAGACAACAGGCCGTTACAGCGCCGTCCAGCCGCCATCGACGCTGATCGTCGTCCCCGTGATCTGTGCGGCGGCGTCCGAGCACAAAAACGTCGCGGTGCCGCCCATTTGCTCGACCGTTGCAAACTCTTTCGACGGCTGCCGCGTCAGCATCACGTTCTCGATGACCTCTTCGCGCGTCATGTCGTATTCCTTCATGGTGTCGGGAATCTGCTTTTCGACAATCGGTGTCAGCACATACCCCGGACAGATCGCATTGGCGGTGATCGGTTCTTTCGCGGTTTCCAGCGCCGTCGTCTTGGTCAGCCCGACGATGCCGTGTTTGGCCGCGATATAGGCCGATTTATAGGGCGACGCGGTCAACCCATGCGCCGAGGCGATATTGATCACCCTGCCCCAGCCTGCGGCGCGCATCATCGGCAAGGCCACGGCGGTGGTGTGAAACGCCGAGGACAGGTTGATCGCAATGATCGCATCCCATTTCTCAACCGGAAAATCGGGGATGCCCGCGACATGCTGGATGCCGGCGTTGTTGACCAGAATATCACAGTTGCCCGCCTTGGTGATCAGCGCGCGGCAATCATCGGGCTTGGACATGTCCGCCTGGATATAGCGCGCCGTGACGCCCGTTTCCTGCGCGATCTCTTTCGCGAGCGCATGGTCTTCGGCGGTGTCACTGAAAGAGTTGATCACGATATCCGCACCAGCGCGCGCCAATTCCCATGCAATACCCAGCCCGATGCCCGAATTTGACCCTGTCACGATGGCCGTTTTACCGGAAAGAGAAATCTCGAAACTCATGGCGATGTCCTTGCTTGTTCATAATGCTGCATTGCACGCATCATGACGTGCTGCGCGTGCAAATAAAATGCCAAAAGCGGAAAACGGCTCACGCGCCCCACATCTGTCCAGCATAGCCTTGAAGGACGCGATATGCCCAAATAAAAAAAACGCCTGCACAAGGCAGGCGTTGAGTTATTGAGGCAGGTTTCATACAGGCAAGAAACCTATCGAGCAGTGACTTGGTTATAATCAATCTACCACAACAGTCCAAGCTAAAAGTTTGATAAGATAGAAATACCCCGGTAGGTTTCGGCGCAATAAAACAAGGGCAGCAGGGAATTGTCTCCAAAATGAATACGGTTTTTTTCTTTCGGCTGTTCCGGAATTTCACGTTTTTCATGGTGATTCTCGCCGGGCTGCAGGCACGTGCGGAGCCAATGCACGGGATATCTATGTACGGCACCCCTGCCCTTCCACCGGATTTTGTGTCCCTGCCATACGCCAGACCCGAAGCGCCCAAAGGAGGCAGCATCACCCTGGGCAATACAGGTGGATTCAACAGCCTCAACCCTTACGTGCATAAAGGTACGGCGCCCTGGCAGTTGAGGTTTTTCACCCATGAAGCGCTGATGGGCCGTTCGTGGGATGAACCCTTCACGCTTTACGGCGTCTTGGCCGAATCGGTCGAGGTGCCAGAGGATCGCTCATGGGTCGAGTTCACCCTGCGTGAGGGCGCACAATTCTCTGATGGATCGCCCGTCACGGTCGAAGATGTGGTGTTTTCCTACGACCTGTTGGGAACACAGGGGCATCCGCGCTATCACAGTCTGCAGTCGCAGATCGAAGACATCACGCAAACCGGCCCCCGCAGCCTGCGCATTACCTTTAATACCGACAACCGCGAATTGGCGTTGCTCGCGGGGCTGCGCCCGATCCTGAGCAAAGCGCAATGGGAGGGGCGGGATTTTGCCAACGCGCCCCTTGCGGATATCCCCCTTGGCACCGGGCCCTATGTGATCAGCGATTTTGAGGCGGGCCGTTTTGTGCAGCTGACGCGCAACCCGGACTATTGGGGCGCAGATATTCCGTTTCGCCGGGGCACCCATAACATCGACCGGATCAAGCTGGACTTTTATGGCGATGCTTCGGTGATGTTCGAGGCCTTCAAGGCCGGCGATATCTCCGCCGTGCGCGAGTTCAACGCGGAAAAATGGGCCACGCAATATGACTTCCCGGCGGTGGCGCGCGGCGATATTGTCAAATCGGAAATCCCGCATGGCAAACCATCGGGCATGACCGGTTTTGTGATGAACACGCGCACCCCGCCCTTTGATGACTGGCGCGTGCGCGAGGCGATGATCCTTGCGTTCAATTTCGAGTTCATCAACGACACGCTGACCGGGTCATCGCAGCCCCGGATCACCTCTTATTTTTCGAACTCGGAACTTGCATTCGTGCCGGGTCCTGCCACGGGCAAAGTTGCCGACCTGCTGTCTCCTTTCGCGGATGACCTGCTGCCCGGCACACTGGAGGGGTATGTGCTGCCCCAAAGCGATGGCTCCGAGCGCAACCGTCGCGGCATCCGGCGAGCGCTGGCCTTGCTGAACGATGCAGGCTGGACGGTAAAGGAGGGTGTGATGCGAAATGCGGCGGGTGATCCGCTGGCATTCACGATCCTTCTGACCCAGGGCAGCAGCGAAAACAAGGCGATCACGGATCTCTACGTCAGTGCGCTGCGCCGCCTTGGCGTCGATGTTTCGGTCGAGACGACGGACAACGCGCAATATATCCAGCGCACCAACGCCTTTGATTTTGACATGACGCCTTACCGGCGCGCCCTGTCCCTTTCGCCGGGCAATGAGCAGCGGTTTTACTGGGGCTCGGCCTCGGCAGATCAGGAAGGGTCGCGAAATCTGATGGGGGCGAGATCACCCGTCATCGATGCGATGATTGACGCCATGCTGGATGCGCGCACACAAGAGGATTTCGTCGCCGCCGTCAGGGCACTGGACCGCGCGCTGACCGCCGGGCGCTATGTGATCCCGTTCTGGCAGTATACCATCGGTCGGATTGCCCATGACGCGCGGCTGCACTTTCCCGACCAGTTGCCGATTTACGGGGACGGGCCGAATTTCATGCCGCAGGTCTGGTGGTTCGAAGACGACTGATCACACCAGCGATGTCACCCACAGGATATTGGCGTCTTCGGGGCTGACCGAGACGACATTATGGCCCATCGTGGCGTCATAATAGGCGCTGTCGCCGCGCCGCATCTCGATCGGTTCATAGAATTCCGTGTAAAGACGAATGACCCCGGTCAGCACATAAAGATACTCTTCCCCATCATGGCGCACCCAGCCGTCAAACTCCGCCATGTTGCGGGCGCGAACCCGGGTGCGATACGGCAGCATCTTCTTTTTGCTCAGTGTATCCGCCAGCAACTCGTGCTCATAAGTGACGGTGGCTTGTGCTGCACCTTCGCCCGATTTGGTCACCGCGAGGCGTCCGCTGGCCTGCTCCGCATGCGGGGGCGTAAAAAGCTGCGGGATCGAGATGTTCAGGCCCGTGGCCAGCTTTTTCAGCGCATCATAGGTCGGCGACATCTGCCCGTTTTCGATCTTGCTGAGCGTCGAGCGGGCAAGCCCGGCCTTGGTCGCGGCCTGCTCGAGCGTCCAGTCGCGCGCCTTGCGCAACTCGCGCACGCGCACCCCCAGATCCAAGGGGGCCACGGGTTCATCGCTGCCGTTTTCACGGGCGATGGTGATCAGTTTGTTTGGCTTGCTCCGGCTCATGTATGCACTTGTATGCGCAAGCCCGCAGGCTTGCAACGCCGCTGCCCGCCCGGTAGCACCGCGATATGGTATCTCTCTATGACGCAGGCCCTTTCCCGCCGTGCCCGACCCCGTTCAACCTGACGCGTCATGTGCTGGCCGCAGGTCGTGCGCATCCGCAAAAACAGGCCTTGCTGATTGTATCCGCCGATCATACCGAAACATGGTCGTTCGGCGCATTGGAGGCGGCAGTGCGCGGCACGGCCACGGGATTCCTGCGCCAGGGGCTGACACCCGGTGATGTGATCGTCATGCGCCTTGGCAATACCATCGACTTTCCCATCACCTATCTGGCCGCTTTGGCCGCCGGGCTGGTGCCTGTACCGACCTCGGCCGCCCTGACGCAGAGCGAGGCGGCATTTGTCATCAAAACCGTCTCCCCCAAGGCGGTGGTGGCGGCACCGGATATCCCCTGCCCGGATTTCGCGGTGACGATTGACCTTGAAACACTGCAATCCTTCCGCAGCCTGCCCGCCGCGCCCTATCATCTGGGCGACCCGGAGCGCCTCGGGTACATCATTTTCACCTCCGGCACATCGGGCAAGCCGCGTGCGGTGGCGCATGCGCATCGGGCCATCTGGGCGCGGCAGATGATGTTTGACGGATGGTACGGTTTGCGACCCGATGACCGTTTGCTGCATGCGGGGGCTTTCAACTGGACCTATACGCTGGGCACAGGGCTGATGGACCCGTGGACGCTTGGCGCCACTGCGGTGATACCGGTGGCAGGCACCAGACCGCAGGAATTGCCCGCGTTACTGGCCCGGCATGACGCCAGCATCTTTGCCGCAGCACCGGGGGTATATCGCCAGATGCTGGATCGCGCGACACCCGTTCCCCTGCCCGCCCTGCGCCATGGGTTGAGCGCGGGTGAAAAGCTGCCCCCGGCCCTGGCCGAGCGGTGGGTGCATGCGACCGGTCGCCCCGTTTTTGAAGCCTATGGCATGTCCGAATGCTCCACCTTCATTTCGCAATGCCCGGCAGATCAAAACGTCGCGGGCACCTTGGGCAAGCCCCAAAAGGGTCGCCGCATTGCCCTGTTAAAAAACGGTGAACCGGTTGCTCTGGGCGATGAAGGCACGATTGCCGTCGCGCGCAGTGATCCGGGGCTGATGCTGGGGTATCTGAATGCGCCGCAGGAAACCGCCGAACGCATGCGCGGGGCGTGGTTTCTGACCGGCGATCAGGGGGTGATGAACGCACAGGGGCACATCACCTACATGGGCCGCGATGACGACATGATGAACGCAGGCGGCTATCGCGTGTCCCCCATAGAGGTGGAACGCGTGCTGGCCGACTACCCCGGCATCACGGCCGTGGCGGTCACAGAGGTTCGCATCAAAACGGATACCACCGTGATCGGTGCGTTTTACACAGGCGCAAACGCACTGGACGCAGACAAACTGCGCGCCTATGTGTCGCAAACCCTCGCGCGCTACAAACAGCCGCGCGTGTTCGAACACCTGCCGGACCTGCCCATGGGCGCAAATGGCAAAATCCTGCGCCGTGTTCTGCGCCAACGCTTTGAGAGGCACCATGACCGAAAAGACCAAGATTGACATCATATCAGACCCGATCTGCCCGTGGTGCTATATCGGCAAGACGAATCTGGACCGCGCATTGGCGGAAAATCCGGATCACCCTTTCCTGATTGAATGGCATCCCTTTCAACTCAACCCGGAAATGCCAGCAGACGGCATGGACCGGCGCGCCTATCTCGAAGGAAAATTCGGCGGCAAGGAAGGTGCTGTGCGCGCTTATGCACCTGTCGTTGAACATGCCAAAGCCGCCGGGTTGGAGATCGACTTCGAAGCGATGAAGCGCACCCCGAACACCATAGATGCACACCGATTGATTCACTGGGCCGGGATCGAGGGGTGCCAGACGGCCGCCGTGTCGGCCCTGTTCAAGGCCTATTTTGAAGAAGGCCGCGACATCGGCGACACCGAGGTTCTTGCCGACATTGCCGACAGCATCGGCATGGACGCGGCGGTGGTTGGCAGGCTTTTGAAATCCGATGCGGACATCGAGGACATCAAAGCGCGCGATGCGCATAGTCGCAGCATGGGTGTGACATCGGTGCCGACCTTTGTCGTTGCGGGCAAACATGCGGTGCCCGGTGCGCAGCCTGCAGAGCTCTGGCGCAAGGTGATCGAAGAGGTCTCTACGAATAGCTGACGGTAATGTGCAAAAATGCGACAATGCCACACCAAGTGGCGATTGAAGAGGGTTCAACTCTAGGTTATGTCTGACGCCAAGTAGCGCCAAATTATGAACGCGCAGAGTGAGACAAGGCCGGAAACTTGACGCAGACGACGCGCCATCTGCCCATTGCACGGGCTGAATTCATTGCCCTGATGGCGATGATGTTTGCGACAATCGCTTTTTCGATTGATGCGATGCTGCCTGCGATGCCGGATATTGCAACGCAACTGACGCCGCTGGAGCCGACACGCGCCACGTTGATCATCACGTCCTTTGTGCTTGGTATGGGGATCGGCACGTTCTTTGCCGGGCCGCTGTCGGATGCTTTCGGGCGGCGAAACATCATGTTTCTGGGTGCCGGTCTTTATATTGCCGCTGCGGCTGTGGCCTGGGCCAGCCAGTCCCTCGAATTGATGTTGATTGCCCGCGTGTTTCAGGGAATCGGCGCGTCAGGCCCGCGCGTGGTCTGCATTGCGATCGTGCGCGATCTCTTCTCGGGGCGCGAAATGGCGCGGATCCTGTCGATCGTCATGATCATCTTCACCATTGTGCCAGCCTTTGCGCCCGCCATGGGCGTTGTTATCATCCACGTTGCCGGCTGGCGCAGTATTTTTCTGGCCTTTGTCATATTCTCACTGATCTCGGCGGTGTGGTTGGGCCTGCGCCTGCCCGAGACCTTGCCGGTGGAAAACAGACGCCCGCTGAAAATAGCGCTGATTGTGGATGCCGTGCGGCAAATGCTGCAACACCCGGTCGTGCGCATCTCGATCATGGTTCAAACACTTTCCATGGCCATGCTGTTTTCGCTACTGATGCTGATACAACCGGTTTACCAGTTTGTGTTCGACAAGCTTGAAACCTTCCCCTTCTGGTTCGGTGCCATTGCGCTGTCCTCGGCGCTTTCCAGTTTTCTGAACGCCATGTTGGTCGTGCGTTTTGGCATGCGCCGCCTGATCACCATCGGTCTGGCCATGCAGATTGGTCTGTCAACGCTCGTTCTGATGACCAGTGGGAGCGCTGCCGGTCAGGGCTTTGCCGTTTTTGCGATCTGGCAGGCGTTTGTGTTCTTTCAGGCCGGACTGTCCATTGGCAACCTCAATGCCATCGCGATGGAACCGATGGGCCATATCGCGGGCATGGCCGCGAGTGTGATCGGCGCGATTTCGACCGTGCTGGCCGCTGTGATCGCCTCGCCCGTCGGTCTGTTGTTTGACGGCACGATCAGACCGCTGGTTGGCACCATTTTGGTGCTGGCGCTGCTGGCCTTCCTGCTGATGATGTATATGGCGCGGGTTGAGGCGCGCGCGCAAAGCGCCTAGCCCGCCTTTGCTTTCTTGCGCTTTTTCTCGGCGATGACCTTTTCGGCGAGATCGCGCGCGATGGCAAACGCGCCTTTGATCTTGTCGGCATCCGCTTTCCAGTCGCGCCGCACGACGATCTTGTTGTCCTTGACCTTGGCCAGCCCGCGCTGATCCTCGATGAAGGACACAAGCCCCTGCGGTGAGGCGAATTTGTCGTTGTGAAACTGGATCGTTGCCCCCTTTGGCCCGCCATCCAACTTGGCGATCCCGGCCCGTTTGCACATCGCCTTGATGCGCACCACCAGCATCAACGTGTTGACCTCGCGCGGCAGCTTGCCGAACCGGTCGATCAATTCGGCGGCAAACCCTTCCAGTTCGACCTTGGTGGTGAGGCTGCTCAAACGACGATAAAGCCCCAGCCGCACATCCAGATCCGGCACATAGTCTTCGGGGATCAGCACCGGCACGCCGAGGTTGATCTGCGGGGCCCATTGATCGTCCGCCTCTGACAGTCCTTCCAATTCACCCGTGCGAATCTTGGCAATCGCTTCTTCGAGCATGGATTGATAAAGTTCAAAGCCCACATCGCGCATCTGACCCGATTGCTCTTCACCCAGCAGGTTGCCCGCGCCGCGAATGTCCAGATCCTGGCTGGCCAAGGTGAACCCTGCCCCCAGCGTATCAAGGCTGGAGAGCACACGCAGACGTTTTTCCGCCGTCGCCGTCAAACGCGCCCGTGGCTTTGTCGTCAGATAGGCATAGGCGCGGGTTTTCGACCGCCCGACGCGCCCCCTGATCTGATACAGCTGCGCCAGACCAAACATATCCGCCCGATGCACGATCATCGTATTGGCGGTTGGAATATCCAGACCGGATTCAACAATCGTCGTGGCCAGCAGGATGTCGAATTTACCGTCGTAAAAGGCATTCATCCGGTCATCAAGCTCACCTGCCGCCATCTGCCCATGCGCCACCACATAGGTCAGTTCGGGCAGTTGTTCGGTCAGGAACGCCTCGATCTCCGGCAGATCAGAGATGCGTGGCACCACATAAAACGACTGCCCGCCGCGATAGTGCTCGCGCAGCAAGGCCTCGCGCAGGGTCACCGTGTCAAATTCACTGACATAGGTGCGGATCGCCAGACGGTCCACGGGCGGTGTGCCAATGATGCTGAGGTCGCGCACGCCCGTGAGGCTCAGTTGCAGCGTGCGCGGGATCGGGGTCGCGGTCAGCGTCAGCACATGGATGTCCGTGCGCAGCTGTTTCAGGCGTTCCTTGTGGGTTACGCCAAAATGCTGTTCCTCGTCGATGATCAGCAATCCGAGGTTTTGAAAACGGATGCCCTGGGCCAGCAGCGCATGGGTTCCGATGACGATATCGACCGTGCCACGGCTCAAGCCCTCGCGTGTTTCATTGGCCTCCTTGGTCGGGACAAAGCGGCTGAGCTGGCGCACGTTGATCGGAAAACCGCGGAACCTTTCGGCAAAGCTCTTGTAGTGCTGGCGTGCCAGCAAAGTTGTCGGTGCAATCAGCGCGACCTGAACGCCCGACATGGCCGCCACAAAGGCCGCGCGCATCGCGACTTCTGTCTTGCCAAACCCAACATCCCCGCAGACCAGCCGATCCATCGGATTGCCCGACGTCAGATCGTCGATCACATCCGCGATGGCGCGCAGCTGGTCATCGGTTTCCGTATAGGGGAAGCGCGCGCTGAAGGCATCCCACATGCCCGGTGGCGGTTCCAGCACGGGCGCTTTGCGCAGCGCGCGTTCCGCTGCAACCCGGATCAGCTTGTCGGCCATCTCGCGGATGCGCTCTTTGAGGCGCGCTTTCTTGGCCTGCCAGGCCCCGCCACCAAGACGATCCAGCAGCCCTTCCTCGTGGCCGTATTTCGACAAAAGCTCAATATTTTCAACGGGCAGGTAGAGTTTCGAGGACTCCGCGTATTCCAGCAGAATACACTCATGGGCCGCCCCTGCCGCCGTAACGACCTCCAGCCCCTTGTAGCGCCCGATACCATGATCCACATGGACAATCAGATCGCCGGGGCTGAGCGATTCCGTTTCGGTCAGGAAGTTTTCGGCGCGGCGTTTGCGGCGGCTCGAGCGGATCAACCGGTCCCCCAGCACGTCCTGTTCGGATATGACCGTGAGGCCAGGGGCTTCAAACCCGTGTTCCAACGCCCAGACGGCGAGGTAAAGGCCACGTTTGCCGATCCGTGTCGCATCGGGCACCGGGATCGCTTCGGCCAGCCCTTCGTCTTCGATCAGCCCGGTCAGCCTTTCACGCGCGCCCTCCGAATAGCTGGCGATCAGCACCGGACCGCCTTCCATCTTTACCTTAATGTGATCAGCCAAAGCCCCGAAAAGGCTTAGGCTTTCCTGTTGTCGTTCAGGTGCAAAATTCCGCCCGATCCGCGCCCCTGCATCGGTGACATTCAACCCCGTCGGCTGTGGCAATGGGGCCAGTTGCAGCACGCGCCGCCCGCCAACTGCTGCGTCCCAAGCGGCACTGTTGAGGTAAAGCGCCTCCGGTGGGCAGGGTTTGTACACACTGTCCATCTTGGAGCGGTTGGACATGGCAATGCGGCGCGTTTCATATTGATCCGCGATGCTGTCCCAGCGTGCCTCTCGCGCGGCGGTGATCTGATCATCCAGCGACACAGAGGCCTGTGGCAAGTAATCAAATAGCGTCTCCAACCCATCGTGGAAAAACGGCAACCAGTGTTCCGCCCCTTGGTGCTTGCGCCCGGCGCTGATGGCTTCATACAGCGGATCATCCGTGCCTGCCGCGCCGAATTCGATCCGGTAGTTCTGGCGAAACCGTGTGATGGCAGCCTCATCCAGAATGATCTCGGAGACCGGCGCAAGCTCAACGAGGTCCAGCTTTTCGGTGGTGCGCTGCGTGGCGCTGTCAAAGCGGCGCGCGCCATCCAGAACGTCCCCGAACAGATCCAGCCGCACAGGCCCCATGTCGCCGGGTGGAAAAATATCAATAATCCCACCGCGCACCGCATAATCGCCGGGTTCGGTGACGGTCGGGCTTTGCACAAAGCCCATGCGCACCAGAAAATTGCGCAAGGCCTTTTCGTCGATCCGACTGCCAACGCGCGCGCTGAAGGCGGCATCCTTGAGCAGGTCGCGCGCCGGAATTTTCTGACTGGCGGCGTTCAGCGTGGTCAGCAGGATAAACCGCTCCGGCATGCCGTGGATCAACGCGGCGAGCGTCGCCATCCGCTGTGCGGAGATATCCGCATTGGGTGAGATGCGATCATAGGGCAGACAATCCCAGCCCGGAAAGACCACCACGGGCATATCTGGGGCCATGAAACGCAGCGCAGCCTGCAGCGCGGCCAGACGTTTGTCATCACGCGCGATATGCATCACCGGCGCGCTGCTCTTTGCAACTTCGTCAAGCAGCACGCGGGCATCATAGCCCTCGGGCACGCCGGAGATCGTGATATGGGTGTGCGCAGTCATGGGCTGCTTCAATTGTGTCTCAGCGCCGGAGTGTCAACCGCCCAATACGCCAATCGACAGGTTTTGGTACATTCCCCAAAGTGCTGTGACAAAGATCGACACAACGCCGATCATCTGAACATAGAGCCGATGGCGCGACAAACGTCGGCGCAAATGCTCACCCGTGGCGTCTTCGTCTCGGATCAGACGCGCGGTCGACAAGGAGAGCAACCCCACCAGTGACATCGGAAACCCCAGCAAGAACAGCGCCTGTGCGATCTCAAGCCCGTAGACAAAGCCCGTCAACAGCAGCGCGGTCAGGATAAAACACCCCAGCGCCAGCATCCACAATCCCGAAACCGTCGAGATGAACAGCAACCGGTTGGTGTTGATCCGCACCAGATCTTCGAGGTCCTGTTCCGCCTGTCCCCCGTTGCGGCGTGCACGCAGGACCATATCGAACGGAACACCAAGCACCCAATGGCTCGCCGTGGACCACAGTACCGCCAGCGCGATCCAGAACCAGAGGTTCGAAAAGGAGCGCATGTCGATCAGTTCAAAGATGCTGCTGTAAAGGTCCACGAGACGTGCTTTTCTTTTTGTCTTTCGGCACTCTTAGCGGGGCAATGTGGCAATTCCTAGCCTTGGCTTGGGGAAAAATACGTGGCAATCAGGATGTGTAACACAAAATGGACATTTGCGATGCGCCCGACACAAGCCCCCTTTCCCGCCACCCGTCTGCGCCGCCTGCGCCAAAGCCCGGCCATCCGTGCTTTGACGCGGCAGAACACGCTTACGGTGGATGATTTTATCTGGCCGGTTTTCGTGCGCGCCGGTGAGGGGATCAAGGAGGAGATCCCCTCGATGCCGGGTGTCTTTCGCCGGTCGGTCGATCAACTGGTGGAGGCTGCGCGCGAGGCGGCAGATCTGGGCATCCCCGCGATCTGCATCTTTCCCTATACCGGCATAGAAGAGCGTACAGAGGATTGCGCGGGCGCGTGGGATCCGGAAAACCACGTCAATCGGGCCATCCGCGCCATCAAACAGGCGGTGCCGGATATTGCGGTGATGACCGATGTGGCGCTGGATACCTATAACATCAACGGGCATGACGGCTTTGTCGAAAACGGAGAGATCGTCAACGACCGCACGGTCGAGGCGCTGGTCAAGATGACGCTGGCGCAGGCTGAGGCGGGCGCGGATATCATCGGCCCGTCGGATATGATGGATGGGCGGATCGGTGCGATGCGCGAAGGACTTGAAGCGGCGGGGCATCAGCGGGTCATGATCCTGAGCTATTCGGCGAAATATGCCTCCGCCTTTTACGGACCCTTCCGCGATGCGGTGGGGGCATCCGGTGCCTTGAGCGGTGACAAGAAGACCTACCAGATGGACCCCGGCAATTCCGATGAAGCCCTGCGTCTGATCGAACGCGATCTGCGCGAAGGGGCGGATATGGTCATGGTCAAACCCGGCATGCCCTATCTCGACATCTGCCGCCGGGTCAAAGATGCCTTTGGGGCGCCGACCTATGCCTATCAGGTGTCGGGCGAATACGCGATGATCCAGAGTGCGGCGGCCAATGGCTGGATCGACGGGGACAAGGTCATGATGGAAAGCCTGATGGCGTTCAAACGCGCGGGCTGTGATGGCATTCTGACCTATTTTGCCCCGGCAGCGGCACGTATCCTCAACCCGTAGCGAATTGCCGCTGAACACACCGCTTGCGCGTGACTTTGGTCTGCAATGCGCGTATTGTCCCGCATAAGTCGGGCAAACCGGCAGCAGAGCAATCAGATACAGGCAACATTATGGATAACTCACAGATATCGCGCCGGGTGTTTACCCTCGGCGCCTTCGCCGGACTCGGTGTAACAGCGGCTTGCGGTAACGGCGTCGGCACCAATAACGCAGCCCTTCTGGATGCGCGCGTCGCGGCGACGGAGCAGGAAATGTATCGCCTTTATCCGCACACGCGGGATCTGGCGGATAAGGCCAACGGGATGCTCGTGATGCCGCTGGTCACAGAAGCGGGTTTTGGCTTTGGTGGCGCTTATGGGCAGGGGGCCCTCAGGATCGATGGCGTGTCTGTCGACTATTACTCACTGTCAGAAGTATCAGGCGGGTTTCAAATCGGCGCCCAGCAATATGCGCATGTTCTTTTTTTCATGACAGATGACGCGCTGACTAGGTTTCGAAGATCGTCTGGATGGGCGGTTGGCGGCGATATTGAATACGTCATCTCCGATATCGGGGAAGGGGCGAGTGCCAACTCAACGACCGTTTTGACGCCCGTTCTGGCGGCAGTCTTCGGACGTGCGGGGCTCTTTGCCGGGGCGTCACTGGCCGGCAACAAATACAGCCGCATCATTCCCTGACACCCGAAAAATACATTCAGGGCGCGCCGGAACGCGCCCTGAGGCCCCGTTACCCCAAGGCCTGCAGGCGTTTGAACAGGCTGGATGTGTCCCAGCGGCCGCCACCCATTTTCTGAACGTCCTTGTAGAACTGATCCACCAGCGCCGTGACCGGCAGGCTGGCGCCCGTTTCATCGGCCGTGTCCAGACAGATACCCAGATCCTTGCGCATCCAATCCGTTGCAAAGCCGTGGTCAAAATGATCGTCCAGCATGGTTTCATAGCGGTTTGACATCTGCCAACTGCCCGCGGCACCCTGACTGATGACCTCAACGACCGCGCGCCCGTCCAGCCCTGCTTTCTCAGCAAAATGCAGCGCTTCGGACAGGCCCTGCACCAAACCGGCAATGGCAATCTGGTTGCACATCTTCGTCATCTGACCCGCGCCGCTCTCCCCGATCCGGCGGCAGATTTTCGAATACACCTCCATGATGGGCAAGGCGCGCGCATAAGCCCCCTCATCACCGCCACACATGATCGAGAGCACCGCGTTTTCCGCCCCCGCCTGCCCGCCTGAAATCGGCGCATCGACAAAGCTGATCTGTGCTTTATTCGCAGCCTCATAAAGCTCGCGCGTGACAGCGGCCGACACGGTCGTGTGATCCACGAAAACCGCCCCTGCAGACAGGCCCGCAAACGCCCCATCCGGCCCAAGACAAACCGCGCGCAAATCATCGTCGTTGCCCACACAGGCCATCACGAAATCAGCACCTGCGGCAGCCTTGGCCGGTGTGGGTGCCATGGCCCCGCCATGCGCCGCGACCCAGGCCTCGGCTTTTGCAGCGGTCCTGTTATAGACGGTCACATCATGCCCTGCTTTTTGCAGATGCCCTGCCATGGGCGCGCCCATCACGCCCAGTCCCAGAAATGCCAGTTTGGCCATTTGAAGCCCCCTTTTGGGTGTTGCGTTACCTTGCCCTCCTACCTAACAGTCAGAGGTCTAGGGTCAATTCATTCGAACCGGTTTCGACACGAGGGCGTCATGGCACAGGTCTTTACATGGCTATTGCGGATCGCGGGCACGCTGGTTGCGCTCATCGTGCTGGCCATTGTGATGATGTATTACCTCGGCACACGCTCCCTGCCCGACTACGATGACGTGCTGGACGTGCCCTACCTGAATGCCCCGGTCGAGATCGTGCGCGACAATGCCAACGTGCCACATATCTTCGGCAGCAATGACGAAGACGTGTTCTACGCCCTAGGGTACGCACATGCGCAGGACCGTCTGTGGCAAATGACACTGATGCGGCGCACCGCGCAGGGGCGTCTGTCGGAAGTCTTTGGCAGGGAAACCCTTGATATTGACAACATCATGCGTCGGCTGGACATCTATCCGCTGGCCGTGGCCTCGCTTGAGGCGCAGGATGAAAGGACGATGCGCATTTTACGCGCCTATGCCACGGGCGTGAATGCCCGGCTTGATCAGGTGAATGACGAAGCATTGGGTCGCGGCGCGCCTGAAATGTTCCTGTTCAATGCCCCCGTCGCGCCCTGGCGCCCGGCGGACTCCATGGCCATCATCAAGCTGATGGGTGTACGTCTCGCGCGCCATCTGGATACCGAAGTGATGCGCGCGCGCATGATCAAGGCTCTGCCAAATCCCGAGCGCATCATCGACATCCTGCCCGATGCGCCCGGCACGGGAACCGCCGCCCTGCCGGAATACGCGCATCTGCTGGGCCCGCCTGCGCATTTCGCTGGCCGTTCCGACATTCACACGCACCCTTTGTCACCTTTTGCCCCGGCTGAAATGGCGGGCGCATCGAACGTCTGGGCCGCCGCGCCCTCACGCTCCGCCTCCGGGGGCACGCTTCTGGCCAATGACCCGCATCTTGGTTTTTCCGCACCCGGTATCTGGTATCTGGCGCGGCTTGAGTTGCAATCAGGTGGCGTGATCGGCGGGACCATTCCGGGTATGCCGATTGTTCTGACCGGACGCAGCGACAGGCTGGGCTGGGGTCTGACCTCTGCCGGGATGGACGATCAGGACCTCTACCTCGAAGAGCTGCACCCCGAGAACAAGGACGAATACCGCACGCCATCAGGCTTCAAGAAGCTGACGTCCCGCAAGTCGATCATCAACATAAAGGACGAACCCCCGGTCACGATCACCATGCACTGGACCGACAATGGCCCGGTGTTGCCGGGCCGGTTGTATAACCTCGGTGATGTGATGCAGCCCGGCCATGCGATATCCCTGAGCTGGACGCTGCTGAGCCCGAATGACACCTCCATGATGGCCGCTCTGCGCCTTATGGAGGCGCAATCGGTGGAGGAAGGCTTTGCCCTGATGGAAGACTACATCGCCCCGGCGCAGAACCTGATGCTGGTGGACGCCGAGAACATCGGAATGAAGATGATCGGCGCCATGCCGCGCCGCGATGCCCGCCACGAGACGCAAGGCCGCCTGCCCAGCTATGGCTGGAAAGAGGAGAACCGCTGGCAGGGCACCTTTCCTTATGCCTCGAACCCTGAGTTCATTGCCCCCGCGGGCGGTATTCTGGGCAATACGAACAACAAGGTCGTCGAGCGCCCCTTCCCCAACCATGTATCGTTTGACTGGGGGGACACGCAGCGGGTCAAACGGTGGCAAAGGCTGATGCAGGCGCGTGAAGTACACACTCGGGACAGCTTCATAGAGGCACAGCTCGATGCGGTCAGTACATCCGCGCGCACATTGCTCGCCCTGATCGGCACCGAGCTTTGGTTTACCGGCGAGGCGGCCGAAGAAGGCACCCCGCTGCGCCGCCGCCAGCGCGCTCTGTCCCTGCTGGCGGAATGGTCCGGCGAAATGAACGAACACATGCCGGAACCCTTGATCTATTCTGCATGGGTGCGCAGCCTGCAATTGCGCATGGTGCAGGATGAACTTGGACCGCTTGCGGTTGAATTGACCCATGTGGAACCGCTGTTCATCGAACGGGCCTTCCGCGATGTGGAGGGCGCTTCGGTCTGGTGCGATGTCATCCAGTCCCAACCCATTGAGACCTGCGCAGATATGGCGCGGCTGGCGTTGGATGATGCGCTGATCTGGATCGGGGAAAACTGGGGCCAATCCCTCGAAACCCTGCGTTGGGGGGATGCGCATCAGGCCACGCATGATCATCCTGTGCTGGGCGACGTGCCGCTGTTGCGCTATTTTGTGAACATCCGCCAGTCGACCAATGGCGGCGACAATACGCTGCAACGGGGGCTGACGCGTGGATATGGCGACAACCCTTTCGCCAATGTGCATGGGGCGGGGTATCGCGGGGTCTATGATTTCGCCGATCCCGACAGTTCGGTATTCGTCACGTCAACCGGGCAATCGGGGCATTTCCTGTCGCGTCATTACGATGATATGGCGCAGCTTTGGCGGCGGGGCGAATACATCCCGATGTCGCTGGACGAAGACCTTGCACGGGCGGGCGCTGTTGGGGTCACGACGCTTCGGCCTGCCCCGTAAATGGCCCGCGTCATCCTGTTCAACAAACCCTTCGGGGTGCTGTCGCAATTCACCGACAAGGGCAGCGAAGGATCACCGCGCCCGACGCTTTCGGCCTTCATCGACGCGCCAGGGTTTTACCCCGCCGGACGGCTTGACAGGGACAGCGAGGGGCTGATGGTGCTGACCGATGACGGCAAGTTGCAGGCGCGCATCAGCAATCCCAAACACAAGATGACCAAGACCTACCTGGCACAGATCGAAGGCACACCGGAGCCACAGCACATCGAGGCGCTGCGCGCGGGCGTTCGTCTGAAAGACGGCATGACCCGTCCCGCGCAAGTTAGTGTCGCAACGCCGCCCGATACCCTGTGGGAGCGCAGCCCGCCCGTGCGGTTTCGCAAGACAGTGCCGGATGCGTGGCTGCAGATATCCATATCGGAAGGGCGCAATCGGCAGGTCCGGCGGATGTGCGCGCATGTGGGCTTGCCCTGTCTGCGCCTGATCCGGATGCGTATCGGGGATTGGGCGCTGAATGATCTGGTGCCGGGGGCCTGGCGGTTTGCAGCCCACAGCGGGCGGTGATCACAGGCGTTCGTATTTCGCTTCCTGATCGACTGTCCAGCGCACGGCAATTTCAAAACCATCTTCGGTCTGGTGCTCTTCCTCCACCAGTTCCTGTTCGAACAGCCACGCGCGTTTTCTGCCTTCGGAAAAGGACAGCGTCAGGGTCGCTGCGCGCTTTTTGCCCTGCAGGGTCTGGGTCACGGCAGCGAGCAGACCGTCAAGACCTTCACCGCTGAGCGCCGATATGGCAAAGACAGACGGGTCGCGGTCCGCGCGCGCGCGCATCGCATCCGCCTCACCCTCGGACAGCAAATCCAGCTTGTTCCACAGCTCGAAGGTGGGCCGGTCTTCTTCGACGCCCAAAGTGGTCATGATGTCCTGCACATCCTTGGCCTGCGCCTCGGTTTCCGGGTGCGAGATGTCCCTGACGTGGCAGATCACATCCGCCGCCAACACCTCCTCAAGCGTGGCGCGGAATGCTGCCACCAGTTCGGTGGGCAAATCCGAGATGAATCCAACCGTATCAGAGAGGATCACCTCCGGCCCATCCGGCAGGCGCAACCGGCGCATGGTGGGATCAAGCGTGGCAAAGAGCATGTCCTTGGCCATGACATCCGCGCCGGTCAAATGGTTGAACAGGGTCGATTTCCCGGCATTGGTATAGCCCACCAGCGCGATGATCGGATAGGGAATCTTGGCCCGCGCCGCCCGGTGCAGCGCGCGGGTCTTGACCACCTTCTCCAACTGGCGGCGCAGGCGCGTCAATTGATCGTCAATCGCGCGGCGGTCCGCCTCGATCTGGGTTTCACCGGGACCACCCACAAATCCCAAACCGCCCCTTTGGCGTTCAAGGTGGGTCCAGGCCCGCACCAGACGGGTCCGCTGATAGCTCAGCGCCGCCATCTCAACCTGCAACACCCCTTCGCGGGTTGCGGCGCGATCACTGAAAATTTCGAGGATCAGGCCCGTGCGGTCGAGCAGTTTGACACCCCATGCCTTTTCCAGATTGCGCTGCTGCACGGGGCTTACCGGACCGTCCACCAAAACCAGTTCGATCTCCTCGTCGTGCAGGCTCTTCTTGATTTCGTCGATCTTACCCGAGCCAAAGAGCATGCCGGCGCGCACGGTTTTCAGCGGCACAATGTCCGCGCCCACCACCTCAAGTTCGGGCAAGGCGCGCGCGAGTGAGACGGCTTCTGCCAGCGCATGTTCGGCCAGTCGGCGATCAGGGTCGGATTTTATTTCAGGATGCAGAACCCAGGCGCGGGTCACACGCGTCTGGATGGTTTCATCAATTTGAAAGGGTGGCTTGCTCAAGAAGCGTCTTCGCCCTCGTAAAGACTGATGGGCTGGCTCGGCATGATCGTGGAAATGGCATGCTTATACACCAGCTGCGATTGCCCATCCCGGCGCAACAACACGCAGAAATTGTCAAACCACGTGATCACGCCCTGCAGCTTCACTCCATTGATCAGAAAGATGGTCACAGGAACTTTTGTCTTGCGCACATGGTTCAGGAACGCATCCTGAAGGTTCTGTCTGTCCGACGCCATTGTCTTCCTCGCCTTTATTCTTGCCAGAGCCCGCAGATCGAACTCGTCCCTCGACGTGATTATGAAGCCCCGTTCCCGGAGTTTCCAGCCCTAAAAACAGTCCGTTACGGACCTAACCGTTCAATCGCTCAACTGCGCCATAAATCCGGCGTCAAAAGCGCGATGATCGCAAGGGTTTCCAAACGCCCCAGAACCATCGCCGCACAGAACACGGATTTCGCATATGGTCCCAGTTCGGCCAGTGAAATCGGCGTTTCCGTGGCAAGGTTCAACAAGGGGCCGGTGGTGGACAGGCCCGCAATGCTGAGCACGAGCGCATCCTCGAAAGCGACGCCGAAAAGGGCAAACAACAGCGTCAAGGCAGCCATCGTCATGGCAAAAAGCATGAAGAAAATCCATGCGATGAAGGCCCCGTTTCGCTGTAAGCGACGGCTCTCCTTTCCTGCGCGGCTCACCGAGGAGGGATGCACCAGCCGCTCAAGCTCGCGTTTTCCGTTGAGATAGAGTGCAAAGACGCGCAACAGTTTCACACCGCCTGCGGTCGTTGCAACCCCGCCCCCCATCAGCGCCAGCCCCATCAGGATCAGACCGGGTGTCTCAAGACCGGACCACGCCTGCGCCTGCGCCCAGTCCGCGCTGGCAAAACCGGTCGTCGTCAGAAAGGACATCACCGTGAAAACCGACCCCCAGAGGGCACGTATCGCCAACCAGAAGTCATCTTCGGCGGCCACATCAAAGGCACCGATCCAGTGGCGCAAAAACAGCACGAGTGGCACGCCGATCACGATCAGCATGCCAAGGCGGAACTCGGGGTCGGTCTGGATACCGCCCTGCGTGGCCGTCACCGTGTCCGAGGAAAACGTCAGCCGCGACAGCGCAAACAGCATGAACAGCAGCATCAGCACCTCGCCCGTGAGCCCCGAGCCACTGCCCTCAAGCCCGCCGATGGCAGAAATCCCCGACGTTGACATGATCGACATCGCATGCGTCAGCGCGACGAGGGACGGATCCCCGCTGATCAGCAAGAGCACCCAGAGCAGCAGCGTGAGACTGACGTAAATCGGCACCAGCGCCACCACAATCCGCATCAGTTTCTCGCGCGGGTTGGTCTTGTCGAGCTCGCCAAAACGGCTTTCGCGCTGGCCGGGTTCCGCTTGGGCCGTGACCTCAAACCCGCCCAGATTGAGCGGTGCAAGAATGGCCGACGCCGCGATCCACATCATCACGCCCCCCATCCAGGCAACCTGCGCGCGCCACAAATGAAGCGTGTTGTTCAAGCGGGAGGGGTCATCAAAGACCGTTGCGCCCGTGGTCGTGATCGCACTCACCATCTCGACATAGGCGTTGAGAAAACGCGTGGTCTGAAGGCTTTCATAAAGCGGCAGAGCCAAAAAGGCAGGCAGAAACACGAATGTCGCGAAAATCGACATGAGGTTTCCGAGCACCCCATGTCTGGGCGTGCGCCCGGTCTGGGCAATGACGATCATCGCAAAAATCACAATCCCGAAGAGGCCCGTGTAGAAAAACGCCCGCGAGGTTTCCAAAGAACGCGTCGCCCCGCTGTGCAGCGCGGGGATGATCATGGAGAACGCGGCCAGACCAAAGATCAGCACAAACAGCTGTTGATCCAGCAGGTAGGCCGACAGGGGTTTGCGGGGCGTTTTGTGAGCAGCGCGTGACATCGGATCAGAAAAAGTCGATCGAGACTTGCATCAACCGTTCAACTTCGGGCACGTCCTCGGCAAGGGCAAAGATGGCGACGATATCGCCTTCGTCAATGCGCGTGCTGCCCATGGGGCGGATGATCTTGTCACCCTTGCGCACCGCGCCGACCAGCACACCTTCGGGAAATTCGATATCTGCAATCCGGCTGCCCGCCAGCGGCGAGGTCGACAGCACCTCGGCTTCGATCACTTCGGCCTCTGCGTCGCCGACCGAATAGACCGCGCGCACCCTGCCGTGCCGGATGTGGCGCAGGATGGAGCTGACCGTCGTGGCGCGTGGGTTGATGTAGGCGTCAATGCCCAACGGCCCCATGAGCGGCACGAGGGTCGGGTCATTGATCAGCGCGATCACATAGGGGCAGCCCTCCGATTTGGCACGCACACAGGCCAGCATGTTGGTCTTGTCGTCATCGGTGATCGCCAGCATCGCATCCGCCCGCGCGATGCCCGCCTCCGCCAAGAGCCCTGAATCCAGACCATCGCCATTCAGCACGATGGTACGCTCCAACGCCTCGGCGGCGCGTTCGGCGCAGTGGCGGTTTTTTTCAATGACCTTGGTGCGCACGCGTTTGGCGCGCTGCTCAAGGGCCTGGGCCACCGCAAGACCAACGTTGCCGCCGCCCACAAGCACCACGCGTTCCTGCTTTGACTGTTTCTTGCCAAAGATTTCCATCGTTCGCGCAATATCCGCGACGTGGCAAAAGACGTAGCAGTCATCCCCGACAAAAAGCTGGTCCTTGGCCTCGGGCGCAAACAGGCTGCCTTCGCGCCGCACGCCAACGACCGTTGCGCGCAGCGTCGAAAACAGATCGGTGAGTTGCCGCAGCGGCGTGTTCACCACCGGGCATTCCTCTTCGATGGTGATGCCCAGCAGATGCGCCTTGCCGTCCATGAAGACTTCGGTGTCAAAGGCCGCTGGCGCAGACAGACGCTGCAGGGCGGCGGAGGCGACTTCCCTTTCGGGGCTGATCACCACGTCGATCGGCATGTGATCGCGCCTGTAAAGGTCGGAGTATATCGCCTCCAGATAGGACTGGCTGCGCAGACGCGCGATCTTGCGATTAACGCCGAAAACCGAATGGGCAATCTGGCACGTCACCATGTTGACTTCATCCGAATGGGTCGCGGCGATGATCATTTCCGCATCTTCCGCCCCGGCACGGGCCAGCACGTCGGGGTAGCTCGCAAAACCTGCGATCCCCTGCACATCCAGCGAATCCGTTGCGCGCCGCACGAGGTCAGGGTTGCTGTCCACGACGGTCACGTCATTGCGTTCGCCTGAAAGATGCCGCGCGATCTGCCAGCCCACCTGACCGGCACCGCAGATGATGACCTTCATGTTTACGTGTCCTTCAGGGCATGCCTAAGGCTTTCTGAATGGCAGATGGCCCGCACACGGTCAATTCAATTGTCTTGGGCAGCCAAAGCGGGCATTTTATCCCCATGGTGTGGTTCAGAATACTGCTGCTCGGCGGCAGCCTGCTTGCGGCCTGCGCCCCGATGGAGCTCTATTATCAAAGCGGTGGCAGTGTTGCGCGTATGCAGGACAACCTGCTGTCCTGTGAGGTCGCCGCCCTCAGGGACGCACCGGTGGCCTCAGAGATCAGACGCCGCCCGCCGGTGTTCGTGCCCCCACGACGGTATTGCACGGGCGGGCACTGCTATCATCGCGGCGGGTATTTCGTGGACGGGCAAGTCTACACGGTTGATGTCAATGCCCGTCTGCGCGGCGATCTGGAAGCGCGATGCATGCGCAACAAGGGCTATACCCCTGTCGAGATCCCGGATTGCCCTGCCCGTCTGGCGCGCGAGATCAGCCCCACACAGACCGACGTGATGCCGCCCTTGACGCCGGCAAGCTGTGTGATCCGCGACCGCAGCGGCATGTGGCAGATTGTCGAAACCGCGCCATAGCTTTTGTCGCTTTTGGTATGGCGAGTGCCTCGCGCTCTTTCTAAACCAATCATATGAATGCACTGATTCCCGAAACAGGCCCCGACCTTACCCCCATCAAAGCCGTCTCTCAGGCCTACGCGGCGTCACTGGACCGTGCGACGCCCGACACGGTGGCCGATGTTCTGACGGCCTATCAATCGGACAGGTGCCACTGGTTCGGCATGCACCCCTTTCACGAACAAACCGGGCCGCGTGATATCGCCAGGACCTTTTGGGCACCGTTCCTGACGTCCTTTTCGCGCCTGCAACGGCGCGAGGACATCTTTTTTGCCGGGCTGAACGAAATCGACGGCTTCAAGAGCACCTGGACCGCCTCCATGGGTCATTTTCTGGGGCTGTTCGATGCACCGTTTCTGGGCATTCCGGCCACGGGCAAGATCGCCATGCTGCGCTATGCGGAGTTCAACCGGGTTGAAAACGGCAAGATCACGCAATCCGCGCTCTTTGTGGATATTTTGCATCTGATGGCGCAAGCGGGAATACATCCGCTGAATGCGCCGCAAACGGGCGCGCAACTGGTGCAGCCCGGCCCCCGCACGCATGACGGCCTGGTGATGAAACCACAGCCCCATGCGGAATCGCAGAAAACGCTGGCGCGGATCAACAATATGATCGGCTCGATAGATCATGCCAATGCCGCCGCAAAGCCCCCCTCACCGCAGGAAGAACTGCGCGTGGATTGGCAGGATGACATGGTCTGGTGGGGGCCAACCGGGATCGGCGCGACCTACACGATTGACCGCTACATAAAGCAGCACCAAGGCCCCTTTCGCCGCGCGATGGAGGGGCGTGTGCTGAACGGCCATCTGTGCCGCATGGCCGAGGGGACATACGGCGGCTTTTTTGGCTGGCCAAACCTCACGCTGACCAACAGGAACGGTTTCATGGGCGTGCCCGGCAACGACATCCGCGCCGATATGCGCGTGGTCGATATCTACCGGCGCGAGGGCGACAAGCTGGTTGAGAACTGGGTCTTTATCGACATGCTGCATTTTCTCAAGATGCAAGGTGTCGATGTTCTGGCGCAGATCAACGTCCATAGCGTCTGACGAAACACATGAAACATCACGTAACGCGTTGAAATCATTGATTTCAGGCAGCGTTGCGTACTTCAGGTTTTTCGCATGACGCTTTAGCCCACCGCCTCGGCATCCTCATCAATATGCGCAACCCGCGTGCCGGATTTGGCCGATGTCACAACGCCGAGCGATTTGAGTTTACGGTGTAGCGCGCTGCGTTCCATCCCGACGAAATTCGCCGTTTTCGAGATGTTGCCGCCAAAGCGGTTGATCTGCGTCAGCAGGTATTCCCGCTCGAATGCTTCACGCGCTTCGCGCAGGGCAAGCGTAGCGAGGGCACCTGACAGGACGATCCCGCTGTCGCTATTGCCGCCTTCCTCGATGCCCGGCAACTCGCGCGCTTCAATCGGCCCGTTGCTGTCGCCGAGGATCAGCACCCGTTCGATCAGGTTTTTCAACTGGCGCACGTTGCCCGGCCATTGCATCGTTTGCATCAGCGCGATGGCATCCTCGCTGAGTTCACGCAAGGCCAGACCTTGGGACGCATTCATTTCCGCGATGAAAGCCGCTGCCAACTCCGGGATATCCTCGCGGCGGTCTTCCAGCGATGGCACCGCGATCGGCACCACATTCAGCCGGTGATAGAGTTCCTGACGGAAGGTCCCTGCAGCAATCGCCTGTTCAAGATTGCGACTGGTCGATGAGATCACCCGCAAATCGACGCGCACCGTGTCATTGCCCCCGACCCGCTGGAATTGCTGGTCAACCAGCACCCGCAGGATCTTCGACTGCGTGCCCTCGGGCATATCGGCCACTTCATCAAAATAGATGATGCCACCATGCGCCTCTTCCAGCAGGCCCGGTTCGATACCACGTTCAGATGATTCCCGCCCGAACAGCACCTCTTCCATACGATCCGGCGCAACACCGGCGCAGTTCACCGTCACAAAGGGTGCGGAGGCACGGTTGGAATTGGTGTGAATATACCGCGCTGCCAGTTCCTTGCCGCAGCCTGCCGGCCCCGTCAGCATCACGCGTCCATTGGATTTCGTGACCTTGTCCAGCTGGCTCACCATGGTGCGGAAGGCCGCAGACGAACCGATCATATCCGCAGCTGACACGTCCCGGCGTTTCAGGCTCTGGTTTTCCTGGCGCAGACGCGATGTCTCCATCGCCCGGCGGATCACCACGAGTAACTGGTCGATGTTAAAGGGTTTTTCGATGAAATCATACGCCCCCTGTTTGATGGCTGCGACCGCGATTTCGATATTGCCATGCCCGGAAATGATCACCACCGGCACATCGGGATTGTCGCGTTTGACCGCCTTGAGAATATCAATCCCATCCATGCGGCTGTCTTTCAGCCAGATATCGAGGATGATCAGCGCAGGCGCTTCCGCGTTGATGGCCGACATCGCATCGTCCGAATTTCCGGCGAGCCGGGTGGCATAGCCTTCGTCAATCAGAATATCCGAGATCAGTTCGCGAATATCGCGTTCATCATCAACAATCAGAATATCACTCATGGGTCAGGAGTCCTTCTTGCGGGAGTGTTTTTTCGGGTTGCGAGGCAACGATGGGCAGCATGATCACCGCCATCGCGCCAACATGGGTATCCGTGCCAAAGGCAGGCGCATCTTCGAGGGCGAGCGTGCCGCCGTGTTCTTCGATAATCTTTTTCACAATCGGCAGGCCAAGGCCGGTGCCTTCGCTGCGCGTCGTGACATAGGGTTCAAACAGCCGCGCGCGATCTTCCGGCAGACCGATCCCATTGTCCGCAATGGTGATCGTTGCGCGGTTCTTGCCCGCTTTCAAGGCCACACGGATTGTCGGCGAATAACCCGGCGGTGCGCTCTTTTCCAACAGGCTTTCAATGGCTTCTCCGGCGTTCTTAATCAGATTTGTCAACGCCTGCGTGATCATCGTCGCATCCAGATCGCTGGGTACGACGCTATCGGGCACGTCGCTTTCGAAACGCACGTTGGGCTGGCCGGTTTCCTGCAGCAGCACCGCATCGCGCACGAGGGCAGCCAGATCAATTTCCCGACGCTCAGGTTCTGGCATGCGGGCAAATTTCGAAAACTCATCCACGATGCGCCGCAGATCACCGGTTTGGCGCACGATCACATCGGTCATCTGTTCAAGCGCTTCGCTATCCTCTCCGACCCGCGGTGAGAACTTGCGCTTGATGCGCTCTGCAGACAGCTGGATCGGGGTCAGCGGGTTCTTGATTTCATGCGCAATGCGGCGCGCCACATCCCCCCATGCCGCCATGCGCTGCGCGCTCACCAGATCAGTCACGTCGTCAAAAGCGACCACATACCCCTCAAGCGTCCCATCTTCGGAGCGGCGGGTCGCCATCCGCACCAACAGGTTTTCAAGACGCCCCTGACGGGTCACTTTCACCTCGCCCTGAACGGTTTCGGTCGGTGAACTCTTGATCGCGTCAAAGAGGTTGGCAAATTCAGGCACCACCGCGACAAGGGCCAGCGACTGGCGGTCCTCGTGCCAATCCAGCAGACGTTCCGCCGAACGGTTCACGAATTTCACGCGCCCGGTTGGGTCCAGTCCCACAACACCAGAGGTCACGGAACTCAGCACGGAATCAAACAGACGGCGGCGGCGTTCGATCTGTTCGGTGTTTTCCACCAGCGTTTCCCGCTGCAACTTCAACTGCTTGGTCATCTGGTTGAAATAGCGGCTGAGCATCGCGATCTCGTCGTTGCCATCTTCTTCGCGCACCTGCACGTTCAGATCACCGGCACCGACCCGCTGGGCCGCCCCCGTCAAACGCCCCACCGGGCCCGACAGCCGCTCTGCAAACCACAGGCCCAGCCAGATCGCCGCCAAGATGAGGATCAGGGCGAAGGCGAGATACAACAGGCCAAATTCAAACAACAGCCGCCCGCGTTCGCTTTCGAGTTGCTGGTAAAGGCGCACTGTTTCCTGCGTTTCATCCAGCAATGACAGTATCTCACCGTCAACATCACGGCTGACATACAGGAAGCGATCCACAAATGAGGACAGCCGCACAAGCGCGCGGAATTCATTGTTCGCCCAATCCTCGATCACCACGACATCCCCGGTGCTGGCCTGCCGCAGCTGGGCCTGCGTCGGGGCCTCGTAGTCAAAGAGATATGAGCGATCGCCACGGGCCCGGATATCTGCCGTGCCGTCAATCAGATAGGCCTCGCGCAGGCCCCGCTGAATCTGCCGCTGCCCATCGGCCAGGAGTTCGCTGTCAGAAATGATAACCCCGCGCTGGCGCGCCTTGTTGATCAATGCGGCCAGCACGCGCGCATCCTCCGCCAGATCGACACGTTGCTCGGCCTCGTAGGCTTGCGCGGCGGCCAGTGAATTTCCGACAACCTCTCTGACGCGATCTGAAAACCACCCCTCCAGACCGACATTGACGGTCAGCCCCGCAAAGATGGCGACCGTCACCGTGGGGATCAGCGCAAGCAGCGCAAAAACACCGGTGAGGCGCAAATGCAGCCGGGAACCCGCAGATTTCGCGCGCCGCGCTGCGATCAACCGGCCCACCTGCGCCAGAACCAATGCCGCAACCACGAGAATATAGACGAGATCGGCCAGCAGGATCAGCCGCAAGCCAAGCGTATTGCCCGCCTGCCCCAAAGGCCCAAGGATAAGATAGGTCGCCAAAGCCAAAACCGGCCCCAGCACAACAAGGCCAAGCGTTGCAGCGCTGCGCACACGTTTAATGCGACGCAGCCGTCCCAGCTTCATCCACAGTGATTTTTCCACAATGGAAACCACTCAAGATCCTCGCATATGATGGTGCGCCATGGGCGCGAACCGCTCTATTTTGTGGTCCTGAACAAGGGGTGTCCCCTGATGGCCACGTTTGTGTGGCAGTTTTACATCAATTTGCGACGCCGTGTCACCTCTATATCCAGATCGGTGATCTTTTTTCTGAGCGTATTGCGATTTATCCCAAGTAAATCAGCACATTTGGCCTGATTCCCGCCCGTGGCCTCCAGTGCGATTTCGATCAGCGGCGCTTCGACCTCGCGCAGGATGCGCGCATAAAGGCCCGACGGCGGCAACATATTGCCATGCAAATCGAAATACCGCCGCAAGTGGCGTTCGACAGAGGCCCCCAGTTTTTCGGTATTGCCCGCCGCGCGCATCGGTTCGAGGTCAGGCTGCGCCCCCAGCACCTGCTCAACCTCGGACGCGGTGATTTCCGCCGCGCGGCTGGTCAGGCCGAGCCGTCTGATGGCGTTTTCCAACTGCCGCACATTGCCGGGCCAACTGTAGTTTCGGAAAATCTCGGCCGCCGCATCCGACAGGCTGCGCGGTGCCGCACCGGAGCTTTCGGCGCGGGTCAGAAAATGCTCTGCCAACAGCGGAATATCATCAACCCGTTCGCGCAGGGATGGCACTGTCAGGGTTGCGCCACTCAGGCGATAATAAAGGTCTTTGCGCACATTGCCCGCCTCCATGGCACCGGCGAGGTCCGTCTGGCTGGTGGCCAGAAAGCGCGGGGCGTATTCGCCCGGCGAATCCATCATGCGCACCAGCCGCGCCTGCAACTCTTCTGGCAGATCGGCGATTTCCTCCACCAACAAGGTGCCGCCCTTGACCCGCGCCAAAAGACGTGCGGGGCCCTCAAGTTCCTGCAAATCCGCCGCCGTGGCAGAGACAAACGGCAAGCTGCGCCTGTCGGAGAAGTCATGTATTGCCCGCGATATCAATGATTTGCCCGTGCCGGATTCCCCCCAGATCAATACCGGAAGATCCGCGTTCATCACCCGCGCAACGACCCGGTAAAGCGATTGCATCACGGCGGTGCGCCCCACGAGCGGGAGATCATCGGGGCGATCATCGCTGATCTCGGGCGCGCGGCGGTTCTGCTGCTGCATTTCAAGGGCACGGGCCGTCCGCTTCATCAGATCAGGCAGATCAAAGGGCTTGGGCAGGTAATCATAGGCCTCGGCCTCAGCCGCCTTGATGGCCGTCATGATGGTATTTTGTGCAGAGATCACGATCACCGGCAGGCCGGGCCGGTCCTGTGCAATCTTTGGCAACATCTCAAGACCATTCCCATCGGGCATCATCACATCAGAGATCACCACATCGCCTTTGCCCTCGCCCACCCATCGCAGCAACGTGGTCAGGCTGGAGGTCGCATGTACCTTGCATCCGGCCCGCGTCAGCGCTTGCGTCAGGACGGTGCGAATTGTCCGATCATCATCTGCTACAAGTATTGTCCCGTCCATGGCCTGAGCCTCCTATGTGTCCTTGGCAACGGCATCTTTCGGGGCGCGCGCCAGAGAGATGCGAAATACAGTCTGGCCGGGAACCGATGTCACGGAAATCCAGCCATGGTGGTCCGAGATGATCTTGCTGACCAGCGCGAGACCGAGACCCGTGCCGTTTTCCTTGCCCGATACGAATGGGTCGAAAATGTCGCCCTTGATGGTTTCCGGCAGGCCCGGACCATCGTCGATCACCTCGATCTGCAGAGGAAGCGACCGCCCGGAGCCATCAGAGCGCCTGAGCCGAAAGGAGTGTTCGAAATAGCTGCGCAGCCGGATTTTACCCGGCGCACTGCCCGCCGCTTCAGACGCGTTTTTAAGCAGGTTCAGAACAACCTGCAGCAATTGATCCGGATCCCCATAGGCCAGCGGCAGGGATGGATCGTATTCTTCTATGATGTTCATATGCGCCCCGAACCCCAGCAGCGCAGACCGACGCGCACGATCCAGAACATCGTGAATGTTCACCGGCTTGAAATCCGGCACGGACAGATTGCCAAATTGCTCAACCTGCTCCAACAGCTTGACGATGCGCCGGCTTTCTTCGACGATCAAGTCTGTTAATTCAAGGTCTTCCGGGCTCAAGTTCATGCTGAGTAACTGTGCCGCACCCGTGATACCGGCCAGCGGGTTCTTGATCTCGTGGGCAAGCATTTCAGCCATGCCGATGGCGGATTTTGCAGCCGATTTCACCGAATAGTTCTGCGTCATCCGACCCGCCAGTTCGCGCGGCGAGATCATCAGGATCATATGGCCGGGACGCCCCAACAGGGGTGCGACCTGCAGATCGGATTGCATCGGCGCGCGCGCGCCCCCGCCCACATCAACATCATTGACGAACAACGGCGTGCTGGTTTCACGGGCCCGTTCAAACGCCGCCTCCAAGGGGTCATTCACCGCAATCTGGTCCCACAAGGGCGTGTCACGCAAGGATTTTGCGGATACGTTCAGAAACCCTTCGGCGGCGGAATTCACATCGACGATGCTGTTTTGTGGCCCGACGATCAGCGTCGGCACCGGCAGGCTTGCCCATAGGGAATTGTCCTGCATCATGCGGCGACCTGATCCGGCCAGGCACAGGCTTGCGCCAGCAGCCCGTCCACCGTCACCGCATCTTGCGCGGTCAGCACAGCCTTGCGGATGTCCTTGGGCGCGGAACAGGTGTCCATATACCATCCCAGATGTTTGCGCGCGACCCTGACGCCCAGATCATGGCCGTAAAACCGGATCATGGCCGCATAATGCGACCGCACCATATCCGCAAAATCCCCGCCCATGGGTACGACTGGCGCTGGCGTGCCGTACACATCATGCGCGATCTGTGCCAGCAGCCAGGGTTTGCCACGTGCGCCACGCCCGATCATGACACCATCCGCTCCGGACAGACGCAACGCTTCCATGGCGGTCGCGCTGCACAGAATATCACCATTTGCGATCACCGGGATCGAGACCACGGATTTTACCCCCGCGATGGCGGCCCAATCCGCATGACCTTTGTAGAACTGGCACCGGGTGCGACCATGAATCGTCAGCATCCGGATGCCGGCCTCTTCGGCACGGCGCGCGATCTGGGGCGCATTGAGCATCGCATCATCCCACCCCAGCCGTGTTTTGAGGGTTACGGGGATGTTGACGGCCTTCACCACCGCCTCGACCAGCGTCATGGCGTGATCCGGCGTGCGCATCAGGGCGGATCCGGAGTAGCCCTGCGTGACCTTCTTGGCCGGACACCCCATGTTAATGTCAATGATGCGCGCGCCCTGCCCTTCGACCATGCGCGCAGCTTCGGCCATCAAGCCCGGTTCGCGCCCTGCCAGTTGCACCGCCGTGCCCTCTGCGGATAAACCAAGCTCCGCCTTTTCCTGGGTGCCCGGGCGCGCATTCAGGATGTCCGCGCTCGCTACCATCTCAGAGACGACAAGACCCGCCCCGAACGACGCCACAAGATCGCGGAACGGCCGATCCGTGATTCCGGCCATGGGCGCCAAAAGCACCGGAGGCCTCAGATCTATGTTGAAAGCGGCGGAATTCATCTGCTTAATCCTTGAGCAATGCCCGTTTATTAACAGTTACGGGTTTTTCTCTCAATAATCCAACGCCCTCAAAGACGCGCGGTTTACCTGTTTGCCTAAATTTAAGGCACCGCTCACAATGATTGCGCAGCGCAGCACAAAGCCATAAACACATGTCAGGAACGAGGCGGGCATACCATGAAGGTTGGTGCGGTCATTGTCGCGGCGGGGCGCGGAGTACGAGCGGGGGGCGGCATTCCCAAGCAGTGGCGCGCTTTGCACAAGGGGACAGTCGCACAAGCATCCATTCGCGCCTTCACCGGACATGCGGATATCCGTGACGTCGTGCTGGTGCTGCATCCTGATGACATTGACACGGATCTCTGGCCGCGCGAACCCGGGCTGATTGTTGCCAGCGGTGGCGCATCACGCAGCGCATCGGTGCTTGCAGGTTTGCGCATGCTTAACGGAAAAACAGATGCGGTGCTGATCCATGATGCCGCCCGGCCCTGCGTGACCACCCGCGTGATTGATGATGTCATCAGTGCGCTGCGCACGGCACAGGCCGCCGCGCCCGCTGTCGCCGTGGTCGACGCCTTGTGGACCGGTGAGAACGGACAGGTCACGGGCACCGCAGACCGGACCGGGCTTTATCGCGCGCAGACGCCGCAGGGCTTTCACCTTGATGCGATCATTAAAGCGCACCGGCAGTTTCCCGAAGGCGCAGCCGATGACGTGGAGGTTGCACGCCGCGCCGGGCTTGACGTTGTCATCGTGCCCGGAGATGAAGATAACCTGAAAATAACGCTGCCCGGCGACTTTGCCCGGGCGGAGGCAATCCTGAGGGCCCGCGATGGACATTAGACTTGGCAACGGTTTTGACGTGCATGCTTTCGGGCCCGGCGATCATGTGACGCTTTGCGGTGTGAAAATACCCCATGGGCAGGGGCTGGTTGGGCATTCAGACGCGGATGTGGCGATGCATACAGTGACGGACGCGATCTATGGCGCGCTGGCGATGGGCGATATCGGCCAGCATTTCCCGCCGAGTGATCCGCAGTGGAAAGGGGCCGCATCCGATATCTTTCTGAAACATGCGGTGGCGCAGGCAAGTGAACAGGGGTTTGAAATCAATAACGTGGATTGCACGCTTATCTGTGAGTTCCCCAAGATCGGCCCGCATGCACAGGCCATGCGTGAGGCGATGGCCCGGATTATGGGCATGGCCCTGTCGCGCATCTCCGTTAAGGCGACCACGTCGGAACGGCTTGGCTTTACCGGCCGTGGTGAGGGGATCGCCTGCATCGCCACCGCGGCCCTGGTGCGCGCATGAGCGGTCTGGCCAAGATGATCGCCACCGTCCTTGGCGTGGGATATGTGCGCCCTGCCCCCGGCACATGGGGCTCTCTCGTGGCGCTGCCTTGGGCGTGGCTTTTGCATGTGATCGGCGGGTTCCCCCTGTTGTGCCTTGGCGTGGTCGTGGCCTTTGCCAAGGGCTGGTGGGCAACGGGCGTCATGACGAGGGGCGGTGGCGAGCATGATCCGTCGGAAATCGTGGTGGATGAACTGGTCGGACAATGGATCGCGCTGCTGCCGTTGTCTTATGCCGCGTGGTCCATGGGGATGAATATTCTCGTCATGTGGCCCGGCTGGATCGCGGCATTCGCCTTGTTCCGCCTGTTTGATATCTGGAAACCCGGTCCGGTCGGGTGGGCCGATCGGCGCGGGGACGCGCTGGGTGTGATGCTGGACGATGTGATCGCGGGCCTGCTTGCCGCGCTTGGCGTGCTGCTGCTTGCCGGACTTTATCACGGGATGATGTGAGATGACGCTCGCCACTGACTTGCTGCAGGCTGCGAAGTCCAAAAACGTGATGATCGTCACAGCCGAAAGCTGCACGGGCGGCATGGTGGCTGCGGCATTGACCGATATCGCCGGATCCTCGCTGGTGGTGGATCGCGGTTTCGTCACCTATTCGAACGCGGCCAAGATCGACATGCTGGGCATTCGGCCTGAGACATTGGACGCGTTCGGCGCGGTATCCGAGCCCATCGCAAAGGAAATGGCGCTTGGCGCATTGCGCGCCTCACAGGCCGGTCTTGCCATTTCCGTCACGGGGATCGCGGGGCCCGGCGGTTCAGAGCACAAGCCAGAGGGCCGTGTCTGTTTTGCCTGCGCATCGGATGCGACCCTGCACGTGGAAACCGTTGAGTTCGGCGCCTTGGGCCGCGACCGCGTGCGTGCGGCTGCCCGTGATCATGCGCTGAAAATGCTCTTGTCTGCGCTGCGCTAAGAGGGTGCGGTGCTGGCGTACAGGTCTTTTGCCCGCATTTCAAACGCGCGGACGATACGTTGCATCGCCTCGTTGAAAACCACACCGATCAATTGCTGCAAGATCATGTTGCGAAACGCAAAATCCACGAAAAAGGACACCTCGCACCCGCCCTCGACGTCCTTGAATGCCCAGTTGGATTTCATGTAGCGGAACGGGCCGTCCAGATACTCCGTGTCGATTTTTTTATCCTCTGGCATAAGCACCACGCGGCTGGTGAAGCGTTCGCGAAAGACCTTGAAGCTGATCACCAGATCAGCCTCCATGATGAAGGACGCATCATGCGGCACGGTTGACTTTACGCGGGCTGCGGAACACCACGGCAAAAACTTCGGATACTGGCCCACATCTGCAACCAGATCATACATTTGTTGTGCGCTATACGGTAGAGTACGTGTTTCAGAGTGCGTTGGCATTGCTTTGTCAGGCTCGTGCGGTTAGCCCTCATGTCCTATGTCCACCCGATTAATTCAAGGTAAAACCCATGGTAGCGCGTCCTTATGTCATAGACGAGATGATCTCGGCAAAATCCATTGCGGCGCGCATTGAAGAACTCTGCAAGGAAATTCAAAGCGAGTTTTCCGAAACGAACAAGTTGGTGGTGGTTGGTCTGCTGCGCGGCAGTTTCGTCTTCATCGCTGATCTGGTGCGCGAGCTTGATCTGCCCATCGAAGTCGATTTCCTTGAGGCGTCCAGCTATGGCGATGGCATGGAAAGCAGCCGTGAAGTGCGCATTCTCAAGGACTTGCGCGGCGCAATCGAAGGTCGCGATGTGCTGGTTGTCGAAGACATCGTCGACACAGGCCACACGCTGAACCATGTGACGGGCCTGCTCAAAAGCCGCCTGCCAGCACGTCTGAAATCCATCGCTTTGCTCGACAAACCAAGCCAACGCGAAGTCGATTTCAAAGCGGACTGGACCGGATTCGAGATCCCGGATGAATTCGTCGTCGGCTATGGTATCGATTTCGCGCAGCGTAACCGCAACCTGCCGTTCATCGGAAAAGTTCGCTTTACCGAGCCTGAGTAAGGTACCGGTGCCCGTACAGTTTTTCGACTGTACTCATACAACACACCGCCGCGTGATGATCCAGTTACGAACCGATCCCCGCGCCCAAGCCCATGTCACCAGCGTCTTTGTGGTGCCCCGTTGCGTCCTGCTCGTCCTGTGCCAAGATGGCCGCAATGGCATCATCGATGTGGCAGGATGCGACATCATATTTGTCACAATCCAAAGCGGTTTGGATGTCTCGCAATGCGAATATGGCCCAATGTTGACTTGGCATATGGTAGCGTCCAGCGGTTTGGTTCGTAGAAAGGGTGAAATTTTGTGCCACACTCAACTATCGTTAAGGTTGTGTAAAGTGCTCAAGCACATTTTTATGGAAGCAGCACATTTTTGACACGATTTTCATCCGGCACTGAGCCGCGCCTCGCGTGCGGCACGCAAACGCGCAAAATCATCCCCCGCGTGATAGGAAGAGCGTGTCAGCGGCGTTGCTGACACCATCAGGAACCCTTTGCCAAATGCCGCCTTTTCGTAGGATGCAAATTCATCCGGCGTCACGAAGCGATCAACACGGTGATGTTTCGGCGTCGGTTGAAGGTACTGACCGATCGTCAAAAAATCTATGTCAGCGGCGCGCATATCATCCATGACCTGCATCACGGATTGCCGGTCTTCGCCCAGGCCCACCATGATACCGGATTTGGTAAACATGCGCGGGTCAAGCTCTTTCACCCGTTGCAGCAGGCGCAGCGAATGGAAGTAGCGCGCGCCCGGGCGCACTTCCGGGTAAAGCCCCGGCACGGTTTCGAGGTTGTGGTTAAAGACATCCGGTCGCGCCGCGACGACCGTTTCCAGCGCCTCGGGCGCACATTTGATGAAATCCGGTGTCAGGATTTCGATGGTGGTGGCGGGGCTACGGTGACGTATGGCCCGAATCGTCTGTGCAAAATGATCGGCACCGCCATCTTCGACATCATCGCGATCAACCGAGGTGATGACCACATGGTTCAACCCCAGCTTTTCGACCGCATGGGCGACGCGGCCCGGTTCGAATGCATCCAGATCTTCGGGGGGTTTGCCTGTTGCGATATTACAAAACGTGCAGGCACGGGTGCAAACCTCGCCCATGATCATCATGGTCGCGTGGCCCTGGCTCCAGCATTCACCCAAATTGGGGCAGCCGGCCTCTTCGCAGACCGTGACAAGCTTGTTTTCCCGCATGATCTTCGCAGTTTCCGCATAGCCCTTGCCACCGGGGGCCTTCACGCGAATCCAGTCGGGTTTTTTTGGCTGTGGGCTGTCGGCGCGGCGCTGTTTTTCCGGATGGCGCTGCTCGGGAATTTTAATGTCACGCATCTGCTGTTCCAGAGTGGTTGTCTGCCCCTTGTGTATCACACCGACGTTTCAGCGAAAGGTCCCGCGACGCATGGCCGCTATTCCTCAGGCGATATCGTCAGAACGCGCGCCTGAAACCGACAACAAAGGCGTTCGATCCCCCATTCGGTTCCAGCGCATCAAAGGCATTTGAGCGATGGTGAATACGGGCAAAAATCGTTTCATCTGCATTTTTTGTGGCAAATTCCGCTTCAAGAAACCAATAGACAAGGTCGCGGCGCGATTCTCCGTAGTTTTCACGCTCAACGTTCGAAATTTCCGAATAGTGCGATCCGCCAAGGCCAAAGGAAAAGCTGTCAAAAGCATCCCACCAGCTTTCTTCGGGATGGTATCGCAGAACAACCGGCACGACGATCTCGTAAAATCCCTGATCGCCAAAATGCATATTCGCCTGAAACTCGATGCCGAATGAGAACCGGCTTTCACCGATCGGCACATCATATCCCGCAAGCACCCCGAGCAGATAACTGTCCACAAATTCGACAACCGACGGGTTGATCGCCTCATGCGCGCGTTGATTGGTCATGACCCCCGTCTGATAGCCCAGTGACCACGTCCCCTCGTCGGGCACGTCCGCGCGGGCCGGATAAGATGCGAATGTCCCCCAGAGCAACAGGATCAATGCCCCGGACAAGCCAACCCATGATCCTCTGTTGTGTTTATCACGCATGCCCGCCCCGAAAATCGCCCTGCTCCCCTACCGAGATGCACGGTTTTAGACGTGATCTCAACCGCATTGTGCTTCGAACCGATGATCGTTTGATTAATCCAGCATAGGTTGTGAATTACGCAGCGCACAGGCTTTGCGATGATGCCAAAACCAGCATAATCGCGCCGTCCCGCAATATCAGAAACGCAATCATCCAATCAGTGGCCCACCCGGCCCGACCGTTTCGTCGTAGTGGCGTCTGAGGCGAATCAAGGCAATGCGCAGCACAATCTTGCCCGACCGCGCCGACCAGCCGAGTTTCTTTTCCGCGGTTTCGAGACCCTCAAGGTAGCAGCAACACCGCAGCACGACATCGGACAGGCCGGGGCCAAGCTCCGCCAGAGCATCCGCCACACGCCGGCGGGCATTGGATGGCCCATCGTTTACACCGCTGTCGGGGACATAGCTGCCACGATCTCCGGCGGTCAGAAAACTATCCCAGTTTTGCGCCACGCGCGGCCCCATCTGAGCCAGTTCGAAGTCTTCGCGCAGTTGCTCGCCGGCAGACACCAGATTGTCTGTCAGGAACTGTTCACCGTTTTTGTCCTTGCGACGCGCCAGCGCTGTCAGCGGGCTTTCCGCAAGGTTATAGCGCATCCGGCGCGGGCGTTCGGTTTCAATGTCCTGCGATGCACCCCACGAGGATGTCGATCCGACAAAAGCTGTCTGGCTCTCTGCAAACCCCGGCGGGTCGTCCGCCCTGACATGATCCATCATGCCCTCAAGCGCCGAGCGGCCCGCAGGCGTGATCGTATAGCGCGTGATTTTTCCATTCTGCTGGGGCGAAATCCAGTCCTTGAGCGCCAGCGCCTCGGCAAAGCTTCGGTTGACCACCCCGGTTCGCGTGGCAGCACCGGCAACACCGTCGCGCACGATAACGGCCTTTTCCATTTCAGCCGCCACTGCCAGAACAGCCCCCGTTTCACATAAACGGCGCAGAACACGCACCGCTTCGGCCTCAAAGGTCGCGTCTTTGGCGGCGTCAGCGGCCTGATCGGATTGGCGGATTTTCGATTGGAAGGTCATGCCGGTGGGGTCCTCTTGTTCGGGTGTAACGGGCGTCAGGCAGGGTTTGAAATGCACATTCCCCAGATTGCGCAAAGCGGCATCTACCAATGGATCGTCACGTTTGGTTTCTATTCGTCTGATCTGGCGCAGTATCGTGGACGCATGGCAGCCTGCTGCCCGTGCCAGAGCACGGATCGGCAGGCCTGCCTCCGTATGCGCAAGATACATTTGCGCCGCAGATGGCACCCAGTCGGGGAGCTGCAGGCCATCAATCGGATGGGGATAATTCAGCGTCTCAAGATCTTTCATCGGGCAGTCACCAGTCATTTTCTAAGGTTGCAATGGTATTCATTAATGCAACCTAAGGAAGAATTTGGTTACCTGTTCGTTAATTTGGCTAGATATGCAAAGTATTGTATCTTTTACATAAACAGTATTTAAAGCACCGCCCGGTCTAATACTGTTTTGCGCAACAGTGCTGCCTTATTTCGAATATCCGGCCTACCCATAAAAAGGGTAAACAAGGTATAAACCACCCCGCGCGACCGTCCGGCGGCCTGCGCAACACCCGCATAACCTGTGTCATAAACGTGGCTCGAACATCAGCTCATGTGATGTCGATCAAGAAAAGGACACGACCCATGCAAGACATTCTTTCCATGTTGCACGCCCTGCGCCGCCCCGCACTTCTGATGCGCGCGGCCCGAATTGGTGCCGAAGACTACCGCCGCGCCACGCATCTCCCACGGCTGTTGGGCTACGGTGTCCTGCCGCGACATGGATCGGCGCTGATGAAGTTGATGGAAATCGAAAGCGAGTTGAACGCGCAGCGCGTGAGCGGCAACAGCAGCTACAGCCTTGTCAAACATGTGGACGTGCTGATCGCAATGGTCAGTGAAGCGCGCGTGTTGCGCGCCGCACAAACCGCGTGCTCTACATAAAGCTGTCAGGCTCTTCCGATTTCTTACGCGCGACGAAATCGGACAAGGCTTCGGCAATCGCCGGATCGAGTGCAGGTTGCTGATAATCTGCCAGCATTTTCTCGACACGCAGACTGGCAAGAGTTTGCGTATCGCGTGCGCCCTCGTCTTCCCACGTCTCGAAGGGTTTGTAATCCAGCAGGTCGGACTTCCAGAAGGCTGACTTGAAATTGTTCTGCGTGTGATCGCAACCAAGGTAGTGGCCACCCGGCCCCACCTCGCGAATGGCGTCCATCGCCTGCGCATTCTCGTCGATCTCAATACCGCGCGCCAGATGGTGCAACGTACCGAGCTGATCCGCGTCCATCACGAATTTCTCAAAAGACGACACCAGGCCGCCTTCCAGCCAGCCGCAGGCATGCAGCATAAAGTTCACGCCCGACAACAGCCCCATGTTGAGGCTGTTCGAGGTCTCATATGCCGCCTGCGCATCCGGTAGCTTGGAGCCGCAGAATGACCCGGCAGAGCGGTATGGCAGACCGAGCCTGCGCGCCAATTGTCCGGCGCCATAGGTGATATGCGCAGCCTCCGGCGTGCCAAAGGTCGGTGCGCCTGAATTCATATCAATCGACGTCACGAAGGCACCCATGATCACGGGTGCGCCGGGGCGGATCAGCTGGCTATAGGCAATGCCTGCCAGAACCTCGGCCAGAACCTGTGTCAGCGTGCCGGCCACGGAAACAGGCGCCATCGCGCCGCCCACGATGAAGGGCGAGATGATGCAAGCCTGATTGTTGCGTGCGTAAACCTCCAGTGCGCCCATCATCACATCATCAAAAGTCATTGGTGAGTTGATGTTGATGAGCGATGTCATCACCGTGTTTTCCTGTACGAAATCATTGCCAAAGAGCAGACCGCACATATCCACGCTGTCCTGCGCGCGGCTCGGCTCCGTAACCGAGCCCATGAACGGTTTATCGCTGAGCGTCATATGCGCATGCAGCATGTCCAGATGGCGTTTGTTCACGGCAATATCTGTTGGCTCGCAGACGGTGCCGCCGGAATGGTGCAGCCACTTGGACATATAGCCGAGCTTCACGAATTTTCGGAAATCCTCCATCGTGGCATAGCGCCGCCCGCCCGCAAGATCGCGCACAAAGGGCGGGCCATAGACGGGGGCCAGCACGAGGTTCCTGCCGCCCACCACGACCGACCGCTCCGGATTGCGCGCATGCTGGGTAAAGACGGACGGGGCCGTCGCACAAAGCTGGCGTGCCAGCCCGCGCGGGATTCGCACGCGTTCGCCATCCACATCCGCACCGGCATCGCGCCAGCGCTGCAAGGCCGCCGGGTTTTCGACGATATTCACGCCAATTTCCGCAAGCACCGTTTCGGCGTTTGTCTCGATGATCTCCAGCGCCTCTTCGCTCAGCACTTCGAAGTTGGGGATGTTGCGTTCGATGTAGCGTGCGGTCTCAAACGACACGGCAGTCCTTGCCGCCCTGCGCGCCGCACCGCCACCACCGCGCCCTCTTCTGCGTTCTGCTACTGACATGTTCACACCCTCATGCTCGCTGTTGCACCGGATGTAGCCCATCCGGCCTTTGGCCCGCCCGCTCAGAACGGCGATGCAGGTCAAAAAGCGACATGGCTGACCTCTCCTTATCATCAATCGTTGAAAAAGAGGCCCCGGCGGCCAAAGCCCCCGCAATCTCAGGCTTGCCACGCCTGCGCAGGCGGCATACTCAGCGCGTATGAGCACATCTGATCACGACCGCCTTCTTATCATTGATTTCGGCAGCCAGGTGACGCAATTGATTGCGCGTCGCCTGCGTGAGCTGAATGTCTATTGCGAAATTCACCCCTTTAATCTGGTGGATGACGCCTTTCTGGATGCCTTCGGTGCGAAAGCCGTGATCTTCTCGGGGGGGCCCTCTTCTGTTTTCGCCGATGGTGCTCCGATGCCCCCGGCCAGCGTCTTTGAGCGCGGTGTGCCGATCCTGGGCATTTGCTATGGTCAGCAGGTGATGATGCACTGCCTCGGCGGCAAGGTGGAACGCGGGCATGGCACGGCGGAGTTCGGGCGCGCCTATGTCACCCCGACCGCGCAAAAGCTGGACATGCTGCAGGGGTGGTTTGAAACCGATCAGGACCGCGAACAGGTCTGGATGAGTCACGGCGATCACGTCAGCCAGATCGCCCCCGGTTTTGAAGTGTTCGGCACCTCGCCCAATGCGCCTTTTGCAATCACGGCTGATACAACACGCCATTTCTATGCGGTGCAGTTCCATCCCGAAGTCCACCACACGCCCAATGGGGCCAGATTATACGAAAATTTTGTGCGGCTGGCCGGTTTCAAAGGCGATTGGACCATGGGTGCCTACCGCGAGGAAGCCATCGCAAAGATTCGCGAACAGGTTGGCAGTGGCCGGGTGATCTGCGCCCTTTCGGGCGGCGTTGACAGTTCGGTCGCCGCCGTTCTGATCCATGAAGCCATCGGGGATCAGCTGACCTGCGTCTATGTGGATCACGGGCTCATGCGCAAAGACGAATCGGCACAGGTCGTCGGCATGTTCCGTGAACACTACAACCTGCCGCTGATCCATGCGGATGAATCGGACCTGTTTCTGGGCAAGCTGGAGGGCGTCAGCGACCCCGAAACCAAGCGCAAAATCATCGGCGGTTTGTTCATCGAGGTTTTCGAGAAATACGCGAAGGAAATCGGCGGTGCCGATTTCCTGGCACAGGGCACGCTCTACCCGGATGTGATCGAATCGGTCAGCTTCTCCGGTGGCCCTTCGGTCACGATCAAATCGCATCACAACGTCGGCGGGCTGCCGGAGCGGATGAACATGCAACTGGTCGAACCGCTGCGCGAACTTTTCAAGGATGAGGTGCGCGCGCTGGGTCACGAGTTGGGCCTGCCTGCAAGCTTCATCGGCCGCCATCCTTTCCCCGGGCCCGGTCTCGCCATCCGCTGCCCCGGCGAGATCACCCGCGAAAAACTCGATATCCTGCGCGAGGCCGATGCCGTCTATATCGACCAGATCCGTAAACACGGGCTCTACGATGAAATCTGGCAGGCCTTTGTGGCGATCCTGCCCGTGCGCACCGTGGGTGTGATGGGCGACGGGCGCACCTATGATTTCGCCTGCGCCCTGCGCGCTGTCACATCCGTGGACGGTATGACCGCTGACTATTATCCCTTCACACATGAGTTTCTCGGAGAGACCGCAACACGCATCATCAACGAGGTGCCCGGCATCAACCGCGTGACCTACGATATCACCTCAAAACCACCCGGCACGATCGAGTGGGAATAACCAAACAGGGCCGGGGTTCGATCATCCCGGTTGTACCGGTATGAGCGCGACACTGAAAGCCATGCTGTGGATGTTCGGATCCATTGCGTCCTTTTCCACGATGGCCGTGGCGGGGCGCGAAGTCGCGAGCGAGCTTGATACCTTTGAAATCATGATGTTCCGCAGCCTCTTCGGGGTGCTGATCGTGGTGATCATCGCCGGGTTTGCCGGCACGCTGGGTCAGATCAACACAGGCAACATGCGGTTGCATTTTGTGCGTAACCTTGCCCATTTCACCGGTCAGAACCTTTGGTTCTACGCCGTCACCGTCATTCCGCTCGCACAGGTGTTCGCGCTTGAATTCACCTCTCCGCTCTGGGTCATCGTGCTGTCACCCTTGATCCTTGGCGAAAGGCTCACCTTCATGCGGGCTGTGGCGGCTGTCATGGGGTTTATCGGCATATTGATCGTGGCCCGCCCCGATATGGCCGGCCTGAACGCAGGTGTTCTGGCCGCCGCCTCAAGCGCCATTTTCTTTGCGCTCTCGATCATGCTGACCAAACGTCTGACACGTACCCAAAGCATCACCTGCATTCTGTTCTACCTCACAACCATGCAGCTTGGCTTTGGTATCATCGCCGCCGGGTATGACGGTGATATTGCGGTGCCATCCCTGCAGGCATTGCCCCTCGTCATTCTGATTGGCGCGGCCGGGTTGCTTGCGCATTTTTGCCTGACCAACGCGCTGGCGCTGGCGCCAGCGACCGTGGTCGTGCCTATCGATTTCATCCGCCTGCCTGCCATCGCAGTGGTGGGCATGCTGCTTTACAACGAAGCGATGGATATCTGGGTATTCGCGGGGGCTGCGATCATCTTTGCGGGAAATTATCTGAACATATGGTCGGAAACCCGCGTGAAAACCTGATCTGACGTTAGGTCACAGCAGCTTTTTCCCCTGCGTCAGTGATTGACCCATCACAATTACGTGCTTTATTGCGCCAATCTGCGTTAACATAACGGTAACCTTGAGCAGAGCACGTCTTCTGGGGAGGAGATTTATGAGAAACTACATTACGAGTACGGCAGCGCTTTGCCTTGCCGCAGGTGGCGCGCATGCAGGCGGAATTGACCGGTCGGGCCAATCCATTGCTGTGCTGTTCGAAGAAGGGCGCTATCTGGAATTCAGCGCGACCAGCGTGTCACCGGATTTGACAGGCGAGTCGATAAACCCGGGCCTTCCGAACGGGAATGGGTCAGGCGACATCGCCGAGAACTACTTCCGGTTTGGTGCAGCATATAAAGCCGACATTAACGACACCTGGTCCTACGCGATCATCTACGACGAACCCTATGGTGCTGAGACAAATTATGCGGATGGCAGCGGTTACTTCGCCCAGACATCCAATGCCAATTTTACCAGCCGCGCTTTGACGGGATTGCTCCAATATAACGCAGGTTCCGGTTTCTCCGTTTATGGCGGTCTGCGTCTGCAATCCGCAGAAGCCGATGCGGACGTCATTTTCTCCAACGTTTTCGGGCCGGCCCTGAATTACACCGCCGATGCAGATGTGCACTACGGTATCGGTTATGTTGCGGGCGCCGCCTATGAACGCCCCGATATCGCTCTGCGGGTCTCACTGACCTACAACTCTGAAATACACCATGATGTCGATACGGTTGAGGTTCTGTCTGGTGGCGCGGTCACCCGTGAAACCTCTACGAATTTTTCAACACCGCAGTCTTTGAATCTTGAGTTCCAGACCGGCGTGGCACAGGACACTCTCATGTTCGGTGGCGTGCGTTGGGTCGACTGGTCGGACTTTGCCTTGGACCCATCGCTCTATGTGGACACAGTGGGGCAACCGCTGCTCAGTTATGAAGAAGACGTGATCACCTACACTTTGGGTATCGGGCATCGCATCAACGAGAACTGGTCGGTTGCAGGGTCCATCGGATATGAGGAAAACACCGGCAACCTCTTTACCAACCTCGGTCCGGCAGATGGGCAGGAAAGCATCAGCCTCGCGGCAATCTACTCGCAGGGTAAATACGAAATCACGGCAGGTGTGCGCTATATTCGCATTGGTGACACAACGACTGCGGTTCAGGGAAACCCGGCGGCGGAATTCAACAACAACGACGTCGTCGCTTTTGGGGTCAAGGTTGGATACCGTTTCTGATCTGAACTGACAGTGCATTTGAACGCCCGCCCGGACATCCCGCGCGGGCGTTTTCTTTGCGCAGGATTCGGGTGGACCGGGATCATGGCAATTTCTACCCTGCCCGCATGATTGAACAGAAAACCATCTCCGGCAGTGCATGGGTTGCGCTTGTTCTGCTGGGCACGATCTGGGGCGCATCCTTCGTCTCCATCCGCATCGCCCTTGATGAGATAGGCCCGCTGACGTCGGTTGCGCATCGCACGTTCTGGGCCATGCTGGTGCTTTGGGGTGTGGTCTTGGCCCTGCGCATCAAAATCCCGCGCGACCTTGCCGTCTGGCGCGCCTTTCTGATCATGGGCCTTTTGAACAACGTCATCCCGTTCTCGCTGATGGCTTGGGGGCAATTGCACATCGAAAGCGGCCTCACCTCCATCCTGAATGCCGCGACGGCCATTTTCGGCGTGCTTGTGGCAGCGCTTTGCTTTTCGGATGAACGCCTGACGCTGCGCAAGGCCTTCGGTGTGGGTCTGGGGTTTCTGGGGGTGGCGACGGCAATCGGGCTTGAGAACCTTGCCGCCTTCGATCTGCGCTCGCTGGCGCGGATTGCCGTGATTGCCGGAACGATCTCTTATGCGCTGGCAAGTGCCTGGGCGCGCAGCACGCTGTCCGCCCTGCCCCCGCAACTGGCCGCCGCCGGCATGCTGACAGGATCGAGTATCATCACCCTGCCCCTCGCCATGCTGTTCGAGGGCCCGATATCTCTGACCCTGCAGCCCGCGACATGGCTCGCCATCGGGTATTATGCGCTGATCGGCACCGCGGGGGCCTATCTGCTTTACTATTTCGTCCTCAAGCGCGCAGGCAGCGGGAATTTGATGCTTGTCACCCTGCTTATTCCTCCGGTTGCCATCACCTTGGGCGCGCTGTTGCTGAGTGAATCGCTGGCCCCCAATGCCTACGCGGGTTTTGCGCTCCTGGCGATTGGGCTGGCGGTTCTGGATGGGCGGGTGTGGTCATGGCTGCGCCCCGCAGCATAGCCCTGCCGATTGATTGACGCCTCCGCGCCGCACGGCTACCACGGGCGCAACATTCCCAAGTCCCAAAGGGGCCTCTCATGCTCTATTCATCCGCCGCCGACTGGCACGCAGCCCCTCGTAAATCCGTTCTGGTTTTTGGCATGTCCGGGCTTGGCAAAACGCATATGTCCAACCTGCTGCGCGCCAGTGGTTCATGGTTTCACTACTCCATCGATTACCGCATCGGCACGCGCTACATGGGCGAATACATCGCGGATAATGCCAAACTTGAGGCGATGAAGGTCCCCTTCCTGCGCGATCTTCTGATGAGCGACAGTATCTACATCGGCTCCAATATCACCTTTGACAACCTGTCCCCTGTCGCCACCTATCTGGGCAAGCCCGGCGATCCGGCAAAATCAGGGCTGCCTTTCGCGGAATACGAACGCCGTCAGGACCAGTTCCGGCGCGCTGAAATCGCCGCCCTGCGCGACACCGCGCATTTCGCAAAACGCGCCGAAGACCTTTATGGCTACCCCAATTTCATCTGCGACACGGGCGGGTCCATCTGTGAATGGATCGACCCGGAGGATGATGCCGACCCGCTGATGCAGGAGCTGGCGCAGCATTGCCTGATGATCTGGATCAAGGGCGATGAAGCCCACACGCAGGAATTGATCCGGCGCTTTGATCGCGCGCCCAAACCCATGGCCTACCAACCGGCGTTTCTGACCCGCGTTTGGCACGACTACCTGAACGAAAAGAACTGCACCGAAACCGAAGTGGATCCCGATGATTTCATCCGTTTCACCTATGCCAAGGCCCTCGCGCACCGCCAGCCGCGATATCGGGCCATGTCGCGCTGGGGCATCACCGTCACCGCCAGTCAGGTCAGCGCGTTGAAAACCCACGACGATTTCTATGCCCTCGTTGCCAGTTGCCTCTGAGCGTTTCACCGCCTCGTGACATGGCCCCCCTTGAGAGTTTGACGCACAAGGGCTAAGTGCACTTCCTCATCCAGACAGCGGAAAAACCCAAATGCCGATCAAGATACCTGCCGACCTTCCTGCCTATGACGTGCTGACGCGCGAAGGCGTGATGGTCATGGATCCGGATCAGGCGGCGCGTCAGGATATCCGCCCGCTGCGCATCGGGCTGTTGAACCTGATGCCCAAGAAAATTCAGACCGAGAACCAGTTTGCCCGCCTGATCGGCGCAACCCCCCTGCAGATCGAACTGAGCCTGATCCGTATGTCCGAGCATCAGACGAAAAACACCGCTGCAGAACATATGGAAAGCTTCTACCGCCCCTTTCAGGACATCAAGTCGGAAAAGTTCGACGGGTTGATCATCACTGGTGCACCCATTGAACATCTGGATTTTCAAGATGTTACCTATTGGGATGAGCTGCGAGAGGTCATGGACTGGACACAAACCAACGTGCATTCCACCTTTGGCGTGTGCTGGGGCGGCATGGCCATGATCAATCACTTTCACGGCGTGCGCAAACACATGCTGGAGGCCAAGGCCTTCGGTTGCTTCAGACATCGCAACCTTGCACCGGCATCCCCCTACCTGCGCGGATTTTCGGATGAATGCGTGATCCCCGTCTCCCGCTGGACCGAGATGCGACAAAGTGAAATCGACGCCGCCGAGGGGCTGAAGACGCTGTTGGGCAGTGATCAGGTCGGGCCCTGCCTCGTGCAGGACAAGGCGCACCGTGCGCTCTATATCTTCAATCACTTTGAATACGACAGCGAAACGCTCAAGCAGGAGTACGACCGTGATGTGGCGGCAGGGAACCAGATCAACGTGCCGCTGAATTATTACCCGGATGATGACCCGTCGCGCGCGCCGCTGAACCGCTGGCGCAGCCATGCCCATCTGCTTTATGGCAACTGGTTGACGGAGATCTACCAAGACACGCCCTATGACATTGATGCCATTGGCCGTTAAATCGCTCATCATCCTCACCCTGCTGTGCCTTGGGCTCGCCGTCCTTGTGCAATGGCGGGCAAGTGCGCGTGAAACTGCGGTGGAGGCGCAATATCCACCCTCCGGTCAGTTCATTGATGTGGACGGGACCAGAATTCACCTTAAGGTATCCGGACAAGGCCCTGATATTGTTCTGATTCATGGGGCCAGCGGGAGCCTGCGCGATTTCACCTTTGATCTGGCTCAACGGCTTGAAACCCGCTACCGCGTGATCGCTGTTGACCGCCCCGGTCTTGGCCGCTCCGAACGCCCGCCGGGGTATGGCGGGGTGTGGAACATCGCAGCCGAACCCCCCGCGCTACAAGCACAATTGTTGCAACGCGCAACGGATCAGCTTGGCGTCAAAAACCCCATCGTCGTCGGGCATTCCTATGGAGGTGCCATCGCGCTGGCCTGGGCGCTGGAGCGGCCCGAGGAGACCGCCGCGCTGGTGTTGCTGGCCGCTGCGTCAAACCCATGGGAGGGCGAATTGGGCTGGCTCTACCAGATCAATTCGACGCGATTGGGCAGTGCCTTTGTCATCCCGCTGATCACGGCCTTTACACCGCATGCCGTCATCGAAAACACGCTGAGTGAGATTTTCGCACCGCAAGCCCCTCCGCCCGACTATATGCAGCATTTCGGGGCCGACATGACGCTGCGCCGCGCGACCCTGCGCGCCAATGCGCAACAGGTCAACGCGCTGAAACCCTATGTCACCGAGATGTCCAAACGCTATCACACGCTGACGCTGCCTGTGGAAAGCCTGCACGGGACAGAGGACACGATCGTGCCGCTCACCACACATGCAACGCCACTGGCGCGTCAAATCAGCGGCGCAGTCCTGACCAAGATGGAAGGCATCGGCCACATGCCTCATCACGCTGATCCGCAGGCTGCCGTCGCCGCGATTGAGCGCGCAGCAGCGCGTGCCGGTTTGCGTTAAGCCGATTAACATTCCATATAGACAGCATGACTGACCTGCGGAGGATTCATGGATCTGCCTTTTGACGGTGCCATCAGCGCTTATTTCGAGAACGACGCGCCCGCGACGGTGCGCGATGCGATCCGCCGGGCAGATCGGGGCGACATTCTGTCGACCACCTATCCTCATTCTGAACGCATGGCGCGCAAGCCCTATGAACGTGAACTCGCAGCGCTGCAAATCGAACTGGTCAAGATGCAGGCCTGGGCGAGGGCCAGTGGTGCGCGGATCGCCTGTGTCTTTGAGGGGCGCGATGGTGCAGGAAAAGGCGGCACGATCAGCCGTTTTCGCACCAACCTGAACCCAAGGGGCGCGCGGATCGTGGCCTTGTCCACCCCGACGGAGACCGAAAAAACGCAATGGTATTTTCAGCGCTATGTCCAACACCTGCCAGCCGCGGGCGAGATCACCTTTTTCGACCGCAGCTGGTACAACCGCGGTGTCGTTGAGCATGTGTTTGATTTTTGTACGGATGAGCAGCGCGCGCATTTCTTTGCGCAGGTGACGCCCTTTGAACAGATGCTCGTCGAGGACAACGTCCATCTGTTCAAATTCTGGCTCAACGTGGGGCGCGCGGAGCAATTGCGCCGTATGCTCAAACGCGAGCGGGATCCCCTCAAGCAGTGGAAACTCAGCAGGATCGACGTTGAGGGGCTGCACCGCTGGGACGCTTATTCAAACGCCATATCGGAAACGCTGGAGCGCACCGATCATCCGGATGTGCCATGGACCGTTGTGCGGTCGGATGACAAGCGCCGCGCACGGCTCAACGTGATCCGCCGGGTTTTGATGGCGCTGGACTATACCCATAAAGACACCGCAGCACTTGGCGCGCTGGATGCATCAATTTGCGGCGGTCTGGACGTTTGGCATGCCTAAACGCGGGTACCATCACGGCAATCTGCGTCAGGCACTGGTGGATGCAGCCCTGCAGTTGATCGAGGCGAAAGGCCCTACCGGCTTCACCCTGTCAGAGGCCGCGAAACAGGCGGGCGTCACTCCCGCCGCCGTCTACCGCCATTTCGAGGGGCGCGATGATCTGATCGCGGAGGCCGCCCGACAGGGTTATGAAATCTTTGCTGATCTGATGGAGTTTGCCTATCAGAAAGGGCAACCATCAGCGCTTGCCGCCTTTTCAGCGACGGGTCGGGCCTATCTGGCTTTTGCACGAAAACATCCCGGCCACTACATCGCGATGTTCGAAAGCGGTATCTCGGTCAACCGCACGGTAGAACTGGCCGCCGTTTCCGCGCGCGCCAATGCGGTGATGGAAAAGGCGGCATCAGACCTCAGCCAACATATCCCACTGGACAAACGCCCGCCTGCTTCCATGTTTTCGGCCCATATCTGGGCGATGAGCCACGGGGTTGTTGAACTTTTTGCCCGCAACTCGCCCGGGCGCGCCTCACCCTTTCCCGCCGATGAGCTTTTGGAAACCGGCATCGGCATTTACCTGCGCGGCCTTGGCCTGATCAAGCCGGACCAATCTGACTAGATAGTGGGTGTTTGCGCCTGCCCCAAACGCTGCTGCGCAGTTGCGATCCGTGTCAATTGCCGCGGACTGCGGCCCGCCACCCCCTCTAAACCACAGCTTCGCAGTCATTCAGAGGGGTCAGGCTGGTACCCAAGGCCGGACTCGAACCGGCACAACCGTAAGGTCGGGGGATTTTGAATCCCCTGCGTCTACCATTCCGCCACTTGGGCACGCAGATTTCTTTACCCAAGCCTGCGCAGGACGTCCAGCCCAAAGCGCGTTTTCACAGCGCCAATCATCACCGCAATCAGGTCGATGTCCTTTCCCGCGCTGGCGCAGCGCTGCGCGATTTGCTAGGCGGAGCCGGAAAACCAGTGGAATCGGTATTGTCCACAATGCCAGGAGAAACACATGACGGCGCACGCCATGAACGAAACAGCGATTTCGGACCGGCTCAGCCAATTGGCGGATAGCGCGCAGGGCGATGCGGTGTCGCTCGACTGGATCCTGAGCCAGCTGCACGAACGCGCCTTTGGTCTGTTCCTGCTGGTGCTGGCGCTGCCCTGTTGCATCCCTTTTCTCTATGGGATTCCGCAGATTGTCGCATTGCCCTTGATGTTTGTCTCCGCGCAGATCCTGTTCGGGCGCCAGGCCCCGTGGCTGCCTGAACGGCTGGCCACGCGCTGCGTCTCGGTCGAAGGCCTGCACAACCTGTCACGCCGCGCCGGCCCCTCCCTGCGCCGGATCGAAGCCATCAGCCGCCCAAGACAAGCCCAGTTGACGCGCGCGCCCCTTGACCGGATCGTGGGTCTGGCCCTGGTGCTGTTCAGCGCCTCAATTCTGGTTCCGCTGCCGGGTACTAACACTGTGCCTGGCTTTGCGGTCGTCCTGATCTCGATGGGTCTGTTGCAACGCGATGGCATCCTCGTGATCTTTGGCCTGATCCTTGGCACTGCATGGATCGCGACCCTCATCTTTGCGGGCGCAACACTGGCGAGCCTGATAAAAACGTGGATGGGGTTTTGAACGGCGCCCGGCTCGCCAGCCTCGCCGCATTCGGCTCTGCGGCGCTGCTTGCAGGGGCCTTCCTGTTTCAGGCGCTTGGCTATGCCCCCTGTCAGATGTGCATCTGGCAACGCTATCCGCATGGGGTGGCCATGGCGATCGGCCTTATCGCACTTGCAGTGCATCAGAAATGGCTTCGCCTCGTCGGGGCGGCAGCGGCACTTACAACATCCGCCATCGGCTTTTATCACGCCGGGGTCGAACAGAGGTGGTGGCAAGGCCCGACAACCTGCAGCTCAGCGCCGATTGGCAACATCAGCGCCGACGCCTTGCTCGATCAGATCATGAACGCACCCCTTGTGCGCTGCGATGACATCCCGTGGGAGATGTTGGGGTTGAGTATGGCTGGATGGAATGGTGTCCTGTCCCTTGCCCTTGCGGCCCTCTGGCTCACCGCCTATCGGCGCGCCTGACCCCTAAGCGCTGACGCCCGATGCACGCCAGTCCGGGCAGCGCCCGGACTCCCAGCATGGAATGCGCCGGCGTGCCGGCGCGCCGCTGGATCATTCCGGCGCCTTGGTCACATCGTACCCATAAAGCCACTCAAACTGCGACATCATCAGACCCGGCGCCAATGTTGATCCCAACGTCAGCGCACGATGTGCGGCCCAGCGAAACGGGCCGGGTCGCAGGTGGTACTTCCATGCGTTGCCCGTCGCTGCAGCAACCACCTTCTCCACGCGCGGTTTGCGCCGCGCCTGATAGCGCGCCCAATCCGCACCCTGCGTTGCAACCTCGACCAGCACCCAGGCATCCTCCAACGCCATATTGGCCCCCTGCGCCAGAAACGGCAGCGTCGGATGTGCGGCATCGCCCAGCAAAACGGTTCCCCCTGCATGCCAGGTCTGCGCCACAGGATGGCGAAACAGCCCCCAAAGATTGACTTTTTCGACACGGCTTAAAGCGTCCTTCACCGGTCCATCAAAGTCACAAAATGCATCGCGCAGGTTTTGCGGATCATCGGTGTGATCCCACCCTTCCGCTGCCCATGCCTGTCGCTCCTGAACGGCCACGATATTGATCAATCCGCTTTCGCGCAGCGGATAGCGCACGATGTGCCGCCCCGGCCCCATTGTCACTGTCGCCCTTGGCGTAGCGGGCAAACCTGAGGCCGGCACCGTGGCCCGCCACGCCACCTGCCCGGTGAAAAACGGCTCCGATGACCCCTGAAGGGCCGCGCGGCCTACTGAATGCAACCCGTCTGCGCAGACCAGCAAGTGCGCCCGCTGCTGGCTGCCATCCGCAAAATGCACCTCGGACATGACACCGGGTTGGATGCGGGCGACCCTGCGGCCCAGTTCGATCGCAACACCGGCCCACTGTGCCGCCGCCAGAAGACAGGCCACCAGATCCGCCCGGTGGACAAAAAGATACCGCTGCCCCTCCAGCCGTGTCAGATCGAGCCGCGCAACTTGCCGACCGCCCAGATGGTTTTCAAGGACCACTTCCCGTGCCTGCACCGCACCCGCCTGATCCAGGTCAGCTTCGACGCCGAGCGCGCGCAACACAGCCAGCCCGTTCGGACTGATCTGCAAACCTGCGCCCACTTCGCTGATCTCAGGCGCTTGTTCAACCAGCGTGACCGCGACGCCGCGCTGCGCCAATGCAGTGGCCGCAGCCAAGCCACCAATACCGCCCCCGATCACAAGTGCCGTGCCCGTCATGCAAGCTTCTCCAAAAAAAATGCCGAAGCATGTGCTCCGGCATATTTAAAACAAAACGACGTTCAGATGATCAATCGTCGCGATGCACTTTCTCGCGGCGCTCATGACGTTCCTGCGCCTCAAGGCTCATGGTCGCAATCGGACGCGCATCCAACCGCTTCAAAGAGATCGGCTCGCCCGTGACTGAGCAGTATCCGAACTCGCCCTCATCAATGCGACGCAGCGCGCCATCGATCTTGCTGACCAATTTGCGCTGGCGGTCGCGTGTGCGCAATTCCAGCGCGCGGTCTGTTTCTTCGGACGCGCGGTCGGCAACATCGGGAATGTTACGCGTGCCGTCCTGAAGCCCTTCAATCGTGTCCTTGCTGCCCGCCAAAAGCTCGGCCCGCCAGTTCAGCAGTTTACGTCTGAAATACTCAACCTGCCGTTCATTCATGAATGGCTCGTCTTCGGCCGGACGGTAATCATCCGGTAAAAACACTTCTTGTTTCATTTGCTTCCCCTCAACGTGGTTCAAGTCGTCCATACCTAACTAGTCCTTTGGCCGAGATGCCCCTCACGCGAGCATCTACCCCACAGACTGCGAATTGTCACTACACAATCGCTTGGATATCTGTCTAAAAGGACCTGAGAAAAATGCGGCAAGAGGTTGACAAGAGCATGAAATTCCAAAGCACGGATGATTACGTTGCAACCGATGATCTGACCGTTGCGGTCAATGCGGCTGTCACGCTCGAACGCCCCTTGCTCGTTAAAGGCGAACCCGGCACCGGCAAGACCGAACTGGCCCGTCAGGTGAGCCAGTCACTGGGCCTGCGGATGATTGAATGGAACGTCAAATCGACAACGCGCGCGCAGCAGGGTCTCTATGAATATGATGCGGTCAGCCGTCTGCGCGACAGCCAGCTGGGTGATGCGCGCGTACATGATGTCAAGAACTACATCCGCAAGGGCAAGCTGTGGCAGGCCTTTGAGGCCGAGGAAAAAGTCGTTCTGCTGATCGACGAAGTGGACAAGGCCGACATCGAATTCCCGAACGATTTGTTGCAGGAACTCGACAAGATGGAATTCTTTGTCTACGAGACAGGCGAGACCATTTCGGCGCGCCATCGCCCGATTGTGATCATCACCTCCAACAATGAAAAAGAGCTGCCGGACGCGTTTCTGCGCCGCTGCTTTTTCCACTATATCCGGTTTCCAGACCCCGAAACACTGCGCAAGATCGTCGAAGTCCATCACCCCGGCATCAAGGATGCCTTGCTGACCGCCGCACTGACGCAGTTTTATGACATCCGCGAACAGGCGGGGCTCAAGAAAAAACCCTCGACCTCCGAAGTGCTGGATTGGCTGAAACTGCTGCTGGCAGAGGATATGACAGCCGCCGACCTCAAATCTTCAGGCACAAGCGCCCTGCCCAAACTGCATGGCGCTCTGTTGAAGAATGAACAGGACGTCCATCTGTTTGAACGGCTTGCCTTCATGGCCCGCAGTGGGCGCTAGCCCGTAACCCCTGAAATTCCGCTCGAAACGGCAATTCCTTCCGGTTAGCCTGTGCGCAGCCGGCGGCGCAAGGGCCGCTGCACCCGAGCAATAGGCAGCGGACCATCACAAAGATGTCGAACACCCCACCGATAACTGTGCGCGCTTTGCGCCCCAAAGACAAACCTCAATGGGCGCAGCTGTGGTGCGATTATCTCGCGTTTTACGAGGCAACACGGCCACAGGAGATTTATGATCTCTATTTCGACAGGCTGATCGGCACTGATCCACAGGATTTCAACGCGCTGGTCGCTGACTCGGATGGCAGACTGGTTGGCCTTGCGCATTATCTGTTTCACCGCCACGGCTGGTCGATTGAAAACACATGTTATCTGCAGGACCTCTACGCGGTCCCTGAGGCGCGTGGCATGGGCGTGGGTCGCGCGCTGATCGAAGCGGTTTATGCAGAGGCTGACGCAGCAGGCGTACCGTGCGTTTACTGGCTGACGCAGGATTTCAATGCACCGGCGCGCCAGCTTTATGATCGCATTGGGGTGAAAACCCCCTTCATCAAATACGCCCGCACGTGAAAACACGCGCCTTCCTGACGTTGGTTTTGCTGCTTGCCGCCTGTGCGCCGAGCCTGCGTGATGATGCGACCTCGCGCCGGATGATCGCCGAGACCACCCTGCCCCCGATGAAGCTCTTCGCCCCCATCACGCCGCAGCCCCAGCCCATTGCCAACCGTGATCTCGTCGCGGATTTTCTGGACCTTTCCTTTGAGATGGAAAGTGGCAAGCAATTGCCCGTCCTGACCCGCTTTGAAGGGCCGATAAGCCTGCGGGTGACGGGCGCACCACCGGCCACGCTTGCGCGTGATCTGCGCTTGCTGCTTGACCGATTGCAACGCGAGGCGGGCATTGCCATTACCGTGACCCAAAACCCTGACGCGCAGATCACCATCGAAGCCGTCTCGCGCCGCACATTGCAAAAAGTGCTGCCGCAAGCCGCCTGTTTTGTTGTGCCCAACGTCTCGTCACTGTCGGAGTTTCGCAGCCTGCGGCGCAGTCCGAAAACCGATTGGGCACTTCTGACAACCCGCACCCGCGTCACCGTTGTGGTGCCAAATGATGCAAGCCCGCAAGAGGTGCGGGATTGCCTGCATGAAGAGGTCGCGCAGGCGTTGGGGCCGCTCAATGATCTGTACCGATTGCCGAACTCGGTCTTCAATGATGATAATGTCCACACGATCCTAACCGATTTTGACATGTTGATCCTGCGCGCCACCTACGCGCCGGAACTGACCTCCGGCATGGGACGCGAGGATGTGGCGGCAAAACTGCCCGCGATCTTTGCGCGCATCAATCCAAATAGCGCCGCCCCTGCCAGAGCGCAAAGTGCGCGCACGCCGATCCCCTTTACCCAGGCCATTCAAACCGCATTGGGCCCCGGCACAGGTCTTGCCAACCGGCAGACAGCAGCAGACAGGGCCGTGCAGATCGCAACGCAGGCGGGCTGGAACGACACGCGACGCGGCTTGGCGCATTACACGCGCGGCCGCATCCTGCAGGTGACGGATCCGCGCGCGGCACCGGGCGAATTTCGCCTCGCAGACCGGTTTTACGCGATCTCCAACCAGACCCGTTTGCACAGAGCCTTTGTGGCCAGTCAACTTGCATCCTATGCGCTGGCCGCGGGGGAACCTGCGCGCGCCCGCGCCCTTGTGACACCCTATATCCCCCTCGCGAAAACCGCGCAAAACGCCGCGCTTCTTGCGACCCTACAACTGTTGCGCGCCGAAGCCCTGCGCGCCGAGGGGCGCGTTCCGCAGGCAGATGCGCTGCGACTGGACAGTCTGGGATGGGCACGCTACGGGTTTGGGGCGGATTGGGCCGTTCAGGGCAAACTGCGCGAAATCGCAACACTGCGCGCGCAAACACCCCCTTCCTGACACCCCGAGCCGCGCGGCACGAAAGACCCGACCGGGATATGAGAGAGTAGAGATGATCATTATTTGTGGCACGATCCTTGGCGCCATCATCGGCGGAAACACCGCCCGCCGCCGCAACGGCAACCGATTGGACATCGCCCAATATGCAGCGGGATACGGCATGGCTTTTCTGATTGTCAGTATGATCATAACCGTCATATTGGACCGGACCGTCATCTAACCGAGGCACGTGCGATGTTTCTGCCCTTCTTTGATGCGCTGCGCAAAAACGGGGTGCCGGTGTCCTTGCGCGAATTCCTGTCCTTTCTCGAAGCGATGAAAGCGGGCCTTGCCACCTATGACGTCGAGGCATTTTATTACCTTGCACGCCTCACGCTCGTCAAAGATGAACGCAACATCGACAAATTCGACCGCGCCTTTGCCGCCGCCTTTTCCGGGCTGGAGAATATCCCCGATGACGCGGTCCTTGAGGCGGTTGATATCCCGCGCGCCTGGCTCGAAAAGATGGCGGAAAAGCATCTTTCAGACGAAGAGAAAGCTGAAATTGATGCTTTAGGTGGCTTTGACAAGCTCATGGAAACGCTGAAAAAACGTCTGGAGGAACAAAAGGGACGCCATCAGGGGGGCAACAAATGGGTCGGCACGGCGGGCACCTCGCCCTTTGGCGCTTATGGCTACAACCCGGAGGGCGTGCGCATCGGTCAGGATGGCTCGCGCCATCAGCGCGCGGTCAAGGTCTGGGACAAGCGCGAGTTTCGCAATCTGGACGACACGGTGGAGATCGGCACGCGCAACATCAAGGTCGCGCTGAAACGCCTGCGCCGTTGGGCGCGCGATGGCGCGCATGAAGAGCTCGACCTCAACGGCACAATTCGCGCCACAGCCGAACACGGCTATCTGGATGTCAAAACCCGCCCCGAGCGGCGCAATGCGGTCAAGGTTTTGCTGTTTCTGGATGTGGGCGGATCAATGGACCCCCATGTTCGTGTCGTCGAGGAATTGTTTTCGGCGGCGCGCGCGGAATTCAAACATATGGAATACTATTATTTCCATAACTGCCTTTATGAAGGCGTGTGGCGCGACAACCGGCGCCGCTGGGATGCGCAGATCGACACCCATGAGGTGTTGCGCACCTATGGGCCTGATTACAAATGCATATTTGTCGGTGATGCCTCCATGTCCCCCTACGAGGTCGCCTATCCCGGCGGCGCATCAGAGCATTGGAACGCGGAAAGCGGGGCAACCTGGCTGGCGCGCACGCGTGATCAATGGCCCAGCCTGTTGTGGATCAACCCGGTGCCCGAAAGATACTGGCCCTACACACAATCCATCGGCATGGTGCAGGAGGTCATCGGCCCGGATGCAATGGTGCCCATGACGCTGGCCGGTATCGAGCGCGGGATGAAAGTGCTGGGTCGCTGAACGGGGCACGTGCGAAATTCTGTCACGATTGATCGGGCAAAAGCTTGTCCAACCCCTGCGCACGCCCCATATTCAATCCATGTTGAAACTGACACCCATCCTGCTCGCCATCATGTACGGCCTTGTGATGTATCGCTTTTCCGCGTGGCGCACGGCCAAAGCGCTGGACACGCAGTCCACCGAACTGGCTGACCCGATGCTGAAGGTCATGACCGACCGCATGGCCGCAGCCCTTGGGGTCGACCGCATCAAGGTTCATATTTACGAGATTGACCCGGTCAACGGGCTGGCCGCACCGGACGGTCGTATCTTTATCACGCGCGGGTTTTACAACAAGTTTCGCGCAGGCGACGTCACGGCGGATGAAATGGCCAGCGTCATTGCGCATGAACTGGGCCACGTGGCGTTGGGGCATTCCCGTCGCCGGATGATCGACTTTTCCGGCCAGAATGCGCTGCGCACGGCCCTTGCCATGGTCATCGGTCGGTTCATCCCCGGCGTTGGGCCGCTGATTGCGGGGGCTTTGACATCCCTCGTGGCGGCGCGGCTGTCGCGTTCTGACGAATATGAGGCAGACGCCTATGCCGCTGCCCTGCTGACCAAAGCAGGCATCGGGGTTGATCCGCAGATTTCTCTGTTTCGCAAGCTGGACAAGCTGACAGCCTCAAAGGGCGGCGCGGCCCCGGCTTGGCTGCTGAGCCACCCCAAGACCGAAGAACGGATCAAGGCACTGGAAGCCTTGCGCCTGCAATGGGAAGCGCCACAACTGACCTGAGGTGTCATGCGAAGTACCCGCGCCTGACATCAGGGAATTCAATGGATTAAAGCGTCGTGCGAAAACTCTGGATCACATAACGCTGCCTGAAATCAAGGGTTTCAACGCGTTACGTGATACTCGATGTTTCAGGTATTTCGTCAGACGCTCTAGGTCGGGTGTGGCGGCGCGTCAAACGCCCTAGGACAGCGCCTTCGCCGTTTTAGGCAAGCGTGCTTTCTTGAGCAGGGCGCGGATGGTCCAATCCGTCTCGGACAGCGCACGGGCTGTGTCCAGAACGCGCTTTCCAGCAGCCTCGACCACGGCGGGATCCTTCAGCCAGAGATCATACAAAAACCGGTCAGGGTCGAGGCGCTGCACCCCCTCCTCCGCCAGCGTGGCGCGCGGGAAGTCCTTTGCGTTCAATGTCAAGATCGCATCCGCTGATGAGGCCACGGCAGCGGCCAGAACATGGATATCGTTTTCATCAGGCAGCCAGAGCCGCGCGCGCAGCCCTTCAGGCACGGTCACACAAGCCGCGGGAAAATCCCTTTGCACAAGCGCAATTTCCGAACGCGCCTGCATCTCCCCATCGGGGCCAAGTTTACGCGCCGCGCGCGCCCATTCTTCGAGAATACGGGCGGACCAGAGCGGGGTGAAGGCCCCCGCGCACGCCGTTTGCAACACCATTTCGCGCATCACCGTGGGATAAAGCACGCAGGTATCAATAAGGATTTTCATCACATCACAGTTGAAAGAACACGGACTTCAGATATCCGCTTTCGGCCAGCTGTGGCAGCTGCGGATGATCCGGTCCTGCAAATCCCGTGTATATCAGCGAACCGCGCCGGCCCGAACGGCCGATCCCGCGCGCGCAGGCCGCACGAAACGCCGACAGATCAGCCGCATGCGAACAGGAACACAGGCCAAGAATGCCATCTTCCGCCACCAGCGTCGCTGCCAGTCGCGCGACACGTTCATAGGCGCGCAGCCCCGCATCCAACGCTTGCTTGGACGGGGCAAAGGCAGGCGGATCGCAAATCACCAGATCAAACTGCGCGCCCTCCTGCGCCAATGCGGCGAGCACCTCAAAGGCATCGCCCTGACGGGTCTGGAACCGATCCGCGCACCCCGACGCCTTGGCCCCCGCTTCGGCCAGCGTCAATGCGGCGGCGGATCCATCCACGGCCAGCGCGCTTTGCGCACCCCCGGCGAGTGCGGCCAGCGAAAAACCACCAACGTGGCTGAAGACATCCAAGACCCGCGCATCCCGCGCCAGCGACGCGGCAAAAGCATGATTTGGCCGTTGATCAAAATAAAGACCGGTTTTCTGCCCGCCCGTCACATCGGCCATATAAACCGCGCCATTCATCGACACCGGGATCGGCGCGTCGGGGGCGCTGCCATGCAGAACAGCATTCACATCGTCCAGCCCTTCCAGCGACCTTGTACGCCCGCTGGCATTTTTCAGAACGTCGCGCACCCCGGTCACGGCGACGAGAGCATCCGTCAGCGCAGGCAAAAAAGCCTCGGCCCATGCGGCATTCGGCTGCACGACACAAGCGTCGCCAAAGCGATCAATCACCACGCCCGGCAGCCCGTCCGCCTCTGCATGGGCGAGTCTGTAATAGGGGGTGTCAAACACCCGTTCACGCAAGTGAAGCGCCTTGCGCAACCGTGCCTCGAACCATGCCGCGTCAATGCTGGCCTGCGGGTCGCGGTCCAGCATCCGGCAGATGATCTTGGAGTCCGGATTAAGCGCCACAAGACCCAGAGGAACACGCCCGTCATCCTCCAGAACCGCGAGGGTTCCGGCGGGTTTCGAGCGGGTCCGCCGGTCGGTGACCAACTCATTGGCATAGACCCAAGGGAACCCATGGCGGATCGCGCGCGCATTGGCTTTCGGTTTCAGCCGGACGGTGGGCAGATCACCGGCGGGGGCTGCTTTTTCAGGAATGGATGCTGTCATACTGCCCTGCTCTACTGCCTTCGCGCGCCAGAGGGAAGCTGCGAATGGAAAGGATGCGGCCACGGCGCCGGTGCCACCAGCGCTGCGTTGGAATTCAGTTGCGCGGGCGGGATCGCCAGCCGCCCCGCCGTCGGGGCGTCGCCATGCCCGCGAGGCCCTCGTTCATCACATCATTCATGGGATGGCCCGGATTGGCATCGACATATCGCGCGATCAGCACGCGCAAGGTTTGTCCCGTGTCCTGCTCCACCGGCAGGCTCAAAGCCCAGTCGAGGAAGATCGTGCGGCATTCCGGCTTGGTGATATCCGCGATCTGATAGGCTTCAAAGATCAGCGCCTTCGGGTCATTTGCATCGCCCTTCACAGGCTCTCTCCACGTGCTACGTAAGGTGCGAGCACCATCGACAGTATCTGATCGCAGCGCTGGTAGCTTTGCGTCAGTTTTGTTTCAAGAACGTCAAAAGAGGCGCAGTCAAGCACATCGCTCAGGAACCCCTGCGCCGCAGGTGCCAGCAATGCGCTGTCCAGCGGCTGATCAGACAAAAGCCGCACGGCGGTGTGCAGGTTGGCAAAAAGCGTCGCTCCTGCCGATAAATCCGCGGCCTGTTCGGCAGATAGAACCCCCAATGTGGACAGATAGCTAATGCCATCGGCTGTTTGATCCATTGGCTTGCCGGTCAAAAGCGCACCGGCCTGCGCGAGTAGCTCAATCTCCTGCAAGCGCCCGGCCCCGGTTTTCGCTTCAAAAAGGCCGGGTGGGGATTTGGCCTGCTGCAGGCGGTGGCGCATATCTGCGACCTCTTTCAACACGTCCTCGGTCTTGCGCGGCATGGACAGAACGCTGCGCGTAAAAACCGCCACGTCACGCACCAGCGCCTCAGGCCCCGCGATGACAGCCGCACGCGTGAGCGCCAGATGCTCCCATGTCCAGGCCTCATCGCGCTGATAGCTCTGAAACGCGGGCCAACTGGTGGCCACCGGCCCCTGATTGCCCGAGGGGCGCAGCCGCATATCCACCTCGAACAGTTTGCCCTGCGCCATGGGGGCGCTCAGCGCCGTGATCAACGCCTGCGTTAAGCGCGCGTAATAAACCCTTGATGCAAGGGGTTTTCTTCCATCCGAAGCATCCATATCGAGCGGGTCATAGATGACGATCAGATCCAGGTCAGACCCCGCATTCAGCGTCCCGGCCCCGAGCGACCCCATCCCCAGAACCACCGCCCCCCGCCCGGGCGCTGGCCCGTGTTTGAGCGCAAAATTGTCAATCACAATCGGCCAGATGACCGCCAGAACAGTGCGCGCCAGATCGGCATATTGCGCGCTGGCCTCCTGCGCCGAGATCAACCCGCGCAACAGGTGTACGCCGATGCGAAAGTTCCATTCCTTGTGCCACCGGCGCGTCGTATCCAATCGCAGCTCATAGTCGGTTTCACGGGCCAACGCCTCCTCAAGCGCGCGCTCCAGCCCTGCCTGATGGGGCCAGTCGGAAAAGAAGCCGCCACCGATCACCGCATCAAACACACCCGCATTGCGCGACAGATACTGTGCCAGCGCGGGCGATGTGCCTGTAATGTCGATGATCAGATCGGTCAGCTGGGGATTGGCCTCCAGCAGGGAAAACAACTGCACCCCCGCAGGCAGGCCAGCCAGAAACCCGTCAAAAGCAATCAACGCATCCTGCGGGCGCGCCGTGCCGGACAGACGCGCCAGCAAATCCGGCTTGACCCGGTCGAAAATCTGCCTGCTGCGTGTGCTGCGCAGCGCGGGGTAGCTGATCCAGCGGTTCAGGATGGATTCATCGAGATCGACCTGCGGCACCGGCGGCTGTGGCTTTGACGGTGCGAAGAACCCTTCAGTCAACTCATGTACCGCTTCCAGCCGTTGCTTCAGGTCTGCTTGCAAACTCGCCACATCGGTGGCCATCATGGCAGCGAGACGCGCAAAGTTCTCCTCCGACCTTGGCAGATTATGCGTTTGCGCATCCTGCACCATCTGCAAGCGATGCTCGACCGTCCTATGCGCGACGTAGTGATCGCTCAGCGCTTCGGCAACATCGGTTTCGACCCATTTCTTCTGTGCCAGAACCGCAAGCCCCTTGCGCGTTTCCCGGCACCGCAGGTCCGGATCACGCCCGCCCGCGATCAATTGTCGGGTCTGGGTGAAAAACTCGATCTCGCGGATACCGCCGCGCCCCAGTTTCATATTGTGCCCGGGCAATGTGATCGGCCCGCCAAGCCCCTTGTGTTCGCGAATGGCCAGCCGCATGTCATGCGCATCCTGGATCGCTGCGAAATCCAGATGCCGCCGCCACACGAAGGGTGTGAGTGTCTTGAGGAACCTGTTCCCGGCCGCCGCATCACCCGCCGCGACGCGCGCCTTGATATAGGCCGCACGCTCCCATGTGCGGCCCAGACTCTCGTAATACTGTTCCGCGGCTTCCATGGCGATGCAGACCGGCGTGACCGACGGATCGGGGCGCAACCGCAGGTCGGTGCGAAACACGTAGCCCTGCGCAGTGATTTCGCTCAGCGTGGCGGCCATGGCGCGGGTGGCGCGGGAAAAGGCCGCGCGCGCCTGCTGAAAGCCGTCTGCGTCGAAACGGGTTTCGTCAAAGAGACAGATCAGGTCAATGTCTGACGAATAATTCAGCTCATGCGCGCCCATCTTGCCCATCGCCAGAACCACCATACCTGCCGCGTCCTCGACATCGTCTGCATCCATGCCGGGTAGTTTGCCGCGCTGGATCTGGTGGCCCACGGCCGCGCGCAGCGCTGACTGACAGGCCGCATCGGCAAGGTCGGTCAACGCAGCTGTTACCCGCTCCAGCGGCCATGCCCCGCCAAGGTCCGCCAAAGCCGAGATCACAGCGACCCGACGCTTTGCACGACGCAACCCATCCGCCAATCCGTCCGGCGCGTGGAACGCGGCACTTGCGATCTCATCCGCCACGGCCTTGTCCACATCCTCGAACGCGGATCTCAGCCACTCCTGCTCCTTTTCGATCAACCCGGCAAGATAGGGGCTGCACCCCGCCGCCCCCGCGATCAACGCGCTGACATCAGGGCTGAAGTCCGAAAACAGCGCCGCCAGTTCCCGCCCTTTCTGAGCGTCAAAGAGCGTTGGCACGCGGCGAATGGCATCAGATAAATTCATATTACAGGTTTCGCTTTGGGAGAGGCGAAGGTCAATCGAATGGCGATAAAACTGCCGAAAATTTATCTGCGCCGATGGTTTTTAAGGGGCTGACCGGCGAGAATCGCAAAAATAATTTCCCTTATACCATTGTTTTAAAGTAATAAGTCCACGTAATGTAAAAAACATTCACATTTCCTCTTGTGTCGGCAGTCAAAAACCACAATGTATTTAATGTGAAAGGCATTCACATACCGGTCCACCCGGTTGGTTCAACACAAAACGAAAGGCACTCTTATGACGACCCTCACGCCGACTTCACCGACCGCTCATCAGCTGGGCTGGTTTGCGCGCGCCGAACTCTGGCTCGATTCGAAAGGCAAAGGCGCGTGGATCGCCGCCATGGTCCTCGGCTTTATCCTGTTCTGGCCGGTCGGCCTTGCCCTCTTAGCTTATATGTTATGGAGCAAACGCATGTTCAGCAAATCCTGCCGCCAGATGAAAACGCAGCTTGGCCCCATGCGGTCCGTGACACAGCCGTCGGGCAACAGCGCCTTTGATGCCTATAAGGCTGACACCCTGCGCCGGCTGGAAGAAGAGCAAGGCAAATTCGAAGCCTTCCTTGAACGGCTGCGCGACGCTAAAGATAAAGCGGAGTTCGACCAGTTCATGGACGAGCGTGCCAAGAAAAGCGAAGAACGCGCCACAGAGGCATAATACCCGCACAGCAAGTGGCTTCCGGAGAGCGATCCGGGGGCCCGCACACCAAGAGAAAGCACGAAGATGTCCGCGACCCCCGACCCACAGGCCCATCCCGATTTTTACAAAGATGTCCCCCTTAAGCGGCTGCTTGCATGGGTCGTTGACGCGCTCATCACGCTGCTGGCCTGTATAATCATCCTGCCCTTCACGGCTTTTACCGGTATCTTCTTCTTTCCCTTCCTGTTTCTGGTGGTGGGGTTCGCCTATCGGTTTGTCACCATCGCAAACAGCTCCGCGACATGGGGCATGCGGGTTTTCGCGATTGAATTGCGCCAGTCCGATGGCTCCCGAATGAGCCCGGCCGCGGCCTTTGCCCATACCCTCGGGTATACGCTGAGCTGGACGGTACCCGTTTTTCAGTTGATTTCAATTATCATGATGGCCGCGACAGAGCGTGGACAAGGTTTGTCCGATCATGTTTTGGGGACCGTGATGATCAACAGGCGTGCGGTAATAAGTTAACCTTTGATATCTTGCCATCTGGCCGATGTCCTTGCTAGTCTGCCGGGGAAGTTCGGCAAGGAATTACATGCGTCATACGTTACCGATAGCGCCTCAGTTTTACGTCACGGCCCCACAGCCGTGCCCGTATCTTGACGGCCGTATGGAACGCAAACTGTTCACGGCACTGCAGGGGGAAAGCGCGGACAAGCTGAATGACAGCCTCTCCCAGCAAGGGTTTCGCCGATCGCAAAACGTGCTGTACCGACCCTCCTGTGCGGAGTGTTCGGCGTGCCTTTCGGCGCGCATTGATGTGTCGGAATTCGCACCGTCCCGCAGCCAGAAACGCACCATCAAACGCAACCACGATCTGGCGCGGCGCGCGACCTCTCCCTGGGCGTCGGAAGAGCAATACGAACTCTTCCGCTCCTATCTGGACAGCCGCCACGCGGATGGGGGCATGGCGGATATGGATGTTTTCGAATTCGCCGCGATGATCGAGGAAACGCCGATCCGAAGCCGCGTGGTCGAATACAAGAACCAGGACAGCGGCGCATTGATCGGCGTGAGCCTGACAGATGTGCTGTCGGACGGGCTGAGCATGGTCTATTCCTTCTATGCCCCGGATATGACAAAGCGCTCCATGGGCACCTATATGATCCTTGATCACATAGAAATCGCGCGTGAAGCCGGGTTGCCTTACGTCTATCTGGGATATTGGGTGCCGGGCAGTCAGAAGATGGGGTATAAATCCAAGTTTTCCGGTCTTGAAGTCTACATCGGCGGCAATTGGCAGAAGGTCAGGAATCCTTCGGAGTTCACCGCCGAAACGCATCCGCTTTCCACCGATCCCATCGCGGAGCAGGTCGCGAATATACAACTGCCGGACACGCGCCCAACCCGTTAGCGGGAACCGCCATATCTGCGTTCGAATAGCTCTTCAGTATCAAACCTGCGCTGTATGGGAGCGCAGAAGCCATTTGCCTTTAACAACTGCCCCAATAAAAAGGGGGCCAAGGCCCCCTTTTGATGGCTGTCCCGCCCTGATCAGTTCGGGATCAGATCCGGGATGATCGTTACAATGCCAGGGAAGGTCCACAGCAGGGCAAGGCCCACCACTTGGATCAGTACGAAAGGAATGATGCCGCGATAGATATGCCCGGTGGTGACCTCTTTCGGAGCAACCCCGCGCAGATAGAACAGGGCAAAGCCAAAGGGCGGCGTCAGGAAGGACGTTTGCAGGTTCACCGCGATCATGATCGTCACCCATTTGGGATCGAACGTGCCGCCATAGATGACCGGCCCGACGATGGGTATGACGATGTAGATAATCTCAAGGAAATCGAGCACGAAGCCGAGCACGAAGAGCACGAGCATCACGATCAGGAACACCGTGAATTCATTGTCAAAGGACTTCAGGAACTGCTGGATATAGTGCTCCCCACCAAAGGAGATCACCACGAGGTTCAGCAGTTGCGAGCCGATGAGGATGGTAAAGACCATGCTCGTGACCTTCGCCGTCTCGCGCACTACCGGCGACAGGATACCCGAGGTGTAAAGAACCCAGCAGGAAAACAGCAGCCCGAAGATCGCGTAGAGATAGGCACCATATGCCACGAAGAAGGCAAACCAGCTTTCAAAGCCCACCTCGTCGGTGTTGACACGCAAATCGAAATTGATGCCGACCAGTATGCAGATAATGATCGCCAGCGTGGACCAGATGATGATCTTGGGTGTTTTATCCTGATCCCGCAGTTTGCGATAAGCCGCCAGCATGATCGCGCCACCCGCCCCGAGCGCCGCCGCGGGCGTCGGGTTGGTGATGCCACCAAGGATCGAGCCGAGCACGGCAACGATCAGGATAAGCGGCGGAAAGACGACGCGGATAAGCTCGTTGCGCGCGCAGATTTTCGTTGCATAGACGACGCCATACATCAGCGCTGCAAATGGCAGGGCGAGAATGATCACCGTCGCGCCCGAAGACGTAGTGGGCGAAATGGCGATGATGTCAAGCAGCAGGATCACCACCGCGCCCATGGCCCCGATGAGCAGCGGCCGGGTCGGTGAGGAGGGCGATACGCCCCGCGCAGTTGTCAGGAACAGACCGGTCAGGATCAGGATGATCGCAATCCCGGTGCCGATGGGTGCCGCGTTGTCGATCTTGTTCTGCAGCGCTGTGGCGAGTTCTTCCTCGCTCAGAGCGGCAGACGCCTGAATGCCGCCGGCGGCGTCAATTTCAACCTGCTGTGCCACCGCCGCATCCCAGGCTTCCTGACCATGCAATTCAATCATCGAGGCCTGACACTGTTCGCTGACCGTCGTGCGCAGCGATGCGCCCTCCCCTATGTCCGAAAAGCGGGACACATCGGTTGATTGGCTGCCGACTACGCCAAGGTTGCCCAGCAAAATCGTACCAACGATGATCAGGACAGGTGCGCCCAAAAACCATGTGAAGGCTTCATTGCGGGTGATGGGTTCAGCGTTGGTGCTGCCCAGCTCGACCGCCGGGGCCTTGTCCGGGTTCAACAGGGCGTAGCCAAAGGCATAAAGCGCATAGAGCAGCGCAAGCATGATACCCGGCAGCAAAGCGGCCTGAAAGAGTGTCCCGACAGACAGAACCGCAGGTTCACCGAGGTAGGTCAGCGCGTCCGTGCATCCCGCAAGGCTGGCGCGTCGTTCCTGTGCCGCGGAATACAAATCCCCCGCCAAGGTGCCGAGCAGAACGATCACGATGGAAGGTGGAATGATCTGTCCAAGGGTCCCCGAGGCCGCAATCACGCCGGTGGACAACTCAGGCGAATAGCCGTTGCGCAACATCGTGGGCAGGGCCAGCAGGCCCATGGTGACGACAGTCGCTCCCACGATCCCCGTGGACGCCGCCAGAAACGCCCCCACAACGACGATGGACACCGCAAGACCGCCGGGCAACGGACCAAAAACCCGCGCCATGGAAGTCAACAGGTCATTCGCGATCTTGGAGCGTTCCAGCGTGATGCCCATCAGGACGAACATCAAAACAGCCAGAAGCGTTTCGATCGACTGACCGGCAAGCACGCGTTCGTTCATCCGGTTGACCACAAAGGACACGTTGCGATCCAGCGCCACTTCCCATCCGCTTGGGAAAACCGGCTCGGCGATGCGCGGTAATTCGGGGTATCGGAAGATCGATATGGTATCAGCCTTGACGCCCGAGTTTACCAGATCCCGGTAGACCTGGCTGCTTGTGTCGATGGCTTGGTGGATCAGCAAGCCGGCGCTGTCGAGCGCTGCGATGATCCCGAAGGATATCACCCCTGCCCCTGCAATGGCAAAAGCCACCGGGAACCCGGAAAGAATGCCACCAAAAAGGCAGATGGCTACGATGATCAGGCCAACTTCTACGCCGTCTAGACCGAAAAACATGGGCTTTGTCCCTTATACGTCACGCGCTTGAGGCGCTTGTTCTTGCGTTGTTGCGCGCCTTGTCAGTGCGTGCCCTCATAGGCTTCTTCACCATCGCCAAGGGTGTCCTTGTCGAGGTATTTGCCCGCGCTCTCCTCGCCTTCGCGCCACTCCTGGAAGGAGCGGAAGAACATGGCCATCGCCTGCAGGAACACCATCGCGGTGAACATGCACAAAAGCACCTTGAAGAGGAAATATCCGTTGAACCCGTTCGGGCTGAAGCCGATGGTTTCGACATTCCAGCGCAGCGCGCGGGACTTGTTCAGCAAACGGTCCAGCGTGTCAGATGCAGAAGGGTTGGGCACGATCAGGTGACGCCACATGAAGAACCAGCCGTAAAGCCAGATGATCACCGCGACGGGCATCATGAAAAAGAGCGCCCCGAACATGTCGATGACTTTCTTGGTGCGGAAACGCACCGAGGAATAGATCAGATCGACGCGCACATGACCGCCCTGAACGAAGGTGTAGGCCATGCACAGACACACGACCATCGCGTTGTAAAGCTTGAGTTCTTCGGCAAACCAGCTGATGTCGAACTGCAGCGGGATACCAAAGCCAAAGGAAATATCCGGGCGCGTGAAAATCCGCTGCATGAAGACGATGATGATCTGCTGGATCACCATCAAGAGCCCGGCCCAGGCAAAAAAGCGCCCCACCGTATTGGCGAAGCCTTCGAGCACGCGCACGTAGCCCCACATGATGTTGGCGCGCCATATCCCGATACTGAGCATCACGAGGAAAGCGGTAAACACGACAAAGAAGAATTCGACCGAACCGCCGTAGTAGACAAACCGCATGATCGCTTGCTTGTCCGACCAATCCAACCAGAGCGAGGGATGCGCGAGGGCGTAGAAAAAGTTGTAAAATGAAAGTGCGATGTTGGTCAAAAACCACAGCACGCCGTCCAGCAGGATTGCAAACCCGCCTGTCGTCGCCACTTCTTCTTCCATCTTCCCCCCTCGTTTGATCCCGTGTCCCGCGCGGGTCAAAATATGTTTTGGCTCAGTGTTAACCTGAGATGTCGATCATGCAAGGGGCAAGGTGAAGCCTGCCCCCTGCGGTGTCAGTGGCGCGCCTTACCCGGCGGACAGCACGCGGTTACGCTGCTCGACATAGAAGCTGTCCGACTTCAGAAGCCAGTCCGAGCTTTGCGCGAGCGATTCTTCGAACGAGCCACGGATTGTTGCAAAGAGCTCATCGCCCATGTTCTCATCCATGACGGTTTTGGACGCGGCCCCGAATGCATCCCAGACATCATCCGGGAACTGCAGCGTTTTCACGCCCTGCGATTGCAGACGCGCCAGAGCGGCACCGTTGTTTGCCAGCGTTTCGGCCAGCTGTGTATGTGTTGTCGCCATCGCCGCGTTCGAGATGATCGCCTGATGCGCTGGCTTGAGGTCGTTCCAGACGTCAAGGTTCACACCTGCCGCCAAAGCGGAGCCCGGCTCGTGGAAACCAGCGGTGTAGTAGACTTTGGCGACTTCCTGGAAGCCTGCGCGTTCATCGGCGAAGGGGCCAACCCACTCAAGACCGTCAAGCGCGCCGGAGGACAGCGCCTGATAAAGCTCACCACCGGGAATGTTCTGAACCGAAGCACCCAACTCGCCGAGCACCTTGCCGCCAAGACCCGGCATACGGAACTTCAGACCGTTGAAATCATCCGCCGAGTTGATCTCGTTGCGGAACCAGCCACCCGACTGCGACCCGGAGTTGCCCGCGATGAAGGATTTCAGGTTGAAGATCTCGCCCAGTTCGGTGTGCAGTTCATGTCCGCCACCGTGGTGATACCAGTTTGTGACTTCCTGCGCGGTGCCACCGAATGGCACGGCGGTGAAATAGGCATAGCCCGGGTGCTGACCGATGAAATAGTAATCCGCCGAGTGGTAAAGGTCCGCCTGTCCGGAGGACACCGCGTCAAACACCTCAAAGGCGCCAACCAGCTCGCCCGGCGCTTTCTTGTCGATTGTCAGTTGCCCATCGGACATCGCATCGACCATCTCATTGAAATAGGTTGCCGCGTCGTCCAGCACGGCAAAACCGCGGGGCCAGGATGTGACCATTGTCAGGGTGCGGTTGCCCTGTGCGTAGGCTGGTGCAGCCAGGGTCGTGGCCGCAGCGGCAGAGCCGCCAAGTGCAGATGTCTTCAGAAATGATCGACGATCCATAAAGATACTCCTCCCGATTGTAACGCCTGTCCGCTCCTTGTGGCGCACACGGCTTGTGAAGTGATCGCGAAAGTAGCGTGGTGAGCGCAGAAGGGAATACCTACTACTGCGTAGATTTCGAACCAAATCGACTGTTTGCTCACGTTTTGGGCGAGTTATTCTGCATCACACACCACAGACGCGCAGTGATTCTGGCCAAAGCGCGCCTTGCGGGTCTTTGATTCGCGCAACTTTCAACGTAGCAATAACGGATGATGCGGTTCCTGCCTGTTTTCCGGCCAAGCTACGCGCAAAAGCTGTCGCTTTTGGCCACGGTGCCCCTGATTGCGGCGGTGGCGGCCATTGCTGCTCTTGTGGCGTTTCAGTCGCGCGCCCTCGCCGAACGGGAAGTCCGCGCGCTGGAAACCCAGCTGATCCAGGCAAAGAAAGCCGAATTGCGCAATTACATCACGCAGGCGCGCAACGGATTCTACTTTATCTACGGCAATGCGGCACCCGACGATTCCGATGCCAAGAACCAGGTCGCACAGATCCTGTCGGCCATGATCTATGGCACCGATGGTTTCTTTTTCGTCTATGATTATGACGGCAACAGTCTGGTCAGCCCGCGCCAGACCGACCGGATCAATAAAAACTGGATGGATGAGACCGATACCGAAGGCACACCCGTCGTGGCCCGTCTGATCGAAATCGCGCGGCAAGGGGATGGATATCTGACCCATCAATGGCCCAAACCCTCGACCGGGGAAGACGCGCGGATGATCACCTATGTCACCAGCTTTCCCAGTTGGCGATGGGCGGTCGGCACGGGCGTGTTCATTGACGACGTATTGGCCACGGTGGCCATCGCGCGTGCCGAGGTTGAGGCGCGCGTGCAGCAGACGTTCATCTACATCGGGGCGATCACACTGGCCGCCCTGCTGGTCGTTTTCCTGACCGGCATGGTGCTGAACATCCGCGAACGCCGCCTTGCGGATGCCAAGCTGAAACGGCTGACCCAGCGGGTTCTGGACGCACAGGAAGAAGAACGCGGACGCGTGGCGCGTGAATTGCACGATGGCATCAGCCAGATCCTCGTCGGCGTCCGCTATGCGCTGGACACGGCCCGGCGCAAGCTGGAACGCGGTGATCCCACCGCGGCGGAGCCTTTGGGCAAGGGCATCGAAACACTGGGCGAGGCGATCTCCGAGGTGCGCCGCATCAGCCGCGATCTGCGTCCCGGCATGTTGGATGATCTCGGCCTTGGGCCGGCGATAAAGAACCTGACGGATGCCTTTGGCGAACGCACGGGTCTGGCCACTGAGTTCACGACAGTGGTTTTCCGCAACAGGCTCGATTCCGACGCGAAGATTGCGCTCTACCGTATCGCGCAGGAAGCACTCACGAATATCGAACGCCATGCGCGCGCCACGCGGGTCAGCGTTGATCTGCGCGGTCACGCGCGCGGTGCGACGCTGCGGATTGAGGACAACGGATGCGGGTTGAAAAACGGATCAACGCACCCCTCTCAAGGCCTTGGCCTGCGCAACATGCAGGAAAGAGTTGAGCAACTGGAAGGTGAGCTCAACGTCTACACCACCCGCTCGGGCACGGGCACGGTTGTTGAGGTGAGCGTTCCGCTGTCCCATCTGCTGCCCCCCGAACCCGAACCCCCACAGCCCAATCAGCAAAAGCAGACCGCATGACACAGACATCCCCGGACCCGATCAAGGTATTGATCATTGATGACCATCCGATGGTCGCCGAAGGAATCCAGTCGATTCTGGAAAGCTACGAGGATCTGAGCGTCGTGGGCAGTTGCAATTCCGCGCGTGACGCGATCGCGCGGCTCGACCATTTTGATCCGGATGTGATCCTGATGGATCTGAACATGCCGGATATGGGTGGGCTGACCGCGACCGAGATCGTGCTGGAACGCCGCCCCGGCACGCGCATCCTGATCCTGTCGATGCATGACAGCGCCGAATATATATCATCCGCGCTGAGCCATGGGGCCATGGGCTATATCCTCAAGGATGTACCGACCGACGAAATCAAACAGGCCATAGACGCCGTCATGGCAGGTGATCAATACCTCTGCACCGGCGCGCGCGGGTCGCTGCAACCCAAGGAAGGCGAGGCGCGCGAAGCGTTGACCGGGCGCGAGCAGACGATCCTGCTGCAACTTGCACAGGGTAAATCCAACAAGGATGTCGCCACAGCGCTGGATATTTCCGTCCGCACGGTCGAGACACACCGCAAGAACATCAAACGCAAACTGGGCATTTCCAGCACCGCCGGTCTGACCCGATATGCGATGGAGCATGGCGTGCTGCAGGGCACCGGCATCTGACGCGGTGCCATTGGCTGTTGGCGCGGCTTGACGCGCACAAATCAACCCGGGGGTGCTGCCGCGTCCAAAGCCCGCGCCGCCCGCCTGTGCCACATCGTTTTGCCGCGGCCCCGCCGCGTCCAAGGCTCCGCAACCAAAAAGACGAAGCTGTAACCCGCCTCTTTTTTTGTAATCTTGCGCCAGATACGCCGATTGCGAAAGTAAATAACAAGAATGTCGCACCCAGAGACATTATTTTTGCCCGATTGGGTGTTGACGCCCCCCATTCCCCCCCATAATGTCCCGCCCAACACGAAGGAGCCTCGGCCATGACCGAACTAGTCGTCATTGTGAGAAACACGCGCATGGGCCGGTAACGGTAGACCATAGTCTGACCCATGCGCCCCCGCCAAGACCGGGGGCTTTTTTGTGCGCAAAAGATAACGGGCCCATCGGGGTCAACACGGAGAGAAAACTATGACACGTCAAATGTCCGGCGCGAAAATGATTGTTCAGGCCCTGATTGATCAGGGCGTGGATACCGTCTTTGGATATCCCGGCGGGGCTGTGCTGCCGATTTATGACGAGGTCTTTCAACAAAATGCGATCCGCCACATTCTGGTGCGCCACGAACAGGGTGCGGTACACGCCGCCGAAGGCTATGCGCGCGCCACGGGCAAGCCAGGCGTTGTTCTGGTGACATCTGGTCCGGGGGCAACCAATGCCGTGACCGGCCTGACGGATGCGCTGATGGATTCCATTCCGCTGGTGGTTCTGACCGGACAGGTGCCGACTTTCATGATCGGCTCTGACGCGTTTCAGGAGGCCGATACCGTGGGCATCACCCGCCCCTGCACCAAGCACAACTGGCTGGTCAAGGAAACCGAACGGCTCTCCGGCGTCATCCACGAAGCGTTTCACGTCGCAACCAGCGGGCGCCCCGGCCCCGTGCTGGTCGACATTCCCAAGGATGTGCAATTTGCCACCGGCACCTATACGCCGCCCAAACCTTCCACCTCGCATTACCAGCCCAAGCTGAAGGGTGACATGGAGGCGATCACCGAACTGGTGGCCGCGCTCGAAAAGGCAAAGAAGCCGATTTTCTACACCGGCGGTGGTGTGATCAATTCCGGCCCGGCCGCCAGCCAGTTGCTGCGTGAACTGGTGCAGGCCACAGGCTTTCCGATCACCTCCACGCTAATGGGGCTTGGTGCCTATCCGGCCTCGGGGGAAAACTGGATCGGCATGTTGGGCATGCATGGCCTTTATGAAGCCAATATGGCGATGCATGATTGCGACCTGATGATCAACATCGGCGCGCGCTTTGATGACCGGATCACCGGGCGGCTCGATGCCTTCAGCCCGAAATCCATCAAGGCGCATATTGATATCGACCCCTCGTCGATCAACAAGGTCATCAAGACCGACATCCCCGTTGTCGGGGACATCGCCCATGTGCTTGAGGATGTCCTCAAGGTCTGGAAATCCCGCGGGCGTAAAACGAATTCGGAGGCGGTCGCCAAATGGTGGGCGCAGATCGAGCAATGGAAAACGGTGGATTGTCTGCGCTTTACGCAAGAGGGCAAGGTCATCAAACCGCAACACGCTCTGGCCCGCCTCGAAGCGCTGACCAAGAAATACGACCGCTACATCTGCACCGAAGTCGGGCAGCACCAGATGTGGGCCGCGCAATATCTGGGCTTTGAGGATCCGAACCGCTGGATGACCTCCGGTGGTCTGGGCACGATGGGCTATGGCTTCCCGGCCTCGATCGGCGTTCAGATCGCCCATCCGGATGCGCTGGTGATCAACGTGGCGGGCGAAGCGTCGTGGCTGATGAACATGCAGGAGATGGGCACCGCCGTGCAATACCGCCTGCCCGTCAAACAGTTCATCCTCAACAACGAACGCCTCGGTATGGTGCGCCAGTGGCAGGAACTGCTGCACGGGGAGCGCTATTCACACAGCTGGTCCGACGCCCTGCCCGATTTCGTAAAACTCGCCGAAGCCTTCGGAGCCAAAGGCATCCTGTGTTCCGACCCCGATGATCTGGACGATGCGATCATGGAGATGCTGACCCATGACGGCCCTGTCATCTTTGACTGTCTGGTGACAAAGCACGAAAACTGCTTCCCCATGATCCCGTCGGGCAAAGCGCATAACGAGATGCTGCTCGGCGAAGCGGATACACAGGGCGTGATCGACGCCAAGGGGAGTGTGTTGGTGTGAATTCAGATAAACGTCACTCGCTGGGCCACACTATGCTAATGCCAAAGTGGTGGCAGCTATTCGTGATGGTATTCTTTTCGTTGTGCAGCTTGCTTTGGGTTGCTCCAGTAATTCTGTTTTTTACGCATGATATAGGGCTACCTAGCGCACTGGCATTGTTTGCCGCAGTAGTCGGCTTTCAGTATATAGCTAGGGCAGTGGTCAATTGGATTGAAGTCACTGCAACCCGGCGAAGAGTTAGCGAGTTGATGAACGAAAACAATGATGATGATGTCTAACAAAGTTCAGGATCGACAATGTCCCCCCTAAAAATCAAAAAAGGCTCCAACAGCCATTCCGCCTATAACCTGCGCCCCACATTCTCGGATGTGGTCGAACGGCACACGCTGGCCGTTCTGGTGGAAAACGAACCGGGTGTGCTGGCGCGCGTCATCGGGCTTTTCTCTGGCCGTGGCTACAACATCGACAGCCTGACGGTCGCGGAAGTGGATCACACCGGGCACCTCAGCCGCATCACCATCGTGACCTCCGGCACGCCACAGGTGATCGAGCAGATCAAGGCGCAGCTTGGACGCATTGTCTCGGTGCACGACGTGCATGATCTGACGGTCGAGGGGAAAAGCGTGGAACGCGAGTTGGCCATGTTCAAAGTCGTAGGCCAGGGCGACAAACGGGTCGAGGCCTTACGTCTTGCCGATATCTTCCGCGCCAATGTGGTCGACAGCACCCTCGAAAGTTTCGTGTTTGAAATCACCGGTGCGCCCGAGAAAATTGATGCATTTGCTGATCTGATGCGCCCGCTGGGCTTGGCAGAGGTCGCGCGCACCGGGGTCGCGGCCTTGTCCCGCGGGGAATAGGGTCGAAACCCGATACCTTATGAACAGGCCACCTTGGCCTGTTCTGTCCACGGTGAAAAACTCACCACCTGCCCTCTTCTGCGCGCGCTCGGCGTTTTGGTCTGGGCTGCATCGCGCAGCACATCGGGCAAGGCAGGCCCGACCTTTTCAATGACGAGGCGCGGATTGTGTGCCACCCGGGTGGATTGCGACACTTCCATTTCAAACTGCACCAGATCACCGGCATCAAAGAAATCACCCGTGCGCAGGACGTCATCGGACGGCTTCACATATGCGAGGTCACCCTGATCTTCGCACCAGATCACTGCCTTGCGGTCTGATGCGTCGCTCCACAGCACTACACCTAACATTAACTATCCCAATTCTTGTGGTCTTTTTTCAACCATACCAAGAAGTTAAGACGTGATGACACCAAAAAAGTGCCACCGCACGCTTGGTTTTTGTGTCCACATGCAGTACACTAGACACAATTCTAGACGGCAATGACGCAAATTAGCGTCAGTTTCGGGTGGCCAAAAGCAACTATTACGTGCAAAGCGATTAGTGATGCAATATTAGCATGTAAACCACACCGAAGGACGACAATGCCCACCGCTGCCCGATCCCCCGCCCAGTTGCGCAATATGTTCGGAGCAAACCTGCGTCATCTGGCCGAAGAATACCCGTCGGTTTCCGCATTGGCGCGCCAACTCGGTATCAATCGAACACAGTTCAACCGTTATCTCAGCGGCGAGAGCTTTCCCAGACCAGACGTCCTCGCCCGCATTTGCGATTTTTTCGGCGTAGATGCCCGCGTCCTGCTGGAACCTGTCGACCAGATTGGCCCCAGTTCAGGACCGGTGATGAGCGGGTTCCTCAAGGACTTCATGGGCGAGAAAGTGCAACAGGTCCCCGAAGTCGATTTTCCCAGCGGATTTTACCAGTTCTCACGCCGCAGTTTCGTGAAGGACAACCAGTTCGTGCGCGGTCTGATCTATGTTCTGCGTCAGGGCAACGACACGCATATCAAGGGCTATGAGCCCAAACTCGCCATGGCGATGCAAGGCATCCCGCCGGCCCCGCAGGCGCGCGAATATCGTGGTTTCGTGCTCAAGGTGGAGGACGGTGTCGCAATCGTGACATCGAGGCGCAACGGTCTGACGGCTTCGCTAAACTTTCTGAACCGTGTCACGTCTTTTGAAAACAACTTCTGGGTCGGCTATGCAACGCGCACCGCGCGTGAGAATTCAGCCTCAACCCGCGTTACGCGCCTCGTCTACGAACATCTGGGGAATAATCTTGAACGCGTGATGCCGATCGCCCGCTGTGCCGGATTTTGTCCGCTTGAGGAACTGGTGCCTTTCCACCAGAATCTGTTGCAGCACAAAGACCCGATGCGCTAACTCCATAGAGCATGTCGCCCCGCAGCCAACGAGGTCGCTGCAGCGACAGCCAACACATCGACCTTCAGTATTCTGATGCAAACAACGATCATCAGGAGTTCTGACATGGAAAGTCGTGCTACGGATTTATCTTCCGTTCGCCGCCCGATTGCGCAGGCCAATGGTTTGCCAAACGCGCATTACACGGATGCCGCCGTATTTGACGAAGAAAAGCAGGCGTTGCTCTTCGCGGGCTGGTCCGGGCTTGCGGTGGCCGCTGATGTGCCACAGGTCGGTGACGCGGTGCCGCTCGACTTTCTCGGCGTGCCGCTTTTGCTGATCCGGGACCGTCAGGATAAGGTGCGGGTGTTCCAGAACATCTGCCGTCATCGCGGGATGATCCTGGTGGATGCGCCGCGCAGGATCGAAGGGGCCATCAGATGCCCCTACCACAGCTGGTGCTATTCGACCGAAGGACACCTTGTCAGCACACCGCATGTGGGCGGGCCGGGCCAGAACAGGCATGAAGGCATCGACCGCGCGCTGCTCGGGCTGATCGAGGTGCGCAGCCATATCTGGATGGGCGTTGTCTGGATCAACCTGTCCGGCACGGCGGCGGATTTCGACGTTGCGAACGCAAAGATGATGGCCCGCTGGCAGGAATTTGACAAACCTCTCTACCACGGCGGCAGCGAGAGCCGCTTTACCCTCGAGGTAAAGTGCAACTGGAAGCTGGCCGTCGAAAACTATTGCGAAAGCTACCATCTGCCCTGGGTGCATCCCGGCCTCAACAGCTATTCGCGTCTGGAAGATCACTACCACATCGAAGAGGATGACGCGTTTTCAGGACAAGGCACGCTGGTCTACCGCCAGATCAGGGACGCGGCGGGAAACAGTTTTCCGGATTTCGACGCGTTGAGCGACAAATGGGATACGGCGGCGGAATACATCACCGGGTTTCCCAACGTGCTACTGGGGGTTCACCGCGATCATACATTCGCCATCATCCTGCAACCGGTCGGGCCTGAGAAAACGCTGGAACATGTGTATCTGTTTTATGCACAACCAGATACCAGCGAAGCCTTGCGCATCCAGAACGCCGCGCAGTGGAAGACAGTTTTCGAAGAAGACGTCTTCGTGGTCGAGGGCATGCAGCGCGGACGCCATGCGGTATCCTTTGACGGCGGGCGATTTTCGCCAGCCATGGATGGGCCAACGCATCTGTTTCATGCCTGGGTCGCGGGCAAGATCGAACACGCCCGCGCGCAAAAGCAAGCAGCGGAGTAATGTCGCTTGACGCACAGCTGCTCGCCGCACATGCGGAGGGCGACACGGATCGTCTGGTTACCCTCTATGCGCAGGCGGCGGCCAGCGCGGACGATCCCGATACCGCCGGATTTTATCTCACCCACGCCTATGTTTTCGCCCTAGAGGCTGGTTTACCGCAAGCGGCTGATTTGCGCGCGCAACTGATTGAGACGGGACGCGAAGAGCCGCTTTAGAGCGGCTGACAGAATACCTGACACAGCAAGTATCACCTAACACGTTCAGCTCCCTGATTTCAGGCAGCGTTAGGTGATCGAGGTTTTACACATCTTCAGGGGCTTACGATCATCTCGCGATAGAGATGCCATGAACTGTGCCCCAGCAAGGGCAGCGTGATGAAAAGACCAAAGAAGCCCGGCAGCATGGAGGCGAACACCACAACAGCAATAAAGGCGGCCCAGACCATGAAAACGAAGGGCGAGGATCGGACCGCCTGAATGCTGGTGATCATGGCGGTGACAAAATCGATTTCCCGGTCCAGCAACAACGGCAACCCGATCACGGCAATCGAGAAAATCAACACCGCAAAACCTGCGCCAACTGCCGTACCGAATGCGAGCATCATCAACCCATTTGTGGTCAGAAAGACCTCAAAGGACGTCGACACGTTGGTCATTGTGGACAGCCCGAGAAACAGGGCAAAGATCATGTGACCCAGAAAAAACCAGAACATGAAAATCACCACCATCATCGTGCACATGGAAGGCAACTGCCGATGGCGCTGGTTCAGGATCACGCCAAAGATTTCTCCGGCGGGCACAGGCAGACCCGCTTCGAGCCTGCGCGACACCTCATAGAGTCCGACAGCCGCAAAAGGCCCCAGCAGCGGAAAGCCAATCGCCGCCAGCACCAACCAGAACGTATGCCCGGTCTGAGCCGTGATGACCGCCATAACCCAGCCTGCAAGCACGTAAAACGCGGCAAAGAGAATTCCATAAAGCGGTTTTGCCCGGAAATCGGACGCGCCCTTTTTCAAAGCGGCACGCAGCATGTCGAAATTGGCATCGCGCAACTCCGGCGCACCCGGTTTCAATTCTCCCTCTGCAATCGCCGCCACGGAAGTCTCCTCTTCGTACTCAACCGACTAAAACGTGCCCGAGTTGCGGTCGCATGTCAAAATGGAATTGATCAGCCGTTTTGCGCTTCGGCGCGTGTTTTGCCGGATGCATCCAATGCAAGGGTTGCCGCCATGAACCCGTCCAGATCACCATCCAGAACGCCCTTGGTGTCGGAGGTTTCAAAATTGGTGCGCAGGTCTTTGACCATCTGATAGGGCTGCAAAACGTAGGACCGGATCTGATTGCCCCATCCGGCATCACCCTTGTTTTCATGCGCTTCGTTGATGGCCGCGTTGCGCCGGTCCAGTTCCAGTTGATACAGGCGCGACTTCAGCGCCTTCATCGCGATGTCGCGGTTCTGGTGCTGGGACTTTTCCGAACTGGTCACCACGATGCCCGTCGGGTGGTGCGTGATCCGAACGGCGGAATCCGTCGTGTTGACGTGTTGCCCCCCCGCGCCTGAGGAGCGGTAGGTGTCAATGCGGATGTCTGCCGGATTCACCTCGATGTCGATATTGTCATCCACCACCGGATACACCCAGACCGAGCTGAAGGACGTATGCCGCTTGGCCGCACTGTCAAAAGGCGAGATACGCACGAGGCGGTGCACGCCGCTTTCCGATTTGAGCCACCCATAGGCATTCAACCCGGTGATCTTGTAGGTCGCGGATTTGATCCCCGCCTCGTCGCCGTCGCTCATGGACTGCAATTCGACCTTGTAGCCTTTCTTCTCCGCCCAGCGGACATACATGCGCGCCAGCATCGACGCCCAGTCACAGCTTTCGGTGCCCCCTGCTCCGGCGTTGACCTCCAGAAAGGTGTCGTTGCTGTCCGCTTCACCGTCCAGCAGCGCTTCGAGTTCCTTCTTCGCCGCGGTCTCTTCCAAAGCGCGCAATGCGTTTTCAGCGTCAGAGACCACATCTGCGTCGTCTTCCATCTCACCAAGTTCGATCAGTTCGATGTTGTCGGCCATCTCCTGCTTAATGCTGTCGTGGGTCGCCATGGCATCCACCAGCATCTGACGCTCCCGCATCAGTTTCTGCGCCGCATCCGGATCATCCCAAAGGGTCGGGTCTTCCACCCGCGCATTGAATTCCTCAAGCCTGTAGGGGGCGGTTTCCACATCCAGCCGCTGGGCCAGAAGGTCCAGCGATTTCTGTATTTTTTCAATGGTGTTCTGGACGTCTGCGCGCATGTCAGCCTCGGCAAAAAAGTGTTACATCCTGATAGACCAGCACCACAGCAGCGGCAAGGCACCCGGGGCGATTACACACCCGTGTTCAGTATAGACCGCCGGAACTGAGCGTGCCGAAATTGGCATTGGGGCCAACCTCAACCGTTTCCCCGGTCGAGGTCGTCACCTGCTGGCGTTGTGCGGGCTGCGCTTCCTGAACCAGCGGCAAATCCTGACCCATGGCAAAGCCACCGTCGAACATGACGCCGAACAACGGCTCTTCGCCACTGCGGAAATACTCTGCCACAACCGCATCGCCGGTGGCGTCATCGCTCAGGCGCGCACCGGTAAAACGGTCGATCTTGATAAACCGCCCGCCGCTTGGCACCTCAAACGGGCCGCCGCCATATTTTTGCGTGGCTTCTTCCATGAACCGCTGGAACACCGGGCCGCACATGCCGCCCCCCGACGCGCCGCGCCCCAGCGAGCGTGGTTGATCATACCCGATGTAGCAGCCCGCAACGATGTTGCTGGTGAACCCGACGAACCAGACGTCTTTGGCGTCATTGGTTGTGCCGGTTTTTCCGGCGGTGGGCACAGGAAGGTTGACCGTGCGCGCAGCGGTCCCGCGGTCCACAACCCCTTTCATCATCGAGGTCAGCTGATAGGCGGTGATCGGGTCCATCACGCGTTCCCGGTTCGAGATGATCCGTGGGCCAAGGCCGGGATCAAGGCTGGCCAGTTCACAATCGAAACAATAGCGTTCGTCATGGCGGTAAATCGTGCGCCCGTAGCGGTCCTGAACCCGGTCCACCAGCGTCGGCTGCACCCGTTCGCCGCCGTTGGCAAACATCGCATAGGCGGCAACCATCCGGTAAAGCGTGGTTTCCTCGGACCCCAGCGCATTGGCCAGAAAGGTGCCCATGTTGTCATAAACGCCAAACCGTTCGGCATAATCGGCCACAACATCCATGCCGACCTCTTGTGCCAGTCGCACGGTCATCAGGTTTCTGGAACGTTCGATGCCGGTGCGCAAAGGAGTTGGCCCATAAAATTCGCGCGACGCATTGCGCGGACGCCACAGGCCTTGCGGTGTGTTGATCTCGATCGGGGCGTCAATGACGATGGTGGCCGGGGAATAGCCGCTGTCGAGCGCGGAAGCATAGACAAAGGGTTTGAAACTGGATCCCGGTTGACGGCGCGCCTGCGTGGCGCGGTTGAACACACTGTCCTGATAGGAAAACCCGCCCTGCATCGAGATCACGCGCCCTGAATTGACGTCCATGGCGACAAAACCGCCCTGCACTTCGGGCACCTGCCGCAGCGTCCAGCGGATGAAACTGTCATCCTCATCCGAGGTCATGGCGCGAACATGGACCACATCGCCCACCTCAAGCAGATCACCGGCACGCTGCGCCTTGCCACTCAGGGAGCCATCGCGGCGCTTCTTGCGCGCCCAGGTGACGTCTTGCGCGGGAATGAAATGCCCGTCTTCGTCCTCCACAACGCCTTCGATGCCAATGCGCGCCGAAGTCTCGCCGACGGATAACACCACCGCCGGATACCACGGGCCGTCCAGATCAATGTCACGCGCAATCTCAACGGCCGCGAGGGCCGTGCGCCATGCTGTTTCATCGCCCAGCTGTTCCGGGTCTATCCGGGTTTTCGGTGCGCGCCAGATGCCCTGACGGCGGTCGTATTCTTCCAACGCGCGGCGCAGGGATTCGGCGGCGATCGGTTGCAAATCCTGATCAATCGTCGCGCGGACGCTCAGCCCACCGGTAAAGAACTCGCCCTCACCAAAATCTTCGCTCAACTGTCTGCGAATCTCATCCGTGAAGTAATCACGCGGTGGCAACTCGGCGCGGAAGCTTTCGAAGTCTCCGTTTTGAACCGACCGCAGGGGCGCGGCGACTTCGGTTTCATATTCGGCCTGCGAGATATAGCCGTTTTCCATCATCTCCTTGAGCACGAAATCACGACGCGCCTGCAGCCGCTCCCTCTGGCGCACGGGGTGATAATCGCTGGGCGCCTTGGGCAAGGAGGCGAGGAACGCCGCCTCATGCGCCGTCAGATCGCTCAGCGGTTTGTTGAAATATGTCTGCGCCGCAGCGGTGACACCGTAAGAATTCTGGCCGAGAAAAATCTCGTTCAGGTAAAGCTCAAGGATCTGATCTTTCTCAAGCGTTTCCTCCAGCCGGGACGCCAGAATAATCTCCTTGATCTTGCGTTCTGCACGCCTGTCACCTGAGAGCAGGAAGTTCTTCATCACCTGCTGCGTGATCGTCGAGGCGCCGCGCACATCCTGTCCGCGCGATTTCACCGCATCAATCGCTGCCGCCCCGATACCGCGCAGATCATAACCGTCGTGCTGGTAAAAATTCTTGTCCTCTGCCGAGATGAAAGCCTGTTTGACCAGATCGGGGATGTCCTCGGCCGGGGTAAACAGCCGCCTCTCCTTGGCGAATTCATCAATGATCTGCCCCTGGCCTGAATAAATCCGGCTGATGGTGGGCGGGGCGTATTGCGCGAGTGATTCGTGGCTGGGCAAATCCTTGCCATAGACCCAGAAAACCGCACCAATGCTCAGCACAACCATGCCCAAGCCCATGGTTATGGTCGTAAAAATACCACCCAGAAAAGACAGAATGAACCGAAACACGAAAAGCACGCACCTTTGTTGACGCTACAGGGATGGTATATGTGTTTCTTTGGCCGTGGTCAAAAGAGCGCGACGTCATAAGCACGTGATCGCTACTGCCTTATCAGCGCGCGCATCTCCGCGTCTTCTACCCGCCACTGCAGAATGGCGCGCGCCATGGCCTCCACCATCTTGCTGCGCCACTCAGGGTTGCGCAGGTTTTCAAGATCGCGCGCGCTGGAAAGAAATCCGACCTCGACCAGAACCGACGGGATATCGGCGGATTTCAGCACCGAAAAACCTGCCTGCCGGAGGGGTCTGGTGTTCATCGGACCACCCGCTGCCCCCATGGTATCGACCAGCACATGCGCCAGCGCTTTTGATCGCGGTTCCGTTTCCACGCGCGCCAGATCCAGCAGAACGGTCGTCACGGCGTTATCCGACCCGGTCAGATCGGCACCGGCGATGATGTCCGCGCGGTTGTGGCGCACCGCCAGATGGGCGGTTGCGGTATCGCTGGCCTCCTCCGACAGGGTGTAGACCGTGGCACCCTGCGCGCCGCCCTCGCTCAGCGCATCCGCATGAAGGGACAGGAAGACATCCGCGCCGGCGCGATGCGCTTGCGCCACACGGTTTTGCAGCGAGACGAAAACATCCCGGTCACGGGTCAGCACCACATCCACATCGCCCGCGCGCATCAGGGCCGCGCGCAATTCAAAGGCCACATCCAGCATCAGCGTCTTTTCCGACAGCCCTTCGCGCTCAGCGCCGGGATCAATACCGCCGTGACCCGGATCAATCACAACGACAAAGCGATCATCAGAGCCGGTTGCTTGCGCCTCATTGGGCTGCTCCACCGGCCAGACGGAATTTTGCGGCACACCTGATGTGCTGGCAAAGGTATCGGGATCGGCAGGCTGCATCACCAGTGTCAGGTTTGCCGCACCGGTGCCCTCCTTTACAGTCATCGCGACCTCTTCGGGCAGCATCGGCTGCGCCAGATCCGCCACCAGCCGCGACCAGCCGGGCTGAAAAACGCCGAAACGCAGCGCGTTGATGCTGGTCTTTGTGTCCAGCAGCGCCTGCGCCGACACGCCGGACCAATCCACTTCCCGGAAGTCCACGACCAGACGCGGGGGTTGATCAAGGGTAAAAACGCGATATGGCACGCCCTGCGACAGGGCCAGATGCATTTCCAACCGGCCGAACCAGTTCTGTTTGATGTGGCTGTTGGCCACATCCACCCGCGCAACGCCGGACAGGTCCTGCGCAGTAAGCGGTGCTGCCAATACGCCCAGGACAAGGGCGCAAAGTCTCACGTATCGGATCATGGGCTGCTCGGCCGATTTGTTTTGCCCGACCCTACACCACCTTGCGCCTTGAGGGAATGGCTCAGCGCGCCTGCAAGAACGCCTTGAGCCGCGCGAGCCCTTCGGCAATATCCGCAGTCGAGCGGGCATAGGAAAACCGCAGCGTCTGATGCCCGCGCACCGGGTCAAAATCAAGCCCGGGCGTGACGGCCACACCTGCCTGTTCGAGGATTTCCGCCGCAAAGGCGCGGCTGTCATCGGTCATATCCGATACATCCGCATAGACATAAAACGCTCCATCGGGCGGCGCGATCTTCGTGAACCCGGCCTCTGGCAAGCCTTCAAGCATCAGTTTGCGGTTAACCCGGTACACATCCATGTTGGCTTGCAATTCCTCTTCGGCATCCATCGCGGCAAGGGCGGCAATCTGACTGGCATGAGGCGCGCAGATGAACATGTTCTGCGCAATCCGCTCAACAACGCGCACATGATCCTCCGGGACAACCAGCCAGCCCACCCGCCAGCCTGTCATGGAGAAATACTTGGAAAACGAATTGATCACATAGGCCTCATCCGTCACCTGCAGCGCGGTGACCGCCTTGGCCTCATATTCGATGCCATGATAGATTTCGTCGGAAATGAAAGACGCACCCTGACCGGCGGCTGCGTCGATCAGACTGCCAAGCGCTGCCTTGTCCAGCATCGTTCCCGTCGGGTTTGCCGGTGAGGCGACCATGAGCCCCGCCAGGTCGCGCCCCTCAAGGTCACTGGCCACAGGTTGAAACCGGTTTTCGGGCGCTGTGGCGATATCAACGGGGCACAGGTCCAGTGCGCGCAAAATCTGGCGATAACTGGGATATCCCGGTGCGCCGATTCCAACCCGGTCGCCGGTGTCAAACAGGGCGGTAAAAGCCAGAATGAATCCACCCGAAGACCCCGGCGTGATGATCACCCGGCGCGGATCAAGATCCACGTCATACCATTCCCCGTACAGACGCGCGATACGGTCGCGCAGCGCGGGCAAGCCCAACGCCACCGTATACCCCAGCGCTTCCCGCCCCATCGCATCAGCCAATGCGGATACCGCAGCCTTTGGCGCACCGGTGCCGGGCTGGCCCACTTCCATGTGAATTATGTGGCGTCCCGCCGCCTCTGCCCGATGCGCTGCCTCCATCACGTCCATCACAATGAAGGGATCGACTGAAGAACGCCTTGAAACCCGCATGAAAACCGCTCCTTATGGTGACATGTGCTTTCATCGCGTATTCCGGCGGGCGTCAATCCCGATGCTGATCTTTTGTCTGTTTGCACAGACAGTGTCAGCGCAGGGGCTTTTGCGCGATGCGGATCTTGAATACGGGCTGAAACAACTCGCGGCCCCGGTGCTGACTGCTGCCGGCCTCAGCCCGTCGCGCGTCAAGATTCTGGTTGTCGATGACAGTTCGCTGAACGCATTTGTCATCAGCACAGACGCGATTTTCCTGCACTACGGGCTGATCAACCGCATGAGCAACGCCGCGATGCTGCAGGGTGTGATCGCGCATGAAGCGGCGCATATCGCCAATGGGCACCTCACCCGGCGGATGAACAACCTTGCCAGCGCGCGCACGGCCGCCGGGTTTGGCATAGCCCTTGCCGCTGTTGCTGCAGCAGCGGGTGGCGGCGAGGCTGGTGCGGGCGTCTTGCTGGGCACCCAAAGCTCCGCCATTAATCGCTTTTTGCGCCATACCCGCGCCGAAGAGGCCTCAGCCGATCAATCCGCCGTGCGGTTCATGCGCTCTGCGGGAATCAACCCGGCGGGCATGTCGCAGGTTCTGCAACTCTTCCGGGGTCAGGAACTGCTGGCCGAAACGCGACAAGACCCCTACACCCGCTCGCACCCCTTGTCGCGGGATCGCATACGCGCGCTCGAGGGCTATGTCGCAGCCTATGGGGATGCGCCGGTCGATAACTCCGCCGCCGACTACTGGTTTGAACGGGTCAAGGGAAAGCTCAGCGCCTATACCCGTGCGCCCAAATGGACGCTGCGCCGGCTGAACGAAAGCCCCTATCAAGACGTGCGACTGCTGCGCGAAGCCATTGCAGAGCATCGTCAATCGCGCACGAAACAGGCGCTTGCCGCGATTGACAAGGCCATCGCGCTGCGGCCCAACGATCCGTTTTATCACGACCAGCGCGGGCAAATCCTTTTTGAGACGCGCAACTTTTCCGCCGCCGCCGCGGCCTACGGGCGGGCAGTGCAACTGGCCCCCAATGATGCGCTGATCCTGTCTGGTTACGGGCGTGCGCTGTTGGTCGAAGACAACATCAGCAAGGCCCGACAGGTCCTTGAAAAGGCACGCACAATAGACTTCAGAGACGGGACGATGCTGCGCGATCTGTCGGTCGCATATGCAAAATCCGGTCAACGGGGCATGGCGTCGGTGGTGACTGCCGAACGTTACGCTTTGACGGGGCGGCTGAAAGACGCCGCCATTCACGCCAAACGGGCCGTCGATCTGTTGCCGGAAGGGTCCGGCCCTTGGCAACGGGCACAAGATGTGTTGATTGCATCCGAACGCGCCGCAAAACGGAGATAGACTATGCTGAAAAAACTACTGATGGCTTGTACCCTGAGCCTGATGAGTGCAACCGCTCCGGCGATGGCGCTCGACCTGAATGCCATGTCAGATGAAGAACGCGCACAGTTCGGCGAACAGGTGCGCGCCTATCTGATGGAAAATCCGCAGGTGATCATGGAGGCCGTCAACGCATTGGAAGAACGGCAAGCCGCAGCGCAGGCGCAGGCTGATGTCGATCTGGTCCGCCAGAATGCCGAAGCGATTTTCAACGACGGGTTTTCCTATGTCGGCGGCAATCCGCAGGGTGATGTGACCCTCGTGGAGTTCATGGATTATCGTTGCGGCTTTTGCAAACGTGCCTTTGGCGAGGTGGAAAAACTGCTCGCTGCGGATGGCAACATTCGCTTTGTCGTCAAGGAGTTCCCGATCCTCGGAGAACAGTCCCTGATTGCGTCCCGATTTGCCATTGCCACCAAACTGGAGGAAGGCCGCGACGCTTACAAACAGATGCATGATGCCCTGATGTCCTACAACGGCGACATCACCATCACGGCCCTGAGGCGCCTTGCGGATACCTTCGGCCTGAACGCGGATCAGATCGAAGCGCGTATGGATGCCGACGAGGTCACCCAAGAACTGATGGAAACGCGCGCGCTCGCGCAGCGGCTGCAGATCAGCGGCACACCGACTTTCGTGCTCGAAGATGAGATGTTGCGTGGGTTCCTGCCGATGGACCAGCTGCAAATGATCGTTGAAGAAAAACGCGGTTGATCGACCGCGTTATTCGGCCGCATCCGCATGGGCTGCCGCAGCCTCAAGCTCGGCGGCCTTTTTTTCGACCTGCTCCACGATATGCTCGATCATCTGGTCATTGTTGAGTTTGTGGCTCTGGCTGCCTGCCAGATAGACCATCCCCGACCCGGCACCGCCGCCCGTAAAGCCGACATCGGTCATCAGCGCCTCGCCCGGGCCGTTAACCACACAGCCGATGATGCTCAGGCTCATCGGCGTTCTGATATGCTCCAGACGTTTTTCGAGTGTCTCAACCGTTTTGATCACGTCAAAACCCTGCCGCGCGCAACTGGGGCAGCTGATGATGTTCACACCGCGATGACGCAAGCCCAGTGATTTCAGGATTTCGTAACCAACCTTAACCTCTTCGACAGGGTCCGCCGACAGGCTGACACGGATGGTATCGCCAATACCCATCCACAGCAGATTACCCAGCCCGATCGCGGATTTGATCGTTCCAGACACGAGGCCGCCCGCTTCGGTAATGCCAAGATGAATGGGGGCATCTGTTGCATCAGCCAGTTGCTGATAGGCCGCCGCCGCCATGAATACATCGGAGGCCTTGCAGCTGATCTTGAATTCGTGAAAATCATTGTCCTGCAGGATTTTGATGTGGTCGAGCCCACTTTCCACCATGGCATCAGGACAGGGTTCACCGTATTTATCCAAAAGATGTTTTTCGAGGCTGCCCGCATTCACGCCGATCCGGATCGAACAATTATGATCGCGCGCGGCCTTGATCACTTCTTTTACACGTTTTTCGTCGCCGATGTTGCCAGGGTTAATCCGCAGGCATGCCGCCCCCGCCTCAGCCGCTTCGATCCCTCTTTTGTAATGAAAATGAATGTCCGCCACGATCGGCACCGAAACTTCTGGCACGATCTGTTTCAGCGCCTTGGAAGAGGCTTCATCAGGAACGGAGACACGAACGATATCCGCCCCGGCGTCGGTTGCCGCGTTGATTTGATCAATCGTGGCTTTGACATCGGTGGTCAGCGTGTTGGTCATCGTCTGCACAGTGATCGGCGCGTCGCCCCCGACCGGCACGTTGCCGACCATGATCTGGCGTGATGCTCTGCGGTATATGTTGCGCCAGGGGCGTACATGATTTAGCGACATCGAAGGGACCTTTATTACTGTGCCTGTCACTTAAATTAGACACTCAGGCCCGAACCCGCAATCACCGTTTTCAATTTCATGTGCTGTTATTCTGACGCAGGTTCGATAGGGGTCTGCAGTTCAACCACGGTTGTTGCCAGCGCCTCATCGGCCGCAAGATCAGCAACCTGGTAGGTTGCCTTGAGCGCGGCCACCTCCAGTGGAATATTGGAAGTGATTGTCCCGGTCTTGCCCACCGGCCCGTAGTATTCGCCGTTCAAAGCGAAATAAATCGCACCGCTTTCACCGGTCCGCAGAAGCGGAGGTTCGCCACCAACGGGTGCGTCCCATGTCTCACCGGGCTCCATAATCGTTTCCAGTATGACCGTCCCATCCGGCGCGCTGACCCGTACCCAGGCCGGACGCACGGCAACCATACGCAGCGCGGGACCGGGCGCCTTGACAACAATCGGGACCTGCGGGTCGACAACCTGGTCCTGTTCCGCCGCCGCCAGTTCAGATTCCAGCAGCAGGCTGTCTGACAAGCGCTCGGGCTCAGGCTGTGCGGACTGTGCAAAACTGCCGACGGTGCGCGGATCCAACGTTGCAATCGGCGCATCGCGCGCGATCATAACCGGTACATCCAGAGCATCGGGCCGGAAAAGCTGGTCCAACGGGTCGATGCGCACCGCATCCCCGCCCGCCGGCAAGGCGCCGGACGCGGCCGCATCAGGAGCCGCCGCCAAAACACCATCCAGCGGATCAAGGTCTGACAGAACGATCGGGGTTTGATCTGCAGGCGCGACCTGAACGCGCTGCACCTCCTGAAGCACGGTATAGCCACCAAAACCGATTGCCGAAATCAGCGCGATCAGCACCAGCGACGAGCCGACAGCACCGGGTTCAATCCGCGACCAGAAACTCTCCCCCGCAGGGATGAAAGGCGTACCGGGACGCTTGAACATATCGTGTTCCAAGGACCGCCCGGTTTTCGGCGTTTGCTTTGTCTTTTTGATAACGGAGGCTTCGGCGGACATGCCGTGCGCGACGGTGAACCCACTTTCCTCGCAGAAGGTTTCAAAAACGTCATCGGGGTTCATGCCGAGATAGCGCGCGTAGGAGCGCACGTAGCCTGCGATAAACCCGGGCGTGTCGAAGGCGTCCGGATCGCAATCTTCGATTGCCGCGATGTAGGAGGCCTTGATCCTCAGTTCACGCTGCACATCCAGGAGAGACTTGCCCATTGTGGCCCGCTCACCGCGCATCACATCGCCAAGTCTCAGTTCGAAATCGTCAAACGCCTTGCGTTCAACAGGGTCTTCCTCACTCGCAGCTTTCCTGCGTCCAATCATAGCGTACCGCCCCGTCTTGCTCCAGCCTGCCAACCTGCCGTCGTCAGTGAAAAAGAATCGTCCCCACGATTCGTATCTGACTTGTTGTTTAGGTTAGGTTAACACAAGGCAACTCGAATTTCACCAGACCTCAGGTTAACCTGCCGCCTCGGCGCGATTTAGCGCACAATGTGACCACAGCCCGTCCATCGCACGCACCAGCGCGTCCAGCTCACGTGGTCCATGCACCGGCGACGGCGTGAAGCGCAGCCGTTCTGTTCCACGCGGAACGGTTGGATAGTTGATCGGCTGCACATAAATCCCGTGATCCGCCAGCAACATGTCGCTCAGTTTCTTCGTGTGAACCGGATCGCCGACCATCACGGGCACGATATGGCTGCCATGATCTATGATGGGCAGGCCCAACCCCTTGAGCCGCATTTTCAGAATGCGCGCCTGCAACTGATGTGCCTCGCGCAATTCAGGGCTGCGTTTGAGAAACGCAACAGAGGCAGCAGCCCCCGCCGCAATGGCAGGCGGCAAGGACGTGGTAAAGATGAAGCCCGGCGCGTAAGACCTTATGGCGTCACACATTTTCTCGGATGCGGCGATATAGCCACCCAAAACGCCATAGGCTTTCGCCAGCGTGCCGTTGATGATGTCGATGCGGTGCATCAACCCGTCCCGCTCGGCCACACCGGCACCCCGAGGCCCGTACATGCCAACGGCGTGCACTTCGTCGATGTAGGTCAGTGCGTTGAATTCATCCGCGAGATCACAAATCGCCTCGATCGGGCCGAAATCGCCGTCCATCGAATAAATTGACTCAAATGCAATCAACTTCGGCGCCGCAGGATCATCCGCCGCCAGGAGTTCGCGCAAATGTGACACGTCATTATGGCGGAAAATGCGTTTCGCGCCCCCATTCCGGCGCACGCCCTCGATCATCGACGCGTGGTTCAGCGCATCCGAATAGATAATGAGGCCGGGGAATAGTTTCGGCAAAGTGGACAGCGTCGCATCATTGGCAATATAGGCAGAGGTAAAGAGCAGCGCCGTTTCCTTGCCATGCAGATCGGCAAGCTCCGCCTCCAGCCGCTTGTGATAGACCGTTGTGCCGGAGATGTTGCGCGTACCGCCCGACCCTGCCCCGGTTGCATCCAGTGCCTCATGCATGGCGTCCAGAACGACCGGGTGCTGGCCCATGCCGAGGTAGTCATTGCCACACCACACCGTGATGTCACGCTGTTGCCCGTCGGGTTGCGTCCAGACCGCATGGGGGAACTGGCCGTTGCGCCGTTCAATATCGATGAACGTGCGATAGCGGCCTTCGTCGTGCAGACGCGCAAGCGCTTCGTCCAGCTTATCGTTATACTCCACGCGCATCTCCTGTATCGCTCACCCTTGGTCAGTTGGCACGCAACTGTTCCGAGTTCACTATAGAACAGGTGACAATTTTTCAATAACGCATGGCAGGACGCCATGTCGCAGGAGCACCCTTTGCGCAGCGCCGCGATCTGGACAGCATCCGCCTGCCTGCTAGGGTGCGCATCAGTCAATTCAGGAGAACACCTCATGTCGTTGGACGATGTCTTGTCCCGTCTCGATGCGGAAATGCCCAAAGCCACGGAACGGCTTTTCGAACTGCTGCGCATTGCGTCAATTTCAACCGATCCCGCTTACAAGCACGACTGTGAGCGCGCCGCGGACTGGCTGGTGAATGACCTGCAAAGCATGGGTGTCGCGGCCGAAAAACGCAGCACACCGGGGCATCCGATGGTGGTTGGCCACGCGGACGGACCCGGCCCGCATCTGCTGTTTTACGGGCATTACGACGTGCAACCGGTTGATCCGATTGAACTTTGGGACAATGACCCATTCGATCCGAAACTTGAACAAACCGACAAAGGCCCGGTGCTGCGCGGGCGCGGCACGGCGGATGACAAGGGCCAGTTGATGACCTTTCTTGAGGCCTGCCGCGCGTGGAAGGCGGAACACGGCAGTTTGCCCTGCAAGATCACCTTCTTTTTTGAAGGCGAGGAGGAAAGCGGCTCGCCCTCGCTCGTGCCCTTCATGAAGGAAAACAGCGACACGTTGCGCGCCGATCTGGCGCTGATCTGTGACACGGCGATGTTTGAAAGCAAAACGCCCGCGATCGTCACGATGCTGCGCGGGATGATGTCGGATGAGATCACCATCACCGGGCCGGACAAGGACCTGCATTCGGGCTATTACGGCGGCATCGCGATGAACCCCATCCGCGTGCTGTCGCGTGTCATCGCCGCCTTGCATGATGACACGGGTCGCGTCACCATCCCCGGATTTTATGACGGTGTCCCCGATCTGAGCGCAGACATGCAGGCGCAATGGGCCGGGTTGGGCTTTGATCATACCCAGTTTCTGGGTGACGTCGATCTTTCTGTCCCTGCCGGTGAGGCAGGTGTGACACCGCTTGAGATGACGTGGTCCCGCCCCACCTGCGAGGTCAACGGCATCTGGGGTGGCTATATCGGTGAAGGGTTCAAGACCGTCCTGCCCTCGCAAGCGCATGCGAAAATCAGCTTTCGGCTGGTCGGGGATCAGGACCCGCACGCGATCCGCGAGAACTTTCGCGCCATGGTCCAAAACCTCCTGCCGCCCGATTGCACCGCCAGCTTCAAGGATCACGGGGCCAGTAAGGCCTGCGTCATTGACGCCGAAGACCCCCGGTTTGACAAAGCGCTCGCGGCGCTGAGCGAAGAATGGGGCGTGCCCGCGGCCTATATCGGCGGGGGCGGCTCGATACCGATTGCCGGGCATTTTCAGGACATCCTGAACACAAAACCCCTGCTGATCGGATTCGGCAAGGATGATGATGCGATACATTCACCGAACGAGAAATATGACCTTGAGAGCTTTCACAAAGGTGCGCGCAGCTGGGCGCGAATCCTCGCGGCGCTGACCTGATGTTTGCCGGGTTCGAGGTGGGCGACGCCTTGGTCAACGGACAGTCCGTCCACTATCGCGCTGGTGGGCAAGGCGCTCCGGTGCTGTTGTTGCATGGGTTCCCCCAAACCCATGTGATGTGGCATGCGGTCGCCACGCGGCTTGCCAAAAACTTCTCCGTCGTCGCATCCGACCTCCGGGGCTATGGGCACAGCAGCAAGCCGACGGGCACGGAGGCCTACAGCTTTCGCAATATGGCCAGCGATCAGATCGCCCTGATGCATGCGCTGGGACATGACAGGTTTCATGTGGTCGGCCATGATCGAGGGGGACGTGTCGCACATCGTATGGCACTGGATCATCCAAAGGCCATACAAAGCCTGACGGTGATGGACATCGTCCCGACCCATCTCCTGCTGGATGATTTGTCCAAAGAAGTGGCGGAGGCCTATTATCACTGGTTCTTTCTGGCCCAGCCTGCCCCCTTCCCGGAAACGATGATCGGACATGATCCGGATGCGTTTTTCGAACGGTGCCTGCTCGGCTTTGGGGCGGCACAGCTGTCGGATTTTGATGCAGATGCGCTGGAGGCCTATCGTGCGGCATGGCGTAACCCCGAGACGATCCGCGCGATGTGTGCGGATTACCGTGCAGCGCTGCACGTTGATTTCACCCATGATTCGCAGGATCACGGTCGCCGCATAGATGTGCCCGCCCTTGTCCTCTTTGGGGCCGAGGGCGCCATGGCACAATCCTACAACGTCGCTGACACATGGCGCGAAAAGCTGTCCCAGATGAAAGCCCTGGCGATTCCGGGGGGGCATTTCTTCATCGACCAGTCACCGGATGAAACGCACCATGTGCTGGAGACGTTCCTGTCCGAAATCACCTGATCCCTATTGCCGCAGGATGCCGGGGGGTCTTTGACATTCCTGCGCTTCCAAAGCGTCGACCGCCCGACAGAACCCGGTCAGTGAAAAACGAGACAGTGCACATGAAAAAGGCCCCACGAGGGGGCCTTTCGAGCAGTGATGGCGCGGTTGACGGGGCTCGAACCCGCGACCCCCGGCGTGACAGGCCGGTACTCTAACCAACTGAGCTACAACCGCCCACTGCAACACGCTGCGTCGCTGCACCGTGCGTTTGGACGTAGTATTGTGACCCTGTTACCGCGTCAAGCGCCCGTTTGAAATATTTTTCCCTTTTGCGCATTTTCCTCGACTGCCGACGCCTCATTTATCCGGCAGAGGGATGAAGTCCGCATCATCTCCCGGCGGTAATTGAAAACGCCCGTGCGCCCAGTCACCCGCACGCCAGGCTTCTTTTGCGGCATCAATGCGATCTTTGGAGGAGGCGACAAAATTCCACCAGATGTGGCGCGGCCCTTCCAGCGTTGCCCCGCCAAGCAACATCAAACGCGCACCCTGCGCACCCGCCGTCAGGGATACCTTGTCACCGGATCGAAACACCAGCATCTGCCCGGCCTCGAAGCGATCACCGGCCACGGTCACGTCACCCGAAATCACGTAAACACCGCGGTCTTCATGATCATCCGGCAGCGGGATGCGCGCGCCCGCTTCCAGCAGCGCATCTGCATAAAAGGTTTCGGAAAACACCTGCACGGGTGCTGTCTCTCCATAGGCGGTGCCGAGGATCAAGCGCACCTGCTTGCCCTCACCGTCCAGCAGGGGCAGCGACGCCTTGGGCGCATGTTCAAAAAGCGCTGGCGAGTCTTCTGCCGCTTCGGGCAATGCAACCCATGTCTGAATGCCGAACAACGCATGTGGATGCGCACGCACCTCGCCGTCGGTACGCTCGGAATGGGTAATGCCGTGCCCGGCAACCATCCAGTTGACCGCCCCCGGTTCGATCCACTGGTCTGTTCCCAGACTGTCGCGGTGATGGATTTTACCCTTGTAAAGATATGTCACCGTGGCAAGTCCGATGTGCGGATGCGGACGTACATCAATCCCCTTGCCTGTGAGGAATTCTGCCGGGCCCATCTGGTCGAAAAAGATAAACGGCCCGACCATCTGCCGCCGTGGCGCGGGCAAGGCCCGGCGCACTTCGAACCCGCCAAGGTCGCGCGCTCTCGGGACGATCACCGTTTCGATGGCATCAACGGCGTCCCCAATCGGACAATCGGGGTCAAGGGCGGGGTTCCAACTCATCTTGCTCTCCTGTTCTGTCTGAAACAGAATAGCTCTGCGCACCACGGGAGCAACCGACTGATTTTAAGTGATCAAGCACATGACGTCGGACCCCGAGGGGGTATTTCGACGCTGCGAACCAGCGCCCGAAACCGTGAGGAACCCGCTGGCGGCTACTGATAGACCCTGCTTTGCACCGTCATTGCCGCCAATTCGCTGTCCGCACAGTCAGAAGATTGCCGCGCGAGTTCCGCCGCACATTCGATTAGCGCGCCGATGCGCGTGCTGTCCAAGGAACCTGCAAGTTCGAATGCCGCCAGTTCCAACAATCGCGAAGAGAGTTGCAGCGCTCTGGCACCGCGCAGGTCATCGGGGAGTGCTTCGATCTGCGAAACGAGCTTTTCAAACTGGTCGCCACAACTTGCGTCTTCACGTAACATAACTTGGGCTGCAATGGCTTTGCCATAGTGCATATCGCCGGTCCTTTTTAAATTATACCAATACCAACAGCTTATCGGTGCCATATGCAATCCAAGGAAAACAGTCAAAAAGATTATTCAACCGGAAATCAGCGGGTTTATGCCGCGCTGGCTGCATTTAAACCCAATGTGCACGTTAGTAGTGTCGCAGTGCAACGCCCTGCGCGAAGGGTTGTTTGCTTCTATGACCCTGACCTTTGATCAAGGCCAATCCGCCCTTAATTCGTCACCGGGTTTGAAGATGCGCAGTTCTGGATGCGCTATGTGACCCTAAGCGACTTGATCGCTTCTGAAGGAATAGCGCGTCACCGACTGCACAGTAGCCGGGTCGGTTTCAGGCAATCGACCCGACACGGCACGCAATTGCGTGTTTGTGCCCCGTCAACCATGGCACCGTTTGATCTATCCAGACACACCGCTTCTGCCATATTCACGGGTCCGATGATACCTGGCCGTTTCGGGTCGGGCAAAATTAGTGGACCTTACGAGCACAAATCTGAATTGGGCAAACGCGACACGTCTTTGCACATGACCCTATTGAAGAGGTTCGCGCCCGGTCGCAGACCGCCAAGCCCGACAACTGCGCAAAGCCACCTCGCTGAATTGCGCCCTGACACTTCGCACCGGACAGTATATGTACCCCGGCCATTGCCGGGTTCCTCCCAGCCTGACGACATTTTTGAATATCAACGTCGGCGCGGCGAACGATTCATGAGGCTTCGAAGAGCCCAAGCAATTGAACACAAGGGCATCTACCAGCACGCCAATGGTTGTGAAGTGGTGGGTCGTGAGAGGCTCGAACTCCCGACATCTTCGGTGTAAACGAAGCGCTCTACCAACTGAGCTAACGACCCGATGCGGTGCGTTTAGCCAAAGACAGAGCAGGCTTCAAGCCCCATTCTACAGTTTGGTTTGCAAACCGTCGGAAAGATGGAAAACAACGCCCTGCCCGCCGGGCAGGTCGGCGATCTCATGCGTCTCCATATCCAGAACGATCAGTCTCAACATCCGGGATGTGATGCCATGGGTCACCAACACAGCTGGTCCGGTGAGATCACGGAGAAATGCCGTGCATCGGTTCCTCAGCGCGTCGAACCCCTCGCCACCAGGCGCACGCTCATAAAGATCCAGCGCGCCTTCTTCGGTCTCATCCATGTGCGGATCCGTCCCCAGCTGATCCCGGCGCAGCCCCTCCCATGCGCCCACCCCAATCTCGACCAGCCGCGGGTCCGTATCAATGCGTGGGCAAAGCCCGTCAAGCGCAATCGAGGCCGTGTGGAAAGCCCGACCCTGCGGGCTGCAAAAGGCGCGGTATCCTGAAAGATCACGGGACCTGAGAATCTCATGCTGCTGCTTTGCCTGTGCGCGACCAAGGTCGCTCAACGGCGAATCCAGACTGCCCTGAATGCGAAGTTGGGCGTTCCATTCGGTCTGACCGTGTCGCAAAATATAGAGCGGTGGATACATCATGGTCCCGTGTTGCATGACCGGCTGAGGAGTTAAAGCGCCATGCGAAAACAGCGGCACATGCAAAGAGCCTGCGGCCCGCCAATTGCACGCCAGACAAGTCCAGCCCAAGCGCAGACCCCTCTATGCAACCCGCCCGACCCGACCAAGTTCGAAACAAAGGCGACGCCCGGGAATCGAGCTTTGTGAAAGGCCCGCACGCGCCACTCAATCACATGCCCAAGGCTTCCTTGTACATTTCCAACACGGCTTCCTCTTCGGCGATGTCGTCTTTGTCACGCTTGCGCATGTTCACGATCTGGCGCAGACACTTGGTGTCATATCCTCTGGATTTTGTCTCTGCATAGACCTCGCGAATCTGTTCGGCGATGTCTTTTTTCTCGCTTTCCAAACGCTCTATCCGCTCAACGAATTGTCGCAGCTCACCCGCCGTCACCTTGTAGGTTTCATTCGCTTCAATTGGGTCAGTCATCTTCGCCTCATTTGTGTTTTGCAACGTCTCATGCCCAAACATACGCTTTGGAAAAACATGACCTTTGTCTGGCGCGGCTTGCTCCGTGACATCAAGTATCGTGGGTGTCGTGCGCGCAGAAAAGTCCTGTGGTTCCTAGCGACCTGTCTTCGCCATCGCAAGCGGCTTTACACTTGAAACGGCGCAAAGCCATGTGATTTGAAACGATCGCATTGAGATTGAGTTTCATCTTGCCGCGCACTCAAAGCGCCATGTGGTTTTGCTCTGCGGCGCGGCCCCCGGTGCCGTTTGAACGGGTCCCGCGCTTTGAGCCGCTCTGCGTTATGCTGTCTCGCTCTACGTTGCGCTGAATCTGCGAAGCTGCGCGCACGGCGGGCCGGACGGTTCATCTACGGTCTCGGACGGCGCATCCGGATCTCAGCGCTTGCCTGCCAGGCCACTTCCCATTAGGTAGCGCACAGACTGACGAAGGGACTTCATAAGTGACCATTTTCGATCTCTTGATTTGGGGCGGTGCGCTTTTGTCACTGCTGGGATTATGCGGGTTGATATGGTGCATCTTTTACGTCGCGAAAGCCCGTCGCGCGAAGCTGAGCGAAGAAGATCTGCGCCAACGCCTGAAATCGGCGCTCCCTCTGAACCTCGGCTCTCTTTTCCTGTCCATCATCGGTCTGATGCTCATCATTGTCGGCATCTTCCTGCCCTGAACCTGTGGGCGCACCCGGCCCGGAAGACGCGTCGCTGACGCGCGCCGAAGCTGAAACAGGATTATCGCTTGCCGCAGCTATCAGACCCTGCATTTTGCGGCTTTGTTCATCTGGACAAGCGCGTCTGCCCGGCCTACTCAATGGGCATGGATACACGTGAAATTACCCCGAAATTTTCTGTCGCTCCGCAGATTTCACCGGATGACATGCACGATCTTGTCGCCGCCGGGTTCAAGCGGATTTTGTGCAACCGGCCCGATGCCGAAGTGCCCGTGAGCCATCAGGCGGCGTCGATGGAAGCTGCCGCTAGGGAAGCCGGTCTGGAGTTTTTCTTCTGCCCTTTGACACATCTGACCATGACGCCGGACGTCATTGCCCACAATCATGAATTGATCGCGGAGTGCGACGGGCCAGTGCTTGCCTACTGCGCCTCCGGCACCAGGTCGACGATCGCATGGGCGCTGGCGGCGGTTCAATATTCGTCGGTCGACGACGTCGTGTCAGCGGCGCGGGCTGCCGGGTACGAGATTGACAACCTGCGACCAACGCTCGAAGCGGCGGCAAATCGCTAAGGTGCCTCGCGATCCGTCAGGCGATGTTCAACTTTGGCAAGTCGCCGAGATCGGGTAGATCACCGTCAAGATCGGGGAGGTCCGGCAGGGCGGTATCGTCAAAACCTTCGAGGTCCGGCAGATCGGGCAAGTCAGGCAGGTCCGGCAGTTCGGGCAGATCCGTCAGGTTGGTTTCGTCGCCCGGTTCAAACAACGCCTCCTTTTGCGGAAGCTCAAGCTCGGGAAGGTTGAGATTGCCATAGTCGGATGCCTCTGCGTCAAGCCCTTCGTCGCTGTCCTCTGCAAGATCGCCACCGGAGGCAGGGGTTTGCAGTTGACCCAACATCAATGCACGCTTGCCATCTATCTGGCCCATTGATCCGCGCGCAACGCGTGCGCCCTCAATGGACAAAAGCTCCACCGACTCAAAAGCGTTTGCAGGAATGGAGAGCGTGTGCCCCGGCCTGAGCCTGCTCATTTCGGATAGGGACACCCGCACACGGCACAAGACCGCGGACAGTTCGGCCGTAACAGCCATCACCGATTTCTCAAGTGTCGCGGGGCTGCCGGGGTCTGCTGTTTCACTTTCACTGCTTTGCCGCTCCGGCACTGCCTTGGGCAGGGGCAGAATCAGCGAAAGCGTCGATTGTGTGATGCCGCCGGATACATCAATGGTGAGTTTCAAGACGGTATACTCCGGCTCTTCAAGAGCGAGGGCGAACAGTCGTTGGCTGTCGGCGCGCGCACCGAACTTGAAGGCGGGCAGTACGCGCTTGTCCTCCGGCGTTTCCAAAAGCCCGTTGGCGCGGATGAACAATGCATCCAGTACCGGCGCGCAAAGGGCCGCATCCGTCTCGGTCAAGGGGCGCGACGCAGACGTCGGCGGCAGCACACGCCCCATCGTCTGTTGCTGCACCAGCGCATTGACCAGATTTGCACCGATAACGGCCCCGCCGGTGACGCCCGCCGGACCATCCAGCAGTACCAGCAAACTGTCATCTTCGATTTTATCGGAGAGGTTTTCGGCCGCGCAACGCTCTTGCGTGACACCAATGACCGCGAGCGCCATGTGAAAGGCATCATCCGCAACTTTTGCCAGCCCCACGCGCAATGCCTTCGGCACGGTCATCGCCCGTGCCTGATGTTCGTGTTTTCCAACCTGCGCTTTGCGCTGCAAAACTGACATCAATCGTTCCCATACGGATCGCGCGCACCTGCACAGATGAACGCTCTTCAGCTTTGAAGAGATACGCAAGAATGGTTACCAATGCCTTTATGTATTGGAAAACGAGTTGATTTTCGACAAAGCACTTATTGTGCTGCAACAGCCTGCGCATGCGGCAGCACCACACGGAAACCGGTGCCATTCGCCTTTGCCAGATAGCTGATATCGCCGCCCAGACGTGACATGATCTCGCGGCAGATGGCCAGCCCCAGCCCGGCACCATTGCTGTCCTGCGCGCCGATACGGCTGAATTTTTCAAACAACAACTCACGCGCCTGTTTGGGTATCCCCGACCCGTTATCAACAAAGTCTATGGTGATCGCACCGTCGCGATCATTCACTTCGATTGTCAATTCCGGGTGCTGCGCCGCACAGTATTTCTGTGCATTTGTAATGAGATTTATGAACACCTGGCTGAGCCGGTCGAGATCCGTGTCAAGCGTGATCGTTTCATCAATGCGTCGCCGGTTAATTTTGATGCGCCGCGAAGAACTGGCCTGTGCCGTGGCCAAGGCGCGGTCCAACAGGTCTGACAGGGAGCCGGTTTGCCGGTTCAGCGTCACCTGCCCGTTTTCCAGCACACTCAGGTCCAGAAGGTCGTTCAACAGCCGGGTCAGGCGAATGGCTTCAACATGGATGATGTTTGCATATTTGGCCTTCTCAATGGGCCCTATGCCCTTGGCATCACGCAGAATTTCGGAAAACGACCGGATCGAGGTCATGGGCGTGCGCAATTCATGGCTGATCTGGCTGAGAAACTCATCCTTTTGGGCACTCAACTGCACCAGCTTGGTGTTTGCCTCGCGCAATTGCGCCGCCGTCTGGCTCAATTCACGTGATTTCGCTTCGAGCCTGCTGGAATATTCCAGCATCTGCGCAGATTCGTCCGCAACCGCCATCAAATCATGGACCGACACAGAGGTGCCCCCCACGATCTGACTGATCATCGCATGCGCGGTCGCAGCCCCCACCGAACCTGCCAACTCGCGCTCCAGACGCTGCAGGAAATCCGGTGTCGGCTCAGGCAAGGACCCTGTCAGCCCCTGCGCACGCGCCTGAGCGGCAAAAAGCTGACGCGCCTCCTGCGCGCCCAAAATCCGTTGCGCCATAATCATCAGGTCTTCGCTTTCGGCAACGGATGCATTCCATCCGCGCGCCTGACCCGAGTGTTCGAACACATTTACAAACTGCGCACCCTGCAGGCGCTCCATCGGATTGGGAAAGGTGAACAGCGAAACGGCGACAAAGGCCGACAGGTTGAACAGCAGGCTCCAGAACACCGCATGCACCATCGGGTCAAGTCCCTCGATCCCGAAAAGCGCTTGCGGGCGGAGCAATCCAAGCCCCAGCAGCCCGAATTCAAAGGTTTCAGCACTGAGCACGGCATCGGGCCCAAAACTGGGCAAAAGCATGGTAAACACCCATAGCGAAAAGCCGATCAGCAGGCCGGACAGCGCACCGTACCGCGTGGCCCCCCGCCAGAGAATCCCGCCGATCATCGCCGGAAGGAACTGCGCAACGCCGGCAAAGGAAATCAAGCCAATGGCCGTCAGCGCGCCCGAGCCGCCCGACAGTTTGTAATAGATATAGCCAAGGCTGATGATGCCCATGATCGACAGGCGTCGGGACAGGATCACCGTTTCGCGCACGTCGCCGGACTGGCTTGCCCCGCCGCGGTGGCGGTAGAGGAAAATCGGCATGACCAGATGATTCGACACCATCGTGGAAAGCGCCAGCGTGGCCACGATGACCATGGACGTCGCCGACGAAAAGCCGCCCAGAAAACTGAGCATGGCCAGACCTTCGCGCCCCTCACTCAAAGGAAGGCTCAGCACGAAGAGGTCCGGGTTGGAGCCTTCGGGCAGCATATCAAGACCGATGACGGCAATCGGCACGACAAAAAGGCTCATCAGCATCAGGTAGAGCGGGAAAGCCCAGCTCGCGATCTGCAGGTGCCGCTCATCGTCGTTTTCCACGATCATCACCTGAAACATGCGCGGCAGACAAAGGAACGCTGCCGCAGACAGGAAGGTCAGCGTGGCCCAGCGACTGCTGTCGGTTTGCCAGCTGCCCAGATCAGAAGCGTCGATCCGTGCGAGTGTCTCGGAGATACCCCCGGCCAGTCCCCAGACCACAAAGACGCCCACCGCAAGCAGGGCCAGCAGCTTGACCACAGCCTCCACAGCGACGGCGATCACAACGCCGTGGTGCCTCTCGTTCACATTCAGGTTGCGCGTTCCGAAAAGTACCGTGAAAACCGCCAGCCCGACCGCAATCCAGAAGGCAGCGTCCTTGGCATCAATGGTGCTGACATCCACACCCTGTTCGGCGGCGGCGAAAAACGACAGCGACAGGGTCACTGACTGCAGTTGCAGCGCAATATAGGGTGTCACGGTGATCACGGCCATGATCGTGACCACGATGGCGAGGGTGTTGGACTTGCCAAACCGGGAAGAGATCAGATCGGCGATGGAGGTCACTTTGTGGCTGCGCCCGATGCGCACCAGCCTGCGCAAAATCCACCACCAGCCGAGGATCACGAGGCTGGGCCCCAGGTAGATGGTCACATATTCAAGCCCCGAGCGCGCCGCATTTCCGACCGCGCCATAAAAGGTCCAGGCCGTGCAATAGATCGAAAGCGAGAGCGTATAGACCAACGGGGAGCGCAGCAGCCAGTCGCCCCGCCCTTGCGTCCCTGCCCGTTCCGCAATGAAGGCGACGAAAAACAGGATCGCCACATAGGCCAGACACACCGCAATCAGCAGGTTCACAGAGGTCAATGCACGTCCTCCGCGCCGGTATCGCTGCCTTCTGGTCGGCGCAGGCGAAACGCCAGAACCGCAGAAATCGCGATCAGCGCCGCCCAGACCCCGAAGATGTAAAAGAGCGCGCGGGACATGGCCAGCGTCTGCGCCCCTGCGGACGGATCATTGGGCCAGAGCGCCGGGATCAGCCAGAGCACCACCCCGAGCACCGTCAAGAGCCGCAGTGCATCCATCATCCGACGTCGCCGGTAAACACCTCGCTCCAGAAACAGTGGCAGCGGGTCGCGCGCCATGGCGTCAGCCTTTCTGTTGATGAACGTAGAGCAGATCCCGCACAGCGGTGAGCACCTCGGCATTGGAGAACGGCTTGGTCATGAAGCGGCTTACACCCGCTTTCTCGGCCATCTCCCTGTCCCGGCTCTGGCCACGGGCGGTGAGCATCAGAACCGGCAGATCGGCGGTTGCGTCATCTGCGCGCAATTCCTCGAGAATATCAAACCCGCTCTTGCCCGGAAGCATCACGTCCAGCACAACCAGATCCGGTTGCAATGCCCGTATGGTCTCGGATGCATCCGCACCGTTGCTATGGGTATCCACCTGAAATCCTTCGCGCGTGAGCAAAAAGCGGATCGCCTCGATGATGTTCAACTCATCCTCGACCAAAAGTACGTGTTTGCTCATGCGTCCCTCCTCCAAGGGTCCCCGCGCCAGATCCTTCGCAATCAAATCTGCCCAAGGGGATGAACCAGTTATTCTAGGTTTTTGTGGCCATGTCAAAACCGCTTTGCCCAACCTTTGGCATCGCGTTCCGGCATGGGGTGCGCAACGGCGATCGCGCGCGCTTTGAACCCGGATTTCAAGCTAAAGCCCCGCCATCAGAATGGACGGCTCGCGCCTGCCCGGGCACTCTGCCTTGGGACACACACCGCAGGTTGAACCAACCTCAAGAGCACCGTCATCCGCCGGGGCGGAATTGGCGATCAGCAACATATTGGCCTCAATCAGCGGCGGCGCGTTATACTGTGTCTCTCCGACAACCTCTGCCACGGCAAAGCAGTCAAAATGCGCCCGGCCCCGTCCCAGTTGCACCAATGGTGTCCGGATCACTTGACCGGGCTGGCACAGCGCGGAAAACAACGGCCAGAGCGCGCAGGCTGCACCAAAACGCGGCATCACCATCTGACCGACGGATTTGCGCAGCAAAATACTGCCCGCTCGGTCACAGATGACCAGCCCGGTTTCAAAAGCAGCGCTGGCCGCGATGCGGCGCAAGACAACCGCCACTGGTGCATCAAGGCGTGCGGCCAATGCAAGCGGCTCAAGGCCAACCTTTTCCAGCGCCGCATCAAGGGCGGGCATGGGCACTTTCGCGGCATCCGCCTGCATTCTGACCAGCATCCCGCGCGCAAGGGCCCGCGCGGTCGAACTGCGCAGATTGTCCGCCCTTGCAATCACATCGTCAACGGAATGCTCCCCCGTTTCCAGCGCTTTGAAATGATAGTTGTGATGGGCCAGAAAGGCATCGACTTCTTCCTGCGGGCTGTTGGCGACGGTTGCTTCGTCCTGCCCGGCTTCGAAGTAATTCACCAAGGCCTTGGAGCTGTCTGCCAGTCGCTTGCTGTCCTCATTGAGGTTCGAATGAAAGCGGTCGCGCCACTCCGCCTCAATGTCCTTTTCCTCGGCCAGGATCGAGGCGGTGGAACGGATCGCCGCGGCAGTGGAGAGCAACTCATGCACCGACGCTGCGAGCTTGGGGTCATGGGTCAACCGGTCACTGAGCGCTTCGACGGTCCGCTCCAGCGTGGTGATCCGCCGATGCCCGGAGGCGAGGATTTCAGCCCAGCCCGGAAAGCGGCCCGTCAATTCATCCGCGCGCGCCACCTCGGCGGCGGTCAGGTTGGCCGCCTTGGCCGCTTCGCGCAATGTGGCGATGAGCGCAGCTTCGGCACCTTCCGTCAGCATCGACGGCTCGACCCCAAGGACGCGCGCGATATCCAACAGCAGCTTGCCGCCGATTCTGCGCCGGTTATGCTCGATTAAGTTGAGATATGAGGGCGAGATTCCAAGCGCACGTGCAAGATCCGCCTGTTTCAATCCGGCGACGGAGCGCCGTTCTCGGATCCGGCTTCCTGTCAGTCCCTCGCGTGGCATATGGCTCCTCTGGCTAAAGCTGGGTCAATTCAATGGCTTTCTGCACCGCAACATTATAAAATTTACAAACACCCTGCACTATTTGTGCAGTTATTTACAAAATAATTGTTCATTTCAAGGCACTTGTTGCGCAATTTTCTCTTGCTTGGCACGGTAAACACTGCACTTAAGTGCTCTATACGCGGGCAGTCTGCAATTATTCCCGCCCAGCGTGTGATAAACCTATTGGGAGGATCTTCATGTCCAAATCGAACTTTACACGTCGTGGTTTGCTCAAGACCAGCGCCGTGGCCGGGGCCGCTGGCCTGACACTGCCGACATATCTGCGCGCAGACGGCCATTCCGGTTTTACGAATGCGCCTCAAGGCGACACCGTCACGCTGGGCTTCAACGTGCCACAATCCGGCCCCTATGCGGATGAGGGTGCGGACGAGTTGCGCGCCTATGAGCTGGCCGTCGAACATCTGAATGGCACCGGTGCTGACAACGGCATGCTGGAAACCTTCAGCTCAAAGGCGCTGACCGGAAACGGTATTCTCGGCAAGAAAGTCGAATATGTCACAGGCGACACGCAGACAAAATCCGACGCGGCGCGCGCTTCTGCCCGCTCGATGATCGAAAAAGACGGCGCTGTCATGATCACGGGTGGCTCGTCCTCCGGTGTGGCCGTAGCGGTACAGGCTCTGTGTCAGGAAGCTGGCATCATCTTCATGGCGGGCCTCACGCATTCCAACGACACGACCGGCAAGGACCGCAAGGCAAATGGCTTCCGCCATTTCTTCAACTCCTACATGTCCGGTGCGGCGCTGGCCCCTGTTCTGGCGGCCAACTACGGCACAGACCGCAAGGCCTATCACCTGACCGCCGACTACAACTGGGGCTACACCACAGAAGAAGCGGTGAAATCCTCGACCGAGGCCATGGGCTGGGAAACCGTCAACACGGTTCTGACACCGCTGACGCAGACGGACTTCTCCTCCTATATCGCGCCGGTGCTGCAATCGGGCGCGGACGTGCTGGTTCTGAACCACTACGGCGGCAACATGGTCAACTCGCTGACCAACGCGGTTCAGTTCGGCCTGCGTGACAAGATGGTCAACGGCAAACAGTTCGAAATCGTCGTACCGCTCTATTCCCGCCTGATGGCGAAAGGTGCGGGTGCCAACGTCAAGGGCATCTTTGGCTCGACAAACTGGCACTGGTCCCTGCAGGACGAAGGCTCCAAGGCATTTGTCAAATCCTTCGGCACGAAATACGGCTTCCCACCCTCACAGGCGGCACATACCTGCTATGTGCAGACACTGCTTTATGCGGATGCGGTGGAGCGCGGTGGCTCGTTCAACCCATGTTCGGTTGTGGAAGCGCTGCGCGACTTCGAATTCGACGGCATGGGCAACGGCCCGACGCTCTATCGCGGCGAGGACCATCAGTGCTTCAAGGACGTGCTGGTCGTGAAGGGGAAGGAAAACCCCTCCTCCGAATTCGACCTTCTGGAGATCGTCGAAGTCACACCGGTCGAGCAGGTCACATATGCCCCCGATCACCCGCAATTCGCGGGCGGCAACATGGGCACATGCAATCCCGGCGCATAAGCGCAACCAAAACACATACCGGGCGGCGGCACTCGCCGTCCGGCCTTCCCGTGATACGGGACCAATTCGCTTCATGAAGGTGGGACCATGGACGCATTACTCCTGCAAATCCTCAACGGCCTGGACAAAGGGTCTGCCTATGCGCTGATCGCACTGGGTCTGACATTGATCTTCGGCACGCTTGGTGTCGTGAACTTCGCGCATGGCGCCCTGTTCATGATCGGCGCATTCTGCGCGGTGACACTCAGCCGTCTTTTGAACCTCAGCCATGAGGTCGCGGTACCGGGAGAGGTTGACTTCCTCGGCAACCCGATGATGCGCGATGTGCCCTATATCTATGACATCTTCGGAGAGACGATGGGCGCCAGCATCATCGACTGGTCGGTGCCGCTGTCGATCCTCTTTGCGATCCCGATCATGGTTGGCATCGGCTTTGCCATGGAGCGCGGGCTGATCAAGCATTTCTACAAACGCCCCCACGCGGATCAGATCCTCGTCACCTTCGGTCTTGCCATCGTTCTGCAGGAGATCATCAAGTACTTCTACGGTGCGAACCCGATCCCCACCCCTGCCCCTGCGGCCTTCACGGGGTCGTTTGATTTCGGTGCCATGCTGGGCTTTGACCCCAACACGATCATCTACCCCTATTGGCGTCTGGTTTACTTTGCCTTCTCCGCCGTCATCATCGGTGCCGTCTTTGCATTCCTGCAATTTACCACCTTCGGCATGGTCGTGCGAGCCGGCATGGCGGACCGCGAAACCGTGGGCCTTCTGGGCATCAACATCGACAAGCGGTTCACCATCATGTTCGGGATTGCAGCCGCCGTCGCGGGGCTTGCAGGTGTGATGTATGCCCCGATCAACTCGCCCAATTACCATATGGGCATGGACTTTCTGGTGCTCAGCTTCGTGGTCGTCGTTGTGGGCGGTATGGGGTCGCTGTCCGGTGCGGTGCTCGCCGGCTTCCTGCTCGGCATACTGGAGAGCTTTGCCTCCATGGCCATCGTGCTCGAGACGCTGCCCGGCATCAACCAAATCATCATCTATCTGGTCGCAATCATCATCTTGCTTACCCGTCCACGCGGACTCATGGGGCGCAAGGGCGTGATGGAGGAATAATCACATGTTCGGACTTACAAAGAAAGACACGACGCTGCTGTTGATCGTCGCCTGTCTCACCATGTTCGCCCCCTTCATTCTGAACCCCTTCCCCGAAGGCTCCGCGATGGCGCAGTTCAACGCGGGCTATCCGGACCTGATGCAACGGCTGGTGATCTTTGGCATCTTTGCCATCGGGTTCAATATCCTCTTTGGCCTCACGGGCTACCTCAGCTTTGGCCATGCGGCGTTTCTCGGTGTCGGCTCCTATGCGGCGATCTGGATGATGAAGCTGCTGACCATGAACGTGATCCCGGCGATCATGGTCTCTGTGCTGATCGCCGGTCTGTTTTCGCTGCTGGTGGGGTGGATATCGCTGCGCCGCTCCGGCATCTACTTTTCGATCCTGACGCTGGCCTTCGCGCAGATGTCCTATTCGCTGGCCTATTCGGTGCTGACGCCGATCACCGGTGGTGAAACCGGGCTGCAGCCCAAGGTCAACGACCCGCGCATCCTTGATAGCGCGCTGGAGCCCGGTCAGAACCCGCGCGCCAACCTCTTCGGTCTGGAAATGAACCAAAGCTATGAACTGGCGATGGGCGGCTGGGTCTTTACCTTCAACGCCGGGTATTACATCGCGGCCCTTGTCATGCTGCTGGCGTTCTACCTGTCGATCCGCATCTTCCGCTCGCCTTTCGGGATGATGCTGCGGGCGGTCAAATCCAACCAGCAACGGCTGAACTACACCGGCCTGAACGCAAAACCCTACACGCTGGCGGCTTTTGTCATCTCCGGCATGTATGCGGGGCTGGCGGGCGGATTGCTGGTGGCGATGGATACGCAGGTGGGCGCGGAACGCATGTTCTGGACAGCTTCCGGCGAGGTGGTTCTGATGACCATTCTCGGCGGTGCCGGGACGTTGATCGGGCCGGTCCTTGGTGCAGGGTTCATCAAATATATGGAAAACATCGTCTCCAAGATCAACAAGACCGTTCTGGAGCAGTGGTTTGCCTTCATGCCTGACGGGATCGAGGATTTCATCATCACGATCGTCTACCCCTTTGTGGGCAAAGGCTGGCACCTCACGCTTGGGCTGCTCTTCATGATGGTGGTGATCTTCCTGCCCGGTGGTCTTGTTCAGGGCGGTCAGAAAGTCGCGGGTCTGTTCCGGCGCAAGAAACCCGCCGATGACAAGCCTGATGGCAAAACAACACCTGCGGAATAAGGAGACGACGTTATGGGAATTCTCGAAGTCAAAAACGTCAACAAGCGGTTCGGGGGCCTGCAAGCCCTCGGCGACGTGAACCTCTCCATCGCAGAGCGGTCGGTGCATGCGATCATCGGGCCGAATGGCGCGGGCAAATCCACGCTGCTCAACTGTCTGGTCGGCAAGCTGATCCCTGATACCGGATCGGTCATGTTTGACGGGCAATCCGTGCTGGGGCGCAAGCCGCATCAGATTTGTCAGATGGGCATCAGCCGGGTGTTTCAGACCCCCGAAATCTTTGGCGATCTGTCCGTCATGGAGAACATGATGATCCCCTGTTTCGCCAAACGCGACGGCGCATTCGAGCTGAACGCGATCAGCAATGTGATGTCGCAAAAGGACGTGGTCGGCGAAGCGGAACATATGCTCGAAGACATGAACATGATCGACAAGCGTGAGATGCAGGCGAGTTCCCTGTCGCGCGGCGACAAACGACGCCTTGAGATTGGCATGTGCCTCAGCCAGCAACCCCGCCTGTTGCTGCTGGATGAACCAACAGCCGGCATGGCGCGCGCCGACACGAACAACACCATTGACCTGCTGAAACAGATCAGCGACGAGCGTGACATCACCATCGCCATCATCGAACACGACATGCATGTGGTCTTCAGCCTCGCGCAGCGTATCACGGTTCTGGCGCAGGGCACGCCGCTGGTCGAAGACACGCCCGATAACATCAAGGGTCACCCGAAGGTGCGCGAAGCATACCTCGGCGAAACCCAGACTGCGGCATAAGGAGATACTGAGATGAACGTCAAACCCGATTTCTCCAAGAACGCCAATATGGCCGCAACCGCCCCGGCCTTTCTGTCGGTCTGGGACATGCATGCCTATTACGGTGAAAGCTATATCGTGCAGGGCATCAGCTTTAACGTCCATGAGGGCGAGATCCTTGCCCTTTTGGGGCGCAACGGCGCGGGCAAGACCTCGACCCTGCGCGCCATTGCGCGGCTCGGTGATCCGGAGGTACGTCACGGTGAAATCTGGCTCGATCACCAACCGCTGCACACGATGAAAAGCTATGAGGCGAGCCAGGTCGGCCTTGGTCTCGTCCCCGAAGATCGCCGCATCATCGCGGGCCTCACCGTTGAGGAGAACCTCAAACTGGCACAGATCGCACCGCCCGTTGGCTGGTCGCTGGACCGCGTCTATGACCTGTTTCCGCGCCTGCGCGAGCGGCGCACCCAGGAAGGTGTCACGCTCTCAGGCGGGGAGCAGCAGATGCTGGCGATTGCCCGCGCCCTGTGTCGCGACATCAAGGTTCTGTTGTTGGATGAACCCTATGAGGGCCTTGCCCCGGTGATCGTGGATGAGATCGAAAAGACCCTGCGCGTGATCAAGGAACAGGGTATGACCACGATCCTCGTGGAACAGAATGCGGTCCGGGCACTTGAACTCGCCGACCGCGCGGTGATCCTAGACACCGGTGGGATCGTCTTTGACGGCTCCGCCGCCGAAGTGCTCGAAAACAAGGAACTGCGCGAAGAATACCTCGCCATCTGATGCTTGCCGAACGGCGCGCATAGCGCATGACCGAATGGGCTGGGGTTTATCCCCGCGCCAGTCTTTCCAACGGTTCTGGCGCTTATGGATCGACGCCCTGCCGTCGATGAAGCCCATGTACGGCATCACGGTTCGAGGCGTTTTCCAATGGCAGAAAGCGCCTCGATCAGCGCCTCATGCGCCCCACCCGAACGCAGCCCGTCTGTCATTTGCAGGCTCAGTGTGCCCGGCGTCGCAAGCGCATCCCGTTCATCCGCAAGCAAAGACGCCCCGCCTGTCCGGGGCAGCGCCGCCAGAAACCCCGCCAGCAACTGGTGGGTGTATCGCGCCGCCTGATCCGCATCCCCGGTCTGCTGCGCCAGCCAATCAGAGGCTGTCACCATCAGGTCCAGCACGCCGGGTACAAATGCGCAGACGGCAAAGTGTTGATTGAACGCCGCTTCATCTGCCACTTTCAGAACCGGGTTTTCCGGCTCGAACAACGCGCGCAAAACCCTGTCGTCAGGGCACGCAGGCAAGGGGCAACCGCCCTGCTCGACATAGCCAAGGGGGATCGTCATGGAAATATCGCGCGCGGGTGCGCAGATCTCGGCCAGTTCACGCAAAGGCAGCCCCGCCATGACCGACACCACCTTGTGATCCGCCGAGAATCGCAAACCGGAAATCACATCGGCAGCGATATGCGGGCGCAGACATAAGAAAACGATCTGCGAGCAATCAAGTACCACCTGATTTGTCGCCACCTCAACACCATGCGAGGCCTTCAGGCTTTGTGCGGTTTCGGCGTTGCGCTCAGACACGGTCACGGCGTGCCCGCGCGATGCCAGAAAGCGGACCATAGGCGCCGCAATATGGCCGGTGCCGATGAAACCAATTTTAGTCATCCTGACGTACTCCCCACTGGGCAGACTGGCGGAATGCACCGAACCGCCTCTGTCTCAATCCCTCGAATCTGTTCCCAGATCCCGCCCGTCACGACCGGGTCAAAAGCGCGCGCAACTCCGTTTTCAGGATTTTACCGTAATTGTTTTTCGGCAAGGCCTCTAGCTTGACGTATTCCTTCGGCCGCTTGAAGCGCGCCATATGATCAAGGCACAGCTGATCCAGCCGCGCAGGGTCCACGTCGCCAACGACGAATGCGACGACCTCCTCACCCCACTCCGCATGGGGGCGTCCCACGACCGACACTTCGGTGACGCCGCTGTCGCGCAGCAAAACCTCTTCGACTTCGCGCGGGTAGACGTTCGATCCCCCCGTGATGATCATGTCTTTGGACCGGTCCTGCAGGGTCAGGTATCCATCTGCTGACATGAACCCCATGTCGCCCGTCATCAGCCAGCCGTTCAGCAGGGTCTTGGCCGTCGCCTCCGGGTTGGTCCAATATCCGGGCATGACCGTGTCGCCGCGCACCATGATTTCTCCGTGTTCTCCGACGGTGAGCGGCTTGCCGTTTTCGTCCCCAATCGCGACCTCGACCGCGGATTGCGCACGCCCGACCGATTGCAGGCGACGCGCCCAATCGGCATGCGTCCTGTCTGTCACATCCGCGCGGGACAGGGCGGTGATACCCATCGGGCATTCGCCCTGACCATAGATCTGTATGAAGACAGGCCCGAAGTGATCCACGGCCGCGATGATATCCGCGTTATACATCGGCCCACCCGCGTAGATGATCGTGCGCAGCCCCTCGCCCCGCTGGCCTGCGCCTGAGGCATATTGGGTCAGGCGGTTGACCATCGTGGGGGCCGCAAAAAGATGCGCATTCCCGAAATGCTGCGCCAGCGTCAGGATTTCATCGGGATCAAAGCCCCCCGAGGGCGGGCAAACGTGGCGCGCCCCGGCGCGGACGTGGATCATGTTGTAGATACCTGCGCCATGGCTCATCGGCGCAGCGTAGATCGTGGCATCCTCCGGGGAAACCGGGTCGATATCCGTGACGTAACACAGGCTCATCACGCTGAGCATGCGATGGGTGATCATCACCCCTTTGGGCTTGCCCGTTGTCCCGGACGTATAAAACAGCCAGGCCAGATCATCCGGGTCGCGTGGCACAATTACATCTATCGGCTCGTGCGCCCGGATGGCCTCGAACGCGGTGCCGGGCACCTCGGTCTGAGTTGTGCTGACACCGGCCTCAATGAGCGATGCGCTCAACTCCGGCGAGGTGAACACATGTTTGGCACCGCTGTTCTCAAGAATGAACGCCGCTTCACGGCCGTGTAACTTGGCATTGATCGGCACCGCCGCCGCCCCGACCGCCCAGATCCCGTAAAAGACGGTCAGATAATCCGGTACATTCGTCATGAACAGCGCCACGCGGTCACCCGACCCCACACCCTGCGCCAAAAGCCAGCCCGCCACGGCGCGGGCATCGCGCCAGAACTGGCCGTAGTCCGCCACACACTCTGTACCGAGAAAAAGCGCGGGTCGCCCGGGCGTGATCTGCGCCTGTCGCTCAAGCCAATGTGCGAGGTTCATCCCTTGCTCCTTTTGCGGGATTGGAGTTTACCTGCTCTGCGCGGCGCTGCAATAGGCGGGTTTCCATGGCGTCACCCTTCGCATATAACGAGCGCGCAAGAACAAGGGCCGACGCCGATACGGCCTGCCCAGAATATGGTCGAGGAATTCAATGACAAAAAAGAACCATGACGCAGATGTGGCATTTATTCAGGCCCTTGCAGAATTGCTGCGCGAGAATGACCTGACCGAGCTTCAGGTCAAAAGGGATTATGGCGCGGATGACAGCCTGAACGTGCGGGTCAGCCGACACCAGCAACAGGTGTTCACGCAGGTTGCCTCCCCCAACCCGGCTCCGGCGGCCGCGGCAGCACCTGCTGCTGCCACCCCTGCGGAAACCGTGGACGATCCCGCCGATCTGCCGGGTGCCGTAACCTCGCCCATGGTCGGCACGGTCTATATGCAGGCCGAACCCGGCGCTCCCGCGTTCATATCGGTTGGTGCCCAGGTGGCCGAGGGTGACACCTTGCTGATCGTCGAAGCCATGAAGACCATGAACCACATCCCGTCCCCAAGATCCGGCATCGTAAAACGCATTGTCGTCGAAGATGGCGCCGCAGTCGAATTCGGCACCCCGCTCGTTATCCTCGAATAGGAGCGACCAGCATGTTCAACAAGATTTTGATTGCCAACCGGGGCGAGATCGCGCTGCGCGTTGTGCGGGCCGCGCGCGAGATGGGCATTGCCTCAGTTGCGGTACACTCGACTGCGGACAGCGACGCGATGCATGTGCGCATGGCCGATGAAAGCATCTGCATCGGTCCACCGGCGAGCCAGCAAAGCTATCTGTCCTTTCCCGCCATCATTTCTGCCTGCGAAATTACCGGCGCAGAGGCGATACATCCGGGATACGGGTTCTTGTCCGAAAACGCGGGCTTCGTGCAGATCGTCGAAGATCACGGGATCAGCTTTATCGGGCCGACCGCCGAGCATATTCGCATCATGGGCGATAAGATCACCGCCAAGGAGACGATGAAAAACCTCGGCGTGCCCTGCGTGCCCGGCTCTGACGGCGGCGTTGCAACGCTGGAGGAAGCGCAGCGCATCGGTGCGGAAATCGGCTATCCCGTCATCATCAAGGCAACCGCGGGCGGGGGTGGGCGCGGCATGAAAGTTGCCCAGAACGCGGAAGAGATGGAAAAAGCCTTTCTGACCGCGCGCGCCGAGGGCAAATCGAATTTCGGCAATGATGAGGTCTATATCGAGAAATACCTCACCACACCCCGCCACATCGAGATACAGGTGTTTGGCGATGGCAAGGGCCGCGCGGTGCATCTGGGCGAGCGGGATTGTTCATTGCAGCGCCGCCACCAGAAAGTCTTTGAAGAGGCTCCTGGCCCATCCATTTCTGCCGAAGAGCGCATGGCCATCGGCAAGGTCTGCGCGGATGCGGTGGCGCGGATCAACTACATCGGCGCGGGCACGATCGAATTTCTCTACGAAAACGGTGAGTTCTACTTCATCGAGATGAACACGCGGCTGCAGGTTGAGCATCCGGTGACCGAAGCGATTTTCGGCGTAGACCTTGTGCGCGAACAGATTCGCGTGGCCAGCGGTATGGAGATGTCCTTCCGGCAGGAAGACCTGACAATCAACGGACATGCCATCGAAGTGCGCATCAATGCGGAGAAACTGCCGAATTTCTCACCCTGCCCCGGCCGCATCACGCAGTATCACGCGCCCGGCGGTCTTGGCGTGCGGATGGATTCCGCGCTTTATGACGGCTATTCGATCCCGCCTTACTACGACAGCCTGATCGGCAAGCTGATCGTGCATGGCCGTGATCGACCCGAGGCGCTCGCACGGCTGCATCGCGCGCTGGGGGAGTTGATCGTTGATGGCGTTGATACGACGGTGCCGCTCTTTCATGCCCTGCTGGAAGAAGAAGCCGTTCTGTCGGGTGGCTACAACATTCACTGGCTGGAGCAGTGGCTGGACGCAAACCTCAGCGCAACTTAAGGGTTTGTCGTCATGCGATTGACCCCGGATGTGCTGATGCAGGCCTATGCCACGGGCATTTTCCCGATGGCAGAGCATCGCGATGATCCGGACATTTTCTGGGTTGATCCCCTGCGCCGGGGCATCATGCCGCTGCGCGGGTTTCATATGTCCCGTTCCTTGCGCCGTCAGATGCTGCGCACGGCGTTTGATATACGGATTGACCAGGATTTCGCCGGCGTCGTGGACGGGTGCGCGGATCGCGCCGACACCTGGATTAATGACGAAATCCGCCGTCTTTACAACATCTTGCACGCGCAGGACCGGGCCCATTCGCTTGAAGTCTGGGAAGGCGACACGCTGGTCGGCGGGGTCTACGGGGTTACGCTGGGGGCTGCGTTTTTTGGCGAAAGCATGTTTTCACGCCGCAGCAACGCGTCGAAAATTGCGCTGGCCTGTCTGGTGGACCGGCTGCTTGATGGTGGCTTTGCGCTGTTTGACACGCAATTCCTGACCGAGCATCTCGCCTCTCTCGGTGCAATCGAAATAAGCCGGGCGCAATACCAAAAGCGGCTTCAGGAAGCCTGCGCCCGCCCGGCCAGTTTTCTCAATCCGCCTCTGCGCAGCCCTCAGGAGGTCGTGCAGCGCATCACCCAGATGTCATAGCGCGGATGATCCATCGCAGAAAGCGCCGGTGAAGATGCGATCATCCAGCCGGAAAAAATGAAAGCGCCGGAATCAATGTCGCGCACCTCAAGCGAGGCAAAGGCATCGCCGGACGGGTTTCCGACGGGATAGCGGCAGGCGTTCAACCGGATGCTGATCCGGTCCAGTTTCGCTGTCTGACCCTTTGGCACGATAATTTCAAAGGTTTCGCCGTTTATCCGGTCCACCCCGCGCAGCTGTGCACCCGTTGCTTCCGTTGCCGCCTGCTGCGCAAATGCGGCTGAGGCCATGAGCACAAGCGCCAAACCGCATCGCAGGATCATTCAGAGGAACCGCCCACGAATTTCAACAACAGTGACACAAGACTGACTGCGCCCTGTGTATCCTCGATCTGGTCGCCTGCCGCATAAAAATATGGCGACCCACCTGGCACGATTTCGACGAAGTTCCCGCCCAGAAGTCCTTCGGACGAAATGATGATCGCGCTGTCATCCGGGATTTCGATCCCTGCATTCAGCGAAACGGTAGTATCGGCGCGATATGTTTCGGCGTTCAGCATAACCTCGGAAACGGTGCCGATTTTGACACCTGCGAGGCGCACATCGCTGCCCACATTCACACCTTCAAGACTGCGAAAGCTCGCCTCCAGCGGGTAGGTTGACGCCCCGCCCGCATAGCCCGAAATCTGGCCAGCGTAGACCACGAATCCGATGGCGGCTGCAAGAACGCCCGCCCCGACAAGAACTTCTGTTGTGTGTTCAGCCATCTATTCTACTCCGGCGTCCAGGCCTCGTAATCACGGCGCGGTTCGGGCTCTGCGCGGCGAATGGAGCCTTTTGGCGCATAGGCCAGCGCCGTGCCTGTGAGGTTTTCCTGATGCGGCTTTTGCCACGGTTTATGGTTCAGCGGCGCTTCACTGGGCGTGGTGTCCCACGTGTGGTGCAGCCAGCCATGCCAGTCAGGGTCAACGCGGCTCGCCTCGGCTTCACCGTTGTAAATGACCCAACGACGCTTTTTGTCCTTGTTCTCGTAAAAGACATTGCCCTGGCTGTCTTCGCCCACTTTGACGCCATTGCGCCATGTCCAGAGTTGCGTGTTCAGTGTTTGCCCGTTCCACCACGTGACGGAGCGCAAAATAGAAGTCAAAAGGCCCATGGGTTTTCTCCGATCAAACCGTTACAACACCTATGGCGGATTGTACCGAAAACGTCCAGATGGATGCGCGGTTTGCCGCGTCTATTCGGGCAGCAAAGCGGTGACTTCGATCTCGATCCTGAAGTGTGGGTCAATCAGATTGCATTCGATCATGGTCGCAGCGGGCGGGTTAGCGCCAAAAGCGGCGCGCAAGAGGGGCCAACAGGATTCGAAATCAGCGGCGCGGGGCAGCATATATGTCACCCGCACCACATCCGCAAAGCCACAGCCGGCCTTTTCAAGGGCCCCCTCGATGACAGAAAGCGCTGAGGCGCATTGCTCGGTCACCGTATCGCCCTGACCAACGGTGCCCGAGACATGCACCCACCCCCCCGCGACTACAGCGCGGCAATACCCAACCTTAGTTTCAAAGGCGCCACCGGAGGAGATACGCTTGAACGACATGCTCTTGTTCTCGTTTGGTATGGTTGGCGCAAGCACAGCTCGGGGCGGTCGCATCAGTCGAGCGGGATTGCGATCTTACGGAAAAACAGGGCTCAGTGCCCCGTTTTCATGATGGGGCGCAAAGCACGCGTTAGCCCGCGCTTGCCGGTTCCTTGCTGGCGTCGGCATGGATCATCAAAGGTGCTGCATCCGAATTTACAGCCTCTTCGTTCACCACGACCTCTGTCACGCTTTCCAAGCCCGGCAGGTCAAACATGGTATCGAGCAGGATGTCCTCAAGGATGGAACGCAGCCCGCGCGCGCCTGTCTTGCGCTCAATCGCCCGTTTGGCAATGGCGGAAAGAGCGTCATCCGTGAACGTTAGTTCGGTATCTTCCAGTTCGAACAGGCGTTGGTATTGCTTCACCAACGCGTTCTTGGGTTGCGTCAGGATTGTGACCAACGCGTCCTCGTCCAGGTCTTCGAGTGTCGCAAGCACCGGCAGACGACCGACGAACTCCGGGATCAGCCCAAATTTCAGCAGGTCCTCCGGTTCGAGGTCGGTAAAGATCTCGCCGACACCCCGATCATCATTCCCGCGCACATCAGCACCGAATCCCATCGCCGAACCCTTGCCGCGTGCCGCGATGATCTTGTCGAGCCCCGCGAAAGCGCCCCCACAGATAAACAGGATGTTCGTCGTGTCGACCTGCAGGAATTCCTGCTGCGGGTGTTTGCGACCGCCCTGTGGCGGCACGGATGCAACTGTGCCTTCCATCAGCTTGAGCAAGGCTTGCTGCACCCCCTCACCCGATACATCCCGCGTGATCGAGGGGTTCTCGGATTTACGGGTGATCTTGTCGACCTCATCAATATAGACGATGCCGCGCTGCGCCCGTTCGACATTATACTCGGAGGATTGCAGGAGCTTGAGAATGATATTCTCCACATCCTCACCGACATAGCCCGCTTCGGTCAGCGTTGTGGCATCCGCCATGGTGAAAGGAACGTCCAGAATGCGCGCAAGTGTCTGGGCCAGAAGCGTTTTACCGCAACCAGTCGGGCCAATCAAAAGAATGTTGGATTTGGCCAGTTCAATATCGCCGCCTTTTTGCGCGTGATTGAGCCGCTTGTAGTGATTGTGCACCGCCACCGACAGAACGCGTTTCGCCATGGCCTGACCAATCACGTAATCATCCAGCACTGCACAGATGTCTTTCGGGGTCGGCACGCCATCAGTGGCCTTGAGCCCCGAAGCCTTGGTTTCCTCACGGATGATATCCATGCACAACTCAACGCATTCATCGCAGATGAAGACGGTCGGGCCGGCGATCAGTTTGCGCACTTCATGCTGACTTTTCCCACAAAAGCTGCAATATAGCGTGTTTTTGCCGTCTCCGCTTGAATTCGTCGCCATTTGAAACCTTTCCGGTGCCGCATCCTTTGGTGAGCCACCAGCGATCTGGTGCGCCCTCCATCCTTAGTATCAGTTTAGGCCAGCCCCAGCCCGTCCACAATCGCTAAATGGTAAACGGGCCGTCAGGCAAATGCCTCGTTACGTTTCGGCATCATCTTTGCTGCGATTTTCAACAATCTCGTCGATCAGGCCAAACTCTTTCGCCTCTTCCGGGGACATGAAATTGTCCCGCTCCAACGCGTCGACGACCTTCTTCATGGTCTGACCCGTGTGCTTGACATAAATTTCGTTCAGGCGGTCCTTGAGTTTCTGCGTCTCGGCCGCGTGGATCATGATGTCGGTCGCCTGCCCCTGATATCCGCCCGATGGCTGGTGGACCATCACACGGCTGTTGGGCAGAGAAAAGCGCATGCCCGCCTCGCCCGCAGTCAGCAGCAGGGACCCCATCGAGGCCGCCTGTCCGATCACAAGGGTCGACACCTTGGGTTTGATGTATTGCATCGTGTCATAGATCGACAACCCAGAGGTCACGACACCGCCGGGGCTGTTGATATACATGGATATCTCTTTGGCCGGGTTTTCTGCCTCAAGATGCAAAAGCTGCGCCACGATCAGCGACGACATGCCGTCATGCACAGGGCCGTTCAGAAAGATGATCCGCTCCTTCAGGAGGCGTGAGAAAATGTCATATGCACGCTCGCCCCTGCTGGTTTGCTCCACGACCATGGGAACAAGGTTCATGTAGGTTTCAATCGGATCTTTCATGTGGAATGCCTGTCTGCTGCGTCGTTGTCAGGACCATACCTGCGAACGGTTGACAGAACATTAGTGTTGGCGCGCAGGAGCCGCAAGGGGGGCTGCACAACTTTGGGTTCCGCTGTTGACCTGCGTTCCCGCAAGCCTAAGTCGCGCCAGATGTCACAGCTATTTCCCCCCTCGCATCGTGCTGCGCTTGAGCGGCTCACGGCTTTCGTTCCCAAAGCGGGGCGCGATTACGCGGCGCGCAGAAACTATGACCTTGGCCCGGGAAATCACACGCATGTGTCGACCCTATCACCCTACCTGCGCTGTCGGCTGATCACTGAAAGTGAAGTCGTCAATGCCGTCTTGCACCGCCACAGCCCGGCGGCTGCGGAAAAATTCGTGCAGGAGGTTTTCTGGCGTACCTATTGGAAAGGCTGGCTTGAACTGCGCCCGGCGGTCTGGACGCAGTATCAGATGGCCCTCGATCAGGCGTGGAATGATGTCCAGACACAGGCAGGTCTGCGTGCGCGCTGGGAAAACGCCTGTCGTGGCGAGACGGGGATCCACTGTTTCGATGCATGGGCGCGCGAGTTGGTCGAGACGGGATACCTGCACAATCACGCCCGGATGTGGTTTGCATCCATCTGGATTTTCACGCTTGAATTGCCATGGGAACTGGGCGCGGATTTCTTTCTGCGGCATCTGCTCGACGGGGATCCGGCGTCAAACACATTGGGCTGGCGGTGGGTGGCTGGCATCCAGACCCAAGGCAAAACCTATCTGGCCCGTACGAGCAATATATCGAAATTTACCGAAAATCGGTTTCACCCCAAGTGGCAACTGGCTGGCGAAGCCATTCCGCGCCATGCCCCCCTGCCCCCGGAACCCCGCAGTTTACCGGCAGGGGATGCGTTTGATCCTGCACTGCGCACCGGTTTCCTGCTGCATGAAGAAGACCTCAGCCCCGGCTTTTTCCTCAACATGGTTGACCCGCATGCCTGCGGTGTCCTGCAGCCTCAAACCAAACTCGGCCCCCTGGAAAGCGCGCCCCACATCGCCGCTTTTCGCAGCGCGGCACTGGATGATGTGACGACCCGCTGGAGCGAGCGTCTGGGCCCGCAGGCACCGTTGACTTCGCACAGCGATGTTGAGGCCTGGGCCAAGGCGCAAAACCTTGAGCAGATCGTGACGCCCTATGCGCCGGTCGGACCCGTTGCCACACTGCTGGCGCAGGCGTCAAAATCCGATCACACACCGCCGATCATCCAACTGATGCGCCCCTATGACCGAATGACCTGGCCCCATGCAACCCGTGGGTTTTTTCCGTTCAAAAAGAAACTGCCAACCTTCATCGCCGATATTCAGGCCGCGTGAGTGCCAAAGAGGATGCACAGTCGCATTACACCAGGCGCGCCGTTTTCTCTCGGCATCATGCGGGCCTGAACAGCGCCGTGGTCAATCACTTTTGCGGATTTTCACTTGATATTTCCTGCTCATTTCGGAGCTTTATCTGTGCAAAAGACGCGTAGAAGTTTCCAAAACGCGATATATTCACAAACTTCGGGCCGTGAAGCCATAGACGCATCATGGGAGCGGATCATGCGCAGGCCAGCTGCGCCATGGTTAGCGAAGCCGCAAACCGCTGTCGCGTTCAAACACCATCGCGCGGCGCTCTTCGAAAGTGACATCTACGATATCGCCCGCCGCTGCACGGTCATCGCCGCGTTCTTCCACGATGATGCGTTCGCCGGTTGGCGTGTCCAGATGCAGATAGGACACACCGCCCAAAGCTTCGGAGAGTTCCGCCTTTAACCCGCCCTGCCCCATCTGCACCACCAGATGTTCCGGCCGGACGCCAAGGACCACTGCGCTGCCAAGGGCGGGCAGTTTGACCTGCGTTGTGACCCTGCGACCCAGACCGGGCACATCAATGCCGCCCTCGACCACGGTGCCGTTGAGAAAATTCATTGCGGGCGATCCGATAAACCCGGCCACGAAGCGGTTGTCGGGATCACGGTAAAGCTCAAGCGGCGCACCCACCTGTTCGATATGACCTGCGCGCAGCACGACGATCTTGTCAGCCAGCGTCATCGCTTCGACCTGATCATGGGTGACATAGATCATCGTCGCACCGATTTCCTTGTGCAGGCGCGCGATCTCGACCCGCATTTCCACACGCAACTCCGCATCGAGATTGGAGAGCGGTTCATCAAACAGAAACACCTCCGGCCCGCGCACGATGGCGCGCCCAATGGCCACCCGCTGTCGCTGCCCGCCTGACAGGGCCTTTGGCTTGCGCTTGAGGTAATTATCCAGCTTGAGGATGTCAGAAGCGGCATGCACCTTCCTGGCGATCTCCGCCTTGGGCACACCGTTCATCTTCAGGCCGAATCCCATGTTTTCCTCGACCGTCATATGCGGATAAAGCGCATATGTCTGGAACACCATGGCGACACCGCGTTCCGAAGGGTCCATGCGCGTCACATCGCGCGCACCGATATGAATATGCCCTTCGCTGGTCTCTTCCAGCCCGGCGATCATGCGCAGCAAGGTGGACTTGCCGCACCCGGACGGCCCAACGAACACGCAGAATTCACCGTCCTTGATTTCCAGATCAATCCCATGGATCACCTGCGTTTCACCATAGCGTTTGATCGTTTTCTGAAGCGTGACACCTGTCATATGGTTACGTCCCTGTCATTTGTGGCTTTGCATCGGGAAAGCGCCAGTCCTGCACATCCGCTGCAATGGCAGTGGCAGTCCGCGCAAGACATGGCGCGAGCGCCTCCAACTGATCCAGTGAGATGATCCGCGTGGACCCCGTGATCGACAAAGCGCCCAACACCCGCCCCCCCGGCGCAAGGATCGGATGCGCGATGCAAATAATGCCGGGTTCATGCTCTTCGCGATCAAAGGCATAGCCGCGCGCCCGGATGCGACCCAATTCCGCGCAAAGTGTTTCAGCGCAGGTATATGTATTGGGGGTAAAACGGTGAAACGACTGCTGCGCGATCACCCTGTCCAGATCCGCAGACGGCAGGAAGGCCAGCATCGCCTTGCCCACGCCCGTGCAATAGGCCGGCCCGACCTTGCCTGCATCGCTGAACATCTCGACCGGTTGGGCCGCATTGCGCTTGTCCACGTAGAGCACCTGCGCATTGTCCAGTTGTGCCAGATGCACCGTCTGGTCAATCTCGGCGCTCAGCCGGTCAAGATGGGGGCGCGCAATCGGTGCCAGTGAACTCTGCGCCCATGCCGCATGGGCAAGCCGCACCAGACGCACGCCCAGGCTGTAGGTCTGACGCTCAGGGTCATAAGCCAGCATGCCTTGCGATGTGAGCGTTTGCAAAAACCGATAAAGCGTGGCCTTGGGAAACTGGCTCTGCGCCAGCAAGGTGGCAAAGCGCACAGGCTGGCCAAACTCTGCCACCTGATCCAGCACATCAAGTGCCTTGCCTACCGTTCCATCCCCGGACATGCCCAGCCGGTCCCCCCCTCATCTGTCTGTGGCACAAGGCAAAATCGCTGTGCCACCTGATTGGCGCAGGGGCATCTGCCCCATACTATGCCGCATGTTCCCGCCCACCGGGAAAAGAACACTGTTGACAGTCTAGGCAGATTGCGCTGTAGTTTTCAATATATAAAACCAAGTTTCAAATAATGAAACTCATATGATCATATGACGCAATCGTACCTTAGGGAGGACACCATGCGCTTTACCACCACATCCATGGCTTTGGCATTGGCCGGATCAACCATGATCGCAGGGGCCGCACAGGCCGAGCTGACGGGGGATCTGAAGATATTCCTCGACACCTCCAATCCGGCACCACGCGCGACGATGGAAAAGATGATCGGTGATTTCGCGGCCCTGCACCCCGATCTCAACATCGAGACGACGGTGATTGACCGCGAGGCTTACAAAACACAGATCCGCAATTTCCTGACCGCCGATGCGCCGGATGTGGCGACATGGTATGCCGCCAACCGCATGACACCCTACGTCACCGCAGGGTTGTTCGAGGATGTCTCCGACCTCTGGGCGGAGCCTGAGATCGCCGAGAACCTCGCGTCCACCAAGGGCGCAATGACGATCGACGGCAAGCAATGGGGCGTGCCCTACACCTATTATCAGTGGGGCATCTATTACCGCAAAGACATCTACGAAGAACTTGGCCTGTCCGAACCCGCAACGTTCGATGAAATGAAATCGAATTGTCAGGTCATTATCGATTCAGGTCGTGCCTGCTATACCATCGGGTCCAAATTCCTGTGGACGGCGGGGGGCTGGTTTGACTATCTCAACATGCGCACCAATGGCTTTGATTTCCACATGGCGCTGGCCGCCGGTGAGGTGAAATGGACCGATGACCGGGTCCGCGCCACCTTTGCGAACTGGCGCGAATTGATCGACATGGGCGCCTTTGTCGAGAACCATCAGAACTATTCCTGGCAGGAAGCGCTGCCCTTCATGGTCAAGGGCGAGGCTGCCGCCTACCTCATGGGCAACTTTGCCGTGGCTCCGCTGCGCGAGGCGGGTTTGACCGATGATCAGCTGGATTTCTACCAGTTCCCCGTGATCAACCCAGATGTCGCATTGGCCGAGGACGCGCCGACGGATACGTTCCACATCCCATCCGGCGCCCAGAACAAGGAAGCCGCGCGCGAATTCCTGCGCTACGTGGTCTCTGCGGATGTCCAGACCGAGATCAACAATGGCGCAAACCTTGGTCAGCTGCCGATCAACGCCAGCGCGTCGGTGGATGATGATAAATTCCTGAACGAGGGATTTGCGATGCTGTCATCCAACTCTCCGGGCGGTGTCGCGCAGTTCTTTGACCGCGACTACCCGGCGGAAATGGCTGCCGAAGCCATGCAGGGTTTGCAGGAATTCATGGTGATTCCCGACAACCTCGATGACATCCTTAACCGTCTCGACAAGGTGGCCGAGCGCGTTTACGCCAAGTAAATCCAATGTCAGGCCGGATGCTCACGCGCCCGGCCTGATGTCGCCTCGCAGGTTGGCATGCTGGCCAAAGAGGGTCCGCACGCCGCAGGAGATGCTTCATGTCCTCAGTTGATCCAACCCTCCCGCCCGGCACCACAAGCCGCAGTTGGTACAAGCGCAACGAAATCGCCGTGACGCCCTGGCTGTTTCTGGCCCCTGCAATCCTGTTCTTTGCCTTTTATGTGATCTGGCCGATCTACCAATCCATCGTGATCTCGTTTTACGACTGGGACGGGCTGGGCGAGGCGCGCTTTATAGGCATGGGCAACTACGTCGAACTGATGGACGACGGCGCGTTCGAGGTGTCGCTCTGGAACAACCTCAAGTGGCTGCTGTTTTATCTGCTGGCCATTCCCGGCGGTTTATTTATCGCGCTGTTTCTCAATCAGACAGTCACCGGCATACGCCTTTATAAATCATTGTTTTTCTTTCCCTTCGTGATCAGCCAAGTGGTGGTCGGCCTCGTTTTTTCATGGTTCTACCTGCCCAATGAGGGGCTGCTCAATGGAATGCTGGGCCTTGTGGGGCTTGGTCCCGTCAATGTGCTGGGCGATCCGTCATGGGCGACCTATGGCATTATCGCGGCTGGCCTCTGGCCGCAGACGGCCTATTGCATGATCCTCTACCTCACAGGGCTGAACGCCGTGGACCCCGAGCAGATCGAGGCGGGTCGACTGGATGGGGCCAAGGGCTGGAAAATGCTGTGGTACATCATCATCCCGCAGCTCAAACCCGCCACCTTCATCGCCTTTGTGGTCACGATCATCGGCGCACTGCGCTCGTTCGATCTGATCTCGATCATGACCAACGGTGGACCGTTCGGGCAGACCCGGGTGTTGTCATTTTACATGTTTGAAAAAGCGTTGTCCGAATACGGGTTCCGTATGGGCTATGGTGCTGCCATCGCGGTGGTGCTGTTTCTGATCATGCTGGTCTTTATCGCCTATTTCCTGTGGTCCATGTGGAAAGAGGAGCGTGGCCGATGACCCATTTGCGCACCCCCTTTCCTGAGGCAAAACACGCGGTCCTGCCAGCCCGCACGGAGGGTTAAGAGATGTTCCCCACCCCCATTGAAAAGCGATCCCGCCCTGCACAGCTGACCTATCAGTCCCTGCTGCCGCTGGCGCTGATCATGTGGTTGCTGCCGCTTATCGCGGTTGCCGTGTTCTCCGTCAAACCCGCCGAAGACTTCACCCAAGGGAATTACTGGGGCATGCCGTCGTCTTTCGAATTGTTCAACAACTACGGGCAGGTGTTCTTCAACTCTGACATGCCGCGCTACATGCTGAATTCGGTCCTGATTACTGTCCCAACTGTCGTCGGTGCCGTCGCGCTGTCCTGCCTCGCGGGCTTTGCGCTGGGGATTTACAAATTCAAATCGAACATCTGGATATTCTTCATGTTCGTGGCGGGCAACTTCGTGCCCTTCCAGATCCTGATGGTGCCGGTGCGTGATCTGACACTCGATATGGGGCTCTATAATACCAAAACCGGGTTGGTACTGTTTCACATCGCGTTTCAAACCGGGTTCTGTACGCTCTTCATGCGCAATTTCATCCGCGCCCTGCCGTTCGAGTTGATCGAAGCCGCGCGTGTTGAAGGCATCGCCGAGTGGAAGATTTTCTGGTACGTCGTGATCCCCCTGATGAAACCCGCGATTGCGGCGTTGTCGGTGCTGATCTTTACCTTTATCTGGAACGATTATTTCTGGGCGGTGGTCCTGACACAAGGACCGGAAAGCCAGCCTGTCACGGCGGGCATCACCTCGTTCAACGCGCAGTTCCGTGCGGCCTATCACCTGATGAGCGCGGGCAGCATTGTCGCCGCCCTGCCCCCGGTTCTGATGTTCTTTCTGATGCAAAAGCACTTTATCGCAGGTTTGACGCTGGGCGCCGTCAAGTGACAGAGTGCTGGCGGCTGGATGACGCGCGCCAGACGCTGGCGCTTGCCTCGACAAATGGGCGGTGCCCGCAGGTCATTTACTGGGGCGCGCCCCTGCCACCGGGCGAAGACCTGTGCGCGCTCAGCGATGTCAGCACGCTCGATGTGACGGGTGGCATGCTGGATCAGAACCCGGATCTGTCGCTCTGCCCTGAGGCTGCACGCAGCTTCCCGGGCCAGCCCGGTCTCATTGTGCGTGACCGGGACGGCACGCCTTTCCTGCCGAAATTCCGGCTGGATCACGTGACACAGTCCGAGCTGACCTTGACCGTTACCTGCGTCGATGCGCCCCACGGGCTGACCTATGTGGCCGAATTCACGCTGGATGCCGACACCCATGTGATTGCCATGACAGCACGGTTATCTGCTGACCGCCCGCTGCATCTGGACTGGCTGGCGGCCCCCGTCCTGCCCGCCCCGCAGCACAGCGAGGCGATGATTGATTTCGCAGGCCGCTGGTGTGGTGAGTTTCAGATGAACCGCACGCCATGGTCGCCGGGCATCCGCATGCGCGAAAACCGCACGGGGCGCACGGGCCACGAACATTTCCCCGGTCTGATCGTGCCCTGCAAGGGGGCGCGCAATACCGCAGGCGAGGCCTATGCCTTTCACTATGGCTGGTCCGGCGGGCATCGGATGATCGCCGAAGAACTGCCCGATGGGCGCCGTCAAATTCAATTCGGGCACGCCGCAGGCACGCACATGACGCCAGCCACCGAGTTTCAGACCGCGCCTATCTATGCGGTCTATTCCTGCGAGGGCCTGAACGGCTGCGCCGTCCCGTTTCAACGCCATGTGCGCGACCGGATCGTCGCGTGGACCGACACGGGCCGTCCGCGCCCGGTGCATTACAACTGCTGGGAAGCGGTCTATTTCAACCACGACCTCGCCGTGCTCAAGGATATCGCCAGCCGCGCCGCCGCCCTTGGTGCGGAGCGTTTCGTGCTGGATGACGGATGGTTCGGGCAGCGCGACGATGACACCTCTTCGCTGGGCGATTGGGCGGTGGATACACGCAAATACCCCGAAGGCCTCGACCCGCTGATCGCGCATGTGCGGGCACAGGGCATGGGTTTCGGCATCTGGTTTGAACCGGAAATGATCAACCCGGACTCAGACACCTACCGCGCACATCCCGACTGGGCGCTGGGGCCTGCGGACCAGATCCTTGGACGCCAGCAAAAACTGCTGAACATGGCCCTGCCACAGGTGCGCGATTATCTCTATGACCGCATCGCCGCGCTGCTGACCGCCCATCCGATCGACTACATCAAATGGGACCACAACCGCGTCCTGCCCATGCCCGATGCGGCGCAGACCGACGGGAGCTATGCGTTGATCGACCGGCTGCGCGCCGATTTCCCGCAGGTGGAAATCGAAAGCTGCGCCTCGGGCGGTGGGCGGATTGATTTCGGCATCCTGCAGCGCAGCCAAAGGGTCTGGTTGTCTGACAGCAACGACGCGTTGGAACGCCTCAGAATTCAGCACAACGCCGCGCTGTTCCTGCCCGCCTGCGTCACGGGCAGCCATGTGGGCCCGCGCAGATGCCATACCTCGGGCCGTGTCCTCGACATTGCATTGCGCGCATGGGTCGCCGCACAGCGCCACATGGGTTTCGAGATGGACCCGCGCGAATTGACCGAGCGCGAGGCGGAAGTGCTGCGCGATGTCACCGGGTGGTGGAAAGACAACCGCGACTGGATGGAACACGCGGACATCCTGCGGCTGGACAGTTCGGACCCTGCGGTCATCGCAGAACAACAACTGGCGCGCGACGGGCGCCAGTTCGTAGCCTTTGTGGGCAAATCCGGCACCTCGGATCAGATCGCCCCACGTCCCTTGCGCCTTACGCGGCTGGACCCCGATGCGCGCTACGCGGTCAGCCTGCGCAACCGCGCCGATGCCCCGCATCTGTCGCGCGGGTCTTTGGCGCTCAAGGACGGCCCTGTGACACTATCCGGTGCGGCGCTGATGCAGCATGGCGTGACACTGCCATGGAGCTTTCCCGATTTCATCTGGGTGCTGGAGGGCCGCCGCCTGTGACCAAATTCGCCAAAACCAAACTGGCCCTGCGGCGTCTGCCCATGTACCCCTTGCACGGGAGGACGCAGCCCCTGACACCCCCAACTTCGGAGAGACCCCGATGACCCAGACCGCAACTTTTCATGACCTCAAGGGCGCTTCGATCTACATCACCGGGGGCGGTTCGGGCATCGGTGCGGACCTCACGGACGGGTTTCTGGCGCAGGGGGCCAAGGTCGCCTTTATCGGGCGCTCCGATGCCAGTGCTTTTGTGGCGCAGATGGAAGAGAAGCACGGGCGTGCGCCGCTGTTCCTGCAGGGCGATATCACGGAGACGCACCGGCTGCGCGAAACGATTGCCGCCGCCGAAAAGGCCCATGGCCCCATTCACGCACTGGTGTCCAACGCCGCCAACGACCAGCGCCACAACTGGCTCGAAACCACACCCGAGGAATGGGATGCCTATCTGGACATCAACCTCAAAGCCTACTTCTTCGCAGCGCAAGCGGTTGCGGGGTCGATGATCAAACGGGGGGCCGGGTCCATCATCAATTTCAGCTCTATCAGCTATATGATGGGCAACGCAGGCTATCCGGCCTACACGGCGGCAAATGGCGGCATCACTGCGCTGACCCGCAGCCTTGCACGCGAGTTGGGCCCCGATGGCATTCGGGTGAATGCGCTCGCACCGGGGTGGGTGCTGACACAGAAACAGCTGGACAAATGGGCCACCCCCGACGGGTTGGCCGCGCATCTGGAGCGGCAATGCCTGAAAACCCATCTGGAGCCGCGCGACATCGTCGATGCCGTGCTTTTTCTCGCCTCGAAAACCAGCCGTATGATGACCGGGCAATGCATGGTCGTGGATGGCGGTGTGGTGACAACAGGGTGAGCAGGCAATGACCGGGACATGCACACCAGAGTGGATCGCGCTGGATTGGGGCACGTCAAACCTGCGCGCTTTCGCGATGCAGGGGGCCACGGTTCTGGAGCGCGCAGAGTCAAACGCCGGCATGCGCAAACTTGAACCCGCCCAGTTCGAACCCGTGTTGCAGGACCTGATCGACCCCTGGTTGCACGAAGGGCTGGGCGCGCTCATCGCCTGCGGCATGGTCGGCGCGCGGCAAGGCTGGGCGGAAGCCCCTTACCGCGCGGTGCCTTGTGCTCCGGTCGCGGAGGGGCTGACGCAGATCACCATGCAGAGCGGGCACCGCGTGCATATTGTGTCAGGCCTGTCGCAGACCGCCCCCCCCGATGTGATGCGCGGAGAAGAAACGCAGATCGCGGGCTTTCTCAGCCTCAACCCGAAATGGGACGGTGTGTTGTGCATGCCGGGCACCCATACCAAGTGGGTGCATCTGAGCGCGGGTGAAGTCGTGAGTTTTCAGACCTTTATGACCGGGGAGATCTTTGCGCTGCTCAGCGAGTCTTCGGTTCTGCGCCATTCGGTTGTGCCAGACACCTGGGACGGCTCCGCGTTTCAGGACGCTGTTGCCGACAGCCTGAGCCACCCCGAACGCATGGCGGCAAAGCTCTTTGCGCTGCGGGCGGGGGATTTGCTGAAGCTGAACGACCAAGGCAGCGCCCGCGCAGCACTGTCGGGTTATCTCATCGGTATGGAAATTGCCGCCACACGCCCCTATTGGCTGGGGCAAAACCTCGCCATTCTGGGCATGGGCGCGCAGGCGCAGGCCTATCAGGGCGCGCTGAGCGCGCAGGGCGTGCCTGCCACCATGGTCGATACCGAACGCGCCACTCTGGCGGGGTTAACCGCCGTCCACCGTCAATTGAAAGCCTGCATATGACCTTGCCCCTGATCGCTATTCTGCGCGGTGTGACCCCGGATGAGGTCTGCGCTGTCGCGCACTGCCTGCTCGACGCCGGGATCACCCAGATCGAGGTGCCGCTGAACTCCCCCGACCCGCTGGAGAGCATTGCCCGCCTTGCACGACAAATGGGCGACGCGGCACTGATCGGGGCCGGCACGGTGCTGAGCACGGATGAGGTCGCCGCAGTGGCTGACGCGGGTGGCAGGCGGGTCGTCTCGCCCAACTGTGACACGGCCGTGATCCGCGCGACCAAGGTGCGCGATATGCAAAGCTGGCCCGGCGTGTTCACCCCGACCGAAGCCTTTGCGGCCCTGCAGGCCGGGGCGGATGGGTTGAAACTCTTTCCCGGCTCGATGGCGGGGCCCTCGGGTCTGTCGGCTATGCGTGCCATCCTGCCAGCGGGCACGCGCGTCTATGCCGTGGGCGGTGCCGGGCCCGACAATTTCCAGACCTGGATTGATGCCAGCGCGGATGGGTTCGGGCTGGGCTCTGCCCTGTTCAAACCCGGCATGAGCGTGCAGGAGGTTGCGCAAAACGCCCGCGCCATTGTCGCGGCCTATCGAGATGCCGCACCATGATGACGCCGGTCCATGACGCCGGCGTCTGCACAGCCGGGGAAGGCCCGCCTGCGCCCCCACTGCGCCAGCGCTTGCTTCGGGTTGCCGGTGTGTGGGATCGACTGCCGCGCATATCCGCATGGGGCCCGCAGGTTCCGTCATGAGTTCCGGCCTCCAACGCGCGCTCGGCGTCTGCTACTATCCCGAACACTGGCCCGAAGAGATCTGGGCCAGGGACGCCGCGCGCATGGTTTCAGCAGGCATCACATGGGTGCGCATCGGCGAATTCGCATGGAGCCGGATGGAACCGGAACCGGGGCGTTTCACCTTTGACTGGCTGGACCGGGCGATTGACGTTCTGGCCAGCGCGGGCCTCAGGATCGTTCTGGGCACGCCCACCTGCACCCCCCCGCGCTGGATGCTGGATCGGTTTCCCGACATGCTGGCGGTGGATGCCATGGGGCGCGTGCGCAAATTCGGCTCCCGGCGGCACTATTGCTTTAGCCATGCAGGCTATCGCGCTGCCTCGGCGGCGATTGCCGATGTGCTGGGGCAACGGTACGGACAGGACCCGCGCATCCACGCATGGCAATTGGATAACGAATACGGCTGCCATGACACCGTGCTGTCCTATTCCGAGGCCGCGCGCCACGCGTTTCAGGACTGGCTCGCGACACGCTACGACACCATCGACGCGCTGAACACCGCCTGGGGCAATGTGTTCTGGTCGATGGAATACGACAGTTTTGCGCAGGTGGATTTGCCAAACCTGACGGTCACAGAGCCCAACCCCAGCCATGCGCTGGCCTTTCGACGATTCAGTTCCGATCAGGTCGTCGCCTATCACACGGCACAGGTAGAGGCCCTGCGCGCCCACACGGATGCGCCGCTGATCCACAACTACATGGGCCGGGTGCTGGATTTTGACCATTTCGAGGTCGGCCGCTCCATCGAGATCGCAAGCTGGGACAGCTACCCGATCGGGTTCCTCTCTGACCGGCTGGAGGCAACGCCCGCGCATAAATCGCACTATTTGCAGCAGGGCGATCCCGATATGCAGGCCTTTCACCACGACCTTTACCGGGCGGTGGGCAGGGATGGCCGCTGGTGGGTGATGGAACAACAACCCGGGCCGGTCAACTGGGCGCCCTATAATCCGGCCCCATTGCCCGGCATGGTGCGGCTCTGGACGTGGGAGGCCTTTGCCCATGGGGCAGAGGTCGTGAGCTATTTTCGATGGCGGCAGGCCCCTTTTGCGCAGGAACAGATGCATTCGGGCCTGCTGCGCCCTGATGATGCTCCGGCCCCCGGGCTGGCCGAGGCCGAAAAGGTTGCTGCAGAACTGCGCAGCATGCCTGAGGTGTGCGTGCAGCAGGCGCAGGTGGCATTGGTCTTTGACTACGCCTCGGAATGGGCCTGGGCGACGTTGCCGCAGGGGGCGGGGTTCCGCTATTTTGCCCTGATGCTGGATGCCTACCGGGCCTTGCGCAAACGCGGGCTGTCGATTGATATCCTGCCCTCGACCACATCCGATGTGACGGGGTACAAGCTGGTGCTCGCGCCCGGTGTGGCCACCCTGCCCGAAAGCCTGAAACGCGCGCTTGGCCAGACAACGGCCATCGTGGGGCCGCGTTGCAACGCCGTAACAGAGGAATTGACGATACCGACGCCCATGGGCCCGGATTTGCCGGACCTCGATGTGACGGTCACGCGGGTGGAGAGCCTGCCGCCCGGCGTCGAGCGGAGCGTGCCCGGCATTGGCGCGGTGCAACACTGGACTGAAACGCTTGAAGGGTCCGCGCAGGTAACTCTGCGGGATGCGGATGGCGCAGCGGTGATGGTGTCAAACGGTGCGCTGTCTTATCTGGGCGGCTGGCCGGATTCAGCGCTTTGGGATCATCTGATCGCCGATGCGGCGGCGCGTTGCGGCATCGACACGCAGCCCCTGCCCGACGGTCTGCGCTGCCGGGATACCAAAACGCACCGGTTCTATTTCAACTACGCCGCCACGCCCTGTGCGTTTGACGGGCTGAGCCTGCCCGCTGCTGGCGTGGCTTGGGCCCGGCGCTGACGCATCAGGTGCGCACATCCGGTGCTGTGCGACCGATGTGGGATTGCATGGCCGTGATCTCGATCACCGCCGCGCGTACCGAGGCCAGCGCAGCCTCGGCGGTGAGGGAATTATCGGCATCCGGGCCTGCGTATTGCTCCAGATAGACGCGCAGTGTCGCACCTTCCGTGCCCGTGCCCGACAGGCGCAAAACGGCGCGCGCGCCGCCCTCAAAGCTGATCCGCAACCCCTGATTTTCACTGACCGACCCATCGACCGGGTCATGATAGGAGAAGCTATCCGCCGCACGCACGCTCAGCCCCGACCACTGCGTGCCCGGCAAGCTGTCAAACTGTGCTTCAAGATGCGCCATCAGGGCGTTGGCCGCCTCTGTCGGAACGGCCTCATAATCATGGCGTGAATAATAGTTGCGGCCGTATTCCGCCCAGTGATCCACGAGAATATCCGCCACCGATTGCTTGCGCTGCGCAAGAATATTCAGCCAGAGCAACACCGCCCATAGGCCATCCTTTTCGCGCACGTGATCTGATCCGGTGCCCGCGCTCTCTTCACCGCAGAGCGTCACCTTGCCCGCATCCAACAGGTTGCCAAAGAATTTCCACCCGGTGGGTGTCTCGAAACTGTTGATCCCCAACTTTTGCGCCACAAGATCACTGGCGGCACTGGTGGGCATGGAACGGGCAACCCCCGCAAGCCCTGCCTCATAGGCCGGAGCCAGATGCGCATTGGCCGCCAGAACCGCAAGACTGTCCGAGGGCGTCACATAGCTGCCGCGCCCGACAATCATGTTGCGATCCCCGTCCCCGTCCGAAGCCGCGCCGAAATCGGGGGCTGTGGGCGACATCATCTCCTCCATCAGCGCCTTGGCCCAGACCGGATTGGGATCAGGATGCCCGCCGCCAAAATCCTCGCTCGGGACCGCGTTGATGACCGTTCCGGCAGGCGCGCCAAGCCGGTCCTCCAGAATGGCCTTGGCATAGGGGCCGGTGACGGCGTGCATCGCATCAAAGCGCATCATGAACCCGCCCGCAAACAGCGCTTTGATCTTGCCAAAATCAAACAGGGTTTCCATCAGCGCAGCATAATCTGCAACCGGGTCAATGATCTCCACCTGCATCTCGCCGATCTGGTGCAGGCCCAGATCGCCAAGCGCAATGTCCGGCGCGTCGATTGTTCTGTATTCCGTGATCTTGAGCGTTTCGTCAAACATGCGCGCCGTTACGGATTCAGGAGCGGGGCCACCATTGGCGACGTTATACTTGATCCCGAAATCCTCATCGATGCCGCCGGGGTTGTGGCTGGCCGACAGGATCAGACCGCCGTCGGTTTTCCGCTTGCGGATCAGGTGCGACACCGCAGGTGTCGACAGCAACCCACCCTGCCCGACAACCGCCAATGCCGCGCCATTGGCGGCGGCCATTTTCAGGATGATCTGGATCGCCTTGTCATTGTAAAATCGGCCATCGCCCCCGATGACCAGTGATTTGCCCGCAACACCGCCGATCGCGTTGAACGTCGACTGGACGAAACACTCCAGATACCCCGGCTCCATAAACACCCGCGTTTTCTTGCGCAGCCCCGAGGTGCCGGGCTTCTGACCCTCAAAAGGGCCTTTTTTGATGGTCGACAGGGTCATCGCTCGTCCTTTCGTTCTGCGGTATTTCGCGCGGCGCGCGCCATGATCAGGCTTGTGGCCTGCAGTGCCTTGTCCTTGGCCAGAGCCTGCCCGCGCACCGGGTAGCGCCGACGCCAGTTTGGATGCGCGTCAACGGTCCCCGGCAGGTTCTGAGCCTCTGTCAAAGACAACATATCGTCAAGCTGCACCGCCACCAAGGCAGCCGGGGATGCCGCCAGATCCGCGTACACCTTGTCCCTGACGGCTGCTGTGACCTTTCTGGGCAAGCGTTTGGGCGCCGGGGTCGCAACCAGCTGGCGTTTTTCCTGCACCCTTGCGCGTCGCGCCCGTGCGGCGTCGCTTGCGTCGATCCAACCCAAGCGATGCCACCAGTCAATGTCACGCCCCTGCCAGAACCCCGCCAGCGTCGGCGTGTCATGCGTGCCAAAGCAGGCCAGAGACTGCGCGCGCAAATGCTCCGGTGGCAGAAGCACCCCCTCGGCGTCTTTTTCATATTGCAGCACGCAATAGCCGTAAAACCCGTGGCGCGCCATCTCGGCACGAAACCCGTCCGGGACAAGGCCAAGGTCTTCGCCCACGATCACCGTGCCTGCGCGATGCGCCTCAATGGCAATCAGCGCCACCAGTGATTTCAGTGGCTGGCGCATATAGGCCCCCGGGCTGCCATCCTGCGGGATCCAGAAGCTGCGGCTCAGCCCCAGGGCATGGTCGATCCGCATCAGCCCTGCATGTCGCATGTTCTTCGCCAGAATGGCGCGCAGGGCGGCGTAGCGCGTCGCCTTGAGCCTGACCGGGGAGAGCGCTGCAAGCTGCCAGTTCTGCCCTGCCGGGCTGAGGTGATCCGGCGGTGCGCCAAGCGAGACGCCATCGGCTGTGGCCGTGTCTGTGCCCCATGTCTCGGCCCCGCCAACACGCGCGCCCACGGCCAGATCAAGATAGAGCCCCAGCGCCATCCCTGCGTCACGCGCGGCTTTCTGTGCGCTGGCAAGCTGTGTATCCGCGCGCCACTGCAGCCATTTGTGAAACATCAGATCCCTGTTGGATATCTCATGCAGCGCGTTTTTCGGATCGTGCAGCCTGTGCGGCCAGACCCGCCAATCGGGTCCGTGTTGCTGGCTGACCTGTTCGAAAATGGCGAATTCAATCAGACGCGCCCCTTCGACATCACAAAACGCATCGAAAGCGCTGCGCTCAGGGGCGGGCGACATGCCCAGAAATGCCTCGAATTCACGCCTCAGGGCGGGCCGTTGCGCGTGGCGGTGCTGCGCATAGTCCAGCAGATCGCCCGCGTCGCCTGGCGTGGGCGTGCGACTGCTCATCGTGATATGATCGGTATTGAGAAACCCGCGATGTGTGGGGGAATAAGGGCTGATCGTGTCCCCCGCCGCCATGCCCAATGCATGCACCGGGTTGATCCCCAGAAACGCCGCGCCTGCTTGACCGCAAACCGCCGCGGCCTGCGCCAGATCATCAAAGCTGCCGATCTGCGATGCAGCGGGACCCAGCCCGTAAAGGGCGGCCATCACACCCCAGCACCGCGGTGTTCCGGCAATCTGTTCCAGCGATGGCGCGCCCGCAGGTGCCGTGATCAGCCAGGTTTCCTGAACCCCCTTTGCGCCCTCCAGCACAAGGGTATGCACCCCCATCCGCAAGCCGGGCAGTGCAATCCGGGATTGTGCGCGCCCCTCTGCGAGAACCTCTTGCGACCCTTCGCACAGCACATGCCATGTGACCGGTGCCGCGCAGGTAATGTCACACGGCTGATCACACCGCAGAACAATCTCCTGCTGCAGATAGGCGGTTTGCCTCGCCGCGTGCAACGCCGCCAGTGTTTCGCGGATTTCGGCATGGGTTTGGGCAGGATAGCCATTGGCGCGCAACATCGCCCACTGCGTCTCGGGGGGCGTTACATGCGTGATGCCCTGCATGTCCTGATATTCGGCCACAACGCCGACCTCTTGCGCAAGGCGGGACAAGGCGGCATCACCACGCATCGGGCGCATCCATGGGCGACAGGATCAGCGCCATGACCTCTTCGGCTTCAACCACCAGTTCCCCCGCTTCCAATTTGCCGCGCGCTGCAGCCCCGGTGCGCATGCCAATCTGCCAGCACTGCCCGGTGGGCGGCGGCGGCAGTGCGATCTTCACAGGATCAGGCGCGCGGTTGATGACCACCAGCACCGCATCATCGCCAACGGTATCGACCGATGCTTCGGCTGATCCGCGCAGCATCAGACAAAAGGTCGACAAATCCGGGTCATGCCAATCCGGCGCAGCCCCGGTGGCATCTGACCATTCCACATCCGGGCGGCCATCGGCCACGCGCGCAGCCCCATGCAGGAAACGTGATTGACGCAGGACCGGATGCGCAGCCCTGAAGGCTGAAAGCTGTTGCACAAAATCGAAAAGACCCGCCTGATCCGCCTGCCAATCGACCCAGCCGATGGCATTGTCCTGACAATAGGCATTGTTGTTGCCAGCCTGCGAATTGCCCATCTCATCCCCGGCCAGCAGCATCGGCGTGCCCTGCGACAGGAACAGTGTCGCCAGCATGTTGCGCTGACGACGGGCGCGGCGGGCCAGAATATCCGGATCCGTTGTGGGGCCTTCGACACCGCAAGAATCAGAGTGATTGCCGTGATGCCCGTCGCGGTTGCCCTCCCCGTTCGCCTGATTGTGCCGCCTTGCATAACTTGTCGTATCCGCCAGCGTGAACCCGTCATGCGCGGCCAGAAAGTTGAGCGAGGACCACGCCCGCCGACCCCGATGATCAAAGATCTCAGCCGATCCCAACAGCCGCGCGGCAAGGTCCTGCGCGCTGTGACTGTCGCCCTTCCAGAAGCGGCGCACCGTATCGCGATAGGCGTCGTTCCACTCGGCGAATTCGGGCGGGTAAGCCCCCAACTGGTAGCCGCCGGGTCCAATGTCCCAAGGTTCCGCAATCAGTTTGACCCCGCCCAGCACCGGGTCCTGACGCAGTGCATCCATGAACCCTCCCTGCGGGTCAAACCCATCCGGCTCGCGCGCCAGCGTCGTGGCCAGATCGAAACGAAAGCCGTCGACACCCATATGCTCCACCCAGAACCGCAGGCTGTCGAGCACCATGCGCAGCACCTGCGGGTGCGCTACGTTCAGCGTGTTGCCCGTGCCTGTATCATTCACGTAAAACCGCGGGTCCGCATCGGTCAGCCGATAGTATGAGGCATTGTCGAGGCCGCGAAAACTGAGCGTCGGGCCGCGCTGATCGCCCTCGGCCGTGTGGTTGTAGACCACATCCAGAATGACCTCGATCCCGGCTGCATGCAGGCGCTGTACCATCTTTTGAAAACCAGCGATACCTGCAGGGCCGACATAGCGCGGCTCGGGCGCAAAAAACCCGATTGTATTGTAACCCCAATAGTTTGTGAGACCTTTCTTAAGTAAAAAACTGTCATTCACAAAGGCATGGACGGGCAGCAGTTCAACCGCCGTGATGCCGAGCCGTTTGAAATGCGCCAGCATCGCGTCGCTGGCGAGGGCGTCATAAGTGCCGCGCAGATCGGCCGGAACACGGTCATTTTGCGCGGTCAGACCTTTGACATGCGCCTCATAGATCAACGTTTCTTCCCATGGGATTTGAGGACCTGTGCCCGCCTTGGGGAAAATCGCGGGGTCGCGGACCACGGATTTGGCCACGTAGGGGGCAGAGTCGCGCGGATCAAAGGACAGATCCTCTTCCGCGTCGCCCTCTACATAGCCAAGCAGCGCGGGGTCATCTTTAAACGCACCGCAAAGCTGCCGGGTATAGGGGTCGAGCAAAAGTTTGTTGGGGTTAAACCGGTGTCCCTGCTCCGGCGCATACGGCCCATGGGCGCGGTAGCCATAAACCGTGCCCACCGCCAGCCCCGGCAGATAGCCGTGCCAGATATCACCGCTGCGTTCCGGCAAGGCAAGGCGCGCCGTTTCTGTGTGCCCGTCTGGGGTAAAAAGGCACAGTTCGATCGCACTGGCATGCGCAGAAAAGACCGCGAAATTGACGCCCTGCCCATCATGATGCGCGCCCAACTGTGTCGGGTTGCCGGATGTGAAGTGATAATCCATCCGCCCCGGTTATCCGCCCAGAAGACGATCGTAAACCTCAAGATAGGCTTTGGAGGACGTCTCCCAACCCACGGGGTGACGCATGGCGCAGCGCATCATCCCCGACCACGTCTTGCGCTCGGCGAAAAGATCGCAACAACGATCAATCGCATGGGACAGCGCATCCGGCGTCACAGGGGCAAATTGCACACCCGTGGCGCAGGTGGCGGCAAGGGCGGCTTCGTTGGCATCGATGATCGTATCGGCCAGCCCCCCGGTGCGCGCAACCACCGGTATGGTGCCATAGCGCAACCCATAAAGCTGCGTCAGGCCGCAGGGTTCAAACCGCGACGGGATCAGGATTGCATCACTGCCCCCCTGCATCAAATGGGACAGGTCCTCGTCATATCCGATGATCACACCCACCGCGCCGGGAAAGCGATGTGCTGCGGCAACAAATGCCGCCTCAAGGTCGCGATCCCCGCTGCCCAGCACAGCCAGCCCCGCACCGCGCGCCACAAGGTCCGGCACCACATCCAGCAGCACATCAACGCCTTTTTGCGTGGTCAACCGGCTGATCACGCAAAACAGCGGCGCGTTATCCGGTGGTGTCAGGCCGAACCGCTCCAGCACGGCCTGTCGGGATTGTTGCTTGGCTTTCAACCCCTTGAGTGAATAGGACTTGGGCAGAGCCGGGTCAGTTTCGGGGTTCCAGACGTCAGTATCAATGCCATTGAGAATACCGCTGACATCACGTGCCCGCGCGCGCAGCAACCCCTCAAGCCCCATGCCAAATTCCGGTTGCATGATCTCGCGCGCATAGGTTGGGCTGACGGTGGTGATTTTATCGGCAAAGGCCAGACCCGCCTTCAGGAATCCGAGGTTGCCGTAAAACTCCATCCCATCCTGCGTGTAGAGCGCGGCATCAAGGCCCAAGGGTGCCATCAGGTCAGGCGAAAACAGCCCCTGAAAGGCGATGTTGTGGATGGTCAGGACGCAGGGCGGTTTGGGCGCGTCCATCTGATGCAGATAGGCCGGCACCAACCCCGCCTGCCAGTCATGCGCATGCACGATCTCGGGTTGCCAACCGGCGGCACCGTTTGCCGCGATGTCAGCAGCGACCCATGACAGCGCCCCGAAGCGCAGCGGATTGTCAGGCCAGTCGGTGCCATCCGCATCCAGATAGATGTTTCCGCCCCGATCAAAGAGATGCGGCGCATCCAGCAACAGCAGATCAAGCCCCTCCGCCCTGACGTCCAGCAGGCGCGCCGCACCCCCGTGCAGATTATCCGACGACCAGACCGTCTTCCCCCCCTCGGAGAGCACGCGCAATGCCGGATAAAGCGGCAGCATGACACGCGCCTCAACCCCCAGCGGCGCAAGCGCCTTGGGGACCGCGCCGATCACATCCGCCAGACCACCCGTTTTGACAAAGGGTGCGCATTCGGATGCCACAAAAAGAACTTTCACGTTACATATCCAGCTTGTCGATCATCGGTTGCGTTATCAGGCAGACCCCGCTGTCCGTGCGCCGAAAGCGCTGCGCATCAAGGGCCGGGTCTTCTCCGACGACGAGGCCCTGCGGAATGACCACGCCGCGATCTACCACCACATTGGTCAGCCGCGCATTTCGGTTGATGATGGCATAGGGCATCGAAACCACCCCGTTCAACTGCGAGAATGAATGGGTGCGCACGCCGGTAAACAGCAGACAACGCTCAAGACTGGAGCCTGAAATAATGCACCCGCCCGACACCATGGAGGACACCGCAGACCCGCGCCGCCCTTCTTCGTTGTGGATGAATTTGGCGGGCGCCGTGAGCTCCGAATAGGTCCAGATCGGCCATTCGGTATCGTATAGATCCAGCGCCGGTTTGAAATCCGTCAGGTCAAGGTTGGCCTGCCAGAACGCATCAACCGTGCCGACATCGCGCCAATAGGGCGCTTCCTCATTAACGGTGCGCACGCAGGAGCGGCTGAACGGATGCGCCACGGCCTTTCCGCCTCGCACGATGGTCGGAATGATATCGCCGCCAAAATCATGGGAATACCCCGGGACCGCCGCGCATTCTTCCATGATCTTGAAAAGGTATTCCGTTTCAAAAACATAGATCCCCATACTCGCCAAAGCCTGATCCGGATGTCCCGGCATCGCAGGCGGATCGCCGGGTTTTTCGATGAAATCGAGAATGCGGTCTTCGGTATCCACTTTCATCACGCCAAAACCGCTGGCTTCCATGCGCGGCACTTCGATACAGCCGACAGTGACATCCGCACCACTTTCCACGTGATGGCGGATCATTTCCGCGTAGTCCTGCTTGTAGATGTGATCGCCTGCCAGAATGATGATGTACTTGGGCCCGTAGCCTTCGATGATGTCCTTGTTCTGGGCCACCGCATCGGCTGTGCCCTTATACCAGTTCTCATCATTCATCTGTTGTGAAGCGGGCAGAATATCGAGTGATTCATTGCGCTCGGCCCGAAAGAAACTCCAGCCCCGCTGCAAGTGTCGGATCAGTGAATGCGCCTTGTATTGCGTTGCGACCCCGATCCGCCGGATCCCCGAATTCACGGCATTGGACAGGGGAAAATCAATGATCCTGCTCTTGCCACCAAAATACATCGCAGGTTTGGCGCGACGGTCCGTGAGCTCATAAAGGCGGCTGCCCCGCCCCCCGGCCAGAACAAAGGCCATGGTCTGTTGCGCCAATCGTTGTTCTTCTCTGTTCATCCTCTCATCCTCCCCTTAAATCCGTCCAGCGCCGCGCGGCTGCCTTCACCCGTCATCCAGCTGAAAAAACAGCGTGGTGAGCGGCGGCAAAACCACGTCGATCGAAAAGGGCCGACCGGCGGCCGCGATATCGGCGCTTTGCACACCGCCCAAGTTGCCCAAACCGGTCCCGCCATAGCAATCCGCATTGGTATTCAGCCGCTCCACCCATCGCCCGGCCTGCGGCACGCCGAGGCGATAATGTGATCGCTCGACCGGCGTGAAATTACTCACCACAAGCATCGGTGCGCCGCCATCCGGCCCATGTCGCAGCCAGGCAAGGACCGACGCCTCGGCGTTGTTTTCGTCAATCCATTCAAAACCTTGCGCTGCGCAGTCCAGACCATGAAGCGCCGCATTTTCCCGGTAGAGCGCGTTCAGATCACGCACAAGGTTCTGCATGCCGCGGTGTTGCGGGTGATCCAACAGGTGCCAGTCAAGACTGCTGTCGTGGTTCCACTCAACGCCCTGTGCAAACTCGCAGCCCATGAACAGCAGCTTTTTGCCCGGATGCCCCCACATGAAGCCGTAATAGGCGCGTAGGTTTGCGAATTTGTCATCCCCCTGCCCCGGCATCTTATCGAGCAATGACCCCTTGCCATGCACCACCTCATCATGGCTGAGCGGCAGGATGAAGTTTTCCGAAAAGGCATAGTGCAGGCCAAAGGTCATCTCGTGGTGGTGGTATTTGCGATGGATCGGATCCTGCTGCATGTATTGCAGCGTATCGTTCATCCAACCCATGTTCCACTTGAAGCCAAAGCCCAGCCCCCCTGCGTCCACTGGCGCGCTCACACCCGGAAAGGCGGTGGATTCCTCGGCAATGGTCATGATGCCCGGCACCTCGCCGTAACTTTCGGTGTTCACTTTCTGCAAGAATGAAATGGCTTCGTAGTTCTCGCGCCCGCCGTCCCTGTTCGGGATCCACTCGCCATCCTTGCGCGAATAGTCGCGGTAGAGCATCGAGGCGACCGCATCCACACGCAGCCCATCGACATGGTGTTCCTGCAGCCAGTAAAGCGCATTCGCCGCAAGGTAATTTGCGACCTCCGCCCGCCCGTAGTTGTAGACCAGCGTGTTCCAATCGGGGTGAAACCCTTCCTTGCGGTCGGCATGTTCGTAAAGGGCCGTGCCGTCAAACCGGCCCAGCCCATGCGCATCCTCCGGAAAATGCCCCGGCACCCAGTCGAGGATCACGCCGATGTTTTCCCGGTGGCACGCAGCGACCAGCGCGCGGAATTCGTCCAACGTGCCATGGCGGATCGTCGGTGCAAAGAGCCCGATGGGCTGATAGCCCCATGACCCGTCAAAAGGAAATTCAGAGACCGGCATCACTTCCATATGGGTGAACCCCATGTCCTTGACGTAAGCCACCAGTTGATCGGCCAGTTCCACATAGCTGAGCGGGCGATTGCCATCTTCCGGCACGCGCCGCCATGAGCCGAGATGCACCTCATAGATCGACACGGGCTGATCAATGCGCTGCACATCCGCGCGCCGCGTCATCCACTGCGCATCATCCCACGCGTAGCCGTCGATCTTGCGCACAACCGATCCGGTGCGCGGCGGGTGCTCGGCCCCGAAACCGACCGGGTCCGCCTTTTGCGGCAGCAGTGATCCATCCGGCGCGATGATTTCGTATTTGTAAATCTCGCCCTCGCCAATGCCGGGCACGAAGATTTCCCAAACACCGGTCGCCCCCCGCTGGCGCATCATCATGCGCCGACCATCCCAGACGTTGAATTCGCCAACCACCGACACGCGCTGCGCATTGGGGGCCCAGACGGCGAAATGCGTGCCTGCAACACCTTCATGCGTAATGACATGGGCGCCCAACACACTCCATAGGCGACGATGTGAGCCCTCTCCCAGAAGATATTCGTCGATATCCCCGATCACGGGGCCAAAGCGATAAGGATCATCCATCTGCCACTGATGCGCGCCTTGGGTGATGCGCAGATGATAGGCAAAACGCTTCTTGCGCCGCGCCGCGGTGCCCTCGAAAAGCCCCGGCGTTTCCGTCTGGTTGAGCGTGACGATCACGCGCCCGGTCTTGGGGTCCAGCGCCTCCACAGTCTCGGCACCGGGCAGAAAGACGCGCAGGCTCAGCTTTCCCGCAACCTCATGCAGGCCGAGCACGGAAAACGGATTGCCGTGACACCCCGCGGCGAGCTTTTCGGCATCTGTTTGTGAGATATTCACACCACGTGTTCCTTCAGGCGACGTTCTGGTCTGCGTCGCGTTGTTCCAGCAGGCTTTGCGCTTGCCAGATGTCCTTGGCATAGCCGCTGATCGTTCTGTCAGAGGAGAACCACCCCACGCGCGCGGTGTTCAACGCGGCCATCCGGGTCCAGGTGCGACTGTCGGCAAAGGCCGTATCGACCTGGCGTTGCGCGGCGAAATAGGCGTCAAAATCACAGGTCACAAGGAAGTAGTCGTGATCATAAAGGCCATTCACAAGGTTCACATAGCGATCCCTGTCGCCACCGGAAAACAGGCCTGATCTGATCTGGTCCAGCACTTCGCTCAACCGGGGGCTCGCGGCAATTGCGGTACGGGCATAATCAGGCTCTGCCCGGCGCGCCGTCACCTCCGCCGCCGTCAAGCCAAACAGAAAGAAATTCTCGGCCCCGACGCAGTCGCGGATTTCCACGTTGGCGCCATCGAGCGTGCCGATGGTGGGCGCGCCGTTCAGGGCGAATTTCATGTTGCCGGTACCGGATGCTTCCTTTCCGGCGGTCGAGATCTGTTCCGAGAGGTCCGCCGCCGGGATCAACATCTCGGCCATGGAAACATTGTAGTTTTCCGGATAGACGATTTGCAGGAATTCACGCGTGACCGGGTCCGCATTGATGACGCGTGCGGCGTCGTTGATCAGGTGGATGATCTCTTTTGCGACCACATAGCCCGGGGCCGCCTTGCCCCCGAACAGTTTGACGCGCGGTGTCCAAGCGCCATTCGGATTGGCGCGGATGTCATTCCAGAGCGCAACCGTTTCCAGCAGGTTCATCAGCTGGCGTTTGTATTCATGGATGCGTTTGATTTGCACATCAAACATGGCGGCGGGATCGACGCTGACGCCATCGCGCGCCTTGAGCCAATCGGCAAGCCGCGCCTTGTTGGCGTCCTTGGCCGCCTGAAACCGGTCGAGGAACGCGCTGTCCTCCACATGCGCCGTCAAGCCCGAGAGCTGATCAAGATTATCCGGCCAGGCGGTTCCGATCGTGTCATTGATCAGCCCGCGCAGCGGCCGGTTGCAGGTGTAAAGCCAGCGGCGCGGAGTAATGCCGTTGGTCTGGTTGATGATGCGGCCCGGATAGGCCGCGTTGAGGTCCGAAAACACCGTTTCCTTGACCAGTTCGGAGTGCAGCGCAGAAACGCCATTGACGTGATGGGCCATGACAAAGGCCAGTTCGCCCATCTTGACCTCGCCATGCTCAAAGATGCGCACGGTTTCGCCCGCCGTGGCGAAATGTGCCGCCTCGATCAGCTGGATGATGCGGTAATGGCGCGGCAGCACACGCGCAAACAGGTCTTCGGGCCAGCGCTCCAGCGCTTCCGGCAGCAGCGTGTGGTTCGTATAGGCAAGGCAAGCGCGGGCGGTGGTGATGGCCTGCGCCACTTCGAACTGGTGCTCATCCATGAGCAAACGCACCAGTTCCGGACCGGCAATCGCCGGGTGCGTATCGTTCAGCTGGATCGCAACATGATCCGGCAGGTCCTTGAGCGCCCCGCCCTCGCTGAGAAAGCGGCGCAGCAGGTCCTGCAGGGAGGCGGAAGTAAAGAAGTACTCCTGTTTCAGGCGCAGCTCCTTGCCCACATCGGTGGTATCGTCGGGATAGAGCACACGGCTGATGGTCCGCGCGAGCGCTTCGGGCGCGCTGGCCGCGATGTAATCGCCACGGTTGAAGCTTTCGAGGTCGAAATTGGTGGTCGGTTTGGCCGCCCATAACCGCAGCGTATTCGCCCACCGTCCCTGCCAGCCCAGCACGGGCGTGTCATAGGCCGATGCCATAACCGTTTCGCCCGCGTGCCAGACGGTTTTGCCGTCTTCAACTGCCACATGTCCGCCGAAATGGATGGGATAGGTCACTTCGGGGCGCTCAAACTCCCAGACATGCGCTTGTGAGAGCCATGTCTCTGCCGTCTCGATCTGCGCACCCTCTTCAAAATGTTGTTCAAACAACCCGTGTTCATAGCGGATGCCATATCCGTAGGCCGGGATTCCAAGCGTCGAGAGCGAATCCATGAAACACGCCGCCAATCGCCCCAGCCCGCCGTTGCCAAGCGCTGCGTCGGGCTCGTTGGCCACGACATCGCCGTAGTTTTGACCCAGCGCCGTGATCGCCTCTTCTGCGATGTCCTCAAAGCCGAGGTTCACGGCCACGTCCTCCACAAGACGCCCGATCAGAAACTCCATCGACAAATAATAAACGCGCTTGCCGCGTGCTTCATAGGTCTTGCGGGTGCTCTCGAACCACGGTTCCACCACATGATCGCGCAGGCTCAACGCCAGTGACATGCGCCAGTCATAGAGCGACGCATGCTCCGGGTCCTTGCCCAGCGACAATTTCAGATGGCGCAGGATGGCCGCGCTGAACGCTTCAACGGATGGGGCAGAAATACGGGGTGTGGTCATCGTTATCATATACTCTCGGTTGCGGCGCAAACGCGTGCACCTTAGCTCATTTTGGATGGTGGTACAGGTTTCACGGCGCCACCGCCACTCATCATAGGTTCAGTTCCTGCGCCCAAGGCGGGTTTGCACCTGCGCGGGCGACCGTGACTGCCGCCACACGCGCGCCAAGGGCCAGCGCATCTTCCATATCAGCCGGGCCGATGTCCTTTATGCGGGCCTTGCTCAGAAAACCCGCTCTGGACAGATGCGCCAGCACGCCGGAGTTGAACGTGTCCCCGGCACCAACCGTATCAACGACAACTGCCTTTTGTGCGGGCACAGAAACCGCGCGCCCATCCGTGAAATGGGCCGACGCACCGGCGCTGCCACGGGTGACGATGACGATGCGCACGCCCTTTTCGGTTATGGACATCGCCTTATCCTCTGTCGTGCCAGAACCCGGCAGTATCCAGTCGAGATCCTCATCCGACACTTTCAGGATATCGGCCCCGACCATCATGCGGTCCAGCCGGGCGCGATACCGTGCCTCGTCCCGGATAAACCCCGGGCGGATGTTCGGATCCAGCATGATCACGCGCTGCGCGCCGTCCCGCAGGGCCAGTGCCGCATAGAATTCGGCGCAAGGCTCACTGATCAGGCTGATGCCGCCGAAGTAAAGCGCCGTGACATCTGGCGATAGGTGCGGCAGTTGTTCGGGCTCCAACATGCGCCCGGCGGTGTTTTCATCATAAAACGTATAGCTCGCCTGCCCACCGCTCAGCCGCACGAAGGCCAGCGTCGTTGGCAGGTCTGATCGCACGGCATAATCCGCGCTCACATGGCTCGCCGCGAGGTCCGACACTAATTGCTGCCCAAAGAGGTCGGTCGACAGCCCGGAAAGGAACCCCGTCGGCACCCCAAGACGGCCCAGACCGATGGCGGTGTTGAAAATCGCCCCGCCGGAGTGCGGCACAAATCCTTCCGCGCCCGCGCCGGTGGGCGTCGGGATCATGTCAATCAGCGCTTCGCCGCAGCACAGTATCATTCCGCTTTTCCCATGTTGTGAACCGCGCGCGTCACTGGCCCAGGGCGCTGGCCGCTTTCGCGAGGCTCTCGATGGCGGCCCAGTCATTCTGTGCAACCAGATCTGCAGGGGCCACCCAACTGCCCCCGGCACAGAGCACATTCGGCAAGGCCAAATAGCTTTGCGCGTTTGCCGGGCTGACGCCCCCGGTCGGGCAGAATGAAATCTGCGGCAGGGGTCCGCCGATGGCCTTCAGGGCGGGCGCACCGCCCGAGGCCTCCGCCGGGAAGAACTTGAGCATGTCATAGCCGCGCGCCAGCAGACGCATCGCTTCGCTCGCGGTAGCGGCCCCTGCCAGAAGTGGTAATTCCAGCGCTTCGCAGGCATCAATCAGGTCGTCCGTCGCGCCGGGTGAAACGCCAAAGGTTGCCCCGGCCTCTTTCGCGGCGCGCACATCATCGGGCGTCACGAGCGTGCCTGCCCCGACCACGCCGCCCTTGACCTGTGCCATGTGCGCGATCACCTCAAGCGCCGCGGGCGTCCTCAGCGTGACCTCGAGGGCGGGCAAGCCACCGGCGATCAGGGCTTCGGCCAGCGGCCTTGCCTTGCTGGCATCTTCCACGACCAATACCGGGACAATTGGTGCCATGCCGCAGATGTCGCGGGCGCGTCTGCTTGCGTCTTGAGGGGTCATCTGTGTTTTCCTTTCCTAGAACAGCGCGCAGGCACCGGTATCTGCCGATCCCACCTGGCGGCGGAAATTGGCAAACAACTCGCGCCCGAGACCGAATTCATTCGCCGACAGATCAGCCTGTGCAACCGCCCGATCCAACACGCCATCCGTCAGGATTTCAAGCACTCCGGCAATCGCATCCACGCGCACAATATCCCCGTCGCGCAGCTTCGCAATCGCGCCGCCATCCAGCGCCTCGGGGCTGACGTGGATCGCCGCAGGCACGGAGCCCGAGGCACCGGACATCCGCCCATCCGTAACAAGAGCCACGTTCAGCCCTTTGGCCTGCAGGTTTTTCAAGGCGGGCGTCAGGCTGTGCAATTCGGGCATGCCATTGGCCTTGGGTCCCTGAAAGCGCACGACAATCACGGTATCCTGCGTGATTTCACCCGCCCGGCAGGCATTCTTGACCGTCTCCTGATCATGGAAGACGCGCACCGGTGCCTCGACAATCTGGTGTTCCGGTTTGACCGCCGACGCCTTGATCACCGCATTGCCCAAGGAGCCGGACAGCCGTTTGAGACCTCCTGTCGCCTGAAACGGGTCCGCTGCAGGGCGCACGATCTTCATGTTCAGGCTTTCGGTGGTTCCCTGTTCCCAGACGACCTCGCCCTCGATCAGCTTTGGCTCCTGCGTGTAAAGCTCCAGCCCGCCGCCCGCGACGGTTTTTGTATCGCCGTGCAGCAATCCGGCCCCGAGTAGTTCGCGGATCATGTAGCCGAGCCCCCCCGCCGCATGGAAATGGTTCACATCCGCCAGACCGTTGGGATACACCCGTGCCAGCAGCGGCGTCACATCCGAAATATCCGAAAAATCCTGCCAGTCCAGAATGATCCCACCGGCCCGGGCCATCGCCACCAGGTGGATCAGCAGATTGGTCGAACCGCCGGTTGCATTCAACCCGACGATACCATTGACGAAGGCCTTTTCCGTCAGGATATCGCAGACCGGCGTGTAGCTGTCGCCCAGATCAGACAGAGCCAGCGCACGCTGTGCACCCGCTTTGGTCAGCGCATCGCGCAGGCCTGTATTCGGTGTCACAAAGCTGGTGCCCGGCAAATGCAGCCCCATGAATTCCATCAGCATCTGGTTGGTATTGGCCGTGCCGTAGAATGTGCAGGTGCCCGGCCCGTGATAGGCGCCCATCTCGGCTTTCATTAATTCCGCGCGGCCCACTTCCCCGGCAGCAAATTTCTGACGCACGGTGCTTTTTTCGTCATTGGACAGACCCGAGGTCATGGGACCCGCTGGCAGGAACACGGTGGGCACGTGACCGAAGGTCTGCGCCGCGATCACAAGACCGGGCACGATTTTGTCACAGACACCCAGATAGACCGCCGCATCAAAGGTGTTGTGGCTCATCGCGACAGAGGTCGCCATGGCAATAACATCGCGCGAAAACAGGCTGAGTTCCATGCCCGGCTCGCCCTGTGTCACGCCGTCACACATGGCCGGAACACCGCCTGCCACCTGTGCGGTCCCGCCTGCCTCGCGCGCGGCTTCGCGGATCAGATCGGGAAAACGCTCGAAAGGCTGATGCGCGGAAAGCATGTCATTATAGGTGGTGACGATCCCCAGATTGCCCGCCGTTTCATGGGCCAGCTTGGCCTGATCCTGTCCCGCGCCCGCATAGGCATGCGCCTGACCGCTACAGCTCAGATGTGCGCGCGCCGGGCCCTTGACCCGTGCGGCGTTCATACGGTCCAGATACTCTCCACGGGGGCCTTTGCTGCGTTCGATAATGCGCCGGGTGACGCGATCAATCGTCTCGTTCAGGGGCATGTCGCTTTCTCCAATGGCTGTGACGTTCAAACGGACCGGCTCAGGTCAGCTTTTGGCCAGTGTCGCCAGTTTGCGTCCAGTATCGATCATGCGATTGGCAAAACCCCACTCATTGTCATACCACGTCACGACACGCACCAGCCCGTCGCGCGTCACTTTGGTTTGCGGCGCGGCAAAGCAGGACGAATGCGAATCGTGGTTGAAATCAATGGATACCATCGGGTCCGTTTCATAGGACAGAACCCCCCGCATCGGCCCCTCGGCGGCGGCTTTGATCGCGGCGTTGATCTCATCGGCGCTCGTGTCTTTCTCCGGCACAAAGCTGAGGTCCACGAGGGATACATTCGGTGTCGGGACCCGCACTGCGGACCCTTCAAGACGCCCCTCAAGGCGCGGCAGAACCAGCGCGATGGCCTTGGCGGCCCCTGTTGAGGTCGGTACCATCGACAGGGCTGCTGCCCGCCCACGGTAGGGGTCTTTGTGCGCGGCGTCATGCGATGGCTGATCGCCGGTATAGGCATGGATGGTGGTCATGTAGCCGGTTTTGATACCGACCGCCTTGTCCAGAACCGCCGCCACCGGAGCCAGACAATTCGTCGTGCAGGACGCGTTGGAGACGATCGCATCATCCTTGGTCAATTCGTGATCATTGACGCCAAACACAACGGTGCGATCCGCATCCGCCCCGGGTGCCGAGATCAGAACCCGGCCAGAGCCGTTCTTGAGATGCAACGCGGCCTTATCGCGCGCCGTGAAAAACCCCGTGCATTCCATCGCGACATCCACGTCGCCCCACGGCAGTTCCGCCGGGTCGCGCAACGCACTCACCCGGATCGGCTTGCCATTGACGATGAGCGCATCGCCCTGCACTTCAACATCCCCCTGAAAGCGTCCGTGCACACTGTCGTATTTCAACAGATGCGCCAGCGTTTCAGGGCTGGACAGGTCGTTGATGGCGACAACTTCCACATCGGAAATTCTGTTTTCGACCAATGCGCGCAGGACACCCCGCCCAATTCGTCCAAAGCCGTTGATACCTACCTGATGGGACATCCTATCCTCCTGAGACTGCATATGCATGTGCTGGCAACCAGCGCCGTTGATCTGTTAGCGCTAACGATCACAAATCGCCAGAGATTTCAATGCCTGATTTTACCGGGCCTGCCTTGCTCTGTGAACATAGCTTGCCGGCCCGGTGTCACGCAGCCCGGACGTTGCTATAATACGGCCTTGATCAGACGGACCAAATCCGCCTCTGACAGGGTGCAGGGATTGGCCTGCATCGACGAACTGACGGCTGCATCCTGCGCAACCGTGCTGAGGCACACATCGGGGGTCATCCAACGCCCCAGCCGCGCCAGACCCCAACTGTCCAGCATGTCCGCCCAGGCTGCCGCATCAATTGGCGTCCGGATTCCAAAGGCTTGCGACAGATGCGCCGCTACCTCATCAAAGCGGGCTGCCTGTTGGTTCAATCCTGACAAGGCCGCCCGGTTCGCCTGCAAAACACCGCCCAGAAGCCTGCCGCAGATCAACCCATGCGGCGCACCGCTGCGCCCGCCAATGGCACCAGCAAGGCCGTGCACAGCCCCCAGACCCGCGTTCGCAAGCGCCATGCCCCCGCACAGGCTCGCGAAGGCCATGTCGTCTCTTGCCTGAGCATCTTCGCCTTCCAGAAGTCGCGCCAGCGCATGGGCCGCCTTGGGAATCGCCTCCCGGCACAGGGCATCCGTGACCGGGTTGCTGCGTTTGCTGAGGTAGGGTTCGATCACCTGCACCAGCGCATCAAGACCGGATGCAAGGGTCACGTCTTTCGGGGCATCGTCCATCAACTCAGGATCGACAATCGCCAGACGCGCCAGCATCCTGTCATCCCGCAGACTGACCTTGCGGCCCGAACCGGGGACACCGATCACGGCATTCTTGGTGACTTCCGAGCCCGTGCCAGCCGTGGTTGGGATCGCCACAAACGGCAGGGGCGCAGCACGCAGCGGCAGGCCTTTCCCAACACCCTCCAGATGATCAAGTACCGGCGCATCCCCCGGCGCCAGCGCCGCAAGCGCCTTGCCCAGATCCATGACAGAACCACCCCCGACCGCCACGACAACATCCACAGGGCCCGCCTTGATCTGCGCCAAAGCCTCTTGCAGCATGTCGATATCCGGCTCCGCCCGACAGCGAATGGATTGGATGCTGCATCCCGCGGCGCTCAATTCCGCCTCAAGCGCGTCCACCCAAACCACGGAGTGCCCGCGCACCAGACAGACCCCGGTGCCGAACGCCGCAACCGCCTGCGCCGCTGATACGCGCGCACCGCGCCCAAAAGTGACCCGGCCCGCGGTTTGAAAAGTGAATGTGGCTGACCCCATGCCGTTCTCAAAAGCGCAGGGTGGCATCCACCGCCCGCTTCCAGGCTGCGTATTTCCTGTCGCGCAGAGCCGCGTCCATCTGCGGCGCAAAGGTCTTTTCAAGAGCCCAGCTTGCGGCAAATCCGGCCTGATCAGGATATAGGCCCGCACGTTGCCCCGCCAGCCACGCCGCCCCCAAGGCGGTTGTTTCAAGCACTTTGGGGCGATCCACCGGCGCATCGATAATGTCAGACAGGAACTGCATCGCCCAGTCCGAGGCTGACATGCCCCCATCCACCCGCAGCGTTGCACGCACGTCACTGCCCTGCCAATCCGCTGTCATCGCATCCAACAGATCGCGGGTTTGGTATCCGACGCTCTCCAGCGCGGCCCTGGCAAATTCGTCCGGCCCTGAATTTCGCGTCAGCCCGAACACAGCGCCCCGACACTCGGCATCCCAATAGGGCGCGCCCAAGCCCACAAATGCAGGCACCAGCACCACATTCTGGTTCGGGTCCGCGCGTTCTGCCATCGCTTGGGTTTCGCTGGCCTTGCGGATGGTTTGCAGCCCATCACGCAGCCATTGCACCACAGCCCCGGCGACGAAAATCGACCCCTCAAGCGCATAGGTCGGTTTGCCATCAAACTGATAGGCGATCGTGGTCAGCAACCGATTGCTCGAAGCCACTGCCGTGTCGCCTGTATTCAGCAAGGCGAAACACCCCGTGCCATAGGTCGATTTCAACATGCCCGGTTCAAAACACGCCTGCCCGATTGTCGCCGCCTGCTGATCGCCCGCCACCCCAAGGATTGGCACGGGGCGGCCAAACAGATCAGAGCGCGTCACGCCAAAATCCGCCGCGCAGTCTTTTACCTCCGGCAACATCTGTTGCGGAATATCAAACAGCGCGCAGATCGTCTGGCTCCAGCGCCCTTTGTGGATGTCATAAAGGGACGTGCGCGCGGCATTCGTGGCATCCGTGACATGGGCCGCCCCGCCGGTCAGTTTCCAGATCAGAAAGGTATCAACCGTGCCAAAGAGCAATTCACCGCGCGTTGCGCGGTCCCTTGCACCTTCCACATTGTCCAATATCCACTTCAGCTTGGTCGCCGAGAAATACGGATCCGCCAGAAGCCCAGTGCGCGCGGTGATCATCTTGTCATGACCTTCATCGCGCAGCGTCTTGCAATAGGCCGCCGTGCGCCGGTCCTGCCAAACGATCGCGTTGTAAACCGGCTGACCTGATGTTTTATCCCAGACCACCACGGTTTCGCGTTGATTTGTGATCCCGATGGCGGCGATGTCCTCAGGCTTCAAGCCTGCTTTTTCGATGGCCGCGCGGCAGGTCCCTGCGGTGGTTGCCCATAAATCGCCGGGATCATGCTCAACCCAGCCGCTGTCGGGATAGTGTTGCGCGAACTCCTCCTGCGCGGATGCGGTGATGTTCATCGACGCATCAAATATGATCGCGCGTGACGACGTGGTTCCCTGATCAATGGCCAAGATATGGGTCATGCACCCCTCCCCCAAGTTATTGTGCAGCGTCAGAGCCTTCTTTTAGCCTGTGTGCCTGCATAAAGTCATCCAGAACAGAAACTTCCTGCGGACTCATGCGCAAGCCCAATTTGTTGCGCCGCCACAGGATATCTTCGGCTGTTTGCGCATATTCATGGGTCATCAGCCAGAGCACCTCGCGCGCGCGTAACCCATGACCGAAGTGTTCGCCCAATTCTTCAACCTTCTGTGCACCCGCCATGATGTCCCAGCTTTCGGTGCCATAGGCGCGCACCAGCCTGCGTGCGCAAAAATGCGAAAGAAAAGGAAAATCATCACGCAGCCGCGCGACAAGCGTGTCGAAATCCCCGACCGCGAAATCGCCGCCCGGCAAGGGCACACCCGCCGTCCAATGCCCCGAGGTGCCGGGAAAGAACGGCACGATCCGCTCCATCGCATCCTCTGCCAGCTTGCGGTAGGTCGTGATCTTGCCGCCAAAGACATTCAGGATCGGCGCGCCACCTGCCTCATCCACCTTGAGCGTATAGTCCCGCGTCGCCGCCGTCGCACTGCTTGCCCCATCATCGTAAAGCGGGCGCACCCCGGAATAGGTCCAGACCACATCGTCGCGGCTTATGTCATGGTCGAAATACTGGTTGGCGAAATCAATCAGATAATCACGCTCCTGAGGCGTGCATTCAGGCGACACCGACGGGTCGGGATGCTCTGCATCCGTCGTCCCGATCAACGTGAAATCCGTCTCATAGGGAATGGCAAAGATGATGCGCCCGTCCATGCCCTGAAAAAAGTAACATTTGTCATGATCATAGAGTTTGCGCGTCACGATGTGGCTGCCGCGCACCAATCGCACGCCTTCGGTCGAGTTTATCCGCACCTTTTGCTGGATGATATCCCCGACCCACGGCCCGCCTGCATTGACCAGCATGCGCGCCCGCAGCTTGCGCATCTGCCCTGTGGTCACGTCCTGCAGGCTCACCTCCCACAGATCGTCGACGCGCGCGGCAGACACGACTTTGGTGCGCACCATCACGGATGCTCCCCGCGCGGCAGCATCACGCGCGTTCAGAACGACAAGGCGCGAATCCTCAACCCAGCAATCTGAATATTCAAAAGCCTTTTCGAACTTTTTCACCAGTGGTGCGCCCTCAGGCCCCCCGCGCAAATCCAGCGTTTTTGTCCCCGGCAGGATGTCGCGACCACCCAGATTGTCATACAGGAAAAGACCAAACCGGATCAGCCATGCAGGCCGCCGCCCCTTCATCCAGGGCATTACGGTATTGAGGATGCGCGAGGTTGGCGTGCTGCCCTCGAACCTCATGTCGCGGTGATAGGGCAACACAAAGCGCATGGGCCAACTGATATGCGGCATGGCTTTCAACAGCACTTCACGCTCTGCCAGAGCATGTTTGACCAGATTGATCTCGAAATACTCAAGATAGCGCAGACCGCCATGAAACAGCTTGGTCGATGCAGAAGATGTGGCCGAGGCCAGATCGTTCATTTCTGCCAGCGCAACATGCAGGCCCCGCCCGGCCGCATCGCGCGCGATACCGCAGCCGTTTATGCCACCACCGATGATGAACAGATCGTAGGGCTTCTCTTGATCATTGGGCACTGCGCGGTCTTTCTCGTCATCCAAGTGCATTTCGCCTAACGCAGCCATCCTGCGCATTCAAGCATTTATCTTCGAAATTTTTCGTTTAATGTACAAAAGAGAGAAAACGAACAATTTCGATCCATCGTCCTTGGCGCATAATCGGCACGACGATCCGCGATTGAGGCCAGCAAAGGCACAGAACAGCACCGATGACACAAAACTTCCGGCACGCCGACATCCTGAACATCGCGCAAAAAGAAGGCAAAGTAACCGTAGATGACCTTGCAGACCGGTTCGGCGTCACCCTCCAGACCATCCGCCGGGATCTGACCGAACTGGCAGCAGACAGAAAGCTGGAACGCGTGCATGGCGGCGCGGTCTTGCCCTCGGGCACCACGAACATCGAATATGATGAAAGACGCCGCCTGAACGCCGATGCCAAGACATCAATCGCCCGCGCCTGTGCGGCACGTATCGACGATGGCAGTTCGGTGTTTCTGAACATCGGCACCACCACCGAAGCCGTGGCCCAGCACCTGCTGGATCACCGGAACCTGATGGTTGTGACCAACAACATGAACGTGGCCAGCATCATGGGACACAACGCCAACAGCCGGACGATTGTGACCGGTGGCGCACTGCGACGCAGCGATGGTGGCCTGATCGGCCATGTGGCGGTTGAAACCATACGCCAGTTCAAATTCGACATCTCGGTGATCGGATGCTCGGCGCTGGATGTGTCCGGCGACCTGCTGGATTTCGATGTCGAAGAAGTCAGCGTCAGCCGTGCCATCATAGCGCAATCGCGCAAATGCTATCTGGTCGCTGACCATTCGAAACTCAGCCGCTCCGCCCCTGTGCGAATTGCCGCGCTGCACTCGCTGACAGGTGTTTTCACGGATGCGCCCTTCCCGCCCGTGCTCGCGCAGCGCTGCGCCGATTGGGGGGTTGAGGTGATCCTGACCGATTGAACACGACCGCACAGATCAGCACCCAGCCGTTGCGATGTCGCAAGCAAGCCCCTGCGTTGGTCCTGCGCGAGCGCTGCGGCATCTCCACGGCAAACCGCAGTACGGCGCAATGCAGTGCAGTTTTCATCAATTATCACTCAGGTGATCCAACGGTACGGACACCGCGCATCGCCGTTTTCACAGATCGCCTGCCCCAGGTCGCAAAGGTGATCTTCGTATTTTCCGGATCAGGTCAATCAGGGCATGACGGCGCGCGAACTTACCTCTGATGCGTCGCGTGTCGGGCGGTTGCGCGGTGCGTCGCGGCGCGCTTGTGGGCGTCTGGGCACAATCGTGCTTGCCGCTTCAGGTGGCGCGGTGCACGCATGATCCGCACCGAGGCTGCATGCCGACATCGTGCTCACCTCCAGCGGATCATGCGCCGAAGCCTCAAGGGCGCCTGCAACCCGCGCTGCCAGCACCAGAAACCTTTCAACAACATGCGCCGCAGCGCTGTCGCGCCACGGGGCTACATCCTCTCTGGCGTCAGGCGCTTGAGCCAAAGACACCATCCTGACATCCGCAAAAACCGCAGCAGCCTCAGATCTGATGCGGCGAAGAACCTTGGCCTTGTCAGCTTCGTTTTGCAGCATATCCGCCCGCGTCAAAACGAGCATGGAGTTTGCCTGAACCTGTGGATCAACATCCTCCCATACCGCCGCTTCGCTCTGACGCCAGGCCTGCGTCGCGGGGCTGCACCACAGGACACCGTCTGCGCAGGACATCATGCGTTCCCAGACACGGCTCGACATATTGGGATCGGATGTTCCCGGCATATCAATCAACTCGCAGTGTCTGAGGATTTCCGCCTCGCAGTGAAGCTTGATGAACGCCACTTCATCAAACGACGTCCCCGCGAGATCCTCTAGACTGCACGATGTTTCATTCCCCGCCAGATCGACGATCACAGACGGTTGTGATCCATGAATTATCCAGACCGGTGGCAGTTGTGTTGCAACGACCTGAACCGGCAAGGCGGTGACGCCAAGCATCAGGTTCGCCAGCGTGCTTTTGCCCGCACTGAATTCACCCATCAGCGCAAAGCGCGGCAAGCGCGGGCCGCGCATGGGCGGCCAGAAATCAGCGCTGTCTGCCAGGCGTTCATCCGTCATCTTCGTGCGTATTCATTCAAGGTCGCCATCGCCTGTTTCAGCACCGCGCGCCTGTGCTGCGGGGCGTGGCGGGCAATATAGGCTGCTAGCTCTTCCGGGCTTGCCCGGTGCATATGGGTCAACCGTTCGAAAACATCCAGTTGTTCGGACAGGAAGTCGTCAAAGATCGCGATGGCCTCACCCCGAACCGATTGCGCCAGATCGTCATGCATGGCCTTGAGAACAGGGCTGATTTCCGATTTGAGCAGCTTGTGAAAATGCGCCGCATGGGCAGTGGTGCCGCGCCGCCGCCGCCACCACTGCTTCCACCAGCGGTCATTCAGATCAAGCGCAATCGTGCTGCCCAAAGAGACTGGCGGCGGCACCTGCGGCGCACGCGGGCGGGCGATGTCCAGCGTATTGCCACCCAGAGCAAAGGCTTGCGCATAGATGTCCATCACCTCCGCCGCCGCCGCCTCTGTCGCCCTGTCAAACGCTGATTGGCAGTTGCGCGCCAACACTTTGTGTGACGCCCTCAGCAGCGCACGAAGCCCTGCCGGGTCATAGCGCCAGGTGGTCTGACTGCCATGACGCGCAAGATGCTCGATCAGCGCCACGGTTGCACGCTCCAGAAAGCTGTTCTGCACCCGCTCCATCCGCGCGGCAAAACGCGACAGGATGGCGTCGAATTCTGAGCGTATGTCCGATTTCCGGGCGCTGATCATCCGTGTGAAGCGTTCCTGCGACTCGCTGCCTTGAACCCGCGCGATGGCGCGTGTTTCTTCGGTGGCGTTGCTGATTTCACGCGCGACTGCGAGACCGGAGGTCAGGTTGAGCGCGCTGGCCGCGACCCGCTGCAACATTGCCGCGCCAACACCGTCTGCGACGCGCTGCGCGATGGCGTCCTGCAAGGCGGGCAGCCCGGACAAACGCCAGGCGATGCGCTCATCCGGCGCGCCTGTGTCAGCGTCTGCCGCCCAACTGGCCAAGGAGGCCGCACTTGAAGCAGGCATATCCGCCAGCCGCATCTGCAAGGCATATCCGGCCCAGAGCGCGCTGCCAAAGAGAACTTCGGCCCGTCTGGGCCCCTGGTGCTTTTTCAAAGTTGCGGCGATACTCTCGCGGATCTGCGGGATCTGGGCCGCCGGATCGGACAACTCGTCCACGCGGTTGACAAAGATGACGACATCGCGTGATTTCACCAGTGAAATCAACCGGATCAGCGCCATATCCGTTGAAGACAACGCTTGATGCGCCGACAGGACAACGACGCAGATCTGGCTGTCCCGGATCGCACGGATCGTGATTTGCTCGCGCATCATGAAGGTATCATTCACCCCCGGCGTATCGCGAAGACAAAGCGGCATCGGCAGCGCCGCGCGCGTCATGTACAGATCGGCGGATTTGGTGATGTCAGCAAAGCGCCCTATCATGTCGCTGTCGGCCTGATCCAATGCGTCACCAAGGCAGACGTAGCGTTCGACCAACTCTTTATCGACGTGGTCATACGCGCGCTGCTGACCCAACAACTTCTCGAACCTGTCCCCGAGCCGCCGCCGCGATGTCTCGCGCATCTGCAGGGCCTGTTGCTTGATCTTTTCCAGCTCCGCTTCGGCACCCGCCCTGCGGGCGAGTTCTCCGATACGCCCGCCACCACGGATCAGCCGGTCCCATTCTTCCTTGTCGAAAAACCTGAACGTAGCGCGGTTTTTGAACCCCGATGTTTCGGGGCGTAGATGCAGCGAGGTGATAACCGACGTCCATGGATTGACATCCGCAGGCAACAGGTCCGGCGCACCGATCAGCGCGTTGACCAGCGACGTCTTGCCGGATTTGACCTGCCCGATCAGCGTGACGGATGGTTCGAATGTCTCAAGCTGGCGCACCAAGCGCTCAACACGGCGCGCGGTGGCTGGATCACCAAGTTCGGCCAAGTCTCGCAGCTTCGCTTGAACCCGGTCACGGGATGCGGCGAAACTGCGTAACGCCTCAAGGCCGCAGCCGAGGAGGTCGCCCTGTCTTGCCTTGATAAACCCCGCCTTGTTGCCGCCATTCAGCGCATTCATTTGAACCATCCAGTCGCCCGGACACTTCGTCGAACCCGTTTCTCGTAGCCATATCTGTTGACGTGTTGTGTCATTTTCTGCCCAGGGATCCATCATCCTCGCGACAGCATGCTTGCAAATTGTGCCACGAGTATGGCTTGATCCCGACGCAACGGCTGCGCGTCTTTAAAAATTTAGGAAATGGCCGCAGGTGCGCGCACAGCATTGCGGCGCAAGGATCATAACCGGGTTCCGGCAGCTGCACCGCCCCTGATTTTGCACGTTGGCCGCATCGGCAAAGACGTGCCGCCGTTACCAACCGTTGAAACGCAGAAGCCGCGGCGGGTCTTTTGCGCTGCACCGTGGCGGTGGTGTCCGGTGGCTGTTTATGCGGATCGCTCTGATCGTGCGCCGCGTTTTGACATCCTGCGCGCCGTGGCCGCACGGGGTTGGTTTGGGAAAAACGCTCTCATCGCCAACGCCCCGGCAAAACTAAGGATTGCTCGGCAAGGCAGTGCCTGGCAGCCAGAACAGAACCCGACGCGCGTCACAAAGCGATACGCGTCGCCTTGCCGCGGCTTTCCGCTTCGCGCGCGGCCACGGATGCCACCGCAAGATCCTGAAGCCCGACGCCAGTGCCATCGAACAAGGTGATCTGCTGATCACTGCTGCGTCCGGCATGGGTGCCGTTGATCACCGCGCCGATGGGCGTGATTTCGGCATCAGACAAGCGGCCCGATGCCACCGCATGCTGCGCTTCGCCAATCGTCACAGACTGTGCGATTTCATCGGCAAAGACAGTCGCGGACACGAGCAGTTCGGGGTCAACCTCCTGCTTGCCCTTGGTATCCGTGCCCATGCAGGCGATATGCGTGCCCGGCTTGATCCAGTCTTTCATCAACAAGGGCTCAAAGGCCGAGGTGATGGTGATGATCACATCCGCCTGCGCGCCAAGCTCTTCCTGCGTGACGGCTTCAAAGGCCAGCCCAAGCTCTTCTGCCACAGCGCCGAGGCGTGGTAGCATATCGGGATGCGGATTCCATGCGACGACTTTCTCGAAATCCCGTTGCTCTGCGGCTGCGCGCAACTGAAAGGTCGACTGATGCCCTGCCCCGACCATGCCCAGCACTTTGGCATCCTTGCGCGCCAGATGCGCGATGGAAACGGACGAAGATGCCGCCGTGCGCACAGCCGTCAGGTAATTGCCCCCAACGAGCGCCTCCAGCATACCTGTGTCCGGATCAAACAGAAAAATCGTGGACTGGTGGTTGGTCAGACCCTTGTCCATATTGCCCGGCCAGTATCCGCCGGATTTCACACCCAGCGTTTTGCCCGCCTTGTCGAACCCGGATTTGAACCCATAAAGCGCATCGGCATATCCGATCGCCTCGCGGATGACCGGGAAGTTATAGGCGTCTCCCTTTGCCATGGCCCCGAAAACGGCCTCGACGGCGGTGAAGGCATCGGCACTGCTGACGACCTCGGCACAGATATCTTCGCCTACGATCAAAAGTCCTTTGGACATCGGGTATTCCTGTCTTTGTCTTTTTTGTAAGTCGCGCCCGGGCGTGCCGGGCGCGGTGTCACTTCTGATGCCGGGTGCGGCTCAGTAGGCCTTGCCACGCGCCGATACCGGCCAGAGCGTTTCAACCTTGCCGCCGCGCACGCCGACATACCAGTCGTGCACATTGCAGGTCGGATCACAGTGACCCGGGACCAGTTTCAACTTGTCATTGACCTTGAGCGCCCCATGCGGGTCGGCAACAACCCCATGCTCATCCGAGCATTTGACATATTCCACATCCGTGCGGCCATAGATCGTCGGCAGACCACTGTCCACAGATTGCGCCTTGAGGCCCGCATCCACGATGGCCTTGTCTGCCTTGGCGTGGCTCATCACGGAGGTCAGGATAAACAACGCGTTTTCCCACTCCCCCTGATCAATCCGGTTGCCATTCTTGTCGAGAATACGCCCGTAATCTGCATCCATGAAGGCGTAGGACCCACACTGCAATTCGTTGAACACGCCCGAAGCGCTTTCAAAATAATAGGAGCCCGTGCCGCCACCTCCTACGATGTCACACTCCAGACCCGCCACCTTGAGCAGATCAAGGCTTTCGCGCACCTGATCAATGGCGATCTGTGTCTTGCGCTTGCGGTCTTCGTAGCTGTCCATGTGCTGCATCGCGCCCTGATAGGCCTGGATACCGGCAAACTTCAGACCCTCCGCCGCGTCAATCGCGAGTGCGAGATCAACGACCGGCTGGCCATATTGCACACCGCACCGGCCCGCGCCCACGTCGATTTCCACGAGGCATTCGATTTGCGTACCGTGGCGCAACGCCGCCTGCGACAGATCGGCCACATTGTCGATGTCATCGACACAGCAGATGGCGCGCGCACCCAGTTTCGGCAGACGCGCAAGACGGTCGATCTTTTCGGGCTGGCGCACCTGGTTGGAGACCAGCACATCCTTGATCCCACCGCGGGCAAAGACCTCAGCCTCTGAGACCTTCTGACAGCACACACCGACAGAGCCGCCAAGTTCTTCCTGCAAGAGCGCCACATCGACGGATTTGTGCATCTTGCCATGTACCCGGTGGCGCATGCCGTGCGCCTTGGCAAAATCGCCCATCTTCTTGATGTTACGCTCCAGCGCGTCGAGGTCCAGCACAAGGCAGGGCGTCTGGATATCGGCCTCATCCATACCAATCGCGGCAGGGATATCATAGCCGACTTCATAGTCTTCAAAGTTCACTTGCTTGTTCATGGTGCATCCTCCTTAGCCCAGCGTCCAGGGCAGTTTATCCAAATCCACATTGCCACCGGTGATGATCACCCCCACGCGCTTGCCCCGGAAAACCTCCGGGTTGCGCAGGATTGTGGCCATCGGCACGGCACAGCTTGGCTCAATCACGATTTTCATCCGTTCCCATGTCAGCTTCATCGCGTCGATAATCTCTTGCTCAGACGCGGTCAGCACATCCGTCACAAAACTGGACACAAAGTGCCACGTGTTCTCCTTCAGGGGCACCTTAAGCCCGTCAGCGACGGTCACAGGCGCGTCATCGGCAATGATATGCCCGGCCCGGAACGAACGCGCCGCGTCATCGGCCTGATCCGGCTCCGCTGCGTATATCTCGATCTCGGGCGCGCGGTTTGACAGGGTCAGACAGGTGCCCGAAATCATGCCACCTCCGCCAATCGGCGCGATAACCGCATCCATATTCTCAACCTGCGACAACATTTCAAGCGAACAGGTCGCCTGCCCAGCGATCACGCGCGGATCGTTATAGGGATGCACAAAATTCGCGCCCGTCGCCGCCTGCACTTCGGCAAAAACCGCTTCGCGGCTGGTGGTTGAGGGTTCGCATTCGGTGATGATCCCGCCATAGCCCCGCACGGCTGCCTTTTTCGCTTCGGGGGCGGTACGCGGCATCACCACATGACACGGAATACCGCGCCGCCCTGCCGCATAGGACAAGGACAAGGCGTGGTTGCCCGATGAATGCGTCGCCACACCTTTTTCAGCCATCTCGTCGCTGAGGCCAAAGACGGCGTTGGACGCCCCCCGCACCTTGAAGGCACCGGCCTTTTGGAAGTTTTCGCATTTGAAAAACAACTCCGCCCCGGTCAGCGCATTGAAATACGACGACGTCAGAATGGGTGTTTCGTGGATATAGGGTTTGATCCGGTCATGCGCGGTGCGCACGTCCTCAAGTGTCAGATCCGACCCGGTCATAGCATCCAGCATCTCGCCCTCCCTATGCAGCAGATTTGATGGCAGCACCGGATTTGGAGCGGAAATGCTCTTGCGCCGCCGCCACACCACTGCCCAATTCAATCGGGTAATCAAGGTCTGCCATCGCCATCTCGATCGTCGCCAGACCTGAAAGCACCATCACATCCGTCAGGCTGCCAAGATGTCCGATGCGGAAGGCCTTGCCATTCATCTCCCCAAGCCCCACGCCGAAAGACACGCCGTATTGGTTGAACGCCTGATCCGTCAGCGCATTACTGTCAAAACCCTCGGGCACGTAGATCGCACTTACCGTGTCGGAATAGAGCGACGGGTTTTGCGCGACAAGCTCAAGACCCCATGCCTTGACTGCGCAGCGTACACCCTCGGCAAGGCGTGTATGACGGGCATAGACGTTGTCCAATCCTTCCTCGAACAACATCTTGAGGCTTTCGCGCATCCCGTAGATCAATTGCAGCGGCGGCGTATACGGGAAACCACCCGATGCATTGGCCCCCATCATGTCCCTGAAATCAAAGAAGGTACGCGGCAGGCTTGCGGTCTGCATCGCGGCCAGTGCCTTTTCACTGACGCCGAGAATGGCCATGCCCGTCGCCAGCATGAAGCCTTTTTGCGAACCCGACACGGCGATATCGACGCCCCAAGCATCCATCTCAAACGGCATGGAAGCAAGCGAGCTGACGCAATCCACGAAAAGCAGCGCCGGATGCGCGGACGCATCCATCGCGGCGCGCACTCCGGCGACGTCGGATTTGACGCCGGTCGCGGTTTCGTTGTGCGTCACCAATACGGCCTTGATCGCATGTGATTTATCGTCGCTCAGTGACGCTTCGAATTTATCGGCAGGCGCGCCCGTGCCCCAAGGGCACTCGATGACCTGAACATCCAGCCCATGCCGTTCGCACATGTCAATCCAGCGGTGGCTGAACATGCCATAACGCGCCACAAGAACCTTGTCGCCCGGGCTGAGCGTGTTGCACAGCGCCGCCTCCCAGCCCCCTGTCCCACTGGCGGGAAAGGTAATGACGCGACCGGAGGTCGTGCCGAAGACTTTCTTCGTGTCCTGCAGGACAGGCGCAAATGTGTCCACAAAATCAGGTGCGCGGTGGTCGCGGGTCTGAACCTGCATCGCGGCCCGCAAACGATCCGGAATATTTGTAGGCCCCGGAATAAACACTGGATTTTGGTCTGACATGGCGAACTCCTCCTGATCTGCGGCAATGGATACACCACATATCCATGTTTTTCAATTTTCTCGAAATAGTTTTTCATTATAGGAATGAATTTCCCAATTACCTGTATTTATTTGGATATTTTCTTTTCATTATTTTCCATTTTCGCAATTTGGAAATTATTTTTATTTCTGATACGATATTAGGGCAAACAGCCAGGGTATCCCCATGAACACACAGAAAAGGCCGCGCGGTCGCCCGAAATCGCAGTTCAAGGAAAGCACCGCCGGTACGATGCAATCGCTGGATCGTGCCTTGGGTGTTCTGGTGGCGGTGGCCAAGTCGGAACAGGCGACGCTGACCGACCTGTCGCTTTCGCTCGGTGTGCCGACGGCCACCACGCACCGCATTCTGACGACGCTGCAAAAACACCGTTTTGTTGCCTTCAACGAAGAACACCAAAGCTGGAGCATCGGGATCGAAGCCTACCGTACCGGTGCCTCCTTCATGAACCGGACCAGCCTGACCGAAGTGAGCCGCCCGATCATGCGCTTGCTGATGGAAAAGACGGGGGAGACCGCCAACCTTGCCATCCCGGACGGAGCTGAAGTCGTCTTTGTTGAACAGATCGAAACGCTCCACCCGATCCGCGCGTTTTTCGCACGGGGCGCACGCACGTCGATGCACGCTTCTGGCATTGGCAAGGCCATTCTGTCCACGATGAGCGAAGAACACGTCAGGCGACTGCTTATCTCGTCAGGCTTGCAGGCTTTTACGGACAATACGCTCACATCCCCGGCATCGCTCTTTGCCGACCTCACCGAGACGCGGGCGCGCGGCTATTCCTATGATCGCGAAGAACGTTACCTCGGCATGTCCTGCATCGGCAGTGCGATTTTCGACGAGCGCGGTGAGGCCTGTGGGGGCGTATCCATCTCAGGGCCAAGCACGCGGTTTGACAGCCTGCGTGTTCCTGAACTGGGGGCCATCGTGGCCGAGGCTGCAGGGCAGATTTCGCAACTCATCGGCGGGCGCGGCCGGGAGCCTGCATCAAGCCTGCCTGCCTCAAACACCCCCACGGCGTGACCCACAACCGCGCGGTGTAATCACCGATTTGCGACGTGCAACCTCTTGTTTGCACACAACGAATACCTAAATTATTCTCATATAAACCTGTCATCAAAAATCAAACACAAGTCAGGGCGCAACATGGGAACCAAGCAAGCCAACCGGATTGCCGATGCTTTGGAAGAAATGGTTTTCACCGGCCAGTTCCGCGAAGGCGAGCGGTTGGACGAGATGCGTCTGGCGAAGAAATTCGGCGTATCCCGCACCCCTGTGCGCGAGGCATTGCAGCGCCTTGTCGCAACGGATCTGGCAGCACAATTACCCCGACGCGGTGTCTTTGTGCGCCAACCCAATTCGATCACGCTGATCGAAATGTTTGAAACCATGGCCGAGGTCGAAGGCGTGTGCGGGCGGCTTGCTGCGCAGCGCATGACCGCCGAGGGCCTTGCCACGCTTGAGACCCTGAATGGCCTATGTCTTGACGCCATCGAACGGGACGACGCGGACAGCTATTCACACCACAACGAGAGCTTTCACCATCTGATTTACCGTTCCGCCGGAAACTCCTTTCTGGAAGGTGAAGCACTGCGGCTTTATCGCCGTCTAAAGCCGTTCAGACGGGTACAGTTCCAGTTGCGCGGGCGTATGCAGGACTCGGTTCAGGAACACGAAGCGCTGATCGAGGCCTTCGCCAGCGGGAATGCGGAGCGCGCCTGCGACATTCTGCGCTCCCACGTCGGAAGCCAGGGCGAGCGGTTTTTTCACCAGATGGCGCAACTGCGTCGCAACCCGGACATCCGGATCGCGAGCTAGTGCGTCTGACGACATATCTGAGACATCACGAAGCATGTAACGCGTTGAAGTCTTTGATTTCGGTCAGCGTTACGCGGTTCAGGTTTATCGCATGACGCCTTAAGGCGCTACGCCTCAATCCAGCCGGACGGAGTCGCCCGTTGTCTGGGCCTGCGAAGAAAACCCCAATTCCGGCAAGACGTAGCTGGCCGTGACCGCGATCACACCCATCGTTGCAAAGGCGAGGAAAATCTCTCTCATGATGGCCTCCCCGCTTGCGCTTCCTTGGCTTTGACCTCTTCGACCCAAAGGCTGTGGTGCTCGCGCGCCCATTGCTCTTCGACTTCGCCCGATCCCATGGCGTCATAGGCACCCTCCATGCCGACCGACCCGATATAGATATGCGCAATCACAATCGCAAAGAGGATGAAGCTGACGATCGAATGCCAGAGCTGCGCATATTGCATTTCCGTATGCGGCGCGAGGTCTGTGTTCAATTCGCCCAACCCGATCAACTGGGGGATGCCAAAATCGTTCAGCTTGGCAAATGTCGCGGCAAACATGGGCAGTTCGAACGGGAACAACAAAGACAAACCAGAGGCCGAGATAGAGCCCCCCAGAACGATCACGGACCAGAAGATGAACTTCTGACCGGCGTTGAACTTCTTGGCCGGCGGGTGCCCCCCGCCGAAGATACCGCCCCCCTTGCGCAGCCAGTAGATGTCAGAGCGGTGCGGCAGGTTGTGCACGACCCAGAGGAAAAAAATCATGACGATGGCCAGCATGAACGCCCATGACACGTTGTTATGTATCCACTTGGCGCCAATCGCGATGGTCGAGAACGCCTCCGGCCCCAAGGCAGGGATCAGGAATTGGCGACCCAATAGCGATATGACCCCTGTAAGACCCAGCAGAATAAACGACCCGGCCAAGAGCCAATGGGCGAAGCGTTCAATGGATTTGAAGCGCAGGATCGTCCTGCCGGTTCTTTCCCCGTCAATGCGGATGCGCCCGCGGATCAGGTAGAACAGCACCAGCGCGCCCATCGTAACCAGGATCAGGCCGAAGCCATAGGTCGTCAGCGGCCCTTCGCGGAACTGCAACCACCACATGCCCGTATCCTGGATGAGAACCGTTGCTGCGGGGTGTTGTATCTGCGTGGTAATATCCGCGCTGTCAAAGCGCAGCGCGCGCCACAGGTCCGGGTCAGACGCGCCGCCAAGCGTGCCCAGTTGCTCTGTCGTTGGTTTTGCCGCGGCGGGGTTCCCGGTCAGGCCGCTTCGGAATTCATTCCCGACCTTGAGACCTTCCTGGCGCTTCATGATGTCTTCGAGCGTTGTCGCCCCCCCGGTCGCGGAGCGGTCGGTTTCGCCAACAGGTGCTTCCTGTGCAAAGGCAGGAAAGCACAGGGAAAAAGTAATCAACAAAGCGTAGATCTGACGCAGCATGTTTTTATCCTATCCAAGATAGCGAGGGGCGGCCCTCAGCAGAACCGCCCCCAGTTAGGTATTGCGACAAAGGGGCCTGTCAGCCGCCTTTTTGGTCGTATGCCGTGCCCCAGCCCCATGCGCCGGAGCCAAAGCCACGCGCCACGACGCGCTCGCGGTAGATGCCCGCGACAACGTCGCCATCACCGGCCAGAAGCGCCTTGGTGGCGCACATCTCGGCGCAGATCGGCAGCTTGCCTTCCGCGATCCGGTTGCGGCCATACTTCTGGAATTCGGCGGTGGAGTGGTTTTCTTCGGGACCGCCTGCGCAGAAGGTACATTTGTCCATCTTGCCACGGGATCCGAAGTTGCCCGCCTGCGGGAACTGGGGTGCGCCGAAGGGGCATGCATAAAAGCAGTACCCGCAGCCGATGCACAGGTCCTTGGAGTGCAGGACCACGCCCTCTTCGTTCTGGTAGAAACAATCCACCGGACAGACGGCCATGCAAGGCGCGTCTGAACAGTGCATGCAGGCGACGGAGATCGACCGTTCACCCGGCTTGCCGTCATTCAGGGTGACGACCTTCCGGCGGTTGATGCCCCACGGCACTTCGTGCTCGTTCTTACAGGCGGTGACACAGGCGTTGCACTCAATGCAGCGTTCAGCGTCGACGAGAAATTTTGCTCTAGCGGCCATTGTTCATGTCCTCCCTTATGCTGCCCAGATTTTGCAAAGAGTGGCTTTCGTCTCTTGCATCTGGGTTACGCTGTCATAGCCATAGGTCTGTGCGGTGTTGGTGGATTCACCCAACACGTAAGGATCGGCACCTTCGGGGTATTTGTCCCTCAGATCGACACCTTCCAGATGCCCGCCAAAGTGGAATGGCATGAATGCCACGCCGGATTCGACACGCTCAGTGATCAGGGCCTTGACCTTGACCTTGCCGCCTTCGGGCCCTTCGACCCAAACGTCAGCGCCGTCGCGAATGCCAAGGTTGTTGGCGTCGCGCGTGTTGACCTCGACGAACATGTCCTGCTGAAGCTCAGCCAGCCATGGGTTCGACCGTGTCTCATCACCGCCCCCTTCGTATTCGACCAATCGACCGGAGGTCAGCACCATTGGATACTCCTTGGAGAAATCCTGATCCTGAATGGACTTGTACATGGTCGGCAGGCGCCAGAACTTCTTATCCTCATAGGTCGGATAATCAGCCACCAGATCGCGACGGTTCGTATAAAGCGCCTCGCGGTGGATTGGCACCGGATCCGGGAAGGTCCAGACGACCGCACGGGCCTTGGCGTTCCCGAAGGGCGCACAGCCATGCTTGATCGCAACCCGCTGGATGCCGCCCGAAAGGTCGGTTTTCCAGTTGGTCTTGGGCCCTGCCACGGCATCAATTGCGGCACGTTCGTCTGCCGTCAGATCACCGTCCCAGCCGAGGTCCATCAGCATCTGCATGGTGAACTCGGGATAGCCATCCTGAATTTCCGCGCCGGGGTTGGACACCCCTTCCGCCAGCAGGTTGTCCCCGTCCCGCTCCACGCCAAAGCGCGCGCGGAAGGCAAGACCGCCTTCAGCCACCGGGATGGACATATCATAGAGGTTCGCCGTCCCCGGGTGGTTCATCTCGGGCGTGCCCCAGCAAGGCCATGGCATGCCGTAGAAATCACCATCTGCCGGCCCACCAACCGCGCGCAGCGTTGTGCGATCAAAGGTATGCTGGTTCGCCATATGCAGTTTGAGGCGTTCCGGGCTTTGACCGGTATAGCCGATGGTCCACATGCCGCTGTTGAACTCGCGGGTGATGTCCTCGATGACCGGTTCACTGCCTTCAAAACCGATGTTGCGGAAGATGCGGTCCTTGAACCCGAACTTCTCCGAGAACATCGCGATGATCTCGTGATCCGTCTTGGATTCAAACAGTGGCTCCATGATCTTCTCGCGCCACTGGATGGAGCGGTTGGAGGCTGTGACAGAGCCGCGCGTTTCAAACTGCGTGGCCGCAGGCAGCAGATAGACGCCATCCTGACGGTCCTGCAAAACCGCAGACACGGTCGGGAATGGATCGACCACGACCAGCATGTCGAGCTTCTCCATCGCCGTCTTCATCTCTTTCATACGGGTCTGGGAGTTCGGCGCATGGCCCCAAAGAACCATGGCGCGGGTGTTGTCCGGCTGATCCATGTTCTCGGGATCCTCAAGCACGCCATCAATCCAGCGTGACACAGGGATACCGGTCTGGTTCATCATCTTCTTGCCGTCGAACTCGGCATCCGAGAAACGACCCTTGAGCCAGTCCAGATCCTCATTCCAGACCCGCGCCCAATGCGCCCAGGCCCCATCGGACAAACCATAGTAGCCCGGCAGTGTATTCGCGAGAACACCGAGGTCCGTGGCACCCTGAACGTTGTCGTGGCCGCGGAAGATGTTCGTACCACCACCCGCTGTGCCCATGTTGCCAAGCGCCAACTGGAGGATGCAATACGCCCGCGTATTGTTATTGCCGTTTGTGTGCTGCGTGCCACCCATGCACCAGATCACGGTGCCGGGGCGGTTGTTCGCGAGCGTCCGCGCAACCCGCTTGAGCTGGCTGCCGGGCGCACCGGTGACGCGCTCAACCTCTTCGGGGTTCCACTTGGCGACTTCTTTCTTGATCTCATCCATGCCCCAGACGCGGGTGCGGATGAATTCCTTGTCCTCCCAACCGTTTTCAAAGATGTGGTAGAGGATACCCCAGACCAGCGCCACGTCCGATCCCGGACGGAAGCGGACATATTCATCCGCATGGGCCGCCGTGCGCGTAAAGCGGGGATCGCACACGATCAACGGCGCGTTGTTCTGCTCTTTGGCTTTCAGCATGTGCAGCAGCGACACCGGGTGCGCTTCGGCAGGGTTGCCCCCAATAAGGAACATCGCGCGCGAGTTATGCATGTCGTTGTAGCTGTTGGTCATGGCACCGTAGCCCCATGTGTTCGCCACACCCGCAACGGTGGTCGAGTGACAGATCCGCGCCTGATGGTCGACGTTATTGGTACCCCAATAGGCGGCAAACTTGCGGAACAGATAGGCCTGTTCGTTGTTGTGCTTGGCAGAGCCCAGCCAATAGACAGAATCCGGTCCGCTTTCCTCGCGGATTTTCAACATGCCATCGCCGATCTCGTTGATCGCCTGATCCCAGGAGATCTTGACCCACTCGCCATTCTCTTTCTTCATCGGATACTTCAGGCGACGCTCACCATGGGCGTGCTCGCGAACCGCGGCCCCCTTGGCGCAATGGGCACCCAGGTTGAACGGGCTGTCCCAGCCGGGCTCCTGCCCTGTCCAGACACCATTTGCGACTTCGGCGATCACCGTGCATCCGACAGAGCAGTGCGTGCATACCGATTTCTTCAGCTCAACCGCGCCCGTGACACTTGCTGCCGCAGAGGCCTGAGTGACAGATCCGCCGGTCGCGGATATGGCAGCCAGACCACCGATGGCGAGGCCGGATCCACGCAGGAACGCGCGACGATCTACTGATGTTGATTTTCCCTCGGCGAGGATGCTTGTGCGTCCCGCCCGCTGTCCGACCGAATTGGTCTTTTTCCTTAGCATTTTTTTCTCCCTTGCTGCCCCGAAAAGGTGGCTGGGTTCCTGGAATTTCCGCTACATCCCGATCTGTTTCAGGCACAGACCGGAATGCGCGACCTTAAAAGCGCGTGCTGTCCAAATAGGCGCGCGTATGTGCGGTGTCCTGAATTCTGTTCAGGTCAAGATCGGGCTCGGCGGCCTCGGCGGATGTTGCGCCGACCGCAGCCGCAGCGACTGCTGCCGGTGCTGCTGTCCCAGCCAGTTTCAGAAAATCGCGACGACTTGCCTCGCCTTCCGTTTTCTTAGCCATGTTTCACGTCCTTTCGTTTGTGTCGGGCAGCGTCCTGCCCTGTGGTGCAGGTTATCCTGCCGTCATGCGAAATGCTTCGCGTTCAATACTCATGAATTCACGCCCGACCGCGCCGACAGACGCATAGAACACCGACGACTTGGCGGCCTCCAGATCGGTAAAGAAATGCGTCGCCCAAGGGCCCAGATGGTTGTTGTAAAACGTCTTTTGCTGGTCCAGAGACACTTTGGTGCCAAAACGGCCCACGATCAGACCGCCCATAGTTTCCATCAGTGAAGCGATGCTGTCCTCGGGCTCAAAGACATTGTCCGCGCGCGTGACCTGCAGAGACGCCATGTCCTGACGCAACTTGGCCAGTGGCTTTTCATTCAGGAAACCGGTCAGGTAATAGCTGGCATAGGGCAGCAGTTCGCCGCGCCCCAGGCCGATGAACAACGCGTTGAATTCACGCTCGACACTCTTTGGTTTGCTCGCCTTGGCGACGCGCGCCAGACCTTCGATCGCTTCGCCCAGCAGGCTGTCATCACCGCTCAGACCCGCCGTCTGTTCCAGCAGCATCTCCCCTGCGGGACGCGCCAGCAGCAGGCCAAGGTAGTTGTAGAGATCCGCGCGCAGGCGGTCTTCGGGGTCGACCTCGATGGTCTGGGCTGACGCGGTCATGCGCTTGCCTCCTCAAACTGGAACCGCATGCGCCGCGGCGATGGGGCCGCCTCTTCGGCTTCAGCGGAGTGTTCGCTCCGTGCTGGCGCGGGTTCTTCCTGCTCAACTGCGGGCACGTCGGATTCCTGCACCTGTGCGATGACCGCGTCGTCTTCCACCTCGGCAACGCTTTCTTCTTCGGTGGCTTCGGCGGCTTCGGCTTGTCTTTGCATTTCCTCGATATGCTTCGTCATGCCCTTGCCCACCTGATAGGCGGTCTTGACCGGCTCGCTCAGCAGCATCGCAGCGCGGTAGTCATCGTCATACTCATTCAGGCCATCCACGCATGCCAGCACGGGATTGCTGCGCCAAAGTGTGCGCAGCGCCTGACGACGCAGGCGCTCGGGCACGTCACGCGCCATGAAGGCGGAAAAATCATCGCCCTGCTGCAATAGTGCAGGATCCGGCAGGCCCATTTCCTGCAGGACCTCGGCATCATCTTTTTCGGCGAGGGCCTCAGCGCGTGCCTGGGCTTGTGCTTCTTCTGTTGCGCGCAATTCCGCGTCTGCTTCGGCCTGAACGGCGGCGCGCCTGCGCGCCCAGAAAGTCGTTTTGCCGCTCACTCTGCCGCCTCGCGGGGGTGTGAGACAGGCGCACGATACACATCCGTTGCCTGTGAGATGCGGCGATCACCAATGCCGTCATCTTTGCGATCCACCCGCTGCTTGTTGCGCCGCCGCTTCACGAAGGGCTCTTCAACATGGTAGGCCTCGATGAAGTCCCGCACCCATGCATAGACCGCCGGTGGCATCGCCACCTTCTCGACGATCTCCTCGCCGGAATCACAGTAGTCTTGCGCCTCGTAGGGCGACACGGTGACATGCACCACATCAAGCTGGCCATCGCTGGACCCCTTCGTGGGGCGAAGAACGATATATACCGAAGGCGACTGCGTGCCGAACTCATGCGCATAGGCCTCCGTGTCGGACACGTAAAGCCACAGATCCTTGGTTGCCGCATGATACTCGGCGGCCTCGCCGTCGGAGCGCAGAAGCTTCCAATCGGCCTCTGCAGCACCGGGCAGGACCGCAATGGCTTTCCAGGACCACTTCGCCCACCGGGTGACACCGGGCGCTTTTCTCATGACAACCCCCAGCCGCATGGACTGAGCGTTCGGGTAAATCACAGACAAAAGGGTTCCTCGCACTGTTCCCTTGCCTAGACACTTTACCAAATCATGCCGCTGTTCCTAGGAAAATTTTGCATACGCGGGTACACAAAGCGTGATTTACTGAATGCGGCAATTTTTTGTTTTCATGCAACAAATTGAAAACATTAAGATTTACAAACCTTGCATTCGAGAAAGTATTTTTGACGCACCCCTGCATCATGCTGCATGCCGCATAAGATCGTCAAATGACGTGGAATTCCGGTTTGCGCGCGCTGGTAATCCTGAGTAATCATGCCCGGGTGCGCGCATCCAAAACATCAAAAATCAGCGCCATGCGGAGGAAGATATGACCAAAACGCTTGTCGTATGCGACTGCCTTGGCAGCCAGTCCATTGACGTCGACGCATTGGAGGCGGGCACCGGCTTTGCCTGCTCCAAGGTTTTTTCCGATGCATGTGGCAGTCAGATCGAACAGACGGCAAAGCTGATCGCTGCGGGCGATACCGTGGTGGCCTGCCAGCAGCAGGCACGGCTCTTTACCGAACTGGCCGAAGAGATTGAGGCAGAAACACCGGGTTTTGTCGACATCCGCGATCGCGCCGGATGGACCGCAGCGGGACAGGACCCGACCCCCAAGTTGGCGGCCCTCGTGGCAGAGGCGCTGGTGCCGGTGCCCTCCGAAAAGACAGTGGATATCATCTCCCACGGGACCTGTCTGGTGATCGGGGATACTGATGCGGCACTGAATGCGGCGCGTGATCTGAGCGACACGCTGGCCGTTACTTTGCTGACGTCGACGCCGGGTGACGCAGAACAAGAAAGCGCCTTTGAAATCGTGTCGGGGCGATTGGCCCGCGCGCAGGGCAGCCTTGGCCAGTTTGATCTGCGGATCGACGGTTTTCAGCAGATGATCGCCGGAGGCCGGGGCAGCGCCACCTGGACAGAACCGAAAGACGCCGCGCGGTCGTCTTGCGATATCATTGTGGATTTGTCAGGCGGCACGTCGCTGTTTCCCGCGCCAGCCAAGCGGGATGGCTACCTGCGCGCCGACCCCGGCAGTGCCCCTGCCGTGGCCAAGGTCGTTTTCGCCGCGGCGCAGTTGATCGGCACCTTCGAAAAGCCGCTTTACGTGCGGTTGGAAGAACCGATCTGCGCCCATTCGCGCGCCGGGCAATCCGCCTGCAGCAAATGTCTGGATGTGTGCCCGACCGGGGCCATCACATCTGCGGGGGAGCATGTGGCGATTGATCCGTTGATCTGTGCAGGCTGCGGCGCCTGTTCCGCGCTTTGTCCTTCTGGAGCGATCACATATGATGCGCCACCTGTCGGGTCGGTGTTCAGCAGGCTTCACCTGCTGGCCAGCACCTATCGCAATGCCGGGGGTCAGGCCCCGCGCCTGCTGGTGCATGATGATCCTTTCGGCACCGAGATGATATCCCTCAGCGCGCGCCATGGACGCGGGCTGCCGGGCGATGTGATCCCGCTCAGCGTCTCGGCGCTGGCCGGTTTCGGGCATGCGGAAATGCTTGCGGCCCTTGCCACGGGCTTTGCATCCGTGAGCGTCCTGCTGGCCCCCACGACCGAAGGCGACGTGATCGCCAGCGAGGCAACACTGGCGAATGCGATTGCCGGACAAGACAGCGTGCGCGTCCTTGATCTGGCAGACCCCGACGCCCTGTCAGATGCGCTTTATGACGCTGAAACGAGTGATGCGGTATCCGACCCCATCCTGCCGATGGGCAGCCGCCGTCAGGTCGCGCGGCTGGCGGCCAAGGCGCTGCAACCGGGCGCAGAGGTGCTGGAATTACCCGACGCCTCCCCCTATGGCGCGATACTGGTGGATACCGACGCCTGCACGCTGTGTCTGTCCTGTGTGTCCCTTTGCCCCTCTGGCGCTCTGGGCGACAATCCCGACAATCCGCAACTGCGCTTTCAGGAGGATGCCTGCCTGCAATGCGGGCTGTGCAGCAACATCTGTCCCGAACAGGCGATCACCCTCAAACCGCAGCTTGATCTGACGGACGCGGCTTTCACTCAAAAAGTGATGCACGAGGAAGAACCCTTTGCCTGCGTTGATTGCGGCGCCCTCTTTGGTGTTAAATCAACGGTGGAACGGATCACCGAAAAACTGGCGGGCAATCACGCGATGTTTTCCAGCCCCGAGACGATCCGGATGATCCAGATGTGCGATAACTGCCGCATTCAGGCGCAGTTTCACGCAACGGACAACCCCTTTGCCGGCAAGGAGCGCCCGCGCGTGCGCACCTCTGAGGACTATCTGAGCAAGCGCAAGGATCACTGATGCTTCAGCGGGGCCCCAAGATCAGCCGGCGCAATGCCGGACACATAGGCGAGGATTGCGTCCAGTTCATCCGGGGTCATCGTCATCGGCACCATGGGCGACGGGCGGCTTTCGTCGAAGGGTGCGGTAACACCTTCGATCTGGGTAAAGCTGGGGTGCGGTTTGAGCAGGTGAAAGGTGGCGAAACGGGTGTGCCAATCCTCGAACGAGCGCATCAGCGCAAAGGACGGGGTCGACCCCATACCCTTCATCCGGTTGCTCTCATTGACCACATGGCACCGCCCACAGAGCGCCAGCGACAAGGTTTCCCCGGCCATCGCATCCCCGTCGAGCACAACCGCCTCCACCGCCGCCACCTCTTCGGTCGGTACGCTGAAGACGTCCCCCTGCGGGCTGGCGTAGCTTTCGATGGTGCGGATTCCGACATCAGATTGCAGCCACGTGAGAAACCGCTCGGCGCGCGCATCACCCACGTGCGACAGGTGCCAGACTTGCCCCAGCCCCTCGAAAACCGCCGTGCCTTGCGCACCAAACGCCATATCCGCATCGCTCACCGCAGCATCGCGGTCAATGCGCACGCCGGTCTTGAGCGAAAAACGCGGCACAAGAAATTGCATGAAACCAGAGGTTTCCAACACCTCCGGCACTGCCAGACGCAGGGTGTCATCCTGCGCAGCGGCCCCGTTCGCCAGCATCACACTGACACAAAACGCCCCAAGAATGGCTTTCAAATGGCTGATCCTTTGGCTTTTTCCGTAGGGTCCATCTAAAAGCCCCCTCACACAAGCGTCAAGCACTACACATCCACCCAAGGAGAGATAGAATGAACGAAGACTTCAACATGTCCATGCGCAAATTCCTCAAGCAGGTTGGCGTCACATCCCAGCAGGCCATCGAAGAAGGCATGCGCAATGCCGCGGACACGGGCGGCAAGACCTTTGAAGCCAAGGTCGTTCTGACCGTGGATGGTCTGGACATCGAACATGTGGTCACTGGCCAGATCACCGGTTCCGCAGACTGATGAGCCTGACACGTGATGCGGTTCTGGCCGCTTTGAAAACAGTGTCGGACCCCATATCCGACAGCGACATCGTGGCCGCGGGTCTGGTCAAGGCCCTGACCGTTGATGAAAAGGGCGCCGTGCGCTTTGTGATGGAGGTGTCTCCGTCGCAAGTGAAAACCTATGAAGCTGTCAAGGACGCCGCCGAAAAGGCGGTTCAGGATCTGGGCGCAACCGCCGTTCAGGTGCTGATGACCGCGCACAGCGCGCCCGCGGCACCGCCGGACCTCAAGCCGCAGCGCTCTGCCGGACCGGCCGGACCGCAGAAAGTCCCCGGGATCGACCGCATCATCGCCGTCGCTTCGGGCAAGGGCGGCGTGGGCAAATCCACGCTTTCGGCCAATATCGCCTGCGCGCTGGCGGCAGAGGGGCGCCGCGTCGGCCTGTTGGATGCCGATGTTTATGGGCCCTCCCAACCGCGCATGCTGGGTGTGTCGGGCAGACCGGCCTCACCTGATGGCAAGATCATCCTGCCCATGCGCAACTATGGCGTCACGATGATGTCCATCGGCCTGATGCAGAACGAAGATCAGGCGGTCGTCTGGCGCGGTCCGATGTTGATGGGCGCGCTCCAGCAGATGATGAACCAGGTGCAGTGGGGTGCGCTTGATGTGCTGATCGTGGACCTGCCGCCGGGCACCGGTGATGTACAGATGACCCTGACGCAGAAGTTTCAGGTGGATGGCGCGATCGTCGTCTCGACCCCGCAGGATGTGGCCTTGCTGGATGCGCGCAAGGGGATTGATATGTTCAACCAGTTGGGCACGCCGATCCTCGGCATGATCGAAAACATGTCGACCCACATCTGTTCGAACTGCGGTCACGAAGAACATGTGTTCGGCCACGGCGGCGTCGCAAAGGAGGCCGAAAAGATCGAGGTGCCGCTCCTGGCGGAAATCCCGCTGCATCTCGACATTCGCCTCGCGGCAGATGGCGGTGCGCCGATTGTTGTGTCCAAACCCGACAGCCCGCAGGCCGCCGCCTTTCGGGGTGTTGCCCGGCAGCTCATCGCAGATGGAAAAGCATGACGGCTTTGTCGTTTCCGCCCCTGTTTCAAGGGCAGGACACGCGCGGTGAGGATCCGCTGCGGTTTGCCTGTGCGCGTGCCGCTTCCGGGTGCGATGCGGGGCTGGTGTGCCATGATTTACGCGCCGATGTCCTGCGCGCATCCCTCGTGTTCGCCCCCGAGGTGCCGTTGCAAAAGGCCGCGATCATGCTGCCGATCTGCGGTATCGGATTTCAGAATGCGCTTGGCGCCCTGGCCCCGCCCGAGATCGCGGTGCATCTGGACTGGGCGGGCGGCATCAGGATCAACGGCGGCACGGCGGGAGGGCTCAAAATGGTCGCCTCACCGCCCAGCCCTGACCAGATACCGGACTGGATGGTGGTCGGCCTTGAACTGGCGCTGTGGCCCGCCAGTGCCGAGACGGGCAATACGCCCGATGTCACCGCGCTGATCTCTGAAGGCTGCGGCGATGTAGAAGCCCCTGCCCTGCTCGAAGCATGGGTGCGCCACACCCTGGTCTGGATCAGCCGCTGGAGCGAGGATGGCCCGCGCCCTGTCCACACCGAATGGTCCGGGCTGGTGCACGGTCTTGGGGAAGCCACCCAGATGCACGGTCTTACGGGCGTGTTCAAAGGCGTCGACGAAGACTTCGGGATGATCTTGCAAAGCGACGATGACACCAGGATTATCCCCATCACCGATATCCTGACGGAGGTTCCATGAAACTTGCCCGCGCCATCCATTTCGACGAAAGCGACACCCGCGTCTTCCACAGCCCGGCCCGAACCGGTGAATGGTGCCTGTCGGGTGGTTTCGAGTTTTCCAACTGGTCTGATGGCGATCTGGTCGGCAAGGCCAAACAGGCCTTCACCAATGGCTGGATGGGGTTGGAAACCTTCGGCCGCACGACCTTTGTGGCGGTCGCGCAGCTCGAACCCTTTGAACGCGAAGCGCTGGCCAAATCACTGGCGCAGCATTTCGTCAGCATTTACGGTGCGCCCTCGGTCGAGGCCGCAATGGGCACCGCCCTTGATGAAATCGACCAGATGATCGACCTTTGTGAAGATCACCCGCCCAATACACTGCTGACCATCACGCGCGAATTGACCCCCGCGGGGGTCAAGGAAAGCTATGGGATGATCGAGCCGCAGGATGCGGGCATCGACCAGTTTGCCGTGCACGGCTCACTGGACGACGAGCCGCACCAGCACTGAGGTCTATTGCGGCTGCGCGTTGAAGGTGAACAGCGTCTCGCCATTGATCATGTAGCTGTTGATCAATTCCGCCGCGCGCGGGCTGGTCAGCCAAGCCTCAAGCGCCAAAGCAAGATCGTTGCGTATGTGGGCGTGTTTCTCAGGGTTCGCAGGCAGATAGGCATATTGGTTGAACAACACCGGATCGCCCGCATAAAGCAGCGCCAGATCCGCCTTGTTGCCAAAATTCAGCCAACTGGCGCGATCCGCCAGAATATACGCACCAAGTCCTGCGGAAGTATTCAGGCTCGCCCCCATACCGGCACCGACTTCGCGATACCATGGGCCAAAGGCTGCTGCATCAAATCCCGCCTCTGACCACAGGCTGAGTTCTTTTTTATGCGTCCCGCTGTCATCGCCACGGCTGACAAAGGCAGGTTCGGCGGTGGCGATGTTCTGCAAGGCCTCAACGGCCGAAGCCACATTGCTGATCGCCGCCGGATCGTCCGAGGGACCAATAATCACAAAGTCATTATACATGATTTCGCGGCGATGCGTGCCATAGCCATCGGCAACAAAGGCTTCTTCCGCGGTGCGCGAATGCACCAGTATCGCATCCACATCCCCGGCCTGCCCCAGCCGCAATGCCTGCCCGGTGCCGACCACCAGCAACTGGACATCCAGATCAAGATCCTCCTTGATCGCGGGCAACAACACATCCGACAGACCCGAGTTTTCAAACGAGGTCGTCACGGCCAGCTTCATCTCATCTGCCAGGCTTGCACTGGCCATGAAAACTGCGCTGAGCGCGCATAGGAACCGATGTATCATCCGATGATATCTCCTCTGAAAAATGCTTGTAATTCAGGTGTCTGCGGCGTCGCAAAGAAAGCCTGCGCAGGCCCGGATTCTCTCACAGCGCCATCCAGCATAAAAATCGCATCGGTTGCAAGCCGCTTTGCCTGACCGAAGTTATGCGTGGTCATGATGACGCGTGTGCCGGCATCCTGTGCCTCCTGCAACAGCGCCTCGATCGCGCGGGTGGAGGGGCCATCAAGGTTGGCGCAGGGCTCATCGAGAAACAGCACTTCGGGGCGGCGGATCAAGGCCCGCCCCAAGGCCAGACGTTGCTTCTCCCCGCCCGACAAGCGCGTCGCGGGCAGCGTCATGCGGTCCTGCAACCCGATCCGATGCGCCCAATCGCGCACCTGTGCCTCCACAAGGGCCTTTGGTGTTTTACGCAGCTGCAGCGGATAGCGCAGATTATCCCCGACGGATCGACGCAGCATGATCGGCGTCTGAAACACATACCCCTGATGATGCCGCGCTTCGCGGTCAGGCACCGCCCACGCCACGCGACCGCTGCTGATCCGCTCCACCCCGTGCATGACTTTCAACAGCGTTGTCTTGCCACTTCCGTTCGGCCCCAGAATGATCGTGCAACCGCCCGGCGCGAGCGACAGGCTGACCGGCCCGAGCAACCGCTTTCCACGCCGTCGCACAAAGACGTCTTTCAGCACCAGTGGCAGGATAGACATCACCATCGCCCCTCACGCTCCGTCCGCGACAACCAGTGAATGGCGATATTGACCCCGATGGCCAGCGCGATCAGCACAAATCCAAGCGCCAGCGCGAGGGCAAAATCCCCCTTGCCGGTCTCGAGAGCGATGGCCGTGGTCAGCACCCGCGTGGCGTGATCGATGTTCCCGCCGACGATCATGATCGCACCGACCTCGCCGATGCCGCGCCCGAAACCGGCCAGCGACGCCGTGAGCAGATTGCGCCGTCCATCCCAGATCAGCGTCTTGACCCGCTGCCACTGCGATGTGTCGAGCGAAATCAGCAAATCATGGTACTGCGCCCATAACTCGCGCATCGCCTGATGGGTGATCGAGGCGATCAGCGGCGTGATGATTATCACCTGTGCAATGATCATGGCCGTGGGTGTGAACAACAGACCCAACACCCCGAAAGGCCCGGACCGCGACAGCAGGATGTAAACGACCAGCCCGACCACCACCGGCGGCAGGCCCATCAGCGCATTGAGCAGCGAAATCACCAGACGCCGGTAACGAAATCGACGGATGGCCAGAAACGTCCCCAGCGGCAGCGCAATAGCCGACCCGATCACCAGAGCGGTCAACGTGACCTCCAGAGAGCGCAGGCTGATTTCAACAAGGTCCGGGTCAAGCGTCACTACAAGCCAGAAAGCGGCGGACAGGCCTTCGAAAATATCGTTCATCAGATGCGGAAAGCCCATGCTCGCTTCGGTCCGGCGAGACTAAGATATGCGCCGCGAGACTGCAATCATTCGCCCCCACCCGCCGGGCAGTTTTTTCATATGCGCTTTCACAGCCTCCACAGTTCTGCCAAGGAGGGCGTGCCGTTCACCGCGCTGGAATGTCCTTTGAACCCTGCATCACCTTTCGCCTTCGCGCCGCTGCGCCAATTTCGCGCGCACCAACACCATGACCGGTGAACAGATCCTTTTCATCGTTCTGGGCGCCGCTGCCGGCGGCTTCATCAACGGGCTTGCCGCCTTTGGCACAGCCCTTTTCGCACTGGGGTTCTTTTTGAGCGTGATGACGCCGGTTCAGGCCGTGACCCTGACCGTCACCCTGAGCATTTTCAGCGGGCTGCAGGGTCTCTGGGTCGTCCGCCATGCCATGCTGGACAACACCGCCCGTCTGGCGCGGTTCATCATACCGGGCTGCCTCGGGGTGCCATTGGGTGTCTGGTCCCTGCACCTGATTGATGTGAGCCTGCTCAAACTGGTCATTGCCTTCTTTCTGATCCTCTACGGCGGATACTTCACATGGCGCAGCAACCTGCCGAAAATCCGCGCAAAAACGCCCGTTATTGATGCAACAGTCGGGTTTTCGGGCGGTGTGCTTGGCGGGGCCGCATCGCTGTCGGGTGCCTTGCCCACCATGTGGTGTTCCATCCGGGGTTGGCCGAAAATGGAAACCCGCGCGGTGCTGCAACCCTATAATATGGTCATCCTCACATGCGCTGCCGTCATGCTGGGTCTGCGCGGCGCCTACACATCGCAAACCCTTGGGTTCCTGGCTCTGGCGATCCCCGTTTCGATCCTGGCAGCCCAGACCGGCATGATGGTTTTTCGCCGCATAAGCGATGTGTTCTTTCGCAAACTGCTGATCAGCCTGACGCTTGTGTCCGGATGCGCCCTGTTGATTCGTGAAATCCTCTAGCGTCTGGCGCAGCCATTTGACGCCGATTGTGCCACCACAACGCGGGAAGCCTCTTGCGCCGCGCCTGTCGCTGCGGGACAACGGCCCTATGTCTGACGTTTTGCGGCGCATCCTGTTCATCCTGGCGAGCGTTCTGTGCGCCACCGCCTGCCTGCCTGCGGCCGCAGGGCAGATCACGGTTTTTGCCGCCGCGAGCCTGAAGGAAGCGATTGACGAGATATCAGCCGATTTCACTCGCGCCACCGGCGTTGAGGTTGCGGCGTCCTATGCCGGATCCTCCGCACTGGCGCGCCAGATCGAATTTGGTGCCCCGGCCGATGTTTTTCTCTCCGCCAGCACGGAGTGGATGGACCACCTTGAGCACAACAACCGGATCGAACCAACCACCCGCTTTGACCTTGTGGGCAACCGGCTTGTTCTGATCGGCCCCGCCGCGCAGACGGCAGCTTTCGAGATTTCTGCCAATACGAACCTTTTGCACATGCTGGCAGGCGGTCGCCTCGCGATGGCCTTGACCGATGCCGTCCCTGCGGGAATCTACGGAAAAACGGCCTTGCAGCGGCTCGGCCTGTGGGAGGGCGTCGCCCCGATGGTCGCGCAAACCGACAACGTGCGCGCGGCCCTGTCGCTGGTGTCGCTGGGTGCCGCGCCCTTGGGCATCGTCTATGCCACGGATGCGCAGGCGGATCAGAACGTCAGCCTGCGCGCCACCTTTCCGCCCCACACACACCCGCCCATCATCTATCCGGTTGCCTTGGTCAAAGGCGCAAAATCTCCACAGGCGCAGGCGTTTCTTGACTATCTCACCGGTGACGCGGCAGATAAGGTGTTCGCAGATCTCGGGTTTCTGGTGGGGGCAGAATAAAGCGTGCGATGGACTGGTTAAGCCCGCAAGAGTGGAACGCCGTCGCACTGTCGCTGCGCGTCGCGTTCTGGGCCACGCTGTGCAGCCTGCCCTTTGCGCTGGTCACCGCACATCTTCTGGCGCGGGGTCGTTTTCCCGGCAAGCAACTCTTCAACGGCATCGTGCATCTGCCCCTGATCCTGCCGCCTGTGGTGACCGGGTACATTTTGCTGCTGACCTTCAGCATTCAGGCTCCCGTGGGCTATGCGCTGTCCCAGATCGGCATCGTCTTTGCCTTTCGCTGGACGGGTGCTGCGCTGGCGGCGGCCATTATGGCCTTTCCGCTGATGGTGCGCGCCATCCGCCTGTCCATCGAGGCGGTGGACCCCAAACTCGAAGAAGCCGCCGCCACCCTCGGGGCCTCGCGGGTGTGGGTCTATCTGACGGTCACGCTGCCGTTGATCCTGCCCGGTGTTCTGGCGGGCAGCATCCTCGCCTTTGCCAAGGCCATCGGTGAGTTCGGCGCGACCATTACCTTTGTGTCCAACATTCCCGGCCAGACGCAGACGCTGCCCTCTGCGGTCTATGCCTTCTTGCAGGTGCCGGGGGCCGAAGGGTCCGCCCTGCGGCTGGTCGTGATTTCAATTGTCATCGCGATGAGTGCGCTTTTGCTGTCGGAAATCCTGTCGCGCCGGGTCGCCGCTCGGATTGGTGCCGCATGAGCCTGTCTGTCTCTCTGAAACACGGGTTTGCGGGGTTTGATCTGGATGCGTCCTTCGAAGCACCCAACGGGATCACCATGTTATACGGGCGCTCGGGTTCGGGAAAAACGACCATTGTCAACGCGTTGGCGGGCCTTCTTCATCCGGATCAAGGCCATATTTCCATCGGTTCGCAAACCCTGTTTGACAGCAAGACGCGGCAGCATTTGCCCGCCAGCAAGCGGCGCATCGGCTATATCTTTCAAGAAGGGCGGTTGTTTCCGCATCTCTCCGTGCGCCAGAACCTCAAATATGGCCAGTGGTTTGCGCCCAGATCCGCCCCGCGCAGCGATTTTGAGCAGATCGTCGACATGCTGGGCATCGCCCCTCTGCTGGAACGGCGGCCCACCCGGCTTTCCGGGGGTGAGAAACAACGTGTCGCAATCGGCCGCGCGCTGCTGTCCAGCCCGCAGATGATCCTCGCAGATGAACCTTTGGCCGCATTGGATCACGCCAGAAAGGAGGAAATCATCCCCTATTTCGAGCGTCTGCGCGATGCATTGGGCATCCCGATCCTTTACGTCAGTCATTCCGGCACCGAAATCGCGCGGCTCGCCACAACGATCGTCGTGCTGCAGGACGGGCGCGTGGTGCGTCAGGGCCCTGCCGGCGCGGTGCTCAGCGACCCGGACGTCACCCCGCTCGGCGCGACGGCGGCGGGTGTCATGGTGCAGGGGCGCGTCGCGGCACAGCATCCCGATGGGTTGACAGAAGTGCAATCCGGCGGCCTTTCCTGGCTTTTGCCCGCCGCCGCCTATCCCGTCGGCAGCACCCTGCGCCTCAGGGTCGAAGCGCAGGACGTGATGCTGGCCACCGAAAAACCCCGGTCCATATCCGCCCTCAACGTTCTGCCAGCGACCGTCGCCACCCTGCGGCTTGGCGATGGTCCGGGCGCGCTCGTGCAGATCAAGGCGGGCGAGAACCTGCTTCTGGCACGGATCACGCGCCGCTCGGTTGAGGCGCTGAACCTGAAGGTGGGCACGCCCGTCTATGCAGTTCTGAAGGCCGTCTCGATCCCGCGCGGTGCCATTGGGGATCAACATCCGCGCCAGTAAGGCCCCCCTAAAGGTAATCCGACACCAGCAGGTGCAGCGGTTCTTCGTCCTCCACCACATCGGAAAAGCGGCCAATCGGCATCTCGAAAACATTATCGGTGCGGTCATCATTCACGGTTGAAACCTCCCCGATCAGACAATCACCTTTTTCCGCCCAGAAGGCGTGCCATATCCCGGGCATCAGCGTCACGCTCTCTCCCGGTTTGAGGCGCAAATGCGCGCCGGGCAAAAAGCGGCGCGCCAGCCCATCACAGGGCACCTCAAAGGGGGTATCACGGTCAATGCCGCCCTCTGGGTCGGATTGGAAAAGTTCGATCACCAGATCACCGCCGCCCCGGTTGATGATATCCTCGGCCTTGATGTTATGGCGGTGCATCGGTGACAGCTGCCTGTCGCGCGAAATCATGATCTTTTCGGCGTAAAGCATGCCACTGCCCTGCGCCAGATCCGCTGCCGTCCCGTTGCGGGTGGTAAACAGAAACAACCCCAATTCATCAAACCGGCCCTGCCCGTAATCCGTGATGTCCCAACCAAGGCCACGCGCGCGCAGGGTTTGGGCTGCGTCACTGCGCATCTGATCCGGTGTCCAATAGGCAAAGGGGGGCAGGATATAGCCAAAGCTGCGGATGAAAGCATCACTGCGTTTCACGATTTCATTGACATCAGAGCGTTTCATCACCGGGATCTCCGTTCAGGCGTGCATAGGCCGCGTCATACACCCGGCATCGGACGGGTTTCCAGCAAAAGCTGCCTTCAGTCCCTATCAATCAGCGCGAGCAGCTTGCGCCGCTGAATTTTGCCGGACGGGCCTTTGGGCAGATCCTCCAGAAAATGGACGTGATCCGGGGATTTGAACACGCCAAGGCGTTCCTTGCAAAGCTGGATCAAATCCAGTGGCGAAAGTGCCGATCCGGCGCGTAGCTTGACGGCAGCCTCCACCGTTTCGCCGTACCGCTGGCAGGGGCGGCCAAAGGCGGCAGCCTCGATCACATCGCCATGGGCATAAAGCGCTTCGTCGATTTCGCGCGGGGCAATGTTTTCGCCCCCCTTGATGATCAGTTCCTTGAGGCGGCCCGTCACGAAAAAATATCCATCCGCATCCATGCGGCCCAGATCGCCCGTGCGCAGCCAATCGCCCGCAAATGTGTCACGGGTCGCCTGCGGGTTTTTCAGGTATTCCCGCATGACATTCGGGCCCCGCACGACGATCTCGCCTTCGATGCCGGGGTCGCAGGGGACCTGCGCCGCGTCCAGAACAGCCACCTCATTGCCATAGGCCCGTCCGGGTGATCCGATTTTGCGCAGGCCCGGCGGCAAGGGGTTTGACAGGATTTGCGCCGCGGTTTCGGTCAATCCCATCGTCTCGATGATCGGGACGTCAAAACGCCGCTCGAACGCCCGCTGCACATCCGGCGCCAGCGCGGAGGAGGCAGAGCGCCCGAACCTGAGGCGCGTTTTCGTCTCCGTATCCGGCCCTTCGGCGCTGTGCAACAGATGGCTGATGATCGTGGGCACGACGGAAAACCACGTCGCCTTTGACGCAGCCGCATCCGCCCAGAAGCTGCGCGCCGAAAACCGCGGGCAGACCGCGAGGGATCCCCCCGACACCAGACTGCCCATCACGCTGACGCATAATCCGTTGATGTGATAGATCGGCAGAACACACAGCCCCCGGTCATCAGCGGTCAGTTCATGGGCCACCGTGGCCGTCCAGCCGCCCGCCAAGAGGCTCGCGTGGGTGTGCACGACACCCTTGGGCCGCCCCGTCGTCCCGGAAGTATACATCAACAGCGCATGGTCACTGGACGCAAGCGGATGAAGTTGCGTGCCGGGCGGTTCCTCATGCAAATCCACCTGCGCGATCCCCCCCGTCCGGGCGCGCTCAAAAAGTGCTTGGGCCTCTTGATGCACCAGAGCGAAGCGCGCCTCGGAATGCTCAAGCGCATAGGCAATGGCCTCGCGGCCTGCGACCAGATTGATCATGGTCGCGCGGAACCCGCCGTATAAAGCCCCATAAAGCGCGATCAGCCCGTCGCGCCCGTTGGGTTGCAGGATCGCGATGCTCTCTCCCTTGCGCGCGCCCTTGCGCGTCAAGGTCCATGCAACGCGCAGTGCTTCGGCCCGCAGCGCGCGCCAGGACAGAACCGTGCCCTCCTGCGGGAACAGATATGCTGTTGCAGTACCTGCGGCACGCTGATCAAGCCAGTCGCGCACCGTGCCGGTCGGTGGCGCTGCGATATCCCCCGTCATGCGCCAGCAGCTTTCCAGTAATCGCCGAAAATCTCTTCCACGCTGGGTTCACGCGCGGGGATTTCGCGGATCACCTTTGCCCTCTGCATGAAGTGTTTCCAGTGCAGGTTGTCATCAATGGAATTGCCGCCCCACGACCCACAGCCCATCGAAAGGGAAAACGGCATCCCGTTGTTGAAGGCCCCTCCGGTCGCGAAACAATGCGCCTGATTGACGATGACCCGACAGGTCGGCAGGCAAGTCGCCAGTTCAACCGCACGCGCATCCTGCGTGGAATGCAGCCCAACCGAATGCCCTGCCCCCTGATGCGCCAGAATGCGCGCCGTGATCTCACCGGCAGAGGCGAAATCATCCGCCCGGTAAACTGCGGCAACGCGCGACAGCTTTTCGCCGGACAGCGGATGCTGGGGGCCGATGCCTGTGGTTTCGACCAGAATGAATTGCGTCTCGGCTGGCACGTCCCCTTCAAGGCCAAGGGCGGCGATGGTCTCTGCGGCATCCTGCGCAATCACAGCGCGGTTGAGATGCCCCTCCGGCCAAAGCGCCTGCACGATGCGGTTCTCATCGCGGATGAGCGCGCCGCCGATCTGTGCGAGTTCATCCATGAAGGCGTCATAAATCGCATCAACGACCACCAATGCGTTTTCAGAACTGCAGGAGGTGGCGTTGTCAAAGGTCTTGGATGCCGCGATCTTGCGTGCCGCCGCTGCCAAATCCGCGGTTTCATCCACGATCACGGGCACATTTCCCGCCCCCACGGCCAGGGCGGGTGTGCCGCTGGTATACGCGCGCCGGACATTGTTTTGCGATCCCGTCACCACGATCATGTCGCTGATTTCCAGCAACCGTTGGGTTTTTTCCTTGGATCCCGGTGCCGGAACCATTTGCACCAGATCCGGGTTTTCACCGATTTTTGCGAATTCCGCATGGACATATTCCAGCAGTGTTTCGCAGGCGGGCACGCCTTTGGGCGATGGGGACAGGACAATCGCGTTGCCGCATTTCAGCGCATTGATGATGTTGTTGGCCGGTGTCGCCGCCGGGTTGGTGGATGGCACGACGGCCCCGATAACGCCAATCGGACGGGCGATTTCGGTGATTCCTGTTTCGGGGGTATGGGTGATGGCACCGAACGTCTTTACGCCCGCGATGTCGCGCATCAGGCCGAGCGTTTTGCGGTGGTTCTTGGTGATCTTGTCGGCCACATTCCCAAGGCCCGTGGTTTTGACGGAGAGTTCAGCAAGGTGGCGGTTGCGCGCAGGCTCCATAATGGCCCAGGCGGCGGCTTGCGCTGCAAGGTCATAACGCGCTTGCGAGCCCTGCGCCTCATATTCCTGTTGGGCTGCGCGCGCGCGCGCCACCGTTGTTTCGACCTCGCCCATGTCGTCCTGCGCATTCATCGTCGCCATCCTGCAAAAGTGGAGGGTCCGCGCCTCAGCCCTGGGGCGCGGACGTTGGTTATCAAAGCCCGGCGAGCAAATCCGTCAGGGTTTCCTGCCGCTGTGCCCACATCTCCAGCACTTCGTCACGTGTCATGATGTTCATGGGCGATCCACCCGCCTTCATCTTGCCCTGCACACGGCTGTTTTCGAACATGGCGGGAACGGTCGCCGCCAGCTTGTCGATGATCGGCTGGGGGGTCCCCTTCGGCACCATCACACCACGGAAGTTGACGGAGGCATTGTCCACATCAAGGCCCGCTTCCATCATCGTTGGTACATCGGGCAGAAACGCGTTGCGCTCCAGATCGGCGACCGCAAGGATTTTGACATTGCCCGCTTCACGTGCGCGGAAAGCATCGGACAGGTTGTTGATGCCCGCCATGACTTCGCCTGCGATCACGGCCTTCATCGCGGCAGCACCACCACCCTTTGTCGGGATATAGGCCAGTTTCATGTCACCCGCCTTTTCCATCTGCAACGCGGCGATGTGATGCCCGACAAAGAGCCCGGCCCCGGAGGTTGTCAGCTTGCCGGGATTGGCCCTGGCAAAATCAACAACGTCCTGCAAGGTATTGAATTCACTGTCAGCACCAACCACCAGCACCGCCGGGTCTGCGCCCCAATTTGCAATCGGTTCAAAGCTGTCCACGCTGTAGGAGACACCGCCCTTGATGGACTGCGCGATGAAATGCGGCACGTTATAGGCGCCCAAGGTGTAGCCATCCGCATCCGCCTGCGTTGCCAGCCAGTTCCAGCCCACGCGTCCCCCGGCACCCGGCTTGTTCAGGATCGCAATGGGCATCCCCAGCGCGTCCTCGTTCCCGGATGTCATGGTCACGATGCGGGCCTGAAAATCGGTCGCACCGCCAGCACCGTAGCTCACCATCATCATCACCGGACGGTCAGGGTAGTTTTCATGCCCATCCGCAAGCGCGGCCCCCGTCAGTCCCATCAGCGCGATTGCCGCACCTGCCAGTAGTTTTTTCATTTTCCAATCCTCCCTAAAGGTTGTGTGACCCGCTTGATCTGCCTTTCAGAAAAAGACCTCGCGCGGTGTGTAGACTTTCAAAAGAACGGCAAAGAGACCGTACATGACTGCAATGAAACAGCCGGTGGCGAAAACGCGCTTGACCCATGACTTGACCTGCGCATGCGGTGCCGGATCATAAAGGCTGAACAGCAGGAAAAAGGCGATGGCCGTGGCCGTGTAGAACCCCAGCGTTTTCGCCGCCCAGAAGATATAGACGATCGCGACGATGAGGCCCGGCAGCATGCGGATAAAGGCATCCCCCGAGACACCCGCCCCGACCTTGGTCCACCCAAGGCAGGCCTTGACGAATGTCCAAATGGCCAGCACGGCAAAGACGGTTGAAATCAGCCGTGGGAAAAGAAACGCCTCCGCCGGCTGCTGGGTGTAGCTGAGGTATGTGACCCACAGCCCCACACCCACAACGCAGCCTGAAGCGACAATATGCTGGACACGCGGCAGATTGATGTCGCTCATACCATGATCTCCTCTTTCGAGACGTATCGCCGATTGCGGATCTCCATCCATGCGGAATAAGCGATGGACGCGATCACGGTGGCGATCAGGAACAGGTTCAGCGGACCACCCAGGAAATAAGGCCCCAGCCCATCGGTAGCATTGGCAATCATCGACCCTTGGATAAAGTTGGATTCAGCAATCGGACCGAGGATCAGGCCCAGCACCAGCGGGGCCGCCGAAAAGCCGAACCGTTCCAGGAAATACATCATGATGCCCAAGGCCGCCATGACATAGACATCGCCCATGCTGGACTGCACCGAATAGCTGCCAAAGAGCGCAAGCCCCAGAACGACCGCCGCCATCAGCGACTGCGGCACCTGAGCGACACGTGCCGCAAGCCCTGCCACATAAAGGCCAAAGATGCACATCAGCACCTGCCCGATCAGCATCGAATTGATGAACGTCCACGCGACATCCGGGTGATTGTCAACAAGGTCCGATCCGGGGAAAATTCCATGGATCAAAAGCCCGCCCAAAAGCACCGCAGCGGTAGGTGATCCGGGAATGGACAGGGTCAGCAGCGGGACAAGCGAGGGGCCGACCATTGCATTATTGGCAGACTCAGCCGCAATCACGCCTTCGGGGTGACCCTTGCCGAACCTCTCGCGCTCCGGCGAAAACTTCTTGGCCTGATCATAGGACACCAACCCGGCGATCTGCCCGCCGACACCGGGGATAAGGCCGATGATCGATCCTGTAGACATGCCGATAAACATCGCGCGCGGGTATTTCAGCAAGGCGCGCAGGGCCGCGAGCACGGCGTGTTTTTGCACCTGCATGACTTCGGTGCCCGCATCCCGGCGACCCTGTGCAAACATGGTAATCACCTGCGGGATCGCAAACAGCCCGATCAGGGCTGCGATGATGTTGATCCCGCCGCCAAGCGCATCATGAAAGATGAACCGCTGCGCCCCCATGATATCGTCAAACCCGATGGTGGCCAGCCACAGACCGATACAGCCCGACAACAATCCCTTGACCACCGATTTACTGTCGAGCGTTCCGATGACAGTGACCCCCAGAATGGCCAGCCAGAACAGATGTGACGGCCCGAAGGCCAGGGCCCATTTGGCCAGAACCGGCGTGAGAAAGATCAACAGCAGGACCCCGAAAATGCCCCCCACGGCAGAGGAGAGGAAACTAAGCTGCAAGGCCTTGGTGCCCTCGCCATTCTGCGCCATCGTGTGGCCGTCCAGCGTGGTTGCGATATTGGCCGGTGCCCCGGGAATCTTGAGCAGAATGGCCGAAACCGCGCCCCCCGCAACCGTTGATGTATAGGCGGCACCCAGTAGGATCAGACCCTGCGTCGCATCCAGTTGAAAGGTGAAGGGGATCAGCAAGGCAACGGCCATGGTCGGGGACAGGCCCGGCGTCGCGCCAAGCACAAGCCCCCCAATCGTGCCCAGCAGCAACAACGCAAAGTTGACCGGCGTGAACACGTCACCGAAATAGAAGATGAACTCCATTCAGGCCTCCCCTCCCGTCAGGATGATCTTGACCTTCGAGGTTAGGGGATGAAAATAGTATTGCAAATGTTTTCATAAACCGTGACGTTCGGGTGTTCTATATGGCTGATAAAAATACGAAAAATGCCGATATCGTTGCTGTTGCAAATGCCGCGAAGGTCTCAATTTCCACCGTGTCCCGCAGTTTCAATCACCCCGAGTTGGTGAACCCTGCGACTCGCAAAAAGATCGACCGCGCGGTGCGCAAACTGGGCTATATCCGCAACCGGGCCGCGCAAACCATGCATGGCATTCGCAGTGGTACGATCGGGCTTGTGCTGCCGACCATCGACAATGTGATTTTCGCAGAAGTGATACAGGCCTTTTCCGAAAGCGTGGATGCGCATGGGTTTACAATCCTTGTGGCCTCGCATGGCTATGACCTCGAACGCGAATATGCGGTGCTGCGCAAGTTTCTGGAACACCGCGTGGATGGCGTGGCGCTGATCGGGCTGGATCACAGCGAAGAAACCTATCAGCTGATTGACAGTCAGGCCATTCCGGCCATCACCATATGGAACTATGACGCGGCCTCGCGGCTCTCTTGTGTGGGGGCGGACAACTGGCAGGCGGGCCGTTTGGCCGCACAGCATCTCATTGATCTGGGACATCGCGAAATCGCGGTGGTTTTTCCTCCTGTTGCGGGTAACGACCGGGCGCGCGCCAGACATGACGGGGCGATGTCCGTTTTGTCCCGACACTGCTGCGACCTGCCCCCCGCCTGGACACAGCAGGCGCGCTACAGCATTGCCGATGGCAAAGAGGCGGTGATCAACCTGCTGCGCGCAGACCGGCGCCCAACGGCCATTTTATGCGGCAATGACGTTCTGGCCGTGGGGGCGATTCATGCAGCACGCCGCCTCGATCTCGGGGTGCCAGAGGATTTGTCGATCATCGGCATCGGCGATTTCAAAGGGTCGAAGGAAATGGAACCGGCGCTGACCACCATCAGCCTGCCCGCGCGCGCCATCGGTGAAATCGCCGGGGAGCAGCTGGCCCAGTCCATTGTGCAGGAAGACCACCAGATCCGCCGCACGGACTGCGCCATTTCGCTGGCAAAGCGTGACACATGTCAGGTCTGTACGACCTAGCAGCGTTTCAAAAATCCGCGCACATCAGGCGCGCACGATCCGCATCCAGTCCCATGGACAGAAGCACCGGGGCGCTGCGCTGGCGGCTCTGGAAGTCTTCCTTGCTCGTCATCCCCTGCCACTCGATCGAGATCAGCGCCTGCGCAACCGCCCCGCCGAGCGTGGTGCCCGGACCTGTAATGATGAACAAATCCGGCGCGAATGTGCGCGCGGCAACCGTGATGGCACTGGTGAAATCGTAAGGGGCAACCACCTGATGGCCGAGGGTATAGGCGCGCAGGGCTTCAATCGTGCAGGCCTTGGGATACCACACGGCCCCGCGCCCGTCGATCAGGGGACGCCGCGGCGGCTGGAACAGTGCCGCGCCGAGAACAGCACGCCCCTGCGCCGCGACAGGTTCCTGCAGGGCGGTGTGAAAGGCGGCGTGGTTTGCAAGCCGCATCGGAAAGCGCCCCTGCACCGGTGTAACACTTTGTTCAAACGCGGACAGACCGGCGTCATTCCCCGCGACGACCAGCATGCCGCCCAGATGGATGGAGACCGCAAGGCGGTGATCGGGACGATGGTCGATCTCTGCGACCTGCGCCAGCAATCTGTCCCGCAATCCCGGTATCTGCCGCCAGTTCTCATCCACAAATGGATAAAGGCTTTGCCCGCCGATCATGCTGTCCTGCATCAGCGTGCCCATGGTGTTGACGATCCTGAAGGCATTTTCAGGGGTCGCCGCCCCGGAAACAGCAAGCGCCGAATACCACCCCATCGAATTGCCGGTCACACCGACCACTTCGATCTGCTCCGGTATCTTCTGCGCGTCGAGAAACGATGCGGCATAGATCAGCGCCGAGGCATTGTCACCCCGCGTGTGAACGGCCGTCTGATAGCGCGCGGCACCATCGAGATCAGCCAGCGTCTGCTGACCGAGCGCGGCCCTTTCGCGGTCAAAGGCCGCGAGGTGCGCCATGGCGTCACCGTGATGGCGCGCAAGGTATCCCAGTTCGGATTTCGTATAGGTGCCGCGACCGGGGCAAATCACAACGGCGGTTTTGCTCATGATGCACCCTGCGCCAGTTCGAGTGCCGCAGACACGATCCCCTCGACCGAAGGCAGCGTCGCCGCATAGGCAGGCCCGGTTGCGATAAAACAATCCTCTGCTGTGAGCCGCGCCACCCGGGTCCGCCCCGATTCGGCAAAGAGGCTCAGCAAGGCCTCGGACTGACTGCCCGTGCGGCGGCACTCATCAACGATAAGCACCGACGCACAATCCTGCGTGGCCGCAAGGATCGCCGCATCGGGCTGCGGGGCCAGCCAGCGGATGTCCACGACCCGGGCCGCAATGCCTTGATCTACCAATATTGCGGCTGCCTGTTCAGACAGATACCGCCCGTTGCCATAGGAAACCAGCGCGATATCCGTGCCATCCCCCGCCACGCCCACATCGCCAAGGGCGATCCGCTGATCCGGTGCCGGGTAGTGGTGCAGCCATCCGCCGTCACCCGCCACGTGCAGGTCGCGCATCGGGTAAAGTGCGATCGGCTCGATAAAGACCACCACGCGCTGTTCTTCGCGCGCCAGCCGCACCGCCTCGCGCAGCATCATCGCGGCATCCGCCCCATTGGACGGACATGCGATCACAAGCCCCGGAATGTCGCGCAGAACGGCAAGGCTGTTGTCGTTGTGGAAATGCCCTCCAAAGCCTTTTTGATACCCAAGCCCCGCGATCCGCAGCACCATCGGGTTGGTAAACTGCCCATTTGAAAAGAAGCTGAGCGTCGCTGCCTCACCGCGCAGTTGATCCTCTGCATTGTGCAGATAGGCAAGGAACTGGATTTCCGGGATCGGGATGAAACCGTTATGCGCCAGCCCCAATGCGAGGCCCAGAATGGACTGTTCGTCCAGCAGCGTATCAATGACCCGATCCGGGCCAAATCGCGCTTGCAGCTTTTGCGTCGCACCGTAAACGCCGCCCTTGCGCCCGACGTCCTCTCCCGCGACGATGATTTCCTTATGTGCATGCATCAGATCCGCAAGCGCCCAGCTGATCAGCCGCCCCATGGGCTGCGGCTCTGTCATGGCGCGCATGTCGCTGCCAAACAATGTCTGGCGTTCGCTGGCATCCGGCCCGTTGCTTGGCACGACCTGCCGCGCGGGCGGGATCAGGCTGGCGGCGACGTCTTCGCGGGTTTTCAGGCGCGGCCGCGTCACCGCTTGCGCCGCGATACGTGTGCAGGCGGCGTCTGCCTCATTATAGATGGCGAGCGCGTCTTGCGGTGCGCAGGCCGCGCGCTCGTGCATCAGGCGGACGCTGTGCAACAGGGGGTCATTGGCTTCATCCGCCGCAATCGCCTGCGGGCTGCGATAGGTCGCCTCCACATCTGACCCGGCGTGCCCATAAAGACGCACGGTGCGCAGATGCAGAAACGCAGGCTTGCGGTGGCGCCGCACATATGCCGCCGCAGCCCCCGCAACAGCGAGGGTCTCGGTCATATCCAGACCATTGCAGGCGAAATAGCGCAGGCCCGGACGGTGCGCAAAATTGGCCGCGATCCACCCCTCGGGTGTTGGGGTGGAAATGCCGATGCCATTGTCTTCGCAGACCAGCAGCAGCGGCATGGGTACGGATTGATAACTGCTCCAGCAGGCGGCGTTGATTGCGCCCTGCGCCGTGGAATGATTGGCCGATGCATCGCCAAATGAACACATGACCACCGCATCATAGGGCAGCGTGGAATGGTCAGGTTTCAGACGACGCGCCAGACCAATCGAATAGGCGACCCCCATCGCCTTGGGCAGGTGGCTTGCAATCGTCGAGGTCTGCGGCGGGATGTTGAGCGTCTTGGAGCCCAAGACCTTGTGCCGCCCGCCAGAGATCGGATCATCGCGCGATGCGGCAAAGCTCAGCAGGATGTCCCATGCGGGTGTCTGCCCCGGCACCTGTGCCGCGCGCTGGATCTGAAAAGCGGCGTCACGGTAGTGCAGAAAAGCCATGTCCGTGGGGCGCAGGCTTTCAGCAACCGCCGCCATGCCCTCGTGCCCGCTGGAGCCGATGGTGTAATACCCCTGCCCGGCCTTTTGCATCGCGCGGCTGGTCCTGTCGAGCTGGCGCGACAGGCATTGCGCGCGGAAAATCTCGACCATCTTTTCCGGTGACACATCGCGCCGCGCGGCGGGTCCTTGCGGGAAATCATGCGCTGCGACGCGTTTCAGAAAGGTCTCGTGAACGATCCCAGCACGATCCATCTTTTGATCCTCAGTTCGGGCTTCAGGCGGTTTTTGCCGCGCAGACCCTGCTGGGATTCGAGGCGATTGTCCATGCATGGCAGGTTCTGAAAACAGCGCTTTGAGCAGGCCAACGCATCAATGGGCGGTGGCCCCCACACCTTTCAGTGCAACCAGCGCCGTTTTGGCCAGTTCAACCCCACGGTCGATGTTCAGGTCCTCGAACATGCGCTGTGTGACGGCATAGGCCTCGGCTGCGTCCTGATGGTCGCCCTTGGCAGCGAGGACGTGCCCGTTGACCAGATTGGACCATGCCAGATCGCATTTGCACTGTCGTTCGGTCTGAATCTGAATGGCCGAGGCAATCGACGCCTGCGCGGCAGAAATATCCGGCGCACTGCTTGCGATCTGCACCTCGGTGGCCACGCGCAAGGCGATGGAGCGCGGCCAGGTTTCACCACTTTCCGTCGCTGTCACGACCGCCGCCTCGCTCAGCCGCAGGGCTGTATTCGTATCCCCCTTGGACAACAGGGCCTTGGCCAGAAACGCCTCGAAAGCACCACGGTGAAAGGATGTCCCGAGCGTGCTGCCAAGCTCAAGGCATTGCTCAAGATGGTTGCGCGCTGCGACGATCTCTCCGGCGACAAGACAGGCCTCCCCACGCCATCCCAACGTCAGGTATTTGCGGAACACATCACCGGACTGCTCGCAGATATACAGGCTTTGTTCGAAATCGGGCGTCGCATCAGACAGACGCCCGAACCACCCGTTGACAAGCCCGCGAAACATCAGACAGGCGGCTTCGGTCGGCAGATGTCCAAGTTCATGGGCCAGTTCAACACCGTGATTGGCCGCATCCATCGCCTTTTGGTACTCCCCATGTTGCGCCAGCGCAAAGGCGAGCACGCCCGCTACGGCAGCCTCTTCGATGTGATCACCCACATCATGCATCTGGCGCACGCTTTGCGAGGCATAGTTGATCGCCGCGACAGGTTCGCCAAGCAGGCAGTGCACCCGGGCCAGCAGGTTCACCGGCCCGGTCTTCATCCGTTCGTCGCTATCCCCCAGCTTTTCGGCCAGTTCCAGCGCCTGGCGCGCCAGATCCGCGGCCAGCGCAAACCGGCCCAGCACGTAATATGTGCGCCCCGTCCAGTATTGAATCTGACACAGGCGAATCTTGTGATCGATTTTTTCGGCAAGCGCGCGCGCCATGCCAAGATTGCCGAGGTTGCGTTCGAACTGGTCGCGCGATGAGGCGACATTGGCAAGCTTCAGGATCGCACGGATTTGCAGCTTTGCGGAAGCTTCATCGGAGGGCACGGATTTGGCCATGTCCAGCGCAGACTGGTAATGCGCGGATGCTTCGGTGGAAGCATATCGCGCCGCGGCCGCATCCCCGGCGTGAAAACTGAAGGGGATCGCCTTTTCCACGTCCCCCGCCGCCTTGTAGTGATAGGACAAAACTTCCGGGCTGCGCTCGCTGACCTGCGGGAAGCGTTGCTCCAGAATCTCCGCGATGTCCAGATGAAGCTGGCGCCGCTTGCTGTGCAGCAGGCCTTGATAGGCCGCATCCTTGATCAGCGCATGTTTGAACTCATAGACGACCTCGGGGGCCAACCCGCGCCGGTAGAGCAGTTCCGCATCCACAAGGCGCGTCAGGGCGCCATCCAATGCATCCTCGCTCTTCTGGGTAACAGCCAGCAGCAGCGCGTGCCCAAAGGTGCGCCCCAGCACCGAGGCAAGCTGTGCTGCCTCTTTCGCCGATCCAAGGTGGTCGAGCCGGGCCATCAGGGAATCCTGCAACGAATCCGGAATGGCCGTCGCGCCGAGCGGCCCGGTCAACTCGTAGCGCCCGTTCACAAGCTTCAGCAGGTCCATCTCAAGCACCAGCTTGGTCAACTCCTCGATAAACAGCGGCACGCCATCCGTCTTGGACCAGATATGATCCAGCACCTCATCGGGCAGCGGTCGCCCCCCGGTCACCCCCTCGATCAACTCGATGCTTTCAGGTCGGCTGAGGTGGCGCAGACGCAGCATCGTCAAATGCGGCTGCTTGCTCCAGGGGGGGTCGAAATCAGCGCGGAACGCAGGCACAACGAGAATGCGCGATGTGCGCACATGCTCGACCAGAAGCCCCAGAAACTCGCGGGTCGAATGGTCGGCCCACTGCAAGTCTTCCACCAAGATCAGCAAGGGGGTCTGATCGGACAGCGCCTGAATGATCGACACAAGCGCCTTGAGTGTTTGTTTTTTCTGATCTTCCAGCGTCAGAACCGGTGCGTTGTAGCGCCCTGCGGCGGGCAAACTCAGCATCGCGGCCAGCAAGGAGCCGTATTCCGCCACATCAAACCCAAGCCCGGACAGATAGGCATCAAGCTTGTCGAGCATGGCCGATGGCGTGTTGTCCGCCTCCGCCTGCAGGGTACGTTCAAAGAAATCAATCAGCGGGTGAAACGGCGTGTCTTGCCGATAACTCGAACATACGAAACTGATCGCCGTGCAATTCTGCGCCAGAACCTGGGTCTGGAAATGCTGCAGGACGCGTGACTTGCCAACACCGGGTTCACCGGACACAAGCACGATCTGCCCATCCCCGCCCTTGGCCTGATCCCATCTGTTTACGAGGAGGCTCAGTTCCTCCTTGCGCCCCGCCATGGGGGTCAGGCCACGTTGCAGTTTAGCTTCAAAACTGCTGCGCGCCTCGGTGCTTTCGCACACCCGGAACACTTCGATCGGGTCAGAAATGCCTTTGAGGGTCTGCGCACCCAACGGCTCGCAGATAAACAGCCCTTCAACCAGACGATGGGTCCGCCGGCCGATGACAACCGTGCCCGGCTCCGCAAGAGACTGCAGCCGCGCGGCGATGTTGGGCGTATCCCCCACGATCGCCATCTTTTCGCGCTGCTCGCCCGCGCCGATATCTGCCGCAACAACAAGACCCGTGTTCACGCCGATGCGCACATTCAGGCAGACGTCCGGTGCGGAGAAATCCTTGTTCAGCGCCTCAACCGCCGAGATAATCGCAAGACCTGCGCGGATCGCCCGTTGCGGATCGTCTTCATGCGCCTGTGGGTATCCGAAATAGATCAGCAGCCCGTCGCCCATGAAATTCCCGATGAAACCGCCGAATTGTTCGACCACCTCGGCACAGGCCACCCGGTAGGCTGTCAGCAAGCCGGTCATCTCTTCGGGGTCCAACTGCTCGGAGATCACAGTCGAGCCGACAAGATCACAGAACATCACCGTAAGCTGGCGGCGGTCCCCTTCGAAGGCGTATGGTTTTGCCGGATCAGCCGGGGCTGGCCGGGGTGCCGGAACGGGCGCGGATTTGCTGTGCGAGATCGCGACCCCGCAGCCGCCACAAAACGCATCCTCCGGCTCATTCGAAAAACCGCATGACGCACAGGCAACCGGAAGCGCCGCTCCGCAACTGCTGCAAAAACGCCGTCCCGCACGATTTGCGGTGTCGCAATTCAGACATTCAATACTCATGCGTCCGTTCCCCTGTCGGCACTTGGCTGCGCCTTTTTATACTCAACGGTTTTCCCCTATATCCCTTAGGGTAGCAAAGCGCGCTCTATTTGTCTTTGCTTGCCGTCGATTGTTTTTTGGCGCTTTTTTCCGGCCCGTAGGATTGTTCGAACATCTGCGCCGCATAGGCAAAGGCGGTGATCAGATCCTTGTCGTTTTCCTTGCCCTTGGCCTTGGCCAGTTTCTCGAATTCCTTTTTCAGCACCGCCCCTTTGGTCGGGGCCGCGCTCTTGGTGGCCGTTTTGACGACGTCCATCATCTCCTTGTCCATGCCCTTCTGCGCGATCGTCTCAATCGTCTTCTTGGGAGTTTTATCGTTGGTCGCCTTGAGCTTGGCCTTATGCTTCTGCGCAAATTCGGTCCCGGTTTTATAACCGATGTCAAACAGGGTGGACATGTTCGAATAGGACCAGTCCAGAACCTTGGGCCATTGTTCATCCGAGATGTTGTCGCGAAACGGCATGCGCAAAACATCGACACCTTCAAGCTGCGCGCCCGTGCTTTCATAGTTTGCCGAATCCATCTCAGCGATGCGCGTCAACGGGTTGATGATGGAATGCACCCAGGCATCATAGAGGTTTTCCGGCTCGGCGATCAGCTTTCGCTGGCCGAGGATGTCGAAATAGATGACCGTATCGACCAGATTGCGGCTCATCACATTGCCCGGACTGAAGGCCAGCGTGTCAAAGGCCGATCCCTCAAGATATGTCTTGCCGTCCATCTTGTAGGGGGCATAAATCAAGGGCATCGCGAGGGCCGCCTTGAAATGATCGGAGGTGATTTCCTCCTTGGAAAAGCTCACCTCTGCTTCGTCCTCAATGCAATAGGCCGACATCAGAAACTCGCCATCAAAGTCGCGCAGCTTGTCGAAATCCACCACCAGATCAATCCATGGTGGCGGCTGGCACATTCCGTTTTGCTTGGGATTTAAATCGCTGGGGCAGAAGGCCGCGACCCAGAATTGCGTGATATCCGACATGAAACGCTGCGCTTCGTTCTCGCGGGGCATCGCCGCGAGCCATGTCTGGTGAAATTTGGTATAGACTTCGGCCATGGGGCCGGCCTTGTGAAAGATTTTGTAATTGACCGGGAACACATTGTAGATGCTGTCGTGTACCCCCATTTCACGGGTCGCCTGCAACGTCTCCTTGCGCGTGCCGTTGCGCGGCGCGGCATACATCAATCCGATCAGCATGCCTGCGCCGGTCGTCGAAACCACTTCGAATTCAATGCCCGCGTCATCCAGCGCCAAAAGCGCGCCCGACATCAACGGAAGGTTGGGTGCACCGCCCCCCAAGACAAGTCCAATAGCCATCTAAAATATCCCTAATATGCTGCGCGCAATCGTTCCGTCATGCGTGGCTTTCTGTCAAGCCTGCGCAACCGTTTGACGATACGTGCCCAAACAACCATCACCGACCGGGCAAAAGGCGCAGGCCGGCGCGGTGCGGCGTTCCATACTTGACCATGCTGACGCAGCTACCTACTCATTCAGGTGTGTTTTTTTGCCCCCCGCCGAGGGAAACGACGTTCCATCGGCATGATCAGCGTGGCGGGCGATTGGCTGAAGCAGAAAATAAACTGATCAGCGCCCAAAAAAGAGGCGCTTTGATCATACAAACGGGAGATATCGATGAAATTCAAGACATTCACAGCCGGGTTGTGCCTTTCAGCGGGTTTGACAGCAGGGGCCGCCTATGCCGACTGCGGGTCCGTTTCGATCACGGAAATGGACTGGGCATCTGCATCTGTTGTTACCTCGGTCGCGAGCTTCCTGATGACGCAAGGCTATAGCTGCGATGTCACCGTCGTGCCCACAACGACTGTCCCGGCCATGACATCGGTCGCAGAAACCGGTCAGCCCGATATTCTCACCGAACTATGGACAAGCTACACCGAAGTCTACGAAGAGCTGGTGGCCGACGGGAAACTGGTCGAACTGTCCAAGGTGCTCTCGGATGGCGGTGTCGAGGCGTGGTGGATCCCGCAATACCTTGCGGATGCACATCCCGAACTGACGACGCTGGAGGGGATCAAGGCCAACCCTGACCTCGTCGGGGGGCTGTTTCATGACTGCCCGTCAGGCTGGGGCTGTGACATCACGAACAACAACAATTTCAAGGCGTCCGGTCTGGCCGAAGCCGGCGTCGAACGCTTCCAGCACGGCTCTGGTGAGACGCTCGCCACTGCAATCGCCGCCGCCTATGAAGCGCAGGAGCCGTGGTTCGGATATTACTGGGCACCCACCTCCGTACTGGGCAAATACCCGATGGTGCAAGTTGAAATGCCCCCCTATGATGAGGCCACACACACCTGTAACGGCCTTGAGGATTGCGCCACACCCGGCCTGTCTGCCTACCCGAGGTCGAATGTGGTAACTGCCGTAACGACAGACTTCTCGGAGCGCGAACCTGATGTGGCGCAGATGCTTGCCAAGATGAGCTTTACCAACGCACAGATGGGCGAAGTTCTGGCATGGCAGGAAACCAACAACGCCTCGAACGAAGAGGCCGCAGTCTATTTCCTCACCAATTACAAAGACACCTGGGCGGCATGGCTCAACGACGATGCCCGCGCCAGGCTGAGCGCCCTGCTGCAATAACCCCGCAGCGGTACGAACAACCGTGCAGCGCCTCACGAACGGGCGCTGCACAGGACATCAAAAGGGATTTGCATGGCGTATTACGACGGTCTGTTTGATAGGTTGGGACTGCGTGACTGGTGCGATCAAAGCGTTGAAACCGCGCCCACGTCGATGCAGGCTTTGCTCGGCCAATTGGGCGGGGGTGACACGGAACAGACGATAGCGCGTATCCCCTTCCCCTCCCTTGATACGCTGCATGACTCCTGCGCCCAGATCCCGCAGACCCGCGATATGACCGCCGGGGTGGAGAATACGTTTCTGGCCGCCCGCGAAAGCCTCAAACTGGTGCTGGACCCGATCACGCAACCGCTTTCATGGATGCTGGATGGCGCCTTGTGGCTATTTACCACCACGCCGTGGTTCATCATCGTGCCCCTGCTTGTGGCCCTGACATGGTATGTGGCGCGATCCATCGGCGTGACCCTGTTCGTTGCCGTCTCTTTCCTGTTTCTGGGGTTCATTGACCATCTGGATGTGGCGTTGGAAACCCTGTCGATCATCTTTGTCTGCACCGGTTTGTCGGTTGCCCTAGGCGTGCCGATTGGTATCGCCATGTCACGCTCCAACACCCTGCAACGCATGATCGTGCCCATCCTTGACCTGTTGCAGACCCTGCCCACCTTCGTCTATCTCATCCCGCTGATCTTTTTGTTTTCGGTCACGGAATCCAAGCTCTACGGGATCGCGATCATCCTTTACGCCATTGTCCCGGTAATCCGCCTGACCGACCTAGGCATCCGGCTGGTCGACCCGGATGTGATCGAGGCCGCAGACGCCTTTGGCATGACAAAACGCCAGAAACTCTGGGGGGTGCAGTTGCCACTGGCGCTTCCCAATATCATGGCGGGCGTCAATCAGACCATCATGATGAGCCTCGCGATGGTGGTGATTGCGTCGCTTGTCTCTGCCCCGGGCCTTGGGGTGCTGGTGCTGCGCGGCATCCGCAATCTGGAACTTGGCGTCGGGATTGTCGCGGGTTTTGGCATCGTCTTGCTGGCCGTCATCCTTGACCGCGCCTCCAAGGCGGCCTTGGGGCGCATCGACAAGAACAAGAATGCACATTGAGACCCGAAGCATGAAGCCTGAACCCAAAGTCAGATTGCGCGGCGTCTACAAGATTTTCGGCCCGCGCGACAAGCAGATGGTGGAACGGGTGCAAAACGGTCTGAACAAGGAAAGCCTGCTGAACGATCACGGGCATGTGCTGGGGTTGCAGGATATCAACGTCGATATGCAGGCCGGTGAGATCACGGTCGTGATGGGGCTCTCAGGGTCGGGGAAAAGCACGCTGATCCGACATCTCAATCGTCTGATCGACCCGACAGCGGGTGAAATCCTCGTGGACGGTCAGGACGTCACCAAGCTAAGCGCGCAAGATTTGCGGGCCTTGCGCCAGACGAAAATGGCGATGGTCTTTCAGAAATTCGCCCTGCTGCCACATCGGACGGTATTGCAGAACGCAGCCACCGCACTGGCCGTTCAGGGCGCGGACCGTGCGACGCAGGAACAGGAAGCGCAACGCTGGCTCACCCGTGTCGGTTTGGCTGGGTATGAAGATCGCTATCCCGCACAGCTCTCGGGCGGCATGCAACAACGGGTGGGCATCGCGCGCGCGCTGACCGCCGGAACAGACATCATGCTGATGGACGAGGCGTTTTCAGCGCTGGATCCGCTGATCCGAACGGACATGCAGGATTTGCTGCTCGAACTTCAGGTTGAACTGAAAAAGACAGTCGTCTTCATCACGCACGACCTTGATGAAGCGCTGAAACTGGCGGATCATCTGGTGATCCTCAAGGATGGCGCGGTCATCCAACAGGGGGAGCCGCAGGGCATCCTGCTCAATCCCGCCGATCCTTACATCGAGGACTTTGTCAGCGACATCAACCGCGCCCGCGTCCTGCGTGTCCGCTCGGTGATGAAACCGCTCGCCGATGTGCCCTTTGCCGGTGATGTCGCCGCGCATGACACGCTGGAGCAGTTGATCGCGCTTTCCGGGGGGGATACGACCCTTACCTACCGCGTGATGCAGGACGATGTGCCCGTCGGCATTCTGGACATGAAAGAACTCGTCCGCGCGCTGGTCCCGCGTGTCTCAAGCTGAGCCGCGCGCCACGTAATCCGCCACGGCGCCCCCTGCCCCCTTGGATACCAGCGTTTCGTAAGCACCGTGCACCGCCCGCCTGAAATCCGGATTGGACGCGAGCGCTTCGTCAAAAACGTCACGGATGTCCAAAAGCGCATCGACCTTGCCCGCAGCACTCTGCGCACTGTCCGAGGCCGCCCTGAGCCTTGCCGCCAGCGGGTCGCGCACATCTATCGCCGCACCGTTTTCATCCACGCCTCCCACGTAGCGCATCCATCCCGCCACCGCGAGGCAGAGACCGTCCGGTGCGCGCCCGGCCGCATACCCATCGGCAATTGTGCCCAGAATACGCTGCGGCAGTTTTTGCGACCCATCCATCGCGATCTGCCATGTCAGATGCCGAATGGCCGGGTTTTGATACCGCGCCAGCAAGGCGGCCACATAGGCCTGTAGATCCTCACCTTCTGGCGCAGGAATGGTCGGCAGGATTTCACGATGCCAAAGCGTGGTACACAGCGCCGCAAAGGAGGCATCCGCCACGGTTTCGGCAATCGTTTCGTAGCCCGCGAGATAGCCGAGATAGGCCAGCGTTGAATGGGTGCCATTGAGGCATCGCAGCTTCATCTTTTCATGCGCGGTAACGGAAGTGACGAATTGCGCACCCACCTTGTCCCAGGCCGGTCGCAGACCATCGACAAAGTCATCTTCGATCACCCATTGGCGAAACGCTTCATGACGCACGAGGGCCGCATCATGATAGCCGCTGCGCTGGGCCAGCGCGTCGATATCCGCCGGTGTCGTGGCAGGCGTGATGCGATCCACCATGGTGGATGGAAAACGGGCCTGCTGCGCGATCCATGCGGCCAGTTCCGGGTCGCGCTTGCGGGCAAACTCCAGAATGATGCGCCGTGTTGTGGCCCCGTTGTCTGGCAGGTTGTCACAACTCAGCACGCTAAAGGGTCTTTCATCGACTGCCCTGCGCCGTGCGAGCGCCTTAACGATCAGGCCGGGTGCGGTTTTGGGCATGGCCGGGGTGCTCAGATCATGCTGCACGTCCGGATGTTGCACATCCAGCCCGCCGGTCGAGGGATCACGACAATACCCTTTTTCCGTGATGGTGAGCGAGACGATTTTGACATCTGCCCGCGCCATGGCGCGCAGCACAGCATCGGGATTTTGAGGGGCGACCATCACGTCTGAAATCGCGTTAACAAGGCGCGTTTCCTCCCCTTCCGGCCCCATCGAGACGGATGTGTAAACGCAGCCTTGCGGCGCAAGTTCCTCCCGCGCGCGCGCGCTTTGCAGGCTGACGGCAAGGATCCCCCAATCGCCCCCGTTGAGGGCCATCGCCTCATCCGTATAGACGGCGTTAAACGCGCGGAAGAACGCACCCGGGCCAAGGTGGACCATGCCGATCCCTGGCGCTTTGTTCTGGCGTTGCAAGCGGGGTGGCATGGTCATAACCGATAGGCCTCCTTTGCCAGACGGTAGGTCAGATCATAGGCCAGATCCAAGGCTTCGGCCTCTGTCAGCCGACCCGTCCTGACCAGCGTCGCCAGATAGGCACAGTCCGAGCGGCGCGCCACATCGTGACGTGCGGGAATGGAACAGAACGCACGCGTATCGTCATTGAACCCGGCCGTGTTGTAAAACCCGCAGGTTTCGGTCGTGGTTTCGCGGAAGCGCTTGATCCCCTCATAGCTGTCAAAAAACCACCAGGGCGGCCCTAGTTTCAGCGCCGGATAAGCCCCCGCGAGTGGTGCCAGTTCGCGGCTGTATGTGGTCTCATCCAGCGTGAACAGAATGATGTTCAGCGCAGGTTCCATGCCGACCGCATCCAGCAGAGGGCGCAGATCCTGCACGTAATCCGTGCGACCGGGGATATCGAACCCCTTGTCCCGGCCAAAGCGCGCGAACATCTGCGCACTGTGGTTGCGGCGCGACCCGGGATGGATTTGCAGCACAAGCCCGTCCTCAAGGCTCATCCGCGCCATTTCGGTCAACATATGGCCGCGAAACACATCTTGCTCCTCGGGGGAACACTGCCCGCTCAGCGCCTTTTGGAACAGCGCAGCCGCCTCTGCCTGTGGCAGATCGGCGGTGCGTGCCGAAGGATGACCGTGATCCGAGGCCGTGGCGCCGAGTGATTTGAAAAACGCCCGACGCGCCGCATGTGCATTCAGATACCCCTGCCAGGTGCTTGTGTCCTCGCCGGTCAGCGCCCCCAGCTGCGCGACGTTTTCCGCGAAGCCCTCAAACGCCGGATCCACCACCGCGTCCGGCCTGTAGGTGGTCACCACCCGGCCCGACCAGCCGCTGTCCCGGATTTCGCGGTGCCAGCGCAGATCGTCCAGCGCCCCTTCGGTGGTGGCAAGCACCTCAACATTGAAACGCTCGAACAGCGCGCGAGGGCGGAACGCATCCGTTTGCAGCTTGGCCTCGATATGATCATAGCATGCATCCGCTGTTTCGCCGCTCAGCGGTGTGGTGAGATCAAAGACATGCTCAAAGGAATGGTTCAGCCACATCGCCGAAGGCGTGCCGCGAAAGAGATGGAAGTGCTGCGCAAACAAACGCCATATCTTGCGCGGGTCGGTTTCGACCTCGCCCCCGTCAACACGCGGTATGCCCAGATCCTCAGGCGCGACGCCCTGACTGATCAACATGCGAAACACATAGTGATCAGGGATCACGAACAGGGCCGCCGGGTTTTCAAACCGTTGATTTTCGGCGAACCAGCGCGGGTCACAATGGCCATGCGGGCTGATGATCGGCAGATCACAAACAGAGGCGTAAAGGCCACGCGCCAAGGCTCTTGCCGATGGCTCAATCGGAAACAATCGTTCGGGATCAGTCAGGCCCATATGCTTGTCCTCAAATAGTGCGTCACCGCAGTGATAGGTCAGTAATCAGGCTTTAGAAAGAGTCCTTGCTGTCGGCAAGGGCATGGAAAAAATAACGCTGGAAAATGATGATCAGAATGAGCGGTGGCAGAAGCGTCAGCACCGCCAGCGCCATGCCGGGGCCGCTCTCCAGACCAATGAGGCGGATGCCACGCACGACCGTATAGGTGGTTTCATCCGTGCTCAGCATCAACGGCCAGAGGTATTGGTGCCAGCCGATCATGAAAGAAACAACGAAGATCGCCCCACCGCGACGCCGTGCCAACGGCAGGATGAAATCGCGGAAAAACATCACAGGCCCGGCGCCATCCAGCTTGGCCGCTTCAAGGTATTCATTCGGAAAAGACAGCAGCAATTGGCGAAAGAACAGCGTGCCCAAAGCCAGCGCAAGAGCCGGCAGGATCATACCCAACTGCGTGTTGACCAAGCCCAGTGTTGCGGCCACCTGAAAAGTTGTCACGAACCGGCTCTCCAAGGGTAAGAGCAGTGTTGCCATCGTCAGCCAGAACATGAAACCCGCCAGCGGCAGACGGAAATAGACCAGCGCATAAGCCGCGCAAAGCGAAAACACCGTCGTCAGGCTGGCCAGCCCCGTCGCCACGATCAGCGAGTTCCGGAGCATGGCAAACGCGCTGATCTGATCGGTGAACCCGGCCTTGAGGCTGATGACGTCGCTGTAGTTTTGCAGCGCATCGCCGCCCGGTGTGATCTGCAAACCGTCGATATTCAGCGCGCCGCTGCTGTGCGTCGATGCGATCAGCAACAAGAACACGGGCAGGATCATTAAGCCTGTTCCCGTGATCAGTAAAAGATGATCGACAGCCGTCCGCCGCGCGCTGGTCCCGGAAACCATCAGATGGTCATTTAAGCCGCTCACCCGTGTCCGTGCGGAAGATAAACGCCGCATCCGGATCAAAGCGCAGCCTCAGTTTGTCATCCGGGTTGGGCAGCAGGGTCTGTGACCCCTTGAGGCAGACTTCCTGCGGCTCCCCCTCACCCGAAAACACACCGTCAATGGTCCCGTAGATCAGGTTTTCGCCGCCATGTTGTTCGACAATGTCAACGTTCATCATGACCTGCCCTTCGGGGTCGATGGTCATGACGTCCGGACGCACGCCAAGCTTGAGATCCACGCCCATGGGCAGATCGGAAAAACCGCCGATGCGCAAATCACCATTCACAATCGCACTGCCATCAAATGCCACCGGGATCAGGTTGATCTGCGGCGCCCCGATGAAAGAGGCCACAAAAAGCGTCGCCGGATTGGAATAAAGCTCCATCGGCGCGCCCATCTGTTCGATCTGCCCCTCGTTGATGACGGCCAGCCGGTCTGCGAGGGTCATCGCTTCGGTCTGATCGTGGGTCACATAGATAGAGGTCACATTCATGCGCCGTTGCAGTTTCTTGATCTCGATCCGCATCTGAACCCGCAGCTTTGCATCGAGGTTTGACAGTGGTTCATCAAAGAGGAACACCTGAGGGTGGCGCACAATCGCACGCCCCATGGCCACACGCTGGCGTTGCCCGCCCGACAGCTGGTTGGGCTGGCGGTCCAGAAACTGATCAATCTTGAGCATTGTCGCAGCGTCGGTAATGCGCCGTTCAATCTCCTCCTTGTCCATCTTGCGGTTTTTCAACCCATAAGACATGTTTCCGCGCACCGACATATGCGGGTAAAGCGCGTAGTTCTGGAACACCATCGCCACGTCACGTTCGGATGGGGAGACATCGTTTATGACCCGATCCCCAATCAGGATCTCCCCCGACGATATGCTCTCAAGCCCCGCCACCATCCGCAGCAGGGTGGATTTACCACACCCCGATGGTCCAACGAAAACGATCAATTCGCCATCGTCAATTTTCATATCGACGCCAAAGATCGCCTCGGCACCATTGGGATAGGTTTTGCGGACTTGTTTCAGTTCAACCTGAGCCATTATTTCTCACTCTCGACGAGGCCCTTCACGAACCATCTTTGGAAAATCAGCACAACCAACACCGGTGGCAGTGTCGCCAGAATGGTCAGTGCAAATGCTTTTTGGAATTGAGGCAACTCCCCCCCCTCATTGAGGACCTGATAAATCTGCTTGATGCCGATCACCAGCGTGTAGTTTTCCTCTTTCGTTGTCATGATCAGCGGCCAGAGGTACTGGTTCCACCCCACCACGAACATGATGATTAGGATCGCCGCGATCATCGTGCGGCTGAGCGGGACGAGAATGTCCTTGAAGAACCCCCAGGCCGTGGCGCCATCCAGCCGCGCAGCCTCCAGTAATTCATCCGGGACAGACCGGAAGAACTGACGGAAGAAGAACGTCCCCGTCGCCGAGGCGATCAGCGGCAGGATCAGCCCCGTCTGCGTGTCCAACAGCCCCATATTCGCGACGACCTCATAGGACGGGATGATCCGCACCTCCAGCGGCAACAGCAGCGTCATGAAGATGACCCAGAACAGCGGCACACCGAGGCGAAACCGGAAATAGACGATCGCATAGGCTGCCAGCATCGAAATGATGACCTTGCCGATGGCAAAGCCGATACCCAGGATCATCGAGTTTTGCAGCATTGTCGTGGCGGTGACCTGTTTCATCACGCCGCCTTCGACAAAGAGCACTTCGTTGTAGGTCTCGACCAGATGGGGCCCGGGCCAGAATTGCAGCCCCTCGCGCAGGATCGTTTCGGGCGCATGGGTCGAGGTCGCAAAGGCGACCCAGACCGGCAGCGTCATGAAAAGCGCACCGATGATCAGGATGATGTGGGTGGAAATCGGTGTACGGTCCATCAGTAATGCACCTTTCGCTCGATATATCGGAACTGCACCACGGTGAGCGCCAGAACCATGATCATCAAAACAACAGATTGCGCGGATGACCCGCCAATATCTGCCCCGCGGAAACCGTCCTGATAGACCTTGTAAACCAGCGTCGCGGTGGAGCCACCGGGTGCGCCCTGCGTTGTCGTGTCGATGATCCCGAAGGTTTCAAAGAAAGCATAGGTGATGTTGATGACCACCAGAAAGAAGGTCGTCGGCGCGAGCAGCGGAAAGGTGATCGTCCAGAACCGCCGGGTGGAACTGTTGCAATCCATCTTGGCCGCTTCCTGCACCGATTTCGGGATGCCCTGCAGACCTGCAAGGAAAAAGATGAAGTTGATGCTGATCTGTTTCCAGACCGAAATCAGGATGACAACGAAACTGGCGTCCACAGGGTCCAGCTTGTGATCGAAATCAAACCCGATGACGTTCATGAAGCTGTAAAGATCCCCGATGATCGGGTTGAACATCAGGTTGCCCATCAGCCCCGCGACAGGGGGCGCAATGGCATAGGCCCACATCAGCATCGTTTTGTAGGTGCTTGCGCCATGGATCACTTCGTTTGCCTTGACCGCCAGCAACAAGGCCAGCGCAAGGGACAGAAACGTCACCAGTGACGAGAAAACGAGCGTGAAACCCGCCGCCTGTAGCCATGAGGCATTCAGGATCGTGTCGCTGTAGTTCTTGAACCAGACAAATTGCGAAGACAGCCCGAAAGCGTCCTCAAGCAGAAACGACTGGTAAATCGCCTGTGCGGACGGCCAGAGAAAGAAGATGCTGATGATAATGATCTGCGGCGCAATAAACAGATATGGAATGGCGCTGTGCTCAAATTGAACGCGCTTCATACATTCCGACCCCTTTGGTTTTTATGATTGGGCCAGCGGGCGATCTCACCCGCTGGCCTGTCGTTACGAACGCTTAGTTGACGGTTGCGTGGAACCGGGCAAGCAGGGCGTTGGCTTCTTCTTCCATGGTTGCAAAGGCTTCATCAACCGTGGCTGTTCCCGAAAAGATGTCTTCATAGGCGTTGTACATCGCTTCGCGAATCTGAACGTAAAAGCCCAGACGGTAGCCCTTGGTCCATTCACCCGCAGGCTGGTTCAGTTGCAGGACACCGACCTCGGCATCTGGCGTGGACTCGTAGTAGCCATCCGATTTGGCCAGCTCATAGGCCGCATTGGTGATCGGCACATAGCCTGTTTCCTTGTGCCAGAAGTACTGCACTTCGGGGCTGGCAAGGAAGTTCAGGAAATCAGCGGTCGCTTCATTCTCTTCATCGCTCTTGCCGGCCATCGCAAAGAGCGCCGCACCGCCGATGAAGGTGGCTTTGGGCTCGTCAATGATGGCTTCCCAATAGGGCAGATAGGTCGTGCCGAAATCAAATTCGGCGCTGGCTTTCAAACCGCCAAATGAACCGGACGACCCAAGCCACATGGCAACTTTCTGTTGCACGAATGCGTCCTGGTTGTCGCCCCAGCCCCGTCCGTAAAACCCGTAATACCCGGCATCCAGCCATTCCTTGACCTTGGTCCAATGGGTTTTCATCGCATCGTTGTTGTACAGGATTTTCACATCCGTGCTGTCATAGCCGTTGTTGCCGGTAGCCAGCTGCAGATTGTGACGGCTGTGAAAGTTCTCGGAAAAGATCCAAGGGCTGTGGCTTTGTGCCAGCGCCTGATACCCGGCTTCCTTGATGGCAGGTGCCATCGCTTCGAACTCTTCCCATGTGGTGGGTGGGGTGTCGATACCGGCCTTGGCAAGGATTTCCTTGTTGTAATACAGCAGCGGCGTGGAGGAGTTGAACGGCATGCCGATCATCTTGCCTTCGCTGTCAGCATAGAAGTTGCGCACGCCTTCGATATAATCGCTCGCGTCGAAACCGCCCTCGTATTGCTCCAGCAAATCAGCGACCGGGATCGTGGCACCGGGGGCATTGATGATGGTTGCCGCCCCGGCGTCAAAAATCTGAATGAGGTTTGGTTGCTGGCTGGCACGGAAAGCCGCGATACCGGCTGTCATCGTATCCTCATACCCGCCCTTGTAGGTTGGTACGAGAACATAATCCGTTTGGCTGGCGTTATACTTTTCCGCAACTTCTTCAACGACTTCGCCAAGACGGCCGCCCATGGCGTGCCAGAACTGGATTTCTGTCTGTGCCCATGCGCCGGATGCAAAGGTGGCGAATCCCGCAGTAAGCAAGGTGATAGATTTCATCGGATACTCCCTAATTGAAACTGTTTCATACAGCTTTGGTTCTTATGATCAGATGGTGACGTTTCCATGACAGGACGCCACCACGAAACGATCCCAGTCACCGCGCAGAGAATGACCCAAAAGACGTGACTGTCAACCAAAACGCTCAAACTTCGCCACGTTCCTGCGCCAAAGGCCTCGCGCTAATTCAGATGCTCAACATGAATGGCGCGCCAATCCTCGATGGCGATCTCCTTGGCGGAAAAGACGACTTTCAACTCATGCAGTGTCAGGGTCTGACCGACAAGGCGGTCAGACAATTCCTGCAGGGCCTGTTGCCCCGGTTCACCCGCAGGCAGACCATAGGCAAGGCTCAGATGTGGCCGAAAAGGCTGCGGCAACGCCATGCCGAGCGCTGACGCCAGTTCCGCCCGCGCCGATGTCACCGCCTCCGTGATATCCAGATCCAGAAACAGCGACATGAAAAAATCCGCCGTTTGCGACACGCGGCTGATGCACGCCGTTGTCTTGGGCAAACGCCCCGACAGCGACCGGCAGGCCGCAACAGTAAGCTGCGGGGCGGTGCGCAGATCCCCCAAAAGCGTCACATGCGGTTCAAAGACGGCCGTGCCAAACCGCTGAGCATAAGCTGCGATCTCTTCCGTTAGGGGTGGCCCCTGCCCGATCTGCGGGCAGAGCCAGACCGAATGTGGCACTGGTTTGTTGTGGTCCAATTCCCGTTTCCCCAAGGCTGCCGCGTGGCCAAAGTCGATCGGTTTTCATCAAGGCGTGAAACCCGGCCCGGCCTGTGGCATAGTAACACGGCGTCGCAAAGTCACCACCAGAGCAATCTTGTCTGAACACGCGCCGCTTGGCTGGACGCATATCATGGGAGAACACGTAAAATGTCAGCAGATCACATCCGACAGACGAAAGGCCGGGGCAGGCTTTATGACAGCGTCCTTGACACGATCGGGAACACGCCGGCCATCCGGATCAATCACCTCGCCCCCGATCACGTGACGATTTATGTGAAGGCCGAGTTTTTCAACCCCGCCGGCTCCGTCAAGGATCGTCTGGCGGTGAACATCATAGAAGCGGCAGAGCGTGCAGGCACATTGAAACCGGGACAGACCGTGGTGGAGGCCACAAGTGGCAACACCGGCATCGGCCTTGCCATGGTCTGTGCGCAAAAGGGCTATCCGCTGGTTGTGACCATGGCGGAGAGCTTTTCGGTGGAACGGCGGCGGCTGATGCGGATGCTCGGGGCCAAGGTCATCCTGACCCCCAAAGCGGAAAAAGGTTTTGGGATGTATCGAAAAGCGGTGGAGCTTGCAGAACAAAACGGCTGGTTTCTGGCGCATCAGTTTGAAACGGGCGCCAATGCGGCGATCCATGAAAACACGACAGGGCCTGAAATCGTGGCGGATTTCGCGGGTGAGCGGCTGGATTACATCGTCACGGGCTATGGCACCGGGGGCACGGTGTCCGGCCTTGGGCGCGTGATCCGCAAGGAGCGGCCAGAGACAAAAATCATCCTGACCGAACCAAGTAACGCGCAGCTTCTGGGCAGTGGCCATGCGCAGGAGCGCAACGCAGACCACTCGCCAGCCGTCAGCCACCCCGCGTTTGAGCCGCACCCCATTCAGGGCTGGACACCGGATTTCATCCCGGCCGTTCTGCAGGAGGCTGTGGATGGTGCCTATTATGACGAACTGCTGCCCATCGCCGGTGCGGATGGTGTCAAATGCGCGCGGCTTCTGGCGCAGAAAGAGGGTATTTTCACCGGCATTTCGGGCGGGTCGACCTTTTCGGTGTCACTGGAAATCGCCAAAACTGCACCACCCGGCTCGGTGATCCTGTGCATGCTGCCCGATACCGGCGAGCGGTATCTTTCGACCCCGCTGTTTGAAGGCATCGTTGAGGATATGGACGCCGAAGAGCAAGCAATCTCACGCTCCACACCCGGGTATCAAATGGGATAAGGGGGGCTGCGCACAGGGATGTTTGCGGGAAGGCTATTGTATCATCGCATCCACCCATTCGGCCAGAAACCCCTTGCTTTTCAGGGCGTCGAGATAGGTCAATAGCGCGGGGCTGAGTTCAATCATGCCCTGCCCCGCTGCGTCGCTGTTCAATTCCAACATCGGCAAGAGCGCGTTTGATCCCGACCCGGACGCGGGCAACAGGTGCCGCATGAAGTCCCTTGAGATCTCCGGGTTCGGGGTCTGCCCGGAAATCAAGGCGGAGCGCATCATGATCGTCTGAAAATCACTGGGCAGGATGATCTCTAGCTGATCCGCCAGATCGGCGCGCGCGGCGGCGTAGCTGCCCAGCACATTATAGGCCAAAAGGATTCTACCCGCTGCCACATCCTCGATCATCGCGCCGGAACAGCAATAGAGCTGCGCGTCAAGGTTGCCCATCACCTCCATCAGGCGCCAATATGTTTCAGACGTGCGCGCATCCTGCGTGGCAAACAGATATCCAAGCCCCGATTGACGCACGTCATAAGTGCCCACACGCGCGCTGAACTGCTCCGGATTGTCGCGCAGCACCCGGATCACCTCTTGCCGGGTCCGCGGCAGATCCCGCCCCTCAAACGCCTGCCGATTGAGCACAATCGCTGCCGGTTCGGACGTAAAGGCAAACAGCGTGTACCGCCAATGCGCCCAGTCGGGGTATCCCGGCATATCCATGGGCTGCGCAAACCCGTCATTGGCCAGTTTGAACTGCAAATCCATCGCGCTGGAAATCACGATGTCATAGGCGTGCGGGGACTGGCGAAAGAGGGTGTTCAAATCCGCTGTCCCGGCTACGAAATAGTCAATTGCCACATCGCTGCGGCGCGCGACAAATGCGGCAAGAACCGGAGCGAATAACGCAGTATCCGTGCTGGATAAAATTCGCAGCGTGATCGGCGCATCGCTTACGCCAAACCGCTGTCTGTCTTCCCATTCCCGTGCGGGCGCGACCGTGCCAAACAGGATCAAACACAGGGTCAGAACGAGAGCGTGACGCATGCGCCCCCCTCCTTTCGGTTGCTGAGGGTCAAGGCCCCGCCGTGGGCCTGTGCGACGTCCTGCGCGATGGTCAGGCCCAGCCCGGAGCCGGTGATCCCCACCGCATTGCGTCCACGTGCAAAGCGATCCACAAGGCCCGCCATCTGATCGCAGGGAAAGCCCGGCCCCTGATCACAGATCGTCACCCGACCGGCAGATTCCTGATCAACGCGGATGGTGATCTCGCTCTCGGCGGGGGCATATTTCAACGCGTTGTCGATGAGGTTGCGCATGGCGTTTTGCACCAGAATGGCATCCGCCAAAACAATCACCTGACGCTCCGCCTGCACGTGAAATGTAATATCTTTCATCTCTGCCACGGGTTCCAGCCGGCTGACCAGTTCGGCCACAAGCGCTGTCAGATCAAGGCTTTGCCGTTCCAGATGGTCGGCGCGAAAGGTGATCATTGCATGATCCAGCAATTGCCCCGCCGCGCGCGAGCTTTCGTCAATCGCCCGCACCATGGCGCGCAACGCCTTGCGGTTTTCTTCCTTTTCGACGCGCTGCAGGGTTGCTTCGGCGTGCGAGCGCACGGTGGCCAGCGGCGTGCGGACCCGGTGCGCAGCCTCAGCGATGAAATCCTCAGAGCGTTGCAGCGACTGATCCAGTCGGCTCATCAGGTTGTTCAGCGAAGACACCAGAGGCACCATTTCCTTGGGCACCGGCTTTTCAACCGGGCTCAGGTCTTGCGGGCCGCGCCGTGTGATGGATGAAGTCACCCGGTTCAGCGGCCCGATGGTGGCCGAGGTCACCCAAAAGGACAAGGCGGCCGCCATCGCAAAAAACCCCAGCCCAAACAGTGCGACGGTATTGGAAATATCCCGCAAAGTGCCCGACAGAGCATCCTGCGTTTGCGCAACCGAAACCGAAATCACCGTCGCGCTGTCGGTCGCAAAAAGCCTGCGCGCATCTGACGTGATCCGCACCGGCGCGCCGTTGAACTCATCCGTCCAGGATATGGCGTCAAAACCGGCGCGCGCAGGACGCGGCAGCAGCGGATAGCCCGACAACAGCACGTCATCGCGGTAAATGGCGTAGAAAACCCGGTCATCCAGATCGGTGTTGAGCATGGCGAGCGCAGCATAAGGAAAGTCAATCTCAAGACTTCCATTGCGAATGACCGCCGAATCCAGAATCGAAGAAACCGATGCACTCAGGATGCTGTCCTGACCTTGCTGGGCAATCTGTGTCGCATAGGCGCGCGTGAACAGGTAAATCAGAACCGCCAGCACCGCCGCACCGCCGATCAGGCCAAGCGTCAGGCGGCGGCGCAGAGATGCCGAAGAGCGGACCGCCTCAGACATGTTCCAGACTATACCCCAAACCGCGCGAGGTTTTGATCCGCAATTGCGACGGCTCAAGATGTTTACGAAGGCGACCGACATACACCTCGATCGCATTGTCGGAGACATCTTCGTCGTAGGAAAACAGCCGATCCACCAGCTTCTGTTTCGAAAAAAGCTGCCCCGGGGCGTTGATGAACAACTCAAGCAGCCGCAGCTCCCGGTTTCGCAGCTTAACGGATTGGCCCGCGACGCTCAGACTGCCCCGGACCGGATCAAAGATCACATCGCGCAGCTGCGTGACGGTTTGCGCAGACCCCGCCCGACGGCGCAGCACCGCACGGCAGCGCGCCTCAAGTTCCGCGTGGTCAAACGGTTTGGTGACATAGTCATCCGCCCCCAGATCCAGCAGGGTGATTCTGTCTGAAACCTGCGAGCGCGCCGTCAGAACGATGACCGGCGTGTCCTTCTGGCTTTGACGATGCTGTTGCAGAAAGTCGCGCCCATCCCCATCCGGCAACATGATGTCAAGCAGGATCAGATCATAATCGCCCACCTGCGCATAGGCCATGGCGTCTTCAATTTTCTCAGCATGATCAATCACATGGCCATCCAGACGCAAACGCGCCAACACCGCCTGCGCCAATTCAATGTTGTCTTCCACCAAAAGAAATTTCATCGTTGCATTTCGCATGAAGCGGCCGCGTGACAGGTCCATGTCAGGTTGCCATGTTTGAGTGCAATCAACTGAGCCGGAACAGCTACAGTTGTCAAATGGGAGGAACACATGAGTACATTGAAACTGGGCCGTCGGGCCCTGATTGGCGCGGCTGTGGCCGCAATGAGCCTTGGCGCACCAGCCTTTTCGGATGGTCATCAGGCGGTTGAGAGCATCCACTTCCTGATCCCGGGCGGTGCCGGCGGAGGCTGGGATGGCACGGCGCGCGGCACGGGCGAAGCGCTCACCGCCGCAGGTCTGGTCGGCACAGCCTCATACGAAAACATGTCAGGCGGCGGCGGCGGCAAGGCCATTGGCTATCTGATCGAGAACGCAGACAGCAATCACGGCACCCTGATGGTGAATTCCACACCCATCGTGATCCGGTCCCTGACAGGAGTGTTTCCGCACAACTTCCGGGATCTGACGCTGGTGGCGGGCACCATCGGTGACTATGCCGCCATCGTGGTGGGCAAGGACAGCCCCGTCAACAACATGGCCGACCTGCTGGCAGCCTATGACGCGGACCCGAATGGCACAGCCATCGGTGGCGGGTCGGTGCCGGGCGGCATGGACCACCTCGTGGCGGCCATGGTCATGGAAGCCGCGGGCAAGGATGCGCTTGGCGTAAAATACATCCCCTATGACGCGGGTGGCAAAGCGATGGCGGCCCTGCTGTCAGGTGAGATCGCCGCTCTGTCGACCGGGTTTTCCGAGGCCGTCGACTTGGCTGAAGCCGGCGAAGTCAAGATCATTGGCGTGACATCAGACGAGCGCGTCAGTGCCGCACCCGATGCCATGACGATGAAGGAACAGGGTATCGACACAACCTTCATCAACTGGCGTGGTTTCTTTGGTGCGCCGGGCCTGCCCGCAGAGAAAGTCGCCGCCTATCAGGATGCGATCGCCAAGATGTACGACACGCCCGAGTGGGAAGAAGTGCGCGCCCGCAACGGATGGGTCAACATTCACAACCCCGGCGATGACTTCAAAGCCTTCCTTGAAGAGCAAGAGAAAGTCATCGGGGACCTGATGAAAAAACTGGGCTTTTTGTAAAGCCCGGTTGACCGGGGCGCGCAGCTGATCGCGCCCCGGTCGTTTTACGCTTTGACTGCTCTGGGGGGTACTATGGCGCTGGATCGCTGGATCGGACTTGTCTTGCTTGGTGTGTGCCTGATTTATGGCTATGCGGCCTGGTTCACCATGGACGACAGCCTCGCCCCCTTCATGCAGCGCAACCCGATATGGCCCTCGACCTTTCCAAAGGTGCTGTCGGTTCTGGGCATCCTTGCTTCCCTATTCATCGTGCTGGGCTTTGAGAAGGGCGAGGCGAAGGTCGGCGATATCGATTACAGGAAGCTCTGGGAGTATAATCTCGGTCAGGCCTTGCTGCTTCTGGCGCTGATGGCCGCCTACGCACTGTTGTTGCGCCCTGCCGGTTTTCTGCTCTCGACCTCGGGCTTTCTCATCCTCGGCTCCGTCATTCTGGGGGAGCGCAGGATCATTCTGACCGTGATCATCGCGGCCATCGCCACAGGTATCGTGTGGTATCTGGTGCAGGTCATCCTGGGGATTTTCCTGCGTCCACTGCCGCTATTTCTGGGAGCCACATGACATGCTCGAAGGACTGCTGATCGGCCTGCAAACGGCCCTGTCGATCCAAAATCTCGCAATGGTGATTGGTGGGTGTCTCATTGGCACGTTCATCGGCATGCTGCCGGGTTTGGGTCCGATGTCCATCATCGCGATCATGATTCCGGTTGCCATTTCACTGGGCGATCCCTCTGCGGCGCTCATTCTGCTGGCGGGCGTTTACTATGGTGCGATCTTTGGCGGCTCGACCTCGTCGATCCTGCTGAATGCGCCGGGCGTGGCAGGCACGGTCGCCAGCAGCTTTGACGGCTTCCCGATGGCGCGACAAGGCAAGGCGGGCAAGGCCCTGACCATCGCGGCCATCGCGAGTTTCGCAGGCGGGACAATCGGTGCGATCCTCTTGATGGTGTTCGCACCAATGCTGTCATCCGTTGCGCTGCTGTTCCATTCGGCTGAATATTTTGCCCTGATGGTCGTGGGCCTGTCGGCCATCGCCGCCTTTGCAGGCACGGGTCAAGTGGCCAAGGCGATCATGATGACCGTGCTCGGCCTGATCATGGCAACCGTTGGCGAAGGTGCGCTGTTCAACATGCCCCGCTTCACCATGGGGTTGATGGACCTGCAATCGGGCTTTGGGTTCATCACGCTGGCCATGGCGATGTTCGCCCTGCCAGAGGCGCTGTTTCTGGTCCTCAAACCCCGCCAAAGCAAGGAAAGTGACGGCGATATCAAGGATTTGCGCATCACCCGTCAAGAGGCACGTGCCATCGCGCCCGTGATCGGGCGCCAATCCGTGCAGGGCTTCTTCATCGGTGTTTTACCCGGTGCCGGGGCCACAATCGCGTCCTTTCTGGGCTACGCTGTGGAACGCAACATCGCGAGCAAGGAAGAACAGGAGCAATTCGGCAAAGGATCGGTAAAGGGTCTCGCCGCGCCGGAAACAGCAAATAACGCCGCCTGCACCGGGTCATTTGTTCCCCTGCTCACCCTCGGCATTCCGGGCTCGGGCACAACAGCGATCCTGCTGGGTGCCTTGATTGCGCTGAATGTGACGCCCGGTCCCCGCTTGATGCTGGACGCACCGGAGGTTTTCTGGGCCGTCATCATGTCAATGTTCATCGGTAATCTGGTCTTGCTGGTCCTGAACCTGCCCCTCATTCCTTACATTGCCAAGGTCTTGTCGATCCCGCGCAATTTCCTGATCCCGTTCATTTTGTTTTTCACGCTGATGGGGGCGTATATCGGCCAGAACAACGCGACCGAACTGTTGTTGCTGGTAGGGTTTGGCATCTGTGCCACCATCTTGCGATTTGCCGACTACCCGCTTGCGCCCCTCCTGATCGGGTTCATCCTCGGCGGCATGCTGGAGGATAACTTTGCCCGCTCCATGCAGCTTTATGATGGCATTTCCTTTGTCTGGGAACGCCCGATGACTCTGGGCCTTCTGATCATTGCGGCCATCCTCATCATCCTGCCGAGCTACCGCGCGCGCCGGGCAAGACTACGTGCGAGCGGGATTGCAGACGGGGATTGAAGCGACGCGGTCTCTCCCCCTTGCCTGACCTCACGTGCTCAGGCTGTTGCGGCAATGATTGGGGTCTGCCACCGCTATGTGTCCGTCTATGATAGGCGATGCCGGGCTTGCAGGCGGAATAGGGCTACAACGCGGCAAGACCACCGGCCCGCGCGATGCCGTCTTTCGATTGCAGCTGGGTCACATCGGCGTTCAACGCGCCGGGCCTGTGCGTGTCCTTTGACTGCGGCCCGTTGTGTCGCACGGCACCCGTATTGGACCGGCGGGGTCAAGCCCGGGCTGTGTGCCCTCGCCTATCTGTTCACCCAGCGGCAAGGGCATAGTTCTTTCGCGAAGAAAAAAGGCGCACCATGACGGCGCGCCTTTATTTACCGGTATCTGCGAAACAGATCAGTGCGCTGTGGCGCTGTCACTTGTATCGCTCGAACGCGCCAAAGCCGCCGCCGCAGCGGCATCTTCGGCTTCCTGATCCCATTCAATCCCCTCGGGCTTGCTGATCAGCGCATGTTCAAGAACCTCGGACACATGGGACACGGGGATAATGTTCAACCCTTCTTTTACGTTGTCGGGTATCTCCGGCAGGTCCTTGGCATTTTCCTCGGGGATCAGCACGGTCGTGATCCCCCCGCGCAGCGCCGCAAGAAGCTTTTCTTTCAAACCGCCGATCGGCATGGCATTGCCCCGCAGCGATACCTCACCGGTCATGGCGATATCCTTGCGCACCGGAATCTGCGTAAGCACAGACACGATGGAAGTCACCATGGCAAGACCGGCAGACGGACCATCCTTGGGCGTCGCGCCGTCGGGAACATGCACGTGAATATCAATGCGGTCGAACTGTGGCGGCTTCACCCCAATCTGTGGGCTGACCGAACGCACATAGCTTGATGCCGCATCAATGGATTCCTTCATGACATCGCCCAGTTTGCCCGTGGTCTTCATCCGACCTTTGCCCGGCAAGCGCAGCGCTTCAATGCTCAAAAGCTCCCCGCCGACCGACGTATAGGCAAGCCCGGTCACAACACCGATCTGGTCTTCCTTCTCGGCCAGACCATAGCGGTACTTCTTCACCCCAAGAAATTCGTCGAGGTTCTCATCAGTGACGGATACCGTTTCGGCCTCTTTCTTGATAATCTTGGTCAGGGATTTTCGCGCCACCTTGGCGATTTCGCGTTCCAGATTCCGCACGCCCGCTTCCCGCGTATAGGTGCGGATCATTTCGCTTAACGCACTGTCCTGCAACTCAAATTCCTTGGCCTTGAGGCCATGGTTCTTGATTTGCTTGGGGATAAGGTGCTGCTTGGCAATCTCACGCTTTTCATCTTCCGTGTACCCAGCAAGCGGAATGATCTCCATGCGGTCAAGCAATGGGCCTGGCATGTTGTAACTGTTGGATGTGGTCAGGAACATCACATTCGACAGGTCGTACTCGACCTCCAGATAATGATCCACAAAGGTGGCGTTCTGTTCCGGATCCAGAACCTCGAGCATGGCGGAAGCCGGATCGCCGCGGAAATCCTGCCCCATCTTGTCGATTTCATCGAGAAGGATCAGCGGGTTGGTTGTTTTCGCTTTCTTCAGAGCCTGGATGATCTTGCCAGGCATGGAACCGATATACGTGCGGCGATGCCCGCGAATCTCGGATTCGTCCCGCACACCACCGAGGCTGATGCGTATGAACTCTCGGCCCGTCGCACGCGCCACGGATTTGCCCAAAGACGTCTTACCCACGCCGGGAGGCCCGACGAGACACATGATCGGCCCCTTTATCTTGGTCGAGCGTTGCTGCACCGCCAGATATTCCACGATCCGTTCTTTGACTTTTTCGAGGCCAAAGTGATCATCATCCAAAATCTTTTGCGCACGGCTCAGGTCTTTTTTGACGCGCGATTTGGTGCCCCAGGGGATCGACAGCATCCAGTCGAGATAATTGCGCACGACGGTCGCCTCGGCAGACATCGGGCTCATGTTCTTGAGTTTCTTGATCTCCGCTTCGGCCTTTTCACGCGCCTCTTTGCTCAGCTTGGTGTCGGCAATCTTTGCCTCAAGTTCGGCCACTTCATTCTTGCCGTCCTCACCATCGCCAAGCTCCTGCTGGATCGCCTTCATCTGTTCATTCAGATAATATTCGCGCTGCGTTCGCTCCATCTGCGACTTGACGCGCGTCTTGATCTTCTTTTCGACCTGAAGCACGGACATCTCGCCCTGCATCAAACCATAGACTTTCTCAAGCCGCTCAGACACGCTGAGCGTCTCGAGCAGATCCTGCTTTTGTGCGACTTCTATGCCAAGGTGCCCTGCCACGAGGTCTGCAAGTTTGGCCGGCTCTGTCGATTCGCCAACCGCTGCAAGCGCCTCCTCGGGCACGTTCTTTTTGACCTTGGCATAGCGCTCAAACTCATCCGTAACCGTGCGCAGTAGCGCCTCTGTCGTGGCTAAATCGCCGGGCATTTCAGTGAGATACTCCGCCCGAGCTTCAAAAAAGCTGTCGTTTTCGATGTATTCAGAGATCCGGACCCGCGCCTGTCCTTCGACCAGCACTTTCACCGTGCCATCGGGTAATTTCAGCAGTTGCAGCACGTTGGCGAGAACGCCGGCCTTGAAAATACCGTCGCTGTCGGGATCGTCTTCGCCCGGGTCGATCTGGCTCGACAGAAGTATCTGCTTATCGTCTGACATCACCTCTTCAAGTGCGCGCACTGATTTATCACGCCCTACGAAAAGGGGGACGATCATATGTGGGAAAACCACGATGTCGCGCAGCGGTAATACTGGATATGAGGCGTTAAGAGGCTCTTGCATGCTCTTTCCTTGTTTTTGGCAAGATGGAACTGGTCCTGCCCGTGCAGCAACGCTTGTCCATCTCCGTTTCACGAAAGTTAAAATGGGGCGCATATCCCCTGAAATCAACCTAAGTGCCGATCTGGTGACCAGAATGGCTTCAGAAATCCCAAATCACAAGGTGCTCAGCGCAGTTTTAGGCATGAGCCGTATAACAAATCAGGACAGATGGTCCGTGAGTGAGACCGAAAGCGATGAGACACGAGAGGATAGGGTTTTCACCTCGTCCGCAATTACCGTGAACCCCTTGCCGGCATCCCCGGCACGCGCCGCTTCGATGGATGCATTGGTGGCAACCATATTGATCACTCGCCCGATTTTCCCGATTTCCAGCGCGATTTTGTTTGTCTTTTCCAACGCTCTCGATTTATCGGCTTCTGTCAGTTCAAGAAAGAAACCGGCCAGTTCACTGGTCAGTTTGTTGAGGCCCTTCGCCACCCGCGTACAACACAAATCATACATGTCCGGTGACGGGTTGAACCCGCGAATACCATCTGTTTCACACGGCGTGCACCGCTCAAGCATACGCGACAGTTCGGCGAGGTCCCTCGTCACATGTTTGACCCGTTCCGATAACTGTCCCGGCAACTCGATCTGCAGCGGCTGGAGGTGGTCAACCTCCATCCTTCCGAGGCTTTGATGGGCCTTTTTCACATCGCTGAGCGCCTGCATCAACTCCTCGGGCGCCACCACCTGCGCATCCGTCGTATCACCCTGCATGTGGAAGACGAGCACCTGCATCGCGGCCACGCGCGCGGCAGCGACACTGTCGCGGATTTCATGCAGCGATTTTTCCAGCGATACAGATTCGTCTGCGTTAAATTGAGCGGTAACCGCGTTCATCTGCTCTCTCCCGATGCAATTATACGCGCCTGTGTAAAGGCATTTGGTTTAAGCACAGGTTAATCCCCGCTGAAATCCAGCATCGCGGGGAGAACTTCGCGGATAAAAAATAATGTCAGTATAAGCTAAATTGGTTCGATATCGCCCAAAGCACGCTCAGCCATGAAACCGCTGGTCCATTGATCAAATGTACCTTGCGCGATCGCAGACCGCATGCCCGCCATAAGCTCCTGATAATAATGCAGGTTATGCCATGTCAAAAGCATTGAACTGATGATTTCCTGCGACCGGAACACATGATGCAGATAGGCGCGGCTATAGCTGCGGCACGCGGGGCAGCTGCACTGCTCATCCAGCGGCCTTGGATCATCCGCATGGCGCGCATTCTTGATGTTCACAACACCGCGACGGGTGAAGACCTGCCCTGTGCGCCCGGAGCGGCTGGGCAGAACACAATCCATCATATCAATGCCACGCGCCACGGCCCCGACAATGTCATCCGGTTTGCCCACCCCCATCAGGTATCGCGGCTTGTCGCGGGGCAACTGTTCCGGCGCATAGTCCAGACAGCCAAACATCGCCGCCTGGCCCTCGCCAACCGCAAGCCCGCCCACGGCGTAGCCATCAAATTCAATCTCGCGCAGGGCTGCCGCACTTTCTGCGCGCAGGTCTTCTTCCAGCCCTCCCTGCTGAATACCGAAAAGCGCGTGGCCAGGCCGGTCACCAAAAGCGTCCTTGGACCGCGCTGCCCACCGCATCGACAATTGCATGCTCTTTTCGATGGCCGCGCGATCAGCAGGCAGTGCGGGACACTCGTCAAAACACATGACGATGTCAGAGCCGAGCAGGCGCTGGATTTCCATGGATCGCTCGGGCGTCAGCATGTGCCGTGATCCGTCGATATGACTTTTGAAACTCACGCCCTCTTCGGTCAGCTTGCGCAACGCGGCGAGGCTCATGACCTGAAACCCGCCCGAATCCGTCAGGATCGGGCCGTCCCAGTCCATGAACCTGTGCAAACCGCCAAGCCGGTCGATGCGCTCCGCCGTCGGGCGCAGCATCAAATGGTAGGTATTTCCCAGCAGGATATCAGCACCGGTCTGGCGCACCGACGCCGGCAGCATTGCCTTGACGGTCGCGGCGGTGCCCACGGGCATGAAGGCCGGCGTGCGAATGTCGCCCCGCGGCGTCGAAATCACGCCTGTGCGCGCGCGGCCATCCGTGGCCTGTAGGTCAAAACTGAATCTCATCCGGTCCGTTTGCCGCAAATTTCCCTTCGTTCCAAGCCCTTGATTAATGGCTGCACCCATTCCACAGTCGCCTTATAAAAAGCCAAAGGTCAGACCGTGACAGATCAGGATCACCTCGACCGCATCAACGCGCTTACGGCCAACGCGCGCACCACCTGGTTTGCGCTGCTTGCAGCCCTCGCCTTTGTGGGCATTACGCTGATGGGCGTCAAACACATCGACTTTTACGGTGCCGACCGCGCCACCGCCTTGCCGGTGGTCAATGTCGAAGTGCCCACACGCTTTTTCTTTGTCGCAGCCCCCATTCTGGTGACCGCCATCTATGGCTACTTCCACCTCTACCTGATCCGCCTCTGGGACGCGCTGGGGGCTGCCCCTGCCCGGCTCAACGGTATTCGCCTTGGCGATGCCATCACGCCTTGGCTGGTCAGCGACGCCGCCTTGCATTTCCGCTGTCGGCTGCGGCGGGACAACGCCGCGACCCCCAGAGCACTTGAAGGCGGTGCGATGCTGCTGAACTTCCTGCTCGCATGGGGGTTCGGTTTGATCATCCTCTTTTTCACCTGGCAACTCTCCATGCCCGCGCGCAGTTTTTGGATGACGGGCATCGCGGCGGCAGCCTTCGGCGTGTCGATCATCGCGGGCGCCTCAAGCATGGCCATGATGGCGCGCCGCATGCGCAAACCACCCGACGCAGACCCACCAACCCTATGGGCCACTTGGGTTCAGGCGTTCGGGCTGGCGATCGGCGTCGCAGCGCTGCTGTGGTTCAGCCACCAGAAAACACAAGGATCGTCAGATCACCTTGCACCCCTGAATTTGCTGGGTGAGGAAATCGTCGAACGCCCGGCGGGATGGCTGTCCTATGACGATGCGCGCGCTGAATTTCGCGCCATGTGGTGTCGTCGGGAATCCGTCGGGAACTGCAGTGATCTGGGGCCGCGCGAGGCTGAGTTTGCCGCCGAGTTTGACCGCCGTCGCGGGTCAGAGATCGCGGACCTGCGGCGCGCTGGCTGGATACGGTTCAATACAACCGGCCTCAATCTCAGAAGAGCGGAACTGAGCTACAGCTTTCTGGTGGGCGCGCACCTATGGCAGGCAAATCTGCAGGAGGCTTCTCTCCTTTGGTCAGATCTGGAGCGCGCGTATCTGGCCGAGGCCAATTTTGCGGGCGCCGATATGAGATATATGCAGCTTTACGGCGCGAATCTGAGTTTTTCCCAAATGGCCAGCGGTGCCAACCCGCTGTCCGGCAGCCTGTTTGGCACTGATCTCAGAAGTACCGCAAACCACGGAGGCATGCTCAGGTCCGTTGACATGCGGGGCGTGCTGTTCAATGCGGCGACAGATTTCAGGAATAGTTTTCTGGATGGCAGCGTTCTTGTGACACAAGAGTTCCGCACCCATATGGGCGATCCGTGTCAATGGGTGAAAGGTCGGTTGGATGACCTTGAATTCTATGGCCGCTGGCGTGGCTGGATAGAGGCAATGCCGGAATGGATGATAAAGGTGCAATGGGATGAGATTGCCCCCGACGCCTTCAGGGACATTACCGCGATTGCGCCCCCCGAGGGCTGCGAATGGCAATACGAAACTTCGGAATAATCAGCAGCGGCGTTAAAAAATATTTCAATTCTTGCATTTAACTCCGGCGATGCGCACATCTGAGGAGCGTTTTAAAAAAGGACAGCCGGCATGGATATCGAAACCCTGATCGTTGATCTTCTATCCGGCAATATTGTCTTGCTTTTGCTGGCAGCACTTCTGATCACGGTTGTGTTCAAGGGCGTCAAGATCGTTCCGCAGTCCGAACAATATGTGGTCGAGCGGTTTGGCAGGCTGCGGGCCGTGCTCGGGCCGGGTATCAACCTGATCGTCCCTTTCATCGACCGGGTTGCGCATGAGATTTCCATTCTTGAACGGCAATTACCCAATGCCAGCCAGGATGCGATTACCAAGGATAACGTGCTTTTGCAGGTGGAAACCTCTGTCTTTTATCGCATTACCGAACCTGAACGCACGGTCTACCGCATCCGGGATGTGGACGGCGCAATCGCGACAACCGTGGCCGGTATTGTCCGCGCAGAGATTGGCAAGATGGATCTCGATGACGTGCAGGCCAATCGCGCCCAGCTGATCACCACGATCAAGGCACTTGTGGAGGATTCCGTGAACGACTGGGGCATTCAGGTCACCCGCGCTGAAATCCTTGATGTGAACCTCGATCAGGCAACCCGGGACGCGATGCTGCAACAGCTGAACGCCGAACGGGCACGACGCGCACAGGTCACCGAGGCCGAAGGTTCAAAACGCGCCGTTGAATTGGCCGCAGATGCCGAACTCTACGCATCTGAACAAACCGCAAAAGCGCGCAGAATCCTCGCGGATGCCGAAGCCTATGCAACGCAGGTCGTGGCGGATGCGATCAACGAAAATGGACTTGAAGCGGCGCAATATCAGATCGCGTTGAAACAGGTGGAATCCCTGACCGCGCTGGGGTCAGGCTCCGGAAAGCAGACCATAGTGGTGCCTGCGCAGGCGATTGAAGCCTTTGGAGATGCGTTCAAACTGCTCAAGGGGCGCGGCGCGTGATCGGTGCCTTGGGTATGTGGTGGGTCTGGCTGGCTGCGGCCTTGGTCTTGGGTCTGGCTGAAGTGCTACTGCCCGGGTTCATCTTCCTCGGCTTTGCCATCGCGGCCGTGTTCATGTCTGCTCTGGTTCTGATTGCACCCGAGCTTGGGGCGCCCGCTGTGCTTGCGGTCTATGCGGGCAGCGCATTGCTCTGCTGGATTGGCCTGCGCGTGGTGTTCAAAAAACAATCCAGCGGGGCGCGCATCGTCACCAGGGATATCAACGACAATTAATCTCAGCGCCTTTCGGTTGAGGTCAGGGCAACCACCTGCTACCCAAAGGGTCATTTTTGCGGTTTGGGGGACTGGCGATGGAAAAGCTCACGTTCGGATGGGAGGAATGGGTATCTCTGCCCGACCTCGGCTTGCCCGCAATCAAGGCCAAGGTGGACACAGGCGCGCGCACCTCGGCGCTGCATGCCCATGACATCGAAGTCTTCGGCCCAGCCAAAACGCCAAAAGTGCGCTTCAACGTGCATCCGGTGTCGGGTCGTGATGATATTTCCATCACCTGCTCGGCGCCACTTGTGGACCGCAGGGAGGTTACCTCCTCAAATGGCGAGGCCGAACAGCGGTTCGTGATCTCTTCGGAATTGCATGTTGGCGGACAGAACTGGCCAATCGAGATTACGCTCACAAACCGCGCCTCGATGAATTCGCGCATGCTGCTGGGGCGACAGGCGCTCAGCGATCACATCTCGATCTCGCCGACGGAACGTCATCTGCAACCCGAACTCAGTTATGAGGACTATCACAGCGCATCGCTGAAAAAGGGCGCACCCAAACGCGCGCTGCGCATCGCGGTTCTCAGCCGGGAGGATAACTACTCCACGCGGCGCCTTGTCGAGGTGGGAGAAGCCCGCGGTCACGTGGTTGAAGTCATCGACACAACCCGTTGTTATATGGCGATTAATACCATGGCGCCAGAAGTGCATTATGACGGGAAACGCCTGCCGCGCTATGATGCGGTCATTCCCCGCATCGGGGCTTCGATCACGCCCTATGGCACCGCGGTGATCCGCCAGTTCGAAGCAATTGGGACCTATTGCGTGAACGGTTCCGCCGGGATCACCGCCAGCCGGGACAAACTGCACGCCCATCAGGTGCTGGCCACAAAACGGATCGGCATGCCATCGACGGCCTTTGCCGCCTCACCCAAGGACACATCGAACCTGATGGCATTGGTCGGCACCGCACCGCTGATTGTCAAATTGCTCGAAAGCACGCAAGGCAAAGGCGTGGTTCTGGCCGAGACAAAAAAAGCAGCCGAGTCCGTCATAGATGCATTCCGGGGTCTCAAGGCCAATTTTCTGGTGCAGGATTTCGTCAAGGAAGCAGCCGGAGAGGACATCCGCTGCCTTGTGATCGCCGGCAAGGTCGTTGCGGCCATGAAGCGCACCGGGGCGGAGGGGGATTTTCGTTCCAACCTGCATCGGGGCGGATCGGCGAAAGTCGTGCGCATCACCAAGCAGGAGCGCGACACCGCCGTGCGCGCCGCCCGTGCCTTTGGACTCGGCAAGGCCGGTGTGGATTTGCTGCGCGCCACCGCAGGCCCCAAGGTGCTTGAGGTCAACTCCTCCCCCGGTTTTGAGGGCATCGAAAAAGCGACTGGCAAAGATATTGTGGGCAAGCTCTATGATGAGATCGAAACCCGCGTGCGCCCGCAGCCTGCGCGCAAGCGGAGATCCTGAACTGGCACAAAGGCCGGCGCGCAGCCTCTTTACGGCTCCACCGACAATCCCTATATAAATGATCAGGAACAAAATCGAGGCCTGAGATGAACAACGTACCAGAACCGCTCGAGGGAGCGCCCCTGATTGCGCCGTCAACGACCGATCATCCGTTGTACGAGCAGGTGGTCGAAGCGTGCCGGTCGGTTTATGACCCGGAGATTCCGGTGAACATCTATGAGCTTGGATTGATCTACACCATTGACATCAGCCCTGAGAATGCCGTTGCGATCAAGATGTCCCTGACTGCTCCGGGCTGCCCGGTTGCAGGCGAAATGCCCGGATGGGTGGCCGACGCGGTGGAACCTATTCCCGGGGTCAAACAGGTCGACGTCGAACTGGTCTGGGAACCCCCATGGGGCATGGACATGATGTCTGACGAGGCGCGCCTCGAACTCGGGTTCATGTAGACCGCATCACCATGACATGTGAAAAGGACAAGATGATTGCCGGTGCGCTTTACCAGCTCGGAGATCCGCAACTCGTGCGCGACCGGGCGCGCAATCAGGAATTGCAACGCCGATATAACGCCACGATCGTGTCCGATCAGGACCTGCGCACGACCGTTCTCGACGAATGGCTCGGCAGTCGCGGCACAGGTTGCGCATTGCGCACGCCCTTTTATGCGGATTACGGGTATAACATCCATCTGGGCGACAATGTGTTCTTCAACTACGGCTGTGTCGTTCTGGATGTCTGCGAGGTACATATCGGAGACATGGCGCAGATCGGCCCCTATGTGCAGATCCTGACGGCGGATCACCCGAGGGATGCGGCCAGTCGCGATGCGGGTCTTGAGTTCGGGCGGGCGATCAGCATCGGTCGAAATGTCTGGATCGGCGGCGGTGCGTTGATCCTGCCCGGCGTTCAAATCGCAGATGATGCGATAATTGGTGCCGGTGCGGTTGTGACGCGCGATGTTGCCCAGGGTGTCACGGTTGCGGGAAATCCCGCGCGACCGCTTGTTCCACAGGCATCAAGTCATTAGATTAAAGGCAAAGGAGTCGTCCCATGTTTGGTATTCCCGGCAAACCCCCGGTCACACTGACACCGAAAGCCTGCGCCCAGGTTGCAAAGCTCATGGCATCCGCAGGCCACGCAGGCTTGCGCATCGGCATCAAGAAGGGCGGCTGTGCGGGCATGGAATACACGATGGAATACGTCGAAGACGCCGATCCCAATGACGAGGTGGTCGAGCAGGACGGCGCGCGTGTCATGATTGCCCCGATGGCGCAGATGTTCCTCTTCGGCACTGAAATCGACTACGAAACCAGTCTTCTGGAATCCGGCTTTAAGTTCAGAAACCCGAACGTGACCGAAGCATGCGGTTGCGGTGAATCCATCAAATTCGGCTAACGCGCTGTCCTTATCGCGCAAGGCGGGCAGTTGCAGGATCAGCTAGGCAACACGACGGCACAACAGCATTTGCACCGTTGCACGGCGGCTGTTAGCAAGAAGCATCACACAGCAGGAGAACAAGATGCAGCGTAAACTCGCGGCGGGAAACTGGAAAATGAACGGCACCGTCGCGGACCTGTCCATGATTGACAGCCTGAACAGCGCGCATCCAAATCCCGGCTGTGAAATTCTGCTCTGCCCCCCTGCGCATCTGTTGTCGCAAGCGGTCGCGCAAGCCCGCACAGGACCCGTCCGGATTGGTGCGCAGAATTGCCATTCTGCTGACACCGGCGCTTACACGGGCGATATCTCGGCCCCCATGCTTGCGGACGTCGGCGCAAGCCATGTCATCGTCGGCCACTCCGAGCGCCGCGAAGGATATGGCGAAACCGATGCAGATGTGAAGGACAAGGCTGCAGCCGCGCAAGCAGCGGGTCTGACCCCGATCCTATGCATCGGCGAAAGCCTTGAGCAGCGCGAGGCAGGCGCTGCGCTGGACGTCATACGGGCGCAACTGGCAGGTTCAGTACCCGGCAACAACACCGCCGAGACGCTCGTCGTCGCCTATGAACCCATATGGGCGATCGGCACCGGCAAAATCCCGACCATGGAAGAGATCGCACAGGTACACGCGGTCCTGCGTGCAGATCTGATCGACGCACTGGGGACAACCGGTGCCACGGTTCCCCTGCTCTATGGCGGGTCCGTCAAACCGGGCAATGCGGCCGGAATTTTCGCGCTGGATCATGTGAACGGGGCGCTCGTAGGGGGCGCGAGCCTGACCGCGCAGGATTTCTCTCCCATCATCGAAGCACTGTCCGACAGTTGATGGCGCGGCATGTATGGGCGCCAACGCCCTGTGATACATGCGCCGCGCGCCCATGCCTCTACTTTCTCAAGCGGACTTAAAGGCGGCCATGCAACGACTTATCCAATCCCCGCTGGACCCGGCTTTCGTGCAAAACCCCTATGCATTTTACGCTGAGGTTTTTACCGGCGACACCATTCGCTACTGGCAAGACTACGACATGCCCGCAATTTTTGATGCCGCCAACGTACAGGCGGTCCTGCGCAATCGTCGCTTCGGGCGCGCACTGCCGGCGGATCGGATCGGTCCACCGCGCCCCCACCTCGCCGCCTTTGATGCCGTCGAAGCAGTCTCCATGCTTGATCTGGAGCCGCCTGATCACACCCGGTTGCGCGGCCTGGTGCTGCGCGCCTTTACCTCGCGCCGAATCAAGGCGCTGGCGCCTGACATTCACGACATCTGCGACCGGCTGATCGCGGACCTGCCAAAGGGCGGGTGCAACCTGATCCCCGCATTTTGCACGGCACTCCCGGTGCGCATCATTGCCCGGCTGCTGGGTGTGCCTGCGGAACGCTGCGGTGATCTGTTGCGCTGGTCCAATGCAATGGTGGCGATGTATCAGGCCGGGCGTACGCTCGAGATCGAACACGCCGCCAACGCGGCCGCAAGCGAGTTCACTGCCTTCCTGTCTGATTACATCGACATCAAACGGCGCGCCCCGCAGGACGACCTGATCAGCCACCTGCTGCTGGCCGAGGAAAACGGCCAAAAACTCACCCGGCAAGAGTTGATCGGCACCTGTATCCTGCTGCTCAATGCCGGGCACGAGGCGACGGTGCACACAATGGGCAACGCGGTCAAAGCGCTGCTGGAACATCAAACGCCGCCACAGGCCTTCACCGATCAGAATATCGCCGCAACAGTCGAAGAGGTGCTCAGGTTCGACCCGCCGTTGCACATGTTCACCCGCTACAGTTACGAGGACACCGAAATCGGCGACCACACGATCCGCAGCGGTCAGCAGGTCGCCTTGATGCTCGGTGCCGCTGGCCGTGATCCGGCCCTATGCAAGGATCCGGACGTTTTTGATCCGTTTCGCGCACCCGTCCCACATGCCGCTTTTGGCGGTGGGTTGCATTTTTGCGTCGGCGCGCCACTCGCCCGGCTTGAGTTGCAAATCGGCTTGCAAAGGCTCTTTGCCGCCCGCCCGAACCTCACCCTCAGCAGCCCGCCTCGATTTGCCAATGCGTACCACTTTCACGGCCTCGAACGCCTCGACGTCACCACCTGACCCGACCCATCGCGCCTGAAGGGCTCAGGGTGCAACAAATCCCAAGCATGGAATGCGGCGCAGCCGCGCATTTGGATCACGCGAGAGCGTCATGCGAAAAACATCAATCACGTTACGCTGCCTGACATCAAGGATTTCAACGCGTTACTTGATACGTGGTGTTTCAGATATTTCGTCAGACGCTTGAGAGGGGCAGCATGGTGGTTGATTTGATCTCCTCCATGGACAGGAGCGCGGTGACATTGTGCACGCGCACCTCCGAAATCAGTGCCTGATAAAACGCATCATAGGCGCGCGCATTCTTCACCCTGACCTTGAGGATATAATCGATATCTCCGGCGAGGCGATGCGCCTCCTGCACTTCCGGGCGCGCACGCAGTGCCTTCAAAAACGCCGCCTGCCAGTCGGCCTCATGCTCCGAGGTTCGGATCAAAACGAAAAAGCACGCCTCAAAACCCAGCGCTTCGGCATCAAGCACAACGGTTTGCTGACCGATGATACCGGCTTCCCGCAACTTGCGAATCCGGTTCCATACAGGGGTCTTGGAGGAACCGATTTTCGCCGCAATCTCATCGAGGGACTGGCTGGCATCCTGTTGCAGCACCCCAAGAATTTTCCGATCTGTTTCATCAATTCGAACTGACATTCCAAATAACCGCCTCATTGCGTTTCGTTGTTCTACCTCCCTGCATAAATAGAACATTTGTTCTTATCAAGCGGCGCATATGGTAAAAATTCAGAATTATATTCTATATTGTCCTCAAGAAGTTTGAGGTACCCCCATGGATCATTTCCCTGTTTTCCTGCGTGTGCACGGGCGCCGCATTGTGGTGTCAGGCGGCGGAGAGGCCGCGTTGGCAAAACTGCGCCTGCTGCTCAAGACCACCGGGCATATCAACGTCTTTGCCCAAAACCCAGCGCCCGAAATTCAGAAATGGGCGGCAGAGGGCAAGCTGACGCTGTTCAACCGGGCCATGGCACCGGGTGATGCGCTCTGTGCCGCCTTGTTTTACGCCGCGGATGAGGATGACGCCGAGGACGCCCGCACCTCAGCAATTGCGCGGGCCGATGGCGCGCTGGTGAACATCGTGGACAATCTGCAGGACAGTCAATTCATCACCCCCGCCATTGTGGACCGCGACCCGGTCACCGTTGCAATCGGGACAGAAGGCGCGGCCCCGGTTCTGGCCCGTTCGATCAAGGCTGATCTGGAAAGCCGCCTTCCGGTTGCGCTGGGGCCACTGGCAAGGATCGGCAAAACCTTTCGCAAGGCCGCCGATGCGCTGCCCTTTGGCCGCGCACGGCGCGACTTCTGGCGCGCGTTTTACTTTGAAACCGGTCCCAAAGCGATCAAACAGGGCGAAGCCGCCGTGCGCCAAGGGCTGGACGGCCTGCTTGACGATCACCTGAACCGCAAGGCGCGCCCGGGTCACGTGCATTTCATCGGGGCGGGTCCGGGCGATCCGGATCTGCTGACGCTGAAGGCGCGGCGCGCCCTCGATGAGGCGGATGTGGTGATCCATGACCGCCTGATCAGCCAGCCCATACTTGAACTGGCCCGCCGGGAAGCCATCATGATCGACGCTGGCAAGGAAGGCTTCGGCCCCTCCACCCCGCAAGAGGACATCAACGCGCTGCTGGTGCAACACGCGCGCAGCGGGGCGCAGGTCGTCCGGCTCAAATCCGGCGATGCCACCGTCTTCGGGCGGTTGGACGAAGAGATCGACGCAGTTGACGCGCATCAGATCAGTTGGGAGATCGTGCCCGGAATCACCGCTGCCTCGGCAGCCGTGGCCGCCATCGGCCAGAGCCTCACCAAGCGGGGGCGCAATTCCTCGGTGCGCTTACTGACCGGACATAACATCGCCGGCTTTGCCGATCATGACTGGGCTGCACTTGCCCGTCCGGGCGAAGTCGCCGCGATCTACATGGGCAAGAAATCCGCGCGTTTCATGCAAGGGCGGCTGATCATGCATGGTGCGGATCGGCACACCCCCGTGACCCTTGTCGAAAACGCCTCCCGCCCAGAACAGAGGATCATCGAAACAACGCTCGATGCGCTTCCCGCAGCGCTGTCGGCGGCAGAAATGTCCGGCCCTGCCCTGACATTTTACGGATTACCCAAACGCAAAGCAGCACGCGCCGCTGCGGACCTCGCGCCCGCGCTCAACACGGCCACGCGCCCCACACATGCACAGGAGGCTTTCTGATGCCCAAAGCATTCACGCCCAAAGTCGTCACCGCAAACCATTTGCTCAAAGGTGACGTCATTTATCAGACCGCCACTGGATGGACCCGCGATCTGGCCGAGGCTGAGGTATTGACCGATGAGGCGGACGCGGACCTGCGCCTGATTGATGCCGCACAGCAGGTTTCCTTGGTGGTCGGCGCGTATCTCGCGGACGTCGACACCGCCGGTGGCGTGCCAAAACCCACCCATTTTCGCGAAGACTTCCGCGCGCGCGGCCCGTCCAACTACGCCCATGGCAAACAAGAGGACCTGAGCAATGTATAAGTACACCGATTTCGACGCGGCTTTCATCAAGGAGCGCAACGCCCAGTTCCGCAGCCAGGTCGAGCGGCGCATTGACGGCTCGCTTACCGAAGATGAATTCAAGCCCCTGCGCCTGATGAACGGGCTGTATCTGCAACTGCATGCTTACATGCTGCGGGTCGCCATTCCCTATGGGACGCTGAACGGGCGTCAAATGGACAAGCTGGCCGATATCGCCGATCGCTGGGACAAGGGCTATGGCCATTTCACCACGCGGCAGAACATCCAGTTCAACTGGCCTGAATTGCGGGACATCCCTGATATGCTGGACGCGCTCGCGGAGGTGCAGATGCATGCGATCCAGACGTCAGGCAACACCATTCGCAACGTGACTGCGGATCATTTCGCCGGGGCCGCCGCCGATGAGATCGCCGATCCGCGCCCGGTGGCGGAGCTGATCCGGCAATGGTCCACCGACCATCCGGAGTTCCAGTTCCTGCCCCGCAAGTTCAAAGTCGCCGTGACCGGATCGCCCAATGACCGCGCCGTGACCAAGGCACATGACATCGGGTTGCGCATGCTGGAACGCGATGGCGTGGCCGGGTTCGAGGTTATCGTGGGCGGTGGCCTCGGGCGCACCCCCATGATCGGCAAGGTGCTCAGGGATTTCCTGCCGCGCGAAGACCTGCTGCCCTATCTCGAAGCCATCGTGAGCGTCTACAACCTGCTGGGACGGCGTGACAACAAGTACAAGGCCCGCATCAAGATCACCGTGCATGAAAACGGCATCGACGATTTCCGCGCGCGGGTAGAGGAACGCTTTGCGCTGATCCGTCCGCAGTTCGGCGGCATTGATCAACAGCTTCTGGCCGGCATCGAGGCGGATTTCGCAGCCCCCGATTTCAAAACAAAGCCAGTGGCGGATTTCGAGGCTGCCTATACCAATGATCCGGTCTTCCGGTCCTGGGCCGACACCAACCTGACGGACCACCGCGCCCCGGGCTATGCGATTGTTTCGATCAGCCTCAAGGCGCATGCCGCCACCCCCGGCGATGCCACCTCAGCGCAGATGCGCGTGATGGCAGACCTTGCGCGCGACTACGGGCATGATGAATTGCGCATCAGCCACGAACAAAACGTCATTCTGCCGCATGTGCATAAATCCGACCTGCCCGCGCTGCATGCACGGCTAAAAGAGGCGCAGTTGGCCACGGCGAACATCGGGCTGATTTCGGACATCATCGCCTGCCCCGGGATGGATTACTGCGCGCTGGCCACGGCCCGTTCGATCCCCATAGCGCAAGAGATCGCGACCCGGTTTGACGACCTCAAGCTTGAGCATGACATTGGGCCGCTCAAGATCAAGATATCGGGCTGCATCAATGCCTGCGGTCATCACCACGTCGGCCACATCGGCATTCTGGGCCTTGATCGCGCAGGGGTCGAAAACTATCAGATCACGCTGGGGGGCGACGGATCAGAGGACGCGACCATCGGTGAGCGGGCGGGTCCGGGTTTTTCTGCCGACGAAATCATCCCAGCGGTGGAACGGATCGTGATGGCCTATCTTGAATTGCGCGACGCACCCGAAGAAACGTTCCTCGAAACCTATCGCCGCATCGGTCTGGCCCCCTTCAAGGCGGCCCTTTATCCGGAGGTGCAGGCCGATGCCGCTTGATGAGGCGCAGCCTGTGGACCAGAGCGGCAGGCGCACAGATGAGTTGCAGGCGCTGGTGCAGGAGCTGAACACGCGCCTGCGCCATCATGGGGCGGTGGATGTGCTGCAAGTCGCTCTGGCCGAAATCACCCCGCTGAGCCTCGTGTCCAGCTTTGGGGCGGAATCGGTGGCCTTGCTGCATCTGGCCTCCATGGTGGATCGCAACATACCGGTGATCTTTGTGGATACCGAAATGCTGTTCACGCAGACGCTGGTCTATCAACAGGAACTTGCGGAGCGTCTGGGCCTGCGCAACCTGCGGATCGTGCGCAGCGGTGATATCGCGCACCGCGACCCAACTGGCACAATGCACCGGCACGACCCGGACGGATGCTGTGCCTTGCGCAAAACCGAACCGCTGCAAAAGGCGCTTGTCGGCAGCAATGGCTGGATCACCGGGCGCAAACGCTATCAATCCGGCCAACGCGCAGCACTTGAACACTTCGAGATCGAAGCGCAGACCGGCCGCATCAAGGTGAACCCGCTCGCCTATTGGCAAGCCGGAGACGTGGCCGACTACATCACTGAAAACCGCCTGCCCCGGCACCCGCTGGTCGCACAAGGCTACCCATCCATCGGCTGTGCGCCCTGTACCTCGCCAGTGCAAAGCGGCGAAGACGCGCGCGCCGGACGCTGGCGCAACACTGAAAAAGACGAATGCGGCATCCATTTTGTGAACGGCAAAGTGGTCCGCCAAGGAGATATGAAATGACTGTCATCGTAACCGATACGGGCTTTGCCCCGGACGACTGGACCGAGGGTTTTGTGGCCCTCGGCGCTGCCAATGACGCCGAAGCGCTGGATGTGCCCTCGGATGCAGACCCGAACCAGATCCCGATCTGTGACGGGCTTCATATGGTGCGCATTGATTTTCCATCCTCCGCGGACGGGCGCGGCTTTACGATTGCGCGGGCCTTGCGCCTGCGCGGCTACACCGGGCGGCTGCGGGCGCGCGGACATGTGCTTGCGGATCAATATGCGATGGCGCGGCGCTGCGGCTTTGATGAGGTCGAGATTGACGCAAGCCTCGCCAAACGCCAGCCCGCAGAGCAGTGGCAGTTCCGTGCCAACTGGCAGGCACATGACTATCAGAACCGCCTGCGCGGCGCGGCCACAGGGTAGCGCGGCAAAGCGTCCTGCTTTCAAATTCCAAAAACACTTTCTAAAAAGGCGTGGCAGGTGTAAGCCTGCCTTGACATATCCATGACCGAGCATGCACCCGTGAACAAAGAAGCCGCCACCAAAGTCCCCACCCTGCCCGACGCGCAAACCGTGACCGCCGTGCAGCACTATACTGACCGTCTGTTTTCGTTTCGCGTCACGCGCCCTGCGTCATTGCGGTTTCGTTCCGGCGAGTTTGTGATGATCGGCCTGATGGGCGACCCTGACCCCAAGACCGGCAAACAGAAACCGCTGCTGCGGGCCTATTCGATCGCCTCCCCCTCCTGGGACGATGAGTTGGAATTCTATTCCATCAAGGTGCCGGACGGCCCGCTGACCTCGCGGCTCCAGCACATTCAGGTGGGTGACGAGATCATCCTGCGCCCCAAACCTGTCGGCACGCTGGTGCATGATGCCTTGCTGCCCGGCAAACGGATCTGGTTCTTTGCCACCGGCACCGGATTTGCACCCTTTGCCTCGCTCTTGCGCGACCCGCAAACCTATGAAGATTATGACGAGGTCATCATCACCCACACCTGCCGCGAAGTCGGCGAGTTGAAATATGGTGCTGATCTGATCGAGAGCATCAAGGCCGATGAACTGCTGAACGAGCTGATCGGCGAGGATAACCTCAAGAAACTGCGCTATTATCCGACGACGACGCGCGAAGAGAGCCCAAAGATGGGGCGGATCACGGACCTGATGCGGTCAGGCGATGTTTTTGCCGATCTTGGTGTCGCACCCATGTCGCCTGAGACAGACCGCGCCATGGTCTGCGGCAACCTTGCGTTCAACCTTGAGATCAAGGACCTGCTCGAAGGCTACGGCCTTGAAGAAGGGGCCAACTCGAAACCGGCGCAATATGTGGTGGAAAAAGCCTTTCTTGACTGAAGCTGCCATGTGGCCGGGCCGGTGCGGCGCGGCCTTTCAAAAAGTGGGTTTGCAACATCACAGCGAGGTGCTAAGCGAGTTATGGCTGCTTTTCATCCGCTTACCCTGCATTTGCAGCTTGAAGTAGCACCGGCCTGCGTTTAATTTACGCACGCAGTTTTGTTGAACAATTGAAGGAAGAACATCATCGCTCGCAGACCACACAACGCGCCGCCGCAACGGGAAACCGGGCCACGCGTGAACGAGAAAATCCGAGGGTCAGATATCAGACTGATCGGCGCTGAAGGCGAGAACGTCGGCGTTGTGTCACCCGAACGCGCCATGGAAATGGCGATGGATGCCGGGCTGGATCTGGTTGAAATTTCGCCGAACGCCAACCCTCCGGTGTGCAAGATCATGGATTTTGGCAAGTTCAAATACGAACAGCAAAAACGTGAGAGCGAAGCCCGGAAAAAGCAGAAGATCATCGAGATCAAAGAGGTCAAGTTCCGGCCAAATACCGATACGAACGACTATGACGTCAAGATGCGCAATGTTTTCCGGTTCCTCGAAAACGGCGACAAGGTGAAAATCACATTGCGGTTCCGCGGGCGCGAAATGGCGCACCAGAACCTCGGTCGTGAGTTGCTGGAGCGGGTCGCAGAAGACACCAAGGAAGCCGGGCGCGTCGAAAACTTCCCCAAGATGGAAGGCCGCCAGATGGTGATGTTGATCGGGCCGCTTCCAAGGTAGGCAGTTTTCCGACATTAAACCGATACCATCAAACGCGTTTGCCGGTTGCAAGCGCGTTTTTTCTTTGCGGAATGGTCCTATGCAGATACTGCATACCCCGCTAGTCTGAACATGTGAAAACCACAGCCCCTGAAACCGCGCAGGCTTTGACAGCCGTTCAATCGGCAACGGCGCCAAAGGATTGGCAAAAAGCCCCGGCGGCCCTCTGTCAACTTGCCGCTCTGGCGGATGCGTCCCCCGTGGTGCAGCAGATGAAGGCTCTTCAGTCAAACGCCGGGCAAATCCCGGTCGTGCAGCGCGTAAAGACCGAAGAAGTGCCCCTCACCACCCTCAAAAACCCGGTCAAACAAGGTGCGCGCCTCGCATTGGGCGGTTCTGCGAATGCCACGCCCGCCGCCATACTCGCGACGGCCCGCGCGAGTTATCAGGTGAATCTGGCACGAGGAAGGGCTCTGCTTGCGACGTTGGCAGAACGCCAGGTTGATCCGGACAACGACTTTGAACCGGTCCCGGGAGATGAGGGCACCATGAGCGCCGAGGCGCAAGCGGCGCAAAGTCGAGAAAGCGCAAAGATGTTCAGCGAACGCTACGACTCCCGTATCGGTACCGAAAACAGCAGACCTGACATGGATTACAATATCGCCACCCGTGGAAAAGGCGCGCATGAGGCAGCGTATACCAACATGTATTCTCTGGAAAACAACGCAATTGAAACTGCAACAAATTATGCTTCGCGCGATCCCAATCGCGCCGATGGCGCTTTTCTGAACAACTCTGAGATCTTCTGGAACCAGTGGAACACCGCGGTCAAAAAGGGCGTCAAACCGGTGCGCAAACGGGCCAGCAAGCGCAAGGCAAAGTCCCGAGCGCTTGCGCAGGTGGCGCGGACCTATATCTCAAATGGGGATACCGGTCTGACCGTGCATTACGCGTTGCCGAACGGGGTGTATTTTGACGCTGGCTACGCCGTCACTTTCGGACCGGATCAGGAGGAATTCGCGGCCCTGTTGGGCACACCGAACGGGCGCGCGGTCGGCTACCTGCTGAATGACCATTTCCACGAAATGGATAACCCGAACCACGCAGGTGTCGATGTGGATGGGGATCGTTCGGCGCTGGTTTTCCGGTTTGGATAAACCCGGTCGCCGTGGTCCCGGGTTTATCATTTGTGCCATGCGCGCAGCATTTAGCCTGCTGCAGCAACCGCACGTTTGGTCATGACACCCACGATATGCGCCCGGTAAGCGGCGGTGCCGTGCAGGTCGTTGATCATATCCTCGCTGTCCGCACTCAGTCCGTCCAACGCTTCTGGCGCAAAATTCGCCGAGAGGGCTGCTTCGGCCTCGGCCCAGCGGAACACGCCATCGTTGCTCGCCCCTGTTACGGCCACACGCACACCATCCGCGAACTTGGCGACAAAGACACCGACAAGCGCAAAACGCGAGGCCGGTTGCAGGAACTTCTGATAGCTTGATGCCTCGGGGATCGGGAAGCGGACCTCGGTGATGATTTCGCCCTCTTCAAGGTCGGTCGTGAACATGCCCTGAAAATAATCATCCGCTGCGATCTCGCGGTTGTTTGTCACGATGGTCGCCCCTGCGCCCAAAGCTGCCGCAGGATAGCAGGCGGCCGGGTCGTTGTTGGCAAGGCTGCCCCCGATGGTGCCGCGATTGCGCACGGCAGGATCGCCGATATGGCTGGCCAGCCCCGCAAGGCCGGGGAAGCTGGCCGCCGCATCGCGGGCGACGGTCGCGTGGGTGGTCGCGCCACCGACACACAGCAACCCATCATCATTTTTGCACACGCCCTTCATCTCGGGGATACCGCTCAGACTCACGAGAACGCTCGGGCTTGCCAGGCGTTGTTTCAGCGTTGGGATCAGCGTCTGACCGCCCCCCAGAGCCTGCGCATCTTCCTTGCCCATGGCAGCAACCGCATCGGCGATACTGGTGGGCATTTCCACATCGAAGTTATACATTGTCTTTCCTTTCCAAAGCCGGGAACAGCACGTCGTTTCCTCGGCCTAAAACTCCCTGTTGGGGGCAAGAGGCAAACGCCCCTCGCCCCGTTCAGCGGGATCAGCCCTGCATGGCCGCCCATACCCGCGCCGGTGTCGCCGGCATGTCGATATGTGTGACGTCATGGCCACCCGAGCGCAGCGCATCCACGATGGCATTGATCACGGTCGGCGGTGAGCCGATCGCCCCCGCCTCGCCGCAGCCTTTCACCCCCAGTGGGTTATGCGTGCAGGGCGTCTGACAGGAATGATCCACGATATAGTGGGTCATATCCGGCAGATCATCCGCGCGCGGCATCGTGTAATCCATGTAGGATGCCGTCAGCAGCTGGCCGTTTTCGTCATAGGCGCAGTTTTCCAAAAGCGCCTGACCAATGCCCTGCGCGATCCCGCCATGCACCTGACCTTCGACGATCATCGGGTTGATCACATTGCCGAAATCATCCGCAGAGGCAAACCGCTCGATGGTGACGACACCGGTTTGCGGGTCCACTTCCACTTCGCAGGTATAGGCCCCGGCCGGATAGGTGAAGTTTGACGGATCGTAAAACGCCGTCTCTTCAAGGCCCGGTTCGATGTCCTCCAGCGGGTAGTTATGCGGCACATAGGCGGCCAGCGTCACATCCCCCCAGGCCACGGATTTATCCGTACCAGCCACAGAGAACGCGCCATCCTTAAGCTCGATATCCCCTTCGGAGGCTTCGAGCAGGTGGCTGGCGATCTTCTTAGCCTTGGCGATGATCTTTTCGGTCGCGCGCACCATGGCAGACCCACCAACCGCGATGGAGCGTGAGCCATATGTGCCCATGCCCATAGGCGTATTGGCCGTATCACCATGGACGATCTCGACCATGTTTTCGTCAATGCCGATCATATCGGCCACCACCTGCGCAAAGGACGTTTCATGGCCCTGCCCGTGACTGTGGCTGCCCGTCATCACCACGAGACCGCCAGTTGCATTGACCCGCACCGTCGCGCTTTCATAGAGGCCCGCGCGGGCGCCCAATTGCCCCACAAGGTTCGAGGGCGCAATGCCGCAGGCCTCGATAAAGCAGTTGATGCCAAAGCCGCGCAGCTTGCCTCGTGCCTCGCTCTCCTTGCGGCGTGCCTCGAACCCGGCGCGGTCTGACATCTCCAGCACCTTGTCCATCGTGGCGTGGTAATCACCGGTGTCATATTCAACGGCAACCGGCGTGGCGTAGGGGAATTCGGTGATGAAGTTCTGACGCCGCAATTCCACCGGATCGACCTTAAGTTCAAGTGCTGCCTTGTCGATGACCCGCTCCAGCTGGAACGTCGCCTCGGGGCGGCCAGCGCCGCGATAGGCATCCACCGGCACGGTGTTGGTGAAGACAGCCTTGACGTTCACATAGACCAGCGGGGTCTTGTAATTGCCCGCCATCAACGTGCCATGCAGCCACGTCGGGATAGAGGGCGCAAAAGTCGACAGATAGGCCCCCATATTGGCGAATGTTTCGGTGCGCAGTGCCGTGAAGTTGTTGTCCGCATCCAGCGCCAGTTCGATCTTGGTCACATGGTCACGCCCATGGGCGTCGGACATGAAGGCTTCGGAGCGGCTGGAGGTCCATTTGACCGGACGGTTGCAGGCCTTGGCGGCGAAGGTGCAGAACGCCTCCTCCTGATAATGGAAGATCTTGGTGCCAAAACCACCGCCCACATCCGGCGCGACAACACGCAGTTTATGCTCCGGTATGCCCAGCACGAACGCACCCATCAAAAGCCGGATCACATGCGGGTTCTGCGATGTGGTATAGAGTGTGTGGTCATCCGTGGCCCTTGAGTAATCACCAACGGCGACGCGCGGCTCCATCGGGTTGGCGACCAGCCGGTTGTTGACCAGTTCCAGCGTCGTGACATGCGCAGCCTTTTCAAAGGCTTCATCCGTTGCGGCCTTGTTTTCCTCGACAAAACCCCAGTCATAACAAAGGTTTGAGGGCAGATCATCATGCACTTTGGGCGAGGCATCCGTCACCGCCGCCTTCATATCCACAACCGCGGGCAGTTCGGAGATGTCGAGTTCGATCGCCTCGGCGGCATCGCGCGCCTGCTCCAGCGTGTCGGCAACCACCGCGGCGATCGGCTCGCCCACATGGCGCACCTTGCCATGGGCCAGCACCGGGTGCTTTGGCTCCAGCATCGGTTGGCCGTGCTTGTCGGTGATCTGCCAGCCACAGGGCATGCCGCCCACGGCTTCGAAATCCGCGCCGGTAAACACCCGCACCACGCCCGGCATCCCTTCGGCGGCGGTGGTATCGACCTTGTTCAGCGTGCCATGCGCCACATCAGAGCGCAGGAAAAACACATGTGCCTGCCCCCGGATGTTGATGTCATCTGTGTAATTCCCTGCTCCGGTCAGGAACCGGACGTCTTCGCGGCGCTTTGAACTGGCACCAATGCCTCCATCTTTTGGCATATTACTTCTCCCTTAACTTGCGGTAAGCTTGCCCTCACCCGGCTGGCGCGGCTGCAATACGCGGGGGCACTTAGGCCACCGACGCAGGGCACGCGCATGAATGCTTATTCTGCAGCGATGCTGTCGACGCTTTGCCCGGATGCTGCCATGATCGCCTTGACGATGTTATGATAGCCCGTGCAGCGGCAGATGTTGCCCTCAAGGTAATCGCGCACCTCGGCCTCGGTCGGCTTGGGGTTTTCTTTGAGCAGGGCCGCCGCTGACATGACCATGCCCGGCGTGCAAAACCCGCACTGCAAGCCGTGGTGATCCTGAAATGCCTGTTGCAGCACATTCAAAGACCCATCGGCGTTCGCCGCACCTTCGATGGTGGCAACCTCTGCGCCCTGCGCTTCGGCGGCCAGCATCGTGCAGGCCTTGACCGCCTCACCGTTCACATGGACGACGCAGGCGCCGCATTGGCTTGTGTCGCAGCCCACATGCGTGCCGGTGAGATTGAGTTGATCGCGTAAAAACGATGACAGCAGCGTGCGCCCTTCGATTTCGCCGGACGCGGCTTTGCCGTTCACAGTCATTGAGACCTGTGCCATGGCTTCCTCCCTAGTAGCTTGGTTATTTGTTTGGCCTGAGTTAAGCACGACGATGGCCCCTTGAGAACCACTAATTTCATCGACTTAAGTCGCATGGGCGAAAATTTTCATTCCGCCTGTTTCGAAGCGGCGGCGCGGCGCGGTTGCGGGCGTGTGGGGATTTCCTTGAGCAGACCGCCAACACCCATGCCTGATATATCATCATCGCTCAGCGCAACGCCGCAGATCATCCGTGCCATGACCCAATCCGCCCCGTTCAGTGCCGGGGAACGCGCGCATCCCGGCAGGCCGATGACCCCGCCTTTGCCCAAGGATCCAATGAACAAAAGGTTGCCCGGATCCACCGGCATCCCGAACCGCGCAACCGTCCCGCCCGCCGCGCGCACCGCCTGCGGGGCGACATCATCAATGTCTGAGGTGGCCGACCCTGTCAGGATCAGGGTCAGATCGCTTTCGCCGGCGGTCAGCGCATCCGCCAGATCCCACACGGTATGCGCGACGACAACCGGGCGCGGCAATTCCAGATCGAAAGCCGCGACACGCTGCGCGATGGCACGCCAGCCCTTATCCCCGGCCCCGCCTTCGATATCGCTCACCACGAGGCGGACATTTCGCACCTGCGGCGCAAGCAGACGGATCGCAGCCCTTGCCTGCGCGCAGGCCGCATCAAGCGCCGCGCTCGGCACCGCGTAGGATATGATTTTGATGGTCGCCACCATCCCGCCGCGCTGCATCTGCTGAAAGGGCGGCACGGTCGCGATGGTGATCATCGGGTGAACACGGTTCACCGCCTCAATCGCGGCCACGTCAAGCTGCACGATGCCCGGCCCCACCGCCAACAGATTCACGCGCCCGGTGAAGGCCTGGGTAAGTTCGAGCCCCTGCGCCGCCGGGTCGGGCGCGAAAGCCTCGGCGAGCGCCTGTGCTGCCGGGTTTTCATGCACGTCCTCCGGGTCCAGCTTCGCAACGATCACCTCGGAAAGACCGGCCGCCTCAAGCGCCTTGATGTCGTTTTCATCAAGGCTTCGCCCTTTGCGCAGACGCCTTTTGCCATTCAGCCCAACCGAATGCGCCAGAACGGCCCCTTCGGCGTCAGATAAAGGCACAGGACCGAACTTCATGCCCCGCGCCTCAGGCTTTGCGTCATTTCAGCGAGGATCGACACGGCAATTTCCGGTGGACCCGATGCGCCGATATCCAGCCCGACAGGGCCATGAATGCGTGCGATTTCCGCAGGGCCAAACCCGGCATCCTGAAGCCGTGCGACCCGTGCTGCATGCGTGCGTTTTGATCCGAGCGCCCCGATGTAGAAACACGGGGATTTCAGCGCCAGATGCAAGGCGGGATCGTCCAGTTTCGGATCATGGGTCAGCAAAACCAGTGCTGTGCGCGCATCAAGCCCGACCTCGGCCAGCGCTTCATCCGGCCAATCGGCGAGGATCTTTTCACCGGGAAAGCGCGCTTGCGAGCCGAATGCGCCGCGCGGGTCGATGATCACCGGGTCATATCCGGCAATACGCGCCATCGGCACCAGCGCCTGCGCAATATGCACCGCCCCCACAATTGCAAGGCGCAAAGGCGGGTTGTGAATGGCCACAAAGACCGCGCCATCCGATTCAAAACCGGACTGGTCGCGCGCGAACCGCTCCGGGTAGGCGTCCTGCACCAGACGGCGCGCTCCGGTGTCGAGGTTGACCTCAAAGGCGACGGACTGCCGTGCGGCGCGTGCTGTGACCAGTGCTTTCAGAGTATCCGCCGGAATGACCGCGCCAACGGGTTCGACCAGCACGCGGATCGTTCCCCCGCAGGCCAGCCCGACCGCAAAGGCATCCCCATCGCTCACGCCATATTCGAGCAGGCGCTGTTCGCCCTTTTCCAGCGCTTCCATGGCCTCAAGCACAACCGCCCCCTCGACGCAGCCGCCAGAGACGGAGCCCTGCATTTCGCCATCCCCCGCGATCACCAACTGCGCGCCGGTGCGCCGGGGGGCAGACCCCCATGTCTCAACCACCGTCGCCAGAACCGCCCCGCGCCCTGACGTGTGCCAGTCCAGCGCCTGTTCCGGTGCGTTTTCAAAAACATCCATCTCGTTCCTCCCCCGACCGCAGCGGTGTCGCCCAAGACGCCCCGCTTTCGAAATATGCATCAACCCTGTCAAATTGACATCTTGTTCCGACGCGCGCCTCCGACTACATCTAACGTGCAAAACGAAAGGGAGCCAGACCATGCCCATGCAAGCCCACGAGATCGAAGACCTTTTGCGCCAAAGCTTTCCTGACGCCACCATTCAGGTGCACGGGGATGACGGCGTGCATATGGCCGCGATGGTCGTGGACGAAAGCTTTCGCGGCAAGAACCGCGTGCAGCAGCAGCGCGCGGTTTATGCGGCCCTCAAAGGGAAAATGGATGGCTCGCAAGGTGAGTTGCATGCGCTTGCGCTGACAACAAAGGCACCGGACTGAGTGATGTCCCTCTGGCACTGGCTGACATATCCGTTCAGACCCGGCCAGCGGCGGCCGCTGTCCTATCGTCAACCGCAACCGATTGGCGATCAGACGGGCGAAACACCTTTGGGTCTTGAAGCGATTGATATGTCTGTGATCGATTCCGTAAACCGGCGGAATGCATCGCTGGAACGGGCGAATGCACCGATCGTTCGCTCCAAGGGCACATCGGGATTTTTCAAGATCACGGACACCCCGGTGGTTCCGCTGAAAGATGATGAAACCTACGCTGCGCGATACCATCGCGCGTACAACCAGAAAAAAGGCACCTCAAAATGACCGAGACAACAACCAGGATCCAGGAAACAATCACCGCCAACGATGTTGTGCTTTTCATGAAAGGCACGAAAGAGATGCCGCAATGCGGGTTTTCCAGCCGAGTAGCGGGCGTGTTGAACTACATGGGGGTGGATTTTTCCGATGTGAACGTGCTCTCGGATGAGTCGATCCGTCAGGGGATCAAGGATTTTTCCGACTGGCCCACGATCCCGCAACTCTATGTCAAAGGTGAATTCGTCGGCGGCTGCGACATCATCACCGAAATGACGCTATCGGGCGAGTTGGACACGCTGTTTGCGGAAAACGGTATATCGTTCGACAAGGACGCGGCGGATAAGATCCGCGAAGCCAACGGCTAAGCACCGCCCCTCACTGCTGATCAAGCGCTGTCCGTTCGGGCAGCGCTTTTTCGTTTACCCCGCGACCTTTTCATCGACCGATGCGGCCAGTGCCTCGGCCCGTGCCGCCAGTTCGGCCAGCGTGTCCGACACCGATTGCGGCACCACCGGCACCTCGATCTTTTCGGGTTCGGCGCGCTGCTGTTTCAGGGCGGAAAGCTCGGCCTCCGTTTCATCCAGCTGCGCCTGGATTTCAGCGGCACGGTCTTCGACGCTGGCGGTCTTATCGGCCAGCATCAGACCGGCCATCAACAACATGCGCGCTTCGGGCAAACGTCCGACCTGCTGGGCCAGCACCTGCGCTTCGTCATCCAGCATCTTGGCGGCGGTATGCAGGTAATGCTCCTCGCCCTCCTGACAGGCGACCTCGAATTCACGCCCGCCGATGGAAACTTGAACCTCAGGCATCAGTGCGCCTCCTCTGTGTCTTGTGATGTGGCACTTGCGGCCAGTAGCGGCGTCAGGGCTGACAGTATCTGATCGGCCTCCAGAACCTCGGCACGGCGCATCGCGCGGATGGCGTCCAACTCTGCCTCCATCGCCTTGTTGATCAGGCTCGCATCGCCAACCCCTTCGGCATTGGCCTCGCGCAAGGCCCCGCACGCCTCCGACAAAAGCCCGTTCGCTTTCTTGAGTTTCTGCAATTCTTCGTCCAACGCGGCCACCCGTGACGTGGCCTCTTCGGCTTTGGTTTCCAAGGCGGCAATCGCCTGATCCTGACGCTCTGCCAGCACCCGGACGCGCTCGGTCAGCTGAGCGTTGACCTGTTTTTCCTCCGCCAGCGCCTGCTGCAGCCCCTCGACCTCGCCGCTGTCGTTCTTGGCCAGCGCATCAACGCCCTTCGCGACACGGTCCATGGCGGCCAGAATTCGGCCATTCAACTCTTCGATATCACTCATACCCACCTCATCTGTATTTCTACGCGCCCGCCCCATCACCCTGCCCGGTTTTGGCGAATCGACACCTGCTCGGGCAATCGTACCCCTATCGTGACGACACAACAAATGCGCTTTTCAATCGCTTCAACGGGTTGCGCCTTTGTCTTCAAGTGCGCGGCTGGTTTTGGCCTGTCCGGCCCTTGATCTTTACGGGCGGACTGATATGCAACGCCCAACACTGACTGGAATAAAAACGTCCCGCATCGCGGGGTTACAGCCGACAAAGGAAGCTCCTCGTGGATCTCAAAGCACGCGCCGCTGCGCACCCGGACCACTGGTCCAAAGCCAATGCAATTCGCGCACTGGCCCTGGACGCCGTCGCCGCTGCGAATTCGGGCCACTCGGGCATGCCCATCGGGATGGCGGATGCAGCCACGGTTCTGTTCGAAAAACACCTGAATTTCGATCCTACCGCCCCGAACTGGCCCGATCGTGACAGGTTCATCCTGTCGGCTGGCCATGGTTCCATGCTGCTTTACGCGCTGCTGCACCTGACGGGCTACGAAGACATGACGCTGGAGCAGATCAAGAATTTCCGCCAGTGGGGCGCGATCACGGCCGGCCATCCGGAATATGGCCATGCCACCGGCATCGAGACGACAACCGGGCCCTTGGGACAGGGCATCTCCAACGCCGTGGGCTTTGCCATGGCCGAAGAGATCCAGCGCGCGCACTATGGCAAGAAGGTCGTGGATCACTATACCTATGTCATCGCGGGGGACGGCTGCCTGATGGAAGGTGTGAGCCAGGAGGCGATCACCCTTGCCGGGCGCCATCAACTGTCCAAGCTGGTTGTGCTCTGGGACAACAACAACATCACCATCGACGGCCCCGTCAGCCTGTCGGACCGCACGGATCAGGTCGGACGTTTCGTTTCTGCCGGCTGGGATGTGATCGAAATTGACGGCCATGACCCCGTGGAAATCGACGCCGCCCTCACGCGCGCCAAGAAGAACCAGAAACCGACGATGATTGCCTGCAAGACGCATATCGCGCTGGGGCACGCAGCGCAGGATACCTCGAAAGGGCACGGCGCGCTGACCAATGCAGAGCAGAACACCGCCGCCAAGGCCGCATGGGGCTGGACAACCGGCCCGTTTGAAGTGCCCGATGCCGTTCTGCAAAGCTGGCACGCCATCGGTGCGCGGGGCAAAGCCGCGCGCGAGGCGTGGGAAGCCCGCTTTGACAGCCTGCCCCGCGGCAAGCGCGAGACGTTCAACCGCGCCTATGCGCTGGAGGTGCCCAAAAAGCTGAGCGCGACCGTCAAGGCGTTTAAAAAGCAGATGTCAGAGGGCGCGCCCAAACTGGCCACCCGCGCAAGCTCCGAGAAAGTCTTGGAAGTCATCAATCCGATCATGCCCGAAACCGTTGGTGGATCGGCTGACCTGACCGGGTCCAACAACACCAAGACCAGCGATCTCGGCGTCTTTGACACCGATAATCGCGGCGGGCGCTACGTTTACTGGGGCATTCGCGAACACGGTATGGCGGCGGCCATGAACGGCATGGCCCTGCATGGCGGTTTGCGGCCCTATGGCGGTACGTTCATGTGTTTCACGGATTACGCACGCCCCGCCATGCGTCTGGCCGCGCTGATGAAAATCCCGACGGTCTTTGTGATGACCCACGACAGCATCGGTCTGGGCGAGGACGGCCCCACCCACCAACCGGTGGAGCATCTGGCGATCAGCCGGGCGACCCCCAACACCTATGTCTTCCGGCCCGCCGATACGATTGAAACCGCAGAAAGCTGGGAGCTGGCCCTGTCGAGCAAAACCACGCCTTCGGTGCTCTCGCTGACACGGCAGGGCCTGCCGACAGTCCGCACCGAGCACAAGACCCGCAATATGGTCGCGCAAGGCGCTTATGTGCTGGCAGATGCGGTTGGCAAACGACAGGCGATCCTGATGGCGACGGGTTCGGAAGTATCACTGGCCATGGCAGCGCGCGATATTCTGCACGCCGAAGGGATCGGCACGCGGGTCGTGTCCATGCCCTGCTGGGAGCTCTTTGAAGAGCAGGACGAGGCCCTGCGCAAACGTGTCCTGCCCGGCGGCCCGGTCCGCGTGGCAATTGAAGCAGGCATCCGCATGGGCTGGGACCGCTGGCTCTTTGGCGAACGGGGCAAGCGCGAGAAATCAGGCTTCATCGGCATGCATGACTTCGGGGCCTCCGCGCCTGCGGATGTTCTGTTCAAGGAACTGGGCATCACCGCCGAGGCCGCAGCGCAGAAAGTGCGCGATCTTCTGGCGGGCAAATGGAAACCCGATACGCGCGTCTAGAGCCTCTGACGAAATATCTGAAACATCACGTAACGCGTTGAAACCCTTGATTTCAGGCAGCGTTGCGTGACTAAGGTTTATCGCATGCCGCTTCAGCCGGTTACGTTCCGGGACCATGATCAAAACGCCGCGATATCCCATCGCGGCGTTTTTCGTCTGCGCAGGGTGTGCAGAATGGAGTCCCTGCGCAAAACAACGCAGGGCGGATGCCCAGTATCGCGGCTCTGAACCGCAACGGCATGACCGTCAATGAGATGTGCCTGCCTTACCCTTGCCGAACACCGCGCGCCACAGTGGCGTGACGAGTCTTTCCCCCACAGGGATCAGCGCAAGACCCAGCATCAGCCCCAGAATACCATCCAACAGCGCCGTCGTGGCCCATTCACCGAAGCCGACAAACCTGTCCGGCAGGCTGTGCCCGACCGCATGGGCCAGATCGTGAATGGCGTGATAGGGCCACCCTGCCCCCAACGCCTCCAGCCCGTGCACAACGATGTTTCCGCCGACCCAGAGCATCGCAGCCGTCCCGATCACCGTGAGCGCCTTCATCACATGCGGCATGGCGCGCACGATCCCGCGCCCCAGAACCTGCAACACGGCATTGCGCCCTCTGGCGGCCATTGCCAGCCCCACGTCATCCGCCTTTACGATGATGGCAACGGCCCCGTAAACCGCCACTGTGATCATGACCGCCACCGTGGCGAGTGTCGCCGCCTCCATCCAGAAATTGCTTTCGGGGATCGCGGCCAGCGAGATGGTCATGATTTCCGCCGAGAGGATGAAATCGGTCTTGATGGCTCCTTTGGCTTTCTCCTCTTCGAGGTGCGCCATGTCTTCGACCTCGTCAGCGGCCTGCGGGTAATCGAGATGCCCATGCCCGCCGATCCCAAGGGCATGGGCGACCTTTTCAGCCCCCTCAAAACACAGATAGCCCCCACCCAGCATCAGCAGCGGCACAATCGCCCACGGCGCAAAATGATTGAGCGCCAGACCGACAGGCAACAGATAGACCAGCTTGTTGATCATCGACCCTTTGGCAATGCGCCAGATGATCGGCAGCTCACGCTCAGCAGAAAACCCCTGCACGTATTTAGGCGAAACGGCCGCATCATCAATCACCGCACCCGCCGCCTTTGAACCCGCCTTGGCCGCCTGTCCGATCACGTCATCCACCGAGGCGGCGGCGACTTTTGCAATGCCCGCCACATCGTCCAGCAGTGCCAAAAGTCCGCTCATTGATATGCCCGCACGGGTGCGACTCCCTGTTTCCAACGCTGTGTTGGATTGTCGCTGGTTCAAAGACAATTTACCACCTTCGCTTTTCGTTGGCGCAAACATGGGGTGAGGCGACAGCAGGTTTAACGCTAACACACGGAAAACACGTCGATTTAGTCATTCCCCGAAGGCCACAGGGGCGTTATACAGCCCCCAGATGAGGCGTGATGTGGAGACAGGTGAAATGACGATCAAAGTAGGTATCAATGGGTTTGGCCGTATCGGTCGCTGTACGCTGGCCCACATTGTAAGCTCCGGGCGCAACGACATCGACGTGGTCGCCGTCAACGCCACCGGGCCGCTGGCCACAGCGGCGCATCTTCTGAAATACGACAGCGTGCATGGCCGTTTTCCGGGCGAGATCGTGACCGGGGCCAATACGATGGACCTGGGGCGCGGGCCCATTCGCATGATGTCCAGCTACGATATGAACGATCTGAACTGGGAAGGTGTTGACGTGGTGTTGGAATGCACCGGGCAGCACAATGATGGCAACAAGGCCAAAACACATATCGAACGGGGTGCCGAACGGGTTCTGATTTCCGCCCCGGCCAAGAATGTTGACCGCACGGTCGTCTTTGGCGTGAACCACCGCGACATGATCTCAAAGGATGCGGTCGTCTCGAACGGGTCCTGCACAACGAACTGTCTTGCCCCGCTGGCGAAGGTGCTTGATGAAGCCTTTGGCATTGAACGCGGCGTGATGACCACCATCCACTCCTATACCGGGGATCAACCGACGCTGGATCGACGCCACAATGATCTATACCGCGCACGTGCGGCGGCCATGTCCATCATCCCGACCTCAACCGGTGCCGCGAAGGCGCTCGGAGAAGTCCTGCCCAACCTCGCCGGCAAGCTGGATGGCACCGCCCTGCGCGTGCCGACCCCAAACGTGTCCGCCGTTGATCTGACATTCGAAGCGGGGCGCGACGTCACGGTCGAAGACGTCAACGCCGCATTGCAGGAAGCCGCCTTGGGCCATATGTCCCGCGTGCTTGCCTATGATGATGAGGCCAAAGTGTCGGTGGACTTCAACCACACGGAGCACAGCTGCATCTTCGCACCGGATCAGACCAAGGTGGTGGGCGGGCGCACCGTGCGTGTCCTGGCGTGGTATGACAACGAATGGGCGTTCTCTGCGCGGATGGCTGATGTCGCGGTCGCGATGGGTCGCCTGTAACGCGCAACGGCCCTGCACCCAGCACAGTTTCGGCGGACTGCCGTGCCTCCTCAGGCGCGGCAGTTTTTCGTTGAATGACGAGAACTCTGCGCATGCTACGCAAGGCAAAGTCGGCTACTCTATTATATTTTCACAATAAAAACAACATATAATCGAACACTTCTAAAGTGATGGATTAACCCGCCCTGCCGATTTTGTTCAAAAGGGCCGCGTTCACTTCGGGCGTGACAAACTTTTCGATGTCGCCGCCAAGACGGGCGATCTCCTTGACCAGTTTGCTTGCGATGGCCTGATGTTCGGCCTCGGCCATCAGGAACACGGTCTCGATCGTATCATCCAACTGCCGGTTCATGCCTACCATCTGATATTCGTATTCAAAATCCGCCACCGCGCGCAATCCGCGCACGATAACTGTCGCGCCAACATCGCGCGCACAATCAATCAACAGGTTTTCAAAAGGATGGGTCACAATCTCCAGCCCGGTCATGGCGGCGATCTTGATGGATTCAGCCTCCACCATCGCCACGCGCTCTTCGAGACAAAACAGCGGGCCCTTGTCCCGGTTGATCGCAACCCCGATCACCAGTTTGTCGAGCAGCGCGCTTGCGCGCCGAATAATGTCGAGATGCCCGAGGGTGATGGGATCAAAAGTGCCGGGATAAAGGCCAACGCGCATCAGACCCTCCTGTCGTTTTAAATTGGGGCCAAACGACCACTGTCAGCGAATATTTGCAAGAGTTTGCAGGTGAGTTTGCAAAGGGCTCAATGGCCCATGATCATGCCTTCAAGCGCATCTTTTTCCATGGCCAGTTCCATCAGCCGCGCCTTGACCACATCCCCGAGCGAGATCAGCCCCTGTAACGCGCCCTCTTCGACAACGGGCATATGGCGAAACCGGCCTTCGGTCATTTGCTTGAGGATGGCGTCGGCCTCGTCATTGCTTTTGCAGGTCACGATTTTCGACGTCATCAGGCTTGCAACCGTATGCGACAAACACCCCGCCCCGCGCGCGCCGATTTCGCGCACGATATCGCGTTCCGATAGAATCCCATCCACTGCCTTGCCATCGCTGGACACCACGACCGTGCCGATGCCCTTGTCCGACAGAATGCGCGCCGCTTCCGAGATATTCATCGTCGGGGGCACGGTGACCACATCATGCTGTTGTTTGGTTTTCAGGATTTGAGAAACAAGCATGATGTACCCCTTGGCTGGCTGGTTGTGCTCCCTCAAAAGTCACCGCAAAGCGCAAACAAGTCAAGTCAGCGCTTCAAGGCGCGCAACTTCGGCCCTCAGACCGTTACACAACCTGTCGGCGAACCGACGCAGCCGCGCATTGCGCCGGTCGTCTTCGTGTCGGATCAGGTAAAATACCCGCGTCAGGCTGACTTCATCTGTCAAAATGCGCGCAACCTCGGGGGCTGCGGACAGGGCGAAATCATGCACGACCCCGACGCCCCCACCCTGCCGGATGAGGTTGAGTTGAACCGAGACAGAATTTGACGCCAGCGGCACCTTGGTCAGGCCAATCTCTTCGAGATAGTCGAGTTCGCGGTCAAAGATCATATCCGCGATGTAGCCCACCACATTGTGGCGGGCCAGATCCGCAACCGACCGGATCGCCCCGTTGTCACGGATGTAGTCCCGCGACACTGCCAGATGCAGCTTGTAATCAGTGATTTTCTGCACGATCAGCCGCCCGGCGGTCGGCGCGCTGACGGCAATCGCCATATCGGCTTCCCGGCGCGACAGGTTAAAGACCCGCGGCAGGGCGACGATCTGAATTTCCAGATCCGGGTTTTCCTTCAGAATCGCGGCACAGACCTGGGGCAACAGATAATTCGCCGCCCCATCCGGCGCACCGATGCGAATTTGCCCGCTCAGACGGTCCGACTGTTCCTGCAGCACGGCCACTGCCGCACGCATCGCGGTCTCGGCCTGTTCGGCGCGCACCAGAAGGGCCTGTCCGGTTTCGCTCAAGGCATAGCCCTGCGGGGATTTGGTAAACAGAACGGTTTGCAAAGCGGCTTCCAGCTTTTGAATACGCCTGCCGACCGTCGCCGGATCCAGACGCAACCGCTTTCCTGCCCCGGACAGGCTATTGTCGCGTGCGACCGCGAGGAATATCCTCAAATCGTCCCAATTGGTTTGCAATGCCGCCACCTGTCTTGCATTTATGCAAAATGAATTTGCCATAAAGGCCCTTTATGGATGATTTTTGCAAGGCTATATCTGCCAGCATCGCGCAGCGACCGGCGCAGACACAGACCATGAGGGAGAGATCGATGCAGGACCTGACACATTACTTGAACGGGGAACATGTCGCGGGCACGTCGGGGCGCTTTGCCGATGTGATGAACCCGGCGACGGGCGAGGTGCAGGCACGGGTTCCGCTGGCCTCAAGCGCTGAAATCGACCGCGCTGTGGAGATCGCTGCATCCGTTCAACCGGCCTGGGCCGCCATCAACCCACAGCGGCGCGCGCGGGTCTTGATGAAATTCGTCGACCTGTTGAACCGCGACATGGACAAACTGGCCGAGGCGCTCAGCCGCGAGCACGGCAAGACGCTGCCCGATGCCGCAGGCGATGTGCAGCGCGGCCTTGAGGTCGTCGAATACTGCATCGGTGCGCCTCATCTGCTCAAGGGTGAATACACCGACAGCGCCGGTCCCGGCATCGACATGTATTCCATGCGTCAGCCGCTTGGGGTTTCGGCGGGTATCACGCCGTTCAATTTCCCGGCCATGATTCCGATGTGGATGTTTGCCCCGGCCATCGCCTGCGGCAACGCCTTTATCCTCAAACCATCCGAGCGCGACCCGTCGGTACCGCTGATGCTGGCGGAACTGTTCGAAGAGGCCGGTCTGCCCAAGGGCGTTTTGCAGGTCGTCAATGGTGACAAGGAAGCGGTCGATGCGATTTTGCACCACGATGTGATCCAGTCCATCGGCTTTGTCGGCTCGACCCCCATCGCCGAATATATCTATGGCACGGGCTGTGCGAACGGCAAGCGCGTGCAGTGTTTTGGCGGCGCCAAAAACCACATGATCATCATGCCCGACGCCGATATGGATCAGGCTGCCGACGCACTTGTTGGCGCAGGCTACGGGGCGGCGGGTGAGCGCTGCATGGCGATTTCCGTGGCCGTTCCTGTGGGAGATGAAACGGCGGATCGGTTGATCGAAAAGCTGGTGCCCCGGATCGAAAAGCTCAAGGTCGGCCCCTACACGGCGGGCAATGATGTGGATTACGGCCCCGTGGTAACCGCAGCAGCGAAGGCCAACATCGAACGTCTGGTCGAAACCGGCGTGGCACAAGGCGCGAAACTGGTTGTGGATGGCCGGAACTTCAACCTGCAGGGCTATGAAAACGGGTTTTTCATCGGGCCGCACCTGTTTGATCATGTGACCAGAGACATGGACATCTATAAGCACGAAATCTTTGGCCCCGTGCTGTCCACGGTCCGCGCGCAGTCTTACGAAGAGGCGTTGAGCCTTGCGATGGATCATGAATACGGCAATGGAACCGCGATCTTTACGCGCGACGGTGACGCCGCACGGGATTTTGCAAACCGAGTCAATGTCGGGATGGTCGGGATCAACGTGCCGATCCCGGTGCCGCTGGCCTATCACACCTTTGGCGGGTGGAAGAAATCGGTATTTGGCGATTTGAATCAACACGGGCCGGACGCATTCAAGTTCTATACACGGACCAAGACCGTCACATCGCGCTGGCCCTCGGGCATCAAAGAGGGCGGCGAATTCTCCATCCCCGTAATGGAATAACTATTAGGCTGCGCCGGGGTTTGCCCGGCGCAGCATGGGTTTTGCGGGCAGATACCCCATGCAACGGGCACAGGCTGCGCCGTGGCTTGCCTCCCCCCTGCGCGCGCGCAATAAACAGCGTAAACCTGAGCCGGAGAGTGCCCCCATGTCAGATATCGTAATCCGCCAAACAGCACATGCCGGGCGCATCACCCTCGCCCGCCCCGAAGCGCTCAATGCGATGACCTATGAGATGTGCCTGCAGATCGAAGCGGCGCTGGACAGATGGGCCAGGGATGAGAGGATTGCTCTGGTTGTTCTGGACGCCGAGGGGGACAAAGCCTTTTGCGCAGGCGGGGATATCGCGCAGCTCTACGAAACAGGCATGGCCGGGGATTATGCGTTCGGGCAGCGGTTCTGGGCCGACGAATACCGCCTGAATGCAAAGATTTTCAACTACCCCAAGCCGGTGATCTCGTTTTTGCAAGGCTTCACCATGGGCGGCGGCGTTGGTCTGGGGTGTCACGGCACGCATCGCATCGTGGGAGAGAGCAGCAGGATCGCCATGCCGGAATGCGGCATCGGGCTGATCCCGGATGTGGGCGGCACTTTGATCCTTGCGCTCGCACCAGGGCGTGTTGGCGAATACCTCGGCACGACCGGATATCGGATGGGCCCTGCGGATGCGCTCTTTGCCGGGTTCGCAGATCATTTCATTCCCCAAGACGCATGGCCCGGCCTGATTGCGCAGCTCGAAGACGGCGCATCTGTGGACATCATCAAGCACGCCGCACAGGACCCGGACGCGAGCGCATTGGCGGACCTGCAGCCTGAAATCGAGCGACACTTCGCGGGCGAAGGGCTGAGCGATATTCTCACCACTTTGCAAACCGATGACAGTGACTTTGCAAAGGACACGCTCAAGCTGCTTCACCGCAACAGCCCACTGGCAATGGCGTGCACGGTCGAGGTGCTGCACCGGCTACGCGGTCCAACGCTGAGCATGGCCAAGGCGCTGGATCACGAATACCGCTTTACCTATCGCGCGATGCAGCATGGCGATTTGCTGGAAGGCATTCGCGCCGCTATCATCGACAAGGACCGCACGCCAAAATGGCAATATGCCGATATGCGCGTCCCTGCGATTGCTGTCAGCAAGATGTTGATGCCGCTGGGAAAAAACGCACTCACCTTGGAGGATGTCGCGATGACAAAAACGAACGTTGGCTTTATCGGGCTGGGGAACATGGGCGCACCAATGGCGGCGAATCTCGCCAAGGCGGGCCTGCATGTGATCGGCTATGACACGGCTGGCACGACGGCAGAAGGCGTCACACAAGCACAAAGCGCGATTGAAGCCGCACAAGGGGCCGACATCGTTTTGAGCATGCTGCCCAATGGTGCTATTCTGCGCGATGTGGCCAGCACGGTGTTGCCGGTGATGAAGCCGGGGGCCTTGTTTCTCGACTGCTCCACAGTTGATGTGGACAGCGCACGCGCCGTGGCGCAGGCGGCGCGGGACGCAAGTGTGCAATTCGTTGATGCGCCTGTTTCCGGCGGGGTCGGCGGCGCCGCGGCAGGCACGCTGACGTTCATGGCGGGGGGCAGTGCCGAGGCCTTCGAAACCGCCCGCCCCTTGTTCGACATCATGGGCCAGAAGGCCGTTCATTGCGGCGCGCCGGGTGCCGGTCAGGCGGCGAAAATCTGCAATAACATGATCCTCGGGGCCACCATGATCGCCACCTGCGAAGCCTTCGCGCTGGCTGATAAACTGGGGCTGGACCGTCAGAAGATGTTCGATGTTGTCAGCACCTCATCGGGCTACAGCTGGTCGATGAACGCCTATTGCCCGGCACCCGGCGTCGGCCCGCAAAGCCCGGCCGACAATGATTACACCCCCGGTTTCGCCGCTGAGTTGATGCTCAAGGACCTCGGCCTGTCGCAACAGGCGGCTGAGGCGGTGGATGCGGATACCCCGATGGGCGCGCGCGCACTCGCGCTCTATCGCGCCTTTGTCGAGGAGGAAGACGGGCGCGGCAAGGATTTCTCCGCCATGCTGCCACGCTTCACGCAGCGCTCGCGCACAGAATGACATCGGGTGATGGCATGCGCCCCCGTTCCTCGCCGGGCTTCGAACCCCGAGGGGCAACGACGGCCCAACAGGCAGAAACAAGCCATTAAGGCGAAAACCGATGTTGCACATCTTGCAATGGCCGTGGTGGTCCCCATGTCAAAGGCACGAAAATAAACAATGGGAGCAATCATGGAACAGCAAGAAACAACCGAAGTGAATGTCAGAACCCTCGCGCAGCGCCTCAGATCTGACGTGACACTGACCGCGCCTGCATGGGTTTTTGCGCTTGGCGGTTTCGCCGTGCTTGTCTTGATCGGCGTCGCATTGGACTGACGACATCAGGGCCGGTCCTCCCGTAACCGTTCTTATCTTTGGCGGTCCGATGGCGACCGCCACAGGCCTGTGGCGCGCCGTTCTGTGAAAGCCGCAGGACCTCACGGATGATCCGGTCGCATTTGCCACAACGATCCAACCGGTACATTTGAAACCAGCGCAGGGCTGTGAGCGCGCAGCGCCACCGCCCTGTTCAAACACTTATTCGGCGGCCACTTTCTTCTGTGCCAGCATCGGTTTGAGGTATTTCCCGGTGTAACTGCCCGGCGCCTCGGCGACCTGTTCAGGCGTGCCGGTCGCCACGACCTCGCCCCCCCCGTCGCCACCTTCCGGTCCGATGTCGATGATGTGGTCGGCGGTTTTGACCACGTCGAGATTATGCTCGATCACGATCACCGAATTGCCCTGATCGACCAATTCATGCAATACATCCAACAGCTTGCGCACATCTTCGAAATGCAATCCGGTGGTGGGTTCATCCAGAATGTAAAGCGTGCGCCCGGTTGAGCGCTTGCTGAGTTCCTTGGAAAGCTTGACGCGTTGCGCCTCGCCCCCCGACAGGGTCGTCGCCTGTTGGCCAACCTTGATATAGCCTAGGCCCACGCGCATCAACGCATCCATCTTCTCGCGGATGGACGGCACCGCCTTGAAGAATTCCTGCGCGTCTTCCACCGTCATATCAAGAACATCCGCAATGCTCTTGCCCTTGAACGTGACCTCAAGTGTTTCGCGGTTGTAGCGTTTGCCCTTGCAGGTTTCGCACTCCACATAGACGTCGGGCAGGAAATGCATCTCGATCTTGATCACGCCGTCGCCCTGACAGGCCTCGCAGCGCCCGCCCTTGACGTTGAAACTGAACCGTCCGGGTTTGTAGCCCCGGGTTTTTGCCTCGGGCAGCCCGGCAAACCAGTCGCGGATCGGTGTGAAGGCACCGGTATAGGTCGCCGGATTCGAACGCGGCGTGCGCCCAATGGGGCGTTGATCAATGTCGATGACCTTGTCCAGATGTTCCAGCCCCTTGATCGTCTCGCAAGGCGCTGGCGTCTGGCGCGCCCCGTTCAGCCGCATGGAGGCCGTTTTGAACAGCGTCTCAATCGTCAGCGTCGATTTCCCGCCGCCCGACACGCCCGTCACACAGACGAATTTGCCCAGCGGATAATCCACCGTGACATTTTTCAGGTTGTTGCCCGTCGCTTTGACCACCTGCAGCTTTTTCTTGTTGCCCTTGCGCCGCGTCGTCGGAACGGCGATTTCACGCGTCCCCATCAGGTACTGCCCGGTGATCGAATTTTCATCCGCCGCAACGCGCGCCGGTGTGCCGTGGCTGACAACCGTTCCACCATGCACGCCCGCCCCCGGACCAAGGTCAAAGACGTAATCCGCCTCGCGGATCGCTTCCTCGTCATGCTCCACCACGATGACGGTATTGCCTTGATCCCGCAGATTCTTGAGGGTCAACAGCAGGCGATCATTGTCGCGCTGATGCAGGCCAATTGACGGCTCATCCAGAACGTAAAGAACACCGGTCAGGCCGGAGCCTATCTGGCTGGCCAGACGGATGCGCTGGCTTTCGCCGCCCGACAGCGTGCCCGCATTGCGGCTCAGCGTCAGATACTCAAGCCCCACATTGTTCAGAAATCCCAGACGTTCGCGGATTTCCTTCAGGATCGCGCGCGCGATTTCGTTCTTCTGCGCCGTCAGATGGTCCGGCACAGTCTCGCACCACTCAAAAGCATCCCGGATCGACATCTGGACCACTTCACCAGCGTGCAACCCGGCGATCTTGACAGCCAGGGCTTCGGGGCGCAGACGGAAACCACCGCAGGCCCCGCAAGGCCGGTTGTTCTGATAGCGCTCGAACTCTTCGCGAATCCAGTTGCTGTCTGTCTCGCGGTAGCGCCGTTCCATATTCGGAATGACGCCTTCAAACACGCGCGTGACCTGATAGACCCGGCCCCCTTCGTCGTAGCGGAACTGGATCTCCTCCTCGCCCGAGCCATAGAGGAATACCTGCTGCACCTTGTTCGGCAGATCCTTCCACTTGGTCGACTGTTTGAACTGATAGTGTTTCGCAATCGCCTCGATGGTTTGCAAGAAGTAGGGCGACTTGCCCTTGCGCCAGGGCGCGAGGGCCCCATCGGCAATCTTGAGGTTCTGATCGGGCACCACGAGCCGCTCGTCAAAAAACAGCTCGACCCCCAACCCGTCACAGTCCGGACAGGCCCCGAAAGGCGCGTTGAACGAAAACAGCCGCGGCTCGATTTCGGGAATGGTGAAGCCGCTGACCGGACAGGCAAATTTCTCCGAAAACGTCGTGCGTTCCGGCTCGCCTTCGGCGGGGGCCGTTTCAAGGATTGCGATACCATCGGCAAGGTCAAGTGCGGTGCGCAGGCTGTCGGCAAGCCGCGTTTCCAAACCCTCGCGCACCACGATCCGATCCACCACCACATCAATGTCATGGCGGAATTTCTTGTCCAGCGTTGGCGGTTCGTCCAATTCGTAAAACGCGCCATCCACCTTGACCCGCTGAAATCCCTGCTTGCGCAGTTCCAGAAACTCTTTGCGGTATTCGCCCTTGCGGTCCCGGATGATCGGGGCCAGCAGATAGGCGCGCGTCCCCTCCTCCATGGTCATCACACGGTCCACCATGTCCTGCACCTGCTGCGCTTCAATCGGTTTACCCGTCGCGGGGCTGTAGGGCGTGCCGACGCGCGCGAACAGCAGGCGCATATAGTCATAGATTTCGGTGACGGTGCCCACGGTCGAGCGCGGGTTCTTCGACGTGGTCTTCTGTTCGATGGAAATCGCAGGGCTGAGGCCGGAGATGTGATCCACATCCGGTTTCTGCATCATATCGAGGAATTGGCGCGCGTAGGCGGACAGCGATTCGACATAGCGGCGCTGCCCTTCGGCATAGACCGTATCAAAGGCGAGCGACGATTTTCCTGACCCTGAAAGACCCGTGATAACAACCAGTTGGTCGCGCGGAATATCCACGTCGATGTTCTTGAGATTATGCTCACGCGCCCCGCGCACTTCGATGTTTTTCAATTCAGCCATCATGAGCCCCCATTTCCTACTAAACGACATAGGCGTTTGACGCCGCTTCGCCAATCAAAAAAAGAGAACGAATGAGGAACAAGCCGTAATGCGCTTGGATCGGTTGCGTTCAAAGTGCCCGGTGCGTGTTTGCCGTTGCCGATGTCACCAAGGGAATCGCGCAAGACCGTAAAGACGCGGAATTTACACCCGTGAACAGAACGTTAACGGGATGATCGCAACTGCCACGGGAAAACACCCGGAAAACGTGGTTAACACCGCGAAAGTGCTTTCCAAATGGTAAATATAGTTTTACGCATCGGCAGGCTTTGACAGTCAGGCGCTTTTGTTTTTCTGTCTTTCACGAGTACGAGGAAATAGTATGAAACTGAAACTTCTGGCGCTGAGCGCCGCAACCGCAACCATTTTGACCGCCGGGTCTGCATTCGCAGCCGTTGTTGGCGTCCAATCCTCTTGTGGCGGCACGAGCGCGTTGTATGGCAACACCAATTCAGCCATCACGGCCGGCGATTTGTCCGGTCTGACGGCGATCTGCGGTGACGCGTCCCGCTCGAACCTCGGCAACATCGAGGTTTCGGACGATGGCACGCCCATCAACGGCGATAACGACTTCTATTCGCTGGGCCTCGGCGGAGCGCTGGTGATTGAGTTCAACCCGGTCTACACAGGCCCTACAATGGTGATCGAGATCACCAATAATCGCGCATCGTCCAGCCACAAGGAAGCCGTGGAAATCCTTGGATCCAACGACGGTCTGGTGTTCACCTCACTGGGGTTCGCAAGCAACCAGACTGGTACGAATGACGGCACGCGCGGTACCAAGAGCACCGTGACCTTCACCGGAACCTATGCTTTCCTTGGCTTTCGCGACGTGACGCAGAGCACATTCGCAAACTCGCAATCAACCGATGGATTTGACATAGACGCGGTTTCGGTCGCACCTGTGCCCCTGCCTGCATCTGCGCTTTTGCTGCTGGCTGGTGTCGGCGGTTTGGGTGCGTTGCGCGCACGTCGCAAAGGTTAAAGCGTCATGCGAAAAACCTGAATCACGTAACGCTACTTGAAATCAGAGATTTCAACGCGTTACGTGATACTTGGTGTCTCAGGTATTTCGTCAGACGCTCTAATTAGGACTTCAACCTTTCAACAGCGTCATAAACACGACAAAAGCGGGGTTTGATCCCCGCTTTTTTGTGTCGATGCGATCCTACATGTGTATCACGCGATCGTACGCGTCCAGCACGCTTTCATGCATCATTTCTGACAGCGTCGGATGCGGGAAGACGGTGTTCATCAGGTCTTCTTCGGTTGTTTCCAGCTGACGCCCGACCACATAGCCTTGGATCAGTTCGGTGACTTCGGCACCCACCATATGCGCGCCGAGCAGTTCGCCTGTCTTGGCATCGAAGACGGTCTTGATCATGCCTTCCGGCTCGCCAAGTGCGATGGCTTTGCCGTTGCCGATAAACGGGAAACGTCCGACCTTGACTGTATAGCCCAGCTCCTTGGCCTTTGCCTCACTGTAGCCCACGGAGGCGACCTGCGGATGGCAATAGGTGCAGCCGGCAATGGTTTCCGGCTTGACGGGATGGGCGTGTTTGCCCGCGATCAGATCCGCGACCATGACCCCTTCATGGCTGGCCTTATGCGCAAGCCACGGCGCGCCGGCCACATCACCGATGGCATAGAGCCCCTCGATCCCGGTGCGGCAGAATTCATCCGTGACCACATGGCTGCGGTCGATCTTGACGCCCAATTCCTCAAGGCCCAGCCCTTCGACATTTCCGACGATCCCGACCGCCGAGATGACAGTGTCGAATTCATGTTTTTCAACCTTACCGCCCACTTCAATATGCGCGGTGACCTTGCCTTTTGCCCGGTCCAATTGCTTGACCATGGCTTTCTGCATGATCTTCATGCCCTGCTTTTCAAAGGCTTTCTTGGCAAAGGCGGAAATCTCTTCATCCTCGACCGGCAGCACGCGGTCCATGACTTCGACGACTGTCGTATCCGCGCCCAGAGTGTTGTAAAAACTGGCGAATTCGATACCGATGGCTCCCGATCCGATGACCAGCAGCTTTTTGGGCATGTGCTTCGGTTCAAGCGCGTGTTTGTAGGTCCAGACCAGATCGCCATCCGCCTCAAGCCCCGGCAGGGTGCGGGCGCGCGCGCCGGTGGCGAGCACGATGTTCTTGGCAGTGAGGTCTTCCGCCCCCTTGTCGGTCTTGACGCTCACCTTGCCTTTACCGGCAAGTTTGGCCTCACCCATGAAAACGGTGACCTTGTTTTTCTTCATCAGATGGCCAATGCCGCCGGACAATTGCCCCGCCACCTTGCGGGAGCGTTTGACAACCGCGTCGAGGTCATAATCCACCTTTTCCGCCTTGAGCCCGAATTCCTTGGCCCGTTGCATCAGGTGGAACACTTCGGAGGACCGCAGCATCGCCTTGGTCGGGATGCATCCCCAGTTCAGACAGATGCCGCCCAGATGCTCGCGTTCAACGATAGCCACTGACATGCCCAGTTGCGCGCCGCGTATCGCCGCGACATAGCCGCCCGGACCGGCTCCGATCACGATAAGATCAAAGGATTTGGATGCCATGCTGTGCCCTCGCGCCTGTGAGTCAAATATAGTTTACCGTTAAACTATATCGAGTTTCACAGCAACACGGTCAGTCGCGCGACAAATGCGCACTGTCGGATGCGCATGGCTGCCTTGCCCTATGCGGCTTTCGCTGCTTGCAGGTCCCGGACTGTCGTACCATATCCGCCATTCCTGACGTAATCCGCTTCGGCTTGTGTCGAGGGGCGTTGCAGTGCCGCATTGCGTGCCGGGAAGCGACCGAACTGACGGATCACGGCGCGGTGCGCGCGCGCATGCAACAGGTTGCTCGCCCCATGTTCGGGCATCCGCTCACAGATCAGGCGCACGCAGCGGTCCTGATCACAGAGGTTTTCAGAATGCATCAGCGGCAGATAAAAGAATTGTCGCGCCGGTTCGTCAATCTTGAGGTCCCAGCCCTTGCCAATGGCCGATTTCGCCGCGGCAAGTGCGATGCGGTCGGTCGCAAATGACTTGCCCGACCCGCGATACATATTGCGCGAAAACTGATCTGTCAGAATGATGTAGGCCAGCGCGCCGGATGGGTATGTCAGCCAGAGCGAAAACCGCCCTTCACTCGCCCCCGTCAGGGCCGGTGAGAACCGATCATATATTTCAGCATCCAGTTCATCAGACGCTTCGAACCATTTCTGCGGACCCACATCGTCCAGCCAGAACTTGAGAATTTCTTCAGGGCCAGTCATACCATCTCTCTCTACTCATCAAGTGCCACCTGTTGATGTTAGACACGTTTTACAAGATTAACCTATTCACATTTTACGTCACCGCGACACAATCATCTGTCTTTTGCGACAAGATCGTCTTCTTTTTCGGTCTCGATGGCGTATTCTTGAGCATATTCCAGCGCAACGGACGTATAGCTTGGCGTCACGGCCACATAGGCACCGGTGTCTTCCACGGCAATGGCGCTGCGCCTTGTCGAGCGGTAGGCGGCATAGGCAACCAATGCCACGAACAATATCGCGGTAAAGAGGTAGAAACCTGACGGCCCCACCACATCCATCAGCGAGCCCGTAATCAGCGGCCCCGCAATCGCGCCAAGCCCGTTGATGAAAATCAACCCACCCGACGCGGCGGCCATGTCCTCGTGCTGAAGAAAGTCATTCGTGTGGGCGATCAGCAACGAATAAAGCGGGTTGGACATGCCACCCACGATAAAGGCGGAGGCCAGCAGAAATGCGAAGTTATGCCCCAGAACCATGCCAAGCGCCGAACCACCCGCCCCGATGGCTGCAACGATCAGGATCAGGAAACGCCGGTCCATCCGGTCCGAAATCCACCCGATGGGGTATTGCAACAATACGGAGCCGACGAAAAACATCGCCACGAAGGTAGATATCTGGGCGACAGACAACCCGGCCTTGGCCCCGTAAACCGAAGCCATGCCGAACTGGGCCGAGAAAATACCACCCAGCAGGAACATGCCCACGCAGCCCAAAGGTGACACGCCCGCCAGTTCTTTGAGGCTCATCGGTTTGGTCATATCAAAGGCGGGCGTCGGGCTGATCGACAGCAAGATCGGCGTCACGGCAATCGACACCAGTACCGACGGGATCACGAACAGCACGTAGCCCGACGGGTCCGCCGTCAGGAGCAGCGCCTGGCTGATCACGATGCCCGCAGTCTGCACGATCATGTAGAGAGACAGCGTCTGGCCCCTGTTTTCATTGGTGGCCGCATTGTTCAGCCAGCTTTCAGCCGTGACGTAGACGGCTGAAAAGCAAAACCCGATCAACACACGCCCCAGCGTCCAGAGCCACACTTCGGCAAAGGTCGGATAAAGGATCATCACTGCGGATATAAGCGAGGCCAATGCCGCAAAGACCCGCACGTGACCAACGCGCCGGATCATCCCCGGTGCCATGCGTGACCCGCCCAGGAACCCGACGAAATAGGCGGACATGACGATGGACATCTCAAGGGTCGAAAACCCTTCGATCTCGCCCCGGATACCCAGAAGCGTGCCTTGCATGCCATTGCCGACCATCAACAGGCACATGCCCAACAAAAGCGCCCAAGCGCTGGTTAATACCTGAAACATGACGACTCCAAAGCGCGCGGCAAAAACTCTCTTGGCGGCGTCTTGCAGTATCGCATCCTGCGAAAACCGCTCAGCTACGACTCTATTGCGTCGTAATGTGACGTCAGTCGCGCTGCGGGATTAAAAGTGACGCGTCGCCGTAGGAAAAAAACCGGTATTTTTCGGCGACCGCGTGATCGTAGATCGCACGCACCTCGTCATATCCCATCAGCGCAGAGACCAGCATCATGAGGGTGGATTTGGGCAGATGGAAATTCGTCATCAGGGCATCCGCGACGTTGAAGCGGAAGCCGGGGTAGATGAAGATATCGGTATCGCCTTCCCAGGCCTTGATCTGACCCTCGCGCCCGGCGGTTTCAATCAAACGCAGCGCCGTGGTGCCCACCGGGATCACCCGTTTGCCGGCCTGTTTCGTCGCGTTGATCTCTGCCGCAGCCGCAGCACTCACCTGCCCCCATTCCGCGTGCATCTTGTGGGTTGTCACATCCTCGACCTTCACCGGCAGGAATGTGCCCGCCCCCACGTGCAGGGTCACATAGCTGAACAGCACCCCGCGCGCCGCCAGTTCGGACAGAAGCGCTTTGTCAAAATGCAGCGAGGCCGTCGGCGCAGCCACGGCCCCACTGTTTTGGGCGAATACGGTCTGGTAATCCGATTTGTCCCGCTCATCCGCCGGACGACGTGTGGCGATATAGGGTGGCAGCGGCATGGCACCGGCGGCGTTGAGCGCTGCGTCGAAATCATCGCCTTCAAGGTTGAACTGCAACACACCCTGCCCGTCTTTGACTGCGCGAAGGGTCGCGCGCAACCGGTCGGAAAAGATGATCTCCTCTGCGATTTTCACCTTCTTGAGCGGCTTGATCAGTGCGGACCAATTGCCCTGCGCATCCGGTTCAAGCAATGTGACCTCAATGCGGGCCTGCATCGGTCCCTGTGCGGTGTCGCGGTGCCGCGCACCGGTCAGTCGCGCCGGGATCACCCGCGTGTCATTCAACACCAGCCGGTCGCCCGGAGACAGCCAGTTTGGCAGGTCGGAAACGATCGAATCGCTGATCTGCCGCCCTTTCGCCACAAGCAGGCGCGCAGAGGTGCGCGGCACGGCGGGGCGGGTCGCAATCAGGTCTTCGGGCAGGTCGAAATCAAAATCACTGAGCTTCATGTGCGCCCGTTTAGCGGTCTTCGCCCCGCGTCACAACCGGGGTGCGGCGCGGTTCAGGCACCGGTACGGGTTCGCCCGCCTCCAGCGGTGCCTTGGCGCGGGATCCGCGAAACAGGTTGCGCAACATGCCGGGGGCCAGCGCCGTCAGCGGATTGACGAAGACTTCCGGTGACTGTGCCGTGCCCGTGATCGAATAGTTGAACCCAAAGAGCCCTTCGCCGGGACGGGTCAACACGCTGCCGATGGCGTTGAGCATATAGACGGGAGAGATCACCCCCTCCATGTTCAGACGGCCCGAGGCCGGCTCGAACACTCCGTCCATGGAAAGGCCGATCGAGGCCCCGGTCGCACTGGCCTCGCGCACCGTGATTTGTGACGGGGCAAGCCGGAAGTCAGCGTTCACATCCGAAAAGTAAATGCCATCGCCGTTCAACTCGTTGATCAGCCCCACGATGCTGATCGAATTGAGCAGCGCGGCCATGGTTGGTGCATCCCTGACGGTGATGTTCTGCACGCTCAGCTTTCCATCAAACGCCCCGCCCGTGCCCACCGGCACCAATGACAGCTGCAATGCGCCACCGCGTACCTGCTGGACCAGCCCCGAGGCTGCAAGGGCGCGCCCGGCATCCTGCGCGCTCAGTTGCAGCGCGGGGCGGCCGTTTTGCGGCGACACCTGCCCGACAACGCGTGCAGCCCCGTTTATCTGCCCGTCGAAATTGCCCGCCAGCCCGCCCGATGTCTGAAACGCGCCGCGCATGTCGGTGATGGCAATCGTGTCGCTGACGGTCAGCCTGTCCAGCGTCACCGTGAGCGGCCCGCTGTTTGCGCGCGGCTCCAGCCCGGATGGCAAATCCGCCCGCCGCAGATCGACAGTGCCCCCGCGCAGCACGATACCCGGCGGCAGATCCGCGCCCCGCCCGACGATATCCACCGGTGCGTTGAGCCAGTTGCCAAGGCGCACCTCGCGCAAGCGCATCCGCTCCAACTGTTGCTGCGGTGTCAGGGTAACATCGCCCTCGGCAAAGAGACCGGGGGCCTCCAGCAAAATCCGATCCACCTTTGGCGCTTCACCCAAGGTCATATCGACCGCGAGGGTTCCCGCAGTGGACGCCGGTTTGGACCAGCCCAGAGGTGGCAGCGCCATATCGAGGCCAACCAGATCAGATGTCAGGGAAAACTGCGGCGGTGTCCCTTTCAGCAAATCAATCGCGATGTCCGCTGTGCCGCTGCCGCGCACCATGTCGCCGGGCAGATCAATGCCAAAGGTTTCCAGTGCAGCACGGTCGATCCGGGCACGCCCTTCCACGCGGCCCGGTGTTGGCTGATCCGGTGTGCCGATGGCCTGGCTCCAGACGACATCCACGGGGACGTCGTCGATGGTGCCCCTGCCTGCCACCTCGATCCCTGCCTCGGAGGCGGTCAGTCCAAGGGTGTCCGCCGCCAACCTGCGGTCTTTCAACAGCCTGTCGCTGCGCGCCTGCGTCACGACACCAGAGACGTCAAATTCCACATCATCGACTTTCGTGCCCTTCTTGAGCGGCAAGGACAGCGTGCCCGCGAAATCTAACTGCCCGTCGGCCACATCCACGGGCACATCCGCCTTTTGCATCACCTCCAGCGGCGGCTGGTCCAACAACGACAGGGCCGCGGTCACGCTGGACTGCCCGTTCAGGCGCACGACACCGGGTGGGTCGGGTTTGGCCTTGACGTCCGGAACGATGAACGAGGACCCTGCGACCTCGACCCGCCCCCCCTGCGGGGCGGTCACGGCACCCTCATCAATGGCAATGGCAAAGCGGTTTTTGAAAAGCGATGCATGGCCTGTGCCACCTGTGATCGGTGGCATCTCGTCGATGAAGGTGAAATCCGCATCGTGAAAATCAAACCCGAGATAGGTTTCAGGCGCGCCCCCTTGGGTAATCCGGAGCGATGCGACTGCGTCACTGATATGCGCCGTCTTGATGTTTTCGCTGATCCAGTTGCGCGTCTTGGGCACCACCGCTTCCGGCCAAAGCGTCAGGAGCCGCTCGGAGGACAGCGCGTCCAGATTGGCATCCACCGACACATCCCAGCCCTGCTCCCCGGCCGAGAGTTCACCGCGCGCCGACAGGTTGTTGCCCTGATCACGGATATCCAACCGGCCCAGCGTCAACGAAAATGGCGCGAGCTTGAGGCGAAAGTCAAGCTCGGTGGCTTCAATCCGCACCGGCGCATCGTAAAACCCCGCCGGATTGACCAGCAATTCCGACAGGCGAAACTGCCCGACAAGCGACCCGATGCGTCCGTTTTCAACCGATTCAAGAACCGCCTGCCCTTCAAGACTGCCCCGGCCCCATTTGCTGTCAATGCCAAAGGCATCAAAACGCAGCATCTGTTCCTGCGGCAGATAGCTGAAATAGCTGCGCGCCCCGTCAATCGGGATGGGTTGTGCCTGTGGCGTGGGCTGGATCACGCCCGCCCCGATCTGGAGCGCGACATTGAGCGGCGCCAGCGCGCCATCCTCCTGCGTGGACCCGCGCAGGGTTGCGGAGATGGGCGCTTGCAGAACACTGAGCCATGAAACGGCGGCCCCCTGCGAGGCCACGTCACCGGCATCTATGTTTTCAAGCGCCAGACCGAAACTGGCCTGCGCCGCGCCAATTGTGCCGGTATAATCCGCCGAAAGCGTGGCCACATCCGCACCACCGCCCAGAACCGCAAGATCCACGTTTATGCCCAGTGCATCGCCCGCGCGGCGCAGGCGCATCGTACCCCCGTCGACCGTCCAGGCACGGTCGGCACGCGCATCCTCATAGCGCAGGGTAATCGCGCGCATCTCAAACAGCGACAGATCCCGCAAAACCGGGCGCAGCAGCAATTTGTCCAACTCGCTGACCAACTCGACCAGCGTGGGCGCCTGCATGCTGACGACTTCCGCGTTCGCGGTTGTGGACAGCGACAAGGGGCCGTCCGGCGACCGGTGCAGCGTGACGAAAACTCCGTTCACAAACAAAGTTCCGAGGCTGAGCCGGCGCTCCATCAGGGCCGACAGGCTGAGCGCGCCGCTCACATCCGAAAAGCTGACGATTTCCGCGCCCTGCGCATCGGCCAGATGCACATCACGCACCGAAAACCGGGGCCGCCAGTCGTCGTCAATCACAACGACCACCTCGCCGAAGGAAATGTCAACATCCGGGACCGCCTGGCCCAGTTGCGCCTCGATCCTGTCGCGCAGCCACGGCGGCGCCAGCAACTCGCGCCCCTGCAGCCAAAGCGCACTGACAGAGGCCCCGACAAGGAGCAGTGCGAAAATGACACCTGTCCAAATCAGAGTCCGCTTGCGACGTCGCGCCCGCCGCATTTTCAGTGTTTCTTTGTCGTCAACTTGCAAAACGAAATCAGGCCTTGTCGGCGATTGGCTGGATTGGGCGCGACACTGCGGGAAGACCCCTTGGCACTGCGCGCCGCAGCGCTACTATGTCACTCCAGTTCAATCCTGAAAAGCCACGAGAGTGTTATGCCAGAAATATCCGAAAAAGCGCCTGATTTTACCCTACCAAGCACAGGCGGCACCGACGTCACGCTGAGCGCCCTCGCCGGCGCGCCGGTGGTGCTGTTTTTCTACCCGCGCGATGACACGCCCGGATGCACCAAGGAAAGCATTGGTTTTTCGGAAAACCGCGAGGCCTTTGCCGCGGCGGGCGCGCGCGTCTTTGGCATTTCAAAGGACAGCATCGCCAGCCATGAAAAATTCGCCAAGAAACGCGAATTGGACATCCCGCTGTTGTCCGATGAACATGGCACCACCTGCGAAGACTATGGCGTGTGGAAAGAAAAGAACATGTATGGCAAGAAATACATGGGCATTGAACGCACGACCTTTCTGATTGCGGCGGACGGCACGATTGCCAAGATCTGGAACAAGGTCAAAGTCCCCGGACATGTCGAGGCCGTTCTTGAGGAAGTGCGCGCCCTGTGATCCCTCTGGCCCAGATGGCAGAGGCGGTTTTGCGCACGGCGGATGGGCGCGCAAAGACGGCCCTGTCGCGCGAATACGCCAGCGCATGGCAAGCCGCGCGCGAAGCCGGGGAGACACCGGACATTGGCCGCGCAGATCCGCCAATGCACCCGGCGCGACCGCCAAGCCCGCAGTTGCTCAATCCGCGCGACGTGCCGCACCGCAAACCCGGCTCGCCCGAAGGGCGCGTCGCGCTGCTGCATGCGGTGGCCCATATCGAACTCAATGCGGTCGATCTGCACTGGGATATCATCGCGCGTTTTGCGCATGTGAAAATGCCGATGGGATTTTATGACGATTGGGTCAAGGCGGCGGATGAGGAATCCAAGCATTTCAACCTGATGTGCGACTGCCTTGAAGAGTTCGGCAGCCATTATGGCGCCTTGCCCGCGCATGCCGGGATGTGGCGGGCGGCCGAGGACACGGTGTATGATTTCATGGGCCGCCTTGCGGTCGTGCCCATGGTGCTTGAGGCGCGCGGCCTGGATGTCACCCCGGGGATGATCGAGGTGTTTCGCCGTGCCAAGGCCACCAGCGCCGTCGAGGCGCTGGAGTTGATTTACAGCGAGGAAGTCGCCCATGTCGCCTATGGGTCAAAATGGTTTCATTTTCTGTGCGGGCGCAACGATGAAGACCCCAAGGAACGGTTCCACGCGCTGGTGCGCAAATATTTCCACGGCCCCCTGAAACCGCCCTTCAACGAAGAGAAACGTGCCGAGGCCGGGATACCGCCGGACTTCTATTGGCCACTCACAGCCAAGGCCTAGAGCGCGAAACCGCCGGAAACAGGCGGTTTTTTGCCCATTTACAACAACTCAACCTTAAGTAGCACACAATGCAGGAAAGAGGGTTGCCCCTTTGAAACCCACTGTCTAATCACGAGGCCAATCGCTGCGCAGAAACGCAGGAGCAGAGGCAACACAAGAGGCTTTGAGTGCGGACACGTCTGGGCATCAGCATCCACAATTTTCTGGAACGCCTGTTCCCGGAGCGACGTGTTTTCCTGAAATCAGACACCGATACCCGCTTTATCCGGTTGCGCCCCGGAACGCAGTTGATTGCGGTCGGTGGTGTTGCAATCGTGGTCGGCTGGTCCATCGTGGTGACATCCATGCTGTTCATGAACAGCATCGGGGCGGGGAATTTCCGCGAACAGGCCAAACGCGATCAAACCACCTATCAGGCGCGCCTGAATGATCTGGCAGAACAGCGTGACCGTCGCGCAGCAGAAGCGCTGGCGGCGCAACAGCGATTCAATGCGGCGCTCGAACAGATATCGACCATGCAATCCGAGTTGCTGCGCTCTGAGACCCGGCGGCACGAGTTGGAAACCGGTATCGAGGTCATTCAGGGCAACCTGAGGCGGGCCATCGGGGAGCGCGAGGCGGCCCGCACGGAGCTTGCAGCACTCAAGGATCTTGGCACGCAGGGCAGTGACAAGGGTACGATGATGGCGCAGATCGGGGAAACGGCGCCGGTTGACATCCTTGCCGACGCGCTGGCCCGGACAGCGCAGGAGCGTGACGAAGTCGTCGAAGACGCGCAGGACGCACTGGAACAGGCCGACCGTCTGGCGCTTGAGATCGCGCTGATGAAAGAGGACAACGACCAGATATTCCGCCAGTTGGAAGAGGCCATGACCATCTCGGTCGCGCCGCTGGACAAGATGTTTCGCGAGGCTGGCCTGCCGACGGAACGCATACTGGATCAGATCCGTCGCGGCTATTCCGGTCAGGGCGGCCCCCTGACCCCGCTGTCCTTTTCCAGTCGCGGCGAGGAACCGAGCGCCGATATGGAACGCGCGAACCGTCTGCTCGGGCATATGGACACGCTCAACCTCTACCGGATCGCGGCTGAAAAGGCGCCTTTTGCATTACCGGTCAAACAGGCGTTCCGCTTTACCAGCGATTATGGCTATCGGCGCGATCCGAAAACCGGGGGACGGCGGATGCACAAAGGTGTCGATTTCGCCGCGTCGCTGGGCACCGACCTGCATGCGACCGCCGATGGCGTCGTGACCGAAGCAGGCTGGTCATCAGGCTATGGACGTCTTATTAAAATACAACATGAGTTCGGAATTGAGACCCGCTATGCGCATTTGTCAAAAATTCGCGTCAAAGTAGGGCAAAGGGTCTCGCGTGGCGATCATATTGGTGATATGGGAGCATCCGGACGGGTGACCGGCGTGCATCTGCACTATGAGGTGCGCGTTGGCGGTAAAGCTGTAAACCCAATGATCTTTATCAAGGCTGCACAAGATGTTTTCTAAAAGCAAAATGAACGAACCGGCGAGCAAACCAACCGCGACGGAAACGCCTGCGGCGGCGACGTCTGCGCCTGCTACGCCAAAACAATCCGACTTCAAGGCGGCGGCACCCAAGGCCAAGCCGCCCGCGTCTGTGTTGTCCGCTGACCTGCATGTGACCGGCAACATGAAAACGACGGGCGACATTCAGGTGGAAGGCACCGTCGAAGGTGATATCCGCGCCCATTTGCTCACCATCGGTGAAAGCGCGACGATCAAGGGCGAAGTGGTTGCGGATGACGTGGTGATCAACGGTCGCATCGTTGGTCGTGTGCGCGGCCTCAAGGTGCGTCTGACCTCAACCGCACGTGTTGAAGGCGACATTATCCACAAGACCATCGCGATCGAAAGTGGCGCGCATTTCGAGGGGTCCGTGCAACGTCAGGACGACCCGCTGAACCCCGGCGCAAAAACCGCACCGGTGAGCAAGCCAAACCCCGCATCCTGAGCACAGGATTTCAACAAAAGACACAAGGTGCCGCAGAAAACTGTGGCGCCTTTTTCTATGCGTGCGAGGTTCCTCAAGCGTGATGCGAAAGACCTATCTCACCTAAGGTGTCATGCGAAAAACCCGAATCTCGAAACGCTGCCTGAAATCAAAGATTTCAACGCGTTACGCGTAGTGCTTGATGTTTCAGATATTTCGTCAGACGCGCCAGGGCGCAGGTTCACACCTCCATAATGTGCGGGCGAGGTCATGGGCAATTGCAACCGCCCCCGGTTTACGATGGCGTCGCTCATGCGCCACGGAACACACGTTAAAGGTGCCCCCTGCGCTTCAGACCCGACAGCTGCGGCAGGTTATTGAGGGTCTCAACCGAGCAAACTGCTCAGTTGAGACCCTCGAATTGCGTTCCAGATCGGCCACATGATGTGACCGATGGTCACTTAATCAGTGGGCGCGTCGATCACGCGTACCGATTGCATCACATCGGGCTGGCCGGTCACGGCACCGTTGCGCCCCTGCCCGCGCTTGATTGCATCCAGCACTTCAAGCCCGTCAGTCACACGACCCACCACGGTATATTGGCCATTGAGAAAATAGCCTTCGCTGAACATGATGAAAAACTGACTGTTGGCGCTGTTGGGATTTTGCGACCGGGCCATGCCCACGACACCGCGGTCAAACGGCACATCGGAAAACTCCTGCGGCAGGTCCGGCTGATCAGACCCCCCCATGCCGGCGCGCCGCATGTCACCGCCCATCTTGCCGAATTCGACATCCCCGGTCTGCGCCATGAAGCCGTCAATGACACGGTGAAAAACCACACCATCATAGGCACCGCTGGCCGCGAGCATGGTGATCCGCTCGACATGGCCGGGGGCAAGATCCTCCAGCAGATCAATCGTGATCGTTCCGTTGGCCTCGCCCGCGACCTCGATCGCGATGCCCGTCGCCATGGCAGGTCCAGCGGCCAATGTGGCCATGAATACCGCTGCCTTAAACATCGGCAGCAACCTTCACCGAGATCATGCGATCCGGCTCCGCAGGCGGCTCGCCCCGGGTAATGGCGTCCACATGTTCCATCCCCTCGATCACCTGACCATAGACCGTGTATTGACCGTTCAGGAAATCATTGTCCTTGAAGTTGATGAAGAACTGGCTGTTCGCGCTGTCCGGGTTGGAGGAACGCGCCGCGCCCAGCGACCCGCGCGCATGGGGCACTTTGGAAAACTCCGCAGGTACATTCGGCAGATCGGACCCGCCGGTGCCCGCCATGCGCAGATTGAAGCCATCTTCCATGTCACCATGCTGCACATCGCCGGTTTGCGCCATGAAACCGTCGATCACCCGGTGAAAGGCGACGTTGTCATAATGGCCCGCACGCGCCAGCTCTTTCATCCGTGCGACATGCTGGGGCGCGACATCCGGCAGCAGCTGGATGGTGACGGTCCCGCCTTTGAGCTCCATCAAGATCGTGTTTTCGGGGTCGGTAATTTCGGCCATCTGGGCACTCCTGTTGAAAACTTTGCGAATTACCTACGCGCTGCGATCAGGAATGCCAAGCCGCTCGGTTGACCTCAGCGACGATAAGCGCAAAACACGGACGCAGGCGAGGCAGACGGAGGGTCCGGCATGAGTTGGAAGACATTGGATGATATGGATGTGGCGGGCAAGCGGGTGCTGCTGCGTGTGGATATCAACGTGCCGGTCGAGGAGGGTCAGGTCACGGACCGAACGCGGATTGATCGCATCATTCCGACGCTGCAGGATATTCTGGCCAAGGGCGGCACGCCGATCATGCTGGCGCATTTCGGGCGTCCCAAAGGCAAGGTTGTGCCGGAAATGTCGCTGCGCGTGACCCTGCCCGCGCTTGAGGCCGCTTTGGGGCGCAAGGTCACATTCATCGAAGAGCCCAACGCGGAGCGCCTGTCTGATTTGCCGGAAGGCATCGTTGTTCTGCTGGAAAACACGCGCTTTGCAGTGGGCGAAGAGGCCAATGACCCGGAAATGGCGCGGTTTCTGGCCACGCTCGGCGATGTCTTTTGCAATGACGCCTTTTCAGCCGCCCACCGTGCGCATGCCTCCACCACGGGGGTTGCGCATCTGTTGCCGTCCTGCGCGGGCCGCTTGATGCAGGCGGAGCTTTCGGCCTTGGAAGCGGCCCTGTCGACGCCACAACGCCCCGTCGGCGCGGTGGTGGGCGGGGCCAAGGTTTCGACGAAAATCGCACTGCTTGAAAATCTGGTTGCCCGCCTCGATGTGCTCGTGATCGGGGGCGGCATGGCCAACACTTTCCTCGCCGCACAGGGCGCGAAACTGGGCGCGTCGCTGATGGAGCCGGATTACATGGAAACCGCTCGGACGATCATGCAGTCTGCCGAGCGTGCGGGGTGCAAGCTGCTGCTGCCGGTCGACGGGGTCGTCGCGCGCGAATTCAAGGCGGGTGCAGACTTTGAGGTTGTCGCCCTGGGTAAGGACACGGTTCTGGCCGAGGACCAGATGGTTCTGGATGCCGGCCCCCAAAGCGTGGCGGCCGTCATGGCTGCGTTCAGAACGCTCAAGACACTGATCTGGAACGGCCCGCTGGGCGCATTTGAAATTACCCCCTTCAATCAGGCCACAAATGCCACCGCTTTGGAGGCGGCGCGGCTGACCAAATCAGGCGCGCTGATCTCAGTTGCGGGCGGCGGTGATACGGTTGCCGCACTCAATCAGGCGGGTGCCGCCGCGGATTTCACGTATATTTCAACCGCCGGTGGCGCGTTTCTGGAATGGATGGAGGGCAAAACCCTTCCCGGGGTCGCGGCACTGCAAGGCTGAAGCGTTATTCGAAAACCCTAAACCATATACCGCTGCCTGAAATCATCGATTTCAACGCTTAACATGAGATGCGATGCCTCAAGTCGCTCACAAAACGCCAAAACCGGCGTTAACAGGCAAAAAACAACAGGATTTCGGTATTTTCGGATGAAATGGGATTCACAGGTGCACCGCCCTGTGTCATACTATGCGCACGCCCATCAAGAGGCGGCCCAGAGGCAATACACATGAACCGCAGCACCCGTCCCGCATTTGGTACATTCATTTTCTTCACGCTCGCATTGGGCCTTGCGACCTATTTCACCTTTGCCGCTGTGCAGGGCGATTTCGGTGTGTTCAAACGGGCCGAGATCACGGCGGAGGCAAATGTGCTGCGCCAGCAGTTGAGTGCTGTGCAGGCGGATGTGCAGGAGATGGAGAACCTCACCCTGCGCCTGTCGGATGACTACCTCGATCTTGATCTGCTGGATGAGCAAGTGCGACGCGTGTTAGGCATGATCCGCGCCGACGAAATCGTCATCCGCTAGCGTTCAGGCTGCCCTTTTGCGGCAAAATGGCCAGAGTTTGTATTCAGTCTCGCAATACGCCACCGAATCCGATAATAGATAGTTTAATGCTAAACTATCTACCCCACGGCGGGTTGCGGAAAGGAAGTGTGACCGATGGCAGCGCGAAAAGCGGCAAAAAAACCAAACGTCTCAGCCGAAGAACTCACGGCATATTACAAGGATATGCTCCTGATCAGACGGTTCGAGGAAAAAGCAGGCCAGCTGTACGGCATGGGCCTGATCGGCGGCTTTTGCCATCTCTACATCGGTCAGGAAGCGGTTGTTGTCGGCCTTGAGGCCGCCGCCGAAGAGGGCGACAAACGCATCACGTCCTACCGTGATCACGGCCACATGCTGGCCTGTGGGATGGACCCCAACGGCGTGATGGCCGAATTGACCGGACGCGAGGGTGGCTATTCCAAAGGCAAAGGCGGCTCCATGCATATGTTCTCCAAGGAGAAGCATTTCTACGGGGGCCACGGAATCGTGGCCGCTCAGGTTCCGCTGGGCGCGGGTCTGGCTTTCGCGGACAAATACCTCGACAACAAGCGCGTGACCTTCACCTATTTCGGCGATGGTGCGGCCAATCAGGGGCAGGTCTACGAGGCTTTCAACATGGCTGCCCTGTGGGACCTGCCGTGTATCTTTGTGATTGAAAACAACCAATACGCCATGGGCACCTCGCAGCAGCGCTCCACCTCATCGGATGAGATATATGAGCGCGGACGCGCCTTTGGCATTCCGGGCGAAGCTGTTGACGGCATGGATGTCATTGCGGTCAAGGCCGCCGGTGACACCGCCGTCGCGCACTGCCGGTCTGGCAAGGGGCCCTATATTCTTGAGATCAAAACCTATCGCTATCGCGGCCACTCCATGTCCGATCCGGCGAAATACCGGACCCGCGAAGAGGTGCAGAAAATGCGCGACGAGCGCGATCCGATCGAACAGGTGCGCTCGATGCTGCTGACAGGCAAGCACGCAACCGAAGACGATTTGAAAGCCATCGACAAGGAAATCAAAGCCATCGTGAACGAGAGCGCGGAGTTTGCAAAAACATCCCCCGAGCCGGACCTGAAAGAGCTTTGGACCGACATCTACGCCACAGAAGTTCCGCAGGAGGCTTGATCAATGGCTACTGAAATACTCATGCCCGCCCTATCGCCCACCATGGAAGAAGGCACACTCGCCAAATGGCTGGTCAAGGAAGGAGACACGGTTTCCTCCGGTGACATCATGGCCGAGATTGAGACCGACAAGGCGACGATGGAATTCGAAGCCGTCGACGAAGGTATCATCGGCAAGATCCTGATCGAAGAAGGCACCGAAGGCGTGAAAGTGAACACAGCCATCGCCATTCTTGTCGAGGAAGGCGAAGATGTGCCTCAAGCCGGCGCTGACGCAGCAGAAGCCCCCATGCCTGCGGCACTGAAGGCTGAGGAAGGCAAGCCACCTGCCACGACACCAACCGCCGCCACGCCGGCAGCACCTGAAACGGATACAACGCCCGACTGGCCCGAAGGCACCCCCCTGAAACAACAGACCGTGCGCGAAGCGCTGCGCGATGGCATGTCCGAAGAAATGCGCCGCGACGAAACGGTGTTCCTGATGGGAGAAGAGGTCGCCGAATATCAGGGGGCCTACAAGATTTCCCAGGGGATGCTGGATGAATTCGGGTCCAAACGCGTGATTGATACGCCGATCACGGAACATGGCTTTGCCGGGATTGCGACCGGCGCCGCCTTTGGCGGTCTGCGCCCGATTGTGGAATTCATGACATTCAACTTCGCAATGCAGGCAATTGACCACATCATCAACTCCGCAGCCAAAACGCTTTACATGTCGGGGGGTCAGATGGGCGCGCCAATGGTCTTCCGTGGGCCCAATGGTGCGGCGGCCCGTGTAGGGGCGCAACACAGTCAGGATTACGCGGCATGGTACATGCAGGTGCCGGGTCTGAAGGTCGCGATGCCCTATGCTGCCTCTGATTACAAGGGGTTGATGAAAACTGCGATCCGCGATCCGAACCCGGTAATTTTCCTTGAGAATGAAATCGTTTACGGGCGCACCTTTGATGTGCCTGACATCGAGGATTACACCGTGCCCTTTGGCAAGGCCCGCATCTGGCGCGAAGGGTCCGATGTGACCATCGTCAGCTTTGGTATCGGCATGCAATATGCCCTTGAAGCCGCTGAAAAGCTTGCCGACGAAGGCATCTCGGCCGAGGTTGTCGATCTGCGTACCCTGCGCCCCATGGATACGGCCAGCATCATCAAATCCGTGATGAAAACCAATCGTTGCGTGACCGTCGAAGAAGGATGGCCGCAAGGCTCCGTAGGCAGCTACATCAGTTCGGTGATCATGCAGGAGGCATTTGACTATCTGGATGCGCCGGTCATCAATTGCACCGGTAAAGACGTGCCAATGCCCTATGCGGCCAATCTTGAAAAACACGCGCTGGTCACCACCGATGAAGTGATCGCTGCCGTGAAACAAGTCACCTACAAGTAAGGAGCGCGCAGATGCCTACAGAAATTCTCATGCCCGCCCTGAGCCCGACCATGGAAGAAGGCACACTGGCCAAATGGCTGGTGAAGGAGGGGGACACCGTGGCCTCTGGCGATATTATGGCCGAGATCGAAACCGACAAGGCAACGATGGAATTCGAAGCCGTTGATGAAGGCACCATCGGCAAGATCCTGGTCGAAGAAGGCACCGAAGGGGTGAAAGTGAACACTCCGATCGCGGTGCTTCTGGAAGACGGGGAAAGTGCGGATGACATCTCTGCCGAACCTGAGCCGGCTGCCGCAGCAACCAAAGAGGACGCACCCGCACCCACCCCTGAACCAACAGCGACGCCCGCGCCGGCCGCGCCGCAGTCCTCGGATGGATCACGGATATTTGCATCCCCTCTTGCACGCAGGATCGCGGCCAGCAATGGCGTTGATCTGGCCACGGTCAAAGGGTCCGGCCCGCATGGGCGGATCGTCAAGGCAGATGTCGAGGGGCTCAGCGCAAGCGCTGCGGCCCCTGCCCCGGCTGCGCCCGGACCTGCGGCTCCAGCGCCGAGCGCGCCAGTTGCATCAGGTCCCGCCGCTGAAGCGGTGATGGCGATGTATGAAGGGCGCGCCTACGATGAAATCAGCCTCAACGGGATGCGCAAGACGATCGCTGCGCGCCTGACCGAAGCCAAGCAGTCGATTCCCCATTTCTACCTGCGGCGCGACATCGAGCTTGATGCGCTGTTGGCCTTCCGGGGGCAATTGAACAAGCAGCTGGAAAGCCGGGGCGTGAAGCTGTCGGTGAATGATTTCATCATCAAGGCCTGTGCGCTGGCCCTGCAAACCGTGCCGGACGCGAACGCCGTTTGGGCCGGGGACCGCATGCTGAAACTCACACCGTCTGACGTGGCTGTTGCCGTCGCGATTGAGGGTGGATTGTTCACGCCGGTTCTCAGGGACGCCGAGATGAAATCGCTCTCGGCGCTCTCTGCCGAGATGAAGGACCTCGCGGCGCGCGCGCGCGACCGCAAGCTCGCCCCGCACGAATATCAGGGCGGTAGCTTTGCGATTTCCAATCTTGGCATGTTCGGGATCGACAACTTCGATGCGGTCATCAACCCGCCCCACGGTGCTATTCTGGCGGTTGGTGCAGGCGTGAAAAAACCTGTCGTCGGCAAGGACGGTGAATTGGCCGTTGCGACCGTGATGTCCGTCACTCTGTCCGTAGACCACAGGGTGATTGATGGCGCTCTGGGCGCGCAACTCATATCGGCCATCAAGGAGAACCTTGAAAACCCGATGACAATGCTGGCGTAGCACGGATAATCTGCGCGCATATCTGACGCATTCCATATCGCCAGACACGACATGGCCCGCGATTCTCAAAATCGCGGGCCATGTTGGTTAATACAGTATCATCTGACGGTATGCGGTTTTTTCGTCTGACGCTTTTAAACCGCGTCCGGTCCCAGCATGTGGTTCATGGAAACCGACGGTTGATCGCAGCCCGCTTCACCAACGATGCGGGCGGGAATTCCGGCGACCGTCTTGCACTCGGGAACCTCTTCCAGAACGACGGACCCGGCAGCGATGCGGCTACAGTTCCCGACCTTGATATTGCCCAGCACCTTGGCGCCTGCACCAATCAGAACACCGTTGCCGATCTTTGGATGACGGTCTTCCTCTTCTTTACCCGTCCCGCCGAGCGTTACGGAATGCAGCATCGACACATTGTCGCCAACGACGGCTGTTTCACCGATGACGATGGAATGCGCATGATCAATCATGATGCCCTTGCCCATCCGCGCTGCGGGATGGATGTCGACACCAAATATTTCAGAAACGCGCATCTGAACGAAATACGCCAGATCGCGACGCCCCGTTTTCCAAAGGTGGTGGCCAACGCGGTAGGATTGCATGGCCTGATAGCCTTTAAAGTAGAGGATCGGTTGCAATAGTCGGTGACACGCCGGGTCGCGTTCGTAAATCGCAACCAGATCCGCGCGCGCAGCCTCGATCAGTGTCTTGTCAGCCGCATATGCGTCTTCGACCATCTCGCGCACCACAACCATCGACATTTCATTGGACGCCAGCTTCGCTGCGACGCGATAGGACAACGCCTTTTCGATGCTCTTGTGATGGAGGATACAGGCATGCAGAAAGCCTCCGATCAGAGGTTCATCCTGCGCCGCTTGACGCGCTTCTGCGGTGATCTGATTCCAGACCGGATCAACGGTAGTGAGTTTCGCTTTGGGTTCAGCCATAAAGAGCATCCTTTCACCCCCATAGTACAGGTTCAGGTCAGGAAGGCCAAACGCAAAGCTGTGATGGGGTCAATTCCATCTTGGAATGACCCTATCACAGGTTGAACATGTTCAGGCGGTAAGGTTCAGAATGGCGGCTGGTCCCGGTCCGAATGTTGCCGATACCTGCGACACCCTGACGTCATAGCCACCTGTCAGCCCATCGGATGCCTGTTCAGAAAGCGGGTATATCCAGACCGGTTGCTCCGTCGTCGCTTCGCGCAGGATGACATCATCCTTGACGATTTGTATCAAATAGCTTTCGCTCTCCTCGCCCAACGGCACATCAGGCGCATCCCACCCGTCGCCATCGACACGTGTTCTGCGTATCCACCCAAATTCCGTGGCGCCCGACTGCGTCGTTCTTGCGCTCAAATGCACCGGCGCATAGGGGCGTAAACCATTGCCGGCAAAGGCTTCGGTCCGATCGATGAAGGACGGATCATTCACCGCACGGCGCGCAGGCCCAATGCGGTAGCTCTGCCCCACAAGCCGAAGGTTGCGTGACAAATCAATCTGCTCGGGCAAGCCGTTCAGCAAAACGAACCACGATCCCGCGGGCCATGCGCTGTCCGTGACACCGTCGCTGCCAAACTGCCCGCGCAGTCTCGTGCTGAGTTCATAGGTGTCAACATCCACCAGATTCGCGTCAGCAAACTGGAAAAGCTCCCATTTGCCGGAACTGCCATCGCCAATCGCTGCAAGGTTGGCTCCTGATAGGAGTGCAGTCTCTTCAACAGAGCTGAGAGCACCGCTCAACAGCTTGACGCGCAAAGGCGCACCCAGATCGTATTGCCCGGATGGGGCCAGCCCCAGCGCCGTTTCGGTTTGCCCGATGACCGAACGCGCATCGATGATATCCAGCAACTGATAATCACTCTCGCTCGGTGACTGATAGACAGCGACTGACCCGGGCCATGGCTGCGCAGTGATTGCAATATGGGGTGCATGCGGGACTTCGTCTCCGGTGATCAAAGGCAAATCCAGAAACAACGGAAATACCGGGACCGAGGGCACAAACGGCTTGGGACTTTCCACTTCGTCCACAAGATCGGACGGCGTATACACCTCCGGGTCAATGCGCACGGCCTCTGCAATTTGCAAAGCGCCCTGTTCCACACGGTCAATCCGATAGAGCGCCTGACCTTCCTCCTGCTCCCCATCCAGAGCGATCACATCGCCCGCCCCGAGCGACAGCATGGACGGCGGCAAAGCAAATCTGATGGTATCCCGGGCCACACGGGATTCGGTCAACCAACGCTCCACAACCTGCCGGCCTTCAACCCGTGTCAGGGCGATGGGCACCTCGGATGTGGCAACGGCATGCGTTTTTTCATCCGCCAGAACCGCCTCTTCGGCGAGGGCATCAAAATTCGCATCCGCCTGCATGAAACGCAACCGTACACGACCGGATACCTCGGCATCGGCCTTGCGCGTTTGCTCAACCGTCGCATCCAGATCCGTCGCCAAGGCGAGTTTCTCGCGCTCAAGCGCAATGGCACCGCGCCCGTTGCGCATGCGGAAAACCAAGACACCATCCCGTTCCACCGCATCGAACGAATAGCGCAGCATCAGCGGCTGCAACGACGCACGGGCCTCGGAAACATCGCTCACGACATATCCGCGCACCGTGCCATATAGGCGGGATGCATCGAAAGATGTGACGCCTGCCTTCAGGCAAATCTCCGATACCACAGATGACAGTGAACGCGCGGATGTACGTCCATTGATCCAATGGCCCCGCCCATAGTTTTCAGAATCGCTCCATAATTCCAGATTGTTCGGAAAATACGGATAGGGTCGCGCGTCCCACGCCCAGACAAAGGCGCGATCCATATTGACCATTTTCAATCCGTCCAAAGCGGATGTGGGGTTATTTGCAGGATCGTCCCAAAAAGATACCATCGCGCGCAGGTATTGCGCCTGAATGAGATCGTCCCGCGCACCATTGGAAAAATGCGGCAGACTGCTTTCGGATGACTTGGCATCAACAAATTTGTTGGGTTGATTGGTGCCCTTGTCTACAGCAGCGCATCCCAACTCGGTGAACCAGAAAGGTTTTGACTGCGGGACCCATGCGGTTGGCGTCGCCGCGCGCACCCCGCCGATCCGCTCAAAATGGGCGTTTTCCCACCAGTTACGTAAGTCCTTGTAGCGAAACACCCACGGCTCATCATGTGCACCGTCATTGATCGGCGTGCGTATCTGCCGTTCGCGATCCGCTTGAGATGCGTAAAACCAATCATAGCCCTCACCCCCCATGATGTTGCCACGCAGGTAGTCCAGATCATAAACCGTTTCAAAACCTGCATCTGCATGACTGTCGCCATCCCGCCAGTCCGACAAAGGCATGTAATTGTCTATGCCGATAAAATCGATGTTTTCATCTGCCCAGAGCGGGTCCAGATGGAAAAAGCGATCGTTTGATCCATCCTGCGGTTGATACCCGAAATACTCGCTCCAATCGGACGCATAGCTGATTTTCGTCTCTGCACCCAGTATCTGGCGCACCTGTGCCGCCAGAGTACGAAAGCGCTCGACCGCAACGAAACGGTTGTTTTCGCCGCGAATTTGCGTAAGGCCGCGCATCTCGGACCCGATGCAAAAGGCCTCCACACCGCCCGCCGCCTTGCACAGGGCGGCATAGTGCAACACGAACCTGTTCAATCCCCATTCATTTGGTCCCGAGTAAACGACTGAATTGCCGGAAACAGCGAAATCCGAAGCCCTGGCTGCGCCAAAGAAAGCTGCAACCTCGCTTTCGGCTTGCGACGTTCCATCCGGGGAACCGGGAACACCGGGTGCCGCCGACAACGTGATGCGACCACGCCAGGGTAAACGCGGCTGAAAGGACGATGGATCATAGGGATTGCTCAGCGTGTTATCCGCCAGCTGGTCCATCAGAATGAAGGGGTAGAACATGACCTCCTTGCCCGCGTCATGGGCCGCTCGAATGGCCTGTATGACAGATAGATCGGTGGGCGTGCCCCCATAGATGGGCCTGCCATCCTGCAGTACCATTTCATCCGCCGTTGTGCGGTTCAGGCCGGACACGGACCAGCGCATGTTTTCGCCCTCATAGGCCTTCTTTTCGACTTTTGGGCGAACCTCACAACTCCCACAGCGAAGGTCATTCCCAAACCAGGACACCACAAGAGACGCCGCCTCGCAATTTGGCAATTCCTCCCCAAGGGTTTCCAGGGAAACGAGAAAGTCGGTTTTATCCGTGGGCGAATTGACATTGGCACTCCAGCGGCCCCCCGGACCGCTGGAGTAATAAACCGGTCTCGTGGCGAGGGAATACTCACCCGTACCAGGGATGACGGCCACAGATCTTATGCCATAGGTCGGTGCAAAATCTGCATCCTGTTCATCCGCCTGTTCAGGGCGGGAAATCTCGAAAGAAAACTGCGGAACGCGGTTACCAAACCGTTCCAGTCCAAGGTTTTCAAAAACGACATATGCCGTGCCGCGATATGCCGGAACATTACCTGCACCTTCGACCGCCTCGATCACGGGATCGGGCAGCTGGTCTTTGTGTCCTTTATATAAGCGAATGTTCAGATCATCCGCCGCAACCTCCTCACCATCGGCCCAGATACGACCAATGCGGGTAATCTCGCCTTCGCAAATTGCGACAGCCAGATTGACGGAGTAATTGTAGCTGCGTGTCTTGGTTTTGGGCTGGCTGGGGGACCCTTTGCCGCCCCCACCGCCACTGCTGGTCACGCTGACGTTCTCGATGAAATCCGAGGCCCAGATGATCTGGCCCCCTAGACGCATCCGGCCATAGACCTGCGACACCGGCTCGCCTTCTCCCGCGCTTGACAGACGAAAACGATCAACGCGGCCCGTTTCAATCACCTCGGAGCCCGCCCCCATGACACTCTGGTCGATGACCCGGCCAACCGTCGCGCCAACCGCGCGCCCAATGACAGCCGTAGAGAGCCCGGCCACACTGCCGCCCAAAGCGCCCCCTGCCGCGGCCCCTGCTGCGGATAATACAAGCGTCGCCATTATTTAAACTCCTCAGGAAAGGTAAAACGTGCCACAATCCGACGCCGCCATGGCGCACTCAGCGGGCTTTCAACAACGCCGAACTTGGAATAGGCGTGCACGAAACTGGCGTTTTGCCCGGTGTGTGTCGCGATACCCAAGTGCTTGGCCACCGCACCAGCGCGCATGCGGAACAACAAGACGTCACCCGGATCTTCCTGCGCGACAGGTTTTGGCACCAAATGCCTGATTGCTGCATCCCACAGGCGTTCCTCTCCCTGCGGTTCGGACCAGTCATAGGAATAGGGGGGCGCGACCTCCGGCTCATCTCCGTAAAGGCTTCGCCATATGCCGCGCAGTAATCCCAGACAATCTGCACCCGCGTGAAACGCTGATGCTTGATGCACATAAGGCGTGCCAATCCATCGACGCGCTTCATGCACAATTGCGTTTGTATTCAGAGTCATCTCAAGCTGCCCCCACGGTTGGCGCCGGACTTCTTCGGCACTGCCATCAGCCAGTCATCGCCGGGCAGGTCGGGAAATCCGCGAAAATTCGCAAGGTTGCTGAATTTCAGACGGCAGGTCTCGCTGCGCTTGTCGCATCCCGCACTGATCCTGACTTGTGTGCCGGGCGTGATCGGAGCACGAATGGGTTCCCACAATTCTATTGTTCGCGTGTTCCCATCAAGACGGTCATGTTTGACCATGCCCCATAACCCTGCGGCGGGTCCGTCCAGAACTTCAAGCCTGCCGCGCGTGAACCAATTGGCCTCAAATCCATTGAACCCGACCCACTGGAAAATCCGCGCGCGATCAATCGTCTCAAGTGCCAGATCAATCGAGTAGCCGGGCGCGGATGTATCAAACCCACACTCCTGATCCCCAAGAACAGCGGTACAGGGCTTTTGAAACACGCGCCCCAAAGGCCGGTTCAAAGACTCCGTCAACCCCCTCAACTCAGCCTGAAATCCGCCATCGGTCCGGCGCAATTCACCAATCGTGCCTCGAAACTGCAACCAGCGCTGATCAACATCGGTCCAGTTTACCAGCCATGCGCGCACCTCGGCACCATCGAAACGACCCTGTTCAATCTCGTCTTCACGGATCGACAGATCGTTCAACGCACCAATGGCCTCAGTGTTGTCGACCGAAAGACCGGTACTCTGTGACAGCGCCAGCGCACTCAACCCCGTATCCGCACGGAACGTGATGCCTTCGAATCTCAGGTCCCGATCGTGGTCTGTAAATCCCAGAATCACGCCATCCGTGCGCTCTATGGCCCAGGCATGCGCCAAGGTGGTCAGACCCGTTGCCAGATGCGCTTTCAAACCTTCATTCATACCCGTCATCACAAACGCACCTCGATAATGGGAACAGTCGGTATTTCGCCGGCCTGAAAGCTCGCCACGCTGGTCTGAATGCTACTGGTGTCAAATCGCACGGGCACATCAAACTCAAATCCCGCCGTGACGGATGCGCCTGTTTGCGGTGCCACCGTAAAATTGATCACGCCGGTTGCCGCGTCCACGACGTAATCGACACCCTCCTGCACCTCAACGGCTCCAACCGCCACCCTCAGGGTTGAAATGACCGGTTTCGAGATCGGCCTGACGTAGCTGTGGTTCCCCGACTGGTAGGTTTTCGTAATCTGAAACGCGACTTGGTCGCCGTCCCCCTCACCAAGGTGTTGATCAAATGCCGTGATATCCACGGATGGCTTGCAGGATCGATAGTCTGACCAGTCTTTCCAGCGAAAGGCATAGAGCTGTCCAAACCGGGCTTCGAAAAACGCAATCATAACATCCACATCATCGAGCGACCGGATACCTACACCGGCATCATAGCGGCGGCGCGAATGGGCCCAGGGCGCGTTGCGCTCTTCAAAGCCGTTTGAAATCGCGACAACGTCTGTGCGCCGCTCGGGTCCGCCAACGGAGCCAAAGCTCAGTTTTGCCGGAAATCTGACATCATGAAATTGCATTTCTTGGTCCCTTCAAGTTACCGGTTGCGCTGACCACGTCCCAGAGCACGACTCATCTGTGCCGCGATCTGCGCCTGAGATCTCTGGAAATTCTGAACATCCGGCGTGCTGATGTTCATGACGATGGTTTGCCCACCGCCACCACCTGCCCCGCGCACGCCAAGCTTCCCATCAGGGCCGCGCGCCAGAGGCATGATCGCCTCGGGTCCCGCCTCGCCCATGATGCCCATACCGCCGCGCATTCCGAAAGGCGTGGTGCTGCTGACGATTCCGCCATTTGCAAAGGGCATGACCCGCCCCTGACTGAACGGCGCGCCATTGGCGAAAGGCAAAACACCCTGCACCAGCCCGCCCACGCCCTGCGCCAGCGCGCTCCCAAGGCCGTTGGTCACGGGTTTGATCGCGGCGTTGTAAGCCGTCTGAACCATACTGTCGCGCACGGACTTCAGGGCATCCGACAACTTCACCCCGTCCAGAATGACACCGTCAAAGGCACCGCGCAGGCCGCGACTGATGCCACGCTCCACGGTCGCAAGTCCCTTGCTTGTGGCATCCAGCGCGTTTTGCATGCGCCGCAATTCACCATCGAAACCGCTGACCAGCGTGCTTGTTTGTCCCAACGTATCGTTCAGACCTTCCGCACCCGCCTCAAGGTCCTCAAAGCTATTGTCATCTGTCATCTTGGCTGTCCTTTATGTCTTGTCAGGGAAGGCATCCATCAACGCCTCCAGCCCATCGCTCAGCAGCGGCCCGGACGTCGTCGCGTCGCCCAGCAGCAGTCGAAACTCTGCCGGTGTCAGCGACCAGAAAACATCCGGTTGAAGCCCCAGGTTCTGTATGCCCGCCCGCATCAAGACGGGCCATTCGATCTGGCTCACGTCTGCGGCACCACAAAGGCGCGCGCCAACAACTCCGCCGCCGCCTTGGCCGCAGCCATCGGGCCGCCGGCAATCTCTGCATGCTGCAATGTGCCCTCAGGCAGATCGCAGCGCCCACCCTTCAGCCCCGCCTCCAGCAAGGCCAGAACATCCCGGCTGGAAAAAGCCTGTCCCTCAAATCGCTCGACCAGAGACACAATCGATTTTTCGTTCAACCCGGCTTCCAGTTCCGCCAGTGCCCCCAAGGTAAGCCGCATCACATACGTCTTCCCGTTGATGGTCAAAGGCACATCGCCCCTCCACGGATTAGCCATCTCAAATGGCCGTAAAGGTCAGGCTGCCCGCGCTGGCCAGCGACAACTCGTATGTGGCTTCACCATTGTGGCTGCCGCCATACTCGATCGCTGTCACCTGAAACGGGCCTTCAACGATGCCGAAATCCGGGATCACAACCTGAAAACCAGGTGCCTCTCCGTCAAAAAACAGCTGACGCGCGCGCTCGTCCGTTGCTGAATCGCGAAATACGCCCGATCCGCTGATGGACACTGATTTCACGCCCGCACCCGACAGTAATTCGCGCCACCCGCCCTGACTTTCCAGACTGGTCACATCAATGGTTTCGGCATTGAAACTGACACGCGTGGCCCGCAGTCCTGCAAGTGTCGTGAACTGACCGTCGGCCGCCATATCGACCTTAATCAAAAGGTCCTTTCCGTTCTGAGCACCCATGGGTTTTCTCCTGTAAAAGTGTCTAGAGTTATTCGTCTTCGACGCGCGCTCTGAAGCGCAGCTGGATCTCTCGCGCAGAACCCTGGTCAATGCGTCGCGCATCGGCGCGCTCAAAGCGCAGATAGACCAGCCGGCCTCGGCTCAACGAAAGGTCCGCATCATGAAGAACGTCAGAAATGGCCGCTGCCACGGCCTTGGCGCTGGCGAACCCCGGCTGTGATGTCACCACCGCGATTTGAAGGGTATGCAGCGCACCGTGCCCGGTTTGATCAGACGCATCCCGTACACGCTCCAGCCCGAGGTTGATGTAGGTGGCAGGCAAGACGCCCGTGGGCAAGGCGTCATAGACGGCACCGCCAACCAACGCATTGAGCGCGGTATCGCTGATCAGCGCTTCGTAGATCGCGCTTTGCAAAGGACCGGAAACTGCATAACTCATATCGCTGTTTCCTCCGTCGCAAAGCAGGTCAGATGGCGGCCATCGTCATCGGCTTCCGCCACCGCCTGAATAAGAAAAACCCGGTCCCCATCGCGAAACCGCTGTTCCGGCTTTGGGCGCTGGAGCGTATTGTGCGGGGCACCCCGCACGATAATGCGATAGCTCACCGCCGACACCGGTGCGCCCAGTTGGGTCGCCTCGCGTCCACTGCGCGCAATAACCTGCGCCCACAGTGACCCCAACGGCTGCCATATGGTTGTGAAACCACCGGCATTGTCACCTTGGCGAATGGGGGTTTCCAAAAGCAAACGTCTGTTCAGGCGCGGCATACTCATCTCAAGCCACCCAGACGCACGACCTTGTAGCGCTCGATCAGACTTGTCACGCCAAATGGCATGCACCCCCCGCTCAGACTGGTCTCATTGCGATATTCGTAGTAATGCGCCGCCAGCAGGAACACAGCCTGGCGCAGGTCGGCAGGTACATCCGCCCAGACCGCACCGAAACCTGCGTCAAATCCGATAATGGCCGAACCACCCGACGGGATCAGGGGCAGGCTTGCTCCACTTGCACGCAGTCGGGGGCGCTGGCTGTCGCGTTCAAGCCAGTAACTCGTGACCGGCACTTCGGTTTGCGCGCCGCTACGCTCCATCGTGGCAACGCGCGTGATCGCTGTCACCGGTGCGACAGGCAACCCCTGCGCATCGCGGTCGCGCCAGAACCCCAGCGTCCAGGAAAAACTGCGTGACATCAGAACCTTGCCCGTACGCGCTTCAATTGCTGAAACCGCGGCTCTCAAAAAACCTAATAGAACTTCATCTTGCGCCGTGTCCTGACCGAAGCCGGTGCCAAGTCGGAGGTGTGCTTTGAAGTCTTCGACCGGGAGTGCCGTATCGGGCACCGTCGTCTCTTCGATCAACATCATGGAAAGTCTCCAAAATTCGTCCCCTCGTTGTGAACCACCGGGGCGCGCCAATCCATGTTGCTCGGTCGGAGGGGAGCAGCTAGACAACATGAGATGGCACAGGCGCGCACCCGGCCCGGCAAGCAGGGCCAAAGGCCCGCCGCCGGTCTCGCAGCCTCTTAGGAGGCCGCGAATCTCAGGGTTTTGATCGCGGCAAAATCACTGACATCACCGCCAACACGCTTGGTCGCATAGAACAAGACATGCGGCTTGGCGCTGAAAGGATCGCGCAGAACGCGCAGATCGGGACGTTCGGCGATTGTATAACCTGCCGAAAAGTCGCCAAAGGCAATCGCGTGCTCACCCGCATCCGGGTCGGGCATGTCTTCCGCAATCAACACGGGATACCCCATCAACCGCGCAGGTTCCGCCGCAGCCAAACCATCTGACCACAAGAAACGGCCATCTGCGTCCTTGAGCTTCCGGATCAGACCGGCCGTTTTCGAATTCATCACGAATGTCGCATTCGCGCGGTACTGCGCCCCGAGCGCATAAACCACATCAACAATGGAATCCGGTGTCGCATCGCCTGCCACGCCGGTCGGGACATAGCCGATATTTTCCCAGGTCCAGATATCGTTATCAACAAAGGAATGGCTCAGAAATCCGCGCGGTTTGTCCTGCCCGTTTCCGGAGATAAAGGCCGCCGCTTCGGCACGCGCAAATTTGTCCGCGATGCGTCCCGCAAGCCACCCTTCGATGTCAAAGGCGCTGTCGTCCAGCAAACGCTGCGAAGCCTTTGGCAGCGCGCTCAGCTCATGCAATGCAATCGTGATCTTGCCGATCTGCGGTGTATCGGTTTCTGCCGTGCTGTCGGTCTCCGTGGCCCAGCCAGCGCCAACATCGGTGTGATCTACCAGAACCTCGTAGGAAGACGCCTCGATGTTCACGACCGAAGCAATCGAACGGACTGACGCCGCAGATTTCAGAACCGATTGCACCGTGTCAGAGGTTTGGGGATCAACAAGATATCCGCCATCCGAATTCACATTCGTGGAGAGCGATTTCACATCCATCTCCAGCCCGCGCAGCCCGTCGTCATCGCCGGAGCGAAGATAGGCGTTAAAGGCCTTTTGATGCGGCGCACCGGCATCTGCCGCGCCGCCCAGAGGTGTACGTTGAAGGATATTTGATTTACGGTCCAGCATGGTCAGTCGCTCTTCTGTTTGTTGAAGTTTTTCATTCATTTCGGTTTGGAACTCTTTGAAGTCACTCACAAAGCCGGTAACGGCTCGCTTGACATCCTCAGCGGGGGACAAACCTATCCCGCCCGCCGCTTTTGCTTCGGTCTTGCGCATGGCAATTTCCCTTAGATTTAAGTGTTCAGGTCAGACGTTCTCGCCAGACCGCAACGACAGGAGCGCATCAGCGGCGCGCCAATTCAGCGCGCGCGCCTTCAAAGGCGGCCGCCATGTCACGCAAAGAACGATCCAGATCCGTCTCTTCGGACTTGGCCGTAATTCGCGCGCTGGGTAACATTGGAAACGTCACAAGCGACACCTCCCAAAGTTCCAGTTCGGTCAAGAGCCGCTGGCCCTTGGAATTCTTTGTGGCTTTGCGGGTACGGTATCCGATCGACAACCCGTCAATCGCACCGGCTTCAATCAGGGCCATGGCTTCGCGCCCCTTTGCAACACTGTCCAACAAACGACCCTTTACCCAAAGGCCCTTGCCGTCTTCGCGCACCTCATCCCAGGTCCCGATCGGCTGCGTCGGATCATGTTGCCACAGCATCTTGACCCGCGCGCCTTTCTCACCCAGAGCAGCAAGGGATGCGGCATATGCACCAGGCTCAACCACGTCATTCCCCTGATCCACCGCCCCAAAAAGGCTTGCGTAGCCAGCAATGACACTGCCGTCCTGCACTTCCAGCCCATCGCCAAAACGTGCGAACTTCCGTTCTAGTCCGGTCTCTGTATCCATCGAAAGTCTCCTTAAATTTCTGGCACCAATACCCTAGGGCACAGCCGCGAGGATCGACTGCAGCCCCTGACTCAAGATCACCGCGACGATGCCGTAGACCGTAAACCAGAGCCGTTTTTCCAACCGCTCCATCATCTCTTCCACACGATCCAGGCGCCGGATGAGGTTATCATGCTGGATCTGTGCAACGCGCTCATGGGCCTGCAATCGCAGCCCGGGCGCACATTCAAAGCGCTCAAACGCAGGATCACTCATCTGCACTGACCGCCGGCAAGCCAAGCAAAGCGCGCTTTTCTGCCTGTGTCAGGAAATCCGCCCCCGCAACCCGGCTCCATTGCGCATCCCGCTCCGCCGCCAGCGCAGGCACCTGATCAAGATCGGGTTTGATCTCGACGGCTTCGCCCGTGTGGCGCGCCAACCAATGGGCCAGCGCTGCCGTCACCCGTGTCGCAAGCGGCAAAACCGTCAAACGATAGAACGCACGGTGCGCCTCCTGATAATTCGAATATGTGGCATCGCCCTGAATACCCAGCAACATGGGCGGCACCCCGAAGGCCAGTGCAATCTCACGCGCCGCGGATTCCTTGGTTTTCTGAAACTCCATGTCGGACGGGGAAAACCCCATCGGCTTCCAATCCAGACCACCCTCCAGCAACATGGGTCGCCCGGCATTGCGCGCACCCTGATGATGGCTCTCCATTTCACTCACAAGGCGGTCATACTGATCACTGTTCATCGACCCCTGCCCCTCGGCTCCGCGATAGACGATCGCACCGGACGGGCGCGCCGCATTATCCAGCAGGGCCTTGGACCAACGGCTTGCCGAGTTATGGACATCGACCGCCATGGCCGCCGCCTGCATCGGGCTAAAACCGTAATGATCATCCTGCGGGTGAAAGCTCTTGATATGACACACCGGCACCACGGGGCCACTTGCATCAAAGCGGTGTTTGCGACCGCCCACGGCATATTCATAGGCGACAGGCCACCCATCCGGGCCAGGCACGACACTCATGCGATCCGAGCGCAAGACATGTAACTCCTCCGGCGCGCCATCGAGATCAGATACCGCTTCCACATAGGCATTGCCGGTCAACAGCAGTTGCGCATAAAGCGCCTCAAGCAGCTCGGCCCGCCCTTGCATCGGGTTCGGGCGCGCCACCAGATCGACCAGCGGATGCGCTTCAAAACGCTGTTCTGCGTCTTGCAGCACAAGCGGCAATGCAGCGGCAGCCTCGGCAATGAGTTTCACAGAGCGAAACCCAACAGGGTTGCTTGAAAAACCCGTGCGCGTCAGTGAAACAGCATCACGCGGGCTCCACGCAACCCGGCCCGTCGTCTGATAGGCCACAACAGGGCCGGTCGCGCTGGCCTTCTTCTCAGGCACTTCAGCCTGCGCCCCGCGCCGTAGAAAATTAAAACCCATTTTGTTCACTCCTCATCTGTGCGCGCAGCATCATCTGACCGCTCAATCCGGTTTCAAATCTGTTCGGATTTGTTGGGATCAATATCGTTTAAAATGCTGTCAAAAACGTCAGCTAGACGCCCGCGGCATTAACTGTTTGGTAAGGCGCTCAAAGCGACCGGACACGGGGCGCGCGCCATTTGGCGACGGGCTCAATCATCAGTTCGTGCAAAGCCCAAACCAAGGCATCAACCCGGTCCGGTGAACCCTGCCCTTCGTATCCCTGCACCGTCATGCGGCACATTTGATCTTCCAGCGCGCCCAAGTCTCGTAAATGACGCACACGCCCCTGTTCATACAGAGCTGCAACAGGCTCTGCCCGGGCAACTTTTCCGCGACTGGCATGCACGCCCTTGTAGGGCACCAAAGGGTCGACCTGACGCAGCACTTCTGCCACCATCTGCCCCCCCTGATTGACCTCTGCGACCAGCCTATCCGCGCCGAAACGCTCCATCGCCGCAATGGCGGCCTGCGCCCATCCTGCGGGGCTTGCACCTTGTACCGTGCAATCGGCCAGAACATAGGCGCGCCAGTCTTGCGGTGCACCTGCCATTTTGACCCCTGCAACGATGATCCCGCATTCGTCCGAATTCGCGCCAGACGTGGTCGAGGGGTCAACTGCCACGACGATACGGTCAAGCTCGGGTGCCTGTTCGCACCTGATACCTTCAATGCCCGCCGTCGTCCAAAGCGCGCCTTCTGCATCTTCCAACAAAACGCCATCCAGTTCCTGACGCCCCAGCCGGGTGCCGGCATAGCGCGCGCGCACTTCCTCAAGGAACGACCGCGCAAGATTGGCCGCATTCGCCTCTGTCGGCGCATGGCTGGATACGGTCGATGGTGATTTCATCAGCGTTTTGAGAACGCCTACATTGCGCGGTGTTGTGGTGACACACACCTGTGGCTTGTCGCCAAGGCGCAGCGCAAACTGCAACATATCCCACGTATCTTGTGCTTTTTTCCATTTGGCCAATTCATCGACCCAGGCCGCATCAAATTGCGGCCCCCGCAATCCTTCCGGATCAAAGGCGGAGTGAATGGTGGCAATCGCCCCGTTTGGCCAGACAAGACGCTTGCGTCCTGCTTCCCAAACCGGGCGTCTGTCGGGTGGCGAACAGGCCAGTATGCCACTGTCGCCAAAAATCATGACTTCTCGCACTTGCTCAATGGTCTCCCCAACCAAAGCAACGCGCCGGGAACGGCCCTCATCCAAAGGCCGTGCGCCTTCGACCTGTGCACGCACCCATTCGGCACCAGCACGTGTCTTACCGGCACCCCGTCCGCCCATGATCACCCAGGTGCGCCAGTCTCCCTCTGGCGGCAACTGATGTTCCATGGCCCAAAACTCAAAGAGATAAGGGAGAGCCAGAAGCTCTCCCTCACTCAGTTCATTCAGAAATTGGTCTTGGACGTGCGGTGCAGCGGAGACGATCCAGCTTGCACCCAATCTCAGCGCGTGCCCGCTCGAGGTCGAGGGCATAGCCCCCTCGTGCGATTCCGGCTGATTTGCTGCGACATTCGACAAGACGGTTCTCCACTTCTTGACAGGTTTTCAGCAGCGTCGTTGCCGAAGCCACCGTCCTGCTGTTTTGCGTTTTTTCCAAACCTTCACCTGCGCGGACCCGTTCTTTGAGGTCTTCGATTTCCATACGCAGGTCTTTGATAGATCCGATAACGGAACTTAATAAGTTCTCAGTCTCGGACGCTACGTGCTCTGGGGTTAGTAAAGTCATTCAGGTTTTACCTCTCATGCGCGTAGTCTCCGCACGAGAGAAACAGAAAGGCGACCCACCGGACTGCGCCGGGGTCGCCTGCCCACTTCTTCTAGCATGTCACAATCTATACGTGTAACCGTTCGCAAAGTCAAGCTAAATCAGCTGGTTACAGCATGGCACCGTACGGTGCCGTTAACCTTTGACCCCTGCAGGACTGCGCAAACACTGCGGGTCTGCGCCAAAACATGCTGTCCCATGCCCCGATAAAGCGCCGGAATGATGGCCCTAGTTGCCAGAACTCTGATTGGCCCGTTCCGCTTCGATCCGGCGCCATTGTGCGACGTTTCGGTTATGCTCCGCAAGCGTTTCGGCAAAGGCGTGACCGCCCGTCCCGTCCGCTACGAAAAAGATATAGGGCGTCTCCAGCGGCGCCGCTGCCGCTTCCAGACTTGCAAGACCCGGATTGGCGATCGGCGTCGGCGGCAGCCCCTCGATCACATAGGTGTTCCACGGGGTGGCGGCGCGCAGTTCACTCTGGCGCAACCCGCGTCCCAGCACGCCTCTCCCTTCGGTCACACCATAAATCACGGTGGGGTCGGTCTGCAGACGCATGCCACGGTTCAGACGGTTCACAAAGACGCTCGCCACCTGCCGACGCTCTTCGGCAACGGCCGTTTCCTTTTCAATAATCGACGCAAGGATCAACAATTCTTCCGGTGTCTCGATCGGCAAACCCGGCTGCCGGTTTTCCCAGACGCGCGCCACACGCCGTTCCTGTGCGGCGCGCATGCGTTCCACCACATTTGCGCGCTGATCGCCCGGGCGCACCTCATAGCTGTCGGGTGCCAGCGACCCTTCAGGCGGCAGCGCCTCGACACTCCCCTCCAGCACATCCATCGCCTTCAGCCCCTCAACGATCTGCCAGGACGTCACACCTTCCGCGAGCGCCACACGAAACCGCGTCCCCACAGATGCCTTGCGGTCTGTATAGATGTCAGGCGTCTCATCCACGGCGGGATTGAAATTCGCCATTTCTTCGAACTGATTGGTTTGCGGGTTCAACTCGCGCAACTGAACACTCACGCGATTTACGCCTATGCGATACACGACTTCCGTTCCGCAGGTGCTCGCCCCGCCCCGGGTCACGGTATCCACGATCTGCGCCATGGACGCACCGGGGGGCACCAGATAGCTGCCCGCCTTCAACTGGTCGGCTTTATCGGCGTATTCCGCGCCCATCCGGAAAATCGCGCTGGACGTCACGGCTCCGCTGTCTTCCAGCGTCTCGCTTATGCGGCGCATCGTTGAGCCACTGGGCACTTCCACACACATCGCTTCGCTCAGTGGGCCCGCACCATCGTATTGGGATTTGCCCCACAGAATGACGCCGCCCACCAGAAACAGCAGCACAATCAACATCGTCACTGCATTAGAAGCGATATGCCGCCACATCAGTCGGTCTTCCCGAACAGAACACTCGCATTCGTGCCCCCAAACCCGAATGAGTTGCTGAGGGCGACGTTGATTTCACGCGGGCGCTTGGCATTGGGCGCAAGGTCAATCGCCGTCTCAACCGCCGGGTTGTCCAGATTGATCGTCGGCGGTGCCACCTGATCACGAATGGCAAGGATCGAAAAGATCGCCTCGATCGCGCCGGCCGCGCCCAAAAGATGCCCGGTTGCCGATTTCGTCGACGACATCGTCACCTTCCCGGCATGTTCCCCCATCATCCGTTCCACCGCGCCCAACTCGATCGTATCGGCCATGGTCGACGTCCCATGCGCGTTGATGTAGTCAATATCCTTGGGCGCCAGACCCGCCCCCCGCAGCGCGTTGCGCATCGACCGCTCGCCGCCTTCCCCATCTTCTGACGGGGCGGTAATGTGATAGGCATCACCAGACAACCCATAGCCCAGAACTTCGGCATAGATCCTCGCACCACGCGCCTTGGCATGCTCATACTCTTCCAGCACAACGATACCGGCTCCCTCGCCCATCACGAAACCGTCGCGGTCCTTGTCATAAGGCCGGCTTGCCTTTTGCGGATCATCGCCGCGTTTGGTGCTCAGTGCCTTGCAGGCATTGAAACCGGCAATACCAATCTCGCAGATCGCCGCTTCCGCACCACCCGCAATCATCACATCCGCATCTCCGTGCTGGATCAAACGGCTCGCGTCGCCAATCGCATGGGCACCGGTCGAACAGGCCGTTACGACCGAATGGTTCGGCCCCTTGAAGCCGTATTTGATGCTGACCTGACCGGAAATCAGGTTGATCAGCGCCCCCGGCACAAAGAACGGCGACACCCGGCGCGGGCCTTTTTCCGCCATCATCACCGCGGTATTGGCGATGGAATTCAATCCGCCGATCCCCGATCCGATCAGCACGCCGGTACGCTCCAAGCTTTCTTGATCCTCAGGTGCCCAACCGGCATCCCTGACCGCCTGCTCCGCCGCTGCCAGCCCGAAAAGAATAAAGGTATCAACCTTGCGCTGCTCTTTCGCGGGCAGATAGGTATCCGCGTTGAATGTCCCGTCCGAACCGTCGCCAAGGGGTACTTCGCAGGCGTATTGCGTGACCAACCGGCTCGCATCAAATCCCGTAATGGGACCCGCGCCGGATTTCCCCGCAAGAATTCTCGACCAGCTCTCCTCGACACCATCAGCCAATGGTGTGACCAAACCCAAGCCTGTGACAACTACTCTGCGCATGGCAATACCCCCGTGTAAATCTGCTCCCCCTTACCTTGAGCAGTTGTTTCTGTGCAAGGGCTCTTGGCACCCCGCCCCCGGTCATACCCGTTATTGTGGCGGAGTCTTGCGCTCAAAAAGGCGCACCGGATTGCCCTGATAACGTGCCTCCCGCATCAGCGTGTAACCCATCGCTGCAGCAAGCCTCAGCGCCCGCTCGTTGCGCGGATCAATCATGCAGACAAGACGCCCTGTCACCACCCGGTCAAACCAGTCATGCGCGGCACGTACCGCTTCCTTTGCATAGCCTTGCCCATGGGCATCAGGCGCCAATGCCCACCCGGCTTCCGGCGTATCATCAAAATCGGGGCCAAGGCCGCGTTTGCCATAGAAAAACCCGACCTGCCCGGACATGTCCGGCGCACGATGCCGCAGGATCGCCCATTGCCCGAAACCGGTAATCTGCCAATGGCCCGCATGTTTGAGGAACGCATCCCATGCTTTGCCACGCGGCCAAGGCTCCCCGTCGATATACCTCACGACCTCGGGCATCGCCCATATCTCGGCAAAGCGGTTGAAATCCTCGGCCCGCATACCGCGCAACGTCAGGCGGTGCGTATTGATCGTCGGAATCGTGCGCGACATGGTAATCTGCCTCTGTTCGCGGTGCGGAGCTTTGCGCCCTCTCCCCTACAACAGACCCATTTATGACGCAGATTTCAACCCTCTGGCGAATCCGACCATGAAAAAAGCGCCTCCCCGCGAAAGAGAGACGCTTTTTAATGCTGCGAAACAGGGCAAACGCCCGTCCGATCGCTCAGGACGCGTCGGAGATGAACTTTACCGCATCGCCAAAAGTCTGGATCGTTTCTGCCGCATCATCCGGAATTTCGATGCCGAACTCTTCTTCGAAGGCCATTACCAGCTCGACGGTATCAAGGCTGTCTGCGCCCAGATCGTCAATAAAAGACGCACTTTCGACCACCTTGTCTTCTTCGACACCAAGGTGCTCCACAACGATTTTCTTCACGCGATCTGCGATGTCGCTCATAATAGTCCCTCATTCATTCGGGCCAGCACTGGCCCCTTTCGGTTGCTTACTCTCCGGTTTGACCGGTTACGCAAGCGCATGCCCCAAAGGGCGGCTCGATCCCCGTTCCTGCATCAAGATGCCTGTCTGGAACGGGCCTTCACGCGGTAACACTGCTACCATCACGTCGATTTCTGCGCCCCCTTTATCACAAGCTGCATAGATGGCAAACGCATTGTGCATCTTGTTCTGGTTGCGCGCCTGCGCGTGCTACAACATGGCCATACCGCCGTTCACGTGCAAGGTCGTTCCTGTGACATAGCCGGCTTCGGGGCTGGCCAGATACAAAACACCGGATGCGATCTCGCCCGCAGACCCCATGCGGCCAGCAGGGATTTGCCCCATGATCGCAGCTTTTTGATCCTCCGTCAGCTTGTCGGTCATCGCCGTTTCAATGAACCCCGGTGCCACGGCGTTCACCGTGATGCCACGGCTTGCGACCTCATAGGCGAGGCTCTTGGACATGCCGACCATACCCGCCTTGGAGGCTGCATAATTCGCCTGCCCGGGATTTCCCGTCGCCCCCACGATGCTGGAGATGTTGATGATGCGGCCCCAGCGCGCCTTCATCATGCCCCGCATGACGCCTTTGCACAGCTTGAAGGTGGCCGTCAGATTGACATCAATCACGGAATTCCATTCCTCATCCGACATCCGCATGAACAGATTGTCGCGCGTGATGCCCGCGTTATTGACCAGAATATCCACCGATCCCATCGCCGCCGCCGCTTCTTTGGGCAAGGCCTCGACCGCTGCCATATCGCTCAGGTTGCAGGGCAGCACATGCGCTCGTTCGCCCAACTCCGCCGCCAGTGCCTCAAGGGGTGCCACGCGCGTGCCGGACAACCCCACCGTTGCCCCCGCACCATGAAGCGCGCGCGCGATATCCGCGCCAATACCGCCCGAGGCGCCGGTGATCAGGGCCGTCTTTCCTGTCAGATCAAACATCTATTCTTCTCCCTTCAGGCATTCACTGCCGCTTTGATATCCTCGGGGGTGCCAATCGCACGTGACACGCTGTCTTTTGCGATGCGCCGGATCATCCCGCTGAGGGCCTTGCCCGCGCCGATCTCCCAGAACTCTGTCACGCCCTGCGCGGCCATCCATTCGACCGAGGTTTTCCAGCGCACCTGCCCTGTCACCTGATCAATCAGCAATTCCTTGATGCGGGCAGGATCCTCCACAGCCGTTCCCAGCACATTCGCCACCAAAGGCACCTGTGGCGCTGACATCTCGACCTCTTCCAGCGCCTGCGCCATTTCTTTCGCCGCCGGTGCCATCAAGGCACAGTGGAACGGTGCCGACACCGGCAGCATAAGCGCGCGTTTCGCACCTGCCTCCTTGGCCAGCACGATGGCGCGTTCAACGGCGCCCTTTTCCCCCGACACCACGTTCTGCGCCGGATCGTTCTCATTTGCGATCTGGCATACCTGCCCTTGTGCAGCGCGCGCGGCAACATCCGTCGCCGTGTCGAAATCCAACCCCAGCACAGCCGCCATCGCCCCTTCTCCAACGGGCACCGCACGCTGCATCGCCAGCCCGCGTGTGCGCAACAACCGCGCCGTATCCGCAATCGAGAACGTCCCCGCAGCGGCCAAAGCGGAATATTCCCCAAGGCTGTGACCCGCCACGAATGAAAGGCGCTCCATACCCACGCCCTCAGCAGCCAGCGCACGGATCGCGGCCATGGACGTAGCCATCAACGCTGGTTGCGCATTCTGCGTCAGCGTCAGCGTTTCGATATCGCCCTCCCAGATCAACGCGCTCAGCTTTTCGCCCAAGGCATCATCCACCTCATCAAACACGGCCTGCGCGTCCGGGTAGGCTTCGGCCAGTGCCCGCCCCATGCCAACCGTCTGCGCGCCCTGTCCGGGGAAAACAAATGCAATGCTCATGAAATCTGCCCTTCGGTTTTCTTTACTGCCTCCCGATTAGCCTGCCCGCACCCCAAGAGCAACGGCCAGTCGCACCGCGCGCACAGTGCCTGCGCCACATCTTTGCGCAAACCCTGTGCATCACCACAGATTGCCCTGCCCGCTCAAGCGCCTACACTCCTCATAATTGCACACCGACCGGAGACGCAGGATGACCCTTTCCAACACGACACAGCATTACGGAAGCGTAGCCAAGACATTTCACTGGCTCACTGCCCTGCTGATCCTGACGCTGATACCGCTTGGCATCTTTGCCAATGACCTGCCCTATGAGACTTCGGAACAACTCACGCGCAAGGCATGGTACTTTTCGCTGCACAAAACGCTCGGCGTGACAGTGTTCTTTGTGGCGCTGGCGCGCATCATCTGGGCCATCAGCCAACCCAAACCCGCCCTGCTGCACGCTGATCGCAAAGTGGAAAGTCTTGCAGCGCAATCGGTGCACTGGCTGCTTTATGGCTCACTGCTGCTGGTTCCCCTGTCGGGCTGGGTGCACCACGCCGCGACCTCCGGGTTTGCGCCGATCTGGTGGCCCCTGGGCCAGAACCTGCCGCTGATCCCGAAGTCAGAGGCGCTCGCCGGGTTTACGGCAGGCTTGCACATCGTCTTCGAACGCGTGCTGGTCGTGTCGATCTTCCTGCATGCCGCAGGCGCGCTGAAACACCACTTCATCGACCGTGACAGCACGCTTCGGCGGATGCTGCCCGGCACCCCGCAGGTGCCCGCAGTCAACGCAGGCCACGCCACGGTTCTGCCGCTGGCCGTTGCCTTGGTCATCTGGGGTGGTGCGGTCGCGACCGGGGCGAGCTTGGGTCTATATGAAAAACACGACGGCAGTGTTCAGGCCGCCGCCCTCGAAGCGGTGCAATCGGACTGGGTCGTGCAGGATGGCACCCTTGAAATCACCGTGCAGCAGCTCGGCTCCGCTGTGACCGGCAGCTTTGCCGACTGGACAGCGGCGATCAGCTTTGACGAAACCGTGCAAAGCGGCCCTGCGGGATCGGTGGATGTGATCGTCTCCATCGGCTCCCTGACGCTGGGGTCGGTCACATCCGATGCCATGGGCAGCGATTTCTTCAACGCCGAAGGGTTCCCGACCGCCAGTTTCAACGCCACAATCGAGCGGGGCGAACAGGGCTATGCGGCCATCGGCGCGCTGACCATCAAGGGCACCACGCTGCCCGCCACCCTGCCCTTCACGCTCGATGTGTCCGACGGTGTTGCAACAATGCAGGGGGGGTTGCAGATCGACCGCCGCGATTTCAAAATTGGCGAATCGCAAAAGGACGAAAGCGCCGTGGGCTTTGCCGTGGATGTCGCCGTCAGCCTTACCGCCAGCGAAGGCGGCTGAATGAAAAAGGCCGCGCTGTCATGGCGCGGCCTCTTGGATCGATTGGACGAACGGGTCGATTACTCCGCCTGAAGCGCCTCGATCGAGATTTGAACGGTAACCTCATCGCTCACCGCAGGCGCAAAAGCACCGAGTTCGAAATCAGACCGCAGCAGCGTGGTCGTGGCGTCAAAGCCCAGTGTGGGCGTCCCTTGCTGGGGGCCGAAAGGGTAAGGGCCGGACTTGTTCAACACCGCATCCAGCACCACAGGCTTGGTCACGTCGTTCATGGTCAGATCACCTGTAATCTTCGCCGTGTTCTCTCCGGTGACTTCGATGGATGACGATGTGAAGGAAATCATGTCATCCTCGGTTGCGCCGAAGAAGTCCTCCGACATGAAATGCGCTTCGCGGTCTTCCCAACCGGTAAACATGCTCATCGTTGGCATGGAGACTGAAACGCTGGACCCGGCTGGGTTTTCCGCGTCGAACATGATTTCCCCTTCGAAACCAGAGAACATGCCAAAGGTTGTCGAGAACCCGAGGTGGTTGTAGCTGAACAGAACCTGGCTGTGGCTGGCATCCAGCACATATTTATCCGCTGCAGACGCAAAGGAAGCTGTAGCAGCAAGCGCCGCCGCAAGAACGAGAGTTTTCATCGCCGATATCTCCGTGTTGATGTGAACCTAAAAGATGGGGCAGATGGCACCAAAAACAAATGCCGTTCACGAACAGGTTATGCGCATCTGCGAACATAACACCCCCAAGCGGCGCAAATCGTGCAAAAATAACCACCCTGCCGCATGGCACGAACGGATCGCCCGCGCCCCCTTATCCCAAGCGCATGCGCAGCCTTGCGTCATACCGAAAACCGTGTATACGCAGCACTTCCTTTTGCAAAACACTTGAACCGCGCAGTCTCTCGTGGTGGGGCCGCAAAAGGGGAAACGCCCTGCCTTTGAAATGCGCCCTGATACAAATAAGGAAGACACATGCCTTTATACGAGCATGTTATGATCGCACGTCAGGACCTGTCCAACACACAGGCCGAAGGGTTGATCGAACATTTTGGAACCGTCCTGTCCGACAACGGCGGCAAACTCGTGGATCACGAGTACTGGGGCGTCAAAACGATGGCCTACAAGATCAACAAGAACCGCAAGGGTCACTATGCATTCCTGCGCTCTGATGCGCCTGCACCGGCTGTCCACGAGATGGAGCGCTTGATGCGTCTGCATGATGATGTGATGCGCGTTTTGACGATCAAGGTTGATGAACACGCGGAACTGCCATCGGTTCAGATGCAAAAGCGCGAAGAACGTGGCGACCGCCGCGAACGTCGTTGATCGACATTAGGATAAGGACATAAACCATGGCCAGCAAACCATTTTTCCGCCGCCGCAAGGTCTGCCCCTTCTCGGGCGACAACGCGCCGAAGATCGACTACAAAGACACCCGTCTGTTGCAGCGCTACATCTCTGAGCGGGGCAAGATCGTCCCTTCCCGTATCACCGCAGTTTCCGCCAAAAAGCAACGTGAGCTGGCCCGTGCCATCAAACGCGCCCGCTTTCTGGCCCTTCTGCCCTACGCCGTGAAGTAAGGAGAACATCATGCAAGTTATCCTTCTCGAACGTGTCGCAAAGCTCGGCCAGATGGGCGAAGTCGTAGACGTCAAACCCGGTTATGCACGCAACTTTCTGTTGCCGCAGGGCAAGGCGCTGTCGGCGTCCAAAGCCAACATCGAGGCTTTCGAGCAGCAGAAAGCGCAGCTTGAGGCCCGTAACCTTGAGACCAGGAAAGAAGCCGAGGCGCTCGCGGCCAAGCTTGATGGACAACAGTTCATCGTGATTCGCTCGGCGTCCGATTCTGGCGCACTTTACGGGTCGGTCACCACCCGTGACGCAGCCGAGGCTGCAACCGAAGCGGGCTTTACCGTGGACCGCAAGCAGGTCGTGCTCTCCCCGATCAAGGAACTGGGTCTGCACGCCGTTCAGGTTGTTCTGCACCCTGAAGTGGACGCAACGATCCACTTGAATGTCGCGCGTTCCGTCGAAGAAGCCGAACTGCAGGCATCCGGCAAGTCCATTCAGGAACTCGCCGCCGAGGAAGAAGCAGCCGCTGAATTCGAAATTCAGGAACTGTTTGACGATATCGGCGCCGCAGCTTCCGAAGACGAAGAACTCGCAGAAACTGCCGGTGTGGCACCTGCAGAGCCAAGCGAGGAAGACGACAGCGCCAAGGCGTAACCCGTCATCCTATCGACATTGAAAGGCCGGGAACCGCTCCCGGCCTTTTTTCTTGGGGCAACGACAGAACCAGAGCGTCTGGCGAAATACCCGAAACATCACTTAACGCGTTGCAATCCTTGATTTCAGGCCGCGTTGCGTGATCGAGGTTTTTCGCATGACGCTTTAGCCCTTCCATGCGGCCTTGCGCATGGCGCGTTTTTTGCGCCCAAGCCCGCGCCGAAATCCCGGCACTGAAAACACCAGAAACACCATGTATTTGCGCAAAATGACGCAATACCTTGTTTCGCCTTCCGACGACATCATCTTTTCTGACAGAAACAGGAGGAATTGATGCACAACATATCAACGGCTGAAGACCCAGACGCCTTGATCCACCACACACCACCCACCGACTTGCGCGATCGCTTTGCGCTGCGGCTGGTCAAATTCATGCGGATTTTTGCAGATAAGTTCTTTGCGAAACGCTACGGGCACCGCGCTGTCGTGCTGGAAACGGTCGCGGCGGTTCCGGGTATGGTCGGCGGTATGTTGCAGCATCTCAAAGCCCTGCGCCGACTGCGCGATGACGAAGGATGGGTGCGCGAACTGCTGGATGAAGCGGAAAATGAGCGTATGCATCTGATGACATTCATCAAGGTCGCAGAACCCAGCAGGTTGGAGCGCTATCTGATCATCGCAGGGCAAGGGGTGTTCTTTAACCTCTATTTTCTGCTCTATCTCTTTGCGCCCCGCACGGCCCACCGGGTCGTCGCCTACCTCGAAGAAGAAGCGGTCATCAGCTACACGCAATACCTCGAAGAAGTCGATGCAGGCCGGGTTCCAAACATAGAAGCCCCGCAGATCGCCATTGACTACTGGAAGCTGCCCGCCGACGCACGCCTGCGGGAAGTCATCGTGGCCGTGCGCGCTGACGAAGCGGGCCACCGGGACCGGAACCACGAAATGGCGAACGAACTGGCGTCATCCGCCTGACTGTTGCACGGCCTCCCCTGCGATCGGCGGAGGCCGTGATCCTCTGCGCGGGTGTCAATCGTCGGTGGTCATGAGCTTCCAGATCGCCGCGCCGATCGCTGCGCCGATCAAGGGAGCCACCCAAAACAGCCAAAGCTGCGTCACGGCGGGACCTTCGGCAAACAGCGCAACACCTGTTGAGCGGGCCGGGTTGACCGATGTATTGGAGACCGGGATCGAAATCAGGTGGATCAAGGTCAATCCCAGACCAATGGCAATGGGCGCAAAGCCAGCCGGTGCACCTGAAGACGTGGAACCGAGGATGATAATCAGGAAAAATGCGGTCAGCACAATCTCGACAACCAAAACAGAGATCAGTGAATACCCCTGCGGCGAGGCCTCGGCATACCCGTTTGAGGCAAAGCCACCAACCCCTTCAAACCTGGCGCCGCCAGATACGATCATGAACAAGACCGCGGCTGCGAGGGCAGCACCGGCCACCTGGGCTGCCCAATAAGGCAAGAGATCCTTGCCATCAAATCGTCCCCCGATCAGCAGACCGAGCGACACCGCCGGATTGAAATGACCGCCCGAAATATGACCCACCGTATAGGCCATCGTCATCACCGTCAGGCCAAATGCGAGGCTCACCCCGAGCCAGCCAATACCCACATCAGCCACACCGGCGGCCAGAACGGCACTGCCGCAACCACCGAACACCAGCCAAAACGTGCCGAAAAATTCGGCCATCAGTTTCTTTGTCATTGCGCACCTCTGTTCAAATCAAATGATTGGTGCGTTCAACCTTAAACTGAATGAATTTCAAATCACGACGGTAAAATTGAAAAAACCGGCGTCATTTCTGACACCGGTCTCATCAATCAACGCAAATCGCGTGTTTTACTCTTCTTCAAGCGCTTCGACAGCTTTCTGCAGATCGTCCTTGGACACTTCCTTTTCGGTGACTTTTGCACCTGCGAACACGTGATCGACGACCTTGTCTTCGAAGATCGGGGCACGCATCTGCTGCTGCATCTGCTGGTTTTGCTGCACGAACTCAAAGAACTGACGCTCCTGACCGGGGTACTGGCGCGCCTGGTTCATGATCGCCTGGCTCATCTCCGCATCCGTCACTTCGACCTTGGCCTTCTGGCCGATATCGGCCAGCAACAACCCAAGACGCACGCGGCGCTCCGCGAGCTTGGTGTGTTCTTCGGTCGGCGTGATTTCCGGATGATCGTGTCCCTGCACATCCGGGTTTTCCTCATGCCAGAGTTGGTGCGCAATTTGGCCGGCTTCTGCGCTGACCAGTGATGGCGGCAAGTCAAAGTCGACGATGTCATCAAGGGCATCCAGCAGGGAACGCTTCATGATCGCGCGTGCGGCACCGGCATATTCCGCCTCCAGACGCTCTGCGATCTGACCCTTCAGGGCCGCGAGGTCTTCGGCGCCGAACTTCTTGGCCAACTCGTCATCGATTTCCGCCGGAACGGGTTTCTTGACCTCTTTGACAGTGCATTCGAACACGGCTTCTTTGCCGGCAAGGTTTTCCGCCTGGTAATTCTCGGGGAAGGTCACGGTGACCGCTTTCTCTTCCCCGGCCTTGACGCCCACAAGCTGCTCCTCGAAACCCGGAATGAAGGAATTTGACCCGAGCACCAGCGGGTAATCCTCCGCCGCACCGCCGTCAAAGGCCTCACCGTCGACCTTGCCGAGGAAGTCCATGACGATCTGGTCGCCGTCTTTCGCCTTCGAACCCTTCTTGCGGTTCTCGAAATTCTGTGCGGTTTCTGCGAGACTGCCCAGCGCTTCGTCAATCGCGGCGTCATCCGCCTTGACGGTCATTCTCTCAAGCTCAATCGCTGAAAAATCAACATCGGGGATATCGGGAAGCGCCTCGTAGGACATCGACACCTCGATGTCGTCACCCTCTTTCCAGTTCTCGTTGGTCATCTTGACCTCGGGCTGCATGGCAGGGCGATCCCCGGACGACGTGAAATGGTCGTTCATCGCACCATCAATGCTTTCCTGCATTGCTTCGCCCATGACCTTTTGGCCAAACTGCTTTTTCAGCAGCGCCATCGGCACCTTGCCTTTGCGAAAGCCCTTCATTTCGACTTCGGGCTGGGCTTCTGCCAGCTTCTCGTTGACCTTGGCATCCAGTTCAGCCGCGGTGACCTTGATGGCATAGCCGCGTTTCAAACCTTCATTCAGCGTCTCGGTGACCTGCATATGTGCTCCATAGGGTAAGGCGCGCCAGACAGACGCGGATATCAAAATTTCCGCTGTTCTATGTGCGTCGCAGCCAAGGTGCAAGAGGCTGCGCACCGATAAAGTCCAAAGGCTGATCGGCCTGAGAAAACATCCTGGTGCCAATGCTTCATTCAAAGGTATGCCACGTAGCCAGACACCGCGCTCGCGAGGCCCCGAGAACCAACAGAAACACCGCAGCGCTTCAGGAAAGCGCTTATCCTGCGTATCCCGCCACGACCTGCAGAAGCCTGAATGCGGTGGCCGCGTCATTTTCCACAACCGCCAGAAACTCTTCTGCACCAATGCGCAACGCCAATACGTCGGTTTTTGCCCGCATCGTGAGCGCGCGCGGCTCATTGCGGATGAGGCCCAATTCCCCCACCAGCTTGCCCGGCACGACCGTCGCAATCATCGCCTCAGGCCCATCATCATCGGGTTTCACCAGAACGGCTTCGCCAGACAGAACCATATAGGCACCATCCGTAGGCTCGTCGCCTTTATTGAAAATCGTATCCCCTGCATCGGCCTCAAACCACTTGGCTCCGAAGGCAAGCAGGCGCAACTGGCGACGGTCAAGGCCCGAAAACAGATCGGTCGCTTCGAGCGCCCGCAGTTTACGTTGCAAATCGGCGCGAGCGGCGGAATCCTCGGGCGTGTTATCGACAGGGTCAGCCGCCTGCATACGCCCTTGCACGACCTTGAGATGAACATCAAATTTCTCTGCATCTTCAAAACGATCCGAAATATAGATCATCGTGGTGTCAGGCAGCAGTCTGCGCAGGTTTTTATGCGCCGCGACGCGCAACTCCATATCATAGCTGGCAAGTGTCTGTTCCATGATCAGGATATCGGGGCGCTTGATCGCGGCACGCATCACCGCCAGCGCCTCCGCAAATACCGCAGGCAGGTTCGACCCGTTCAAATCAAGCGGCATGTCATAGATGAGATCAATGACCGCCGGTTTCAGCCCCTCTTCCTCCAGCACCTCGGACACGCGCCGCCGCACATCATCCGCCCGTGCGCCGGCACCCTCAGACAGCTTTCCAAAAAGCGCGTTCTCAAGGACGGATACGCCCTCTGCCACGCGCGACGGATCAAGGGGCGCATAAAGATCCCCCAGCGTCGCCATGAATTTTTCGCGATTTTCCACCCGTTGTGCCACGATCTGCCGCTTCATCTCATCGGTAAAAGCAGGCCCGATCTGTTCGGCCGTTATCTGTGCCGGAATGGTCATCAGAACGGCTTTGTCTGCGGCGGGCAAACGGTCCAGCGGTTTGTCCTTGGCCACTGCGATGACTTGGACAGCCTTGTCAAAAAACGCAGGCTCAAGGCCAAGTTTGCGAAACAAAGGGTGCTCGGTTCCGTCCTGACCGAAAATCTGGGCCAGCAATTCGATGACGTCCCTGGCAAGCGACAAAAGACCGCTTTCCAGATCAAGACGGCGCAGCAAGTCAAAGAAAACAGTCTGCTGTGCCATCTGATCTTGCGTCATCGCCTGTCTGAGCGTGGCAAAAATCAGGTTGTTGGTTACAGGTAGGGCCGGGTTGTAGGTCTGTGGATCAAAGCGGTGGACGTATTTGTCCAAAGCGGCTTCCTGCAGGGCGGCCCAGACCCTTGGGCGGCATGTGATCAGTTTTTGCTGTAAATCCGCAGAAACCTCAGCTGTAACAATCTGGTCGAGGGATTTGCGATATATCGGCCCATCAGATCCAATTGCGTCAATCAGCGTGAGCCACCAGCCACGCAACGCGTCTTGGTCGGCCTCCCCCGCCTGAACGGGATCAATCCAATCGGTATCGGCCAAATCCGCACTGTTCCCGGAGGCGACGGCTTCGGTGATTGCATGATTTTGCGCGTCCGTCGGCTTTTGCGATCCGGGCTGGAACAGGGACATCATCACGTTGTCGCCAAATGAGCCACGGAACAATGCAGGATCAGACGTTGCATGCCCGATCCGTCGTGCGAGCGTCGCCTGATGGAGCTTGCGCATCTCATGACTGTTGACATGGATGGTGCCGGAAAGGGGCACGACCTCTCTGGTCAGCACATCCGCAAGGGCTTGGCGGTCTTCCTCACTTTGCGCCTCGATTCCCACCAATGCGCCGGCAGGGGCATGCAGTGTAATGGCTTCCAGAACCATATTTCCGTCCACATCCATCACACTTACGTCTTTCAAGGCCAGATTGCCGTTCAGACGCACATCGGTGGCGGGCTGTTCGCCTAGCAACGATTCATCAATGACGCCGGTGGGTGAGAACTTGTCGATGACGGTTTCCCACCGCAGGCTCATATCCTGCGTCTGGTTGTAGTAGGCCAGAAGCTCCTTCCAGGGAGAGCTGAGGTCTTTATACGCCGCCAAAGCCGCGACCAGAGCACCAAGCGATACGGCCCCCTGAATAACCAGATACCCACCGACTGCAAAAAAGAAGAAAGGCGTGAGTTGCGTGATGAAGTTATTGATGAACTTCATGAAAAACTTCTTCTGGTAGATACGGAAGCGGATCGCATAGACGACCCCCAAGCGCTGCGTGACCAGCGCCAGACGATACCGCCACCCGCCGTTCTCACGCAGATCACCCGCACCATTTGCCGTCTCACCAATCAACGCGGCAAGCGCGCGCACCTCCTTGATCCGGGCCTTGTTCATCAAGTTGATCTGGCGCTGCAGTTTCGGGATGATCCAAGCCTGTAGCGGGATCAAAGCGACCGCGGCCAAACCAAACCACACGCTTTGCAAAAACAGAAACGCCAGAATGGTCAGCATTTGCCCGGCCTGTAAAACCGGTTGCGCCAAGGCGTCCCCCATCAGCCCGCCCATGGGTTCGGTCTCGCCGGTGATCATCGCGACCAATTCGCCTTGCGATGTGCGTCGAAAATATGGTTTGGGAAAGCGCAGCATGCGCGCGATCAACCCGTATCGCAGCCGACGCAGCATCCGCTCGGACAGCACACCTTTCATGGTGTTGATCCGCATTTTCAGCAAGCCATGCAGCAGCACTGACAACAGGAATGCCGCGCATAACAGCCAAAGAAACTGGATCTGACTGAGTTCGAGACCAGCAACGGAAATCACCGATGTCTGAGACCCAATGGCGTCGTTTATGATCCGCTTGGGCAATTCCAATGTCAGATACAGGAACGGAAACAGTGTCAGTGTCACTGCCAAAAGAACAAACTGGTCGCGTTTCGAGTGGCGCCAAATAAACTTGAACAATGTCTTTTCGATAGAACGCACCCCCGTGCGCACGTCTGTAAATATCTATGCGCGCCAGCTTAACGGGCAGAAGCGCGATACAGCAAATCATTTATTGCCGTTGTTTAGCCCGTTTCGCAGCTAAATCACCGAGTCGTAAAACCAGCCCGCCTTGGCGCTGTTTCCCTGCTATTGAAAATTGAAAGGTCCGGGTGCCGCATCGCGGCTGCCTGACAGGCTTCTGGCTGCCCCCTTCAAAAATCGCAGGCCGAATGCACGCCGGCAGCAAAAGACGATGCCCCTGACAAGACGCCGGCATGCCAGCTCTGCGCCGGGCAAGCATTCAGAACGTCAGCGCGAAAACAATTCCGCCAAAGCGTGATGCGAGAAAACTCAACCACACACTGATGCCTGCAATCCAAGATTTAATGCGTCAAGGCGTCATGCGAATAACTTCGATCACATAACTCTGCCTGAGAGACTGCAACGCGCTACGTGATGTTTCGGGTAATTCGTCAGTCGCACTACAGCGTTCCAAGTTACTCATGCAGCGCTTGCTCGCCATTTCAATCTGAGGTTGAACGCGACAGGTGACATCCGATGCTTCTCGTGTTTCGCGATACGGCATGCGTCCACGATGCGCGTTCGCAGCGATTGTGTTGCAGACCCGCCGCGTTGTGGGAGCCTGCAACGAAGTTTTTTAGAAAAAGGCTTCCGCGTTCAGGCCAATCGTCATGGCACCAACGGCTTCGCCGGTCGCCGGATCGGAAATCGTCACGGAGATCTGGCCTTGATAGCTTTGTGTGCTCTCGTCAAATTCAATCGCATCCACAAAGACTGCGCCGGACCCGACGCCATATGTCTCGGTGAACTTTGCCTCATCACCCTGCCAGTAATCAGAAGTGATATCACTCGCGGCGACGTTCAGGCCCAAAGCATCCATGACGAATATTTCGGTGATGCGGCCGCCCGACGCTGCAACCTGCTCCCCAAGAAAGGCGGAGAGATCACGGCCCATGACACTGCTGATCAGGGGCTGGTCTGCTTGCCCGACCTCAGCGCGCCAGGCGGTGTCCCATTCGATGATCTGCGCTTCTGAACTGCCAGCTGTTTCGGCATTCTGAGATTGGATTGCGCTGATGACCTGCGCGGATTGTGCCCAGCTCATGATATCAGCCTCTACAAAGGCGCGCATGGCGGGCGGTGCGTCAACTGCGTGAGCAAGACTGGCTGCGACAACCATGGGGGCGGACAGCAAAATGGTACGAAACATGTTCGGGTTCCCTCATTAAGATACGACCGGCCGAAATGGCACGGCTTCTGGCACATGCTAAGCAGCTTGACTTTAATACGAGGTAAAAATTGCTCAGGCTTTAGCGCGAAAGCCAGTTGCGACGACAAATTTCTCCGAACTGTCCTGCCGGGAGGCCGGGGGTTTGATGTTGGCAACCTTTGCAAACCGTTGCTTCAGCAGCTTTTGCAACTCACCTTCCGCCCCACCTGCGAGCACTTTCGCGACAAAGGTGCCGCCCTCCTCCAGAACATCAAATGCAAAATATGCCGCCGCTTCGCATAGCGCTATGATGCGCAAATGGTCCGTCTGCTTGTGCCCCGAGCTTGACGCGGCCATATCGGACATCACCACATCGGCCTTGCCACCCAACCAGACGCGCACCTGTTCATCCGCGTCATCGGCCATGAAATCCAGCTGATAGAGCGTCGCGCCCGCGATCGGCTCCATCTCCTGCAGATCAACCCCCAGAACGCTGCCCTGCGCCTTGCTTGTCCGCTCTCCCAGCGCATTCACGCGCTTGACCGCCACCTGACACCAGCCACCGGGCGCACAGCCCAGATCCACCACACGCGCACCCGGCACCAGAAACCGGAACCTGTCATCCAACTCCAGTATCTTATAGGCCGCCCGCCCGCGATACCCCTCACTGCGGGCGCGTTTTACATATGGGTCGTTCAACTGACGCTGAAGCCAGCGCGTTGAACTCAGCTTGCGCCCGCGCGCGGTCTTGACCTTGACCTTCAGATCACGCTGCCCGCGCCCCGATGTATTTTGACTGCCCGGTTTTTTCGCCATCAGAACGCCCCGTCTTCCAACACACCCTGCGCACTCATCTGCGCATAAAGCAGCCCTTCGCGCAGGCCACGATCCGCCACCGACAACCGATCCGTTGGCCAGCAGCGCATCAAAGCCTGAAGGATCGCCGCCCCCGACATGATCAGCGCATGGCGATCCGCACCGATGCGCGGATCGGCACGCCGCCCGTCCGGCCCCAGCGCCAGATAGGATCGGATGACACGGTCAATCTGATCCGTTGTCATATGCAGACCATCCACTTTCTTGCGGTCATAGCGTTTCAGCCCGAGGTGGCTCGCTGCAACGGTCGTCACCGTGCCCGAGGTGCCGACGATCTGGAATTTCTCCTGCGGCTGCGTGTCGTGATAGGGTGCGAAATCTGACAGGTTTTCCTCGAAAAACCAGCTCATCAGCGCAAAGCGCGCCGCATCATCATCCACATCACTGAATTGATCGCGCAGGGTCGCAACGCCCAAAGGCACAGAAATCCAGTCAACCACACGCGCTGCGGGCACATCCCCCAGCCCACGGGCAAAGCCTGCATTGAGATGCATGATCGAGCGCGCCCGCTCGTTCTTGGGCACGTCCTTGAGGTCAATCCAGACCAGTTCCGTCGACCCACCGCCAATATCCACCACCAGCAGGTTCTCGGTCGAGCGACTGACCAGCGGCGCACAGGAGATCACGGCCAGTTGCGCCTCTTCCTGCGCCTTGATGATATCCAGCCGCAGCCCCGTTTCGCGCTGCACACGGCGGATGAATTCATCCGCGTTTTGCGCGCGGCGACAGGCTTCGGTCGCGACCAGACGCATGTACCGCACCTTGTTGCGCTTCAGTTTCTGCTGACACACGCGCAATGCCTGAATGGTGCGCGTCATGGATCCGCGCGACAACCGCCCGGTTTTCTCCAGACCGGCGCCCAGTTGCACCGATTTGGAAAAACTGTCGACCACATGAAAGCCGCTGCCTTCCGGCTGCGCAATCAGCATGCGGCAACTATTTGTACCCAGATCAAGGGCTGCGAAAAGCTCACTTGACCGGGGCGGAACTGGCGCGGGGCTCAGAGCCGTCTTACTTTTGAGCGCGCCCGCACCTTTGTGACGCTGTGGCGCCATGGGTTGCGCCTTTCATTTCGAGTTGGGTTTACGCTAACGGCTGTGCGTCTGCTGCGCAAGCACGGGCGCGCGCTTTCATGTGGTTTTCGCGCCGAGCGTCGCCGAGAAGGTCGGATGTTTACCGTGGGGGCAGAGCAGCGCAGGAGCCTGTCATCGGTTGAATTGGCATTGATACCACCGCCCGCGTCGCGGACAGGGCCTATTTTGTCGAAATTCACCCCTATCCGCGCAAACCGCCCCGTTAGACAGGGTGCACAACAGGTAGGAATCACGATGCCCGAAGTCACGATTGTATATTGGCGCGACATCCCCGCTCAGGTGATTGTGGGAAAGGGACGTCGCGGGTCAAAACGACCGCTGCCAGAACGTTTCGAGCAGGCGATTGATCGTGCGGCCATGAAGGTTGGCGCGGGCGATACGGATGCCTATCTTGCACAGTGGCGCAAAGCTGCACCTGTGGAGATGCCGGGAACACCGGATGAAATCGCAGATGCAGAAGCTGCCCGACTAGATGCTGAATTTGACCGTGCGCGCCTCAAGGCGCTGATTGATAACGATGGTTGGGCCTGAGCCTGCCACGCCTGATAGACACACTCTTGTCCCGAAAGGAACGCCTCGTGGCCTTGTTGAATTTCAAGCGCAAAGTTGCGCCAGCCTCGCCTTCCGTCAATCCGGATGTCGAGGCGTTTTTGCAGGATTACTCGATCGAAGTCATGCCGCGCACCGCCGAGAAAGTGGATGATTTCCGCGCCCTGCTGCCCGAAGGCACCCGCGTATATATCGCCCATATCGAAGGAACGCCCATTGAGGAGATGGTCGCAACCGCGAAACGTCTGAATGACGACGGGTTCGCAGTAATGCCACATTTCCCGGCCCGCATCATCAGGGACCGCGCCACCCTCAAGGACTGGATTGCCCGGTATCAGGGCGAGGCGAATGTACATCAGGCGCTGCTGCTGGCAGGCGGTGTCGAGAAGCCGCTCGGGGACTTTGACAGCTCCATGCAGTTGATGGAAACGGGTCTGTTTGATGAGGCCGGGTTCAAACGCCTGCATGTTGCGGGCCACCCCGAGGGCAACCGCGATATTGACACCGATGGGTCGATGAAAAACGTATCCGCCGCGCTGCGCTGGAAAAACGATTTTCAATCCCGCACGGATGCGCAGTTGGCCATCGCGACGCAATTTGCCTTTGACGCCAAACCCATCATCGCATGGGCCGACACCATCGCCGCCGAAGGGATCACCCTGCCCGTTCACATTGGCATTGCCGGTCCGGCCAAGCTGCAAACGCTGATCAAGTTTGCGATTGCCTGCGGCGTTGGCCCCTCGCTGAAGGTGCTGCAGAAGCGCGCGATGGATGTCACAAAACTCTTGCTGCCTTATGAGCCGACGGATGTCGTTGCGCAATTGGCCGCCCACAAGGCCGCGAATCCTGACTTCAACATCACGAACGTTCATTTCTTTCCACTCGGCGGGATCAAGACGAACGCCAACTGGGCCATCGAAAACGGCGGCTCCTCCGCAAAACCGGCAAACGCCTGATCCAAGGACTTATTCCTGATGACAAAGACCATCGTCGAATCAAAAACCAAGACTGCGATCATCGGGTTCGATCAGCCCTTTTGCGTGATCGGGGAACGCATCAACCCGACAGGGCGCAAGAAACTCGCGCTTGAACTGGAAGCAGGCGACTTTTCCACTGTCGAGGCCGATGCCATGGCGCAGGTCGCGGCCGGGGCGACGGTGCTGGACATCAATTCGGGCGCTGTCTTTTCCAACAAGATGGCCGAAGATACCCGCTATGCGGACAACAACTTTGTCGAACCGCCCTTGATGCGCGAGTTGGTCCTGCGCGTGCAGGCCATCGTTGATGTGCCGCTTTGCATCGACAGTTCCGTACCCGGTGCGCTCGAATCAGGTCTCGAAGCGGCCGAGGGTCGCCCCTTGCTAAATTCGGTCACCGGCGAGGAAGAACGGCTGGAAGTGGTCTTGCCGCTGGTCAAGAAGTATAATGTGCCTGTCGTAGCTATTTCGAACGACGATACCGGCATTTCGGAGGATCCGGACGTACGATTTGCCGTCGCCAAAAAGATCGTCGAACGTGCCGCTGATTTCGGCATCCCGGCGCATGACATCGTGGTTGACCCCCTCGTGATGCCAATCGGAGCGATGGCCACCGCAGGGCATCAGGTATTCACGCTGGTGCGTCGGCTGCGCGAGGAATTGGGTGTCAACACGACCTGCGGCGCATCCAACATCAGCTTTGGCTTGCCCAACCGTCACGGCATCAACAACGCGTTTTTGCCAATGGCGATGGGTGCTGGCATGACCTCTGCCATTATGAATCCCGTCGCCCTGCCCGTTTCCGCAGCCCGAATCGAAGCCAAGAAGATGGAACTGGCCGCGGCAGGTGTTGTGTTTCCCGAAGACATGGACCTTGAGACCTTTTGCCAACTGACCGGTTTGGGTTCGACCCGACCGCGGCCCGGAAAAGAGATGGAGGCCATCCGTGCGGCGAATTTCCTGACCAACAATGACCCGCACGGGGGCGCCTGGATCGCGTTTAACAAGGAAGCCCCCAAGCCGGGCCAGGAAGGTCGCGGACGTGCGGCGCGCACGGGTGGGCGGCGCCGTCGCGCGTGATTGGCTTTTTGAGCAGACAATTCTGGAACCCCCGTCGATGACATCGCCGGGGGTTTTTTTGTTTAAAAACAAAGATCTGTCATGTCCGGCGAACCAATTTCGCTTATTTCACACCTAAAATTCCCGCTAGTAACGCCGTTTTAACGGACTGGCCTCTAAAACGAAGGACATATCAGAAATGCGCTAATTTGGAGACCGGTATGTACATGTCGAAAACCAGCACGATTGCGGGGATAGAATGAGCGAACCAATTGTTTTAGGTCCCAAATTGGATCTGGCCGCAGCATCCGGTCTGACCGCAACCCTACGCGATTGCAAGGACAAGGAGGTCGTCCTCGACCTCACCGAGGTTAAGCACTTTGGGGCTCTATGCATGCAGGCGATGATATCCGCCGCCGTGACTGCGCAATCTGAAGATCGCAAAATTACCATCACCAACGCGTCAGATCGGGTGCTCGATCAGATGCGCGTGATGGGTATGACACCAGAATCCATCACAAGGGGGCGTCCATGACACTCGAAATTCTTGCCGTAGACGACAGTCGCACGATGCGTGACATGATCCGTTTGGCCCTCGTACCCGCGGGCTTCACTGTCCATACCGCTGACGACGGCATCCACGGCATTGAGGTGCTCGAAGGGCTTGAGCCCGATGCGATTATCACCGACATCAACATGCCGCGCATGGACGGTTTCGGTTTCATTGACGCCGTACGCGAACAAGACAAACACCGCGCCACGCCCATCCTCGTGCTGACGACTGAGGCTGCACCTGAGCTGAAGGCGCGCGCGCGCGGTGCTGGTGCCACCGGATGGATCGTGAAGCCGTTTGACCCCAACAAGCTGGTCAAAGCGCTCCAAATGGTTGCCGGGTAAGAGGCTGAAATGACTGATTCAAATGATCCTATGGCGGAAATCCGAGCGTCTTTCTTCATTGAATGCGAAGAACTACTGGAAGCGCTGCAGGATGGTCTCGAAGCTCTCAATGACGGCGCGGGTGATCCTGAAACCATCAACGTTGTGTTCAGAGCGGTTCACTCCATCAAAGGCGGTGCCGGGGCATTTGGTCTGGAAGCGCTTGTCCGATTTGCGCATCGGTTCGAGACGGTGCTTGATGAAATCCGAGCTGGGCGCATGGTCGCGGATGCGAATGCGCTCAAATTGTTTTTTCAATGCTCGGATCATCTCTCTGATCTCGTGCGCATCAGCCGTGACGCCGGCACGCTTCCGGAGGATGAAACCTCCAAGCTCCTTGCACTGTTGGATGAGTTGCTAGGCGAAAACGGCGCGATACCCGAAGAAGAGGAAGTCGAAGAGGAAATTGACTTTCAACCTGCCGCTTTATCGTTTGATCTCGATTTGGGTGATGCCGATGAGGGGGATGCTCTCGACCTGTTGCCGCCGTTGACTTTTGATGAAGACGAAGGCCCAAGAAGCTCCAGATATGAGATTACATTTAAACCGGAGAATGAGCTTTACGAAACAGGAAACGAACCTTTTCAAATCCTGCGCGCACTGGATGAAATGGGTGAGTGTAAAGTTACGTGCAAAACGGATCAGGTACCTGAACTGGCGAGCCTCGCCCCCGAAAATGCATATCTGTCATGGCACATTGAGCTTACAACGGATGTTGAAGAAGCTGAAATCTCGGCAGCATTTGAATTTGTAGAGGGACTTTGTCTCTTGGACATCAAGAGTGTCGACGATGAAGACACGCAGGAAGAACAGAACGGCTCTGAAGACAGCACCGCCGACGCGGACCCGATCAGTGAATTGACCACACCGGCTGCCAAGGTGGAAGAAGTTTCGGAACCCGACCCCATTGCGGAACTCTCCAAACCAGCCCCAGAAGCAACAGAAAAGGTCGTGGCACCACAGAAAGCCGAACAGAAAACACCCACCCCGGCTGCACCGGCGAAATCAGTCGTTCGAGTGGATCTCGACAGAATTGAACGTTTGGTGAACCTTGTTGGCGAATTGGTAATCAATCAGGCGATGCTCTCGCAGAGCCTTGAAAGCTCGGGGTTATCTCCGCACTCAGACGCAATGAACGGGCTGGAAGAGTTTCAGCGACTGACCCGTGACATCCAGGACAGCGTGATGATGATCCGCGCGCAGCCGGTTAAATCCCTCTTTCAACGCATGTCGAGAATCGTTCGAGAGTCATCGGCCGCCGTTGATAAAGACGTCCGCCTTGTCACCAATGGCGAGGGAACCGAAGTCGATAAGACAGTTATCGAGCGTCTGGCCGATCCTCTTACGCATATGATCAGGAATGCAGTTGATCATGGCCTGGAGACAACAGACGCGAGGCTTGCGGCTGGCAAACCAGCCCAAGGCCAGGTTAAACTTACGGCTGCACACAGATCCGGACGGGTGGTGATAGAAGTTGCCGATGATGGGGCTGGCATTAACCGCCCAAAGGTTTTGCAAATTGCTATCGACAAAGGGTTGATCCCCAAAGACGCATCGTTGTCTGAAAGTGAAATTGACAACTTGCTGTTCCTGCCGGGGTTTTCGACGGCGTCAGTTGTGTCAGACCTTTCAGGTCGTGGCGTGGGGATGGACGTTGTACGAACCGCGATTCAAGCTCTGGGCGGCCGCATCACGATTTCGTCGACACCGGGTTCAGGCACTACTTTTTCAATATCTTTGCCACTTACTCTGGCCGTCTTGGACGGAATGGTTGTTCAGGTTGCAGATGAGACCCTTGTCCTCCCCCTGAATGTGGTGATTGAAACGCTAACACTCAGTAATGATGATGTTGAGATGGTCCGCCCCGGCGCAAACGTTGTCAGGGTAAGAAGTGGCTTTGTGCCTCTTTTCGATCTAGGCGAAGAACTGGGATACCGGGGCCCCATTGATGACTACGAAGGGTCAGTCGTCCTTTTGATCGCACATGAAGACGAAAGCCGCGCTGCTCTCATAATCGATAGCATACAGGACCAGAGACAAGTCGTCATCAAGGGTTTGGATGACAGCTTCTATCGCGCCCCTGGGATAGCCGCCGCTACTATTCTCGGAGATGGCCAGATCGCTCTGATTTTGGACACGTCAGACATTATCACAAACGCAATCGGCTCAAACATATCTGGGCATAGTTCTACTGTATCAGGAGCAACATCATGAGTGAAAAAGATACGCCGGAGACTCTGGAACTCCTGACGTTCCAGCTCGCAGACCAAGAATACTCCCTGGATATCATGTCTGTAAGAGAAATTCGCGGTTGGACCAGAACAACACCCTTACCTCATGCTCCCAGCTATATGAAGGGAGTGATAAACCTGCGTGGTACAGTACTACCTGTCATGGATTTAGCGCAACGATTGGGCCTAAGCCCGAGGGAGCACACTGATCGAAACGTCATTATCGTCGTGAACCACGAGGAAAGCATGACCGGACTGCTTGTTGACGCCGTTTCTGACATCATTGCGTTGACGGTTGATGACTTACAGCCTCCCCCGGAAATGCAACCGAGCGCGAGCCAAAATGTGGTCAGCGCGCTCACTTTGATAAACGAGAGAATGATACGTGTCTTGGACTTGTCCACAATCGTTTCAAAAGAACAAAGCAGTGCTGCATAATGGTCGAAAAGATGGAAAGCGCTGGTTTAGATGAGGCCAGTTTCAAGTCTATCGCAGAACTTGCTTACAAGGAGAGTGGCCTGCAGCTTGTCGCGGAAAAAATGTCGATGATACAGTCGCGGCTACGACATCGCCTTAAGGCAGTTGGCATCGACACCTTCCCAAGTTATGCACAATTTGTTTGTTCAGAAAGTGGCGTTTCGGAGCGGCGCGAGATGATTTCCGCCTTAACAACAAACGTTTCACACTTTTTCCGTGAACAGCATCACTTTGACATCCTGCAAGATAAGATTTTACCAGCAAAGATCGATTATCTACGTCAGGGTGGTCGTTTTAGAGTTTGGTCTGCCGGATGCTCAAACGGGCAGGAAGCGTATTCAATTGTTATGGCTACTCTTGATCGTTATCCAGAAATAGCGGAGCTCGACTTTAGAGTACTTGCAACAGACATTGATCAAAAGGTCGTGGACTTCGCATCTAAAGGAGTATACCCGCAAAGGCTGTTGTCTGGAGTGAGCCCGGACAGATTAAAAAAGTACTTCACTGAGTGTAAAAACGACAGTGAACCATCTTTTCAGGCCAAGAGCTCGATCAAATCAAGAGTGACTTTTAAGGAACTCAACTTGTTGTCTGATTGGCCCATGAAGCGGCAAATGGATGTTATTTTCTGTCGAAACGTGATCATCTATTTTGATGCAGTCACGCAAAACTCGCTTTGGCCGCGGTTCAAAAATCAACTAAAGCCAGACGGATATCTCTTTTTAGGTCATTCCGAGCGCATTTCAGACCCGGACTTAGCAGGTTTCGCGAACCAAGGCCCAACAACCTATCGACACAAAAAAGCACACGAAGAGTTAGCGCGTGAGGAAAACAAATGTCTCTAAGGGATCAGATTCGAATTTTGGTTGTGGATGATATGTCGACCAGTCGCGGGCTTATTACGCAAGCTTTGGATGCTTTTGGCGTGCGAAACGTAACCACGGCCGAAAATGGTCGCGATGCCCTGAAGTCTATAACGACACATCCTGTCCACTTGGTCATATCTGATTACAACATGCCTGAAATGGACGGACTGCAGTTATTGCATCAACTGCGCGGCTCTCCAAAAACAAAAGGTGTGGGCTTCATACTTATTACAGGTCGCGCGGAACAACAAATCATCGATCACGGGAAAAAACTCGGGATGAACAATTATCTTAAAAAACCTTTTGAACCAAGCGGTTTACGAAACTGTATCGAGGCAGTCGTCGGGAGACTGTAAATGGAGTACACACCGCACCCAATAGAGGTATCAACAGTTTTACGAAGACTATGCAATCATCTGGATTTCTTGGCAGCCAGGGTTTTTGAAGTAGAAGAAGAACTTGGAAACATGCTGATCGATAAAGAAAACAGCGAAGGAGTATCCATAACTAGGATTCAGTCGCTGGACTTCACACGCCAGTCTCTGGAGGATTGCGCTATTCTCCTCCAACTGCTCGCGCAGCAAACAACTCATGCACCGATCCAAATTTCCAATGATGCGGTCGCCTCAACAAATCTGAAGTTGAGTTCGACCAAGTCGATATTAGGAACTTCTCGTAAAGCCACCGAGATCGATACTAGCGGTAATGTGGATATTTTTTGATTGAGCTGCCTCCCGGTGTTTGGACTGACCCAGCCCCCTGATCCGGGCCGTTTAGGTGTAGAATGCGTTCATGTTTCTTTCTGTTGATTTGGTTGTGGTCAAGGACTGCTGAGCGGAGCTTTTGCGGAGCTCAAGCGAGGCAGGCTTGCTTGCACGGTTGAGATTGGCGTAGACGGCCGGGGCCAGCCCGCCGAGTAATGTGTATGGTCGTTCTGTGTTGTAGCCGGTCCTCCAGTTTTCGATGATTTTCCGGGCTTCGGCGAGATTGCCGAAGATGTGTTCGTTCAAAGGCTACAATCGACGTCGCGCTTGTACGTTGGCGGGGATTGATCCGCGTTTGTACCGACGGACGTCGAAGCGTCCAGTGGACATAGCGCTGCGTACAAGGGTGAAGCAACTTGCTTCTGAGCGGCGCCGGTTCGGCTATCGACGGCTGCACATCCTGCTAAAGCGAGAGGGCGGGGAGGTGAACTGGAAGAAGCTGTACCTGCTCCACCGCGAAGAAGGGTTAACCGTTCGTAAATGGGGCGGTCGCAAGCGTGCTGTCGGGACGCGGGCGCTCATGGCAATCCCGCAGGGCCCAAACCAACGGTGGTCGCTCGACTTCATGTTGGACGCGCATGAAGACGGGCGGCGGTACAGGGTGCTGAATGTCATCGACGACTTCAGCCAGGAATGCCTGGCCGCCGTAGTCGACACATCCATTGACGGTGCGCATGTCGCCCGTGAGCTGGACCGGATCGCCGAGTTGCGAGGCTATCCATGCCTTGTGGTCAGCGACAACGGGGCGGAGCTGACCTCGAACGTGATGCTCAAATGGCAAGAGGATCGCAAGGTCGACTGGCACTATATCGCACCCGGAAAGCCCATGCAGAACGGCCTGGTGGAAAGCTTCAACGCACGGATGAGCGAGGAGTGCCTGAACGAGCACCTGTTCCCGTCTCTGCGCCATGCCCGCCACATGATTGCGGCAAGGCGCGCCGGCTACAATCACCAACGCCCACATTCAAGCCTCGACGGGCTCACCCCGTGGGAGTACCACCAACGGTCAAGAGAGGACCAAAACCTGAACAGAGCTAACTAAAAAACGCGAACTCTCAGGGGGGCAGGTCACTGACATTTACCGTGGGCATCCGGCGTACCTGAATAATCTGATCCAGCTCGCGTGTCTGCCGCGCGCCAGACAGTGACGTGTCGGGCACAAGCACCAAACACTCCCGGCTGCAATCGTCCATGATGGCCACAACACGGAACCTCCGGCCATCCATTGCCCGGCAGTCGTTTGCGTCGCAAAGGATGAGACGGTCTGAAGGCGGCTGAAACGAAGCCCGGCCTCCACCGCTGATGGATCGTCTCTGGCAGACCCATCGGGCGGCGCGCGCCCCTTTTGCGCACCTGAAGCCCTGCTTCGCGATGTAGTCGCCGCAGCTTCTTCTGGTTCATGTGGATGCCTTGACGCTCCAGCATAATATCAATGCGCCGATAACCGACACGCCGACGTTCCGCGGCAACCTCCTTCATCGCTTTGCGCAGGTCAGCATCATAGGGTGGAATGCGATGTCGCACACTCGAGCGATCTGCCTCCCGCATATCGCATGCCCGCCGTTGGCTGACCCCAGACTGATCACACAGATGAACCACAGCTTTGCGTCTTTCGGCGGGCGTCACCACTTTCGCGAGGCGACATTTTTCAGCATCGCGTTGTCGGGCATCTGCTCTGCGAGCAGCTTCTTCCACCTGGTGTTCTCATCCTCAAGCGACTTCAGCTTACGGGCCTCCGACACATCCATCCCGCCGAACTCCGACTTGTAGAACGTCGCTGTTCCACTCTCGGTCATTGCTGGGCGATAACCTGCCGGTCAAAGGGTGCCATGTTCGCGGCAAACCTCGCCCATCGGGACGGATCCTACTCAAAAGTGAACGAGCCTTAAGGCCTCAGGTCACTGCCGCCTCTAGACAATAAAATCACCCGCAAAGTAGTCACTGGCTGTCGTCGTGGCGCCGTCGTTTATACGGACGGCCAGGTCGATGCTATTGTCATCATCCACAAGGCCGTAGAGCCGCGTTTGGGTGCCGAAGTCCTCCACCCACAACGCGCCTGCACCTGCAGCAAAGCCCTCTGCCGTGCTCAGCGCCCCGAGGAAGACAAAGGACTGCATCCCCGCCACTGCGATGTTGGCGTCAATCATCGACACGTCGATCAGATCACCGCCCCGCACGCCGACACCCTCAAAACCGTCGATCAGATCGGCACTGCCAAAGGCGGAATCCGACGCCTCTGCAAAGACAAACGTATCGTTCTGGGCCTGACCGCGCAGGATGTCCTGCCCGCTGCCACCGTTCAGCACGTCCTTGCCGTTACCCCCTTCGAGCGTGTCATTGCCCGTGCCACCATCAAGGCTGTCAAAACCATCGCCGCCGCGCAGAATGTCATTCCCCGCCTCGCCGAAGAGCGCATCCACCTGCGTGTTGCCGTTCAACACGTCATCGCCCGCACCACCATAGAGCACATCGTCATTGAACGAGCCAAACATCAGATCGTCGCCGTCACCACCCCACAGGGTGTCATCACCGCCGCCGCCGCGCAGTTCATCTGCACCGTCACCGCCGTCCAGAACATCGCCGTCCAGACCACCGATCAGCATATCGTCTCCGCTGCCGCCGTTGATGATGTCACTGCCGCCGTTACCGCCGAGCATATCGTCACCGACACCGCCGTTGATGATGTCTTCGTCATTGCCACCAAAGACCGTGTCGTCGCCCGCGCCGCCTTCGATCACATCATTGCCCGCACCACCGCGCAAAATGTCATTGCCAGCCTCACCGTTGATCTCGTCGTTGCCATCGCTTCCGATCAACTCGTCATCGCCCGCGCCGCCATCCAGCGTGTCATCCCCGGCCTTGCCGAAGAGGATGTCATCGCCCGCACCACCTTCGATCGCATCGTTGCCGTCGCCGCCATTCAGCCTGTCGTTGCCAGAGCCGCCCGACAGGGTGTCATCCCCCTCAAGGCCGAGGATACGGTCCTTGCCCCCAAAGCCAAAGAGCTGGTCATTGCCATCATGGCCAATCACCGTGTCGTCGGTGCCCAAACCGCCCAGTGCAATCGGGTCGCCCTGATCGTCAAAGAAGACATCCGGCCGTGTGGTGTCAAACACGATGGCCGCCTGACTGGCGGGGTTTATGATGCGCACCACCTGCGTGACCGCGGGCGATGCGAGGCTGCTGCCGTCCTGCGTTGCACGCACGCTGAAGCGGTCCTCGACGAAATCCGCCCCGGCAAAATCAACCACGCCATCCTGACGGTATACGAAAGAGCCATCGGCGTTCAGGGTCAGCGCGCCGAGGGTCGGCGCCTGTTCGACGCTCAGGGTAAAGGGATCATCCTCCGCATCGGCCACATTCAGTGTTGCCTCCAGCACACCATTGGGCGAGATCGGATACAACAGGCGCGCAACTTCGGGCGCGTCGTCTACCGGCGTGATCTCGATGGTGATCGTTTGGCTCGCGCGGCCATCACGCTCTGCCGGCGCGTCGTCGGTCCCGGTGGTCTGGCTCAATTCGCGCAGACCAAGGCCCGTATCAACCTCATAGGCGACCGCACCGACCGACCCTGTCGCATTTTCCGCAGGTCGGTAGGACAGGCCGGCAAGTTCCTCCACCGTCAGCGTGTCGCCCACCGTCACCGCAACGGGCATGGGCATCGTCACCCCGAGGGCAAGAAAACCCGGATCAGGCCGCATGACAAACAAAGTGCCGCTGTCAGGCGCCTGGGTAAGCGTGACGGTCAGCGGATCCCCATCCGGGCTGACCGGGGCTGTGATGTTCAGCGATACACCGTCCAGCGGCGCGACACTGGGCAGGGTCGCAATGCGCGCATCCTCCGGTTCAGGTGGATTGACGCGTTCAAAGACCAGTTGATCCACCACGCCGCCAAAGAGCTGTCCCGGGATGACCTGCAAGGCGGCCAGCTCCTCTGCGGTCAGGACATCGCCCTCGGCGACGGGACCTGACCCCGGGAAGCCTTCCGGCAGCGCGATTTGCGCCGTCTCCGGCAGCGTATCGATCCTGTAGGTTGCCCCGGCACTGCGCTCTGCCGCAGGTACGATGATGCCCAGATCGAATGGATCGCGCGCGTCCTCGGTGATTGTCAGCGTGGTATCGGCATCCACCACCGGATCGGCGGCGTTCAGGCGAATGCGCGCGCCATCAATCTCGATGAACTCCACATTCGTCAGATCGTAAATGGCGGGGGATGCGTCGATCGCATCCAGCGCGTCCGTAAAGCTGGCCTGCCCGGTGATGTCGATCTCTCCGATCAGATCGGAGGTCCGCTGGACAGAGGTGAATGGAAAGATGAAATCCGTGAACGTGCGGCTATTGATGAACGCGGTCGTCTCGGTCGCAGCGGGTTCAGCGGCCACGGTCACAATGGCCCGGCCTGCCCCGTCAGATTGCAGGCTGACGAAGGCATCTGAGGCAAAGCGCACCGTGTCAACACCGTCACCCCCGTCGATGAAGGTGGTGCGCTGCGCCGCAGAACGCCCGGTCAGGGCCCCGTCGGGAAGTGCCGCGACGCTTACCATGTCGTCGCCCGCGCCCAGATCGATATCATGCACAACACCGGTCAGATGCACCGTGTCGGCCCCGTCGCCCAGATCGGCCACAACCGGCGTTCCGGCGCCCGCTGTCAGCACATCGTCGCCATCCCCCAGCGCGAGAGTAACCAAGGGTGTCGCAGGTGTCAGCAGCGTGTCGTGCATCGGGACGGTTTCGGTAAAGACCCGCGTTTCTGCCTGAAATGTTTCGTCGTTGCCCGGGATACCACTCGGTACCGTCACCTCGGGAAAGAAATGCGCGACGTCAAACGAAATGTTTTTCGTGCCTGTCGTCACCACCCCTGTCAGTGTCACCGTATCTGCGAAGCCCGACCCTTCAAAGCGTTCGAAACCGACCGCCGTGTCGCCCGCCGCATCGCCAGTGCCGCCGCCGCTGTTGTCCAGACGCACGCCTGCGCCGTCGCGCACAAGGTTCAGTTCGACGCCTTCGGAGGCCAGCGCATAGCTGGCCGTATCCGTGCCGCCACGCCCGTCCATGGTGTCGGCGCCGCCGCCGCCTTCGATCCGGTTGTCACGCGCATCACCGCTGATGATGTCGTTGTTCGCGGTGCCCAATACGTTCTCGATGCCAAAAAGCGTTGCATTGACGTAGGAACCGGGTGCGGTCTCATCTTCGCCCGGATTGGTGAACACCGCCGTGCCATAAACGACGCGCTCCCCGGTAAAGGTGTTGATCGTGGTGTTGGTGGGTGCTGCATCCAGATCGACGATGGCGCGCGCCTCCGGCCCGTCTGTCGGCAAAAAGTTCAGGCCCCGGTCAAACCGCAGGTCAAGCGTGTCGATGCCCGCACCGCCCCACAGGAACGAGCCCCAGTCGACGCGCGTATTCCCGGCCCCATCCACATCGCCCGTGACGGTCGCGCGCGATGCACCGGCAACCGCGTCATCCGGGTCCAGTGTCCGCAGACGTTCCAGAATGGTCGGGTTGTTCTGCGGCTCGATCGTGCCCCCCTGACGCCCGAAGACCGGCACAGCCGTGTCTCCCGGCGGGTTGGTCAGGTTCTTCAGCGCCTGCCCCTCGCCAAAGCCCAAAATGTCGTCGCCCGCCGCGGCCTCGACGTAGTCGTCCCCGCCATTGCCGTAAAACGCTTCATCCGCGGCAGACCCAAACATCTCATCATCGCGGTCGGTGCCGATGATGCCTTCAACATTGGTGAAAGTGTCGCGCGACAGCACGCGGTCGGTGGAGGACAGACTGCCGATGGAGCGGATGTCGGAGGAATAGAAGGTCGAAACAATATCGCTGGAAGAAACGCCGCTGACGTTATCGGCAATAAACGTCCGCAGAGAGTCCCGGCCTGTTCCATCCACGAAATCATTGCTGGAGGCCAGCAAGGCCGAGCGCGTGAACCCGAACTGTTCAACGGTCTGGATGTTGACGTTGCGCCAGTCCGTTTCGATGTTGAAAAGGCCACGTTCAGTATAGTTGTAGCGACCGTTGACACTCACACTGGTGAAGATCGCGTTGCTGTTGACGTCCTCTTCGATGATTTCAGCCACACCATCGGCCATGCGCACACGCAGGAATTGCTCCACCACAGCCTGATAGGTGAACGTGCCCGTGCGGTCCACATTTTCATCCCGGAAGGGCAGAATACCGCGTGGGTCACGATTGACAAAACGCACCGTGCCCGAAACCGACCCGGATGCAAGGCGCACGCCGCCCTCAAAACCGCCCAGCAGGTCAAATCCGTCGCCACCGTCAAAAGTATTGGTGCCTGACACGCGCCCCTCTTCGGCGCGCAAGAGCAGGTCGTTGCCGTCCTGCCCGAATATCGTGTCATTTCCGCCGCCCGCAACGATGCGGTCATCACCTGCGCCGCCTTCAATGATCATGCTGCGCTCGCCGCCCCGGAACAGATCGTTGAACGCCGAACCCTCGATCCGCTCGATGTCGATCAGCACGTCGCCCTGCGCCTCGCCCCGAAAGCCGAGCATCTGGGCACCGGGCACTTCGCGGATGAAAATGGAGGTGGTGCTATCGGCGTAGCTGGCCGTGTCGAGCCCTGCCCCGCCGTCCAGAACATCCGCACCCAGCCCGCCGATCAAAACGTCATTGCCCGCCTCGCCGAGCAAGATATCCGCGCCACCACGCCCGGCAAGAAAACCGTCGCCTGCACTATCCTGCAACCTGTTGGCCCCGTCATCGCCCAACAGTGTCCCGAATGTCCCTGATACGCGGGTGATGTTCTCAAAGCCTGAAAACGTCACACCATCCGGCCCGGTGCCAGCTTGCAGATCAACCACACCGCTTGCAACAAGTGTGTCCGTCCCCGCTCCGCCCAGCAGGGTCATGCCGGGTGCAAGTTGGGCAAGATCGCTGCCGTTTTGATCACCAACGATGAATCGGTCATCGCCGTCCCCAAGGTCAATGTTGAGCGCCGGTGCCGTCACCTCGCGCCGGAACAGCCCGGTCGCCTCGACCACATCATCACCTCCGAGCGTAGAGACGTCGCGCAATTCGGCCAAATCGCCGGGGCTTGCCAGATCCAACCGCAGGACATCCGCAAAATCGGTCAACCGCCAGCGCTCGACGTTGCTGACCTCTGTCACGGCGCCCAGCGTGCCATCGCTGTTGATCTCGGCGGCGGTTTCGACACCATCGTTCAACAGCACGTTGATACCTGCGCGCGCGCCCGCAGGCAGCAGGCCCTGATGCGCGCTCGTCAGCACCGCCCCGGTCAGGTCGCTGAAATCAACCGTGTCAATGCCATCGCCGCCGTCGACGGTATCGGCACCTTCACCGGGGAAAAGGGTATCATCGCCCTCAAGCCCCAGAAGCCTGTCGTCGCCCGCGAGACCGACGATGACATCGGCCTGCGCCGTGCCGCGCAGTTCGGGGTTACCCGCACTGGCGAGGATCACGTTGGCCGCTGCCAGATCGGCATTTGCCTGATCAAGTGTCTGTTGCAGCGCATCACGTTCGGCAACACGCGCGTTGAGCAAGGCATTGGCCTGCGCCACATTGGCTTGCGCCTGGTTGCGGTTGTCGGTAGCCTCCTGAAGGTCGGCCGCTGAAACGAGGCCGCGATTGAAAAGAACCTGAAACTGCGAAAGTGTTGCCTGAGCGGCAGCAAACTGGGCACCTGCCAGATTTGCCGCTTCCTGGGCGGGGGGAATTGCCGCGACAGCGGCGGCCAACAACGGTGTGGTGTCATCAATGACCACCTGCGCCGCATCGGCTTGCTGCTGCGCGGCAGCGACGGCCACAGCGTCAACATTATCGTCGTCTTCGGTGCCGACGATGGCCCCGGGCGCCAGTTCGCCCTGTGCCTCGTCTCCGCCCAGCAGAAATGACGTTGTGCGGCTGTCGGTGATCGAGAATGTCTCGTCAAACAGCGTGATCAGATCCGCGTTAAACAGTGGGATCGTCTCGTCAAAGAGCGGCCCCACGCCCAGATCCAGACCCACGCCGACCGAAAACGGCCCCAGATCGACGCTGGCGTTGAACCCGGCCTCGAATTCCAGCCCCGACAGCAGCAGCGACAGATCGAATTCCAGCCCCGTGGTGCTGCGCACAATCGGGCGCGCCTCGGTCTCGACCTCCACGAATATCTGCTCGCCACCATAGATCACATTGAGCGCCGACAGATCGCTCAGGAAATCCGTTTCCGTCAGCCCGGCGGGCGCTTCGACATCCACCAGGCGAAAGACGGTCGAATCCGGATCAAATGCCACCGGAATGACTTCGGTTGTCTCCGGCCCGTTGATCTGGCTGCTGATGATATAGCCGAATTGCACGCCCGTCAGATCAAGGTCGACGTTCTGATTTGCGCCCAGTTGCGGCGCGGATTCGATGATCGGGGCGTTGCCCAGGGCATCCAACGGCTCGAATGGCCCGCCGTCACGACTGATGCCAAGCACAGCCGATACACCGCCCACATCCCCGGTAAAGGCCCCGGGGATCGCGCGTTCAAGGTCCACAAACAATTCGATATCGCGGGCCACCTGTGTGGATTGCGCCGCCAGTTCCGATAGCCGCTGTGCCACCGCGTCGCTGGTGAAGGAGCCGGAGGCATCAAACAGAAGCTGCTTTTTCGTCTGCGCGACCTGCACCGCGACCGCATCGCCCTTCTCGCCCTCTGGCGTGGCTTCGAAGAACGACACTTTGGTGGCGATCTCGGGCGTCAGCTCGAATTCCTGCGCCAGCGGGAAGGCAGCGCGCAGTTCCACATCGAGCAAGTTGTAGTAGAAATCAATGGCCAGTTCGAAGGGGCTGGCGTCCTCATCGGTCTCGCCGTTGTTGCTGTTGAAAAGCTCCCAGCCCAGTTCAAGCGGCGGAAAGGCACCGCCGGTCGCAAGTGTCGTCAGCCCATCCAGATCGAGAACGAGCGCCGCCAGATCATCCTTGTTGCCCCTGCCCGTGGCGTCATCCTCGATCACGCCGTTGACGACGCGTTTGCCGGGATCCGCCACATAGACCCCGTCAACTTCCTTGGACGCAACATTGATGTTGGGGACAAACAATTCGATCCGGCCGATGTCGATCTCGGGGCGTTCGGGCACGCGGCCTGTCGGCTGATCGCCCGTGACGCCGGTACTGGCATCGGCACGGTCCTCCGGCAGCGTCGTGTCGAAAAAGGCGTTCAGCGGCACCGAAATGCCCCGGAACTCACCATTCGCATTTTCAATCGGCTCCAGCCCCAGCAGGCTGATGATGTTCTGTGTGCCGACGCCCAGCACATTGAGCGGATCAGCGCCCCCTTCATCATCCAAACGCGCCGTGTCCACGGAAATCAGCGGAATCGACGTGGAGGCATTGAAATCAACCGGCGTGAAGGTCGTGTTCGACCCCAGAATACCAACCTCCGCCCCGAGGACCACATCCAGTTCGTTAATGAGGTTCATCTCGAAGATCAGGCTGGGAAACCGGGTCTGAAACCCTGTCTCAGCACTGGCACCGGGATTGAAAGTTGTGTCGAAAAACAGATCAATCAGATCACCCGAGGCGATATCTGGCGCGAGTGTCGGATAGGCCACGACAAGGTCATAGGGCAGAACCGCCGCGATCTGGCCCGGTGTGATCAGGTCCGGATCCTCCGGGTCATCCGCGCCTTTTTCAAGCCCTGCAGTAATCTCAAGCCCCATGCGTGCGCCAAGCTCACCAAACAGACGGGCTGTGAGCACCTCCGTCTCGCCAAGAAACGGCAAATCCATGACCACAGGGCCGCCCACGCTGAAGGGGGTTGTGCGCAACTCGTCCCCGCCAATGCCAAAGAACATCGGTTCAATCGGGTCCCCCCCCGCGCCGGGGCCAAACTGGCTGTCCTTGGGTGTGAAAGTTACGGTGGTGGCGACGACGTTGTAATTGCTGCCGAAATACGAAATGGCCATTAATCTGTCTCCATCCGGGTGTTCCAGTCCGAGAACGGTTTCTCGGAAAGACCAGCCCGGGTTTTTAAAAGGCTATGCATGAACCACCAAGGTGGATCATCACGATAAATTTTATTTTAATTTGGGCTTTACGGTATTTAGACGCTGACACTGCGTCAACTGATTTAGCCTGTTTTCAGCGGCCGTTAGGCCCGAAATAGCGGCTTTGAGGGTCATATTCTAGCCCTGCGCGAACCCTGAACCGCCAAGTCGCGCAAGGGCATTAGCGACGTATAAACCGCGTCGTTGATCCCGTGCCAGATGGCCCGGTTGAAAAACCTTCAACTCAGGACCCCGCCTTGGGTCTTCACCACAAAGCGGCTCTGTGCAAGCGAGACGAAACCAAGCGCAATTTCACCATGAACGGTGCCAACGTAAGGAGATCCAAAGTTCTCCGTCATCGCAAACAATGCCGCAAAACCCGCCCTGCAAACGTGGATCTGGACACCTGCCGCACGGCCAAAAGAGACCCATAGGCGTTATTTTGCGGTTGATCGGAGCAAGCGGCAGCAGACGGTGCAGGCTTCTTCATCCAAGAGCACTGAAACCCACACCCGAGCGAGACACTGCCCGAACCGCCCCCCGAAAGAGATAAGTCGTTTTTTATCATAAGGTTGTGTTATCAGGCGCGACACAAGGAAAAAGTGCCAATTTCACCTTGTGTTACAGGTAGCCACGCGGCTATACCCGTCAGCGGAGACGTGGCCGAGTGGTCGAAGGCGCTCCCCTGCTAAGGGAGTAGGCCCGGAAGGGTCTCGAGGGTTCGAATCCCTTCGTCTCCGCCATAATACGCTAAAACAATGACTTAGGTCTTGGACAGGCAAGTGCGACACAGAGTGGAGCATATGCCCATGAAACTGTCCGCCTACCTCTCGCCGTCGCGCCACGGGGTCTACTACTTCCGCTGGCCACTCCCTCAGGCTGAGGAACAAAAGCGCCGCACTGTCAGAATATCCTTGCGCACCAAGTGCCCAGATCGGGCTGGCGATCTTGCCCGTCATCTTGCATCCTGTGGCAGATTGATACGCGAGAACAAAACTTTGGCTAGGCTCAGACAAGATGAGATGCGGGACATCGTGCGGAGTTACTTTGCAGCTTCGCTGGATCGTTATGTGGAGCGTTTGAACGACACCGGGTTGCCTGAGCGGTCCCTTGATGCCCTGCGCCAAGAGCTAGACGTCCACGAGGACGCCATAGGCGGTTTTGACGACCTGTCGGACCTTTACCTTGACACAGGCACCTTGGACAGCTTCCGGGCCTCAGCGGGCCTTACAGAGGCTCAGTGGGCCGAAAATGAGCCAGCCCTGCGCCAAGAAATGCGCAAGGCCCGCCGGGATCAGATCAAAGCCATTCTAAGCGCCGCTGAGAGCCTTGAAGGCTATTCCTTCACCAAACCATGCCAGACTGCGCCAAGGCCACCACAGGCCCGCTCCGCGTCTCTGGGAGAGGCAATCGAAGACTTCATGGCTGAGCCGCAATGGTCCGACCATATGGCCGCAAAAGCAAGAGCCTTCTTGTCTGTGCTTTTGGAGTATTTCGGGCCTGATCGCAGGATGGCGGACATAACGCGCCATGACGCTGCCGAAGTCAAAAAGGTGGTGCAGTCCTTGCCGATCAATCGGAAAACCAAGACTGAAACGAAAGACTTACCGCTGCTTGAGGCGATAGAAGTGCCGGGAATGAAGAAGGTATCTGTTGAGACGGTGAATAACCATATGGCCATGTTCTATCGCTTCTGGAAATGGGCGGTTACGCATGGAAAGGCGACTGAAAAGTTGTTTGAAGAGATGAAAATCACTGCGCGGAAAAAGCCGGATGATGGACGCAAGGCATTCTCGCCAGCCCAAACCAAGCGATTGTTTCAAGAACTGACTGAGAACACGTCCGGGTTTGTGAAGGAAGACGATCACAAGTGGGGTGCGCTTCTGGGTCTCTATACGGGTGCAAGACTGCGTGAGATTGCCCAGCTTGACGTCACCGACATCCGACAAGAAGGCGACATCTGGTTTATCGACATCAATGATGACGGGCCAAACAAGAGCCTCAAGACCCCTGCCGCCAAGCGCCGTGTTCCTGTCCACTCGGATTTGATCCAACTTGGCTTCCTCGATTGGGTCGCGGCAAAGCCCGAAGGACAACGCCTGTTCCTGTCCTTTAGCTACAATGCCAAGGAAGGTTATGGCCGCAACTTGGGTCGCCGGTTCAACAACGTGCTCTTGCCGGGACTGGGCATGAAGGAGGGCGGTCTGGTGTTCCACAGCTTGCGACACACGATGGTCACGCGGCTTGCACAGGCGGGTGTGCCAGAACCACTGTTTCAGGAGATTGTCGGCCACGAGCGCCAAGGCGTGGCGCAACAGGTCTATTTCAAGGAAGGGCACACGCTGGTGCAGAAACAAGAAGCCCTTGAGAAGTTTAAGGTTTAGGGGCGTTGTCCTTCGCCGTGCAAGCCGCCTGCAAGTGCGGTGATAGTCTGGTGTGCCACGTCAATACTATCGCAAGCCATCATCCACTTGGCGAACTCGATCACGTCCAGCCTTCGTTCCTGCGTCTCGACCTTGGCAACAAAGGACTGTGGCTTGTCCAATCGCTCTGCCAAGTCAGCTTGGGTCAGACCTGCATCAAGGCGCACCTGCCTGAGCCGCTGGCACAGGTAAACATGTTCAGGTGTGCGAAGTGTCTTGGTCAAGTGACTGCCTGTTGATCGAATGCAGGCAGTCGGGTAATCCCAAGTCAGGATAATACCATTTCAGGATAATCGTGGCGTCACTCAGGTCGCCGTTTTGTTTGGATTTTTGTGGAAAGGAAGACCTATGCTGAAACGACTGCTATGCTTGTCCTTGCTAGGGCAGGCAGCCTGCTCGACAACTGCGAACCTCTATCCCGTGTCAGGGCCGATGAGCCAACAAAGCCCTGTGCCGACGCTGGTTGCCACGGTTGATGGCATCACCGGAAATACCGGGGGCTTTTCCTTTTCTATGCCAACTGGGGCAGTCTGCACCGGCAAGTGGTCATCCGTTGCACCTCAGTCTGCGAGCGTAACAACAGGGTCGCTTTTCTCGCAGTTCGGTTCAGTAGCTGGCTATTCAACCACAGTCGGAAATGTTCCGGGTGTCAACAAAGGGCAAGCGTTCGCGACATGTTCAGACAATACAAGGTTTGACGTGGAGTTTTTCACAGGCAGCGGTACAGCCAATGGCTATGGAATAGCTAAGGACACAAATGGCAATGTTTACAAAATGCTGTTCTAAGGCGAAGCGATGAATATCACCATTCACATGTCGTTGGCGGCGCTTCTGGTGTTTGGCTTGACAGGCAAAGCGCAAGCCTACTGCCCTGAACCCAGCTATTGGCGCGGCATTTCCTTCGAAACACAAGTCGAGAGTTATCTCGAATACTTGCTGTGCCTACACAATGGACAGGTGGGAACACTCAACGAACTTTCCATACAGCAGAGTTCGATGCGATCTGAAATCGCAACTGTCTCGGACCGGTCGGATGAAGCGCTCAAACAGCTTCTCTCGATGTATGTTGAACTTGGCACAACCAATGCAGAACTCGTGGCAAAGGTTGAGATGCTGGAAGAACGATTGCAAGCCCTTGAGTTGCGCGCGCCCGAATAAACTGCACGGGACAAGATTGCGCGGCACATTTTTCCGAGCGGCCATCCGAATACTAACAAGGTTATGACTTCCCCCATGGCCCTCCTACCCAAGGGGCTGCCCCTCCTGCTTTGCGAAGCATTGATGGCTTCTTTCACGCGGTATCTGTCTGTTTTCCATGCGCTTCTCTGTCCCGCCCAGATTGCAGCGCAGCGATAGGGGGGGCCGTTCCTCACATGTAGGCAGGGATGCGTCATACTCGGCCATCACTGGGCGACACTATAGGACAGAGGGCGTGAACCCCGCGAGCCGAACGGCTCCACTCGAAGAGACGCGCCCTATCGCGCCACCTATAGGATAGAAGGTCGTCGGGCGATCCTACCCGTTCGAGGATATCCCCCTGATATCGTGGGATAAATCACTCGCCCTCACCATAGGACAAGATGCAACCCAGTATCTGTCTGGCCAGATAATCAATCTTCTTCTATATTAAATCATTTATAATCAATAACTTATAATACATATTCAAAACCGATTGCCTTCCTGCCTCATCTCAATCTTCGATGTATCCAGCTTATAAACAAACAATCCAAAACCAATATGATATCCACCTACATCCAAAAATATTTATATATTTCTGATACTTAAGATGATACCATGGACAAAACCTTATCCGGCTACCCAAAAAGATACCTTTGACTTCTCCCAAACATCCGGGCTAAACAGTGGAACACAAAGTGAGACACACAAGCAACCTTCGCTCTTGTATGTCCAGTCAAGTCAACGACTTAGATTTGTGGTGGAGCCTCCCTTCGTCTCCGCCACCATGCTTGTGTATTGAAGACCGGTTGTTGCCAAAGCACCGTTTACTTTACGCGATTAAAAAAGCATCGCCCCGGCAAACCACAAAACTTGTGTGGGGCGGGAGCGTGTGGGTTGTTCCCGCTTTTCGTATTCCTCCAGAGCGTCTGACGAAATGCCCACGCTATCAAACATCCGGTACCGCACTGAAGTCGTCGATTGCAGGCAGCGTCATGCGGTTCAGGTTTTTCGCAAGACGCTTTAGGTGATCTGCTGGTGCCACTCTTTGGCGTAGGTTCGGTAGGCTTGTGCATCCTCCTCAGAGACGTTCGTTTGTGGCAGCGGCGGTGTTCGGTCAGAGCTGAAAAGGAGTGATGCACCCATGCTTGTTCCTGTCGCGGATTGGCTATGCAGAACCGCGCGACCTGTTGCGACTGACAGCATGGATTTGAATTCCCGGTTCTGGGCAAATGGGCCTTCGACGATGGTCACGCCCCTGGCCGCTATCAGCGCAAGGCAGGTGCTCGTCATCAGTGCAAGGTAAAATGACAATGCCGCTGAACGCGGCCCGGTGCCGGGTGCGGGTTCAGGCCCGCTCCAGCGCATTTTGCGCCCCTGAAATGGCCCCGACGCGGGTTCCACGGCGGGCAGGATCATGACGGAGTCGGCCAGAACCTGCGCCACGTCCTGCGGTGTTGGTGGGCAGGGCTGACCCGCCTGAATGACTTCATGCTCCCGCCCTCCCATGAAGCGCGCGGAGGGAACGGGTTGGCCCATCGCATTCACGTTGACGAGCGTATCGCGCGTCGGGTCAAGGCCCGGCACCTTGCTTCCGACGGCCATGGCGACCACCCAGGTGCCCGTTGAGACAACCGAAAACGGGGCCTCTTGGGTCAACAGATGCGGGTACAGCGACGCGTTGGAATCGTGAATACCCACGGTGACGGGCGTATCCGCGGACAGCCCGGTGGCGGCGGCGACTTCCGGCAAGATGGACCCGAGAACATCAGCGCAATGCCGCACCGGAGCTAGCTTTTCCGCAATACCAAGCCTGTCGACCAGCGAAGAAAACCGACCCGTGACTGGTTCCCACAGGTCTGTATGGCACCCGATCGAGGTCACATCCCAGGCGAATTCCCCCGTGAGACGGTGGCCCCAGTACTGCGGATAGCCCACGATATGGCGCGTGCGATCACGCAAGCCCGGGTCTTGAGCGAATTGATAAAACAACTGCGCCCCCACATTCAGCCCGTTGGCAAGTCGCGCCGACCCGGTTTGCGCAAAAGGCGGACGGATCGCGTCATAGGCCTGCGCGATGTCAGCCGGGATCGGGTGCTCATAATCCAGCACCGGTGCCGCAAGGTCCCCTTGTGCGTCAAGCAGAACGACGCTGGCGCCGTGGGTGGAGATGGAAATCGCATCAATGCCATGTTCACCGTGCAGCACTTTGAGCGCAGCCAGCAGAAAATCCCAGTGCCCATCTGTATCGAAATGACGCCAGGGCGGGCCGGGCAATACCGTGTTGGGGCGCGTCAGCACGGCAATTTCCCGATGGTTCTGCAGATCAACAAGCGCGAGTTTTGCGTTCGTTTTCCCGATGTCAATTACGGCAATGTGGCGCGGGTTTTTCATGGCATGTGAAACACAGGCGTCAGCGGGACCGCAATGGGTGCATCATCCGGCCCCGTCTCCATGATATCGGCCATATGCGCCCACCATTTCCGCATGATCGGGTGATCGGGAAGCGCCGCCATCCCATGGTCCTGCGGGCGGATCAGCACGCCGATCAGCACATGCGTATCCGGGTCCAGATGAATGGAGTAGTCAGAGATCTTGGCGGCCCGCAGCAGATCGACCAACTCGGGCCAGATCTCATCATGGCGGCGCTGGTATTCCGCCTGCTTGCCGGGGTTGAGCCGCATCCTGAACACATAGCGTTCGCTCATGATTTGCCCCGCGATGCGAGCATGGTCCAAAGGCGCGGCAAGGCAATAACGCCAATCAACAGCAGACCGATAAAGATGGACATCACGATACCCGGCACGTTCAACAAACCAAGCCCGAAGGTGACAAGCCCCATCACGAAGGCCGCGATCACCACACCCGGGATCGACCCCGAGCCCCCCAGAATGTTGACACCACCCAGCACAACCATCGTGACGACCTCAAGCTCCATGCCCGTGGCAATACTGGGGCGGGTCGAGCCAAGCCGCGACGTCAGGCAGATCGCGGCGACACCCGACATCAGGCCAGTGAGCAGAAACAGAATGAATTTCACGCGCTGCACGCGGATGCCGCTGAACAGGGCCGCCGTGGGGTTGTTGCCGATGGCATAGACCGCGCGGCCAAAGTTCGTCTTGTGAAGCAGCACGCCATAGATCACCGCGATGATGACGAACAGCATCATCTCGACTGTAAAGACCCAATAGATGTACCCCTGCCCGAACCACGAAAAGCTTGCCGGGTAGCCGCGGAACGCATCATCGCCCAGAATGATGAAGCTGATACCGCGAAACAGGCTCATCGTGCCGATGGTGACGACGATGGAGGGCAGGCCAAGGATCGTGACGAAAAACCCGTTAAAAGCCCCACAGAGCAAACCGACCGACAGGCCGATGACGACCAGTTCCGGGGTGCCTGCGCCATATTGGGTCGCAAGCCCCATGGCGGTGCTGGCCAGCGCGATGATCGAGGCCACGGAAAGGTCAATTTCGCCCGCGATGATCAGCAAGGCCATGGCAAAGGCAATCATCGCTTTCTCGGTGAAGTTGAAGGTCGCGTCGCTGAGGTTCCATGCGTTCAGAAAGTAGGGCGAGGCAAAACTGTTCACGATGAAAATCGCGATGGCGACGGCGAGCAAAAGGGATTCCCAACTGCGCATTGTGCGGTACGCGCGGCTGTGCAGGCGATCGGGGATGTGGCGTTGTGCTGCGATATCGGTCATCGGGTCGCCTCCGCGTCCTTGAGGATGAGACGGCCTTTCTTGCGGCCGGATTGGGCGTTGAAAGCGACCGCAATCAGGATCGCGCTGCCGGAAATGGCCAGTTGCCAGAAGGGTGAGATATTGACGACGGGCAAGGCATTCTTGACGACCCCCAGAAACAGCGCGCCCAGAACCGCACCACCAACGGACCCTATGCCACCGGCGATGGAAATACCGCCAATGACACAGGCGGCCACAACTTCCAGCTCGAATCCGCCTGCGATATCGACATAGGCCACGGCATACCGCGCCACCCAAAGATACCCCGTAAGACCCGCAAGTGCGCCGGATATCACAAAGGCCTTGAACTGCGTTTTGCCGACATCAATCCCTGTATAGACCGCCGCGTGGGGGTTACCACCGACCGCAAAGATCGACCGGCCCAGAGCAGTGCGCGACATCATTACCGCAAAGACGATGACGCTCAGAACGGCACACCATGACAGAATGGGCAAACCAAGCACAGCGGCGCGTGGAAAACCCGTGAACCCTTCGCTCATCTCATGGGCGTTGACCCATTTTCCGTCCGAAATCAGGAAAATGATACCGCGAAAGATGGTCATCGTGCCCAGCGTCACGACGATGGGCGGGATCGCCAGTTTCCACACCAGCAGACCATTGATCGCCCCCATCGCACCGCCAAGGCAGATCGCGATGGCAATGATGAAAGGGATCGGCAGGCCGGGAAACGCGACGTTGATCATGGCGACGGCCATCCCCGTGAGGGCGAGGTTCGCAGCGACCGACAGATCAATACAGCGGGTGAGGATGACCACCATCTGACCCAGCGCAAGGATGATCAGCGGTGCCGTATCGTTGAACACGTTCACAAGGTTGGAGGGGGCGACAAAACCTGAAAACCGCGAGGCGATCAGGATCAGCAACACGACAATCGCCGCGGCAAGAATGGTTTCGCGCACAGGGATGAAACGGCTCATGCGGGGATGCTTTCTGGAGCGGGTGCAATGCCCGCGGCGTGGCGGACAAGGGTTTCTGGCGTCAGATCTTCGCCCTGCACCTCGGCGGCGATGCGACCCTCGCGCATCACGATCACACGATCGGACATGCCGATGACTTCGGGTATCTCGGAACTGACCATGATGACCGCGAGGCCTTGGCCTGCAAGCTCGGCCATGAACTCGTGCACCGCCGCCTTGGAGCCGATGTCGATGCCCTTGGTCGGTTCATCCAGAATGATGACCTGCGGCTGCGTGGCCAGCCACTTGGCAATGACGACTTTTTGCTGGTTGCCCCCCGACAGGTTGCCCACATCCTGATCAAGGGCGGCGGCGCGCAGATCCAGCCGCTCGGCATAGTCGCGCGCCAGTTTGAATTCTTCGGCCATGCGCAAAAAGCCCGATTGCGACGTGCGGCCAAGTGAGGGCAAGGTGATGTTCTGAAAAATCGGCAACCCGATCACCACACCCTGCTTGCCGCGATCCTCGGGGACATAGACAATCCCGTTGTTTACGGCATCCGCAGGAGAGCGGATCACGCGAATGTCCCCATTGATCTTTGTCACCCCTTTGCTGGGCCGGGTGATGCCAAAGAGCGCTTGCATCAATTCGGAGCGCCCTGCCCCGACAAGCCCGTAAAACCCGAGGATTTCACCGCGTTTCAGCGTGAACCCGATACCGGCAAATTCCGTGGGATGCGCATAGCCTGCAACTTGCAGCACCTCCTCGCCAAGCGCTGCCTGACGTTCGGGAAAGATGTGATCGACCGCCCGCCCCACCATCATTTTAACCAGCGCGTCCTGATCAATGTCACTGATCAGGCCATCGCTGACAAAGGCCCCGTCGCGAAACACCGTGTAGCGGTCAGCAATGCGGAAAATCTCGTCGAATTTATGGCTGATGAACAGGATCGCCTTTCCCTGCGCTTTCAGGGTTTCGACCAGTTCATAAAGCTCTTCGATTTCCTTGTGGGACAGCGCTGCCGTCGGCTCGTCCATGATCACAACGCGGGCATCCACCGACAAGGCGCGGGCGATGGCCACCAGATGTTTATTCGCAATGCCCAGTTCGCGCAGATAGGCACCCGTGTCGAAAGGCGCACCGATCTCGTCCAGCAGTCCGCGCGCCTTGCGGTGCATCGCTGCCTTGTCGATCAAACCCCATTTTGTGCGCGGCGCGTGACCGATGAAGATGTTTTCAGCAACCGTAAGCTCATCAAACAACACCGTTTCCTGATGGATGGCCGTGATCCCTGCGGCGGAGGCGTCATTCGGAGTGTTCAGAATAACCGGCGCGCCCGCGATCCGGATGGTGCCCCCGTCCGGCTGATAAATTCCGGTCAGGATTTTGACGGTCGTGGATTTCCCCGCCCCGTTTTCGCCCACAAGGGCCGTGACCTGCCCGGGGTAAAGATCAAGCCTGACCTGATCCAGCGCTTTGACCCCCGGAAACGTCTTGGTGATGGCATCCATGGATACCACGGGCACATCTGCAGATAGGGTGTGCTTTGACATGACGACACTCTTTTGGGGGCGTTGATAAAAGGGGCTGGTCCGGCGCAAATTAGAAAATCGACTTGAACTGCTCGATGTTGCTGGCGTCATAGACGAAGGGATCGGCCATGGCGCCTTCGTTGTTTTCATCAAGCGTCAGGCTGCCCATGCGCCCCATGGGGATTTCGGCACCGGGCGCGGCCTCAACGCCGTTCTGGCTGAGTTCATAGGCAAGCATGGTCGCGGAATACCCCAGATCAATCGGGTTCCAAATGGCGAAAGATTGCGAGGCACCCGATTCAATCGCGCCGGCCATTTCGGATGGCAGGCCAAGGCCCGTGACATTCACCTGACCGACCTTGCCCGCATCCACAACGGCTTGCGCCGCAGCCACGATCCCGACGGATGTCGGCGCGATGATGGCGTCCAGATCCGGATAGGATTGCATCAGGCCGGTCGCCTCGCGGTAGGATTTATCGGCAAGATCATCCCCGTATACCGTCGCGACAACTTCGATATCCGGATAGTTGCCCATCACCTTGTTCATCTCCTCCATCCAGATGTTCTGGTTGGTGGATGTTGTGGTCGCAGAGAGCAAGGCAACCTCGCCGCCCTCTGGCAAATGATCCGCAGCCAGTTTGATGATCATATTGCCAATCAGCGCGTTGGACGATGGGTTGAGATGCAACTGACGCCCCTCTGGCGCCACACCGGAATCCCAGCTGATCACCGTGATCCCGCGCTGCATCGCGCGCTGAAGGGCGGGCACCAAAGCGTCCGTGTCATTTGAAGACACGGCAATGGCGTCGACCTGCTGGGCAATGAGCGAATTGATGACTTCGATCTGCCCTTCGGCGGTCGTGTCAGTGGGCCCTGTGTAGATGATTTCGACATTGCCAAGTTCTTCCGCAGCCTCCTGCGCACCTTCCGCAGCCGCTTCGAAAAAGCCGATACCCAGCGCCTTGACGACCAGCGCGATGCGCACGTCCTCTGCCAGCGCGGGGCTTGCGACCATCGTTCCTGCCAATGCAACGGATGCTGCTAGTTTCTTAAGTACACTCATGGTTTCCTCCCTGGAGTGGTTACATCAGGCGGGCAACTGCGCCACACCGTCTTTCTGCGCGATCCCGGACGGAACAACGATCAATGTGACATCCGCCGCGTCCAGCATGTTTGCCGTGCGATCATCCATGCGGTCATCGGTGATAAGCGTATCGATCCGCTCCAACGGACACAGCACGAGGCTGGAGCGGTTTTCAAACTTCGTACTGTCCACCAGAACGATCAATTCATCCGCCTGCCCGATCAGTTTCTGCTCGGCCTGAATGAGCAGTGGGTCCTGCTCCATCAAGCCCAGCGGGCCGATGCCGGCGGCCCCCATAAACATCCGTTTGGCATAGAAGTTGCGCGTCACATCGTTCTCAAAAGGCGACAGGATGATGTTCTGTTCGCGGTAGATGATCCCGCCAGACAGCATCACAGTATTGGTGGAATTCTTCAACAGATGCTCGGCGATGGGAAAGGAGTTGGTGAACACCTGCATCCGACGCGAGGCCAGCGGGTGGACCATCTGGAAGGTGGTCGTCCCACCGTTGATGATGATCGGCTCACCATCCTCACACAGATCAACCGCCGCCGCCGCGATGGCCTGCTTTTCAGCGCTGTTCAAGGTTTCGTTCACCGAAAACGGACGCCCCGCAAGGCCCACAAACGGCTTTGTCGCCAGCGCCTCGGCCCCGCCGCGCACACGACGCAAGCGCCCTTGCGCATCCAGCGTGTTGATATCGCGCCGCACCGTTGCCTCGGATGCGCCGGTCAGCGTGCACAAATCCACGACCGTCACAAGAGACCGGTCCTGAACGGCTGATAGGATTACGCGATGACGGTCTTTTTCGTGCATGGATGCCCCTTTGCTCGCCGTCAAGCTGACGCGAATCGCAGCGATGTGTCAATCAATATTTGTCATAATCAATCACTCTGCACCGCAGCATGATTGATTGTGATTGAAACTGATTGACATAATTTCTGCGCTCGGCCACCGTAAGGCGCAGAAACACACTGACGTCCGGCGTCCATGGAGACTGCAATGACCCACCCATCCGCAACGCAACGCCTTGAAAACAAGTGGGATGTTGATCTTGCCGCCCCTATGAGCGAATCCGAGAAGTTGCTATATCGCTCCAACCTTCTGGGATCGGACAAGAGAATCACAAATTACGGCGGCGGCAATACATCGGCCAAGGTGATCGAAACGGATCCGTTGACGGGTGAGCCTGCCGAGGTGCTCTGGGTCAAGGGGTCAGGCGGCGATGTCGGGTCGATCAGGATGGACGGGTTCGCGACGCTCTACATGGACAAGCTGAACGCATTACGCGGCATCTATCGCGGCGGCGAGCATGAGGATGAGATGGTGGCCTTCCTGCGCCATTGCACGTTCAACCTGAACCCGCGCGCGGCCAGCATCGACACGCCGCTGCATGCCTATGTGCCGGCAAAACACGTCGATCACATGCACCCGGATGCGATTATTGCCATCGCCGCCGCGAAGGACAGCAAGAAACTCACCCAAGAGATTTTCGGGGATCGCATCGGGTGGCTGCCTTGGAAAAGACCGGGCTACGAACTGGGGCTATGGCTGTCGGATTTCTGCGAAAAGAACCCCGACGCCAAGGGTGTTGTGCTGGAAAGCCATGGGCTCTTTACCTGGGCCGATGACGCGCGGGAGTGCTATGAACGGACGCTGGAGATCATTCAGACCGCGATGGATTGGTTTGCAGAGCAAACAGCGGGCAAGCCCGCTTTTGGCGGCGCACTCCATCACAGCCTGTCAGCCGCGGCCCGCCGTGCCACGGCGGCGCGTCTCATGCCGGTTCTGCGCGGGATGGTATCGGACCAGCAGCAAATGGTCGGGCATTTTGAGGACAGCGATGCGGTGCTGGAATTTGTGAATGCCAAAGACATGACACGGCTCGCAAGCATGGGCACATCCTGCCCCGATCACTTCTTGCGCACGAAAATCTGCCCGCTTGTGGTGGATTTTGATCCGGCCAACCCTGATGTGGCGGCAACACTTGCGGGGCTCAGCGACGCGGTGTCGGCCTATCGGCAGGGGTATCAGTCCTATTATGAACGCTGCAAACGCGCCGACAGCCCGCCAATGCGCGACCCGAATGCGGTTGTCTATCTGGTGCCCGGTGTGGGGATGATCACCTTTGCCAAGGACAAAGCGACTGCTCGGATTTCCGGCGAATTCTATGTCAATGCGATCAACGTGATGCGCGGTGCGGATGCCGTGTCCGAATATCAGGGCCTGCCCGAGCAGGAGGCGTTCGACATCGAATACTGGCTGCTGGAAGAGGCCAAGCTGCAACGCATGCCAGCGCCCAAGGCACTGGCAGGACGTGTGGCACTTGTGACGGGCGGCGCAGGCGGGATCGGCTCTGCCACGGCGGAACGATACCTGCGCGAAGGTGCCTGTGTGATGCTGGCCGATATTGACGACAACGCCCTGGCGCAAACGGCGGCAAAGCTGTCGGCGCGGTATTCCACGGATGTGGTGCGCACGATCAATATGGACGTAACGGATGAGGCGGCGGTCATTGCTTGTTATGCCGAGACCGCTGCGGAGTTTGGCGGCATTGATATCCTTGTGTCAAACGCCGGTATCGCCAGCTCTGCCCCGGTCGAGGACACGACGCTGGCGCTTTGGAACAAAAACATGGCGATCCTGTCGACCGGATATTTCCTCGTCAGCCGCGAAGCGTTCAAGGTGTTCAAGGCGCAAGACATGGGCGGATCGGTTGTTTTCGTCGCCTCCAAGAACGGTCTGGCCGCTTCGCCCAATGCCTCGGCCTATTGCACGGCAAAGGCATCCGAAATCCACCTCGCCCGCTGCCTTGCTCTGGAAGGGGCCGAGATGGGTGTCAGGGTCAATGTGGTCAATCCGGATGCGGTTTTGCAGGGCAGCAAGATCTGGGAAGGGGAGTGGCTCGACCAGCGGGCGGGCACCTACGGCACGGATAAAAGCGGGTTGGAGGCGATGTATCGCGACCGCTCGATGCTCAAACGCTCCGTCCTGCCGCAAGACATTGCGGAGGCCGCCTATTTTCTTGCCTCTGACCTGTCCTCGAAATCAACCGGAAACATCATCAACGTGGACGCAGGCAACGTTCAGGCGTTCACGCGATAGGGAGGGCAGCATCATGATCCATTCAGACATCATCGCGCAGACCAATGAAACTGCGATGGCAAAATTGCTGGCAGATTATGACGCTCTGGGCGCGCAGCTTGAGAGGCGCGGGATCGACATCGCGGCGATCAAGGACCGGGTGGCAAACTATGGCGTGGCGGTGCCCAGTTGGGGCGTTGGCACCGGCGGCACGCGTTTCGCGCGCTTTCCCGGCCCCGGCGAGCCGCACGACATTTTCGACAAGCTAGATGATTGCGGGCTGATCCATCAATTGACGCGCGCGACACCTTCCGTGTCGTTGCATATCCCGTGGGATGCACAACCTGCCGCCGATCTCAACAGCAAGGCGGAAGAAGTCGGTCTGCGCTTTGACGCGATGAACTCCAACACCTTTCAGGATCAGCCGCAACAGCAGCACAGTTACAAATTCGGCTCCCTTTCCCACACGAACGCGGCCACGCGCCAGCAAGCCGTTGATCACAACATTGCATGTATCGAACTGGGGATCGCCATCGGATCGAAGGCGCTGACAATCTGGGTCGGCGATGGGTCGAACTTTCCGGGACAGACCAACTTTACCAGGCAGTTTGAACGCTACCTCGAGGCGGCAAAACAGGTCTACAACGCCTTGCCCGACGACTGGACGCTGCTGAGCGAACACAAGATGTATGAACCCGCCTTCTATTCCACGGTGGTGCAGGACTGGGGCACAAACCTGCTGATCGCGCAGCAGATGGGCGACAAGGCGAAATGCCTTGTGGATCTGGGCCATCATGCGCCCAACACGAACATCGAGATGATCGTCGCGCGGCTGATCCAGTTTGGAAAGCTTGGCGGATTTCATTTCAATGACAGCAAATACGGCGACGATGACCTCGACACGGCCAGCATCGACCCCTACCGCCTGTTTCTCGTGTTCAACGAGTTGGTTGAGGCGGAGGCGCAGGCTGATTTCGACCCGATGCATATGCTGGATCAAAGCCACAACGTGACCGATCCGATCGAAAGCCTGATGGTGTCGGCAACAGAGGTGCAGCGCGCCTATGCGCAGGCGCTGTTGGTGGATCGCACCGCCTTGCTGGGCTTTCAGGAAGACAACGATGCGCTCATGGCCACAACGACCCTGAAACAGGGGTTTCGCACGGATGTCGAACCCATCCTCGCAATGGCACGTCTTGAGCAGAACGGTGCCATTGACCCGGTTGCGACCTATCGCGCATCCGGCTATCGCGCCAAAGTCAGCGCCGATCGGCCCGCCGTGTCCGGTGCGGGCGGCGGAATTGTGTAGGCTAGCAGCAAGACCAAGTTGAAGCACATACCCTCGCGCCCGCCGTCATGGCATGGGCGATAAAAGGCTCAGCAGGTTTTGTTGGGTCTTAACAATCCCTTGGTTTTCGGTGAAACTGCGGAGTGATGAAGTTCTCTCTGGGTTTGATACTGGCCCTTTGCCTCGCGGGATTGCAATTTGTTGCCGTCACCATTGTGGTGTTTTCATCCTTCCTGACATCGGAAAAGGTGCTGCTTGAGCACGCGCGCGATCTGCTCAGCGATGTGGGAACCAATACGATCGAGCACTCCAAAGGGTTCCTGAAGCCCGCCAAGGGGGCTGCCGAACTGGCCACGCGGCTTGCCGAGAACGAGGTGATCGCCAGCGATGACTTCAACCAGTTGGAAAATCTGCTGTTTCAGCAGCTTCAGATATCGCCACAGTTCGCCGGGGTCTTTTACGGCGATGAGGCGGGAAATTTCGTCTATGTGATGCGCAGCGAAGGGCCCGGACCTTTCCGCACCAAGATCGTTCGGCGCGATGGCGAGGCGCGCGAAACCGAGCTGATCTGGCGTGACACAAATTATCAGGTGCTGGACCGGGAGGAAGACGAGGCGGATACATATGATCCGCGCACGCGCCCGTGGTATCAGTCATCACGGGAAAATCTGACCGGGATCTGGACCGACCCCTATATTTTCTTCACCTCTCAACGTCCGGGCATCACCGCCGCCTCACCCGTTTTCAACACCGATGGCGAATTGCGCGGCGTGGTGGGCGTGGACATTGAAATTGGCGCGATTTCCGAATTCCTCAGTCGGCTCAATATCGGAGACTCGGGCGTTGCGCTGATCCTGAACCAGAACGGCGATGTCATTGCACACCCTGATCAGGACCTGATCCGCAAGGAAAATGCCGATGGGACGTTTCGCTTCGTGAACATCAACGAGATCGACGATCCGGTGGCCCATGCGGCTTTTGCCGAGGTGATCCGTGGTTCTGAGGTCAATGTGGATCGTGAGCTTGCATCCCGGTTTGAGTTTGACGGCTCGACCTATGTCTCAACCGTGATGCCCGCCATCAGCGACGAGTTGCCCTGGACGATTGCGGTCTATGCGCCCGAAGCGGATTTCACCGGAGAGATCACCGGCAACCGCACACAGAACGTCTGGATCGCGGCGGCAATTGCGCTGGCATCGGGAGTGGTCGGGTTGATGCTCGCCAGCTATATCCACAAACCTGTGCGCGCCTTTGCGGTGCGCTCCTCGCTGATCTCGCAAGGGGAGGCCTCTGCGGAGGAGCCATTGCCCAAGACCTACAAGGAGCTTGAACGGGCAAATGAAACGCTGGTTCAGGCCATTGCAGAGCGCAAGAAGTCAGAGGCGGAATACGACCGCACCTTTGATCTCGCCGCGCGGGGCATGGCGCGGATACAGGCGCATACGGGCCGGATTCTGCGTATCAACCGACGGCTTGCCGATATGCTGGGCTATGGCGAAGCCGAAGCGCTCGAGTTGACCATTCAGGACATCTCACACCCCAATGACCCGGTGGCCAAGGTGTTTACCGCATCAAGTGGCGGGGGCCGGTCCGAATATTTCAACGAAAAACGGTATCGGCACAAAGATGGCTCCACCATTTGGGTCAGCGAAAACGTCATTGTCATCCGCGACGACAATGACGTGCCCGTCTATGCCGTGGTTGCGGTCGATGACATCTCAGAAAGGATCGCCGCAGATCTGAAGATCCAGCAGTTGAACACGGATCTGTCCCATTCTGCGCGCATCAACATGATGGGGCAGATGGCAACCGGGCTTGCCCATGAATTGAACCAGCCGTTGCTTGCGATATCCCAGAATATGGACACGGCTGTTTTCCTGCTCAAAGACGCCGGTCAGGAGGCGGGTGAGTTGCAGGAGTTGCTTTTGGAAACCGACCGACACGCCCATCGCGCCGGGGATATCATCAAGGCACTGCGGGCTTTCGTCAAAAAGGAGGGCGCCGAAAAGGCGGAGTTTGATTTCGCCGAACTGATGGAGCAATCCTTGCACCTGATGCGTGCCGAGGCAAAGGACCACGGCATCAAGATCACCGCTGTCGGCGCGGACCTCGAACCTGTGTACGGATCCCGCGTGCAGATCGCGCAGGTGATCGTGAACATGTTGCGCAATGCGATCGAATCCATTTCCCAGAATGACGCGGCCGAGCGCACGGTGACCCTGAAGGCAGAGAATACTCCTTCCGGGATCCTCGTCCGCGTCACAGACACAGGACCCGGTTTGCAGGAAAATGTGGACATTTTCGAACACTTCAAAACAACCAAGAAAGATGGCATGGGCATGGGTCTTTCGATCTGCCGCACCATAGTGGAATCGCATCGCGGGGAGATCTGGCATCAGCAGGACGCCGATGGAAACCCGGAATTCTGCTTTACGCTGCCTGCCTTGAAACCAAAGACCGAAGCGGGGAAGGCGTATGAATACAGCCAGTGAACCTTGCGTTTTCATCGTGGACGACGACGAAGACATTCGCACCTCGCTGTCGCGCGCCTTGCGGACACGCGGGTACACAACCGAGGTCTTTGACTCTGCACAGGCTTTTCTGGCGGGCTATGATGCTGCGCGATCGGGGTGCCTTATCCTTGATTACGGGCTACCGCAGATGAACGGTCTGGACCTGCAGCAGGTGCTTGTGAAGCGGGGCCGACCCTTGCCCATCATTTTCATCACCGGGCACGGGGGCGTATCCGAAGCCGTGCGGGCAATGAAACATGGCGCGGTGGATTTTCTGGAAAAACCGTTTCGTCAGGAGACATTGCTGGCCCGAATTGAAACGGCATTGGAAATGGATGCAAAGGCACGCGATGTCGATACCGCGCTAAAGCTGACCCGCGACAAGCTGGCAAGCCTGACGCAGCGCGAAAGGGAAATCGCAGAGTTTCTGGTGATGAATCCGTCCAACAGTTCCAGCAAGGATGTGGCGCGTCATCTGGACATCAGCCCCCGCACGGTCGATCACCACCGCGCGCGCATTCTGGAAAAGATGAATGTCCAATCCGTCGCCGAGCTTGTTGATCTCGCCCTGACTTATCAGCTTTTTACAAAGCCCGACCCCTGAAGCGTCATGCGACAAACCTGACTTACGGAACGCTGCCTGACATCAAAGATTTCAACGCGTTACGTGATACCCGATGTGTCAGGCATTGCGTCAGACGGCCCAAAGCGCGCTATAGGCAAAATTACCTAGGTAACTACGCGAATGTACCTTCCCCGGTATTTGAACGAATATGTCCGGGCAGTGCGTATTTTGGAAATTTTGTGCGCTGCAGGTGCAATGGGTTAACGAGTGATTGAGAAACGGAATTAGCTGGTTCTCGGTTGGCCTATCTTCCCGTCCAGAATAAGATTTCGCGCCCTGTTGCGCGAATGACTGGAATAGCGCTGCGATCTGTCTTGCACCGATGGATCGCAGCGCACCACTTCCCACGGCATCCAATTCGGATGCACGTCGCGGTTTATTTTGAGCGCAGCGCATCCTCCAGAACCATCAGCACGTCCGAGGCCGCAACGTCAGAGGTGACGAAGGCTTCACCCAACCCACGCGCAAGGATGAAATGCAGCTTTCCTTGCGTGACTTTCTTGTCCTGCCCCATCAGGTCCAGCAAACAGGCGGCATCGGGCAGATCGCCGGGGATGTCATGCAAATCGGTCTTCATCCCCATCGCCTTGAGATGCGCGCGCACCCGGCTTGGACTTTCCTGCGAACACAAGCCCATGCGCGCGGATAACTCAAACGCCAGGGCACAGCCAATCGCGACCCCCTCGCCGTGCAACAGCCGGTCCGAATAGCCCGTTGCGGCCTCAAGCGCATGCCCAAAGGTATGACCCAGATTGAGCAGCGCGCGATCGCCCTGCTCTGTCTCATCGCGGATCACGATATCGGCCTTCATCTGCACCGAGCGGCGTACGGCTTCGCAACGCGCGCCCTTGTCACCTGCTGCCAGAGCAGGTCCGTTCTGCTCCAGCCACTCGAAGAACGTCAGATCACCCAGCAGGCCGTATTTGACCACTTCGCCGTAACCCGCCAGAAAATCGCGCGCCGTCAGTGACCCGAGCACGTCGATATCCGCCAGCACCAGACTGGGTTGATGAAACGCGCCGATCAGGTTCTTGCCCTGCGCCGCGTTGATCCCGGTCTTGCCGCCGACAGAACTGTCCACCTGCGCCAACAGTGACGTGGGGATTTGCACAAACCGCACGCCCCGGCGCAGAATGGCGGCCGCAAATCCGACAAGATCACCAATGACACCGCCGCCGAAAGCCACCACGACATCGCCGCGCTCGACCTTCTGATCCAGCAGCCAGCCGACGGTACGCTCCAGCGGCGCCCAGGACTTCGTGGCCTCCCCCGCAGGCAGCGCCAGCGCGCTCATCTCGATGCCGTCACGCGCAAGCCCCGCGCGCAAAGCCTCAAGATGCAGCCCCGCGACGGTTTCATCCGTTACCACGGCAACCCGTGGCCGCTTGAGCAGCGGCAGGACATGCCCGCCCGCCTCCGGGAGCAGCCCCGACCCGATCCGCACATCATAAGCGCGCCCGGGCAGATCAACACGCACCGTGTCAAGCATCTGCAACCTCCAGCACATCCGGACGTGACACCAGCACATCGGCTACGCGCCGGGCCATCTGTTCAATCGCCACGGGTGGCGCACAAGGCACGGTGATATCCGCCTTGGCATATTCCGGCACCCGCGTTTCAAAAAGCGCGGTAAGCGTCGCCTTGGGGTCAGCGGTGCGCAACAGCGGTCGGGTGTCGCGGTGTTTGACCCTGCTCCACAACAGGTCGATATCCGCATCTAGCCAGACCGACACACCGCGCGCCGAAATGGCCGCGCGGTTCGCCTCTGCCAGAAAGGCCCCGCCACCGGTTGACAACACACAAGCCTGCCCACCCAGTAGTCGGTTGATCACCTCGCTCTCGCGCGCCCGAAAGAAAGCCTCGCCATCGCGCGCAAATATTTCAGGCACGGTCATATTGGCCGCTGCTTCGATTTCATGATCCGAATCAAGAAAAGGCACATCCAGCAATTGCGCAAGCGCACGACCAACAGCCGTCTTGCCCGCCCCCATCATTCCGATCATCACAACTGTCTTTTTCAACACAAATCGATGTGTTTGACCCGTTTCACTTCCGGTTTGCTCAATTTCGCTCATATTCGATTGAATGACGTGATATTATGAAAAAGGCCATATATAACTTAAAGAAAACGGCAGGCATAAAGGCAGTATAATGCTCCGATTCTTCAAATTCCTGATCTATCTGGCCGTGATCGGCTTTATTGCACTGGCGGGCTATACCTATATCGGTCCGTTTTTCGGCGCTGATTTTTCAGCCCCCTCCGAAGAAACACGTGTGCCCGTGACATTGGATGCCGAATAGATATCTCTCATACGCGCTCTTGGGATTATGCCTGTGCCCGCCTGCTTTGGCGCAGGATCAGCCGCTGTCGGTCATTGACTGGGTCAAACGCAACCCTGACCAGCCGGCGATGACATCCGCCATCCCCCCTCAACGATTTGAACCCCCCGTTTCACCCGGTGCGCATGTGCCGCCCGTCACTGTTGCGCCACTGGATCAAAAGGCGCGGCGCATTATCGGATTGGTGCCTGCATCGGTGACGGGCCTGTCCGAAGACATCTGGTCGGGCAGCGATGCGCGCGCGTTGCAGGCACAGCTCACCGACATTCCTGTTTTGCGACTGCCTGCCGCGCAGACCCTGCTCTACACGGTGCTTTTGACCGAAGCCAAAGGGCCCGGTGATGACACGGCGGGTGAAGATCTGCTGACCCTTGCCCGCGTGGACGCATTGATGCGCTTCGGGGCACATGATGCCGCGTTGTCCTTGCTTGATCAGGCCGGGATCACACGCGATGCGGCGCATTTCAGGGCCTATATGGATCTCGCGCTGCTGACGGGTCAGGAAGACACCGGCTGCGCCATCCTCAGCACAATGCCCCACCTTGCGCCCTCCCTGTCGCACCGCGTCTTTTGTGCTGCCCGGCAGGGGGATTGGCCCACGGCCGCCCTGCTCTTTGATACAGGCAACACGCTGACGGCGTTTTCCGATGCCGAGACCGTCGCTCTTGAGAGGTTCCTGCACCCTGAGGCGTTTGAAGACGCGCCCCCCCTGCCGCGGCCCGCTGAGATAACACCGCTCTTGTTCCGGCTGCATGAAGCCATCGGAGAGCCCTTGCCAACCGGCGCCTTGCCCCGCCCCTACGCCGTGGCCGACCTGCGTGATCTGGCGGGCTGGAAGCCGCAGTTGGAAGCCGCTGAACGGCTGGCGGTCACGGGGGCGCTGTCGCCCAACCGCCTGCTCGGTCTTTACACGGCACGTCAGGCGGCAGCCTCAGGCGGTGTCTGGGACCGTGTGCGCGCCGTGCAACGGTTTGAAACGGCGCTGCGCACCCGCTCGACCGATGCGATTTCGAAAAGCCTGCCGGTTGCGTGGAACGCCATGCAGGCGGTGGGTCTGGAGATGATCTTTGCCGACCTGTTCGCGGATACGCTGACCCGGTATGAATTGGGCGGGCGGGCGCAGGAAATCGCGACCACCATGGCGCTTTTGTCACCGGATTATGCGGCGGCGAAACTGCCCGGAGACACGGACCCGTTTCTGGTTGCATTGGCACGTGGAACGCCTGAAACCTCCGACAGTGCTGATCTGCGCCACAGCGCGATCAGCCGGGGCTTTGACCCTGCCAACGCCCGGCGCGACCTGACGCAGATGGCGCAGAACGGGCGGCGGGGCGAGGCGATACTGCGCGCCCTGATCCTGCTTGATGACGGGGCGGCGGGTGATCCGGTTGCCCTGACGCAGGCGCTTGCGACTTTGCGGTCGTTCGGTCTTGAGGACACGGTGCGCCGCGCCGCCCTGCAGGTCCTGCTGCTGGACAGATACAGCTGATGGCGGCGCACGGTACGTGGATTTCCGCTTTCCTTGAGGCGCAGGCTGCGGAACTTGGCGCCGCGCGCAACACGCTTTTGGCCTATGGTCGTGACCTCAAGGATTTCGAGGGCTACCTGCATCACCGCACTCTGGACTTTGCCACCGCGACGCAGGGCGATGTCGAGGCCTATCTGATCGCCTGTGACGCGCAGGGGCTTTCAAAGGCGACGCGGGCGCGCAGGCTTTCGGCGGTCAAGCAGCTTTATCGTTTTGCCTTCGAGGAAGGCTGGCGCAGCGACAACCCGGCCTTGCAGATCACAGGCCCGGGACGCGACCGCAAACTGCCCAAAACCCTGTCCGAAGCAGAAGTGGACAGGCTGCTTGAGGCCGCCCGCACCTCGGGGCGCAACGCGGCAGACCGGGCGCGCAACACCTGCCTGATGGAACTGCTCTATGCGACTGGCATGCGCGTCAGCGAGTTGGTCAGCCTGCCCGTCTCTGCGGCGCGGGGCGATCCGCGCATGTTGTTGATCCGCGGCAAGGGTGGCAAGGAGCGGATGGTGCCCCTGTCGCCCCCTGCCCGCGATGCCACATCAGAGTGGTTGCAGCTGCGCGACGAGAAAGAGGCCCAGAAAAAGACCGAAGGGCATCCGCCCTCCCGGTTTCTGTTCGCATCACGCGGTGTGTCCGGGCATCTGACGCGGCATCGTTTCTATCTGCTGATCAAGGAGTTGGCAGTCAATGCGGGCGTCAGCCCGTCCAAGGTCACCCCCCACACGCTGCGTCATGCTTTCGCCACGCATCTGCTGGCAAATGGCGCGGATTTACGCTCGATTCAGACGCTGTTGGGTCACGCGGATGTGGCCACGACAGAAATCTACACCCATGTGCTGGAGGCCAGACTGTCCGAATTGGTGCTCACGCACCACCCGCTGGCGCAAGACGATACGCGCGCACCGGGTGACAAAACCGCGCTGGATGGATCATAACCCGTTCTCTCCGACATATCGCGCCATGAACGGGTGATCATCCCGGCGGTAGACTGTCGCAGACCCGCCCGGATGCGCAGGCATTGCGGGCGCCTCCCTTGATTGCGAGCACCATCGCCCCCATAACCAATGCACACTTCTCAAAGGTATTCTCGAAAATGGACATGTCCACCGCCACCCTCGACGCCACATTCTGGATGACTGCGGGCGTCATTCTGTTTCTGCTCGTGCTCTCGGGCTTCTTTTCCGGCTCCGAAACGGCCCTCACAGCCGCATCGCGCGGAAAGCTGCATTCGCTGTCCGACAAGGGCAACAAGGGTGCCGAGCGGGCCTTGAAGATCACAGAAGACAACGAGCGCCTGATCGGTTCCGTACTGCTGGGCAACAATCTGGTGAACATTCTCGCCGCCTCTCTGGCGACCTCCATCTTTACGCGCGCCTTTGGCGAAAGCGGTGTGGCCGTGGCCACGTTGGTCATGACCTTGCTCGTGCTGATCTTTGCCGAAGTGCTGCCCAAAACCTATGCGATCACCTATTCTGAAACCGTGGCCAGCGTCGTGTCGCGCCCGATTTCGATTGTCGTGACCGTTTTTGCGCCCATTGTCGCGGCTGTCAGGCTGCTTGTGCGCGGTGTGCTGCGCCTTTTCGGGGTCACCATTGATCCCGACAGCAATATCCTAGATGTACATGCTGAAATCGAGGGCGCGCTGACGCTGGGTCATTCCGAGGGCGTTGTGGAAAAGGAGCACCGCGACCGCATTCTGGGCGCGCTTGATCTGAACGAACGCGCCGTGGAAGAGATCATGCTGCATCGCTCCGGCATCGAGATGATCAACGCGGATGACGACCCGCAGGATATTCTGCACCAGTGCCTGCAATCCAACCACACCCGCCTCCCCGTATTTCAGGAACACCCCGAAAACATCATCGGCGTCATCCATGCCAAGGACCTGTTGCGGGCCATGTACAAGATTATCGGCGGACCCGAGGGGGATGCCTCGAAACTGCGCAGCTTCAAACTGTCTGACGTGGCGATGAAGCCCTATTTCGTGCCCGAAACCTCGACACTGGACGAGCAGATGCGCCAGTTCCTGCGCCGCCGGACGCATTTTGCGCTGGTGGTCGACGAATACGGCTCACTGCAGGGTCTGATCACGCTGGAGGATATCCTCGAAGAGATCGTGGGCGAAATCACGGATGAGCACGACCCGACGGATATGGCACCGATCCAGCAGACCGAAGACGGCCAGTTCGTGATTGATGGCGCGATGACGATCCGCGACCTGAACCGCGCCGCCGACTGGAATCTGCCGGATGACGAAGCCAACACCGTCGCCGGGCTAGTCATCCACGAGGCGCAGATGATCCCGACCACCGGTCAGGTGTTCTCGTTCCACGGGTTCCGCTTCGAGGTCTGCGCGCGCGAGGGCAACCGTATTACGGAGCTCAAGATCCGCGCGCTTTGAACGGCGCGCGGGCGGCTGTTTCCAAGACGCGACGCGCGCGCCACGCATCACGCGCGCAGCCGCAACCCTTTTGGATCAAACGGGGGGTCAGCCAGAATGCGCGCTTGATGCGGCTGACCCAGCACCATGACCTCAACCACGTCGCCCGGTTGCGCACCGCTCACAAAGCCAAGCGCGAGGCTCATCCCGACGCTGTATCCATACGCACCGGAGGTGACGCGCCCGATGCCCCGCCCGTCTTTGAAAATCGGCTCGCCCCCTGTGGCGTCCGCGTTTGATGCATCGATTTGCCCGCTGTCCAATGCCAGCATGACAAGATGTTCGCGCGCGGGGTTGCCAAGTGTTTGCGCAACGGCGTCCTTGTTCAGGAATGCCTTGTCCATCCTGCACAACCGATCAAGGCCGACCTCCTGCGGCCAGTATTCGGGGCTGTATTCGCGCCCCCATGACCCGTACCCTTTTTCAACACGCAGGCTCATCAAGGCGCGGCTGCCCACCGGACCCGCGCCCACCTCTTTGCCCGCTGCAAGCAAGGCCGCGTAAAGCTGCGCCTGATCCTCGCGCGCACAGTGTAATTCCCACCCCAGATCGCCGGTAAAGCTGACGCGCAAGGCCAGGACCCTGACACCGCCCAGTTCAATCCATCGCGAACGCATGAACGGAAAGTCCTCGGTAGACAGTGACGTCTTGGTGAGCGGTTGCAGCATGTCGCGCGACTTCGGTCCGGCGACGTTGAAACCGCACATCGCATCGGTGTGGCTTTCAAATGTGGTGTCGCGGGGCAAGGGCACAGCCTTGAAAAACCGCTGGTGATAGCGTTCGGCCATGCCCGAGCCGATTACCCAGAATTCCTCTTCCCCCAGACGCGTGACGGTGAAATCCCCCGCGATACCGCCCCGCTTGCCAATCAGCGGCGTGAGACAGGACCGCCCCACCACCCTGGGCATGGTATTGGCGAAAACACTATTCAGCCAGCCTTCGGCCCCCGGCCCGGCGCAGCGGTATGTCGCGAAATTCGAGATATCAATGACCCCTGCGTTCTCGCGCAGCATCCGGCATTCCGCACCGACCTGATGCCACCAATCCTGCCGCGTGAACCCTTCGGTGTGGTCTTCGGCCCCTTCGGGATAGCCGAAATACAGCGGGTGTTCCCATCCGTAGTTCAGCCCGAAGACCGCCCCACGTTGCCGTTGCATGTCGTAGACGGGACGACGGCGCAGGGGGCGACCCGCACTGCGTTCTTCATTCGGGAAGTGGATTTTGAACCGGTTTGCGTATTGATCGCCAACACGCGCCTTGGTGAAGGCCTTATCCGCCCATGTCCCGAACCGCGCCATGTCCCATGCGAACATGTCATAGCGCGTCTCACCCGTGACGATCCAATCCGCCGCCAACAGCCCCATGCCACCCGACTGCGAAAACCCCGGAATGATCCCGTTGCAGCAGAAGTAGTTCGACAGTTCCGGCGCAGGGCCGAACAGGACATTGGCATCGGGCGACCAGATCATCGGCCCGTTGATCACGCGTTTGATCCCCGCCTCTCCGACGGCGGGGACGCGGTCGATGGCGCGCATCATATTGTCTTCGATCCGCTCCAGATCATCGGCGAACAACTCGTGCCCAAAGCCCTGCGGCGTGCCGTCCTCGGCCCAGAAGCGCAGGTCCTTTTCATAGGCACCGACAAGCAACCCTTTGCCCTCCTGACGCAGATAGTATTCGCCGTCCCGGTCGGCCACCGATGGCAAACGGCGATCCAGTGCTGCGATCTCGGCGATGGTTTCGGTGACAAAATACTGATGCTCGGTCGGCTGCAAAGGCAGTGCTAACCCGGCCAATGCCGCCACCTCGCGCCCCCAGAGGCCAGCCGCATTCACGACCCATTCGGTGGCAATATCACCTTTGGTCGTGCGCACGATCCATGTGCCATCCGGCCGCTGCTCCGTGGCCGTCACCGGGCAAAAGCGGATGATTTCGGCACCATTCTGGCGTGCGCCGGTGGCATAGGCGTTGGTGACACCGGATGGGTCCACATTCCCGCCGGAGGGTTCGAACATGATGCAGCGGATACCGTCAAAATCGACCAGCGGATGCAGGCGTTCGGCCTCGTCCCGGCTGACCTCGTGAAAGTGCAGCCCGTAGTATTTCGCCTTCGCCGCCTGCAGGCGCAACTGGTGTTCGCGCGCCTCGGTCTGCGCGAGATAAAGCGAGCCGGGCTGGAACACGCCGCAGGACTGCCCGGTTTCGGCTTCCAGCGCGTTATAGAGGTCCATCGTATAGTTCTGAATGCGCGTGATATTGTTGTTGTCATGCAGCCCGTGGATGTTTGCCGCCGCATGCCAGGTCGACCCGCTGGTCAGTTCGTCACGCTCCAGCAGCACCACATCTGTCCAGCCCAATTTGGTCAGATGATAGAGGATCGAGCAGCCGATGACACCGCCTCCGATGACAACGGCTTGGGCATGAGTACGCATGTTGAAAACCCCGGTGATGGCGTGTAACAGGCCCACCCTGACCTGCCGGGGCGCGCGCTGTTGGCCGGTTTGCGACATTGCGCGTCGCGCGCATACAAGGCGGGTCTATTTGTTGTCCCCGCGCACTTCGGGGTGCGCGCTCGCAGTTATGCGGTCCCGGTCCGGATCAAAGCCGCAGGCGTTCAACGCGCGCGCCAGACTCTCCTGCGCGAAATCACATGCGGCAGCGGATAGTTTAGGATCATCATGCCCCACCAGATGGGCCAATGTTTGCTGCAGCGCCTGTTGCACCTCGACGACCTCGGCACCGTCACGCGCAAGGGTCGCAAAACCATCACGCAGCAGATCAACCGGGTCCAGCGGCGCGACATGGAGATGCTCCAGCGGGGTGGCGGGCGTGGCGTAGTTTTCATCCTCGTATCCGGTCAAGATACGGCCGATCCGGGTGATGACTTCAATCGCCGTGCCGGGGTCATTGATGCCGGGCGACAGGGCCTTTGAGCCGATCTCTCCGAGGACGAGCAGACCAAAGCGCGGGTCCTGATCATAGCTGCGCAGGTCGGACAGCACGAGCATCTCACCCAGCCGCGCAGAAAACGCGTCCCAGTTGCGGATTTTTTCCGCCCCCTCCACGCAAAGCAGCGGATCACCGGAAAACACATAGCTGCCAATATCACGCACCAGATAGAGCGTGACATCGCATTCCTTTGCCAGCGCATTCATGGCTTCGGGATAGATGCATTGGATATACCCGCTGTCCCATGCCTTTACCGGTTTCGCACCTTCTGGCACATCGCCCACCAGCGGCATGGCACCCAGACAGGGCGTCTCCAGACGCTCCTTGAACCGCGCGCGGGTCACGGCTTCTACCTGACGGGTCGTCTTGGTCAATTGACCGAAATCCTGCAGATGCAGCACCCAGCGGATCAGATAGACAACGATGACCGCCAGCACAAAGACCGTCATCCAGAACAGCACGAAGGCACGATCGTCATCGTAAACGCCAAGTTCGCGCAGGATGATCCCCAGCAAGGCATAGACATAGGCCCCGATAAAGACGGCCAGCGTGTTCTGGGTGGTCTTGTCCTGCATGATCAGGCGGTGCACGCGCGGCGTCCACTGGGTGGAGGAGGATTGATAGACCGACACCATGACCGTGATCGAAAAGATCGTCACCGCCAGCATCGCGCTCGCAATCAGTTGCAACAGGCGGTCTGCCGCCGCGCCATCGAGGCTGCGCGACAGGGTATCGGGCACATAAAGCTCAACCCATTGGCTGAGCGCCACAGCCAGCACCGCGAGCAAACCGATCAGCACCACCCGCACCCAAAGCTTGCGCGCATAGTGGCGCGCTTTGCGAAACAGGGTCATCGTGAAAGAACTGGCGTTATCCATGTGCTGTTCTTAGCACCTCAGATCACAAGCGCGAGATATGATTGGCCATCAGGCGAGAAAGAGGGGTGAACTTGCCGCGATGGACCACGCCAGAACGATGCCGGAGCCAACCCCCGCCGTCTCTGCCCCCTGCCGGAGTGCGACCGCGCGCGCCATCGTGCCATAGACAAGGTAAAACAGGACCATGACGGGCAGGACAGTGAACAGAAGCCCCAGTTTTTGAGAAAACAGGATCATGCTTGCCGATAATGCGGCAACCGGGACGATGCGCGCCACCACCCGCTGCCAAAGCGCGGCACCGTCCAGCAGGACCCGGTCCGCAAGCATGAAAGGCACCGTGCCGAGCAAAAGCACAGCCATCAGGGACACGCGCGGACCCGTAGGCAGAAAGGCCGCCGCGTAACGATCAAGCGCCACCGCAAAGATGACCAGAGACCAAAAGGTCAGCAGCAACACACCGGAGGGTTTCGGCATGCCCGGGCGATGGCCTGCCGCCCAGAGAATGGCAAGCACAACAGCCCCCCATGTGGCAAAGAACACGGCCAGAGCGCCAAATCCCGCCGATTGAAACAGCGCGCCCCCAAGAAGCAGCGACAAACCAACGGCAGGCACAATGGGCGCCAGCAGCGCGAGCCAGAATACCCGTGCACGCACCGGCGCGGCAGCTGTCCGGGAGGTGGGCAGGATCCGGGCAAGCGGCCAGAACAGCACGATCAGGCCCAGCAGAACACCCGTGATCGCAAGGCCCTGTGGCATCGCCTGCCCCTGCCCGCGCAGATCAAAGGCCGCCCGGAACCAGTCGCGCGCCTCGCGCTTGGTTTGCGCGGCGAACAGGACAGCGACATGTTCCGTGTTGGGGATGGCCACCGCGCGCCGGGTGACCGGCCCATTGGATACGGTTTCCCCCTCAAGCGATGCACCTGCGACCAATGCCACGGTCTCGCGTGCCACATCGCGCAGACGCCCCTCATATTCACCGGAAATCACCAGCAGTTTCTGCGGGAAATCCGCCGTCACCGCCTCCGAATACATGGAAATGGCAACGATGGCCGACACATCGGAGGCTGCCTTGGCCGCGCGAATGACGATATCCGTCGCCATGGAGTGGCCCAGCATGCCGACCGGGCCCACGATCGCGATTTCGCTCTGCACGGCCTCCAGCACTGCGCGTGTCTGCGCCACCAGTTGCTGCGTTGTCCCTTCGATCCGGGTGACATCGGAGGACATGCGTTCGGGGTTGCGCCCATGGCCGTAGAAATCGAAAGCTGCGACCGTCAAGCCCGACCGCGCCAGATCACGCGAGATATACTGCATCATCTGGCGCGATCCGGCAAACCCATGGGTTACCACGACCAGGGGACCGGGTGCGCCGGTTGGGTTGGAATAAAGCGACACCTCGCCCACATCCGTGTCGAGGGTACGTTCACTGACTGTCGCGCGCTCGGCCTCAAGGCTGATGATGGCGGCCACAACCGACAGGGCCGCCAGAACCCACAGCAGCCCGCGCAAAATACGGAAGAAAAACGATCTTGAAATCATTGGCTTACGTCTTGACCGCAACGCATTCAGGTATCCTCTCTCTCACGGCTTTCGACGTGCCGGTATCTAAATGATAGGTCAGATTTTGCGTAGTCCATGGCCCACCGAAACTTCGCAGTGCCTATGGCAAGAACGACGTCGCAGCGGCGCGTTTATCCGGGTGCGGATGGTCTCCGCTTCGCGCGCGTATCAAACCTGTGAACCCATCCGGGCGCATGGGCGCAGAACGCAAGAGCGCCAAGAGGTCCGGGGCAAAACGGTCCCACGATCGCCAAGCCCCCGCAGACATGCCAGCGGGGACATCATGGCCGCGCGGATCAACGAAGCGCCGCACGACCGGGTGTTTGTCAGGCTTATTTCAGCGCAGCATCTGTGATGGCGCTGGTCCACGCCCCTTCAGGTGCTTTGGAGATCACAGGATCAGAGCCACCCGCCAGCAGAGTCGCCACCGTGCGTTCGTAATCGGCCACATCCAGCGATCCGTCCGAACCTTCGATCAGCTTGGCGATCTCCCCCATCATGCGCACCTGATGCGCCTCGGTCTGTGCGCCGGTTTCATCATTGTCGAGCACGATGCCTGCGGCCTCTTCCGGGTTGGCCCCGGCATATTCCCAGCCCTTCATGGAGGCGCGCACGAAGCGGACCATCTTGTCCTGAAAGACCGGATCGCTCAGGTTCTCTTCAAGCGCATAGATGCCGTCTTCGAGCGTGGCGACGCCCTGATCTTCGTATTTGAAGGTCACAAGCTCATCCGGTGAGACGCCCGCATCCAGCACCTGACCATATTCGTTGTAGGTCATGGTGGAGATGCAATCGGCCTCGCGCTGCAACAACGGGTCCACATTGAACCCCTGTTTCAGCACCGTTACACCGTCCTCGCCCCCGTCCGTGGGAATGCCCGCCTGCGACATCCAGCTCAGGAACGGATATTCATTGCCAAAGAACCAAACGCCGATGGTCTTGCCCCGGAAATCCTCAACAGAGGTGATGCCTGTGTCCTTCCAGCAGGTCAGCATCAGACCCGAAGACTTGAACGGCTGCGCGATGTTCACCACCGGCAGGCCCTTTTCGCGCGCGGCCAGCGCCGATGGCATCCAGTTGAGCATCACATCCGCGCCACCGCCCGCCAGAACCTGCGGGGGAGCAATATCCGGCCCCCCCGGCAGGATTGTCACATCCAGCCCCTCTTCTTCGTAAAAGCCCTTGTCCAGCGCCACATAGTATCCCGCAAACTGCGCCTGCGTGACCCACTGCAATTGCAGTGTCACCGAATTGGCATCATCGGCATGGGCCGCCGATCCCAGACCGGCCGCAAAGGCCGCGGATATCATCAGTTTTTTCATCTTCCATATCTCCTTGTCAGTATTGAAAGCGGGTCTTTCGCCCGCTTTATCGTTGTGACGGGTGCCAGAAGGTCACCCGCTTCTCCATGAGGGCGATCAGCCCGTAAAACGCCGAGCCCGCGAGGGCTGCAACGATAATCTCTGCCCAGACCATATCCATGGCAAGCTGACCCACCGAGGTGGAGATGCGAAAGCCCATGCCCACGGTCGGAGAGCCGAAAAATTCAGCAACAATCGCGCCGATCAGCGCAAGTGTCGTGGCGATTTTCAACCCGTTGAACACGAAGGGCATCGCGGCAGGCAGGCGCAGCTTGAACAGCGTGGTCCAGTAGCCGGCACCATAGGTCCGCATGAGGTCGCGCTGCATTGCGGTGCTGTCCTTGAGCCCCGCGACCGTGTTCACGAGGATCGGAAAGAAAACCATAACCCCCACCACCGCTGCCTTGGAATGCCAGTCACTGCCCAGCCACCGCACAAAGATCGGTGCGGTGCCGACAATCGGAAGCGCGGCCATGAACGCCCCCACAGGCAGGATGCCCTTGGTCAGAAACGGCGAGCGATCCGCAAGGATAGCCACAGCAAAAGCCGCAATTGCCCCCAAGACATACCCAGTCATCGCGCCCTTTAGGATCGTCTGTTCAAAATCTGCCCACAACAGATGGGTCGAGACCGCGAAACGCGCCGCAATCGCAGAGGGCGCGGGCAGGATCACCGCGCTGATGTCCAGCATCTGCACAAGGATTTCCCACATCACCACAATTGTAAGCCCGAATATGATCGGGATCAGCAAGCTGAACAGTCGGGTGTCCGCCCGCGGGGAATGCGACAGCCTGATATTGAGCCACCACCCAAAACCCCAGACGATCAACGCCAGTACGTAGGCCATCATGCTGCCTCCATCCCCATGCGCCTGAGCGTCTGCCGCTCGATCAGCGTCAGAATGGCGACCAGTGCCGCCGCCGTAATCGCCGCTGCAAACAGAGCCGCCCACGTCACCATCGGCTGGCCGTATTGATCCCCCACCAACATGCGCGCGCCAAAGCCCGCCCGCGCGCCGGTCGGCAATTCGCCCACGATGGCACCGACCAACGCGGCGGAGATACCAATCTTGAGCGATGCAAACAGATAGGGCACAGAAGCGGGCAGGCGCAGCTTCCAGAACCCCTGCGACGGGCTGGCGCTATAGGTGCGCAACAGATCAAGCTGCATCGCATCGGGGCTGCGCAGCCCCTTGACCATGCCCACGACCACCGGGAAAAAGCTCAGGTATGCGGATATGACCGATTTGGGCAAAAGCCCCTGAATGCCAATGGCGCCCAGCATGACGATGATCATCGGGGCCAGCGCCAGTATGGGAATGGTCTGCGACGTGATGGCCCAGGGCATCACGGATTTGTCCATCGTGCGGCTATACACGATGCCAATCGCCAGCAGAATGCCCAGACCCGTCCCGATGGCAAACCCCAACAGCGTCGCCGACAGCGTGACCCAGCCATGATAGACAAGACTGCGTTTGGAGGTGATCTTCTTGGTAAAGACACTGTCATAAAGCTCGGCGGTGACCTGATGCGGCGAGGGCAGCCGCGGGCGTGTCTGCGTGTAGGTCAGCGGGATGATCTGCGGGTTCTTGAACGCCAGCACGAGACCCGAGTATTCCTGCCGTTCCGCCGGGGCCTCGGGTGTCATGACCAGCCCGTCGCGCTGCGCCTGATCTGCGGTCAGATGCGCGTTCATCGGCACGACGGCCAGCGTCCAGACGGCAATGATCACCGCGACCACCACGAGGGCCGGCACGATACCGGCCAGTCTATTCATCAATGTGACCCGCGCGCAGCCCGTCGCGCACGCGATGGGCAATCTCGATGAACTCCACGCTGTCGCGAATGTCCAGCGGGCGCTCTCTGGGCAGCGGGCTGTCGATCACATCGGAAATACGGCCCGGGCGCGGACTCATGACGACGATCTTAGTCGATAGGTACACAGCCTCGGGGATGGAGTGGGTCACGAAACCGATTGTCTTTTCGGTACGCGCCCAAAGCTGCAAAAGCTGTTCATTGAGGTGGTCGCGCACGATCTCATCCAGCGCGCCAAACGGTTCATCCATCAGCAAGATATCGGCATCAAAGGCCAATGCGCGCGCGATGGAGGCACGCTGCTGCATGCCGCCCGACAATTGCCATGGAAATTTGCGGTCAAACCCGTTGAGGTCCACAAGGTCCAGAACACGCGCGACACGTTCCGCCTGTTCAGACTTTGAAAAACCCATGATCTCAAGCGGCAGGCGGATATTGCCGCCGATCGTGCGCCACGGGTAGAGCCCTGCCGCCTGAAAGACATAGCCATAGGCGCGCGCCTGACGCGCTTGATCCGGTGTCATGCCATTCACGCTGATTTCGCCGGATGTGGGGGTTTCCAGCCCGGCAATGCAGCGCAGAAAGGTCGTCTTACCGCAGCCCGAGGGGCCGATGAAACTGACGAATTCGCCCTTCTTGATCTCAAGGTTCACATCCTTGAGCGCATGGACCGGGCCATCATTGGTGTCAAAGGTCAGATCAAGACCCTGCGCATGGATCGTCATGTCTTGGGTCACGCTCGGGCTTTCTGAATCATGGATCAGACGCCGGTGGCGGGGATGCCGCTGCGCTCAACCGGGCGCGGGGCGGTCAGTTCTTTCCACGTCGACAACGCCTTGTTGGTCACGCCGTTGCCGGCGCGCTTGACGAATTTGCCATGTCCTTCCTGCGTGCGGATTTCGCCGTCATGCACAGCGACATGCCCCCGCGTCAGGGTAAAGCGCGGCAGACCCTTGACCGTTTGACCCTCGAAGACGTTGTAATCAATGGCAGACTGCTGGGTGCTCGCTGCAATCGTCTTTTCCTTCTGCGGATCCCACACGACCAGATCCGCATCTGCCCCGACAAGGACGGCGCCCTTTTTGGGATAACAATTCAGGATTTTGGCAATGTTGGTCGATGTGACTGCCACAAACTCATTCGGCGTCAGCCGTCCCGTCGCGACCCCATGTGTCCAGAGCATGGGCATGCGGTCTTCCAGACCTCCGGTGCCATTGGGGATCTTGGTGAAATCACCCACGCCAAAGCGTTTCTGCTCCGTTGTAAAGGCACAGTGATCGGTCGCCACGACAGACAGGGACCCGGCCTGCAACCCGGCCCAGAGGCTGTCCTGATGCTGTTTGTTGCGGAAGGGCGGCGACATCACACGACGCGCGGCGTGGTCCCAGTCCTTGTTGAAATACTCGCTTTCATCCAGCGTCAGGTGCTGGATCAGCGGCTCGCCCCAGACGCGTTTGCCCTGCTGGCGCGCGCGACGGATGGCTTCATGTGCCTCCTCGCAGGAGGTGTGCACCACATAGAGCGGCACGCCCGCCATATCGGCGATCATGATGGCACGGTTTGTCGCCTCCCCCTCGACCTGCGGCGGTCGGGAATAGGCATGCGCCTCGGGGCCGGTGTTGCCCTCGGCCAGCAATTTGGCTGAGAGTTCCGCGACTACATCGCCGTTTTCCGCATGCACCATGGCGATGCCGCCCAGTTCAGCCAAGCGGTTGAAGGAGGCATAAAGCTCATCATCATTGACCATGAGCGCGCCCTTATAGGCGAGGAAGTGCTTGAAGGTGTTGATGCCGCGATCCTCGATGACGGATTTCATCTCGTCAAAAACCTGCTCCCCCCACCACGTGACCGCCATGTGGAAGGAATAGTCGCAATTGGCGCGTGTCGATTTATTGTCCCACATCTTGAGCGCATCATGCAGCCCCTGCCCCGGCGATGGCAGCGCGAAATCAATGACCATCGTGGTGCCGCCCGCCAAAGCCGCACGCGTCCCGCTTTCGAAATCATCCGAGGAATAGGTGCCCATAAAGGGCATTTCCAGATGCGTGTGCGGATCAATACCGCCCGGCATGACATAGCACCCGGTTGCATCCAGTTTCTGATCCCCACTAAGGTTCGGGCCAATCTCGATGATGGTGCCCGCGTCGACCAACACATCGGCCTTGTAAGTCAGATCATGCGTCACCACGGTGCCGTTTTTGATCACAGTAGACATAAGTGAACTCCTTGAAAGGGTGGGATCATGATACCACTTCGGCCGTTTCCAAGACCGCATGCAGCAGCACATCCGTGCCCGCAGCGGCCCATTCGGGCGTGATTTCTTCGGCCTCATTGTGGCTGAGACCATCTACGCAAGGACACATGATCATGGCCGTCGGCGCCACGCGGTTGATCCAGCAGGCATCGTGACCCGCGCCGGAAATCAGGTTCATGTGGCTGTATCCCAGACGCTCTGCGGCGGTGCGCACGGCGTTCACACAGCCCTCGTCAAAAGTGACGGGATCAAACCCGCCTACCTTTTCAAATTCGATCTCAAGCCCCATGGCATCGACAATCGCCTGCGCTTGGGTCCTGAGACGTGTTTCCATGTCGGTCATCACATCCAGGTCAGGCGAGCGCAGATCGACCGTGAATACCACCTTGCCGGGGATCACGTTGCGGGAATTCGGATAGACGTCGATATGCCCCGCCGCGCCCACCGCATGGGGCGCATGGGACAGCGCGATTTCATCCACCTTTTCGAGCACCCGCGCCATGGCAAGCCCCGCGTTCTTGCGCATCGGCATCGGGGTCGAGCCGGTATGAGCCTCCTTGCCGGTGATGGTGATCTGCGTCCACGACAGGCCCTGACCATGGGTCACGACACCGATGTCTTTGCCTTCGGCTTCGAGGATCGGACCCTGTTCGATATGCAACTCGAAAAAGGCGTGCATCTTGCGTGCGCCAACTTCTTCGTCACCCCGCCAGCCGATGCGTTGCAACTCATCGCCAAATGTCTTGCCCTCCGCATCGACGCGCGCATACGCCCAGTCTTGCGTGTGCAGCCCCGCGAACACACCCGAGGACAGCATCGCGGGGGCATAGCGTGTGCCCTCTTCATTCGTCCAGTTCGTGACCACGATGGGATGTTTGGTTTTAATATCCAGATCATTGAGCGTGCGCAGCAGTTCCAAACCGCTCAGCACCCCCAATACGCCATCGTATCTACCGCCCGTCGGCTGCGTATCGAGATGTGATCCCACATAGACCGGCAGCGCGTCGGGATCCGTGCCTGCGCGGGTCGCAAACATATTGCCCATCTGGTCCAGCCCCATGGTGCAGCCTGCTGCCTCACACCATTTTTGAAACAGGTGCCGCCCTTCGCTGTCTGCATCGGTAAGCGTCTGGCGGTTGTTCCCGCCCGCCACGCCGGGTCCGACCTCTGCCATTTGCATCAGGCTTTCCCACAGGCGTTCGCCGTTAATCCGCAGGTTTTCCCCGATGGCTGGCATTGCGCGCTCTCCCTGGCAATCTGGCTCGCTGGCCGGTCAGTTTTTATTTGACCAACTGGTAAAAGCAACGCTACCAGAGGGGTCGGGTGAGTCAAGACGTATGCTTGACATATCAAGGGGATCATCGTGCTGTCGCACAACCGGCAGGCACCACAATCAAAGATATTCCACCAATACGGGCGCGGCAGATGACAAAGACTGAAACCCGCATACAGAAAAAGAACCAGGCGGCCATTCTCAGCGCCGGGTTGCAGGTCTTTTCGCAATTTGGATTTCGCGGCTCCACTCTGGATCAGATCGCTGCCGAGGCGGGACTGTCAAAGCCGAACATCCTGTATTACTTCGCCTCCAAGGATGCGATCTATCGCGCCCTTTTGACCCAGTTGCTGGATGAGTGGCTACAGCCCATCTATGAGATTGATGCCAGTGGCGACCCGGTCGAAGAGCTGCTTTCCTATGCGCGGCGCAAACTAGAGATGAGCCGGGATTATCCCCGCGAAAGCCGCCTTTTTGCCAATGAGGTGATACAGGGTGCGCCGCGTATCGGCGACGCCCTCAGCGGTGAGTTGCGCCGGGTCGTGAACAAGATCGCCGCGATCATCGACGGCTGGATCCGCGAGGGTCGCATTCAGCCGGTGGACCCGCATCACCTGATCTTTTCCATCTGGTCCGTGACCCAGCACTACGCAGATTTTGACGTTCAGGTGCGCGCCATCCTGCTGGATCAGGACCCTTTTCCCGGCGCCGAGCAACACCTCGAAGACATGCTGCGGCGGATGCTGACCCCTCAAACCTAACTGCCGAAGCACTCAGGATGAGTACTCCGGCAGCCGGGGAGAAACGGTTGTCGTGGATTACTCGGCGGCAACCGCGCCGGGGTTGTTGGGGTGCGTGGTCCAGTTGGCATAGTCCTTTTCAACCACCTTGCCGGTGCGCGGATCGACCTTGCCCTGCTCCATCGGGACCATGGTGATGCAGTTTTCCACCGGGCAAACCTCAACGCAGAGGTTGCAGGCGACGCATTCCTCGTCGATGACGCTGAACACCCTGTCTTCGGACATGGCGATGGCCTGGTGGGATGTATCCTCGCAGGCCGCATAGCACCGCCCGCAACTGATGCAATCAGCCTGATTGATCTGCGCCTTGGCGACATAGTTGAGGTTGAGATACTGCCAATCGGTTGTGTTCGGTATCGCTGCGCCCATGAAGTCGCGAATGTTCGTATGCCCCTTTTCATCCATCCATTGCGACAGGCCGGAAATCATTTCCTGCACCACCTTGAACCCATAGGTCATGGCCGCCGTGCAGACCTGCACATTGCCACAGCCCATGGTGATGTATTCGGCCGCATCGCGCCATGTGGTGACCCCCCCGATGCCGGAAATCGGTAAGCCGTGCGTTTCGGGGTCCCGCGCGATCTCGGACACCATGCTGAGCGCGATGGGTTTGACCGCCGGCCCGCAATAGCCGCCGTGGGTGCCCTTGCCGTCAATCGACGGATATGGGCTCATCGTATCGAGATCAACCGACACGATGGAATTGATCGTGTTGATCAGCGACACCGCATCCGCCCCACCGCGTTTGGCGGCAGCTGCGGGTTTGCGGATATCGGTGATATTGGGCGTGAGTTTCACGATCACGGGTTTGCTGTAATACTGCTTGCACCAGCGCGTGACCATTTCGATGTATTCGGGCACCTGACCGACGGCGGCCCCCATGCCGCGCTCTGACATGCCATGCGGGCAGCCGAAGTTCAGCTCGATGCCATCCGCGCCGGTCGCTTCGACCCTTGGCAAGATGTCTTTCCACGCCTGCTCCTCGCAAGGCACCATGATGGAGACGATCATGGCGCGATCAGGATAGTCCTTTTTCACGCGGGTGATCTCTTCGAGGTTGATCTCAAGCGAGCGGTCGGTGATCAACTCGATGTTGTTCATGCCCAGCACCCGCCGGTCCGCACCATGGATCACACCGTAGCGCGGGCCGTTGACGTTCACCACCGGTGGCCCTTCTGCTCCGAGTGTCTTCCACACGACACCGCCCCACCCCGCCTCAAAGGCGCGGCGCACGTTGTATTCCTTGTCAGTTGGCGGCGCAGAGGCCAGCCAAAACGGATTTGGTGAGGTAATGCCCAGAAATTCCGACGTCAGATCAGCCATTATACGCTCCCGTTCAGTGCTGCATGAATATCCATTGCCGCGTCGCGCCCTTCGGCCACGGCTGTCACGGTCAGATCATCGCCGCCAAGGGCGCAATCGCCCCCGGCCCAGACCCGGTCCAGACTGGTCCGCCCTGCACCAGACACAGCGATCTTGCCGTTCCTTGTTTCAAGCCCCCCTTCCATGGTCAGCGTCTGCCCGATGGCACGGAATACCTGATCCGCCGTCAGGCGCGTCTTTTCGCCTGTCCCGACAAGTCGGCCATCAACCGATGCGGTATATTCCAGTTCGATCTCCGCCGCTGCCCCGTTGCCATGAATGGCGACGGGCTGCACATTGAACATCAGCTTGACGCCATGGGAGGCGGCAAGGTCCTGTTCGTAGCGGCTGGCACTCATCGCGGCGCGGTCGCGCCGATAGGCGATCGTGACATTCTCCGCGCCCAGCAATTTGGACTGAACCGCAGCGTCCACGGCCGTCATGCCCCCGCCGATGACCACCACATTGCGGCCCACGGGCAGCTTGGTCAGATCGCGCGACTGGCGCAGCGTTTCGATGAAAGACACCGCGTCCGTGACGCCGGATTTGTCATCCCCCTCAAGATTGAGCGCGTTCACCCCGCCCAGACCCACGGCCAGAAACACAGCGTCATATTGCGCCGCCAAAGCATCCAGCGCCAGATCACCGCCCAACACCTTGCCCGTTTCAACCGTGATGCCACCGATGTCCAACAGCCACGCGACCTCGCGCGCGGCAAAATCATCCGTGGATTTGTAGGCTGCGATCCCATATTCATTCAGACCGCCCGGTTTGGCGTGGCCATCATAGACTACAACATCATTGCCAAGCAGCGCCAACCTGTGCGCGCAAGAAAGACCAGCAGGCCCCGCGCCCACAACCGCGATCCGCTTTCCCGTGGCCGCCGCACGGGTATAGGGGTGAATGTCGCGCTGCATCAGCGTATCGGTCGCATAGCGTTGCAGGCGCCCGATCTCGACCGGTTTGCCCTCTGCCATTTCACGCACGCAGGCCTGCTCGCACAGATCTTCGGTCGGACAGACCCGCGCGCACATGCCGCCCAGAATGTTCTGGTCAAAAATCGTTTTGGCTGCTGCTTCGGGGGTGCCTGTGCTGATCTGGCGGATGAAGAGCGGGATGTCGATTTCCGTGGGACAGGCCGTCACGCAGGGCGCGTCATGGCAGAAATAACAGCGATCCGCAGCAACTGCTGCTTCATGTGGCTCCAGAGGTGCGTGAAGGTCGGCAAAATTACGGGCCAGTTCTTCTGCGCTCAGCCTTTCGGCGACGATGCCCGGTGTACGTTGGCTAATCATGGCTACTCCGTCGGGTTTTGCTATGTCATCAGCATTACATGGTTTAAAATTTTATCAAACGGTAAAAAATTTTTTTTGGCAAGGTTTTTTCAATCGCAGGATCGACTGCCCAAGCTTTCATCAAAAGGCTGCGTAGCATGAAGGCTGGCTCGGGAGATTTTGGTTTTGGGGGCGGTGTGACGCGCTGAAACAGTCATTCTCGCGGCGTGACACCTGCAAGGAGTGCCAGCCGCCCGCAGAAGCGCGCCGGCAGCAGTTTCAGGATATCTGCACTTTCAGACCATGACGCGACTGCGCCAGTCGTTTTGATTCCAAGCGCAGGCGCGCATCGATGTGTCCGGGATGTCCCCTCTGCCAGCGTGCCCCCATGCCTGCGCATATACGGGCACAGGCAGTGCACATGCGCTAGTGAGTTGTGGGCCCTTCGTCCTCACAGACACGAAAGACGCCAATGATCTTGCCGATGTTGCCGTGCATGTCCTGACGGGCCAGACCGAAGGACTCAACCGGAACCGTTTCCCCGTCTGCATTGATGATGCGCATTTTGAAATGAAACTCTCCGCCCAGTGTGCGCACTTTTTCCACTTCAGCTTGCACCGTTTTGCGGTCATCAGGGTGATAGAAAGACAATCCATCCTCCAGTTTCGGAGAAAATGTATCGGGATCTTTGCCGTGGATGCGATACACCTCTTCGGACCAGAAGACTTTATCATTCTCCAGATCCAGCGACCAGAAGCCGATACGTGCGATTTCCTGCAACAGGATCAACTGAGCCAGAGATTCTTCTGCCTTGTCACGTGTCTCGATCACCTCAGAGATATCCTGCCCGATGGTATAAATCGACGCCTCCCCCCCTGCCAGGTTATCAAAGAGGAAGTTTTCTGAATTCAGACAGATTTCCGTGTTGTCTTCGACAGATCTGAGACGCAGCATATCGCGCAGATGCCCACCCTCGGCCTTCATCAGCCGCGCATCATGTTCGCGTATGGTGTTCGAAATGCTCCTTGACACCAGATTGTAGAAATTGGCGCCTTCTGCCTTGTTCCGTGTCGTGCCGAAAAAACGTGCCGACTTTTCGCTGATCCGCAGGATGGTGCCATCCTGGGCCCGGTTCAGCATATAGAGTTCACCATGGTCCAGAATAAGCTCCAACTCCTGCGCCAGGCCCGGAAATGCAGAGATCACGATCGTGACCCCCTTCATCTGGCCCCGCATGTCAAAGAAAGGCGAACTGGTCAGCTTGTAGCGCGAGCCGCCGGAATTAAATTCCTTTGAGATCGGTTCGCCCAGTTTGAGGGTTTCGTTGCAGATCGGGGCCAGCGGCGGGAAGTTGTTGGGCAGCACACATTGGCTGACATGCGGATTGGACACCGGACGCGCCAGACTGAACATATCGCAGGCCGCGTTGGTCGCTTGCGATATCTGCAAGGCAGTATCCAGCACCATGATCGACAGCGGCGCGGTTTCAAGGACCGACATCAATTCGCCCGTGCGCCCGCTCAGTTCCGCCGCCGTGACCTGAAGCTCTTCGTTGACCGTAATCAACTCCTCGTTGGTGGATTGCAGCTCTTCGTTGGAGGTTTCCAATTCCTCGTTGGTGGCCTGCAATTCCTCATTGGTGGATTGCAATTCCTCGTTCAGGGATTGCAGTTCCTCGTTGGAGGTTTCCAACTCCTCAATGGTCTGCTGCAGGGCCTCGCGGGTTGTTGCCACTTCATCTTCGAGCAAACGGATCCTGTCGCTTTCAAAGACCGTATCCTCGTCGACCTCCGACGTACCGGCCGCCTTCGAGCGGTCGACCTTCATCTCGGAGAACACCACCAGCGCCGCACGTTCGTTGATGTCGCGCGCCACGATCGGATAAACATCCAGCCGGATTTCGGCATCGTCGTCTTCCGCCAACAGATGGCGCACGCCACTGCGATGCTCGCCGTGTTTGAGGGCCAGTGTCACAAGGCTGCGTGCTTCTTCACGAAATGGCCGGCGCAACAGGTCGATATGCATCTTGAGGTTGCTGGTCTCGTTCATCTCGATGAAGGGGCTGACGTTCCCGTAGACCCGGATGATCCCGTAATCATCCGTTACCAAAACCGAATTCTTGCCCAGAGCGAGCGCCAGCGCCTCGAACATTTGGCGGTCCGTGGATTGGCCCTGCTCCTGACCCTGTTTGGCCGGTGCGGGCACCTTACTGCGCGATTGTGGCAGGTTTCGCGGATTGGAAAACACGTTCTGATCGGACCGCCGGATCGAGCGGCGCCGGTATATATGGGCAGAATGACTGTCCTGAACGAACATCTCGTCGGACCCCGCGACTGTTTCCGCCGTCCCCAAGAACATCAGGGAGTTGTCAGTCATGGCGTAGTGGAACCGCGACATGACCTTGTGCTGCAGGGCATTTCCAAAATAAATTAAAAGGTTACGGCAGCAGAGCAAATCCACCTTCTGAAAGGGCGGATCCTGACAGACGTTGTGATCGGAAAACAGGATGGCCGAACGCAGGGAATCGATCACCCGGATGCCATCGTTCTGCGTCATGAAATAGCGATCCGACAGGGTTTTGGGGATGTCGTTCAGCGCGGCCATCCCGTAGACGCCCTTGCGTGCGACGTCCAAAGCCTCTTTATCGATGTCAGTTGCAAATATCTGCACGTGGTCCTTGAGGTTTACCGTTGGCCCCCCAAGCGCTTCCGAGAGCAGCATCGCGATCGAATAGGCCTCTTCCCCCGTTGCACATCCGGCGATCCAGACCCGAAACGGGCGGGTTTCCTTTTTCTTGAGCAGTGCGGGCAACATCTCCTTGAGTTGCTCAAACTCGGACTTGTCGCGGAAAAACCGGGTGACCGATATCAACAGATCCTTGAAGAGCGCATCCACGGCATTCGGATTCTCACGACAGAATTGCGTGTATTCCGCATGCGTTTCGATCCCCAGGGCCACCATACGGCGCTCGATGCGCCGGTTGATCGTGGTTTGCTTGTACTCGCGAAAGTCCACGCGCGTGCGGGCAAGAAGGATTTGCAACAGATCCAATGCCGGGCTGGTGTCGGACGTTTCCTGACGAAAGGCATCAAAGTCACGGGCAGAGGAGAGTATCTTCTGTAAGTGCGTCCCGATTTCGAAGGGCCGCAAGACCAGATCAACGCAACCCGTTTGCATCGCTGACATCGGCATGCCGTCGTATTTGGCGCTTTCCGTATCCTGCGCAATGGTGATCCCGCCTGCCTCGCGGATCGCCTGCACACCATAGGCACCGTCTGTCCCTGTGCCGGACAAGATGATTGCCATGGCGCTCTCACCATGCTGATCAGCGAGACTCAACAAGAACCGGTCGACGGAGGGTTTGGGCGATGCCACCTCATGACTGGGCTCGATCAGACGCAGCTTGCCATCATCATAGATGATATCGGTGTTCGGGGGGGTAACGTATATGACATTCGGCTCTGGCAGAATGCCGTCCTTGACATCCTTTACACTCAGGCTGGTTTGGCGCGCAACCAGTTCGGTCATCAGGCTTTTGTGATGAGGCGACATGTGTTGAACGACCACATATGCCACGTTCATATTCGTCGGCAAGGTCGCGACGAGTTCGCGGATTGCCTCAAGACCACCAGCCGAAGACCCGATGCCGATGATGGTGATATCTTTGTTCTCGTCTTTCACGTTCCGTGTCCCCGCAAGTCCTTTTGGCCGTCAGGCCATTTAGTCATATGTTAACGGATGCCGCCCTGCAATCGGCAACTTGCAGTTGCGAAACACTGCCATCAAACCACTACAGGGTATTTTTAACCGCGTAAATTCAGAACCTTGGCCGTCGCGCAACAGGCACCGTACGCTCCGTTTACCCTCTCTGCACGTCAGACACGCATATTTACCGGATAAAGTTATAAAAAGAGAGGTGCAAGTTCATGGAAACTTTACCTGAGATTCAATCACTGCGGTCTGGTTTGTCAGATCGAACGTTAACACTGAATTTGACTTTAAAAAATACCGAGGAAGTGTCCGTCCGGTCCTGCGAGGTGATTGGCCGGAACTTTCGCAACCGCGTCTCGTTTCAGGAGTCCTGCGATCTGAACACCATTCTCGCACCCCGCCTCACCGATGCGATCCGCGCGAGCCTGAAAACCCTGTCCGAGGGGGCACAAGTTTTGTCGCTTCCCGACTTTCTTGTGGAACTGCCGGGTCTTGTGCTGGCAGGCGCGCATGTCATGGTCATGGAAGCCAAAGATGGCGCGCGCAATGCGATCTTTCGCTTCACCGAGTTCATGGGCACAGTGAATAATGCGTTCAAACTCGATGTCGGGTTCAGTGAACCCTATGCGACACATAGTGACAAGCTGGCGGTCAACATTCTGGAAGAGATCTGCCTGCCGATCCTGAACCTGTGTCGCGCGTTTGATATGCTCAACCTCACGCAGGACCGTGCGTTTGCCAAGGCCATCAGCGACAAGGCGATGGAGTTCGAGTTTCAGACGGAATTGCTCAAACGGTTCATTTCAAATTCAACTGTGGACCGTGGCACCGCCCGAAGAGATCGCGTATATTTATCCGAGATGGATCAGGGCTGGATGCTCCGCTGAGGGTGCGGCGCATGCGGCGTGGTATCTGACGCGCGCAAGGTCTAGACTGCGTGCGAGATCGCACAAAGGGTTCGCCACATGATTTCGCTGCGCTCCGCATCGCTGACCGCTCAGATTCTGCCTTTTGGCGCGACCTTGGCAGGGCTTTGGCTTGACGGGCATCCCGACAGCCTCGTGATCGGCTCATCCGATGCAGAGGCTTACACGGACCACCTGCGCTATTTTGGTGCCGTCATCGGCCCGATTGCAAACCGGATTTCCGGTGCGGCGCTCCAGATTGGGGGCGCTGCGTTCAGTATGGAAGCGAATGAAGGCAGCGCCTGCCTGCACAGCGGGGCCAGCGGGCTGCACGCACGCATGTGGACAGTCTTGCGGTGTTCAGCGGCGGCCGTCTCCTTGCGATGCGAGTTGCCAGATGGCGCAAATGGGCTGCCCGGCAATCGGAGAGTTGAGGCACATTACGAGCTGACGGATGATGGCCAGTTGGTGCTCGAACTGACGGCGCAAAGCGACCGCGCAACGGCCATCAATCTCGCGCATCACCCCTATTGGAACCTTGGCAACGCAGACACCATACAGAACCACCATCTGATGGTTTACGCGGATACCTACCTGCCGGTCGACCAACAAATCCTGCCGACAGGTGAAATCGCGCCTGTTGCGCAAACAGCCTATGATTTTCAAACCCTGCGGGCGATCCCAATCGACCGAACACTGGATGCGAACTTATGCCTTGCCAAAATACGGCGCGCGCGCCCCGAACCGGCTGCGCGCTTGCGCGGTCCGTCAGGTGTGACCCTGCAAATCGACACCACGGAACCGGGACTGCAAATCTACAATGGCAGCAGTTTACACGATGTGCCTATTTCACTTCATGATCAACGTGTTCTGAGGCCCTTTTCAGGTATCGCATTAGAGCCGCAAGGCTGGCCTGACGCGCCACACAACCGCGCTTTTCCCAGCATTGTTTTACGCCCGGGTCAGACATACCGGCAAAAAACGATCTATCGGATTTGGCACGAATTGAGCGAACCCGCCACATTCTGAACACGGAGATGACGCGTCACCGGCAAACCTGACGTTAAGCCTACACAGGTATCTTTATTGCGTTAACGATGGGAATCAGTTTCATGCCAACCGAACCGAAACAGCCGCAAACACCGCCCCCCACCACGGGAACTGCACCACCAACACCGCCGCCGCCGATTACCGATTACGCGAGTATCTGAGCGGCAGGAGGCCGTGGCCTTTGCGCCCGTGTGACGGTATCATCGGGCAATGATGTCCGCGATCTCCTCCATCAGAAATCTGGGGCCCGCCTTTGAGGCGGCCTGCGCCAAGGCGGGTATTCACACCGCCGAACAGGTGCGCGCCATTGGGGCAGATGCCACCTACGCGGCCCTGTTGCGCGCCGGGACGCAGCCGCATTTCATCGGATACTATGTGCTGGTCATGGGGCTTCAGGATCGGCCGTGGAATGACTGCAAGGGGGCCGAGAAAATAGCCCTGCGCGCCCGGTTTGACGCCATCAAGGCCGAAGCTTTTGACCAGGGACATTCCGAATTCGAACGTCTGATGAACCAGATTGGCGTGCTGCAGCCAACAAAAAAGGGCCAGCGCAGCCGCTGACCCTTATATCTGTTTGAGACAGGTAACTTAGCCGACCAGTTCCATGCCCGAAAAGAAATACGCGATCTCTTCAGCCGCGGTTTCGGGTGCGTCTGAGCCGTGGACCGAGTTTTCACCGACGCTTTCGGCGAATTCTGCACGGATGGTGCCAGGTGCAGCATCTGCCGGGTTTGTCGCGCCCATGACTTCGCGGTTTTTTGCGATGGCCCCTTCGCCTTCCAAAACCTGCACCACGACCGGCGCGGAGGCCATGAATTCACACAGCTCGTCGTAAAACGGGCGTTCAGCATGCACGGCATAGAACACACCGGCTTGCGCCTTGGTCATGTGGATGCGTTTTTGTGCAACAATGCGCAGTCCCGCTTCTTCGAATTTTGCGTTGATCTTACCGGTCAGGTTGCGGCGTGTCGCATCCGGTTTGATTATGGAAAATGTGCGCTCTAGGGCCATGGTTGGTCTCCTGCAAGGGGTTTGATTTGCGGCGCATCTATCACGCGCCCTGCTTGCCGAAAAGACCCTAATTCAGTCTGCGCCACCCGAATGCAGGAGGCACATTGACATGCGCGCGACAGTCGTTCAGTGCAAGGGCTATGTTGCGTATAAATGACATCAGCTTTTCCATCGAAGGCCGCCCACTGTTTGAAGGGGCCAGCGCCGTTATTCCCAATGGTCACAAGGTCGGCCTTGTGGGGCGCAACGGCGCGGGCAAGACAACCTTGTTCAAACTCATCCGCGGGGAGCTTACGCTGGATGGTGGTGATCTGTCCCTGCCCACACGTGCCAAGATCGGCGGCGTCGCCCAGGAGGTGCCGTCGTCTGAGACATCCCTTCTGGACACGGTGCTCGCAGCGGATACCGAACGCGCGGCCCTGCTGCAGGAAGCCGAAGCGGCCAGTGACCCCACCCGCATCGCGGAAATCCAGACGCGGCTTGCCGATATTGACGCATGGTCCGCCGAAGGACGCGCGGCAACGATCCTCAAGGGGTTGGGTTTTGATGACGACGAACAACTCAAGCCCTGTTCCGATTTTTCTGGTGGCTGGCGGATGCGTGTGGCACTGGCAGCGGTTTTGTTTGCCCAACCTGATTTGTTGCTGCTGGATGAGCCGACGAACTACCTCGACCTTGAGGGGGCGCTTTGGCTGGAGGCTTACCTCGCCAAATACCCGCATACCGTCATCATCATCAGCCACGACCGGGGTCTGCTGAATCGCGCGGTCGGTGCGATCCTGCATCTGGATGAACGCAAGCTGACGTTTTATCAGGGACCCTACGATCAATTCGCCCGCCAACGTGCCGAACAGCGCGCGCTGCAAGCGGCAATGGCCAAGAAACAACAGGCCCGCCGCGATCATATGCAGGCTTTTGTGGACCGGTTCAAAGCCAAGGCCTCCAAGGCCAAACAGGCCCAGTCCCGCCTGAAAATGATCGAAAAGATGGATATGATCGCCAGCCCCGAACAGGTAGCCAAACGCGTCTTTACCTTCCCCGAACCCGAAGAATTGTCGCCGCCCATCATTTCCATCGAAGGCGGTGCCGTGGGCTATACAGACACGCCGGTGCTGAACCGGTTGAACCTGCGCATTGATCAGGATGACCGCATCGCGTTGCTGGGGCGCAACGGGCAAGGCAAATCGACACTGTCCAAACTGCTGTCTGATCGGTTGGTCCTGATGCAGGGCAAGGCGGTCAAGGCCAACAAGCTGCGCATTGGGTTCTTTGCCCAGCATCAGGTCGATGAATTGCACGTCAATGAGACGCCCCTGCAACATATGATCTCTGCGCGTCCCGGTGTGCTGCATTCAAAGCTGCGGGCGCAACTGGCGGGTTTTGGCCTCGGGCCCGAGCAGGCGGAAACCGAAGTCGGACGGCTGTCGGGGGGGCAAAAGGCACGGCTGTCCCTATTGCTGGCAACGCTGGATGCGCCGCATCTGCTGATCCTCGATGAGCCGACGAACCACCTCGACATCGAAAGCCGCGAAGCGCTGGTGGAGGCGCTGACCGCCTATTCCGGTGCCGTCATTCTGGTGAGCCACGACATGCATTTGCTGTCCATGGTCGCGGATCGGCTGTGGCTTGTGTCCGATGGCACGGTGACGCCCTATGAGGATGATCTGGACAGCTATCGCAAGATGCTGCTGACCCCCACCAAACCGGTGAGCAAGAGCACAAAGAAACCCGCCACACCGCCGGTCGTCAAAGGCCCCTCGCGCGACGAAATCCTGGCGCTGCGCGCCGAGGCGCGCAAATCCGAAGCCCGCGTCGAAAAGCTGAATGACATGCGCGACAAACTGGCCAAGAAACTCGCGGACCCGGCGCTTTATGATGATGCAAAACGCGGTGAGCTTGACGTGTGGAACAAGAAATACGCCGAGGTGATGGATGCGCTGGAGCGCGCCGAAGCTATGTGGATGACCGCCCTGGAAAAACTGGAAAAGACCGGCGCGGCCTAAAGCTGCAACCCTTTGAAATGTCCCGTGGGCCTCGTGCGACTGACCACAAAGTGGCACAGATCCGCCCCAAGCGCGCAGCACGAGATCTCTTTGCAAAAGTAGGCGCGCCCAAGGACCAGACTGAACAATTCGGCGAAAACCGCAGCATGCCAGATGCAGCGATGCGGCGGCTGTGTGAGTTTGTCCGCCAGCGGGTTTTCACGCAGCATGAAGTGGATTTCCCCGCCCTCGCGTCTGGTATCCAGCACGCCTGAGCCGCAAAACGTCCATGCATGATCCGAGATGGCTTTGGTCAGCAGTCTTTCCGCCAGTCCACGCGGCAACACGCGCAGCAGCACACGCGCGGCCTTCGGGATACGGTTGGCCGCAATATAGCGCGCCGTGCCAGCCCCGGCATGTTCCGACAGGATTTCGGCCTGCTGAGGAAACAGCCGCCACATCGTGTGATGCACCTGGCCCACATCCTCTTGCGGGACCATTTCCTGACCGGACGGCATCGCCACGCGGGATATCTTTAGAATCTGTGCCAAAGCGCCCTGCCCCAGCATGCGGTCCAGCGGTTCCTCCAATTGCAGGATCGCATTGGGTCCGATGCGCGGCGACTTTGTCAGCGGCTCGCTAGCAGATGTGTCAGCCATGGATATCCTCCGGTTTGCGCAGTGACAGACGGCCAAATCCCACCGCAAGCGATGCACATCGGTCTGCCACCTGATGCATGGGTCCTATTCTACACCGTCCCCGCACAGCCTGAATGACATGGATCAAGTCGCTGCCTTTGATCCTCGAATTCCGGTTTCGCGTCGCATGTTTCTTTGCTTTTGCCGCACAACTCCCATAGATGTCCCGGCGACGACGCTTTCAGGACCCTCGCCATGATCGTTGATACGGCTTTTCTCATCACCGCTTTTGTCACCATGTTCGTAGTCATTGATCCCATTGGCCTTGCGCCTCTGTTCGTTGCGCTGACACATGGCATGTCGGACGAGGCGCGGCGGCGCATTGCGCTGCGGGCGACGCTGATCGCGGTGATCATTCTGCTGGCCTTTGCCACCTTTGGGGAAGCGCTCCTGACCTTCATCGGCATCTCCATGCCCGCCTTCCGGGTTGCGGGCGGGGTGTTGTTGTTCCTGACCGCGCTCGACATGTTGTTCGAGCGGCGCACCAAGCGACGCGAGGATCGCTCCGAAGAAGATGACAGCGATGACCCTTCCGTTTTCCCACTGGCGATTCCGCTGATCGCGGGGCCGGGTTCCATTGCTTCGGTCATCCTGTTGATGGGCCAGCGCCCGGGGCTGGAAGGCGCGGTGATGGTCCTTGGGGCAACCGGCTTGGTGATGCTGATTGTGCTGGCATTTTTCCTGATCAGCGGCCCCGTCGGGCGCGCTTTGGGCAAAACGGGCATCACGGTTGTCACGCGACTGCTGGGCATGTTGCTGGCGGCGTTGTCGGTTCAATTCGTGCTGGACGGGCTGGCAGCCTTTGGTTTTGCGCCCGGCATGGGCTGACAATTCCGAATTGCACCATATATCTAACCCGTAAGTGATGGGAGAGTTTCAGTGGACAGTTTCGACACCGGGCAGCTTATCTACCTGATCCTGCTGGGCCTGATGGTCAGTGGATGGTTTTTCATGCAAGGCCGGGGGTCGTGGAATAAAACCCTCCAACAGGCCGCCGCATGGGCGTTTATTTTCGGCGGTGCCGTCGTCGCCTATGGTCTGTGGGATGATATCTCGCGCACCGTCCTGCCGCAGCAATCGGTCTTTGCAGATGAAAACCGGATCGTCGTGCCGCGCAGCCCGAACGGGCATTACTACATCGAGGCAGAGGTCAACGGCGCCCCTGTGCGTTTCGTTCTGGATACCGGCGCGACATCACTGGTGCTGACCCAGAAAGATGCCGAGGCTGCTGGCCTGCTGCGCGATGAGCTGACCTATTACGGCCGCGCCATGACCGCCAACGGCGAAGTGCGCACCGCCCCTGTCCGGCTCGACACCATGAAGCTGGGGCATGTCACCGACCGGGATGTCGTGGCGGTAGTAAATGAGGGCGAGATGAACAACTCGCTGCTCGGCATGACCTATTTGCAGAAATGGGGCAAAATCCAGATTGCGGACAACACGCTGACGCTGATGCGCTAACCTGCTTTGGTTTCAGCTTTTTTCTGCCAGGAGCCGCTGTCTTCGGACCAGTATTCCGCAGCGGCCCCGGCCTTTTTGAGTGCGCTCCACTGACCGCGCGCCACATCCAGCGCCTGCGCGTCGTTGCCATCAAACAGCACGCAAACGCGGTCCAATTGTGCGACCTCATCCGCTGCCACATCTGCTCCGTCAACCGACATGACGCAGGTGGCCGCATTCGGAATGTCCGACGTGGTGCTCAGCAGAATTGGCTGACGCGCATCATGCGCACCACCCGCCAGACCATGCGGCAGGAAGCTGTCATCCGCCCCCTGCCACAGTTTTTCATCCAGCCATGCCATCCGGTCAGGCCGCGTGCCGCGCACGACCACGCGCCAGCCTGCACCCGTCGCCTTGCCAAGCAGCATCATCAGCGTGTCTTCCATGGGACGCCGCGTCAAATGATAGAACATGGCCTTGCCCATTGGCGCTATTCTCCTTCGAAACGATCCGCGACCAGACGGTCGAGCGCGCGCACGCCCCAGCCCGTGGCCCCTTTGGGCGCATAATCCGTTTCGGATTTGACGGAGGCGACACCGGCAATATCAAGGTGAATCCACGGCACACCGTCTTTGACGAACCGCTGGATGAACTGCGCCGCTGTTACCGACCCCGCCGCGCGGCCCCCGATGTTTTTCATGTCCGCAATGGGCGATTTCAACATATCGTCATAGGCCTGACCCAAAGGCATGCGCCAAGCGCCCTCGCCCTCTGCCTCGGCGGATTTCAGGAACGCGTTGCACAGGGTGTCGTCATTGGAAAAGACCCCCGCATTCTCGTGACCGAGCCCGACGATGATGGCCCCGGTCAGGGTGGCCAGATCAATCACTGCGGCAGGTTCAAACCGTTCCTGCGTGTACCAGATCGCATCGCACAGCACCAAGCGCCCCTCGGCATCGGTGTTGAGGATTTCAACGGTATCGCCCTTCATCGAGGTCACGACATCCCCCGGCCGGATCGCATTGCCCGACGGCATGTTTTCTACAAGACCGACGATGCCCACGACATTGGCCTTGGCCTTGCGCAGGGCCAGCGCGCGCATCACACCTGCCACGGTCCCCGCACCGCCCATGTCCATGGTCATGTCTTCCATGCCTGCCGCCGGCTTGAGGCTGATGCCACCGGTGTCAAACACCACGCCCTTGCCGACCAGTGCCAGCGGGGCCTCGCCCTTGGCCCCGCCGTTCCATTGCATGACCACGACCTTGGAGGGACTGTCCGAGCCTTGGCCAACGGCAAGCAGCGTGCGCATGCCGAGTTTCGCCAGCTCGTCCTCTTCAAGCACTTCGACCTTGAGGCCGATGCTTTCCATTGCTGCAAGCCGGTCCGCAAATTCTTTCGTGGTCAGCACATTGGCCGGCTCGCTCACCAGATCGCGGGTAAAGAAGGTCCCCTCCGCAATCGCCAGCAACGGCTGCGCCTTGGCCGAGATCGCGTCGGGGTCATTGCACATCACATGGATGCTGCCGGTCTTGGCATCCGCACCCGTCTTGTGGTCCTGAAACTTGTAATCCCGCAGCACAGCGCCCAGCATGATCTGCGCCGCCCACTTGGAATTTCCGACCGCCAGCAACAGGTCAGCCTTACCCCGGTTGCGCCCCAGCGCCGCACCGGCCGCGCGCGCCTTGTGCACCGTGGTGGCACGCGGAACACAGATCACATCCACGGCCTCCGCCGCCATGCCCGCAGGATAGGCCAGCGTGAACACACTGCCTGCCTTCAGCCCGGCCTCGGCCTTTGCCTCCAGCGCGCGTTTGAGCGCCCCTTTCGTCAGGCGATTGACCCGGCGCCCGGCCACATCCGTCCGCCCGGCGTCATCGACAACAATGCAAACACGCCCGACATGATCGGCAAGACGCTCGATATCAGTTTCAAGAAAGGTCACAGGGGTGGGCGTCGTCATATCATTAGCCTTCTTTTCATGAATTACGCCCATGGACGTAGCGCGCCTGATGCGCAAAGACCAGATAGCAGTTTTACCACAGCGCGCTTTGGTCTAACGTGGCCGCAAGAATGAGAAACGGCGTAAGAGGGAATCGGAGTGGTCAGACTCGACAGATACATGCTGTCGCAACTTCTGGTTCTATTTGGCTTCTTCGCGCTGGTGCTGGTTGCCATTCTCTGGATCAATCGCGGCGTTTCCCTGTTTGACGAATTGATCAGCGACGGGCAATCCGCCCTTGTTTTCCTCGAATTTACCGCGTTGGGCTTGCCGAAACTGATCACCACGGTGCTGCCCATCGCGACATTTGCCGCCGCGGTTTACGTCACCAACCGCATGAACAACGAAAGCGAGTTGACGGTGTTGCAGGCCACGGGTTCCGGCCCTGTGCGGCTGGCCCGCCCGGTTCTTGTTTTCGGGCTGATCGTGTTTTTGATGGCGTCGATGTTGCACCATGTTCTGATGCCGCTTGCCCAGCAGCAACTGGGGCACAGGCAAAACGAGATCGCTCAGAACGCGACCTCCCGGTTGTTGACGGAGGGACGGTTTCTGCACCCTTCGGAAGGCGTGACGTTTTACACGCAGGAGATTGATGATGACGGTGTTTTGCGCGACGTTTTCCTGTCTGACCGGCGCAGTGTCGAGGAAGGCGTCATCTACACCGCCGCACATGCCTATCTGATCCGTGACGACGAGCGCACGTCGTTGATCATGGTGGATGGGCTTGCACAACGGTTGACGACGGCGACCGATCGGCTGGCCACAGCGAACTTCCGCGATTTTTCCTTTGATATCTCGGCGCTGGTGCAAAATGATGTCAGTCAGCGGCTTGATCCCGACAAAATGACCACCTTTCAGCTGCTCACCCCGTGGGATGAATTGTCACGCGAAACAGGGCGCAGCATCGGCAAGATCACCCAGAGCTTTCATGCGCGCATTGCGGATCCGCTGTTCTGTATCGTCGCCGCGTTGATCGGATTTTCAACCCTGATGATCGGCGGTTTTTCACGTTTCGGCGTCTGGCGCGAAGTCGGCGTTGCCTTTGTCCTGCTGGTTGCGATTGATGGTCTGCGCAGCACCCTGCAAAGCCCTGTGCGGCGGGACCCTGAGCTTTGGCCTCTGCTGTATCTGCCGACCTTCATCAGCGCGTTGCTCGTGATTGCCATGCTCTGGGTTGCTGCGCGGCCAAGGGGATCCTTCTTCGGCCTGCTGCGGAGAAGTGGATGATCCTGCATTTGTATTTCGCGCGCCGCTTTGCATCCTGGCTGCTGATCGCCTTCATCGCGCTTTCCGCGCTGATCGCTTTGGTCGATCTGGTAGATCAAACGCGGCGCTTTGCGGATCGGGGCGTCAGTGCCACGGGTATTTTCGAACTCGTCATCCTGAATACGCCGCAGACGATCAGCCAGATTTTGCCGCTGATCGTTCTGCTCGCCACTGTCGCGTTTTTCCTGAGCCTTGCGCGGTCCTCTGAACTGATCGCCACGCGGGCCTCGGGCCGCTCCGCGATGGGGGCTTTGGTCGCACCGGTGAGTGTTGTGATCCTGCTGGGCACGCTTGCGACAACGACGCTGAACCCGATTGTGGCTGCGACCTCGAAAAAATACAACGAGCTGTCGCAGATTTACCGGACGGGCGGCGTGTCGACCCTGTCCATTTCCACCGAAGGGCTGTGGCTGCGTCAGGCCACGGATGACGGGCAGATGGTGATCCGGGCATGGCGGTCCAACCCGGATGCCTCGGTGCTGTTTGACGTCACATTTCTGGCCTATGAGGTGATCGGCACCCCGGTGCGCCGCATTCACGCCGACAGCGCCGAACTCAAGGACGGCGCATGGCTCTTGCGCAACGTCAAGGATTGGCCACTGGCGCGCGGCATCAATTCGGAAGGCAATGCAACAGAACACCGGAGCCTCACGATCCCGTCCAGCCTGACGGTGGAGCGCATTCGCGAAAGCTTCGGGCACCCCAGCACGATTTCCATCTGGGAGATGACCGACTTCATCAAACAGTTGAACCAGGCCGGATTTTCATCCCTGCAACACCGCGTCTGGCTGCAATCAGAACTGGCACGGCCCTTGTTTCTCGTTGCGATGGTACTGATCGCCAGCGCATTCACCATGCGCCACACCAGATTTGGCGGCACCGGGGTCGCGGTTCTTGCGGCGGTGCTGCTGGGTTTTGCACTCTATTTCGTGCGCAGTTTCGGGCTGATCCTCGGGGAAAACGGCCAGTTGCCTGTTTACCTCGCCGCATGGGCACCACCAATCGCGTCGGTCTTGCTGGCTTTCGGCCCGCTGCTACATGCAGAGGACGGATGATGTTGCGCGGCTTACTCATTCTCGTTCTGGCGCTTGTCCCCTGCCTTGCGACCGCGCAGCAAGGCGAACCACCGCGCCCAGCCACATTGATCGCCGATGAGATTTTCATTGCCGCCGACCGCGAATTGGTCGCGCGTGGCAACGTCGAAGCGCTTCAGGGCCAAACCCGCCTGCGGGCAGAAGAAATCCGCTATGATCGTGTCACCGGTGCGCTGACCATCGTTGGGCCCATTCGGATACAGGATGGCGACAGCATCACGGTTCTGGCCAGCGCCGCCGAATTGGATGCAACGCTTCAGACCGGGCTTCTGAGCGGGGCGCGCATGGTGATCAACCAGCAACTTCAACTGGCAAGCGCGCAAATGGAGCGCGTGAGCGAGCGTTACAGCCAGCTCTATCGCAGTGCGGTCACCTCCTGCGACGTCTGCGACGATGGCAAACCGCCGCTGTGGCAGATCAGGGCGCGGCGCGTCATCCATGACCGTCAGGAACGCCAGATCTATTTTGAGGACGCACAGTTTCGCATCCGCAACGTGCCCGTGTTCTATTTTCCGCGCCTGCGCCTGCCGGACCCGACAGTGGAACGCGCCACCGGTTTCCTGATCCCGTCGCTGGTCAGCACATCCGAATTCGGGCTGGGCATCAAAGTGCCCTATTTCATTGCGATTGGCGATGACCGCGACCTAACGGTCACGCCCTATTATTCAAGCAGCACGCGAACTGTTGAGATGCGCTACAGGCAGGCCTTTGTAAACGGTGACATCGAATTCGACTGGGCCATCAGCCGCGATGATGAACGCCCCGGAGAAACGCGCGGATATCTGTTCGGCAACGGGTCATTCGATCTGCAGAATGATTTCAAGCTGAGGTTCGATGTCGAACTGACATCCGATGACGATTATCTGCAGGACTATTCCTTTTCCGGCAAGGATCGGCTGGACAGTCAGATCACCATCAGCCGCGCGCGAAAAGACGAATACACCGCAGGAAGCCTGATTGGGTACAAATCACTGCGTGACAACGAACAAAATTCGACCATCCCCACCATTGTCGGCGATATCTTCTACCAGCGCCGTTTTTTCCCGGCCGCCAGCGGCGGGGAGCTGCGCTTTACCGTCAATGGGCACAATCACATCCGATATTCGGACAGAGACATCGTCGGGCGGGACGTGTCCCGCGTGAACACCGAGGCCGAATGGCTGCGGGGCTGGACCCTGCCCGGCGGCCTGCGCGCCGAAACCCGGTTGGGCGTTGCCGCAGATATCTTCAACATCACGCAAGACAGCAGCACCAATCAGAACCAGTCGCAGATTTCACCCTTCAGCACCGTGGCGCTGCGGTATCCGATGACCCGCGTGGAGGACAGCGGGGCGACGCAGTTCCTCGAACCGATTGCGCAACTTGCATGGACAGGCTCCACACAGCTGGACATCCCGAACGAAGAAAGCACGCTGGTGGATTTTGACGACGGCAACCTGCTGGCGCTGTCCCGTTTCCCCAGCCCGGACCGGCGCGAGCGTGGCGGCGTGGGAGCCTTTGGCGTGAACTGGTCCCGCTTTGCACTGTCCGGATGGGAAAGCGCGCTGACGATGGGTCAGGTGATACGCAACGACGAAGACGAGAATTTCACCGAGGCCTCGGGCCTGTCCGGGCTGCGGTCGGATTATCTGGTGGCTGGGCAGATCAAAACGCTCAACGGCTGGGCCGTGACGGCGCGCACGCTGTTCGATGACAGTTTCAGCTTCAGCAAGGCCGAGGTGCGCGGGTCCTTTGATCACAGGCTTGGCGATCTCAGCGGCAGTTATCTGTGGCTCACGCGTGACGCGCAGGAAAGCCGCTTCATCAATACCTCCGAACTGTTTCTGGACGGCTCCTACATCGTGGATCGCAACTGGCGCGCGACAGCGGACTGGCGCTATGACCTGATTGCGGATCGGGCGTCGAACGCGGGTCTTAGCCTGACGTACTTTAACGAATGCGTGGAAGTCGATTTTTCCGTGCGCCGCCGATATACCTCTTCAACAAGTATTGAGCCTTCCACCAGTTTCGGCTTATCCATCGGGCTGTCGGGCTTTTCGGCCAAACGGGGAACGGACACTTATGCCAAAACATGCGGGTGACAGACAGATGATCCGAATTAAACAGTTTTGCAGCGTCCTTGCGCTTTGTGCTGCATGCAGCCTTGCCCCGCCCCTTGGCGCGCAAAACCTGTTCAGCCCGGCCATTCAGGTCAATGATGCGGTGATCACAGAATTCGAGATCGAACAACGTCAGCAATTCCTGACCTTGCTGAACGCGCCCGGCTCAAGCCGTCAGGCCGTGGTTGAGGAATTGATCAACGAGCGCCTGCGCGCGCAGGCGGTTGCAAACGCAGGTCTCGAACTGTCAGACGCCGCCTTGCAGGAGGGCATGACCGAATTTGCCGGTCGGGTGAACCTTGGCGTTGACGAATTCAAGACGGTGCTTGAGGAAAACGGGATCGCCGCCGAAACATTTGAGGATTTCGTGCGCGTGGGCGTATCCTGGCGTGATTTCATCGCGGCCCGCTTTGGCCCGCGCCTGCAGGTCTCCGAAGAGGAAATTGATCAGGCGCTTGGCAGCACCAACGGGGCGAGCAATATTCAGGTGCTCGTCTCCGAGATCATCATCCCCGCGCCGCCCTCACGCGCGGTGGAAGTACAGGAAGTGGCCGAACAAATCGCCGTGACAACTTCAACGGAAGAGTTCTCTGAGTATGCGCGCCGCTTTTCGGCCACGGCCACTCGCGATCAGGGCGGGCGACTGGACTGGCAGCCGCTGAGCAACCTGCCGCCAAGCCTGCGTCCGCTGCTCTTGGGTCTGGCACCGGGAGAAGTGACGGAACCGCTGAACATTCCCGAAGCCGTGGCGTTGTTCCAGCTGCGTGACATTCGCGAAACCGGTGCGTCAACGCCTGAATTCGCAGCGATTGACTATGCGGTCTATTATATTCCGGGCGGGCGCAGCCCGGCGGGCCTGCAACAGGCGGCCCGGGTCGAGGCGCAGGTTGATGTCTGTGACGACCTCTACGGTGTGGCGCAGGGCCAGCCGCCCGAGGTCCTTGAGCGGGGCAGCAAGCCACCCTCCGAAATACCCACCGACATCGCTGTTGAACTCAGCAAGCTGGATCCCGGCGAAACCTCGATTGCCCTGACACGGGCCGAGGGGCAAACGCTGCTGTTCCTGATGATGTGTGGGCGCACGGCAGCCGCCAACGAAGATGTGGGCCGGGATGAGGCCGCACGGGCTTTGCGCAGCAGCAGGCTGAACGCGATTGCAGAGAGCTTTCTGGAACAACTGCGCGCGGATGCCAGAATTCGCATCCAATGAGCCCTGCAACGGCCCCCGTCCTGATCAGTTGCGGTGAACCTGCCGGGATCGGCCCCGAAATCGCCGTCGCCGCGTGGGATGCGCTCCAAGGGACAATCCCGCTGGCCTGGGTGGGGGATCCGCGCCATTTGCCTGCCAGTACGACGTTTACGGCAATCACCCACCCGCGCGCGGTTGCCGATGTGCCGACAGGTTCGCTGCCCGTTCTGGTCCATGACTTTGCCGCGCCCAGCACGCCGGGCCACCCCGACCCTGCCAACGCACAAGGCGTGATCGACGTGATCGCGGCTTGCGTCGCTTGGGTTCAGGAGGGCGCCGCCGCAGCCCTGTGCACAGCGCCCATTCACAAAAAGGCACTGATTGATGGCGCTGATTTCAAACATCCCGGGCATACCGAATACCTGCAAGCCCTGGCGGGTGGCAGGTCACGGGCGGTCATGATGCTGGCCAGCGATGCGCTGCGTGTGGTGCCCACAACGATCCATATTGCCCTTGAAGACGTCCCCCGGGTGCTGACACCAGCGTTGCTGAGGGAGACGATCACGATCACCCACGCTGCCTTGCAGCGGCAATTCGGCATCCAGGCCCCGAGGATCGTCGTTGCCGGCCTGAACCCTCACGCTGGTGAAGGGGGTGCGATGGGGCTGGAGGAACAGGACTGGATTGCGGATGTGATTTCTGCGCTGGCGGCGAGCGGCATGAACCTGCGCGGCCCCCTGCCCGCCGATACCATGTTTCACGCCCGCGCCCGCGAGGGATATGACGCCGCGATTGCCATGTATCATGATCAGGCGCTCATCCCGATCAAGACGCTGGATTTTGATCGCGGGGTCAATGTGACGCTGGGCCTGCCCTTTATCCGCACATCCCCCGATCACGGCACGGCCTTTGATATTGCGGGCAAGGGCATCGCCAATCCGACCAGCATGATCGAGGCGATCAAGCTGGCCGCGCATATGGCGGCCCGGCATGTCTGACGGGACGCCCTGCGGGTGCAGGCGCCCATGAGCACGATCGACCACCTGCCCCCCTTGCGCAGCGTCATCCGGGATCATGATCTGTCGGCGCGTAAATCCATGGGACAGAACTTTCTGCTGGATTTGAACCTGACGGCCAAGATTGCACGTCAGGCCGGGGATCTGTCCGCCTGTGATGTGTTGGAGATCGGCCCGGGGCCCGGTGGTCTGACCCGTGGGCTTCTGGCGCAAGGCGCGCGGCGCGTTCTGGCCATTGAAAAAGACGCCCGTTGCCTGCCCGCTCTTGCCGAGATTGCAGCGGTCTATCCCGGACGGCTGGAGGTCATGAACGGCGACGCGCTGGAGATCGACCCGCTGAGCGCCCTGACACCGCCCATCCGGGTCGCTGCCAACCTGCCCTATAACGTGGGGACCGAGCTTTTGGTGCGCTGGTTGACGCCGCAGATATGGCCACCCTACTGGCAAAGCTTGACGCTCATGTTCCAGCGCGAAGTGGCAGAACGTATCGTGGCCAGACCGGGCAGCAAAGCCTATGGACGCCTTGCCATTCTGGCGCAATGGCGTGCAGATGCACGGATTGTGATGCAATTGCCGCCAGACGCCTTCACGCCGCCGCCCAAAGTTTCAAGCAGCGTGGTGCAGATCACCGCCCTGCCCGCACCGCGGTATCCGGCCGACCCGTATGTGCTGAGCAAAGTGGTTGCGATGGCGTTCAATCAGCGCCGCAAGATGCTGCGCGCGGCCCTGAAGGGCCTTGGCCCGGATATCGAGGATCGGCTTTTGGCAGCCGGTATAGAACCCACCGAACGCGCGGAACGTGTCAGCCTCGAAGGGTTTTGTGCTTTGGCGCGGGCCGTTGCCGCGACATAGCACGCGCGAGCCGACCAGACGTAATCGCCTATTCCGCCGCCTTTGGTGCGTCATCCCCGTCGGAGGAAGAAGACGCCGCCTCGCCGCTCTCTTCTGCGGCTGGTGCGGGTTTTGCACGTGGTTTGCGGCGCGGTGCGCGTTTTGGTTTGGGCTGGCTTTCCGGTGTTTCAACCAGACCGCTGTCCGCTTCCTGTTCGGGGGTCTCAGTCGCTTGCTGTTGCTCCGCCGCTGCGGCCGCATTTGCCGCCTCGCGTTCCTGACGTTCCGCGCGTTCTCGGTCCCGTTCGGCCTGCCGTTCCCTGTTCTGACGTTCCTGTTCCTCGCGGCGCGCGTCAATCTCGCGCTGTGCTTCGCTCAGCATGCGGGTGTAGTGTTCCGCGTGCTGTTGAAAGTTCTCCGCGGCAACACGGTCATTGCTCAATTGTGCATCCCGCGTCAGCTGATTGTATTTTTCGATGATCTGCTGCGGTGTGCCGCGCACCTTACCCTCCGGACCAGAGCTGTCAAAGACCCGGTTCACGACGTTTCCGCCCTGATTATTGGACCTGTTGCGGTTGCCCTTTGAACGGGAGCGTGATCGCGATGATTTCATGAAGCTGGCTCAGCCTTCGTGCTGTTAATCGTAGGGCCGGATATGCTGTTGGCGTGTCTCAAATCCGGGAATTCGACATGTTGGGCATAATGCCGCGCGGGACCGCCATGACAAAGCATCCACCGCTGCAACGCCCTTGAATAACCATGCCACGCGCGTCCCTGCAAGAGTAAAACCCGAAAAAGCTAAAATTTCGTCAGTTTTGCGGCGTTTCCAGCCATCATTATCCGGGTTTTGACGCGCTGACGATCCGGTCACGCCCCCCGAGGTCAGGCAGAATCGACAGCTCTCCCCACCCCTGTGCCTCGAAAATGTCGCGCACATCAGAGGCTTGTCGCCACCCGGTTTCCACCAGCACGCGGCCATCAGCACTCAGGTAACCTTGCGCCTCGGCGGCGATCACACGGTATGCCGTCAACCCGTCTGCCTCGTCGGTCAGGGCCAGACGCGGTTCGTGGTCACGCAGTTCGGGCTGGACCTGCGCCATTTCGCTGGCCGCAAGATAGGGCGGATTGGAAACGATCAGGTCAAACCGCCCTTCAACAGCGTCAAACCAGTCGGATTTCAGCACCTGAACACGATCCGCGACCTCATGCAGCACCGCATTCGCGCTGGCCTGCAGGCACGCCGCCTCGCTGAGGTCGACGGCCACGCCCGTGGCATCTGGCCGTTCGGCCAGAAGCGTCACGATCAGGCAGCCCGATCCGACGCCAAGATCCAGCACGGTGTTGAAAGGCGCCGACAGCGCCACTTCGATCAGGCTCTCGGTTTCGGGCCTTGGGTCAAGCACTTCGCGGGTTATCTCAAAGCGGCGCCCATAAAATTCGCGCCCGCCGATCAATTGCGACACGGGCACGCGCACGGCCCGCAGGGATACCAGATGATTATAGCGCTCAATGATATCCGACGCCATGTCTTCCGGTGCGATCAGCGTCACGCGCGCGGCGTCGACCTGTGCGGCATGGGCCAGCAGTATGCGCGCATCCCGGGCCGGATCGGGCACGCCCGCCGCCCGCAAACGCGCCATCGCAGCCACCATCGCCTCGGCGGCGGTCATTGTCCCATATCCGCCATCAGCTGCGCCTGCGCATGGGCTGTCAACGCGTCGATGATTTCATCGAGGTCGCCCTGCAGAACCGCATCGAGCCGATAGAGCGTCAGATTGATCCGATGATCCGTCATGCGCCCCTGCGGAAAATTATAGGTCCGGATGCGTTCCGAACGATCCCCCGAACCGACCTGTGCGGCCCGGTCCGCGGAGCGTTCATCATCCACGCGGCTGCGTTCAAGATCATAGAGCCGCGCCTTGAGCACCTGCATCGCGATCTCGCGGTTGCGGTGCTGGGATTTTTCGGAACTGGTCACAACCAGCCCCGTGGGCAGGTGCGTAATGCGCACGGCAGAATCCGTGGTGTTCACATGCTGCCCCCCCGCACCGGAGGAGCGCATCGTGTCGATCCGCAGATCATTGGCATCGATATGGATATCGACATCTTCGGCCTCGGGCAGGACAGCGACGGTTGCCGCCGAGGTGTGGATACGCCCGCCGCTTTCCGTGCTGGGCACCCGTTGCACCCGGTGCACCCCGCTTTCATATTTGAGCCGGGCAAAAACATCCGCCCCCTTGATATGGGCAACCACCTCCTTGATACCGCCAAGCTCGGTTTCCTGCAATTCGATCAAATCGACCTTCCAGCCCTGCGTCTCGGCATAGCGTTGGTACATGCGAAACAGATCACCGGCGAACAAGGCCGCCTCATCCCCGCCGGTGCCCGGCCGGATTTCAAGCATCGCGGGTTTTGCATCCGCCTTGTCCTTGGGCAAAAGCGCCAGTTGCAACGCCGCCTCCGCCTGCGGCAGGGCGGATTTGAGCCGCGGAATTTCCTCTTCGGCCAGCGGCGCCATATCGGGATCGCCCAGCATTTCGGCCGCGTCTTCAAGATCGCTCAGCAACTGCTGATAGGCGCTGATCTGTTCGACGACAGGGCGCAGATCGGAATATTCCTTGGCCAGCGCCGCGATGTCAGCGGCCCCATCCCCGGCGGCCATGGCAGCTTCCAGATATTGGAAGCGTTCAGTAATCTGGCGAAGTCTGTCAAGCGGGATCATCGTGTTGGAATCCGATATTGAATGGTATTGGTCAAGGCCCGATTCCGTGTTAGATTATTGCCATGTTCAGATTTGCCTTCACACTTGCCTTTTTGGCCCTGCCCGCCGCCGCTGATATCACCTATCCCAGCGGCAAAACAGTGGACTGTTATTGCACGGATCGTGGTGGTTCACGCATTGAACTGGGCGAGACGATCTGCATGCAGGTCGATGGCCGCATGTTCATGGCGCAATGCCAGATGTCGCTGAATGTGCCGATGTGGCGCGAGGTTGAACAGGGTTGTTTGTCTTCTTCACTGGAGGGCGGCGATCAACCCCTCCAGTCGGTCGCGATTGACGCCGAGATCTGACTGCCCGAACCGCAAGCGCGCATAGGCCTTGAGCGTGCCATCCGCGTAGTCAAGCGTGGTGTAATCCGGAAAGCCAAAGACCCGCGAGCGCGTGATATAGGTGATGCGCCCTTCGTCCAGTGATCCGGCGATCACCCTGGTGCGCGGCAGCGACGTCATATAGGCATCTGCGGCGGCAAACACGTCGGGCGTCGCGGCGATCACACGCAGTGCATCCCCCGCCCCGTCAGCATCCTCGCTGCCAGCCACGGGGACATGCCATTGGCTGATCTCTCCCGGCGACAGGCGCACATAGGCCAGCGCGCTGATAACGATGATCAATCCAATACCAAGGAACATGCGCATGATTTCCCTCTCTCCTGTGTCGGTTAACGCGGTGCCGGCTCAGCGATAGGCAACACCCGGCAGAGCACATATAAGCTCGAACAGGATATTTGCGCCCACCAGCGCGGTATTGCCGCTGGCGTCATAGGGCGGCGACACCTCCACAAGATCAGCGCCAACGATATTCAATCCCTTGAGGGCGCGGATCAGTTCCATCGCCTGAGGCGTCGTGAGGCCGCCGATCTCGGGCGTGCCGGTGCCGGGCGCAAAGGCCGGGTCGAGGCTGTCGATGTCATAGCTGACATAGACAGGCGTTTTGGACCCGATATCGCGGCGGATTTCACCCCCCAGCCCGGTCAGGCTGCGATGCCAAAGCTCTTGCGCCGGAAACTGCTGAAAGCCCCATGCACGCGCCTCGGCAAAGTCGTCTGCCGTGTAGCCCGTGCCCCGCAAGCCCACCTGATAGGTTTTGTCAGGCAGGATCAGCCCTTCCTCATAGGCGCGGCGAAAGACGGTGCCGTGGGTTTCCTTCTCGCCGAACATCTCATCGTTTACATCCGCATGCGCATCCACATGCACCAGCGCAACAGGGCCGTGACGTTTGTGCATGGCGCGCAAGATCGGCAGCGTGATCGAATGATCCCCGCCGATGGCCAGCGGCATCGCATCATAATTCAGGATGGCGTGATAGCTTTCCTCGATGATCTTGAGGCTCTTGGCCAAGGAAAACGTATTGATGGCCAGATCGCCGATATCTGCCACCTGCAGGCTGTCAAAGGGGGCCGCACCCGTTCCCATGTTATAGGGCCGTATCATCGCGCTTTCGGCGCGTACCTCTTTGGGGCCGAACCGCGTGCCTGACCGCCAGGACGTGCCAATATCCATCGGAATACCAACAATAGCCACATCCAGCCCCTTGAGGTCATTGACCATGGGCAAACGCATGAAACTGTTCGGCCCCGAAAAACGCGCCAGATCATTCCCGCTGATCGGTTGGTTTTTGCCTGCCATCACGCACCCCCTCGCATCTTCCAGCCCAGTAGGCACAGTATTTCTGTTGCCACATGCGCGCCTGCTATAGCGGTTGCCCCTGTGGTGTCAAAGGGGGGGGAGACCTCGACAATATCGCCGCCCACGATGTTGATCCCCGCCAGATCACGCAGAATGGCGGCCGCCTGCGCCGAGGTCAGCCCCCCCCAGACAGGCGTGCCCGTGCCCGGCGCAAAGGCCGGATCCAGCGCGTCGATATCGAACGTCAGATAGACAGGGTTGTCCCCCAGCACCGCCTTGATTTTCGCAACGGTCGCTTCCGGTCCGATGCGGTGAACTTCGCGCGCGTCAATCGTCGTGACCCCAAGCGTGTCTTCATTGGTGGTGCGGATCCCCACCTGCACCGACGTGGCCGCATCGACGATGCCCTGCTTGATGGCCTTGTAGACGAAGGTGCCGTGGTCAACGCGACTTTCCTCGTCATCCGGCCAGCTGTCTGAATGGGCATCAAACTGCAACAGGCTGATGGGGCCGTATTTCTCTGCATAGGCCTTGAGGATCGGATAGGTCACATAGTGATCCCCCCCCAGCGTGACCGTTGGCACATCTGCTGCAAGAATGGTGCTGATATGCGCCTTCAGCGTTTCGGGAAAGGCCGCGACATTCCCATAGTCAAACGCCAAGTCACCGTAATCAATGATCGCAAATTCGCTCAGTACATCAAACGGCCACCCATAGGGCGGATCGTAGGGTTGCAGCGCGCTCGCCTCACGGATGGCGCGTGGCCCCAGACGGGTGCCTGGGCGATTTGTGACCGCCTGATCAAAGGGCACGCCCGTTATTGCAATATCGGCGAGCGACAGATCCTTGGTGTATTTGCGGCGCAGAAATGACGTGGCCCCGCCGAACGTGTTTTCAAAACTTGGCCCCTTGAGATCGGCGCGCGTAAATGCTTGGTCTACTTCGGTCTTGGCGTCTTCCAGTCCCATGTGTCAGGCACCTGAAACCGGCTGCGCATGCTCGACAAGGCGCGCAAAGAACGACGCGCCAATCGGGGCGATCTCGTCGTTGAAATTGTACTTGGGGTGATGCACGCCCGCGCCCTCCCCCTGACCCAGCATGAGGTAGGCACCGGGCCGTTTTTCCAGCATGTAGGAGAAATCCTCCGCCCCCATCACCGGCTCTGTCGCGTCATTCACCGCCCCATCCCTTGCAATTTCACGCGCCACATGCGCGGCAAAGGCAGCCTTATCCGCGTCATTGACCGTGGGAGGATAGCCATATTCAAACACAAGCCGTGCCGTGACCCCGAAACTGGCCGCCTGCCCCTGCACGATCTCCTCCATACGCTGCACGACCATGGCCTGCACCGCTTTGTCAAAGGTGCGCACCGTCCCGTTTATGTAACACGTCTCGGGGATCACGTTATCCGTGGTGCCCGTGTGAATCTGCGTCGTGGAAATCACCAGCGAATCGCGCGGGTTGCGGTTCCGGCTGACGATGGTCTGCAGGGCCTGCACGATGGAACAGGCCGCCACGACAGGATCAACGGAGTCATGCGGGCGCGCGGCATGTCCGCCCTTGCCCTCGATATGGATCGAGAAGGTATCAGCCGCCGCCATGATCGGCCCCGCGCAGGTGTTAAAACTGCCGAAATCCTTGCCCGGCGCGTTGTGGATCGCATAAACTTGCGCGATGTCGAAAGTCGTCATGATGCCCTCTTCGACCATCACCTCACCGCCGCCGCCAAATTCCTCGGCAGGCTGAAAGATCAGCGCGACACGTCCGGAAAAATTCCGTGTCTCGGCGAGATATTTCGCCGCCCCCAACAGCATGGCCGTATGCCCGTCGTGACCGCAGGCGTGCATTTTACCCGCATGGGTCGAGGCATAATCAACGCCGGTTTCCTCCTCGATCGGCAGCGCATCCATGTCGGCGCGCAACCCGATCGTGGGGCCTTCGCCCTGCCCGTTGATGATGGCGACAATACCCGTCTTGGCGATCCCTTCGTGGATTTCATCCATCCCGAATTCGCGCAGCCGCTCCGCCACAAAGGCGGAGGTTTTATGGCATTCCAGCCCCAGTTCGGGAATGGTGTGCAGGTGACGCCGCCAGGCAGTCATATCCGCGCTCATGTCAGCGATCCGGTTTACGACGGGCATGCTCTGGACTCCTTGTCGAATGTTTTGTCAGGTGCATCTGACACCGAAGCGGGAGCGGCTGCAATGGCAGATGACCTGATCCACGACCCTGATGGGGGAATTGAACGCCTGCTTGCGATCATGCGCCGCCTGCGTGACCCGGAAACGGGCTGCCCGTGGGACATCGAGCAGGATTTCGACAGCATCGCCCCCTACACAATCGAAGAGGCCTATGAGGTCGCAGACGCCATCGCACGCAAGGACTGGCGCGATCTTGAGGGGGAGTTGGGCGATCTGCTGCTGCAAACCGTTTATCATACGGCCATGGGTGCCGAAGGCGGTCACTTCACCTTTCAGTCGGTGGTGCGCAAGATCAGCGACAAGATGGTCGCCCGCCACCCGCATGTTTTTGGCGATGAGAGCCGCGACAAGTCAGCGGACCAGCAAACCGCCGATTGGGAAAAGATAAAGGCCCGCGAACGTGCAGAAAACGCGCAACAGGGCACGCTGGATGGTGTGGCCATTGGCCTGCCCGCGCTGCTGCGCGCGCTCAAGCTGCAAAAACGCGCCGCACGGGTCGGATTTGACTGGCCCTCCACCGATGAAGTCCTGGACAAAATCACCGAAGAGGCTGCCGAGTTGGTCGAGGCGCGCGATCGTCTCACGCAAGCAGAAATCGAAGAGGAGTTCGGCGATCTGCTGTTCGTGATGGCCAATCTGGGCCGTCACCTCGGACTTGATCCCGAAGCCGCCCTGCGCGCTGCCAACGCGAAATTCACCCGTCGTTTCGAAGGGGTCGAAGCCAAGCTGGCCGCCATGGGTAAGACCCCCGCCGACAGCGATCTGGCTGAGATGGATGCGCTTTGGGATCAGGTCAAGGCGGAGAGCCGGAAGCGCTAGGTCCGCGCCGGTCTTGCAGCGCCTGCTCGCAATTCGGCGCGCACAGTTGCGCCCGCCGGCGTGACGGACGCGGGGCGGCGCATGTGTATGTCGGTGCATCGGCGCCATCACGCCATGGCAGCACATTTGTCACGCATCCCCGCTGGACTCTCAACCGCCACAGCGTCAAAGAGAGCACATGACAGCACGTAAAATCATCATTGATACCGACCCCGGCCAGGACGACGCGGTGGCGATCCTTCTGGCGCTCGCCAGCCCGGAAGAGCTTGATGTTCTCGGCATTACCTGTGTCGCCGGCAACGTCCCGCTTGACCTGACGGCGCGCAACGCGCGCATTGTCTGTGAACTGGCCAAAAAGACCGATGTGCCGGTTTTTGCAGGCTGCGACCGCCCCCTTGGCCGCGACCTCGTCACCGCAGAGCATGTGCATGGCAAAACCGGGCTCGATGGGCCTGACCTGCCGGAGCCGGTGATGGCTCTGCAGGACCAACACGCCGTTGATTTCATCATCAACACCCTGCGCAACACACCACCCGGCACCGTAACGCTCTGCCCGCTGGGACCGCTGACCAACATCGCCACCGCCTTTGAAAAAGCGCCGGATATCGTGCAGCGCGTGCAACAGATCGTCTTGATGGGCGGGGCGTATTTCGAGGTTGGGAATATCACCCCGACCGCGGAATTCAACATTTACGTCGACCCACAAGCCGCTGAAATCACGTTTAAATCCGGCGTGGATATCGTCGTGCTGCCACTGGATGTCACCCACAAGGCGCTTGTCACTGCCCCGCGCAACGACGCCTTTCGCGCGCTGAACACGCCCGTTGGCATCGCCGTGGCCGAGATGACCGATTTCTTTGAGCGTTTTGACAAGGAAAAATACGGCTCCGCCGGGGCACCGCTGCATGATCCTTGTGTGACCGCCTATTTGCTGCGCCCTGATCTGTTCACCGGGCGGCACATCAATGTGGAAATCGAAACCACGTCTGAGTTGACCATGGGCATGACCGTCGCGGACTGGTGGGGCGTGACGGATCGGCCAAAAAACGCGCTGTTCATCGGCGATCTGGATGCGGATGGGTTCTTTGAATTGCTGACAGAACGGCTCGCCCGGCTATGAGCGCGGCCCTGACCCTTGCAGCCCCCGATCATCTTGAGAAACTCGATGCGCTGGTGGCGGCGTTTCATCAGGAGGCCGGGATCACCCTCGCAGCGGAGGCGCGGCGCAAGGGCATTGTGCCGCTGCTTGAGGGCAGTCCGCATGGCGCGGCCTATCTGATCGGACCACCCCGCGCGCCGATCGGCTATCTGGTGGTGACTTTTGGCTGGTCGCTGGAATTTGGCGGGCTTGACGGTTTCATTGACGAAATCTTCGTGCGCCCCGGTGTGCGCGGGCGCGGGATCGCGTCGGAAACCCTTCTGGCCCTGCCCCGCGCGCTGGCCAGTGCTGGCCTCAAGGTGCTGCACCTCGAAGTTGACCGCAGCGCCGAGGACAGACACCGTCTTTATCAGCGCGCCGGGTTCAAACCGCGCGAGAATTACATGCTGATGACCAAAACCTTCTGACCGGGCGGGTGGCACAGGCGCACAAAGCCGCTTATATGCCAGTCATGACAATTACCGCCCCCTTTGATAACAGCTATGCGCGGCTGCCGGCTGTGTTCTACACGCGCCTCAAGCCGACGCCCGTACGCGACCCGTCGCTGATTGCATATAATGAACCGCTAGGGGATATCTTGGGTATCTCCGCAGCGGATGCGGCCGAACGCGCCGCCGTCTTTTCGGGTGCGAAACTGCCCGAGGGCGCGGCACCCTTGGCACAGCTTTATGCGGGGCATCAGTTCGGCAATTTCAATCCGCAACTGGGCGATGGCCGGGCCATTCTGCTGGGCGAGGTCATCGGCACGGACGGCAAGCGCTATGACGTGCAACTGAAAGGGTCCGGCCCCACGCCCTATTCGCGCATGGGCGACGGGCGCGCATGGCTCGGTCCGGTGCTGCGAGAATACGTTGTGTCCGAGGCGATGCATGCGCTTGGCGTACCCACCACGCGCGCGCTGGCGGCAACGCTGACGGGTGAAGACGTCCTGCGCGAAACGGTTCTGCCCGGCGCGGTGCTGACGCGCGTGGCCGCCAGCCACCTGCGGGTTGGTACCTTTCAGATCTTTGCCCACCGGCGGCAGATTGATGCGCTGAAAGAACTGACAGATTACGCGATCGCGCGCCACGCACCGGATGCGGACGGACCGCTCGGACTCTTGCGCGCGGTCTGTGCCGCGCAGGCTGAACTCGTGGCCGGCTGGATGTCGCTCGGCTTTATTCACGGCGTGATGAATACCGACAACAGCGCAATATCGGGGGAGACCATCGACTATGGCCCCTGCGCCTTTATGGATGTCTATCATCCCGACACGGTGTTCAGTTCTATTGATCAGACCGGGCGCTATGCCTATTCCAACCAACCGCGGATCGCGGTATGGAACATGGCGCAGCTGGCAACCGCCCTTTTGCAGCAGATGGACGACCCGGAAGCAGCCGTTGAAGAAGCCACGCAGATCGTGCACGCCATGCCCACGCAGATCGAGGCCGCATGGCTGGATCGCATGGGCAAAAAGATCGGCATAGCCAAGGCCACGCCCGAAGACACCCCCCTGATCGAGGGTCTGTTGAAGCTCATGCAGGAGCAAAAGGCCGATTTCACCAATACATTCGATGCGCTGGCGCGGTCTGACGCGCGCGATCAGTTTCTGGATCGGGATGCCTTTGACGAATGGTGCGCGCAGTGGCGCGCGCGCCTTTCAACGCAAAGCAACCCAAGCGCTGTGATGCAGGCCGCATCGCCCCGCGTCATCCCGCGCAACCATCGGGTCGAAGAGATGATTGCCGCTGCCGTGCAGGGTGATTACGCGCCTTTTGAACGCCTGCTGAAGGCTTGCACAGACCCGTTCAACACCGATGACACGGACCTGATGCGGCCGCCGACCAAGGACGAAATCGTACCCGCCACTTTCTGTGGCACCTAAGCTGCGCGCGGTTTTCGGTTGATGAGATAGATGCCAAGCGAGACCAGAACCAAAGCTGCCCAGACCTGAAGCCCGACGTCTTCATTCAGCAAAAGCCAGCCAAGGATGACGGCAAAAACCGGCGACAAAAAGCTGAAGGAGGCGACAGAAGACGCCGGATAAATCGTAAGCAGCCAGAACCACGCCAGAAACCCGAGGCTCGCCACGGCGACGATCTGAAACAGCAGCCCGGCGTAGTGGATCGGCTGCGGGTCGCGCATCAGATCCCCTGTCAGCAGCGCCACAAACAACAGGATCGGTGCGGAGATCGCCACCTGAAACATCAACTGCTGGGCAGGTTTTACTGCACTCAGCGGTGTGATCTTGACGCAAAGCGCGATCCCGGCCCAACAAATCGCCGATGTCAGCGCCATCAGATCCCCCACCAGACTGGCGGTAGCATCACTGCGATCAAGCAGCGCCAGCGCCACGCCCGACATGGCCAGCACCAGCCCCACTGCCTTGAGCCGTGTCATCGGATCACCGGGCAGCAGAAAGTGGCTCGCAATTGCCAACCAGACGGGCATGGAATAGAAAATGACCGACGCCCGGCTCACCGTGGTGAAATCGAGCGCGGTGAAAAGCACCATGAACTCCAGCGCGAACAACAGACCGCAAACGATACCCGCCGGAATGGCCGCGCGTGGCACGCTCAACGGGATCGCCCGCCACCGCATCCAGATCAGCAGCACCACCACAGCACCGGCCGACCTGAGACCCGCCGCAAAAACCGGGCCAAAACCATCGACCGTGACCTTGATCACGACCTGATTGAAGGCCAGATGCAGCGCAAAAGCGATCAGCGCCGCAGCCCCAATCGCATCCATGTTTGATTTACGGTCCATCCGCGCACAAAGCCGCGCGGATCAGCGGATGTCAATCTGACGTTTAAGTAAGCCTGAGGGAGTTCAGCGGTTTGCGCCACCCGAAGCCGCGGGTTTGCCACGGCGGTTGCGTGCGCCGGCGCGCTTGCGTGGCCCCCCGGGTCTGCCGCCTGCGGGTTTACCTGCCTGCGGCGGGCGACCGCCGCGTCCGCGACCCCGGCCCTTTGTCTTGTCGCCGGGCGGAATATCCGCAGCCTCCCAAGGCCTGCCGGAGCCGACCGGGATCGAGATCCCCATGGTTTTCTGGATCGCCTTCAACTCGCCCATCTCATCGGGCGCACAAAACGCGATGGCCGCACCATCCTTGCCCGCCCGCGCTGTGCGCCCGATGCGGTGAACGTAATTGTCAGGCACATTCGGCAGATCATAGTTGTAGACATGTTTCACGTCCGGAATGTCGAGACCCCGCGCGGCCACATCCGTCGCCACCAGAACCTTGATCTCCCCGGATTTGAAGGCTGCGATGGCGCGGTCGCGCTGGCCCTGACTTTTGTTGCCGTGAATGGAGCCTGCCGCGTAGCCCGCCTTGACCAGCGATTTCATCAGCTTTTCAGAGCCGTGTTTCGTACGGCCGAAAACCAGTGCGCGTTCGTCGCGGTGTTTGTCCAGCATCTCGATCAACAGGCCGGGTTTTTCGGATTTGGCGATGAAATGGACTTCCTGCGTGACCTTGTCGGCGGCCTTGCCCGGCGGGGAGACCTCAACCCGGATGGGGCTGCGCAGATAGCTATTGGCCAGTTCGTTCATCTGTTTCGGCATCGTGGCGGAAAACAGCATCGTCTGACGCTCTTTGGGGATCACGCTGGCGATCTTGCGCAGATCATGGATGAACCCCATGTCCAGCATCTGGTCCGCTTCATCCAGCACCAGAAAAACCGCCTCATCCAGCCGCACGGCGCGGCGGTCCATCAGGTCCAGCAACCGCCCGGGCGTTGCAACCAATAGATCAACACCGCGCTCTAACCGTTTGATTTGGTTGTTTATCGACTGGCCACCAACCACCATCGCAACCTTCACCTTGGTGTTTTCGGCAAAGGAGCGCAGATTGACGCTGATCTGCGTGGCCAATTCACGCGTCGGCGCCAGAACCAGCCCGCGCACGGATTTGGGCGCGGGCCGCCCGTCGAGTTCCAGCATCTGCGCCACCAGCGGCACGCCAAAGGCGGCCGTTTTACCGGTGCCCGTTTGCGCAAGGCCCATCACATCGCGCCCGTTCATCGCATGCGGTATCGCCTGTTTCTGGATCGGAGTCGGATCCTTCAGACCCATGCGGCCCAGTCGTGCCACCAGTTCCGGTGGCAGGTTCATCATTTCGAAATCGCTCATTCTTACCCTCTCGCAGGCTCTTGCCTACGCAAAATCGCAGCCGCCCAACAAGACGGCCATCGCAGGATGCACTCGGGATCACAGGCGCAGGCAACATACCTGCCACTGTCCTTTGCGCTCGCACCCACGCGTGATTTTGGGAACATAGGTGGGCCTTATCGGTCACAGCGCGCGCCCTGAACGACGTCCCGCGGCAACTCTGCTCACGCGGCAGAAGGCATCACCAGACACTCACATGCGCCTTGCTGGTGCAGAAGTCAACCGAAACACAAAAACTTGGCTGGAACCCCTGCGCAAAGGCGGCTAAAAACTCGGCCTACGTCACGGGGGCCATCGCATGAGCAAACCAATCATCAAACGCTGCGAGGCGAAGGGGCTGCGCATGACCGGCCAGAGGCGTGTCATCGCGCAGGTCCTCGAAGACAGCGCGGATCACCCGGATGTCGAGGAGCTTTATGCGCGTGCCGTGACCATCGACGGCGGCATTTCCATCGCGACGGTGTACCGAACGGTCAAGCTTTTCGAGGAAGCGGGCATTCTGGACAAGCTCGAATTCGGCGACGGGCGCGCGCGCTACGAGGACGCCGAACGCGACCATCATGATCATCTGATTGATATGAATTCAGGCGAGGTTATTGAATTCGTAGACGCCGAAATCGAAGCCTTGCAGGAGCGGATCGCCAACAAGCTGGGATATGAGTTACGCGGGCACCGTCTGGAACTCTATGGTGTGCCGCTGAAAAAAGAGTGATGCAAGCGCGCGGCGTGGACATCTGCAACGGCGCGGCCTAAGGGACTGGCATCCCTTTTGGCAGGAAAACCCCCGATGGATAATTTGCGCGGCGCGGCCCTCATGGTTCTGGCGATGCTTCTTTTCGCGCTGGAAGATATGCTGATCAAACTGCTGGCCGTTGATCTGCCCATCGGCCAGATCGTGGGCATGCTGGGTCTGGGCAGTGCGCTGCTGCTGGCCATCGTGCTCAAGACGCAGCGTCAGGCGCTGTTTACCGCCGCCCTGCTCACCCCCGCGATCATGCTGCGCGCTTTTGGCGAGTTGGTCGGCACCATCGGGTTTGTAACGGCCATCGCCCTTACTCCGCTGTCGACGGCTTCGGCGATCCTGCAGGCGACGCCACTGTTTGTTACGCTGGGAGCGGCGCTGTTTTTGCAGGAATCCGTTGGATGGCGGCGCTGGACGGCGATTATCGTGGGCTTTTTCGGGGTAATGCTGATCATCCGGCCCGGGCTTGAGGGGTTCAGCTGGCTGTCGCTCTTTGCGGTGCAGGGGGTCATTGGCCTTGGCATTCGCGATCTGGCAACCCGGCGCGTACCGCCAGAGACATCCTCGCTGCAGCTCAGCTTCTGGGCTTTCCTCGTGCTGATCCCGGCGGCGGGGTTGATGATGTGGTTCAACCAGACCAGCCCGATCACGCCACCGCCCTCTACGCTGCTCTATTTTATTGCCGCGCTGTTGATCGGAATTTTCGCTTATTACTGCATTGTCGCAGCCATGCGCGTGGGCGAAATCAGCTTCGTCACACCTTTTCGCTATTCCCGCATTCTCTTTGCGCTGGTCATCGGCATCAGTATCTTTGGCGAGCGCCCTGATGCGCTGACCTTGCTGGGGGCTGCGATCATCGTCGCCTCCGGTCTTTATACGTTGTGGCGCGAACGCCGGGTCCGGGGCGGGGCGCACTAGGCCTTTCCATCCTTGAGCCGTCGGGCTATCACCTCGGCAAATTCATATGCAGGAGCCCACACTCATGAGCACGATCATCGACATTCACGCCCGCGAAATTCTGGACAGCCGTGGCAATCCAACGGTCGAAGTTGATGTGATCCTCGAAGATGGCACGATGGGGCGCGCCGCCGTGCCCTCCGGTGCCTCGACAGGCGCCTACGAGGCGGTGGAACGCCGCGACGGGGACAAGACCCGCTATATGGGCAAGGGCGTGCTGGAGGCGTGCGCCGCTGTCAACGGTGAGATCGCGGATGCGCTGGTGGGTCTGGACGCCACTGAGCAGGTCGACATTGATGCAAGCATGATCGAACTGGACGGCACGGCGAACAAATCCCGCCTTGGCGCGAACGCCATTCTGGGCGTGTCACTGGCCGCCGCAAAGGCTGCTGCGGATTACTGCACGCAGCCCCTCTACCGCTATGTCGGGGGTACATCGGCGCGTGTCCTGCCCGTTCCCATGATGAACATCATCAACGGTGGCGAGCATGCGGACAACCCGATCGACATTCAGGAATTCATGATCATGCCGGTGGCCGCCGACAACATCCGTGACGCCGTGCGCATGGGATCAGAAGTCTTCCATACACTGAAAAAAGAGCTCTCCGCCGCGGGCCTCTCCACGGGCATCGGTGATGAAGGTGGCTTTGCACCCAACATCAACTCCACCCGCGACGCACTTGATTTCATTTTGAAATCCATCGAAAAGGCAGGGTACAAACCGGGGGAGGAGATTTACCTCGCTCTGGATTGCGCGGCGACAGAATATTTCAAGAATGGCAAATACGAGTTGTCAGGTGAAGGCAAATCGCTGACGTCTGAGGAAAACGTGGCCTATCTGGCGGCATTGGTCGCGGATTACCCGATCATCTCCATCGAGGATGCGATGTCCGAAGATGACTGGGACGGCTGGAAGGCGCTGACGGACGCCTTGGGCCACAAGGTTCAACTGGTCGGGGATGATCTGTTCGTCACCAACCCTGAGCGTCTCGCCACAGGCATCGAACGTGGATCGGCCAACTCGATGCTGGTCAAGGTCAACCAGATCGGCACCCTGACCGAAACGCTCAAGGCCGTGGATATGGCCCATCGCGCCGGCTTCACCAATGTGATGTCGCACCGCTCCGGAGAGACCGAAGACGCCACAATCGCGGATCTTGCGGTCGCCACGAACTGCGGTCAGATCAAGACCGGCTCGCTTGCCCGCTCTGACAGGCTGGCAAAATACAACCAGTTGATCCGGATCGAGGAAGCCTTGGGCGAAACAGCGGAATATGCCGGTCGTTCAATCTTGCGATGAGCCCGGTGATCACGATCAGGCCCGCGCGAACGTCCGATGAACTTGACGATGTTCGGCGGCTCTGCTGGGAGTATCGCGACTATCTGCTGGGTTTTGACGCCAGCATGAAGAACATCGTCGATGTCTTCTATCCCGTGGACGCTTATACCGCGCTCATGCAGGACCTGGCAGGGAAACATGCGCGCCCGCGTGGCGAAATTCTGCTTGCCAAGCGTGACGAGCATTCCGTCGGCTGTGCCATGATGCACGCGCTGAATGATCAGGACGTCGAAATCAAGCGCGTGTTCGTCCAGGCGCAGGCGCGTGGCACTGGCGCGGGCGCACAACTGTCGCAAGCCTTGATCGAACAGGCGCGCAGCGACGGTGCAAAACGCATCTTGCTCGACACCAATGCCAGTTTCACAGGGGCACGGCGTCTTTATGAAAAGCTGGGGTTTACGCAGCGCGGCCCCTACAGTGAAATCCCCGAGGTAGCCCTGCCCATGCTGGTGTTTTACGAACTCAAGCTGTAAAGCGCTGCGGCCTGTAGGGTGCAATCAGCGAGGCTTCTTCATTGCTGAGCGCCTGCGCCAAGACCTCTTTCGCCGCGATTTCAGACACCAGAGGCGCAAGTGTCGCGCCGGAGTGCATCGTGCTGACGTAAAGGCCCGCCAAATCACTTGCCCCGACCACCGGCAGCCCGTCCTGAGGCACGGGGCGATGCGCCAGCGTGACCTGCTCCCACGTCAGCGACTGACCCAGCAGGTCAGATACCCGCGCGACCGCCCGGTCGGCGAGCACTTGCGGGTTTTCATCAATCGCTTCGGCACTGTCGCTTTGATGCGACGCCGAGGTAGGTGCCAGTATCCGCCCGGACGTATCCTGACGCACCTCCTGCCCCGGCGTGACCAGAATATGCGAAATGACCAGCGCGATCGGCGCGGACCTGACAATAAGTGCCGGACGCGTCAGCATCGGCAAGGACTGCCCCACATCCGCCAACAAGCCCTGCGTCGCCACGCCCGTCGCCAAAAGAACCGCGTCAGCGGGGATCGTGCCCCCTGACCAACGCACGCCCTGCACATGCTCGCCCTTGTGCTCAAGCCTCGTGACGGCAACGCCGGCGATGACGCGCGCGCCAAGCGCTGTGGCCGCTGTCAGAGCGTCATGGGCAAGTGTCGCCAGATCCACTGCGCCTTCGCGGTGCATATGCAAGGCGCGTGGGGGAGCGGCGATAGACGGCTCCAACGCCGCGATTTCTTTCTGTTCAAGGATCGACACCGCATAGCCATAGCTTTTGAGCATATCATACTGAGCCGCGATGCCCGCGTCGTCTTCCCAGGACAGGCAGCCCTGCCAGACCGTAGCCCGTGAGGCGAGGATATCCGCCAGACGCCGATGCGCGGACATGGCCGCAAAGCGCAGATCGAAATGGTTGCGGTCATGGAAGAAACTGGCGTTGATCCACCCGAAAGAAGCCCCGGAGGCGGCATTCGCCGGTTGCCCCGCCTCGATCACCGTGACATCCGCGCCGCGCCGCGCAAGGTGGAAGGCGCTCAGCGCGCCGATGATGCCTGCCCCGACGATAACGACTTTCACCGGCTCTCTCCCTCTCGCGGATGTTTGGGGGCAGATTACCTTGCTGCGGGGGCAGCGCAAGAGATGAGCGGCGCGCGCAGCTTGGGGTGCCTCCAGATCGCGAAAGCCTAGCCGGTTTGCGCAGCCATGGCGGCGGTGCCCGGATAGCTGATCCGCCCGCCCCCGACCGGTGCCCGCACCCCAGTCGTGCCCGGACAGGATGTGGGCAGACCGCGCGCCACACGCACGCCAAGATAGGCAAACGCCTGCGCCTCAAGCATGTCGCCATCAAGGCCGACGTCTTCCACCGGCTTGACCGGGCATGCGAGCATGCTCTGCAACATCTCCATCAAGACAGGGTTCTTGCGCCCACCCCCCGTCACCAGAACCTGTTGCGGCACTTGCGGGCAGTGACGCACCCCCTGCGATACGGCTGCCGCTGACAGGGCCGTCAAAGTGGCCACAGCATCTGCGTCCGGCAAGGTGTCGACCAGATCGACGATCTGGGAAAAGTCATTCCTGTCCAGTGATTTGGGCGGGATACGCGCAAAGTAAGGCGCCGTCAGAGCCCGCTCAAGCACGCGTTGACAAACAGTGCCCTCGCGCGCGACCTGCCCGTCCCGGTCATAGGCCAGCCCAAGGCGCGCCTGCACCAGATCATTCACGGGCGCATTCGCCGGGCCGGTATCAAAGGCCAGCAGTGCGCCAACCTCTTCGGGGCGCGCAAAGGACGGATCGACATAGGTCAGATTGCCCACCCCGCCGAGGTTCAGAAACGCGAGCGGCTGCGTCGCACCGATGTACTTCGCACAGGCGAAATGGAAAAACGGGGCGAGCGGCGCGCCCTCTCCGCCCATTTCCACATCCCTGGTGCGGAAATCCCAGATCACGGGCCGATCCAAAGCGGTTGCAAGCCACGCCCCGTCGCCCACCTGCAAGGTGCCTTGGGTGTGGGGGGCATGTGCCAGAGTCTGGCCGTGAAAGCCGATCAACCGCGCCTGCTGAAACCGCGCGAGGACGGTGCGGTGCACCTGTTCGATCACCCCTGTCGCAGCCTCGACATCAGCGCCTTGCCATTGACCCAGCGCTTTGGCCAGGACCGCGCGTTGGGCGTCGCTATAGGGTTCATAGGCTGACGCGCCGAAACCATCTATCGCCACACCATCCGTGACAACGATCGCGGCATCCACACCGTCGAGCGATGTGCCACTCATCGCCCCCAGCGCAGTGATCGGTCCCGTTTTTGCGATGGCGCTTTCCAAAGCCTTTTCCTTTGTCTGCACAGCACCTATAGAGTGGGCGCATTGCAAGCAGAGAGCAAGACCAATGACCTACATCCCGAAATCCGATTTCATGGCAGTGATGATGGCGCGCGGCTTCATGGCCGATTGCACCGATTATCAAGGGCTGGATGAAGCCCTGCTGAAGGGTGTTCAACCTGCCTACATCGGTTTTGATGCGACGGCCAAATCCCTGCATGTGGGATCGCTGATCCAGATCATGATGCTGCGCTGGTTCCAGAAAACCGGGCACAAACCGCTGACGCTCATGGGGGGTGGGACCACCAAAGTGGGCGATCCGAGTTTTCGCGCGGACGAACGCCCGCTGTTGGGGCCAGAGGCGATTGACGACAACATCGCCGGAATCAAACAGGTGTTCTCCGCCTATATTGATTATTCGGATGCGCCCACCGGGGCCTTGATGCTGAACAATGCCGAATGGCTGGACAATCTCAACTACCTCGACTTCCTGCGCGACATCGGGCGGCATTTCTCGATCAACCGGATGCTCAGTTTTGAGAGCGTTAAATCGCGGCTCGACCGGGAACAATCGCTGTCGTTTCTGGAATTCAACTACATGATCCTGCAGGCCTATGATTTCATGGAACTGTATCGCCGCTACGGTTGCATCCTGCAACTTGGCGGATCGGATCAATGGGGCAATATCGTCAACGGTATTGATCTGACCCGCCGTGTCATTGATGGCGAGGTCTATGGGCTGACTTCGCCCCTGCTGACGACATCGGACGGCAAGAAGATGGGTAAATCCCAATCCGGCGCGGTTTGGCTGAATGCCGATATGTTCTCCCCTTATGAATTCTGGCAGTTCTGGCGCAATACGACGGATGCGGATGTCGGGCGGTTTCTGAAACTCTATACCGAGTTGCCCTTGGATGAATGTGAGCGTCTGGGCGCGCTCGCAGGCTCCGAGATCAATGCCGCCAAGATCACGCTGGCCAACGAAGTCACAACGCTTTTGCACGGCGCAGAGGCGGCGGCGACGGCTGCACAGACCGCGCGTGACGTCTTTGAAAAAGGCGGGGTTGGGGATGACCTGCCCACCCTGACGCTAAGTGCCGAAGACGTCGCACAGGGCATTTCCATCGTTCAGCTGATCGTCAAATCGGGTCTGGCCAATTCGGGCAAGGAAGCCAAGCGTCTAATCGCGGAGAATGGTGCCAAGATGGATGATGCACCCTTGACCAACGCGGGGTTGATGATCGACGCCGCCGCGTTACAGTCACCGATCAAGCTGAGTGCTGGCAAAAAGCGTCACGCGATGGTGCAACTGGGCTAAGGACGAGGAACCCGCAGCAATGAAACTCGCTACAACCAATGCGGTGATTACCGGTGCCGCCTCTGGCCTTGGCGAAGCGACGGCACGCCACTTTGCACAGCACGGCGCACAGGTGACCCTGCTGGACCGCGATGCGGACCGGGGACAGGCCGTCGCGCGTGAGATCGGTATGCATTTTGTTGAAACGGATGTGACAGATGAGGCTTCGGTCAAGGCCGCCATCGCCACCGCCAAGGAACAGATGAACGGCATCACGGCAGCGGTGAACTGTGCCGGGATCGTCTATGGAATCAAGACCGTGGGCCGGGATGGCCCCCACCCGCTTGCGCCGTTTTCGCGCACGCTCGATGTGAACCTTGTCGGGACCTTCAACGTGGCTCGGCTGGCCGCTGAGGCGATGGCCGAAAACGACCCTGAACTGGATGGCGCACGCGGTGTCATCATCAACACCGCCTCGATTGCCGCATTTGACGGGCAGAAGGGTCAGGCTGCCTATGCCGCGTCCAAGGGCGGCGTGGTGGGGATGTGTTTGCCGATGGCGCGCGATCTGGCGCAGGTTGGCGTGCGTGTCATGACAATTGCCCCGGGTATCTTCATGACGCCGATGCTGGCCGGGCTCAGCGACGAGATCCAGGCCGAGCTTGCTGCGGATGTGCCATGCCCCCGCAGGCTGGGCGAGCCCGCAGAATTCGCGCAACTGGCGGGTTTTATCGTCGAGGCCGGGTATCTGAACGGCGAAGTCATCCGCATTGATGGCGCGCTGCGGATGCGCTGATGCCGCTGCAAAACCGCGTGCAACCCACAGGAGAGATCATCGCTCACCCGGCGCGGGGTCAATTCATGGGCAATCGCGGCGTTTTACATGACTCAGACCAGCGTCTGGGCAAAGCGCGCTGGCGGCACAAGGCATGGGTGACTTGCGTGCTGTCTTTCAAAAACCGCCGGCGCGCATTGATGAGCCCCCGCCGCTATACCGAGCTGTTCTTTCTGGACGAGGCCGTCGCCTTTGCCGCCGGGCACCGCCCCTGTGGGGAATGTCGCCGTGCGGATTACAACCGGTTCCGTACAGCTGCGGGAATAACGACACCCATTGCTGCTTATGACAGTATGCTGCACGCCCAACGCGTCGTGCCACGCCGCTATGAACACCTGCGCTACACCGCTGACATCGCGGAGTTACCGGATGGCGCGTTTATCCTGTCCGAATCCGGTGCTGCGCATCTGGCCTGGGGCGATGCTCTGTTGCCCTATAGCCCCTCGGGATATGGCCCGCCAATCCGCCGGCCCGCGCAAGGGAGCGTCACTGTCCTGACACCTAAGCCCCTCGTGGACGTCCTGCATGCGGGATATGCCCTGCAGGTGGCGCAGCCCTAGACTTGCGCCTTTTCCTCAAGCATCAGCCATTCTTCTTCGGCTTCTTCCAGCAGTGCTTGCCGCGCAACCAGAGCATCCGTTGCTTTCTGAAATTTGACGGGGTTCTCCGTGAAAAGGGTCGCGTCGCTGAGAAGCTCAACCAGTTTTGCAATCTCTGCTTCAAGGCGCGCCATCTCCTCCGGCAGGGCATCGAGCCTGTGTTGTTCCGTGAAACTCAGCCCCGTCTTGGGCTTGGGTTTACCCTTGGCGGCGGGCGTTTCGCTTGTCTTGGGTTTTGCAGCCTCCGGGGCGCCGTCGGTGCGACGTTGCGAGACATAGTCGCTCCACCCGCCAGCATAGACCGTAGCACGGCCATCGCCTTCCATCGCGATTGTCGTGGCGGCGACCCGGTCGAGAAAATCGCGGTCGTGACTGACGAGAAGAACCGTGCCGTCATAAGTTTCCAGCAGTTCCTGCAACAGATCGAGGCTTTCCACATCCAGATCGTTCGTCGGCTCATCCAGCACCAAAAGGTTGCTCGGGCGCGCCATCAGCTTGGCCAGCAGCAGACGCGCCTTTTCACCGCCAGACAGTGAGCGGACCGGTGCGCGCGCCTGTGCCTCGTCAAAAAGGAATTCCTTGAGATACCCGACCACATGTTTGGGCTGCCCGCGCACCATGACCTGATCCGCCTTGCCTGAAACGCGCATCTCCGGATCGCCCGTCAGACTGTCCCACAGGCTCATATCCCCATCAAGCTGCGCGCGCGCCTGATCAAACAGCGCAATGTCCAGATTGGTGCCCAGTTTGACATCGCCCGCATCCGGGGTCTCGCGCCCGATCAGCATATTGAGCAAGGTCGTCTTGCCCACGCCGTTCGGCCCGACAAAGGCGATACGGTCCCCCCGCTGGATGGTCAGCGAGAAAGGCGTCAGAATGGTTCTGTCCCCGAAGGCCTTGGTGATATTGGTCGCCTCGATGACCTTGCGCCCGGACTTCGGACCGGCCTCAAAGGCCATGGCGGCGGTGCCCTGGCGCTTGATCTGCGCGGCGCGCTGCGCGCGCAGGTCCTGCAGGGCGCGCACACGGCCCTGATTGCGCTTGCGCCGCGCGGATATCCCCTCGACCGCCCAACGGGCCTCGGCCTTGATCTTGCGGTTGAGCTTGTGGCGCTGCGTGTCTTCTTCTTCCCAGACGGTGTCGCGCCATGCCTCAAAGGCATCAAAACCCTTTTCCTGCCGCCGCACCACGCCGCGATCAATCCAGAGCGTGGCCCGCGTCAGCGCGCGCAGAAAGGCGCGGTCGTGGCTTATGATGATGTAACTTTTACGGCTCTGCCGCAGTTCCTCTTCGAGCCATGCAATCGCCTCGATATCAAGGTGGTTCGTGGGCTCGTCGAGCAGCATCAGGTCCGGTTCATCCGCCATGATGCGCGCCAAAGCCGCGCGCCGCCGCTCCCCCCCGCTGGCGGTGGCAACCGGGCGCGCGGGATCAAACTTGAGCCCCGCCCCCGCACGTTCCACCTTATACATCTCGGATGGATCAAGACCGTGGGACGCAAACTCACCCAAAGTGTCAAAACCGCTCAGGTCGGGGTCCTGCTCCATATACCCCACGGATATGCCGGGACCGGTGATCACATCACCCCGGTCGACGTCAACAGTGCCGGCCATGACCTTCATCAGGGTCGATTTGCCCGACCCATTGCGCCCCACCAACGCCACACGGTCACCGGGCTGCGTCACAAGGCTCAGCCCGTCAAAAACTGGATCGCCCCCAAAGGTCAGCGAGATTTCATTGAGTTGTAAAAGAGGAACACGGGCCATGACGCGCAGCTATGCTGCCCACCCGATCACGTCAATGCTGAAAGCGGCAGGAGATGCAGATTGCGCTCACTGCGTCCCCACCAGATAGCGCAGCGCCCTTTTGCGCGCGGGTGGGATCAGCGCCACCTCAACCCCGGTAAAGACATGCATCGTGTCCATCTGCCGGTCGATCACCGCGTGATCGCTGACCCAGGCACCAAGGCCGAGATAGCTGCGCAACAGGGGCGGCGTCTGCGTCATGGCCCGTTTGTGATCCGGGCCTGCACTATCATTGCACGCCAGCGCCACATGCTCGGCCACTTTGACGCCGGGCAACCATTGGCACGGCGCGATATGGCGATGGGCCAGCAGCGCAAAGCAGGCGTCATAAAGTGCCGGAACCGTCCCCTGAAAAGACGAACAGCCAAACAGAAACGCAACCCCAAGAGCATCCACCCGCGCCGTCAACACCGCCCATGCAAGGCGCAGCACATCCGGATCAACGCAGCCGGGCCGCAGGCAAAACCGCCCGACCTCCAGCATATCTCCACAGTAACGTTCAAGCGGTGACAGGTCATAAAACTGCGCGGAATAGCTCTGCGTTATGTCCGACGGGGTCAGGTGCAACATGCGAAAACAGCACACCGCCGCGCCGCTGTCTGTCTCTGTGATCAGGACGTGAATGCAGCGTGGGTCATAGGCATCGCGGTCATGCGTCGCCTGCACGCCAAAACACGCGGCGCGAAAGATCTGCGCACGCGCAACCACAGCTCCATCATGCACCAGCGTAGCCCGGTACCGACCGCGTTCCATCAGCACGCCCTCATGTCGTGATCTACAGGCCGAGACCACTCGGTGTAAAACTGCCGATATTCCCCACAAGCTGACGCAGGAAGGATTTGCCTGCGACACTGGAATCAGTCACGCGGCGGGTCAGACTGACGATCTGTCCCCGCTCCAGCCCGAAACTCTCCACGTTTTCGACGATGCCATTGTCATCGAAACTCACCGCGACCACCTGCCGTTCGACGACTTCCGGGTCCAGCATGGCGACCGTGCGCATGCGGCTGCGCACAAAGTAGAGTGCGTCATCTTCCAGCACCGATGTTGATCCGGATGTGCCAAGCGTCTCTTCCACGGACGAGCGCGTGTCGATGCCCACCACGATCTGATCCAGGTCTTCCTGCGGGGGCACATATCCATGATTGCGATAGGTCGGACCGCAGGCCACAAGCGCGACCAGAACACCCGCCAAGGCGACGCAACGCGCCGTTTTGGAAAACCGGTATCCCTGCGGTATTCGCATACTCATAACGCTGGCCCTTGCCCTTGTGCTCTGTGGCTTCTATCTCGCTTACACCATGCACGTGCTATGGTTCAAGAAACGAAAGCATGATCAATGACGCAATCACCGCCCTCGCCGACCGCTTTGCGCGTCAGTGGCTTGTCACAGAACGCGCCCACACCCTTTGAGCTGCGCCCGCCCAAGGCCCGGCTGGCTGAATTGGCCACGGAACTGGACCTGCTGGGCCTGCGCAAATTGTCGTTTGTCGGGCAAATTTCGGCACTTGGGACTGCAGACTGGCAGCTTGATGCAACTCTGGGGGCAACGGTTGTGCAGCCATGCGCCGTTACGGTTGAACCGGTGACAACGCGAATCGATGTGCCCGTCCGGCGCGCCTATCAAAAGGACTTTGTCGAGGTAGACGCGCCCGAGGCGGAAATTCTGGAAGATGACACCGTAGAGCCGCTATCAATGTGGATCGACCCGGCAGAGGTCATGATCGAGGCGCTCCTGCTGAACCTGCCGCTTTACCCGCGCGCGCCCGGTGCGGAACTCGGCGCGCTCAGCGTGAGTGAACCCGGCGTGCGCCCAATGACGGATGAGGATGCACGCCCCTTTGCCGGTCTGGCAGGGCTCAAGGAACAACTTAAAGACGACTGACGCGCTGCAAAGGCTGCACGCGCGCACCCCGCACCCGAGCCGGGCCAAAAAGAGCTTGCACGCGCGGCGGATCACAGTATTTTCCGTGGCTCTTCCAAATAGGGTTGGACAAAGCGACGGCTTGCGCCTAAACGCACGTCACACCCTTGATTGGGACATCTATTCACGAAACTCGGCTTCTTGCGCGATACCTCCGGCGCAAAGCCCCGAACGACAAAAGGCCCAAGACAATGGCTGTTCAACAGAACAAAGTCTCCAAATCGCGCCGCAACAACCGTCGCGCGCACGATTCGCTGGTCGCAGCAAACCCGAATGAATGCACCAACTGTGGCGAGCTGAAACGCCCCCACCATATCTGTGCCGCCTGCGGACACTATGACGATAAAGAAGTCGTGGCGCTGACAGAAGAGATTGATCTGGAAGACGACGCAGCCTAAACCTGTGCCTTAACGAATACGGGCAGCAGGGTTTGGGGGCAGTCGCTTTATGACGGCGCAGACCGGTCAGACGCAATCACAGGACGCGCGCATCATCATCTCGGTAGATGCGATGGGGGGGGATGAAGGTCCCGCCGCCGTTATTGCGGGCTGCGATGTGTCAGCGCGCAAGAATCCGGATGTGTTTTTCATCCTGCACGGGCCAGAGGCGGAGATCACGGCACTCGTGAACCGCCGCAAATCATTGCAAGGCCGATGCGAAGTCCGCGATGCAACCGGTGTCGTCACGATGGACGACAAGCCCAGTCAGGTTGTGCGCAACAGCAAGGGCACCTCCATGTGGTCCGCCATAGAGGCCGTGCGCGATGGCAGTGCGTCAGTCGCCGTTTCCTGCGGGAATACCGGCGCGCTCATGGCGCTGTCCATGATCCGGCTGCGCAAACTGCCCGGTGTGAACCGTCCCGCGATTGCCGTGCTTTATCCTTCTTCCAATCAACAGGGCTTCAATGTGCTGCTTGACGTGGGTGCGGACATCAAGGCGGATGCCGATGATTTGCTGCGCTATGCGCTGATGGGTATGTCCTATGCGCGCAACGGTCTGGACCTGCCCCGCCCCCGGGTTGGATTGCTCAATGTGGGAACAGAGGAACACAAGGGCCGCACCGAACTCAAGGAAGCCTTTGACCTGATCAAGGAACAGCAGGAGCCGGCGGGATTTGATTTTGTCGGCTTCGTGGAAGGCGGCGATATTTCGGGTGATCTGTGTGATGTGATCGTGACAGACGGTTTCACCGGCAACGTCGCGATCAAGACCGGCGAAGGCACGGCGAACCTTGTGGGCAACCGTCTGCGCGAGGCTTTCCGCTACACGCCCCTGTCGCGACTGGCCTCGCTGCTGGCCTATCCGTCGCTGCGCCGTCTGAAGAAAAAGATCGACCCCCGCCGTGTGAATGGCGGCGTTTTTCTGGGGCTGAACGGCACGGTCGTGAAATCCCACGGGGCCGCCGATGCTACCGGCGTGTCATCCGCAATCAAACTCGCGGCACAACTGGCGCATATCCAGTTCACCGACAAACTTGCGGCCCGCGTTGCCGGTCTGCCCGCAGAGGAGAAAACCCAGTGACGCTGCGTGCCGTTGTAACGGGTGTCGGACATTACCTGCCCGACCGTATCGTGCCCAATTCCGAGTTCGAAAAGACGCTGGATACCAATGACGAATGGATTCGCGCACGCTCCGGCATTGAACGTCGGCATTTCGCCGCCGAGGGTGAGACAACCGCGAGCATGGCCGCCGCCGCCAGCCGCGCCGCACTCAGCATGGCAGGGGCAGAGGCGCAGGATGTGGATGCGATCATCGTCGCAACCTCGACGGCGGATCTGACCTTTCCCTCCGCGGCAACCATGGTGCAGGCCGAGCTTGGCATGACGCGCGGGTTTGCCTTTGACGTGCAGGCCGTCTGCGCAGGCTTTGTCTTCGCGCTGAGCAATGCCAATGCGCTGATCCTCTCCGGTCAGGCCAGACGGGTGCTGGTAATTGGTGCCGAGGCCTTCAGCCGCATCATGGACTGGACGGATCGCTCGACCTGCGTGCTCTTTGGCGACGGCGCGGGCGCTGTGCTGCTCGAAGCGCAGGACGGCACGGGCACCTCTGCGGATCGTGGTATTCTGTCTACCGATCTGAATTCCGACGGGCGACACAAGGATTTGCTCTATGTGGATGGCGGTGTCTCGACGGGCACGACCGGATATCTGCGCATGCAGGGCAATCAGGTGTTCCGCCATGCGGTTGAAAAACTGGCCGCCACCGCGACCACAGCGCTTGAGCGCGCAGGCGTGAGCGCGTCAGATGTGGACTGGGTCGTGCCGCATCAGGCGAACATCCGCATCATTCAGGGCACCGCCAAAAAACTTGGCGTGTCCATGGATCGGGTCGTGGTCACCGTGCAGGATCACGGTAATACCTCTGCCGCATCGATTCCCCTTGCCCTGTCGGTGGGCCATGCACGCGGGCAGATCAAACAGGGCGATCTGGTGGTCACCGAAGCCATTGGCGGAGGATTGGCCTGGGGTGCGGTTGTCCTGCGCTGGTAAAGCGGGTTATTTTCGCTCATCCGCCTTTGAGCAAGTCATTGATATTGACTCGTAAAAATGCATGGACGTACAGTCGCTGAAAAAGAAAGGGACGGAGATGGCCGAGAAAACACTGACCAGAATGGACTTGAGTGAGGCGGTTTTTCGCGAGGTCGGGTTGTCTCGAAACGAAAGCGCGCAGTTGGTGGAATCAGTGTTGGAGCACCTCTCCGATGCGCTGGTGAATGGCGAACAGGTCAAGATTTCATCCTTCGGCACCTTTTCGGTGCGCGATAAATCAGCCCGTGTCGGGCGCAATCCCAAGACCGGCGAAGAGGTTCCGATCAACCCGCGCCGCGTGCTAACGTTCAGGCCCTCTCACCTGATGAAAGACCGCGTAGCCAACGGCAACAAGTCCTGACAACATGCCAAAATCGCCTGACGCGTTCCGCACGATCTCAGAGGTCGCAGACTGGTTGGGCGTTCAGGCCCATGTTCTGCGGTTCTGGGAAAGCAAATTCAGCCAGGTCAAACCGGTCAAACGTGCGGGCGGCAGGCGCTATTACAGACCCGCGGACATGCTGCTGCTTGGTGGGATCAAACAATTGCTGCATGAGGATGGCCTGACCATCAAGGGCGCGCAGAAAATGCTGCGCGAACACGGGGTGTCCTACGTCGCGGATATGTCGCAACCGCTGGATGATCTGACCATTGCCGTGATCGAAGGGAATGCCGCCGGACCCGAAGACGACACGGTCGATCTGACAGAGCCAGCGATCGAAAGTGCAGCCCACGAAGAAGCTGCTGCGCCGCAAGAAGCCGAGGCGTTTGATGCCCCGCCTGCTGCGCAAACTGCCGAAGTATTTGATGACCCCCCCGCCGCGCCCGACGCGACGCCGCTGCCGGAACCAGAGGTGCGTGATGTGACACCGCCTGAGCCGCAGGATATGGCCGGCCTGTCGCAACCCGATCTGCCGCCCGAGACGCCCGAAGCCATCCCGCCTGAGGCGTCTGACCCTGAACCCGCGGTGCAGCACGCCGAACCAGAGGCCGCACCTGCCCCCGCTCCTGATCCGGCACCAACGATGCAGCCTGCCGAACCGGTTGAAGCCCCCGCACCGCAGGATCCCACGCCTGCGCCGATGGAAACCATCCCGGAGGCAGCGACACCGCAAAGCGACGCGGTCAACGCGGAACCCGAGCAGCCAACAGAGGAGCCGCAGGAAACAGCGCCGGCCATGCCGAGCTTTCGCGCACGCCCACGTACAGCCGAAGCCACGCCGCCCGCCACGCCAGAACCGAGCGCTGTTGCACCAACCCCGGCGGCTGCGGAAAATGTACCACCCACAGACCCCACCCCCGCCGCGCCCCAGGACAGCGGCGAAGCCGAACCGGCGCCTGCCGACACCACCGCGCCCGCGCCCACGCCTGAGGCCCCGGTGGCGCGTAAACCGAAGGTCGTCGATCTGCCGCCCATACCGCTGCTTTCGCAGATCGCGGTCGACCCCTCAGCGCTGGCCGCGCTGACGAAGGTCAAGGCGCTGACCCCGGCACAGGCGCAAGAGATCAAACCGCTTGTCGCGCGACTGACCCGATTGCACGCGAGCATGGCAAACCCGCTCAAAGACATGCACAAAGACTAAGCGGTGGTATTTCTCTCTTGCCACGACGCCCAGATCGGGTATGTAGCGCGTCAAGTCGGGCTATGGCGCAGCCTGGTAGCGCGTCCGTCTGGGGGACGGAAGGTCGCAGGTTCGAGTCCTGCTAGCCCGACCAAAATACAGCCGACACCAAGCGCCCGTACTGTTGCAGTGCGGGCCTTTGTGTTTGAGGGAGCGGATAGATGAGCGGTGTGCTGCCAAACCAGACCATCGAACGGATGGTCGCGCAAAACCAGATCGCCGCAACGCGTACCCTCGTGGACGGGCAAATCCAGCCAGCAAGCCTCGATTTGCGCCTTGGCAGCGTCGCCTATCGGGTGCGCGCCTCCTTTCTGGCCGGTCACGGCGCGCGGGTCATGGATCGGTTGCGCGAATTTGAGATGCACCGCGTGGACCTCTCGCCGGGGGCCGTTCTGGAAAAGGGCTGCGTTTATGTCGTCCCGCTGATGGAATCGCTCGCCCTGCCCGACGAGGTTCAGGCGGTGGCGAATGCCAAAAGCTCCACCGGGCGTCTTGACCTGCTGACCCGGACGATCACCGATGGCGGCACCGAATTTGACCGGGTGGCGGCAGGGTATCACGGCCCGCTTTATGCCGAGATATGCCCTCGCTCTTTTTCCGTTCTGGTGCGGCCCGGCATGCGGCTCAACCAGATCCGTTTTCGCGCCGGTCATGCGGTGCTGGATGATACGGCGCTGAAGCGCCTGCACCACGATATCCCGCTGGTGGACGGCGATGCGGTCATCGACGACGGGCTGGGGTTTTCGGTCGATCTGAAGCTGAAAGACACCACGCTGGTCGGCTTCCGCGCCAAACCGCATACGGGCGTGATTGATCTGGAACAGATCAACCGATACGACGCGTCCGAGTATTGGGAAGAAGTCCACACCCAGAACGGGCAGATCATTCTGGACCCCGGCGCCTTCTATATCCTCGTCAGCCGCGAAGCGGTGACGATCCCGCCCAATTACGCCGCTGAAATGGCTCCTTATCTGGCGATGGTGGGAGAATTCCGTGTGCATTATGCCGGCTTTTTCGATCCCGGGTTCGGCTATGCAGCGGCAGGCGGGGCCGGGTCACGCGGGGTGCTTGAGGTGCGCTGCCACGAAGCACCCTTCGTGCTTGAACATGGACAGGTTGTTGGCCGGCTTGTCTATGAGCGCATGGAAGAGGCCCCGACGCAGCTTTATGGGGCGGGCATCGCTTCCAACTATCAGGGACAAGGTCTGAAACTGTCCAAACACTTCAAAACGCCATAATCGCTGCATCCAGGGCTCTGCAGGAAACGCCAGCCCGTTTGCATCCGCTGCTTAGTCTTCGAAAAGCTCGCTTTGCCCTTCGGTGCTCTCTTCGGGCTCGTCTTCGTCCGAGGTCAGAGCCAAGGCTCCCGGCGGAGCCCGGTTTTCAAGCAATCCAGCGGCGCGCAGCTCCTTCAGGCCCGGCAGATCACGCGCGTTCTCAAGTCCGAAATGGTCCAGAAACTCAGCCGTCACGACAAAGGTCACGGGACGACCCGGTGTCATCTTGCGACGCCCGAAGCGAATCCATTCCATTTCAAGCAGTTGATCCACCGTACCACGCGACACCGACACGCCGCGGATCTCTTCGATCTCGGCGCGGGTCACAGGCTGGTGGTAGGCGATGATCGCCAGCGTTTCGACAGCGGCGCGGCTGAGTTTGCGCGTCTCGATGGTTTCGCGCTGCATCAGAAAGCCAAGATCCGGTGCTGTGCGCATCGCCCAGGCATCACCGATACGGCACAGTCTGACCCCCCTGCCCTCGTATCTCTTGCGCAGGTGAACCAAAGCCTCCGACGGGTCGGAACCATGCGGCATGCGCGCGCTCAACTCCTTGACCGACACAGGCTCTGCCGAAGCAAAGAGGATCGCTTCGACCATACGCTCCTGCTCTCCCATGGGCGGGGCCTCGAACAGGCTTTGTTCACCCTCGTCGGGCGCGGTGGGGTCGGTCTGATCATTCACTGGGGTCTGTCCCTTTTGCGCAATTCGATCGGCGCGAATGTGTCGGATTGACGTATCTCAAGGTGCCCCTCTTTCACAAGCTCCAGCGACGCGGCAAAGGTCGCTGCCGTTGCGGATCTGCGGCGCACCGGGTCAAGCTCCCAACCTTCGGGCAGATAGCTTGATATATTCGTCCACTCGCCCGCATAGCCAATCAGACCACGCATCCGTTCCAACGCCTGTTCCATGGTGAAAACGGCGTCGCGGTCCATGACAAAGGGGCGGAATTCATCGCGCGTTCGGATGCGCGCATAGCCCTGCATCAGGTCCAGCAAGGTGGCCGTGTATCGGATGTTGCGGGTGCGCGTGACCTCCTGTGTCTGGCCGCGCGCAAAGAAATCACGCCCAAGCCGGTCGCGCCCCATCAGCCGGGCCGCCGCATCACGCATCGCCTGCAACCGCTCAAGCTGGAAGGCCAGATGCGCTGCAAGCTCCTCGCCGCTTGGCCCCTCTTCCGTGGGGTCAGGGGGCAGCAGCAGGCGCGATTTGAGGAAGGCAAGCCACGCCGCCATCACCAGATAATCCGCCGCCAGTTCGAGGCGCAGAGCCTTTGCCCGCTCCACAAAGGCCAGATACTGTTTGGCCAATGCCAGAACGGATATTTTGCGCAGATCGACCTTTTGTGTGCGGCTGAGCGTCAACAAAACGTCCAGCGGGCCCTCAAACCCATCAACATCCACGATCAGCGCTTCGGCGGCCATGCGATCGGCAACAGACAGCTTGTCCTCTTCAAAGGGAATTTCAGCCATGCCCGTTCCTGACTTTCACGCCTGGTTCAACAGCGTCTCAAGCTGAGCCTGCGCGGCGGGAATGTCAATATCGTCAGGGGCGATCCGCGCATTCAGGGCGCGCAACGCACGGGTCTGGGCGGCAAAACGCATCTCGCCTGCCGCATCGGCGACGGCGTGGCGCTGCGCAAGCGTTCCGTTGCAATGCAACACCACATCGCACCCGGCAGCGAGCGCGGATTTTGCGATGTCAGGTAGCGACCCCGACAGCGCCTTCATCGAGATGTCATCCGTCATGATCAGGTTGTCAAACCCGATGTCCTCACGGATGGTTTGCATGACCTTGGGCGAGAGCGTCGCGGGCGCGCCGTCAAGCGCCTCATAGACCAGATGCGCGGTCATCCCCATGGGCAGATCGTTCAGCGCTTTGAAGGGGGCAAAATCATGTGCATGCAAATCAGCCGCCGAGGCCGTGACCCGCGGCAGATCATAGTGACTGTCCAAGGTTGCACGCCCGTGTCCGGGGATGTGTTTGAGCACCGGGATAACCCCGCCTGCCAGCATCCCATCCGCCGCCGCGCGGCCCAGCATCGCCACACTGTCGGCATCCGTGCCATAACACCGGTTGCGCAGGAATTCATGGGTATCGGCACTCGCGATATCGACCATTGGGGCGCAATTGCAGTCGATGCCAAGATCATGCAACTCCGCCGCGATCAGGCGATAGCGCAGATACATCGCCTCTTTGGCGCGCGAACCCGCCCTCGCTACGAAATCCAGCGGGGGCAGCCATTCTGTCCAGACCGGGCCGCGCAACCGCTGCACGCGCCCGCCTTCCTGATCAATGGTGATAGGGGCATCGCGCCCGACGCAGGCGCGCATCTCCGCACAAAGCGCGCGCACCTGATCCGGCGTGTCAATGTTGCGGGCAAAGAGGATAAATCCATAAGGGTTGGCGGCCCGAAAGAACGCCTTTTCATCCGCCGTCAGGCGTAGCCCTTCAGCGTCAAGAATAGTGGCTCCGAACCGCGCCACCGCCTATTTGACCTGTACCGGGATGCAATCGACACCCTCGGCCTTGATGGCCGCGCAAAAGCGCCGCGTATCACTCAGGCCCACGAACCCCATGGCGCGCAGACGATAGAACGTGCGCCCGCTCGATTGCACTTCCTGCACCACGCGCGATTTACCCGCGAGCATCTCGCCGAATTTGGCCTGAATACGGGTCCATTCCGCGCGCGCCACTTGGGGGCTGTCAAAAGCGCCAAGCTGGGCGAGACGTGTTCCGGACGGAATATCGGCGGCGGCAACCTCAACACTTTGCGCAGGCGTATAGGCGACGCGCTGCACGGTGTTTTGAATGTCCGCCGGGCGAATGCGGGGGCGCAGGGAGGCCCGTGCACCGGGGGCATCAATCGCCTCGGTCACCAGCACCGCAGGTTGCGGCGTCAGCGCGTCCGGGGCCTGCGTGACTTTGGAACTTTCCCCGGTCAACTCCGCCACAACCGCGTCGATGGCAACCTGCTGCGCACGATCCGTGGCCGGCACATCACCAGCCGCGGCCGTGTCGAGCGATTTATCCGCCGCAACAAGCGGTTCGGGCTGTACCACGGGTGCGTGCCGTTGAGTGATGACGGGCTGATCCTCATCGGTCAGTTCTGTTGCTGGTGGTGCAAGCACCACGCGGTCCACCGGACCCGATGCAGAACCGCGCGCGGCAATTTCATTGACCGCAAGGCCCTGATGGCGGGCCAGTTGCCCGCCGGGGTCTTCGGGGCGCACGCGCATCTCACCCTCTGCCGCGCGCACAACAGGGATGCCACTGACATCGCGCACCATGAGCTTATAGCCCCAGACACCGATGCCAGCGATCAACGCGATTGAAACAACCGCGCCCGCGAGGTTTGTGAGCGTTGCAATTGAAACCGATTGTGCGCCTGCGGGGTCTTGCCCCTGCGCGCCATGACCATAGTCGCCCCCATGATAGGAGCGTTGAAAATCCGCCATTTGTGCCTCACCGCCTTTGGGATACGTTGCCCCAAAAGTCTGTCTTACGAATTACTGCTCAGGCACGGGGCGCGTTTTATATCAACGCATTTCCTGTGCCGGTGTGACGCCGAGAATACCAAGACCGGCCGCAATTACAACGCTGCAGGCACGCGCGAGGGCAATTTTCGCTTGTGTGACTTTTGGATCATCCTGCACGAAACGCAATTCCGGCACATCATTGCCCCGGTTCCACAGCCCGTGAAACACGCCCGACAGCTCATAAAGGTAGAAGGCCACGCGGTGCGGTTCATTGCTGCGCGCCGCTGTTTCCACCAGACGCGGCCATTCGGACAGTTTGGCAATGAGACCCAGTTCAGCCTCATGGTTCAGCAGCGACAAATCCGCCGCCTTCAACGTGTCCATGTCCACAGCAATACCGGCCGCTTCGGCCTTGCGCATGACTGAGGCGACCCTCGCATGGGCGTATTGCACGTAAAACACCGGGTTTTCGCGGCTCTGCTCCATCACCTTGTCGAAATCGAAGTCGAGCATGGCGTCGTTTTTACGTGTCAGCATGACAAAGCGCGCCACATCCGGTCCGACCTGATCCACCACATCGCGCAGGGTCACAAAAGTCCCTGCCCGCTTGGACATCTTGAAAGGCTCACCGTTCTTGAACAGTTTCACCAGCTGCGTCAGCTTGATATCGAGCGGCACCTTGCCGTCCGACAGCGCGGAGACCGCCGCCTTCATCCGTTTGACATAGCCGCCGTGGTCTGCACCAAAGACGTCAATCAACGCGTCATACCCCCGACTGACCTTGTCGTAGTGATAGGCGATATCGGGTGCGAAATAGGTCCAGCTGCCGTCGGATTTCATCACCGGACGGTCGACGTCATCACCATGTTCAGTCGATTTGAACAGCGTTTGTTCGCGCGGCTCCCAATCTTCGGGCTTTTTGCCCTTCGGCGGCTCCAGCACACCGTCATAGATCAACCCCTTGCTTTTGAGGTCCTCGATCGCGGCTTCGATCCGCCCCGTGCCATAGAGCGATTTTTCCGAGTAGAACACATCCATCTCGACACCGAGCGATTTCAGATCAGCCCGGATCAAATCCATCATCGCATCGGTGGCAAATGTGCGAATGTCCTGCAGCCATGCCTCTTCGGGCTGGCCCACATAGCTGTCGCCCTTGAGGTCTTTCAGCTGTTGCCCCACCGGGATGAGATAGTCGCCGGGATAGGTGCCATCAGGGAAGGCCACCTCCTGCCCGTGCGCTTCGAGGTAGCGCAGGTACACGGACCGCGCGAGCACATCGACCTGCGCACCGCCGTCGTTGATGTAGTATTCGCGCGTCACATCAAAGCCAGCGTAATCAAGCAAGGAGGCCAAAGCATCCCCGAAGACCGCGCCCCGGGTATGGCCGACATGCAATGGTCCCGTCGGGTTGGCCGATACGTACTCCACGTTAACCTTCTGACCGGCCCCGATGTCCGCACGGCCAAAATCCGTGCCCTTGTCGAGCACCGAGAGCAACACCGCGCGCCAGGCCGTTGGCGCGATCCGCAGGTTCAGAAACCCCGGCCCCGCCACCTCAGCAGATGCAATGCGCGCGTCGGCGGCCAGCAGTTGCGCAAGCGCCTCGGCGATATCGCGCGGTTTCTTGCCTGCAGGCTTGGCCAGAACCATCGCAGCATTGGTCGCCATATCGCCATGCGCCGCATCACGCGGCGGCTCAACCGTCACGTTGGTCATGTTCAGGTCAGCAGGCAACTGCCCGGCAGTCACCATCTGGTCAACACACTCAAGCACAAGCGCGCGCATTTCGGCAAAAAGGTTCATCAGGCGGTCCTATCTCAGAGCATAGGCGGGGTGTATCACGCCCGAAAGCCGGGTCAACCTTTGCCCACTGTCAAGGGGCAGAACGACCCGCGTGCTACCGCAGAAAGACAAACAACACGCCGCGATACACCAGACGAAAGAGGAATATAAGCGAGATCAGGAAAAGGCCCGCGTCAAAATAGAAATCGCCTAACGCGTCTGACGAAACACCTGAAACATCAAGTATCACGTAACGCGTTGAAGTCTCTGATTTCAGGCAGCATTAAGTGATTCAGGTTTTTCGCATGACGCTTTAGCGTTCCGTTTCTGTTGGCGTGGTGCCATGGATCAGGCGCGCATGTTCCTGCAGCGCAAAGCGATCCGTCATGCCGGAAATATAATCGGACACGATCCGCGCCAGTTCCGTTTCAGAGCTGATCGCCTCGACGTCCTTGCGCCACTGCTTGGGCAATTGGTCCGGGTGGGCCATGAAATGGGGGAAAAGTTCTTCGACGACCCGGGTGACCTGCGCGCGCATCACAACCACGCTGGGCGCGCGGTACATGCGATCAAACAGAAAGCTGCGGATCACTTTAAGATCATCGAAAACATCGTCTGAAAACCGGATAATCGCACGGTCTGCCGCGCGGATATCCGTCACGGTTTTCGGCTGCAACGTCATCAGCCGCGCCTGCGCGAGTTGGATGACATCTTCGACCAGAACGCCAAAGAACCGCCGCAAGGCCTCATGCCGCCGCCGGTAGTAGTTCAGCCCGGGATAGAGCCGGTCGACCTCGGCAAAGCACATGTTCAGAATGGGCAATTCGGCCAGTTCATCGGTGGAAAACAACTCCGCACGCAGACCATCATGCAAATCATGGTGGTTATAGGCCACGTCATCCGCGATGGCCGCAACCTGCGCCTCGGCACTGGCGAAAGTGCCGAGTTCAAGGTCATGCGTGTCGTTATAGGCCTTGAGCGCCCAGGGAATGTCGCCAGTGACAGGGCCGTTGTGCTTGGCCAGCCCCTCAAGGGTTTCCCACGTCAGGTTCAGCCCGTCGAAATCCGCATAATGCCGTTCCAGATGCGTCACGATGCGGATCGCCTGCGCGTTGTGATCAAAGCCGCCATAGGGCGCCATCATATCCGACAGCGCATCCTCGCCGGTGTGGCCGAATGGTGTGTGACCCAAGTCATGTGCAAGGGCCACCGCTTCGGTCAGTTCCTGATTGAGGTTGAGCGCGCCCGCGATTGTCCGCGCCACCTGCGCGACCTCTATGGAATGCGTCAGCCGCGTGCGGTAATAATCGCCCTCATGCTCAATAAAAACCTGCGTCTTGTGTTTGAGGCGGCGAAACGCACTGGCGTGAATGATCCTGTCGCGGTCGCGCTGAAATGACGAGCGAAAGGTGCTTTCCTCCTCCTTTACGCGCCGCCCTCGGGCGCGTTGTGGATCGGAGGCATAGGGTGCTGTCATGTCGCCGGTCCTTGTCGCCTGTCATGAGAAGTTATATATTCATCCCAACAGATTAATAAACCCGTTTGACGGAGTACTGCGATGCAACTTCCACCCAAAGTCACCCCGCGCGCTTTTGAACGACTCGCAGAGATCGGTGCATCTGATGACGGTAAGGCCCTGCGCGTTGCGGTTGAGGGCGGGGGATGTTCAGGGTTTCAATACGAGATCGATCTGGACGAGCCAAAGGAGGACGACCTCGTTCTGGAAGGTGCCGGGCAAAAAGTGGTGATCGACACGGTGTCGCTGCCGTTTCTGGCAGACGCTGTCATCGACTTTACCGAAGAGTTGATCGGCGCACGTTTTGTCATCAACAATCCGAACGCCTCCAGTTCCTGCGGCTGTGGGACGTCATTCTCGATGTAGGATGAGCATCGCACTTTAGCGTTCTGTTTTAAAAAACTAATTCGATCTGGAGAACCGTTCGAAAAAACGGTCGAAATGCGGGCAGGACTGCGCTGCCCCCTCAAGGATTGCATTTTGATCGTGCTCCAGTGACCGCGCAAAAATGGCGCGCATATGGGACCAGTCGCCGCTGCGCGCAGGCCCAAGTTGATAGAGGAGCGAGGATATCGCCCGCAACGGACCCGGCCCCGCAGGCGATCTGAGGATTTCGATATTCCCCGCCGGCGGGCGCCCGGTAAACCCGGCCATGCCGGCAACCCCTGCCCACCAACTGGTGACCAGATATTCGTGATAGGCGTCACTCACCGGTCCGTTCTGGGCCGGCACCAGCGTAAATGATCCGATCTCGCGGGCCAGCCAGTCCTCCCAGATCTCGCTCGGGCTTTGGCCGGCAAAACGCAGGGCGACGCAAACCTCTGCCAGCAGGTCCACGTCCTGATCCAGAAACGCCATAAGTCCTGCGTATTCGAGGCTGATCACGGTGGTTTGCGGCAGTTCTGCCTGCATCCTGCCGTAGCTTGTGAGGTAAAAGACGATGTGCGTCAGCTCATAGGCCGCTTTCTTGTTCGGCACCGAAAAGATGTGCGGCTCAGCCGTGAAATCCAGCAAACGACCCCGCACCGCTGGGCAGAGCGTGCCAACACCACGACGCGCCAGAAGGTATTGCGCTTCGGCACGCTGCAGATCGGACAACTCACACGCCGCAAGATCGCCCAATTGCACCGCTTCGCAGAGCTTTCGGCCCGTATCGCCGCCGAGTCCGAGGTCTTCAAGATCAAGACATATCGACAAAAGGAAGCGGTAATACTGCGGAAAAAACCGCATCCGTTCTTCCAGACTTTCGTAGAAGCCGCTATACACATCCAGCGCATGGGGGGGCAGCAGTGCGCCACTGTTTGCCAGAATATTCAGAAGCTCAGCATTTTCCTTGAGCCAGAACACGTCATCCGTCGCGCGCCGCTGCGTGGCGAAACTGTTCAACAACAACGCTTGGCGTTGGGACAGGTTTGGCCGTTTAGGCGCGCCGAGTGAGATGACATTTGACATGATGGAGCCGTTTATGAATGCGAAGGGTGCACGGATGGCCCACCATGCGAAAGCTGGCGGGCCATCGCGCCGAGGATCAGACTTTGGGCGACATGCTGGTGGTGAAGAGGCCTGTCGCTTCACCGGAATGGGCATTTTTGCCAGTCGTCATGCTCGTGGTGTAAAGACCCGTGTGGCCCCCTGACAGCGTGGAGCCTTCGGGCGCCATCGACGTCGTAAAGAGCGCCGTCTGTTCCCCCGTGAGCATGTCGCCGCGCTGCGAAGTCATCGACGTGGTAAACAGCCCGGTTGCATCACCGCCGTGAATGTCGGCGAAGTCCTGATGTTCATCGGCTGCGGTCTGGGTGGAAATTTGCGTAGTCGTTTTCATGGTGTATCCCGTCCATTTGGAAATTTTGTTCACCCTCAAACGCTCACCCTTTCAGGTAGAATTTTAAAGAAAAATTCATGTTAATAATGCTTTAACCATGGATTATCCACAGGGTGTCCGCGGTAAATTTCGCGTCGATACAATCTGCAGCCAATCGGTAATCTTTCTTAAAAAAACATTTATCCACAAAGGATAACTCTGTGGATATTAACCATTCACGCCCCTTTCCGGAAAAAGGGTTAACGAGAATCACACGCCCGTAGCGACGGGCACAGCGCCACAACGCCCTTGCCCCGGGACGTCACATCAGGGATATCAGAGGCGTTCAGCACGCGGGGGCCTTCATGAAAATTGCAACATTCAACATCAACGGCATCAAGGCACGCATCGACGCCCTGCCCGCCTGGTTGAAAGAAGCCCAGCCCGACGTGGCCCTCTTGCAGGAGATCAAATCCGTCGACGAGGCCTTTCCACGCACGGTGTTCGAGGACATGGGCTACAATCTGGAAACCCATGGTCAGAAGAGTTTCAACGGGGTTGCGATCCTGTCCAAACTGCCGCTGGAGGATGTCACACGGGGCCTGCCCGGCGATGAAACTGATGAACAGGCGCGCTACATTGAGGCGACAGTCATGGGGGATACGGCGCCGGTGCGGGTCTGCGGTTTGTATCTGCCCAACGGCAACCCGGCACCCGGACCGAAATACGATTACAAACTGGACTGGATGGCGCGGCTATATGACCGTGCCAAAGCGCTATTGGCCGATGAGACCACCTTTGTGATGGCGGGGGATTACAACATCATCCCGCAAGCCGAAGATGCGGCCAAACCGGAGAGCTGGCGCGAGGATGCGCTGTTTCGTCTGGAAAGCCGGACGGCGTTTCGCAGGCTGCTCAACCTCGGGCTGACCGAAGCCTTCCGCGCAAGGACGCAGGGCCCGGGTCACTACAGTTTCTGGGACTATCAGGCGGGGGCGTGGAACCGCAACAACGGCATCCGCATCGACCATTTGCTGCTGAGCCCGCAAGCGGCGGACATGCTGGTGGATTGCCAGATCGACAAGGAGGTGCGCGGACGGGACAAGCCTTCGGACCACGTGCCCGTTTGGGTCGATCTGGCCGCCTGATCAATTGTAAAGACGCGGCATCCCAAGGCTGTCGTGTATTTGATTGACGGTGTCCGGCTTCATGCTCAGACCCTGCGCCAGGGCATGGAGGTACTGCCCCTCCGCCTGATTGTCTGGGCTGATCGCGTTGAGCGACATTGTGTACACTTGGGTTTCAAGGCCCCGTGGCGTGTCAGCCGCGAGCGCCTGCGCACTGACCGGTTCTGCCAGAATTTTCTGCACCACTTCCATGTCAGACGGATCACCATCTTGCAGCGCGTCCAGCAGCTTGGCTTTTTCCTCGGCGTCAATATCCCCATCGGCGCGGGCCGCCTGCGTCATGGCCCGCAACATCAGGCGCGCGACCTCTTCTTCGTCCGGCTCCGTTGCGGGGTTGTCCTGATTGATCAGGTTTTCGAAGCCACCAGCCGCATCACCGCCGCGCGCGCCCGCCAGACTGCCCAGCAGACCACCCAAGCCCCCTAACCCACCGGCAGCACCAGCGGCCGACGCGCCACCACCTCCCGTCAGTTGACCCAGAATATCCCCAAGGCCGCCCGCTGCGCTGCCCGATGCACCGCGACCGCCCAGTTGGCCCAACAGGTCCCCCAAACCGCCCGCATTATGCGCGCCACCGCCGCCAAGGTTTTTCATAACGGATCCGATACCGCCTTGTTTTTGCACCGCTTCCATCCCCTTCGCGACGGCAAAGCCGATGGCTATTTTCATGACCGTGTTCATCAAAGACATTAGATACTCCCACCTTGATTACTGCATTTGCAATAAAACCATCATGCAGAGAACGCCTTCCTGCGTCCACTGGCATCGCCCAACCGGCCCGGCGGAGCATGGCACATCTATTTCATCGCAGTTTGGAAAGCGCGTCAGGCCTGCAATTCGGCATCCCAATAGAGGAAATCCATCCAGCTTTCATGCAGGTGGTTCGGTGGGAATTTGCGGCCCATGTTGCGCAACTCTTCGGCGCCGGGCTGGCGCGGTGGTTTGCGCAGGGACAGCCCCGTGCGATGCAGCGGTTTCGCCCCTTTTTTCAGGTTGCACGGGCTGCAGGCGGCCACCACATTCTGCCAGCTTGTCACCCCACCGGAGGCGCGCGGCACCACGTGATCAAAGGTCAGATCGCCACGCGCACCGCAATACTGGCACCTGAATTCATCCCTCAAAAATAAATTAAAGCGCGTGAAGGCCACGCGCTTTTGAGGTTTCACATAGTCTTTGAGGACCACGACGGAGGGAATGCGTATTTCGGTACTCGGCGATCTGACGATGTCTTCGTATTCGGCCACGATATCGACGCGATCCAGCCACGCCGCTTTCACAGCATCCTGCCAAGGCCAGAGCGACAGCGGATAATAGCTGAGCGGTCGGTAATCCGCATTGAGCACCAATGCTGGCCTGTGTTTGAGGCTCGCCGGGTTACGTGTGAATTCTACTCTGAAATCGCCGTCCATATTTAACTGTACCTTTGCCGTTCCGCGTCCGGTCCGGCAGGTCCAGTCCCACCGATAGGCTGACTATATCTCGTGGTTTTAGTCTGACAAGCCCTGTTATCACCACAAGATGTCGCAGAGTTCGCAGATGCCCGGAGCTTGGGCAAAAGCTGCGCGCACAGGTTTTCGCATGGCTTGCACCCAAGGGGGCGGTCCAGCGTGCCCTTGGGTCAGGTCCTGTATCGGGTACGCTTGATCCCGAGACGTAAACAAAGCGGCAGGATATGATGGAAAACGACGCGCGCGTGACGCTGGATTACATTGAATTCACATCGCCCGAGTTGGAAAAGACGCAGGCGTTTTTCGCGGATGCCTTCGGGTGGCAGTTTGTGGATTACGGTGATGATTACCGCGATATCCAAGGGGCCGGGATCGGCGGCGGCCTTGAGCGGGGCGCTTTGCGCGCGCCTCTGCCGGTGCTCAAGACCGATGACCTTGAGGGTATGTTGGCGGTGGTCAGAAAGGCGGGTGCTCAAATCACCGCCGATATTTTCGCTTTTCCCGGCGGACGCCGATTTCAGTTCATTGAACCCGGCGGCAGCGAAATGGCGATCTGGAGCGAGTCCTAGCTAGAGGTTCAGCTTGTCGCGCATGAACGCCAAGGCCACCGACAGACCATCCGGCGCGATGCCATGGCCTGTGCCTTTCATGATATGGGCGAAGACATCTTTCCACCCGGCCTCCTGAAGGGCTTCGGCAGCCTGTGGCAGGGATTGCGGCGGCACAACGTCATCCGCATCGCCATGCACCAACAGCACCGGCGGGCGCACCAGCGCCTCGTCTGCGAGTGTCTCAGGGGCCAGCAAGCGACCGGAAAAGGCGACAATGCCCGCGATCTCGTCTTCCCTGCGCGGGGCCACGTGCAGCGCCATCATGGTGCCTTGCGAAAATCCGAACAGCACCACCTGTTCAGGCAGCACGTCTTCATCCACCATCAGCGCATCGAGAAACGCGTTCAAATCCTCGACAGCCTGCGCCATCCCGCGCATCGATTCCTCTTCGGAAGACCCATCGATCCAAGGAATCGGAAACCACTGAAACCCGAAAGGTGCACCCGCGCAGGCCTCGGGCGCATCCGGCGCGACAAAGAGCGTATCTGGCAAGTGCTCGCCCAGCGGATCGGCCAGCCCCAAAAGGTCTGCGCCATTGGCCCCGTAGCCGTGTAGGAAGACCACGATTGAGCGTGTCTCGCCCGAGGCGGCGGCGCGGCGTTCTGCGTTTAAAACCCGTGTCATGTGATCCCTTCACGTTGCTTGACCACGCGGTAGTACGCAAACAGGAGCCGCGCTGCAACCGACCGCCAGGGCGACCACGCAACTGCCATCTCGCGCAGCGCGCTTTCCTTGGGGCGCGCATCCAGAGCATACAGGCTGCGCGCCGCTTCCTGCAGGGCCAGATCGCCCGGCGCAAAGACATCCGCGCGCCCAAGACTGAACATCGCGTAGATTTCCGCCGTCCAGTTCCCGATGCCCGGCACCGCCACAAGCGTCTTGATCACCTCCCCGTCGGGCAAGCTGCGCAGGCCGGCATAGTCAATATCAGCAGCGACCAGCGCATGGGCATAGCGGATTTTCTGGCGGCTGAGACCAAGCGCGCGCAGATCATCTTCGCAAGCGGCCCGCACCGTGGCCGGATCAACCATGCCCGCCGCCTCAAGTTTTGCCCAGATCGCGCGGGCAGAGGCGACGCTGACCTGCTGGCTGACAATCGCGCTGAGCAATTGCGCAAACCCATCGGGGCGGCGTCGCAGCGGCAAGGGGCCGGTTTGATCAAAGGCATAGGCCAGACGCGGGCAGGTCTGTGACAGCCATTGGGCACCCTCCCTCACGTCGCCGTCGGTTTCAATCAATCGGCCCGTCATCCCTGATCCGCCTCCCACGCCAGCGCCTCTACGACGGTTTCGACCTGTGGGAGATGTTCAGGGCAGGCGCGACGTTCGATCATCAGAACCGGCAGGCTGCGGGCGCGGGCCGCCAGCAATTTGGACATGCTGGCCGCGCCCCCGACGTTGCGACACATCAAATGCGTGATGCGCAACTCGGCAAACTGGTTTTCCTCTTCGAACTGGGAAAACGGCGGGCTGCCCGGAACCAACGTCACGAACCCAAAGGGCGGCTGTGCCGAAACACTATGCGTCTGGCGCATGTAAAGCCTGCGCCCGCTGAACTTTGCATAGTCAGGCAGGCTCAGCCAGCCGGTGTTGCTGAAGACCCTTGCTGTGGCCGGAACAGAAGCCGCCGCCGCCTCAATGGAGGGGAAAGACAGCCAGCGGTCCCGCAGGGTTGCGCGCCAGGGGGGGCGCAAGAGGCGCAGATACCTGATCCCTTTGGCCGTGCACAGACCACTGACCATGGCGGTGACGTCATCATCAAAGGCATGGCTTGCGTCAATGACCGTGCGAACGTCCTGCTCCTGCATCCATGTCCACATGGCATCCTCGTTCTTGAACCGGCCCAACCGGGTCGGCGTGCGCAAGGCGTCGAACATGCGTTCTTCTTCCGGCAGGCTTGCGACCACCCGCCGCCCGCGCGCCAAAAGGCCGTTAACAACAACGTGCGCTTCACGCGCACCGGCCATCACGAGTGTGGTCGATTCAGCTCTCATGGCTGCGACTTTACGACTATGGCGCAGGTGAGCAAGGGGCTTGCCCAAGGCAATGATTTAGCAGTACGCAAGGGTCATGGAAGCCACATTGGAAAGCCGCGCAAAGCGCAATGTCGTTGTGCTGGTACTGGCGCAAGCCGTGCTTGGTGCGCAGATGCCCATGCTGTTCATCATCGGTGGGCTGGCCGGGCAATCGCTGGCGTCCAACGTCTGTTTTGCAACCTTGCCGATCACGCTGATCGTGCTCGGCTCGATGGTCGCTGCGACGCCGATTTCCGGCATCATGCAACGATACGGGCGGCGCGCCGGTTTCATGGTCGGGGCCTGTGCAGGGGCGGCGGGCGGTGCCATCGGGGCCTATGGCCTTTACACCGCGTCCTTTCCGATTTTCCTGCTGGGCAGTTTTGTCACCGGTTTTTATATGTCGGCACATGGGTTTTACCGCTTTGCGGCGGCGGATACGGCCTCGGATGAATACCGCCCCAAGGCGATTTCCTACGTGATGGCGGGCGGGTTGGCCGCAGCGGTCATCGGGCCGCAACTGGTCAAACTCACAGCGGACGCCTATGTCATTCCCTTCATGGGCACCTATGGCGCGATCATCGTGTTGAACGTGGTCGGATCGCTGCTGTTTTTCGCCCTTGATATCCCCACACCCCCTGCCCCGCGCGCAGACAGCCCCGCGGGCCGCACAAGATGGCAGTTGATCACAACACCGCGGATCGCGGTGGCGGTCATCTGTGCCACGGTGACCTATGCGCTGATGAACCTTGTGATGACATCCACGCCGCTTGCGGTGGTCGGCTGCGGGTATACGACGGGCAATGCGGCCGATGTGGTCACGGCGCATGTGCTGGCGATGTATGTGCCCTCGTTCTTTACCGGTCACCTGATCGCGCGTTTTGGCACGCAGCGGATCATGGCGATCGGGTTGTTCATTCTGGCGGTTGCCGGTGGCGTGGCCCTTGCGGGTGTGGCGCTTGAGAACTTCTTTGTCGCGCTCATCCTGTTGGGGCTGGGCTGGAATTTCGGCTTTATCGGCGCGACCACGATGCTCTCTGAAGAGCACAGCGTGGAGGAGCGCGGCCGAATGCAGGGATTGAATGACCTGATCCTCTTTGGCGGGGTCACCCTGGCGTCGCTGTCCTCGGGCGGGTTGATGAACTGCTCGGGCGGGTCGCCACAGGAAGGCTGGATGGCGGTCAATATCGCGATGGTCCCGTTCATTGCGCTGGCGGGCGCATCCCTGATCTGGCTGATGCTGCGCCCCAAGGCCCAAACCGCCTGAGCGCGCCTCTGGTTAAATCACGACCAGCGCCATAAGAGTGCCGCGCGCCGCATCGGGTGGACCTGCAATTGCCCGGACGCCACGCGGCGCGGATCCTGTACCACCTGTTTCAGAAGGCTCCGGGTCAAAAACGCCTCCGTGATGGCCGGTTTCGCCGCCTCCCCCAAGGTGCGTTTCAGCAGCTTTGGGGCAGGCAGCGCATTGAGTGCCGTGCGCGCAAGATCGGCGATGGCCTCCGCGCGGCCATCAACCAAGGGAATGCGATTGTGGGCTTCCAACGCGGGCACGGCCTGCAAAAACCGTGCAAGCCCCGTTGCGCGACCGCAGGCCCGTACCATGGCTTCCACCGTGCCCTGCGGGGTCAGGTCCGGGTCGAGCGCGCAGGCCGCAACCCACATCAAACCGGCGGCTGTTTCATTGAGGTAATTGTCAAAATGTGCAGCGTCCTCAAAGGCATCCTTGTAGATGTCCCATCGCCGGGCCGCGACGAGCCGGTCAAGCACCTGCGTTGCCGGCTCTGACAGAAAACGGCTCAGCGGGGTGACGACCTCGTGGCGGCGGGCCTGCCCGCCCTGCCCGATTTCCTCAAGCGCATCGCGCCACCATTGCAGGCGCATCTCGGCAATCATCGTCTCTTGTGTGAGCCAAGGGGCACGCGAAACCTCCACGTTGAAGGCATAAAGCACAAAGAGAACAGGGCGCGCCGCAACCGGGCTGGCCATGACGGCGGCGAACCGGTCCGGGTCTGCCTTTTCCACGATTGCGGCGCAGGCGGTCACATCCGCATCAAAGCTCATCGCGGGCGCACCACTGACAGCAAATAGCCAAATTCATGTCTTGCCCCGCGCCACAGCGCCGCTTCGGCCTCTGCTTCATCCAGCACCTCACCCGGTCCTTCGCGGGGCAGGCCCCGGTGCAATTCGAAGAACGCATCCCAACAGGCCCGCGTCATGCGGCTTTCCAGTCGCGCGTCAGTTTCCAGCGGATCGCATCCAGCAAGGCCTCGAACGATGCATCCACTATGTTTGCCGAAACACCGACCGTGGACCAACGCCGCCCCTCGCCATCTTCGCTGTCGATGATCACGCGGGTGACAGCCTCGGTGCCGCCCTGCGTGATTCTGACTTTGAAATCAACGAGGCGCATGTCATCAATGATCGCCTGATACGGGCCAAGGTCCTTGGACAGCGCCTTGGCCAATGCGTTGACGGGGCCACGATCGCTGCCCGTTTCATCCATCGATTCAGAGACGGAGAGTTTTTTGGTGCCCCCCACTTTAACGACCACGACGGCCTCGGAGAGGCTGACCATCTGGTCGTATTTGTTCTTGCGCCGCTCGACCGTCACCCGGTAGCGTTTGACCTCGAAAAAGGCGGGCATCTGGCCCAGAGCGTCGCGCGCCAGCAGTTCGAAACTGGCCTGCGCGGTGTCATAGGAATAGCCCAAAGCCTCACGTTCCTTGATGCGATCGAGGATCAGACCCAAGGCCGGATCGCCCTTTTTCACCACTAGCCCGGCCCCTTGCAACCGTTCGCGCAGATTGGATTGCCCCGCTTGGTTGGACATCGGAATTATCCTTGTATTTCCGACGGTTGCGGGGTCGATATGTTCGTAGGTGGAGGGGTCCTTGAGGATGGCGGAAGCATGCAGCCCGGCCTTATGCGCAAAGGCCGAGGAACCCACGAAAGCGGCCTGCCGAAACGGCACGCGGTTGAGGATTTCATCGAGCATCCGGCTGGTGCGGGTCAGCGTCTTGAGGGCTGTGTGGGTGATACCCGTTTCATAGGTGCTGGCGTAGGGTTCCTTGAGCAGCAGGATCGGGATCAGCGTGGTCAGGTTGGCGTTGCCGCAGCGTTCGCCCAGCCCGTTCAGCGTGCCCTGAATTTGCCGCGCGCCAGCATCCACGGCGGCGAGACTGCAGGCGACGGCGTTTTCGGTGTCGTTATGGGTGTGAATGCCGAGGTAATCCCCCGGAATGCCTGCCGCGATTGTCTCGGTCGTGATGCGGCGCACCTCTTCGGGCATCGTCCCGCCATTGGTGTCACACAGCACCACCCAGCGCGCGCCAGCGTCATAGGCCGCGCGCACGGCCTGCAGCGCATAATCAGGGTTGGCGCGGTAGCCGTCAAAGTAGTGTTCGGCATCAAACAGCGCCTCACGACCCATGTTTCTAAGGTGTTTGACGGATTTCGAGATATTGTCGAGGTTGTCCTCAAGGCTGATCCCGAGGGCGGCGCGCACGTGGAAATCATGGGTTTTGCCGACCAGACAGACGGCGGATGTGCCCGCGTTCAAAACGGCGGCGAGCACGTCGTCGTTTTCAGCCGAGAGGCCCGCGCGCTTGGTCATGCCAAAGGCGGTCATGGTCGCGCGGGTCTTGGGGGCGGTGTCGAAAAACGCGCTGTCGGTGGGGTTGGCACCGGGCCAGCCGCCCTCGATATAATCCACGCCCAGCGCGTCGAGGCTTTCGGCGATGGTGCGTTTTTCCTCGGTCGAGAACTGCACGCCCTGCGTCTGCTGCCCGTCGCGCAGGGTGGTGTCATAGAGGTAAAGGCGCTCACGGGTCATGGGTGAAATTCCGCTGCTTTGGCACGTCGGCAGGGCGTCGGTATCGTGTCGGTATCACGTCGGTGCGCGGCGCGCGGTCGGGTGACACTGTGGTAACCGTCACAGCATCGCGCATCAGGCGGTGTCGTGACGGTTTTGAACGGCCCCGGTGCGGTCTGCACCGGTCCGGGTCGCTTGCGGCCCGGACAGCGCCCGACCCTCCCCCCGGGAGGGCGCTTCACGCCCCCCCAGGCTCGGGCGCTGTCCTGTGTTGGGAACCGGGTCATTTGAGGGCTTCCAGTTTGGCTGGGTCGAAACTTGGGCCCCTTTCCCAAGAAACACCGTCTTTTGATATCTGCACCTTCACACCGGCAGATTCTAGCCCATCGCGTGTTCGATCCGACGTCGCCCAGTCCTTTTGGGCGCGCGCCTTTTCTATGCTTTCGATGAGTGCTTCGATGAGTGAAACGGTTTGGAAGGCCTCCTCGACGGCAACATCAACGCCGTCACGCCACGTTTCGCCGATACCCAGTAATAACAGCGTGCTGAGAAACCTATTTTTGTCGTCGTCTGATTTTGCTTCGGCAAACTTTCTGTGGAGAATGCTTATCGCCAACGGGGTGTTCAAATCGTCCTTCAGCGCCGCTATAATTTCCAAGTGCGGACGCCGCGAACTTTCCGCCCCATCTGTCAGTTTCTTCCATTTCCAGAGTGTTTCCTCCGCCTCTTCCCGCTTCTTCTCGGTCCAATCCATCGGTTTGCGGTAGTGGGTGCTGAGCATCACGAAACGGATCACCTCTCCCGGCACGCCTTGGTCGAGCAGATCGCGGACGGTGAAGAAATTGCCCAAGGACTTGGACATCTTCTTGCCTTCGACCTGCAGCATCTCGTTGTGCATCCAGACGTTGGCGAAATTATGGCCCGCGCAGGTGCTTTGGGCGATTTCATTTTCGTGATGGGGGAACATCAGGTCGTTGCCGCCGCCGTGTATATCAAACGTTGCGCCCAGCAGATCATGCGCCATGGCGGAGCATTCGATGTGCCAGCCGGGACGGCCCCTGCCAATACTTTTGCCTCCCACGACCGGCCCGGCCCAGCCCGGTGTCGCATCATCAGAGGGCTTCCACAGCACAAAATCCATGGGGTTGCGTTTGTAGGGGGCGACCTCGACCCGCGCGCCGGCAATCATGTCATCAATCGACCGGCCCGAGAGCGCGCCATATTTCGAATAACTCTCCACCGCAAAGAGCACATGACCCTCGGCGGCATAGGCGTGCCCCTTGGCGATCAGGTCTTCGATCATCGTGACCATCTGCGCGATATACTGCGTGGCGCGGGGCATCGCGCGTTGATGATCCCTGTCCTTGATGGAGGGTTCCAGCGCGCCGACCGCCGCCATGTCATCGAGAAACCACTGCGTCGTCTCGGCGGTGATCTCGGCGATGGAACGCCCGCTTTCGGCGGCGCGCGCGTTGATCTTGTCATCCACATCCGTGAAATTGCGCACATAGGTCACGTGATCCGGCCCATATGTGTGGCGCAGCAACCGATAGAGCACGTCAAAGACGATCACGGGCCGCGCATTGCCCAGATGCGCGCGGTCATAGACCGTGGGGCCGCAGACATACATGCGCACGTCGTCCTTGTTGATCGGCTCAAAGTCCTCTTTGCGGCGGGTCTTGGTGTTGTAGAGTTTGATCGTCATGACGGGCGTCCTTGCGCGGGGATGGCGCGGGCATAGCAATCTCGATCAGGGATGAAAACGACCTAAGTGCGCCCGCAGTTGGGGATCAGCAGATAATACAGCAAAGGGGCGATATATGGGTCATGGGGCAGACCTACGCCGTTGTGGCGCGTGGCGTCAAGGGCGATTGACGAATCAGGTGCCCTCTGGCCTCTGTGCGGCGCAGCAGCAAAGGACAGATCATGCAACTCTCCGAGCGGATCATGGGCATCACGGGCGGCGGCTCAGACGGCTGGGACGTATTCCTGAAGGCACGGCGGATGATCGCGCAAGGGGTCGCGGTCACGGAGCTGACCATTGGCGAGCATGACATCCGCACCGCAGCCCCCGTTCTGCAAGAGATGCACCGCACAGCGCTGGCGGGACATACCGGATATGCTGCCGTGCCCGGCACCGATGCGCTGCGCGATCGTGTTGCCGCGCGGGTGCACGCGCGCACCGGTGTTGAGACGCACCGCGAGAATGTGCTGATCACGCCCGGCGGTCAGGCGGCGCTGTTTGCGGCCCATACGGCGGTCTGTGATCCCGGGGATATGGCACTTTATATTGACCCCTATTATGCCACTTATCCGGGGACGCTGCGCGGTGCGGGGGCGGTGCCACAGGCCATCGGCGCGCGCGCGGAAAACGCCTTTCAGCCGCGCGTTGAGGATATCGCACCCCATGCGGGCAAGGCGCAGTCGCTGTTGATCAACACGCCCAATAATCCCACCGGTGTGGTCTATGGGCGTGACACATTGCAGGGGATCGCCGATCTGTGCATCGCAGAGGATATGTGGCTGATTTCGGATGAGGTTTATGACACGCAGGTCTGGGAAGGCACCCATCTGAGCCCGCGCGCCCTGCCCGGCATGGCCGGGCGGACCCTGGTGGTCGGGTCGATGTCGAAATCCCATGCGATGACCGGGTCGCGCTGCGGCTGGATCATCGGCCCCGAAGAGGCGATTGCGCATCTCACGAATCTGGCGACCCATACGACCTATGGTGTGCCGGGGTTCATTCAGGACGCCGCCTGCTTTGCGCTGGCGCAGGGCGATGCCTTTGAGGAAGAGGTTGCCGCCCCGTTCCGGCGGCGCCGCGCGCTGGCGCAGCAGATCCTTGCGGGGCAGGATGTCGTGGGCCTCGTCCCGGCGCAGGGGGCGATGTATCTGATGCTGGATATGCGCGCCACGGGGATGACCGGCGAGGCGTTTGCCAATGACCTGCTGGACGCCCATCATATCGCCGTCATGCCCGGAGAGAGCTTTGGCGGCTGCGCCCCGGGACATATCCGGGTCGCGATGACAGTGGCGGATGATGTCTTTGCCAAGGCGCTGCAAACGGTACTGGATCATGCGGTGGCGCGTTGCACCGCGCGGGCAGCGGCGCAGTAGACCCGACACCGGCGTAAAAGCGTCATGCGAGGAACTGACTCACGTAACGCTGCCTGACATCAGAGATTTCAACGCGTTACGTGATACGTGATATCTCAGGTATTTCGCCAGACGCTCTGGTTCGAAAGCGACCCTGCGTCGCAAACGGGACAGACGCGCGCGCCCGCCCTGCGCAGCATTGCAGGTAACGGAGGGCGCATGAAAGCAGACCGGATCAAGATAAATCTGGTAATTCGCACAATCGGTGCGGAGCGTGGACGTGCGGCGCGCGGGCGACCTGAACGGCAATAGGCCCCTCATTATTGCTTTTTCAGGACATGGAACATGACACAGACAACAAAGACCCGTGCTGGTGGCCGCTCTGCCCGGCGTGCGGCACGCGCGGCACCGCTGGCCGATCACCTGCGCCCCATACGCCCCGGTATGGAGGGCGGGCGCTATGCGCCGCTGACCCCGGCGGACGTTGAGCGCATTCACGATGCCGCCCTTGAGGCGCTGGAAACCATCGGCCTTGCGGATGCCCCGGCGAGCGGGGTTGAGGTGCTGAGCAAGGCGGGCGCGGTTCAGGGCGCGGATGGGCGCATCCGCTTTCCCCGCGCGCTGATCGAAGACGTGATTGCCGGTGCGAACCGGAGCGTCACGCTGTGCGCGCGCGACCCGGCGCACGATCTGGATCTGACAGGCACGCGGGTGCATTACGGCACGGCCGGCGCAGCGGTGCATCTAGTGGATGCAGAGGGGCGGAATTACCGCGAATGCGGTGTGCAGGACCTGCATGACGCGGCACGGATCACGGATGTATTGCCCAATATCCATTTCCTGCAACGCCCCATGGTGTGCCGCGATATTGCCGACAACCTTGAGATGGACCTCAACACGATCTACGCCACCTGTTCGGGCACGACGAAACATATCGGCACGTCTTTCAGCGATCCGGCGCATGTGGCCCCGGCTATCGAAATGCTGCATATGATCGCCGGGGACGAGGCGGCATGGCGCGCGCGCCCCTTCGTGCTGAATTCGAACTGTTTTGTCGTCCCCCCGATGAAATTCGCGACCGAATCCTGCCAGGTGATGGAGGAATGCATCAAGCACGGCATGCCGGTCCTGCTGCTCTCTGCGGGGATGGCGGGGGCGACGGCCCCATCAACCATTGCGGGGGCGATCGTTCAGGCCACGGCGGAATGTCTGGCCGGTCTGGCCTATGTGCACGCGATCAAACCGGGTCATCCGGTGGTCTTTGGCACATGGCCTTTCGGGCTTGATCTGCGCAGTGGCGCGATGACGGGCGGGTCGGGGGAACAGGCCCTGCTGACGGCGGGCTGCGCGCAGATGCACAGGTTTTACAACCTGCCCGGCGGGGCCGCTGCGGGGATTGCGGACAGCAAACTGCCCGACATGCAGGCGGGCTGGGAGCAGATGTGCTCAAACGTGATGGCCGGGCTTGCGGGGTTGAACATGGTCTATGAGGCGGCGGGCATGCATGCCTCGCTGCTGGGGTTCTGTCACGAATCGCTGATCCTCGGGGATGATCTGCTGGGACAGGCCATGCGCTGCGTGCGCGGGATCGAGGTCACCGACGAAACCATGGCGCTGGATCAGATGCGCACGGTTTGCATGGGCGGTCCGGGGCACTATCTGGGCACTGAGCAGACGCTGGGCCGGATGGAGGCGGATCACGTCTACCCCGCCCTTGGCGATCGCAGTTCCCCCAAGGAGTGGGAGGAGAAGGGGAAACCGGACCTGATCGCCAAGGCGCGCGCGCGCAAGGAAGAGATTCTTGCCCAACGCTCGGCGGCACGGTTCGACCCGGAACTGGACGCCCGGATCAGGGCGCGCTTTACCATCCACCTGCCCGCCTGAAAGCGTCTGACGAAATATCCGAAACATCAAACATCACGTGAGGCGTTGAAACCCTTGATGTCAGACAGCGTTAGGTGATCGCGGTTTTTCGCGTGACGCGTCAGAGCGTCGCGCGCACTTTGGGAAGACCGCATGCCAACGCACGCGATGAATCCTCTGATTTCGGCTGGTATTGGGTGTTGCTGGGTTTGTGCGAAATCCCCTAGGTATGGATGCGCCCAAATGACAGCTGTGCCTGAGCGGCGCCAGGGCATTGCCCCGCTCAGGCGGGGGACGTTAGGCTGGCATCAGCCCTGCGTCCTGGGCGGATTGCACTTCCGCTTCATCCAGCGCGCCATCGGAGTTCAGATCCATCGCGCTGAAGGCTTCGGCGGTGATGTCGGGCATCACGGCCTGCACCTCGTCGAGGGTCAGAACGCCATCGCCGTTCGAATCCGCAGCCGTGGCGGCCGAGACGGCACCGGCAAAAGCAACAGTGAAGAGAATTGCTGGTAGGCTTACTTTCGTCATTTTCTTACTCCCAAGTAAAAGCGGAACATCTCCGCGATCACAGGGATGACATGGCAACAAACAAAAGCCATCAGCGATCAAAGCAAGGGCGCGAAACGGGCGTTTCAACGCACAAAAGGGGCGTTTTCGTCGGCTCAACTCTGCCGGGCAAAATCCCGCCGAGGGCGATTTCGGCAATCCGCGACCGATCCGCCGATGAATAAGGCACGATACCGCCGATCTTGGCCGCACGGCATTTTATGCGGGCCACAGGTGGCTTTCTCACACGGGCTTTTCAAAAAAGACACGATCGAATCCGTCTTCATGTCTGCGTTCTGTTTCGCGATATCCCAGATGGGGGTAGAGCGACAGGTTCGCCGTCATTTTCGCGTTTGTGTAAAGCCTGACGGATGTCATACCTGCGTGTTTTGCCATGCGCTCACAAAACAGGATCAATTGTTTTCCGGCACCCTTGCCGGCCATGTCCGGGTGCACGGCCACATTTTCCAGAAAGAAACAGTCGTCCTGTTCATAAAAGACAATGAAACCGCAAAAGCGGTCTTTGGCATCTATCGCAACATGCACCCGGCCCAACGTGATCAAAGAGGCAAAATCCGCAACCATCGGCGCAGGCTTCTTTCCGATGGCCGCCACATATTGTGCATAAGCGTGGTGCGCACAGTGTCGGACAGCGGTTTCATCTTCTTTGCGCGCTTTCCTGATGACAAACTGGCTGATCACTGTTTTTCCCCCGCCCGGCCGCGCGAGGGTAGTCCCGCTGTACTTCGATGGTCAACGCATGCGTTACCGTGCAGGCCGACAGAAAAAAGGGGCCCCGAAGGACCCCTGTGAGTTTCGATGTTCAGGCTCAGTATGTTAACCGCTCGGTATTTTTCTGCCTGCGGCCTGAACGTCGTCTGGAACGAACGCATCCGTCCCGGATATCAGAGAGGCCAAGGTCCCACCCTGCCCGTCCCCAATTTCGTTGGAAATCCTGTGGATTTCCGACGCGTGAGACAGAGCGGAAAACATCTTTGTTTTCTGCGGAGTCTCACCCGCTTGTTTTTGAGAAGCCGGTACATCCGGCGGCTCGCTGTCTCGTCGGGGTGCGGCCTGCCTGAGCAGACCGCGACCCCTACACGCCCCGTGGGGGCGCGTTTTCCTCAGCTACAGCCGCTTGTGCCGCCGCAGGTGTTGCATTTCATGCAGGTGCCGTTGCGCACGAGGGTGTAGTTGCCGCATTCGCCGCAGGCTTCGCCCTCGTAGCCTTGCATCTTGGCCTTGGTGCGCGCGTCCATTTCGACCGTGCCGGAGGTCACGGAGGTTGAGGCCATAGCCACCGCGACGTTCCCGCCGCCTTCAAGGGGCGCGATGTTGTCATAGGCGATGGCCGAGGTTTGACCGCCCTGCAGCACCACCAGTTCCTGTGGCATGCGGTTGCGCAGATAGCCGGTGGAGCTGATTTGTTTCAGCACTTCGAGGGATTTGGAAGCCGCCGTTTCGCTCAGTTCAGAGACATCGCCGACGCCTTCCTTCTCGCCCGCGCCCAGATCGTCAAAGCTGTGACCTGCCGGCTGGACATGTGCGAGGTCCGTGCGGTCGAGATAGGACACGGCCAACTCGCGGAACACATAATCAAGGATCGAGGTTGCGTTCTTGATCGTCTCGTTGCCCTGCACCATGCCTGCGGGTTCGAATTTGGTGAAGGTGAAGGCATCCACGAATTCCTCCAGCGGGACACCATATTGCAGACCGACCGACACCGCGATGGCGAAGTTGTTCATCATCGCCCGGAAGCCCGCACCTTCCTTGTGCATGTCGATGAAGATTTCGCCGATCTTGCCGTCTTCGTACTCGCCGGTGCGCAGATAGACCTTGTGGCCCCCTACGGTCGCCTTTTGGGTATAGCCCTTGCGCCGTTGTGGCATCTTTTCCCGGTGCGATTTGACGATCTCCTTGACGATGATCTTCTCGACGACCTTTTCCGCCAGCACTTGCGCCTTTTCATGGGCCGTGCCGCTTTCCAGTGTCTCGGCGGCGTCCTCGTCGTCCTCGACCAGCGATGCGGCCAGCGGTTGGCTGAGTTTCGAGCCGTCACGATAGAGCGCGTTGGCTTTCACCCCGAGCGACCAGCTGAGTTCGTAGGCTTTCTGGCAGTCCTCGATGGTGGCATCATTGGGCATGTTGATCGTTTTGGAGATCGCACCCGAGATGAAGGATTGTGCCGCCGCCATCATGTGGATGTGGCTGTCCACCGACAGGAAGCGTTTGCCTTTCTTGCCGCAGGGGTTGGCACAGTCGAAGATCGACAGATGCTCGTCCTTCAGGAAAGGCGCCCCTTCGAGGGTCATGGTGCCGCAGACGTGATCATTGGCCGCCTCGATGTCCTTTTTCGAGTACCCGAGGTGACGAAGCAGATCAAAGGATGGATCATTCAGCTTTTCCGCCGGGATGCCCAGAACCTGCGTGCAGAACTCCTCGCCCAGCGTCCACTGGTTGAAGACAAAGCGGATGTCAAAGGCCGAGGCCAGTGCCGCGTCGATCTTGGCCAGCTCGTTCGGACCAAACCCGTGACCCGCAAGCGAGGTGTGGTTGATGCCGGGTGCGTTGCCGATGGTGGCGTGACCGACCGCATAGGACACGATTTCCTCGATCTGGGCTGAACCGTAGCCGAGTTTTTCAAGCGCGCCGGGGACGGATTGGTTGATGATCTTGAAGTATCCGCCGCCCGCGAGTTTCTTGAATTTCACCAGCGCGAAATCAGGCTCGATGCCGGTGGTATCGCAATCCATCACCAGACCGATGGTGCCTGTCGGTGCAATCACCGTGGCCTGCGCGTTGCGATAGCCGTGCCGTTGACCCAGTTCCAGCGCCTGATCCCAGGCCCCGCGTGCGACCTCGATCATCCGCGCATCCGGGCAGCTTTTGTAATCCAGCGGCACGGGGTTGACAGACAGGTCTTCGTAACCGCCGACCTTGCCATAGGCCGCGTGCCGGTGATTGCGGATCACCCGCAGCATGTTGTCGGCGTTTTTCGCATAGCCCGGGAAAGGTCCAAGCTCGCCCGCCATTTCGGCGGAGGTCGCATAGGACACGCCGGTCATGATCGCGGTCAGCGCCCCGCAAATGGCCCGGCCCTCGGCGCTGTCATAGCTGTGACCCATGTTCATCAGCAAACCGCCGATATTGGCATAGCCCAGACCGAGCGTGCGGAAGTCATAGGAGCGCTGTGCGATTTCCTTGGAGGGGAATTGCGCCATCATCACCGAGATTTCCAGCGTCACGGTCCAGAGCCGCGCGGCGTGCATGTAGTCTTCGATCTGGAACTCACCGTCCTTGAGGAAGGTCAGCAGGTTCATCGACGCGAGGTTACAGGCCGTATCATCAAGGAACATATATTCCGAGCACGGGTTGGAGCCGCGAATTTCGCCATCCGCCGGGCAGGTGTGCCAGTCGTTGACGGTGTCGTGGTACTGGATGCCCGGATCGGCACAGGCCCATGCCGCGTGGCCGACTTTTTCCCACAGATCGCGTGCCTTGATGGTCTTGGTGACCTTGCCATCCACGCGGTTGATCAAGTCCCAGTCGGCGTCTTCCTCGACCGCCTTGAGGAAGGCGTTGGTGACGCGAATGGAGTTGTTGGAGTTCTGACCGGAGACGGAGCTATAGGCCTCCGAATCCCAGTCGGTGTCATAGGTCGGGAATTCGATCGACGTGTGGCCCTGTTTTGCGTAATCGAGCACGCGTTTGACGTAGGTTTCCGGGATCGCGACCTTTTTGGCCTCGCGGATGGCCTGCTTGAGGGCAGCGTTCTTGCTTGGGTCGTAGGCGTCTTCCTCGGCGCCGTCCCATGTCTTGATCGCCTCAAACAGCAGGTTGAGTTTCTGTTCGTGCATCTTGGAGCCTGCGACGATGCTGGCCACCTTCTGCTCTTCAACCACTTTCCAGTTGATGAAATCCTCGATGTCAGGGTGGTCCGCATCGACGATCACCATCTTGGCCGCACGCCGTGTGGTGCCGCCGGATTTGATCGCACCGGCCGCGCGGTCACCGATTTTCAGAAAGCCCATGAGCCCCGAGGATCTGCCGCCACCGGAAAGCCCCTCGCCCTCACCGCGCAGGGACGAGAAATTCGTGCCCGTGCCGGAGCCGTATTTGAACAGACGCGCCTCACGCACCCAGAGGTCCATGATGCCGCCCTCATTCACCAGATCATCAGAGACGGACTGGATGAAGCAGGCGTGCGGCTGCGGATGCTCGTAGGAGGATTTCGACCGCGTCAGCTTGCCGGTCTTGTAATCCACATAGTGGTGCCCCTGCGCCGGGCCGTCAATGCCGTAAGCCCAGTGCAGACCGGTGTTGAACCACTGCGGGCTGTTGGGGGCGGCGCGCTGGCTGGCCAGCATGTGGCGCATTTCGTCGAAATAGGCGCTCGCGTCTTCTTCGGTTGAGAAATAGCCACCCTTCCAGCCCCAGTAGGTCCAGGCACCGGCCAGACGGTCAAAGACCTGTTTGGAGGAGGTTTCGCCGATCATCTCTGCCCCTTCCGCCGGGACGGAGCGCCACAGGAATTCGGGGACACCCTTTTCTTTTACCTTGCGGGTCTTGGTGGGCACGCCGGCTTTGCGGAAATATTTCTGCGCGATGACGTCGCTGGCGACCTGACTCCATGAATTGGGCACTTCGACATTGTCCAGCTTGAACACGACAGTGCCGTCCGGGTTGCGGATTTCCGACACGGTGGTGATAAAGTCGAGGTCGGCGTAGGCGTCCTGACCGGCTTTGGTGAATTTGCGTTCAATTTTCATTTTCGCTGCCTCATATTCAGCTTTGTCACTTCTGAAGCAGACTGTCTGTGCAGCACCGCCCCCGCTACTTGCCTTGGGTCAAAGAGCAATATGCGTATGTGAAAACCGCGTTTGCGCCTTTCACATCTGCATTCGGATCCTACTGTGTGACCGTCTTTTGCCTTTGCCCCGTCACGACGCCCTTTCGCGTGTTTGTCCACTACATCTTGTGGCGTCATCGTCGGCTCATACAAAGTGACGTATTTCCCCCTATCCGGTCAACGATGTTTTTATTCTTTTTTTACCGATGATCGTCTTGACGCATGGGGATTTTTCAAGGCCGTCCTGTGCTGGGTGATTCAAGAGATTAACGCAGCGTTAATATCCACAGGCGGGCGCGAAATGCGCTGCGCCGCCGCGATACCTGAAACATGAATGGATTGAGGAATTTACGCAGCAGACCTGAGGTGCCACGCGAGAATTCATAAAGATTAACGCCACTGCGTGGTCCTGAAATCAACCGCCCGCCCGCGTGGTGAATATTTTTCAAAGGATGGATACCGCGCGGCTGTAACGCCTCTCCAAGAGTGCAACAGCATCGCTATATATGGGGAGGAAGCGGCCCGACCTGGCAAATGCGCCACAAAATGTAGTGGGTGATAGAGCGCACCGAAACACAGAAGATGGTGTAGGGCGCGACTCAGCTTTGATGAGACAATCTATGCGACCCGCCGGGCCGCACGTGATCAAGGTGAACTTGTTGAAAGTGGTCGGAGCGAGAGGATTCGAACCTCCGACCCCCTGTACCCAAAACAGGTGCGCTACCAGGCTGCGCCACGCTCCGACTGGCGTCTCTTTAGACCGCCTTTTTCGGTTTGAAAACCCCTTAACAGGGCCAAGCGGCCTCAGCTTGTGAAAAACTTGAGTGTTTGAGCACCGTTCCGGTGTCAATTCCGAGTTTTTCCGACAGGCCACCGTTGATTTCCAGCACATGCGTCAGATCGCGCCCGCCAAAAACAGGGGTTTCATCCAGCGGCTGGGCACGGTGATGGATGTGTTGCACGACCCCCTGGGGATCTATGAACAACATGTCCAATTCGATCAGGGTGTTGCGCATCCAGAACGACAGCGATTGCGGGTGCGGGTAGATAAAGAGCATTCCGGCTGAGCTGGCCATTTCGGTGCGATGCATCAGGCCGCGCGCGCGTTCGTCGGCGTCATCGGCGATTTCCACTGAAAACCGCGCCTGCCCCCAATCGCCCTTGAGGTAGACCGCGTTTTCATCACAGCTTTGGGCAACAGCTCCCTGCGCGAAGACGGCAAGAACGACGCCCAGCAGCGCCTTCATGCGTCCTGAGGATCGAGTGCGGCTTCCCATGCAAAGACCTCCGCCGCCATATGGCCGCGTTTTCCCTCGATCACACGCAAGGCCAGCGCCTCACCCGGCGCCAGATCAGACAGACCCGAGCGGCGCAGCACTTCCATATGCAGGAAAATGTCGTCCCGACGCCCGAACACATTCGCAAAGCCAAATCCCTTGCCCTTGTCGAACCATTTCACGCGCGCCGGTTCCAGAGGTGCCTCGGCGACGACCTTCGGGTCCAGTGCCGCAATGTCTGACAGGCCAACGGAATCATCGCTTTCCGGGGGCAGCAATGACAAGACCTGCGTTGCCTGAACACCCCGCTCCGTGCGCTGCACTTCCAGCTCGACCCGCGCGCCGTCTGCGACCGAGCTTTGCCCAAAATTTCGCAACACGTTGACATGCAACAGTATATCAGGCCCGCCCGCATCCGCGACCACGAAACCAAATCCCTTAACAGGGTCAAACCACTTTACAACCCCGATCACTGGGTCTGTATTCTCAGAAGTATCGTTCACGTACTTTGCTACCCGGATCCCAAAACGTCCCTAAACACTCTTGCGCGATATTACAAAGCCTAATCAAGCCAAAAGATTGGGAAATCCCGTGTTTCCCGTTTTGATCCGGCAGTGCGCGCACTGGAGCAGTATCACGTTGAATTGAGCGCAGTACAATGGCACGGTTCTTGAACAATATCAGCTTTAAGCGGTTGAAATATATGCGCAAACATATCTGATGCACAGACCCTGTGCAAGAATTAACACGAGATTTTAACTTATTTTTTACACTTTTCTGCAGCTTAGGGGTTAAGGCGGGTCACGTGCCACTCGGATTGCGGGGTCTCGCGGCGCCAGACAAATCGGTCATGCAACCTGAAGTCGCCATCCGCCCAGAATTCGATCTCGACAGGTGTGATCCGGAATCCGCCCCAGAATGGTGGACGCTTGGGATTCGTTCCGTGCGTTGCTGTCATCTTGGCCACCTCGGCCATGAGCGCGGCGCGGCTGCTGAGCGGGCGCGATTGCTTTGAAGCCCAGGCCCCAAGGCGGCTTTTGAGCGAGCGCGAGGCGAAATAGGCATCGGCGGCGTCGCCATCTTCGCGACTGACGTGGCCGCGCACCCGGATCTGGCGGCGCAGGCTCTTCCAATGCATCACGAAGGCAGCCTTGCCCGCGCCATCCAGTTCGCGCGCCTTCGCGCTTTCGTAGTTGGTGTAAAACACGAAAGCATCCGGCTCCACGCCCTTGAGCAGCACCATGCGCGCATTGGGCATCCCGTCAGCGTCCACGGTGCTCAGCGCGATGGCGTTGGGGTCGTTCACTTCGCTTTCCTGCGCCTCAGCCAGCCAGCTTTCGGCAATCGTGAAGGGGTTGTCACCTGCGAATTTACCCGTTCGTTCGGTCATGATGCACCTTTCGCGTTATCTCGTCCGTGGCACAGGTGGCCGAAACACGCCAAAGGTCAAGAGGGGCCGCGCAAGTTGGGGCCGCGAGCAGCCTTGATGGCCATCGCGCAATCGCCTAAAGACCAAGGACAAGAGAGCAACCATTCAGTTACCAAGGGAAATTTCATGGGAAACGAGCTTCTGGCGGGAAAACGCGGCCTGATCATGGGCCTTGCAAATGACAAGTCCATCGCCTGGGGTATTGCCAAGACCTGCGCCGATGCCGGGGCGGAACTTGCCTTTTCCTATCAGGGCGAGGCGCTGAAAAAGCGGGTCGGGCCGCTGGCGGAAAAGCTGGGCAGCGATATCGTCCTGCCCTGCGATGTAAGCGATGAGGCCTCGATGGATGCGCTGTTTGACGCGCTCAAGGACAAATGGGGCACGCTGGACTTCATCGTCCATGCCATCGGGTTCTCCGACAAGGGCGAATTGCGCGGACGCTATGTGGACACCACGCGCGACAATTTCGCGATGACGATGGATATTTCGGTCTATTCCTTTACCTCGGTCGTGCAACGGGCGGAAAAGATGATGAACCCGGGCGGGTCCTGCCTGACAATGACCTATTATGGTGCCGAAAAGGTCATGCCGCATTATAACGTGATGGGTGTGGCCAAGGCGGCGCTTGAGGCATCGGTGCAGTATCTGGCCGAAGACCTTGGCAAGGATGGCATCCGCGTGAATGCGATCTCCGCCGGGCCGATCAAGACGCTGGCCGCGAGCGGGATTGGCGATTTCCGTTATATCATGAAGTGGAACGAGTATAACTCACCCCTGCGGCGCAATGTGACGATTGATGACGTGGGCAAGGCGGCCCTGTTCCTGTTGTCTGACCTCGGTTCAGGCACCACGGGGGAGAACCTGCATGTGGATGCGGGGTATCATGTGGTGGGCATGAAGGCGGTGGACGCCCCCGACATGAGCAAGGAATAACGCAGTGAGCGATCTGTCCTGGGCCCAGCTTGCCGCTTTCAACGTCACCCTGTTGGTGGCGATGGCGGCACCGGGTCCGGCGTTTCTGCTGGTGTTGCGCAACAGCATCGCGCAGGGGCGGCGCGCGGGGGTCATGACCGGTGTGGGTCTGGGTGTGATGGCCGCGATCTGGACGGCGGCGGCGCTTGCCGGGCTGGCGGCCCTGTTTGACATGGTGCCCTGGGCCTATGCGACGATGAAGGCCATCGGCGCGCTTTACCTGATCTATCTGGCATGGGGCATGTGGCGCGGGGCGGCGCAGCCGCTCAAGGCGTCATCCGAACGGGCCAGCCGGCGCGCCTTTCGCGCGGGGCTGCTGGTCAACCTGACCAATCCGAAATCCGTCCTCTTTGCCGGTGCCGTGATCGTTGTGATCTTTCCCGCGGGGCTGTCGCTGACGGACAGCGCGCTGATTGTGGCCAATCATCTGGTCGTGGAGCTATGCGTCTATGCGGCCATGGCTTTCGGGTTGTCGACCGCCCCTGCCCGTGCGGCCTATCTGCGCATCAAGTCCTGGGCGGATCGTATTGCCGCTGCTGTGATGGGCGCGCTTGGGCTGCGCCTGCTTTTCGAAAGGTAACGAACATGAGTTCCAAAGACCAAAGCCGCCTGCCCCATGAAAAGGGGTTTCATATCAGTTGGGACCAGATCCACCGCGACAGCCGTGCGCTCGCGTGGCGGCTGGACGGGCAAGGCCCTGATGAGGGCGCATGGCGGGCGGTTGTTGCGATCACGCGCGGCGGCATGGCCCCGGCGATGATCGTCGCGCGGGAGTTGGACATTCGCGTGGTCGATACGATTTCGGTGATGTCCTATCATTCGGGCGGCGGCAAGGCGGACCAGCGCCGGGACGCAAAGGTGCTCAAGGCACCGGATGCGGACATGATGGGGGACGGGACGGGCATTCTGATCGTCGATGATCTGGTGGACAGCGGCAAGACGCTGGAACTGGTGCGCGCGCAATACCCCAATGCGCATTTCGCCACCGTCTATGCCAAGCCGCAGGGCGAGCCGCAGGTGAACACGTTCATCACCGGGGTCAGTCAGGACACGTGGATTTTCTTTCCCTGGGATATGGCGCTGCAATATGTGGAACCCTATCGCGGCACGGATTGAGATGAGGACGCGAAGCGCATGACTCCGACACGCACGCAAACAACCTTCATGCCCCCGGTGATGGAGGCGCGGCGCTGGCTGGCTGGCGTGACCTTTGCGCCCGAACGTCCCCTGATCAACGTCAGTCAGGCGGCCCCGGTGGACCCGCCCCCAGACGGGTTGCGCCATGCGCTGGCGGATGCGGCACTGACCCGCGATGACGTGCATCTATACGGGCCGGTGCTGGGCCTGCCGGACCTGCGCGCCGCACTGGCGCGGCGCACTTCGCAGATTTATGGCGGCACGGTTGGCCCCGATCAGGTCGCGATCACCTCGGGCTGCAATCAGGCCTTTGCTGCCGCCATTGCGACACTGTGCGCTGAGGGGGACGAGGTGATCCTGCCCACACCGTGGTATTTCAATCACAAGATGTGGCTGGACATGGCCGGGGTCGCTGCCGTGCCCCTGCCCACGGGGCCGGACCTCTTGCCCGACCCGGAGATGGCACGCCAAAGCATCACCCCGCGCACCCGCGCCATCGTGCTGGTCACCCCGAACAACCCCGCCGGTGTGGAATATCCGTCAGAGTTGATTTCCGCCTTCATGGCGCTGGCGCGCGCGCATGGCATCGCGCTGATCGTGGATGAGACCTACCGCGATTTTCACAGCCAGCCCGGCCCGCCCCATGTGCTGTTTCAGGACCCGGACTGGCAGGACACGCTGATCCATCTTTATTCCTTTTCCAAGGCCTACCGTCTGACGGGGCACCGGGTTGGCGCGCTCATCACCTCTGCGGCGCGGCTGGCGGAGGTTGAGAAATTCCTCGACACCGTCGCGATCTGCCCCGGACAGCTGGGCCAGCACGGGGCGCTGTGGGGGATGGAAAACCTTGATACCTGGCTTGCCGGGGAGCGCGCGGAAATTCTGGCCAGACGCGACGCAATCATTTCCGGCGTTCCCGGGCTGGAAACAAAGGGCTGGCAGCTTTTGGGGCTGGGGGCCTATTTCGCCTATTTCCAGCATCCTTTCGCCGAAAGTTCGGCCGATCTGGCCAAGCGCATGGTCGCAGGCAGCGGGATCTTATGCCTGCCCGGCACGATGTTCACACCCGACGATGACCCCTCGGGCGCGCGACAGTTGCGCATCGCTTTCGCCAATCTGGACGCGGATGGGATTGGCGTGCTTTTCAGGCGGCTCGCGGCGATCTCCGGCTAGGGTGCGCTGGCTCTTGCTCCTGCGCGCGCCACCGCATAGATAGGCGGAAACCGAATTAACAGCGCGCGATACAAGGGACGATCATGATCAAAGGTTTCAGCCTCTCCAAGACGGCAATCTGGATTTTGATGGGTCTGTTGATCCTTGGCCTCGCCGGGTTCGGGGCCACGAATATGTCGGGCAACATCCGCACCATCGGGACTGCCGGGGACAAACCGATCCCGGTCGATGATTATTTCCGCCAGTTGCAGCAGGAAATCCGCGCGGTGGAACAGCAAACCCGCGAGGTGCTGCCCTTCCAGCAGGCGCAGCAGATGGGTCTGGACCGCGCCGTGCTGCAGCGGCTTGTCGCGACGCGCTCGCTGGATCACGAAACATCGCAACTGGGCCTGTCCATTGGCGATGAGGAATTGCGCAGGCGCATTCTGGACATCAGCGCCTTTCAGGGGATCAACGGCGAATTTGACCGCGAGGGATACCGCTTTGCGCTGGAGCAGACCGGCCTGAGCGAAGCGGAATTCGAAACGCAACTGCGCGAAGAAGTGGCGCGCACCATCGTTCAGGGCGCGGTTCTGGGCGGGATCGCGATGCCCGAAACATATGTGGACACCTTGGTGAATTACATCGGCGAGCAGCGCAGTTTCACGTGGTCGCTGCTGGATGCGAGTGACCTTGCCACGCCTCTGGGCGCGCCGGATGATGCGGTTTTACGTGCGCATTATGATGACAACATCGACGTCTTCACGCTGCCCGAAACCAAGCAGATCACCTATGCCTGGCTCACGCCCGATATGCTGCTTGACTCGGTGGAGGTCGACGAGGAAGCGCTGCGCGAGGCCTATGCCCAGCAGTCCGCCGAGTTCAACCAGCCCGAACGCCGCCTTGTCGAGCGCCTCGCGTTTCTGGACAGACAGAGCGCGCAGCAGGCGGCGGATGCGCTGGCGGCGGGCGATTCCTTTGACGATCTGGTGCGCGGGCGCGGCCTTGCGCTTGAGGATATTGATCTGGGCGATGTGAGCGAAGCCGAATTGGGCGAGGCCGGCGCGGGCGTCTTTGCGGCGGATGTGGGCGCGGTTGTCGGCCCCTTTCCGAGCACGCTGGGCCCAGCGCTGTTTCGTGTGAACGCCGTCCTTGCCGCCCAGGAAACCCCGTTTGAAGACGCGATCGATCTGCTGCGCCCCCAACTTGCTGCCGATCGCGCCAGCCGTCTCGTCGCAGCACAGGCAGAGAGTTTTGATGATCTGCTCGCTGCAGGTGCCACCCTCGAAGATCTGGCGTCCGAGACGGATATGGTCGTGGCACAGATCGACTGGACCGCACAGAGCACGGAGGAGATCGCCGCCTACCCCACCTTCCGTCAGGCGGCCGCTGCCGTCGGGCCGCGTGATTTCCCCGAGATCGCGTCACTGGATGATGGCGGGTTGTTCGCGCTGCGCCTCGATACGGTTCTGCCGCCCCGCCCCGCCCCCTTTGACGAGATACGCGAAGAGATCATTGCCCATTGGGAAGCCGCCGAGACCGCGAAACGTCTGGCTGAACAGGTCGCCGCTCAGGTCGGTCTGCTGGAAAACGGCAGCAGCTTTGCCGATCTTGGTCTGGATGCCATCGTTGAGGAAAACCTGATCCGCTCTGACTTTGTGCCACGCACACCGCCGGGCTTTTTGGAAGACGTGTTCGCCATGGAAGTGGGCAAGGCGCAGGTCATCGAAAGTGATGCCGCCGTGATCCTTGTGCGGCTCGATGCGGTCGCCCCGCCCGCAGCCGATGGCGATGCGGCGGCCCTGCGCACGCAGCTTGAGCAACAGGCCAGCCAGCAATTGGCGCGTGACATCTTCGAGGTTTTCGCAAATGATGTCGTCTTGCGCGCAGACCCGCAGATAAACCAACAGGCGCTGCAAGCGGTGCATGTGAATTTCCCCTGATCCGCCATGGCACTCACACCTGATTTCGATGCGTTTGAGCAGGCCTACAGCACAGGGCTGAACCAGATCGTATACACCAGACTGGCGGCCGACCTCGACACGCCGGTATCTCTGATGCTCAAGCTGACGGGGGCGCAGAAAGATGCCTTTGTGCTGGAATCCGTGACCGGGGGCGAGGTGCGCGGGCGCTATTCGATCATCGGGATGAAACCCGATCTGATCTGGCGCTGTCAGGGCAAGACCAGCGAAATCAACCGCGCCGCGCGCTATGATGCCGATGCGTTTGAGCCGCTGGAGGGCAACCCGCTGGACCGGCTGCGCGATCTGATCGCGGAGAGCAAGATCGACCTGCCGCTTGATTTGCCGCAGGCTGCTGCGGGTCTGTTCGGCTATCTCGGCTATGACATGGTGCGGCTGGTCGAACATCTGCCCGACATCAACCCCGACCCGCTGGGCCTGCCTGACGCGATCATGCTGCGCCCTTCGGTGATTGCGGTGCTGGACGGCGTCAAGGGCGAGGTCACGGTAGTATCGCCTGCTTGGGTGTCTGACGGACAAACCGCCCGCGCGGCTTATGCGCAGGCCGCCGAGCGTGTCATGGACGCCGTGCGCGATCTGGAGCGCGCGATGCCCATGGCCACCCGCGATCTGGGTGACGCGGATGCCCCCGGCGCGCCGGTCAGCAACTTTACCCACGAAGGCTACAAGGCCGCCGTGGAAAAGGCGCGCGACTACATCTGTGCGGGCGATATTTTTCAGGTGGTCCCGGCACAGCGCTGGACGCAGGATTTCGCGCAGGATCCTTTCGCGCTTTATCGTAGTTTGCGGCGCACGAACCCCTCGCCTTTCATGTTCTATTTCAATTTTGGCGGCTTTCAGGTGATCGGGGCCAGCCCCGAAATTCTCGTGCGCGTCTTTGGCAATGAGGTCACGATCCGCCCCATCGCAGGCACCCGCCCGCGCGGCAAGACACCGCAAGAGGACAACGCGCTCGAAGCGGATCTGCTGGCAGACAAGAAAGAGCTGGCGGAGCATCTGATGCTGCTTGATCTGGGCCGCAATGACGTGGGCCGCGTGGCCAAGATCGGCACCGTCCGCCCCACCGAAGAGTTCATCGTCGAGCGCTACAGCCACGTGATGCATATTGTGTCCAATGTGGTGGGTGAGTTGCGGGAGGACGCCGATGCGCTGGATGCGTTCTTCGCAGGGATGCCCGCGGGCACTGTGTCGGGGGCACCCAAGGTGCGCGCGATGGAGATCATTGACGAGTTGGAGCCTGAAAAACGCGGTGTCTATGGCGGCGGCGTCGGCTATTTCAGCGCCGGTGGCGATATGGACATGTGCATCGCCCTGCGCACCGCCGTGGTGCAGGACCAAAAGCTATACATTCAGGCCGGTGGCGGCGTTGTCTATGACAGCGACCCCGAGGCGGAATATCAGGAAACGGTTCACAAATCGAACGCGATCCGACGCGCGGCGGCAGATGCTGCACGCTTCAGCGGTGAAGGCAACCGTTAGGCCATGGCCCGCGCGCCATTTGAAATCGCGGGGAAAACGATCCTTGCCGGGACCTCGCAAACCGTTCACTTGCCGGTCTCGATCCTGCCTGATCACACGCCCGTCACCCTGTCGGTTCAGGTCCATCACGGCAAACGTGCCGGACCTACGATGTTTGTCTCGGCCGCCGTGCACGGGGATGAGGTCATTGGTGTGGAGATCGTGCGGCGTCTGCTGCGCGCGCCGCAACTGTCGGCCCTGCGCGGGACGCTTTTGGTGGTGCCGATCGTCAACGCCTTTGGCTTTCTGAACCGCTCGCGGTATCTGCCCGACCGGCGGGATCTCAACCGGTGCTTTCCGGGGCATCCATCGGGGTCGTTGGGCGCGCGGCTTGCGCATATCTTTCTGCAAGATGTGGTCTTGCGCTGTGATACCGGTATTGACCTGCATTCAGCGGCCATTCACCGCACCAATCTGCCACAGATCCGCATCTCTCCCGGTGATAGCGCGACGCGCGCCATGGCGATGGCGTTCGGGGCGCCGGTTGTGTTGCAATCCTCGCTGCGGGCAGGGTCGCTGCGCGCCGAAGCCGCAGAACGCGGCACCTCTGTTTTATTGTATGAGGCGGGTGAAGGTCTGCGGTTTGACGAACTTGCCGTGCGCGCCGGTGTGGCGGGCATTCTGCGCGTCATGCGCAGCCTAGGCATGCTGCCGGCCAAGGGGATCGCCAAAGCGAAGGTCGCGCCTTATGTCTGCAAATCGTCGTCATGGGTGCGCGCGCCTGCGGGCGGGGTGCTGAGGACCTTCCGCGCCGAGGGGGAAACCGTCGAAAAAGGCGAAACCCTTGCATGCGTCTCCGACCCCTTTGGCGAGGTCGAGACGGACATCATCTCACCCTCTTCGGGCATCCTGATCGGCAGGGCGATTTTGCCCGTCGTCAACGAAGGGGATGCGGTTTTTCACCTCGCACAACTCAGCCCGGAAGCCGCCGAAGACACCGTTGAAGGCCTTGCGCTGCAGCTGGAAACCGATCCGCTGTTTGATGAGGATGAAATCATCTGAGGCGGCGCTACCGCACTGCGGCCCGATTAATTTGACGCGGTTTGCAACTAACTTGTTGGTAAAAAAAACACCGCTGAACACGGGAAATGGTGGTTTTCACATATTCTCTTAAACTCTTTCGTGCATCGTCATCCTGCGCTGTGCAGGTTCCGGTCTGCACGGCTCGAACGGTCGAACGTCCTCGGCCTGCATCGCCAAGTGGATCGCGCACCTATGGGAGCACTCAAAAAACGCATGCGCCGTGCATTGCATCGGTTCTGCATCAGCAGCCCTCAGGCGCTGTGGCAGCGCTATATTCTTGGCTTTCTGTTTATTTTTGCCACGATTTCCGTGTCGCACTGGGCCACGCTCGCCACCATAAAGGCGGCTGAAGACGATGCCGAGGTGCTTTCTGTCAGCAGCCGACAGCAGATGATGAGCCAACGCATCATGTTCCTTCTGACAGAAGCAAAACACGGCCACACGGCCAACATCGAAACCAGTCTCGAAGATGCGCTGGATGTGTTTGAAACGTCGCATAACGCCTTGGTTTCGCGCGATGACCTGTCCCCGGAGCTGCAAGCGCTCTACTTCGATAAGCAGCCGATTTCACTGGATGCTTTCTCCCGCCGCTTTGTGCAATTGGTCGGGATTGCCGCGAGTGCAGAGGGCGAAGAGGCCGAAGAACTGCACGCGGTTCTGACCCGTTGGGGCACCCATGAATTGCTGGTATCCCTCGCAACCGCATCCGATTTGTTCAGGCAAAGTTCCGAAGCACGGATCAAACGGCTCCATTTCATTCAGAAAACCGCACTTATTGCGGCCCTGACCGTGTTGTTCATCGAAGCGCTTTTGATTTTCCTGCCGGCGCAATTGTCGGTCAACCGGGCGATTCACCGCCTTGAGCGCAGCAAGCGTCGGCTCAAATCCTCCATGGAAGTGCTGCGCAACAGGAATACGGAGCTGATCAGCGCCCGTCAGGAATTGATGCGCGCGGCAAACCATGACGCCCTTACCGGGCTGTTCAACCGTCGCGCGGTTTACGAACACCTGAGCGCGCCCGGCCCTTCAACGCAAGGCGGTGATTTCACCCGATGCATCATCAAGATGGACCTCGATCTCTTCAAAGAAGTGAATGACAGTCTTGGACATCATGCAGGTGATCGCGTTCTGGTGCATGTGGCCAGAATCCTCAAGGACGTGTCCCGCCCCGGCGATTTCGTCGGGCGTATTGGTGGCGACGAATTCGTGATCCTCATCGACAACCCGAAGGATCTGAAGATGATCCAGGACCTGTGCCAACAGATCATCAGCGCCGTGGGCAAACCGATCACCCTAGATAGGGTCCAGACGAAAATCGGCGCCAGCATCGGCTTCACAATTGCCGCCTCATCAGATGCGACGCCGGACCAGTTGCTGATAGAAGCGGACCTCGCCCTTTATGAAGCCAAACGCGGCGGACGCAGCCGGGCCTGCGCCTATTCAAACGCATTGGCAGAAGAAATCGAGACGCGCCGAATTCTATTCAATGAGATTAACGCCGCGTTGGAGGGGGATCAGTTCGAACCCTATTTCCAGCCTCAGGTGTATACGGAAACAGGTGAAATCTATGGGTGCGAAGTGCTTGCGCGCTGGCGTCATCCCGAACGCGGCATTGTCCCGCCCGCTACATTTATCGCCGCCGCCGAAGAAGCGGGCATGATCCACCAGATTGATCAGATCATGGTTGAAAAAGGGCTCGACGCGCTTGAAGTGTTCAGGGAAATGGGCGTGCACGTACCGGCGATTTCTGTCAATGCATCGCCGCCCACGCTGCGTGACCCGCATCTGACGGACCGCCTCTTGCAGGCCGTGCGCGCACGGCATCTTCCCCCCAGCGTTCTTACGGTCGAGGTGCTGGAGAGCACATTGATTGAAAACGATGACGACATGGCGCTGCTCACGATCGAGAATCTGTCCAAGGCCGGGTTTTCGGTGGTGCTGGATGATTTTGGCACCGGCTATGCTTCGATGTCGAACCTGTCGCGGTTGCGCCTCGATGGGATCAAGCTTGACCAGTCCCTGGTTTTGCCCGTGCCCGAGCCCAGGGCCGACAGCATTATCTCTGCGCTGGTCACATTGTCGAGCAATCTGAACATGAGAGTGGTCGCGGAAGGGGTCGAAACCCCTGCCCATTTCAAAACCGTCCGGCGACTGGGCTGCGATGTGGTTCAGGGGTTCGGGATCGGCAGGCCCATGCCTAAAGAGGCGTTCATCCAATGGTACAATACCTACGGCGCGCAGCAGATCCGGACCGGTTGACGGGCAAACCGAGCCTCACCTGATGGCGAGGACCGCCGATACCGGGGCCATTGCAACGGTCGATGCGCGGTCTTGCAGCGTCCATTTCATCAGAGCGGCGAGCGTTTCCTCACTGACCCGGCCCAGCATGATCACATCCCCTTCCTGTGCCGCGCGAAAAGCAGCCTGATCCAGAAAGCGCCGGATCAGCAAAGAGCTCTGGCCCTCCGCATCCAGGTCGCGAAACACCACGCCCGAAGGCACACCCTCGCGCGCCGCCAGCTTCTGTATCGAATTGAGGCCACGGTTCTGAGTGACAAACCCATGTCCCGTCTGGGCCAGAATCCGGGCCACTTGCCGCCCGGCATCCGCGCTCGTCTGCACGCCTGTTTCGACCCCTTCCAGAACGCCGAGCGCCTCGGGCACCGCTTGCAGCGCCACGGAGAGGTTCACCTCGGCATCGGCGGCAGTTGCCCCGGCGGGCAGATCAACGGTTGCGAGCACTTCAAAACCGGCATCGCGATAGGCTTTCATACGCGCAGCAGCATCCGGGCGCAGCGCGTCTACGGCAAATGTGACCGGAAAGGGAAGCGCGTTCAAAGCAGCAAGCCCAACCGTAGCAGAGCTCAGATCGCGGCCTGTATCCATCAGGACAACCGCCATCAACGGCTTTGCATCCGGGTTCTCGAAACCGGTCGCGAACCGGGCAAATGGTGTCAGCGCAGCCTCGGGTCCTGCTGTTTCCGGTTCCTGTGCGGTGCGCTCAGGGCCACCGGCCCCCTCCTGTTGCGGTGCTGCCCCGAGTGTCGGGAGTTGGTTCACGCGCACGTCCTGACCAGAACGGCTCTCAACCGGCGCGTCCTCGGTATCAGGCAAGAGCGCGGCAGTATCCGCCAGTGCCACGGCATCCAGCGGCGGTGCAGTCGATGGGGCAGGCGCAGGTTGGATGGACAGCGGCGCGGCCACAGTGTTTTCGGGCGCCGCGACATCCAGGGGTGCTGCAACCGATTGATCCGCTTCCACCTGCGCATCCGCGCTGTCATCGGGCAGTATTGCACGGCGTTGCGGTGCTGGCTTTTGCAGAGCCTCTGCGCCGACTTTGGGCACATTGGCATCTGCCTGCGGGTTGACCAGAGCGATTTCGCCGGACGCAACAGGTGCTGGAACAGGTTGGGTCGGCGCGGGCGCGACTTCGGGCGGCTGTTGCGCGATGTCCTGGGATGGCGCGGCAGGGTCTGGTGGCGTCAGCGCCGCGACCACCCCTGATCCGCGCTCCGCCTCGGGAACGGCGTCAAAGGCGCCTGTGCTTGCCGGGATATCCGGAATTGGCGGCTGCGCCGGGTCACTGGAAATTGTCCCCTGCGGCCCGACCAGCACGGGCATGTCCAACGCCGGGATATCTGTCGTGACCTCAGGTCCATCACGCCTCTGTGCCGTCGTTGCATCTTGTGCGACGGGCGCGGCTTGCGCCTCTGCCGCAGACGCGTTCGGGTCGGGCGCGGTGCGCAGCGAAACGCCGGTTTCAGCCGTGGGCGCTTGCAGCGCACCACCCTGCCCCAATGTTGTGCGGGGCGTCGCGGCCCGGGGCGGTTGAAGGCCGGTCGCGGACATTGCATCCGGGGTCTGCGCCGCTTGCATATCGGCAATAGACCCGGTTTGGGGCACGGCCGCCGGGGCGAGCGTATCAGGCAGCAGGTCTGTCAATGTATCCGGCGTCGGCCCTGCCAGTTCCGGCGCAACCAGCCTGACCGCAGCCGCCGATGCGTCGCCCGCATCCGGGGCGATGACCTCGGGCGCTGCGACAGAATCGCCCGCCGCCGCGCCTTCCACCTGCGCCCTGTTGGCCGGCAGATCACTCATGATCGACAACACCGCTACCGCGGTGAGGCTCACACCGGCCCCCGACACCACACCTTTGATAAATCCTCTGGCCACTCTAGCGCCCACCCTCTCCACAAAACGCGCCTTGGCCCGGGCTGTCATCCCGGCAAAACGGTTATCTCAGTCATCGGCCCGGTCACTGCCTCTTGACGCAGCCAGCCAACCCTGAACAAGTATGCGCGACATATACCGCGCGGGAGGCCGAGGTCTCCAGCCCTGATTGCAAAGTTTTGACCATGTTACTGCTGATCGACAACTACGACAGTTTTACCTACAACCTGTTGCACTATTTGGGCAGTTTGGGCGCCGATGTCGAGATCAGGCGCAATGATGCGCTCACCGTACAGGATGCGATGGCCATGAATCCGGCGGGAATCCTCTTATCGCCGGGCCCATGTGACCCGGATCAGGCGGGTATCTGTCTTGCCCTGACGCTTGCGGCAGCCGAAACGAAAACACCGCTCATGGGCGTGTGTCTCGGCCATCAGACCATCGGGCAGGCCTTCGGTGGCAAGGTTGTGCGGGCGAAAGACATCGTGCACGGCAAACTGGGCGAGATTCGCCATTCCGGAACGGGCGTCTTCGAAGGCCTGCCGACGCCTTTTGCCGCGACCCGGTATCATTCGCTGGTGGTTGACCAAGACAGCCTGCCGGACAGCCTGACGGTAACGGCGGCGCTCGACGACGGCACGATCATGGGGCTGCAGCACCGCGCGCTGCCCATTCACGGTGTTCAGTTTCACCCCGAATCCATTCGGTCCGAACACGGGCATGCGCTGCTGCAGAACTTTTTGAACGACATGAAGGTTGCCGCATGAGCGACGCGTTGAAACCGCTGATCGGGGCGGCGGCAGACCGGGCGTTGAGCCGTGCGGAAGCGGAAGATGCCTTTCGGATCCTGTTCGAGGGCGAGGCGACGCCAAGCCAGATTGGCGGGTTTCTGATGGCCCTGCGCACGCGCGGCGAGACGGTCGCGGAATATGCTGCGGCGGCCTCTGTGATGCGCGCGAAATGCAACGCGGTCAAGGCCCCCGCCGGGGCGATGGACATCGTCGGGACGGGCGGTGATGGCAAAGGGACGCTCAATATTTCAACCGCCACCGCCTTTGTTGTAGCGGGTGCGGGCGTCGTGGTGGCCAAACATGGCAATCGAAACCTCAGTTCAAAATCCGGCGCGGCGGATGCGCTGAGCCAGATGGGTCTGAACGTCATGGTCGGCCCGGAGGTGGTTGAAAGGGCGCTGGCAGAGGCCGGTATCGGCTTTATGATGGCCCCGATGCACCACCCGGCCATCGCGCATGTGATGCCCACGCGCGCCGAACTGGGCACCCGCACCATCTTTAATATCCTCGGTCCCCTGACCAACCCGGCAGGTGTCAAACGCCAGCTGACGGGCGCGTTTTCGCGCGATCTGATCCGCCCCATGGCGCAGACGCTGGGCGCATTGGGATCAGAAAAGGCATGGTTGGTGCATGGCTCTGACGGGACCGACGAATTGACGATCACGGGGGTCAGCTGGGTGGCGGCACTGGGGCCGGACGGCAGTGTGACGGACATGGAAATTCATCCCGAGGACGCGGGCCTGCCTGTCCATCCGTTTGAAGCCATCGTTGGCGGTACCCCTGCGCAGAACGCGGCGGATTTCAAGGCACTGCTGGCCGGTGAGGCCTCTGCCTATCGCGATGCGGTCCTGCTGAATGCAGCGGCGGCCCTTGTGGTGGCGGATGCAGCAAGCACCCTGCAGGACGGTGTGGAAATGGCCGCCACATCCATCGACAGCGGCGCGGCGGCGCGTAAAATCGAGGCTGTTGCACAGATCACGCAAGCCACGTGAGGGTGCCTGCGCTCGGTGGTTGGCACGCGCTGCCGTTTTTCGCGAAAACCTGGCCGGGCATCAGTGACGTCCTGGCGCGCGAAATAGCGCCGGTCCTGCCGCCCCGGGAGGAGATTTTCGCCGCCCTTGAGCGCACACAACCCCAGCATACGCGCGTCGTGATCCTCGGTCAGGACCCCTATCCGACCCCCGGTCACGCCCATGGGTTTGCCTTTTCCGCCGCAGCACAAACGCGGCCCCTGCCCCGGTCATTGTCCAACATCTTCAAGGAGATGGATGCGGACCTTGGTGCTGCGCCGCGCCATGCGGATCTGCGGTTTTGGGCGGATCAGGGTGTGCTGTTGCTCAACACGGCCCTGACGGTGCGCGCCCATGAGGCCGGATCGCACGCGAAACTCGGATGGCATGCGCTGACGCAACAGGTGCTGGCACATCTTGACGACCATCCGCGCGCCTTTTTGTTGTGGGGGGCGCATGCGCAAAAGGCGGCGCGCGACGTCGACCCCATCCGGCATCTGAAGATTGAAACCGCGCATCCCTCGCCGCTGTCGGCGCGGCGCGGCTTTTTCGGCTCCCGCCCCTTCAGCCGGGTGAATGACTGGTTGCAGGCGCAGGGCCATCAGGCCATAAACTGGAGCAATCCGCCGGAGGCCCCATGACACAGACGATCCTTGATAAAATCAAAGCCTACAAACTCGAAGAGATTGCCCGCGACAAAGCCGAAACGCCGCTTGAGGCGGTGGAGGCCTTGGCGCGAGAAGCCAGCCCCGTGCGCCCCTTTGCCGAAGCTCTGTTCCGGGCCTCGACCGAAGGCTATGGGCTGATCGCCGAGATCAAGAAAGCCAGCCCTTCCAAGGGTCTGATCCGCGCGGATTTTGACCCCGCGGTGCTGGCGGCGGCCTATGCGGAAGGCGGTGCGACCTGTTTGTCGGTGCTGACCGACACGCCCAGTTTTCAGGGGGCCAAGGACTACCTCGTGGCAGCGCGTGCGGCTTGCGATCTGCCGGTGTTGCGCAAGGATTTCATGTATGACCCCTATCAGGTGGCCGAGGCGCGCAGTCTGGGTGCCGATTGCATCCTGATCATCCTCGCCTCCGTCAGTGATGCGCAGGCGCAGGAACTGGAAGAGGCCGCGTCCGAATGGGGCATGGATTGCCTGCTCGAAGTGCATGACGCCGAAGAGCTTGAGCGCGCCAGCATGCTGAAGAGTCGACTGATGGGCATCAACAATCGCAACCTCAAGACCTTTGAGACCACGCTGGACACGACGCGGCAATTGTCCAAATCCGTGCCGGCGGATCGGCTGATCGTGTCTGAATCCGGCTTGAACACGCCCGAGGAACTGGCCGATATCGCCCGCTATGGCGCGCGTATCTTCCTGATCGGGGAAAGCCTGATGCGGCAGGATGATGTGACGCTGGCCACGAAAAAGCTGCTTGAGAAACCTGCCATGGCGGGGGGGATGTAGCGTGAGCGGCAAGCTGACCCATTTTGATGGCAAGGGCGATGCCCAGATGGTGAATGTGGGGGACAAAGCGATCACGGACCGGATCGCGGTGGCCACATGCTTCATCAGGATGAAACCCGAAACCCATGAAATCATTACGCACGGCCGCGCGAAAAAGGGTGATGTGCTTGGTGTGGCGCGGCTGGCAGGGATCATGGCGGCTAAGCGCACGTCCGATCTGATCCCGCTGTGTCATCCGCTGCCGATCACCAAGGTCGCCGTGGAACTTACGCCTGATGCGCAATTGCCCGGCGTGCGGATTGAGGCCACGGTCAAGACAACGGGCCAGACCGGTGTCGAGATGGAGGCGCTGACAGCGGCCAATATCGCCGCCCTCACCGTCTATGACATGTGCAAGGCCGTCGACAAGGGGATGGAGGTCGGTGGCTTGCATGTCGTTTTGAAAGATGGCGGCAAATCCGGCCGGTACGAAGCGCCATGATCTCTGTCGCTGAGGCGCTGGCGCAGCTGTTTGCGCTGGTGGAAGAGGTTGACAGCGAGATCGTACCGCTGCGCAATGCCGCTGGCAGGGTGCTGGCCAGGGACGCCGTCGCGGCGCGCACGCAACCGCCGTTTGCCGCCTCCGCCATGGATGGTTATGCCCTGCGCGCCAGCGAAGTCGAACCGGACGCCATGTTCAAGGTCATCGGCGAGGCTGCGGCAGGTCATGCGTTTGATGGCCCTGTCGGACCCGGCCAATGCACGCGCATTTTCACCGGCGCGCCCGTTCCCGAGGGGGCGGATCAGGTGGTGCTGCAAGAGGATGTCACCCGGCGCGGCGATCTGATCACGCTGGGCCACAGGGTGGAGGCGAAATCGAACATCCGACCGGCGGGGGGTGATTTTAAAGCCGGCGACACGCTGAAGGCGCCGCGCGTTCTGTCCCCGTCTGATATTGCGCTTTTGGCTTCGATGAACATCGCCGAGGTGCCGGTCGCGCGCGCGCCCACGGTCGCGATTGTTGCAACGGGCGATGAGCTGGTCGCCCCCGGCGAAGACCCCGGACCGGATCAGATCATCGCCTCCAACAGCTACGGGCTGGCGGCTTTGCTGGAAAAACACGGCGCACACTGCCGCCTGTTGCCCATCGCACGCGACACCGAAGAGAGCCTGACCGCGGTGCTTGAACTGGCGTCAACGGCCGATCTTATCATCACCATTGGCGGTGCCTCTGTCGGCGATCATGATCTGGTGGCGCCGGTGGCCGAGAAAATGGGAATGGAGCGCGCGTTCTACAAAGTGGCAATGCGCCCCGGCAAACCCCTTATGGCGGGGCGGCTTGGGACGTCGGCCCTCGTTGGCTTGCCCGGAAACCCTGTATCTGCAATGGTTTGCGGGACGATCTTTGTTGTGCCCCTGCTGCGCGCCATGCTCGGGTTGGGACGGGCGGCGGCAACGCGCGGTCAGCTGCCGCTCGCCCAAGCCCTACCGTCCAACGGGCCGCGCGAACACTACATGCGCGCATGTCGGACGGCGGAAGGGCTGGTCGCCTTTGATCGTCAGGACAGCTCCTTGTTAAGCATCCTGTCGAACGCGGACGCCTTGCTCGTCAGACCGCCGCACGCGCCCGCGGCACCAATCGGGACTCTGGTCGATTACATTGATCTGTAAAGGTTTTGTTGACACAAAACAGGAACATGAATAGAACAAAAGCACATCAGGCCTCGGAGGACCAAAAAGATGCTCACCAAGAAGCAGTTGGATTTGCTGGAATTCATTCATAAACGCGTGCAGCGGGACGGCGTCCCCCCAAGTTTTGACGAGATGAAAGAAGCGCTGGATCTGCGGTCCAAATCCGGCATTCACCGGCTGATCACGGCGCTTGAGGAACGCGGCTTTATCCGCCGCCTTGCCCACCGCGCCCGTGCGATCGAGATTGTGAAACTGCCCGAAACGCTTGGCGGTGCCGCGCGCGGCGGATTTACGCCGCGCGTGATTGAAGGCGACAAACCCGACGCACCATTGCCCGCCGGTGCGCAGGCCGTCAGCAGTGCGGATGCGGTTGCGCTGCCCCTGGTAGGTCGTATCGCGGCAGGTCTGCCGATCGAGGCGATCAACCAGAATTCTGCCAGCGTGGCGGTGCCGGGGCAGATGCTGTCTGGCAAGGGCGATCACTATGCACTTGAAGTCAAAGGCGATTCCATGATCGACGCGGGGATCAACGACGGCGACGTGGTGGTGATCCGCGAAACCTCTGTCGCCGACAATGGCGATATTGTCGTGGCCCTCATCGAAGATCACGAAGCGACGCTGAAACGCTATATGCGCAAGGGCAGCTCCATCGCGCTGGAGGCGGCCAACCCGGCCTATGAAACGCGGGTATTTACCGAAGACAAGGTCAAGGTGCAGGGCAAATTGGTAGGACTGATCCGCACCTATTGACTGCGGTCTTTTGGGGCGCGCCATCTGGTCCAGAGGCGCGTGCCCGTCAAATCCTTGACCGAGACAAGTCGAAGTCCGGCCTTGTCATGATGAATGGCGACCGCCCCGACGCCGCGCAGGCGTATCGGATCAAACACATCGCAGTCGAACCCGGTCGGGTTCAGTTCGACCGAGCTGACCACGATGTCCCGCGCGTCACACCCGTCAAAACCCGCCGCTGCCCGTTTGCCCGACAGATGCACGAGGTGGCCGCCCTCCGGCAGCACGCCGGCGAGGCTTTTATCCCAACGCGCCGCAGCCTCCGCTTGCGCCACCGCTTCGCCGTCGTTTTCGAGCCAATTGCGTGCAATGAACCCCGCCCCCTTTGCCTTGCTGAGCGCGCGACCGTCTTCGGTCATGAGGCCCACGAGGGTGCCGTTTTCCGCGATCAACCCAATCGGGCGCACGGTCCCCTGCCAGAGCCAGAACGCCAGCAGCACCGGCACAACACCGATCAGCCGCGCGCGCCCCTGCCACAACACCAGCCACAAGAACCCCAGCGCAATCATGGGCAGCACAGCGGCCCCGGGGCCCGCAACGTATGACCGCGCGCCATCAAGGCCCGCCACAAAGCTGCCGACCTCAAGGATCCAGCGCAGTCCGACCCCCATGATCCACAGCCCCAGCCAATCCAGCCCGAGCGGTGCAAGACACAGTGCCAGCACCGCAGCCGGCACCACGACGCTGCCCATCACCGGGACGGACAGCAGGTTCGCAATCAGACCATAATGTGAGATCGTGTTGAAATGTGCCGCGCCAACGGGTGCCGTGGCCAGTCCGGAAATACCCGATGCCAGCAGAACGGCCACAACCGGCTGCACCCATTTCGGCCCGATCATGATCTTGTAATCCCGCATGAAGCCAAAGACAGCCACCAGCGCCGTGGTCGCGGCGAATGACATCTGGAACCCCGGTCCGAGCAAAGCTTCGGGACGCAGGACGAGTACGATGATGGCCGCAATCGCGACGGAACGCAGGCTGATCGCGCGCCGGTTCACCATGATGGCACAGAGCGCCACGGCGACCATGACAAAGGCACGCTCGGTCGCGACATTGCCCCCGGACAGGGCGAGATAACCGCTGGCAACAATCAACGCGCCTCCGGCGGCCAGCTTGCGCGTCGGCCAGCGCAGGGCAATCGGCGGGATCAGGGCCAGAATGCTGCGGATGAGACCAAAGACGAAGGCCGTCAAAAGACCCATATGCAGACCCGAAATTGCGAGCAGATGCGCAAGGTTCGATGCCCTGAGATCATCAAGCGCCTGCTGGCTGATGGCGGATCGCGCGCCCGTCGTGACCGCCACCGCAAAGCCGCCGGTATCGCCCGGCAGCACGTTCAGGATGTGTTCGGCCGCTGCCATGCGCACCCGGAAAACCGCCAGCCCGGCGTTGCCCTCGCTCGCCGGGGCAATCGCCAGAATGGGCACGCGCGTGTAGCCAACCGCGCCGAGTTGCATAAACCACGCATGCCGCTGAAAATCAAAACCGCCCGGTTCAACCGGCCCACCGGGGGGCGACAAATGCCCCGTCGTCATGATGCGCATGCCCGGCGCAGGCGTCACGCTATGGCTTTGATCGCCGTGCAGCGAGATGCGCACGCGCAGCGGTGTGCGTTCAGGGCGCAGGTTTTCGAGCGTGACCTCATCAAGAGTTATGCGCAGCGCGTCTGAACTGCTGCGGTCAAGGTTGACCACGCGCCCCTCGATCGGACCGTAGTAGCGCCAGCCCATCACCGGGCCGGACATATCATGGGCGCGGTGCGCGGCGAGTAGAAAGCCCGTGGCCACGAGGGTCAGCGCAATGGCCAGCGGGCTGAACGCCTCCCCCAGAAACCGCGACAGGATCAACACCAGAACCGCCAGACCAGCAAGGCCTGCAAGATGCGCCTGCGCCGGTTCAAAGCGCAGGGAAAAATAAATTCCGATACCCACGGCCAGACAAACCGGTGCCCATTCAAAGAGATACCCGCGCTGATGCAGCAATTGTGATCTGATGGCTGCAAGCAGCACCGTCTTGCCCCCGTTCACCGCACTGGATAGACACGGGTTTAGAAATACGCTCCCCATGGTTACTGAAAGGTAAACGCAAGCATGACTGCGCCCGTTGTTACTCGTTTCGCGCCCTCCCCGACTGGGTTTTTACACATTGGCGGGGCGCGCACGGCTCTGTTCAACTGGCTCTATGCGCGCGGCAGAGGGGGTAAATTCCTGCTGCGCATCGAGGACACCGACCGCGCGCGCTCAACGCCCGAGGCGACACAGGCCATTCTGGATGGGATGGCATGGCTCGGGCTGGATCACGACGGCGATATCGTCAGCCAGTTCGACAACGCCGCGCGTCATGCCGCCGTGGCCATGGAGCTGCTGGCAGCGGGCAAGGCCTATAAGTGCTTTGCCACGCAAGAAGAGATCAGCGCCTTTCGCGAGGCGGCCCGCGCAGACGGGCGTAGTACGCTGTATCGCTCGCCCTGGCGGGATGCGGCACAGGAAGCGCATCCCGATGCCCCCTTCGTGATCCGCATAAAGGCACCGCAGGAGGGTGAAACCATCATCCGTGATCAGGTGCAGGGGGATGTTACGATCCGCAACGACCAGCTGGACGACATGGTGCTGTTGCGCTCCGATGGCACGCCCGTCTACATGCTGGCCGTTGTCGTCGATGATCACGACATGGGCGTGACGCATGTGATCCGGGGCGATGATCACCTTAACAATGCCGCACGCCAGATGATGATTTACAACGCCCTCGGCTGGGATGTGCCGGTCTGGGCGCATATCCCGCTGATCCACGGCCCGGATGGCAAGAAACTCTCCAAACGGCACGGCGCTCTTGGCGCGCAGGAGTATCAGGTCATGGGATACCCTGCGGCGGGCATGCGCAATTATCTGGCGCGCCTTGGGTGGAGTCATGGGGATGATGAGTTTTTCACCGATGCGCAGGCCAGAGAATGGTTTGATCTGGATGGAATCGGAAAAAGCCCCGCACGATTTGACACCAAGAAGCTCGAGAACCTCTGCGGGCAGCATATCGCGGCCTCGCAAGATGCTGCATTGCGGCAGGAAGCGGAGGCATTCCGCGCTGTTTCAGGCCAGCCGGCGCTGACCGCGTCACAATCACACATGCTTGGAAAAGCCATGTACTGCATCAAAGAACGCGCGAAGACCTTCCCGGAACTCATTGACAAGGCTCACTTTGCGCTGACACAGCGGCCAGTCACGCCGGATGCGAAAGCGGCGAAGTCGCTGGATAATGTATCCCGTGGTATACTGAAGGAATTGACGCCGCAGTTGCAAAATGCTAGCTGGGAGCGAGAAAATCTAGAGGCGATATTGAACGCGTTTGCCCACAGCAAGGACACCAAGTTTGGTAAGCTGGCCGGCCCTTTGCGCGCTGCCCTGGCCGGGAGATCTGTCACGCCTTCTGTATTTGATATGATGCTGGTTTTGGGTCCGGAAGAGACCTGCGCACGGCTCAACGATGCTGCTGTTTGACTGCACCACAGGTGCGGTTTCAGCGGTGGATAGAATGGCCTGATCCAAATGCTTCAGGCACCGGGGCGCGACCTGCGACCTGCAATGATGAATGGAAGGACCACCTATGGCCGAGAGCACAAAATCAGCAACACTGATCATCGACGGCAAGGAAATCGAACTGCCCATCTACAGCCCGACCGCGGGGCCCGATGTGATCGACATTGGCAAGCTTTACGCACGGGCGGGCGTGTTCACATATGATCCGGGGTTCACTTCGACCGCAAGTTGCGACAGCACGATCACCTTCATTGACGGCGGCAAGGGCGAATTGTTGCACCGGGGCTATCCGATTGATCAGCTGGCGGGCAAATCGCACTATCTCGAAGTCTGCTATTTGCTTCTGTACGGCGAACTGCCGTCTGCCGCGGAACTGGAGAAATTCGAAGGGCTGATCACGCATCACACGATGCTGCATGAGCAGATGCAGAACTTCTTTCGCGGGTTCCGGCGCGACGCGCATCCAATGGCCATCATGGTCGGCGTGGTCGGCGCGATGTCCGCTTTCTATCATGACAGCACCGATATTTCGGACGCGGACCAGCGCGAGATCGCCAGTCACCGCCTGATCGCCAAAATGCCGACAATCGCCGCATGGGCCTATAAATATTCCATCGGGCAACCCTTCATCTATCCGCGCAACGATCTGGATTATGCATCGAACTTCCTGCGCATGTGTTTTGCCGTGCCTGCGGAAGACTACGAAGTGAACCCGATTCTGAGCCGTGCGATGGACCGCATCTTTACGCTGCATGCGGATCATGAGCAGAACGCTTCGACCTCGACCGTGCGGCTGGCCTCTTCCTCCGGCGCCAACCCCTTTGCCTGTATCGCCGCCGGGATTGCCTGCCTTTGGGGGCCTGCCCATGGCGGTGCCAACCAAGCCTGTCTGGAGATGCTGAAAGAGATTGGCACGCCCGACCGCATCCCGGAATTCATCGCGCGCGCCAAGGACAAGAATGATCCCTATCGCCTGATGGGTTTTGGCCACCGGGTCTATAAAAACCACGACCCGCGCGCCACGGTGATGAAGCAAAGCGCGGATGAGGTCCTCGAACTCCTCGGGGTGGATAACAATCCGATCCTGCAGGTCGCAAAAGAGCTCGAAGCGGCGGCACTGGCTGACCCATATTTTGCGGACAAGAAGCTCTTCCCGAATGTTGATTTCTATTCGGGCATCATTTTGGAAGCGATGGGCTTTCCGACGTCCATGTTCACGCCGATCTTTGCCGTGGCGCGGACAGTAGGGTGGATTTCTCAGTGGAAAGAGCAGCTTAGCGACCCTCAGCACAAGATTGGGCGGCCACGGCAGCTTTACCTTGGCGAAGTGAACCGCGATTACTCGGACATCGAAACCCGCTGACGCCAGCGATATTGGAAGCATGAGACGGGCTGGGGCGTTTTGCGTTCCGGCCCGTTTTCCATTGTTCTACACCCGAATCGACGCCTGCCCCGACCGCTAAAATTTCGCTTAAATTTGCGAGATTGTTCACGGCGTCATCGGTCGAATATGGCACTTTTGTGGAATTGTTTCGGCACCTTTCACAATCTCGGCGCAAATTTGACGCCGCCGCTTTGACACCTTTATCGTCATGATATGTGGCGTGTCCGCGCCACGAGGACAGCAGTAAAAATCGCGAAGGATACGTGGTGGGAATACAAAAATACCGCGACCACAATTACAGATCAGCCGAACAGCGCATGCGCCACCTCCCCTTTAATCTGACGCCCCCGCCCGGGCCTGAAGGTGCCGTGATCGCGGCGGCGCAGGGCGCAGCGCACAGCCGGATTGCCGTCTACTACGATCACGCCAGCCCACCGCCCGAAATCACCATTTCGCGCAGTGCCGGGCTGGTACAAACCGTTTTGGCAGATGGCATCGCTGTGGCGATCGTGGCAGGGGCGAAGGAGCCTGACCTGCACAAGGAAGATGTGGTTCTGATCGCGCGCTACACAGCATCCGGGTAAGTGGCTCAGCGCCCCTCAAAGCGCGCGGCGCGCTTTTCAGTGAAGGCCAGAACGCCTTCCTTGAAGTCACGGGATTTGCCACAAACGCCCTGCTGGCGCGCCTCCAGTGACAACTGGTCCTCAAAACCATTGTCCCAGCTTGCGCGCAAAACTGACTTGAGCGCAGCATAGGTCGCGGTCGGGCCTTGCGCCAGATGCGCCGCGCGCGCTCTCCAATGGGCATCAAAGGTATCATCGGCCACCGCTTCCCAGATCATGCCCCAATCATCCGCCTGCTGCGCTGTGATCCGGTCGGCAAACAGGGCCGCGCCCATCGCCTTTGCCGTGCCCATGGTACGGGGCAACGTATAGGTGCCCCCGGCGTCCGGAATAAGAGCAATGCGTGAAAACGCCTGCATGAAAAACGCGCTTTGAGTGGCGATCACCACATCGGCGGCAAGGGCGAGGTTTGCACCTGCACCGGCTGCCGCGCCATTCACAGCAGCAATGGTGGGCACCGGGCATTCGACAATCGCACGGATCAGGGGCGCGTATTCATCGCGCAAGGTCCGCTCTAGATCAAGCTCAGCGGTCCCCGGCCCGTCGCCAAGGTCCTGCCCGGAGCAAAACGCCGACCCCGCGCCCGTCAAGACCACAACGCGCGCCGTTCTGCCCGCCTGCGTCATGGCGTAAGACAGTTCGGCCCGCATCTGTGTGCTCAGGGCGTTCATCTTTTCAGGACGGTTCAGTGTGACCACAGCCACACCGTCATCCAGCGCATAGGTCAGCGTTTGATATTCCATGAGACTTCCTTCACTCCGCCTGTGGTGCACCTTTACCGCGTTTGACCACATAGGGAAGTGAAACGAAACGTCATTCTTTCAGGATTTCCCTAAGGCGGGCAGCTTCATCACTGCTCAGTGCGTCCTCTTGCGGCGCGCGCGCCGTATCCCGGCCCCGCAGGTAGAAAAAGCCAACCGTGAGCGCGAGCAGCAGCATGAAGGGCCCCGCCGCCCAGAGCATCCAGTTCGAGCCGCCAATGGTCGGTTTCAGCAGCACGAATTCACCGTAGCGCGCAACGATGAAATCCACGACTTCCTCGTCGCTGTCCCCTTCGACCAGCCTGTCGCGCACCAATAGCCGCAGGTCACGCGCGATATTCGCGTGGCTTTCGTCGATGCTCTCGTTTTGACAAACCGGACACCGCAGCCCTTTGGAAATCTCGCGCGCGCGCTCCTCCATCACCGGATCGGCCAGTATCTCGTCCGGCTGTACAGCAAGCAACGAGCTGGGCAAAAGCAGCAGGATGATCAGCAAAACCCGGATCATTCCGCAGGCACCGGTGCGGCGGATTTGTCTTTTCTGCGCGCGCCAGCGGCAACGCGGAAGCGACGGTCAGACAGGCTGAGCAAACCGCCCAGTGACATCAGGCCACTGCCAATCCAGATCCAGTTGGTGAGCGGCTTGATATAGGTCCGGACCGCCCAGCCCCCGTTAGCCTGCTCGTCCCCGATGACGACATACACATCGCGGAACAGATCATAGTCAATCGCAGCTTCGGTCGTCGGCATCTGAGCCACCGGATAGATACGCTTTTCCGGTTTCAGTTGCGCAATCTCGCGACCATCCTGCGCCAGCGTGATATAGCCGGTCGTGGACAGGAAATTCGGACCTTCGTAGTTGCTGACCTTATCCAGCGTGATGGTATAGCGGCCGACCTCATACGGCTCGCCGAACTGTGCGACCCGGATGTCTTCATATTGCCACGCCATGATTCCACAGACGCCCATCATCGTGACGCCAACACCGGCATGTGCGACCATCTTGCCCCAGTCCGCCCGCGGCAGGCGCAAAATACGCGCCCAGCGATCCGGACCGCGGCCCGCGCGTTGGATGAAGTCGATGATCGTACCCATCACGATCCACGCCGCAAGAAACAGGCCAATCGGTCCAAGCAGACTGCGGCCCGATTGCATCGCATAGGCCAGACCCCCAATGGCCAGAGCAAGGACGAACACATAGCGCAGCGGCCTGAGCGCGCGCGCGATATGCGCCCGTTTCCACGGCATGGCCGACCCGATGGGCAGCAGAATGCCAAGGACAAGCATGAAGGGTGAAAAGGCCATGTTGAAGAAGGGCGGCCCCACGCTGAGCTTGCGGTCAAAGAACATCTCGGCCACGAGCGGCCACATGGTGCCCACGAAGACAACGAAGCACGACACAGCAAGCAACAGATTGTTCGCAACCAGCGCGCTCTCACGGCTGACGACACCAAAGACGCCCCGCGCCTCCATCGCGCCTGCCCGGAAGGCAAAGAGGATCAGCGCACCGCCCATAAAAAAGCCCATGATCATCAGGATGAACACACCGCGCTCGGGGTCATTTGCGAAAGCATGGACCGACGTCAACAGCCCCGAACGGACGATGAATGTGCCGATCAGCGAAAAGCCAAAGGCGAGAATGGCCAGCAGGATGGTCCAGCTTTTCAGGCTTTCGCGCTTTTCCACCACGATGGCCGAATGCAGCAGAGCAGCAGCCAGCAACCACGGCATGAAGGACGCGTTTTCAACCGGGTCCCAGAACCAGAAACCACCCCAACCCAATTCGTAATAGGCCCACCAGGAGCCAAGCGCGATACCAATTGTCAGGAAGACCCAGGCCGCCAGCGTCCAGGGCCGCACCCAGCGGCCCCATGCTGCATCGACACGCCCTTCAATCAGAGCGGCAACCGCAAAGCTAAACGCCATGCTGAGGCCAACGTAGCCCAGATACAGGAAAGGTGGATGGAAAGCCAAACCCGGATCCTGCAACAGCGGATTGAGATCCTGCCCGTCAAAAGGCGGCACCGCGAGGCGGATGAAGGGGTTGGACGTAAAAATAATGAAGGCAAAGAAAGCGACACCAATCGCCGCCTGCACACTCAGCACGCGCGCTTTCAATGTCGGCGGCAGGTTCCCGCCAAACCACGCTGCCATGGCCCCGAACAGCGCCACAATCAGCACCCAAAGCAACATGGACCCTTCGTGGTTGCCCCATGTGCCGCTGATCTTGTAGAGCATCGGCTTCGCCGAATGGCTGTTCAGCGTGACCAGTTGCAGGCTGAAATCAGAAACAATAAACGCCCACATCAACGCGCCAAAGGAGAACGCGGTCAGCAAGAACTGTGCGTTTGCGGCAGGTTCTGCGACGGCCATCCAGGATGGCCATCGTTTGTGGGCACCAATCAGCGGGACGACCGTTTGCACGATGGCCACCATGAAGGCGAGGATGAGGGCGAAGTGTCCGAGTTCTGTAATCATACCCGGACTATAATCCGGGCAGGGCTTTCATCCAATGATAATCGGAGCCTTCAGGTGATCACTTTGTCGCGGGGGTCTTCACAGCACTTTGCCACTCCTCAAGCGCGGCATTGCCATCGGGCTGCAGCGCCAGGGTTTTCAGTCGCACATCCCCAGCCGTATCAGCCGAGCCGGGTGTCGTGGCGCGCAGGCTTTGCAACATGCCGATGTTTTCGACGACTTTTGGGGCGAGGGCCACGCTTTTGGCGATGGATTGCTGGAATTGCTGGCTTTTGACCTGATGACGCGCACCAAAGTAAAAGGACACGACCACCCCAAGCAACCACCACAAGGGTTCCGGCACCAATGCGATTCCCTGCATGCGCGCTGCAAACCAGATCGGATCAACCATGGCCGCCAGGAACAACCCAAGCGTTCCAAGTGCCAGCGCAGGGCGCGGAATACGGTTCACCCCATCCATCAGACGGTTGAATGCAGAGTCATTAGCGCTTTCGAACTCGCGCCCATGCTGGTTCAGGGCCTGAAGGCGCAACTCCTGCGCGCGCGCAGCACCCTCCTCCGCGTTGGCTCTGAAAACTTCAACGGTTTCCTTTACAACGTTACGATCATTGCCAAAAACAATGTTCAACAACCCTCCGATCAAGCCCATGACGCAACCCTTTCTTGAAACTGCTCATCTGTGAGGTGATAGCGCGCCGAGATGAATTCTTCCGCGCGCTTGATCCACCCCCCTTTGCCACCGGCGCGGGTTCTTGCGAACTTCCGGCTTGCCGCCCGACGGTCGCCAATTCGAAAATAGTAGTTCCGGCGCGCAATGCCGTAGGCATCCACCAGATGTTCAGGCGCATGCGAAAACGCGGCCTGCGTGGCACCGATGCTCTTGGGTCCCAGCGCGCCATCGACGACCAGATCATGCCCCATATCGCGCAACAAGCGTTGCAGGATCTTGATCGCATTTGACCCGGCATTTACATACATGTCGAAAACGGTCGCATGCAACGGTTGCGGCAACATGGCGATCAACGGCTTTTGAAAATAGTGTTTTTCAAATATCTCAATCGCCTGGTCGGCGGTAAGCGCGCGCACGTCCGCCACGGTGACCGACCCGTCCCGATCAAGGTCAAGGCCAAGCCTGCGCATCGTATGTATTGTGACGCCAAAGTTTGTTGCACCGCCGGGATCGTCGGGAATCATCAACGAACCCGCCCTCTCGCCGCACGATGTCTCTTGCGATCTCACGAACTGTCTGCATGTAACTACCTTTGCCCCAGATTTCTCCGGGCAAAGGTTGGGTTTATTGGTTAAAATCGCTTAACCACAGCGTACGCAGTCAGCCCTCGGTGCCCTTGTAGACGCCTTGCTCCTTCAGCATATCGACCACTTCCGCAGGCATGTAGGTCTCGTCATGTTTCGCAAGTATCTCAGATGCTTCGAAGACGCCGTTAATGTAACTTCCGGTCCCGACCATCCCTTGATTCTCTTCAAAGAGATCAGGCAGAACACCGGTGTAAGTCACCGGGACCACACCGTTGCCATCTGTCACGCTGAAGCGGATGGTCTCGCCCTGACCGCGCACGATGGACCCCTCTTCGACCAGGCCGCCGATCCGGAACACTTCGGTGGGCGCAGGCGGTTCGGCCAGAATTTGCGTCGGCGCGCGAAAAAAGTTGATACCGTCACGCATCGCATACCCGATCAGCGCCGTCGACAGAACAAGCGCAACCGTTGCCAGCGCTATGACTTGAATGCGTCTTTGCTTCTTCAGGTTTTTCATGTCCGCCTCACGGAAACAGCGGGGGCATCATCAGCCCCTCGGTCTCCTTTATATTTAACATCAGGTTCGCGTTTTGCAACGCTTGCCCGCTTGAGCCCTTGGTCAGGTTGTCAAGTGCTGCCACGACGAGGGCACGTCCGGGCTGGCGATCTGCCACAACACCAATATGGCAGAAATTTGAACCCCTTACGTGCCGCGTACTTGGCGTTTCGCCAAAGGGCAATACGTCGATAAATGGCTCATTCGCATAGGCTTGCGACAATGTGTCGTGGATCTGTGCGGCCTCGCCGCGCAGATATCCCGTGCCCAGAATACCCCTGTTGGCCGGAATGAGATGGGGCGTGAACTGGATTTGCACTGGCCGCCCGGCCAGTTTTGAAAACTCCTGATCAAACTCGCCAAGATGCCGGTGCGTGCTGCCGGTCGCATAGGCATGGTAGCCTTCCGACAACTCCGCGTGCAGCAGGTTTTCCTTGAGGCTGCGCCCCGCCCCCGACACCGCACATTTCAAATCCAGAATGATATCATCCAAGTCGATGACACCGGCAGTGATCAACGGACGCAGCATGTATTGGCCGGTGGCTGCGTTACAGCCTGTGCCCGCAACCAACCGCGCGGTTTTTATGTCGTCACGGTAAAATTCCGTCAGACCATAGACCGCCTCCGCCTGCTGTTTGAGCGCTGCGTGTTTGTTGCCATACCATTTCTCATAGGCATCCGGATCACGCAGCCGAAAATCCGCGCTGAGATCGACGACCTTCAGATCGGACGGGAGGGCGGCGATCACCTCCTGACTGGTTTTGTGCGGCAAGGCGCAAAAACACAGATCAATATTTGCAAAGTCAATCTGATCAATTTGCAAAAGCGCTGGCAGGTCAAGATGGCGCAAGTGCGGGAACACCTGCGCGACCGATTGCCCGGCTTTGGAAAAAGCACCGAGCGCGGTGATTTTCAGCGCAGAGTGCCCGGCAATCAAGCGGATCAGTTCGGCCCCGGTATACCCAGAGGCCCCGAGAATAGCGATTGAATAAGTCATCTGTATTGTCCGTAAATATGCAGTGTCAGGTCAGGCGGCCGAGAACTCGATACGTCGTCGCAGGAACTGCGTCGCCCGGTCACTGACGCGTGCCGGATCGCCGGTGGTCAGGAACACCGGGCTGCCCGTCCCACGCATCCCCGGATGCCGCTCAAGATAATCGGCCAGACTGTCTGCCACCAGATTGGCCTGGCTGAAGACGCGCACATTTTCCCCCAACGCCTTTTGAAATATGTCCTGCATCAAAGGGTAATGCGTGCAGCCCAGAATAGCGGCGTCAGGTGTGGGCATTTTTCTTTGCAGCGCCTCGACATGGCTGCGCACCAGCGCCTCGGCCAGCATCATGTCGCCGTCTTCGATCGCATCCACAACGCCACCGCAGGCCTGCGCTTCGACGTCCACACCAATGGCGCGAAAGGCGAGCTCGCGCTGAAACGCCCGGCTGGCCACAGTTGCCGGCGTTGCAAACAGCGCGACATGTTTGACACCGACCTCGCGGGGCGGCGAATTATCCCCCCACTGCCTTTCTGTCATGGCTTCAATCAAAGGCACAAAGACACCGAGGACACGCTTGTCCTCCGGCACCCAGGATTCCTGCATCCTGCGCAATGCGGCAGCCGAGGCCGTATTGCAGGCCAGAATCACCAGATTGCACCCCGCATCGAACAAACGCGCCACCGACTGACAGGTCAGATCGTAAATATCATCCGCCGTGCGCACGCCGTAGGGTGCATGCGCGCTATCGGCCAGATAGGCAAAGGGCATATCCGGCAGCCGCGTCTGAACCGCATCAAGGACTGTTAAACCACCAAGCCCGCTATCAAAAATTCCAACCGACATCTGCGTTGCGCCTTTTTGGGCACCTTATCCAACGCGGTGCCGATCTTCGAATTCATACCCCAGATCAAAGCTCTTTGCAGGGTCCGGTGACAGCTCATACGTTGCTTTTCGCAGGAAATCCATCATCGCTTTGCTGTCTTTTGCCAAAGGGGCGAGGGTTTCGGGGCCAATCGGCTTGCCAATCGACATCCGCACAGGCGTGTCCACACGTTTTCCAAACTCATTGATCAACAGCCCCATGCGCAGCGTTACGTGCATGTGGCTGGCGATCTGGAACAAGCGACTGGTGTGTCCATCAAAGTAAATCGGCAGCACCGAGGCACCGGATTTAGCGATCATTCGGGCCGTAAACCCGCGCCAGCCGGGGTCCATGGGTTTCGAAAACGGCCGCGCGGCCGTGCTGACCGTGCCGCCCGGAAAGACGCCAATCGCCCCGCCTTGCGAAAGATAGTGCAACGATTGCTTGCGGGTTGCGATGTTCAGCATGCGGGCTTCTTTGGTGTCATCAAAACTGATCGGCAACACAATGCGGTTGATATCTTCTGCCTTTCGAAACAGGGAATTCGCCAGAATTCGGAAATCACCCCGCGTCTGTTCTAGGATGTGCCCCATCATCAGCCCGTCAAGAATGCCGTAAGGATGGTTGGCGATGACGACGAGCGGCCCATCGCGCGGAATGTCATCCAGGCTGCCCGCGCTCAGATCCAGTGTGAGGCCGTACCGCGCGGCCATGACGCCAAAGAAATCCTTGCCCGCCGCGACTTCACTTTCGTATCCGCGCGCCCGTTTGATAAGGCCAAGACGCCCGGTGGAGTTTTCCATCAATCGGATCAGCGCACGGCCACTTTTGGTTTCTGCGCTGTGCGCGTAGCTGATGTCGCGCGTTATGTTGCGTCCCAACGCTCCCATTTAAATCTCCAACGTGACCGGGCATATATCGAACCCTAGTGTTGACCCGTTTTCATGACAATGGGTTAACGCTCATTCGGCCGCATTGGCGACAACGGGTCCGCCCGCCCGGATCACCGACAAAAGCTCTTCGCGCCGTTTGGCGGCTTTTGCTTCATTTGCCGCCTTTACCGGACCGAACCCTTTGATCTGCGTGGGCAATTCCGCCAGCGCCGCAACCGCATCGCGCGTCGCATCTGTAACAAGGGGCAGCACTTCGGCCATATCTGCCTCATATTGTCTGATCAAGGCGCGCTCCATCCGACGTTCGGCAGTATAGCCGAAAGGATCAAACGGCGTTGCGCGCAGAAACTTCAGACGCGCCAGCAGCCGCAGTGGCCGTTCGAGCCATGGCCCGAACTCCCGTTTTTGCGGCCGCCCGTCCGGCCCGTTCCGCGACAGCATGGGCGGAGCAAGATTAAAGCTGAGTTTGAAATCTCCTTCAAACTCCGCCATTGCTTTTTCGCGGCTGGAGATCAACAACCGTGCAACTTCGTATTCATCCTTGTAAGACAATACCTTATGATACCCTCGTAAGGTAGCATCCTTGACCTTGTCGTCATCAATCCTGTCGAGCAGTTTTTGATAGCGCCGCGCCAGACGCCCGCTTTGATAGGCCTTGAGGTGTGCGGCCCGGACCGCGATTTTCTCCGCCTGTGTCTTGGGCAAAGTCACAACGTTGGAGGTTGTCAGGGCGCGCGCCTGAGCATCGTGCAAAACGGCCCACCGCCCTATATCAAACGCACGCAGGTTTTTGTCGACCGCGGCACCATTCAGTTCAATCGCCTGTCGCAACGCCGCCGCGCTCAGCGGGACATGCCCTTTTTGCCAGGCAGCCCCCAGCAGCATCATGTTCGAAAAGATCGAATCTCCCAACACGACGCGCGCGAGTTCCGATGCATCAAAGAGGTCGAGCCGCGACTGCAGGCGTGCTTCAAGGGCCAACGTCAACCGCTCACTGGGCAGTCGGAATTCGGTATCGCGGGTAAAATCACCTGTGATGATCTCATGGCTGTTCACCACGGCCCCGGTTTTACCAGCAGCGGTCAGCCCGAGGGTTTTTGCACCCGCCGACACCATCAGATCGCCGCCGATCAGTGCATGCGCTTCACCGGTGGAGACACGGATCGCTTTGATGTCACTTGGCTTCCTTGCAAGTCGGCAGTGGATATGAACCGCGCCGCCCTTTTGGGCGAGGCCTGCCATTTCCATGACACCGGCCCCTTTGCCGTCGATGAATGCCGCCTGTGCGAGGATCGCACCGATCGTGACGACCCCGGTGCCACCAACCCCGGTGATCACGATATTCCAGGTGTTTTCAATCTGCGGCAGGTCCGGTGGCGGCAGATCCGGCAGTTCGAACTGTGCTGTCGGTTCCTTGCGGATGCGCGCCCCTTCAAGGGTCACAAAGGAAGGGCAAAACCCCTTGATGCAGCTGAAATCCTTGTTGCAGGAGGATTGATCAATGGCGCGCTTGCGCCCCAGTTCGGTTTCCTTGGGGACGATCGAGACGCAATTCGATTGGATCCCGCAATCGCCACAGCCCTCGCACACATCCGTGTTGATGAACAGGCGCTTGTCAGGGTCCGGAAACAGCCCGCGTTTACGGCGTCGCCGTTTTTCCGCCGCGCAGGTCTGAATATAGACGATGACCGACACGCCGGAAATCTTTGCAAACTTTTCCTGTACAGTTTGCAAATCTGCGCGCTCATGCAATTCGACGCCGTTAAACGCCTTGAAATCAACGTCTTCCTTGTCATCATAGACCACCGCAAGCGCCTCAACGCCCATCGCGCGCACCTCTTGCACGATCCGGGAGGCGGTCAGACCCCCATCATTGCCCTGCCCCCCCGTCATCGCGACAGCATCATTATAGAGGATCTTGTAGGTGATATTCGTACCGGCACTGACGGCGGCACGGATCGCCTGAATGCCGGAGTGGTTGTAGGTCCCATCCCCGATGTTCTGAAAGACATGGGTGCGGGTGGAAAACGGCGCCTCACCGATCCAATTGGCCCCCTCGCCGCCCATATGCGTAAAACCCAGCGTTTCACGGTCCATCCACTGCGCCATGAAATGGCAGCCGATCCCGGCATAGGCGCGTGACCCCTCGGGCACTTTGGTGGATGAATTATGCGGGCATCCGGAACAGAAATAGGGCAAACGCGCCGCGATATCTTCGGCATTATCCGCCCGCTGCGCATCCTCCAACAGGGCCAGTCCCGCCACGATCCCATCGGTGTTGCGCCCCTCATCCAGCAGCAAGCCACCCAGTTTCAGCGCGATCTCAACGGGATCAAGCGCCCATTTGGCCGAAAAGAACGGTGCGCCATCGCGGGTTCCCCCGACCACCCGCCGCCCCGCGCGGTCGTCAAACAGCGCTTCCTTGATCTGCACCTCGATCAGTTTGCGTTTTTCTTCAACAACGACAATCAGATCAAGCCCGTCTGCCCAAGCCTCGAACCCCTTGATGTCCAAAGGCCACGTTTGAGCGACCTTATAGGTCGTCACCCCGATTCTCTCGGCTTCCGCGGCGTCGATGTTCAGCAGGCTCAGCGCGTGCTCAAGGTCCAGCCAGTTCTTGCCCGCGGCCGCGAAGCCGATTCTCGCCCCCGGCTTGCCCCAAACCCGTTTGTCCATCTTGTTGGCATGCGCGAAAGCTTCGGCAGCAAAACGCTTGTAGTCGATCAGGCGGGCCTCCTGTTCGATGCGTTCGTCCACAAGGCGGATGTTCAAGCCGCCATCCGGCATCTCAAACGCAGGGGTGACGAAATCATACCGCGCCATCTCCGCGTCAACGACGCTGGTGACCTCGACCGTGTCTTTCATGGTTTTCACACCGACCCAAAGGCCGGCAAACCGGCTGAGCGCAAAGCCATAAAGCCCGTAGTCCAGAATTTCCTGCACCCCCGCCGGGCTGACAATCGGCATATAGGCATCGACCAGCGCCATCTCTGACTGGTGCAGCACGGTCGAGCTTTCGCCGGTATGATCATCCCCCATGGCCATCAGCACACCGCCGAATTTCGACGTCCCGGCCATATTCGCGTGACGCATCACATCGCCCGAACGATCTACCCCCGGACCCTTGCCGTACCACAGCCCGAAAACGCCATCATACCTGCCCTCACCGCGCAATTCCGCCTGTTGGCTGCCCCAAAGGGCGGTCGCGGCGAGGTCTTCGTTCAGGCCGGGCTGAAAGGTGATGTTGTGCGCATCAAGGGCTTGCGCCGCGCGCTGCATCTGCATGTCCACAGCCCCCAAGGGCGAGCCGCGATACCCCGTCACAAGCCCTGCGGTGTTGAGCCCCTGCGCCCTGTCGCGCGCGCTCTGCATCAGCATCAAACGCACAAGCGCCTGCGTGCCATTCAGCAGAATGGGTGATTTTTCCAGATCATAGCGGTCGTTGAGCGATATTTTCTCGGAGCTCATCTGATACCTCCTCATCGGGCGAGTAAGATCGCCCCGTCAGGTCAATAATAGGTCACACATGCTGACACGCCTAGGAAAATTTGTGCGAATTCACGCTTTCCCGCTCCGCGCCCCTGTCTTTCGTATCGAGATAGCGCTACCACACTGATGCGGACGGAGAGGGTGGATATGGACTGGGACAAGTTGAGAATATTTCATGCCGTTGCGGATGCGGGATCGCTTACGCATGCGGGTGACAAGTTGAACCTGTCCCAATCCGCTGTCAGCCGTCAGATTCGCGGGCTTGAGGAATCGCTGAACGCGACCCTGTTTCACCGCCATGCGCGCGGGTTGATTCTGACCGAACAGGGCGAATTGTTGTTCGATGCAACCGCCGCCATGACCCGGCGTCTTGATACGGCCTTTGCCCGCATTCGCGACAGCGAAGAAGAAGTTTTCGGCGAGTTGCGCGTGACGACAACAACCGGGTTTGGCACCTTGTGGCTGTCGCCGCGCCTGCCAAAGCTTTATGAACGATACCCCGACCTCAAGGTGGATTTGATGCTCGAAGAGCGCGTTCTGGATCTGCCGATGCGCGAGGCCGATGTGGCAATCCGCATGAAGGAGCCCAGCCAGGCCGATCTGATCCGCAAGAAACTGATGATGGTGCGCATGTGCCTTTACGCCACGCCTGATTATCTGGCGGACCACGCCGCGCCGAGGACCCTCGAAGAGATCAAGGACCATCGCCTGATCTGCCAGAACACCGATAGTGATCAGGTTGGCGCAGGCCGCAGCCTGGTGCAGCACCTGATGACACAAAACATCCGCTCGATGCTGACGGTAAACAATTACTATGGCGTCTTGCAGGGCGTCTTGCAGAATCTGGGCATCGGGGTCTTGCCCGATTACGTCACTGAGGACTTCCCCGATCTGGTGCAGGTGCTGCCGGATCTCACCTCAGCGGATGTACCTGTGTTCCTGGCCTACCCCGAAGAACTGCGCCAGTCGCAACGCGTTTCGGCCTTCAAGGACTTCGTTCAGGATGAAATCATCAGCTATCGCAAACGGTTACGGGCAAATTCCGATAGCTGACGGCGCGAGACATGCACGAAATGCATAGCGGACATGTCTTCATTTGTAGGCAAACTGCCTTGATTGAAGGCAGGTTGCCCATTAATTCACGTTTGTGACAGGGCGCGGTATACCCGCACCCTTCACACCTCCCTGTTGGACTTGGCCGAGCTTCGCGCTCGGCCTTTTTTTTCGCGCATTTATGTGCGGCGCGGGCATCCGCACCACAGGATCGCCCCTTTCCCCCGCGCGCGCAGACCTGTAAGAGAGCGCCAAGTTTTGCCAGCCGGGGGACAATAAGGCCTATGCAAGAGCCTGCCATCACACCAGACCTGATCGCGAGCCACGGGCTTAGTCCGGATGAATACGACCGCATTCTCAATATCGTCGGGCGCACCCCGACCTTTACCGAACTCGGCATTTTCTCAGCCATGTGGAACGAACACTGTTCCTACAAGTCGTCGAAAAAATGGCTGCGCACATTGCCCACGACTGGACCTCAGGTGATTTGCGGACCGGGAGAGAACGCAGGCGTTGTGGACATCGGCGATGGCCAGGCGGTCGTCTTCAAGATGGAGAGCCACAACCACCCCAGCTATATCGAGCCCTATCAGGGTGCCGCCACCGGTGTCGGCGGCATTCTGCGCGATGTCTTTACCATGGGTGCGCGTCCGATCGCGGCGATGAACTCTCTCAGTTTCGGCGAAATCAGCCACCCCAAGACACGGCAACTGGTCAACGGCGTGGTTGCGGGCGTGGGCGGATATGGCAATTGCTTTGGCGTTCCGACAGTCGGGGGCGAGGTGCGGTTTGATCCGGCCTATAACGGCAACTGCCTTGTGAATGCCTTTGCCGCCGGTTTGGCCGACGCGGACAAGATTTTCTATTCCGCCGCATCAGGCGTTGGCATGCCCGTGGTCTATCTGGGGGCCAAGACGGGGCGCGACGGGGTCGGTGGTGCCACCATGGCCTCCGCCGAATTCGACGACACCATCGAGGAAAAGCGGCCCACGGTGCAGGTCGGTGACCCGTTCACGGAAAAGCGCCTGATGGAAGCTACGCTGGAATTGATGCAGACCGGGGCCGTTATCTCAATTCAGGATATGGGGGCCGCCGGGCTGACCTGTTCCGCGGTTGAGATGGGCGACAAGGGCAATCTGGGCGTTCGACTCGATCTGGAAAAAGTACCGGTGCGCGAAGAGGCGATGACCGCCTATGAAATGATGCTGTCGGAAAGTCAGGAACGCATGCTGATGGTGCTGCGCCCCGAGTTGGAACAGGAAGCCAAAGCAGTCTTCGACAAATGGGATCTTGATTTCGCCATCGTCGGTGAAACCATTGCCGAGGATCGGTTTCTCATCGTCCACAACGGCGAGGTCAAGGCGGACCTGCCGCTCAAGACGCTGGCAGGCACTGCGCCGGAATATGACCGGCCGTGGGTTGCGACGCCCGCTGCAGATCCGCTTGGTGATGTACCGGATGTGGACCCGATTGACGGTCTGCGCGCCTTGATCAGCAGCCCCAATTACGCCTCCAAGGACTGGGTGTTTACCCAATATGACACGATGGTCATGGCCGATACGGTGCGCATTCCCGGCATTGGCGCGGGCATTGTGCGCGTGCATGGCACCGACAAGGCGCTCGCCTTTACCTCGGATGTGACGCCGCGTTATGTGCAGGCCAACCCGGTTGAGGGCGGCAAACAGGCTGTGGCAGAAGCCTACCGCAACCTCTCTGCGGTCGGGGCCACCCCCCTTGCGACGACCGACAACATGAATTTCGGCAACCCCGAAAAGCCCGAGATCATGGGCCAGTTCGTCGGCGCGATCAAAGGCATCTCCGCAGCGGTCGCGGCACTGGATATGCCCATCGTGTCGGGCAATGTGTCCTTATATAATGAAACCGATGGCACCGCGATCCTGCCCACACCGACGATTGGAGCCGTTGGCCTGATCGCGCACCTCGATGACGTGATCGGTTGCGATGTGCGCGACGGACACGTGGCCCTGGTATTGGGCGAGACGCACGGCCACCTTGGTCAGTCCGCGATCCTGTCCGAGGTCTACAACCGTGCGGAGGGCGACGCCCCGCCGGTGGACCTTGATCAGGAAAAGGCGCACGGCGATTTCATCCGGGCAAACCGCGCCTACATCAAGGCCTGCACGGATTTATCCGACGGCGGGTTGGCGTTGGCCGCGTTTGAAATGGCGGAAAATGCCGGGGTGGGTGTCTGCCTTGACGCCAGTGATACCGCAACGCTTTTCGGCGAAGATCAGGGCAGATACCTGATCGCCTGCAACTTTGATCAAGCCGAAGCACTGATGATCGCGGCAAGTCAGGCGGGTCTGACCCTGACATCGGTCGGGAAATTCACCGGCCAGGCGGTGCGGTTTGGTGCCTCCAGCGCACCCTTGGCCGAACTATCCGACGTCTATCGCCAGAGTTTTGGCGCGGCACTAGCCTAAAGCATCACGCGAAAAACCTGAACCACGTAACGTTGCCTGAAATCAATAATTTCAGCGCGTTACGTGATAGTTTATGTGTTTCGTCAGACGCCCTGCACCCCGATCAGGCGCATCAACCTGTCTTTCTCGCCCATGTCATCGGGGCGGGAAATCGCGGCGGCAAGGTCTTGCAGCGAGGCAATCGAGTGACCTGCGCGAAAGCTGTCCACATGGGGCAGCATCGCGGCAATCCCTTGCGCCTTTGGTGCGAAACCTTCCCAGCGCAGCAGCGGGTTGAGCCAGATCAGGCGGCGCGATGACAGATGCAACCGCTCCATCTGTTTTGCCAGCCGGTCCGGGCTATCGCGATCCAGACCATCGGTGATCACCAGTACGACCGCGCCCTGCCCCATCACCCGGCGTGACCAGTCGCGGTTGAAGGTTTCAAGGCAGCTGCCGATACGCGTGCCCCCTTCCCAATCCTGCGCCTCCGCCCCGGCGGCGGCAAGCGCGGCGTCCACATCGCGCTGGCGCAGATGACGGGTGATATTGGTGAGCCGCGTGCCAAAGGTAAATGCATGCACCTTGGCCCATCCGGCCCCTTTTTCATTCGCAACAGCATGCAGGAAATGCAGCACCATGCGGCTGTATTGGCTCATGGACCCCGAAATATCACAGAGCACCACAAGGTTTGGCCAGCGCGGGCGTGGCTGTTTCAGAGCGATCTTGTGCAGATCCCCGCCCTGCCGCATGGACTGGCGCAGCGTGCGCGCGGCATCGACCCTTTGCCCTCTCAGGCTCGCCTGCGCGCGCCGCGATTTGATGGGTTTGACCGGCAGGCTGAGGCGCGCGATCATGCGCTTGGCCTCGGCGATTTCGGCAACGCTCATCTGTTCGAAATCAAGCGTGCGCAGCCGTTCCTCGGACGACATGGTGAGGCTTGCGTCAATCTCGATCTCGGTTTCCTCGCCCTCTTCGCCTTGCGACAAATCCGGTGCTTCGGCCCCGTCAAGCAAGGCCTCTGCCGCACGTTTTTCGGCCGATCTGGCCTTGCGCTCCTCCTGCACCCCGCGCACCGCCGGGATCATGTAGGACATCATATGCTCAAGATACCGCGGGTCGCGCCAGTAGAGCCGGAAGATCTGCGCGAAAACCGCGCGATGCTCTGGCCGGTTCACGAAACAGGCATGCAGCGTCCAGTAAAAATCGCGCTTCTCGGTAAATCCCGCCGCCTCCACCGCCCGGATCGCATCAATCACCCGCCCCGGCCCAATCGGCACCCCGGCACGCCGCAAGGCGCGCGCGAAATGGGTGATGTTGCCCGCGAGTTTCGGATCTTCGGGCAGTTCGAGGGGGGCGTATTCAGGCATTGAGCCACCTTGTTATGCCCGGCCCTGCAACATGCGCGGCGCGGCGCATCACACCGGCTCCAGCGTCGCCTTGACCTCATCGAGAATGCGTTTGGCTTCGGATCCGTGCAGTTTCTGGATGTCATCCTGATATTTGAGGATCGCGCCCAGTGTATCGGCGATCACGTCCGGGCTGAGGTTGATGACATCCAGCGCCAACAGGCATTTGGCCCAGTCGATTGTTTCCGCTACACCGGGTTTCTTGAACAAATCCTCCGTGCGCAGCGCCTGTACGAAGGCCACAACCTCACGGCTGAGCGCGGCGGCGGCGTCAGGCGCGCGGGCGGTCAGGATGTCCATCTCGCGCTCGAAATCCGGGTAATCCACCCAGTGATAGAGACAGCGTCGTTTCAAGGCGTCATGCACCTCGCGCGTGCGGTTGGAGGTCAGGATGACGATGGGCGGTTCCGGGGCCTTGATTGTTCCAAGCTCCGGGATCGTCACCTGAAAATCGCTGAGCGCTTCGAGCAGAAAGGCCTCAAACGGCTCATCGGTACGGTCAAGCTCGTCAATCAACAGCACCGGCGCGCCGTTTTCATCCGGGCGCATGGCCTGCAGCAGCGGTCGCTCGATCAGATAGTCGTCGCTGAAAAGCTCCGACTGAAGTGCGCCGCGCGATGCAGCACCCGTCGCCTCGGCGGTGCGGATCGCAACCATCTGCGCCGGAAAGTTCCATTCATACACAGCGCTGGACGCATCCAGCCCCTCATAGCACTGCAGACGGATCAGGCGGCGGTTCAATCCGGCAGCAAGCGCCTTGGCGATCTCTGTCTTGCCGACCCCCGCTTCGCCCTCCAGAAACAGCGGACGCCCCAGTTGCAACGCCAGAAACACGACGGTGCCGAGGGCGCGGTCGCAGACATAGCCCTGATCTGCCAGCATTTCCTGAACGGCGTCGATGGTTTTGGGCGTGATCATGCTGGCTCCTGCTGTTGCTGACATTACACTGCACCCTTCACGCGGAGGGTCAAGCAATCACGCCGTCCTATATCGGATTTCAGGCGATCTTTTCTGTCATTGGTTCCGCGAGACCGGTTCCGGATGGTCGCCCGCACAACCATCGGGCCATCTTGAGACGCCGGGAAAATCAGCCACGCCAAGACGAAACAAACGCCAGCCTCTGGTGCCGCGCGCGTGCCTATGCTAGCGCAGAAACATGACAAAAACGCTGACCATCCGCCGCCCCGACGACTGGCATCTGCACCTGCGCGATGGCGCGATGCTGCGCGCCGTCCTGCCCGAAACCACCGCGCATTTCGCCCGCGCGATCATCATGCCAAACCTTGTCCCGCCCGTGGTCACCTTTGCGCAGGCGCAAGACTATCACGCGCGCATTCTCGCGGCATTGCCGGAAGGTGCAGAGTTTACGCCGCTGATGACGCTTTATCTGACGGAAGACACCGATCCGGATGATGTGGCCGCCGCGCACGCCAACGGGTTGGTCCATGCGGTCAAGCTTTATCCTGCGGGGGCCACGACGAATTCAGCCAGCGGTGTGGCGAATTTTGACAATATCCGCGCCGTGCTGGAGCGTATGGCAGAGATCGGACTGCCGCTTTGTGTTCATGG